>NZ_CP121669.1:6140000-8976199 GCF_029714345.1 Bradyrhizobium brasilense
CAATTTATCGATCGTGACTTGGGGGTTGTTCACAAACCGCCAGAACGCCATATTGGCAGCCCAATCGCCCCGGGCCATCTGGCGCAAGCAGACGCTGCGCGTGCAAAGCATAGCCCGGAGAAGCGTCGCCCCCTTTTGTCGAGACGAACGTCCCCGAACTCACCCAAAGACAAATCCGGCTGCATCGCTGGCGCTCCTTCGAATCAAAGCGCCCGTGAGAGAATCATACAACATGCTGCAGAGACGCCACTTCTTGCTGCACCGAGTCAATCTGTCGCGCCCCAAAACCGTGTAGAGACGCTAGTGCGAAAGCAGGGACGACGGTGGAGGGAGTGTCGCACTTCACTTCTTCCCCGTCCTCTCCCGCAAGACGCGCCACCGCTCCTGCGCCTCTTTCGGCCAGACCTCTTTCCGATCGTAATACTCGGCGAATACTTTTGCGCCCGGCGGGAACGTCACCCAGGGCTGCTTCGACGACGTGAAGATGTGGACGTCCGGCGCGCACTGGCTCGGATCATCCAGCGTGCCGACGCGGACGAAGCGCACCGCCGGTCCTGCGCCCGGATAATTGCTCCACACCGCGACCTTGCAGATGGGGCAGCGCGCGATCTTCTGCCCCTTGCCGCTCGCCGACGGCGTGTCGACGATCTCGGGCTCGGCCGCGATATGCTCGACCCGCTCGGCCTCATACATCGCGTTGAGCGCGTGCACCGTGCCGGTCTCGCGCTGGCACCAGGTGCAGTGGCAGGCGTGCACGATCAGCGGCCTGCCGGCCAGGCGGTAGCGGACGTTTCTGCAGGTGCATCCACCTTCCATGCTCATGCCGCCACCTCTGCGTTAGTGCTTGCCGGCTCCCATGTAGCCGAACAGGAAGCCCGCCACCTTGCGCTTCTGGATTTCCTCGCTGCCTTCCGTGATGCGATAGCGGCGGTGATGGCGGTAGATGTGCTCGAACGGCTTGTGGCGCGAATAGCCCATGCCGCCATGCACCTGCATCGCGCGGTCGGCCGCCTCGCAGCACAGACGGTTTGCCCAGAAATTGCACATCGAGACCCGGTCGGACAGCGTGTGCTCGACCTGGGCCTGGGTCAGTTGATCCATCTCCCAGGCGGTCTTGCGGATCAACAGCCGCAGCATCTCGGCCTGGGTCGCAAGCTCGACCAGCGGCCACTGGATCGCCTGGTTCTCGGCCAGCGCCTTGCCGAACGGCTTGCGCTCGCGGGCATATTTCACGCTCTCATTGATGCAGTACACCGCAGCGCCGAGCGAGCTCGCCGCCTGGCGGATGCGGTTCTCGTGCACGAAGCATTGCGCCAGCGACAGCCCGCGGCCGACCTCGCCGAACTGCGCATCCTCAGGCACGAACACATCGGTGAAGCTGACCCGCGGATGGTCGGTCGGCATGTTGAAGGTCCACATATACTCCTCGACCTTCACCCCCGCCGATTTCGCCGGCACCAGGAAGCAGCTGATGCCGCGCGCGTCGCCGTCATTGCCCGAGGTGCGGGCAAACAGCGCGCAGTGCGTGGCGACATGCATGCCTGTCGTCCACATCTTCTCGCCGTTGATGATCCAGCCCTTGACGTTGTCGCGCGTGGCCTGAACCGCTTTGGTTTCCATATGGGTGGCGTCCGAGCCGTGCTCGGGCTCGGTCAGACCGAACGTGATGCGGTACTTGCCGGTGATCGAGCCGTCGATCATCGCCTTCTGCTCGTCGGTTCCGTACCGGTCGAGCATGGTCACGATCGGCAGATTGCCGACGATCGAGTGCTCGTTCTGCAGGTCGTTGTGCAAACCGAGACCCTTTGAGGCAAAATGTTCACGGATCACGGCCATCCACAGGTTGGAGCCGTCCTTGCCGCCATAGCGCTTCGGGATCGCGAAGCGCAGATGGCCGGCGGCATCGGCCAGGTTCTTGGCCTTGCGCAGCAGGAGCTCCCATTCATGGCGCGGCAGGCCGCCCTTGTCGAAATCGGTGCGCGCCCATTCACGGCGATGGTCGAAGAAGCGGATGTTGTCGTCAGCCTCTTCCAGCGGCTTGATCTCGCGTTCGATGAAGCGATCGAGCTCGGCGAGATAGGCTGTCAGGTCAGCCGGCAGATTGAAATCCAAGGCGGTCTCTCCCGGAAATATTGTTGATTCTGATTTTGCGTCTAGACGCTGTCGCGCATCCGCGTTCGGATTGATTAAGGTGAGAAGCCTGTCGCCAAGTCAAGCAGGCGAGCGAGGCTTGCACGCGCGGTCGCCTTGCGTAATTGGATGGCACGGAACGACGCGCAGGCGCTAGGATATCAGCAATATTCTTCGCCGCAGAAAATCGACGGGAGCAAACATGGATCTGAAATTCTCCAAGGTGACGCGCAAGGGTCCCATCACCATCGTGACGCTGTCGCGGCCCGAGGTCTACAACGCGCTGCATATCGACGCGCATTTCGAGCTCAACAAGGTGTTCGACGAGTTCTCCGCCGATCCCGAGCAGTGGGTGGCGATCGTCACCGGCGCCGGCGACAAGGCGTTCTGCGCCGGCAACGATCTGAAATGGCAGGCCGCCGGCGGCAAACGCGGCTGGGACAAGGGCGGCTTCGCCGGCCTCACCACCCGCTTCGACTGCGACAAGCCGATCATCGCCGCCGTCAACGGCGTCGCGATGGGCGGCGGCTTCGAGATCGCATTGGCATGCGACCTGATCATCGCTTCCGAGAATGCGACCTTCGCCCTGCCCGAGCCGCGCGTCGGCCTCGCGGCGCTGGCCGGCGGCCTGCACCGGCTGCCGCGCCAGATCGGGCTGAAGCGCGCCATGGGCATGATCCTGACCGCGCGCCATGTCAGCGCCAAGGAAGGCCTCGAGCTCGGCTTCGTCAACGAGGTGGTGCCGCAGGGCGAGGCGCTGGCAGCCGCCGAGCGCTGGGCCGAGACCATCACCAAGAACTCGCCGATGTCGATCCGCGCCTCCAAGCAGGCGATCCAGAAGGGCCTCGAAGTCTCGCTCGAGCAGGCACTGGCCGAGCAGCGCGACTATCCGGCGGTGAAAGCGATGGCCGCCTCGCAGGATTACATCGAGGGACCGAAGGCGTTTTCGGAGAAGCGCCCGCCGAAGTGGCTCGGGCGGTAAAGCCATCTTCGTCATTGCGAGCGAAGCGAAGCAATCCATCTCACAGCCTGCGGAGATATGGATTGCTTCGTCGCTTCGCTCCTCGCAATGACGGCCCTCTTGTAGGATGGGTAGAGCGCAGCGAAACCCATCGACGCTTACCGCGCTTCTGATGGGTTTCGCTTCGCTCTACCCATCCTACTTTTCGAGTTCCCGCTTGTATGACGCGTAGTTCGGCTGGTCGACGGCGAGCTTGTCCAGCGTGGTCTGCCAGAGATGCTCCGATAGCCCCGGCGTTTTCAGATCGACCTCGCCGCCTGCGATCTTGTCCGACAGCACGCGGTTCAGCTCCATCAGCGTCCCGTCGGTGCCCAGCAATTGCTTCAGCCGCGCGGCCTCGGTCACATCGCCGGCCTCGGCGAGCGCGAGCTGCCGCGTCACCAGGTCGAGCGCGTTGATGCCGACACGCAGCTTGAAGCCGTTGTGCCCCTTGATCGCGGGCGCGATCTCGCTGCGCAGGAAATCGGCGACGGCCTTGATCAGTTCGGTGGGTGTCGGTTCGTCCTGCATCTCACTTGCTCTCTTTCTTGCGCATGATCGATTCCGAAAACCGGTCTCCACTTTTCGGGATCATGCGCGTGGCGCCAGCAACCGCAGCAGATCGATCTCGGTTTCCGACGCGCGCCGCCCGATCATCGCGCGCTCCATCGAGTGATCCGGGCCAGAGCGGAAGCGCTGCATCATGCCGCAACACATCACGCCCCAGCGCAGCGTACCCACCACTTCCCAGAACATCACGCGGTCGGGGTCGGCCTTACGGCCGGCTTCCTCATAGCCCGCGAACAGATCTTCGCGCGTGCCGAAACCGCCGACCGGCTTGTCGATCTCGCCGAAGCGCCATGAGTTGACGCAGATCCATCCGAGATCCTCCATCGGATCGCCGGTATGCGCGAGCTCCCAGTCGAGCACCGCGCGTACCCCGTCGGGACCGATGATCAGATTGCCGTGGCGGAAATCGCCATGCACCAGCGTGGTCTCCGACGACGGACCGGGATCGTGATCGCGCAGCCAGCGCAGTGCCAGTTCGAACACCGGCCGCGGCCAGTTGAAGCTGTGATACTCGCGGGAGAGATCCTCGATCTCCTTGGTCGCCGTCAGACTGCGCAGCTTCGGCAGTTTGGCCTGCGGCAGGCCATGGATGCCGGCGATGACGCGGCCGAGCTGGCGGGCGAGGATCGGCCGCGCGTTCGCAAATTCCTCGTCGCGCAAAATTTTCCGCGCGATGGTCTCGCCTTCGACCCGCGCCATGATGAAGCCGCGGCCAAGGCCGTCCTCCGGCCTCAAGACATGCATCACCTTCGGCGACGGCAGGCCCGCGTCATGCGCGAGCTGCATCAGCGTCGCCTCGGCATCGAGGCCGGCGGCGCGGCCCGGAGCGGCACCGTAGCCCGGCGGCGCGCGGCGCAGGATCGCGCCGACAGTGCCGTTCGGGTGCACGATGTCGAACGACCAGGTCTCCTGGCTGGCGCCGCCGGAGAGTTTTGCCGCGCCGGTGACGCCGGTTGCGCCTGGATGAAACGAGGCGACGCAGCGGGTGAGTTCGGTCTCGATCATTTGCCCTTGAACTTCGCCGGCCGCTTCTCGAGGAATGCGGTGACACCTTCCTTGAAATCCTCGGCGCTACCGGCAAGGCGCTGCGACTCGAATTCCAGATTGAGCTGATCCTCGAGGGTATTTTCCGGGCTGTCCCAATAGAGCTTGCGGATCAGCGACAACGCCACCGTCGGGCCGTTGGCGAGATCGTGCGCGAGCTTCATGGTTTCTTCCATCAGCGCGGCGTCGTCATAGACGCGGTTGACGAGACCCCACTCCAGCGCCTTCTCGGCCGGCAGCCGCTCGCCGAGCAGCGACAGCTCGACCGAGCGCGCCTTGCCGATCAGCCGCGGCAACAGCCAGGTCGAGCCGCAATCCGGCACCAGGCCGATGCGGCGGAACGCCTGCAGGAAATAGGACGAGCGCGCGCACAGGATGAGATCGCCCATCAGGGCGAAGCTCATGCCGGCGCCGGCGGCCGGGCCGTTCACCGCCGTCACGATCGGACAGTGCAGCTTACGCAATCGGCGCAGGAACGGATGGAACGCGGTCTCCAGCGCCGCGCCGGCATTGCTCTTGCCGGGCTTCTGCTGGTTGCGGCCCTGCAGATTGGCGCCGGTGCAGAAGGCGCGGCCCGCGCCCGTGATCACCAGGCAGCGCACCTCGTCGCGCCTGTCGTCGATCGCATCGAGCGCTTCGGCAAGCCCGCCCAGCATGTCAATCGAGACCGCGTTCATGACTTCCTGGTGGTCGAGCCTCAGGATCGCGACCGATCCGTCGAAGTCGAGCGTGACGTGCTTGAACTGCATGGTTTCCTCTTCACGTTGTTTCGGCGGTGGGTACCGCGGTAGGTCGATGCTTCGACCCATATTTGATTTTTGTGCCGGGCTTGTCCATGGTCGGCGGCAAGCCCATCGGTGAACGCGTGATTAGCGCGCACCAAACCAAATGGAAACCCCAATGAGTGGCATCTTCGATCTCACCGGCCGCGTCGCTGTCATCACCGGCGGCAATGGCGGCATCGGCCTCGGCATCGCGCAGGCGCTGAACGCCGCCGGCTGCAACGTCTCGATCTGGGGCCGCAACGCGGAAAAAAATGCCAACGCCGCGGCCTCGATGAAAGCCGGCCCCGGCAAGGTCGCGACGCAATTCTGCGACGTCAGCGATCCCGGCTCGGTCAAGACCGCGATGAAGGCGACGCTCGACACCTTCGGCCGCGTCGACGGCTGCTTCGCCAACGCCGGCATCGGCGGCGGCGGACGTAGAGCCTTCATCGACCGCACCGAGGAGGAATGGCGCAAGATGTTCGCGACCAATCTCGACGGCGTGTTTCACGTATTCCAGGCTGCGGCACGCCACATGACCGACCGCGCCGAGGCCGGCGACAAGTTCGGCCGCCTGGTCGCGACCTCGAGCCTCGCCTCGCTGTTCGGCACCGCGCGCAACGAGCACTATGCCGGCACCAAGGCGGCGCTGAATGCGCTGTGCCGCGCGCTCGGCGTCGAGCTCGCGCGCCACGGCGTCACCGCGAACGCGATCCTGCCCGGCTGGATCAAGAGCGACATGACCGCCGGCATCATGGCCAACGACAAGTTCGTCGCCAATGTGATGCCGCGCATCCCCCTGCGCCGCTTCGGCGAGCCGAGCGATTTCGGCGGCATCGCCGTCTACATCATGAGCAAGGCGTCGTCCTATCATACGGCGGATTGTTTTGTGATCGACGGCGGGTACACGGCGTTCTGAGTAGGCTCCTGCCGCAACACTGATGTCGTCCCTGCGAAAGCAGGGACCCATAACCACAGGGTTGTGTTGTAGGAGTGGAGCTGCGGCCCCAGCGTCGCACCACAATGATCGTTGGTGGTTATGGGTCCCGGGTCGCGCTGCGCTTACCCGGGACGACATCGAACTTGTGGCACGAACTTGAAACATACATCCGCATCCTCGCGGCGCCGCCGCGTCCGAGTCTTGCGTTTACTTGTCTCCTCCAAAGCAGAGGGCGCAGCGAAAGCCCGGTGCCGATCGCAGCATCGCGCGGGGGTGCAGTTGCGTGGCGCGGAATGACGACCGGAGAGTGACCGGTAGAACAACGCGCGACGCAGCGTCGCTTCCGTCCCGGCAAAACTGCTGCTAGCGTTTGAGCCGCAAGGGACGCAATGAGGCGGCTTTTAACAAGCAGGGAGGATATTTCAGATGTTTTCACACGTGATGGTTGGCACCAACGATCTGGACAAGGCCAAGGCGTTCTATGATGCGCTGCTCGGCACGCTCGATGTCCGGCCGGCCCGGGTTGACGGTCACCGCATCATGTACCTCACCAAGGCCGGCATTTTCATGGTGTCCAAGCCGATCAACCGCGAACCGGCGACGCATGCCAATGGCGGCACGATCGGCTTTGCCTGCTCTTCGCCGGAACAGGTCCATGCCTGGCACGCGGCCGGCGTCGCCAATGGCGGCAAGCCTTGCGAGGACCCGCCGGGCGTACGGGAAGGTTCTGGCGTGAAGCTCTATCTCGCCTATCTGCGCGACCTCGACGGCAACAAGATCTGCGCGATGCACCGGATGAGCTAACCGGCGTCTGCCGGAATCTTTTCACGCTGTACGCGGCGGCGTTCAAACAACGTTTGAAACGCCGTCGCGAAATTCCGCGATGCGGTAGAGGTGATCGGAAAATCGGTACTCGCGCTTCGCGTCGCACGCGTCTATTGTCCGCCGCGAAACGCGCCTTCGCGAGGGAGAAAAGACAGTGAAACATGCCTATGTGCCGCGCACCACGAACTACACGCTCAGTCCGGGCGACGAGCTCAATGACCTGCGGATGTCGGACAAGGTCCGCCCGCTCTACGATCATGTGAAGCAGTTCATCCGCGACACGGTCGACCCGATGTCGGTCGAGTTCTATCGCGCCGGCGAGAAGAAGACCAACCGCTGGAGCTTCACGGACGAGCAGCTCGCGATCCTGCAAAAGGCCAAGGACAAGGCCAAGGAAGTCGGTCTCTGGAACTTCTTCCTGCCCGATGCCGAAACCGGCGAAGGCCTCAACAACCTCGACTACGCCTATATCGCCGCCGAACTCGGCAAGAGCCCGCTGGCCTCCGAGACGATGAACTGCTCGGCGCCCGACACCGGCAACATGGAGGTGCTGGAGCGCGTCGGCACCAAGGCCCAGAAGGAGAGGTGGCTGAAGCCGCTGCTCAATGGCGAGATCCGCTCGGCCTATGCGATGACCGAGCCGAACGTCGCCTCCTCCGACGCCAAGAACATCTCGACCACCGCAAAGCTCGTCGGCGACGAGTGGGTGATCAACGGCGAGAAGTATTACATCTCCGGCGCCGGCGATCCGCGCTGCAAGATCATGATCGTGATGGTGAAGACCAATCCCGACGCCGCGCCGAGCAAGCAACAGTCGCAGATCCTGGTGCCGATCGACACCCCCGGCGTCGAGATCCTTGGGCCCATGCACGTGTTCGGCCACGACCACGCGCCGCGCGGCCACATGCATCTGCGCTTCAACAATTGCAAGGTGCCGAAGGAAAACATGCTGCTCGGCGAAGGCCGCGGCTTCGAGATCTCGCAGGTCCGCCTCGGACCGGGCCGCATCCATCACTGCATGCGCACCATCGGCAAGGCCGAGAAGGCGCTCGACATGATGGTGCAGCGTGGCCTGACCCGCGAGGCCTTCGGCAAGAAGATCGCCCATCTCGGCGGCAACATGCAGATCATCGCCCAGGCGCGTTGCGAGATCGAAGCGATGCGGCTGATGGTGCTGAAGGCGGCCAAGGCGATGGACGTACTCGGCAACAAGGAAGCCCGGGTCTGGGTTTCGATGGTCAAGGCCATGGTGCCCGAACGCGCCTGCAAGGTGATCGACCAGGCGATCCAGATGCACGGCGCCACCGGCATCTCGCAGTGGTCGCCGCTCGGCGAAATGTACCAGGACGTCCGCCATCTCCGCTTCGCCGACGGTCCGGACGAGGTGCACTGGATGGTGGTCGGCCGCCACGAACTGAGCATGCCGTAGTTTCTCCTCCTCCCTCTCCCCGCGGGGAGAGGGTTGGGGTGAGGGGCCACCTCCGCAGGCACGGTGAGAGATAGTCTCGCGGGGAATCCCCCTCACCCGGATCGCATCTGACGATGCGATCCGACCTCTCCCCGCAGGCGGGGCGAGGTAAGGGAAGAGCGCTCCAAGGAACAAACAAGCAAGTCTGCAAGGCGGGTTCGCGCGAGCGTAACCCGCCTTTTGCTTTGCGGTCCGCTCGCGGCGGGTTACCCTTCGCTAACCCGCCCTACGAACTTCCGGACTTCCCATGGAATATTCCCCAAGCGACCTCACCCAGCGCGAACGCTACAAGGTGCTGACCTCCTTCGTGCTGCCGCGGCCGATCGCGTGGGTGACGAGCACGAGCGCGGACGGCGTGGTCAATGCGGCGCCGTTCTCGTTCTTCAACGTGTTCTGCGAGGATCCGCCGCTCTGCATGTTCGCGGTCAACCGCAGGCCCGACGGCCGCGAGAAGGACACCCTGGTCAATATCCAGCGTCTCGGCGAATTCGTGGTCAACCTGACCGACGAGCCGCTGGCGCAAGCGATGCATGAGACCTCCGGCGACTTCCCGCCCGAGATCGGCGAGCCCAACTATCTCGGCCTGAAGCTCGCGCCATCGACCAAGATTGCGGTGCCGCGGCTCGCCGACGCACCGTTCGCGATGGAGTGCAAGACCTGGAAGCTGATCGACGTCAATGGCGACCGCCAGCTCATCATGGGCGAAGGCATCCATTTCCACATCCGCGACGAATTGTGGGACCGAGACGCGATGCGCGTCCACATGGAGCGCTACCACCCGATCGGCCGCATGTTCGCCGACCGCTACTGCCGCACCGACGACCGCGTGGTGTTTCCCGCGGCCGAGGGCGCAAAGACGAAATGACGAGGATAAGGCAATGAGCGAAACATTCCGCGACAACGAAGCGCAGAGCCGGTTCGAGCTCGCCGTCGACGGCTCAACCGCTTTCGTGGTCTACCGCAAGACGCCAGACACGATCACGCTGGTTCACACCGAGGTGCCGGCGGAGCTCGGCGGCCGCGGCATCGGCTCCAAGCTCGCACGCGCCACGCTCGACGCCGTTCGAGCGCAGGGCATCAAGCTCGTCGTGAAATGCGAATTCATCCAGGGCTTCATGAAGAAGCACCCGGAGTATGATGATCTGTTGGGGTGATCGCAGGGCGGGTTGGCAAAGCTGTCATTTCGTCATGGCCGGGCTTGTCCCGGCCATGACGCGTTTCGTCACGACGCCACTGGCTCGCCGATCTTGTCCTGCGTCTTCGTTTCGAAATCGCTGGCGTCGTGGCGCTCATGGAGCTGGCTCGACGGCTCGCCCCAGGTGCGGTTGACCATGCGGCCGCGCTTCACCGCGGGCCGTGCCGCGATCGCATCGGTCCAGCGCTGCACGTTCTTGTAGTCCTGCACCGAGAGGAATTCGCCGCCGCCGTAAAGCAGACCCTTGGCAAGGCTGCCGTACCACGGCCACACCGCCATGTCGGCGATGGTGTAGACATCGCCCGCGAGATACTCGTTGTCGGCGAGCCGGCGGTCGAGCACGTCGAGCTGGCGCTTCACTTCCATCGCGAAGCGGTCGATGGCGTATTCGATCTTGGTCGGCGCATAGGCGTAGAAATGCCCGAAGCCGCCGCCGAGATAGGGCGCGGCGCCCATCTGCCAGAACAGCCAGGAGAAGGTTTCGGCGCGGGTCTTGACGTCGGTCGGCAGGAAGGCGCCGAATTTTTCCGCCAGGTAAACCAGGATCGAGCCCGACTCGAAAACCCTGATCGGCTCCTTCCCGCTGCGGTCCATCAGCGCCGGGATCTTCGAGTTCGGATTGACCGCGACGAAGCCGCTGCCGAACTGGTTGCCGTCGATCTTGATCAGCCAGGCGTCGTATTCCGCGCCCTTGTGACCCGCCGCCAGCAGCTCTTCCAGCATCACGGTGACCTTGACGCCGTTCGGCGTCGCCAGCGAGTAGAGTTGCAGCGGATGGCGGCCGACCGGCAGTTCCTTGTCGTGGGTGGGACCGGCGATCGGCCGGTTGATGCTGGCGAAGCGCCCGCCGCTCTCCTTGTTCCAGGTCCAGACTTTCGGCGGCTCGTAGGCAGGAATGTCATTCACGTCGTTGGCTCCCGATTCATGTTCTTGCCGGGTGGCGCGGCGGCGCCGTGCCCATCCCATGTCCGCACTAGATGGTGCGCAGGCTGCGCTTTGCCCACCCCGCGGATCGCATTTTCTATCCAGCGGAATGCGCTGCGAGGGATGCAGCCGGAGCAGCGCCTGCACGCAAGATCGCCGTGGCCGAAACCCGCTTGGCTTCGCGGACCGTGATGCGCTAGCGTTGCAGCGGCTGACGCCAACAAGCACAAGAAGCAGCCGCCGGGAGAGAACCAGTCCATGAAATCACCGATCTGCGACATGCTGGGGATAGACTTCCCCCTGCTCGCCTTCAGCCATTGCCGCGACGTGGTGGCGGCGGTCAGCCGCGCCGGCGGCTTCGGCGTGCTCGGCGCGACCGCGCATTCGCCGGAGACGCTGGAGCAGGAGTTGACGTGGATCGACGCGCATGTCGACGGCAAGCCCTATGGCATCGACGTGCTGATCCCGGAAAACATCTCGACCGCCGGCGAGAAGAACGTCACCTGGAAAAGCCTCGAGGCGCGGGTCTCGCAGGAGCATCGCGACTTCACCCGCAATCTCTTGAAGAAATACGACATCGAGCTGACCAGCCGGAACGTCGCCGACAACCAGCCGCAGCCGTTCGACGCCGAGACCGCGCTGCAACTGCTCGAGGTCTCGTTCCGGCATCCGATCAGGCTGATCGCGAATGCACTCGGCGTGCCGCCGAAGGCGATGATCGAGATGGGCCGCAAGCATGGTGTGCCGGTGGCGGCATTGGTCGGCTCCAAGGAGCACGCGCTGCGCCAGGTCGCGGCCGGCGTCGATATCCTGGTCGCGCAGGGCACCGAGGCCGGCGGCCATTGCGGCGAGGTCTCGACCATGGTGCTGGTGCCCGAGGTGATCAAGGCGGTCAAAAGAATCCGCGACGTGCCGGTGCTCGCCGCCGGCGGCATCATGACCGGCAGCCAGATGGCGGCATGCATGGCGATGGGCGCGGCCGGCGCCTGGACCGGCTCGGTGTGGCTGGCCACGGTGGAATCGGAGACCTCGGAGATCTTCCGCGAGAAGATGATCGCGGCCTCCTCGCGCGACGCGGTGCGCTCCAAGGGCCGCACCGGCAAGCCGGCGCGGCAGCTCCGCTCGGTCTGGACCGATGCCTGGGACCGCTCGCCGGAAAGCCCCGGCGCGCTGCCGATGCCGCTGCAAAGCATCATCAGCCGCGACGCCTTCAACGCGATCGACCGCGCCGCGGCTGGTGGTAACGAGAAGGCCCGCGATCTCGTCAGCTATTTCGTCGGCCAAGGCGTCGGCCTGATCGACAGCGTCAAATCCGCCGGCGCCGTGGTGCAGGAGTTCAAGGAAGAGTTCGTCGAAGCTGTCGAGCACATGAACGCGCTGGTGGCGGAGTGACGATCCCTCCCCGCCGTCATTGCGAGGAGCGAAGCGACGAAGCAATCCACCTTTCCCCGTGTCGGAACATGGATTGCTTCGCTTCGCTCGCAATGACGCCCATAACAACCATCGAGTCCAAGACCGCAGAGTGAACCAACAAGAATGTCGAACAGCATCCCCGAAGACCGCATTCCCGTCATCGTCGGCGTCGGCGAAATTGTCGATCGTCCGAAGAACATCGCCGTCGGCCTCGAGCCGCTCACGCTGCTTGAGGAGGCGCTGAAGCGCGCCGAGGCGGACAGCGGCGCCAGGCTGCTGTCCGACGTGCAGTCGCTCGACGTCGTCAACTTCCTGAGCTGGCGCTACCGCGATCCCGAGAAGCAGCTGGCGCAGCGGCTCGGCATTGCGCCCGCGCATCTCTATTACGGCCCGGTCGGCGGCGAGAGCCCGATCCGCTATCTGCATGAGGCTGCGCAACGCATCGCGCGCGGCGAATGCAGCGTTGCCGCGGTCTGCGGCGCGGAGGCACAGTCGACCGCGACCAAGGCGCAGCGCGCCGGCGTGGAGCTGCCGTGGACGCCGTTCGCGCACGACGTGGAGGAGCCGAAGCGCGGCGCCGCGTTCCAGAAGCCTATGGCCGTGAGCCTCGGCGTGTTCAGGCCGATCACGGTCTATCCGCTCTATGAGTCCGCAACATCAGCGCATTGGGGCCAGACGCCGCGCGATGCGCTGAAGGAATCGGGCGAGCTATGGTCGACCTATGCGCGCGTCGCGGCCGACAATCCGAACTCGTGGCTGAAGAAGACGTTCACCGGCGACGAGATCACCACGGCCACGCCCGACAACCGGATGATCGCCTGGCCATATACAAAGCTGATGGTGGCGAACCCGACGGTGAACATGGGCGGCGCGCTGATCCTGACCAGCCTCGCGAAGGCGCGCGCGGCCGGCGTGCCGGCGGACAAGCTGATCTATCCGCTCGGCGGCGCCTCGGCGGAAGAGCCGCGCGACTATCTGATCCGCGATCAGTTCGTCGAAAGCCACGCGCAGACCGCGGTGCTGAAGGCGGTGATGGATCTCGTCGGCGGCGACGGCAAGAAGTTCGACGCGATCGAGCTCTATAGCTGCTTCCCCTGCGTGCCCAAGATGGCGCGCCGGACGCTCGGCCTCGGTGCCGACGTGCAGCCGACCGTGACGGGTGGTCTGACGTTCTTCGGCGCGCCGCTCAACACCTACATGACGCACTCGGCCTGCGCGATGGTGCGCAAGCTGCGAAGCGGCGGCACGCTCGGCCTGCTCTATGGCCAGGGCGGCTTCGTCACCAAGCATCATGGCCTCGTGCTGTCGCGCGCGGCGCCGAACGGCGCGCTCAAGCAGGACACCAGCGTGCAGGCCGAGGCCGACCGCAACAGACGCAACGTGCCCGACTTCACCGCGGAGGCAGCGGGCAAAGGCAAGGTCGAGGCCTTCACCGTGATCTATCGCGCCAATGGCGAGGTCGAGCACGGCGTCACCATGCTGCGCACCGAGGACGGCCGGCGCACGCTCGGCCGCATCCCGGCAAGCGACACGGCAACGCTGGCCTATCTGCAGGACATGGACCGCACGCCGGTCGGCACCACGGGCAGTATCGTCACCGCCGGCGATGGCATGCTGGAATGGCAGGTGGGCTGACCTACCGACGCTGTCATGGCCGGGCTTGTCCCGGCCATCCACGTCTTTGCCTCGTGAAAGAAAGTAATACGTGGATGCCCGGGCCAAGCCCGGGCATGACGAAGTAAAGGGGCGGCTTCTGCCCTACCCCTTCACGTCCTGCTTTTCGGATGCCGTGGTCGGCTTGCCCTTGGCGCCGGCACCGGTGACGCGGACATGATCGCCGTCGGCGAGGCCGTCCGGCGGGGCGGTGATGATGCGATCGTCGGGCGCGAGGCCGGTGGCGATCTCGATCTCCTTGCCGAGGTCGCGGCCGATCTTCACGGTCTTGAACAGCACCTTGTCGTCAGGACCGACGGTTGCGACCCGCAGGCCGTTGCTGTTGAAGATCAGCGCGCTGGCCGGAATGCTGAGCGGCGTGGATTCGCGCTGCAGATTGAGCTTCACGCTGGCATAGCTGCCCGGCATCAATTCGCCGGAGGAGTTGTCGAGCCCGAGTTGCATCCGCGTCGTGCCGGAGGCGACATCGACCGCCTGCGAGGAGGCTTCGACCGTCGCCTGGAAGGTGCGGTTCGGGTAATCCGGCAGTGCCAGCGTGGCCTTGGCACCGATCTTGATCGCCGGGACGTAATTCTGCGGCACGTTGACATAGACGCGCAGCTTGGTGATGTCCGAGATCGTGAACATCGCCGGGCCCGAGTTGCCGCCGGCGTTGATCAGCGCGCCGACGTCGGTGTCGCGCGAGGTCACCACGCCGTCGAACGGCGCCGTGATCTTCTTGTATCCGGCGAGCGCTTCCAGCCGCTCGACATTGGCCTGGCCGGCCTTGACCGCGCCGTTCTTGTTGGAGAGGTCGGCGGTACGCTCGTCGATCTCCTGGGCGGAGACGAAGTTCGAGGCCACCAGCGTCTTGCGCCGGTTCAGCGTGGCCTCGGAGAGCTTGGCCGAGGCCTGGGCGCTGGCGAGATCCGCGCGCGCCTGCAGCAATTGCTGGTCGAGGTCGGGCGCCTCGATCTCGGCGATCACCTGGCCGGCCTTGACGCGGGCGCCGATGTCGGCGTCCCAGTTCTTGAGATAGCCGGATACCCGGGCATAGATCGGCGCTCGGGAATAGGCCTCGAGCCGGCCCGGCAGGTCGATCGTGGGGCTCAGCGCCTTGGCATTGGGCAGCGCCACCGCGACGGTCGGAATGGCCTGGTCGTCGGTCCATTCCTTCAGCCGTGTGTCCTGTTCTTCACGGGCGCGGATCCCGGTGCCGACGATCAGGCCCGCCCCGACCAGGGCCACCACGCCGAAGATGCCCAGCTTCCGGCGTGAGACCGGGGGGCGCTGTTCAGTGGGCGGCATGCGGAATCTCCGATGAGGCGGCGGCTTTGGCGCCTTGCTTCTTGTGTACCATACTGAATACCACGGGAACAAACATCAGCGTCGCGAAGGTGGCGAAGATCAGGCCGCCGATCACGGCCCGGCCCAACGGCGCGTTCTGCTCGCCGCCCTCGCCCAGCCCCAGCGCCATCGGCGCCATGCCGATGATCATGGCGAGCGCGGTCATCAGCACCGGGCGGAACCGGACGAAGCCGGCCTCCAGGGCCGCCGCGACGGGATCGCCGAGTTCCTCATAGCGCTCGCGGGCGAAGCTGATCACGAGCACGCTGTTGGCGGTCGCCACGCCCATGCACATGATGGCGCCGGTGAGCGCCGGAACCGACAGCGTGGTCTCCGTCGTGAACAGCATCCAGACGATGCCGGCGAGCGCGGCGGGCAGCGCCGTGATGATCACGAACGGGTCCGACCAGGACTGGAAGTTCACGACGATCAGGAAGTAGATCAAGACGACCGCGCCGAGCAGGCCGAACAAGAGGCCGGTGAAGGCCGAGTTCATGGTCTGCACCTGGCCGAGGAGCACCACGGACGAGCCTTTCGGCACCTCCTTGGCGGTGTCGGCGATCAGCTTGCGCACATCGGTCGCGACGCCGCCGAGATCGCGGCCTTGCGTCGTGGCGTAGATCTGCACCAGCGACTGGATGTCATATTGCGACACCACCGCGCTCGAGGTCGCGCGCTTGATGTCGGCGATGCCGCCGAGGATCGGTGCCTGGGTGTTGCCGGTCGCGGTGATCGGCAGGGTCTGCAGCGCGCTCAGCGAGTCGATCTGGTATTGCGGCGTCTGCATCACGATCGAATACGACACGCCGTTATCGGGATTGAGATAATAGGTCGGCGCCACCTGCGAGGAGCCGGCGAGATTGACCACCAGCGAGTTGGTGACGTCACGCTCGGTCAGGCCGACATATTGCGCGCGGGTGCGGTCGACATCGATGTTGAAGGTCGGGTTGTTCGGCGACTGCTGGATCCGCGCATCGGCGATGCCGGGGATGCGCTTGATCCCGGCCAGCAGCTTGTTGGCATAGGCGAAGTTGGCATCGAGATTGGCGCCGCGGATCTGCAAATCGATCGGCGCCGGCGCGCCGAAGTTCAGGATCTGGCTGACGATGTCGGCCGGCAGGAACGCGAAGCTGGTGCCAGGGAACAGCCGTGGCAATTGCTCACGCAACGTGCGGACATGCTGCTCGGTCGGCTTGTGGCCTTCCTTCAGGCGGATCTGGATGTCGCCGTCCTGCGGACCGATCACGCCGGTGTTGTTGTAGGTCATGTTGATGCCGGAGATCGGCATGCCGATGTTGTCGGTCATGGTCTCGATCTCGCCGGGCACCAGCTTGCGGATCGCCTTCTGGATGTCGGCGAGCTGGTTGGCGGTCTCCTCGACGCGGGTGCCGACCTGGGTGCGGACATGCATCAGGATGTTGCCGGCATCGACCGACGGGAAGAAGTTGCGCCCGAGGAACGGCACCAAGAGGAACGACGCGGCGACGACCGCGAGGAAGCAGCTCACGAACACCGTGCGATGACCGAGCGCCATCGCGAGCAGGCCGCGATAGCCGGCGCGGACGCGCTCGAACCGCGCCTCGAAGCCGCGCTGGAACCAGACCAGGGGATTGCGCGACTTCGGCGGCGCGCCCTCATGATGCACATGCGCCTGCAGCAGATAGTTCGCCATGGTCGGCACCAGGGTGCGCGACAGGATGAACGACCAGATCATCGCGAACATCACCGCTTCGGCCATCGGCACGAACAGGAAGCGCGCCACGCCGGTCAGGAAGAACATCGGCACGAACACGATGCAGATACAGAGCAAGGAGACGAAGGCCGGCGTCACGATCTGGTTGGCGCCGTCGAGGATCGACTGCTCGACCGGCTTGCCCTGCTCGAGGTGATAATTGATGTTCTCGATCGTCACCGTGGCGTCGTCGACCAGGATGCCGACCGCGAGCGCGAGGCCGCCGAGCGTCATGATGTTCAGCGTCTCGCCGATCAGGGACAGCATGATGATGGCGCCGAGCACCGACAGCGGGATCGACACCGCGATGATGACGGTCGAGCGCCAGCTGCCGAGGAACAAGAGGATCATGATGCTGGTGAGCAGCGCGGCGATCACGCCCTCGAAGGCGACGCCGGTGATCGCGCCGCGGACGAACACCGACTGGTCGCCGATGAAGCCGATCTTCAGCGCGTCCGGCATCTGGTCCTTGACCTCGATCACCTTCTGCTTGATGCCGGAGATGATATCGAGCGTCGAGGTGGCGCCGGCCTTCAGCACCATCATCAAGACCGAGCGGTTGCCGTCGACATGGACGATGTTGGTTTGCGGCGGATTGCCGTCGCGGACCGAGGCCACGTCACGCACATAGACCATCGCGCCGTTGACCTGCTTGATCGGCAGGTCGCCGAGCTCCTCGAGCCGCAGCGGCGAGTTGTTGAGGTTGATGGTGTATTCGAAATTGCCGATCTTCTGCGTGCCGACCGGCGTGATCAGGTTCTGCGCGGCGAGCGCATTGGCAACGTCCTGTCCCGACAGGCCGCGCGCCTGCAGCGCGGTCGAATTGAGATCGATCTGAACCTGGCGCTGCTTGCCGCCGAACGGATACGGGATCGCCGCGCCAGGCACCGTGACCAGCGGCGTGCGCAGCTGGTTGATGCCGATGTCGGCGAGGTTCTGCTCGGTCAGCCCCTCGCCCGACAGTGCGACCTGGATGATCGGAACCGTCGAGGCGCTGTAGTTCAGGATCAGCGGCGGCGTCGCGCCCGGCGGCATCTGCTTGAGCAGGGTCTGCGAGATCGCGGTGACCTGCGCATTGGCGGTGCGGATGTCGACGTTGGGCTGGAAGAAGATCTTGATGATGCCGACGCCATTATAGGAATTGGCGACGATGTGCTCGATGTCGTTGACGGTCGTGGTCAGCGCGCGCTGGAACGGCGTGGTAATGCGGCCGGACATCTGGTCCGGCGGCAGGCCGGTGTACTGCCAGACCACGCCGATCACCGGGATGCGGATGTCCGGGAAGATGTCGGTCGGCGTGCGCAACGCCGCCAGCGGTCCGATAATCAACAGCAGGATCGCGAGCACGACGAAAGTATATGGCCGGCTCAGCGCGATACGGACCAGTGCGATCATAAAAGAAGCGTTCCCGAAATGAAGCCCGCCCAGGCAGAGGAATCGACATTGCAAAAGCCGTTCCGCAGCGGCCGATTTACCCGATGGCGGGCAAAACGCCAACCCGCGGAGCCGCGGCGGCTTTCACTTCCTCGGCATAGTGCGTGAGACTGCGCGCTCCGAGCGACCGTGCCGGGCGCAGTGCCGCCGGGCGCGTGCGGATCATCGTCAAAAAGAGACGGCTCTGCTGCGAATGCGAGCCGGCCGAGGATGCTATTTCGGCCGACGCGAGGTTAACGCATCGCTGCCCTGCGAAAATGTAAAACGTGGTGGGCCGGGTCAGCCCACCACGTCGGCATCGGTTAGGCGAAGGATGGCGGCCGCCCGAGCAGCGGCGCCGGATCAGGCGGCGCGGACGGCGTCGAGGAACTTGCTGACCTCGACCTTGAGGCGGCTGCTGTCGCCCGAGAGCGATTGGGCCGCGGACAGCACCTGGCTCGACGCCGAGCCGGTTTCGTTGGCGCCATGCTGGACATCGGTGATGTTGGCCGAGACCTGCTGGGTGCCCTGCGCCGCCTGCTGCACGTTGCGGGAGATTTCCTGCGTCGCCGCGCCCTGCTCTTCGACCGCGGCCGCAATCGTGGACGAGATTTCCGACAGTCGTTCGATGGTCGAGGAGATTTCCTTGATCGCGCCGACCGACTCCTGGGTCGCGGTCTGGATGCCGGCGATCTGCTGGCCGATCTCGCCGGTCGCCTTGGCAGTCTGCTCGGCCAGCGCCTTCACCTCGGACGCCACCACGGCGAAGCCGCGGCCGGCCTCGCCGGCGCGTGCCGCCTCGATGGTGGCGTTCAGCGCCAGCAGATTGGTCTGGCCGGCAATGGTGTTGATCAGCTCGACGACGTCGCCGATCCGCGCGGCGGCCTTCGACAGCTCGCTGACGCGATCGTTGGTGGTGCGCGCCTGGCCGACGGCATCGCCGGCCATCCGTGCCGACTCCTGCACCTGGCGGCTGATCTCGGTCACCGAAGACGACAGCTCCTCGGTCGCCGACGCCACCGACTGGACATTGGTCGAGGCCTCCTCGGACGCGGCGGCAACCGAGGTGGTCAGCTCCTGCGAACGCCGGGCAGTCGACGACAGCGTGCCGGCGGAGGCTTCGAGCTGGGTCGAGGCCGACGACACGGTCTGCACGATCTCGCCGATCATCTGTTCGAAATTGCGGGTGATGGTATCGACCCGGCGGCCGCGCTCGATCTTGGCTTCGGCGTCGGCAGCCGCGGCTTCATCGGCCGCATTCTTGGCGACCAGGGCTTCCTTGAACACCTGCAGCGTATCGGCCATCGCGCCGATCTCGGTCTTCTCGCCCTGATGCGGGACGTTTGCGGTCAGGTCGCCGCGGCCCAGCGCCTGCATCGGGCTCACGATCGAGGCGATGCCGGCCGAGACGTCGCGGATCATCAGGAAGCTGACGCCAACGCCGACGATGATGGCGGCGCCAAGGATCATCGCAAGCAGCATGACGGCCGACGCGTAGCTGTTTGCCGCGTCCTGCGCCGCCTTGTCGGCGCCGGCATTGTTGAGCTCGATGTCCTTGCGCAGGATCTCGTCGGCCTCGAGGCCGATCTTGTTGACGGTCTTGGCGTTCAGCTCATGCGCTTCGTGCTGGGTCTTGCCGACATCCCGGCGCGACAGCGCCATCACCTCCTCGGTGCCCTTCTTGTAGCGGGTCCAGGCATCGACCCATTGATCGTAGAGCGCGCGCTCCGCGGGGGTCGCGATCAGCGGCTCGTAGATCGCGCGGACCTTGAGGTTGGCATCGACCACCGAGGTCAGGGTCTTTTCCTGCGCGAGCTTCTCCTCCAGCGTCTCCGCCAGCATGTGCTCGCGGATCACGTTGCGATAGGTGATGACGCCGGCGCGCAGATCGCCGAGCGCACGCACGCTCGGCAACCAGCTCGTCGTGATGTCGACAGTGTTGGCGTTGATCGACCGTAAATTCACGACCGCGAGCAGGCCCATGCCGGTCATCGCGACAAGCAGGAACGCAACCACGGCAATAATCTTGGCGCGGATCGAGAATTTGGCGAACATCGTGGGGGTCTCTTGATATCGGGCTCGCGAAGCCCGATCGAATGGCTGGGGGCGTGGCGGGACGCCGCAGACATCAAAGCCAGCCCCCCTCCTTAAGTAGGGTTAATTTGGTTCCCCGTTGAACTACTGAGGCGCTCTTCGACGCCGTGGCATGATGCGCGCCAGCCGCATCAAGGCATCAATGCCAGCGCATCCGAGAAAAACTCCGGCCCGCCGAAATTGCCTGATTTCAGGGCAAGCACCATCTCGCCTCTCCCGGCGCCGACCGCTCGCAGAACCGGCACGCCGGCGGCGATTTCCGCACCGACCAGGAATCCAGGGATGCGCAGGCGATCGACCACGGCGCCCGAAGTTTCACCACCAGCGACCACCAGCCTGTGCACGCCCGACTGCACCAGACCGTCCGCGATGTCGGCCATCGCCTGCTCGATGGCATGCCCGGCTGCATCACGACCATGACGGGATTGCACAGCTGCCACCTGATCCGGGGTCGAGCTGCTCGCAATCAGGATTGGCCCCGTCCCAAGTCGGTCGCTGGCCCAGGCGAGCGCGCGCTGCGCCTCGTCCTTGCCGGCGACCACCCGCTCGGGATCGAGGTGCAGGACCGGCATCACCTTCTCGGCGTTGGCGATCTGGCGCAAAGTCGCCTGCGAGCAACTGCCGGCAAGGCACGCCGCCGGGCCGCCGACCGGCGTCGCCAGCATCGCATCCGTGGTGTCCGGTCTGGCTTTGCTCGCGGCGACCAGCGCCCGCGCCAGGCCAAGCCCGATCCCGGAAGCGCCGACTGAAAGACGGTGATCCAGCGCGACCTGCCCGATGGTCTCGAGGTCGCGGTCGAACACCGCATCGACGATGGCGGCGCCGATGCCGCCTTGCGTGAGCTCGGCGAGCTTTGCCCGGACGGCGTCCGCGCCACGGCTCAGCGTCGCCAGATCGACCAGGCCGACCTTGGTCGTGCTTTGCCGCGCCAGCACGCGAACCAGATTGGAATCATGCATCGGGTTGAGCGGGTGGTCCTTCAGCGGACTCTCGTTCAGCGGCACCGAGCCGACGAACAGATTGCCCTGGTAGACGGTGCGGCCGGTCTCCGGGAAAGCCGGCGTCACCAGCACGATGGCATCCCTGGAATCGGCGCGCAGCGCGTCCATCACGGGGCCGATATTGCCGGCATCGGTTGAATCGAAGGTCGAGCAGATCTTGAACAGGATATGTTTGGCGCCGCGGCCGCGCAGCCAGGTCTCCGCTGCGCGCGAACGCGTCACGGCGAGGCCGGCCTCGATCGAACGGCTCTTCAGCGACACCACGACGGCGTCGACCTCGGGCAGCGCGAGATCGTCCGCGGGCACGCCGATGGTCTGCACCGTGCGCAGGCCGGCGCGGGTCAGCGTGTTGGCGAGATCGGAGGCGCCGGTATAATCGTCGGCGATGCAACCGAGAGACAGCTTTCCGGCTCGCGTCACGGCTTCACTCCGGCATAGGGCTTGAACCAGGCAAGACCGTCGGTGGTCTTGCCGCGCGGATTGTATTCGCAGCCGACGAAGCCGCCATAGCCGAGCCGGTCGAGCTCGCCGAACAGGAACGGATAGCTCAGTTCCTCGCCGTCGGGCTCGTTGCGCGAGGGGATCGACGCGATCTGGATGTGCCCGATGATCGGCATCATTTCACGCAGCCGCATGGTGACGTCGCCATGGATGATCTGGCAGTGGTAGATGTCGAACTGCAGCTTCAGGTTCGCGATACCAAGCTCGTTGATCAGATCGCGCGCGAAGATGAAGTCGTTGAGGAAGTAGCCGGGCACGTTGCGCGGATTGATCGGCTCGATCACGACGTCGAGGCCATGCGGCGCGAAGAACTCCGCGGCATGGGCGACCGATTTGCGAAACGCGGCGACCGCCCTGGCATCGCTGCGCTCGGCTATTCCCGCCATCAGATGCACCCGCTTGACGCCGGTCGCCTGCACATAGGGCAGCGCGGTCTTCAGGCTTTGCTGGAGGTCGGCGAAGCGATCGGGCAGCGCGGCAAACCCCTTCTCGCCGGCGCCCCAGTCGCCCGGCGGCAGGTTGAACAGCGCCTGCGTCAGCCCGTTGCCTTTCAGCCGCTTGCCGACCTCCTCGGCCGGATGGTCGTAAGGAAACAGGAACTCGACCGCGGTGAAGCCCGCCTTCGCGGCCGCCTCGAAGCGGTCGAGGAACGGGACATCGTTGAACATCATGGTGAGGTTGGCGGCAAAACGGGGCATTGCAGTATCCTCTTATTTCTCGCCGGGAAGCTTGGTGCCGGTAACCTGCGCATACATCCGCGCCACCGACGCATCATCGTCGCGGCCCATGCCGGCGGCCGCGGTCATCAGGAACATCTGCAAGGCCGCGGCCGAGACCGGCACCGGGAAGCGTGCATTGCGCGCCATGTCCTGGATGATGCCGAGGTCCTTCACAAAAATTTCCACGGCGCTGCGCGGCGCATAGTCGCCGTCGAGCACATGCGGCATGCGGTTCTCGAACATCCAGGAATTGCCGGCGGAGGCGGTGATCACCTCATAGACCTTGCGGATGTCGAGGCCCTGCTTGGCGGCAAAGGCGATCGCCTCGGAGGCGGCCGCGATATGCACGCCGGCCAGCAGTTGGTTGATCATCTTGAACGCGGCGCCCTGCCCCGCGGCATCGCCGAGCTCGTAGAGTTTTGCCGCCATCGCATCCAGCGCCGGCCGCGCCTTCGCAAATGCCGCGGCGCTGCCGGAGGCGAGAATCGTCAATTCGCCCTGCGCCGCGCGCTGCGCGCCGCCGGAGATCGGGGCATCGAGATAATGCCGGCCGGTCGCCTCGAGCTGTTTTGCGAGGCGCCGCGCGATATCCGGGTCCATGGTCGCCGACGAGATGAAGACGGCGTCCTTCGCCAAGGTCTCGGCGACGCCGTCCTTGCCGAACAGGATCCCTTCAGTCTGCGCGGCGTTGACGACGACGCTGACGACGATGTCGGCATCCCGGGCCGCCTCGGCCGGCGACTTGGCGCCCTTGCCGCCGTCGGCGACGAAGCGCGCCACCGCATCGGCCGTCACGTCGCAGCCGGTCACCTCGAAACCGGCCCGCCTGAGCGAGGTCGCCATGCCGTATCCCATCGAGCCCAGCCCGATGACGGCGACACGTGATGTTGCGGAACTGGACATGTGGCGATCCCTGAATATTTTTAGTTGTTTGAGCATGACCTTTTCGGAAAACCGGCTGCCACTTTGCGCCAGCGCCGCCTTCCGGGCCCGGTTCATGCTCGTTGCTGCTTGCCTATCACGGCTTGGCCGCGCTGCCAAAGCATGAGACAAAGCGGAAAACGGATAGCGCCAAAGATGGCGCCGCGAGCGAAACCGGATGAACGAAACAAAGCTTCGTGAGGACATCTGCCGCTTCGGCCGCTCGCTGTTCGAGCGCGGCCTGACGCCGGGCTCTTCGGGCAATATCAGCGTCCGGCTCGCGGACGGCGGCTGGCTGGTGACGCCGACCAACGCCTCGCTCGGCTTCCTCGATCCGGCGAAAATGTCACGGCTCGACGGCAACGGCCGGCTCGTCTCCGGCGACGCCCCGACCAAGGAAGTGCCGCTGCACACTGCGCTCTACCAGACGCGCACGAGCGCCGGCGCCGTGGTGCACCTGCACTCGACCCATTCGGTCGCGCTCTCGATGCTGCCGGAGATCGACCCGCGCGCCGCGCTGCCGCCGATGACGGCCTATTACGTCATGAAGTGCGGCCAGACCGCGCTGGTGCCCTATTATCGCCCCGGCGATCCCGCCGTTGCCGACGCGATCCGGGGGCTGGCCGGGAAATATTCATCGGTGCTGCTCGCCAATCATGGGCCCGTCGTGTCGGGCGATACGCTGGAAGCGGCGGTGTTCGCGACCGAGGAGCTGGAGGAAACCGCAAAGCTCTATCTGCTGCTGCGCGGGCTGAACCCGCGCTATTTGTCGCCCGACCAGGTGGCGGATTTGACCAGGACGTTCGGGCTCGTGCTGCCGGATCACCCTCACTAGATCAAGCGGAGGATCGATATGCGGAAGACAGTCGTGATGAGATTCACAGGCTTGGCGTTAGCGGTTCCGTTCGCCGTCGGCCTTGCGGCGTCGGACGGACGGACCGAAGAGACTTTGCAAGGCATGCTGGCAACCCAGTTGCGCGCGCAGGGCTATCCTTGCGACAAGCCGCTCAAGGCCGAGCGGGACGACAAGCTCTCCAAGCCCGACAACGAGGCCTGGACGCTGACATGCAGCAACGCGACCTATCGCGTCAGCCGCGTGCCGGACCTCGCCGCCAAGGTCGAGAAGATCGACGAGAGCAAGTAGGCTGCGTGGGCTGGATCAGTAGCCCGCATGAGCGCAGCGATATGCGGGAAGCCCCGGATGTCGCTGCGCTCATCCGGGCTACGGGCTGGATTGCGCGCACCACATACACTGGCGTCATCCCCGCGCAAAGGCAAAGCCTTTGTCGCTGGAGGTGCGAGCGTGGAGATATTCCGTCGCTAAAGCCCGAGATACGCCTTGCGCACGTCCGGATTGCCGCTGATCTCGGCCGCGGTGCCCTGCATCAGCACGCGGCCGGTCTGCAGGATGTAGGCGCGGTCGGCGATCTCGAGGCATTCGGCCATGCGCTGCTCGACGATCAGGACCGTCATGCCGGCGTCGCGGATGCGCTTCACGGCCTGGAAGATCTCGTCGACCAGTTTCGGCATGATGCCCTGCGACGGTTCGTCGAGCATCAGAAGCCGCGGCCGCGTCATCAGCGCGCGGCCGATCGCAAGCATCTGCTGCTCGCCGCCGGACAAGGTCTCGGCACGCTGGTCGAGCCGTTCGCCAAGCCGCGGGAACAGCTTGAAGACCAGATCGAGCGGCGCATCGCGGTCGGATTGGCTGCGATAGAGATAGCTGCCGAGCCGCAGATTGTCGCGCACCGACAGCCGCGGAAACAGCCGGCGGTTCTCCGGCACGTAAGCAATGCCGCTTGACGTGATGACATGCTGCGGCTGGCCGTCGATGCGCTTGCCGTCGAAGGTGACGGTGCCAGCGCGCGGCCGCTCGGCACCGGCGATCGATTTCAACAGCGTCGACTTGCCCGCGCCGTTGGCGCCGGCGACGCAGACGATCTCGCCCTTGGTGACGTCGATCGACACCGAGGAGATCGCGACCAGGCCCTGATAGGCGGTGGTGACTTCACGCACCGACAGCATGACGATCCCCGAGATAGGCAGAAATGACTTCCGGATTGCGGACGACCTCAGTCGGCTTGCCCTCGACCAGCACCTTGCCGAGATTGAGCACGATGGCGCGGTCGACCAGCGGCATCACGATTTCCATCACATGCTCGACCATCAGCACGGTGATGCCGGCAGCGCGAACCTTGCGCACCAGCTCGACGCCGGTCTGTGCCTCGACCGGCGTCAGCCCGGTGAGGACTTCGTCGAGCAGCAGCAGCTTCGGCTCGGTCGCGAGCGCGCGGGCGACTTCGAGCCGGCGCTTCTCCGACGGGACGAGGTCGGCGGCAAGCTTGTCGGCGCGCGCGGCAAGGCCGCAGAACTCCAGCACCTCGTAGGCCTTCTGCCGCGCGATGCGCATCTTGGTGTTGCGGATCAGCGCGCCGACGATGACGTTGTCGATCACGGTCATGGTCTCAAAACTCTTGACCACCTGGAAGGTGCGCCCGACGCCGCGCTGGCAGCGTTCCGCCGCCGGCAGCTTGGTCACGTCCTCGCCGTCGAAGATGATCGAGCCTTGGGTGGGCGGCAGCACGCCCGCGATCAGGTTGAACAGCGTCGACTTGCCGGCGCCGTTGGGGCCGATCAGGCCGACGATCTCGCCGCGCCCGACCGAGATCGAGACATCGCTGTTGGCGACCAGGCCGCCGAAGCGCTGCCATACTCCGCGCGTTTCCAGCAGCGCCGTCATCGTGCAGCTCCCTTGCGCAGGGAGAACACGCTGACCAGTCCGCGCGGCAGCGCAAGCGAGATCACGACGATCAGCGTGCCGTAGACGATGAGGTCGACGCCGCGCCCGGAACCGCCGATGAACGAGCGCGTCAGCTCGGTGAGCGGGATCAGGATGACCGCGCCCAGCACCGGGCCCCACAAGGTGCCGATGCCGCCAAGCACCGCAGGCAGCGCCATCAGCAGCGAGAACTGGAAGCCCATCACGCTCTCAGGATCGATGTAGGAGACGAACTGGGCGTAGAAGCTGCCGCCGACCGCAACGAGGAAGGCCGAGACCGCCGCCGCGCCCATCTTGGAATTGAACACGACCACGCCGAGGCTTTCGGCCGCATCGGGATTGTCCTTCACCGCGCGCCACCAATAGCCCCATTTGGAATCCTCCAGCCACCAGGTGACGAACCAGGCGACGCAGGCCAGCGCCAGCGCGAAATAGAAGTAAGGCAGCTTCGAGCGGGTGAACTGGAATTTCAGCCAGCTGTCGCCGCGCACCGGGATGTCGATGCCGAGCGCCGCGCCGGCCCAATCCCAGTTCTGGATCAACAGCAGCGCGATCTCGGCGATCACGATGGTCGCGATCACGAAGTAATGCCCGCGCAGGCGGAAGCAGGGATAGCCGAGCGCCATCGCGATCAGTGCGGAGATCGCCCCGCCTGCCAGCATGCCGAACCACGGCAGCACGCCGAACTTGGTGAACAAGAGCGCGGTGGTGTAGGCGCCGAGCCCGAAATACAGCGCGTGGCCGAGCGAGATCTGCCCGCAATAGCCGGACAGGATGTTCCAGCTCTGCGACAGCGCCGCATACATCAGCGTCAGCACCATGATGTTCTGGACGTAGACGTCCTTGACGAACAGCGGGACCAGCGCCGCGATCACCGCGAGGCAGGCCGCCACGATCAGGTCACGCCTGCGGCGTTGGGCGAACTGGGTGTCCATCACATCGATCCGAACAGGCCACGCGGGCGGATGAAGACGACCAGCAGGTAAACGGCATAGATGCCGACCGATTTCAGCGACGGCGGCAGGATCAGCGCGGTGGTCGCCTCCACCAGGCCGACGATGATGCCGCCGGCAAAGGCGCCGAACACGCTGCCGAAGCCGCCGAGCGCCACGGTGACGTAGGCGATCAGGGCGAACGACGCGCCGACATCGGGATAGACGTAGAAGAAGATCGCCATGATGGCGCCGGCGAGGCCGACCAGCGCCGCACCGAGGCCCCAGCCGAGCGCGAACACCCGGTTCTTGTCAATGCCGACCAGCGCCACCGCGCCGGCGTCCTCGCGCGTCGCTTCGAGCGCGCGGCCGAAATCGGTGCGATTGATGAAGAAGTAGAGCGCGACGAAGGCCGCGATCGACAGCATCGCGCCAATCAGCTGCGGCTCCGGCAGATAGATGCCCGCGATCGACACCGTCTTGCCGCCGACCCAGGAGTTGGTGACGCTGCGGTAGTCGGGCGTGAAGAAGAACTGGGCGAGGCCCCGCATCACGATCGCCAGCCCGAAGGTCGAGAAGATCTGCACCATGCCGGCATTGGCCTTGGCGCGCATCGCGAAGCGGACGATCAACAGATAGACCACCGCGCCGAACACGAACAACGCCGCGGCGACCAGCGGCGCCGAGAGCAAGGGATCGATCGCGAAGAACGCGAACAGGAAGAAGGTCGCGTACATCGCGATCATCAGGAACTCGCCGTGCGCGAAATTCACGACGTCCATCAATCCGAAGATCAATGCGAGGCCTGCGGCGATTAGTCCGTAGAGCAGCCCCATCAACAGGCCGCTCGCCAAACTCTGGATAATGGTCTCGGCTGTCACCGCTGCGCCCCGGTCAACATGTGTCTCAAGCGTCGTCCTGGCGAAGGCCAGGACCCATAACCACAAATGCATCGGGAGGAGAGATAACAACCAATCATCGCAAAACGCCTGCCTGTGGTAATGGGTCCCGGGTCGCGCTTCGCTTGCCCGGGACGACGTAGTGAAACTGAGAGACCGATCAGCTGTTCATCGGCCAGATCGCCTCGGAGACGGCGGCCTGTTCCGGGAAGATCGTCACGAAGTTCTTCGCGGAGTACTGCAACAGCACCGGATCGGCGAAGTTGTTCTGCCCCATCTCGTCGAACTTGACGCGCCGCCACGGCATGATGGTCTGATCGCCCGGCATGTCGGTGGCGACCAGCGCCTCGCGGATCTTCTCGCCGTCGGTCGACTTGGCGCGGTTGATGGCGTCCGCCATCACGATCAGGCCCATGAACTGGCGCGACGAATAGTCGTTGAAGTCCTTGCCGGACTTGGCGCGGTACATCTCGTTGATCAGACCAACCATCGGACGCTTCTGCGCCAGGTCGAGCGAGAAGCTGCCGCGCGAGATCACGCCCTCGAGCTTGTCGCCGACCGCGTCATAGGTCGCCTTCTCGGAGAAGCCGGCGTCCTGCGCCATGATGTTCTTCGGCTTGTAGCCGAGCTCGGCCATGGTCTTGACCAGGAGGATCGCGTCGGTGGTGTAGCTCGACGGCATCAGCACGTCGGCATTCGCCGCCTTGAGCTGCTGCACCTCGGCGGTCAGCGACGGCGAGTTGGCGCGGTACTTGATGTCGGCCACGATCTTGTAGCCGCGCTCGCCGGCGAGCTTGGTCTGCGCATTCGCCGAATCGGTGCCGAAGATGGTGTCCTCGTGGAACAGCGCCAGCGTTTCGATCTTCTGGCCCTTCTTCTTCATCGCATCGAAGAAGTCGAACATCGCGGTCGAGAACATCTCGTCATGCGGCGAGGCGCGGAAATAGTATTTCAGGCCACGGCGATGCAGGCTCGGCGAGGAATTGTCGGCCGAGAGGAACGGAACGCCGTAGCGCTCGCAGATCTGGCTGACGGTGACGGCGACCGCGCTCTGATAGGTGCCGATCACGGCGCAGACCTTCTCCTGCGTGATCAGGCGCTCGGCTTCGGCGCGGCCCTTCTGCGGATCGGCCTGGTGGTCGGCGAACACGAGCTTGACCTTGGCGCCGCCGAGGCCGGACAGGCCCTCGCCCTTGGCGAGCGGCAATGCGAAGTCATAGTTCTTGTTGATGATGTCTGCCGCGGTCTCGAACGCGCGCTGCGCGTCGACGCCGATCTGGGCGCTGGCGCCCGACAGCGGATAGATCACGCCGATTGCCACTTCACTGGTCTGTGCGCGCGCGGCCATCGGACCGAGCGCCGCGGCAGCAGTGGCACCCAGCAACACGTTACGGCGAGAGATCGTCATCGAAATTTCCCCTTGGTCAGCTTGATATCATCGATGTGACGCTTGTAGCGCGCAGTAAAGCCTCAATGAATTGCACGAATTGCCTATTCAGAGCACAGCGAGCTGCTTGTTCCTGAGATCGGTCACCAGCATCAGGCCCGGCGAATGCGTGATCGCGAACGGCAGCTTCGCACTTGCGATCACCGATTGCGGCGTCACGCCACAGGCCCAGAACACCGGGATCTCGTCATCGGCGACCGGTACCGCATCGCCGTAATCGGGCTTGGCGATATCCTTGATGCCGATCGCATGCGGATGGCCGAGATGGACCGGCGCGCCATGCACGGACGGGAAGCGCGAGGTGATCTGCACCGCGCGGATCGCATCCGCCGGCTTGAACGGGCGCATCGACACCACCATGGGTCCCGCGAACGGCCCCGACGGACTGCAGGCGATATTGGTGCGGTACATTGGCACACGCAGATTGCGTTCAATGTGACGGATCGGCAGGCCTTCATCCAGCAGCGCCTCCTCGAACGAGTAGGAGCAGCCGAGCACGAAGGTGACGAGATCGTCGCGCCAGTATTTGGTGATGTCGGTCGGCTCGTCCGCCACCTCGCCGTCGCGCCAGACCCGATAGCGCGGCACGTCGGTGCGGATGTCGAGGTCGAGGCCAAGCGAGGGAATGCGGGGATCGCCGACGTCGGACATGCCGATGATCGGGCACGGCTTCGGATTGAGCTGGCAGAAGCGGTGGAAGGCGCCGGCGAGTTTTTCCGGCAGGATCGCGAGGTTGCCCTGGACGAAACCGTTGGCGAGACCGGCTGTGGTGGCCGAGGCCACGCCGTCACGGCAGGCGCGGCGCGCTTCGACGCTCGCCGGCACTGGCTCCCCCTGAGATCGCTGCACTGCCGCAAAAACAGTCATGGGATTCTCCTGCCCATAATCTCGACAAGGACAAACCAACACCAAGCGTGATATAATGTCTAATCGTCCTTTCTAATCAAAATCGATAAAGCAGATTTATCGATCGGGAAAATGCTTCCAATGACGGACTTCCGCTCGATCGAGACATTTCTCTGGGTCGTCAAGCTCGGCAGCTTCCGCGGCGCCGCCCAGCGGCTCAACACCACCCAGCCGGCGATCTCCCAGCGCATTGCCCAGCTCGAGCGCGAAATGGGCGTCAAGCTGCTCAACCGCGACCACCGGGTGGCCTCGCCGACCCCGAGTGGACGGCTGATGATGATCTATGCCGAGAAGCTGATCGGCCTGCGTTCGGAGATGATGGCCGAGGTCGGCGACCGTTCGGCGATGCGCGGCGCGCTGCGGCTCGGTGTCGCGGAGACCATCGTGCACACCTGGCTGCCGCGCCTCGTCAAAAGCGTCAACGAGGTCTACCCGAACCTGTCGCTCGAGATCGAGGTCGACATCACGCCCAATCTGACGCAGCGGCTGCTGGCGCAGGAGATCGAGCTCGCCTTCGTGCTCGGACCAGTCTCGGCGTCCGGCGCGCACAACCATGTGCTGTGCGATTACCCGATCGGTTTCCTGGCGAGCCCGGCGCTCGGCCTCGGCGACGGCCCGGTGGCGCGGCAGGACCTGGCGCGATTTCCGATCATCACCTTTCCGCGCAAGACCCAGCCCTACGAGACTGTACGCGCGCTGTTCAATGCCCCCGATCTGCCGCCGATCCGGCTGCACGCCTCGACCTCGCTCGCGACCGTGATCCACATGGCCAATGAAGGGCTTGGCATCGCGGTGATCCCGGCGGCCATCGTCGAGAACGAGCTTGCCGACGGGCGCTTGCTGCTGCTCGACACCGACCTCAAGCTGCCGCCCCTCACCTTCACCGCGAGCTGGCTCGCCTCGCCCGATGCGGTCGCCATCGAGCGCGTCGCCAATCTCGCCAGGCAGATCGCGCAGACGAGCGTGGCGGTTGACGGCGCGAGAGTGGCGCGTCATTGAACGATTGCCGGAGATGAACTGTCATTCCGGGGCGATGCGCGAGCATCGAACCCGGAATCTCGAGATTCCGGGTCTGGTCCTTCGGACCATCCCGGAATGACCGAATACAAATGGAATGTCAGCATGAGCCGAGCCGCCACCAACCTGCAGATCGATTCCGCCCGCCTCTGGGGCACCATCCACGAAACCGCGCAGTTCGGTGCAACGCCCAAGGGCGGTGTGCGGCGGCTGACCTTAAGCGCCGAAGACAAGCAGGTGCGCGACTGGTTCCGCAAGGCATGCGCGGACGCCGGCCTCGAGGTGCAGGTCGACGCGCTCGGCTCGATGTTCGGCTTGAGGAAAGGACGGGATATGTCGAAGCCGCCGATCGGCGTCGGCTCGCATCTCGACACCCAGCCGACCGGCGGCAAATATGACGGCGTGCTCGGCACGCTGGCGGCGCTCGAAATGGTGCGCACGCTGAACGATGCCGGGATCGAGACCGAGCTGCCGATCTGCATCTGCAACTGGACCAATGAGGAAGGCTCGCGCTTTGCGCCGGCGATGATGGCCTCGGCCGCCTATGTCGGCGACTTCACCACCGACGACATCCTGTCGCGCAAGGACGCCGAGGGCGTCACGGTGGCGCAGGCTCTGGACACGATTGGTTATCGCGGCGACGCCCCGGTCGGCCGCCAGAAGTTCACCAGCTTCGTCGAGCTGCATATCGAGCAGGGCCCGATCCTGGAGGCCGAGAACAAGACCATCGGCGTGGTCGATTCCGGCCAGGGCGTGTTGTGGTACGACGGCAAAATCACCGGCTTCGAGAGCCATGCCGGCTCGACCCCGATGCCGCTGCGCCGCGATGCGCTGGCGACGCTGTCCGAGATCGTGCTGGCGATGGAAAGCATTGCGAAGCAGCACGGCCCGAAGGCGGTCGGCACCATCGGCGAGGCCGTGATCGCCGCGCCCTCGCGCAACGTCATCCCCGGCGAGATCGCCTTCACGGTGGATTGCCGCAGCGCCGACGCCGCGATCATGGATGCGCTGGACCGCGACCTGCGTGCCGCTGTGAGCGAGATCGCAGCAAAGCGCAAGGTCGAGGTGCAGCTTGATCTCGTCTGGCGCAAGGCGCCGACGCATTTCGATCCGAAGCTAGTCGACGCGGTCGAGAATGCCGCGAAGCAGCTCGGCTATTCGCACCGCCGCATCACCTCCGGCGCCGGCCACGACGCCTGCAACCTCAACACGGTGATGCCGGCAGCAATGGTGTTCGTGCCTTGCAAGGACGGCATCAGCCATAACGAGCTGGAAGACGCGACGCAGACCGATTGCGCCGCCGGCGCCAACGTCCTGATGCATACGGTGCTGGCGCTCGCCGGCGTCGCATCCTGATCTTCCTTTCTCCTCATCGATGGAGGCTTTCGTGCGCGCAGTGTTTGTCGACGCCAATGAATCGCTCGCTGTCATCACGGAGCGGTTGGAAAAGCCCGGCGATCCCAGGATGCGGATCAACCGCGACCCGGACATCAAGTCCGAGGACTATCCGGCGGTGCTCGACGGCGCCGAGATTGCGGTGGTCGACCACACCGCGCTGCCGACCGATGTTGCGAAGAAGTGCGCCGGCCTGAAGCACGTCGTGTTCCTCGGCACCGGCGCGCGCAGCTACATGAACCCGGAAGAGCTCGCCGAGCTCGGCATCTCCGTGCACCTGATCAAGGGCTATGGCGACACCGCGGTCGCGGAGTCAGCGATCGCGCTGATGTGGTCGTCGGCGCGCGTGATCGCGCAGATGGACCGCGAGATGCGCGCCGGCAACTGGCTGCGAGAGGACGGCATGCAGCTCACCGGCAAGACACTCGGCTTGGTCGGCTTCGGCGGCATCGCTGCCGAGGTCGCCCGCATCGCACTCGGCAGCGGCATGAAGGTGATTGCCTGGAACCGGTCGGCCAAGAGCCATCCGGGCGTCGAATTCGTCGATCTCGACACCGTGCTGGCGAGCAGCGACGTGGTCTCGATCCATCTGCTGCTGAACGACGAGACCCGCGGCCTGATCACGCGCGACAAGATCGCGAAGATGAAAAAGGGCGTGGTGCTGATCAACACCGCGCGCGGCGCGATCGTCGACGAGCAGGCGATGATCGATGCGCTCAATTCGGGCCACATCCGCCACGCCGGCCTCGACGTCTACAACATCGAGCCGCTGCCGAAGGATCACCCGCTGACGAAGATCCCGAACGTGACGCTGTCGGCGCACTCCGCCTTCCGCACGCCCGAGGCGAGCGAGAATCTGATCCACGCGGCGTGGGAGCACTGCCGCAGGATCGTGAAGGGGTGATTTCACCGTCGTCCGGCCAAGCCAACGGGTCGGCGCTAAGCGCCGCCCGATGACAGGCTCCGCGCGAGCCGGGACCCATAACCACCGCGCCACATTGTCACGAAGGCTGGGGCCACAGCGAGCACCAACAACAAGACCCTGTGGTTATGGGTCCTGCTTTCGCAGGGACGACAGTGGCCGTAGGGTGGCTAACCCGCCCTACGCAGATTGCGAAACAATCAATAACGACGTCGTCCTGGACAAGCGAGCGTAGCGAGCGCGATCCAGGACCCATTACCACCGGCCTGCGTCATCGCGCAGGGCGGTGGTCAGACCCAGCAACACGACAAGCACTCGGGGTAATGGGTCCTGGCTTTCGCCAGGACGACCCCGTGATTGACTGCGCAGCCTAATCCACCATCTCCGCGACGGCCTTGCCGCACGCCGTGGTGTCGGCATTGCCGCCGAGATCGCGCGTCCGCAGCGTGCGTTCGCCGAGCGTGCGCTCGATCGCGCCGACGATGGCGCTAGCTGCCTGCTTCTCGCCGAGATGCTCCAGCATCATCGCGCCCGACCAGATCATTCCGATCGGGTTGGCAATGCCCTGCCCGGCAATGTCGGGCGCCGAGCCGTGCACCGGCTCGAACACCGAGGGGAAGTCGCCTTCCGGATTGATGTTGCCCGACGGCGCGATGCCGATCGTGCCGGTGCAGGCCGGGCCGAGATCGGAGAGGATGTCCCCGAACAAATTGGAGCCGACCACGACGTCGAACCAGTCCGGATGCAGCACGAAGTTCGCGGTCAGGATATCGATGTGGTACTTGTCCCACTTCACGCCGGGATATTTCTTGGCCATCGCCTCCACGCGCTCGTCCCAGTAGGGCATGGTGATGGAGATGCCGTTCGACTTGGTCGCCGAGGTCAGATGCTTCTTCGGCCGCGACTGCGCCAGATCGAACGCGAATTTCAGGATACGGTCGACGCCGGTGCGAGTCATCACGGTCTGCTGGGTGACGAATTCGCGCTCGGTGTCCGGGAACATGCGGCCGCCGACGGAAGAGTACTCGCCCTCGGTGTTCTCGCGCACCACCCAGAAATCGATGTCGCCGGGCTTGCGGTTTGCCAGCGGCGACGGCACGCCGGGCATCAGCCGCACCGGGCGCAAATTGACGTACTGGTCGAACTCGCGGCGGAATTTTATGAGCGATCCCCACAACGAGATATGGTCGGGTATTTTCGCCGGCCAGCCGACCGCGCCGAAATAGATCGCGTCATGCTTGCCGATCTGGTTCTTCCAGTCGGCCGGCATCATCTCGCCGTGCTTCTCGTAATAGTCGTAGGAGGCGAAGTCGAAATGGTCGAACTTCACGTCGACGCCGTGCTTCTTCGCCGCCGCCTCGATGACGCGCAGGCCCTCCGGCATCACTTCCTTGCCGATGCCGTCGCCGGGAATGACCGCAATCCGATACTGCTTCTTTGCGCTGCTCATCGAGAACACCCTTGTGATTTGCCCGGCCGGCAATGCCGCCTATTCTGATGGCCCTGCAATGGACCAAACTTCGCACGAGCGCAACGCTGCAGTGCAGTGTTGACCGCGGCGCGACCCTGCCCCACCAAATTCGCCGACATCCACTCCTCATACCAAGCGAGACATCCCATGGATCTGCATCTGCGCGGCAAGCGTGTCCTGATCACCGGCGCCTCCAAGGGCATTGGCGCGGCCGCCGCCGAAGCCTTTGCCGAGGAAGGCGCCAACCTCCTGCTCGCCGCCCGCAACGGCGACCAGCTCAAGGCGCTCGCCGAGCGGCTGCGCTCCGCGCACCAGATCGATGCCGCGATTAGCGTGGTCGATTTACGCAAGCCTGAGGATCTCGCTCGGTTGGCCAAGGAGGCCGCCGACATCGATATCCTCGTCAACAATGCCGGCGATATCCCCGGCGGCTCGATCGACAAGATCGACGAGGCGACCTGGCGGCACGCCTGGGAACTCAAGGTGTTCGGCTATGTCAACCTGACGCGCGCGATCTATGCCCAGATGAAGGCGCGCGGCGGCGGCGTGATCGTCAACGACATCGGCGCGGCCGGTGAGAAGTTCGACGCCAATTACATCTGCGGCAGCGCCGGCAATGCCGCGCTGATGTCGTTCACCCGCGCGCTCGGCGGCAAGAGCCTCGCCGACAATATCCGCGTCGTCGGCATCAATCCGGGCCCCGTCGGGACCGACCGCCACGTCACGCTGCTCAAGACCCGCGCCAAGAACCAGTTCGGCGACGAGAACCGCTACAAGGAATTCCAGAAGGGCCTGCCGCTCGGCCGGCCCGCACATGCGCGCGAGATCGGCGACCTGATGGCGTTCCTCGCCTCCGACCGCGCGGGCTATACGTCGGGCGTGATCTACACGGTGGATGGCGGGCTGACGTCGGGGTGGGGTTAGAAATCGCCCCGTCCGCTTGTACCGCCGTCATCCTGAGGAGCCGCGCCTTGCGCGGCGTCTCGAAGGATGGGCCACGGGCTGCGCCATCCTTCGAGGCTCGCCGAAAAGGCTCGCACCTCAGGATGACGCCGTCCGCTCGAACAGCTGCCGGATCAGCGTCGTGATGCGGCCCTGCGGCGCCAGCATCTGGTTCATGATGGAGAAATGATCGGCGCCGGCGATCTCCTCATAGGTCACCGGCAAGCCGTAACGGGCGCGATGGCCGGCGAAATCGGCGGTCTGCTTGCGCAGCAGCGGCAATTCGGCGCTGCCGACCACCAGCGACAGCGGCTTTGCCGTGCCGCCTTCCGCCATCATCGGCGAGTTGCGCCGCGATGCGGCTTCGTCGAGCCTCAGCTTTTCGTTGAGGTAAGAGTGCCTGATCGGCTCGAGGTCGTAGATGCCCGAGATCGCCATGCCGGCCCGGACATGGCCGTTCGACAGCGCCATCGATGTCAGATGTCCGCCGGCCGACCAGCCCGACACCACGATGCCCTCTGCAGCGGCCCCGAGCGCGGGCAACTGCCCGGCCAGAAAGTCGATGCCGGCATGGATCTCGGCGACGATGTCATCGAGCGTCGCATCCGGCGCCAGCGTATAGCCGATCAGCGCGACATTGATGCCATGAGCCATCGGCCCCTCGGCGAAGATCGTGAACACTTCCTTGGCACGGGTCTGCCAATAGCCGCCGTGGATGAACAGCAGCGTCGGCGCGTCGTCGCGGACTTTCAGGAAGTCGATCCGGTTGCGCTCGCGCGGGCCGTATCTGAGGTCGAGATGGCCGGCGTGCTTTTGCCGCAGCGCCGCCGAGCGCTGCTCCCAGCCCGCAGCGATCTCGGCGCTGCCCTTGACGGCAACGCCGTTGTTCAGACCGAAATCGCGCTCCTGCTGGCTCATCGCGCGCCAGTCCAGCGCGGAAAACAACGCTGCCATCCCTGCCCCTTCGGTTCACGTCGCATTGCCACGACGGCAGGAAATGTTCTACAGCACAAGCAAACAGAAGGCATAGGAGCAACGGCGCATGGCTGATCAGGGCTTGGTGAAGGAAACGGCGTGTGCCGTCGTCGAGAAGCTGAAGGCCGGTGACGTCACGCCGCTCGATTTGCTCGACGTGCTGGAGACGCGCATCGCCGAGGTGGACGGCAAGGTCAACGCGCTGCCGACGCTCTGCTTCGACCGCGCCCGCACCCACGCCAAGGCCCTGATGCAGAAACCGGTCAGTGAGCGCGGCCTGCTCGCAGGCCTTCCGGTTCCGATCAAGGACCTCACCGCCGTCTCCGGCGTGCTGACCACGCTGGGCTCGCCGATCTTCAAGGACAACGTCCCGGCGAAGTCGGACATCCTGGTCGAGCGCCTCGAACAGAATGGCGGCGTGATCTACGCCAAGTCGAACACGCCGGAATTCGGCGCCGGCGCCAACACCTTCAACGAGGTGTTCGGTCCGACCCGCAATCCCTGGGACACATCGCGCTCGGCCGCCGGCTCCTCCGGCGGCGCCGCGGCGGCACTGGCGAGCGGCACCGCGTGGCTCGCGCACGGCTCCGACATGGGCGGCAGCCTGCGCAACCCGGCGAGCTTCTGCGGCATCGTCGGCCTCCGGCCGTCGATCGGCCGCGTCGCGCAGACGCCGAAATTCGGCGTCGACCGCACGCTCGGCCAGCAGGGACCGATGGCGCGCAATGTCGAGGACCTCGCGCTGCTGCTCGACGCGATGAGCGGCGAGCATGCCGCCGATCCGCTGTCGCTGCCCACGCTGCCGACGTCGTTCCTGTCGGCCGCGCGTTCGAACCAGAAGCCGAAGCGCATCGCCTACTCGCCCGATCTCGGTATCACGCCGGTCGATCCCGAGGTCAGGGCCGTGACGCGCAAGGCGGCGGAGCGGTTCGCGGCAGCCGGTGCGATCGTCGAGGAAGCGCATCCCGATTTCAGCGAAGCCCATGAATGCTTCCACGTGCTGCGCGCGTTCGATTTCGCAATCAGCAAGGCCGAACTGCTGCGCACCAAACGCGATCTGCTGAAGCCCGAGGTGATCTGGAACATCGAGGAAGGGTTGAAGCTCACGGTCGAGAAGCTCGAACGCGCCGAGGCGCAGCGCGTCGCGATGACGGCGCGTGCGCTCGAATTCTTCGACAAGTACGACCTGCTGCTGGCGCCCGCGACCATCGTGGCGCCGTTTCCGGTCGAGAACCGCTATGTCGCCGAGTGCGACGGCAAGAAGTTCGACAACTACGTCGAATGGCTCGGCATCGTCTACGCGATCACGCTGGCCTGCTGCCCGGCGCTGTCGCTGCCGTGCGGCTTCACCGCGTCGGGCCTGCCGGTCGGCCTGCAAATGGTCGCAAAGCCGCGTGCCGAGGCGCAGCTGCTGGCCGGCGCGAAAGTGCTGGAGGACATTCTGGGCGTGCGCGGCACCACGCCGATCGATCCGCGGCCGCCGAAGTAAGGCTTTTTCCTCATGGTGAGGAGGCGCGCAGCGCCGTCTCGAACCATGAGGCCCGGTCTGTGGCCTCATCCTTCGAGACGCTTGCTCCGCAAGCTCCTCAGGATGAGGTGATGAATCAGTTGATGCGGTCCTAAGACGCGAAGCCTACGCCTTATCTTCGGTCGCCTGCAGCGCCACGGTGAGTGCCGCCTTGGTCTGCTCGACGATTTCGTCCAGCAACTCCTCGCGGCTGATCTGCGCGGACTCGCCGGTCAGCAGTCCCTGCTCGGCGAGCATCACGATGCCGTGCAGCCCGGCCCAGATCTTCAGCGCCTGCCGCTCGCGCAGCAGCCCGACCGCGGGCGCCTCGAACGACTCGATCAGCAGTGCCAGCGTTTCCATCGCCGCGGTGTGCAGCTCGCTGCCCTTCGGCGCGCAGGCCATGGTGCGCGACGCGAACATCAGCCGGTAGATGCCGTGGCGCTCGAGCCCGAAGGCGAGCGCGGCCTGGGCAAAGCGCGACAGCTTCGAGCCCTTGCTCGACTGCTCGATCGCCTCGCGCATGATCACGTTGAACTGCCGGAATGCTTCCGCGGTCACCGCCTCCAGCAGCGCCTCGCGGTCGGCGAAATGCCGGTACGGCGCCGGCTGCGAGACGCCGAGCTGCTTGGCCAGCGCCTTGATGCTGATCGCCTCGGGACCACCGAGTTCGACCTCGCGTAACGCGGCCTGGATCAGGGCTTCGCGGAGGTCGCCATGGTGGTAGGTTTTGAACGGCTTACGAACGATTTGTCCCATTGCGGCAATGATCGCTGAATTTTCGCTTGACGCGCAAGCGCGACGATAATGTAATATACTATAACTTGGTGATCCGGTTAAGAGGCCGGCCGCCCAAGCAAGCCAAGAGTTTGCCTAAACAAGAACTTGCCTAAACAAGGCTTGCATAAACCGGAATGAGGAACCCGGCGCAACCCACAATGCGCCAGAGCCGAGGGAGGTGCTTGCATGTCCAAGCTCAGAATCCGCGTCGACCAGGACAAGTGCCAGGGTCACGCCCGCTGCAAATCACTCGCTCCCGAACTGTTCGAGCTCGACGAATACGGCAACGCCCATGAGGTCGGCGACGGGACCGTCCCGGCCGGGCTCGAGGACAAGGCCTGGCTCGCGCAGACCAATTGCCCGGAAATCGCGATCGAAGTCACCGAGGAGTAGCTCCGGCCAAGGGATGGCTGCGCGCCGCCTGTTGAGCCGACCAGCGTTTGATCGAACGAGAAGGAAACGAGCTGATGTCCGATTCCCCGTCCGCAAGCTATCTGCCCGAACATCCCCCGGTCTCCGACTGGGTGCATGATTTCGACCATACCGATCCGGTCTGGACCGACGATCCGTTCCCGATCTGGGAGACGCTGCGCGCGGCTTCGCCCGTCGTGCATACCGAGCGCTTCCTCGGCTGCTACATGCCGACCACCTATCAGGCGGTGAAGGAGATCGCCTACGACACCGAGCACTTCTCCTCGCGCCGCGTCATCGTGCGCGACATCCGCCCCGAGATCACGGCCCGCGCGCCACCGATCACCTCCGATCCGCCGGAGCACAAGCCCGCCAAGCAGGTGCTGCTGCCGCCGTTCACGCCGGACGCGATGAAGCGGCTGGAGCCGCGGGTGCGCGCGATCTGCAACGAGCTGATCGACGACTTCATCGCCGATGGCCATTGCGACGCCGCCGCGCGCTACACCAAGCACATCCCGGTGCGCGCCATCGCCCATATGCTGGGAATTCCCGAGAAGGACGGCGACCTCTTCATCAAATGGATCCACCAGATCCTCGAGCTCGGCATCAAGAACGAAGACGAGCTGATGAACGGCGTGCGCGAGATGACCGGCTACTTCGTGGCCCATCTCGAGCAGCGCAAGCTTGAGCCGGGCGACGATCTGATCTCGCAGCTGCTGCGGGCCAAGGGCCCCGGCGGCCAGCCGCTCACCGACGAGCATGTGCTCGGCTCGCTGCGGCTGCTGCTGATCGCCGGCATCGACACCACCTGGAGCGCGATCGGCTCCTCGCTCTGGCACCTCGCCAAGACGCCGGCCGATCGCGAGCGCCTGATCGCGGAGCCGGCGCTGATCCCGACCGCGATCGAGGAATTCCTGCGCGCCTATTCGCCGGTGACGATGGCGCGCGAGGTGATGAAGGAGACCACGATCTCCGGCTGCCCGGTGAAAGCGGGCAACATGGTGCTGCTGTCCTTCCCCGCCGCCAACCGCGATCCCGCCATGTTCCCCGATGCGAACAAGGTGGTGATCGACCGCAAGGAGAACCGCCATGCCGCCTTCGGCCTCGGCATCCACCGCTGCGTCGGTTCCAACCTCGCGCGGATGGAGATGCAGGTCGCGATCGAGGAATGGCTGAAGCGGATCCCTGATTTCCGGCTCGATCCGGCCGGCAAGGTCACCTGGTCGGAAGGCACGGTGCGCGGCCCGCGTCAACTGCCCGTTCTGTTCGGCAACAACGCCTGAGGAACCGGACAGCGGTTACATCGCGTCACCCAATGAGGTAGCTTGCCCCGGAATCGAACCGACGAGTCCGGGAGCAATGCAATGTCCGAACAAACCGCTCAGCCCGCGAGCGATCATCTCGACATCCACGACGTCGAGCGGCGGGTGAAGGCGATCTTCATCGGCTCGGTCGGCAATCTCGTCGAGTGGTACGATTTTTACGCCTACACGGCGTTTGCGCTGTATTTCGCGCCGGCATTCTTCCCGCACAGCGACCCGGTGGTGCAGCAGCTCAATGCCGCCGTGCTGTTTGCCGCGACCTTCCTGATGCGTCCGCTCGGCGGCTGGCTGTTCGGCTTCATCGCCGATCGCTATGGCCGGCGGCTGTCATTGACGCTCTCGGTGGTCTGCATGTGCTTCGGCTCGCTGATCATCGCGGTGACGCCGACCTATGCCTCGATCGGCATCGCGGCCCCGGCGATCCTGGCGCTGGCCCGCGTGATCGAGGGCCTGAGCCTCGGCGGCGAATATGGCGCCAGCGCCACCTATCTCAGCGAGGTCGCCGATCCCAAGCACCGCGGCTTCTACTCCAGCTTCCAGTACGTCACGCTGATCGGCGGCCAGCTCACCGCGATCATCGTGCTGCTGTTGCTGCAAAAGGTGTTTTTGACGCCGGACGAGCTGAAGGCCTGGGGCTGGCGGATTCCGTTCGTGATCGGCGCCATGCTCGCGATCGTCGCCGCGGTGATGCGGCGCAGCCTGCATGAGACCGAGGCCTTCGAGGAGGCCAAGAAGGTTTCCAAGCCGACCGGCTCGATCGTCGGCCTGTTGAACTATCCGCGCGAATTGCTGCTAGTGGTCGGCCTCACCGCCGGCGGCACCGCGGCGTTCTATACCTTCACCACCTACATGCAGACCTTCGTGAAGCTGTCGGTCGGCCTCACCGAGGACCAGACCACGTTCGTGATCTTCGGCTCGCTGATCTTCGCGACCATCCTGCAACCGATCTATGGCGGGCTCTCCGACAAGATCGGCCGCAAGCCGCTGCTGATCTTCTTCGGCATCGCCGGCACGCTGGGCACGGTCCCGATCCTGACCGCGCTGAAGGACACCAAGTCGCCTTTCATGGCCTTCCTTCTGATCTGCGGCGCCTGGATCTTTGTCGCCGGCTACACCTCGATCAACGCGATCGTGAAGGCCGAACTGTTTCCGACCAATGTCCGCGCGCTCGGCGTCGGCCTGCCCTACGCCATCACGGTGTCGATCTTCGGCGGCACCGCGCCGGCGGTCGCGCTCTACTTCAAGAGCATCGGGCATGAGGACTGGTTCTACTACTATCTCAGCGGCATGATCTTCCTGTCGCTGCTGATCTATTCGACGATGCGCGATACCAAGCGCGACTCCGCGATGCATCGCCACGAATGATGGCCTGACGCGATGACCGACGATCAGGAACCGCCCGAGAGCAAGCTGACGCGCAGCAAGCAGCGTTGGGCGCGCGAAGGCAAATTCCTCACCGGCAAGGTCACCCGCCCGGAGGAGCAGCGCCTGCCGCCGGGCCAGCATCTGACGGCGGACTGGCCGGTGCTCGATCTTGGGCTGATGCCGAACATCTCCCAAAAGCGCTGGCGGCTCGACGTCTACGGTGCGGTCGAGCAGACCATCTACTGGACCTGGCAGCAGTTCATGGCGCAGCCGCAAACGCAATTCGTCTCCGACATTCACTGCGTCACGACCTGGTCGCGCTACGACAACCAGTGGGAAGGGCTCGCCACAAGCGACCTGCTCGCCGCCTGCCAGCCGCGCGAGGATGCGCGCTTCGTGGCACTGCATTCGTATGACGGCTATACGACAAACCTGCCGATCGAGGACTTCGCCGCCGAGGACGCGCTGCTCGCCCATAGCTGGTCGGGCAAGCCGCTGGAGCAGGAGCATGGCGGCCCGGTGCGGCTCGTGGTGCCGCACCTCTATTTCTGGAAGAGCGCGAAGTGGCTGCAGCGCATCGAATTCCTCACCGAGGACGCGCCCGGCTTCTGGGAGGTCCGCGGTTATCACAATCGCGGTGATCCCTGGGCCGAACAGCGCTATTCTGGCGACTGACACACCAACAGAATGATGGAGCCTGCCCGTGCCGCACGAACGCCTTCAATTCACCGGTGTTGGCGGCCATCAGCTTGCTGCCGCACTTGATACCCCCGACGGGCCGATCAAGGCCTATGCGCTGTTCGCGCACTGCTTCACCTGCGGCAAGGACGTGCTGGCCGCAAAGCGCATCGCGGTCGCACTCGCGGCCAAGGGCATCGCCACGCTGCGGTTCGACTTCACCGGCCTCGGCTCCAGCGAGGGCGAGTTCGCCAACTCGACCTTCTCGTCGAACGTCGCCGATCTGGTCCGCGCCGCCGACCATTTGCGCGAGACGCGCAAGGCACCCGCGATCCTGATCGGCCACAGCCTCGGCGGCGCCGCGATCCTCGCCGCCGCGGGTCAAATCCCCGAGGCCAAGGCGGTCGCGACCATCGCCGCACCCTCCGATCCCGTCCATGTCACGCATTTCTTCAGGGACCGGATCGAGGACATTCGCACGCAGGGCGAAGGCGAAGTCTCGCTCGCGGGCCGCCCGTTCCGCATCAAGCGCGAATTCCTCGACGACGTCGCCGAGCAGAACTTGATGGCGCAGGTGAAGCAGCTGCACAAGGCGCTGCTGATCATGCATTCGCCGACCGACGACACCGTCGGCATCGACAACGCCACGCATATCTTCAGCGCCGCCAGGCACCCCAAGAGCTTCGTCTCGCTGGCCGGCGCCGATCATCTCCTGAGCGGCAAGCAGGATGCCGCCTATGTCGCCGACGTGATCGGCGCCTGGGCCGAACGCTACATCGATATCGCGCCGCAGCCGGCGGCAGATACCGGCAGTGCGCCGCGCAACGTCGTGGTGCAGGAGACTCGCGCCGGCAAGTTTCAGCAGATCGTCACGGCAGGCCCGCATCGCATGCTGGCCGACGAGCCGGTCGCGGTCGGCGGCCAGGATTCCGGCCCCGGGCCGTACGACTTCGTGCTGGCCGGGTTAGGCGCCTGCACCTCGATGACGATGCGCATGTATGCCGACCGCAAGTCGCTGCCGCTCGATCGCGTCACGGTGACGCTGACGCACAGCAAGATCTATGCGAAGGATTGCGAGGAGTGCGAGACGCGCGAGGGCATGCTCGACCAGATCGACCGCGTCATCAGGATCGAGGGCGACCTCGACGCCGACCAGCGCAAGCGGCTGATGGAGATCGCCGACAAGTGCCCGGTGCACAAGACGCTGACGTCGGAGGTACGGATCGTCACCAAGGCCGCGGAGTAAGCCTGCGACACAGCGAGACGGGCCGTGCCGTAGCAGCATCCGGGCGGCGTCCCTCTCCCGCACGGGGGCCGTCGAAGGGGCGTGCTGAAAAATATCGAAAACAACCCCATGCAAAGGCGCCGGCGGCCGCCGGGGTTCGACAATGCAACTTGACACGTCGGGCAACTCAGGGATATTCTTCCATTATTCCGAAATCATGCGAACGCCCCTCTATCCGCGCGCTTGCCGGTCAGGCAGTTCGCCATGATCCGCACCGCGGCGCCGATCTCGTTCTCGCGCCAGGCGGCGAAGCCGAGCAACAGGCCATGGTCGCGCGGCCGCTCCAGCGCAAGGCTCGACAGTGCGCGCACCTCGACGCCGGCGGCGACCAGGCGCGTCACGGCATCCCGGTCCGCACGGCCGTCCTTGAAACGGGCAATCAGCTGCATGCCGCCCGGCGGGATCTCGGCCGCGAGCATCGCATCGAGATGCCGCGTCAGCGCTGTCGCGAGATGGTCCCGGCGTGATCGGTAGATGCGCCGCATCCGCCTGACATGCGCCGGGAAATGCCCGTCGGCCATGAAACCGGCCAGCGCCTCCTGGACATGCACGGAGGCGATCAGCCCGAGATGGCGCTGCGCGATCTCCATCGTCCGCGCCAGTGATGGCGGCACCACCAGATAGCCGATGCGGATATCGGCCGTCATCGCCTTGGCGAAGGTGCCGAGATAGAGCACGCGTCCCTCGCGATCGAGCCCCTGCAGCGCCGGCATCGGCCGGCTGTCATAGTGAAACTCGCCGTCGTAATCGTCCTCGACGATCCAGGTCTTGCCGGGCTCGGCGGAAGCCAACAGCTCGGTGCGGCGTGCGACCGGCATCACGCGCCCTGTAGGGTGCTGATGTGACGGGGTCGCGAAGATGAGCTTCGGCGCGCGCGTCGCGCGCATCCGCATCATGCCCCATTGATCGAGCCTGACACCGACGACGTCGGCACCGGCGGCACGAAACGCCGCCGCCGCACCGGGATAGCCGGGATCCTCGCTCCACACCGCATCGCCGGCGACGATGGTGGTCGCGGCGATCAGCGTTAGCGCCGCCTGCGCCGTCGGCAGGATCAGGATCTGATCGACCTCGGCGCGCACGCCGCGGCTGACTTCGAGATAATCGCGCAAGGCTTCGCGCAGGCTCGACCGGTTGACCACGGTCTGGTCATTGAAGCGGCGGCGCAATGCGCTGCGACGCAGGCAGCGCGCCCAGATCTCGTGCGGAAACTCCCGTGCATCCGCAAGCCCGGGACGCAGCGGCCGGAAATCGGCCTGGTAGGACAGCGGCCAATCTGTATCGGAGAGCTGCAAGGCCCAGGGCGACAGCAACGGTTTGCGGGCGGCATCACGGCGTGGCGCAGGCAGAGCCTTGGCGAAGCGCGCTTCGATGTCGTCGGTCACAACCGGCCGTCGCCGCGCCGCGACCCGCAGATACCCTTCGGCGACGAGTTGCTCATAGGCATGCGTTACGGTGTTGCGCGCCACGTCGAGCTCGGCCGCAAGGCTGCGGCTCGACGGCAGCATGGCGCCGCTCCTGATCCGGCCGCTCGCCATCAGCGCGCGCAGTTGCTGGGTCAACTGCGCCGCCAGCCCGGCATCGTCCGATCGCTTCAGCGCGAGCAATTCGGCGATGATCAATCTGGCTCCACTCTTCTACCAAATCTGGCTCTTTCGAGAGAGCCAGCATGATCCTATTCACAAGCGGTATCGCCTGCAAGGATTCTGACGTGAACCAGTCACTCTCCCCCGCCAGGGCCGCCGCCCTGTTCATCGTCGTGGTGCTGGCCTGGGGCATCAACTGGTCGGTCACGAAATCGCTGGTCGAGGCGGTGCCGCCGCTGTGGACCGCCTCGATCCGCAGCTGGGTCGCCCTGATCGCCCTGCTGGTCATCCTGCGCGCCAGTGGCAATTTGATCATTCCGCGGATCGCCGATGTCCCGGTCGTGCTCAGCGTGGCGCTGCTGCACATGACGTTCTTCTCGACGCTGGTCGCCGCCGGCCTGCGCTATCTGCCGGCCAGCAAGGGCGTCGTGCTCGGCTACACCACGCCGCTCTGGGTCGCCCTTGCCGCGGCCGCCGCGCGCACCGAACGGCTCGGGATACTCAAGCTTGTCGGCGTCGCGCTCGGACTCGCCGGGCTCTGCGTAATCCTCAACCCGGCATCGCTGGACTGGAGCAATCTGCATGTCCTCGCCGGCGCCGGCATGATCATCATCGCCGCGATCTGTTGGGCCGCCAACATCATCTATATCCGCTCGCACCGCTGGATCGCGACGCCGCTGCAGCTCCTGCTGTGGCAGGTGCTGGTCGCGACGCTGGTGCTGACGACGTCGGCGCTGGTCACCGAAGGCGTGCCCGAGGTGACATGGTCGCCGCACCTCCTGCTGCTGTTCCTCTATTCCGGCTTCATCGGCACGGCGCTGGCCTATTGGGCAATGTCCATGGTCAACAAGAGCCTGCCGGCACTGACCACCTCGCTCGGCACCACGGCAACGCCGATCGTCGGCATCGTGACCGCGGCACTCTTGCTCGGCGAGCCGATCGATCTCTCGCTGGCGATTGCCGCGGCCTTGATCGTCGGCGGCATCGCGCTGAGCTCGCTCGCGGACGCGCCGTCGCGTGCGTAATTAGGGCCCGTACTCATAGATTCGTCACGTCCGCGTCGGTCTCAGACGCTGACGTCGAAACCGACGTCGCTGCATGCCGGCCTTGGGCCAAATGCGGACATGGCCAGCTCAATCGATCGCCTCGTCGGCGCGCGGGCAACGACATCGCGAAACGGCAACGGGCGCGATTGAGCAATTAGTATTGATCCAGATCAAGACCGCTGCCACCGGCCGGCCACTACGCTGTCGGCTAGGAAGTGCCGCCCAACACGTACCGAAGGATGTTGGACTCAGGGATGAGCATTTTTGTTTTAGTTCATGAGCGCAATCTTCGGTACCAAGGCGGAGGCGACCTCGCCGGGCGTTACCGAAACGTGGGAGCGATCATGAGCGCACCGTCTCCCCGGTAATGAAGCCGCACATCACGAGTACAGTCGGCTACCTCCCACAGGAGCCTTTCAAGAAGGACACAACTCATGTCGAACTATGATCGAAATGCAGCTGCGCCGGGCTTCCCCGCAAACGGCGCCATAGCGATAGACATCGGCCTTCGCGCTTTTATGCTGCGCGTATATAATTACATGGCCGCCGGCGTTGGCTTGACCGGCGCTGCAGCGTTTTTGACCTATCAGTTCACCGGCCCTGAATTGCTTCAAAGTCCGCTGATGTGGGTGCTAATGCTGGCGCCACTGGGACTAGTGTTCTTTATCAGTGCACGAATCAACACGCTGTCGGTGGAAGCTGCGCGAGGATTGTTTTTCCTCTATGCGGCCCTGGTCGGGATTTCATTGTCGACCATCTTCCACATTTACACACAGTCCTCGATCACCAGAGTGTTCTTCATCTCAGCGGCGGCCTTCGGCGCGCTCAGTATCTGGGGCTACAGTACCCAGCGAAGCTTGTCTGGATTTGGAACGTTCCTGCTTATGGGCTTGATCGGCATCATTATCGCTAGCCTTGTCAATCTGTTTCTGAGATCGAGCGGGCTCGATTGGATGATTTCCATTATCGGCGTCGGCGTCTTTGCGGGGCTCACGGCCTACGATACCCAGCGGATCAAGGGGATGTACGACGGCGGCGATGACACCACTTCGGCCGGCCGCAAGGCAGTGTTGGGTGCGCTGTCGCTCTACCTCAACTTCATCAACCTGTTCATGATGATGCTGCGCCTGATGGGCGGCCGACGCTAGACTACGACGTCATTCTCGAGTGCGATCCGCTCGCGCCACTGCGCGATGAGGCGCGACGATTGAATAACAAGGACGCTTTGGCGTGGGAATGTCTGCTGAGGGTCAACTCGGAAGTCGGAACGCGCAACCGTAACGTCCGCTTCACTTCCGACACCTGACTTTCGATAGCCTGCGCGGCACTTCCGAAAAGGGCAGTGACCCGGGCGCCTACATTGATCCAGATCAACGGGCGGGGGCCGGCTACTATAGAGTTGCTGCGCTGAGATCGTTAGATACCCCCAACCCTGCCCGACATCGAGTGCTCGACGTATCATTGCTGCGCAAGCTGAAGGGATATTGAAATGATCACAGTTCCGGAACTGGTATCGCAAGCCTTGGGGTCGTTTCTAACGGCGGAAACGAAGGACCGGTTTGGCGCTTCACATGCCGGTTTGACTGAGCTGCTTCCGTTTGCGGCGAAGCTCACGTTGGAGTGCATCGGTAACAGCGACGCCCTGTACCACAACGTTGAGCATACATTGCTCGTTACCCTTGCCGGACACGACATCTTAACCGGACGTGCGCTGTTGCGGCCGACGACGGCAAACGATTATGCGAATTTCATTCTGGCGTGCCTCACCCATGACATCGGGTACGTTCGCGGCATTGTTCAAGGAGATGAAGACGAGTCCTTTATCGCGGATGTAAATGGCGGCACCATTCGTCTGCCTCGAGGATCGTCCGATGCCGCGCTTGCTCCGTATCATGTGGACCGCTCGAAATTGTTCGTCCTCGAGCGCCTGGACTCGGAAGAGCTGGATGCGAACCGCGTGGCCCGGGCAATCGAATATACACGCTTTCCTTATACGCTATCCTCGAACGACAGTCTGATAGAAGAAGAGGGGTTGCTGCTGCGGGCCGCCGATCTTATCGGGCAGCTCGGCGATCCCCACTATCTGAGGAAGTCGAACGCGCTGTTCTACGAATTTGAAGAGGTCGGGCTCAACAAAACGCTGGGCTACGCGACGCCGGCAGACATCGTTTATAAGTATCCCCAATTTTACTGGAAGACCGTTGCTCCCCAAATTCAAACGGCGATACGCTATCTCAATGTCACTTCTCGCGGCCGTCGATGGATAGCAACTCTCTATGGTAACGTGTTTCGGGCGGAGCGTGAGATGAATCTGTCGGGACCGCAGCCGTAATTGGCGCCGTCTCGTGGCTGAACATGGTGACAGTGCCGACCACGAGCGCAGGTGGTTTGCCAGAATCCACCAATGGGTCAGGTTCGGGTCATAAGCCGCCGACAACTACCGAACTGGGCAACTTCCGCTTCATGACTGGAAGCCGACGGTTATGAGTACACGCCCTAGGCGGCCGCGAGCGGCCTGACCCGCAAGCTCCCGCGCAGCCCCGCCCCGGTCCCGAGCATGATGCCGGCGATTGCGATGAAGGACGACAGCGACAGCGTCGACAAGCCAGTGAGCCCCTGCCCGACCGAGCAGCCGAACGCCATCACGCCGCCCGCACCCATCAGCGCGGCGCCGCTCGCCGAGCGCAGCATGTGCTGCGGCGACCGGTAGCCTTCGAGCTGGAAGCGCCCGGTGGCGATGGCCGTGATCAGGCTGCCGGCGAACACGCCGAACACGGTGACGATGCCGAAATTCAGCGTCGAGCCGGTCGACAGCATGACGTATTGCAGGGCGTCGGCGATCGGCGCGATGAAGGTCAGCGACGTCACCGGCACCGGATTGAAATCATCGGCGCCGAGATAGCCGGTCGCGTACCAGCCTCCCGCCACCAGCAGGCCGACGATCAGGCCGGCCGCGATCTGGCCCGGCGACTTGCGGAATGGCGCATGGGCAAAGGCGAAAATAATCAAGACGGCTGCGAGAACCGAGGCCGCCACCATCCGCGCCGGCACCGCGCCGAGGCCGATGTCCGCCAATAGCGCCGGCACCGAATTGGCTGACACTGTGGCCTGTGACGCCTGCACCATCGCGATCCGCGCCGGCGCGATCAGGCCCTTCAGTGTCATCTCGGCGACAATGCCGAGCACGATCACGACCACGAAGGAGCGCAGATTGCCGCGCCCGAGCAGCACCAGCGCCCGCGAGCCGCAGCCGTTCGACAGCACCATGCCGTAACCGAACATCAGCCCGCCGAGGAACATCACCGGCGCCGAGAAGGACGGTTGCAGATAGATCGACTTGCCGAGATCGACGAGGCCTGCCGCCGCCAACAGCTGCGAGGCCGCGATCGCGACGCCCATCGCCAGCGCATAGGTGCGCGCCAGGCGGCCGTCGCCCTCCGCCCACCAGCCGCGCAGGCCGCTCATCATGCAGAAGCCGCTGAGCAGCCCGACCGAGCCATAGATCAGGCCGATGATCAGGGCGGCGATGATGACGATCGTGGCGGGGTCCATGCGAGGTCCTCAAGAGTTTTCGTCATTGCGAGGAGCCAACGGGTCCGCGCGAAGCGCGGCCCGATGACAGGCTCCGTGACGAAGCAATCCATTGCGACCGCGCGCGCGGAAGGATGGATTGCTTCGCTTCGCTCGCAATGACTGTGTCATCACGGTCGCAAAATCACGCGGTCGCGCGACGATCCTGCCACGGCAACAAACGCCGCCTTGGCCTGTTCCAGCGGATAGATCGCGCTCGGCTTGATCGGGAATGGCTTCAGATGTCCGCCGGCAAAGCCCGGCGCAAGCTCGCGCAACACCTCGCCGGTCGCAACCGACGACAGCGCAAGCGTGTCGATGCCGACATAGGTGTGCTGGCCGCGGTAGAATTCGAGGATGTTGAACTGCACGATGCGGTCGACCGCCGCGATCAGGATCTGGCGGCCGCGCAGCGCCAGCGACTTGTGCGCGGCCTGGAAATAGGGATCGCCGACCGTGTTGTAGACGATGTCGGCGCCCTTGCCGCCGGTCAGCTCGCGCACGCGGGTTGCGACGTCGGTGGCCGAGGCGTCGATCACCTCGACCGGCGAATTGCTGTGGCCCTCATAGGGCTCGCTCTTGCGCACCACGCCGATCACGCGCGCACCGTGCCAGCTCGCGATCTGCACCGCGGCCTGACCGACCTTGCCGTTGACGCCCATCACCAGCACGGTCTCGCCCGCCTTCGGCAGGCCGGCGCGGCGCAGGCCCTCCATCGCGGTGACGAAGGGCACGCCGATCCCGGCGGCTTCGTCCCAGGAGATGCCCGCGGGTTTTTCCACCACGGCATCGCGCTCGACCACCAGATGCGTGGCATGGGTGCCGTCGCGGCGGATGCCGAGGTCGCCGGACGAGCCGAACACGTCGCGCCCGATGAATTCAGCGGGACCATCGATTACGACACCGGCGTAGTCGCGGCCCGAGGTACGCGGGAATATGGCATAGGGCATCAGCCCGGTCGCGGCCTTGACGTCGGACGGATTGACCGCGGCGGCCTTCACCTCGACGAGCAGATCGTCCGCCCCGCGCGACAACGCAAGGGTCTCGACCGCTGGCGCCACCGCCGCCGCGTTCTCCGCCTTCGTCAGCAGGCGGACGCAGCGCGCGTCGACAGGATGACGATTTGCTTGCGGGGCCGGCGGCATCAGCGTTCCAGTCTCGGTCATAGAGCGCGCCGCAAGGCACGCGGATCGTGGCGGCCAGGCGGCCTCGGGCCATGACTAATCGACTGACCGATCAATTCAAGGGGCTTGTTGCGACAGGCCGTGTCAGAGCTTCGGCGGCGGGGCCGTGCCCAGGATCGCCTCGATCGACAGGCCGAGCCCGAGCAGCCTTGCATCGCTTCCGACCGGACCGTCGAGCTCGAGCCCAAGCGGCAGGCCATCGGACGTCATGCCGGCGTAGAGCGACAGCCCGGGAAGGCCGGCATTGCTGCCGGGATCGGTGTTGCGGATCATGGTGCCGAAGGTCGGCACCTGCGCGCCGCCATTGACCGACATCTCGCCGGATCCATTCTTCTCGTCGATGACCGGTGCAGGCGCGACCGTGGTCGGAAACAGGATGGCGTCCAGCCTGTTGTTCCTGATGTAGGTGGCATAGATCGCCTGCAGCGCCGGCCGCTGCACGTTGATTGCATCATCATAGGCGGCGCCGAACGCATCCGCCGTGATGGCACCGAAAGCGCCGACGACGTCGGGACTGGCGACGCCGGCCGCGATGTCGGACAGCGTGATCCCTTCAATCCCGGAGGCGGCGAGCCAGGCCGGGATATCGGCGATCGGTTCGTGCAACGCGACCACGAAGGACACCTTGCCGTTCTGCTCAAACAGATCGGGCATATCGACATCGACCAACACCGCGCCGGCCGCCGAGAGCCGGGCACAGGCTGCGCGGGCGACGGCTTCGACATCGCGATCGAGGCCGCTCCAGAAGCAGGCGGGAATGCCGAGACGCACGCTGCGTAGCGGGATGCTCGTTGCCAGCGGCGTGCCTGATATCACGGCATCGAGCAGCGCGACATCGGCGACCGTGCGTCCCATCGGGCCGACGGTGTCGCGGGTACGGCTGATCGGAACCACCTGGTTGTCGTCGTGATAACGCCGCTCGGCACCGCCATTGCCGACCGAAGGCCGAAGGCCCACGGTCCCGGTCAACGCGGCGGGCACGCGGGTCGAGCCGCCGGTGTCCGATCCGAGGCCACAGGTGGCGATGCGCGCGGCGATCGCCGCCGACGTTCCGCCGGACGACCCGCCCGGGATCCGGCTCGTGTCGTACGGATTCCGCACCGGTCCCGCGAACGGTGCGAGATTGGTACTGGTGATGCCGAAGGCAAGCTCGTGCAGATTGGTCTTGCCGATGACGACGGCACCCGCGTCGAGCAGCTTTTGCAGCGACGGCGCATTGCGCGCAGGCCGCGCATGTTGCAGCGCCGGCGTGCCGCCCGATGTCGGCAGATCCGATGTGTTGATATTGTCCTTCACGACGATCGGAAGCCCGGCCAGCACGCCGGTCCGCGTGCCGGCATCGACCTCGCGCGCCGCGGCCAGCGCACCGTCGCGGTTCAGCACGATAAAGGCGTTGAGGTGCTTGAGCCGCTCCGCACGATCGACCGCCGCCTCGACGACGCTGACGGCCGTTACCTTGCCGTCGCGGATATCGGCCAAGATCTCCGCAGCGGTCGTTTCATTGGTGTCGGCCATACCCTGCGCCCTGTGCGCCCTGTTGGATTGCAGGGATTAGGCTATTCTTTCGGCCGCTTGTCGTAAACACGTTTCGCCTTGCCGAGCGAACGCTCCAGCGTCTCGGGCGCAACGACGCGGACGCGGGTCGAGATGCCGATCGTGTTCTTGATGAAGGCGGAGACCTTCTCGGCGTGAACAACCAGCCCCTCGCCATCCCAGCTCTCGGGCCGGGCTTCGGCGAGCACCGTCATCTCGTCCATGCGGCCTTCGCGGGTCAGCTCGATGACAAAGTGACCGCCACACCAGTCGGTCGCCAGCAGCGCTTCCTCGATCTGGGTCGGGAACACATTGACACCGCGCAGGATGATCATGTCGTCGGAGCGGCCGGTCACCTTCTCCATCCGCCGCATGCCGGGCCGCGCCGTGCCGGGCAACAGCCGCGTCAGATCGCGGGTGCGGTAGCGGATGATCGGGAAGGCCTCCTTGGTCAGCGAGGTGAACACCAGTTCGCCCTTCTCGCCGTCGGGCAGCACCTTGCCGGTCAGGGGATCGATCACCTCCGGATAGAAGTGGTCCTCCCAGATGTGCAGGCCGTCCTTGGTCTCCACGCATTCCTGCGCGACGCCGGGACCGATCACCTCCGACAAGCCATAGATGTCGGTGGCGTCCATGTCGAAGGCCTGCTCGATCTCGACGCGCATCGCGTTGGTCCAGGGCTCGGCGCCGAAGATGCCGAACTTCAGCGACGATTTGCGCGGATCAAGGCCCTGCCGCTTGAACTCGTCGAGGATCGCCAGCATGTAGCTCGGCGTCACCGTGATGATGTCGGGCCGGAAGTCGTTGATGAGCTGCACCTGCCGCTCGGTCATGCCGCCGGAGATCGGGATCACCGTGCAGCCGAGCCGCTCGGCGCCGTAATGCGCGCCGAGGCCCCCGGTGAACAGGCCGTAGCCATAGGCGTTGTGCATCAGCATGCCGGTGCGGCCGCCGGCGGCGCGGATCGATCGCGCCATCACGTCCGCCCAGGTGTCGATGTCGGCTTTGGTGTAGCCGACCACGATCGGCTTGCCGGTCGTGCCGGAGGAGGCATGGACCCGCACCAGCTGTTCGCGCGGCACCGCGAACATGTTGAAGGGATAATTGTCGCGCAGATCCGTCTTCACCGTGAACGGGAATTTGGCAAGATCGGGAAGCTGCCTGAAATCGGACGGGTGCACGCCGGCGGCGTCGAAGCTCATTTTGTAATGCGCGACATTGTCATAGGCATGCTTGAGCGACCAGGCCAGCCGCCTGGTCTGCAGCGCCATGATCTCGTCGCGCGAGGCGCGCTCGGCCGCATCGAGCTCGGCGTGATAACCGCTGTCCTTGACCTTGAGCTTTGCCGTTGCCATCGACGTTTCCCCTGAAGCCTTATGCCTTGATGTCCGTGTCGGGCAGCCAGGTGCCCGGTATCACGCGCGAATGTCCGCGGAATTCGGCGATCACGCTGTCGCCGGAGGTCACGCTCACGTCGTAGATTCCCGAGCGGCCACTGCGCGAGATCTCGCGCGCGGTCGCCACCAGACGATCGCCGAGCTTGCCGGGCCGGATGAACGTGACGTTGCCCTGCGCCGCCACCGCGCGATCGTTGCGGCTGTTGCAGGCAAAGGCGAAGGCTGAATCGGCCAGCGTGAAGATGTAGCCGCCATGGCAGATGCGCTGGCCGTTGACCATGTGCGCTTGCACCGTCATCGCCATCACCGCCTGTCCCGGCCTGATCTCGACGAGCTCCATGCCGAGGCCCTTGCTGGCGTCGTCTTCCTTCCACATCGCATCCGCGCAGGCGCGGGCGACATCCTCGGGCGATAGCGTGGCCTTCACGTTCACATCGAACTCCCTGTGCACGGGCCCGTTGCGGAGGGCCTCTTGGCGTCAAATCAGTGTTGGGCGCGACGCACGAGGCGTCAACGCTACTTCCGTCATTCCGGGGCGATGCGCAGCAGCGAACCCGGAATAACAATCAACAATTAGACGTGGTCGTAGTCGACCACGACCTTCTCAGAGCACGGCTTGGCCTGACAGGTGAGGATGAACCCCGCCTTCAGCTCCCAAGGCTCCAGCGAATAATTCAGATCCATCGGCGCCTCGCCTTCGACCAGCTTGGCGCGGCAGGTCGAGCACATGCCGCCCTTGCAGGCGAACGGCAGGTCCATGCCGGCGCGCAGCGCGGCGTCGAGGATCGATTCGCCGTCGGCCACCGGGACCTCGCGGCGCTTGCCGTCGATGATCAGCCCGGCAATCGCCTTCGGCGGCGCGCCGGCCGGAACGACGACCTTCGCCCGCGGCTTGCCGCCGAATTCCGACACGAAACGTTCGACATGGATACGCTCGTCGGCGATGCCGATCTCGCGGCAGGTCGCTTCGATGGTCTCGCTCATCGCGGCCGGACCGCAGACGAAGACGTGATCGACGGTCGCAGCCGGCACCAGCGAGCGCAGCAGCACCCGCACCTTCTCGCCGTCGAGCCGGCCGTGCAGGATCGGAATGTCCTGCTCCTCGCCCGAGATGACGTGGAATACCGAGAGCCGCTGCATGAAGCGGTCCTTCAGCTCCTCCAGCGCCTCGCGGAACATGACGCCTTCGGTCGAGCGGTTGCCGTAGAACAGGAAGAAGCGACTGTCCGGCTCGCGCGCCAGCACGCCCTTGATGATCGAGAGGATCGGCGTGATGCCGCTGCCGGCGGCGAAGCCGACATAGGTCCGCGCCTCACCTGGCGCGTGGGCGACGCCGAAGCGGCCGGTCGGCGTCATCACGTCGAGCTCGTCACCGGCCTTCAGCTCGTCGGCGGCCCAGTTCGAGAATGCGCCGCCGTCGACCTTCTTCACCGCGATGCGCAATTCGCCGTCGTCAGGACCGGAGCAGATCGAATAGGAACGGCGAACTTCCTCGCCGTCCATCGTGGTGCGCAGCGTCAGATACTGGCCGGGCGTGAAGCGGTAGTCGCCTTGCAGATCGTCGGGGATCGTAAAAGTCATCGAGATCGCGTCCGACGCCTCGCGGCGCAGGTCGCTGACGGACAGGCGGTGGAATCGTGGTGTCGACATAGTCAATGACACTTGAAGTAATCGAAGGGTTCTCGGCAGCTCCTGCAACGCCACAGCGCCTTGCAGGAGGTCGAGCCGAATTCGGAGAGCAGCTCGGTATCGACGGAGCTGCATTGCGGGCACATCACATGCTGCTCGCCGAACAGCGCGCGGCGCGAGGAGCCCGGCAGCGGCGGCGCGATGCCGTACTCCCTGAGCTTGCGGCGGCCGTCCTCGCTCATCCAGTCGGTGGTCCAGGCCGGCGACAGCACGGTGCGGACCTTCGGTTTATGAATGCCTTCACGCGCCAGCGCGAGCTCGATCTCGAGTGCGATCATGTTCATGGCGGGACAGCCGGAATAGGTCGGCGTGATTGCGACCTCGACATGACCGTCGTGGACCGCGACGTCGCGCAGTACGCCGAGATCGGCGATGGTCAGCACCGGGATTTCGGGATCGACCACCTGCGCGGCCGCGCTCCAGGCGCGCCGGCGCAGATCGGCATCGCTGAGCGCAACGGTCACCATGTTGCCCCCGGAAAGGTCCGCTGCATCGATTGCAGCTCGCTGAGGAGATGGCCGAGATGTTCGCTGTGGCTGCCACTGCGGCCGCCCTGCTGCATCCAATCGCCCATCGGCAGAGCCAGCGTCGCCTCGTTGACGATGCCGGTGACCGTCTTCCGCCAGCGCGGCTGCAGCGCCGCGGGATCGATCGCGATGCCGGCGTCGATCAGGCCGCGCTCGCCGTCATCGACCGCGAACATCTCGCCGGTATAGGCCCAGAGGTCGTCGATCGCATCCTGGGCGCGGCGATGGCTCTCCTCGGTGCCGTCGCCGAGGCGGACGATCCATTCCGACGAATGCCTGACATGATAGGCGCTTTCCTTCTCCGACTTCGCCGCGATCGCGGCAAAGGTCGGATCGGACGAGGCGATCATGGCGCGCCAGTAGAGATCGGCGAATGCCGCATAGAAGAACTGCCGCACCATGGTGCGGGCAAAGTCGCCGTTCGGCTGCTCGACCAGCAGCAGATTGCGATACTGCCTGACGTCGCGCAGATAGGCGAACTTGTCTTCGTCGTTGCCTCGGCCCTCGACCTTGGCCGCGTAGCTGTAGAGCTCACGGGCCTGGCCGAGCAGGTCGAGCCCCATATTGGCGAGCGCCATGTCCTCTTCCATCGCGGGCGCATGGCCGCACCATTCGGACAGCCGATGGCCGAGGATCAGCGCATCGTCGGCGCGGCGCAGCGCGTAGAGCACCAGCGGCGTTTCGGAGACTTCGATGTTGGCGGTCGCCATGTTCTCTATTCCACCTGCATCCACTTGCTCGACGTCATCCTGAGGAGCCTGCGCAGCAGGCGTCTCGAAGGATGGCCGCGGTTACGATCGGGCGTCATGGTTCGAGACGGCGCTGCGCGCCTCCTCACCATGACGGGTGAAATTCACATGTGCCCGACTTCGTCGGGGACGTCGTAAAAGGTCGGGTGGCGGTAGATCTTGGATTCCGCCGGCTCGAACATCATGCCCTTCTCGGACGGATCGGACGCGGTGATTGCGTTCGAGGGCACCACCCAGATCGACAGCCCCTCGCCGCGGCGGGTGTAGATGTCGCGCGCGGCCTGCAGCGCCAGCGTCGCGTCGGCCGCATGCAGCGAGCCGACATGCTTGTGCGCCAGGCCATTGCGGCTGCGGATGAAGACTTCCCAGAGCGGAACGTTCGGCGTGGCCATCTCTAGCGCTCCCTTATTCTGCGGCTTGCGCGAGCTGGCGGCGCTTGCGCTTCTCGGCATAGGCCATCGCGGCCTCGCGCACCCAGGCGCCCTCCTCATGCGCCTTGCGGCGCGCGGCGAGGCGATCGCGGTTGCAGGGGCCGTTGCCTGATAGCACCTGCTTGAATTCGTCCCAGTCGATCGGGCTGTGTTCCCAATTGCCGTTTGCGTTCTGCTTCATGCCGGGATCGGGGATCGTCAGGCCGAGGAATTCGGCCTGCGGCACGGTGGCGTCGATGAATTTCTGGCGCAGCTCGTCGTTGGAGAAGCGCTTGATCTTCCACTTTGTCGAGGTGTCGCTGTGCTGGCTGACCTGGTCCGGCGGACCGAACATCATCAGCACCGGCCACCACCAGCGATCGAGCGCGTTCTGCGCCATCGCCTTCTGCTCCGCGGTGCCGCGGCACAGCGTCACCATGATCTCAAAGCCCTGGCGCTGGTGGAACGATTCCTCCTTGCAAACGCGGATCATCGCCCGCGCATAGGGGCCGTAGGAACAGCGGCACAGCGGGATCTGGTTCATGATCGCCGCGCCGTCGACCAGCCAGCCGATGGTGCCGATGTCGGCCCAGGTCAGCGTCGGGTAGTTGAAGATCGAGGAATATTTCGCCTTGCCCGAGAGCATCGCATCGACCAGCTCCTCGCGCGAGGTGCCGAGCGTCTCGGCGGCGGCGTAGAGATAGAGGCCGTGGCCGCATTCGTCCTGCACCTTGGCGAGCAGCGCAGCCTTGCGGCGCAGCGACGGCGCGCGGGTGATCCAGTTGCCCTCGGGGAGCATGCCGACGATTTCGGAATGGGCGTGCTGGGAAATCTGCCGCGTCAGCGTCTTGCGGTAGGCGGCGGGCATCCAGTCGTTCGGCTCGATGCGCTCGTCGGCATCGATGCGGGCCTGGAACTGACTGGCACGGGCCACGTCCTCGACGCCGCGATCGTCGCCGTCGGATGAGTTGAGCGCCTGTGTGTACATGGCCGACCTCCCAATGTGTTGTTAGGCAGCAATGTATAACACAAATTTTCGAATGCAAGAAGTTTTTGTAATATGTTCAGACACCCTCGAAACGGCGCGCCACCGCCCCGTTGGGCTTCGGCAGCGGCCCGTCCTCGTTGGTTGCGTGGTCGTCAAGCCATTGTTCCGACGGCGGAAGCAGCCCGCGATAGATCTCGCCGCAGAGTTTCCGCGCCGCCCTGCCCGGCCAGTCCTTCGGCAGCAGCTGATACGGCAGCAGCGGATCGCGCAGCACGACCCGGCGGTAATGGTGGATCAAGAGAATGCGCGCGGTGAAGGCGTCGGCGTCGCTCAGCGCCTCGCCGCGGATGATTGAGCCGTGCAGCGGCTCGAACGTCTTCATGAACTTCAGATAGGCGTCCGCGGTGCGGTCGAGCGGCCAGCTTTCGCTGAGCAGCCGGCGTCCGCTGTCGTCTTCCGCGGAGACTTCGAGCCGGATCGCGCGCGACGCTTCATCGGGGATAGGCACGCCCGACGGCGCGACCCACACGCCGGGCAGCGGGGTGCCGAAGCCGGCATTCTTCAACGCCTCGCGCGCGGCGTCGCGGTCCTCGGCATTGCCGATCAGCAGCAGCTCGAAGCGGCCGGTCCAGTCCGACGGCGGCGGATCGTAGATGTGCCGGGTTGCGGTGTCGAAGGTCTGCCGGCCCTTGGCATTCAAGCGATAAAAACTGTTGCGGCCGACCTTGTTGCGCTCGAGCCAGCCGTCGGCGGCGAGCCGCGACATCGCGGTGCGCACCACATTGCCGTCGATGTCGAGCGACTTGAAGAATTCGAGCAGCGTGCCGAGCCACACCGAACCGCCGCGCGGCACGATGGAATCTCCGAACACGGTGATGATGATCGAGCCGGTGCGTGACGGCTCGCGCTTCAGCTGATCGACGATGCGGGCAAGCGGCTGTGGCATGCCCAACGCATAGCGCGTTTTGTCGATTCACGACAATGCGGGGTCTTTTCCTTCTCCCCGCATGCGGGAGAAGGTCGGGATGAGGGGGCTCTCCGCAATCACGGTGCGAGTTGCGCCCGTGGAGACTCCCCCTCACCCGGATCGCATTGCGCTGCGCTTCATGCGATCCGGCCTCTCCCCGCAAGCGGGGCGAGGCAAGCAAGTCAGCGATTTGGATCGGGATAAACGATGCTGCGCCAGCCGCTGCGATCGAACGGCGCCCACTCGCCTTCCTTCTGCGCGAGGCGATCGGCGACCGCGTAGACCACGGCCGGGTGATGACCCATGCCGCAATGGCTGCTCTCGACCTCGATGCTGTCGGTCATCGACGAGGACTGCTCGCGGCAGCCCTGCCAGGCACAGACGCCGTCGGTGCGGCTGAAGATCGCGGTGGTCGGCACCGGCGGAGCGCTGGCGAGCGAGCCGCCAAAACGCGAATCCTCTTCATCGGCGCGCCGGCCGCTGGCCATCTCATAGACGCGCCAGGCGTTGGTCGACTTCGGGCCGGCGGCAAACGGGCTGCCGAGCGTGATCACCTGGCGCACGCGCTCCGGCATCATCTTGGCGAGCTGGCGCGCATAGAGGCCGCCGAGGCTCCAGCCGACCACCGAGACCTTGCGGCCGGTCGTTTCATTCATCTCCTGCAGCAGCTCGACCATCCCGTCCTGCACGCCGGCGCGAAGCCCGAGATTGCGGCCCTGACGCCAGCCACTGACGGCATAGCCCTTGCTCCTGAGAAAGTCGCGCAACGGCCGGGTCGACATGTCGGAAGCAATCAGCCCCGGCAGCACCAGCACCGGATGCCCATCGCCGCGCGGCGCGAGGCTGAGCAGCGGCAATGCACCAAGAAAGGCGCCGAGCTCATGAATGGCGCGGCCTTCCAGAAACATCAGCGTCCTGGACGGCGGGCGTAGCGTCTGCGCAGCAACGGACATTTCAGCTCCTCTTCCGGCAGGGCCGCCGGCAATGGGACCAACGAGAATGGGTCAACGGGATTGACTCAAACCCGGCGGAATCGTTCCGCAACGCAACAATCTGTCCTGAAAAGCTAGGGAACCGGACACTTTCGTGCAAGCGGTCCAGGTCACACTTGCCACAACTAAAGTGACATTCGTGCCCAATCGGTCACAGCAGCCGCAGCGTGTATTCCAGGGTGTAAAGCGCAAGGCCGGCAAGCCCGCCGATCAGCGCGCCGTTGAAGCGGATGTATTGCAGATCCTTGCCGACATTGACCTCGATCAGGGAGATCAGCTGCTCCATGTCCCAGCTCTTCATCTGGTCGGCGATGAAGCCCGAGACGCCGCTCTTCTGCTCGGCGACGACGGTGCGCAGGATCGCCACCAGGCCCTGATTGATCTCGCCGCGCAGGTCGGCGTCGCCGTCGAGCGCGTCGCCGGCCTCGACCAGCATTCGCGCCAGCTGATGCTGCAGCACCTGCGACTCGCCCGAGGCGCTGCGTTCGATGAAGTCCTTGACGTTGGCCCAGATGGTGCGCCCGAGATTGGCCAGCTCCGGCCGCGCCATCAAATCGCGCTTGAGACCATCGATGCGATCGGCGAACGCCTTGTCGCTGCCGAGCCGGTCGACAAAGGACAGCAGCATGCGGTCGAACTCGCCGCGGAACGGATGCTGCGGATCGTTGCGCACTTCCTCGAAGAACTTCGTGGCGGACGCGATGATCCGGTTCACCACGAACTTGTCGGCACGATAGAGCCTGAGCAGCGTCGGCATCTCGGCGCGGACCTTGTCGCGGATCACGGCCATGGTCTCCTGCTGCGTCAGCGTCTGGTGCAGCACGCGCAGGATGTCGTCGAGCAGGCCGCCATGCTTGCCCTCCTGCACGAAGCCGCGCAGCGCGCCGGCCGCAAGCGGCGCCAGATCGATCGAGAGCACCTGCGTCGTGACGCGGCGGCTGATGAACTGCATCAACCCCGAGCTCTCGGTCGCCGCGAATGCCTCGGGCAGCATCCGCAGCACGAAGCGGGCGAGATCCTCCGAACGTTTGCGGTCGCGCAGCCAGTCGGCGATGAACGAACCGAAATCGATCTCGCGCAGCTTGGCCTCGACCGGCCCGGATTCCAGGAAATTGTTCTCGATGAATTCGCCGAGCTTCTCGGCGATGCGCGCCTGATTGCTCTGGATGATCGCGGTGTGCGGGATCGGCAGGCCGAGCGGCCGCTTGAACAAGGCGACGACGGCGTACCAGTCGGCGAGCCCGCCGATGGTTGCGGCCTCGGCAAATGCCGCGATGAAACCGAACACCGGATGCACCGGCAGCAGTGCTTTCGCTGCGATGAAGATGACGAAGGTTGCCGCCAGCACGCCGGTCGCCAGCCACTTGACGCGCCGCAGCTCGGCCGCGCGTTCGACGTCGACTGGCGTTGCGATGAGGGCGGCGGGAAGGGTCATAGGGTTTCGAATGAACGGTAGTTTACATAGGCGCCGCAGGCGCAGGCGTCATCCTGAGGTGCGCGCACTTTGCGCGCCTCGAAGGATGGCCACAAGCACCGTCGCTCGCGGCCATCCTTCGAGGCTCGCCGAAGACGGCTCGCACCTCAGGATGACGACCGCGTGAAGCAAAAAAGAAGGCCCGCAAATGGCGGGCCTCCGAAAGGGCAGTCGGTCAGTGCAAGCGCGATCAGGCGGTCTTGCCGTAGACCTTGGCGAAGTTGTCCTGCGCGGTCTTCGCACCGTCGGTGACGAGCTTGCCGAGATACTCGGTGGTGGCCTTCGCCCGCGAGACGAACAGTTCGCCACGCGCACGGGCCAGCTCCGACTGGATCTGGGCGGCTTCGCTCAGCGACTTGGCGGACGCGAGCTTGTCGATACCGGCGAAGAACGCCTCGGCGTCCTGGTAGATCGCCTGCTGGATGTTGCGGCTGATCTTGGCGGCTTCGGTCACCGAACCGGCAACAGCGGACTCGATCACGTTGGTCACCTTCTCCGAGCCGGCATAGGCATCGGCAGCGCGGGTCTTGGCGGCCTCGGCCTGCTTCTTCACGAACTCACGGGCGGCTTCCGGAACTTCCAGGTTCTGAAGCTTGGTGAACGCCTCGGTGACGGGCGCGAAGGCTTCCTTGACGCTGTTCAGCACGGAATTGGTTTCGGTGGTCATTGGGGTCTCTCCATCCTCAGGTTTGAGCTATGGGCTCACCCCGTCCGGTTTGGCCCGGGGCAACGGTGTTATGACACACCTCATGGTGCGTCGCAACATAGATGTTGCGGCGCGATATCACGAACCTGTGAACAGCACGAATGTCCGGCAGATTGCCTAGAGAACCAGCAGAAAACGGTTCCTAATTACCACTGACCGCGTCGGACACCCCGTACGCCTCCATTTGGGCCCGGACCTGCGCCACGTTGTGCCCCAGCACGACGATGTCGTGGGTCTTGCCCTCGACGTCGCGGACATGGTCGCGCAGCAGGGCCTCCGCCTTGAAGCCGAGGCTCTCGAACAGCGCAATCGCCGCCCGCTGGTCGACTGTCATCTGCACCGAGAACTTCTCCAGCCCGGCACCGAGCGCGATGGCGAAGGTCTCCTGCGACAATGCCCGGCCGACGCCCTGCCCGCGTACGTCGAGCGACACCACCATCCGGATCTCGCCGACATGCGGCGACCAGGAGTGCGGATCGCGCACCAGGGTGCCGCAACCGACCACCTTGCCGTCCTTGATCGCGAGCAGGCTCGTGATGTCGCCGCGCTCGATCTCGTTGATCCAGGCCGACAGCACCTTCGGCTGGCTGATGTTGCGCGGCAGGAACAAGAGATCATGCGTCGGCAGCTTCTGCGCGAAGGCCAGCACCGCGGCCTCGTGGTCCCGAATCATCAGGCGAAACTCGATGTCGCCCGCTTCGGTCTTGACGCGGCGCGGATAGGAACGTTGTTCGGTCATGTCGATCTCTCTCAAGTCGACCCTTCTTAGGTCGATCTCTTGCTCAGCCAGGAGTCCAGTTTCGGCCATAGCCGCTTGATTGCGTTGGCGCCGGCGACCAGCGAGACGTGACCGCCTTTCAGCATCACCTCCTCCTTGTCCTCGGAGCCGATCTTGGTGATGAGGTGCTTTGCCGCATCATACGGCACGATGTGGTCGTGCTCGGCGACCGCGTGCAGGATCGGCACCTTTATGTCGGCAAGCTTCGCCTCGCGGCCGCCGACCGTCATGGTGTCGTTGTAGAGCTTGTTGTCCCACATCAGGTCCTTGGTGATGGCGCGGAAATATTCGCCCGCGAGCGGCAGCGTGTCGGTCGCCCAGCGATCGAACATCCGGTACGACTTGACGAACTCGTCGTTCCAGATGTTGTCCCAGAGCTGGATCTGGCCGACGACACGCGCGGCCGGCCGCAACATGTCGAACGATTGCAGGATCAGTTCGGGCGGCATGTTGCCGGTGCTGTCGATCAGCCGGTCGACGTCGAAATAGCGGCGGTCGGCGAAATTCGAGAACAGCTTCATCTCGCGGAAATCGATCGGCGTGGTGAAGCAGATCAGGTTCTTCATCGGCCCGTCACTGAAGATCGAGCCATAGAGCAGCGACAGCACGCCGCCGAAGCAATAGCCGATCACCGAGACGTCCTTTTCGCCGGAATCCTGCTGCACCCGGCGGACCGATTCCGGAATGAAGTCGAGGACGTAATCCTCCATGCGCAGCGATTTTTCCTCCGGCTTCGGCGCACTCCAGTCCAGCATGTAGACGTCGAAGCCGCGCTTGAGCAGGAACTCGATGAAGCTCTGCCCCGGCACCAGGTCGAGGATGTAGCCGCGGTTGGTCGTCGCCATCACGATCAGGACGGGCACGCGATAGACTTCGCTGGCCAGCGGCCGGTAGTGATAGAGGTTCATGGTGCCGCGCGAATACAGCACGTCCTTCGGCGTCGAACCGAGCGAGGGCCCGGAGCTGGAGAAATACTCGACGCCCTTGATACTGCGCTGGATCGCGCGCTGCACCTCGGACTGTACCCGTTCGGAGATCGAGGCGAAATCAAAGGGGGTGGGAGCATTCATTTGCTGCCTCCCTCCGCTGGCGGCTGCTTGGTGCGCGGTGGCCGCGGCGTTGCGCCGTGGCCGTCGTCCGGCGCCAGCGAATTGTGGTGCACCTGCTGCAGCAGCGTCTTGATCTCGTTGAGCTGGTTCTCCATCGATTGCAGGCGCTCCGCCATGCCGACGAGCTGGGCGCGGCTCGGCAGGTTCATCGCCAGCAGATATTTCTCCATCAGCTCGCCGAGCTGCTTCTGCGCGCCGGCCGCGACGCCGCCGGCCTGGTTCATCGCCTTGGAAAATTCCGGCGAGGTCATGAGCTGGTTGCCGAAAGAGTTGAACCCCTTCTCCATCTCGCCAATCATCGTCTGCCAGATCACGGCAGGGTCGTTGCCCTTGTCGGCCATGCGGCGCTCCTCCACACCAATTTCGAGCGCTTGCCGCGCTTCCATTTGTTTCTGCCATACGACACTGTTGCTGCTGATCGGTCAACAGCGCGGCGCGACCAGCGACGCCGAGGCTCTTCTGCGCTGCGTCAATCCGTGGCATAGAGGTTCCTGACCGCGACACCAGCAGGGGACGCCCGTGACCACGCTCGCCCATCAGCCGCCGCAGATCATCCGCGCCAATGGCATCGACATCTGCTACGAGATTTTTGGCGATGCGAATGCCGAGCCGCTGCTCCTGATCATGGGCCTCGGCGCCCAGATGATCCACTGGGACGACGAGTTCTGCCGCCAGCTCGCCGCGCGCGGTTTTCGCGTCATCCGATTCGACAACAGGGATATCGGCAAATCCTCCCGCCTGAGCGGCGGCAAGCGGCTGACCGCGCTCGAACTGCTCAAGCTCCGCTTCCTGAAGATCCCGGTCGCAGCGCCCTACAAGCTGGCCGACATGGCGAGGGACACGATCGGGCTGATGGATGCGCTCGGCATCCGCACCGCGCATCTGGTCGGCGCCTCGATGGGCGGCATGATCGCGCAGGAGGTTGCCATCACCTTCCCCGAGCGCGTGCGCTCGCTGACTTCGATTATGTCGACCACGGGCAATCCAAAGATCCCGGGCCCGACCCGCGAGGCGACCGCAGTGCTGATGGCGCCGCCACCGAAGAGCAAGGAAGAGTATTTCGTCCGCTTCGGGCAGACCTGGAAAGTCCTGCGTAACGGCTCGTTCCCTGAAGATGAGGCGCTCGATCCCGAACGCGCGCGGCGCACCTATGAGCGCGGCCTCAATCCGGAAGGCGTCGGCCGCCAGCTCCGCGCCATCCTCGCCTCGGGCAGCCGCAAGGAGCGCCTGCGCGGCGTCAAGGCGCCGACGCTGGTGATCCACGGCACCATCGATCCGCTGGTGCATCCCGAAGGCGGCAAGGACACCGCGGTCTCGATCCCGGGCGCGAAGCTGGTGATGATCGAGGGCATGGGCCACGCCCTGCCGATTCCGATGTGGCCGCAGATCATCAACGCCATCGACAAGCACGCGCATGGCGCGGCGGCGAAGGCGGCGTGAGGCCGGAGCGTTTTCGAGCGAAGTGGATCCCGGTTCGCGTGAAGAAAACGCCCCAAAGCCAGAATCGAGAGCCCCGTCCCGATTCAATCGGAACGCGGCTCCGGTATCTTCCGGTAACCATGTGAGCCAGGAGTGCGTTCTTCCGGGCGTGGCATGGACGCTGTAGAGAGCGCTATCCACCGCTCAGCCACCGGGAGCAACCAGATGAAGACCCTCCTCCGGCCACGGACAGCCGTCGCCGCTCTCCTCCTCGCGCTCGCGTCTTCATCGGCAATGGCGGCTGCCAGCGAAGCGCAGCAGGAAGCCAACCGCAAGGCCGTGCTGGCGTTCTACGAGAAGGGGCTGAACCAGAAGGACGCCGACGCGGCGCTCGCCTATGTCGGCAACCGCTATGTGCAGCACAATCCCGGCGCGGCCGACGGCCCGGAAGGCTTCCGCAAGTTCATCGGCTTCCTGCGCGAGAAGTTTCCGAACTCGCACAGCGAGATCAAGCGCTCATTCGTCGACGGCGACTACGTGATCCTGCACGTCCACGCCGTGCGCGAGCCCGGCACCCGCGGCAATGCGATTGTCGACATCTTCAAGCTCGAGGACGGCAAGATCGTCGAGCACTGGGACGTGGCGCAGCCCGTTCCGGAGAATCCCGCCAACAACAACACGATGTTCTGAGGCATCGTGATGGCTTGTGCTCGGCCGCTGGCATGATCAGGCTGGCGAGCGCGCCGGGACGCCGGCTATTGCTTGACCGCGATCCAGATCACGTGGCGGACACCGCGGCCCCGGCCGGTGGCGCGGACGGCAATTTCGTTGACCGCGAACCCGGCCCGGGTCAGCGATTTCGGGAACCTGGCATTCGGACCGGACGACCAGACGGCGAGCACGCCGCCGCGCCGCAGGGCAGTGTGTGCGATCTTGAGCCCGGAGACATCATACAGCGCGTCATTGGCCTTGCGGGTGAGACCTTCAGGCCCGTTATCGACGTCGAGCAGGATGGCATCGAAGCTGAGCGGTTGGCGTTCGATCACGCTGGCAACATCCTCCTCCCGGATGCTCACGCGCGGATCGTTCAGGCTGTCGCCGAAGATCTCCGCCATCGGGCCTCGCGCCCAGGCAACGACCGCCGGCACCAGTTCGGCCACCACGATTCTCGCCTCGGGCCCGAGTACGGCGAGTGCGGCCCGCAGCGTAAAGCCCATGCCAAGGCCGCCGATCAGAAAATGCGGCCGTGCGACGGTCTCGATCTTCTTCGCGGCAAGCGTCGCCAACGCCTCTTCCGAGCCCGACAGGCGGCTGTTCATCAGCTCGTTGGTGCCGAGCATGATCGAGAATTCGCGGCCTCGCCGCATCAGACGCAATTCACCCACGGTTCCGGGAATGCGCGCGGTATCGATCTTTTCCCATGGAATCATGCGGCGGTTTCTAGCATGGGCGTCAGGGCAGGCGAAGCTAGCGCCCAGAGAATGCGAAATAGTGACTCACGAATGGCGCAACAAACTCAGTGTCGTCCCTGCGAAAGCAGGGACCCATAATCACCGAAGGAGATAGTTGCGCAACGCTGGGGCCACAGCCCTCTTCAACGACTCAACCCTGTGGTTATGGGTCCCGGCTTTCGCCGGGACGACGGCGGGGAAAGAAACTTGCACTCAACCACATCAACGTCGTCCCCAGCGCCGAGCCTAGCCACCTGTCCAGACGTCGAGCACGTAGCGGTTCCTGGTGCCCATTTCCTCGATCCAGCGCGCGGCGGCGTCAGTGTCGACACCGGTGCGCTCGCGATAGATCGACATCAGGGTCGCCTTGACGTCGGGCTCCATCCTGCCGCCGTCGCCGCAGACATAGACGATCGCACCCTTCTGGATCAGCTCCCAGACCTGGTCCTTGTGCGCGGCGACGAGGTGCTGCACATAGGTCTTCGGGCCATCGGCACGTGAGAAGGCGGTGTGGAGTTCACTGACGCCGTCCGCTGCGAACGCCTTCAGCTCATCCGCATAGATGAAGTCCTGCGCGGGGTGCCGGCAGCCGAAGAACAGCATCGCCGGCCCCAGCGTCGCGCCCTGCGCCCTGCGCGCGGCACGCTCCTGCAGGAAGCCGCGGAACGGTGCGAGCCCGGTGCCCGGCCCGATCATGATGATCGGCACGGCGTTGTCGTCCGGCAGGCGGAAGCCGGCCTTGGTCTCCTTGATGGTGGCGTGGACGGTGTCGCCGGCGCGGCGGCGCGCCAGGTAGTTCGAGCAGACGCCCTTGTAGATGCCGCGGCCGGAACTTGCCGGCGCCTCCACCACGCCCACGGTGACGCTGCAGCGCTGCGCCTCGCCGGCCGGAGACGACGAGATCGAATAATAGCGCGGCGCCAGCAGTGACAGCATTTCGAGATAGAGGTGGAACGGCAGCTCGCAGGCCGGATATTCCTCGAGCAGGTCAAACACCGATTTGCGCTTGGCCAGCACCTCGGCGCGATAGCGCGCGGCCGAGGCATCGTCGTCGCCGACATAGGCCATCAGCTTCGGTTTGGTCACCGGGCAGCGGGTGTGCTCGGCCATGATCTGGATCTGCTTGCGGGTCGCCACCTGCTGCAGCTCGACGAACTCGGTGAGCAGCCGCCCGACCGACACGGCATTGCCGACCGGCAATTGCGCGCGGCGGCCTTCCGAGACCTGCAGACGGATCTGGTCGGCCGGCAGGAAGCCGAAGCGGCGCGCAACGGAATCGACCAATGTCGGATCGTTGCGCGGCACCACGCTGAGATGATCGCCGACGCGGTATTTCAGGCTGGCCGGCAGCTCGACCTCGATATGCCGGGTCGAGCGCTCCGACGGTTGGGCGCCTACCTTGGTCTGCAGCTCGCTGTTGGCGAGCACCTTCATCGGCACCGCGCCGCCTTGCGTCACAATGGTATTGACCGCACCCTGCGCCACCGGCTCGATCGCGTAGAGCGGTTCGTCCTCGGCAGTGCGGGTGAAATTCCAGTCGATGCCGAATTCCTTGGTCGCGACCTTGGCCGCCTCCGGGAACCATTTCTGGAACTGGCCGTCGAGATCGCTGCGCGCATCGCCCTCGCCGCGCGGATAGACGGCGCGCGCGCCATGCTTGGTGAGCTGCTCGTCGATGAAGCGCGGCACCGACTGGTAGGTCGCCGCCCAATCGCTGTTGCCGCAACCGAACACCGCGTAGCGGACCTTGGCGAAGGCGTCCTTCGGCAGGTCGCTCTCAAGCCATTTGACGAACTGCGTGGCGTTGTCGGGCGCCGCGCCATTATAGGAGGCGCAGATGATCAGCACGCCGCCCTCCTCCGGCAGCTTGCCGACATAATCGTCCAGCGGACCCAGCCGCGTGGCGAAGCCGTTGATCTCGGACAGATCCGCCATGCGGGTCGCCAGCTCCTCGGCGGAGCCGAGATTGGAGCCGTAGAGCACCAGCATCGGCGTGTTGTGGCCGGGACGCGTGGTCGGCGCGCGCGGTGCCTTCGGCGCGGCCGCAACCGCGCCCGTGCTGCCGGCGAACGCGCCGCGGTCCTTGTCGTCGCGCGGCCGCACCTTGATCCTGAAGCCATCCGGCTTGACGGTCAGCGTCTCCTTCAGATGCATCTGATAGCGATGCACGTCGATCAGCTTGAAGCGTTGCAGGATCATCCCGATCGCCAGCGCCGCCTCGTGCATGGCAAAGCCGCGGCCGATGCAGGCGCGCTGGCCGTTGCCGAACGGCTTCCAGGCATTGATCGGCCGCTTGGCCTCCGCCTCGCGGCTGAAATTCTCGGGATCGAACACGTCGGGGTTCGGACCCCAGACGCTGGGATCGCGATGCAGCGCCATCACCAGGATGGTGATGAAGGTGTTCTTCTTCAGCTTGTACTTGCCGCCGATCGTCTCATCGGCCAAAGGCGCGATGCCGTAGGCCGGCGCCGGCGGCCACAGCCGCAGCGCCTCCTTCAGGCATTGCGTGATGTAGGTGAGCTGCGTCACCTGCTGATAGGTCGGCCGCGCGTTGACGTCGGGACCGAGGACGCGATCGACCTCCTCATAGGCCTTCTTCAACACCTCCGGGTGCTTCAGCAGCGCGTAGATCGTGCACGACAACAGGCCGCTGGTGGTCTCGTGGCCGGCGATCAGGAAGGTGTTGATCTGGTAGCGGATGTTGACGTCGTCGAGCTGTTCGCCGGTGGCGCGGTCGACGCCGGTCATCATCGCCGCCAGCATGTCCTTCTTGTCGTCGGTCGCGGCCGTGTTGCCGCGCCGCTCGGCGATGATCTCGTCGACCATCTTGTTCATAAAGGCGACGTCGTCGGCCAGCGTCTTGCGCCGCTTCTGCATCCACAGACCCTCGAGCGGCAGGCCGCGGGTCATCATGATGGTTTCGAGCGAGCGCACCAGCGATTCCACGAACGGGTGGTAGTCGCGGCGGTAGAACGAATTGAAGCGGTAGTCGAAGCCGCAGAGGCCGATGGTGTCGAGGGTGAGCGCCGTCATGTCGTGGACGACCTCGATCTCCTCGTCGGCGTTGAGGCGCTCCCATTTCTTGACCAACTGCTCGGCGATGTCGACCATGCTCGGGTGGTACGACTGCATGGCGCGGTTGCCGAACGGCTGCATCAGGATGTTGTGCGCCTTGCTCCAGTTCGGCTCCCTGGTGTCGGCGGTGAACAGGCCGTCGCCGCCGACCGCGCGCACCCGGCGCAGCGAGCCGCGCACCGCCTTGTCGAAACGCTTCTCGTCGGAGAGCTCGTCGACCAGATCGTGACCGGACACGATCACGAGCGGCGCGCCCATCATGTCGAGCCAGAAGATCGGTCCGAGCTCCTTGGAGAGCTTCACGAGATGCTGCACCGGCGCGGTCGAGTCCAGCGACAGCATATTGCCGACCACCGGCTTCGTCGGCGGATGTGGAATCGGACTCAGTCTGTTGCCGGACGCCATTTTCGAAGTGCCCCCTCGCTACGCGTCGTCATCCTGAGGAGCGCGCAACGCGCGCGTCTCGAAGGATGGCCGCTTGCTCCAGTCCCTCTCATCCTTCGAGGCGCGCCGAAGCTGGCGCGCACCTCAGGATGACGGCTACCCAAACCGCTTTCTGCGCCATTCGATCAGCTTCGCGCTGACTTCGTCAGGCTTTTCCTGCTGCGTCCAATGGCCGCTGTCCTTGACCAGATACTTCTCGAGGTCCGGCACCAGCCGCTCCATGCCGTCGGCGGCCGAGGGCGGCAGCACCGCGTCGTTCTCGGCCATGATCATCAGCGACGGCACCCGGACGTGATGGTCCAGCCCGGCCGAGCGCTCCCAGTTGCGGGTGAAATTGCGATACCAGTTGATGCCGCCGGTGAAGCCGGTCCTGGTGAAAGTGTCGACGAACACCTTTTTCTCGTCCACGGACAGGATCGGCGTGCGCGGATCGTGCTTGGCGTCGTAATTCGCGATCATCTGCGGAAACGCCAGATTGAGCCGCGCCGAGGCGCCGACGCCGGCGATCGGCTGTTCGGGTGGCGCGTCCGCCGGACGCGGCGCCGGCTTGCGCATGAAGGCGTCGAAGGTCTGCTCGACGCGGCTGCCGAAGATGCGGTCGGGCTCGCGCCCCGGATCCTGGAACTGGACGATGTACATGTGATCGCCGAAGCGTTGGCGGAACAGCGCGATCGGGTCCATCGGCGCACGGTCCCAATGCGGCGTGTTGACGCCGACGACGCCGGCGACCCGCGCAGGATGCCTGAGCGGCATCTGCCAGACGACAAAGCCGCCCCAGTCGTGACCGACGAAGATCGCCTTGTCGATCTTGAGATGGTCGAGCAGGCCGACGAGGTCGCCGGTCAGGTGCTCCATGTCGTAGGCCTCGACCGGCTCCGGCCGGTCGGTCGCGCCATAGCCGCGCTGATCCGGCGCAATCACCCGGATGCCGGCCTCGCCCAGCGCCTTGATCTGGTGGCGCCAGGAGAATGCCAGTTCAGGCCAGCCGTGGCACAGCACCACCGGCGGCGTGTCGGTCTTGGGGCCTGCTTCATAAAACCCCATGCGGATGCCGTTCGTCTCGGCGAACTGCAGCGGTGGCATTTCAATCATCGACAGGGATCCTTATTCGGCTGCGCCCTTGATGTCCGCAGGCGGGGGAGCGAACGCCGCCTCGAGTACATCGAACTCGAGCGGCAGCATGTCGCACATCACCTGCACGTGGGGAATGATGTTGGCGCCCACGATGAAGCCGAAATCGAGCTGATCGCGGTAGCTCTGCACGGTGATGTTGAGCGCCACGCCGTGGGTCGAGATCGAAACCGGGAAGATGTGCAGCAGCTCGGCACCCGCCGCATACAGCGTCTGCCGCGGCCCCGGCACATTCGAGACCGTGATGTTGGTGGCCGGCGGCAGCACGTTGGAAAGGTCGGAGCGGCTGTAGAGCAGCGCCAGGATCTGCACCAGGATCGGCGCGCCGAGCAGCGAGATGTTGGTGACCTGCGGCACCAGAGCGCGCAGCGGATGCGACATCTCCTTGGACTTGGTGGACTGCGCGATGATGGTTTCGAGCCGCTTCCTTGGATCCTCGATGTCGGTCGCGATCGAGCAGATCATGCCGAACACCTGGTTGTTGGATTCGGCATTGCCCTCCTCGCGCAGCGAGATCGGAACGCCTGCCGTCAGCGACTTGTTCGGCAGCGCGCCCTGGCTGATCAGATAGCGCCGCACCACGCCGGAGGCGAGCGCCAGCACGACGTCGTTGAGCTTGCCGCCGGACGCCTTCGCCAGTGCCTTGGCACGCGACAGCGAGATCGAGGTGCCGGCAAAGCTGCGTTCGGACGAGATCGCCTTGTTGAGGATGGTCGGCGGCGAGGACATCGCCTGCAGGCTCTCGCGCGATCTCGGATCGGCGACCTTGGCGACGACGTCGGACAGGCTCTTCATGACCGTCGGCATGGAGCCGGCGAACTTCACCGCGCTCTCGATCTGGAACATGGCGTTGTCGAACAGGATCGAGCCGAGGTCGCTCTTGCCGGAACGCGGCAGCTCCAGGCTCTTCTGCGCGGCGGCGGCCGCCTCGAACGGCTGGGTCCAGAGTTGCTGATAGGCATCGATCAGATTGGCCGCGATGTCGCGCGGTTCCTGCGCGACCTTCTTCGCGCTCGGCGGCTCGATCTCGCGCGGCACCGGCGTCAGGTCGTAGATCATGCTGGTCAGCGCCGCACCGGCGCCGCCGTCGATGCAGGCATGGTGCATCTTGGAATAGAGCCCGATCTCGTTGTCCCTCATGCCCTCGAAGACATAGAACTCCCAGAGCGGGCGGGCGCGGTTCAACAGCTTGGCGTGCATCCAGCCGACGATACGCTCCAGCGTGGCGCGATCGTGCGGCGCCGGCAGGCTGGCGCGGAAGATGTGACGGTCGATGTCGAACTGATCGTCCTCGACCCAGGACGGGTGATCGATGTCGAGCGGCGCCTTCTGCAGGCGTGCCTTGAGGATCGGCGCGATGTGCAGCCGCGAGGCGATCATCGCCTTGAACTCCTCGAAGAAGTCGCCCTTGTAGCCGTCGGGCAGGCGGAAGATCGCCATGCTGCCGACATGCATCGGCATTTCCGGCGTTTCCAGATAGAGAAACGATGCGTCCAGCGAGGACAGCTTCTTGGCGTCGCTCATGGTCTCCTCCCGAGAGCCTACTTACGCGGGCGCCTTGGGCGGCGCTTCTCGTCGTTTGGTCAGGATAGTGCCTGTTCTGCCGGCCCGTAGGCAATGGCAAAGGGGCCCGAGCGGTCAAAATGCCGGAATTCCCCTTCCGGCTGGGCCAGCCGGTCCGCAATCGCCCACAGCGCCGCGGGATTGACGCCGAGGCCGATATGGCTGGCGAAATGCACCTCGATGTTCTCGGCGGTGGCCGACGGCCGCACGCGACAGGTCCGCCAGTTCACGATGCCATCGGTGCGGGAATAGATCGAGGTCGTCGGCACCGGCATGTCGCCGGCGATCGCGGTGCGGATCTCCGGGATGTCGTCCACACCTTCGCCGGACAACAGCTCATAGAGCCGCGTCGCATTGGTGGCGCGGATGTCGTCGGCGAACGGGCTGCCCAGCGTGATGATGGAGCGCACCAGCTCCGGCATCTGCGACGCCAGGTCGCGCGCATAGACGCCGCCGAGGCTCCAGCCGATGATCGAGACCTTGCGCCCGGTCGCCTCATGGACCCGCTTCAGCAGGTCGCGCAGCGCAGCCCGCCTGCTGGAAATCCCGCCGAAATTGCGGCCCATGTTCCAGGCATAGGCATCGTAGCCGAGCTCCTTCAGATAGCGCCGCATCGGCGCCATCGAAAGGTCGCTGGCGAGGAAGCCCGGCAGCGCCAGCACCGGATGACCATCGCCCCTCGGCGCCCGCATCAGGACGGGCGACAGCAGCAGGCTCGAATTGAGTTCGAGCACGCCGCGCGCCTCCGCCAGCATCAGGAACAGGCTTGGCGGGCGCAACCGGCGTTCGGTCCCATCAACGCTCCTGTCCATGTCGGTCACTATTTCTTCTTGCTCGTGCCGCCGAAGCCGGCCATCGCCACGAACATGTCCTGGAAGCGCTCGGCGAGCTTGGGATCGAAGGTGAACCAGCTCTGCATCAGCGATTCCGGCGAAATCTTCTCGATGTTCGACAGCATCTGCTGCTGCAGCTTGTCCATGACGGCGGTTTGCATCGGCGCCACATCCGGCAGGCCGAAGAACTGCCGCGCTTCGAGGGGCGTACAATCTATCTCGACGTTGACCTTCATATCCGCCTCCTCAAATGCGCCTTGGCCCGCCATAGTATCGCCGGGACGGGGCGAGTTGCGCAAGCGAGCCGTACCTGTCCCGGGGGGCAGTCGGCCTCAATCATCCGTTATGGTCAACCAAACCGTTTGGAGCCCTTGCTCCAAACTGGTTGGAGCGGCCGGCACAAGCGAGGCGCGCCGGTGATCATTCCCGTGACCGACAAGCGGCACTCCGAAAGTCGAATGTCACGCCTTCGCGCCAACAGCCTACTCTCCAATCCGGTTCATTGCGCTGCACCCGCGCGGACGGGTTAACCCTTTGGCAAATCGCGCTTGCGCGGCCGGTAAACTCTGGCAACATGGATCAATAATACCAGCCGGACACAGCAGCCGGCGGACAAGAACGGGGACGCGGGATTACATGTCGGTACGTTGGAGTTTGTTTGCGGCCACTGTCGCCGCACTCGTCGCCTTTGCTTTTCCGGCATCGGCCCAGACGCTGAAGTATGCGAACCAGGGCGAGCTGAAGTCGCTGGATCCCTACACGCTGAAGGAAACCACGACGATCGCGCACCACGCCCACGTCTACGAAGGCCTCACCGCGCGCGACAAGGACCTCAAGATCATTCCGGCCCTGGCGGAAAGCTGGGAGACGCTGAGCCCGACCAAATGGCGCTTCCATCTGCGCAAGGGCGTGAAATTCCACAATGGCGATCCCTTCACCGCCGACGACGTGCTGTTCTCGGCCGAGCGCGTCCGCGCCAAGGGCTCCAACTTCCTCAGCAACGTCCCGGCCGACGCCAAGTTCAGCAAGGTCGACGACTACACCGTCGACGTGACGCTGGACTCGCCCAATCCCATCCTGATCTCGCAATGGGATAGCTGGTACATCATGGACAAGAAGTGGTGCGAGGAGAACAACTCGGTTGCACCGACGCCGGCCTCCGCAACCACGCCGAGCTACGCGGCGCTGCACGAGAACGGCACCGGCCCCTTCACGATCGAGAGCCACCAGCCCGGCGTGAAGACCGTGTTCAAGGCGTTTCCAGGCTATTGGCGGAAGCCCGAGCATAATCTCAAGGAGATCATCTTCACCCCGATCGGCTCCGACGCCACCCGCGTTGCCGCACTGCTCTCGGGCGAAGTCGACGTGATCGAACCGGTTCCGCTCCAGGACATCCAGCGCGTCAATTCCAGTGGCGTCGCCACCGTCATGACCGCGCCGGAGATTCGTACCATCTTTATCGGCATGGATACGGCGCGCGACGAACTGTTGTATTCCAACATCAAGGGCAAGAATCCGTTCAAGGACATCCGCGTCCGCGAAGCTTTCTACAAGACGATCGACGTCGATCTGATCAAGACCCGCGTCATGCGCGGCATGTCGACCCCCTCGACGTTGATGATCGCCCCCGAGCTCTATCCGCTGTCGAAGGAATTCACCCGGCCGAAGCTCGATCCTGATGGTGCCAAGAAGCTGCTGGCCGACGCCGGCTATCCGAACGGCTTCGAAGTCACGATGGACTGCCCGAACGACCGCTATGTCAACGACGCCGCGATCTGCCAGGCGGTGGTCGGCATGCTGGCCCGCATCGGCGTCAAGGTGAACCTGCTGGCGCAGCCGAAGGCGCAGTATTTCGCCAAGGTGCTGAAGCCCGGCGGCTACCAGACCTCGTTCTTCATGCTGGGCTGGACGCCCGCGACCTCCGACTCGCACAACGTGCTGCACGACATCCTCGGCTGCCGCGACGATCCGAAGGATGCCACAAGGGGCGAGGCCAATCTCGGCGGCTATTGCAACAAGGAAGTCGACGCGCTCACCGACAAGGTCCTGATCGAGGGCGACACTGCCAAGCGCGACCAGTTGATCAAGCAAGCCTACGACATCGTCATCAAGGATTACGGCTACATTCCGCTGCATCAGCAACCGCTGGTGTGGGGCGTGTCGAAAAAGGTCAAATTGACCCAGCGTGCGGACAACCAGGTGCTGCTCTACTGGGCGACCAAGCAGGGTGAATAGTGGCTTTGGCGAATTGGGTCCCGGAAGCGCAGGCTTCCGGGACCTCGCGTTTTCCGGCCGCGCAAGGCCGCGCGCCGAATGTCAAAGGCAGTGAAAGGTAGAGATGCTGGCTTTCACTCTTCGCCGCTTCCTGCAGGCGATCGGCGTGATGCTCGCCGTGGGCGTGATCGCGTTCGCGATGTTCCGCTTCGCCGGCGACCCGGTGAACCAGATCGTCTCGATCGACACCTCGGCCGCGCAGCGCGCTGAAATCCGGCACTCGCTCGGCCTTGACGATCCCGTGCTGGTGCAGTTCGGCCGCTACTTCATCAATGCGCTGCAGTTCAAGTTCGGCGTCTCCTACCAGTTCCGCCTGCCGGTCTCCTCGCTGCTGGCGGAGCGGCTGCCGGCGACGCTGGAGCTTTCGATCTGCGCCACGCTGTTCGCGATGGTGGCCGGAATCCTGATGGGGGTCTATTCGGCGCTGCGCCGCGACACCGTGCTTGCCAAATTATTCCAGGCGGTATCGCTGATCGGCATTTCGCTGCCGACCTTCCTGATCGGCATCCTCCTGATCTATCTGTTCGCGGTGACCTTGGGCTGGCTGCCCTCCTTCGGCCGCGGCGAGGTGGTGAAGCTCGGCTGGTGGACCACCGGACTGCTGACCGTCTCGGGCCTGAAGGCGCTGATCATGCCGGCGATCACGCTCGGGCTGTTCCAGATGACCCTGATCATGCGGCTGGTGCGTGCCGAAATGCTGGAAGTGCTGCGGACCGACTATATCCGCTTCGCCCGCGCCCGCGGACTGACCACGCGCGCGATCCATTTCGGCCATGCGCTGAAGAACACCCTGGTTCCGGTCATCACGGTGGCCGGCCTGCAATTTGGCTCGGTTATTGCTTTCTCGATCATCACCGAAACCGTGTTCCAATGGCCGGGTATGGGACTTCTCTTCGTGCAGGCCGTGCAAAATGTCGATATCCCGATCATGGCCGCGTATCTGTTGATGGACTCGCTGATCTTCGTCACCATCAATCTCGTGGTCGACATCCTCTACACCGTGGTCGATCCGCGCTTGCGCTCGACCGTCGGCCGCGCGGCGTGAGGGGCTGACCGATGTCCGATGCCGTCGTCCCCCACCGTTCCCAGGACCACCAGGCCCCTGCCGGCTGGTTCAGGCGCGCGCTCGACAGCGACATCTTCTATTCGTTCCGTCGCTCCAGGCTGACGATGGTCGCCGCCGTGATCACCTTGCTGTTCTTTCTGCTCGCAATCTTCGCGTCGTGGCTCGCGGTGCAGAACCCGTTCGATCCGGCGCAACTGCAGCTGATCAACTCGCGGATCGCGCCGCTGTGGACCACCGACGGCCAAAGCCCGTTCCTGCTCGGCACCGACGAGCAGGGCCGTGACGTGCTCTCGGCGATCCTCTACGGCCTGCGCATCTCGCTTGCGGTCGGCCTGGCCGGCGTGGTCTTCGCCGGCGCGCTCGGCATCGCCCTCGGGCTGATCGCAGGCTATTTCGGCGGCGTGGTCGACACCGTGATCATGCGGATCGCCGACGTGCAGCTCACCTTCCCCGCGATCCTGATCGCACTGCTGGTCAACGGCGTCGCCAAATCGCTGCTCGGCAACCGGCTCGACGAGATGAGCACGCTCGGCGTCCTCATCATCGCGATCGGTCTCAGTTTCTGGGTGCAATATGCCCGCACCGTGCGCGGTTCGGTGATGGTCGAGAAGAACAAGGATTACGTGGCCGCGGCGCAGCTGATCGGCCTGCCGGCGCCGAAGATCATGCTGCGGCACGTGCTGCCCAACACGATGGGCCCGATCCTCGTCATCGCCACCATCAACCTCGCGCTCGCGATCATCACCGAGGCGACGCTGTCGTTCCTTGGCGCCGGCATGCCCGACACCATGCCCTCGCTCGGCACCCTGATCCGGATCGGCAACAACTATCTGTTCGCCGGCGAATGGTGGATCGTCGCCTTCCCCGGCATTGCGCTGGCCGGCCTGATTCTCTCCATCAACCTGCTCGGCGACTGGCTGCGCGACGCCCTCAATCCGAAGCTCCGATGACCAAGCCTGTTCTTTCCGTGCGCAATCTCGAGGTGGAATTCGTCACCCGCCGTGCGACATTGCGCGCCATCAACGGCGTGTCGTTCGACATCGCCAAGGGCGAGGTGCTCGGCGTGGTCGGCGAGTCCGGCGCCGGCAAATCGGTCACCGGCCTTGCCGTGATCGGACTGATCGATCCGCCCGGCCGCATTTCCGGCGGCGAGATCGAACTCTCGGGCTCGCGGATCGACCATCTTCCGCCGGAAGAGATCCGCCGCATCAGGGGCAAGCGGATCGGCATGATCTTCCAGGATCCGCTGACCAGCCTCAATCCGCTCTACCGGATTGGCGACCAGATCATCGAGACCATTCGCACCCACAGCAATCTGAGCGAGAGCGCCGCGCGCAGGCGCGCCATCGATCTGTTGGCCGAGGTCGGCATTCCCGCGCCGGAAAAGCGCATCGACGGCTACCCGCACGAATTCTCCGGCGGCATGCGCCAGCGCGTCGTGATCGCGCTTGCGATCTGCGCCGAGCCCGAACTGATCATCGCCGACGAGCCGACCACCGCGCTCGACGTCTCCGTGCAGGCGCAGATCATCGCGCTGATCAAGCGGCTCGGCCGCGACCACGGCACCGCCGTGATGCTGGTGACCCACGACATGGGCGTGATCGCCGAGACCTGCGACCGCGTGGCGGTGATGTACTCCGGCCGCATCGCCGAGATCGGCCCGGTACAGGAGGTGGTGCGCAACCCGCTGCATCCCTACGCCAAGGGCCTGATGGGCGCGATCCCGACGCTTGCCGGCGAGGACAAGCGCCTGGTGCAAATTCCCGGCTCGATGCCGCGGCTGTCGGCGATTCCGCCGGGCTGCCCGTTCAATCCGCGCTGCGCGTTTGCCTTCGATCGTTGCCACGTCGAACGCCCCGAGCCGATCCGGCAGGGCACGCAGTTCGTTGCCTGTCATCTGTTTGAGCCGGCGAAGGAGACGGCGGCATGAGCGGAACATTGATCGAGGTCAGGAACCTGCGCCGCGTCTTCGACGTCTCCAAGCCGTGGCTCAACCGCGTGATCGAGGGCGGCCATCTCGAATTCCTGAAAGCTGTCGACGGCGTCTCCTTCGACATCAAGCGCGGCGAGACCTTCGCGCTGGTCGGCGAATCCGGCTCCGGCAAGACCACCGTCGCCCGCATGGTGGTCGGCCTGCTGCCGCCGAGTTCGGGCGAGGTCGTCATCGACGGGGTCTCGATGACCGATCCGCGGCAGGGCCAGGCGCGCCGCCGCTTGCGCCGCCGCATCCAGATGGTTTTCCAGGATCCCTATGCCAGCCTCAATCCGCGCTACCGGGTCGCCGCCATCGTCGCCGAACCGATCCGCGCCTTCGACCTGATCCAGGGCGAGCGCGACATCAAGGCCCGGGTCGGCGAATTGCTCTCGCTGGTCGGCCTGCACCCCGACGACGGCCAGAAATTCCCGCACGAATTTTCCGGCGGCCAGCGCCAGCGCATCGCGATCGCCCGGGCGCTGGCGTCCGAGGCCGAGTTCATCGTCTGCGACGAGCCGACCTCGGCGCTCGACGTTTCCGTGCAGGCGCAGATCCTCAATCTGATGCGCGACCTGCAGGACAAGTTCGGCCTCACCTATCTCTTCATCAGCCACAATCTCGCAGTGGTCCGCCACATGGCGAGCCGGATCGGCGTGATGTATCTCGGCCGCATCGTCGAGATCGCCGAGGGTCGGGAATTGTTCGAGAACCCGCGGATGCCCTACACGAAGATGCTGCTCGGCGCGGTTCCGGACCTTGCGATGTCCGGTCGCCAGCGCATCCCGGTAAAGGGCGAGATTCCGAATCCGATCGATCCGCCGCGGGGCTGCTCCTTCAACCCACGCTGTCCCCTCGCCTTCGATCTCTGCCGCCAGAAGACGCCGGAACTGATCGACGGCGTCGCCTGCCATGCCGTCAACAGTCCCGCCGCCGTTCCGGCATGATCACGCGGATGGGAGCGGCCATGTGCACCAAGCGGTTGGCATACCAGCTGGCCTGTGATCAAGTGCGCCCGCCGAGAAGGCCCAACAACAAACCGACGAACGGTCAATCGCCATGAGCAACATCAACCCCGATCCGTTCACAACCCGGCCCGAGATCGAAGGCACCTTCGGCGTCGTCACCTCGACGCACTGGATCGCCACCGCTGTCGGCATGGCAACGCTGGAGAAAGGCGGCAACGCCTTCGACGCTGGAGTGGCCACCGCCTTCACGCTGCAGGTGGTCGAGCCGCATCTGAACGGCCCCGGCGGCGACGTGCCGATCATCGTGCACGACGTCGAGCGCGGCAAAAGCGAGGTGATCTGCGGCCAGGGCCCGGCGCCGGCGAAGGCAACCATCGCGCATTATCGCAGCGAGGGTCTCGAGATGGTGCCCGGCACCGGCCTGCTTGCGGCCTGCGTGCCCGGCACATTCGAATCCTGGATGCTGCTGCTGCGCGACTACGGCACCATGAAGCTGCGCGACGTGCTGGAGCCCGCGATCGCCTACGCACGCGACGGCTATCCGCTGGTCGAGCGTGCATCGGCCACCATCAAGACCGTCGAGCAGCTGTTCCGGAAATACTGGACCACATCGGCCGACGTCTATTTGCCTAGTGGCGAGGTGCCGAAGCCCGGCACCATCTTCACCAACAGGAAGCTCGCGGAGACCTACGCACGCATCCTGACCGAGGCGGAGAGCGCCGGCGGCGATCGCGTCGCGCAGATCGAGCGCGCGCGGCAGGCCTGGTCGAAGGGTTTCGTCGCCGAGGCGATCGACAAGTTCTGCCGCACCCAGGAGGTGATGGACGTCTCCGGCTCGCCACACCGCGGCGTGCTGTCGGCCGACGACATGGCGCGCTGGCAACCGACCATCGAGGCGCCGCTCACCTACGACTACGGCCGTTACACCGTGCAGAAGCCCGGGGTCTGGAGCCAGGGTCCGGTGATGCTGCAGCAGCTTGCGCTGCTGAAGGGTTTCGAGCTCGACGGGCTCGATCCCGCAGGCCCCGACTTCATCCATTTGCAGATCGAAGCCGCCAAGCTCGCCTATGCCGATCGCGAGACGTTCTACGGCGATCCGAAATTCACCGAGATCCCGATCGAAACGCTGCTGTCCGATGCCTATAACAACGAACGGCGCAAGCTGATCTCGAAAGACAAGGCTTCGCTCGACTTCCGCCCCGGCTCGGTCGAGGGCTTCGGCGGCGTTGTGAAGTTGCGACACGCCGAAGGGCATCGTGAAGCGGTCGGCGCCATGGGCGCGGGCGAGCCGACTGTCGGCCGGTTCGGCGAAGTGCGCGGCGACACCGTGCATTTCGACATCATCGACAAGGCCGGCAACATGATCTCGGCGACGCCGTCCGGCGGCTGGCTGCAGTCCTCGCCGGTGATTCCCGAGATCGGTTTCTGCCTCGGCAGCCGCGCCCAGATGTTCTGGCTCGAAGAGAACCACCCTGCCTCGCTCGCGCCGGGCAAGCGGCCGCGCACCACACTCTCGCCGACCATGGCGCTGCGCGACGGCGAGCCGTATCTCTCGTGGGGCTCGCCGGGCGGCGATCAGCAGGACCAGTGGATCACGCAGTTCTTCCTGCGTCATGTGCACGCCAGGCTCAATCTGCAGGAGGCGATCGACGCGCCGGCCTGGCACTCCGAGCATTTCCCGATCTCGTTCTGGCCGCGCACCTCGCGGCCCGGCGTCCTGGTGCTGGAAAACCGCGTGCCAAAATCGACCATCGACGAATTGAAACGCCGCGGCCATGTGGTTGAGATTGGTCCCGATTGGTCGGAAGGTCGCCTCACCGCGGCCTCGAAGGTCGGCCCCCGCCGTCGCGCCGCCGCCAATCCGCGCGGCATGCAGGGTTACGCCGCAGGCCGCTAAACACGAAGGTTTGAGATGACCTGGTCGATCATCGCCCGCGACAGCGCCACCGGCCAGCTCGGCATCGCCGTCGCGACGCGGTTCTTCGCGGTCGGCGCGCTGGTGCCGCACATCGCACCCGGGATCGGCGCGGTGGCGACGCAGGCGCTGGTCAATCCCTATTACGGCATCGACGGCCTCGCGCTGCTGCGCGGCGGCAACAGCCCGCATGAGGTGATCGCGGCGCTGATTGCGCCCGACAGCGGCCGCGAGAGCCGGCAGCTCCACGTCATGGACGCCAGGGGCCGCATCGCTGCGCATTCCGGCAAGGACTGCGTTGACTGGTTTGGCCATATCGCGGGCGACGGGTTCTCGATCGCCGGCAACATGCTGGCCGGCCCCGCGGTGCTCGACGAGACCGCGCGCGTCTATGCCGCGAACGAGAAGCTGCCGTTCGCGGAGCGGCTGATCAAGGCGATGTTCGCCGGCGAAGCTGCCGGCGGCGACAAGCGCGGCAAGCAGTCGGCGGCTCTCTTGATTCACGGCGCGGAGGAATGGCCATTGCTCGATCTGCGCGTCGACGACCACGCCGATCCCCTGCGCGAGCTTGAGCGGCTGGAGGCCGTCAGCCGCGAGCACTGGGTGCCGTTCCGGAGCTTCATGCCGACTCGCGAAAACCCGGCCGGAACTAGCGATCGCGCCACCATCGACGCCGGCATCGCAGCGGCAACCACGAGCGGCGAATGACGGCAGGCCCGCTGATCGAGATCGAGGGCCTGCGCGTCACCTTCCAGGGCGATGACGGCCGCACCACGCATGCCGTCGACAGCGTCGATCTTTCCGTCGCCAAGGGCGCCACGCTTGGCCTCGTCGGCGAGTCCGGCTGCGGCAAGAGCGTGACCTCGCTCGCGATCATGGGGCTGTTGCCGAAGCAATCCGCCGCGGTGTCCGGCACGATCCGCTTCGACGGCTTCGACCTGCTCGAGGTGCCGGACGAGACGTTGCGCGACCTGCGCGGCGATCGCCTCGCGATGATCTTCCAGGAGCCGATGACCTCGCTCAATCCGAGCTTTACCATCGGCGACCAGATTACGGAGACGATTCTGCGCCATCGCGGCGGCTCCCGCCGCGCGGCGCGCGAGCGCACCATCGAGCTGCTGCGCCGCGTGCATATTCCCTCGCCCGAGAAACGCGTCGACGAATTTCCGCACAAGCTGTCCGGCGGCATGCGCCAGCGCGTGATGATCGCGATGGCGCTGGCCTGCGATCCGCAGCTTCTGATTGCCGACGAGCCGACCACCGCGCTCGACGTCACCTTGCAGGCCCAGATCCTCGATCTGATGCGGGAGCTGAAGGCCGCAAGCGGCGCCGCGATCATCCTGATCACCCACGATCTCGGCGTCGTCGCCGAAGTCTGCGACGAGGTCGCGGTGATGTATGCCGGCGAAATCGTCGAGCGCGCGCCGGTCGACGAGCTGTTCGCCAATCCGCAGCATCCCTACACGGTCGGCCTGCTCGGCTCGATCCCGCGGCTCGACCGCCGCACCAGCCATCTCGCCACCATCGAGGGCATGGTGCCGAACATGGCGAACCCGCCCGCCGGCTGCCGCTTCGCCGCGCGCTGCCCGTTCGTGGAACTTGCCTGCACCCAATCGGCGCCGCCGCTCGCGATGCTGAGCCCGACCCACGCCTCGCGCTGCCTCCGCGCGCCGCTGGAGCGGCTGGTGTCATGACCGCGCTGCTCGAGGTCGAAGGGCTGGTCAAGCATTTCGTCGCCGAACGCTCGCTGTTCGGCCGGCCGACCGCCCATGTGAAGGCGGTCGACGGCGTCAGCTTCACGGTCGAGGCCGGCAAGACGCTGGCGCTGGTCGGCGAATCCGGCTGCGGCAAATCCACCGTCAGCCGGCTGGTGCTGCGGCTGATCGAGCCGGATGCCGGCCGGATCCGCTTCGAAGGCCGCGACCTCGGCACGCTCAATGCCGAGCAGTTGCGCGCATTCCGCCGCGACGCGCAGCTGATCTTCCAGGACCCCTACGCCTCGCTCAACCCGCGTATGACGGTGAGCCAGATCCTGACCGAGCCGCTGGCACTGCACAATCTCGTGCCGCCGCCAGCCCGCCGCGAGCGGGTCGAGCAGCTGCTGCGTCTGGTCGGGCTCGAGCCGCGCTTCGCGCGCCGCTATCCACACGAATTCTCCGGCGGCCAGCGCCAGCGCATCGCAATTGCCCGCGCGCTCGCGGTCGAGCCGAAGCTGATCATCTGCGACGAGCCGGTGTCGGCGCTCGACGTCTCGATCCGTTCCCAGATCCTGAATTTGCTGCGCGACCTGCAAGATCGCCTGAAGCTCGCCTACATCTTCGTCTCGCACGATCTCGCCGTCGTGAAGCACATCGCCGATCGCGTCGCCGTGATGAATCTCGGCACCATCGTCGAGACCGCGGATGCACAAGCGCTGTTCGCCGCGCCACGCCATCCCTACAGCCGCGCGCTGTTGTCGGCGATCCCGGTGCCGAAGCCGCGTGCGAAGCGCAGCCGCATCGTGCTGGAGGGCGAGCTGCCGAGCGCGCTCGATCCGCCCTCCGGCTGCCGCTTCCATACCCGCTGCCCCTATGTGATCGCGCGCTGCCGCAGCGAAGTGCCGCAGTTGCGCGAAGATGGCACCGGATATGCAACGGCCTGTCACCGGACGGGCGAGCTGCCCAGCGCGGAGGCGATCGTGCCTTCCGATGGCGGGTTCTCGCCGACACTGGAAAAGCTGGTGGCGGCGTTCAATGCGGCGGAAGCCTCGGGGCAGCCCGGGGTTATTTCACAGGGAACAAAGGCGTAGGGAATAAGGGGTTGGCGATGAGATTTTGGCGCTTGGCGGTCCTGATGGCGGCCCTCGTGACATGGTGCGGAACGAGCGCGCGTGCCGAGACGACACTTCGCATCGGGCTCGCCGAGGACCCCGACATCCTCGATCCTTCAATCGGACGCACCTATGTCGGCCGCATCGTGTTTTCGGCCTTCTGCGACAAGCTGTTCGACATTGACGAGAAGCTGAACATCGTTCCGCAACTCGCGCTGTCTTACGAGAACTCGGCCGACGGCAAGGAGATGACGATCAAGCTCCGGCCGGGCGTCAAGTTCCACGACGGTGAGCCGTTCGACGCCGAAGCCGCCAAATTCTCGCTGGAGCGCCATCTGACGCTGCCGACCTCGTTTCGCAAACCGGAATTGGCTGCGCTCGACCACGTCGACGTCGTTGATCCCCTGACCATCAAGCTGGTGCTCAAGACGCCCTACTCGCCGCTGATCGCCCAGTTGACCGACCGCGCCGGCATGATGGTTTCGCCGAAGGCGGTGAAGGAAGCGGGTGACAAATTCGGGCTGCATCCAGTCTGCGCCGGACCCTACAAGTTCGTCGAACGCGTGCAGCAGGACCGCATGGTGTTCGAGAAATTCGGGGATTACTGGAACAAGGACAACGTCTTCATCGATCGCATCGTGTTCCTTCCTATCGTCGATGCCACGGTGCGGCTCGCCAATCTGAAATCCGGCGGGCTCGATCTGATCGAGCGCGTGCTCGCCACCGATATCAAGGACGTCCGAGGTGACAAGCGGCTCGTGCTGTCGACCGCACCTGAACTCGGCTATCTCGGCCTCACCATCAACGTCGGCAACGACAAGAGCAAGGGGCCGCTCAGCCAGTCGGAAAAGGTGCGCCAGGCGCTCGATCTGTCGATTGACCGCGAGGCGCTCAACCAGGTCGTCTTCAACGGCGAGTTCACGCCGGGCAATCAGTGGGTCAGCCCGACACACCCTTACTATCAGAAGGCGTTTCCGGTTCGGGGACGCGACATTGCCAAGGCCAAGGCGCTGCTGAAGGAGGCCGGTGTCACGCTGCCCGTCGCCATCGACTACATGGTCCCCAAAGGCGCCGAGAACGAAGCCGTGGCCCAGGTCGTGCAGTCGATGGCGGCCGAAGCCGGCTTTGACATCAAGATCCGCGTGGTCGAATTTGCGACGACTTTCAAGCAGGCCCAGGCCGGCGAATTTCAGGTGTTTCAGATCAACTGGAGCGGCCGGATTGATCCTGACGGCAATTCCTATGTCTTCCTGCACACCAAGGCGCCGCAGAACGACGGCGGCTATTCCAACGCGGAAGCCGACAAGCTGATGGAAGATGCGCGGCTGATCAACGATCCCGCCCAGCGCAAGGCGATCTACGAGAAGATGACCAAGACCGTGCTCAATGACGAGCCGATCATCTATCTCTATCACCGCACACTCCTGATCGCGCACTCCACCAAGGTCGAGGGTTACCGGCAGATGCCGGACGGATTGGTGCGCGTGGTCGGGCTGAAATTGAGATGATCGCCACAGCGCAGGACACGCGGGGCCGACAATGCTGAACTTCCTCGCCAAGCGGCTGGTTCAGCTGGTCCCGACGCTGTTCTTCGTCTCGCTCCTGATCTTCTCGCTGCAACATTTGCTGCCCGGCGATCCGGCACTCGTCATGGCCGGCGAGGAGCGCGATCCGGCCGTCATCGAACAGATCCGCCAGCAATACCATTTGGATCAACCGATTCCGGTGCAATATGCCTATTGGGTCAAGGGCGTGCTCACGGGCGACCTCGGCGAGTCCCTGCGCAACAAGATGCCGGTGTCGAGCCTGATCGCGCAGAAGCTGCCGGTTACGATGCAGATCGCCGGCATGGCGATCGTGGTCGCCTTCCTGATCGGCATTCCCGCCGGCATCATCTCGGCGGTGAAAATCGGCACGGCGTGGGACTATGGCGCCAATTTGTTCGCGCTGTGGGGTATCTCGACGCCAAATTTCTGGCTCGGCATCATGCTGATCTTCCTGTTCTCCGTCGAACTTGGCTGGCTGCCGGCCTCCGGCTACGTGCCGCTCAGCGAAAACTGGCGCGCGAGCCTCGCCGCATCCGTCATGCCGGCCTTCGTGCTCGGCAATGCGATCGCGGCGATCCTGATGCGGCATACGCGAAGCGCGATGTTGCAGGTGCTGGAGAGCGACTATGTCCGCACCGCGCGGGCGAAGGGCCTGTCCGAACGCACGGTGATCCTCAAGCATGCGATGCGCAACGCGCTGACACCGATCATCACGCTCGGCGCGCTCGAGCTCGGCACGCTGCTGTCGGGTGCGGTGCTCACCGAGCAGATCTTCTCGATCCCGGGCTTCGGCAAGTTGATCGTCGACGCCGTGTTCAACCGCGACTATGCGGTCGTGCAGGGCGTGGTGCTGACCACGGCGACGATCTACATCACGCTCAACCTGATCGCCGACATCGCCTACATCCTCGTCAACCCGCGGCTCAGGGGCTGATCGGATGACCGACGCTGCACTCAGCCCCCTCGCTCCGCTTGCCGCCGCCGAAACGCTCGAGAGCCCGGCGCGGCGCGCCTGGCGGCGGCTGATCCGGCGCAAGGGTGCCGTGCTCGGGCTCACCGTGATCGCGCTCTTCATCCTGCTCGCCGTGTTCGCGCCGCTGATCGTGCCCTATGATCCGGTCGCGGCGAGCTGGTCGCTGGTACGCAAGGCGCCGTCGGCGCAGCACTGGTTCGGCACCGACGAACTCGGCCGCGACGTGTTCGCCCGCGTCGTGTTCGGCGCCCGCGCCTCGCTGCTTGCCGGCGTCATCTCGGTCGGCATCGCGCTTGCGATCGGCGTGCCGCTCGGCCTCGTCGCCGGCTATCGCGGCGGTTTCATCGACGCGTTGATCAGCCGCATCACCGATGCGATGCTGGCCTGCCCGTTCCTGATCCTGGCGATCGCGCTCGCAGCGTTCCTCGGCCCGAGTCTTAGCAATGCCATGATCGCGATCGGCGTCTCGGCGACCCCGATCTTCATCCGCCTGACCCGCGGCCAGGTGATGAGCGTCAAGGCCGAGGATTATGTCGAGGCGGCGCGCGCCATGGGCAACCCGCGCTGGCGCATCGCGCTGGTCCACATCCTGCCCAACATCCTGCCGGCGCTGCTGGTGCAGGCGACGCTGTCGATCGCGGCCGCGATCATCGCCGAGGCCGCGCTGTCGTTCCTCGGCCTCGGCCAGCAGCCGCCGGCGCCGTCCTGGGGCAGCATGCTCAACGCCGCGCAACGCTTCCTGACCAGCGCGCCCTGGATGGCGGTCTGGCCGGGGCTTGCGATCTTCCTGGTCGTGTTGTCGTTCAATCTGGTCGGCGACGGCCTGCGCGACGCGCTCGACCCGAAGGCGCGGTGACTGCAAACTGAGCGCGCCCATCCCTCCCCGTCATGCTGAGGTGCGAGCGGAGCGAGCCTCGAAGGATGCACGGCCACCGACCGGGCCCTTCATCCTTCGAGACGCGCTGCGCGCTCCTCAGGATGACGGGACTAGCTGTGTACGCGCCTTGGGCTGTTCAACCTAAAGCACCACCTCGCGCAGCACGCGCCGGCAATCCATCTCGTATTCGAGATCGACCACCGGCGGGCGGCAGAAGTGCCAGGTCAGGCCGGAGCGGGTGGCGCCGCGGCGGACCAGCTCGTCGACGAGCACGGGATGGATGTCGTGCACGGTGTAGGCCTGCACCGCCGTCGTCTCCTGCCAGCCGAAGCTGAACTCCGCCAGACGGCGTTCCATCTCGCTCGCGGTGAAGCGGACCTTCTCCCGCCACGCGCCGGGACTGAGATCGCGATAGCAGACGATGCGGTCGGGATAGCTGGCGGTGCCGCCGCGGGCCTCGGCGCCGCCGGCGATCACGAAGGACGGCGACGTCGTCGTGCTCGGCCGCGTGAACGAGAACGCATGGAACGACGGCTCGGCCGGCGGATCGATCTCGGGACAGACGTTGCTGCGCGCCACCGGATTGATGGTGCCGTCGAACAGGCCCCATTCGGCGAGCGTCTTGACGTAGTGCTGGTTGAAGGCGCGGAAGCCGTCCTCGGTGAAGGCGGCCGGCGAACGCAATTCGCAGGCGCAGAACGCGGTCAGCGGCCGGCCGGCATCGCGGATATAGGCCGCGATCCGCGCAAAACCTTCCGCGAGCGGCAGCAGGCGATCGAAGCGCACCCGCTCGATCTCATAGCCCGCGTTCGCCTGCGCGCCGCTTGAATATTGGAACACGGCCGGAATGAACCGGTAATTGCCCGCCGCAAACTCGCTCGCCATGCCTGTTTCCTCCGGATTTCCTTAAGGCGAGTGCTTTCTGCCCGCCGTTGGCAAAGGCTATCACGAGACAAAGAAAAGGCGGCAGTGGCTTTCGCCAGTGCCGCCTTCCCTGCGAGCATGAGCTTGGAGGGCTCAGGTCGGTTTCAGCGCGCCGCCGCGACGGTCGAGCTCGTAGTCGGCGATCTGCTTGGCGCGATCGGAATGGGCCGCGGCCTGGTGGTCTGTCGCGATCACCGTGTAGACCATCGGCAGCACGAACAGCGTGAACAGCGTGCCGATCGTCATACCGGCCACGACCACAAGCCCGATCGAGAAGCGGCTGGCGGCGCCGGCGCCCGAGGCCGTGAGCAGCGGCAGCAGGCCGGTGACCATCGCCGCCGTCGTCATCAGGATCGGACGCAAGCGGATCCGGGCGGCCATCTCGATCGCCGCGCGGCGGTCCAGTCCCTCGTTGAGCTGCAACTCGTTGGCGAACTCCACCATCAGGATGCCGTGCTTGGTGATCAGTCCGACCAGCGTCAGCAGGCCCACCTGGGTGTAGATGTTCATGGTGGCGACGCCGAAGAACAGCGGGATCAAGGCGCCGACGATCGCCATCGGCACCGAGATCATGATCACGAACGGATCGCGCAGGCTCTCGAACTGCGCCGCCAGCACCAGGAAGATGATGATGATGGCGAACGCGAAGGTGACCAGCAGCTGGTTGCCTTCGTGGACGTATTGCCGGGAGTCGGCCAGGAAGTCGTAGCTGAAGCCGGACGGCAGCTTCTTGGCTTCACCCTGCAGGAACTCCACCGCCTGTCCCATCGAGACGCCGGGCATCGGCACCGCCTGGAAGGTCGACGAGTTGAGCTGGTTGTAGTGGGTCAGCGCGTTGGGATCGACGCCGGTCTCGACCGAAACCACGGTCGACAGCCGCACCAGCTGCCCGGTCGCGGTCGGGACGTAGTAATCGTTGAATGCCTCAGGCGCGAGCCGGCTGGCGCGCGGCACCTGCGGGATCACCTGGTAGGAGCGTCCTTCCAGATTGAAGCGGTTGACATAGTTGCCGCCGAGCAGCGTCGCCAGGGCGCCACCGATCGACTGCATGGTGATGCCGAGGTCGCTCGCCTTCGAGCGATCGACCTTCACCCGGACCACCGGCTGATTGAAGTCGAGATCGCTGTCGGTGACGATGAACAGGCCGCTCTTGCGCGCCGCATCCTTCAGCTTGCTCATCTGGTCGAACACCTGCTGGAATCCGGCCGTCGAAGAGATCACCATCTGCACCGGCAGACCGCCGGGGCCGCCGGGCAGCGGCGGCAGGCTGAACGCGAACGCGCTGATGCCCTCGATTTTGGACAGCTCGGCCTGAACCAGCGGCTGCAGCGCCTGCGCGCTGCGCTTGCGCTCATCCCACGGCTTGAGCAGCATGCCCGCGAAGCCGCCCTGCGGACCGGTGATGCCGTTCAGGATGAACCGCAGGTCGGTCTCGGGAAACTTCTGGAACTCCTTGTCCATCTTGTCGCCGTAGAAATCGATGTAGTCGATGTTGGCGTATTTCGGCGCCTTGGTCACCGCGAACACGATGCCCTGGTCCTCCTGCGGCGCCAGTTCCTTCTGGATGTGCATATAGAGGAAGCCGACCAGACCGAGGATGGTCACGGCGAACAGCGCCGTGATCGGGCGGTAGTCGAGCGAACGGTCGAGCTGACGGCCATAGGCCCGCGTCAACGCGCCGAACACGCGGTTGACCACCCTGGCGAAACGCCCCTCCTCCGCGCTCTTGAGGAACACCGAGCACATCATCGGCGACAGCGTCAGCGCGATCACGCCCGACACGATCACCGAGCCCGCCAGCGTGAAGGCGAATTCGCGGAACAGCGTGCCGGTCACGCCGCCGAGGAAGCCGATCGGCGCGTACACCGCCGCCAGCGTGATCGTCATGGAGATGACGGGACCGACGATCTCGCGGGCACCCTTTAGCGATGCCTGCACCGGTGGCAGGCCCTCCTCGAGATGTCGATGGATGTTCTCCACGACAACGATCGCGTCGTCGACCACGAGGCCGATCGCCAGCACCATCGCCAGCAGCGTCAGCAGGTTGAAGCTGAAGCCGGCGGCCAGCATCAGGATGCAGACGCCGATCAGCGACAGCGGGATGGTGACGACGGGAATGATCACCGACCGCAGCGAGGCCAGGAACAGGAAGATGACGACGACGACGATCAGGACCGCTTCGGTGAGCGTCTTCTCGACCTCATCGATCGACGATTGAATGAACTTGGTGGAATCGTAGGCCACCTTCATCTTCATCGACGGCGGCAGGTTGCGCTCGAGGTCGGGGAACAGCGCGCGCACGCCCTTCACCAGGGTCAGCGGGTTGCCCTGCGGCGTCGCCTTGATGCCGATGAAGATCGCATGCTCGCCGTTGAACGCGACGCTGGCGTCCGTGCTCTGCGCCGCGAGCTCCACCGTCGCGATGTCCTCGATGCGCACAAAGCCGCCGTCCTTCGCCTTCACGATCATCCGCTTGAACTGATCGATGTTCTGAAGGTCGGTATTGGCCGAGACGTTGGAGACGATGAAGAAGCCCTTGGTCTGGCCGGCGGCGGCCTGGAAGTTGTTGGCGGCGATCGCGGCGGCGACGTCGTTTGGCGACACGCCGCGTCCGGCCATGCGGGTCGGATCGAGCCAGACGCGCATCGCGAAGGTCTGGCCGCCGAGGATGTCGGCCGAGGCGACACCATCGACCGTCGAGAGCACCGGCTGCACGACGCGGGTCAGATAGTCGGAGATCGACGATCCGGTCAGCTCCTCGCTGGAGAAGCCGAGATACATCACGGCGATGGTGTCACCGGTCGCCTTGGTCACGACGGGATCGAAGGCTTCCTTCGGGATCAGGTATTTGACCGAGTTGACCTTGGCGAGCACCTCGGTGAGCGCCTGGTTCGGATCGTGATTGAGTTTGACGTAGACCTGAATCGTCGAGGTGCCGAGCACCGAGTTCGACGTCATGTAGTCGACGCCTTCGGCCGACGCGACGGCCTGTTCGATCGGCGTGGTGATGAAGCCGTTGATCAGCTCGGGCGATGCACCGGGATATGACGTGGTGATCGTCACGACGGTGTTCGAAAGATTCGGATACTGCCGGATTGGCAAAACCATCGCCGCGCGCAGGCCGATCAGCAGGATCAGCAGGCTGACGACGACCGACAGCACCGGGCGCTTGATGAAAATATCAGTGAAGGCCATCGCCAACTCGATTCGTGTTCTGCCGGCTTGCGGCAAGATGTGGCGGAGGGCCGATGGCCCTCCGAGTTCGATGAATGAAGATCAGTAGCGCGGCGGTTCGGCCGGAACCGGCGGCGGCGGATCGGTCGAGATCGCAACCGGCATGCCCGACTGCAGCTTGATCTGGCCGACGGCGACGACCTTGTCCCCCGCCTTCAGACCCTTGAGGATCTCGACACGGCCCTCGACGCGGTTGCCGGTCTTCACGAAGGTGCGGTCCGCGGTCAGGGTGGTCTTGCCGTCGTCGCCCTTCTTCTCGGTGATCAGGAACACCGAGTCGCCGTACAGCGTGTAGTCGACCGCGGTTTCCGGAATGGTCACGACCGGCGGCTTCCCGGGCAGCACGATCGTGGTGGTCGCGAACATGCCGGGCTTGAGGATGCTGTCCGGATTCTGGATCGTGGCCTGAACCCGGATGTTGCGGGTGTCGGTCGCGATCTGCGGCTCGATGGTCGTGATTTGGCCCTCGAAGGTGCGGCCCGGATAGGCGTCGACCGAGACGCGTACGGCCTGGCCGACCTTGATCTGCGAGCTCTGCTTCTCGGTGACGGTCAGGTTGGCGTACAGCACCGACAGATCGGTCAGCGACACGATCTGCGTGCCGGCCGTCAGATACTGGCCGACTTCGACCTGGCGCACGCCGAGATCGCCTTCGAACGGTGCGCGCACCAGCTTCTGCGAGATCAGCGCTTCGGTCTTGGCGATGCCCGCCTTGGCCTGGTCGTAAGCCGCCTGCGCGGTGTCGACGGTCGATTGCGGACCGAACTGGCGCGACGCGAGCTGCTTGGCGCGGTCGAGCTGCAGCTCGCCGACGGTCGCCTGCGCCTTGTAGTTGGCGAGGTCGCCCTGCTCCGGTGCGTCGAACAACTGCACCAGCGGCGTGCCGGCCTTTACATGGCTGCCGGCGGTGAACTGGATCTCGGTGATGCGGCCCGGCACGTCGGTCGTGACGTTGACCTGGTGCACGGCGACGAGATCGCCGACGGCGGTCAGCAGGTTCGGAATCACCTCCGTCTTCGCCTCGACGGCCGACACGTTCGCCGGCGGCGGCTTATTGTTGGCAAAGAACTGCGCGATCATGTGGCTGCGGAAGGCGTTGAAGCCGACCAGCGCACCGACGAGCAGGGCCAGCAACAAGCCTACGATGATGAACCAGCGCACCATGCGGACGGGACGCTTGGCTTGCTTCTCCTTGATCGGTTGCCCCGAGATGTGGCTTTCGGTCTGAATATTCATGTCATGCACTTTCTGCAGTTACCGACGGTCCTGCGATCGGCGACGGCTGGCGGCCCAAATGAGTTGAAATTGCGGCTTCGGTAAGTCCGATGCCGCGAAGGATGAATTGGCAAAGCTGCCGCTCGGCCGCGGCGGCATCGCCGTAGGGGAGGCATGGTGTCGCAGGCAGCTGGGTCAGCGCACCCATCAGCACGGTATGGTGCGCAAACCAGAACAGGTTGAGCGGCTCGTCGCCGATCTTAGTGGCCTCGCCGGCGGCAATCGCCCGCTCGAGCGAGGCGGCGAAGGTCGGGCCGATCAGCTTGCCGACCTTGTCATAGAGCAGGCGCGCGAACTCGCCGTCGTCGAGATGGCTCGTCACCATCAGCCGCATCCGTTGCGTCTCTTCCTGGTCCGGCGCATCACGCAACTGCATGAAGTGATCGACCATGCCTTGCACCAGCTCGACCAGGGTCGCGGTCGAGGGCTCCTGGCCGAGCAAATGCGCGAGATCGGGATCCGCCTCGCACTCCTCGGCAAGGATCTCGGCATAGAGCGCCGCCTTGGACGGGAAGTGCTTGAACAGCAGCCCTTCCGAAATGGCAGCCGCGGCCGCCACGCTCTTTGTCGTGGTGCCGGCAAAGCCGCTGCGGGCGAAACACCGCTTTGCGGCGCTCAGGATCAACTGACGCCGCAAGTCACTCGTCATGCGTAAGGTAGACATCTGGGTCGTGAGTAATCACTCACTTTACCAAAAGTCAAGGTTCTATTGCACCGCGAAAGCCACTTTAAATAGGAGTGTGGCCGATCGACCCTCTGATGCGGTTCACGAGGTAGGTGCCGTCGCGGCTGGACAGCACGCGCTCCAGATTGGCCCCGTCGATCTTCGCGCTGGCGAACCGCGGCCCGGCCGTAACGTCTTGCAAAGACGAGGCAAAAGCCTCGACCTCCGCCATGGTGCTGATCGCCCGGCTATCCCCGATTCCGCAAGCTTTGGCAACACCCACGAGGTCGGCGGTTCCGCCGGTGTGGCTAGCCTGGCCGCCGGTCTCGCCGTAAGCCTCATTGTCCAGCACGATGATCGAGAGATTTTTCGGCTGCTGCAGGCCGACGGTGGCGAGGCTTCCCATCCCCATCAGCATCTCGCCGTCGCCGGTGATCACGACGACCGGCAGCGTCGGCTGGGCCAGCGCAAGGCCGAGCCCGATCATCACGGCGCCGCCCATGCCGCCCCAGAGATAGAAGTTGCGGTCGTGGTCGCCGGCGGCGGCGATGTCATAGGTCGAGGCACCGAGGCCGCCGACGGCGAAGGCGCTCTTGCGATCTTTCAGCAGCTCGGAAACGACGGCACGGCGGTCGAGGAGATTGGCTTTGCTCATTTGGTGAAGACCTTTGCCCCGATCAGGCGCTGCGACAGCAGGACGGCGGTTGGCGTGCAGGCGTTATAGGCCTGCGCCGCGCCGGCCTCGACGACTTCGCGGACCTCTTCAGGGTGCGAGGCGCGCAGCACCTTGATCCCGGACAATTCGAGAATCCCCTGCGTGTTCGAGCCCATCGGCACCTGCCAGGGATTGAACTCGCCCCATTCGCCGCGCATCGTCACCAGCGTGAGGAACGGCAGGCGGAAGATCTGCACCAGCGACAGCATGTTGATGCAATTGCCGACCCCGCTCGACTGCATCAGCAGCACGCCGCGCTGGCCGCCGGCCCAGGCGCCCGCGAGCAGCGCCACGCCCTCCTCCTCGGTGGTCAGCGCGATGCCGCGCATCGAGGACGACCCCAGCACCCGCTCGATCAGCTCTGAATGGCCGGCGTCCGGCACGTAGGGCACCTGACGCACCTCGAAGCGCTGCAATATCGAGAAGATCTCCTCGGGCCAGGAGGCCGCAGTGTCGGCACGGGCATGCATTGGCGTTTCCGGTCTTGTTGTTTGGTCGCGACTGTAGAGGGGCGCGCGCGCTTCATCAAAGCGCAAAACCGCATATGGCTCTGCGATTTGCTCGCACCACGCGGCGCCCGGCGCGCTGTTCCCGGCGCCTGGCAAATTGTGTTGCGCGGCCGCCGCCCGCGGCTTACGATAGTTGCAAATGAAACTAATTGGGTTGGATGCGCCATGAACGGACACGCGCGCGAGCTGGCTGACGGCTTCGACCTCGAGAAGCTGACGCCGGAGTTCTACGCTGACCCCTATCCGACCTATCGCGCATTGCGCGAGAACGCGCCGGTCAAGCGGCTGCCGAACGGCTGCTATTTTCTCACCCGCTACGACGACCTCATCGCCGCCTACAAGAACACCAAGGCATTCTCCTCCGACAAGAAGAAGGAGTTCTTGCCGAAATACGGCAACTCGCTGCTCTACGAGCATCACACGACAAGCCTCGTCTTCAACGATCCACCGGCGCATACCCGCGTGCGGCGGCTGATCATGGGCGCATTGTCGCCGCGGGCGATCGCCGGCATGGAGCTTGACCTGATCGCGCTGGTCGACAGCCTGCTCGACCGGATCGAGACCCGCGACCGCTTCGAGTTGATCGGCGACTTCGCCTCGGCAATTCCGGTCGAGGTGATCGGCAATCTGCTCGACGTGCCGCACGACGAACGCGAGCCGCTGCGCGACTGGTCGCTGGCGATCCTGGGCGCGCTGGAGCCAGTGATCGGCAAGGACGCGTTCGACCGCGGCAACAATGCGGTGAAGGATTTTCTCGCCTATCTCGAAACGCTGGTTGAACGCCGCCGCGCCAGACCGGGCAATCCCGAACGCGACGTGCTGACAAGGCTGATCCAGGGTGAGGACAATGGCGAGCGGCTGACCGCGAAGGAATTGCTGCACAACTGCATCTTCCTGCTCAACGCCGGCCACGAAACCACGACCAATCTGATCGGCAACGGGCTGGTGACGCTCAGCCAAAATCCGGATCAGAAGCAACGGCTAATCGCGCAACCCGAGCTGATCAAGACCGCGGTCGAGGAGATGCTGCGCTACGAAAGCTCGAACCAGCTCGGCAACCGCATGATCGTGGAAGAGACCGAGCTCGGCGGCATCAAGCTGCCGCCGGGCACGCTGGTCACGCTGTGCATCGGCGCGGCCAACCGCGACCCCGCGCAATTCCCCAACCCCGAAGCTTTCGACGTCGCGCGCACGCCGAACCGCCACCTCGCCTTCGGCACCGGCGCGCATCAATGCGCCGGCATGGCGCTGGCGCGCCTCGAAGGCGCCATCGCGATCTCGCGGTTCCTCAAACGCTTCCCGAGCTACGCGCTCGACGGCGAGCCGGTGCGCGGCGGGCGGGTGCGCTTCCGCGGCTTTCTCAGCGTGCCCTGCAGCATCAGCGCATAAGACGACACATTTGGCCGGCGACACACTTCCCTGTGGAGGAACTGATGCCCAAATCAACTGCAGGCACGATTTGATGTAATCTCTCGTGCGCTGCAGCGGGAGTGACGCATGATGAATGCATCGGTCACTGATTTCCTCGCAACCGAAGCGCAGTTCGGCACCTACAACTATGAGCCGATCGGGGTCGTGCTGTCCCGCGGCGAAGGCGTCTGGGTCTGGGATACCGATGGCAACCGGTACCTCGACTGCCTCTCCGCCTATTCGGCGGTGAGCCAGGGCCACTGCCATCCTAAGATCCTCGCAGCCATGATCGAGCAGGCGCATCGGCTGACGCTGACCTCGCGCGCTTTCCACAACGACCAGCTCGCTCCCTTCTACCGCGAGCTCGCGGAGCTGACCGGCTCGCACAAGGTGCTGCCGATGAACAGCGGCGCCGAGGCGGTGGAGAGCGCGATCAAGTCGGTGCGCAAATGGGCCTATGAGGTCAAGGGCGTGCCGGACGGACAGGCCGAGATCATCGTCTGCGCCAATAATTTCCACGGACGCACGCTCGGCATCGTCGGCTTCTCGACCGACCCCGGCTCGCGCGATCATTTCGGCCCGTTCGCGCCGGGCTTCAAGATCATCCCGTTCGGCGATGCCGCCGCGCTCGAGCAGGCGATCACGCCGAACACCGCGGCCTTCCTGGTCGAGCCGATCCAGGGCGAAGCCGGCGTCGTGATTCCTCCGCCAGGCTATTTCGCCCGCGTGCGCGAGCTGTGCACCGCGCATAATGTGATGCTTGTGCTCGACGAGATTCAGACCGGGCTCGGCCGCACCGGCAAGCTGCTCGCCGAGCAGCACGAAGGGATCGAAGCCGACGTGACGCTGCTCGGCAAGGCGCTGTCGGGCGGCTTCTATCCGGTGTCGGCGGTGCTTTCCAACAACGCCGTGCTCGGCACGTTGCGGCCCGGCCAGCACGGCTCGACCTTCGGCGGCAATCCACTGGCCTGCGCGGTGGCGCGGGCGGCGCTGCGCGTGCTGATCGACGAGGGAATGATCGAGAACGCGGCGCAACAGGGCGCGCGCTTTCTCGCCGGATTGCAGGACATCCGCGCCAACGTGATCCGCGAGGTGCGCGGGCGCGGGCTGATGCTGGCGATCGAGCTGCACCCGGAAGCCGGCGGCGCCCGCCGCTACTGTCTGGAGCTGCAGGCGCGCGGCATCCTCGCCAAGGACACCCACGAGCACACCATCCGGATCGCTCCGCCGCTGGTGATCACGGCCGATCAGGTCGACTGGGCGACGGAGCGGATCGCGGCGACCCTCACGCAGGACGTCTCCTGACGGTTCCCTGCGTCGGAAGACGGTAACGCCGGCTATAGCCATAACGAACGAATCCAAGATCTGCGCGTTAAAGCCCTGCGGGCGACTGTTGAACGGAGAGCTACGCCCATGCTTTCCCGCAGCGCTTTGTTTGTTGGCTTTTTGATTGGCAGCTCGATGCTCGTGGCGAACGGCGGCGCGTCCGCCCAGCCACACGGAAGGGGTGCACCGGCGGCAAGGCCGGCTGCACCTGCCGCAATGGCACGTCCCGCCCCGATGGTACACGCCGCCCCTCCCGCAATGGCCAGGCCGCCCGCAATGGCGAGACCGCCTGCAATGGCGCGGCCACCCGCGATGGCACGGCCGGCAGCACCCGCGTTCCACGCCCCGCAGCGACCGGCGATGGCGCCGCGCCCGGCCCCGCATTTCGCCGCCCCGTCGGTACGCCAGGCCCCCGATATCGCCGCGCCGCGTGTCGCAACGCCACGCCCCGAATTCCGTCGCGGAGCACCGCAGCGCCAGGCTCCGCATATCGCGGCGCCATCACGCCCGAGCCCACCTTCGCGCTTGAGCGAGCGGCCGTCGCCGACGGAGCGCGTTCAACAGCGCGCGCAGCAGCATCAGCAAATGATCCAGCAACGCCAGCAGGCGGCGCAGCAGCGGCAGCGCGACGCGCTCTCGCGCCAGACCACCGAGCGGCAGACCCGTATCGATCGCCTGCAGCAACGCGTGCAGCAATTGCAGTCGCAAAAGGTCCAAGGCGCACGCGCGCAGCGCGTCCATGACCGCGCCCTGCAGGCGCAGAACCGCCTGTTGCAGCGCGAGCAGCGTGCGCAGCAGGCCGACGTTGCCCGCCAGCAGAGATTCGCGCCGGCAGCGACGGTTGGCGCTGCTGTCGCGACCACGGCCGCGACACAGGCGGCTCAGCGTGAGCGATTTGCCGCGCGCTTCCGCGAGCAGGCAGGTGCGCAAGGCCAAGTAGGGCTTGCGGCGCGCCAAGGCGGCTGGGCGCCCCGACATGCCTGGCGACGCGGCAGCCACGCGGCCTTCGTGGCGTGGCTTGGGCCGGTGTTCTGGCCCTACGCCTATTCGGACATCTTTGACTACACGTTCTGGTCCTATGCCTACGAGCCCGGCTATTGGGCCTACGCCTATGACGACTTCGTCGACACCGTGTTCTGGGACACCAACAGTCCCTACTCCGCCTATGCCAGTATCAACCCTGGCGACTATCCGGCGGCCGCAGGCGGCTATCGGTCCCGTCGGCGCACCGACACGAGCCCGCAGGCAGTCAAGCAGCTCTGCGGAGAGCCGGACAAGGGCGTCACGGCCTGGCCGCTTGCCGACATCGCGCGGGCGGTACGGCCGGACCAGCAGCAGCGCGCGCTCCTAGATGAATTGAAGACATCAGCGGCAACAGCCGCCGATATCTTCAAGGACTCCTGCACGGACAGCTATGCCATGACGCCCACCGGCCGCTTGCGGTCGATGGAGAACCGCATCAGCGCGACGCTCGAGGCGATCAAGATCGTGCGGCCTGCACTGGAGAATTTCTACAGCTCACTCAGCGACGAGCAGCAGGCCCGCTTCAACGCGCTCGGTCCACATGTCGGCGAGCGTTCGCCGCAGCAGCAGGAGGCGACCGCGCAAGCCGGCAATTGCGGCGATTCGAAATCCGACCTGGCCCACCTGCCGATCAACCGGATCGCGGCCTCGCTTCATCCGGCGGGCAAGCAGAAGGAGGCACTCGACCGCCTGAGCGATGCGACCACAAAAGCCATCGCGGACCTGCAGGCGGCCTGCCCGAACGACGTGCCGCTGACACCGGTCGGCCGGCTGGAGGCGATGCAGCACCGGCTCGAGGCCATGCAGAAGGCCGCGAAGCTGATCGAGCCTGCACTGGACGAGTTCTATGCGATGCTGAGCAGCGAGCAGAAAGCCCGCTTCAACACGCTGCAGCGGGTCGCGAGCCCCTGAGACGGCCGGCCGGCGCTCCGGATCGCCGGGCGCGCCACAGAATGCCAGTCCCCCATCTTGCCTTTGCGGCCGGCGCGCAGCAATGTCTGTCACCGGCATCCCGATGCAATGCCGAATGACGGGGCGGGAATGAAGCGCGGCTGGATGAGCACTGGCGAGCTACGCGAGCGCTGGGGCGATTCCTTGTTGACGGTGCTCACTGTCCTGCTCCTGGTCATGATTTTCGTGGTGGCGCCGTTGCAGGCGTTGGGCCTGTTCGAATTCCAGATTTTTGAGCTTCTGCTCGCGCTGGTCCTGGTCGGCGGCGTCTTCCTGATGTCAGGCAGCGCGCTGGCGGTCGTCACGATGCTGGTCGCGCTCGTCATGATCGTCACGGGCGGGATCCTGAGACTACACTCACCTTCAATTTTCGATCTCAACCTGTTCGCCGCATCCTGGCTGCTCGTCGGCCTCACCATGGCGGTGACGGTGGCGCGTGCGACGTTCGCGCCAGGCCGCGTCACCTATCACCGTGTGATCGGCGCGGTCCTGCTCTATCTCACGGTCGCCGTGATCTTCGCGGCGCTCTACACCTTTGTCGGCACGCTGAGGCCCGACGCATTTCCCGGCATGAAGGTGGAAGACAGCCCGACATTGGCGAGCCGCGTCCTCTATTTCAGCTTCGCCACGCTCACGACGACAGGTTATGGCGACGTCGCTCCGTTGCATCCGATCGCGCGAAGCCTGTGCAATCTCGAGGCGATCTTCGGCCAACTCTACCCGGCAACGCTGCTGGCGCGCCTCGTCACGCTGGAGATCGAGCACCGCAACGAGGAGTCCTGATGAGGCACGAGGCGCGCATGCAGCGCCGTGCCCACCTGCCGGCGTTCTAGACCGCCGTCCGGTGCCGCTCGATGCAGGTTCGCAGCACCTCGTCCAGCGGACGGCCCCACCAGTCATTCGAGAAGATCTCGATCTCCGAATAGCCGTCAAAGCCCTGCGCCTCGACGGCGGCGCGCACCGATCTGATGTCGATGACGCCGTCGCCCATCATGCCGCGGTCGTTGAGGATGTCCTTGGTCGGCACCAGCCAGTCGCAGACATGGAACGCGAGCAGGCGATCCTGGCCGGCGCGCGCGATCTGGCTCATCAGCTCAGGATCCCACCAGACGTGATAGACGTCGAGCGCGACGCCGATCGCGCCGGTTCTGCCGGGATCGAGCGCGTCGCAGATATCGAGCGCATGCCTTGTGGTGTTCACGCAGGCGCGGTCGGCGGCATAGGCCGGATGCAGCGGCTCGATCGCGAGCGGCAGCTTTGCCTGCTTCGCATAATCCAGCATCTCCGCGATGCCGTCATGCACCTGCGATCGCGCCAACGCGATATCCTTGGACGCGGCGCTGCCCGGCCGTGAATATTGCGGCAGGCCGCCGACCACCAGCACGATGCAGGAGGCGCCGAGCGCCGCCGCCTCGTCAACAGCACGGCGATTGTCGTCGCGCGCTTCGCTGCGATGCGCGCCATCTGCCGTGAACATGCCGCCGCGGCAATAGCCCGACAGATCGAGCCCGGCATCCCTGACCGCACGGACGGCGCGATCGAGGCCGACGGCTGCGACCTGGTCGCGCCAGGGATCGATGGCGCGGATGCCATGGCGCGCGCAGGCCTCGACGATGGCGAGGAGATCGCCCTGCTTGCGGACGGTCGCTGTGTTCAGCGACAGCCAGCGGTGATCGTTGGAGAAGTCGCGCATCAGGCGTCGATGCCGCGCGTGGCCAGGATCGTCGCCATCCGGCGCGTTGCGAGCTCCGGATTGGCGAGCAGACCGGCCTTGTCGGCGAGCCGGAACAGCTCGGCAAGATGCAAAGTCGAGCGCGCGCTCTCCTGGCCGCCGACCATGGTGAAGTGATCCTGGTGCCCGTTGAGATAAGCCATGAACACGATGCCGGTCTTGTAGAAGCGCGTCGGCGCCTTGAAGATGTGGCGCGACAGCGGCACCGTCGGTCCCAGCACGTCGTGGAAGCCGGCCTCATCGCCGGCGGCGAGCCGCGACAGCGCGTAGGACGCCGCCGGTGCGATCGCATCGAAAATGCCGAGCAGCGCGTGGGAAAATCCTTTGTCGTCGCCGGCGATCAGTTCGGCATAGTTGAAGTCGTCGCCGGTGTACATTTTGACCCGCGGATCGAGCCGGCGCCGCATGTCGATCTCACGCTGCTTGTCGAGCAGCGACACCTTGACGCCATCGACCTTGGCCGCACTGGCGTTGATGATCGCAACCGCCGTATCCATCGCCTTGTCGAGATCGGCCGTGCCCCAGTAGCCTGATAGAGCCGGATCGAACATGTCGCCGAGCCAGTGGATGATCACGGGCTCACGAACCTGCGACAGCACGCGGTCGTAGACCCTGGCGTAGTCGTCAGCGCTCTTGCCGAGCTTTGCCAGCGCGCGCGAGGCCATCAGGATGATGCGGCCACCGGCCTTCTCCACTGCCGCGATCTGCTCCTCATAGGCACGGATCACATCGTCGATCGACCTGGCATCTTCCACCGCGAGATGGTCGGTGCCGGCGCCGGAGAACACCAGCGCATTGCCCCTGGCCTTTGCCGCCTTCACCGAGCGCTGGATCAGTTCGAGCGAGGTCGCCCAGTCCAGCCCCATGCCACGCTGCGCGGTGTCCATGGCGTCGGCGACGCCGAGGCCGAGGTCCCAGACGTGCTCGCGAAACGCGATCGTCTTGTCCCAGTCGATCGCCGCGGCCAGCCAGGGATCGACGTCGGCGCGCGGATCGGCCACCACATGCGCCGCCGAGAATGCCACGCGGTTCAGCGTACCCTCGAGCTTCGCCGGAAAGGTCCGCGACGCCGCCAGGCGATAGGTCTCGAGGCCGCCGCCAGCGGTCGGCAGCTTCAGCGACAGCGATGACATCGGTCGGACAGGCTTGTTCATGACAAAGCCCCTTCTCAGACTGATATCGGGGCGACGTCGATCCAGCGCCGCTCCTTCCAGCTCTTCAGCGCGCATTCGGCGAGCTGCACGCCCTTGGCGCCTTCGAGCAGGGTGTATTTGTAGGGCGCGTCCTCGCAGACATGGCGGATGAACATCTCCCACTGTTCCTTGAAGCCGTTGTCGTAAACGACATTCTCGGGCAGCTTCTGCCAGTCGGCATAGAAATCGTGCATCCGCTTCTCGTCCGGATTCCACACCGGCCGCGGCGTCGCCTCGCGCGCCTGGATCATGCAGTCGGTCAGGCCCGCCACCGCCGAGCCATGGGTGCCGTCGACCTGGAAGGTGACGAGGTCGTCGCGGTAGACGCGCGTCACCCAGCTCATGTTGATGTGCGCAATGACGCCGCCCTTCAGGCGGAAGGTGGCGTAGGCGGAATCGTCGGCGGTCGCCTGGTATTTCTTGCCCTTCTCGTCATAGCGCTCGGGGATGTCAGTCGTGCCGAGGCAGGTTACGCTCTCGACCTCGCCGAACAGATTGTCGAGCACGTAGCGCCAGTGGCAGACCATGTCGAGGATGATGCCGCCGCCGTCCTCGGCGCGGTAGTTCCACGACGGCCGCTGCGCTTCCTGCCAGCCGCCCTCGAACACCCAATAGCCGAACTCGCCGCGCACCGAGAGCATGCGGCCGAAGAAACCGGAGTCGCGCAGGAAGGCGAGCTTCTTCAGGCCCGGCAGGAACAACTTGTCCTGCACCGTGCCGTGCTTGAGGCCCTTGGCATTGGCGAGCTTCACGACCGCAACGGCCTCCTCGAGATTGGTCGCGATCGGCTTCTCGCAATAGACATGCTTGCCGGCATTGATCGCCTTGGTCAGCAGCGAGGGCCGCGCCTGCGTGGTCGCGGCGTCGAAGAACACGGTGTCGCCCTTGTCCGCGAGCGCGCGATGGAGATCGGTGGTGTGTCGTTCGATGCTGTATCGTTTTGCCAACGCGCCGACCTTCTCGGCGTCGCGGCCGACCAGGATCGGATCGGGCATGACGCGGTCGCCGTTCGCAAGCTGCACGCCGCCCTGCTCGCGGATCGCGACGATCGAGCGGATCAGATGCTGGTTGAGCCCCATCCGGCCGGTGACGCCGTTCATGATCAGGCCGAGGCGTTTGGTCGTCATACTGCTTGCTCCTGCGAAACGCGTGGTGTCGGCCGCTTGAGCGGCTGCATGATGGACCAGTCCGGATGGATCGAACTGGCAAAGCCCGGCGCGACGGCGATCGATCCGGTCAGCAGATCGCCGTCATGGATCGCGAGGCGGACCTTGCCGCGCTCGCGCGTGTAGAGATCGGGGTGCGCGGTGAGGAAGGCGTCGGCCTCGTCAGCCGGGGTGTCGGCAAAGCCATCGACATAATGATGCCCGTTGCGCTCGGCATGGGTGACGCCGATCAGCGCCCCGAGCGCGAGGTCCTGCTGCACGCCGAGCCCGGCCTGGCAGGTCAGGTCCTCGCCGCTGACGAAATAGCGCTCGCCATCCGCGCTCCACGCCGCCGCGCGGATGGCATTGATGATCGACTTGTAGATGCCCTTGCAGGATTTTGAGGAGATGCCGCGATAGCCGAGCGCACGCGCCTGCGGGAATGCGTCATAGCAATCGTCGGCCTCGTCGATGATGAAGCCGTACGCCGCCAGTTTCCCGAGCGGCGAGGCTCTTGTGATATCGCGCGGCATCGGTTGCTCGATATAGAGCAGGTTTGCCCTGATCGGCTGCAGCGCCGCGTCATGGTCGAGCCGGTCGACCAGCGCGTTCAGCGCGGCAAGGTCCGCATATTGCTCGTTGGCGTCGAGCGTGATCCTGGTGGCGTAAGGCAGCTTTGCGAGCTCGCAGCCGATCCGTGCCAGCCGCGCCGCGTCATGCGCCGGATCGCCGTTCAGCTTGAGCTTGAAATAACGCGCACCGGCGATCTCGTTGCGGTCGGCGACGCCACCCTCGCCTTCAACCTTGTCGTCCATTCCGACCGTATGCCTGACGGCGACACGCTCGAGCCGCTTGCGCGTCGACATGAACCGCGCGATCGCGGCGTCGTCGAGATCCGGCGTCAGCCGCGCATCAATGCCGGCTATATTGCCGGCCATGCCGTCGAAGACGTTCGCGCCGGCCGCGCGCAGCAGCGCATCCAGGATCGCCTTGTCGATCTCGGCCGGGCCAAAGCCGGCGGCAAGCGGCGGAATGTCTTCCGCAGCGCACGCCGCGACCTGCGGACCGATACACGCGGCGTGCAAGCCGAACGCGGTCTCAAAACCCGTGTTCGCCAGATAGAGCTCACGTGCAATCGCAAGCGAGCGGCGGAGCCCGTCGAGCGACTGCGCTTCGGTCAGATGCGGCCGCTTGTCGAACCATTTCGGCGCCAGCATCTCGGCGCTGGCGCCGGTGGCGCGGCCCTTGCCCTCCACCTCGATCTCAACCCGCACGAACAACTGCGTCGACGCGGTGATTGTCACCGCGCCGAAGCGGAACGGCCGGGCGAATACCAGCGGCCGTTCGAAGAACGCGATATCGTTGACCTTGAGGCGAAGCGGCATTGAAGGCTCGGGTGTTAGTCCAGCGACCCCTGGGTGAAGAAATGCTTCCGGATCCGCTGCACCAGTTCGTTGAAGACGGGATCGGACATCGTCTCGAGCGAGCGCGGCCGCGGCATCGGCACGTCGTAGATCGCGGCGATCGCGCCGGGCCGCTCGGTCATCACGAGCACACGGTCGGCGAGGAACACGGCCTCCGGGATCGAATGCGTGATCAACAGGACCGTCTTGCCGGTCTCGCGCTGGATCCGCATCAATTCGACGTTCATGCGCTCGCGCGTCATGGCGTCGAGCGCGCCGAACGGCTCGTCCATCAGCATGATCTTGGGGTCGTGCACCAGCGCGCGGCAGATCGAGGCGCGCTGCTGCATGCCGCCGGAAAGCTGCCAGGGCAGCTTCTTCTCGAAACCTTCGAGGCCGACAAGCTTCAGCAGGTCCTTGGCGCGCGCGAGGTATTTGTTCCGCGGCAGCTGCTTCATGTCGATCGGCAGCATCACGTTGGAGAGGATGTTGCGCCACGGCAGCAACAGCGCGTTCTGGAACACGATGCCGACATTGCCGTGCGGCCTGGTCACCGGCTCGCCGTCGACCAGCACCTCGCCCGTCGTCGGTGGCAGCAGGCCTGAGATCATCTTGAGCAGCGTGGACTTGCCGCAGCCGGACGGCCCGACCACGACAAAGAACTCGCCGTCATTGATGGTAAAGTCGAGCGGCCGCAGCGACGGCACATCGCCGTCGCGCGACCGGTAGGTCTTCGACACGCCGGACAGTTTGATACCCGGCGTGGCTCCCGCCGCGCGGTCCGACACCAGGCGAAGATGCGCTGCGGGCAGAACATTGGCTGGATTCATCACAGCCCTCTCCACCCGTCGTCCCTGCGAAAGCAGGGACCCATACGCCGTGTCCTCTCATTTGGGCACGCGAGCAGAGACCTTCCGTACCAATCAACGCCGGTGGTTATGGGTCCCTGCTTTCGCAGGGACGACAGTCGGTGGTGATGATTCACGAGTCGCCCTTCGGCAGATAGTCGTTGGTGTAGAACGCCTTCGGATTGGCCTTGGCCTTGGCGTCGAGGCCGCCATACTCGACCATCAAATTGACCGACTCGGTCATGTTCTGGTCGGTGACCTGGAACGGCCGCTTAGTCCTGGTCTCCGGCGTGCGATAGAGCGGGATCGTCAGCTCGAAGCCTTGCGTCAACGTGTCGATCTTGCCGCCCTTCGGGTTGGCGTCGAGGATCGACTGCGCAGCCGCCCTGGGGTCCTTCTCGGCGGCTTCCACCGCCTTGGTCGTCGCCGACATGAAGCGGCGGACCAGGTCGGCATTGGCCTTCACATAGTCGGAGTTCGCGATGATGCCCGACGACACCATGTTGATGCCGTAGTCGGCGAACTTGATCGGATAGACGTCCTTGCCGGTGGCGTCCTTGATCTTCATCGACTGGTCCATGACGTAGCCGAGCAGCAGGTCGGCCTGACCGTTGATCACGGCGTTGAGCTTGGTCTGGCCGTCGCCGGCGACGGTGTTGAAATCGCTTTCCTTCAGGCCGGTCTTCTTCAGGAACAGCGGCCAGATCTGCGTCATCGAATCCGCCGGCGTGATCGCGACCGTCTTGCCCTTGATGTCCTCCGGCTTTCTGATGTTCTTGTCGGCAAGGCTCATCGCCGACATCGGGCTGGTCTGCAGCAGCACGCCGGTGGCGATCACGGGCGCGCCCTTCACGGCCGCGCGCATCATGGTGGGCACGTCGACATAGCCGAAATCGGCGGTCTTGGCGGCCACCGCCTGCGTGGTCGCGGCCGAGCCGCGGCCTTCCTGGATCTCGAGGTCGATGCCCTCAGTGGCATAGATGCCCTTGGCCTTGCCATAATAGAACGGCGCGTGCTCGCCATAGACGTACCAGTTCAGCATCAGCACGACCTTGTCGGCCGCGGATGCGGGGGCCACCGCAAGCGCGGTCCAAGCCAGCGCGGCAATGACAGCAGTGATCAATCGCATCACGTTCTCTCCCTGTTTCTCGTCATTGCGAGGAGCGAGAGCGACGAAGCAATCCATTCCTCAGCTTGTGGCGCGATGGATTGCTTCGCTTCGCTCGCAATGACGGTTTTCCCTCTTCGTTAGGTGGCTCTGCGATATCCCTAGGAAGCAAGAATGATGTCGTCGCGCTGGCTGACGTGCCAGGGGATCACCAGCCGCTCGATGCGGTCGACGATCCAGAACAGGATGACGCCGAGCAGCGCGAGGATCACCAGCGCGGCGAACATCGTCGGCAGGTCGAAGGTGCCGATCGAGCGCTGCATCACATAGCCGATGCCGGAATTGGAGCCGACGAACTCTCCGACGACGGCGCCGACCACGGCGAGCGTCACCGAGACCTTCAGGCCGGAGAAGATCGCGGGCATCGCGTGCGGCAGGTTGACCGCGCGGAACACCTGGAAGCGGCTGCCTTGCATCGCGCGCGCCAGATCGACCATATCAGGGTCGACCGACTTGAAGCCCTGCACCGCCGAGACCACCACCGGGAAGAAGCCGAGCAGGAACGCGGAGATCACCTTGGGGATGATGCCGAAGCCGAACCACACCACGAACAGCGGCGCGATCGCGATCTTCGGCACGGACTGGGAGAACACCAAGAGCGGATAGACGTAGCTCTCGACCGTCTTCGAACCCGCGATCAGCATCGCAACGGGAATGCCGAACAGCGCCGAGAGCAGGAAGCCGCAGATCGTTGCATAGGTGGTCGGCCAGGACTGCCGCAGCAGCTCCGGCCAGTCGCTCCAGAGCACCGCCACGACGTCACCGGGCGAGGGAATTTGGTAGGCCGGAATATGGAACAAGCGGATCGCGAGGTCCCAGGCCGCCACGATGACGACCAAAAACAGGAACGGACGTACCCACGCCGCATTCAGCACCTTCGACAGGCCCGAAAGGCTCTTTGCCTCCGCCACGTCACGCTCCCTTTGCAGTCTCTCTGTTCGTTCAGAAATTAACCCGTTGGATAAATACTGTCCAGCCCCAAGCGCGCGGCAAAATCGCGCCGAGATACGCGACTTTCGTCAGGCGAGATTTTTTGTCGGATGAGACTTCGTAGCTGTGTAGCCCGGATGAAGCGCAGCGAAATCCGGGACCGGACTATCCGGGACTGAGCTGTCCCGGATTGCGCTTCGCTCAATCCGGGCTACGGTCATCAGTAATAAGCGCGAGCGCGCGCCTCACACCACCCGGTGCTCGGCCGCGCGCAGCACCGGCATCGCGCCACCGAACGCCGCCGTGGATTTGCCGGTCAGCGCCGCCAGCACCAGCGCGGTCATGTGCTCGAGGCGTTCGTCGCGCGCGTCCTTCTTCAAGAGGTCGCGGCCGAAGATCACGCTCAGCGTGGCGCTGTTGGAGAGATAGAAGAACGCCAGCCCGGCGATCGAGATGTAGAGTTGCACCGGATCGACCGCGACGCGGAAATCGCCACTCTCGACCCCGCGCGTCACCACGGTGCGGATCATCTCGACAAAGGGCGAGTGCATCGACTTGACCTTGGTCGAACGCTTCAGGTGTTTTGCCTTGGCGAGGTTTTCGGTGTTCAGGAGCGCCAGGAACTCGGGATTGCGCAGAAAATAGTTCCACGTGAAGTCGATCAGACGCCCGATCGCCTCGGGCGGATCGAGATGCTCGAGATCGAGGGTGCGCTCCTCGGCGCGGATCTTCTCATAGGCGCCTTCCAGCACCTCGAGATAAAGATCCTCCTTGTTGCCGACGTGGTAGTACAGCATGCGCTTGTTGGCGTCGGCGTTGGCCGCGATGCGGTCGACCCGCGCGCCGGCGAGGCCATGGGCGGCGAATTCCTGCTTGGCCGCCTCGAGAATCCGCAGCCGCATCCCCTGGGGGTCGCGCTGCCATCTCTGAATTCGCTTTGCCTTGGCCAAATCGATCGCCCGTGATGCTGAATTGATGAATGTAGCATGACGAACGACGTTTGAGAACGAATGTTGTCGTGACGGCCATGCGGGAATATTTCTCGCAGACGCGACATGCAGCGTCCTCCCTGCCGTTCCCGGATGCACGCTGTCGTGACGACGCACGCATGAAACGCGGCCTAGTCCGGCTTTCCTTGCGAAGGCTGCACCAGAAGCGTCGGCACACCGCATGTGCTGTTGCGCACCGTCATCACGCGCGTGCCGGGCTTGCGGCCGGTGCGGACCTCGGAGACGTCGACGCCAGCGGCGATCAGCCGCGCACGTGTGGCGTCGATATCGGCGACGCGCCAGCAGATGCCGCGCAGCCGGTCCGGCGCGTCCGTCTCCGATTTGCCCGGCCGGTGCGTGACCTCGACCACGAGGTCGCCGCAGCGGAAGAACATCAGCCGGCCCCACTCCGGATGCGACCGGTCGAGCGCCATGTCGAGCCCGAGCCGAGCACCATAAAGCGCGGCGGCGCGTTCCGGATCGGCGGTCGAAACCACCACATGATCCATCGCGGTGATCGAGGCCGGCGTGGTGCGCACCGACAACGGCCGCTCCTGATCCCGCTCCAGGAAGAACATGCGCACGCCGCGCGTCGCCTCGGTCGCGGCCCGCGTCCGCTTCCACGACAGCGTGGCGCCACTGGTCTCGTCGCGGCTTTCGACTTCAGTGACGGGTTCGGGCTTCAGCGTCAGCCGGTCGAGCCGGCGGTGTGTCCTCGCAATGTCGCTGGTGCGGAAGCAGAGGCTCGCAAGCCCCTCGCCTTGCGTTACGAGCGCGCTGCGGACGCGCTGGGCTGCATCATCGTCGCCGTGCGGCGCCACCAATTCCAGCGTGGTGTTGTCGAGCGTGAACAGCGTGTGATCCGCGCCGCCGCCGCTGTAGCGCCAGGAAGGCGTCCGCGCGAAGAGCGTCTCGTAGGCGACGCTGGCAGCAGCGATGTCGCTGGTCAGGACGACGACGTGATCGAGACCGGTAATCATGGCTGCAACCTCCCCGAATCTGCCGTCATTGTGTTTCTCCCTTAACCCAACCCGGAACCACGGGCTGCCGCCGGCCGTTATGCCGCATGCCAGAACGGCCCGGCGCAGCCATCATCTCTACCTGTAAACCAGGCAGGGTTGCGAATATTTTCAGCGATATCGGCCGATCAGCAATGCTAGTCTGGAACCGCCGGCCGGGACCACACCAAGCCACGACGGAAAGCGAATGCAGGCCCTCTTCATCGGACAGACCTATATCGACGTCACCTTCATCACAGATCACATGCCTGTCGGCGACGAAAAGCACGTCGCCGACGCCTATGCGGTGTCGTTCGGCGGCAACGCGGTGACCGCAGCATTCTGCTGCGCCAAGCTCGGCGTCCCGCCGGACCTGATCGCCACCATGGCCAATGACTGGCTGGGACGGATGTTCTGGGACATGGCCGACCGGTACGGCATCTCGTTCCACCCCCGCAAGGTCAACTCCTCCTCGCTGTCCTTCATCATGCCGAACGACGGCAAGCGCGCCATCGTCCGCTGCCGCGACGACCAGCACATCCATCCCTTTCCGCTGCTGAACATCAAGGGCTGCCGTGCGCTGCACATCGACGGCCACCAGCCGGACGCCGCGATCCATTATGCGAAGCTGTGCCGCGAGGATGGCATCCTGACCTCGCTCGACGGCGGCGGCCTGCGCACCAACACCCACGAGTTGCTCGCATTCATCGACATTGCGATCGTCGCCGAACGCCTCTGCGAGCAGATGGACAAGACGCCGGAGCAGATGCTCGACTATCTCAAGAGCCGCGGCTGCAAGGTCGGCGGCGTCACCATGGGCGAGCGCGGCCTGCTCTGGTATGACGAGGCCGGCACAGTGCGCACGCTGCCGGCCTTCCCGATCCCGCGCGCGCGTGTGATCGATACCAACGGCGCCGGCGACGTCTTCCACGGCGCCTACATCTACTCTTACCTTTCAAACCCGAGCAAAGGCTGGCATGAGCATTTCAAGTTCGCGCGCGCAGCCTCGACCTTCAAGATCCAGAAGCTCGGCAACGAGGCCGGCCTGCCGACGCTGGCGGATATCGCGGCGGTCAAGCAGGAGTTTCGCGCCGAGGCTTGATAGGTGTGAATGGGGCTAGGCCATGGGGCGCGTCTTCGTCGCCGGCAGCATCAATATGGACGTGGTGGCGACCGCCGAGCGCCATCCGCGGATCGGCGAAACCGTGGCAGGCGAGGCCGTGCTCTATTTTCCCGGCGGCAAGGGCGCCAACCAGGCGGTGGCTTCGGCCAAGCTCGGCATACCGACCACGCTGATCAGCCGGCTCGGCACCGATGCATTCGGCAAGGAGCTGCGAACGTTCCTTGCCGCGCAAGGCGTCGATCTCACCTTCGTCAAGGACACCGACGGCACGCATTCAGGCACGGCGATCATCACGTTAGCCAACGCCGACAACACGATCGTCGTCGTGCCGGGCGCCAACGGGCTGGTCGAGGCCCATGATGTCGCGGCCCCCGTCCTCGCGAGGGGTGACGTCGCGGTCAGCCAGTTCGAGATCCCGCTGCCGGCGATCGCTGCCTTCTTCCGACGCGCCCGCGCCGTCGGCGCCACCACGATCCTCAATCCGGCACCGGCAAAACAGGCCGACAAGGCTCTGCTCGATCTCGTCGACATCCTCGTTCTGAACGAGACCGAACTCGGCTACCTGACTGGCACGGGGCTGCGCGACAGCGACACGCCGGAGCGCTTCTCCGAGGCGGCCCGGGCGTTGGGGCAAGGCAGGATCGTCTGCGTCACGCTCGGAAAGCGCGGCGTGCTGGCGCTGGTCGACAATCAGCCGCTGCTCGTGCCGGGACGCGAGGTCAAGGCCGTCGACACCACAGGCGCCGGCGATTGCTTCGTCGGCGCCCTCGCCTCACAGCTCGCCATCGGCAAGCCGCTCGGCGACGCACTGGCCTACGCCAACGCCGCCGCCTCGATTTGCGTGCAACGGATGGGAGCCGCGCCGTCGATGCCGACGGCGGATGAGGTGGCTGCTATCCTCTCCCCGAGTCGTCCCGGCGAAAGCCGGGACCCATAACCACCGGCCGTGGAAATAGGCACGCGCGTAGTAACTGCGTTCGTCTCCGCCAACGACTGCCGCGGAGTATGGGTCCCGGCTTTCGCCGGGACGACGCTTGCTTATATTTGCGCCAGCGCACTCTTCAGGTCGAAGCTCGCATCCGCCGCCTGCTCCGGCGTGATCGAGCCGCCGGCGCCGAGCAGCCTGCGGCCGAACATGTGATCGCCGGCGCGGTTGACCGACTCGATGCCGAGCAGTTTGTCGCCGCGATAGCAGAACGCCGAGAACGCGCCCTGCGCGCGGTCGCCGCGCACCACGACGCGGTCGTAGCCGGTGGTGAGACCCGCCATCTGCAGCTTGTCGGGGCCCTGGTCGCTCCAGAACCACGGCAGACCGTCATAGACCTCGGTCTTGCCGGTCAGCCGCGACGCCACGCAGCGCGCATGGTCGGTCGCATTCTGCACCGACTCCAGCCGCAGCGACCCGCCGAAGCGTTTGCTGGTGTAGAGCGCGCAATCGCCGATCGCGGAGACATTCGGATCGGCAGTCAACAGATGCTCGTCGACGATGATGCCGGATGCCACCGGCAGCCCGGCCTCCGCCGCAAGCTCGACATTCGGCAGCACGCCGACACCGACCACGACGAGATCGGCCGGGATATGCGTGCCGTTGCTCAGGCTGACGCCGGTAACCTTGCCGCCATCGGCCTCGATCGCCGTGACCTGTACCCCGAGGTGAAGCCGGATGCCGGCCGCGTTGTGGCGGGATTGCGAGAACTCGGAAATCTCCGCGGTCACCGCCCGCGCCATCACACGGGAGGCGAGTTCGACCACGTCGACCTCGAGGCCCTTGGCCCGCGCGGTGGCGGCGAATTCGAGCCCGATGAAGCCCGCGCCGATCACGACGACGCGCATGCCGGGCGCGATCAAGTCGCGCAGCGCCTGGCTCTCATCCAGAATGCGCAGGTAGCGGACTGCGTCGAGCTTGGCGTTGGGGATATCCAGCAGCCGGTTCCGCGCGCCGGTGGCGAACACCAAGTGTCCGTAATCGAGCGACGCGCCGGAGGCGAGCGCCACCTTCCGCGCATTGCGGTCGATCGCATGGGCGCGATCGGTGATCAGCTCGATCTTGTTGTCCTGGTAGAACTTGTCGGGCCGGAACATCAGGCTCTCGGGCCCGCCGGTCCCTTTCAGATAGGCCTTCGACAGCGGCGGCCGCTGATACGGCAAATGGCCTTCGTCATTGATCAGGACGATGCGCTCGGCGAAGCCGGCCTGGCGCAGCGACGCCGCGAGCTGGAAGCCGGCGTGTCCGGCGCCGACGATGATGACCGAGCCTGTCATCGGAACAACCCAAATACGCGCGAGCAGGAGTGACCCATGCCGTTTCCTCTTATCGATGTTAGCTTGCTTGCCCCGTCCCCACAGCGCTCGTGTCTGCGTACCGAAGGCGCATGCCATTTGGCCTCATGGCTCGTACCGATGCAAGGGGGTCCCAGGCGATTCTGGGCGCACCCGCGGCCCCCGGGCGCCGGGCCGGATTGCCACGGCTCCCGACAAGGCCTTAAATGTCCGGAACCAACAAGCCCAAGGTCTTCAATATGCCAGCACCCGCCCCCTCCACCACCGACCCCGCTTTGCTCCGCATCGACGGCGCCATCGCGACCATCACGCTGAACCGGCCGGCCGCGTTCAACGCGATCGACATGACGATCGCCAAGAAGCTCGAGCAGCTCAGCGCCGAGGTCGAAGCCAACAAGGACGTTCGCGTGCTGGTCATCGAGGGCGAAGGCCGCGCCTTCTGCGCCGGCGGCGATCTGCAGACCATCGGCGCCGCGACCGAAGCCAACAATATCGCTCCCGTGGTCGGCGAGATGCTTCACCACTACCATGCCTTCATCGAGACCGTCCGGCGGATGCCGAAGATCGTTCTATCCAGCGTGCATGGTTCGGCGGCCGGCGCCGGCATGGGCCTCGCGTTCGTGACCGACCTGTGTATCGCCGCGGACGATGCCCGCTTCACGCCCGCCTATGCCAAGATCGGCGTGTCGCCGGATGGCGGCAGCACGGTCGGCATCGTCGGCACGGTCGGGACCCGCCGCGCGCTGCAGATTTTCCTCGCCGAGGATGGCTTCACCGCGCAGCAAGCCTATGAATGGGGTCTCGTCGTCAAGACCGTCCCCGCGGCCGAGCTGAAGGCAGCGACGCGGCAGCTCGCCGAGCGCCTGGCGCAGAATCCGCCCGCCGCGATCGCAGGGACCAAATCACTGGTCTATCAGGCCGCCACCACGCCGACCAAGCAGCAGCTCGACGCCGAGGAACACAAGATCATCACGGCGATGCATACCGACGATTTCCGCGTCGCCGTGAAGAAGTTCACCAGCAAGTCGAAGTAGAGGTTTGGCTAGTTCGGGCAAATGTACCCCGTGCCGCCGGGTGCCTTGAAGCAGCCGACCGATTCCGGGATCACCTGCTTGGGCAGCCACAGCACGACCTTCGGAAAATAGATCGTGAAGCAGATCGTGACCAGGAACACGACATAGATCGGCAATGCCGCCCGCAACGCTTTTGCAAAACTGATGCCGACGAATTTCGAGGCCATCAGCAGCACGAGCCCGTAGGGCGGCGTGATCAGGCCGAACGCCAGCGTTGCGATCAGCACCACGCCCATGTGCACGCCGTTGATGTCTCCGGCCTGGGTCAAGGCGTTGACCAGCGGCATGAAGATGATGATGGTCGGCACCGGCTCGATGAAGTCGCCGACCACGGTGAACAGCAGCACCATCAAGAGCATGATGAGGTGCGGATCGTTGCCGGCGATCGAGGTGATCCAGTCGGCGATGTAAATCGCGCCGCGCAGATAGGCCAGCATCCAGCCGAACGCGTTAGCCGCGCCGATCGTGATCAGCGGCAGCGAGAAGATCAGGCCGGCCAGGCAGAAGTCGTACGGGATCTTCTTCAGGTGCCCGCGGTTCAGCGCCGGGATCACCACGATGATGATGTAGGCGACCGCGACGACCCCGGCCTCGGTCGGCGTGAACCAGCCGGTCAGGATGCCGCCAAGCAAGATCACTGGGATCATCATCGGCAGCGCCGCGTCACCGGCGGCGAACGCAACCTGGCGCAGCGGCGCGCGCGGCTTGCGCAGTCCCGATGGCCCAAAGAAGTAGCAGTAGATCATCAGCCCGAAGCCGATCATCAGCCCGGGGACCACGCCGGCCATGAACAGCCCGGCGATCGAGACGTTGCCGACCGCGCCATAGACCACCGCCGTGATGCTCGGCGGCACCAGCGCCGCGATCGTCGACGCCGAGGCGATGATCGCGGCGATGAAGGCCGGCTCATACCCTTCCCGCCGCATCGGCCCGCCGAGCGCCCGGCTCATGACCGCGACGTCGGCGGTGGTCGAGCCCGACATCTCCGAGAAGAACATGCTGAAGACGACGACGACCTGCGACAGCCCGCCCCTGATGTGGCCGACCAGCGAGACCGACAGGTTGGCGATGCGGACCACGACATTGGCCGAGCTCATGAGCTCGCCGACCAAGAGGAAGAACGGGATCGCAAGCAGCGCCTCGGAATCGACGCCGTCGAAGATCTTCTGGATGATCGCCGCCAGCGAGACGTCTGATAGCATTGCGCCGACGAACACGCCGGCCATCAGCGAGAACGGCACGGGCACGCCGAGATAGCCGAAGAACAGGAAGCAGAACGACATCAGCGCCAGCACGACCGGTGCGCTCACGGCTGCACTCCTGTCGTCGCGCGGGTGTCGATCGCAAGAATCGGAAGGTCGTCATCCGGCGGCTCCGGATGGTCGAAGCCATTCCGGATCCCGTTGACGAGCTGCTCGATCGTGAACAGGCCGATCAGGATGCCGGACAGCGGGATCACCGCATAGAGCGAGGCGATCGGCGTACCCGACGGCAGGCGGAAGCTGCCGAAGCCTCGCAGGTAATTTTGATAGCCGTACCAGACCAGGCAGAAGGCGACGCCCAGCACCACCAGACGGATGACGATCTCGACGAACAGCCGCGACCTGCCATGCAGCGCTTCGGAGATCGCGGTGAGATAGAGATGGTCGTTGCGCCGTGTCGCGACCGCGGCCCCGACGAAGATCGCGTAGATGAACAGCGTCGAGGTCACCTCCTGCAGCCACAGCCAGGGATGACCGATGGTGCGGGTGACGATATCGGCGGTCACCGACAGCGAGAAACCGAAGCACAGCAAGCCGCACAGCATCATCAGGATCAGCTCGAGCCGGTCGAGCGCCCGCCATTTCAGATGCCGCTGCCGTTGCTGCACCAGTGTGTCGGCGATGGCCATGCTCGCGCTCCCCGTCGACCCGGGCTAGTTGATCGCGCGGATCAAATTCTTGATCTTCTCCGCATGGGGCCCAAGATCCTTGGCGAGCTTGTCGAGATAGGGATCGGCGATCGCGGTAAAGCTCTTCTTGTCCACATCCTCGACCACCTTGACGCCGAACGATTTCAGCTTGGTCAGCGCGTTCCGCTCGAGCTCGAAGGCCTTCTGCGGCTCCTTGGCGCTCACCTCGTTGGCTGCGGCCTGCACCCATTGCTTCTGCTCGGCGGAGAGGCTCTGCCAGAGCTTGTCGGAGACGAACAGCAGCGCATTGTTCGCCTCGTGCTCGGTGATCGAGAGCACCGGCGCGACCTCATAGTGCTTGTTGACGAGATAGACGTTGATGCTGTTCTCGGCGGCATCGACCACGCCGGTTTGCAGCGAGGTGTAGACGCTGCCGAACGGCATGTGCACCGTCTGCGCGCCATAGGCCGGGAACATGGTGTCCTCGGTCGCGGTTGCCTGCACCCGGACCTTCACGCCCTTGAGGTCGCCGACGTTGCGGATTTCCCTCTTGCTGTAGATGTGGCGCACGCCTTGCGAACCGGTGCCGATCACATGCAGGCCCTGGGCGGTCTCGTCGATCATCGTCCTGATGGCGTCGAACACCTTCGGGTCGGCCAGCGCCTTGATCACATGGGCGTCGTTGCGGAACAGGAAGTGCAGCGACATCACGCCGGCCTGCGGCGAGATCGTCGCGGTGTTGGCGGAGGAGATGATCGCGAACTCGATATCGCCTGATTTCACGAGCTGCAGCAGCTGCGGCTCCTGGCCGAGCTGCGCGCCGGGATACTGGTCGACGATCATTGTGCCCTTGCTCAATTCCTTGAGCTTGTCGGCGAACAGATCGCCGGCAACCGAATAGCCGGTGTTGCGCGGCTGGTCATAGGCGAAGCGGAAGTGCTTGACCTCCTGCGCGCCGGCGCCCGCGGACAGCAGCAGCGCTGACGCGGCCATGGCAATCCCGACGATCCTGGCTGAATAGCCCATCGCGACGTTCCCCCTGTTTTTAGTTGAGGGGATCATCCCACCAGTCGCGCGGGATTGTCAATAAAACAGGCGAAAACGAGCCGCCTGCGGGTAGCATGGAGCGCCGCATCGCAGAAATTATCGACAATTCGACCCGCCGGCCGAGCGACGCCGGCTACTTGCGACTCGCTACTTCCCCTTGGCGCGCATGAAGTCGAAATCGCAGCCCTCGTCGGCCTGCAGGATGGTCTCGTTGAAGAGATGCGCGTAGCCGCGCTTGGCCCAATCCGGCGAACCGGCCGGCGCGAGCGCGTCGCGGCGCTTCTGCAATTCGGCCTCGTCGACCAACAGATCGATGCTGCGCTTGGCGACATCGAGCCGGATCATGTCGCCGTTCCGCACCAGCCCGAGCGGACCGCCGACCGCGGATTCCGGCGTGATGTGCAGCACGATGGTGCCGAACGCGGTGCCGCTCATCCGCGCATCGGAGATACGGACCATGTCCTTCACGCCGGCGCGCGCGAGTTTCTTCGGGATCGGCAGGTAACCCGCCTCCGGCATGCCCGGCGCGCCCTTCGGGCCGGCATTGCGCAACACCAGCACGTCGTCGGCGGTGACATCGAGCGCGGGATCGTCGACCCGCAGCGTCATGTCCTCGACCGATTCGAACACCACGGCGCGGCCGGTGTGCTGCAATAGTTTCGGGCTCGCCGCCGACTGCTTGATGACGGCACCGCGCGGCGCGAGATTGCCGTGCAGGATCGCCATCGCGCCTTCGGATTTGATCGGGTTCGCCTTGGAGCGGATCGCGTCCTGCCCCGGCACATCCTCGGCATTGGCGACGACCTCGCGCAAGGTCTGGCCGGTGATGGTCTTGGCATCGAGATCGATCAGGTCGCCGAGCTGCGCCATCAGCTTCGGCACGCCGCCGGCATGATGGAAATGCTCCATGTAGTGTTCGCCCGACGGCTTGAGGTCGACCAGCACGGGGACCTCGCGGCCGAGCTTGTCGAACGCCTCGAGGTCGATCTTGTGCGGCGAGCGGTTGGCGATCGCCGTGAGATGGATCAGCCCGTTGGTCGAGCCGCCGATCGCCTGCATGACGACCTGGGCGTTGCGGAACGAGGACGGCGTCAGGATCTCGCTCGGCTTCGGTCCCTTGGTCTTCGCCATCTCGGCGGCGACGCGGCCGCTGGCCTCGGCGGAACGGAAGCGTTCGGCATGGGGCGCCGGGATCGTCGCGCTCATCGGCAGCGACAGGCCGAGCGCCTCGGTGATACAGGCCATGGTGGAGGCAGTGCCCATCACCATGCAGGTGCCGACCGACGGCGCGAGGCGGCCGTTCACCGCCTCGATCTCGTTGTCGTCGATCTCGCCGGCGCGATACTTGCCCCACAGCCGGCGGCAATCGGTGCAGGCGCCGAGCACCTCGCCCTTGTGATGACCGACCACCATTGGGCCGACCGGAATCACCACGGTCGGCAGATCGGCGCTGATCGCGGCCATGATCTGCGCCGGCAAGGTCTTGTCGCAGCCGCCGATCACGACCACCGCATCCATCGGCTGGGCGCGGATCATCTCCTCGGTATCCATCGCCATCAGGTTGCGCAGATACATCGAGGTCGGGTGCGCAAAGCTCTCGGCGATCGAAATGGTCGGGAACACGAACGGCATCGCGCCCGACAGCATCACGCCGCGCTTCACCGCCTCGATGATCTGCGGCACGTTGCCGTGGCAGGGATTGTAGTCGCTGTAGGTGTTGGTGATACCGACGATCGGGCGATTGAGCGCATCGTCCGAATAGCCCATCGCCTTGATGAAGGCCTTGCGCAGGAACAGCGAGAAGCCGGCGTCACCATAGCTTGTCAGTCCCTTGCGAAGTCCGTCGGCCATTTTCTTCTCGTCCCGTGGTTGTTCGTCCGCACTTAAGGAGCGGCAGGAATTATTGTCAATATGAGATAATCCGGTCGCGACGGGTGGCTGGTCTGCGGCAAAATCGCCCCCATTATTGACAATAGCCGTAGCGCCATGCTGACCTCAGGCATTGATCCAAAGCCGAGAGCGCATGACAGCCGAGCCCACATTGCCCGAACTCCAGGCCCCCTCGCGCGAGGAGGAACAGGCGGAGGTGATCCGCCGGCTGGAGGAGGACATCATCTTCGGCCGCTTCGCGCCCGGTTTGCGGCTGGTCGAGGATACCCTGATGCAGCGCTATGGCGCGAGCCGGCATTTCGTCCGCCAGGCGCTGTTCCAACTCGAGCGCCAGGGCATCGTGCTGCGCGAGAAGAATGTCGGCGCTACGGTACGGTTCTATTCGGCCGAGGAAGTGCGGCAGATCTATGAGGTGCGCGAGATGTTGACGCGCCAGGCCGCGCTGATGATCGCCCTGCCCGCGCCGCAAAGCCTGATCGACCAGTTGAGCGAGCTGCAACGGCATTACTGCATCAAGGCCGAGGCGCAGGACATGCGCGGCATTCACGAGACCAACGATGCGTTCCACCTCGCGCTGTTCTCCGCCTGCGGCAATCCCTATCTGGTCCGCTCGCTGCAGGACTACATGAACCTGACGCTGCCGATGCGCGCCAAGAATCTCGCCGACAGCGAGGGCCTCGCATTGTCGCGCCGCCAGCACGAATTGATGATCGAGCTCCTGAAGGGCCGCGACAGTTGGGCGCTGGCGCAGCTTTGCGTCGATCACATGCAATACAGCAAGGCGGATTATCTCGTCCGCATCTCCAACGACAAAAAGCCGCAATAGCGCGATACGCGGCCTCCTCGTGAAGGAGACCGCGATGCGCTATGTGGCTATATTCCTTGGATCGCTGGCCGTGCAGCTTGCGCTCGGCGGCGTCGGCGAAGCGGCCGATCCGCGCGCGACGCAGCTCACCTACGAGCCCTGGACCAAGACCTGCCTGACAGAGGCGAGCTGCTTCGTCGCTGCGGCTGCGCGCGGCCAATGCGTGCCGTCGGGCGGCACGCTCAGCGTCTCGCCGCAGAGCAGCAAGCGCGCGATCGTGAGCGCCAATGTCGGAACGCGGACCATGCTGGAAGGCACGATCAGCCTCCGCATCGATCAGGACGAGCCGATCCAGATCGCCAGGCCGCATTGCTACACGCTCGGCTGCGGCGGCACGCTCGAGGCCGATGGCGAAATGATCGAGCGGCTGAAGCACGCGCAGACCATCGCCGTCGAAGCCAAGAATCTCACCGGGCAGACCATCGGCCTCGCCTTTCCCCTCACGCACTTCGCCGAGACCTTTGACGGACCCGGCAGCCCGCCCAAGACATCCGGGCAAGGTTCGAAGGAGGCGCAGCAGCACACCGAATCGGTGAAGCAACTGCCGCAATGCGAGGATTGATCACTTCTTCCAGTCGATCACCCTCTCCTTGTCGCCGTCGAACTCCATGCTGCAGAACGCGCCGCCCTGGTAATAGTCGCCGACCGGATCCGGCGGCAGCTTGGCCTGCTCGGCCATCGCGTGCTCGCGGAAATCTTCAGCCCTTCCGGTCGGACGATAGCCGAGATCGTAGGCGCGGTGATTGTCCCACCACGAGCGCTCATTGTAGGACGCGCCGTACAGCACCTCGAAATGGATGTCGGGATGCTCGAGCCCGATGCGGCAGAGCTGGACGAGGTCTTCCGGCTTGAGCCAGATCGAGAGCCTGCGGTGGTCGAGCGGCGCCTCGCCGAAATTGCCGATCCGGAGGCACGTGACCTTGATGCCGTGCTTGTCGGCATAGAGCGCGCCGACGCCTTCGCCGAACACCTTGCTCACACCGTAGCGACTGTCCGGCCGCGCGGTGACGTCGGTGCCGATGCGGTGATGACGCGGATAGAACCCGACCGCGTGGTTGGACGAGGCAAAGATCACGCGCTTGACGCCCTTTTTGCGCGCCGCCTCGAACAGATTGTAGCAGCCGATGATGTTGGACTGCAGGATCGCGTCCCAAGGTCCTTCGACCGAATAGCCGCCGAAATGCAGGATGCCGTCGACGCCCTCGCAGATCGCCTCGACCTGTGCGAGGTCGGCGAGATCGGCCGCCTTGAACTTTTCGTTGCTGCCGAGATCGGAGGGCTGCTTGATATCGCTCAGCAGGAGATCCGGATAGATCGGCGGCAGCAGCTTGCGCAGGCTCGTTCCGATTCCTCCCGATGCGCCGGTCATCAATATGCGTGGCATGCCGTCCCTCTTCTTTCCTGATTGCTGCGATCGAATTGCGGTCACAGGCCGACAATGATAGCAAACCAGGCGCTCAAGGAAACACCATCGAAACACAACAACGAGAACAGCAAATGTCCGATGTTCATTCCGCCGGCTGGCGTCCCGCGACCTGCTATCCCGATCCCGCGATCCACGCGCTCGACCCGCGCTTCGAGAAATACTGGCTGAAACTCTCCGCCGTCGAGCGCATCGCGACCGGCCTGCGCTGGGCCGAAGGTCCGGTGTGGTTCGGCGACGGCCGCTATCTGTTGTGCAGCGACATCCCGAACCAGCGCATCCTCAAATGGGAGGAAGAGACCGGCGCGGTCAGCATCTTCCGCAAGCCGTCGAACTTCGCCAACGGCAACACCCGCGACCGCCAGGGCCGGCTGATCAGCTGCGAGCATGGCGGCCGCCGCGTGGTGCGCACCGAATATGACGGGTCGATTACGGTGCTGATCGATGCCTACGGCGGCAAGCGGCTGAACTCGCCGAACGACGTCGTGGTGAAATCCGACGGCTCGATCTGGTTCACCGATCCGATCTTCGGCCTGCTCGGCAACTACGAAGGCTACAAGGCCGATCCCGAGATCGAGCCCAACGTCTACCGGCTCGATCCCGCCACCCGCGAGGCCACCGTCGTCGCCGAGGGCGTACTGGGACCGAACGGGCTGTGCTTCTCGCCGGACGAGAAGATCCTCTACGTCGTGGAATCCCGCGGCGAGCCGAACCGCAAGATCCTCGCCTATGACGTCGCAGCCGACGGCAAGACGATCTCCAACAAGCGCGTCTTCATCGACGCCGGCCCGGGCACGCCCGACGGCATGCGCTGCGACATCGACGGCAATCTGTGGTGCGGCTGGGGCATGGGTGATCCCGAACTCGACGGCGTCGTCGTGTTCGCGCCCGACGGCGTCATGATCGGCCGCATCGCGCTGCCGGAGCGCTGCGCCAACCTCTGCTTCGGCGGCGTCAAGCGCAACCGCCTGTTCATGGCGGCGAGCCAGTCGATCTATGCGCTCTACGTCAACACCCAAGGCGCGCTCGGCGGCTAGCCCGGCCGTCATTGCGAGGAGCGAAGCGGCGAAGCAATCCATCTGTCCGCCCGTGAGGAGGATTGCTTCGCTTCGCTCGCAATGACAGCGAGACTGCAACCTTCATCTTCGCAAGATTCGCACTCTTCAAGACCTTGCGCCCCCACAATGGCTGACGCCGGAGCAGTTGCCTGCCCCGGCGCCAAAAGTCGCGTCTCTCGTGGCTCGGCTTACGCGGCGTTGTAGCCGGCGACCGCCTTGGCCTCGAGATATTCTTCCAGACCGTAGCGGCCCCACTCGCGGCCGTTGCCGGACTGCTTGTAGCCGCCGAACGGCGCGGTGCGCTCGTTCGGCACGCCCTGCAGGTTGACGTTGCCGGCGCGGATCTGGCGGCCGACGCGGCGCGCGGTTTCCACGGTGTCGGCGGAGACGTAACCGGCGAGACCATACGGCGTGTCGTTGGCGATCTTCACCGCGTCGGCTTCGTCCTTGGCGCCGAGGATGGTCAGCACCGGTCCGAAGATCTCTTCGCGGGCGATCGTCATGTCGTTGGTGACGTCGGCGAAGATGGTCGGTCGGACATAGAAGCCCTTGTTGACGCCCTCGGGCAGGCCCGGGCCGCCGGCGACGAGCGTTGCGCCCTCGTCGATGCCCTTCTGGATCAGCGCCTGGATCTTGTCCCACTGGCCGCGGTTGACCACCGGACCGATCGTGGTGCCGTCGGCACGCGGATCGCCGGCCTTGGTCTTGTCGGCGACGCCCTTCGCAATGGCGGCCACTTCCTTCATCTTGGAGAGCGGCACGATCATGCGCGACGGCGCGTTGCAGGACTGGCCCGAGTTGTTGAACATGTGCATCACGCCGCCGGTCACCGCCTTGGTCAGGTCGGCACCGTCGAGGATCACGTTCGGCGACTTGCCGCCGAGCTCCTGGCTGACGCGCTTCACGGTCGGGGCCGCACGCTTGGCGACGTCGACGCCGGCGCGGGTCGAACCGGTGAACGAGATCATGTCGATGTCCGGGTGCTCGCTCATCGCCGCACCTACCTCCGGGCCGAGGCCGTTGAGCAGGTTGAACACGCCCTTCGGCACGCCGGCTTCATGGAGGATTTCCGCGAAGATCAGCGCCGAGGTCGGGGTGAACTCCGACGGCTTCAGGATCATGGTGCAACCGGCGGCGAGCGCGGGCGCGACCTTGCAGGCGATCTGGTTCAGCGGCCAGTTCCAGGGGGTGATCATGCCGACGACGCCGACCGGCTCGCGCACGATCACGGCGGTGCCCATGGTCTCCTCGAACTCGTACTTCTTCAGCACTTCGAGGGTGTTCATGAGGTGGCCAAGGCCGGCGCCGGCCTGCAGCTTCTCGGCCATCGGCAGCGGCGCGCCCATTTCGTCGGAGACGGCGGCGCCGATCTCCTTCATGCGGCCCTTGTAGACCTCGACGATCTTGGTGAGCAGCGCAACGCGCTCCTCGCGGCTGGTCCGGGAAAAGGTCTCGAAGGCGCGCTTGGCGGCGGCGACTGCCTTGTCGACATCGGCCTTGGAGCCGAGCGCAATCTCATACATCGCTTCTTCGGTCGCCGGATTGACGACCGGGGTGGACTTGCCTTTGACGACGGGATCGACCCAGGCGCCGTCGATGTAGAATTGCATGCGATTGACCATCGGAAACCTCTTGTACGGGGCGTATGGAATGGGGAACGAAAGCGTTCGGCAGGCATCCTTGCACGAAAGCCCGGCGAATTGAACCCGCCATATGCGGGACGCGTCTCGTGCGCGCGAACAGCATATAATGTCGCTATCGCGCAGGTGGCAAGGTTGGTCTCGTCGCCCCGGCGAAGGCCGGGGCCCATAACCACCGCCGGCAATTGGTAAAGGGTGCTGTTAGAACGAGTCGCGTTTACTTGCTGCCAGTTGTGGTAATGGGTCCCGGCCCCCGTGCGCAATTGCGCACTAGGCCGGGACGACGATGTGGCTACACCGCCATCTTGCGATGCCGCACCGGGGCGCCGACCGAGACGCTTTCCGCCGCGTCGATGATGGCATTGGCGTCGATTCCGTAGTGGCGGTAGAGGTCGCCGATCGTGCCGGTCTGGCCGAAATGCTCGACACCGAGCGCCTCGACGCGGTGGCCACGCACGCTGCCGAGCCAGCCGAGCGTTGCCGGATGGCCGTCGATCACGGTCACAATGCCGCAGTCGCGGCCGAGCGGCGCCAGCATGCGCTCGATATGACTCAAATGCTGCGCGCCGCGGCGGTCGCGGCGCAAATTCCGCGCGGCGGACCAACCCGCATAGAGCCGGTCGGCGGAGGTGACCGCCAGCAGACCGACGTCGCGGTGGCTCTCGCCGATCAGGCCGACCGCCTCGATCGCCTCCGGCGCGACGGTGCCGGTATACGCAATGACGATGTCGCAGTTCGGACCCGGCTTGCGCATCCAGTAGGCGCCGTCGGTGATGTCGCGCTGCAGGTCCGGGGTCATGATCCGTTGCGGCTGCTCCAGCGTCCGGGTCGAGAGTCGCAAGTAAACCGAACCACCCTCGGCGCCCTCGCGCTGCATGTGGCCAAAGCCCCAACCCATGATCACGGCAAGTTCATCGACGAAGGCCGGATCGAACGAGGCGAGCCCGTCCTGCCCGATGCCGATCAAGGGCGTCTTGATCGACTGATGCGCGCCGCCTTCCGGCGCCAGCGAGATGCCCGACGGCGTCGCCGCCACCATGAAGCGGGCATCCTGGTAGCAGGCGTAGTTCAGCGCATCGAGGCCGCGTTCGATGAAGGGATCGTACAGCGTGCCGACCGGCAACAGCCTCGCGCCGTTGATCTGGTGCGACAGGCCGAGCGCCGACAGCATGATGAACAGATTCATCTCGGCGATACCGAGCTCGAGGTGCTGTCCCTTCGGCGAATATTCCCAGGTATAGGCCGACGGGATCTTCTCCTGCCGGAACAGGTCGTGGTTCTCCGCCTTCGCGAACAGGCCGCGGCGGTTGACCCAAGCGCCGAGATTGGTCGACACGGTGACGTCGGGCGATGCGGTGACGATGCGCGAGGCGAGTTCGCTGTCGCCGCGCGCCAGCTCGTGCAGCACGAGACCAAAACCCTGTTGCGTCGACATCTGCGCCGAGGCCTTGAAGGCCAACCGTTCCGGCACATCGATTTCAGGCGCCGACAGGCGGCGGCGCCCCTCGCGGTTGAACGGCGCCTCGGCGAGGAACGCCTCGAGCTTCGCAGACTCCTGCGACAGGCCCTCGAACTTGTCCCACTCGTGGCCGGGGCGGATATTCTGCGCGGCGCGCCACTTCTCCATCTGGGCCACCGTCATCAGGCCGGCGTGGTTGTCCTTGTGGCCCTGCATCGGCAGGCCGACACCCTTGATGGTGTAGGCGATGAAGCAGACCGGCCGATCATGGTCGATCGCCTCGAAGGCCTCGATCATGCTCGCCATATCGTGGCCGCCGAGGTTCGACATCAGCGCCAGCAACTCGTCATCGCTGCGGCGCTCGATCAGCGCCGACACCTCGCCCTGGTCGCCAATGTCGTCGCGCAGATGCTTGCGGAACGCGGCGCCGCCCTGAAAGCAGAGCGCGGCGTACATCTGGTTCGGGCAGTTGTCGATCCAGCGCCGCAGCGCCTCGCCGCCGGGCTCGGCGAACGCCTCGAGCATCAGCTTGCCGTACTTCACGATCACCACGTCCCAGCCGAAGTTGCGGAACATGGTCTCGAACTTGGCCCACAGCCCCTCGCGCACCACGGCGTCGAGCGACTGCCTGTTGTAGTCGACCACCCACCAGGTGTTGCGCAGGCCGTGCTTCCAGCCTTCGAGCAACGCCTCGAAGATGTTGCCCTCGTCCATCTCGGCGTCGCCGACCAGCGCGATCATGCGGCCCTCAGGCCGGTCCTGCAGCCAGCCATGCGCCTTGACGTAATCCTGCACCAGCGAGGCGAACAGCGTCTGCGCGACGCCGAGGCCGACCGAGCCGGTCGAGAAGTCGACGTCGTCGCTGTCCTTGGTGCGCGAGGGGTAGGACTGCGCGCCCTTGTAGCCGCGAAAATTCTCCAGCTTGTCGCGGGTCTGGTGGCCGAACAGATACTGGATGGCGTGGAACACCGGGCTCGCATGCGGCTTCACCGCGACGCGGTCCTGCGGACGCAACACCGAGAAATAAAGCGCCGACATGATGTTGGCGAGCGAGGCCGACGAGGCCTGGTGGCCGCCGACCTTCAACCCGTCGGTAGAGGGCCGCACGTGATTGGCGTGATGGATGGTCCACGACGACAGCCACAGCACCTTGCGGGCCAGGGCGGACAGCATGTCGAGGCGTTCAGGCGCGATTCCCATGGCAATGCTCCGGGCGATATGCCGGAATGTTACTGCCGCAGGCGGCGGCGAAAATCTCAATTCCACGCGACAGCACAGGAAAAATTGGGATAAATTCCCACGATCCGACTTCAACTGACGAGTTCATCCCAATGCCTGCCCTCGATGCCATCGACCGCAAGATCCTGAGTCTGCTCCAGACCGACAGCCGCATGACCATGCAGGAACTCGCCGACAAGGTCGGGCTGTCGGTGTCGCCTTGCCACCGCCGGGTCAAGCTGCTCGAGGAGCGCGGCGTGATCTCTCGCTACATCGCAACCGTCGACCAGAAGTCGATCGGGCTGCACGTCTCCGTCTTCATCTCGATCAAGCTGGCACGCCAGAAGGAGGAGGACCTCAACCGCTTCGCGCGCGCGATCTCGAAATGGGACGAGGTGCTCGAATGCTACCTGATGACCGGCAACCGCGACTATCTGCTGCGCGTCGTCGCCGCCGACCTTTCCTCCTATGAGGCATTCCTGAAGAACAAGCTGACCCGGCTCGACGGCATCGCCTCCATCGAGTCGAGCTTTGCGCTGAGCCAGGTGAAGTATTCGACAGCGTTGCCGGTGTGAGGGCGTTGGTTGGTCACTCGAATGACACCAACCCCACAGTGTCGTCCCGGCGAAGGCCGGGACCCATACGCCGCAGCAGTTGTTGTGAGAGGGACTCGTCGTTGCAGCATCGCTTAACAATTTGCATTTGGGGTTATGGGTCCCTGTTCGCAGGGACGACACTGAGTGTGTTGCGCTGTCAGTGAGCATACCTTCGCATTCTCGGGACATGAATCGTCCGAGTTTTGCATCTCGTTCCGTTTTGCAAAAGGGGCTTGCGCCGTCGGGCAACTCAGTGATTGGCGCTGGCGCTCTGGCCGGCTGGACGGCCTCGCCGCGACAACCAGGCTACGGCGCGATCCATATCCCAATCACGATGATGGCCAGTGAGACGGCAATGACCAGCATATCGGTGGTGAGCCAATCCGGCATTCCGTTTGATGGCTGCTCGCTCATGTCCGCGACTCCTTCTGTTCGCGTCGAGCCAACATGCTGGAGCGGACCGGCGCGAACGAGGATGAACTGGTTCACATAAAGCTAGGAAAAAGCGGCAAATTCCGCGTGTTTTAGCGCGCTGAAGTTGCGCCACACGGTCGATCTGCCGCGCAGGTTTCTGAACATGTTCGACAATGCCGCCGCTTCGGCACAGTCACCATCGTCGTCGTTCAACGCGCTGCGAGAGGCAGCTGAACGTCTCCGGATTGTCGGCGCAACCCGGCGCCGACCTGCCGCCACGCGACAGGCCGCACACGGCCGACGAAGCGGCCGAGGTAGTGGACTCGCCGTCCCGTCCCGATCCTCACAGCACCTTGCGCTGTGCGAGGTTCTTCATCAGCGCACCGACGCCGAAGGTCCAGGGCTCGCATTCGTCGCTATTGCGCATCCGGTTGACCAGCTTGCCGAGCTGCGGCGCGGCGATGGTCACGATGTCGTCGCGCTTGTGGGTAAAACCCTCGCCCTTGGCATCGCGGTCCTTGACCGGCGCGAACATCGTGCCGAGGAACAGCGCAAATCCATCAGGATATTGATGCACGGGGCCGATGGTCTGGGCGACCAGGTCGGTCGGATCGCGGCTGATCTTGCTGATCGAGGAATGGCCCTCGAGCACGAAGCCGTCTACGCCAGTCACGGTCAGGCCGACATCCATCTTCCTGACGTCGTCGAGCGAGAATGTCTGGTCGAATAGCCGGAGCAGCGGACCGATCGCGCAGGAAGCGTTGTTGTCCTTGGCCTTCGACAGCAAGAGCGCCGAGCGCCCCTCGAAGTCGCGCAGATTGACGTCGTTGCCGAGCGCGGCGCCGACGATCTTGCCGGCGGCGGAGACAACAAGCACGACCTCCGGCTCCGGATTATTCCAGGTCGACTTCGGATGCAGCCCGGCATCCATGCCTGATCCGACCGAGGACAGCGTCGGCGCCTTGGTGAACACTTCGGCGTCGGGACCGATGCCGACCTCGAGATACTGGCTCCAGGCATTCTGATCGATCAGCACCTGCTTCAGTTTCATCGCCTGCTCGGAGCCGGGCTTCAGCTTGGAGAGATCGTCGCCGACCAGGCGCACCACCTCCTTGCGGATCGCGTCCGCCGAGGACGGATTGCCGCGCGCCCGCTCCTCGATCACGCGCTCCAGCATCGAGATCGCGAAGGTGACGCCCGCGGCCTTCAGCACCTGGAGATCGACCGGCGCCAGCAGATGTGGCCTGGCCTTGTCGCGGCCGTCGGGCGGGGTGTTGGCAAGGATCGCCTCGAAATCGCCGATCCGCTCGCCGCGCGTGGCGCGCAGTGCGGCCGCGGGATCGCTTTCCTCGCAGAGCGCGCTCACCGTCGGGAACCGCGCCGTGACGTCGAACACACCGTCTGCCCGCACCGCGACGACGGCCGGCCCGCCGGCCTGCGGCAGCCAGACCCGCCCGACCAGCGTGCCGGCGGTGCCGTCCTCCGGCAGGACGTCTTTTGGCGTGAGCGAAATCATCGGCACATCTCCCTTTTTGGTTTTGTCGGCTTGTTAGCACAGTCCGCCCGGCGGCGTGAAACAGCGGTCACGGCATTGTCATAGAGGGGTAACATCGCCCGTCAATGCTGCCGTCCGATCCATCTAACACACTGAAAGACGGACCTTCATGACGACCTCCGCCCTCACCGACGAAGCCTCCCGGGATGAAGCCTTGCGCGACGAAGCCTTGCGGGATGAAGCCTTGCGCGCCCGCATCCATCAGGAGATGGCCGACAGCCTCGACGAGGAACTCGAGCTCGAGCTCGACGACATGAGGCTCGACGAGCTCGACCATGATGGCGCCGCCGGCAGGCCGTCGATCGACCGCAAGTTCTATTTCCGCGAATTGCTGCGGCTGCAGGGCGAGCTGGTCAAGCTGCAGGACTGGGTGCAGCACGAGAAGAAAAAGGTCGTCGTGCTGTTCGAGGGCCGCGATTCCGCCGGCAAGGGCGGCGTGATCAAGCGCATCACCCAGCGGCTCAACCCGCGGGTCTGCCGGATCGCGGCGCTGCCGGCGCCGAACGAGCGCGAGCGCACGCAATGGTACTTCCAGCGCTATGTCTCGCATTTGCCGGCCGGCGGCGAGATCGTGCTGTTCGACCGCAGCTGGTACAACCGCGCCGGCGTCGAGAAGGTGATGGGGTTCTGCAGCGACGAGCAGTACGAGGAGTTCTTCAACTCGGTGCCGGAATTCGAGCGCATGCTGATCCGCTCCGGCACCGTCCTCCTGAAATACTGGTTCTCGATCACCGACGAGGAACAGGCGTTCCGCTTCTCGATGCGGATCCAGGATCCGCTGAAGCAGTGGAAGCTGAGCCCGATGGACGTCGAGGCGCGGACCCGCTGGGAGCTCTACACCAAGGCGAAGGAAACGATGCTTGAACGCACGCACCTGCAGGACTCGCCGTGGTGGATCGTCGACGCCGTCGACAAGAAGCGCGCACGGCTCAACTGCATCTCGCATCTATTGAGCCAGATCCCCTATCAGGCGGTCACCCACCAGCCGGTGGTGCTGCCGCCGCGCGTGCGCAACCCGGACTATCACCGCGGCCCGATCCCGCAGGAGATGTACGTGCCGGGACGATATTGATTCTGGGCGCGCGCACGCTCGGTCCTCCCCCGCCCAGGGGGGAGGATCACTAAATCGCGATTGGAGATTGTGAGGCAGCTCACTGGTCCTTTTGCGCCCTCCCTCTAAACCAGAGGTTGCTCGCAATTCGCGGGCTAGAAGGAGGCGTACGCTATGTTGAAAGAACATCTTGAAAGCAAAAGCTCGGCGACCGACCAGCCAGAAAGCTATAAGGGTGTTGCGACACATGCTATCCAAACCCTTGACCTCAGTTGGAGCGCGCCCATTCGTTACGGCGATTGCAAGCTGTCCGGCTTCTTGAACGGCACCCTGAACAACGGCCCCACTCTCAGGCTTCGTTCTGACGGAACAGCAGAATTGCTGGCAAAATTTTTCTCGACCGACGACGGTGATGTTTGGGTTATCGATCGTCTCGTTCTTTTGGACATTCACGGGACGGTGCTTTTTCAATTTCCACACCTTTCAAGTCCAGAAACCCAGACAGACAACCAAGTGCTCGATTGGGTAGCCGAACTGAGCTTCCCCGCCGTTTTCTTTTCTTCGGTCACGGGGGCGAACATGACCTATCGTTGCTAACCCCTAAGGGCGCGGTTCGCGGCTTATTCGACCTCCCCCACAAGCGGGAGGGGTGAAGTCCGGCACGTAGGCGACCGCGCCCTCGCCTTGCCTACCAATGGTGCAGGCGCGCGCACTTGCTGGCACCGGATACCGACGCTAGGCTTCCCCCGATCTGGTGCAGGGAGGCCCGCTTGACTCAATCCGACGACATCAAAATCTCCGAAGATCGCCGCGACGCGCTGCGCTACGCGCTCGGGATCGGTAGCGGCGCGGCGCTCGCGGCCGCGATGGCAACGCCGGCCTCGGCGCAGACGCCAGCCGACAACACGCTGGATCGCATCCGGGCCAACAAGGTGCTGCGGATCGCGGTGCTGCCGGGCGAGCTGCCCTATTTCAACAAGGACCTCGCCTCGGGCACCTGGTCCGGCTTCTCGATCGAGATGGCCAACGACCTGGCCAAACTGCTCGACGTCAAGCTGGAATATGTCGAGTCCACCTACGGCAATTCAATCCTTGATCTGCAGGCCAACAAGATCGATCTCGGCTTCGCGCTCAACCCGACGCCGCAGCGCGCGCTGGTGGTCGATTTCACCAATCTGGTGTTCCCGCATCCGTTCGGCGCGATGCTGAAGAAGGGGCTGGAAGCCAAGACCTGGGCCGACATCAACAAGCCCGAGGTCAAGATCGCGGTCGACGTCGGCTCGGCCAACGAGGCGGTGGCGCGCCGCTTTGCGCCGAACGCCACCATCAAGTCGCTGAAGTCGCGCGATGAGGTGATGCTGGAAATGTCGTCGGGCCGCGTCGATTGCGTGGTCAACGCGCTGGTGCTCGGGCTGACCGCGATCGCCAAGAACCCGAACCTTGGCACCTACAAGATCCTGGCCTCGCCGTCGGTGACGATCGCGAGCGGCACGGCGGTACGGCGCGAAGCCGACAAGCGCTGGCGCGATTTTCTCTCGGTGTGGATCGACTACAACCGCGGCATCGGCCAGATGCGCGAATGGTTCGTGAAGGGCCTCGGCCTCGCCGGTGTCAAGCCCGAGGATGTGCCGGTGGAGTTGAGTATTTGAGGCGATTGCCGAGACGGCAGTGATCTCCCTCTCCCGCTTGCGGGGGACGGCCGGGGTGGGGGTGTCGCCACAAGCGACGCCCTATGTATGGAGAGAGCTCCCACCGGGATCGCATCTAACGATGCGATCCGACCCTCCCCTGCAAGCGGGAGAGGTCAAGCAACTCACACCTTGTCGTAGGTTAGCCCGCGCTCCAACCGCCTGGCCACCAGCGTCGACGGGAACAGGATCGCGAAATAGATCAGCGCAACGATGGTGTAGACCTCGAGCGGCCGGTAGGTGTCGGCGTTGATCAAGGTCGCGTTGTAGACGAGATCGGGTACCGCGATGATCGAGACCAGCGAGGTGTTCTTGAGCTGCGTGACCGACTGGTTGACATAGGGCGCCATCATCGGCTTCAGCGCCTGCGGCAGGATCACGAGCCGCATCAGGCGCCAGCCGCGGAAGCCGAGCGCCTTCGCCGCGTCCCACTGCCCGACCGGCACGCTCTCGATCGAGCCGCGCACGATCTCGGCATAGAACGCGCCGCCATAGAGCGAGAGCACGCTGACGGCGGCGACATGCGCCGGGATGTTGACGCCGATCACGACCGGAAACGCGTAGTAGAACCAGATGATCTGCACCAGCAGCGGCGTGCAGCGGAACAATTCGATATAGGCGATCAGGAGCCAGTCGATCACGGGAATGCGCCGCAGCCGCAGCATGCCGACGATCAAGCCGATCAGGGTCCCGAGGATGATGGTGCCGATGGTGTAGGCGATGGTCCAGCCGAGCCCGAGCCAGAACAGATGGCTGTATTTGGCAAGGATGCCGAAATCCCAGACGTAGTTCATCCTGCCCCTCGGTTGCCGCGCGCTTGATCGCCAAACATTGCAGGCGGCCTCGCACGTGTCACGCGATATACCGGTTCGGCGAGAATGCCTGCGCCTCGAACGGCGGCGCATCGCCCGCGATCATCGCCGCAATTGCGGCGCCCGTTCCGGGGCCGGTGGTAAAGCCGATATGCTGGTTGCCGAAGGCGAGCCAGAGCCCGCGATGCCGCGGCGCCTTACCGATCATCGGCAGGCTGTCGGGCAGCGTCGGCCGCGCGCCGCGCCAGCGCTCGCCGACCGCATCGCCAAATTCGACCACGCTGCGCGCCATCGGCACCACCGCCTCGAGCTGCGAAAAATTCGACGGCGCGTCGCGCGCGGTGAGCTCGACGCCGCTGGTGACGCGAACGCCCTGCTCCATCGGCGTCATCAGAAAGCCGCCCTCCGCATCATGGATCGGCCGCAGCAATTTGCGTGCCGGATTCGACACGAACTGCTGGTGATAGCCGCGCTCGAACGCCAGCGGCACGCGATAGCCGAGCGGCTGCAGCAGCTCGGCCGACCACGGCCCGAGCGCGACCACGACATGGCGCGCGGCGATCTCGCCGTCGGCGAGCTGCACGCGCCAGCCGTCGCCGTGCGGCTCGATCCGCCGGACCCCGGATTGCCTGATCGTGCCGCCTCCAGCGGCGAGCATCTGCGCGTAGGCCTTGACCACTGCGCCGGGTGAATCGACCGATGCCGTCTGCGTGTGCAGCAGGCCGACGCTATAGGCAGGGACGATGTTGGGCTCGAGCGCGGAGATCGCCTGGCGATCGAGCACCTCGCTCCTGATGCCGAACTCGGCGAGCGCTGCCTGCTCGGCCTGGGCGGCGGCGAGCCCGTCGCTGCGCCAGGCCTTGAGCCAGCCGGTCTCGCGGATGCGATGGCTGGCGCCGGCCTGCACGATCCAGTCGCGATGCAGCTTCAGCGAGGTCCCGATCAGGCCGTGCAGCGCGGCGGCGCGCGGTTTGGTCTGCGACGGCGTTGCCGCCGCGAGGAAGCGCATCACCCAGCCGGCATTGGCGAGCGCCCACGCAATGTTCCAGCGCAGCGCCGGATGCGCGTTGGTCAGATATTTCGGCAGGTTCTTCAGCAGCGACGGCGTATTGAGCGGCAAGATCGAGCCTGACGAGATGATGCCGGCATTGCCGTAGGAGGTTTCGCTGCCGGGCTCGCGGCGATCGACGACGATGACGGAGAGCCCGCGCTGCCGCGCGGCAAAGCCCGCCGAGACGCCGACCATGCCGGCGCCGAGCACCGCAACATCGACCTGCTCTGTTGGTTCGCCCTCGCTCATGGCGTCACATCAAGGTCAGGCCGCCATCGACCGGCAGCGTCGCGCCAGTGACGTGGCTTGCTTCCGGCGACAGCAGGAAGGCGACGACGGCCGCGACCTCGTCGGCCTCGGCCAGCCGCTGCATCGGATTGGCCTTTGCGACGCTCTCCCAGGTCGCGGTATCAAGCGCGCCGAACAGGCCGGGATCCTTGCGGGTGTAGCCCGGCATCACGGCGTTGGCGGTGGCGCCTGACGCGGCGAGCTCGATCGCGAGCGACTTCACCAGCACCTCAAGCGCGGCCTTCGCGGCGGCCGATGCCGGATAGGTGGCGCCGGGCACAAAGCGATGCGGCCCGAAGCTCGACACCGCGACGACGCGGCCTTGCGCGCTGCGCGTGAGGTCGGACAGTGCCGCCGCCGCGATTTCATGGAAGGCCGCCGCCATCACCGCGAAGGCCCGCTCCAGCGCCTCGCGCGGCAGGCCGGCGAACTCGCGCCGGTCGGCAAAGCCCGCGGCGTGCACGATGCTGTCGATCGGCCCGAACGCGGCCCGCGTTGCCGCGACCAGCGCGGTGCCGGCGCCGGCTTTGGCGAGATCGCCCGTGCTCACCTCGACCTTCGCGCCCTTGCCGCGGCATTCCTCCGCAACCGAATTCAGCCGCGCGAGGCCGGCGGCGGTGGTGCCCTGTCCGTGCAGCATCAGGGATTGATCGGGGCCGGCGAGCCGGCGCGCGACTGCGGCGCCGATGCCAGAGCCGCCTCCCGTGATGATCGAAATTCGCATGAGGTGCGTGCTGTCAGTGCGATAAGAGACAGCGAACTATAGGTTCGGCGTTACGAAATGCAAACCGCGCCCATCGTCGTTAGTTTAGCGCCGCGTTCAACGCCAAATCAGCGCCACGGCTCGACCAGGATCTTGGTGTGCGCCTCGGGATTGGCGAGATCCGCAAACGCCTGCGCGACGCCGTCGATGCCGACGCGGCCGGTGACCAGCGAGGCGGCGTCGACCTGGCCTTCCGCGATCAGGCGCAGCGAATACGCAAACTCCTCCGGCGTGTAGCCGAGCACATATTGGACGTTGAGCTCCTTGATGATGCCGAGCATCGGCTCGGACTTGTCGGTCTCCATGCAGACGCCGACCACGACGACACGGGCGCTGCGCGGGGCGCCCTCGAACACCTGCTGCAGCACGCCGGGCACGCCGACGCATTCGAAGATCAGCGCGGGCTTCAACGGCGGCAATAGCGCCTGCATCGGCGGACGCGCCGCCTTCTCCGCATCGGTCATCTGGGCGTGCTCGGCCCAGCTCGCATAGGGCTGCGTCCTGGCGGGATCGACCACCACATCGGCGCCCATCTTCTCGGCGAGCAGGCGCCGCGCCGGCGAATAATCGGCAGCAACGATCGGTCCAAGCCCCCTGATCTTCAGCGCCGCGATCACCGCCAGCCCGACCGGTCCGCAGCCGATCACCAGCGGCACCTCGCCGCCCTGGATGTTGGCCATCGCCACCGCATGCACGCCGACCGCAAGCGGTTCGGTGAGCGCGGCGTGCTCGGCCGCAAGCCCGTTGGGCACTTCGAGCAGCAGCGGCTCGCTGAGCAGCATCTGCTCGGCATAGCCGCCGAGATAATCGTTGGAATAGCCGATGCCCTTCGGGCCCTCCGGCGTCAGCAGCGCCGGCAGCGAGCACACTTTCGTCCCGGGCTTCAGCTTGCGCGTGGTGCCCGGGCCGTAATCGAGAATTTCGCAGCAGAACTCATGGCCGAACACGACGTCGCGCGACAGATCCATCGGCGTGCGACCGGGCAGGAACTTGCTCAGCTCCACCATGCGGTGGGCATGCTTGCGTGCGTGCAGATCGGAACCGCAGATGCCGCAGGCGAGCGATTTGACCAGCACCTGGCCGGCGCCGGGCTTCGGCTCGGGCACCCGGTCGACGACAATCTCGCCGTTCCTGAAGATCGCTGCGCGCATATTCCCTCCCGCGTGGGTTTTGTCCCACTCATTTTGATGCGTATTTCGTCTCGCGAAATGCTGTCGCGGATCAAGTCCGCGACAGGCTTTCGCCGCAGGAGGCTATAGCACGGAGGGTCACCACGTATAGCGCATAACGCCCTTGCCGGCGTAAGACTGTGTCACGTTGGAGAATTCGCCCTCGAAGGTCGCGGCCGCCGACCAGCCGTTGCGCCACTTCAGCTCGGCGGAGGCCGTGGTCAGCGCCGAGTCGCTGGCCTGCGCCGCGCCGTTGACCACGAAGGCCGCGCCGGGCAGCGTCTGGAACACCGCACCAACGGTGCGGTCCGGATTGAAGTCATGCGCCCAGGCGACGCGGCCGCGCAGCGTCACGATGCCGCCGTCGACCGCGAACGACTTGTCGGCGCGCAGGCCGAGTTCGCTCCTGACGTCGGTGACGCTCTTCGCGGCATAATTCAGCGCGAAGGTGCCGCCGCCGGAAACGACGCTCTCCGCATAGGCCGGCAGCTCGAAGCTCGTGAACTGTGCCGCCGCGTAAGGCGTCAGCCCGACCCACGGCGTGGCAGTGCGATAGCCGCCCTCGAGCCGGCCCGACCAGGCATTGGCATTGAAGTTGGCGCGCAGGTGATCGGCGCCGGCCGCGGTGACGATGCGGTCGGTGGTGACATCCTGCCAGCCATAGGCGAGCGCCGCGCTCAGGTACGCGGCGCCGACGCTGTGGCGAACGAACGCTCCGGCCTGGAACAGATCGGAACGGCCCCAGCCGAGGCCGTTGACGCTGAAGCTGGTGGCGCCGCCGGCGAGCGCAAAGCCGGCGATGGTGTTCGGCGAGAAGCGGTAGTCGGTGCCAACCGCGGTGCCATAGAGGCTGCTGCTGGTGTTATTCGAGCCCAGCACCACATTGCCGCTGGTGGTCTGCGAGCCGCCATAGCCCGCCGCCCACACGCTCCAGCGCTGCTCGAAATCGACCAGCCGCGGCGGCGCCTTGGTGTAGATCGCGGCCAGCGCATCGCGCGGTTCGGTCTGGCGCGCCGCATAGGCGAGCGGGGTGCTCTCCTCGGCGAACGGCGTCGCCCCCGCGCCGCCGCCAAACCCACCATCGCGCCCGGCAACAAATGGATCGGTCAGCAGACCGAGGAACAGACCCATCGCGTTGAACGTCGCCTGCTGCGATCCGGTCGCGCCCTCGCCCGAGGCCTGCGTCAGGCCGTTCGGCGACAGTCCGGCGAACACCGCGTTGATACCGCCATTGGCGTTGAAGAAGTTCTGCAGCGTAGTGGCGACGTTCTGCTGATTGACGTTCAGCTTCGACTTCGCGCTGTAATCGAGCGTGAAGTTCAGATAGGCGTTGTTCGCGTCATAGCCGAGCGTCGCGACGAGGTTCGACGGCAGCCCGGTTGAATCGATACCGGCGAACGTGCCGTTGCGGCCGCCGGCCGCCGACAGGATGGTGTATTGCTTGGCGATCGTACTGCCGGCGGCGACGCTGACGCCGACCGATCCGGCCAGCGTCGCACTGCCGCCCACCTTGGCCAAGGTGGACGCCGTCGAATTGAGCCCGACGAGGTACAGTGCCCCCGACTGGAAGGCGAGATTGCCCGCCACGTTCAGGAATGTGCCTGGTGTCGCGTTGCCGGGCATCAGGATGCCGCCGCTTGCAATCGTCGTGTTGCCGACGGTGCCGATGCCGGACAGCGCGCCACCGGCATTCACCGTGGTGAGGCTCGACGAGGCGATCGAGCCGTCGACCTGAAGAATGCCGCCGTTGACCGTCGTGGTGCCGGTGTAGGTATTGGTGCCCGACAGGGTCAGCGTGCCGCTGCCGATCTTCTCGAAATTGGCGGGACCGGTGCGGCCGCCGCCAAAGCAGCCACAGATATGGAATGGGTTCAACGGATCGAAGTCGGCAAGCACGCCGCTGAGCGTCGTCGAGAGATTATTGCTGCCAACGGCGAGGGTGTTGCCTGAGCCGATATAATAGAAGCCGGAGCCTGCGATCGAACCCGCGGTGATGCGCCCGTCGCCGTTCAGCCCCGTGCTGAGCGAGAAATCGACCAGTCCGGTGCCGTTGGTGATGAACTGTGCGTTGCCGCCGGTCGCGTTGTTGAAGAACTTAATGGTACTGCCGGCTTCAGTGGTAATGGTGGCGTCGCCCGCGGTAGCGAACGCCGTGAAGATGTGTTGGCTGCCGGCCTGGTTGTCGATGGTCGCATTGCCCGCGGTGGCATAGGCATCGAACTGGAGAACGCCGCCAGCCCGATTGACGATCGTCGCGTTGGCCGCGGTCGGCGCCTCCACCGGGTTGAAGCCGACAGATCCGAAATAGAGCACGCCGCTGTTGTCGAAGCTGGCGTTTGCCGCCGTGCTGTTCTGGAAAAAGGCGACCTGACCGCCCGCGAGCGTAACGATGGTTGCCGAAGCAGCAGATGAGGACTCGAAAAACTGCGTCGAGCCGCCATTGGTGCCGTTGGTGATGGTGGCCTGCCCTGCATTGGTGTGGCCCAGAAACACCGCGGCGCCGCCGTTGGAGTTGTCGATCACGGCCTTGGCGGCCGTGCTGGTGTCGGAGCCGCCGGGAGGACCAAACGCGTCGCCGAACACCACAGTGCCGCCGTTGGTGTTGGTGAACCTGGCGCTCCCGGCAGAACTGGTGTCGCGGAACACTGTGAGCGCACCATTGGTGTTGCTCACGGTGGCATTGCCAGCGGTGCTGCTGTCGCGAAACTCCGTGATGCCGAAATTCTGGTTGACGATCGTCGCCGTCGACGCCGTGGTGGAATTGTAGAACGTCGTGGTGGCGATCCCGTTGAAGCCGTCGTTGACGATCTTGGTGATGCCCGCGGTGTTGGCATTCACGATGTCGAACTTGCCGTCGACGGCGACCTCGCCGACGATCGAAGCGGTGTGGCTGGCGTCGCCGAGTTGCAACGTCGCGCAATCGCAGATCGTGGTGCCGCCGGTGTAGGTGTTGTTGCCGAGCAGCACGACGCGGCCGAGGCCGCCTGAATTGTCCAGCACCGTCAGCTTGCCGGGGCCGTTGCCGTCGGCGATGTTGCCAGCGATCGTGAGCGTCACGCCATTGGCTTCGATCGCGCTGCCGATGGCCGACGTGTTGATCTTGAAGTTGTTGCTGAAAGTCAGGTTGCTGAGGCCGTCAGCCTGAAACGAGGCATTGTCGAGCGTGACGGTGCCTGACCCGACCGAGCTGTTGTTGCTGACGACAACGGTCGTATCGACCACCAGCGTGCCGCCGGAATAGGTGTTGGCGCCGGCGAGCTGCACGTTGGAGAACGCGGACGCCGACGAGTCGATCAGGCGCAGAACCCCGGCGCCGACGCCGTCGGCGATCACGCCCTGCAGATTGACCTGGGCGCCGTTCGCATCGACCGTGCCGCCGGCCGCATTGACCGCGATGTTGTTGGCGAAGGCGACGCTCGAAACCGTGGGCGACTGCATCTGGAACGTGCCGCCATTGAGCGTGATGGTGCCGGTGCCGACCGAATCCGCATTCGTCACCTGCACGGTACCGGCGGAGATCAGCGTGCCGCCGGAGTAGGCATTGGTGCCCGCGAGCGCCAGCGTGCTGTTGCCGAGCTGCTGCACCATCGCCGGACCGCCAATGCCGTCGGTGAGGCTGGCGTTGATCGTGATGGTCTGGCCGTTGTTGGCCTGGTTGATCAGGCCGCCGGTCGGCCCGGACAGGCTGAAGCCAACCGGGTTGCCATTGATCGTGTAGGATTGCGAATTGGCGGTGAAGGTCCAGGACCCCGGCAGCATCAAGCCGGGCCCGATGGTGACCGTCGCCGATCCCGATGAATCGAAAATGGCTGACTGGTTCGGGAGGATCGGCGGCGCGCCGGCCGACGTGGTCGACCAGTTGGTCGGGAGTTCGTAGACATCGGTGCTCGTCGAGCTGCCCGTGCCGCCCCAGGTGTAGCTCTGCGCTCGTGCCGAACCGGTCGGCAACGCGATTGCGCTGGTCAGGGCGCAGAGTGCCAAGGCCATCGCAGCGCGAGACGACCGACCAGCTGACAGGAAAAAGAACGAACCAAAATGCACGTACCCGACCCCCAAGCGCTCTGCGGCGCTCTTGGGGCTAGGGTTAGCACGCGGCGAAGTGTGAGGTTGCCGATCGTTTCCGAAATCCGGTGATTCAGCGATCCGAGATCAAAGATTTCGGCCCGACTGTTGTACCCGCGCAACGCTAGTTGAAGCCCGCTTCGCAACCGACGCACGATTTCGTCCGGACGCTCAGGCGTTCGGCGACGGCTCGCTGGCCACGGTCAGCAGCTGCGACCGTCGGACGCGCTCGCGATGCGCGGTGTAGAGGCCTGAGGCGACGATGAAGCCGGCGCCGAGAATGGTCAAACGGTCGGGCACTTCGCCGAAGATCATGAAGCCGAGGATGCTGACCCACAGCAGCTGCGTGTAGGAGAACGGCGCGAGCACCGAGGCATCGCCATAGCGGAACGCCAGCACCACGATCCACTGTCCGACGGTGGACGCAACGCCGATCAGGATGCCGAACATGATGTCGTGCCAGCTCGGCGTGACCCAGACGAACGGCACCAGCGCGCTGACGATGGCGACGCCGACGATCGACGAATAGGTCATCACGGTGATCGGGCGCTCGCTGCCGCTCATCATGCGCGTCAGGATCAACGTGGCCGCCCACGCCAGCGCCGAGACGATCGGAAAGATCGCGGCGGGATGGAAGGCACTGGTGCCCGGCCGTAGGATGATGAACACGCCGGCGAGGCCGACCGCGGTCGCGATCCAGCGTCGCATGCCGACCCTCTCACCGAGGAAAGCGATCGACAGCGCGGTGACGAACAGCGGCGAGACGAAGCTGGTGGCGGAGGCTTCGGCGATCGGCAGGAAGCCGAGCCCCGTGATGAAGATCAGCGAGGAGCCGAGCAGCGCGGCGCCGCGCAGCACGTGCAGGCCGGGACGGCTGCTGCGCAGCGCGAACAGCGGCGAGCCTGGCAGCATCGCCGGCGTCATGATCATCGCAAACACCAGGAAGCGGATCCAGGCGATCTCGATCGAGGGCAGCGTGGAGGAGAGATATTTTGCCGTGACGTCGGAGGTGCCCAGGAACACGGTCGACAGCAGGATCAGCGCGATGCCCTTGAACGGCCGGTCGGTGCGGGCGGGCGCCTTGCTTGTCGCTGCGGGCGCGGTCTTTGCGGGCAATGAAAGGGGAACGCTGTCCAGCCTGGCGGCCACGGCTGCGGGGGGCGGTGTCACGGCAATCTCGAAGGCAAAATAAAGGGAGTCTGCTCCTCGTACAAAACGCCAATTCCGCCGCGAGAACAATGCCCGAAAACGGGACTCCGATATGCGCCAGCGCGCGCGACCGCCCGCCCGCCGCAGGCCGTGTGCCGCCGCAACTGCAACAGTTTGTTAAGAACTGTGTGGAGCGGAACGCCCTCAGAGCATCGGCAGCGAGCGTGGCTTCGGCCCGCGCGGGAACGCGGCATCGAGCGCGGCGAGTTCATCGCCGCTGAGCTTCAGAGTTCCCGCCGCCGCATTCTCGGCCGCGTGTTCCGCGTTCGACGCCTTCGGAATCGCGAGCACCGACGTCAGCCGCGTGAGGAAGCTGAGCGCGACCTGGCGCGGCGTCGCCTTGTGCGCCTGCGCGATCGATTGCAGCACCGTGCCGGCCTTGCTCGACGGCGAGGGAAAATCATTGTGGCCGAACGGCGAATAGGCAACGACGGCGACGCCGTGCTGCTCGCACCAGGGAATCACAGCGTGCTCGATGGCGCGCTCCTGCAGATGGTAGAGCACCTGGTTGCAGGCGATCTTGCCTTCACCCGCGACATCGAGCAGTTCGTCGAGATCCTCGGTGTCGAAATTGCTGACGCCCCAGGACCGGATCTTGCCCGCGGCGATCAATTCGTCGAACGCCGCGACCGTCTCGGCAAGCGGAGTGGTTCCGCGCCAGTGCAGCAGATAGCAATCGAGGCGATCGGTCTTCAGCCGCTTCAGCGAGCGCTCGCAGGCGGTGATGGTGCCGCGCCGCGAGGCGTTGCTCGGCAAGACCTTCGAGACAAGGAACAGCTCGTCGCGCCGGCCTGACATCGCATCCGCGATCACAAGCTCGGCGTCGCCATACATCTCGGCGGTGTCGATATGCGTCATGCCGGCATCGATGCCGCGCTTCAGCGCAGCGACGGCCGCCTTGCGATCACCGCGATCGAGATACCAGGTGCCCTGGCCGATCACCGAGACCTGCGGGCCGTTGTCGCCGAATTTTTTTGTCTGCACGATCGCCTCGTTCTGCGTAGTTCCCTTGTGGCTCCGCGCAGGACGATAAAGCATACCGACGACCATGTCTCCACATCGTCATCCCGGCGATATCTCCACATCGTCGTCCCGGCGAAGGCCGGGACCCATACTCCGCAGCAGTCGTCGTTGGCGGGACTCGTCATTCCACCCGTTGTGCAACAACAGATGTTCGTGGTTATGGGTCCCGGCCTTCGCCGGGACGACAGCTGTATTGTGACGCGCGCTCTCGCGTCTCTCGACGCGCATCAAACGTTGAGGTTCATCCACACCGCCTTCGGCTCGGTAAAGTTATCGAGCGCGGCGGTGCCGTGCTCGCGGCCGAGGCCGGAGTCACGCTCACCGCCCCACGGCAACCGCACATCGGTGTAGCCATAGGTATTGATCCACACCGTGCCGGCGCGGGCCTTCTTGGCGAAGCGCTGCACGCGGCCCATATCCGCGCTCCAGACGCCGGCGGCGAGGCTGTACGCGGTGCCGTTGGCGATGCGCAGCGCATCGGCCTCGTCCTTGAACTTGATCACGCTGACGACGGGGCCAAAGATCTCCTCCTGCGAGATGCGCATCTCGTGCGCGACGTTGGCGAACACCGCGGGGCTGATGAAATAGCCGAGGTCACCGACCCGCGCGCCGCCGGTGGCCAGCAGCGCACCCTCATGTTTGCCGATCTCGACATAATCGAGGATCGAGCGCATCTGCTTCTCGGAGATGACCGGCCCGAGCGCGGTGGCGCGATCGGCGGGATCGCCGATCCGCAACGCTTCCGCACGGGCGACCAGACGCTCGACCACCTCGTCATAGGCGTTCTCCTGCACCAGCACGCGCGAGCCGGCCGAGCAGACCTGCCCGGCATTGAAGAAGATGCCGGCAGCCGCGGCCTTGGCAGCGGCTTCGAGATTGGCATCGTCGAAGATCACATTGGCGGACTTGCCGCCGAGCTCGAGCGAGACCCGTTTGAAGTTGCCGGCGGCGCCCTTCACGATGCCGCGGCCGACGCCGGGCGAGCCGGTGAACGTCACCTTGTCGACATCGGGATGATTGACCAGCGCGTCGCCGACGACGCGACCGGGCCCGGTCACGATGTTCAGCACACCCTTCGGCAAACCGGCCTCGAGCGCGAGCTCGCCGATGCGCAGCGCCGACAACGAGGTCAGCTCGGCCGGCTTCATCACCACCGTGCAGCCGCAGGCGAGAGCCGGCGCGAGCTTCCACATGCCGATCATCAGCGGGAAATTCCACGGCACGATCGCGGCGACCACGCCGACCGGATCGCGCACCGTATAGGTCAGCGCGTCGTCGCGCGCCGAGACCACGTCACCGCTGATCTTGTCGGCCCAGCCGGCGTAATAGGTCAGCGTGTCGATGGCGGCGGGAAAATCCTGACGCAGCACACCCGCAATCGGCTTGCCGGCATCGAGGCTTTCGAGCGCGACAATCTCGTCGGCATGCTGCTTCAGCAGCTCGGCCCATCGGAGCAGGATGTGGCCACGTTCGGCCGCGCGCATGGTGCGCCACGGCCCCTCGAAGGCGCGGCGGGCAGCCGCCACGGCACGATTGACATCGGCCTCATTGCCTTCGGCAATCGTAGCGATCACCTGCTCGGTGGCGGGATTGAGCGACTTGAAGGTATTTCCGGACAACGAACGGACGCGGGCGCCATCGATCAGCAGCAATTCGTCCCTGATGGTCGGGGCGCGGCGGGCGTCACGCTCATAGTCATATGCAACGGACATCATATTTCCTCCTGGTGTTGTCACTCAACCTAGGAGGCTCTGATCAGCAGTAAATATGATATCTTGTGCCTATTGGCATGCCAAGATATGAAGTCAACTTCATAAATGGTGACCACCATGCTGCAGATCGAGATCGAGACCGTCTGGCGCTTTCGGAAAGAGGACAGCCCGCAGACCGCGGTCGTGATGCTCGGCATCCTCAACGAGATCCGGAAGACCGGAAAGATCACCAGCGCCGCCAGCGATGCGCAGCTGTCCTATCGCCATGTCTGGAACCTGATCGAGCAATGGACCGAGTTCTTCGGCGTGCCGCTGGTTGAAACCCACCGCGGCAAGGGCTCGAAGCTGACGCCATTCGGCGAGAAGCTGGTGTGGGCCGGCGAGCGCATGCAGGCGCGGCTCGGGCTGCAGCTCGAGAACCTCGCGCAGGAACTGGTCACCGAGATCAAGCCGTTTCTCGAGCAGCGACCGTCGGTGATCCGGGTCCATGCCAGCCACGGCTTTGCGGTGTCCAAGTTGCGCGAATTCCTCGACCGCGCGGGCGGCGTCGGCGTCGATCTGCGCTATGTCAGCAACCAGAACTCGTTGGTCTCGCTGGCGCAGGGCGCCTGCGATCTCTCCGGCGTGCACCTGCCGCGCGGCGAATTGCGGGCGCAGGGCATCAAGGCCTGCCGCGAATGGCTCGATCCGCGCGAGGACCGCGTCATCAATTTCGTGACCCGCGAGATGGGCCTGATGGTCAAGCGCGGCAACCCGCTGAAGATCACGACGCTGAAGGACCTCGTCGAGCGCAAGGCCCGTTTCGTCAACCGCGACCACGATTCCGGCACGCGGCTGCTATTCGATCAATTGCTGAGGCTGCATAAGATCCCGGAAGGGCGGATCAACGGCGCGCAGCACATGGAATTCACCCATGCGGCGGTCGCCGCCTATGTCGCGAGCGGCATGGCGGATGCGAGCTTCGGCGTCGAGGCCGCGGCGCGGCAATTCGGGCTCGATTTCATCCGCCTGCTTACGGAAGATTATTTCTTCGTCTGCAAGCGCACCTTCCTCGAGGCCGAACCGATGCAGCGCGTGCTCGACATCATGAAAAGCAGCGAGTTCCACAAGGCGGTGGGCGCCCTTCCCGGCTATGTCGCCTCCCATACCGGCGCCGTCAGCGGGGTGAAGGAGTTTCTAGAGAAGCTGCATTCCGACCGCTGATCAGCCGGACCCGGCAACGGCCGACCTGATGGCCGTCGATCCTTCGGGACTTGCGCCAGGTGCGATGACGATGGTCGACAGTCAGGAAGATATCTTGCCGAGCCCGCTGAGGTCGGCGACCAGCACCGAGCCAGTCACCGATTCCGTGATGTAGAGGCGGTCGCGGTTGGCGCCGCCGATGGCGACATTGGTGCAGCTCGACCCGGCGCAGGACTTGATCCGCGCGATGCACTCGCCGTTCGGCGCAAACACGAAGACATGGCCGAGCGAGGCATGCGCGACGAACAGCCGACCGGCGGCATCCATCGTCACGCCGTCGGGTCCGCTCGGGCCGAACAGCGAGCAGAAGCGGCCGACCTTGGAGACGCTGCCGTCCTTCATGAACGGCGCGCGCCAGACCGCATTGTCGCGCGTCATCGCGACGAACAGCACCGCCTCGTGCGGATCGAGCACCAGGCCGTTCGGGCTGATGCCGGTGTCGATCAGGCAGTCGAGCGCTCCGTTCACCCGCAACCGATAGACGCGACCGGTCGGATCGTGCAGTCCGGTCTGGCCCTGATCGGTGAAATAGATGTCGCCGTTCGATGCGATGTGCAGGTCGTTGCAGCCGCGGAACGATTCCGAATTGCGCGAGCGCAGCAGGGGCGTGACCTCGCCCGACCTCGCATCGAGCTCCATCAGGCCGTGCCGATAGTCGGCGATCAGGATGCGGCCCATCGCATCGATCTTCAGCCCGTTCGGCCAGCCGTCATACTCGGCAACCTGCGACCATGACTTGTCCGGCGCGATCCTGAAGATGCGGCCGAACGGAATGTCGACGATGTAGAGATTGCCGTCGGCATCGAACGACGGTCCCTCGATGAAACAGTCGGTCACCGCGCCCGGGCGGTTGGCGTCGGCCCATTCGCTCGCCACCCTGCGGCGGAATTCGGCCGGCACGGCGGAGAAGATTTCAGTCGCGATCAGTTTCGGCGGCGTTTCCAGGAACATCATTGTTGGTTCACCCGTTGGCGGACGGGGCGAACCATAGATGCTTGCGTACGTCATTGCGAGCGCAGCGAAGCAATCCACCTATCCGCCTGAGCGATGGCCCGACGGAAGGGCTCTTGCAGCGACGTGGAAGGCTTCAGTCTGTCGCCGCCTGCTATTCGGCCGGCTGCGCCGAGCCATAGGCTTCCGAGATCATGTAGCCGGACAGCGTGCCGTAGGCCGCGGTCCATGCGGCGGCGACGTCAGGCGTCCAGGCTTCGCCGAGCCCCTTCTCCAGCGTCCACAACAACGCGCCGCCGACCACCGGATAATGCTCGGGCTTGGCGCCGTAGCCGACATGCCGCCTGGCCAGCGCACTCGCGGCCGGCAGGATCGTGTCGAGATTGCTCAGCCCATTCACGACGACGGCAAGCGTCGTCATCAATTTCTTGCGCTGCTCCTTCATGTCGACCGGAAACATCGCCTTCACGGCGGGCGCGACTTCGAACAAGCGGTCGTAGAAAATGACCGCGGCCTGCTCCGAGATCGGCGCGACCTTGCCAAAGCTGTCCTGAACCAGCTTGATTTGGGCCGGATTCATCTCAATTCTCCTCGGTCATGAAATGAGTTCTGAAACGATTTTTCAAAACGCGAGCATTGGTAACCGAAGCCGGCGCTTCGGTTCAAAGCGGAAACGCTTGCCGTCGACGTGATCATCACGCCGCCTCGACGAAGCTGTGGCGCTCATAGAGGAATTCGAGCACGCGCTGCCGGCACTTCAGGTAGCCCTGGTTGGTCGCGAGCTCGAGCCGCTTGCGCGGCCGCGCCAACGGCACCTCGAGTACCTCGCCGATCCGCGCGCTCGGGCCGTTGGTCATCATCACGATGCGGTCCGACAGCAGCACGGCCTCGTCGACGTCGTGGGTGATCATCAGGATGGTGTTGCCGAGCTTCTGGTGCAACGCCATCACCGAATCCTGCAGATGCGCCCGGGTCAGCGCGTCAAGCGCGCCGAACGGTTCGTCCAGCAGCAGCACCTTCGGCTCCATCGCGAGCGCACGCGCGATGCCGACGCGCTGCTTCATGCCGCCCGAGATCTCGCTCGGCCGTTTGTCCTTGGCATGCGCCATTTGCACGAGGCTGAGATTGTGCATCACCCAGGCGTCGCGCTCGGCCTTGCTCTTGGTCCTTGCAAACACCTTGTCGACGCCGAGCTTGACGTTCTCGTAGACGGTGAGCCACGGCAGCAGGCTGTGGTTCTGGAACACCACGGCCCGATCCGGTCCCGGCGAATTGACCTCGCGGTTCTCCAGCAGCACGCCGCCATTGGTGGCGCCGGTGAGGCCGGCGACGATGTTGAGCAGGGTCGACTTGCCGCAACCGGAGTGACCGATGATCGAGACATATTCGCCCTTCGCGATCGTCAGGTTGATGTCCTTCAGAACCTCCGTGGTGGCGTTGCCGCGGGTGAAGGTCTTGTCGATGTGATCGAGCTTCAGATAGGCCTGCATGACTGGTCCTCCTCAGTTCGCCGCCGTGCCGCGGGTCACCACTTTGCCGAGGCCAGCAATGAGCCGGTCGAGCACGAAGCCGATGATGCCGACATAGAACAGCGCCAGGATGATTTCGCTGATATGCGAGGAATTCCACGCATCCCAGATGAAGAAGCCGATGCCGACGCCGCCGATCAGCATTTCCGCGGCGACGATCGCGAGCCAGGACAGGCCGATGCCGATGCGCAGGCCGGTGAACATGTAGGGCGCGGCCGCCGGGATCATGATCTTGGTGAAGAACTCCAGCGGATTGAGCTGCACGACGGCGGCGACGTTGCGGTAGTCCTGCGGGATGTTGCGGATGCCGACCGCGGTGTTGATGATGATCGGCCACACCGAGGTGATGAAGATCACGAAGATCGCCGAGGGCTGGCCGTCGCGGAATGCGGCCAGCGACAGCGGCAGCCACGCCAGCGGCGGGATGGTACGCAGCACCTGGAACAGCGGATCGAGGCCGCGCATCGCCCAGACCGACTGTCCGACCAGCGTGCCGAGCGCGATGCCTACGATCGCCGCCAGCGAATAGCCGTAGGCGACGCGCTGCAGGCTGGCGGAGAGATGCCAGAAGAGGCCCTTGTCGATGCCGCCATTGTCGAAGAATGGATCGAGGATCAGCTCCTTGGTGTCCTTGAACACTTTCGACGGCGGCGGCAGGCTGGAGCCGGCGCGCCGGCAGATCAACTCCCACACCACCAGCAGCAGCGCGACCACGATCAGCGGCGGCACCACGCGCGCCGCGGTCTCCTTCGCCATCCTGGCGTAGGCATCGGCGCGCGGCGCGCGCTTCGGCATCATGGTCACGACCGGCGCCGCGGCGGTGGCCGGCGGGATCGCTACCGCCGACACTTCGGTCTTCATGGCAGGCATCGACATTGAACGAAAATCTCCGTGGTCAAAAAAGGAGAGCCGCGCTGCTCGCGCGGCTCGCTCAAATCAGACGTCAACACGCTTGATGGACAACGACTTCAGATAGGCGGCGGGATCGGCGGGATCGAACACCTTGCCGTCGAAGAAGGTCTCCTTGCCGCGCGAGGTCGAGGCCGGAATGTCCGACACGCCAAGCTCCTTGGCGGCCTCCTTCCAGAGATCCTCGCGGTTCACCTTGGCGATCAGCGCCTTGGTGTCGAAGCCTGCCTCGTACTTGCCCCAGCGGATGTCCTCGGTGAGGAACCAGAGGTCGTGGCTCTGATACGGATAGGAGGCGTTGTCGCTCCAGAACCGCATCTGCTGCGGCGAATTCTCGACCACGCGGCCGGTGCCGTAATCGAACTTGCCCTTCATGCGGTCGGTGATGTCCTCGACCGGGCAGTTGATCCACTGCCGCTTGGCGCAGATCGTCGCGGTCTCCGCGCGGTTCTCCGCCTTCTCGCACCACTGCTGGGCTTCCATGACAGCCATCAGCAGCGCCTTCGCGGCCTTCGGATTCTTGTCGACCCAGGCGGCGCGCAGGCCGAACGATTTCTCCGGATGCTTGTCCCAGAGCTCGCCGGTCGTGATCGCGGTATAGCCGATCTCCTGATGGATCAGTTGCAGATTCCACGGCTCGCAGACGCAGAAGCAGTCCATCGTGCCGACCTTCATGTTGGCCACCATCTGCGGCGGCGGCACCACGATGGTCTCGATGTCCTTGTCGGGATCGATGCCGCCGGCGGCGAGCCAGTAGCGAATCCAGAGGTCGTGCGTGCCGCCCGGGAAAGTCATCGCGGCCTTCACCGCCTTGCCGGAGGCCTTCTTCTTCTCCAGCGCCGCCTTGAACGGCGCGGTGTCGATGCCGACCTTGAGATCGGCATATTCCTTGGCGACCGAGATGCACTGGCCGTTCAAATTGAGCCGCGCCATGATGTACATCGGCGTCGGCTGATTATTCTGCGTCACCTTGCCGGCCGAGATCAGATACGGCATCGGGGTCAGGATATGCGCGCCGTCGATGCCGTTGCCCTCGGAGCCGAGCACGAGATTGTCGCGCGTGGTGCCCCACGAGGCCTGTTTCTGCACCTCGACATCGGGCATGCCGTATTTGGCGAAGATGCCCTTCTCCTTGGCGACGAACAGCGGCGAGGCATCGGTCAGCGCAATGAAGCCGAGCTTGGCACCCTTCACCTCGGGACCGGCGCCCTGCGCGAACGCGCCTGCGGGAAAGTTGAGCTTGGCCGCGGCGAGCAGCGCGGCGGCGCCGCTGGTTGCCTTCAGAAGCTGACGGCGGCTGAGGCCGCGGCTTGGCGGCTTGTCGGTGGGCTTGGTCATCGGTCGTCCTTTGCGTCGTTGCGTTGCGGTGTTGCGTCAGTGCGTCGAGCGCCGCCCTTCGGATGGCGACGCGCGCAGGGCGCAAAAAGGCGTGCACCGGGAAGGCCCCGGTCTGGCGGCGTCAGAAATCCGATGGGGTAGCCTCGAGGGACGGCTTCAATGGCGTCGGCTAATGATTATTCAAGCCTTGTGCCAACCTACCGCAGCGCAAAAATGGATTTCGCTGCAAAGCCTTGCGCAACATGTCGCAGCGCGCGCGAGTTTTCCGCGCGCTGCCAAAATTTGCGATTCGCCCAATCTTTGCGCGGCGCACAAAAATTGAGCAGAAACGTTCAGAAACCGATCAGGCGTCCTCGGTGACGTTGGTGCCGAGCGGCGCCGGCGCCATACCGACGCCGGGCTTCACATGGAATTCGTAGGTCATCAGGCTCCACGGCCCATCCGATCGCTGGCCATCGGGCATGACAGGATCGGTGCGGCGCTCGACCTTGGCGATCAATTCATCCTTCACGCCGAACACGACGTCGGAATCGATGTACTTGTCGCCCTCGACGAAGACATGCGTGATCAGCGGCTCGTAGCCCTTGGCGTTGACCAGGAAGTGCACATGCGCGGGCCGCATCGGATGACGGTTGGTCTGCGTGATCATCTGCCCGACCGGGCCGTCGGTCGGGATCGGATAGCTGCACGGCACGATGGTGCGGAAGAAGAAGCGGCCGTCGGCATCGGTGATGAAGCGCGCCCGCGACGACGGACCTTCGGTGGCATAGCTCGGCTTCTGCGAGTCATAGAATCCGTCATCGTCCGCGTGCCAGATATCGACCGGCACATTGGCCAGCGGCTTGCCGTCAAGGTCGGTGACGCGGCTCTGCACGAACATGCGCTCGCCCGGCAGGCTTGCCGAGATGTCGGTGCCGTGCGGCGTCACCTTGTGCTCGCCAACATAGAACGGGCCGAGCACGGTGGTCTCGGTCGCGCCGTCGCGATCGCGATGGTTGACCGCATCGACCAGCATCGACACGCCGAGCACGTCGGACAGCAGGATGAACTCCTGGCGGATGTCGGTGCACTTCTGCCCGGTGCGGGTCAGGAAGCCGATCGCCTGGTCCCATTCCTCGAAGGTGAGATCGGTCCTGCGCACATAATCGTGCAGCGACTTCACCAATTCCTGCAGCAGGAACTTGGCCCGCGGATCGGGTGTCTGGTCGAAGCTGCGGATGACGGCGGCGGTGAGCTCGGTTTCGTTGAACTGGGTCATCTCGGCGTTTCCCTTGACGGATACCTTGGCAGATACTTTGAGCCCCTTCGGGGGCGCGATTGCAGGGGCGACGGTACACCACCAGCTCAATGCCGGTAAGCGGCAGCGGATTGGTGCAGCAGACACTTTTCGGCTATCAAGACTGCCTTGCAAGCCGGAGAAACGCCTGATGCTAGCCCCCACGCCTGCCTCGCCCGAATCCGCGGGAATGTCGACCACTGCCCTCAACCGCCTCGAAGCGCATCTGAAGAGCCGCTACATCGATGCCGGCCGTTTTCCTGGCACGCAGGTCCTGATCTATCGCCGCGGCAAGATCGTGCATTCCACGGTCCAGGGCTTTGCCGATCTCGAGCGCAAGGTGCCGGTCAAGGACGACACCATCTTCCGCATCTATTCGATGACCAAGCCGATCACGTCGGTCGCCTTCATGATGCTGGTCGAGGAAGGCAAGGTCGCGCTCGACGAGCCGGTCGCGAAATATATTCCGGAATGGAAGAACCTCGGCGTGTTCGTCGCCGGCACCGCGCCCGCCTTCCTGACCCGCCCACCGATCCGGCCGATGCAGATCGTCGACCTCTTGCGCCACACCTCGGGCCTCACTTACGGCTTCCAGCAGCGCTCCAATGTCGACGCGGCCTATCGCGAGAAGAAGATCGGCGAGGTCATCAAGGCCGGCACGCTCGACGGCATGATCGAGGACCTGGCGAAGATCCCGCTGGAGTTCTCCCCGGGCGAAGCCTGGAACTACTCGGTCTCGACCGACGTGCTCGGCTATCTCGTCGGCAAGATCTCAGGTGTGCCGTTCGAGCAATTCCTGAAGGAGCGCATCTTCAAGCCGCTCGGCATGAACGACACCGATTTCTTCGTACCGGCCGACAAGGCGCATCGGTTTGCCGCCTGCTATTCCGCCGATCCGCAGGGCGGCTTCAACCCGCTCGCCGCCGAGCGCAAGGGCACACTGACGCTGCAGGACGATCCGACCACCAGCTCCTTCCTGGCGCCGCCTTCGCTGATCTCGGGCGGCGGCGGACTGTGCTCGACCGCGGCCGACTATCTGACCTTCTGCCGGGCGCTGCTCAATGGCGGCGAGCTCGGCGGCGTCAGGCTGCTCGGCCCGAAGACGCTGAAGCTGATGACCTCGAACCATCTGCCCGGCGGCGTCGACCTGCCGGCGATGTCGCGCTCGATGTTCGCCGAAGCCGCCTATAACGGCATCGGCTTCGGCCTCGGCTTCGCCGTCACCATGCACCCGGCGCAGACGCTGATCGCCGGCAGCCCGGGCGAATTCAACTGGGGCGGCGCTGCGACGACGTCGTTCTTCATCGACCCGGCCGAGGAGCTGATCACGATCTTCATGACCCAGGTGCTGCCGTCGAGCGCCTATCCGCTGCGGCGCGAGCTGCGCACCATGGTCTACGCCGCGATCACCGAGAGCAATCTCTGACACGACGTCATTCCGCGGCGCATACTCCTCGTTCGAGCATGATCCCTTCGGAAAACCGCTTCACACTTTTCCGGATCATGCTTTGGGCGCCGCGGAACTTTTCCGATAACCAACTGTTTCCTTTGGCGGACTTTTCCCGCTTCCCCTAAGCTCAATGGGCACCGACCTGGGGACATCGTGCCGAAACTGACATTGCCAGTCCGTCTCGCGCTTCTGGTCGCGGGAACGATGTTGCCGCTGATCATTTTCGCGGTCGGGATCGTCTTCCACAATTATCAGCGGGATCGCCAGGCGGCCACGCAGCGCGTGCTGGAGACGGCGCGCAGCATCCGCCTGCTGCTCGATGCGGAAATGCAGCGCATGACCGGCGGGCTGCAGGTGCTGGCCCTGACCAACTCGCTGCGCAACAGCGACTTCGACAACTTCCGCCGCGTTGCGGTCGGCTTCATCGACCAGTACGGCAAGGACGGCGTGGTGCTGGTGGCGGACCGCGCCGGACGCCAGGTGTTCTCCTCGCTGACGCCGGACACCGCGAGCCTGCCGCCACGCAACAATCTCGAGATCCTCGAGAAGGTGTTCACGACGCGGCAGCCGCAATACTCCAACCTGTTCTTCGGCGCGGTGAAGCAGCGGCTGATCATCACTGTCGAGGTACCGGTGAAGCGCGACGGCGAGGTGCTCTACGACATCTCCTTCAGCCCGCCGATCGAGGTGTTCCAGGCCATCATCGAGAAGCAGCGCCTCAACCAGGACTGGACCATCTCGATCTTCGACAGCGACGGCGTCAACCTGGCGCGGGTGCCAAACCCGCAGGCGACCATCGGCCAGCGCGCCTCGCCGTCGCTGTTTGCCGAGATGTTCCGCCAGAGCGAGGCGACGCTGCCAACCGTCTCGCTGGAAGGCGTGGCGCTGATCACGGGTTTCACCCGGTCGCGCGTCACCGGCTGGACCGTCGCCGCGGGGATCGCCGAGAACTCGCTGGTGGCGCCGCTGTGGCGCTCGCTGGCGATCACCAGCGTGATCGGTGGCGTCCTGCTGCTGGTCGGGCTCGGCTTTGCGGTGCGGATGGCGACCACGATCGCGCGCGGCGAGATGCTGCACGATCTCCTGATCGAAGAGCTCAACCACCGCGTCAAGAACACGCTGGCGATCCTGCAATCGATCGCCACGCAGACCTTCCGCAGCGCAAGCCGCACCGAGCGCGACAAGTTCGAGGGGCGGCTCGGCGCGCTGGCCGAGGCGCATAATCTGCTCTCGACCGACAAATGGCAGAGCTCCGACTTCCAGGACGTGCTCAGCCGCGTGCTGCGGCCGTATCTGCTGAACAACGCCGCCGATCGGGTCAAGATGTTCGGACCCCGCGTGCCGCTGTCGCCCCGGCTTGCTTTGGTGCTGTCGATGATCCTGCATGAGATGGCGACCAACGCCGCCAAATATGGCGCGCTGTCCAACGACACCGGCACGGTGACGCTGGACTGGGAGATCCTCAACGAGAGCCCCGGACCGAGGCTGCGGATGATCTGGACCGAGGCCGGCGGCCCGCCGGTCACCGCGCCGGTTCAGCGCGGCTTCGGCTCTCGCCTGATCGAGCGCAGCGCCCGCGACCAGCTCGGCGGCGAGGCCACCGTGGATTTCCTGCCCCACGGCGTCGTCTACACCGTGACCAGCACCCTCGAAATCGACGGCTGACCGGCAGGAGTGGCCGATCCTGCGACATCTTGGCACGCAAGTTGCTATGATTGGCGGGTTCGGCCGGCCAGAACCAGGGGGAAGTCATGTCGACCATCACAGCGGAAGCGACAGTTGCGCGCAAGCCGCTTTACACATCACTGTTCTTGCAGGTGCTTGTCGCGCTGCTGCTCGGCATCGTCATCGGCATGGCCGCGCCCGATTTCGCGATCGGGTTGAAGATCTTCAGCGATGCCTTCCTGAAGCTGATCTCGATGATCGTGGCGCCGATCGTGTTCTGCGTCGTCGTGCACGGCATCGCCGGTGCCGGCGACCTCAAGAAGGTCGGCCGGGTCGGCGTCAAGGCGCTGGTCTATTTCGAGGCGATGACTACGGTCGCGCTCGTGGTCGGCCTGCTGCTCGCCTATCTGTTCGGCCCCGGCCACGGCATGAACATCGACACCTCGACGCTGGATGCCAAGGCGCTCGGCAACTATGCCAGCAACGCGCAGAAGCTGAAGGGCGAAGGCATCGGCAGCTTCCTGCTCAACATCATCCCGACCACCTCGTTCGACGCGCTGTCGCGCAACGACGTGCTGCAGGTGTTGTTCTTCGCCATCATCTTCGGCGTCAGCCTGGCGCTGGTCGGCGGCGAGAAGGGCGAGAAGATCTCCTCCTTCATCGACGCGGTCTCGACCGTGCTGTTCCGCGCCATGGGCCTGATCGTGCGCTTCGCTCCGATCGGCGTGCTCGGCGCCGTCGCCTATACGGTCGGCAAATACGGCGTCGGTTCGCTGAAGCAGCTGCTATCGCTGGTCGCGCTGTTCTACGTGTCGGTCGCGATCTTCGTGCTCGGCGTGCTCGGCGCCGTGATGGCGCTCGCCGGCATCAACATCCTCAAATTCCTCGGCTACCTGCGCGAGGAGCTGATGATCGTGGTCGCCACCGCATCGTCCGACGCGGTGCTGCCGCAGGTGATGCGCAAGCTGGAGCGTTTCGGCGTCAAGGATTCGGTGGTCGGCCTCGTGATTCCGACCGGCTATTCCTTCAATCTCGACGCCTTCTCGATCTACCTGACGCTTGCGGTCGTGTTCATCGCGCAGGCGACCAACACGCCGCTGTCGTTCGGCGACCTGATGCTGGTGCTCGGCGTGTCGCTGATCACCTCGAAGGGTGCGCACGGCGTGCCCGGCTCGGCGATCGTCATCCTGGCGGCGACGCTCAACGCCGTGCCGAGCATCCCGGCGATTGGCCTCGTGCTGGTGCTCTCGGTCGACTGGTTCATCGGCATGGCGCGCGCAGTCGGCAATTTGATCGGCAACTGCGTCGCCACCGTCGTGGTCGCGGCATGGGAAGGCGACCTCGACCGCGACAAGGCCCGTCGCGTGCTCGAAGGCGCCGAGGCGGTTGACGTGACCGCGGGCTGAGCCGCGCGTCCCAAGCCGAGCAGCGTCCCGCGCGTGGCGCGGGGCGCTGACTTACTTGATCAGCCTCAAATACGGCGGCAGTTGCCGGGCCGTCGATTGTTCCAGCACGGGCTCATCCGAAGCGATCATGTCACAGAGGGCCTTCAGCTCGGAATCCGTGACCTTGTGGAGCTCCATCCGAAGCTCGAGGATGGCAAGGGACAACAGCCGTGCCGTCTCCGTGTTCGCCCGGTCAGTCAGGAACGCCTGACATTCCTCCAGCGTTGCGAGCAGCGCCAGCAACCGTTCTTCCGTGTTTGCGACCGGCATATCTTCAACTCCCGAAGCCGCGAGGTAGAGTCGAGGCGTTCCCCTCTTTCGCTTCATTGGCCCCTCCCGCCAGAGTTCGCCGGCTTGTCGTAGGCACACATTTGTTCCAGATGATTGAGAACTTTTGGGCAATTGTCCAGCAACATTCCGAAAGCCTGACTTGGACTTACGTCAAACTCTTGCAAATCGGATGATTCAGTCAAGCACTCGCCGGCCACTTCTCGACCTCAGGCTGCACTAGCTGGGGTTGCATCCACGCAACGACGCCCGTACAATACAGCGGCCCGTAGAACTACGGGCGCTGTGCGTTGACGCCTATTATGCATGTGCGCAAAATCTGTGTCGATCAAACTCGCGCTAGTTGTGGTTTGGTCAATATTTTGCCAAATGTAGAGGGCGGGGTGTCGACAGACACCTTGGCGCGGTCGACTTCAGGTAGTCGACCGAGTTGGTACTAGGGTGTTTCCAATGCGCTTTTGCGGTTGGATACCATCCCGCGATCTTCCTGGATTTCGTGGTTCCGACGAACTGGCGATCCACTCGAGCTTAACGCGGTACATCATGAACGTGTCCCTGACCCAGCCGGGCCAGGGATTCTCGATTTGAAGGACGGGTCACAAGAATGAACAGATCAGCAGCAAAGAAGATGAAGCAGCGCAGTGCCGGCAAGCCGGACATTGAGTTGGGCAAGCGGATTCGCCTGCGCCGTGTCGAGCAAAAGATCTCGCAGGCCGAACTCGGCGACAAGCTTGGCGTCAGCTTCCAGCAGGTTCAAAAGTACGAGAAGGGCGTCAACCGTGTCGGCGCTGCCCGCCTTCAGCAGATCGCGACGGCGCTGGATGTGCCGGTCACCTTCTTCTACGACGGCGACAACAAGGCTCGCGAAGTCGAGAGCCTGCTGTTCCTCGACAGCGCGTTCAGCCTCCGGTTGCTGCGCGCCTACAGCAAGATCAAGGATCAGACGGTGCAGCGTCAGCTGGTGTCGCTGATGGAATCGATCGCCGCCAACGAAGACTGAGCGCGGATCGGGTCGCGGCGCCGCGAACGCGATCCCACCACACCGCAACGGCCGGTCGCCGGCCGCTGTGGCCGCACACGCCGGTCGGACCGAGAAGATGTCGAAGCGCTGCCATCGCCGATGGCAGCGCTTTTTCTTGAGGCGCTTCTGTCTTTCAAGATTTTGTGATCCAGGCGGATAGCTTCAGTCCCCGCCGGATGCGCGGTCATGAAGCGGCGACGAGCATCGCGTCATGATCTCATCGCTCCACGTGAGCATGCGCGCAGATCGCCGCGCATGCTCGCCGCGCTTTTCCAGCTCGCGCTCCGACTGCCCATCTCGCGCAGCGCATGCGCGCGCAATGCGTCGCTATTCTGTCGCGCGGCCAATTGTCGCCCGCACATCAGGCGACCTCATAACTCCCGCATTTCCTCAGTTGAACCGGCGCCGCCAGAACCAAGTGCACGAGCCTGTCTTTTTTGTCGCAGCAACGAAGTGGCCCGCATGGACGTTCTCAGGCTTCAACCAAGGAGATCTCGATGAATATCAAGCTTGCCGTTATTGGACTCGCCGCGCTTGGAAGCGCAGCGTTGATGTCCGGCGCGGCATCCGCGATGCCCAACGGGCTTCCGCAAGCCGGTCACATCGCGGGCGAAACGTCCAATGTCGACAAGGTGCGTCAGGTCTGCGATCGCTGGGGCCGCTGCTATTGGCGACCGGGCGCATACGGCTACTACGGACCGCGCCATCACGGATGGCATTATCGTCCGCAATTCCACCATCGCCCGCATCATTACGGGCACCGCCCTCATCACGGCGGACATCATGGTGGCCATCACGGCGGCGGACATCACGGCGGACACCATCGCTAATCATCAGCGAGGGGGCTTCGGCCCCCTCACCCTTCCGCGCTAGAGCGCTGCCAGCACCGCCTTCGCGACATCGGTCGTGCCGTTGCTGCCGCCGAACTCAAACGGCTTGATGCCGTCGGCGTAGACCTTGTCGACCGCGCGCTCGATCCGTTCGCCGGCTTCGACGGCGCTTTCGAGTCCATGCTTGTCGGCGAGCCAGTCCAGCATCATCGCGGTCGACAGGATCATCGCGGTCGGATTGGCCATGCCCTGCCCCATGATGTCGGGCGCCGTGCCATGACACGGCTGAAACACCGCGTAGCGGTCGCCGATGTCGGCTGACGGCGCCATGCCCATGCCGCCGATCAGACCGGCGGTGAGATCGGACAGGATGTCGCCGAACATGTTCTCGGTCACCATGACGTCGAAGTCCCACGGACGCTTCACCAGCGCAGCCGCGGCCGCATCGATGTAGAGGTGGTCGGCCTTGACGTCGGGATGATGCCTCGCAGTCTCGTCGAAGATGTTCCGGAAGAATGCGAACGCCTTGAACACGTTCGCCTTGTCGACGCAGGTCAGCCCGCCATTGACCTTGCCGCGCGCCTTGCGGCGTTCGGCGAGCCGGAACGAGAACTCGAACAGCCGCTCGGAGGTGTGGCGCGTGATCACCATCGTCTCGCGCGCCTCGCTGTCGGTGACGACGCCCTTGCCCATCGAGGCGAACAGGCCCTCGGTCGATTCCCTGATCACGACGAGGTCGATACCCCGCTGGTCGGCGCCGACGATCGTGCTCGATACGCCGGGGATCAACCGCGCGGGCCGCACGCCGGCATAGAGATCGAAGATCATGCGCAACTCGATCTGCGGCGCGATCTCGGTGTTGTCGGGATAGCGCACCGACGGCAGGCCGCAGGCTCCGAGCAGGATCGCGTCGGCCTCCTCGCACAGCCGGATTGTGCTTTCCGGCATCGACTTGCCGGTTTCCTTGTAATGGCCCGCGCCGGCCGGCGCCTCGGTGAAGCGAAATTTGAGGCCGGCCGACGCCTCGATCTTGCGCAGCACGTCGAGCGCCGGCGCCATCACCTCGGGGCCGATGCCGTCGCCACCGAGGACGGCGATGTGGAGTGCGTTGTTGGCCGACATGAGATTCTCCGGAACACAACAGTCATTCCGGGGCGATGCGAAGCATCGAACCCGGAATCTCGAGATTCCGGGTTCACGCTTCGCGTGCCCCGGAATGACGGAAGAGAGACTACGGCGTCAGCACCGCGCGGCCGACCAGCTGGCCCTTCTGCAGATTGGTCAGCGCCTCGTTCGCCTTTGCCAGCGGCATCGGCGTGACCGGGATCGCCGGAATCTTCTTGGTCCGCACCAGGTCGAGCAGCTCCTGGGTCTCGCGCAGATTGCCGACATAGCTGCCCTGGATGGTGACCGCCTTGATCGGGATCAGCGGCAGCGCCCAGGGTGCGCCGCCGCCGAACAGGCCGACGATCACGAGCTTGCCGCCCTTGGTCAGGCAGTCGAAGCCGAGCTGCGAGGTCTGGGCATTGCCGACCAGATCGATCGCGGCACGGATCGGCTGGCCGGCCTTCTTGACGAGCTGTTCCAGCGCGTCGGGCGCCTTGCCGTCGACGGTCGCGAGCGCGCCGGCGGCTTCGGCCGCCTCGCGCTTCCTGGCGTCGATATCGACCACGATCGCACCCTTGCCGCCCATCGCCTTCAACAGCGAGAGCGCCATCAGGCCGAGACCGCCGGCGCCGAAGATCACGATCGGCGTGTCGAGATCCTTCTCGACCTTCTTCAGCGCGCTGTAGGTCGTGACACCGGAGCAGGCATAGGGCGCGGCCGTGACGGGATCGAGCCCCTTGAGGTTGAGCAGGTACTTCGGATGCGGCACCGTCATGTGGTCGGCGTAGCCGCCGTCGCAATAGACGCCGAGCGCATTCGGCTTGATCGCGCACATGTTCTCGTCGCCGCCGAGGCAGGTCGGGCATTTGCCGCAGCCGAGCCAGGGATAGGCCAGCGCGACATCGCCGACCTTGAGGCCGCCCTTGTCGGCGTCCCTGACGTCGGGCCCAAAGGCCACGATCTCGCCGACCGTCTCATGGCCCATCGTGCGCGGCAGCGAGACGCCGCGGTCCTTCAGCGACAGCGGCTTGCGGCCGTGGCCGAGATCATAGCCGCCCTCCCAGATATGCAGGTCGCTGTGGCAGACGCCGGCGGCCTTGACCTTGATCAGCACCTGCGTGCCCGACGGCTGCGGCGTCGGCTGATCGACCTCCTTCAAGGGGGCGTTGAAATCGACGACCTGGAAACTCTTCATCGCTGTTCTCCCGTAGCTTGTTCTTGCGGCGGACCTTGCCACGCCTGCCCGTCCGGGACAAACGCGGTGTCGGCCTCCGGATATTTAGATCAGGGGATGATGGCAAGCCGCGAACTGGCCGGGCGCAACCACGCGCAGTTCCGGCACTTCGCTGGCGCAGCGCGCGTCGGCCCGCGGGCAACGGGTGCGGAAGCGGCAGCCGGAGGGCGGCGCGATCGGCGACGGCGGCTCGCCGACCGGAACGCTTTGGGTCGGACGTACATCCGGATCCGGCACCGGGATCGCCTCGATCAGCAGCGCGGTATAGGGATGCGCCGGCCGTGCAAACAACTGCTCCGATGGGCCGACCTCGCAGAGCCGGCCGAGATACATCACCGCGACGCGATCCGAGACCGCCTTCACCACGGCAAGGTCATGGGCGATGAACAGCAGGGTCAGGCCGTAGCGCGCCTTCATCTCCTCCAGCAGATTGAGGATCTGGGCGCGGATCGAGACATCGAGCGCGGACACCGGCTCGTCGCAGATCACGAATTCCGGATTGAGCACCAGCGAGCGGGCGATGCAGATGCGCTGGCATTGTCCGCCGGAGAATTCATGCGGCAGGCGTCCGCTCACCAGCGCCGGATCGAGGCCGACCGCCGACAGCACGTCGCTGACGCGCCGCCGGCGTTCCTCGGGATCCTTGACGCCCGCGATCACCAGCGGCTCGGCGACGATGTCGCCGATCCGCCGCCGCGGATTGAGCGAGGCAATCGGGTCCTGGAAGATCAGCTGCACGCGCCGGCGCATCTTGCGCAGTGGCTCGCCCTTCAGCGTGGTGAGATCGTGCCCATCGAACAGCACCTTGCCGGAGACAGCCTGGCGCAGTTGCAGCACCGCGCGGCCAAGGGTGGACTTGCCGCAGCCGGATTCGCCGACCAGCCCCAGCGTCTCGCCGCGCGCGATCTCGAGACTGACATCGGAGACGGCATGGATGGTCTTGCCTCCCACCGAATATTCGACGACGAGGTTTTCCACCTTCATCAGCGGATCGGGTGCTGCCTGCAGCATCATGCGCGGACCCCCGCGGTGATCGGATGGAAGCAGGCGTAGAGATGCTCCGGCGTTTCGGCCCGGCTGAGCTGCGGCTTCTCCGCGCCGCAGCGCTCCGCGGAATAGCGGCAGCGCGGCGAGAACGAGCAGCCCTTGAGCGGCCGGGTCGGATCGGGCGGCCGCCCCGAAATCGCCGGCAGCGGCGTATGCGGCGCGACGTCGAGCTTCGGCAGCGCGGCGAGCAGCGCCTCGGTGTAGGGCATCCGCATCTGCTTGAACAAGGCAGGCGTCGGCGCGCGTTCGACGACGCGTCCGGCATACATCACCGCGACCTCGTCGGTGCGGCCGGCGACCACGCCGAGGTCATGCGTGATGATGATCATCGCCATGTGACGGCGCTGCTGCTCGCGCGCCAGGAGATCGAGGATCTGCGCCTGGATCGTGACGTCGAGCGCGGTGGTCGGCTCGTCCGCGATCAGGAGCTGTGGCTCGCAGGACAGTGCCACCGCAATCGCGACGCGCTGGCGCATGCCACCGGAGAGCTGGTGCGGATATTGCGCGAGGCGCTGCTCGGGCGCGGGAATGCCGACCGCCGCCAACAGTTCGATGCTGCGTTGCCGGGCCTCGGCGAGATCGAGCTCGAGATGTTCCACAATGGTCTCGATCAGCTGGGTGCCGATGGTCAGCACCGGATTGAGCGAGGTCATCGGGTCCTGGAACACGACCGCGAGCGAGCGGCCGCGCAGCTTGCGCAATTTCTCGGCCGGGAGTTTCGTCAGGTCCTGCCCGTCGAACATCACGCGGCCGGACAGTTTCGCCTTCTTGGGCAGCAGCTGCAGGATCGCGCGCGACAGCATGGTCTTGCCGCAACCGGACTCGCCGACGATGCCGAGCGTCCTGCCGGCGCCGACGGCGAGATCGACATGGTCGACCGCCCGCAGATTGCCGCGCGGCGTCGGCAGGTCGACCACCGCATTCTCGACCGAGAGCAGCGTCCGGCTCATAGCGCCCCCTGCCTGGGATCGGTCAGCGCGCGCATCGTATCGCCGATCAGGTTGAACGAGAGCACGGTCAGGAACATCGCGATCGCCGGAATGAAGGCGAGCCGCGGCGCCACCTCGAGGCTCTCACGCCCCTCCCCGATCATGCTGCCCCAGCTCGAGATCGGCGGCGGCACGCCGAGGCCGAGGAAGGACAGCGAGCCCTCGACCACGATGGTGACGGCGACGCCGAGCAGGAAGAAGGCGAGCAGCGGCAGCATCACATTGGGCAGCAGCTCGCGCAGCAGGATGCGCGCATGCGTGGCGCCGAGCGCCTGCGCCGCGATGACGAATTCGCGCCGCGCCAGCGACAAGGTCGCCGCCCGCGCCACCCGCATGAAGGCTGGAATGCCGAGCACGCCGAGGATGCAGGTCAGATTGAAGATCGACTGGCCGAGATAGGCGGTGACCGCAAGCGCCAGGATCAGCGGCGGGAACGCCAGCAGCACGTCCATGCTGCCGACCACGAAGGATTCGAACCGGCCGCGGAAATAGCCCGCGAGCATGCCGAGCGCGCCGCCGATGGTGACACCGATCATCGGTGCGCAGAGGCCGACGATCAGCGAGATGCGCGCGCCATAGATCAACCGCGACAGCTCGTCACGGCCGAGACCGTCGGTGCCGAGCCAATGCTCGGCGGAGATCGGCGCCCGCCGCTCCAGCATGTCCATGTCGGTCGGGCTCGGCAGCGGCAGCAGGTCGGCAAAGATCGCGACCGCGAACACCAGCGCCATCCAGCCGATCGCGATCCAGAACAGCATGCCGAGCCCGCGGCGGCGCCGGGCGGGCGTCGCACCGGCCTCTTCCTCGAGGCTGAGCTCAAGCGTGGCCATGGCGAATCCTCGGATCGAGAAGGGCGTAGAGCATGTCGACGATGAAGTTCATGATCACGAAGCCCGCGGCAACCAGCAGCACCACGCCCTGCAGGATGATCAGATCGCGGGTATAGATCGCACCGACCAGGAGGCGGCCGATCCCCGGCAAGGCGAAGATCGACTCGACGATGACGGCACCACCGATCAAGCGGCCGATATTGATGCCGGTGATGGTGACGAGCGTCAGCGACGACGGCTTCAACGCGTGCACGAACAGGATGCGCGACGGCTTGAGGCCCTTCGCCTTGGCGAGCGCGATGTAGTCCTCCTGCAGCGCCGCGATCATGTCGGAGCGCAGCACGCGCATGATGCCCGGCCATTCCGCAAGCCCGAGCGTCAACGCCGGCAGCACCATGAAGCGCAGATTGGCGACCGGGTGCTCGGTGAACGGCACGTAGCCGGTCGCCGGCAGCAGACGCAGCTCGACCGCAAACAGATAGATCAGCAGGATCGCGGACAGGAAGGTCGGCACCGACAGCATGCCGAAGGCCGAGCCGGTCATGAAGCGGTCGAACGCGCTGCCGGCCTTGGCCGCGCAGGCGATCGCCAGCGGCACGCCGATCGCGAGCCCGATCAGCTCGGCCAGGATCATCAGCTCGAACGAGACCGGGACGCGGTCGCTGACAGCCTGCAGCACCGTCTGCCCGGTGCGGAAGGATCGTCCGAAATCACCCTGCAGGATGTGCCACAGCCAGCCGAGGTAGCGCAGCCAGATCGGCTGATCGAGCCCCATGTCGTGACGCAGGGCCGCGACGTTCTCCGGCGTCGCCTGGTCGCCGAGGATCACATAGGCCAGATCGCCGGGCAACAGCGAGGCGATCACGAAAGTCAGGACCGAGACCGCGATCAGCACCGGTACCAGGTACAGGAGCCTGCGCGCGACGAAGAACAGCATGAAAGGCTATTCCTTCCAGGCGTCGGAGACGTCGAGCACCCCGTTGAACATCTTCGGCACGCCCTTCACCTTCGCGCTCGAGATTGCGTAGTAGGTGTTCTGGAAGGTCCAGAACCAGATTGCTTCCTTGTTGATCAGGCGGCTGATCGCGCAATAGTCCTCAGTGCGCTGGGCGACGTCGGCCGTGGTCCGCGCATGCTCCAGCAAGCGGTCCAGTTCCGGGTTGGAGTAGTTCGCCAGCGCCACCGGGCTGCCGGTGTGGAAATTGGCGTACATCTGCGGATCGGGATCGGCGAGATCGACGATGCGCCACGGCGTGAGCTGGAACTGGCGCATGAAGGCGCGCGGCGGAATCGTTGCCTGATCGACCTGCTCGATCTCCATGTTGGCGCCGATACGCTTCCAGAATTGCTGCAGCACCTGGCCGCCGGTGCGGCCGCGCGGCGTCGCCGTGACCAGCATCTTGAATTCGACCGGCTTGCCGTAATCCTTGATCAACGCCTTGGCCTTTTCGACATCGTAGGGCAGCGCGCCATCATCCTTGCACTTCACCCAGGACCCGTCGCCGTAGGGATTGCTGGCCGGTCGCGCCAGGCCATTGGTAATCGCCTGCGACATCTTCGTTCGGTCGAGCGCCATCACCAGCGCCTGGCGCACGCGCACGTCGTCGAACGGCGCGACCTTGGTGTTGAAGGCAGCGACCGCAGCCCCCGAGCCTTCATAGGTATGCACGGTCAGGCTCGTGTCCTTGCGCGCCCTGATGATGTTGTCGGCATCGGCTTCGTCGTCCCAGATGATGTCGGCCTCGCCCGATTGCAGCGAGGCAAAGCGCGACTGTGCATCCGGCAAGGGCTTCAGGACGATGCGGTCGAGATAGGGCTTGCCCTTGTTCCAGTAGTCCGGGTTCTTCTCGAGCACCATGCGGTCGCCGGCGGTCCAGGACTTCAGGATGTAGGGACCGGTGCCGACCGGGTTGCGGTTGTAGTCGTCGCCCTTGGTCTTCCATGCGGTCGGCGACTGCATGACGTTGTTGGAGCTTTGAATGGTCTGCGTCGCCGGGAAGTTCACGGCCGGGTCGCTGAAATTATAGACCACCGTCAGGTCGTCGACCGTGTTCACGCTGATGATGTTCGTGATGTAGAACGCGCAACGGCATTTGTTGGCGGGATCCTTTTGGCGGTCGAAATTCTCCTTCACCGCCTTCGCGTTGAATGGCGTGCCGTCATGGAATTTGACGCCTGGACGCAGCTTGATGGTCCAGGTCTTGAAGTCTTCCGAATGCTCCCATGACAGCGCGAGCTTCGGCTTCACCTCGCCCTTGTCGTCGAGTGTGGTCAGCGTGTCGAAGATTGCGGCAGCCGCGGTATTGGCTGAGGTGTCGTAGACGCCGACCTTGAGCGGGTCGAAGCCGGGAATGTCGAGTTCCTGGCCAACGTTGAGCGTGCCGCCCTGCTTCTGCGCATTGGCCGGTGCAGCGAATGCCGCGGCACTGAATCCCGCCACAAGAAATATGCGCGCAACGGCGTGCGCGCGCCCGACCAGCTTCATCAATGCTCCCTCCCAGGTGGGCGACGTCCGGTGTTCCGGATCGTCGTCTGTTGGGCGGCAGATTGTCCGGAATCGCCGCGCGCGACAAGACCGTAATACGGATGAAAAGCCGCAGGCTTAACTACGCACCCCTCTTTGCCGATTGCGCCGCGAAGCCTGCGATCTGATCCTCGGAGAGCCCGATCTCCTTCAGATAGGACAGCGTGTGCTCGCCGAGCGTCGACATCCGCTTGCGCGCACCGACCGCAGCGCCGGACATGCGGAACGGCAGATTGAGCACCTTGAAGCTGCCGCCGCCGTCCACAACCTCGGCCAGCGCGCCGCGATGGGCGATCTGCGGATCGGCGAGCGCCTCGCGCACGGTGCGATAGGCCGATGACGGCACGCCATACTCGTTGAGCGCGGCAAGGCAGGCCTGCGTGCTGACCGAGCGCGACCACGCCTCCACGCCCTCCATCAGGCCTGCCCAGTTCTCCCGCCGATCGGCATATTTGGCGAAGCGCGGGTCGGATACCCAATCGGGACGGCCGATCACCTGCATCAGGTTCTGGAACGTCTTCTCGCTGGCGATCGCCACCATCACGTAGCCGTCGGTGGTTTCGATCGGGCCGAACATCGGGCGCTGGGTTTGCTTCACCTCGAATTGCGACCACTGCAACTCGTTCAGGGTCAGGCTGAGCATCGATTCCAGCATCGAGACGTCGATGTGCTGGCCCTTGCCGCTGGCGGCGCGCTGGTAGAGCGCCGCCGAGATCGCACCGAAGGCGTAAACGCCGGTCAGCACATCGGCGTGGTAGATGCCGCAATAGTCCGGCCGGCTGCGGCCCGGCTGATAGGCGAGATGCGCCATCTCGTATCCCGAGGCGGCATGGATCACCGGCGCATAGGCCGGCAATTCCGCTGATGGGCCAGTCTGGCCGTAGCCGGAGATCGAGCAAAAGATCAATTTTGGATTGATGTCGCGGATAGAGGCATAGTCGAGGTTCAGCCGCCGCATCACGCCGGGACGGAAATTCTCCACCAGCACGTCGGCGGTGGCGATCAGCCGGCGCACGGCTTCGACGCCGGCCGGCGACTTCAGGTCGAGCACCAGGCTGTTCTTGCCGATATTGAGCTGGCCGAACGCCGTCGAGCAATTGTTGCGCACCGGCGGCCGCGTCCGCATCGTCTCGCCCTCGGCGGGCTCGATCTTGATTACCTCCGCGCCCATGTCGGCGAGCATCCGCGTGCAATGAGGTCCGGCGATCGTGGTCGAAAAATCGAGCACGCGAAGGCCGTCGAAGCTCCGTGTCAAATTCCCCTCATCGTCAGCGGCTATGGTCGTCGGCAAGGCTTCCTCCACCTTCGTCATTGGTTGTTCGGCGTCGCGTGACCCTAAAGTGAGCCGCCCTGACAGGAAAGCGTCTCGTCCAGACCGGGAGCGCGGGCCGTCTTGCATTTTACTCAAAGGCAGATTGGACCCGATCTTGCATAGCCATGTCACGGGCTGGAACGAGGGCGCTTGTTGAAGGTCTTATTCGTCACGACGGAGATGGACGATTTCGTCCGCGTGGGCGGGCTCGCCGCCGTTTCCGCTGCCCTTCCGCGGGCGCTCCGCCCGTGGAGCGACGTCAGGATCATGCTTCCCGGCTACCGGGATGTGGTCGAACAGTTCACGCATATTGAAATCGTTGGGCAATGCCGAGCGCTCGCCGAGATGCCGGCCTGCACGCTCGGGCGTGCGTCGACCAGGGACGGACTTCCGGTCTACGTGCTGCTGTGCCCGCAACTCTACGAAAGGCCGGGCAATCCCTATGGCGATGAGTCCGGCCGCGACTGGCCCGACAACGACATCCGCTTCGGCCGCTTTGCCTCGGCCGCTGCCGAACTTGCAGCCGGAACGCTGGACAAGAATTGGGCAGCGGACCTCGTACACGCCAACGATTGGCAGGCCGCGCTCACACCGGCCTATCTCGCCTGGCGCGGCGCGCGGATTCCGTCGATCCTGACCATCCACAATCTCGCCTATCAGGGCCTGTTTCCGAAGGACTCGCTGCGGCGGATCGGCGCACCGGAAAGCTCGTTCCACATCGACGGGCTGGAGTTCTACGACAAGCTCTCCTTCCTCAAGGGCGGCCTCGTCTACGCCTCGCATCTGACCACGGTCAGCGCGACCTATGCCAGGGAGATCACGACCGCAGAGCTCGGCTGCGGCCTGGAAGGCCTGCTCCGGGTGCGCTCCGATGCCGACCAGCTGACCGGCATCCTGAACGGCATCGACGAGAGCTGGGATCCGCGCCACTGCGCGCAGCTCGCACAGCCGTTCGGCGCCGGCGACTGGAAGGGCAAGCAGGCCAACGCCGACTATGTCCGCCGCCAGTTCGGCCTTGCGGTCTCGCGCGGGCCGATCTTTGGCCTCGTCGCCCGCCTCGTGCATCAGAAAGGCGTCGACCTCGTGCTGTCGGCCGCCGACGAGATCGTCAGGGACGGCGGACAGATCGTCGTCACCGGCAGCGGCGAGCCGGCCATCGAGGATGCGCTGGTGGCCGCGCATCGCCGCCGGCCCGATGCGATCGGCGTGATCATCGGCTTCAACGACGCGCAGGCGCGCCGGATCTTCGCCGGCAGCGATTTCACCCTGATGCCGTCGCGCTTCGAGCCCTGCGGCCTCAGCCAGATGTATGCGCAGCGCTTCGGCTCGCTGCCGATCGGCCACCAGACCGGCGGGCTTGCGGAAACCATCGCCGACGGCGAGACCGGCTTCCTGTTCGCGCAGCCGTCGACGGAATCCTTTCTCGGCGGCGTCAGGCGCGCCTTCGACGCCTACCGCGCCAAGGACCGGCTCAACGCCATGCGCTCCAGCGCGATGGCCAAGTCCTACAGTTGGGACCTGTCGGCCGCCTGCTACGGAGCGCTGTACAAACGGGTGGTCATGCCGCGCGTGATGGCGTAGGCGGCCCGCGTCGCGGGCTTGTGAAGCCGGGCGGCTGTGGGATCCCACCGGCCCGGTAACAATCGGGTCATTGCACCGAACCTTTCAGGCGATCACGTCGCCACACGGCTGGACGACGACGCATGCGTGAAATTGCGAATGATGACTTTTGGCCAAACGCGATTGCGATGGAGGAACATCATGGACGTCAACGAAGAGCGCCTCAATTCATTCATGGGAAAGATGATCGGCGATGTCGGCGCGGCGATGAACGCCTCGTTGATGCTGCTGGGCGACAAGCTCGGGCTGTACAGGGCCCTCGCGCAGGGCGGGCCGATGAATGCCGCGGCCCTGGCCAAGGCAACGGGAACGGCCGAGCGCTACATCCAGGAGTGGCTGTCGGCGCAGGCGGCCTCCGGCTACATCGAGTACGACAAGGCATCCGGAAAATTCTCGATGCTGCCCGAGCAGGCGCTCGCGCTGGCCGACGAGGACAGCCCGGTCTTCCTCGGCGCCGTCGGAAGCCTGGTCGGCGCGACCTTTCTCGATGAGCCAAAAATTACCGACGCCTTCAGGACCGGCAAGGGCGTCGGCTGGAACAGGCGCAGCGAGTGCCTGTTCTGCGGCACCGCCCGCTTCTTCCGTACCAGCTACAAGCACTATCTGGTGCAGGAATGGCTGCCGGCGCTCGAGGGCGTCGTCGACAAGCTGAAGAAAGGCGCTGTCGTCGCCGACGTCGGCTGCGGGCACGGCGTCTCGACGCGATTGATGGCGGAGGCGTTTCCGAAATCAACCTTCTACGGCTTCGACTATCACGACGGCTCGATCGAGGCGGCGCGGAAGTCCGCGCGGGAGGCGGGACTGTCGGACCGCGTTCATTTCGAAACGCACTCCGCCAAGACATTCCCGGCCAAGGGCTATGACCTCGTGTGCTTCTTCGACTGCCTGCACGACATGGGCGATCCGGTCGGCGCCCTCAAGCACACCCGCTCCACCCTCGCCGACGACGGCACCTGCATGCTGATCGAGCCGTTCGCCAACGACCGGCTGGAGGACAACCTCAATCCGATCGGGCGCGTCTACTACGCCGCCTCGACGATGATCTGCACGCCGGCGTCGCTGGACCAGGAGGTCGGGCTCGCGCTCGGCGCGCAGGCCGGAGAGGCAAGACTGCGCGAGGTGGCGCGCCAGGGCGGCTTCTCGCGGTTCCGCCGCGCCGCGGAGACGCCGTTCAACCTGATCCTGGAAGCTCGCCCGTAAGACGGGCAACCGCACAATGCGATTGGGCGGCGGCATCACGCCGCCGCCCAACGCTGCAATGCCGATCTGACGCCGCGGCCGCTCGTTGCGGCCTGCGTCCTCGACGCTCCGTTACCAGTCCTGTTGCGATTGCCAGAAGTACTGGCCGCCGCGCCGGCGCGGATTGGCCGCTTGCGGATTGCCGTAAATCTGGGGATTGCCGTACTGGGGATTGCTGTATTGGGGACTGCCATACGGGGTGCCGTATTGGGTGCCCGATTGGGGATTCCAGCTGCGCTGAGAGAAGAAGCCGAAACCGTCGTCGTCCCTGCTCGCAACCATGTCGTCGGTCATCATGGGCCGGGTCGGCTTGCGCGTGATGAAACCACCCTGGGGCTGGTTGCTCAGCACGGCGACGAACTCGGTGCGATAGTTGGTCTCGGCGCTCAAAGGCTCGTCCGAGATGATGATCGAAGAGCGCGCAACGGCGGTCGGCGCGATGCGGTCCAGTACATCCTGCGGGATGGTGACACGGTCGAGCGCGTCCTTGGCGTTGTCTCCCTCGTCGATCGTCACCTGGGTCCAGCGCAGGCCGCCCGCGTCGTTGCGCGCCATCGCCGTATAGATGTGCGTACCTATCGGTTTGTCCGGATCGCGGATCGTGACGGGAACCTCGATGCTCGAGTCGAACACCTCGCCGCCATCAGCCCACGGCTTGTGGGTGTTGCGCCGAACGTAAAGCTTCTGCGTCGCGCGGCTGATGTAGACGGACACCGGCTCCAGCGCGAGCTTCGCCTCGGTCGCCGCCTTCTGGGTATCCGCCTTCTTGGTCTCGGCCGCCTTGGCGGCGTCCTTGGCGGCGGCTGCCGCATCAAGCTTCGGCTTGGCGTCGCCCTGGGCGGCCTCGAACTGCGTGGTCGCTTCCGCGGCCTTGGCCACTGCCTTCTGCTTCAGATCCTCGGCGCGCGCCTTGGCCTGGTCGGTCTTGGCCGCGGCGAGCGTCTTGTCGGCCAACGCAACCGCAGCGTCGGCACGGGTCTTGATCTGCTGCAATTTGCGCAGCGACGCAGGCGTGAACAGTGCGGCCTCCTTGGTCGCGGCTATCGAAACCTTCTTCGCCTCGTCGGCTGCCTTGGCGGCATCCGCGGCCTCGCGGCCGAGCTTCTCGGCGCGCGCCGGAGCCGCCGCAATGGCTTGCGCGTTCGGCACGAACAGCGCCGGATGGGTGAAATCGACCGGGGCCGGATCGTTCGGCGCGATGATCACCCGCATCCCGATTCGGGTCTTGTCGAACAGCTTCTCGGCAAAATCGTAGGGCATCCGGACGCAGCCGTGCGAGGCCGCATATCCCGGCAACGGCCCGCCATGCAGCGCGATGCCGTTCCAGGTGATGCGCTGCATGTTGGGCATCCAGGCATCGTCATACAGGGTCGAGTGGTGGTCCTTGTCCTTCTCGATCAGCGCAAAGACGCCGGCCGGCGTCTCGCGTCCCTTGACGCCGCTCGAGACCGGCGCACGGTAGATCCAGCCCTCGGCGTCGTAGAGCGTCACCTTCTGGGCCTTGATCGACACGATCGCCATGATCGGCTCGCCAGCGGTGCGCGGCGCGGTCGCCTCGACGGCTGCCGCGGGACGCTGCTCTTTCGCCGCGACGCCACCGGTCAGTGACGCAAGTGTGACCATCGCTGCGAAAGTCACAAAGGCGGGTTGGCCCCAACGCCGCATCGCTCCGGTGGTTTGCGCCGTCGTCGTTCGATGTACCATGCCGCTCCTCGGTCGAAATGCCTGCCCGCGCTCCGTCAATCCCGTACCAGACCGCGATTTTGGATTGATTAATCGCCGCCACGGTCCAACGCGCGAACTCGCTCCTGGGGACCATCGGACTCGTTCCAGCAGCAAATCACTTATGTATTCACTCATATATGACGGCACATGCAGGAGAAAGGGTGCCGCGCAGCAAAACCGACCGGTAGCCGTATCCCAGTCTGGTCGGTGGCGGCCAATGGTGCCGCGGTTGTGCCCTGCCATCATGACGTCCGCCGCGTCTCCGGCATCACCAGCCAGATCACGAACAGCCCGAATGCGGCGATCCCGGCCAGCCCCATGAAGGCGGTGCTGCTGCCGAGCTTGTCGCTGACATAGCCGGCCAGCACCGTGCTGAGCGACGCGCCAATGCCGACTGCGGTGCCGACAATGCCCTGCGCCAGGTTGAAATGGCCGCTGCCGAAGGCGATGTCGGCCACGATCAGCGGCACCATCACGCTGAAGATCGCCGCGGTGATGCCGTCGAAAATCTGCACCATCACCAGCACATAGGGGTCGCGCACCGTCGCGAACAACAGGCCGCGGATCGCCAGCGCGGCGAATGCGATCAACAGCAGCGGCCGCCGCCCCCAGGCCTGGGCCTTGCGGCCGACCGACGGCGAGGACAGCGCGACGATCGCCTGCGGCACAATGATGCAGGCAGCGATCAGGACCGGCGCCCATTGGCTCGACCGTGTCGTCACCACGCCCGCCATCAAGGGCAGCATCGCGGCATTGGCGAGCTGGAACAGCATCATCGCGCCGGCAAAGATCAGGAGCGGCCGCTGCCGCACCAGGCTGACGACGCTGGTGGCGCGCTTGTCGGGGACTTCCCGTTTCACCTCGCCATGGGCCTGCGCGATGTCGATCTCGCGCTCGCGGATCCGCGCCAGTGACAACAGCGTCGGGATCGCCAGGATGAAAGTGACGAGGAACACCGAGCGGCTCGACAGCAGATAGCCGCAGGCGCCCATCAGTGCCGCGGCCGAGCCGCTGCCGAGCGAGGCGAAGCGCGCATTGCGGCCGAGCCGCTCGCCGATCGCAAGCGGCCCGACCAGGCCGAGGCTGATCGCGGCGATCGCCGGGCCAAGCACGCAGCTCGCGAGCGCGTGCAGCGTCGCGGCGAGCGTCACCACGGGAAAGATCGGCCAGAGCGCATAGGCCAGCGCGCTGGCGCCGATCGCGGCCACCGCACAGCCCGCAACGACCCGCTCGGAGCGCGCCGCATCGACGATCGCCCCGCCAGGCATCTGGCCCAAGAGGCCGATAATGCCGCCGATCGAGAGCACGAAGCCGATCTCGACCTGGGTCCATTTCTGTGTCGTCAGATAGACCGCGACGAACGGGCCGAAGCCGGTCTGCACGTCGGCCAGGAAGAAGATGAACCAGTCGAGGCCGCGCTGGCTTTCCCGCGACGGCCCGCGCGGTTCCTCCGGAGTGGGCTGATCGGGGACAATTGACACAACGTTGGTGCTGCCGGCTGATCGCTCGCCACGATCGTCGCCAACCGTCTCTAAAGAAGAGTTCGGACGCGCGACCAGCTCTACCCCCCTAATGTTCGTAATCCCATGGATGCAGGCTTCCCGCCGCGCCCAGCACGATCAGCGGCGTATCTTCCTTGTACTCGGGCGCAGCGCTCACCTGCTGCTTGTTGAGGTCCAGCGTGATGCTGTCGCTCTTGCTGGAAACACCGGCGAAACGCAGCGCGTTCCAATCGACCACGATCTTGCGGCTGCCGACGCCGAGGAAGCCGCCGAAATCGATCACTGCGGCGCGGACCTTGCCGTCGCGGTCGACAATGACGTCGACGATACGGCCCATGTTCTCATTGGCGGAACTGCGAACGTCGCGCCCGAGAATGCCGTGCGCATCGCGAGCACCGATCACAGTCACCGACGGCGGCGGCGACGGTTCCTTGGACGGTTCCTTGGACGATTCCTTTGAGGGCTCCTTCGCCTGCTCCTTCGGCGTCGCAGAGGCTGCTGGCGGCGCCTGGGCTGCCGGCGGCGCAGGAGTTGCTGGCGTTGCTGGCGGCGCCTGCACGGCCGGCGGCGATGGTGCAGGCGCCGGCGCTTCGTCGTCGGCGGCCCGGACACCCGCGCATGCCAACAGCGCCGCTGCGACCAGCATCATCATCATCCTCGGACGCATGTTACTCTCCCCGCGATTTCCCGGCGCACGCATGCCGCGCGACGACGCTCAATGCGTCAGCACGATAGACACCTGGATCTGGCCGCGCGTGCGCAACACTTCGAGCGACACCTCGTCGTCATGGCGGCGCAGCCTCAGATCGACGCTGGAAGCGCCGAGTCTCAGGTCGCGCAGCACCACGTCGCTGAGGAACTCCGGCAGCCGCGGATCGCGCAACCTAATCTCGCCGCGCGCGGTGTCGAACTCGAGGCCGAGCGCCGCCTCCAGCAGCGTGAACGGCGTCGCGCTCGCCCAGGCCTGCGGTGCACAGGCCACGGGATAGAGCACCGGGCCGCGCCGGCGCTCGCGGCGGAAGCCGCAGAACAATTCCGGCAGCCGCCGCAGTTCCATATAGCTCGCGGCGTCGAACAGGCCCTTGAACAGATGCGCGACCGAATGCTTGAGGCCGTAGCGGGCAAATCCGAGCGCGATCAGCGCATTGTCATGCGGCCAGATCGAGCCGTCGTGATAGGACATCGGGTTGTAGCGCACTTCGCCCGCGGCGACGGTGCGGATGCCCCAGCCCGAAAAGAACTTCTGGCTCATCAGGTCGGCGGCGACCCGTCGCGCGCGGTCTTCCCGCACCATGCCGGAAAACAATGTCTGGCCGGCATTCGACGTGCGCACCTTGCACGGCTGCTTGGCGCCGTCGAGCGCGACCGCATAGGTGCCGAGCTCCTCGCACCAAAATGCTTCCTCGAACCGCTCGCGCAGCCGCTCGGCCTCGGCTTCCAGCTTCGCAGCCTTGTCGGCAAAGCCGAGCTTGCGCGCCGCGCGCGCGGCAAGCTGCTTGCCGGCAAACACGTAGCCCTGCACTTCCGCCAGCGCGATATTGCCCTCGGCAAGCGTTCCGTCGGCGTGGAAGATGGCGTCGAACGAATCCTTCCAGCCTTGATTGCGCAGCCCCTCCTCGGTGGCGCGCTGATATTCGACGAAGCCGTCACGATCGGGATCGCCCGGGCCGTCGATCCATTGCAAGCCGGCCTCGACCGCGGGCCACAGCTCGCGCAGCGTGTCCAAATCGCCGGTGCGCTCCAGATAGAGCCCGGCGAGCAGCACGAACAGCGGAGTCGAATCGACGCTGCCGTAATAATGCGCGAACGGCACCTCACGAAGCGCGGCCATCTCGCCACCGCGCATCTCGTGCAGGATCTTGCCAGGCGCGGCATCGGCCAGCGGATCGACCGCCTTGGCCTGGAACAGCGCGAGCCGCTTCAGCACGCCTTTGGCGATCCGCGGATCGACCCACAGCATCTGCAGCGCGGTGATCAGCCCGTCGCGGCCGAACGTCGTCGAATACCAGGGAATGCCGGCATAGGGGTAACGGCCCTGCGGCGTCTCCGTCATCAGCATGTTGAGGTCGGCCATCGCCTGGCACAGCACCTCGTTGAAGATGTTGTTCGAGGTCTCGATGCTGGCTGCGCCGGCCGACGAAGTCCGCATCTCGCGGCGATGCGCCAGCAGGCCGCGGAAGAACGGCACCGGCTTCTGCATGATCGGCTTGTTGCAGGAGACCGCGACGAACAGCGACGTGACCTGCCCCGGCTCGAGATCGAAATGATAGGTCGCCGCGTTGACCGACAGCCGCGTCGGCCGCGGATCGAAATGCAGCGCGGTGATCCGCGTCTGCTCGTCGAGGCCGCAATATTCCAGCACCACGTCGGTCGGTCCGAGCAGCTTGCTCGAGCCGATGCCACGCCGCGGCCGGCGCTCGCCGCGCACCTCGAACAGATCGGCAAAGTCGTTGTCGAACAGCAGCGTGAGATCGAAGCTCGCGGCATGATCGCCGTGATTCTGCAGGCCGATGCGCTGATAGGCCGTGCCGCGCCACAGAAAGATCGAGCGCACGATGTGCAGCGTGTCCTTCGGCAGCGTGAGACGGTCGTCGCGATAGACGTCGGAATTGGTGAGGTCGACCGTCAGCGCGGAATTGTCGTCGCGCATGTTGGAGCCGAGCAGGAGCGGCTGCACGTCCTCCAGCACCATTTCCAGCCGCGCCAGATAGCGCGTGTCGGCGTTGAACAGGCCGTCCGGCCCGCCGGCCGAGGCGCCGATGTCGCCATGGCTGTCGAGCACGATAAAGGTGTCGTCATGCTTGAGCGAGCGCCGCGGCCGCGCCGCGGGCCCGGTCATCGGAATGTAGAACGGCGATTCGGCGACGTGCTCCGTGATGCGAGCGGTGATGATCTGCGTAACGACGTCAGCTGCCATCTGAACCTCTGGCGACTTTGCTTGGCCCTATCCTGGTTCGAACGAACGCACCGGAACGCACAAACGCACTTGACGACGCGGGGTCAGGCCGCGCTGGTGGAAAGGCGGCCCATCTCACGCGCGACCAGGTCGCGGTAGGGGCCCCTTCCCTTCACGAGGATATCGGGCGGACCGTCCTCGACGATCCGGCCGCCCTGCAGCACAAGCACGCGATCGAAGCTGCGCAACGTCGCGAGGCGGTGCGCGATCGCGACCACGGTACGCCCGCGCATCAGCCGCGACAACGCCTCGCGGATCGCCTCCTCGGAGTCGGCATCGAGCGCCGCGGTGGCCTCATCGAGCAGCAGGATCGGCGCATCCTTCAGGAAGGCGCGCGCGATCGCGATGCGCTGGCGCTGGCCGCCGGAGACCTTGACGCCGCGGTCGCCGACGATGGTGTTCATGCCCTCGGGCAAGCTCTCGATGAAGTCGCAGCGCGCCGCGATCGCCGCCCGCAGCACCTCGTCGTCGGTCGCGTCCGGCCGGCCGTAGCGGATGTTCTCCAGGATCGAACGGTGGAACAGCGAGATATCCTGCGGCACTACCGAGATTGCGGCGCGCAGGCTCTGCTGGGTGACGCGCGAGATGTCCTGGCCGTCGACGGTGATGTTGCCCTGCTCGACGTCGTAGAAGCGCTGCAGAAGGGTAAACAGTGTTGACTTGCCGCCGCCGGAGTGGCCGACCAGGCCGACCCGCTGGCCGGGCTGGATGCGCAGGCTGAAGCGCTCGAACACCTGCAGGCCGCCGGGATAGCGGAACGAGACGTTGTTGAAGGCGATCGCCGCGCCGCTCTTCACCAGCGCCTCGGCCTCCGGATGGTCCTTCAGCTCGTGCGGCTGCAACAGCGTCGCCAGGGCCTCGGTCAACCGCGCGACATGCTGGGTGACGTCGACCAGCGCGACCGCGAGATCGCGGGTGGCGCTGAGGATCGAGATGCCGAGCGTGCAGACCAGCACGACGTCGCCGGTGGTCGCCGCGCCCTGCTGCCAGAGACTGAGCGCCCAGGCCAGCATCGCGATGGTCAGGATGACGGTCACGCCGGCGTGAATGAGACGAAGCTTCTCAAGGTAGCGCAGGGAACGGCCACGCGCAACGAGTTCCCGATTGACGGTCGCATCGAAGCGTTCGTGCTCATAGCCGAGGCCGCAGAACGCGCGTACCAGCGGCAGGTTGTTGATGACGTCGACCATTTCGCCGTCCACGGCGGCCGCCCTGTTGGCGAAATCGTCATGCAGCGGCCGGCCGGCGGCGGCGATGCGGAACATGGCCACCACCATGGTTCCCGCGATCAGGATCAGCACTGCTGACATTGTCACGCTGACTGTTCCAACTAGGGCGATCGCCGCGAAGGTCGCGATGCAGGGCGGCAACACATTCCATACGAACATGTTCTCGACCGTGAACACCGCGTTCGAGGTCGCCGTGATCCGGCTGGTCAGCATGCCCGGCAGCCGGTCCGTGAAATAGCTCGGCGCGTGGCCGGTGAGATGGCGGAACATGTCGCGGCGAAGATCGCCGGTGACGCTGACAAAGGTGTAGCTCGCGGTCCAGCTCGCGATCCGCCACAGGAAGTTGTCGGCTGCGATCAGTGACATGAGCAGAGCGAATGCCAGCCATACGCCGTTCGCGGCCGACGGCCCCGCCGACAACGCATCGACCAGATTCTTCACGCCGTATTGCGTGCCTACCGAGCAGGCAACCGCCGCAACAACGGCTGACAAAATCACAACATGCGACGGCAGACGCCGGCGCAGATAGCGCAACACAAAGGGAAACGGACGATGCGCGTATCCTGACAGATGGTCCATGACGTCCTGCAAAGCTGTTGAAGGTGAACGAGAAAATTCTAGTCGAAGCTCTCGCGCACGATGACGTGAAGGGCGGCGGTGGGATTCCTTGATGCAGCCATCAGTGCGCAACAATTTTGCAACGCTGGCATAGGCAAAACCGTGTTGGAGCGTGATGGCATCAGCAAGACCACAGTGTGATGGAAGAAAGAAGCGGCAGATCTCCCACATCTAAGGAACCTCGCACGTGCGAGAACGTTCCCGTCTTTGGCATGTCGGTGCCATCTGAGGGCTGAGGGTAGTTCATTCCACATTACAAACAGGAGACGGAGAGATGCGCATCGCGCAGGTTGCCCCGCTGACGGAGGCTGTTCCCCCCAAGCTCTACGGCGGCACCGAACGGGTCGTGCACTGGCTGACCGAAGAACTTGTAACACTTGGACATGACGTGACGTTGTTCGCCAGTGGCGATTCTCAAACCTCCGCGAAGCTCGATGCGACCTGGCCGAAGGCACTGCGGCTCGACGGCTCGGTCCGCGATCCCAATGCGCTCCACATGGTGATGCTGGAACGCGTGCGGCAGAAGGCCGACGACGAGGAGTTCGACTTCCTGCACTGCCATCTCGACTATTATCCGTGGTCGCTGTTCGCGCGGCAGCCGACGCCGTTCGTCACCACCTTGCACGGACGGCTCGACCTGCCGGAGCATCAGCCGGTCTTCAACACCTTCCCGAAGATTCCGGTGATCTCGATCTCCAACGCGCAGCGGCGGCCGGTGCCGCAGGCGCATTGGGTGCGCACCATCCATCACGGCCTGCCGGAGAATCTGCTGACGCCGCAACCAGCGAAGCCGTCTTATCTCGCGGTACTCGGGCGCATCGCGCCGGAGAAAGGCGTCGATCGCGCGATCAAGATCGCAACCCGCTGCGGCATTCCGCTGAAGATCGCGGCCAAGGTCGATCGTGCCGACCAGGAATATTACGATGAGTTGATCAAGCCGCTGATCACCAGCAACCCGTTGGTCGAGTTCATCGGCGAAATCAGCGACCGCGAGAAGCCGGATTTTCTCAGCGGCGCGATCGGGCTCCTGGTTCCGATCGACTGGCCGGAGCCGTTCGGCCTCGTGATGATCGAAGCGATGGCCTGCGGCACGCCCGTCATCGCCTATAACCGCGGCTCGGTGCCGGAGATCATCGAGGATGGCCTGACCGGCTTCATCGTCGAGGACGAGATCAGTGCGATCTCCTCCGTCGGCCGCCTGGGAACGCTCAATCGCGACGCGATCCGCAAGCAGTTCGAGACCCGCTTCACCGCGCGGCGCATGGCGCTCGACTATCTCGCCGCCTTCCGCGGCCTGATGGAAGCCGAGCCGCGCTTCAAACTGGTGGCCAGCGCGGAGTAGCAGTTGCAGCGGCCGATCGAATGATCCGGCGGGCCGGCCGGCACCATCCGTGCCGGTTCGTCGGGTCGTTCGATTGTCAATAATACCGTCGTGCGCGGCGGCAACTCTCACGCAGCAAAACACTCCGCATGCGCGGGTCGCGCGATTGCTGCGACGCACCAGCGATGACAGGTTTCCCCATCAGTTCGGCTGATATCGCCTTTGCGAATGCCGAATTACGTGCTCTTATGCGCCGCGCTTGAGCAAAAAATAATAAGCGAGCGGACGGAGCAACCGTGCCGTGATCGCGCAGGGGGGAACGCCATGACAGGGGACCGCAAGCCGTCGGCCATTAATAATGCCGCACCGACCAGAGCCTCACAAAACAAGCTGAACCGCCGCAAATTCCTCGCCAAGACCGGCGGCGTGCTGGCGGCAGGCGCGTTCGGCGCCGTTCCGCTGCGCGGCTGGGCGGCCGATCCGATCAACATCGGCGCGCTCTATCCGACCACCGGCAGCATGGCGCAGATTGGCGTCGGCTGCGTGGCTGCGGCCAAGCTCGCGGTCGACATGGTCAACGAGGCCGGCGGCATCAAGTCGCTCGGCGGCGCCAAGCTCAACCTCATCGTCTCGGACGTGCAGAGCGACACCACGGTGACGCGCACCGAGACCGACCGTCTGATCACGGGCAACAAGCTGTCGGCGATCCATGGCTGCTACGCCAGCGCGCTGACCTTGATCGCGAGCGAAGTCTGCGAACGGGCAAAGGTCCCGATCATCACCGGATCGAGCTCCGATCAGCTCAACAAGGGGCGCACCTACACCTTCACACCGTTCGCACGCGCCTCGCAGTTTGCCAAGGCGCAGCTGCAGATGGCCAAGCTGGTCAGCGAGCAGGCCAAGGTCGCCGTCATTTTCGAGAACACCGCGTTCGGCACCTCGACCTCGAACGGGCTGAAGGAGCTGGCGCCGGGCGAAGGCGTCGAGATCGTGATGTTCGAGCCCTACTCGGCCGGCTTCACCGACGCGAGCCCGCTGATCAACAAGGTCAAGGCCTCCGGCGCCAACACGCTGTTCTCACTGTCCTATCTCAACGACCTCATCCTGATCGTGCGCACCGTGAAGCAGGTCGGGCTCAACATCGCGATCAACGGCGGCTCCGGCGGCTTCGTGATGCCGGACTTCTACAAGAATGTCGGCAATGCCGCCGAGGGCCTGCAGGGCGTTGCGCACTGGAACCACGACGTCAGCGACGACGCGCAGAAGGTGAATGTCGAATTCAAGAAGCGCACTGGTGAGTTCGCGTTCGAATATGCCGGCGGCCTGGTCGCGCAGACCTTCATGCTGGCCGACGCGCTGGAGCGCGCCGCCTCCGCCGATCCCAAGAAGGTGCGCGAGGCGCTCTCGACGCTCGACGTCTCCTCGGGCTTTGCTGCGATGGCGCCGGGCGGCAAGGTGAAGTTCGGGCCGGACGGCAAGAACGTCTACGGCCGCCCGGTCGGCGTGCAGTGGCAAAATACCGATCTCGTCAGCGTCTTCCCGAAGGAAGACGCCCGCGCCCCGCTGATGAAGACCTGAGCCGCGGTCGCATCGCATGTGGGAGACACTGGCCCAGGCCGTGATCAACGGCCTGCTCATCGGCGGCATCTACGCGCTTGTCAGCATCGGCGTCACGCTGATCTTCGGCGTGGTCAAGATCGTCAACTTCGCCCAGGGCGAGTTCGTGATGATCGGGATGTATATCTCGTTCTTCCTCGCCACCCAGTTCGGCATCGATCCACTGGTCTCGCTCGTGGTCTCGATGCCGGTGCTGTTCCTCGCCGGCGTCCTGATCCAGCATTTCCTGATCCGCAGGGTGCTGGGGCCGAACGACATGCCGCAGATCTTCCTGACCTTCGCGCTGTCGCTGTTGCTGCTCAATCTCTCGCTGATGTTGTTCAGCGCCAACTACCGCACCGTCCACACGTCTTATTCGGATGCGGCGTGGCACATCGGCGGGCTGTACATACCGGTGGCGAAACTGATCGCCTTCGCGGTCGCGATGGCGCTGAGCGGGCTGCTGTGGGTGTTCCTGCACACCACCGATCTCGGCCGCGCCATGCGCGCGGCGTCGCAGAACCGCGACGTCGCGATGCTGATGGGGATCAATCCGAACCGCGTGTTCGCGGTCGCGTTCGGCACCGCGCTGGCGCTCGCGGGCGCCGCCGGCTCGCTGCTGATGCCGTTCTATTCGGCCTATCCATTCGTCGGCCAGGTGTTCGTGCTGATGGCGTTCGTCGCCGTCGTGATGGGCACGCTCGGCAATGTGATGGGCGCGCTGATCGCAAGCCTGATGATGGGCGTCGCGGAATCGCTCGGCATCCAGTTCGTCGGCGCCGATTCCGGCTTGATCGTGGTGTTCGCGCTGCTGCTGCTGACGCTTGCCTTCAGGCCGAGCGGGCTCGGCGCCAGGAGGGGCCGGTGATGCAGACGTCCAGCAACATGAAATGGCTGTGGCTCGCGATCGGGGCCGTCGTCATGCTCGCCTTGCCCCAGCTCGTCACCTCATCGTTCGCGATCGACATCTTCATCCGCATCCTGCTGTTCTCCTTCATCGGCGTCGCCTGGAACCTGATGGGCGGCTACGCCAAGCAGCTGTCGCTCGGCCACGCCGCCTATTTCGGGCTCGGCGCCTACACCTCCACCATCATGCAGGTGAACTACGGCATCTCGCCCTGGATCGGGATGATCGCAGGCGGCGTGGTCGCGATGCTCGCAAGCCTGCCGATCGGCTGGCTCTGCTTCCGCCTGCGCGGCCCCTATTTCACCATCGCCACCATTGCGACCGCCCAGGTGCTGATGCTGATCTTCCTCAAGTTCCGCGACTTCGCCTGGGGCGCCGAAGGCACCACGATCCCGAACCTCGGCAGCGCGCCGCTGATGATGCAGTTCGAGGAGAAGTCGTCGTACTATTACGTCGTGCTCGGCCTGCTCGTGGTCGGGCTATGGATCACCCACAGGATCGAGAAATCCTGGATCGGCTACTATCTCGTCGCGATCGGCGAGGATGAGGACGCGGCCGAGGCGATCGGCGTCAACGCGCCGAAGGTCAAGCGCGACATCTACATGATCAGCGCGTTCCTGACCGCACTCGCCGGGACTTTCTACACGCAGTACATCTACTTCATCGATCCTGCGACCGCGTTCAGCTTCAACGTCTCGATCGAGGCGGCGCTGGTGTCGATCGTCGGCGGCATCGGCACGCTGTGGGGACCGGTGATCGGCACCGTGCTGCTGGAGACCACGTCGGCGCTGCTGCAAAGCTGGCTCGGCAGCTCGGTCGGCGGTATCCAGCTCACGGTCTACAGCCTGATCCTGATGGCTGTCATCCTGTGGCGGCCGACCGGACTGATCGGGTTCGCGACTGACATCTATCACCGCACCGCCCGGCGCAAGCCGGCACGCGCCTGAGGTCGTCGCGATGGCAGAAGCACTCGTCATCAAGGGTCTCAGCAAGCGCTTTGGCGGCCTGCGCGCCGTGCAGGACGTCAGCTTCACGGTGCAGGAGAACGAGACGGTCGCGCTGATCGGGCCGAACGGCGCCGGCAAGACCACCAGCTTTCATTTGATCACGGGATTTCATCGGCCGGATTCCGGCTCGGTGCTCGCCTTCGGTCACGAGGTCGTGGGGCTCAAGCCGCATGATGTCTGCGCGCTGGGCCTTGCCCGCACCTTCCAGGTGGCAAAGCCGTTCGGCGCGATGACCGTGCTCGCCAATGTGATGACCGGCGCGTTCCTGCGCGACCGGCATATCGCGGCCGCGCGCAACAAGGCGCTCGAGGCGATCGAGTTCGTCGGCCTCTCCGCCAAGGAGCAGACGCCGGCCAAGGACCTCACCACCATCGACCAGCGCCGGCTGGAAATGGCGCGCGCGCTGGCGACGCAGCCCAGGATCCTGCTGCTCGACGAGGTGATGGCCGGACTCAACCCGGCCGAGATCGACCAGGCGGTGGCGCTGGTGAAGAAGCTCTCCGCCAGCGGCCTCACAATCGTGATCGTCGAGCATGTGATGCGCGCGATCATGGCGGTCGCGCGCCACATCGTGGTGCTCGACCATGGCCAGAAGATCGCCGAGGGCGCGCCGAAGGAGATCGTGGAGAATCCGGAAGTGATCCGCGCCTATCTCGGCTCCTATGTGCATCCGCCGGCGCAGGGAGACGCCCATGCTTGAGCTCTCCCGGGTCAGCGCCAGCTACGGCTCGGTCCCTGCCATCACCGATGTCAGCATCTCCATTGGCGAAGGCGAAGCCGTCGGCCTGTTAGGCGCCAACGGCGCCGGCAAGAGCACGACGCTGCGCGCCGTCTCCGGCCTCGTCAAGCTGTTCGGCGGCAAGGTCACGTTCGACGGCGTCGATCTCGCCACGCTGCCACCCTACCGGATTCCCGAGCTCGGCATCGCGCATGTCCCGGAAGGCCGCCAGGTGTTCCCGGAAATGACGGTGCAGGAGAATCTCGAGATCGGCGCCTACACGCCGAAGGCCAAGGCGGATCGCGCGCGCACGATGGAGCTCGTCTACAGCATCTTCCCGCGGCTCGCCGACCGCAGGAAACAGCTCGCCGGCACCATGAGCGGCGGCGAGCAGCAGATGGTCGCGGTCGGCCGCGGGCTGATGCTGAAGCCCCGCCTGCTGATGCTGGACGAGCCCTCGCTCGGCCTCGCGCCTGTGATGACCGACGTGACCTTCGAGAAGATCGGCGAGATCCACAAAATGGGCACCGCGATCCTCTTGGTCGAGCAGAATGTCAGCCGCGCGCTGTCGCTGGTGCAGCGCGCCTATGTGCTGGAAAGCGGCAACGTGATCATGCAGGGCACCAGCGCCGAGCTCGCGGGCAACAAGCAGGTGCAGGCGGCGTATCTCGGGATTTGAGATAGCGGGCGGCAATTCTCTGTCATTGCGAGCGAAGCGAAGCAATCCATACCTCCGCTTGTGGAGAGGTGGATTGCTTCGTCGCTCCGCTCCTCGCAATGACGCCTTGCCCGCTTGCAATCATCCCGTCATCCTGAGGTGCGAGCGCAGCGAGCCTCGAAGGATGCACGGCCACCAGCCGGGCTGTCGCCCTTCGAGACGCCGCTGCGCGGCTCCTCAGAGTAACGGTCGTTGTTCTGTATGTGCGGCTCTACGTCACCGCCGTCCGCTTCGGCTCGACGATCTCGAACATCCGCGGGAATTCGTCCATCAGCGCCATCAACTCGCCGAGCCGCTGCGGCTCGCCTGATGCCTTGATCCTGCCGGCATCGACGGCGTCCGGGAAAGTGGTCAGCTTGGCGATGACCTCGTCCAGCACGCTGCGCGCCAGCGTGAAGCTCGCATGCGCGTCGGCCGCTTGCGCATCCCTCACGTAGGTCAGGGCTGAATTCTCGAGATTGAGCACGAAGGTCTCGCCGGTGTCGGTAAAGCTCCAGTTCAGCACGATGCGCTTGCCTTCGGCCTTGGGGCCGTTGAGGCGGATGCCGAGCACGTCCCAAAGCTGCTCGGTGCGCAGCGCAGCCAGCGTCTCGCGCGGCATCGGCGAGCGCGGCGGCGTCTTCGGCATGCCCTGCCGCAGTTCCTGGGCGCCGAACAGATAGGCGTTGCGCCAGGTCGAGCTTTCCGCGGCATAGCCGAGCTGCTCGAACGTGTCGGCGAGGAGCGAACGCGCGGCCTGATTATCAGGCTCGGCGAACACGAGATGGCTGACGGCCTGCGCCACGAAGCGGAATTCGCCCTTGGCAAAATCCGCCGCGGCGCGTTTCAGGATCGCGTCGGCGCCGCCCATATACTCGACATATTTCCTGCCGGCCTCGACCGGCGGCAGCGGATCGAGGTTGACCGGATTGGCGTCGTACCAGCCGAGATATTTCTGGTAGATCGCCTTCACATTGTGCCTGATGTGGCCGTAGTAACCGCGGCCGTGCCAGGCGCCCTCCAGGCTCTGCGGCAGACGGATCGCCTCGGCGATCTCGGCAGCGTTGAGCCCGTGGTTCATCAGCCGGATGGTCTGGTCATGGGCGTATTTGTAGAGGTCGCGCTGCTCGCGGATCATGGTGTCGATCCGCGCCTGCCCCCACACCGGCCAGTGATGCTGGCCGCACATCGCTTCCGCCTTGCCGCCCCACATCTGCAGCGCCTCGCCGAGATATTTCGACCAGGCCAGCGCGTCGCGCACATCCGCGCCGCGGAACGGCAGCAGATTGTGGAAATTGTGCGTGCAGTTCTCCGCAAGATTCAGGAGCTTGTAGCGCGGGATGAAGAAATGCATCTCCGCCGGCGCCTCGCTGTTCGGCGCCATCTGGAATTCGAACTCGACGCCGTCGATCACCCGCTTGTCGCCGGTCGCGATGATCAAATCGGTCGGCCGCAGCAGCGCCACACCGCCCGCCGCCATGGTCTTGCCGAGGCCGCAGTCGACATGGCCGCGCACGCCCTTGGCGAGGAACGGCCCGAACTGGTATTGCGCACGGCGCAGCATCGCCGGCCCCGCGATGATGTTCTCGGAGACCGCGTGCTCCATGAAGAAATTCGGCGCAATGATCGGCACGCCCGCCGCCAGCATGGCATCGTCGAGCACACCGCGGGCGCCACCCCAATGGTCGGTGTGGGTGTGCGTGAAGATGACGGCGGCGACCGGCCGCTTGCCGCGGTGCCGGAAGTACAATTCCATCGCGGCGCGCGCGCCCTCGATCGAGGTCAGCGTGTCGACCACGATGACGCCCTTGTCGCCCTCGATCAGGGTCATGTTGGCGATGTCGAGGCCGCGCACTTGGTAGACACCCGGCACCACCTCGAACAGGCCGTGATGCATGTTGAGCCGCGACTGCCGCCACAAGCTCGGATCAACGGTCGCGGGCGCCTTCTCCTCGGACAGGAATCCGTAAGGCTCGAGACTCCAGACCACCCTGCCCTGGGCCGAGGTGACGCGTGCGTTCTCGATGGTGCCGAGGAAGCCGCGCGCGGCGTCGTCGAAGTCCCTGGTGTCGGCGAACGGCAGCGCCTTCAGCGTCGCCGCGTGCTGCGCGATGACCGGCGCGGATGCCGCCTTCGGACCTTCGTGCGACGTTTCGCTTGCGGTTGTCTGGGCCATACTCAAGCACTCCCTCGATTGGCGGAAATCGGTTCCGATCGCGCTTCCCTCAGCGGAATTGCACGCCCTCGAACTGGCCGCTACGGCGCCAGCCGTCGATATATTTGAAGTAGGCCAGCGCGCCCGAGGGATGGCCGACACTGAGCTTGGCCGCGGGACCGGGCTCACGGCCCTCATTGTTGTAGTAGCCGGGCGTGCAATCCGGCCCGCCGATCATCCGGCCGACGCCAGTCAGCAGCAGCTCGACCCAGCGATCCTCGGCTTCCTTGCTGACCTCGATTTCCATGAAGCCGTTGTCCCGCGCGTGGCCGACCATCAGCGCGATGGTCCGCGCCGCTTCGGTCAGATTGTGCGGCACGTTGGAGATCAGATTGGCGCCCTGGGTCGGCTGCACGAAGAACACGTTGGGGAAGCCGTGCACGTGGATGCCGTGCTTGGTGCGCATGCCCTCGGCCCAATGCTCCGACAGCTTGATGCCGTCGCGGCCGATCAGATCGAAGCCTGCGCGACGGCGATATTCCGTCCCGACCTCGAAACCCGATGCGTAGATGATGCAATCGAGCTGATATTCCTTGCCCGCAACGACGATCCCGTTGTCGGTGATCTCCTCGACGCCCTTGCCGTCGGTATCGACCAGATGGGTGCCCGGCGTATTGAACGCCTGCAGATAGGCGTCGTGGAAGCATGGCCGCTTGCAGAGCTGGCCGTACCAGGCCTTGAGATTCCTGGCAGTGTCGGCATCGCGGACGATGGAGTCGACCCGGTTGCGGATTTCCTCCATCTTCTCGAAGTCGGAATCCTCGAATGCGGCCCGCATGTTCTCCACGCTTCGCTGCTCGCGCGGCAGCAGCATGATCTTGGCGCGGATCCGCTTCGACAGGTCGGTCCAGCCGTCCTGCACCAGATCCTCCTCGGCCGATCCGCCGGCCTGGTTGGCGGTGAAATTCTCCAGCCAGCGCTGTTGCCAGCCCGGCGTCGCGATCTCGGCAAACCAGTCGGGATCGATCGGCTCGTTGCCGCGCACATCGACCGACGATGGCGTACGCTGGAATACGTAGAGCTCCTTGCAGGCGCGCGCGAGGTGCGGAATGCATTGCACCGAGGTCGCGCCGGTGCCGATGATGCCGACGCGCTTGTCGGCCAGCTTCTCCATCAGCGCGCCTTTGGGGTTACCGCCGGTGTAGTCGTAATCCCAGCGGCTGGTGTGGAACGAGTGGCCCTTGAAGCGCTCGATGCCGGGAATGCCGGGCAGCTTCGGCACGTGCAGCGGGCCGGTGCCGATGCCGACATATTGCGCGGTGAACGCGTCGCCCCGCGTGGTGCGGATGATCCAGCGCGATTGCGCCGCGTCCCAATCGAGGCTCGTCACCTCGGTGTGGAACAGCGCATTGTCGTAGAGATTGAATTGCCTCCCGATCCGCTGGCAGTGCGCGAGGATCTCCGGCGCATGCGCGTATTTCTCGGACGGCATGTGGCCGGTCTCTTCGAGCAGCGGCATGTAGACCATCGACGCCGTGTCGCATTGCGCGCCGGGATACCGGTTCCAGTACCAGGTGCCGCCGAAATCGCCGCCCTTCTCGACAATGCGGACGTCCGTGATCCCGGCCTCGGTCAGCCGCGCCGCGGTGGCGAGCCCGGCGAAGCCGCCGCCGATGAAGGCGAAGGTAACGTGATCGGTCTTCGGCGCGCGCTCAACGACCGGCGTGTAGGGATCGTCGAGATAATGCGCGAGCTGGCCCTTGATCTGGAGATACTGGTCATTGCCGTCGGGACGCAGCCGCTTGTTACGCTCCTCCTGATATTTCAGGCGCAGCCGCGCCTTGTCGATCGCGGCGGGCTTTGCGTCTCGGGCTTGCTCGGTCATCGTCATCGGAGGGCGCCTCGCTCCAGCGGTTCCTTGTCCTTATTCCCGGCAGATAAACCGATATCGATACGATTTGCAAATTCATTCCGATATATTGACAAATCTGGCCATCTGAGACCAATATTCCGTATGACAGCATCTTCCCCTGCCGAGGTTCAGGCGGATCCGTCCTTTGCGACCACCCTGGCGCACGGCCTCGACGTGCTGGCGGCGTTTCGCCGTCATCCGGGCTCGCTGTCGAACGCCGAACTCGCGTTGCATACCGGCCTGTCGCGGCCGACCGTGTCGCGGCTGACCTACACGCTCGAGCAACTCGGCTATCTCAGGCGCGACGCCAAGGGCCGCTTCGTGCTCGGACTGGGCGCGCTCGCCGCCGCCTACCCCGTGCTGTCGGCATTGAAGGTGCGCCAACTGGCGCGTCCGCTGATGCGCGACTTCGCGACCTATGCCGGCGGCACGGTGTCGATCGCGATGCCGTTCGGCATCGACTTCATCTATGTCGAGACGCTGCGCACGACGGATACGGCGCCGCACGTGCCCGACGTCGGCTTTGTCAGCACGCTGGCGCCGACCGCGGTGGGGCGCGCCCTGCTGTCGCTGTTCACCGAGCAAGAGCTCGGCGCCTATGTCGCGCGCGTCAAGGCCGAGCGCCCCGACGAGTTCGACTACGTGCAGAAGCGCACGTTGCCCGACATCGAATTGTGCCGCGAGCGCGGCTTTGCCGTCTCGCTCGGCGAATGGCGGCGCGAGATCTTCGGCGTCGCCGCCCCGCTCTATCGCACGCCGACCGGAGAATGCCTGTCGGTCAATTGCGGCGTCCCTTCCTTCCGCTTCAGCGCCGAGCAGATCGAGCGCGAATGCGGCCCGCGCATCCTCGGACTCGCCCGCAGCATCCGCGCGCTGGTGGAGGAAGCCTAAAGCGCGAACCGGCGGCACGGGTCGCCTCACCTCACATCATTGCGAACCGACGGCCGCGGTCGCTCTAATCATGCGATGCCGGCCCGCTGTCGCGATAGGCCCACAGGCATTCGCGCGGCAACGCGACCTGTGCCTCGACGCCGACCTGATGGCGCGCGGCGGTGCCGAGCTCGATCGCTTCCAGCCGTTTGCCGAACAGCTCGATGCCGTAGGCGGTCTGGGTGCCCTGATATCTGCGGTCGAGCACCTTTGCCGAGAACGTGTTGGCGCTGTCGGGCCAGCCGATCGCGATGTTCTCGGGCCGCAGCGCGATCCGCACTTTCTCATCGGGCTTGAGCGTCTGGCACAGCGCGACCTCGCCTTGCCGGCCGTCACCGAAATCGACCACGCCATAGCGGCCATTGCATGTGACGAGCGTGCCCGCGAGTTCGTTGGTGGCGCCGGTGAAATTGGCGACGAACAGATCGGCCGGACGGTTGTAGATCACGTCGGGCGTGTCCATCTGCAACAGCTTGCCGTCGCGCATCACCCCGATCCGGTCGCCGAGCACAACCGCCTCGGCCTGGTCATGGGTGACGTAGAGCGCGGTCATCCCGGTCTGCTTGAGGATGACGCGAAGGTCGTCGCGCAGCCGCAGGCGCAGTTTGGCATCGAGGTTCGACAGCGGCTCGTCGAGCAGCAACAGTTGCGGCCGGTACACCATGCTGCGCGCCAGCGCGACGCGCTGCATCTGGCCGCCCGACAGCGCCACCACCGGCCGGTCGGCATAGTCAGACAGTCCGACCAGCGCCAGCGCCTCCTCGACCATGCGGGCGGCATCGGTGCGCCCGATCTTGCGGTGCTTCAGCGGATAGATCACGTTCTGCCGCACCGTCATGTGCGGCCACACCGCATAGGACTGGAACACCATGCCGAGATCGCGCGAACGCGGCGGCACGAGGATGCCGCTTGCCGGCGAGGAGACCACCCGCCCGGAAATGCTGATCTCGCCGCCGGTCGGATGCTCGAGCCCGGCGACGCAGCGCAGCGTCGTGGTCTTGCCGCAGCCGGACGGCCCCAGCAGCACCACAATCTCGCCGGCCGGCACGCCAAAGCTGACGCCGTCGATGGCCGGGCGGCCGATCGAGAACTGCTTCCTGAGATCGGTGACTTCGAGCGTCGCCGTCATCGCTGCACCATCAGCCTATTGCCGGTAGCCAAACGTCTTGTCCCAGTCCGCGACCCACGCCGCATGCAGCTTCACATACTCGTCGAACTTCGGATACCAGAGCTTGACCACCTTTGGATCGAACCCCTCCGGATATGCCGGCGGCGCCTTCAGGGATGTGAGATTGCCGAGCTCCTTGATCATGAAGGTCTGCCCTTCCTTGGACAGACACCAGTTCAAGAACAGCTTTGCTGCATTGGGATGGGCTGCCGTCTTCGGAATGCCGGTCGCGTAGGGATTGACCGGGGCACCTTCAGGCGGAAAGAAGATCTCGATCGGCGCGCCGTCCTTCTTCTTCTGGTAGATCACGTTGTAGAGCAGCGGCGCGATCGCGATCTCGCCGCGCACCAGCGCATCCGCCGTCGGCGCGCCGGAGGGATACAGCACCGGATGGGTCGCGGCCTGCTTGGCCCAGTAGTCTTCGCCGAGCACCTGGCGCTCGAACATGATCCGCGTCCAGGTGGTGCCGCCGGACTGCGCGAACACCTGCCCGATCAGCTTGTCATATTGCGGCTTGGTCAGGTCCATCCAGGATTTCGGCGGATCCTTCACCAGCTCGGTGTTGTAGGCGATCGACCAGGCGATCGTCGCGCGCGGCCAGTATTTCGGCGAGATCAGCGCGTGCGGATCGTAATCGGCCGCGTTCGGCGGCGCGTAATCCTGGAACAGGTCCTCCAGCGGCTGCATCAGCGCGCGGTCGGAATGGTCGACGACATCGGCGATCAGCTTGCCGGCCGCGGCCTCCGTCTTGACGCGGGTGATCAGCTGGCCGCCGGGCGCGCGGACCATCTCGACCTTGATCTCGGGAAAGCGCTTGTTGAAGGCCTTGATGACCTGCTGCTCGATCTCGGCGAAGTTCGCGGTGTAGTAGACGAGCTTGCCCTCGGACTTGGCCGCCGCGATCAACTCCGCCGAGCCGAACTCCTGCGCCTGTGCCGCAGGCGCCAATGCAAGCGTCGCCACGCTTGCCAAGGCCAGTGTGGTGAAGGTCCGTCTATCCATCGCAATCCTCCCCTTATTCGTTGTTATCCGGTCCGCGCCACGTTGCCCTGGGCTGATCCGCGCGACAGCCAGTTGGCGCCACCGATCAGGACGCCGAGCAGCACGGTCTGCACCAGGCTGAAGGCCGCGGTCTTGCCGATATTGCCGCCCTCGTAATAGTCGAGCAGCAGCACCGACATCACCATGGTGTTGCTGGTGTACAGGAACAACGACGAGCCGAGCTCGCGGATCGCCAGCACGAACAGCAGCGTCATCGACGCCAGCACGCCCGGCCGCGCCAGCGGCAACACGATCGTCCTGATGGTGCCGAGCATGCCCTTGCCGCAAACCCAGGCGGCCTCCTCGAGCTCGCGGTGGATTTGCAGGAACGAGGTCGACAGCGCTTTCACGGTGTCCGGCATGAAGCGCGCAATGAAGGCCAGCGCGAGAATCCAGATCGTGCCGTAGAGCCCACCCGGCACGCCGATCCAGGCCCAGAGATAGGCGACGCCGACCACCAGCCCGGGGATCGCGACCGGCAGGGTCGAGATCAGGTCGATGGCGCCGCGTCCGCTGACGCGGGTGCGATGGATGGTGTAGCCGATCGCAAAGGCGAGCGCGCCGCCGACAACGGCCGTGATGACGCCGACCTCGACCGCATTGTAGATCGAGCGCATCGTCAACGGATTGTCGAAGATGCTCTCGAAATGCGTCAGCGAATATTGCCGCATGTCGAACAGGCTCGCGACGTCGCGGATGAACATGAACTTGCGGAACGCCGCGACGATCAGCGCCAGCGACGGCAGCACCACGACGATGAGGAGGTAGACGATCCCGATCGCGAAGGTGAGCCAGCGCCATGGGCCGAGATCGAGGCTGCGCGGCCGGAACGCCTTGCCCGCGACGGTGGTATAGCTGCGCCCGCTCAGCAATTTCTGCTGCAGATAGACCAGGAGCCCCGTGACCACCATCAGTATGATCGCGACCGCAGCCGCGGTGTTGTAGAGCGGCGGCGACCAGTTGGTGAGCTTGAAGATGTAAGTGGTGAGCACGTTCAGGTTGGTCGGCGCACCGAGCACGGCGGGGATGCCGTAGATGCCGAGCATCACGATGAAGGACAGCAGCATGCCCGAGACGATCGCCGGCATGATCAGCGGGAACGTCACCGTGAACAGGGTCGCGACCGGGCTCGCGCCGGAGATTTCCGCGGCCTCCTCCAGGCTCGGGTCCATGTTGCGCAGCGCCGACGAGGTGAACATGTAGACATAGGGCGCGTAGTAGATGCCGAACACGAACACCAGGCCCCACATCGAATAGAGATCGACGCGCAGGTCGGAGCCCATCCACTTGAACATCGTGTTGATCAAGCCGGTCTTCGGCGAACCGAGAATGGCCCAGGCCACCCCCGCGACCAGCGGCGGCGCGAACAGCGGCAGGATGCTGGCCGCGGCGATGAAGCCCTTGAACGGCGTGTTGGTGCGCACCACGATCCAGGAGAACAGGAGCCCGATCGCGACCGCGATCACCGTGCCGCCACCGCAGGCGATCAGCGTGTTGAGCAGCGCTTCGGCGACGTTCGGATTGGCCAGCACGGCGAGGAAATTGGCGATCGACAAATGGCTCAGGCTGAGACGGATGCCGTCGACCACCGGATTGGTGTCGGTGAGCGCGCCGAGCAGCAGCATGAAGACGGGATAGATGACCAGGAAGGTCAGGATCGTCAGCAATGCCGCGACCCAGAGGCCGGTGAACGCGCGGCGGCGAGTTCCCTCGCTGGCGCTTCGCATGGCTTCGCTGCGCCGGTCGGCCTGTCCGTGCAATGCGCGTTCCCTCTTGCGGCCCGATCTGACGCCGGGCCTGCTTGTATACCAAGGTAGTCGATCGCGACTGTGACGCAAGCTATCCGAAAGTCGCTTCGGCGCGTTTCTGTGACGCACCATGGGAACACGAAATCGATTGATCGCGTTCGCACGCTGCATCCACCGCCGTCGTCCCGGCGAAGGCCGGGACCCATACTCCGCGGCGGATGTCTTGAACGGGACTCGTCGTTCCAACACGCCCGACAAGCAGCATCGGTGGTTATGGGTCCCGGCCTGCGCCGGGACGACGATGCGGGTGGGGCGGAATTCGAGATGTCAAGACAGCCACTCGGTGTCATCACCCGCGCAAGCGAAAGCGGGTGATCCATCACTGACACCTCACTCCAAGGCATGGACGGCCTCCCGAATCGGACCAATCCAGCCAATGTTGATGTGTCAGCTATGTCTCCGAACACCCGTCAGTGATCTGTCCGGGCTGAACATCGAGCCGGGCGATGACAGATCTGGATGGGACGCAGTTGCGTCGCCACAGGCTGCCGGGACGCCGGCCCGGAACGATCCGGGCCGGCGTCGGCATTCTAGGCAAGGTAATTGCCCTCGAGCGCCGGCATGATGTCGAGCACTTCGAAGTAATGGTCCCAGAACTTCGTCTCGCGCAGGTGGTCGCAGAACCACGCCCAGGCCGAGAGGTCATCGGTCTCGCAGATCATGACGTCGGTCGCCCTGGTCGAGAAGGCCTCCGGCTCGAACCAGCGCACCTGCAGCTCCGGACGGCGCCGGAGCAAGGGAATGACCTCCTCGTGCAGGAAGGCGAGGCGCTGCTCGGTCTTCAGATCGAGCCAGTGCCGCGTGGTCTTGACCATGACGAAGATATGAAACCTGTGCGGATCGTCCTCGTGCTCGGGAAGCACGGGAGACGAGGTCGTTTGCAGTGTCACCATTGATCGGTTCTCCTTTCACGGCCATAATGTGAGTAATTGCTCATATTCCACAACTCGCGTTTTGGGAGATGCCCGCCATGCCGCCGAAGCGGCGCATAAAGGCCCGGAAACAGCCGCTTCAGCAGCGTTCGCGGGAAACCGTGGCGGTGATTCTGGAAGCGGCGGCTCGCGTTTTGGAAGCGGGCGGGCTCGAGGGCTACAGCACCAACGCGGTGGCCGAGCGCGGCGGGATCAGCGTCGGCTCGGTGTACCAGTACTTCCCCAACAAGGACGCGCTGACGCTGGCTTTGATCACGAGGTTCGAGGACGCGCTGCTGGCGAAAGTGCGGGATGCAGTCGCGGCATCCGAGGGCAAGAGCCTGACGGCATCGCTCAACCTGATCGTTCGGGCCCAGCTCGAGGCGCATGGCGAGCGGGCCGGGCTCAATCGCATTCTGGAGGCCGAGGAGGATCGCCTGCGCCCGGCGTCATCGGGCACGTCAGCGGCCGGCGAATTGAAGGAGCTGGTCGCCGCCCTGCTGGCTCGGCATCGTCGTGAGATCGCAAGGCCCGTCGACGATGACGCCGTCGAGGATCTGATCGTGATCAGCCGCGCCATGGTCGACCACGCGCTTCAAAACGACCTATCAGAGGCCGCGGCCAGCCGTCGGGTGCTGCGCGCCATCGAAGGATATCTGTTCGGTCCGCGGCGGGACTTCTGACGCTTCCGGCAAGGCCGCTTCGCATACGCATCATGCAATGGCGCGGCTGGGGAACGGGATGCCGGCGTAGTACATGGCGGCCCCGGAGACATTTCAGGCATGCTCGAGAAGACCCCGACCACCGCGGCAACGGCGCCGATCACCGATGGGTTGCCTTGGGAACGCCGCCGCTGGGCGGTGGCCGCGATCTTCACGGCGCTGGCGATGGCCTCGCTCGATACCGCGATCGCCAATATCGCGCTGCCGGCGATCGCGAGCGATCTGCATGTCAGCCCTGCGGAAGTGGTCTGGGTCGTCAACGTCTATCAGATCGCGCTGGTCGCGACGCTGCTGCCGCTCGGCGCGCTCGGCGAGATCATCGGCCACCAGCGAATCTATCTCGGCGGCCTTCTGCTGTTCACATTGGCGTCACTCGGCTGTGCCCTGGCGTGGTCGCTGCCGAGTCTGCTGGTTGCGCGCACCTTGCAGGGGCTCGGCGCCAGCGGCCTGATGAGCGTCAACACCGCGCTGGTGCGCTTCGTCTATCCGAGCCGGATGCACGGCCGCGGCTTCGGCCACAATGCGCTCGTGGTCGCGACCGCCTTTACGCTGGGGCCGACCATCGCCTCCGGAATCCTCGCGCTCGGCCCATGGCCCTGGCTGTTCGCCGTCAACATTCCCTTCGGCGTCGTCGCGTTGCTGATCGGCATGAAGACGCTGCCGACGACGCCGCGCGCCACCCACGCCTTCGATTTCGCCGGCGCGGCGCTGGCCTGCGCCTGTCTCGGCCTCTTCATCATCGGCATCGGCAGCGCCGCGCACAAGGCCGCGCCGGCGCTTGTCATCGCCGAGCTTGTCGGCGCCGTCCTGTTCGGATGGATCCTGACCCGGCGGCATGCCGACCATCCGGCGCCGATGCTGCCGATCGACCTGTTCCGGCGGCCGATCTTCGCGCTGTCGGCCGCGACCGCCGTCTGCTCATTCGCTGTGCAGGGCCTCGCCTTCGTATCGCTGCCGTTCTACTTCGAGGACATATTGCACCGCTCGCAGGTCGAGACCGGCTTCTTCATGACGCCCTGGCCGCTGGTGGTCGCCTTCATGGCGCCGATCGGCGGCCGGCTGTCGGACCGCTATCCGGCCGGCATCCTCGGCGGCATCGGCATGCTGCTGCTCGGGCTTGGCATGGTGCTGCTCGCGACCCTGCCGACCGAGCCCAGCGTCGCCAACATCGTCTGGCGCACGATGATCTGCGGCATCGGCTTCGGCTTCTTCCAGACCCCCAACATGAAGGCGATCATGTCGAGCGCGCCGTCGCATCGCAGTGGCAGCGCCAGCGGCATCGTTGCGACCGCGCGGCTGACCGGGCAGACCACCGGCGCCGCCCTCGCCGCGCTCTGCTTCGCGCTGGCCGACCGCGAGGGCGCCACCGTGGCGCTGGCGCTGGGTGCCGGATTTGCCGCGCTCGGTAGCGTCATGAGCTTCCTGCGTTTGGCGGTCGCTTCACCGCAAAAGTCATGACAGGTATGCGGCGCGCACAGTCCGCGGCCAAACACCACAGCATCAACTTTCTTTCGCGCTGCGAGCGCATTTTCTTGATTTGAACCGTTCCAGTTTCAAGGCCAACATCGCGCTGCAGTCCGGTCGGAGGATCGGACCCTTCAGGGGATCGCGATGGCAAACCTCAAAATTAACGGCAAGACAATCACTGTAGACGTCGAGGACGATACGCCACTGTTGTGGGCTATCAGAGAGAACGTCGGACTGACGGGGACCAAATACGGTTGCGGCATTGCCCAATGCGGCGCCTGCACCGTGCATATCGACGGCGTCGCGATGCGCTCCTGCGGCGTCACGGTGAGCGAAGCGGCCGGCAAGGAGATCACCACGATCGAGGGTCTCGCGGCGGGCGGCGTGATGCACAAGGTGCAGCTCGCCTGGATCGCCGGCGACGTGCCGCAATGCGGCTATTGCCAGAGCGGCATGATCATGGCCGTCGCGGCGCTCTTGAAGGACAATCCGAAGCCGACCGACGACGACATCAACGACGCCATCACCAATATCTGCCGCTGCGGCACCTTCCAGCAGGTGCGCGAGGCGATCCATGCTGCCGCGAACGCATAAGGACGCAGCGATGAACCAGCACGTCATGCCAAAGCTCAATCGCCGCGCCTTCGTGATCGGCACCGCAACCGCCGGCGCCGGCCTCGCGCTCGGCCTTGACCTGCCGTTCGGCGGCCCTGCCGTGGTGCGCGCAGCCGACGGCGCGCCCGAGGTCAATGCCTGGGTCGTGATCCGGCCCGACGACACCGTGGTGATCCGCATCGCCCGCTCCGAGATGGGCCAGGGCACGCTCACCGGCCTCGCCCAGCTCGTCGCCGAAGAACTGGAATGCGACTGGTCGAAGGTCACGACAGAATATCCGACGCCCGGCCAGAGCGTCGCCCGCAAGCGCGCCTGGGGCGACTTCTCGACCGGTGGCAGCCGCGGCATCCGCACCTCGCAGGACTATGTCCGCAAGGGCGGCGCCACCGCGCGCGTGATGCTGATCCAGGCCGCAGCCAACGAGTGGAAGGTGCCGGCCTCGGAGTGCAAGGTCTCTAACGGAGTCATCACCCACACGCCCTCGGGCAAGACGACGACCTACGGCAAGGTCGCGGAAGCCGCGGCCAAGCTCGAGCCGCCGGCCGACGTCAAGCTGAAGGACCCGAAGGACTGGACCATCGCCGGCAAGGGCCTGAAGCGGCTCGACACATCAGACAAGACCACCGGCAAGATGGTCTACGGCATCGACGTCAAGCTGCCGGGCATGCTGAACGCCGCGATCAAGGATTGCCCGGTGTTCGGCGGCAAGGTGAAGAGCTTTGACGAGGCCAAGGTCGCTGGCATGAGGGGCGTCAAGAAGGTGGTGCAGGTCGGCGACAGCGCCGTTGCCGTCGTCGCCGACACCTGGTGGCACGCCAAGACCGCGCTGGATGCGTTGCCGATTGTCTGGGACGAAGGCCCCAACGCCAAGGTCTCCAGCGAGACGATCGCGACATGGCTCGCCGAAGGTCTCGACAATGCGCAGCCGGCCTATGTCGGCAACCAGAATGGCGACGCCAAGGCGGCGATCGCCAGCGCTGCCAAGAAGGTCGAGGCGGTCTACAGCTATCCCTACCAGAACCACGCCACGATGGAGCCGATGAACGCCACCGTGCTCTACACGCCTGACAAATGCGAGGTGTGGTGCGGCACGCAGAATGGCGAGGCGGCCTTCGCCGCGGCGCTCGAGGCCTCCGGCCTGCCGGCGGAGAAGGTCGACGTGCACAAGCTGATGCTCGGCGGCGGCTTCGGCCGGCGCGGCATGACCGACTATGTGCGGCAGGCGGTGGCGATCGCCAAGCAGATGCCGGGCACGCCGATCAAGCTGTTGTGGTCGCGCGAAGAGGACATGCAGCACGGCAAGTATCACCCGATCACGCAGTGCAAGCTGACCGGCGCGTTCGATGCCGACAACAAACTGGTCGCGCTGCATTACCGGCTGTCGGGTCAATCCATCCTGTTCTCGGTGCGCCCGGAAGCATTGCAGAACGGCATGGATCCCGCCGCATTCCAGGGCGTCGCGCAAGCCGGCGAGGCCGCGATCGGCTATTCGGTGCCGAACCTGCTGGTCGAGCATTCGATGCGCAACCCGCACGTTCCACCGGGCTTCTGGCGCGGCGTCAACGTCAATCACAACGCGATCTACATGGAATGCTTCATGGACGAGCTGGCGCTGGCGGTCGGCCAGGACCCGCTCGAATTTCGCCGCAAGCTGATGGGCAAGCACCCCAAGCATCTCGCCGTGCTCAACGCCGTGGCCGAGAAGATCGGCTGGGGCACGCCGGCGCCGCAGGGCGTCTATCGCGGCATCGCGCAGGTGATGGGCTATGGCAGCTATGTTGCCGGTGCCGCCGAGATCTCGGTGACCGACGGCAGCAAGATCAAGGTGCATCGCATCGTCGCCTCCACCGATCCCGGCTATGTCGTCAACCCGGCGCAGGTCGAACGGCAGATCGCGGGCTCCTTCGTCTACGGCCTCAGCGCGCTGTTCTACGGCGGCTGCACCGTGAAGGACGGCCGCATCGAGCAGACCAATTTCGACACCTACAACTCCATGCGCATCAACGAGATGCCGAAGGTGGAGTCGGTGATGGTGCCGAGCGGGGGATTCTGGGGCGGCGTCGGCGAGCCGACCATCGGCGTTGCGGCGCCGGCGGTGCTGAACGCCTATTTCGCCGCGACGGGAAAGCGCATCCGCAGCTTCCCGCTGCGCAACCAGAACATCAGCTTCGCCTGATCAAACCGGAAGCGGCGGCCCGACCGGCCGCCGCCTCCCTTTTTCGGATTCTCATGCATGGCGGTCACGCGTCATCAGACGCGCAGGGATGTGATCCGTGGCGCCGCTGCCGTCGCAGCGGCCGCCCTGGCGCGTCCGGCGCTGGCGCAGGCAGCGCCGCGCATCGCGGTGATCGGCGGCGGCTTCGGCGGCGCGGCCTGCGCGCGGGCGCTGCGGCGGCTCGACACCAAGCTTCAGGTCACGCTGATCGAGCCGAACAGGACTTTCACCGCCTGCCCGTTCAGCAACGAGGTGATCGCAGGTCTGCGCGAGCTTGCCGCACAGCAATTCAGCTACGACAAGGTTGCGGCCGACGGCATCACGATTGCCGCACAGGCGGCGACGAAGGTCGACGCGCAGGCGCGCAGCATCGCGCTCGCTGATGGGACAACGCTGTCCTATGACCGGCTGGTGCTGGCCCCCGGCATCGACATGCGCTTCGACGCCCTCTCCGGCTATGACGAGGCAGCGGCCGAGAAGATGCCGCACGCCTGGAAGGCCGGCGAGCAAACCATGCTGCTGCGCAAGCAGCTTGAAGCCATGGACGATGGCGGCCTCGTCGTGATCGCGGTGCCGGCTGCGCCGCTGCGCTGTCCGCCCGCCCCTTACGAGCGCGCCAGCCTGATCGCGCATTATCTGAAGACGAACAAGCCGAAGTCGAAGATCCTGGTGCTCGACGCCAAGGACAATTACTCGCAGCAGAAGCTGTTCGAGAAGGCCTGGACGGAGCTCTATCCCGGCATGATCGAACGGATCGCGCTGTCGCAGGGCGGACGGGTGACGTCGGTCGATCCGGCGACGAATGAGATCGTCACCGACTTCGGCAACTATACCGCCGCGGTCGCCAATGTGATCCCGCCGCAAAGGGCCGGCCGCATTGCCGCGATCGCGGGCGCCGCGGACCACACAGGCTGGTGCCCGATCGATCCCGTCAGCTTTGCTTCAAAGCTCGTTCCCAACATCCACGTCATCGGTGATGCCGCGATCGCCGGCGGCATTCCGAAATCCGCCTCCGCGGCGACAGCGCAAGGCCGCGCCTGCGCGGCCGCGATCGTGAGCGCGCTTGCCGGCAAGGCGCCGGAGACGCCGCGGCTGGATGGTGCCTGCTACAACACGGTCGCGCCGGGCTACGCCTTCTCGCTGAAGGGCATCTATCAGCCGAAGGAAGATCAGTACGCCGAGGCGGAGATCACCACGAGCCCGGTCGATGCGCCGCACGAGGTGCGCCAGCGCGAGGCAAATCAGGCGCTCGACTGGTTCAAGAGGATCACGGGAGATGCCTTTGGCTAGGCTCGCCCTCACAATGCTTCTCGCCGCGGGACTGCTCGCGGCCTGCCGGCCCGTCGGCGCCGAGGAGCTGCGATCCTACACCGTCGTGGGCGATGCGATTCCGGCCTCGCTGACGGGAACCAGGGGCGATGTCGCGCGCGGCCGCGCGCTGATCGTCGAGCGTTCCTCCACTTGCATCCTCTGCCACAGCGGCCCATTTCCCGAGCAGGCGTTCCAGGGCGACCTCGCGCCGAACCTTGCCGGAAGCGGCAGCCGCTGGTCGGAAGGACAGTTGCGGCTCCGCCTGGTCGATGCGTCGCATCTCAATGCGGCGACGATCATGCCGTCCTACTATCGCGTCGAAGGGCTCGTGCGGGTCGGCACCTCGTGGCGCGGCAAGCCGATCCTGTCGGCGGAGCAGATCGAGGATCTCGTGGCTTACTTGACGACACTGCGGAACTAGGACCAATCAATCGATGGCGAATTCGGACCACACCACACGCCGGACGTTTCTGAGCCTGACTGGCGGCGCCGCCGCGCTGGTGATCGTGCGCCCCGTGGACGCGACGCCGGCAATGCTGTCGGCCGCGATCCGCAAGGTCATCGGCGAGGCCGATGTGCACACGGGCAAGGTCAAGCTCGACATTCCGCCGCTGGTCGAGAATGGCAACACGGTGCCGATGACGGTCAGCGTCACCAGCCCGATGACGGCGGTCGAGTATGTGAAGAGCATCCACATCTTCAACGAGAAGAATCCGCAGCCGAACATCGGCAATTTCTATCTCGGGCCGCGCGCCGGACGCGCCCAGGTGTCGACCCGCATCCGCCTCGCCGACAGCCAGAAGGTCACCGCCATCGCGCGGCTGTCCGACGACACGTTCTGGTCTGCAACCGCCGACGTCGTGGTGACGCTCGCTGCCTGCACCGAGGAGGCGATCTGATGCCGTCGGCCCTGATCAATGTCCCGGCCAAGGCCAAGCGCGGCAGCGTCATCGAGATCAAGACGCTGATGTCGCACATCATGGAGACCGGCTACCGCCACACCGCCTCGGGCAGCGTGGTGCCGCGCGACATCATCACGAGCTTCACTTGCCGCTTCAACGGCGAGGAGGTGTTCCGCGCCGATCTTTATCCTGCGATCGCGGCCAATCCGTTCATCACCTTCTTCACGACTGTGACCGAGAGCGGCAAGTTCGAGTTCGAGTGGATCGGCGACAAGGGATTTTCGGAGACCGCGCAGGCTTCGATCACGGTCGAATGAGGATTGCGGTCTGCATCGCGCTGCTGACGGCGATGGCGGGCGCCGCGCTCGCCGACGAGATCCCGCAAGGCGAACGCCGCTCCGGCTATAGTTTCATGAGTCCGGACACCAAGGCGATGCAGGACGAGGACACCGCCAATCCCGGCATGCTGTCCGTGCTCGACGGCGAGGCCTTGTGGACGCGCAAGGCCGGCACCGCCAACAAGGCCTGCGCCGACTGCCACAACGACGCGCGCGTCAGCATGAAGGGCGTCGCGGCGCACTATCCGGCCTTCGACAAGACGCTAGGCAAGCCGGTCGACCTCGAGGGACGGATCAACCTCTGCCGGACCAACCACCAGCAGGCCTCGCCCTTCGCCTATGAAAGCCGTGAGCTGCTGGCGCTGACCGCCTATGTCGCACGGCAATCGCGCGGCATGCCGATTACGGCCGGCGACGATCCGGAGCTCGCGCCGTTCGTCGAACAGGGCCACGCGCTGTTCATGCAGCGGCAGGGTCAGCTCAATCTCGGTTGCACCAACTGCCACGATGATAACTGGGACAAGAAGCTCGCGGGCAGCACGATCACGCAAGGGCAGCCGACCGGCTATCCGCTATACCGGCTGGAATGGCAGGCGCTCGGATCGTTGCAGCGGCGGCTGCGCGCCTGCATCACCGGCATCCGCGCGCAGGCCTATGACTATGGCTCGCCGGAGCTGGTCGAGCTCGAGCTCTATCTGATGACGCGGGCGCGTGGCATGCCGGTCGAGACGCCGGCGGTCAGGCCTTGACTACACAGCTCCATCCGCGTCATTGCGAGGAGCGGAGCGACGAAGCAATCCATCCCTCCGCGCGCTGGGTAGCAATGGATTGCTTCGCTTCGCTCGCAATGACGGCGAAATGTGCGGGCTTCAGCGCTCGGCGAACGCCTTTTCCACCACGAACTGCGCGGGCTCGCCGTGATTGCCTTCGACGAAGCCGCGGCCGTTCAGCAGCGTGCGGGTGTCGGCGACCAGCGCCGGCGAGCCGCAGATCATGACGCGGTCATGGGCGGCATCGAGCGCCGGCAGGCCGATGTCGGTGAACAGCTTGCCCGAGGTGATGAGGTCGGTGATGCGGCCGCGGTTGCGGAACGGATCGCGCGTCACGGTCGGGTAGTAGATCAGCTGGTCGCGCACCAATTCGCCGATCAGTTCGTCCTGCGGCAGCTTCTCGGTGATCATCTCGCCATAGGCGAGTTCCTTGACGCGGCGGCAACCGTGCAGCAGCACGACCTTCTCGAACCGGTCATAGGTCTCGGGATCCTTGATCACGCTGAGGAACGGCGCGAGGCCGGTGCCGGTGCCGACCAGATAGAGGTTGCGGCCGTCCTCGAGGTTGTCGATGACCAGCGTGCCGGTGGCCTTGCGGCTGACGATGATCTCGTCGCCTTCCTTGAGGTGCTGGAGGCGCGAGGTCAGCGGGCCGTCCGGAACCTTGATCGAGAAGAACTCCAGCGTGTCCTCGTAATTCGCGCTGGCGACGCTGTAGGCTCGCAGCAGCGGCTTCTCGCCGATCTTGAGCCCGATCATGGTGAACTCGCCGTTGCGGAAGCGGAACGACGGATTGCGCGTGGTTTTGAAGGAGAACAGCGTGTCGGTCCAGTGGTGAACGCTGAGGACGCTTTCCTGGTTGAAATTGCTCATCGTCAGTTTCCTTGACGCGCGGGCCGGATTGGCGGCAAAATCATTTGTACACGATCGTTCGTATACAAATGAATAATCCAGCTTGATCCGGCCGTCAAGCCACGGGCACAATGGCCGGCGAAGGCGTTGAACCTAAAGGAAAAACCATGGCGCACGATGCACCCCAGGCGACCGGTCCGAGCAAGCTGGTGATCCGCAATATCGGGCTGTTGCTGTCGGGGGCCCTGGAAAAGCCGATCCTGGATGCCGATACCATCGTCGCCGAGAACGGCAAGATCACCGCGATCGGCCGCCTCAAGGAGGTCGACACCGAAGGCGCCACCACCATCGTCGATGCCAATGGCACGACGGTCGCGCCCGGGCTGATCGACAGCCACGTCCACCCCGTCGCCGGCGACTGGACGCCACGGCAGAACCAGATCAACTGGATCGACAGCTATCTGCATGGCGGCGTCACCACCATGATCTCCGCCGGCGAGGTGCACATGCCCGGGCGTCCGCGCGACGTCGTCGGGCTGAAGGCGATGGCGATCTTCGCACAGCGCGCGTTCTGGACGCTGCGACCGGGCGGCGTGAAGGTGCATGCCGGCGCGCCCGTGATCGAATGCGAGATGGTGGAGGACGACTTCAAGGAGATGGCCGCCGCCGGCGTCAAGCTGCTCGGCGAGGTCGGGCTCGGCGGCGTCAAGGATGGACCGACCGCGCGCAAGATGGTCGGCTGGGCGCGCAAATACGGCATTCAGAGCACGATCCACACCGGCGGCCCGTCGATCCCGGGCTCCGGCCTGATCGACAAGGACGTGGTGCTGGAGGCCGACACCGACGTGGTCGGCCACATCAATGGCGGCCACACCGCCCTGCCCGACGACCAGATCCGCTGCATCTGCGAGGGCTGCAAGCGCGGGCTCGAGCTGGTGCATAACGGCAATGAGCGCTCGGCGCTGTTCACGCTGCGCACCGCGCGCGAGATGGGCGATCTGCACCGCGTCATCCTCGGCACCGACGCGCCCGCCGGCTCCGGCGTGCAGCCGCTCGGCATCTTGCGGATGGTCTCGCTCTTGTCCTCGCTCGGCGAGCTCCCGGCCGAGCTGGCGTTCTGCCTGGCGACCGGCAACACCGCGCGGATGCGCGAGCTCGATTGCGGCCTGATCGAGGTCGGCCGCTCGGCCGATTTCGTGCTGATGGACAAGGCACAGCATTCGCCGGGCAGGAACATCCTGGAGAGCGTTCAGCTCGGCGATCTCCCGGGCATCGGCATGACCATCATCGATGGCATCGTCCGCACCCAGCGCAGCCGCAACACGCCGCCCGCGGGCAAGGTGCCGGAGGTGGTGGCGAAGTGACGTGCACCAAAGCCGTTGCGCGGCGGTGACGGGGTCAACAGCGGTGCAACATATCCGGTGTCGCCCCGGCGCAGGCCGGGACGACACCGAGCATTTGGTGCCACTCGTCAGTCATACATTTACTTGCTCTCAGGGTGATCGTGCTGGATCGCTTGCTCAACCCATTGAGCGGGCTGCCAGATCGCGCGCCCGGCGGCGCGCGGCTTTGCCGCGCCGCCTGCGTAACCGAACCTTGTTTTCACCGGTCACCATTGCGGTGTATCCTGACCGCAAGCGAACCTTAGCCGGCGGCACTCGCAAGAGGCATTTTCGATCCGGATAGTTCTTGCTGCTGCGTGCCGCCATGCCGTGTTGATGTACACCAGGCAATCAGGAGGCAGCCGATGACGATGAGGCCAGATCCTACGTTCCACGCGTCGCCGAAGCTCGCGATGGAAGCGCCGGCCGAGAGCTTTGCCTACACCGTGCTGCTCAGTCCGGATTTTTCAAAGCCGGACGCGCTCGCGGTGATCGACGTCAAGCCCGGCTCTCCGACCTACAGCAAGATCGTCCATACGGTGACGATGCCCAACAAGGGCGACGAGTTCCACCATTTCGGCTGGAACGCCTGCTCATCGGCGCTGTCCCCGCTGGCCGGACACGCCTTCCTCGAGCGTCGCTATCTCATCATCCCCGGCATGCGATCGTCCCGGATCTATATCGTCGACACCAAGCCGGACCCGACGCAAGCGAAGATCCACAAGATCATCGAGCCCGAGGAGATCTTCAAGAAAACCGGCTACTCGCGACCGCACACCATCCACTGCGGGCCGGAAGGCATCTATGTCAGCACGCTCGGCGGGAGCGGCAAGGACGGCACCGACGGCCCGCCCGGCATCTTCATCATGGACTGCGAGACATTCGAGGTGCTCGGCCGGTGGGAGATCGATCGTGGGCCGCAGACCAAGCATTATGACTTCTGGTGGAATCTGCCGCGCGACTACATGGTGAGCAGTGAGTGGGCCTTGCCGCCACAGTTCGAGAACGGCATCGTGCCGGAAGACCTGCTGTCGAACAAATACGGCCATCGGCTGCATTTCTGGGACCTGCGCGCCCGACGCAATGTCCAGACCATCGACCTCGGCGCCAATCATCAGATGGCGCTGGAGGTGCGTCCGGCGCACGATCCGGTTCGCGAACACGGCTTCGTTGGCGTCGTGGTCGATACCACGAACCTCGAGGGTTCGATCTGGACCTGGTGGCGCGAGGGCGGCAAGTTTCACATCGAGAAGACGGTGACGATCCCGCCCGAGCCCGCATCGAAGGACCAGCTGCCGCCGCTGCTGCAGGGTTTCGGCGCCGTACCTCCGCTGGTGACCGATATCGACCTGTCGATGGATGACAAGTTTCTCTACGTCGCCTGCTGGGGCACCGGCGAGATGCGCCAATACGACGTCAGCGATCCGCGCAAGCCGAAGCTCGCCGGGTCGGTCCGCATCGGCGGCATCGTTCATCGCGCGCCTCACCCGAACGGACAGGCTTTTGCCGGCGGGCCGCAGATGGTCGAGATCAGCCGCGACGGCAAGCGGGTGTACTGGACCAATTCGCTCTACTCGACCTGGGACGACCAGTTCTATCCGCAAGGCATTCCTGGCGCCGAGGTGATGGCGAATGCAAGCCCGGGCGGAGGCCTCGAACTGGCGAAGGACTACTGGGTCAGCTTCCCCGACGGCTACCGGGCGCACCAGATCCGGCTCGACGGCGGTGACTGCTCCACCGACTCGTTCTGCTATCCGTCGGTCTAGAGCGCTTTCGAGCGAAGTGGGTACCGGTTCGCGTGAAGAAAACGCGTCAAAATATGAATCCAGAGCCCGTTCCGATTCGATCGGAACGGAAAAGGCCCTGACGTGAGCCCGGCCGACTGGACTCCGGCCTGGCTGTGGCTGGCGGTCATCGCGAGCGGCCTCTACCACGGGATCAACCCAAGCATGGGCTGGCCGCTCGCGGTTTCCGCGGGATTGATGCAGAGGAGTTCGCGCGCGCTGCTGACCGCGCTTGGCCCGCTTGCGATCGGTCATTTGCTGGCGATGCTGCTGGTGATCCTTCCGTTCGCGCTCCTGATCACCCTCGTCGAATGGCAGCGCACGATCCGGATCGGCGCCAGCCTGCTCGTCATCCTGTTTGGTGTCTATCGGCTGATCGACCGGCGCCATCCGCGCGCCCTGGCGCGGATACCGCCGACGCAACTCGCTTTGTGGTCATTCACGGTGGCGATCGCCCACGGCGCGGCGCTGATGCTGGTGCCGATCTATCTGGGGTTGTGCCGCGAGGCTGAAGCCGACCAAGGCCATGCGGCCGCCAACAGCCTGATCGACACCAGCTTCACAATGGCCGTGCTGGTCTCGATCGTCCATGCCGGCGCGATGATCGCCGCTGGCGGATGCCTGGCGTGGCTGGTCTACCGCTACCTCGGCCTCAAATTCGTATCCCGGAGCTGGTTCAACCTGGACACGGTTTGGGCGCTCAGCCTGGTGCTGGTCGGCGCCGTCGCGCTGGCGCTTGGCCTGGAATCGTAGTGCGGACGCAGCACGCTGCCCAATCGGCAAGGTTGTGGAGGTCGTGACACGTGAGGCACGATAGATGACCCGTCATCCTTGTAAGTCAGGAGGCACTGGATCGGATAGAGTGTCCGGTGCGGTAACGGACGGGAGACCGCTTCATCCCAGGGCTTTGAAGCCCGGACCTCAGCGCGGCGCCCCGTCCGTTGTTCCATTGAACCCGAACAGTCGCGAGGGCCGCCTGGCGAGCCCGGTTGCGCAAGGATGGGTGCAGATGGACGCGATCTACGTTGGCATTGATGTGTCGAAGGACCGACTGGACGTGCATGTCCGTCCGAGCGGAGAAGCCTTTGCCGTGGCGCGTGACGGCAAAGGCCTGGAAGAGCTCGTTGCGCGCTTGCAGGCGATCTCGCCGGCGCTGATTGCGGTGGAGGCAACCGGCGGCTTCGAGACGATCGTTGCTGCGGCGCTGGCCGGCGCCCGGCTGCCGCTGGTGGTGGTCAACCCGGCCCAGATCCGGCACTTCGCGCAGGCGGTTGGCCAGCGCGCCAAGACGGACCCGATCGATGCGGCGGTCATCGCGCGGTTTGTCGAGGCGGTGCAGCCGGAGCCGCGTGCGATGCCGGATCAGGAAGCCCGGCTGCTGGCCGAACTGGTCAGCCGCCGACGGCAGATCATCGAGATGATCGTTGCCGAGCGTCAGCGCGAGAAGCGGGCCGAGAACGTCCGCGTCCGCAAGAGCCTTGCCCGCCATATCAAGGTCCTCGAGAAGGAGCTGCCGGAGATCGACAACGACATCGACACGCTGGTGCGCGGCTCGCCAGTCTGGCGCGCCAAGGAGGAGTTGCTGGTCAGCTTTCCTGGCGTGAGCAACACCCTCGCACGGACCTTCCTCGCCGAGGTGCCCGAGCTCGGCACGCTCAATCGGCGTCAGATTGCGAGCCTCGCCGGTCTTGCCCCGTTCACCCGCCAGTCGGGCCGCTGGAAGGGCAAGAGCATGATCGGCGGTGGAAGGGCCAAGCTGCGCGCCGGGCTCTACATGGCCGCCCTGTCGGCCAGCCGATACCATCCGCAGCTCAAGGTCTTCTACCGACGCCTGGTGACCGCTGGAAAGCCCAAGATGGTCGCCCTCATCGCCGTTGCACGCAAAGTCCTCACAACCCTCAACGCCATGCTCAGGGACCAAAAACCATGGCAACCCGCTTGACGAAGAACACAGTCGCTGAGGTGCACGCGCAGCGTGCCTCGAAGGGTGAACGGCCCGGCTAGGTCTGCGCGGCGAAAGCCGGGCCGTCGACCCTTCGAGACGGTCGCTTCGCGACCTCCTCAGGGTGACGGTGTTAGATTTGCGTCAGCGGAGCTTGCCAAGCAGCGCGATCAGCGTCTCGCGCTCCTTGGCGTCCAGCGGCGCCAGCGTTTCCCTGGAGATCACCAGCGCATTGGGTGCGGCCTTGTCGGCCATCTGCTGGCCGGCGCGCGTCAGACTCACCAGCAGGCGGCGGCCATCGTCGGGATCGGGCGCGGTCTCGGTCAGGCCGCGCGCGGTCAGGCGATCGATCACGCCCTTGATGGTCGCAACGTCCATCGAGGTCAGCCGCCCGAGCTGGTTCTGCGAGCAGGCGCCGACCTCGGACAGCTTCGACAGCGCCGCCCACTGTGTCGGCGTCAGATTGATGCCGATCTCGCGGGCGAAGATCACGGCGTGGCGCTGCGACACTTGGCGCAGGATGAAGCCGATCTGCTCGTCCAGCACGTATCCCGGCCTGGTCGCCTTCCCGTTTCGCTTCGGTGCCGCACTCCTTGCCATCGTCCACTCCGCCCTTACAGCGACAGATGCGCGTCCCGGATATCCGGACGCGCATCGAGCTCCGCCATGGTGCCGCCGAAACAGATCCGGCCGCGCTCGATGATATAGGCGCGATCCGAGATCAGCCGGGCGAAATGCAAATTCTGCTCGGAGACGACGATGCTAACGCCCTCTTTCTTCATCGCCAGGATCGCATCGACCATCTGCTCGACGATTTTCGGCGACAGCCCCTCCGAGGGCTCATCGAGCAGCACCAGCGACGGATTGCCCATCAGCGTGCGCGCGATCGTCAGCATCTGCTGCTCGCCGCCGCTCATGCGCCCGCCGGGCCTGCCGCGCATCTCGCCGAGGTTCGGGAACAGCTTGAACAGTTTTTCGCGATCCCATTGCGGCGCGCCCGCCCGCTTCGGCTGCCGGCCGACCTCGAGATTCTCCTCGACCGTCAAATCCGTGAAGATGCGCCGCTCCTCCGGGACATAGCCGAGCCCGCCGCGCACGATCGCGTGCGTCGGCAGATCAGAGACGTCCCGGCCCTCGAACATGACTCGGCCGGAGCGGTTCGCGACCAGGCCGACGATGGAGCGGAACGTGGTCGATTTGCCGGCGCCGTTGCGCCCGAGCAAGGCAACCACTTCGCCCTCGCCGACCTCGAGCGCGATGTCGAACAAGATATGCGCCGGGCCGTAGAAGCTGTTGAGATCCTTCACCGTCAGCTTCATGCCGATGCCCCCTCGCGGTGCCGGGCGTCATAGACGAGGCCCTCGCCGAGATAGATCGCCCGCACCTGGGCATTGCCGCGGACTTCCTCGGGCGAGCCTTCGGCGATCAGGCTGCCGCGGTTCAGCACCAGGATGCGGTCGGCATGCTCGAACACCACGTCCATGTCGTGCTCGGTGAACAGCACGCCGATCGACTGCTCGCGCGCGATCCGAGCCGTCAGCCGCATCAGCTCGACGCGCTCGCGCGGCGCCATGCCGGCGGTCGGCTCGTCCATCAAGAGCAGCTTCGGCTGGTTGGCGAGCGCGATCGCAAGCTCGAGCCTTTTGACGTCGCCATAGGCGAGCTCGCCGCAGGGCCGCTCCGCATAAGCGCCCATGCCGACCAGATCGAGCAGCCGCCCGGCCTCGTCGCGGGCGTGGCGGGCGGTCGAGGCCCACAGGTTGAACAATTGCCCGCCATGCGAGACCAGCGCGACCTGCACGTTTTCGCGTACCGTCATGGTCGGGAATGTCGCCGCGATCTGGAAGGTGCGGCCGACGCCCATGCGCCAGATCACGCGCGGCTTCTTGCCGGTGGTCTCCGCGCCCAGCACGCGAATGCGGCCGCTGTCGGGAATGTTCTGGCCGTTGAGCATGTCGAAGCAGGTGCTTTTTCCCGCGCCGTTCGGCCCGATCAGCGCCAAAATCTCGCCGGCGCGCAGTTCGAAGGAGACGCCGCGCACGGCATGCACGCCGCCATAGGATTTGGTCAGCCCCTCGACCGACAGCAATGTGGGAACCATGCTCATTCGGCGCTCTCGATGCGGGAGGTCAGCAAGGGCGATACCGACGACGAGGATTTGCGCCGGCGATGCATGAAGGCTTCCAGCGTGCCGACGATGCCCTTCGGGAACGCGACCACGATCAGCACCACGAACGCGCCGAGCACGAGTTTTGACCAATCGGTCTGGCTGACCAGCCAGATGTTGAGCGCCTTGTAGACGATGGCGCCGACCACCGCGCCCGACACCGTCTCGACACCGCCGAGCAGCACCATGACCAGCGCATCGACCGACAGCGAGATGCCCATATTGTCGGGGAACACGCTGCCCTTGAGATAGGCGAACAGCGCGCCGGCAAGGCCGGCGACCGTGCCCGCGATGACGAAGGCGGTCCACTGGATGCGCTTGCCGTCGATGCCGATGGCTTCGCTCCGCAGCGGCGAATCACGCGTCGCGCGCAGCGCAAAGCCGAACGGCGAGAACACGATGATGCGGAGGATCATCACCGCGAGCGCGGCGATGCCGAGCGACAGCCAGTAGAAATGCGACGGGCTCGCCGCCCATTTCTCCGGCCAGACCCCGAGGATGCCGTTGTCGCCGCCGGTGACCGACACCCATTGGAACGCGATCGACCAGACGATCTGGGCAAAGGCCAAGGTCAGCATCGCGAAATAGACCCCGGAGAGCTGCACCGCGAAGAAGCCGAATACGGCGGCGCCGAGGAGCCCGAGCAGCGGCCCGAGCAGCAGGCAGGCAATCATCGGCAGGCCCGCCATCTTGGCGAGCAGCGCCACGCCATAGGCGCCGAGGCCGAAATAGGCCGCGTGGCCGAACGAGGCGAGCCCGCCGACCGACATCAGGAAGTGCAGGCTGACCGCGAAGATCACGAAGATCGCGATCTCCGAGCCGACCGTGAGCAAATAATTGCCGGCGACAAACGGCAGCGCGGCGGCAACGATCAGCACGGCGATCGCGGCGAACCGCTCGTTCATGGTCAGCGGCCGCCACGGATTGACGGTGAGACCGGGCGTGCGCCGTGCCGGCGCCTCGGGCTTGCCGAACAACCCCCACGGCCGCACGATCAGCACCACCGCCATCACCAGGAACACCAGGATGATGGAGATCTTCGGGAAGATCAGGATGCCGAAGGCGTTGAGCTCCGAGACCAGCACCGCCGCGACGAAGGCGCCGATGATGCTGCCGAGGCCGCCGATCACGACCACGACGAAGACCTCGACGATGACGCGCAGATCCATCGCGTGGTTGACCGCGTCGCGCGGGATCTGCAGCGCGCCGCCGAGCGCGGCGAGGAAGACGCCGAGCGCGAACACGCTGGTGAACAGCCATTTCTGATTGACGCCGAGCGCAGCCACCATGTCGCGGTCCTGCGTCGCCGCGCGCACCAGCACGCCCCAGCGGGTGCGCTGGAACAACAGCCAGAGCACGCCGAGCACGACCGGCCCGAGCACGATCAGGAACAGATCGTAGCTCGGAATATTCTGGCCGAAGAAATCGATCGCGCCCTTGAAGCCGGGCGCGCGGCGGCCGACCAGATCGTCCGGGCCCCAAATCAGCACCACGAGATCCTCGACCATCAGCGTCAGGCCGAAGGTGGCGAGCAACTGGAACAGCTCCGGCGAATGGTAGATCCGGCGCAGCAGCACCATCTCGACCAGCACGCCGATGGCGGCCACGGCCAGCGCGGCAACGACGATGCCGCCCCAGAACCCGAACGCGCCCGAGAAGCGCTCGGTCAGGGTAAAGGCGACATAGGCGCCGAGCATGTAGAACGCGCCATGCGCGAAATTCACGATCCGCGTCACGCCGAAGATGATCGACAGACCCGAAGCGACCAGGAACAGCGACGCCGCGCTGGCAAGACCGGTCAGGAACTGGACGACGTAGAAGGCCATGGGCGGTCCGCGTTGGAGATCACAAGCGTCACTTTCCTTCACCTCGCCCCGCCTGCGGGGAGAGGTCGAAACTCAAGCGCCAGCTTGAGTTTCGGGTGAGGGGGACTCTCCACGAACACGACTCGTGGAGACAGCCCCTCACCCCAACCCTCTCCCCGTAAGAACGGGGAGAGGGAGAAGAAAAAATCAATCCTTCGGCCGCAGCTTCTCGATCTCGGCATCGCCGGGCAGATAGTCCGCCCCCTTGCGATAGGCGGTGTCGACCATGATGCCCTTGCCGTCCTTCAGCGCGGTCTTGCCGGTGAACGCGCCCAGCGTCGACTGGTGATCGATCTTGCGGAAGGTGATCTCGCCGAACGGCGACGGCATCGAGATGCCTTCCGCCGCCGCGATCAGCTTCTCCGGATCGCTCGAGCCGGCCTTGGCAAGGATCGCCGCCGCCGCCTTGATGGTCTGGTAGCCGACGATCGAGCCGAGCCGCGGATAGTCGTTGTACTTGGCCTGGTAGGCTTTCAGGAACGCGTCGTGCTCGGGCGTCTTGATCGAATACCAGGGATAGCCGGTGACGATCCAACCTTCCGGAGTCTCGTCCTTCAGCGGATCGAGATATTCCGGCTCGCCGGTCAGGAAGCTCACCACCGTGCGGCCCTTGAACAGGCCGCGGGTGTTGCCTTCGCGCACGAGCTTGACGAGGTCGGCGCCGAAGGTGACGTTGAGGATCGCTTCCGGGTTCGCCGCGGCAACCGCCTGCACCACCGGGCCGGCGTCGATCTTGCCCTGCGGCGGCCACTGCTCGTCGACCCACTGGATGTCGGGCCGTTTCGCCGACATCAGCTTCTTGAACACCGCGACCGCCGACTGGCCGTATTCATAGTTCGGCGCGATCGTCGCCCAGCGTTTTGCAGGCAGTTTTGCGGCTTCTTCCACCAGCATTGCCGCCTGCATGTAGTTCGACGGTCGCAGGCGGAACGTATAGCGGTTGCCCTTCGACCAGGTGATGGCGTCGGTCAACGGCTCAGCCGCAAGAAAGAACACCTTCTTCTGGTTGGCGAAGTCTGAGACGGCAAGGCCGATATTGGAAAGGAACGTGCCGGTGAGCATCGCGACGTTCTCGCTCGACACCAGCTCGTTCGCCGCGGTCTGCGCATCCGCCGGCTTGCCGCCGTCGTCCTTGGAAACGACCACGAGCTTCTTGCCGTTGATGCCGCCCGCCGCGTTGATCTCTTCCACCGCAAGCTGCCAGCCCTTGCGATAGGGCTCGGTGAATGCCGGCAGCAAGGAATAGGAGTTGATCTCGCCGATCTTGATTTCGCTCTGCGCCATGGCCTGCGTCGTCATGGCACTCGTCGCCATGGTCGCGACCGCGATCGCCAATCCCGCCCCTACGAAATAACCACGCATCCCGTCCTCCAGTTTTTCTTCAAAGAGATTATCGCAATCCGTCTTCGCCCTTGATCTCGCCGATCGTCAGCCCGCCGACGCGCGGCAGCGGCCGTCCACTGTCGGTCACCGCGACCGCGACCATGATCTCGTTGGCCCGCGGCGCGTCGTTGATCTGCACTTCCATACCGTCGAAATGGCTGCGCACGAAAGCCGCGTCCTTGTGCCCGAGCGGAATATCCAGCGTGGTGCCGGGCCCCGAGCGCTTCTTCGACGACGGGATCAGCGCCGCGCCCTTCGACAGCACCTTGCGCACCGGCGCGCCCATCTTCGGATGCAGGATCGCCGCCGCATGTTCGAGCTCGCCATTCTCGCCGACGGCGGCGGCCTTGCCGTAGCTGTGCGCCTTGGCGCCGTCGATGCCGAGCGCGGCGACGGCCCGTTTCGAGAGCAGTTCGCCGAGTTCCTCGCCAATCGCGATCAACGGCGACAGATCCTCGACATAGCGGCCGGCAAAGGGGTTTTCGATCACGGCGATCGCGGCAGCACGCCTTGTCGGCGGTGCGATGGTCTTGCCCATCTCCAGATGGGTCTCCTCGACCACGGTGACGATCTTGCGAATGACGGCGCTCATCTTGCCTCGCTTCCAGTCATGCCCGCAGCATGTGTTCTATCGTTTGTCCCTGAAACGCGTGCGACGCCGGCGCCCCAATCCCAGTTGCACCGACAAGCCGCGTTTCGCCCAGTAGACGCAATGCCGCGCCCTCGATCAATCTCGACATCAGGAGGTCGCGCGCCCGCGTCGCCCCCACCTCGAGCGCCTGCTCAACCTCGTGTTCCGCCAGCCGCCCGACATCGCGGGTCACCAGCCGCGCGCCGAGGTCGCTGTCGGGCTGCAGCTCGTTCGCCGCAACGCGCAGGATCGCGGGATGACTGGGCAGATCGACCGCATTGGCGATCACCGTCGCCGCGGCATCCGCCTGCGACGCCGTCCGCGCCAGCACGGTGACGGCATCGGCGATACCGAGCGAGAAACTGCGGCCATGGCGGCCGCTGGTCGCGATGCCGCGGACCGGCGTCTCGGCATCGACCGTCATCGTGCGCATCACGCCGTGGCGGTCCGGCCGGTCCATCAGGCCGACGGTGAATTGTTCGCCGTCGGCGAGATGCAGGGCAATGTCGCCGCCGTTGTTGACATAGGCACGGTCGAGCGGCGCGGCCTCAAGCATCGCGCCCAAAATTTCCTCGGCGACCGAGCCCGCGACCGCTGCCATCGGCGTGATGAAGCAATCGGCGGCAAACGGCGCGACTGCCGCATGCATCCGCCGCGCGACCACGCCTCTCAACACGCAACGGTGCGGATCGGCGCCACTGCGCAGCTCGGTGAGTTCCGCGCATAGCTCGTCGAGCAAACCGGTGAAGCGCTCGGCCGCCGCTCGATAGGCGGCGCTGACGTCGTCGTCCCTGCCCTTCGCCTCGATGACCAGATCAATCGGACCGTCCTGCAAATGCAGCCGCTTGCCGTCAGGAAGAAGCGCGATTTGCGGAAGCCTAGTCATGCGCGCCGCCCGGGCATCGGCCGGACCTCAGCGCTGTCCCGCAGTGACGACAGCGGCCGGACATAGTCCATGTGACCGCCCAGCGCCGCATAATCGGACATGCGCATCGTGAATTCAATCGGCGCCACCAGTGCCGGGGTCGGCACATAGCCGAAGGCACCGGCCGGCATCTGCGTGACATCGACCATGTAGGTGATGCCCCCGCCCGGCCAGACATAAACCGGCGCGCCGCCGCTGGTCACCCGCGTCAGCGCGTCCTTCACCGAGCGCGTCAGCCGCACCGGATTGTCGGTGACGCCGGCGCGCAGCGATCCGCCCGCGCCGCCCATGAACAGCACGGTGCACAGCGCCGGCTCGCAATTCTCCTGGATGCGCTCGACCGAGAACTTGAGGTCCGCGGGCATCTCGGTCTCGACCGGCTTCAACGCCTCGTCGAGCACGTAATAAGAAGCATGTTCGCCGGTGGTCGAGACCATCAGCATGGTGAGCCCGGGCCGCGCCTCCTTCGCATTGAAGGGACCGAGGATCGACAGCGGATCGGAGATGTTGGTGCCGCCCCATCCGGTGCCGGGATCGGCGACCTGGAAATAGCGGCCGGGCGTCGAACGCCGCCCCTTCATCTTGATGCCGGTGTCGGCGATGTCGAGCAGCTTGCCGGCCTGGTGCTCGCTGAGCACGCCGGTGATGTGGTCGTCGACCACCACGACCTCGTCGACCTTGCCGTGCCATTGCTTGGCGAACATGCCGATGGTCGCCGAACCGCAGCCGACCCGCATGCGCTCTTCTGCCACACCATTGACGATCGGCGGCCTGCCGGCCTGCACCACGACGGTGGCGCCGCCGTCGATGGTCAGCTCGACCGCCTTGCAGTTGGAGAGATCCATCAGCGTGTCGCAGGTGACGCGGCCCTCCTTCTTGGAGCCGCCGGTCAAATGATGCACCCCGCCGAGCGAGAGCATCTGCGAGCCATATTCGCTGGTCGTGACATGGCCGACCGCCTCGCCGTCCGCGCGCACGGTCGCGGTTTCCGGGCCGAGGTAGCGGTCGGTGTCGATCTTCACCTTGACGCCGCAATACGAGAAAATGCCTTCGGTCACCACGGTGACCATGTCGATGCCGTCGACTTCCGACGACACGATGAAGGGCGCGGGTTTGTAGTCCGGATAGGTGGTTCCGGCGCCGATCGCGGTAACGAAAAGTTCGGGCTCGCGGACGATCTTGCCGTCCCAGTCGCCGCTCACCTGGAACGGAACCAGCTTGCCGCCATGCGACACGGTGCGCTCCAGCACGACGTGCGGATCGACGCGCACCAGCGTGCCGTCATGATTGGCATAGCGGTCGCAGGCGCCGGCCGCGCCCGGCTTGATGTAGCACATCACCGGACAGGCATCGCAGCGGATCTTGTCGCCGGCGGCGACGGTCATTGTGTCAGCCATCGTGACCAAGCCTGGACTTGTGGCGGCGGTCGATCATACTGCGCTTCCGCCTCCCATGCATATCGTTCGTATACGAATGATCCTGCGCGCGAGCCCGGGAGCTGTCAAGCGGCCTTTGCAATCAAACCCTGCCCTTCGCTTGCGCATCCTGTTCATAAAGCGGGCACGCGTTGCAGCGCGGCATGCCGCCGCTTGCACGTTTGTATACAAACGTTATCCTCGTCGGCGATCCGACGCTGGCGTTGCAGCGCAAAACATCAGGGAGAACCGGGGCAATGCGCCTGACCGTGAACGGCAGGAATCATGATGTCGACGCCGCTCCCGACACCGCATTGCTTTACGTGCTGCGCAACGACCTCGAATTGAACGGACCGAAATATGGCTGCGGGCTCGGCGAGTGCGGCGCCTGCGCGGTGCTGATCGACGGCGTCGCTGCGCGTGCCTGCGTGATTCCGATCGAGGGCTGCGCCGGCCGCAACATCGTCACGCTCGAAGGTCTCGGCAGCCGCGAGCACCCCGATCCCGTGCAGGATGCCTTCATCCACGAACAAGCCGCGCAGTGCGGCTATTGCCTCAACGGCATGATCATCACCACCAAGGCCTTGCTGACGCGCAATCCCAATCCGTCCGAGCATGAGGTGCTGGAGGCGCTGCGCTACAATCTCTGCCGTTGCGGCGCGCATATCGAGATCATCCGCGCGGCGATGCGCGCGGCCGGTCACGCGCTCGAGGCGCGCGATTGATGGTCGACGCACGGGCTCCCGAGCAACGCCAGCGCGGCTCGCTGTCGGTCGTCCGCCCCGCGGTGCTGGGCGCGGAAGGCGCGTCCGAGACCTTCATCACCATCACGGCCGACGGCACGGTCAATGCCTATAACGGCCATGTCGACCTCGGCACCGGCATCCGCACCGCGCTCGGACAGATCGTTGCCGAAGAGCTCGACGTCTCCTTTGCCCGCGTCGTCGTGATCCTCGGCGACACCGCCGTTGTGCCGAACCAGGGCCCGACGATCGCGAGCGAGACCATCCAGATCACCGCCGTTCCCCTGCGCAAGGCCGCCGCGCAAGCGCGACATTTTTTGCTCACACGGGCCGCCGAACGATTGGAGCTAGCTGTCGGCGAGCTCACGATCGAGGACGGGCTGATCCGCGGTCACGACAACCGCAGCATCAGCTATGGCGAGCTGATCGGGGACGAGATCATCCGGCTCGATCTCGCCGATGACGTTCCGGTCAAGGCCGTGAGCACCTATTCCGTGGTCGGCAAGTCGGTGCCGCGCATCGACGTGCCGGCGAAGGCCACCGGCGAGCTTGTCTATGTCCACGATGTGCGCGTGCCCGGCATGCTGCACGGCCGTGTCGTGCGCCCGCCTTACGCCGGCGTCGACGCCGGCCCGTTCGTCGGCAACAGCCTGATCGCGGTCGATGAAGCCTCGGTGCGCGATATTCCAGGCCTCGTCGCGGTGGTGCGGATCGGCGATTTCGTCGGCGTCGTTGCCGAGCGCGAGGAGAATGCGATCAAGGCTGCGGCGCAGCTCACGGTGAGCTGGAAGCCGGGGCCGGCACTGACCGATCTCGCCGACGTGGAGAAGGCGCTGCGCGCCAATCCCTCGACGCCGCGCCAGCTGATCGACAAGGGCGACGTCGACGCCGCGATCAAGGCGGCCGCCAAGCCGATGCAGCGGAGCTATCTATGGCCCTACCAGATGCACGGCTCGATCGGCCCGTCCTGCGCGGTCGCCGATTACAGCGAGGGCGCGATCCGGGTCTGGTCCGGCACCCAGAACCCGCACATCCTGCGCGGCGACCTCGCGCTCTTGATCCAGCGGCCGGAATCCGAGATCGACATCGTCAGGATGGAGGCCGCCGGCTGCTACGGCCGCAACTGCGCCGACGACGTCTCCGCCGATGCGCTATTGCTGTCGCGCGCGGTCGGCCGTCCGGTGCGCGTGCAGCTCACCCGCGAGCAGGAGCATGCCTGGGAGCCGAAGGGCACCGCGCAGCTGATGGACGTCAATGGCGGGCTCAACGCCGACGGCAGCGTCGCCGGTTACGATTTTGCCACCCGCTATCCCTCGAACGGCGCGCCGACATTGGCACTGCTGCTCACCGGGCGGATCGCGCCTGACGCCGCGGTGTTCGAGATGGGCGACCGCACCGCGATCCCGCCCTACGACTACGAGAACATGCGTGTCGTCGCCAACGACATGCCGCCGGTCGTGCGCGCGTCCTGGTTTCGCGGCGTCTCGGCGCTGCCGAACACATTTGCGCATGAATCCTACATCGACGAGCTTGCGGCGGAGGCGAAGGTCGATCCGATCGAGTACCGGCTGCGCTATCTGAAGGACCAACGCGCGATCGATCTCGTCAATGCCGTTGCCGAGCGCGCCGGCTGGACGCCGCGCCCGGTGTGGAAAGAGCCGGAGGCGGACGGCGACATCGTGCGCGGCCGCGGCTTTGCCTATGCGCTCTACGTGCACAGCAAGTTTCCCGGTTACGGCGCGGCGTGGTCGGCCTGGATCGCCGACGTCGCCGTCAACAAGGCGACCGGCGATGTCAGCGTGACGCGCGTCGTCGCCGGCCAGGATTCCGGATTGATGATCAATCCGGAGGGCGTGCGGCACCAGATCGAAGGCAACGTGATCCAGTCGACCAGCCGCGCGCTGATGGAGGAAGTGTCCTTCGAGCGCGGCGCGGTGACCGCGCGGGAATGGGGCGCCTACCCCATCATCAAATTCCCCGAGCTGCCGAAGATCGATGTGCTGATGCTGCCGCGGCAGGATCAACCACCGCTCGGCGTCGGCGAGTCCGCCTCGGTGCCGAGCGCCGCCGCGATCGCCAATGCGATCTACGACGCGACCGGCGTCCGCTTCCGCGAATTGCCGTTCACACCGGAACGCATCCTGAAGGGATTGCGCGGCGAGCAACCGGTCGCGCCCGCCCCGCTCCCGCCGCCTGCGCAGACGGCCGACCTCAACAGATGGCAGAATCCCTTTCCAAAGCGCGGCGGCGTGCTCGCCGGCATTGCCGCACTCTGCGCAGCGGCGATCGGCATCGGCGCGGCCGTGCTGCCGTGGCGCGCGATCGCGCCAATCGCGCGGCCCGATGCATCGGTGTATTCCGCCGCGACGATCGCGCGCGGCAAGGAGCTCGCGGCACTCGGTGCCTGCGCCGTCTGCCACACCTCGGAGCACGGCATCTCGAACGCCGGCGGCCGGCCGCTCGAGACGCCGTTCGGCACTATCCATACGACCAATATCACGCCCGACGTCAGCACCGGCATCGGCGCCTGGTCCTATCCCGCTTTCGAGCGCGCGATGCGCGAGGGCATTCATCGCGACGGACACCATCTCTATCCGGCGTTCCCGTACACGCACTTCGCCAGGACCAGCGATGCCGACCTGCAGGCGCTCTATGCCTATCTGATGGCGCAGGCGCCGGTGCGCGCCGAAACGCCGGCCAACGCGCTCGCCTTTCCGTTCAACCTGCGGCCGCTGCTCGCCGGATGGAATGCGCTGTTCCATCGGCCCAACACGTTCCAACCTGATCCCACTAAATCGGAAGTGTGGAATCGCGGCGCCTATCTGATCGAGGGGCTCGGCCATTGCAGCGCCTGTCACTCGCCGCGCAATGCGCTCGGCGCCGAGCGGCAAAGCGCCTATCTCGCCGGCGGCTTCGCCGAGGGCTGGGAGGCGCCGGCGCTGACGTCGCTGTCGAAGGCGCCGATCCCCTGGAGCGAGGACGAGCTCTACGCCTATCTGCGCACCGGCGAGTCCCGCCTGCACGGCGTCGCCGCAGGTCCGATGGCGCCGGTCGTGCAGGAGCTCGCCGCGCTGCCCGACCAGGACATTCGTGCAATGGCGGTCTACCTCGCCTCGTTCAACGACGGCGCCGACCGGCCGGCCCACGATGCCATTGCCGCGAAGCTCGAAGCCGGCACCGTCGTCACCACCGCCGCCTCGGCCGGAGCGCGGATCTATCAAGGCGCCTGCGCGGTCTGCCATGAGGTCGGCGGCCCGCCGCTGTTCGGCAGCCGGCCGTCGCTGGCGCTCAACAGCAATCTGCACAGCGACGCGCCCGACAATCTGATCCAGGTGATCCTGCACGGCATCGCCAAGCCGGCCGTGACCGATCTGGGCTACATGCCGGCGTTCAAGGACAGCATGAGCGACGGCCAGGTCGCCGAGCTCGTCAGCTTCCTGCGGCGGCAATTTGCCCCTGACAAGCCGGCCTGGGCCGATGTCACCGCCGCCGTCGGCCGTATACGGCAGACCATAGCGCGTTGACCTGCCATGTTCCGCCCGATACCCACTGGGCGGGCGGCGCCCGGCAGGCTAAGGTTCCCGCATGACCGTGACAGATATCGCGACCCGGACCTACAACCACGGCTGGCGGCTCGACCCGATCGTGCGCAGCCTGCTGGACACCGATTTCTACAAGCTGTTGATGCAGCAGATGATCCGGGAATGCTATCCGGACACCCGCACGACCTTTTCGGTGATCAACCGCTCGACCCATATCCGGCTCGCCGAGGTCATCGACGAGGCCGAGTTGCGTGCCCAGCTCGACCACGCCCGCACCATCCGCTTCACCAAGAAGGAGCTGATCTGGCTCGCGGGCAACACGTTCTACGGCAAGACCCAGATGTTCTCGCCCGACTTCATCAACTGGCTCTCGAACTTCCGGCTGCCCGAATACGAGCTGCACAAGGTCGACGGCCAGTACGAGCTGCACTTCCACGGGCCTTGGACCCACACCACGATGTGGGAGATTCCGGCGCTCGCGATCCTCAACGAGCTCCGCTCGCGCGCGGCGACCAAGACCTACGGCCGCTTCGCGCTCGACGTGCTCTACGCCCGCGCCAAGGCCAAGCTGTGGGCCAAGGTCGAGCGGCTGCGCAAGCTGGACGGCTTGCGGCTGTCCGATTTCGGCACACGCCGCCGCCATGGCTTCCTCTGGCAGCGCTGGTGCGTCGAGGCGGTGAAGGAAGGCCTCGGCCCCTCCTTCACCGGAACGTCGAACGTGCTGCTCGCGATGGACAACGACCTCGAGGCGATCGGCACCAACGCGCACGAGCTGCCGATGGTCGCCGCCGCCCTCGCCAATGACGACGAGGCGCTGCGCTGGGCGCCGTATCGCATCCTCGACCAATGGCGCCACACCTATGGCGGCAACCTCTTGATCGCGCTGCCCGATGCCTTCGGGACAAAACCGTTCCTGCGCGACGCGCCCGATTGGGTCGCCGACTGGACCGGCTTTCGACCCGACAGCGCGCCGCCGATCACGGCCGGCGAAGAGATCATCAAATGGTGGAAGCAGAAGGGCCGCGATCCCAAGGAGAAGCTGCTGGTGTTCTCCGACGCGATGGATGTCGGCTCGATCGAGGAGACGTTCCACCATTTCAAGGGACGCGTGCGCGTCAGCTTCGGCTGGGGCACCAACCTCACCAACGATTTCGTCGGCTGCGCGCCCGATGGCACCGCCGAGCTCGACCCGATCTCGATCGTCTGCAAGGTGACGTCGGTCGACGGACGCCCGGCCGTAAAACTCTCCGACAATCCGGAGAAGGCGACCGGCATCCCCACAGAGGTCGAGCGCTATTTGCGCGTGTTCGGCAATGTCGGCCGTGTTCGCACCGCAGTTCACGTCTAAACCGGCACAGATATCCCTCCATCGACTGACCTGACGAGTTTCGCATGCCCGCACCCAAGCCGCCTGCCTTCGAAACCCTGAGCCTGCACGCCGGCCAGCGCCCCGATCCCACAACCGGCGCGCGCGCGGTTCCGATCTATCAGACCACGTCCTACGTGTTCCAGGATGCCGATCATGCCGCGGCGCTGTTCAACCTCGAGCGCGCCGGCCACATCTACACCCGCATCTCGAACCCGACGACATCAGTGCTGGAGGAACGGATCGCCGCGCTCGAATGCGGCGTCGGCGCGATCTGCACCGCCAGCGGCATGGCCGCGATGCATCTTGCGATCGCAACCCTGCTCAATGCCGGCGACCACATCGTAGCCTCCGCCTCGCTCTACGGCGGCACCATCAACCTCCTGGCGCACACGCTGCCGCGGTTCGGCATCACCACGACCTTCGTGAAGCCGCGTGCGCTCGACGAATTTCGTGCCGCGATCAAGCCGAACACCCGCCTCGTGATCGGCGAGACCATCGGCAATCCCGGCCTCGAAGTCCTCGATATCCCCGCGGTGGCGCAAATCGCGCATGACGCGAAGATTCCGCTTCTGATCGACAATACCTTCGCGACGCCCTATCTCAGCCAGCCGATCGAGCTCGGCGCCGACATCGCGATGAACTCGGCGACCAAGTGGATGGGCGGCCATGGCATTGCGATCGGCGGCGTGATCGTCGATGGCGGGCGGTTCGACTGGCGCGCCTCCGGCAAATTCCCGCAGCTCACCGAGCCCTATGCCGGCTATCACGGCATCGTCTTCGACGAGCAGTTCGGCAAGGCCGCCTTCATCATGCGGGCGCGCACCGAGGGCCTGCGCGATTTCGGCGCCTGCCTGTCGCCGACCAACGCCTTCCAGCTGCTGCAGGGCATCGAGACGCTCGGCGTCCGCATGGACCGCCACGTCAGCAACACCCATGCGGTGCTGGACGCCCTCGCCGCAAACAAGGCGGTCGACTGGGTGCTGCATCCCTCGCTGGAGACGCATCCGGATTACGCGCTCGCCAAGAAGCTGTTGCCGCGCGGCGCCGGCTCGATCGTCAGCTTCGGCATCAAGGGCGGTCGCGCCGCCGGCAAGAAGTTCATCGAGTCCTTGAAGCTGATCAGCCATCTCGCCAATGTCGGCGACGCCAAGACGCTGGTGATCCATCCCGCCAGCACCACCCACCAGCAGATGGACGCCGAGCAGCTCAAGGCCGCCGGCATCGGCGAGGAGCTGGTGCGGCTGTCGGTCGGCATCGAAACCGCGCAGGACATCATCGACGATCTCGGCCAGGCGCTGCGCGCCTCGCAAAGGACTTAAGCCCATGCAGCTTTCCGTGAACGGATCAGACACCTTCATCGCGACCGGCGGCAGGCCGTTCGATCCGTCGCTGCCGGCGGTGGTGATGATCCACGGCGCCGGCTTCGATTCCTCGACCTGGGCGCTGCATAGCCGCTGGTTCGCCCATCACGGTTTTTCCGTGCTGGCGCCGGACCTGCCGGGCCATGGCCGCTCCGCCGGCAAGCCGCTGAAGAGCATCGCTGAGATGGCCGACTGGATCGCGGCGCTGGTCACGGCGGCCGGCGCATCGAAGGCGCGGCTGATCGGCCATTCGATGGGATCGCTGATCGCGATCGAGACCTCGGCGCGGCATCCCGACAGGGTCTCCGGCCTCGCGCTGATCGGCACCGCCGCGACCATGACGGTCGGCCCCGATCTCCTGAAAGCCGCCGAGGCCAATGATGTCGCCGCGATCGACATGGTCTCGATCTGGGGGCTCGGCTTCAAGGCCGAGCTTGGCGGCAGCCTCGCGCCCGGCCTGTGGATGCACCAGGGCGCGCAGCGGGTGCTGCAGGAGGCGAAGCCGGGCGTGCTGTACAACGACCTCAATGCCTGCAACGCCTACCAGAACGCGCTCACGGCGGCTGCCGCGGTCAAGGTGCCCGCGACCTTCATCCTCGGCGAGCGCGACATGATGACGCCAGCCAAGGCCGGCAAGGCCCTCGCCGCCGCGACGCCGAACGCCCGCACCGTCGTGCTGCCGGGTGCCGGCCACATGATGATGGTCGAGCAGCCCGACGAACTGCTGGCGGCGTTGCGGTAGCGGAGCGGCAGGCTCCTCTTCCCTTCTCCCCTCGTGCCCGCCGTAGCCTTGGCGAAGGCGGATGTGGGAGAAGGTGGCATAGGCGGCCAACGGCCTCCGTTTCTAAGCAACGCCGACGCGCGGCGTCGGCTACGGCGTCGGATGAGGGGTCCTCTCCACAGGTGAGCTCGCGGATCGAGCCCTTCACCCGGCTCCAATGCTTGCGCATTCGAAGTGCCCCTGCCGCCACCACTGCTCGTGAAACTTCGTTCGAAGGTGAGCCGCCCGCGAAATATCGAAAACAACCCCATGCAAAGGAGCAGGGCGGTCGCCGGCGCTCGGACAAGCAACTTGACATGTCGGGCAAATCAGCGATATCTTCTATTATTCCGAATTTCTGAAGCACTCCGCCGTGTACGCGTCCGTCACGATTGCGGCCAAAATTCTCACCCCATGACATTGCAAAGGAGACTCGGCAGGCAAGCACCCGGCCCGTGACCAATGGCGGGTGGTGTTCCGGTGGACTGACGCGCGTACGGCCCTGACGGGAGCGCGAAAGCGGATTGCCGCAAGTCCGAGAGGGGCCGAATGCGGACATCTGGGTCAGCCCGCCGATGGGCCGATAGATTGACTTATCGCAAGGCCGACCAAAGAACCCGGCAGAGAGTGGGCAGACCGCTCGATAAGTCAAAATGACATCCCGGGATAGATCACGTGTTCGACCACAAGCTGAACATCAGCCGATGCCTTATCCGTAGCAAGGCCAGCGGGAGATGATTTCATGTCAGACGCCTTAGCGCCTCGACGCGTACTGGATCCGATGGAACGGATCTCGGAGACCTTGTTCGGTCTGATTATGGCCCTTACCTTCATCTGCTCGCTGAGTATCGCATCGGGTGCCGACATCAACATTCGTACGATGCTGATGGGAGCGCTAGGCTGCAATCTAGCCTGGGGTATCGTTGACGGCGGTCTTTATCTTCTGGCTCGCATCAATGACCGGGGAGACAAGGCTTTGACGCTCCGCGCAATCAGGCAGGCGCCCGATCCCGAAACTGCGCAGCGCATCATCTCAGATGCATTGCCGGCTCAATTGGCGGCGATCCTACCTCTGGACCAATTGGAAGTACTCCGGAAAACTCTGCGGCAATTGCCTGAGCCGTTCCTTGGTCCAAGGCTGACGAAGCGCGACTGGACGGGAGCGCTGGGCCTTTGCTTATTGAGTTTCCTTTCGACCTTCCCGCTGACAATTCCGTTCGTGCTGCTGCGCGACCCCAGATTAGCCTTGCATGTGACCTACGTTGTCGCCATCGTGATGCTGTTCTGCTGTGGTTACGCATTTGGAGTACGTAGCGGGTTGCGGCCTTGGATGGCAGGGCTTTCGATGGTGGCTGTGGGTAGTGCACTGGTTGGCGTCGCGGTAGCTCTTGGAGGGTAAGCGACAGTGCGGCAGCGAAAAGACGCAACGAGTGGTCGCTCGATCACGGGGTTGGTCGCGCTATGGCTTGTGCTTTCGATCAGCGATCTCGCTTACGGCCAAGCCCCAAGCTCAGCCGGAGCAATCGGCCTTGGCAATCGCGGATGGTCGGCGGCCGACACCAACCACACAACGTCTTCGAACGAACTGGAATTCAGCGCCCGCGCGGGACTTGCGTCCGACTACATCTATCGCGGCGTCACATTGTCCGATCATGGGCCTGCGGTCGGCGCTGCCCTGGAAGCAAGATGGGGCCAGCTATACGCCGGCACAACAGTCGCCACCGTCAACTTGCCGACACAACCAGCCGCCGAATTCACCTACGCCGCCGGTATCCGTCCGACGTTCGCAACCATCGATTTCGATTTTGGCGTGACCTATTTCGCTTATCCCGGAGAACGGCTTCCCGGCGAGACCAACGGAATCAATTATTGGGAGACGGTCATCCGCGGCGACCGAAAAATCAGCGAACAAGTCCGCCTCGCCGCGGGCTACGCTTATTCACCGAATGTCTCGAACACCGGCGCCTGGAGCCAATATGTGGCAGGTGGCGTCGGCTATGATGTGCCGAGCCGATTGCTGCCGCACGATGTAACCATATCCTTCACGACCGCTGCCGGTTATTCCTGGTTCGGCAATCAACGCCAGCAACTCGGCGGATTCCCTCTACCTTCCTATCTCAATTGGCAGGCAGGCGTGACCTTCACCCACAAGGCTTTCAACTTCGACCTGCGCTACTACGACACCAATCTGACGAAGGAAAACTGCTTTGTCTTTACAGGCGATCCAAATGCGCAGCCAGGCGGCCGTGTGAATCTCGCTACCAACCCGGATGGCCTGACCTCGAACTGGTGCGGCGCGACGTTTGTTGCCAAGGTCTGGTTTGCGTTGAACTAGGCAGGAACTTTGGGCTAAGGGTTGTTGCTGGAGCCGCCCGATCTCTATCCGCGGAGAGAGACCCCTCACCCCGCTTCGCTACGCGAAGCGACCCTCTCCCACAAAGGGAGAGGGTGCATCACGCGCGACGAGAGCATCACTGCTTCGCGGGCTTCCGCTCGATCGGGTGGATGTCGATCGCGCGCAGGCGGCCGAGGCGGAGCACGTCCATTGACAGGGTGCGCTCGATCCGGCTGTGATCGAGCGCGCGGATCAGGTCGTCGACGCCGTTGATCTCGATGCCGTCGAGCCTGATCACGACGTCGCCCGGCAGCAGCGCCGCGCGCGCGGCCGGGCTGTCCGGCTCGATCTGCATCAAGAGCGCGCCCATCTTGTTCTCGACCCCGGCCAGTACCGCGTGCCGCCGCGGCACCGGCGCGGTCTGCCCGGCGACGCCGATATAGGCGCGGCGGACATAGCCGTGGCGGATGATCTCCGACAGCACGAACTGCGCGGTGTTGCTGGCGACCGCAAAGCAGATGCCCTGCGCGCCATTGATGATCGCGGTGTTGATGCCGATCACCTCGCCCCTCGACGACACCAGGGGTCCGCCGGAATTGCCGGGGTTGAGCGCGGCATCGGTCTGGATCACGTCCTCGATGGTGCGCCCGCTCACCGAGCGGATCGAACGTCCCAGCGCCGACACCACGCCGGCGGTGACCGTCGATTCGAAGCCGAGCGGATTGCCGATCGCGACCACGAGCTGGCCGCGCCGCAGCGTCTTGGAGTTGCCGAGCGACGCGTAAGGCAGATCGCGCGCGCCATCGGCCCGCAGCAGCGCGAGATCGGTGTCGGGATCGACGCCGAGCACATGCGCATCGGTGACGAAGCCCTCGGTGTCGCGCAGGCGGATCTCCTTCGACGATCCGACCACATGGCTGTTGGTCAGCACGAAGCCATCGGGCGAGATCACGATGCCCGAGCCGAGGCCGCCGCGCTCGCGCGCATTGCGCACCTTCGGCCCGGTTTCGACCCGGACCACGGCGGGGCCGACGCGGTCGGTGACGTCGATCACGGCATTGGAATAGGCATCCAGCAAGGCCCGGTCGTTATCCCGGGCAGCATCGGCCGTTCGCGGTGACGGCGTGTCACCGGCGGTATCTGAGGTAATATCCAGCATGGCGAGAGTCCTTTGGTCTCCTCAGATGGTGACCGGCTCCCCGCGCCGCAAGTGGTTACCTGCCCGGTCGGCTAGGGCGCCCGCCGCAGCACCCCGCCGCGCGCTTTGACCGGATCGAGCAGCGACCAGTCGCCCTCCGGCAGCACATGACCTTTGGGGAAAGGCGCGCGCAGCTCGAGGCCGAGCGAGCGCAGCACGCGGTCGTCGCGGTAGTAGCATTGCAGCACCACGCGGACGAGCGTGGCCGCGGCCGCGCCGCCATGGCTACGAAACTCCTGCGCCACCGCATCGCGCCCGGCATCGTCGAGTTCGGCGAGCGGCTTGCCGGCGAGATCGGCCAGATGATCCAGCGCCCGCGCAACCAGCGCGGTGTCGCGGCCGAGCGTTGCGAGCATGTCGGCCTGGATCGCGGCGTCGTCCGCCCCCGGCACCTTGTACTCGTCACTTTCGGGAACGATCATCGCGGCGACGGTGCGCAGATCGGCGCGCTGGGCTACGGTCAGTTCTTTGCTATCAGACATGTCGGTCTCTGACGGTCTCAGTCGAACAGATTGGCGAGGCGCTGCTTCATCTGGTCGGCGATGTAGAGCGCAAGGGCCTGGATGGTGGAGGTCGGGTTCACGCCGCCCGAGGTGACGAAGATGCTGCCGTCGACGATGAAGAGGTTCTTCACGTCGTGCGAGCGGCCCCATTCGTTGACCACGGAGCGCGCCGGATCGGTGCCCATCCGCGCGGTGCCGAGCAGATGCCAGCCGCCCCACGGGATCGGATCGTTGATGCAGATGTCGGTGGCGCCGGCGGCCTCGAGAATCTCCCGGCCGCGCGCCAGCCCATGGTCCATCATCTTCCGGCTGTTCGCGCTGATCGTGTAGTCGATCTTCGGCGCGGGGATGCCGTGGCTGTCCTTCAACACGGGATCGAGCGTGACGCGGTTGTGCTCCTCCGGCAGATCCTCGCAGATCGCCGACACCGCGAGACGATGCCCGTTGAGCTTGCGGAACACGCGGTGATGATCCTTGCCCCAGGGCAGGATGCCCTTCTGCTCGCTCGCGACCGCCTCGAACACCGGCCCGGCGCCGCGGCCGAACTGGATGCCGTAGCCGCGGACGAAGCCGCGCGACAGATCGGTGTCGTAGAACTCCTTGCTCCACAGGCAGGTCGGCGGGGCGCGGTTGCTGTCGGTCGGCTCCTTCACGAAGCCGTAGATCTGCGCATAGGGGTGGAACATCAGGTTCTTGCCGACCAGGCCCGACGAGTTGGCGAGGCCATTCGGGAATTTGCCTGACGCCGAATTGAGCAGCAGCCGCGGCGTGCCGACGCCGTTGCAGGCGATGATGACGACCTCGGCCGGCTGAAACTGCTCGACGCCTTCCTTGTCGTAATAGACGACGCCGGAGGCCATGCCGTGCTCGTTGGTCAGTATCTCGCGCACCCGGCAATGGGTCTTCAGCTCGACCCCGGCGCGGACCGCGTGCGGCCAGTAGGTGATGTCGGTCGAGGCCTTGGCACCCTGCGCGCAGGCCGGCGTGCAGTGGCCGAGATTGATGCAGCGCGCCCTGCCCTCGTAATCCATCGTCGCCACGGTCGTGTCCGACGGCCACCAGTGCCAGCCGAGCTTGTTCATGGCCTTGCCGATCAGCGGGCCGGATAGCCCGAGCGGCTGCTGCGGCATCGGCGGATGGCTCAGCGGCGACAGCGGATCGCCCGACAGGCCCGAGACGCCCATCATCCGATCGTTCTCCTCGAAGAACGGGGTGAGCGCGTCGTAATCGATCGGCCAGTCATCGGCGACGCCGTCGAGCGTCTTCACCTTGAAGTCGGACGGATGCAGCCGCGGCCAGTGCGCGGTGTACATCACCGTCGAGCCGCCGACGGCGTTGAAGTTGACGACCTTGATCGGCGAATTGTCGTCGTTGATCGGATAGTCCTCGGGCCGCTTGCGGACATTCGGGCTCGACGACCACTCGCCGTAGAACTTCGCCTCCCAGTCGCGCCCGGTGCTCGGATATTCGGCCGGATTCATCCAGCCGCCCTGATCGAGGCAGAGGATATGCATCCTGGTATCGGCGAGGCTCCATGCCACCGCGGCGCCGGAGGCGCCGGCGCCGATGATCAGGACGTCAACGGGATCGTTCTTCATTCTTGTTCCTTGAAGTCTCTACTTCTGTCATTGCGAGCGAAGCGAAGCAATCCATGCTTTCCCAAGCGGAAAGGTGGATTGCTTCGTCGCTTCGCTCCTCGCAATGACGGATGGGATTCAATTGACGATTCTCACCGGCAAGCTTCGTATACCGCGGATGAAATTGGAATAGAGCCTTTGTGGCGGGCCCATCAGCTCAAAACGCAGATCGCGCGCCAGAACCTCCTCCCAGAGGATGCGCAGTTGCTGCTCGGCCAGGCGGTCGCCGACGCAGCGGTGGACGCCGGCGCCGAAGGCGAGATGCTGGCGCGGCTTGGCACGGTCGATGATGAATTCATCGGCACGCTCGATCTTGTCCTCGTCGCGGTTGCCGGAGATGTACCACATCACGACCTTGTCGCCCTTGCTGATCCGGCGGCCGGCAAGCTCGACATCATTGCGTGCGGTGCGGCGCATGTGCAGCACCGGCGTGTGGTAGCGGATGGTCTCGGACACCAGGTTCGGGATCAGCTCGCGCCTCGCGCGGACCAGCTCGAACTGCTCCGGGTTCTCGCACAGCGCCATCAGGCCGGCCGACATCGAATTGCGCGTGGTGTCGTTGCCGCCGACGATCAACAGCCCGATCGTGCCGATAAACTCGCGCGGCTCCAGATTCCGCGTCGCGTCCGAATGCGCCAGCATCGAGATCAAATCGAAGGTCGGCGGCGCATCGGCCCGCGCGTCCCACAGCTTGCGGAAATATTCTCCCATCTTGACCAGTTCGGCGGTGCGTTCAGCCTCCGAATGCACCACCGCGTCGGGGGATTCGACGTTGGCGATCGCGACATCCGACCACCAGGTCAGCTTGGCGCGGTCTTCAGGGGGGAAATCGAACAGCGTCGCCAGCATCATGTTGGTGAGGTCGACCGAGACCCGCTCGGCCCAGTCGAAGGTCTCGTTGCGCGGCAGCGCATCGAGCACGGCTGCGGTGCGCTTGCGGATCAGGGCGTCGAAATTGGCGAGGTTCGACGGCGCCACGATCGGCGCCACCGTGCGGCGCTGCGCGGTGTGGCCGGGCGGATCCATGCGGATGAAGCTCGGCCGCTCCTGCCCCTTCGGCTGGTCCGCGACCTGGATACCGCCAAGCTCGGAGGCCGACGAATAGTTCTGGTGATCCAGCTCGACCGCGAAGATGTCGTCGTAGCGCGTCACCGACCAGTAGGGGCCGTAGGCCGACGCCTCGCAATAATGCACGGGATCGTCGCGGCGGAGTTGCGCGAACAACGGCCGCCAGGTGTCATCCTGGTAAAGCCGGGGATTGCTGACGTCTGTCGACGTCGGCCTGCGCAGCGCCTCTCCCATCGCTTCACTCCCGTTAGGTTCCGTCGCCGCTTGGCGGGCGATCGTCGTGTCGGGCCGACGATAGAGGGAATCCCGCGGCCGAGTAAAGCCGCGGGGCGGACAGTCCGCCGCGCGGAATGCGCGCGGGCCGACGCACCCGGCAAATCCCGATAGCTGCCCCGCTGTTCGATGTTTGTCGGCAGCAGGAAGACCGGTTAGCCTTGCCGGCAATCAATCCACCAGGGAGCACCGACAGGTGGCCGAATTGCGCCAGGACAACACCGCCCAGACGGCTGCGCTGGACTACGACGTCATCATCATCGGCGCCGGCCTGTCCGGCATGTACCAGCTCTACCGGCTGCGCGAGCTTGGTCTCAGCGCGCGCGTGTTCGAGGCGGGCACCGGCGTCGGCGGCACCTGGTACTGGAACCGCTATCCCGGCGCGCGTTTCGATTCCGAGAGCTATTCCTACGGCTACTCATTCTCGAAGGAGCTGCTCGAGGAATGGGAGTGGTCGGAGCATTTCGCCGGCCAGCCCGAGACCTTGCGCTACTGCAACCATGTCGCCGACAAGTTCGACCTGCGCCGCGACATCCAGTTCGAGAGCCGCGTCACGTCCGCGATCTACCAGGACGACACGCGAAGCTGGCGGATCACGCTCGAAAGCGGCGCGCAGCATTCCTGCCGCTTCCTGATCACCGCGATCGGTCCGTTGTCGACGCCGACCCTGCCGCGCATCGAGGGCCGCGACGATTTCGGGGGCCAATCGTTCCACACCGCGCGCTGGCCGAAGGAGAAGGTGGATTTCACCGGCAAGCGCGTCGCCGTGATCGGCACCGGCGCGACCGGCATCCAGACCATCCAGACCATCGCCGGCGAGGTCGGGCATCTCACCGTGTTCCAGCGCACCGCCAACTGGGCGGCACCGCTGCACAACGGCAAGATCGACGCCGAGACGCAAGCCAGGATCAAGGCCGGCTATCCCGAGATCTTCGCGCGCTGCAAGGAGACCTTCGCCTGCTTCGTGCATACGCCCGATCCGCGCGGCGCGTTCGAGGTGAGCGCGGCGGAGCGCGAGGCGTTCTATGAGAAGCTCTATGCCGAGCGCGGCTTCGGCATCTGGCAGGGCAACTTCAAGGATATCCTGATCGACCGCAAGGCGAATGCGACGATCAGCGATTTCGTCGCGCGCAAGATCCGTCAGCGCGTGACGAACCAGGCGGTCGCCGAGATGCTGATCCCGAAGAACCACGGCTTCGGCACGCGGCGGCTGCCGCTCGAGACCTTCTATTACGAGGTCTACAACCGCGACAATGTCGAGCTGGTCGACATCAAGGAGACGCCGATCGAGCGGATCACGCCCGAGGGCATCCGGACGACCGACAAGGACTACGCCTTCGACATCATCATCTACGCCACCGGCTTCGATGCCATCACCGGCAGCTTCGACAAGATCGATTTCCGCGGCGCGCACGGTGCGCGGCTGAAGGAGAAATGGACGCACGGCCCGGAAACCTATCTCGGGCTGATGGTCGACGGCTTCCCCAACATGATGATGTTGATGGGCCCGCACACCGCACTCGGCAACATCCCGCGCAGCATCGAATACAGCGTCGACTGGGTCACCGGGCTGATCCGCTTTGCGCAGGAGAGAGACCTGACCTTCCTCGATGCCACGCCCGAAGGCACCGCCGACTGGACCGAGCATGTCAAGGCGCTCGGTGTCGGCCTGCTCTCCAACGAGGTCGATTCCTGGATGACCGGCATCAACCGCAACGTCGAGGGCAAGCAAACCCGCATCGTCGCCCGCTACAGCGGCAGCGCGCCGGCGTATCGCGCGCGATGCGACGAGGTGGCGGCGAAGGGGTATGCGGAGTTGCGGTTGGCGTAGTTCTCTCGGTCGTCCGGTCTAACTCTCTCGGTGACACCAGACGCCTGCGCCATCCACCACTGTCGTCCTGGCGAAAGCCAGGACCCATAACCACCGGATTCGGTGATGAACGAGATCGCGGCCCCAACGTCACACCATGATTGAGATTTGGGGTAATGGGTCCTGGCTTTCGCCAGGACGACATCCCGTAGGATGGGTGGAGCGGAGCGATACCCATCATTTGCGCCGCGGATAGAGAATTGATGGGTTTCGCTTCGCTCTACCCATCCTACACATCCCGCTTTAGTTACCACGCATCGATACACGGCCGCTTGCGGTGGGTCCGCGGCTCGACCTTCGGCACCGAGCGCAGGCCGGCCATGATCCAGTGCCGGGTGTCGGCGGGATCGATCACCTCGTCGATCTCCAGCACCGAGGCGATCGAGACCGCCTTGCCGTTGGCGTAGAGTTCGGCGACCTTGGTCTGGAAATACTTCTCGCGCTCGACCGGGTCCTCGATCGCCTCCATCTCCTTGCGGAAGCCGAGGCGGACATAGCCTTCGAGACCCATGCCGCCGAACTCGCCGGTCGGCCACGCCACCGTGAAGAACGAGGCGTGGAAACCGCCGCCGATCATCGACTGCGCCCCTAAGCCATAGCCCTTGCGCAGCACGATGCCGAACAGCGGCACCGTGATGCTGGCGCCAGTGACGAACATTCGCGCGACATGGCGCACGATCGCGGTCTTCTCGGCCTCGGGCCCGACCATGAAGCCCGGCGTGTCGCAGAGCGAGACGATCGGGATGTCAAAGGCGTCGCACAGCTGCATGAAGCGCGCGGCCTTGTCGCCGGCAGGCGCATCGATCGCGCCGCCGAGATGCTTCGGATTGTTGGCGATCAGGCCGAACGGCTTGCCCTCGATGCGGATGAAGGCCGTGATCATGCCGACGCCGAAATCCCTGCGGATCTCCAGCACCGAGCCCTCGTCGGCGATCAGGTCGATCACGTTACGAATGTCGTAGACCCGCAGGCGATTTTCCGGAATCGCACGGCGCAGCAGCCGCTGGTCCGGCGCCTTCCAGTCCTGCACCGCGCCCTGGAAGTACGACAGATATTTCTGCGCCACCGCGGTCGCCTCGGCCTCGTCCTCGACCAGGATGTCGATCACGCCGTTGGGCGACTGGAACGAGACCGGGCCGACCTCGGCCGGATGGTAGACGCCGAGCCCGCCGCCCTCGATCATCGCCGGACCGCCCATGCCGATCGACGCATTCCTGGTTGCGATGATGACGTCGCAGACGCCGAGCATCGCGGCATTGCCGGCGAAGCAATAGCCGGAGACCACGCCGACCACGGGCACCAGCCCGGAGAGTTTTGCGAACTGCACGAAGGACGGGCCGTCGAGGCCGGTCATGCCGAGCCGGTCGGTATCGCCGGGACGGCCGCCGCCGCCCTCGGCGTAGAACACCAGCGGCATGCGCCACTGCTCGGCGAGGCCGAGCATGCGGTCGATCTTCTTGTGGTTCATATGGCCCTGGGTGCCGGCGAGCACGGTATAGTCGTAGGAGATCACCATGCAGCGCGCGCCATCGGCGCCGAAATCCTTGGCGTTGACGGTGGCGACGCCTGATATCAGGCCGTCGGCCGGGGTGTTCTTGATGAGATCCTCGACCTTGCGGCGGCGGCGCTGCGCCGCGATTGCCAGCGAGCCGTATTCGACGAACGAGCCCTCATCGACCAGCTGCGCGATGTTCTCGCGCGCGGTGCGCTGGTTGGTCTTGCGGCGACGCTCGACCGAGGCCGGGCGGTTCTCGTCCAGCGTGATCGCCTTGCGCGCGATCAGCTCGGCGAGATCAGGCCGGATGTGATCGAGATCGATCGCGGCCTCTTCCGCGGCGTGATGGCCGTCGACCTCGGCAGGCTCGAGGAACAGGATCGGCTCGCCATGCATCAACGTGACGCCGATGCCGCCCGCGATCCTGGTCACCCGGCCGCCAAGCGGCGCCGTGACGAGGTGCTCCATCTTCATCGATTCCAGCACCGCGATCTGCTGGCCGGGCCGAACCAGATCGCCCTCCGCGACCTCGATCGCCACGATCGTGCCCTGCAGCGGCGCGGGCACCGGGAGCGATCCCTCGGGGGCTGCTTCGACAGCAACGCCCTTGGTCGCAGCCGCCTCGCTCACTTCGATCAAGGGTGCGGCGAGATCCTGCGCCGCGCCGACCAGCGCCGCAACATGGGTGTCGATGAAATTGGTGCTGATCTTGTTCCGGCCAAAGCTCTGGTGCGCCAGGATGGCGCCGAGGAACGGGATGTTGGTGGCGACGCCGCCGATCCGGAATTCGCGCAAGGCGCGCGATGCCTTGTGCACCACGTCGGTCCACTTTGGGCTCGGCGAATGCACGATGACTTTTGCCAGCAGCGAATCGAACGCGGCAGAGGTCCGGTAGCCGGAATAGCCGAAGGTATCGACGCGAACGCCGGGCCCGGACGGCAGGTCGAACACGCTGAGCGTGCCGCCGGTCGGCTTGGTCACGCCCTTCTCGTCCATCACTTCCATGTTGACGCGCAGCTGCATGGCATAGCCGCGCGGCAGCGGCACCGTCGCCTGCGCGAGGCCGAGCGAGGCCAGCGTGGCGCCGGCCGCGACCGCGAGCTGCGCGCGCACGAGGTCGACGCCGAGCACCTCCTCGGTGACGGTGTGCTCGACCTGCAGCCGCGGATTGGCCTCGATGAAGGCGAAGGCCCCCTCGCCTTCGCCGGCTTCGTCATCGACCAGGAATTCGAAGGTGCCGAGATTGTCGTAGCGCGCGGCGGTCGCAAGCTGCTTCGCCGCCTCGATGATGCGCGCGCGCATTCCCTCGCTCAGCGACGGGCTCGGCGCCACCTCGATGAGCTTCTGGTTGCGGCGCTGGATGGTACATTCGCGCTCCCAGAGATGGCTGATGACGCCGTGACGGTCGCCGATGATCTGCACCTCGATATGGCGGGCCTTGCGGATCAACCGTTCGACATAGACCGCATCGCTGCCGAACGCCGCCTTGGCCTCCGACTGGCAGCGCGCATAGGCCTCGTCGAGCTTGGCGGCGTCCTCGACCACCCGCATGCCGCGCCCGCCGCCGCCGGCGATCGCCTTGATCATCACGGCGGCGCCGGCGCCGAGCGAGCCGAAGAAGGCCTTTGCCTCGTCGAGACTGGTCGCGCCCGAAGTGCCGGCAATGATCGGGACGCCGCATTTTTTCGCCAGCGCCTTGGCCTTGGCCTTGTCGCCGAACAGATCGAGCGCCTCCGGCGACGGGCCGACGAAGGTGATCTTCTCCTCGGCACAGCGCCGCGCGAGCTGCGTGTTCTCGCTGAGGAAGCCGTAGCCCGGATGCAACGCGTCACAGCCCGCGGCCTTGGCCGCCGCAACCACCGCCTCAATGTCGAGATAGGCCCGCGCGCCGCGGCCGGGGATCTCGCGCGCCTCGTCGGCGGCGCGGACATGCAGCGAGGCCGCATCGTCGGCAGGATAGATCGCGACCGTGGCAAGGCCGCTTTCGCTGGCGGCCCGGGCAATCCGGATCGCGATCTCACCGCGGTTGGCAATCAGCAATTTCTTGAACGACATGATCATTCCACCAAGGTCAACGATCCTTCATGGTCGGATCGAGCACGACACGCAAGGATTCTCCGAGCGCATTGAACGCCAGGGAGACGACGAGAATGGCAAGGCCCGGCGCATACATCTGCTCCGGGGCGATTTCCATGTATTGATAGGCACGCGCCAGCATCGCGCCCCAGCTCGGGTCCGGCGGCTGGATGCCGAGGCCGAGGAACGACAGGCTGGCTTCGGCCAAGAGGGCAGCGGCGAGCAAGAGCGTCACTTGCACGATGACCGGCTGCAGCGTGTTCGGCAGCACGTGCCGCCACAGCACATGCCATGTCGGCGCGCCGAAGCCCCTGGAGGCGTCGACATAAAGCTCCTGCCGCACGATCAGCGTGCGGGCGCGGACGATGCGCGCCAGCGCCGGGAACATCGTGATGCCGACCGCGATCATGCCGTTGGTCAGCCCGATGCCGAGCGCGCCGGTGACCGCGATCGCCAGCACGATGGCGGGGAACGACAGGAAGGTGTCGATGATGCGGCTGATGATGTCGTCGATCCAGCCGCCGAAATAGCCGGCGATCAGGCCGACCGGCAGCCCGATCAGGACCGCAACGCCGACCGCAAGCAGGCTGGCATAGACGGTGGCCGGCGCGCCGTAGATCAAACGGGAGAAGATGTCGCGACCGAGATCGTCGGTGCCGAGCAGATGGGCCGGCCCCGGCGGCGCCAGCATGTTGTTGACGTCCTGCGCGGTCGGCGCATAGGGCGCGATCCAGGGCGCGCCGATCGCGACGACGACGAGCACCACGAGCACCAGGATCGACAGCGCGGCGCGGAGGTCGCCGGCGAGCCAGCGCGCGAATCGCCGCAGCCGCGTCGGCCTCGCCGGTGCCTTCAGGGGAGCGAGCACCACCTCGGTCATTGCTCGATCCTCGGATCGACCGCGGCGCAGAGCAAATCGGTGATCAGGTTCACCGCGATCACAACCACCACCATGGTGAAGACGACGCCCTGCACGATCGGGAAATCGCGCTGGATCGCGCCGCGCACGATCAGGCTGCCCAGGCCGGGAATGGCAAACACCGCCTCGATCACCACGGTCGCCGCCAGCATGCGGTTGACCAAAAGGCTGATGATGGTGAGCAGATTGACGCCGACATTCTTCAGGCCGTGCTGCCAGAGGATGCGGGACATCGACAGCCCCTTGGCATGCAGGGTGCGGACATATTGCGACGACAGCACCTCCAGCAGCGCGCCGCGCAGCTGGCGCGCGACCTCGGCCATGCCGTAGGCCGCGATCGCGATGCCGGGCAGCAGCGCATGCCTGATCGCATCGACCGGCGAGGCGCTGAAGGATTTTGCGCCGGTCGCCGGCAGCCAGTTCAGCTTCAGCGAGAATTCCGCCACCAGGATCATCGCGAGCCAGAAGCCAGGCACCGCGACGCCGAGCGACGCCAGCATGCTGATCAGTTTGTCGATCCAGCCGTTCGGCTTGATCGCGGCCATCACGCCCATCGGGATGCCCGTGACCAACGCCAGCGCCAGCGCGATCACGACGATCAGGAGCGTGTTCGGAAACGCACGCCCGATCGAGTCCGCGACCTTCTCGCCGGTGAGAAGCGATTGCGAGAGATCGCCCTGCGCGACATTGCCGAGCCAGGCGCCATATTGCACCAGGAACGGGCGGTCGAGGCCGTAGATCTTCCTGATCTCGGTGATCCGCGCGTCGGTCGCGTTGTCGCCCGCCAGTGTCACGGCGATGTCGCCGGGCACCAGCTTGAGCAGCGCGAACACCATGAAGGTCGCGAGCAGGATCACGGGCAGCGCCTGCACGAGGCGGCTGCCGATGACCTTGACTGGTGACCGTCGCGCCATGTTTCAGCCTTCCAACCAAACGTCGTCGTATTTCGGCTTGCCGAGCAGGTTCGGCCGGTAGCCCTGCACCTTCTTGTTCATCGCGACCAACTCGAACTGGAACGCCAGCGGCGCGACGAAGGCGTTCTCCATCACCAGCCGCTGCACGGTGGAGAACGCCTTGCGCCTGGTGTCGATGTCCTCCGAGGCGCGCGATTCCTTGATCGCGGCCTCGAGCTCGGCCGGCACCGGCGCGCGGCCGCCATTGTAATAGGCGTCCTTGGTGAACATCAGCGAATAGGTCAGGCTCGGGTCGGGCCGCCCGGTCCACGCCGAGAGCAGCCCGGCGCCCTTCTTCTCCGCACCGAAGAAGGCCGCGGAAGCTTCCGCGATCGGGGCGTTGACGAAGCGCACGCCGATGCCGGCCTTGCGCAGCTGCTCGATCAGGATCTCCTGACGCTGCACCGAATCCTGGTCCGGATAGCCGCCGAGCTCGATCTGGGTACCCTCCTTGAAGCCGGCCTCGGCGAGCAGCTTGCGCGCTCGGTCGGGATCATAGGGATAGAGTTTTGCGACCTCCGCGTCGTATGCCCAGTGCGCCTTCGGCAGGTTCATGTAGGCGGGCTCCGCAAGACCTGCGAGCGCGGCCTTGACGAAGGACTCGCGATCGATCGCGAAGTTCAGCGCCTGGCGGACCTTGAGATTGTCGAACGGCGGCTTGGCCCAGTTGAGGAAGATCTGAAGCACGTACAGCGTCGGGCCATGCACGACCTTGACGCTCGAGGCGCGCTCGATGATCACCTTCTGCCGCGGCGGCAGCTGGTAGATCAGATCGTTCTGCCCGGCGGTGACCGAGCGGGCGCCGGTGGTGAGCTCGGGAATGATCGAGATCTCGATGGCGTCGGGAAGCGGCCGCTCCGGCTTCCAATATTTCTCGTTGCGCTTGACCACGATCTTCTCGCCGTCGGCCCAGCTGACGAACGAATAGGCGCCGGCGCCGACCGGCTTGCGCGTCACGACGCCGCCCTCGGCGGCCTTCAGCGCCGTCGGCGACACCATCATGCCGGCGCGGTCGGAGAGGATGCCGGGGAGCGCGGTATCCGGTGTCTTCAGCTTCAACGTCACCTGCTGCGGGCCGGTGACCTCGACCGCGGCGACCGAGAGCAGATCGGCCTTGATGTTCGACTTCGCATCGCTGCGGTTGCGCTCGAGATTGAACTTGACCGCTTCCGCATCGAGCGGCGTGCCGTCATGGAAGGTGACGCCGGCGCGGATGTTGAGCACCAGCGTGGTGGGGTCGGTGAACTTCCAGCTTTCGGCGAGGCCAGGCTTCGGCTTCAGCGTATCGAACTCCCATTCGGTCAGCGTGTCGTACATCGTGAACAGGAAGGCGTGGTCGGAGCCGGCGCCGCCGGTCGCCGGATCGAGGCTCGACGGATTGGCGGGTGCCGAGATGCGCAAGGTGCCGCCCTTCTTCGGCGCGCCTTCCGCAAACGCGCGGCCGCCGAGTGTGGTGCTTGCCAATGCACCCGAGATCAGCGCCATGGCCTCGCGTCGTGTCGTCATTGTCATGGCGTCGTCTCCGGTTGTGAGTTCGGCGAAAAATTGGGGCGGTCGGCGAAATGGCAGGCGACCCAGTGATCGGGCTTCAGCTCGCGCCACTCCGGCACGCGGTCGGTGCAGAGCGGCTGCGCGTGCGGGCAGCGGGTGCGGAAGCGGCAACCCGAGGGCGGATCGATCGGGCTCGGCACCTCGCCCTGCAAGACGATGCGGCTCTCCTGCAGCATCGTGGACGGCAGCGGCCGCGGCTCGGCCGACAGCAGCGCGATCGTGTAGGGATGCAACGGCCGCTCGGCGACCTCTTCGGTCGGCCCGAGTTCGACGAACTGGCCGAGATACATGACCGCGACGCGCTCGCTGATATGCGAGACCACGGCGAGATCATGGGTGATGAAGACATAGGTCAGCCCGAGGTCGCGCTGCAGATCGGCAAACAGATTGAGCACGTCGCCGCGGATCGACATGTCGAGCGCGGCCACCACCTCGTCGCAGACGATCAGTTTTGGTTTGAGCGTCAGCGCGCGCGCGATCACGACGCGCTGCTTCTGGCCGCCGGACAGCTGGTGCGGGTAGCGCGCGCCGAACTCCTGCGGCAGGCCGACGCGCTCCAGCGCCTCCCGCGCCTGCCGCTCGCGCTCGGCACGGCTGCCGACACCTGCGAGTTCCAGCGGCTCCAGCACCGAGGCCAGAATGGTCATGCGCGGATTCAGCGCGGCGTTCGGGTCCTGGAAGATGATCTGATAGTCGCGGCGATGACTTTGGAATTCCCGGCGCGGCAGCGCCAGCGGATCGATGCCGTCATGCAGGATGGCGCCGGCGCTGGGATTGAGCAGGAACACCAGTGCGCGGCCGATCGTGGTCTTGCCCGATCCGGACTCCCCGATGATGCCGAAGGTCTCGCCACGGCGGACGTCGAAATTGACGCCATCGACCGCCTTCACGGTGGCGCGGCGGTCCGAGGTCTGGAAGCGGACCTGAAGGTCGCGCACCGAGACGATGGCATCGCGGCGGGGCTCGGCAGTGCCTGTGGTCATTGCGTCGCGACCTTCGCAGCCGCCGGCGCGCCGGGCGGATGCAGCGCACCCGGCAGATTGAGCTCGGCAAAGCGCCAGCAGCGCACTCTTCTGCCGCCGCCGGCGTCCTGCAGCTTCTGCTCGGCCTCGCAACCCTTCACCGCATGCGCGCAGCGGGCCCGAAAGCGGCAGCCGTTCGGCATCTCCGCGATCGACGGCACCCGGCCCGGGATCGACGGCAGGCGGCCGTGGCGCGGGCTCAGATGCGGCAGCGAGCGTAACAGTCCCGACGTATAGGGATGCAGCGGCCGCACCAAGGCCTCGTCGACGGTGGCGTCCTCGATCACCTCGCCGGCATACATCGTGATCATCCGCGTGCAGGTCTCGGCGACAACGCCGAGATCGTGGGTGATCAGCATCAGCGCGGTCTTCGAGGTCTCGCTGATGTCGCGCAGCAGCTCGAGAATCTGCGCCTGCACGGTGACGTCGAGCGCGGTGGTCGGCTCGTCCGCGATCAGAAGCTGCGGCCCGCAGATCAAACTCGCGGCGATCATCACACGCTGGCGCATGCCGCCGGACAGCTGGTGCGGATAGTCGTCGATCCGCCGCTCGGGCGAGGCGATGCCGACGCGGCGGAGCATCTCCAGCGTTTTGGCGCGCGCCTCCTCATGGGAAACATCGGTGTGGACGCGCAGAGTCTCGGCGATCTGGTGGCCGACGGTGAAGACCGGGTCGAGCGCGCTCATCGGCTCCTGGAAGATCATCGCGATCCGCTTGCCCCGGATCGCGCGCATCTGCCGCGCGCTGCAGGAGGCGAGATCGACGCCGTCGAACAGGATCTTGCCGTCGAGGCCGGCAAAATTGCCTGGCAACAATCGCAGGATCGACAGGCCGGTGATGGTCTTGCCGCAGCCGCTCTCGCCGACGATGCCGACGCGCTCGCCGGGCGCGATGTCGAAGTCGATGCGGCGCGTCGCCTGCCAGACGCCCTGCGCGGTCTTGAAGCGGATGCCGAGCCCGCGCACGGACAATAGCGGCCGCGCGCCGTCTCGCGCGCCCTCCGCCCTGCGCTGTGCCGGCTGACCTGCCTCCATCAGCCCGCCGCCCGCTTCTTCTCTTTCACCAGCTGCTCCTCCATCAGCATCTCGGTGCCGATGATGCCCTCGCGGGTGAGCTCATCGAGCTCGGCGTCGGAGAGCCCGAGCATGCCGCCTAGAATCTCGCTGTTATGCTCGCCGAGGGTCGGCGGCACCGAGCGAATCGCGAACGGCGCATCGCTCTCGCGAAACGGCATCGACGGCTGCGGATGTCGCCCGATGAACGCACGGTCGACCTGCTGGATGAAGCCGCGGGCGTGGAGCTGCGGATCCTCCAGGAGATCGATCGGCAGCCGCGCCACACCGGAGGCAACGCCGGCAGATTGCAGCGCGGTCATCGCCGCATCGGCATCGCGCGCCGCGGTCCAGGCCGTGATCGCAGCCTCGATCTCGCCCTCGAGGGCGCGGCGGCCCGCGGCCGTCTTGAGTGCCGCGTCCGCTGCCCAATCCTCGCGGCCGAGCAGCCGGGCGAGCTTTGGCCACATCGCGTCGTCGGACGCCGCGACGACGATCCAGTTGTCTTCTCCGGCGCAGCGAAAGCAGCCATGCGGCACGAAATCCGGATGGCGGTTGCCGTATTTGGTCGGCGGCTCGCCACTGGTCGAATGCGCCACGATCCAGGGCGCGGCGAACGGCATCATGCATTCGATCTGGGCGAGATCGATGAATTGCCCCTGCCCCGTCAGTTTGGCGTGGATCAGCGCGGTCAGCACCGCGGCGGCGCCGTTGAGCCCGCCGACGGCGTCGCCGAACGCGGTATGGCTCATGACCGGCGGACCAGCGGGATCGCCGACCACGCTGGGCAGGCCGGAGCCCTGCTCCAGGGTCGAGCCATAGGCGCGACAATCGCGATGCACGCTGCCGGCGCCGAACGCCGACATCGACATCATCACCAGCTTTGGATTGATCTTGCTCAGCACGTCGTAGCCGAGGCCGAGCTTGGGCAGCACCTCGACCGAATAATTGTCGACCACGAGGTCGGCATCGGCGAGCAGGCGCTTGGCCAATTCAAGCCCCTTCGGCCGGGTCAGATCGAGCGTGATGCCGCGCTTGTTGCGATTCATGATGCAGTAGCGCACCGACTTCTCGTACATCTGCTCCAGCACATAGGCCGGTCGGCGGTCGACGCCGCGCCACCAGTCCGGATACTGGGTCGCCTCGATCTTGATGACGTCGGCGCCGAGATCGGCGAGCGTGCGGGTGCAGATCGGCCCGGCCCAGCCCATCGAAAAGTCGACGACGCGGATGCCCTCGAGCGGCAAGCGATCGGTTGCAGCGGGCCTGGGCGCCGGCACGCGCGGCGCAGCCTCGCGCCTCGCCTGCTGCTCGCCGAGATCAGGCACCCGGCCGCCGCGCAGCGGCGGCGTTGCGGTCAGCCGCTGCATCGTGCCGGCGGAAAAGCCGGTCTCGTCGCCGATCGTGATCGGGACGATGGCACCACGTGCGCGCTTCTCCTCGTCGGCGATGAGATCCGCGACCTCCGGCACCGGCACGATTGGAACCCTGCGCTTGAGCCCTTCGGCGAACCACTCCTGCGCGGTGCGCTGCTTCAGCTTCGGCAATATCCTGCCTTCGATCTCGGCGACATGGCGCAGCCGGTCGACGCCCATGACCAGCGTCGGATCGTCGCGCAGCTCGTTGAGCCCGAGCATCTCGCAGAACGCGCGCCATTGCGCCGGGGTTACCGTGGTGACGCCGAGCCAGCCCTGCTTGGTCTCGTAGATTCCGACCGGAAAGGTCGGCCAGAACCGGTTGACGCCGATCCGCCGCATGATGTCGCCGCGCTGGAACGCCTCGAACATGATGTATTCGGTGACGGCGATGGAGGCCTCGAACAGGCTGAGATGGTTTTCCCGCCCGCGCCCATCGTGCATACGCCCGAGCACCGACGATGCGGCGGCGATGAAACCCCACAGCCCGCCCAGAATGCCGATCTGGAAATCCGGCGCATGCATCGGCGGTCCCTGCTCCGGACCGACCAGCTTCACAAGTCCGGTCAGCGCGCGGATCGTGGAGTCCGTCGCCGCGAAATTGGCGTAGGGACCGCGGTCGCCGAACCAGGCGAGATCGAGATGGATCAGACCGGGATTATCCCGCCTGATCGCGTCGAGATCGATCTCGGGACAATCCGCCGCAGCGATGCCGCGGCCATCGAGCAGGATGTCGCAGCCGGCAATCAGGTCCCGCAAGCGTGATGCCGCGTCCGCATCGCGCGTGTCGAGCACGACACTCGACTTGTTGAAGTTGAGAAACGCAAACCACGCGCTCTGGCCATTGGGCGTCAGCGGCGCGGCGCGGCGAAGCGGATCGCCGTGCCGCGGCTCGACCTTCTGCACGTCGGCGCCGAAATCGGCAAACAGCCGCGCGCAATAGCTCGTCGCCGCAGCACTTCCGATCTCGACAATCCGCAGATGCGACAACGCGCCCATCAGGCTTCCTCGCGACACATGACCAGCCGGTGACAGCGGCTGATTCAGTCTTCTTGTTGGGTGAACTTGAAGCCGCGCGACGAGTGTGATGCAAGTGGAATTTTCTTCCGCTTGACGGAATTAGCGAGCGTATGACCGAAGTTGCTGCTCAGCGCGAAGCGAAGATTGTGCAGCTAATTGCAGGTGAGCTGCGCTTCGAACCAGTGTTGCACTGAGTTCGACAATCGCGGCCATGCGCGCAAGACATGCGCGTATGAGGCAGCGCTCGCGCGGGTGATGCCGCGCAGTTCCTGCTCAATGGCGGGAAGATCAACACCGAGGCAACGGCCGGCCTTGGCGACGGTGCGACCATCGACCACAAGCTCTGACATCAGCGACGCATTGCCGCGTGCGAACAAGAGATCGAGCGGATCGGCATCGAGAATCTGATCACGCTCGAGGCGGTCGAGATCGATGCTGACGAAATCGGCCGGCGCACCGACCGCGAGCTCGCCGGTGCCCGGCGCGCCGGTGGCGCGGCGGCCGTTGCGGATCGCGAGCGTGAAGAATTCCTGAGCAGTCCATGTACGCTTGAAGCCGAGGCCGCCGTGCGTCATCTGCACCAGCCGCATCTCGCGCAGCACGTCGTCATCCTCATCGAGCGCGAGGCCATCGACGCCGACGGCAATCCCGCAACCGCAGGCGTGCGCCGCGGCGATCGGCGCGAGCCCCGAGCGCAGATGCAAGTTGGAGGAGAAATTGGTGACGATGCGCGCGCCCGACGCCGCGATCATCTCGAGCTCGTCGGGCCGAGCGTGGATGCAATGCGCGAGCGTCAGCCGCTCGGAGAGGAAGCCGATGTCGCGGAGATAGCGCACGATGCCGCCGGGAAAATGCTGGTCGGCCCAGGCGCGCTGGTAGATGGTCTCGAGCAGATGCATGTGAATGCGGCGGCCGGTCTGCGCAGAGTTCTCCGCGACTGCCTCCAGCAGCGGCTTCGAGCACCACTGCACCCCGGCCGGCCCAAGCTGCACATCAATCTTCGGCCCACCGATCGCAGCCGCGATGGCGTCGGTCAGCTCGATATACGCTTTTGGCGACATCGGGGCCCGCACGAACAGCTGCTCGATCATCTTGCGGTCGTCGGCCGGAAGGTCTGACAGCACCGGTTTGCTGTCGCCATAGACGATCGGGTTCTGGTCGCGCACCGCGATCGCAAAGGCGATGCGGATGCCGACATCGCCGGCGGCGCGCGCGATCGCCCTGGCCTCATCGAGCAACGGCATGGTACCGCTCGGACGGGTGTAGTGCACCATCATCGCCGCGCAGCCGGCCTGCGCAGCGCGGGCAAACGCCGAAGCCGCGGAGAGATAGGGATCGACCGGCGTGCCGACCACCGTGCGCAGGATCCAGCTCTCCAGCGGCATGCCGACCGCCCCGAAGCTCGAGGCGCGCGGGCGGGCGTGGTCGTGGGCGTTGACGAAGGCGGGAAGGATGAGGGAACGCGGGCCTGTCGCCGGGCGCGCGGCTTCGGAAATATCGGTGATGACGCCGCCGTCGTGACGGAGCACGACGTCGTTGCGGATGTCGTGGTCAGAACCGCAGAACAGACGGGTTGCCGTGACGTCCATCGGTCTCTCCGCCGTCATTGCGAGGAGCGGAGCGACGAAGCAATCCATCTATTCCCGTGCCGAAGAATGGATTGCTTCGCTTCGCTCGCAATGACGAGTAAACTTAATTCGCCGTATACACCAGCTCCCGCTCCGCACGCGGCGGCAGGAATTCCCGCGAAAACACTTCGGCCGGGGCCGGCGTGCGGGCGAGCTGGTAGCCTTCGACGATGAAGCCGATGGCGCGGGCCATGCGGTCGTCCCTGACGTCGCCGATGCCGATGTCCTTCATCTCCGGCGAGACGATCAGCTTCTCGAAGGAATATTGCAGCCGGCGTTTCTCGACATCGACATTGATCAGATTGTCATAGTTCAGCGCCGCCTTCATGGCCGCGTTCTGGTCCTTGGCAACCGCGATTGCGCCCTTGTTGATGGCGCGGACGAGGCCGGCGACCGCCTTCGGGTTCGAGGCGATCAGCTTGCGCGAGACCATCACGCCGTTGGAATAGAGGTCGAGCCCGTAATCGCCGAACGAGAACCATTTGAAGTCCTTGTCGGGGTCCTGGCGGTTCAGCACCAAATTGAAATAGCTCGTGATGTTGAACACCAGCGCGGCGTCGATGTCGCCCTTGATCAGCATCGGCTCCTGCAGGTTCGGCGCCATGTTGGAGACCTTGATCTTCTCGCCATCGAGCCCGTTCTTGTGCACGAACACCGGCAACAGCCGCGTGGTCGGCGTGCCCTGCGCGCCGCCGAGCGTGTGGCCCTCGAAATCCTTGATCGACTTGATGCCGCTCGAGTTCTTGGCGACGATCGCGAATGGCGGCTGGTTCCACATCATGTAGACCATGACCGGCGCATCCTGCGGCTTGGTCGCGGCGTTCTGGATGATCGCATTGACGTCGCCGAAGCCGGCGTCATAGGCGCCCGACATGATGCGCGTCACGGTCGCGCCGGAGCCCTCGCCCTGGTCGATCACGACGTTGAGGCCTTCCTCTTTGAAGTAGCCGTTGTCCTTGGCGTAGAAGAATGCGGCGTCCGAGCCTTGCGTCTTCCAGCCCAGCGTGAACTTGATGGTGGTTTCCTCGGCGCGCGCGGGAGCGGCGATCAGGGCCAATCCCAACAGCGCGGCGCTTACTTTTCTCAGCATCGAGATCTCCTTAAGCTTCATTGCTTGACGGTTGACGAAGTGTCTCAAGTGGCGATGACATTGTCCTTGCGTGTCGCCCAGCCGGTGACCTGGCCCTCGATCAGCGAGAACAGGACGTAGAGCGCGACGCCGAGACCGGCGAGCACGAACAGCCCGGCGAACACCAGCGGCACGTTGAAATTGGAGGACGCCGTCATCATGACGTTGCCGATGCCGCGGTTCGAGGCGACGGTTTCCGACAGCACCGCGCCGACGAAGGCGTAGGAGACCGCGACCTTCAGCGAGGCGAAGAAGAACGGCATCGTCCTCGGCAGGCCGACATTCCAGAGGATGTCGAATTTGCTGGCGCCGAGCGCCTTCAGCACGTCCTCGAGCTCGGGTTCGGTGGTGGCAAGACCGGTGGCGATATTGACGACGATCGGGAAGAAGCAGATCGACAACGAGGTCAACACCGCCGGCACGGTGCCGGAGCCGAACCACAGCACGAAGATCGGCACCACGGCGACCTTCGGGATCGACGAGAAGCCGACCAGCAGCGGATAACAGGTGTCGTAGGCGGTTTTTGACACCCCGATCACGGCACCGAGCGCGACGCCGAGCGCCACGCCGAGCACGAAGCCGATCATGGTGGTGACCAGGGTCTGCACGATGTGCGGCCACAGGATCGGGAATTTCTCGAACAGCGTGACGAAGATCTGCGACGGCCGCGGCAACACGAGGTCCGACATCCCCGTCATCAGGCAGAACAATTCCCAGGCGACGAAGAACAGCACGATCAGGGCGGCGGACCAGGCCTTCTGCCTGATATCTGACACGGACATGGTCAGGCTCCTTCTCGCGCCGCGGTGCGCGCATCGACGATGAAGGCGCGGAGCTTCTGGTTGAGCGCGACGAAGTCGGGCTCGAAGGTCATCGCGACGGTACGCGGACGGGCGAAATCGACCCTTGAGTCGTCGAGGATGCGGCCGGGCCGCGCGCTCATCACGCAGATGCGGCTGGCGAGGAAGCCGGCCTCGCGCAGATCATGGGTGACCAGCAGCACGGTCGGCCTGTGGGTCATCCAGAGCTGCTGGAGGATTCCCCACAGCTCCTCGCGGGTGAACTGGTCGAGCGCGCCGAACGGCTCGTCGAGCAGCAGCATGCGCGGCTCGTGGATCAGCGCGCGGCACAGATTGGCGCGCTGGAGCATGCCGCCGGAGAGCTGCCAGGGATAGCGGCCGCCAAAGCCCTTCAGCCCGACCTGCTCGAGCAGCGTGTTGGCCTTGTCGCGGAACTCGGTCTTGCGCAGCTTGCGGAATTGCGAGCGGAACGGCTCGACGATCTTCAGCGGCAGCATGATGTTCTTTTCGATCGTCATCCACGGCAGCATGGTCGGGTTCTGGAACGCCATGCCGACCCGCATCGCGCGCGCCGCGACCTCGCGGCCGCCGACGATGACGACGCCGGTGGTCGGCCGCGCCAGGCCTGAAACCAGCCGCAGGATGGTGGACTTGCCGCAGCCGGACGGGCCGACCAGCGCGACGAACTCGCCGTCGGCGATCCGCAGCGTGGTTGTCGACAGGGCCGGCACGGCGCGGGCGCCGCGGCCGAAGGTCACGGAGGCGTCCGACAGCTCGATCGCGGTCGGCGCGGATCCGGCGGCCATCGGCTCGCCGGCAAATTCGGAGTTTGGTTGCATGCGCATCACGAGCAAAGTGCATGCAAGCCGGATGCCAGCGGCCGTAGCGTTAAAAATCAAGGAGATCGCGCGTGCCGCGCCTCAAAGGCCGGATTCCTTTTGAGCAATCCGCGGCTCAAACTGCATGCAATTCGAGCGCCCGATTGCTCTGGCGGTATGATAAAGAGGCGTTCGAAGCACCTTCGAGAGGGATTCGCGGCAATGGCGGGGCGCGCCGACAGCAGCAAGACGGCTGAATCGTCAGACAAGGTCAGCGTGATCTGCCGCGCGCTGCGGCGCGCGATCATCGAGCAGGCGCTGGAGCCCGGCGCCAAGCTGCCCGAGGATTCGCTTGGCGAGCGCTTCGGCGTCAGCCGCACCATCGCGCGGCATGCGCTCGGGCAATTGGCGGCGGAAGGCCTGGTCGAACTGCGCCGCAACCGCATCGCCGTGGTGGCGACGCCGAGCTGGCAGGAGGCGCGCGATGCCTTCGACATCCGCATCGAGCTCGAGCGGCTGGTGGTGCGGCAACTCGCGGGCAAGCTGACCAAGGCGCAGATCGCCGAGCTCACCGCCCATGTCGACGCCGAGGATCGGGCCCGCGACGGCACCGACGCGGTGTCGATCCGGCTCGCCACCGAATTCCACATCCTGCTCGCCCACATGACGAGCAGCCCGATCCTGGTGCGCTATGTCAGCGAGGTCGCCTACCGCTGCTGCCTGACGCTGTCGCTCTACAGCCGGCCGCATTCGTCGGAATGCGCGATCAACGAGCACCGTGCGATCATCGCCGCGCTGGCGAAAGGCGACGTCGACAAGGTGATGGGGCTGATGCACAGCCATCTGGATTCCGTGGCGACCCGCGCGCTGGTCGCGCCAAGCCCGCAGCGCGGCCGCGATCTGCTGGATATTCTGGCCCCCTATGCCGACGAGGCAACCGGCGAAAAGGTGGTGAAGCTGCCGAAGGCGGCGCGGCGCTGATGACTAGCTGCGCTTTACGACCGTCATCTTGAGGAGACTCCGTCGCTCTATCGCCGTCATCCTGAGGAGCGCGTAGCGCGTCTCGAAGGATGCATGGCCCCGCTGGTGGCCGTCGATCCTTCGAGACGCGCGCAAGAGCGCGCTCCTCAGGATGACGGAAGAACGACGGCAGGCGATACTTTACGCCTCGATCCCCCGCTGAATCAAAATCCGCTCGGCGCTGTCGTTCCAGACGTCCATCTTGACGATCTGCCCGCCCCGCACCACGAAGCGGTCGACATAGCGGTTGCCTTCGAACGGCGTGCCGTCGGTCCATTCGCCGTAGAGCGTGCCGACGCTGTAGACGACGGTCTCGTCCGTGCCGGGGCAGACATCGAAGCGGTCCATCTTCTTCTTCACCCAGCGATAGCGCTTCGCGTTGAAGCCGGTCGGCCCGCGCGGATGGTCGAATTCGCGCCCGCCGGTGAAGGTGATCACCGTGCCCGGCTTCATATAGGCCGCGGCCGCATCCGGATCGGGGATCATCGACGCCGTCAGATAGGCCTCGACGATCTCGGCATCGGACATCGGGCGGGCATCGGCTTTGGCGGGTGCGGACATGGGGCCTCCAGGAATAATCAGGACTCTACAATCTGCCGGCAAAAGTGTATGCATATTTTTTAGACAATCGAACCATAAAACTGCACACAATCTGGTGCTGCCGGATCCTGGCCGTTCCGCTAGGCTCAGACCACCCTGATGTTTCCCTCGCCGATGATCGCGAAACCTGCCTTCGACCTCGTCTTCCGCAATGCCGTGACGCGCAGCTCTGCCGCCGCGGTCGATATCGGCATCGCCGGCGGCAGGATCGCCGCGATCGCGCCGCGCCTCGTGTGCGAGGCGGTCGACGTCGACCTCAACGGCCGGCTGGCGTTGCCCGGCTTCGTCGACACCCATATCCATCTCGACAAGGCCTGCCTGCTCGGCCGCTGCGGCCACGATCATGCCAGCCTCGGCGAGGCGATCCGCGCGGTGTCGGCGATGAAGCGCGACTTCACGATCGAGGATGTCTATGCGCGCGGCTCAAAAGTGATCGAGCGCGCGATCACGGCGGGCACCACGCGGATGCGGACGCATGTCGAGATCGACCCGCGGATCGGGCTGCGCGGCTTCGAGGCGGTCAAGGCCTTGAAACGCGACTATGCCTGGGCGCTCGACCTCTCGCTTTGCGCCTTTCCGCAGGAGGGCCTGACCAACGATCCCGGCGCCGACGAACTCTTGCTCGCGGCGCTCAACGACGGTGCCAAGGCGGTCGGCGGCTGCCCCTATGTCGACAGCGATCCGAATGCGCATATCGCGCGCATCTTCGACCTCGCGCAGGAGTTCGACGTCGATGTCGACCTCCATCTCGATTTCGACCTCGATCCCTCCTGGTGGCACATGGAGGAGGTCTGCCGGCAGACCGAGCGGCGCAACTATCACGGACGCGTCGCGATCGGGCACGCCACCAAACTCTCCGCGCTGCCGCCTGATCGGCTGAAGGCGGCGAGCACGCGCCTCGCAGAGGCCGGTGTCGCGGTCACCGTGCTGCCGGCGACCGATCTCTATCTGATGGGCCGCGACGCCACCCACAACGCGCCGCGCGGGCTGACCGCCGCGCACCGGCTCGTCGCCGATGGCGTGCTGTGCTCGGTCGCGACCAACAATGTGCAAAATCCCTTCACGCCGTTCGGCGATGCTTCGCTGCTGCGGATGGCCAATCTCTACGCCAATGCGGCGCATGCCGGGATCGGCGAGTTCGACGCCTGCCTCGATCTCGTCACCGACCTGCCGGCACGGCTGATGAACCTGAAGGATTACGGCATCGCGGTCGGCAACCCCGCCGACATCGTCGTGCTCGATACCGACAGCGGAACCAACGCGATCGCCGAGCTGCCCGACGTGCTGATGGGCTTCAAGCGCGGCCGCAAGACCTTCGAACGGCAGCGGCCGACATTGTTCCGGCCTGACACCGAGATGTTTGTCCCGTCATCCTGAGGCGCGAGCTCTTGCGAGCCTCGAAGGATGCACGGCCCCGTGAGATCCATGCGGAAAGAGCCGGGCCGTCGCCCTTCGAGACGCGCGCAAGAGCGCGCTCCTCAGGGTGACGGTGAACGAAGAGGCGAGTGCCGCCTTGCCAATACGCATTGTCGCCTTGCCCTGGCGCGAATTGACGCCCTCGCCGATCCGTTGTTGAACGTCCTCAACACCAACAAACAACCCGGGCAGGAAACCATGAGCAAATCCACCACAATCAAAAGCGTCGAGACGCTCGCCTGCGATGCCGGCTGGCGGAATTATCACTTCGTCAAGGTGACGACCACGGACGGGCTGGTCGGCTGGAGCGAATATGACGAGGGCTTTGGCGCGCCCGGCGTGACGGCGGCGATCGAGCGGCTGTCGGCGCGGGTGGTCGGCAAGAACGCGTTCGAGCACGAGCGGATCTATGTCGAGCTGTTCGCCGCGACGCGCCCTGCCGCCGGCGGCGTGGTGGCGCTGGCGCTCGGGGCGATCGAGAACGCGCTGCTCGACGTCAAGGCCAAGGCGCTCGGCGTGCCCTGCTACGACCTGCTCGGCGGCAAGGTCCGCGACCGCGTGCGGGTGTACTGGTCGCATTGCGCGACCTGGCGCATCAATCATCCCGACTGGTACAAGCCGGCGATCACCGATCTCGACGGCGTCAAGGCGATCGGGGCCGAAGTGCGCGAGAAGAAATTCACGGCGATGAAGACCAACATCTTCGTCTATACCGACGGCAAGCCGCAAGGCTGGCGCCCCGGCTTCGGCTCGCCGTTCCAGCCCGAGATCAATATCGACCGCACTGTGCTGCGCAATCTCTGCATGCACCTGGAGGCGATCCGCGACGGCGCGGGGCCGGATGTCGATCTCCTGCTCGACCTCAACTTCAACGCCAAGACCGAGGGCTATCTGAAAATCCTGCGCGCCATCGAGAAGATGGACATGTTCTGGGTCGAGATCGATACCTTCAATCCGCAGGCGCTCGGCTACATCCGCCGCCAGAGCCCGCACCCGATCTCGTCCTGCGAGACGCTGCTCGGCCTGCGCGAATTCCTGCCCTATTTCACCGAGCAGGCGATGGACGTCGCGATCATCGACACGCCATGGAACGGGGTCTGGCAGTCGATGAAGATCGCCGCCGCCGCCGAGCATTTCGAGGTCAACGTCGCGCCGCATAATTTCTACGGCCACCTCTGCACCATGATGAATGCGCATTTCTGCGCCGCGGTGCCGAACCTGCGCATCATGGAGACGGACATCGATCGGCTGGCCTGGGACCACGAGTTGTTCACCCACGTGCCTGAATTCGTCGACGGCCATCTGGTGATCCCGGATCGTCCGGGCTGGGGCACCGAGCCGAACGAGGAAGGCCTGCGCGCACATCCGCCGAAGAACAAGGGCGGGCTGCTGAATTATGGATTGAAGAAGTAAACTCTCTCCACACCGTCGTCCCGGCGAAAGCCGGGACCCATAACCACCGCTGCGTGGTGTGAAAAGGATTGTTGCCCCAGCGACGCACAACAACTGAGAGTTGGGGTAATGGGTCCCGGCCTTCGCCGGGACGACGCATGACCCAACTCAACGGCCCTCAATTATCCTCGCGCACCGCCGTGAACGCGCTGTCGATCACGTCGCCGATCGGCTGCCAGGCATTGCCGTCGAACTGGACCAGGCGCATCTGCTTGATCGGGCGGAAGTCCTTCGGTCCGGTGTTGATCACGATCCCCGGCAGCGCGATCGGGCTCTGGTAGTCCTTCAGCGACGCGGCCTGGCGCATGATGTTCTCGCGCGACAGATCGTCGCCGCACTGGCGCAGCACCTGCATCAGCGTATCCGCGGCGGCGTAGCCGAACACGGCGTAGATGTCGTCCTTGTCGCCGTCGGGATAATACTTGTCCATGAAGGCGAGCCACGCCTTGATCTGCGGATCGTCCTTCCAGGAGGCATCGCCGGCATCCTTGAGGAACGAGGTCGAGATCACACCGAGCGAATTCTGCAGGCCCGCCGGCCGCAAGGCGCTGGCGATCGAGGCCGAGGCATTGTCGAGGATGAACACCGGATGCCAGTCGAGGTCGGCGGCGACGCGGATCGCGCGCGCCGCGATCGCCGGCGCGCCGTCGAACACCAGAATATCGGCGCCGGAGTTCTTCAAAATTCCGATCTGGTTCTGGATCGCGGTCTCCGATGCATCGAAGGCGAGATCGGCGACGATCATGCCGGCGGTGTCGCCGAGCCCCTCCTGCAATCCCTTGAACAGGTCGCGGCCGAACTGGTCGTTCTGCCAGAGCACCGCGATCTTGCGCGAGGGATAGGCGGCCTGGATGTAATTGGCGTAGATCCGCCCCTCGGCGCGGAAGGTCGGCTGCCAGCCCATGGTCCAGGGAAAGGTCGCAGGATGCGCCCACGCCTCGTCGCCGGAAGCGACGAACAGCTGCGGGACCTTGTTCTCGTTGAGGTACTTCCGGACCGCGAGGTTGCTCGGCGTGCCGAACGAACCGAACATCAACAGCACGTCCTGCTTCTCGACGAGATCGCGGGTCTGCTCCATCGCGATCTTCGGATTGGAGCTGTCATCGACCGAGACGAACCTGACCTTGCGGCCGTTGATGCCGCCGTGCTCGTTGACCATGTCGAAATAGGCCGCCTCCGCCCGCCCGATGGTCGCGAACGCCGCGAGCGGCCCGGTATAGGGCATGACGTTGCCGACGCGGATCTCGTTGCCGGCCGCCGTCTGCGCCTGCTGCGCGCGCAACGGCGCCGCCGCGAGGACAGCTGCGAGGACCAGGGACATCGAAAGCGCAGTTTGTCTTTTTGTTTGCATCAACATCGCCACAAACGCCGGCGGCTGGCCGGCGCTCCTCCCGAGCGAGCGGAGTTTATCGCCCAAGCCAATGCCCGAAAAATGAAATGTTGATGGCGGAGGCGGGCCTTCTTTCACCTCCCCCGCAAGCGCAGGGCAATCGCATATGGCAGCGAAAAGCTTGGCGGCGCTATTTCCACATCGTCATGGCCGGGCTTGTCCCGGCCATCCACGTCTTTTTCGCGCGGAAACCAAGACGTGGATGCCCGGCACAAGGCCGGGCATGACGAGTCCGTGGAGGGATCGAGCGCACATGCGATAGCCCTGCCCGCAAGCGGGAGAGGGAGTGCAGTTCCGACTTGGCGATCAGCGCAATGTTATGTCGAGCCAGCCCAGCGGGTTGACCGCGACGCGGTCGCCGCTGTCGACCAGGACGGTCGTGGTTTCAGCCTCAATGATCGCGGGACCGGCCAGCGCTTGGCCCGGCCTGAGATCGTCGAGCGCGTAGACCGGCACCTCGCGCCAGGCACCGAACCAGGCCTGCCGCTTGCCGCGCGGCGCACAGGGTGCAGCCGAGTTGGCCTTGCCGGCATCACTGCTGCCGCGCGCCACCTTGCCGACCGCGGCGACGCGGGCATTGACGAACACCACCTCCTGACCGCGCGAGGCATAGGTGTAGAGCTCCTCGTGGCGGCGATGGAAGCGCTCCTCGATCTGTGCCACCAGGTCCGCGGCGCCGAGATCGAGCTCGCCGAGCGGCACATCGATCTCGAACACCTGCTCGCCGTAGCGCATCTCGGCCGAGCGCTCGATCGCGATGTCGTCCTTGAACCAGTCGCGCAGCCGCCCCGCCGCCTGCGCTTCCAGCCCGGCGAACAAGGCGCGAACTTCGTCGGCGGAAATCCGGCCCGTGCCGTAATGGGTGCGGCTGACCTCGTAGCGCAGATCGCTGGTCAGCATACCCCAGGCCGAAAGCACAGAGGCGACCGTCGGCACGATAATGCGCTTGATCTCGAGCTCGCGCGCGACCTCGGCGGCGTGCATGCCGGCGGCGCCGCCGAAGCTGAGCAGCGCGAATTTGCGCGGATCGACGCCGCGGCGCAAGGTCATCAGGCGGATGCCGTCGGCCATCTTCAGATTGATCATCTTGTAGATGCCGGCGGCAGCCTCGATCCGCGACAGCTCGAGCGCTGCGGCAATCTGATCCACCGCCGTTTCCGACGCCGCGCGGTCGAGCGGGCGCGCGCCGCCCATGAAGGCGGCGGCGTCGAGATAACCGAGCACGACATTGGCATCGGTGACGGTGGCAGCCGTGCCGCCATTGCCGTAGCAGGCCGGGCCCGGCACCGAGCCCGCGCTCTCCGGCCCGACCCGCAGCGTGCGGCCGCCGTCGACACTCGCGATCGAGCCGCCGCCGGCGGCGATGCTGGCGATGTCGAGGCTGCGCAGCGCGATGCGCTGGCCGGCGAGCATGCCATCCGCCGACAGCGAGGCCTGGCCATCTGCGATCAGCGAGATGTCGGTCGAGGTGCCGCCCATGTCGAACGGCACGAGATCGGGGATCCCGAGCATCTCGGCGCAGCGGCGGCTGCCGGAGATGCCGCCGGCCGGCCCCGACAGCACCGTGCCCGCGGCGAGCCGCGAGGCTTCCTCCACCGGCGCCATGCCGCCATGCGACAGCACGACGAACAGCGAGCCCTTGAAGCCCGCCTCATGCAGGCTGCGCTCCAGATTGGTGAGATAGCCCCGCACCGTCGGCGCGACATAGGCGTTCACGATCGTGGTCGAGACGCGCTCATATTCCTTGATCTGCGGCAGCACGTCGCTCGAGCGCGACACGCTGACGTCGGGCAGCTCCTTGGCCAGTTGCTCGACGGCGGCAAGCTCATGCGCCGGGTTGAGATAGGCATGCAGAAAGCAGACCGCGACGGAATTCGCACCCGAACGTTTCACCTCGGCGATGACGTCGCCGAGCGCGGCGGCATCGAGCACAACCGCGGCGCTGCCGTCGGCCTTCAGCCGCTCGCGCACGCCGAAGCGACGCTCGCGCGGCACCAGCGGCTCCGGCGGCGGCGTGCGCAGATCGTAGCGGTCCGGCTTCAGCCCTTCGCGCATCTCGACGACATCGCGGTGGCCTTCGGTGGTCAAGAGCGCAACCTTCGCGCCCTTGCGCTCGAGCAGCGCATTGGTCGCAACCGTCGTGCCGTGCACCAGGCGATCGGTCGCGGCGAGCATCGCCGCGCGCGTCACGCCGAGGCGGCGCGCCAACTCTTCCAGTCCCGCCATGACGCCGATCGACTGATCGGCCGGCGTGGACGGCGATTTCGCAAAAACGGTGCGCCCGCTTTGATCCGTCGCAACCAGGTCGGTGTAAGTGCCGCCGACGTCGACCCCAATCGTGTACATCGCTGCCTACACCGCTTTCGAAACCAAACCTTGCGCAAGATCGCGCGCCCGCGCTTCCGCCGAGCGTTTCTCCGGTGGACCCCAGCCGCCGCCGCCGGAGGACCGGATCTCGAGGCAGTCGCCCGGACGAAGCTCGATGCCGACCTCTTTGGTCTTCAACACGCGCGGCTCGCGTCCTTCCGACAAGAGGCGATAGTGATGCGGCTCGCCGTCCTTGCCGCCGAGCATGCCGCAGGGACCATGGCGCGCGCCGTCGCCGGCGGTGTTGCCCTTGGCCGGCTTTTGCGTCTCCAGCACCATGTCGAGCGCGACGCCAAGGCCGCCGCGATGCTGGCCGTCGCCGCCGGAGTCCGGCCGGAATTCGTGCTGGCGGAAATGCAGGGGAAAGCGCACCTCGGCCACCTCGATGCTGCCGAATTTGAGCCCGCCGACCGAGTGCCATTCGCCGATCGACGAATAACCGTCGCCGCCCGGCGAGGCGCCGCCGCCGGGTCGAGCCTGGAACATGTGCCAGATGAAATTCCGTCCGTTGCGCGGGTCCTCACCCTGGATCGCGATGCGGAAACGGCGCCCCCAGCCGCCCATCACGCGATCCGGACAGGACGCCGACATCGCCTTGATGATGGCTTCGACGATCTCGTTGGAGGGATGGCTGGTGCACAACGTGACGGGACGGCCGGGATCAGCCCAGACAATCGTGCCCTGCTTCGCCACCACCTTGAGCGGCCGCAGCGCGCCGGTGTTCTTGGGAATGTCGGCGTCGATCAGATAGGCAAAGGCCATCGCGACCGCCGCCTGCATGTTGGCATGCGACGAATTGACGAAGCTGGTCGACTGCGGATCGGAGCCGGTGAGATCGACCTCGAGGTCGCTGCCCTTCTTCGTCACCTTGGCGGCGATCTTGATGTCGGTGCGGCCGTGGCCGTCATCGTCGAGCAGCGCCTCGCCATGGAACACGCCGTCCTTCCAGCTCGACACCACGGCGCGGGTCTGCTGCTCGGTCGCGTCCAGAATCGCCTCGATCGCAGCTTCGACCGTCTCCGCGCCGAACTCGCTGAACAGTTTGGAGACGCGGCGCTCGCCGAGATGCGCGGCCCCGAGCATTGCCGCGAGGTCGCCGCGGAATTCCCTGGGGTTGCGGATGTTGAGCGCCAGCAGGTCGAGCAGATCCTCGCGCGGCTTGCCGGCCTCGTAGAGCTTGATCGGCGGAATGCGGATGCCTTCCTGATAGATCTCGGTGGCGGCTGGATTGTAGGCGCCGTGGGTGGCGCCGCCGATGTCGCTCTGATGCGCACGCACGATGGTCCAGAGCAGCCGCTTGCCGCCGTCGAATACCGGCACGAATGCGGTGAGGTCCGGCAGATGGCTGCCGCCTTGATAAGGATCGTTGAGCAGGATGACGTCGCCGGGCGCGACATCCTTGAAGCGCTCCTCGACCGCCAGCGTCGCCCAGGGCAAGGCGCCGACATGAACAGGAATGTGGTCGGCCTGCGCGATCAGCCGCCCGTTGGTGTCGCAGATCGCCAGCGAGAAATCGCGGCTGGAATTGAGGATCTGCGAATAGGAAGTGCGAAGCATGGCTTCGCCCATCTGCTTCACGATCGACGACAGGCGGTGCTGGACGACGGAGCGGGTGATTGGATCGATCTTGGCGGACATTTTGGCCTTCTTGGCGCGAGGACTTGCGCAGGGAGGATGGTGGAACCGGTCGATCGAAACCGGAATTCCTTCTTATAGCCAGTGGCTTGCGGATCGCAAATCGGCTGCCCCGGCCGAAACGGATCATTCCGGCGATCAGCAAGTCGTGATCGACAAGAATCTGCCTGACGACGGAATAGAACTCACGCTGCTGCGTCCCACCCATGCAAGCCGGCCCAAGGCCGTAACCGCTCGGGCCTCCCCGACAACTCCCAGGGTGAACGCAAATGCTTCCTCGATTCCTTAAGTCCGGCCTCGCGCCGCTCGCCGCGGCCGCCCTGCTCGCTTTTGCAGCTGCGGCGGCTGCTTTCGCGCATGACGACCATCATCCGGTCCAGACCGGGCAGACGGCCGAGGAGAGCGCCTTCCTCGCTGAAAACGATACCGCGATGACCAAGATGATGAATGACATGGCAGCCAAGCCGAGCGGCGATATCGATCGCGACTTCGTCGCGATGATGACGCCGCATCATCAGGGCGCGATCGACATGGCCGTGATCGAGCTCCGCTACGGCAAGAACGAACAGCTGCGCCGGATCGCGCAGGAAATCATCGTCGAGCAGCAGCAGGAGATCGACGCCATGAAGCTCGCGATCGGAGCCCCGGTTACGGCGTCCGCGCCGGCCCCGACGCAGCAGAGCCCGGCGCCCGCTGCTCACGATCATATGAACATGTCCCACGGAATGAAGAACTAGGAGCCTCAAACGATGAACCGTCAAATCCTCAAGAGCCTGCTGGCCACGACGGTGCTGGCGATGTCGAGCCCTGCTTTCGCCGGACAGGCGCCGGGCGCTGCGTCCTCGCCCGACATTCCGGTCAGCCATCACGATCGCGTCTACGCCGCCGAGCAGTTCTCCAACACGGTGTCGGTCACCGACCCGGCCGACAACAAGCTGCTCGGCGTGATCCGGCTCGGCGACCCGCAGCCGGGCAATTTCAGCCCGCTCTACAAGGGCCAGGTGCTGGTCCACGGCATGGGCTATTCGCCCGACCACCGTACCCTCGCCGTGGTCTCGATCGGTTCGAACTCGGTGAGCTTCATCGACACGGCAACCAACTCGGTCAAGCACGTCACCTATATCGGGCGGTCACCGCACGAGGCGTTCTTCACGCCCGACGGCAAGGAAGTATGGGTCACGGTGCGCGGCGAGAATTACATCTCAGTCATCGACGCGCAGAGCTTCAAGGAAACGACGCGCATTGAGGTGCCCGCGGGACCCGGCATGCAGATCTTCTCGCCCGACGGCAAATACGGCTACATCTGTTCGTCGTTCAATCCGGAGACTGACGTGGTCTCGGTCGCAGACCATCAGATCGTCGCCAAGGTGAAGCAGGAAAGCCCGTTCTGCCCGAACATCGCGGCCTCGCCCGATGGCGACCAGGTCTGGTTCACGCTGAAGGATGTCGGCAGGACGCAGGTGTTCAATGCCAAGCCGCCGTTCGACCTGATCAAGACCATCGACACCGGCCCGATCACCAACCACGTCAATTTCGCGAAGACGCCTAAAGGCACGCTCGCCTATGTCACGATCGGCGGCACCAATGAGGTCAAGGTGTTTCGAACCGACGACTTCTCGCAAGTCGCGACCATTCCCGTCGGCAATCTGCCGCACGGCGTCTGGCCGTCCGGCGACGGCACGCGAGTCTATGTCGGTCTCGAAAATGCCGACGCGCTGGCCGCGATCGACACCGCGACCAACAAGGTGATCGCCAATATCCCGATCGGCCAGGCGCCGCAGGCGATCGTCTATGTGCCGAACGCCGCGCCAAATCCGGAAGATCGCCAGAACCTGCAAGCCCTCGGCGTCGCCGGCCAGGCCGCTCACCTCACGCTCGCACCGAAAAAGCAAGCCAAGGGCGAGAAGCCGCCGACCAGCGTATCGCTGTTCGATCAAGGGCTGATCCAGGTGCTGCAGGCTTCCGTGACCGGGCTCGAGCCGAAGCAGCGCTACGTGCTGGGCTTGGCCGAACACGCCGACGGTGGCGGCATGGTGGAGCCGCTGGCAGCCTTCATGACCAATCCGGCCGGCTCCGCGATCGTCAACGCGGCCGGTCCGATCCGGCAGATCGTGCAGAGCGCGGCCAGGACCGAGCGACGCTACCTCGTCATCGCATCCGGCGAACCGGCGAAACTCGGCGCGGTTGTGCAGGTCCAAGCGCCATGAGCGACATGCTGCACCTGGTCGAGCCGCTAATACCCGCCTTGCGGCGCTATGCGCGGGCCCTGGTCCGCGATCACGCCGCGGCCGACGACCTGGTGCAGGACTGCCTGGAACGCGCCGTCATTCACTGGGAGCAGCGGCGGTCGGACAATCCGCGCCCGTGGCTGTTCGCGATCCTGCATAATCTCGCCATCAACCAGTTTCGCCGCGCAACGGTGCGCGGCGTCCATGTCGCGATCGACGAAACCAACGAGGGTGCATTCGGTCAGGAAGCGGCGCAGGAGCACAAGGTGATGTATCGCGACGTCATGGCGAAGCTCGCCAGGCTTCCGCATGACCAGCGTGCGGTGCTGCTGCTCGTCGGCGTCGAGGATTTGTCCTACGCCGATGCCGCGAAGGTGCTCGGCGTGCCCATTGGCACGGTGATGTCCCGCCTCGCGCGCGCCCGCGAGCGGCTGCATCACGAACTGGAGGGGACTCCCGGCGACCGGGATCATAATGTCGTGCAATTGCGGAACAAGACATGAGCAACCGACCCATTACAGAAGACGATCTGCACGCCTATGTCGATCGCGCGCTCGAGCCGGAACGCGAGGCCGAGGTCCGTGCCTATCTGGACAAGCATCCGGACGTGGCCAAGCGCATCGCCGCCTACTCCGATGAGCGTAACCTCTTGCGATCAGCGCTGCTGCCGATCGCCGAGGAGCCGCTGCCGCCGCGGCTCAACCTCGCCAGGATGATCGAGAGCCCACGCCGCCGCCCCTCGTCGTTGCGCTGGGCCATCGCAGCGATGCTGATGCTCTCGATCGGCGGCCTCGGTGGATGGATGATCCGTGGTGCGACACAGGCACCGGTCGGCGGAATTGTGGCGCTCGCCGAGGAGGCCGGCGATTCCTACAGAGTGTACGCCTCCGATCGCACGCGGCCGGTCGAGCTGCGCGACAGCACCGAGCTCGTGCAATGGGTCTCCAACCGGTTGCATCAACCGGTGAAGCTGCCGGATCTCACCAAGTCGGGATATCGCTTGATGGGCGGACGGGTAGTGCCGACCGCACATGGTCCGGCGGCCATGTTCATGTACGACGACGATCGCGGCGAGCGGCTTGTGGTTCTCACCCGCCCGATGACGTCAGACCAGAACGCGCCGATGGCTGCGCATTCGGGGGACGACGTCGCGGGCTTCTCGTGGGCTGACGGCGGTACGGGCTACTCCCTGGTGGGGCCACGCGGAGTGGATTCCCTGCGGCCGCTCGCCAACGAGATTCGCAAGCAGGCGCAGACGATCTGATCGGAACGGAGCGCTAAGCATGATCCGGAAAAGTGCGAAGCGGTTTTCCGAAAAGATCATGCTCAAACAAAGAGCTAAGGCGCGATGCCGATTCAACCCAATCTCATCGCGCCTTAGGGCCCGGTGTAGACCAGGAACAGCACGATCCCGATCACCAGCGCGCCGGCGATGAACAGCAGCACCGCGGGCAGCCCGAACAGCGCCGCGACGCCGGCGGTGCTGGATTGCAGCAGCGCCGCGCCGAGGAAGAATGCGAGGTTGACCGAGGACAGCGCCTTGCCGGTGTTCTGTGCGGCGACAAGCTGGCGCGTCATGCCGTAGATCAGCGGCTGCGCCGACGTCGCGAGCCCGATCAGGATCAACAGCACCAGGTCATATTGCGTCGGCATCACGGTAACGCCGAAGAGATTCGAGACCGGGAAATGCGGCGCACCGGCCGCCATCAAGACGAGCAGCAGCGCGGCGATGGCGTGCGTCACCGCCACCATGGCGCGGCGGTGTCCGAACTTGCGATCGAAGGCGCCGATGCAGGCCGGGCCGACGATCATCGCCAGCGTGAACAGGCCGAGCACATTGCCGGCCTCGATCCGGCTCAGCCCTTTCTCGTCCATCAGCCACGGTCCGCCCCACAAGCCGCGCAAGGTCAGCGACGCGCCGAGCGACACCAGCGACAGCGCGATCAGGCCACGCAGGCCGCGCGACATGCCGAGCCGCAGCACCTCGGCCATCTGGTGCAGCGGCGAGGAATCATCCGCATGCGCCGCCGGCTGCCGCGGCACCAGCGCGAACACCGCGATCAGCACGACAATGCCGAAGCCGGCCGAAACCCAGAAACCGGCGCGCCAGCCGAACTGATCGACCACGAAGGCCAGCGGGCTTGCCGACAGCAGCATGCCGATATTGCCGATCGAGAGGATCAGGCCGGACCACAGGCCGAACTTCGCTGCCGACATCTGCTTGGCCGCGAGCGTCATCGGGCACATCAGCATGCCCGAAGTGGCGACGCCGAGCATGAGCTGGCCGAGCACAAAGCTCGCAGGCCCCGTCGCCAGCGCCGAGACCAGCGTTCCGATCACGGTACCGGCTAGCAGGCTCAACGACACCGGCCGCACGCCGAAACGATCCATCGCGGCGCCGACCGGGATTTGCGAGGCGGCAAAGGAGAAATGATAGATCGAGGTGAGGCTCGCCAGCGCCTGCGGCGAGGTGCCGAAATCCGACGCCATCAGATCGAGGCTGATCGCCGGGATGGTCCGCAGCAGCGTCGACAGCATGTGGCCGGAGGCCAATGCCAGAAGTGCAAGCACCAGGGCGCGGAACCCGATCCCCGCCTCTTCCTTCGTCACCACGCCGTCCACGAATCGCCTCTTCCCCGAGCGGTTTGGCGACGGGCGTAACATTATTGGGCGGATGGTGCCAACTTTGGCGGCAATGCTGCTGCCTCGACGCCGTCATGGCCGGGCTTGTCCCGGCCATCCACGTCTATCTTCACGCAGAACCAAAGACGTGGATGCCCGGGACGAGCCCGGGCATGACGAGTTTGTGGGGACTGCGTCCCTCACTGCTTATGGAATACCAGCGTGCGCAGCTCGATGCTCTCGCGCGGCGCGGCGTCTGCGGGCGTGGTCGGATCGACAAACGCGGTATGCGGCCCGAACCGGGTGCGGCCGTCGGTCGCCGAGTCGTAGCATTTCAGCAGAATTGCCTCGTCCGGCGTCATCTCGGGAATGTAGAACCAGCGGTGGTTCGGATTGTACTTCACCGAATAGGTCTCGCCGCTGCGGTTCGGATAGATCAGGTCCGAAGCAATGAGGTCCTCCGGTGCGACCGTGGTGCCGTCGGCCATCGCCAGCGGAGAATCGCGCAATGGCCCGCGGATCGGGCGCCACAGGTTGATCACCTGGACGCGGCCCTTCACCAGCTGCTCGGCCTCGTCGGGCAGATGCTCGAACACGCGGTTGCGGCCGGAGACGGCGGTCTGGTCGACATGGACGCGGGTCGCCGGCTGGCGCGGACCGCCGCCGCGGATATCCGCCGCACCCTCGACGCGCTTGCGCACGGTGTGATCGAAGATGAGGACGCGATCCGCCTTCAGCGTCGCCTTCAGGAAGGCTTCGACGGCCGGGTAGTAGACGTTGCGGACTTCGTTCTCGTCGTAATAGTCCTTCACACTGGTCGGATGCTTGACCAGCGCAAAGCCCTCGCGGTCGAGCGAGAAGCTGTTGGCGATCAAACGCCCGTCAAAGATCGGAACGTTGTGGGCTTCGGGCAGCGCGGTGGATTTGGGTTCGCCGGGCGGCGGATCGAAGGCGTAGGTCCGGGGCTTGCCCGGCGTCGGCGCAAGATAATTCAGTTCAGCGGTCACAAACGGCAGCGACTCGATGCGAGTTTGTTGAAGGCCCATGGTGATCTCCCGGACTCGATTGTTCGTGCTTTTGATCTTGGCAGCGCCGGCCGGGGTGGCAAGGCCGCGGCGAAAATAGCAACGTTGCGGTTCTGGAATGTGCCAAACGGGGAAAATCCTTGCCGCGCCGCAGCCCGCGGACGAATGGATGCTTTGAATCACGGGTTCGTTAGCGGTGCGATAGTGCGGAGCTGAATCGCTTCTGCGCAGACGGTCCACATCTCCCGCCTGCAGGGCCGCCGCAGGTGCGCAGGCAAAATATCGAAAACAACCCCATGCAAAGGACCTCGCGGCTGCCGGCCTTCGACAGGGCAGCTTGACACGTCGGGCAAATCAGGGATACATTTCCAATATTCCGAAATCGTGCAAGCAGCGTCGTCTGGCGAAAGCCAGGACCCATTACCACTGAATTTGATAGTGAGCGGGATCGCGGCCCCAGCGTCGTACAACAACTGCCATCCGGGGTAATGGGTCCTGGCTTCCGCCAGGACGACGCTGGTGTCGCTTGCAAATTGCCTACAACCCCGCGCCCTTCCCGACGGCCGCACCAAACGAGCGGTCGAGGATGTCGGCGGCGTTGATCTTCTGCCGGATCAGGCCCCAGCGGTCGTAGAGGTCGATGGTCTTCTGCTCGTCGGCCACCACGCTGTCGTCGATCGGCGCGATGCGGATCTTGGCGCGCGTCAGCCAGTTCAGCGGCACCGCGGGCGGGATGTTCATCAGCCTGCCCCAGGTGGCGGCGTAGCCCTCGACATTGTTCTGCGACCATGCGCGCGCGGCCGCCAGCCGCCGCACGAAATCCTCGAGCTCGGCGCGCTTGGCCTTGATCGCATCCGGTGTCGCGACCTGGAAGCCGAGGCCGGGCGTAATGCCGTCGGCCGTGATAACGCGGCGCGACTTGAACAGCACTTCTTCCTGGCTCACATAAGGCTCCCAGGTCGACCAGGCGTCGACCGCGCCCTGCGTGTAGGCGACCTTCGCGTCCGACGGCGCGAGGAACACGATCTGCACGTCGCTCGCCTGCCATCCCTTGGATTCCAGCGCGGCCAGGATCAGCTGATGGCCGATCGAGCCGCGGCCGGTTGCGATCTTCTTGCCGCGCAGATCGTCGAAGCTCTTGATCGCGGAGTTCTCCGGCACCACGACCGCGAGCCCGTCGCGCGACTGCCGCACCGCGGCAATCGCCTTGACCGGAATTTTGGCGGCCGCCGCGAAGGTGAACGGCGCGTCGCCGACCAGGCCGGTATCGATCGCGCCTGCCCCCAGCGCCTCCAGCAGCGGCGCGGCCGCGGCGAACTCCTTCCACTCGATCTTGTAGGGGACGTCCTTGAGCACACCGGCCGCTTCCATCACGGCCTGCGAATTGCCCTTCTGGTCGCCGACGCGCAGCGTGGTCTGCGCGGCAGCGCCATCGACGGCGGCGAGCGCAAGCACTGCCGCAACAATGAGACGGATCATTCGGCGGCAATCCCCCGCTGCTGGTCGCGCGCTTCGATCAGCTTGCGGGTCAGCGGGATCAGCGCCCGGCCATAATCGATCGCATCGACCAGCGGATCGAAGCCGCGGATCAGGAAGTGGCTGACGCCGAGATCGTAATAATCGCCGAATACCTCGGCGACCTGCTCGGGTGTGCCGACCAGCGCCGTGGTGTTGCTGTTGGCGCCGGTCAGTTTGGCGATCTCCGTCCACAGCCGCTTGTCGATGCGCGTACCCTGATCGGCGAGCGCCAGCAGCCGCTTGGCGCCGTCGGTCGCGTGGTTGGGACGGCGATAGCCGGTCTGGTCCTGCAGCGCGGTGGCGCGCTCGAGGATGTGCTCCGCCTTCTTCCACGCCTTCTCCTCGGTGTCGGCGAGGATCGGCCGCACCGACAGGCTGAAGCGCGGCGTCGGCCTTCCGTGCTTCGCAGCGGCAGCGCGCACCCGCGCGGTGACATCGCGCACCTGCGCGTAGGACTCGCCCCACAGCGCGAAAGTATCGGCGTGCTTGCCCGCGACCTCGACCGCGGCGTCCGAGCCGCCGCCGACGAAGGTGTAGATGCCGCCGTTCTGCAACGGCTTCACCTGCGAGAAGCCGTTCTCGACGTTGTAATACTTGCCGCTGTAGTTGAACGGCTTCTCGCTGGTCCATTCCAGCCGCACCACGTCGAGGAATTCGCTGGTGCGGGCGTAGCGCTCGTCCTTGTCGTCGAGCGTGTTGCCGTCCTGGCGCAGCTCGATGGCGTTGCCGCCGGTGATGACGTGCAGCGAGACGCGGCCGCCATAGAATTGATCCAGCGTCGCGAGCTGGCGCGCCAACAGCGTCGGCGCGGTGAAGCCCGGTCGCTGCGCGATCATCACCTTGAGCTGCTTGGTGATGGTCAGGACATGCTGCGCGACCTGCAACGCATCCGGCGTGGTGGAGTGGAACGCCAGCAGCGCGCGATCGAAACCGGCGAGCTCATGCGCCTTGGCCACCGTCTCGATATAGGGCGGATCAAGCACCGGGCCGGAGCGGACGATGGTCTCGGAGGCATTGTTGTTGGTGATGAAGCCGATGAACTCGACCGGCATGACGGGAACTCCGTTGTTGTTGGCTGTTGTTTTCAGACGCCCAGCGCGGAGCGTCCGGCGGAGACACGGGTGGCATCGTCTTGCGGGGTATGGACGCGGCCGCACAGCACGTCGCGGTAATGCCGCTCCAGCGGATTGGTTCGCGACAGGCCGTGATTGCTGGTCAGCGACAAGGCATCCTCCACCACTGCCGCGGCGTTATTGGTCACCGTCAGCTTGATGATGTTAGACTCGATCGCGGACAGCGGGAAGCCGTTATCGAAATCGGCGGCGAAGCTGTCGATCAGGCGGGCATTGACCGCAAGCCGCGCCTCGATCGCGCCGACGACATCCTGCATCCGCGGCAAGGTCGCGAGCGGCGCACCGAGATTGGCGGGCACCCGCTGCTTCAGGAATGTGACCAGCCAGTCGCGGGCGGCGCGGGCGATGCCGTCGTAGATCGCGGCGACGAAGATCGCATGCACGGTCGCCTGGGTCACGTCAGGAACCTTCCAGTCGTCGGGCCTGCGGACGTCGATCTCGTAATCCAGCGGAAACACCGCGTCGTCGAAGATCACGGTGTGGCTGCCGCTGGCGCGCAGGCCGAGATGATCCCAGCTCTCCTCGATCCGCGTTCCCGGCAACCCTGCTGGAACCAGAAACAAGCCGACACGCGTCTCCGGCTCATCAGTCTTTGCCCAGACCGAATACCATTTCAGGATCGGCGCACCGGTCGAATAGATCTTCTTGCCGGTCAACCGCCAGCCGGTTTCGGTGCGGCGCGCCGTGGTCGCCGGCAGGCCGCCGCGCGCGGGCGAGCCGAGCTCGGGCTCGACGCGGAGCGCGTTGATCAGCGCCCCGCCCTCGACCGTCTCCTTGGCGAGCTTGCGCGACAGCCGGCCTGGCCAGCGCGTGCTGCGCGCCATCACCAGATGCTGGATGTAATGCATCGACAGCACCAGCGCGGTCGACGGATCGGCCTTGCCGATGATGCCGAGCACGCGCGTGGCGTCGCGGGCACCCGCTCCGCCGCCGCCGAGCGCGGCCGGCACGGTCAGCGCCAGCAGGCCCTCGCGCGAAAGATCGGCGAAATTCTCGAACGGAAAACTGGCGTCGCGGTCGTGCGCCGGCGCACGCGCTGCAAACACGTCGGCGAGCCGTAACGCGCGCGCGATGTGCTCCGGCCCGTCCGCCGGATGCAGCTCCCTCGCCGCAGATCTCACCATGTCGCCTCCAGTCCGAGCAGGCCGAGAATCTGCTTGCGCAGCTCAGCCAGATAAGGATCGCCGCGATGCCGAGGATACGGCCGGGCGACAGCGATGTCGGCCTTGATCCGCGCCGGCCGATCGGAGAGCACGATGACGCGGTTGGCCAGCACCAGCGCCTCCTCGACGTCGTGGGTAACGAGCAGCGTGGTAAAGCCCTTGCGCTGCCACAGCGCCACGAGCTCGGACTGCATCGCGATCCGCGTCAGCGAATCGAGCTTGCCGAGCGGCTCGTCCAGCACCAGGATCTTCGGATCATTGACCAGCGCGCGCGCCAGTGCCACGCGCTGCGCCATGCCGCCGGACAGCTGGTGCGGATAAGCGTTGCGGAACGAGGACAGGCCGACCAGCTCGATGACGTCATCGACGCGGTGGCGTTGCGCCTTCAGGATGCCCTGCGCTTCGAGCCCGAGCGCGACATTGTCCCACACCGTGCGCCACGGAAACAGCGTTGGATCCTGGAACACGACAACCCGCGACGGATGCGGTCCGGCGATGCGGACTTCATCCTCGCGCAGCGAGCCCGCGCGCGGCTTCTCCAGCCCCGCGACCAGCCGCAGCAGGGTCGACTTGCCGCAGCCGGACGGGCCGAGCAGCGCGACGAACTCGCCCGGCGCGATCGCGAGATTGACATTGTCGAGCACCGGCAGCGTAGCGCCATCGATATCGAAGGCGTGGCTGACGCCTTCGACATCGAGCTCGGCGCCGACCGCCGGATAGGTGATCGCCTCAGCTGCGGACTGCACTACCATTTGACGACGCCCTTCTGCCAGACCAGCAGGCGGTCGCGGGTGCGGAACAAGAGCGTGATCGCGCCGGAGCAGAGCAGCGACATCACGATCAGCGCCGCATACATGTTGGCGTAAGCCGCCCAGCCCTGCGCCCATTGCAGGTACCAGCCGAGCCCGGCCTTGACGCCGATCATCTCGGCGACGACGAGCACGGCGAAGGATGAGCCGAGCCCCATGAACAGGCCGACGAATACATGCGGCAGCGCGGCGGGGATCGCGACCTTCAGCACCAGGAATGACGGTTTTGCGCCGAGCGTGCGCGCGACGTCGTAATAGGCGCTGCTGACGCTCGCGACGCCCGACCAGGTCAGGACCGTCACCGGAAAGCCGGTGGCGAGCGCGATCAGGAAGGTCGAGGCGCTCCAGCTCGACGGGAAGGTGAAGAAGGCGATCGGCAGCCAGGCCGTGGCCGGCAGCGGGCCGATGAAGCGCAGCACCGGATGCACCCAATAACCGATCTTCTGCGACCAGCCGATCGAGACACCGGTGATAAAGCCGACGGTTGCGCCGATGATGTAGCCGCCGAGCTGCAGCTTGATCGAGGCGAACACGCTGTCGAGCAGTTTCGGCAGATCGTCGGTATAGACCTCGAGGATCGACTGCGGCGGCGGGAAGAACGGCAGCGGCAGCCAGGCGAACTTTGCGGTGGCGACCTCCCACAACGTCACGAAGGCGCCGAACGCCACCAGCCACGGCGCGCGCTTGCGCAACGCCTGCCCGGCGCCGCCGAGATAATCCGCGCTGAATGTGCCGAACAGGATGAAGGCGGCGATGACGATCGCGCCGATACCGAGCGATCCGGTCCGCGACCAGTCGCCGACATCGGGCCAATAAAGGCACGAGAGGCCGAAGGCGAGCCAGACGAGGCTCGCCGCAAGGCCGACACCGTAACTGCCGGAAAGATTCGAGAACGTGACCGCCGCGCGCGGCCCGGCCGCAGCCGTCGTGTCAGACACTGAATACGTCGACATAGATCCGCTCCGCGAATTTGGCTGTGTCGGTGCTCTGCTTGAACACCTGCACCGTCTTGAGGTCGTCGGCGTAGCCCTTCAGCTCGCGCTTGAGCACCTCACCGGTCGGGTGATGGTGGTGGGTGTGGTAGCGAGCCATTGCCTCGAGATCGGCGAGGCTCGCCGCCTTCGGCGCATAGGGCTGGAACGACTTCGCCGCCTTGTCCGGGTTCTGCGAGGTGAACATCGCCGCATCGAGCAGCGCCTGGGTGATGGCTCGCGCAACTTGCGGCTCCTCGCGCACCAGGCTGCCGCGCAGGCCGACGATGCAGCAGCTCTTGTCGCGATATTCGCCGTCGAGGTTGGAGGCGACCTCCTTGTACTGCGCATCCTTCAGCCAAAGATAGGCCAGCGGGTCCGACGACAGGAAGGCCTGCACCTCGCCCTTCTCGACCGCGACATTAAGCAGATTGCCGGGATAGGCGCGCCAGTCGACGTCCTTGATCGGGTCGATGCCGAGCTTGGCGAGCTGGATCGAGAAGAAATTCTTGTCGGGACCGGCGAGATCGCCGACCGCGACGATCTTGCCCTTGAGATCGGCGAGCTTGTCGACCCCGGAATTGGTGCGGGTCAAGACGCGCATGCAGCCGCCATGGGTGCCGGCGGCGATCTTGACGTCAAAGCCCTGCTCCAGCGGCTTCAGCCAGCGCAGCGCCATGCCGAGACCGGCGTCGCTCTTGCCGGTGGCGATCGCCTCCAGCAGCTGGTCGGTCGAGCCCGAATAGTTGACCAGCTCGACGTCGAGATTCTGCTTCTGGAAGAAGCCGTGGTCGATCGCGACCGGCAGCGGCGCAAGGCAGACCGCGCCGGCGTTCCAGGAGAGCTTCAGCTTGCGCGGCGCGCCGGTCAAAGCCGGTGCATTGGATGCGGTCTTGCAGACCGGAAATTCGGAGAAGTCGATCGCCGGCGTGATCGCCCGTGGCGCGAAGGCCTGTGCGCTATAGGCCCCGATCGGCGCGGCAAAGGCCGCGGCGGCGCCCGCACGCAGCAATGTGCGGCGATCCATCACCGTCTTCTTGTTATCCGTCGACATCTTCACTCCTGCATTTCGGCAAGGCTTCGCCCCGCGCGCAAAACGTCTCCGTTTGCACGCCCCGTCGTTCGAAGCACATGGTTCAGAAAAAAGCGGATTTCTCCGGCGCGATTGCACTCAAAGCAACGTGCAAATGATGCGGCGCGACAAGATCATCGTCAATGAAATGGAATTTCGTATGTTGTCGGCGCCACAGCTGAACTCTCCACGATCGCATCGCGCGGCGATGAAAGGATTTTCACGATCGTCCCACACGGAGATGCGGCGCGATCACCCGCGACTGCATCAAATTTGAGCGGTCTACAGTCGCATGCGCGAAGTTTTCTACGCGCGGCATGCCTGACGAGATCATCCTTGCCGCGTAGCCGGCGAATTCAGATTTCCGTTTCGTTGACGGCGAACGGCTTGCTCATAGACTTGATCGAACGCTGCCGCGCGTTCCGCCGCGCAGCGAATGAATCAGAAAGAAAAATGCAGATGCGCAAACTGACCCGCTCGGGCCCTCCCCATTCTCTCACCCGCCGCACGGCAGCCGCGTTCGTCGCAGCCGTGATCACGCTGTCGACGTCGGCCGCGGCACTCGCGGCTGACGCGATCGTGCTGCGCGTCGGCGACCAGAAGGGCGGCAACCGCTCGCTGTTGGAGATTTCCGGCCTCGCCAAGGATCTGCCCTACAAGATCGAGTGGTCGGAATTCCCTGCCGCGGCCCCGATCCTGGAGGCGATCAACGCCGGCGCGCTCGACGTCGGCTACACCGGCGACTTGTCGTTCCTCACCGTCTATGCGTCGGGCGCGCCGATCAAGGCGATCGGCGGCACGCGCTCCGATGCGCGGACGCAGGCGATCCTGGTGCGCGGGGATTCGCCGATCAAGACCGCGGCTGATCTGAAGGGCAAGCGCCTTGCCGGCACGCGGGGCGGCTGGGGCCAATTCCTGATCAACGCGACGCTGGAAAAGGCCGGCAGCAGGATCGAGGACGCGACCTTCGCCCCGCTCGGCCCGGTCGACGCCAAGATCGCGCTACTCGCCGGCTCGATCGACGCCTGGGCGGTGTGGGAGCCGTATATCTCCTACGCCACACTGAAGGACAGGGCGCGCGTCGTCGCTGATGGCGAAGGGCTGACGCCGACCATCACCTTCATCGTCGCCTCCGACAACGCGATCGCAACCAAGCGCGCGGCGGTGCAGGACCTGGTGCAGCGGCTCAACAAGGCGCGGCTGTGGTCGCTCGACCATCTCGCCGAGTACGCCAGGAACACGGCCGAGCTCACAAAACTACCGGAGGACGTGCTGCTCGCCGCCTACACCGCGCAGAAGACGAGCCCGATCGCGATCGACGAGGCCGTGGTGAAGGAAGTGCAGGCCGCCTCCGATCGCGCCACACGCTACGGCATCCTCGGCAAGACGCTGGATGTCGGTAAGGCCGTCGACCGCAGCTTTACGGCAAGCGCGAGCTCGAACTAGCGGCGCGCGTGAACCGGGCACGCTCTTTCCTCACCTCCCCTTGAAAAGGGGAGGTCGGTTTGCGCAGCAATCCGGGTGGGGATCCTGCCTCCGCACGCGCCGGCGTCCGTGGAGAGAAACCCCCACCCCGCCCTCCCCTTTCAGGGGGAGGGAGACAGACGGCGGTGCTCGCCTAACGAGCATCAAGCCTCGCACCACCATGGAGACATCCGATGTCCGGTCCGCTCCATCTCGCACTGATTGTCACAGCACACCTGCTCTGCATGACCTTGTTGGTCGCGCTGTCGGTTTGATAGCGTCCTCTCCGGGCCAGCCCCAGGGAGAACAACAATGAACCTATCAATGAAGGACCGCGTCGCGGTGGTCACCGGCGGCAGCAAGGGCATCGGGATCGCGGTGGCGCGGCGGTTTGCCGAATCCGGCGCAAGGGTCGCAATCCTCGCCCGCGGCGCCGCCGACCTCGCAGCGGCGCGCGAGGCGCTCGCCAGGGACGGCCTCGTGGTGCGCGACTACGTCTGCGACGTCGCGAAGGCCGCCGATATCACCAAGGCCCACGACCACATCGTCGCGGATCTCGGCAAGATCGACGTGCTGGTCAACAACGCCGGCACGGCACGCACGCTGGCGTTCGAGAGCATCAGCGACGAGGCCTGGCAGGAAGACCTCGACCTGAAACTGTTCGCCGCGATCCGTTTCGGCCGGCTGGTGTGGCCGGGCATGAAGCAGCGCAAATGGGGCCGCATCATCAACGTGCTCAACACCTTTGCCAAGGCGCCGGCCGGCAATTCCGCGCCGACCTCGGTGTCGCGCGCGGCCGGCATGGCACTGACCAAGGTGATGGCCAATGAAGGCGGCGAGCACAACATCCTGGTGAATGCGCTCTTGGTCGGCCTGATCATGAGCGATCAATGGGTCAAGCGGCATGCTGCCCAGGCGCCGAACACGGATTTCGGGGAATTCGCCAAGGGCCTTGCCAAGGGCACGCCGCTCGGCCGCATCGGCACGGCGGAGGAGTTCGCCAACCTCGCCTGCTTCCTGGCCTCGGAGCAAGGCTCCTACATCACCGGCACCGCCATCAATGTCGATGGTGGCCGGTCGCCGGTGGTCTAGAGCCCCGGTCCCGGTTCAACCCGGTCCGGAGCTCCAGATTCTGCTTTGGCGCGTTTTCTTCACGCGAACCGGTGTCCACTGCGCTCGAAAACGCTCAAGCGGGCAACCTACGGCAGGAAGCGACGGCTCAAAAGCAAAAGGCCTCCGTTACCGGAGGCCTTTCATCTTAAACCGCGTCCTTGGCGGCCTTGACCGGCCGTGCGCGGACGATCTTCCGGGCCGGCTTGGCCTTGAACATCATCTCTTCGCCGGTGAAGGGGTTGGTGCCCTTGCGCGCCTTGGTCGCAGGCTTCTTGACCACAACGAACTTCGCGAAGCCGGGGACGAGGAACACCCCGGCCTTCTTCAGCTCCTTGTGGCCGACATCGACAAGCGAGTCCAAAACGTTCTTGACGTCGCGCTTGGAGAGTTCGGTGGTGGTCGCGATCTTCTCGATCACTTGCGACTTCGACAGTTGGGTAGCCATGGTTGCTCCATTGATTCTGGAGTGGGCACGATATGGCGGAAAACGCCGAGAAAAACAGTGTTTTCTGCACTCCCCACAGCAATATCGTTGTGGACAGCCCCCGAATCAGGGGTTTTTCCAGTGTTTTTTCCAGTCAAGGCGCTTCCGACCCCTAAATTTACAGGGTTTGCGCGGCTTCGGTGCTCCCGAAAACGCCCCCTCGAGAGAATCACCAGACGCAACTCGCGCGGCCCAAACTGCGACAATGCGGCGCCCGATCCGGGTTGCGAAGCGTCGCAATGCGCCACTTCAGGTTTCGGAAACGATCCTCCAAAAGGCCGAGGCATTAGAAAATGACTCGGGTTCCCATTCCATCGTAACATCGCAAAGGGGCGCCACGACCGATCCGGCTGGTCGCCCGATGCAAGCCTTTATGTAAGTACCGGAGACCCGCGTATGGATTTGAGCCGCCTCGAGATCAACCGCCGCACGGCCCTTCTGACCTCGGCCGCGATTGCGGCCAATGTCATCAATCCGATGCGGGCATTCGCGCAGGAGGCCCCGCGCAAGGGCGGCGTGTTCAACGTCCATTACGGCGCCGAGCAGCGCCAGCTCAATCCCAGCATCCAGGCCTCGACCGGCGTCTACATCATCGGCGGCAAGATCCAGGAGAATCTGGTCGACCTCGACGCCAACGGCCAGCCGGTCGGCGTGCTCGCCGAGAGCTGGGAGGCGACGCCGGACGGCAAGACCGTCACCTTCAAGCTGCGCAAGGGCGTCACCTGGCACGACGGCAAGCCGTTCACCTCGGATGACGTCGCCTTCACCGCGATGAAGATGTGGAAGAAGATCCTCAACTACGGGTCGACGCTGCAGCTGTTCCTCACATCGGTCGATACGCCCGATCCGCAGACCGCGATCTTCCGCTACGAGCGGCCGATGCCGCTCAACCTGTTGCTCCGGGCCCTGCCCGACCTCGGCTATGTCTCCGCCAAGCATCTCTATGAGAGCGGCGACATCAGGCAGAATCCGACCAATCTGGCGCCGGTCGGCACCGGCCCATTCAAATTCGTCAAATACGAGCGCGGGCAATACATCATCGCCGACCGCAACCCGGACTATTGGCGGCCGAACGCGCCCTATCTCGACCGCATCGTCTGGAAGGTGATCACCGACCGTGCCGCCGCGGCCGCCCAGATGGAGGCCGGCGAGCTGCACTACAGCCCGTTCTCCGGACTGACGATCTCGGACATGGCGCGGCTCGGCAAGGACAAGCGCTTCATCGTCCAGACCAAGGGCAATGAGGGCAACGCCCGCACCAACACCATCGAGTTCAACTTCCGCCGCAAGGAACTGGCCGACATCCGGGTCCGGCGCGCCATCGCGCACGCGATCAACGTGCCGTTCTTCATCGACAATTTTCTCGGCGATTTCGCCAAGCTCGGCACCGGCCCGATCCCGTCGACCTCGACCGACTTCTATCCCGGACCGAACACGCCGCAATACCCCTATGACAAGGCCAAGGCGATCGCGCTGCTCGACGAGGCCGGTTTCAAGGCCTCCGGCGGCAACCGCTTCTCGCTGAGGCTCCTGCCGGCGCCGTGGGGCGAGGACATCTCGCTGTGGTCGACCTTCATCCAGCAGTCGCTGGGCGAAGTCGGCATCCAGGTCGACATCGTGCGCAACGACGGCGGCGGCTTCCTCAAGCAGGTCTATGACGAGCACGCCTTCGATCTCGCGACCGGCTGGCACCAGTATCGCAACGACCCGGCAGTCTCGACCACGGTGTGGTATCGCTCCGGCCAGCCCAAGGGCGCGCCATGGACCAACCAGTGGGGCTGGGAGGACAAGACCGTCGACAAGACCATCGACGATGCCGCCACCGAAGTCGATCCGGCCAAGCGCAAGGCGCTCTATGCCGACTTCGTCAAGGAGGTGAACACCGAGCTGCCGGTCTGGATGCCGATCGAGCAGATCTTCGTCACCGTGATCACGGCCAAGGCGCGCAACCACTCCAACACGCCGCGCTGGGGCTCGACGAGCTGGCACGATCTTTGGCTGAGCGCATGAGGCCACATCTGCGCTAGGCGTGGCGCCCTCTTCTCCCTCGCCCCGCTCTTGCGGGGAGAGGGTCGGGGTGAGGGGCTGTCTCCGCGAGTCGCGTGCGCGGATGGACCTGTACCCCCTCACCCGGATCGCATTTCGCTTCGCTACATGCGATCCGACCTCTCCCCGCAAGCGGGGCGAGGTAAGAAGAGGCCGGTGGCCACTTCGTCTGAAAACGCTATAGATAACCGATGCGTATCCTGAGCCTTGCGGGGCGGCGGCTCGCCGCCTCGATCCCGACCCTGTTCCTGATCCTGATCGGCGTGTTCCTGCTGCTGCAGCTTGCGCCGGGCGACACCGTCGATGCGCTGATGGCGCAGATGGGCGGCGGCGACGCCGCGACCGCCGAGGCGCTGCGCAAATTCTACGGGCTGAACCTCTCGGTTCCGGCGCAGCTCGGGAACTATCTGTGGCACCTGGTCCGGCTCGACCTCGGCTTCTCCTCGATCTACGGCAAGCCGGTGGCGACCGTGATCCTGGAACGGCTGCCGCCGACCATCCTGCTGATGACGGCGTCGCTGTCATTCGCGTTCTTCTTTGGCCTCGTGTTCGGCGTGATCGCCGCGCGCGGCGTCAACCGCTGGCCGGACACGATGATCTCCACGCTCGGCCTGATCTTCTACGCCACGCCCTCGTTCTGGTTCGGGCTGATGGCGATCGTGGTGTTCTCGGTCTATCTGCAGTGGCTGCCGCCGGGCGGCTTCGAGGATATCGGCAACGTGCAGACCGGAATCTGGCGCGTGCTCGATATCGCGGCGCATCTGGTGCTGCCGACGCTGACGCTCGGGCTGATCTTCCTTGCGATCTATCTGCGCATCATGCGCGCCTCGATGCTGGAGGTCCTGAACCTCGATTTCGTCCGCACCGCCCGCGCCAAGGGGCTGGATGAGACCCATGTCATCACCCGCCATGTGCTGCGCAACGCGCTGCTGCCGATGGTGACGCTGATCGGATTGCAGGCCGGCACCATGCTCGGCGGCTCGGTCGTGGTCGAGAGCGTGTTCTCCCTGCCCGGCCTCGGTCGCCTCGCTTATGAGTCGGTGGTGCAGCGCGACCTCAACACCCTGCTCGGCATCGTCTTCGTGTCCGCGCTGCTTGTGATATCGGTGAACTTCGTCGTCGACCTGCTCTACGCGCGGCTCGATCCGCGCATCGCGGCGGAGGGCTGACGATGGATGCCGTGAAGCGCTACTTCCGCAGCCCGGCCGCGGTGATCGGCCTGATCCTGCTGCTGCTTGTCATCGCGATGGCGATCAGCGCGGGTCTCCTCTATCCGCGCGATCCCCTTGCCCTCGCGGGCCGGCCGCTGATCTGGCCGTTCTCCAACCCGCGCTTCCTGCTCGGCACCGACAATTCCGGCCGCGACATCGCCGCCCAGATCTTCTACGGCGCGCGGATCTCGCTGCTGATCGGCGGCGTCGCCACCGTGATCGCGATCCTGATCGGCATCCTGGTCGGCGCCTTCGCCGGCTATTACGGCGGCTGGGTCGACAATGTGCTGATGCGGATCACCGAGGCGTTCCAGACGCTGCCGAACTTCGTGCTGCTGCTGGTGCTGGTCGCGGTGTTCGGCTCGACCCTGACCACGGTGACGATTGCAGTTGGCGTGGTGTCGTGGCCGGCGCCGGCGCGGCTGACCCGCGCCGAGTTCCTGTCGCTGCGCAACCGCGAATTCGTTCAGGCCGGCAAGACGCTCGGCATGAAGGATATCCAACTGATCCTCGGCGAGATCTTGCCCAACGCGCTGCCGCCCGTGATCGTCTATGCCAGCGTGGTGATGGCGGTCGCGATCCTCTTGGAAAGCGCGCTCGCCTTCCTGCGTCTGTCCGATCCCAACGTCGCCTCCTGGGGCAATCTGATCGGGCTCGGCCGCGACGTGCTCCGGGTGCAGTGGTACGTCTCGGCGATTCCCGGCATTGCGATCCTCGTCACCGTGCTCGCGGTGTCACTGGTCGGCCAGGGCCTCAACGATGCGCTCAATCCGAGGCTGAAGAGCCGATGAGCGACACAGTCCTTTCGCTCGACGCCCTGACGGTGCGCCTGCCCAAGGGCGCCGACCGCCCGCATGCGCTGTCCGACGTCTCATTGTCGATCGCCTCCAACGAGATCCTCTGCGTGGTCGGCGAGTCCGGCTCCGGCAAGTCGATGATGGCGAACGCCATCATGCGGCTGCTGCCGAACGAGGTGACGATCGAACGGGGCCGGATGATGTTCGACGGCCGCGACCTCTGCGCCGCCGAGAGCGCCGAAATGCGCGACGTGCGCGGCGCCGGGATTGCGATGATCTTCCAGGAGCCGATGACCGCGCTCAACCCGCTGCGCACCATCGGTGACCAGATCGGTGAGATGTTTGCGATCCACACCGCTCTCTCGAAGTCCGAGATCAACGCCCGGGTGCTGGCGTTGCTCGAGGACGTCCGCATCCCCGACCCCAAGGCTGCCGCAAAAGCCTACCCGCACGAGCTGTCCGGCGGCCAGCGCCAGCGCGCCATGATCGCGATGGCGCTCGCGCTCGATCCGAAGCTTTTGATCGCGGACGAGCCGACCACCGCGCTCGATGTCACGACGCAGGCGCAGATCCTGAAGCTGATCCGCGATTTGCAGCAGCGCAAGAAGACCGCGGTGCTGTTCATCACGCATGATTTCGGCGTCGTCGCCGAGATCGCCGACCGCGTCGTGGTGATGCAGCATGGCGCGATCGTCGAGCAGGGCACGGCCGATGAGGTGCTGAACGATCCGCAGCATGCCTACACGAAGCAGCTGATTGCGGCCGTGCCGCCGCTGAAGGCACCGCCGCCGCGCATCCTGTCCGGCAAGGATATCCTGACCATCGATGGCGTCTCCAAGACCTACCGCACCGGCGGCTTCCTCGGCCGCGGCGCGCGGATCACGGAGGCCGTCAAGAACGTCTCGCTGCACCTGCCGCGCGGCGCGACGCTCGGCATCGTCGGCGAATCCGGTTCGGGCAAATCGACGCTCGCGCGCTGCATCGTGCGGCTGATCGATCCCGACACCGGTTCGATCGTGCTCGACGGCAAGGACTGGGCGAAGCTCGGCCGCGACGATGTCAGGCGCCAGACCCGCCACATCCAGATGGTGTTCCAGGATCCGTTCGCCTCGCTCAATCCGCGCCGCAAGGCGGCCGAGCTGGTGGCGCAGGGACCGATCGTGCATGGCACCGACCGCGCCACCGCGATTGCGGAAGCGCGAAAGCTGTTCGAGCTGGTCGGCCTCGATCCCTCCGCCGGCGATCGCTACCCACACGAATTCTCCGGCGGCCAGCGCCAGCGCATCGGGCTCGCCCGGGCATTGGCGTTGAAGCCGGACGTGCTGGTGGCCGACGAGCCGGTCTCGGCACTCGACGTCTCGGTGCAGGCGCAGGTCTTGAAGCTGCTCGCCGGGTTGCGCCAGCAGCTTGGCCTCTCCATCATCTTCATCACCCACGATCTGCGCGTCGCCGCCCAGATCTGCGATCTCGTCGCGGTGATGAAGGACGGCGCCGTGGTCGAGCAAGGGCTGACCGCCGAGGTGTTCGGCAAGCCGCAGCATCCCTATACGCAGGCGCTGCTGTCAGCGATCCCCGGCGGCGCGTTCGCGCGCGAGCACGGCACCGCAACCGTGTAGCCGGGCACGCGCGGCCCTACTCCGCCGCCTGTGGCTTGGGCTCCTCGCGCAGCCGGAAGCGCTTCAGCAATCCGGATACCGTGTCGCGGAAGCCGCCATATTCCAGCTCTGAATAGGGCAGCATCGCAGCGCCGGACCAGCCCTGGCTGCGCATCTCGATCGCCTTGCGCTGCGCGCGCTGGCGGACCTCGTCCCAGGCAAGGTTGTCAAAGAAGTCGGTATAGGACTCCGAGAACTTCCCGTCCCGGTCGATCGAGAAGCCGACGCAGGAAACGATCGGCAGGCAGTACATCCCCGTCACCGGGGTGTTGAGCGGCACCGGCATGAGCGGCATCACATGCGAGCCGCGCGCATCGCCGCCCACGAAGTGCGCCTTGGCGAAGGGCGAGATGATTTCTTCGGGCGCCGCAAAAATGCCCTGGTTCCTGACGACCGCGACCGGATCATCCTTGCCGGTGTACTTGCCTGCGATGGAGTGAAGGCGCTGTGCCGAAACGGCGACGGCGACCTCGCCATAGGTTTTCGAGACGATGCGATCAATGCCGAAGCGCTCGTTGTCGCGAAGCAGCGCCGCAATGTGGTAGCCGTCCGCGGGCGCATCGAGTTCGATCACGCTGTCGCCGGCCGTGTTGTCCATATCGATGATATGGAAACGGAAGCCCTTGATCATCGGGGGCAGCATCAGCCCGGCGCAATACATGGGATCGGCAAAAGCCAGATAGAGCGGCAGGTTGTAGGCGCCGGGGCCGCATTTGTCTGCGGCGAACACCATGAAGGACTCCGCGGGTCTCGCGCCCGAAAGGCTGTGGTCGAAGCTGAGTTCGGCGACGGCCGGGCCCGCGCCACGAACGTTTCCGGACGGGGCGTCGACGAGAAGATCCTGGCCGGCGCCGTAGAGCCCGGAGGTCTTCGCAACCGCAGTGGCCGCGAGAAACGTCTTCCAGGCGAATTGGTGGACTTCGGAGCTCCCTTCGCCCCGCGTGTGCGTCATGATGATCGCAATATCGTCGCCGGTATGGCGCACGAAACCGTCGATCAGGAGACCGTTGTCGATCGCTTTCGCGACCTCCCCTTCGACAGCCGCCATCATGCGCGCAGATGGTTTCGTGTGGCCCCCGACGGAGCCAATGTCAGCCTTGATGACCGAAATGGTGAGTTTCATGAGCATCCCTCCGACCGCAGCGCAGCGCCTTCGCCTCGGCGCTCGCTGCGCCGGGGGCGACGGCGCGCTCATTTGCGAAAAAGAACGTCGTGTGGTGCGACAGGTTCCCTGCGCAAATTTCTTGCGGAACTATGGCCCCTCCGTCACCGCCTGTCGATACGGGCTATCGACGCATCTGGAATAGCTCGTCATGCCCGATGGGGTTACCACCCGCCCTATGAAGCGCGGTTGAGAAAGATCGGCAGGCCCCGCTTGTTGGAATAGAGAGGACGGTAGCGCTCGGTGTTGTACGCGCTTGCGACGTCCAATTTGCGTGGCCCGAGCTTGGCGTCGGGGATCGGCACGAGGTCGTAGCGGCCCTCGACCAGCGCCGACATGAGGCCGGTTTTGCCTTCCAGGATCGCATCGTAAGCCATGTTGCCGAACGTCAGCGCCACAAGCTTGTCGATGAAGTCCGGATCGCCTGACCGCAGGTCGTAGGTGAGGTCAGAGACGATGGTCTCCTCGCCGGTGCGCCGCTTGATCTCGTCGGCGAACGCTTCGGCCACGCTCGCCTTCCTGCGGTGACCGTAGGCGTCAGGCTCGCCGAATTCCTGCACCTTGTAACCCTCCCACTCGGCGCCCTCGCTGAGCACGATCAGCGCGTAGTTGCTTGGGTTGCCGTGCTTGTCATCGAGGAGAAGCTGGATCAGCTTGTCGAGATTGACCTTGTACTCCGGTATGGCGCATCGGATCGAGGTTGCGTATGCGGTATAGAGCGCCGTAAAGCCGGCATCGCGACCAAAGACGCGGAAAATGCCGATACGCTCGTGCGAGCCGACGGTGGTGCGCTGGCGCTGGATGGCATCGCTGGCACGGGTGATCGCGGTCGAGAAGCCGATGCAGTATTCGGTGTTGCGAACGTCGTTGTCCATCGTCTTCGGGATGGCAATGATCTTGACGCCTCGCCTGTTGAGCTTGTCCGCGTAGCTGAGAGTATCGTCGCCGCCGATGGCGATCAGATGTTCGATACCGAGCCCCGCGAGGTTCGCGAGCACCTCGTTGGTGAGGTCCCACGTCGTGGTTGCGACGCCACACTTGGTGCTCTGGGAAACCGGAAAGTCGCGGCCCGCGAGATGATCGGGCAACTTCTTCATTTTGGAGGGATTGGTGCGGCTCGAGTGCAGCACGGTACCGCCGCGCCGGTCGATGACGCGCGTGTTTTCGCGGTTCAGCGGGATGATGTAATGGGACTTACTCGACGGGTCGTCGAGGTTCAGGTGCGTGAGGGCCTCCCAGCCCCGGCGGAGACCGACAACCTCGATGTCGTCCTCACTGCCGCGATAGGTCACGCTCTTGATCACCGCGTTAAGGCCGGGGACGTCACCGCCTCCCGTGAGAATACCAATGCGCTTCCTCGCCATGCCCACCTCCCAGGGTTGCTATCTGGCAATAACGCCTGCGTCGCGTCGGGGTTTCCACAACGCTATCCGCCAACGGCGGAATCCTCGTGATCACGGCACCCGGCCGAACCTGCTTGGGCCCCAATCTTCCAGCGACGTCCTCTGACCAGTCCCCACCTCGGGCGGCTTGCCCCTCCATGCCCTTTATCTCGCGTGCGTGGCGCGACGTTGCTCCGCGCTTACCGCGAACGGCGCGAGGCGAGGAAGTACTCGGCCCATCGCAGCAACTCGAAGCGATCGCCCTTGACCAGTTCCTGTGCATCGCGGCGCCGGTAGAGCACCAGCATCCAGGGCGCCAGCTTGCGGAGCAATCCATGCGCCACGTACTGCACCGGCTCGGAGAACGGCAGCGCCAGCTCGCCTTCCGGGACGCCCTGGACCGCGCGTGCCAATTCGCGACCGAGCGGGATCGTCAACGCGACCGCGCGGCCATTGCAGCCGGTCCAGCCATAGGCGTTCGGTCCCAACCGGTGCATGCGCGGCAGGAAATCCGCGGTCATCCCGACATAGCCGTTCCAGACATAGCCGAACGAGACGTCGCCGATCTGCGGCCACAAACGCTGCAACCGCTCGGTCACCCGCGCCTTCAGCCGCCCGGTCTTGTCGCCCGGACCGAGCACGGCGCCGCCGGTGACGAGGCGGTTGCGGGCGTCGTAGCGCGCGAAATAGAGTTCGCCATGGGTGTCCGACATCGCCTGCCGGCCGGGAATGATGGTCTTGCGCACATTGTCCGACAGCGGCTGCGTCGCCATCTGCCACGACAGCACCGGCATCACCTCGGTCGCGATCTCAGGCACCAGCGATTTCGCGAACTCGCCGCTATAGGCATTGGTCGCGACCACCAGCGCGCGGCCGGAGATTTCACCCTTTTCCGTCTTCACCACCCAGCGATCGCCGCGGCGCTCGAAACTCGTCGCAGGCGAGCGGGCATAGATCCGCGCACCAAGACCGAGCACGGTGCGCGCAAGGCCGCGCGCCAGCGCCAGCGGATTGACGTGACCGCCGGTCCTGTTCCAGAAGCCGCCGTACCACGCATCCGAGCCGAGCATGTCGCGGGTCTGATCGCGCGACAGCAGCTCAACAGGCGCGCCGAACTTCGACCATTGCTGCACCCGCCGCTCCGCGATCTTGATGCGGCCCGCCGAATGCACCGGCTGCACCCAGCCGGCCTGCTCCTGCTCGGCCTCGATGTTGTAACGCCTGACGACGTCGAACAGCATGGCCGCACTGTCGCGCAGCATCGCGACGAAGCGCTCGCCGGCCGCGCCGTGCCTCGCGATGATGTCGTCGGGATCGGGACGCGACAGCGTCGGGATCACCTGGCCGTTGTTGCGCCCCGAGGCGCCCCAGCCCGGCTCCGCGGCCTCGACGATCGCAACATCGACATTGGCCTCGCGCAGATGCAGCGCGGTCGATAGACCCGTGAAGCCGCCGCCGATGATCACGACATCAGCCTGCTGCGCGCCGGTCAGTTCGGGACAATCGGGGCCGGAGGGCGTCACTGCTGCCCAGAGCGAATTGGGCCAGCGCACGGCATTGCTGTTCATCATGATCCTTCCTTGCGGCCGTCCGGTCATTCTGGTTAGCTTTACTCTACTCTCCTATTCCAGCCGGGAAGACAACAAGTGGCACTCAAGAACGTCATCGGAATCGATCACGCCGTAGTCATGGTGAAGGACCTCGACAAGGCGGCCGAGAACTACAAGCGGCTCGGCTTCACCGTGTCGCCGCGCGGCACCCATAGCGCGCATATGGGATCGGGCAATTACACCATCATGTTCGACCCCGATTACATGGAATTGCTCGGCGTGCTGACGCCGACCGAACACAATGCTCCGGCGCGCGCCTTCCTCGAGAAGCGCGGCGAAGGCATCGAACGCATCGCGTTCACCGCGGTGGATTCCGCTGCTGGTGCCGAGGAGATCCGCGCGCGCGGCTATGCGCCGATCGGGCCGACCGATTTCGAACGCCCGGTGACCTTGCCTGATGGCACGGTCTCCGCGGCGAAATTCCGCACCTTCCAGTGGCCGACCGCGGAGGCGCCCGGCGGCGTCCGCATCTTCGCCTGCCAGCACAAGACCCGCGAGACGGTGTGGATTCCCGAATTGATGACGCACGCCAATGGGGCAAAACGCCTCAAGCAGGTGCTGATGGTCTCGCCCGATCCCGCAGCCGATGCCGCGCATCTCTCCAGGATGATCGACGTCGCCGTCAGGAACGACGCCGACGGTGCGGTTGCGGTGCCGTCCGGCGGCGACCGCGCCGACTTCGTGTTCCTGACCAGGGATCAGCTCGGCAAGCGCTATCCTGGCGTGTCGCTGGACGGCCTGCCCGATCGCGGCGGCGCCGGCCTCGTGATCGCGGCTGATCTTGCCGCGACCGAGAAGGCGCTGGGCTCAGCCGGCGTGAAGAGCGGCAACAGCATCACCGTGCCGCCGGCTTCCGGCAACGGCACCCTGCTCGCTTTCGTCAAGGCATAGCTGCCATACCATGCGCGGCGCAGCGTTATGCAACGGCGCCGCGCATGTGGGACTAGGCACAGAAAGTTGAGACGCTAGTATCTCTCCCAAACAAGAACCGTCCAGGGAGAGAAACATGTCGCATCACCTGATCTCGCGCCGGCAGATGCTGGCCGGTACCGCCGCCGCCGGCGCGGTTGGATTGACCGGGTTTCCGGCCCGCGCCGACGTCAACTGGAAGAAATATTCCGGCACCACGCTCGAGGTGATCCTCGCCAAGGGACCGCGCGGCGACAATCTGCAAAAGTACATCAAGGAATTCACCGAGCTGACCGGCATCAAAGTCGAGTCGGAGCAGATCCCCGAGCAGCAGCAGCGCCAGAAATGCGTGATCGAGCTGTCCTCGGGCAAGCCGAGCTTCGACGTCGTGCACCTCAGCTATCACGTGCAGAAGCGGCAGTTCGAGAAGGCCGGCTGGCTCGCCGACATGTCGGGTTATCTCAAGGATCCGAGCATGACGCCGCCGGACCTTGTCGAGAGCGATTTCTCGGCGGCCGGGCTGCAATATGCGCGCAACGACAAGGGCCAGATGCTGTCGCTGCCATGGTCGGTCGACTATTTCATTCTCTACTACAACAAGGAGTTGTTCCAGAAGAAGGGCGTCGAGGTCCCGAAGACGCTCGAGGAGATGGCAATCGCGGCCGAGAAGCTGACCGATCCGAAGGAAGGCATCTACGGCTTCGTCGGCCGTGGCCTGCGCAACGCCAACATGGCGATGTGGACCAACTTCTATCTCAACTATGGCGGCGAATTCCTCGATGCCAAGGGCAACATCCTGACCGACGGCCCCGAGGCGATCGAGGCCACCAAGCTCTATCAGCGGCTGCTGACGAAATGCGCGCCTCCCGGCGTCGCCGGCTTCAACTGGATGGAGTCGATGGCGTCCTTCACGCAAGGCCGCTCGGCGATGTGGATCGACGCCGACGGCTGGGCGCCGCCGCTGGAAGATCCCGCCGCCTCGCGCGTTGTCGGCAAGGTCGGCTACACGCTGGTGCCCGCCGGTCCCAAGGGCAAGTTCTCCTCGACCTATGGCGACGGCGTCGGTATCGCGGCGGCGAGCAAGAACAAGGAAGCCGCCTATCTGCTCTGCCAATGGGTGGTCTCGCGCGGACAGGGCGCCCGCCTGCTGCAGGCCGGCGGCGGCGTGCCGTTCCGCAACTCCATCGTCGACGATGCCGAGGTCGCCAAGGGCGTGAAGACCAAGGAATGGCTGCAGTCGGTGGTTGACTCCGCCAAGATCTCGAAGCTCGGCCTGCCCGTCATCATCCCGGTCGCCGAATTCCGCGACATCGTCGGCGCCGCGCTGACCGCGACGCTGTCGGGCGCCGATCCCGCCACCGAGCTGAAGAAGGCGCACGAGCAATTCCGCCCCATCCTGGAGCGTAGCGAAAAAGCGTGAGCGTGGTGACTCAGACTGAGCCGGCGGCGGCCGGCAAAGCGTTTTCAAGCGAAGTGGGTACCGGTTCGCGTGAAGAAAACGCGTCAAAGCAGGAATCCAGAGCCGCAGGCTCTGGAGAGGCCGCCCCGGCACGTGAATGGCGTCCGCCGTCGTACTGGCCGTTCGTGATCCCGGCGCTCGTCGTGGTGCTGGCGGTGATCATCTTTCCGTGGGTGTTCACGATCTGGATGAGCCTGCAGGAATGGAAGGTCGGCTCGCCGACCGTCTTCGTCGGGCTCGCCAACTATTTGCGGCTGCCGACCGATCCGCGCTTCGTCGAGGCGGTCGGGCACACGCTGTCCTACACGGCGCTGTCGGTGGTGCTGCCGCTGGTGTTCGGCACGCTGACGGCGGTGGTGTTTCATCAGAAATTCGCCGCGCGCGGCTTCCTGCGCGGCATCTTCATCATGCCGATGATGGCGACCCCGGTGGCGATCGCGCTGGTGTGGACCATGATGTTCCACCCGCAGCTCGGCGTGCTGAATTATCTGCTGTCGCTGGTCGGGCTGCCGCCGCAGCTCTGGGTGTTCAACCCCGCGACGGTGATCCCCTCGCTGGTGCTGGTCGAGACCTGGCAATGGACGCCGCTGGTGATGCTGATCGTGCTCGGCGGCCTCGCCGCGATCCCGACCGAACCCTATGAAAGCGCGCAGATCGACGGCGCCAATTTCTGGCAGGTGTTCCGCTTCATCACGCTGCCCTTGATCATGCCGTTCCTGTTCATCGCCGGCATGATCCGCATGATCGACGCGGTGAAAAGCTTCGACATCATCTTCGCGATCACGCAAGGAGGGCCGGGCTCGGCGTCGGAGACCATCAACGTCTATCTCTACAGCGTCGCCTTCGTCTATTACGACCTCGGCTACGGCTCGGCGATCGCGGTGGTGTTCTTCCTCCTGATCGTGGCGCTGGCGGCACTGCTGCTTTACTTGCGCAAGCGCCTGCTGTGGACATCTGAACTCGGGGGCGAGGCATGAACCCGCGCCAGATTCTCGGGCGGATCGGGCTTTGGCTGTCGGTGTTCGTCATCGTCTCGCCGGCGATCCTGTTCTTCCTCTGGATGGCCTCGCTGTCGCTCAAATTCGAGATCGACAACGCCTCCTATCCGCCGGTGTTCTTTCCGGAGCATATTGCCTGGAAGAACTATGCCGACGTGTTCGCGTCCAACCGGTTCCTGACCTATTTCAGCAACAGCCTTGTGGTCACCGGCTGCGCCACGGGGCTTGCGATGCTGGTCGGCGTGCCCGCGGGCTACGGCATCGCGCGGATGGCGGCGCATAAATCGGCGATCGTGATCCTGATCGCGCGCATCACGCCGGGCCTGTCGTATCTGATCCCGCTGTTCCTGCTGTTCCAGTGGCTCGGCCTGCTCGGCACGCTGGTGCCGCAGATCATCATCCACCTCGTGGTCACGGTGCCGATCGTGATCTGGATCATGATCGGCTATTTCGAGACCACGCCGCTGGAGCTGGAGGAAGCCGCGCTGATCGACGGCGCGACGCGCTGGCAGGTGTTCCGCCATGTCGCGCTGCCGATCGCCAAGCCCGGGCTCGCGGTTGCGTTCATCCTCGCGGTGATCTTCTCCTGGAACAATTTCGTGTTCGGCATCGTGTTGGCCGGGCGCGAGACCCGCACGCTGCCGGTCGCGGTCTACAACATGATCTCGTTCGACCAGCTGAGCTGGGGCCCGCTCGCCGCCGCCGCCTTGATCGTGACGGCGCCGGTGCTGCTGCTCACCGTGATGGCGCAGCGGCAGATCGTGGCGGGACTGACGGCGGGTGCGGTGAAAGGCGGCTAGAGCGCGTACTCGTAAACCCGCCCGCCGAATGACGCCTGCGTTACCGTCAGAAGCGGACAAACGACACGCGCTCGATCATGTCGGCTGAGGCCAATAGCGGAAGCCGATGGCACCCGGCCCCATTACGTCTGAGGACACTGAAATCTACATCTTGTCGATGATCGACGAACCACCGACTTCGGACGCGCTCTCTTTAGCAGCGGCCGCGACAATCGCGGGGATTACGTCCTCGGCACGATCAACGATAATGGGTTGAAGCAGGTGGTCCCTATGAAGGAAACCTGCGCTGCGTATGTGGTCCAGCATTGCCATCATCGGCGCCCAAAAACCTTTGATGTTCACCAAGACCATCGGCTTACGGTGCTGCCCAAGCTGGGCCCAAGTCATGATTTCCACGATTTCCTCGACGGTACCGATGCCACCCGGAAGTGCCACGAAGGCATCAGAACGCTCGAACATTCTGTGTTTGCGCTCGTGCATGGTGTCTGTGATCGTCAAGTCTTCGAACATCTTGAGCGCATCAGTCGTCGTTTCCCAGTTTGTGAGAAATCTCGGAATGATCGCGCCGACCTTGCCGCCGTTATTCAGTGTGCCGCGAGCGACCGCGCCCATCACACCATGGGTTCCGCCGCCGTAGATCAGCGTCAATCCCGATGCTGCAAGAGCGTGTCCCAATCGTTCGCCTGCCTCGACGTAGGCAACGTCGTGACCGGGCGAGGAGCCGCAATAGACGCAGACTGCTTTGATCGTGCTCATGTGGAGGATAAACGCGATGCACGGCCATAGCGTCAAGCTTGTTGTGCACGCCAGAGTCCGCTTTGGGTCACAAAGGCGATATCCCTGACGCGTCCCCTCGCCCTCTAGCCAGCGAGCGCCTCCAGCACCGCGGCTGAATCGGTGACCCAACCGAAAATGCCGCCCTGCGCCTTGATCATCTTCAGGCCCATCTCGTGGAATTCCGGGAAGTAGGACGCGCAGCCGTCTGATATCACGACGCAGCGGTAGCCGCGGTCGTTGGCCTCGCGCACCGTGGTGTTGACGCAGACCTCGGTGGTGACGCCGCAGACCAGGAGATTCTCGATGCCGTATTTCTGCAGGATGTCGCCGAATTCGGTGGCGTAGAACGCGCCCTTGCCGGGCTTGTCGATCACGATCTCGCTGTCGAGCGGATAGAGCTCTGGAATGATGTCGTGCCCCGCCTCGCCGCGGATCAGGATTCGTCCCATCGGTCCGGGATCGCCGATCCGAAGCGACGGCGCGCCGCGCTCGAGCTTCGCCGGCGGCGCGTCGGAGAGATCGGGCAGATGGCCCTCGCGGGTGTGGACCACGAGCAGCCCGGCGTCGCGCACCGCCGCGAGCACCGCGGCGATCGGCTTCACCGCGCGGGCGAGCCGGCTGACGTCATTGCCGAGCGTCTCGCCGAAGCCCCCTCGCTCCATGAAATCGCGCTGCATGTCGATGATGACGAGCGCGGTCCTGCTCCAGTCGAGCGTGATCGACTCCGGCTCCGCCGCGATTGTCCCGCTTGAATTCGCCATGACCCACGCCCCGAATGCGAGAATGCCCGCATTTGATTAAGCAAACCGCGTGCCATCGCGCAATGATGCGGCGCATCGCGGCGATCCCGATCAGCATGTGACCGTACGCTGCATTTGCGCATTCTGCGATCTTGCTGGCATGATCGTTGCTAGCTGGGAGCCCGACCGAACGAAGATCATCGTTCGCGAAATGACAGCCCATTTCAAACAGGCGGGAGGACAGGCATGAATGGACTTGGCGGTCTCAACAAATCACCAAATGGCGTGGTGATCGGACTGGTGCAGCTGCAGTTGCCTGTGGTTGCGACAAGGTCCGACCTGGCACGGCAGACGGAGCGCATCGTCTGGATGGTCGGCAAGGCACGGCGCAATCTCGCCACCATGGATCTTGTCGTGTTCCCCGAATACTCGCTGCACGGCCTCTCGATGGATACCAATCCGGAGATCATGTGCCGGCTCGACGGGCCTGAAGTCGCGGCTTTCAAGCGGGCCTGCATCGAGAACAAGATCTGGGGCTGCTTCTCCATCATGGAGTTCAACCCGCACGGCAACCCCTACAATTCCGGCCTGATCATCGACGATCACGGCGATATCAAGCTGTACTACCGTAAATTCCATCCCTGGATTCCGGTCGAGCCGTGGGAGCCCGGCAACATCGGCATTCCCGTGATCGACGGACCGAAAGGCGCCAAGATCGCGCTGATCATCTGCCATGACGGCATGTTCCCGGAAATGGCGCGGGAATGCGCCTACAAGGGCGCGGAGATCATGATCCGCACCGCAGGCTACACCGCCCCGATCCGCGACAGCTGGCGCTTCACCAACCAGGCCAACGCGTTCCAGAACCTGATGGTGACGGCCAATGTCTGCATGTGCGGCTCGGACGGGTCGTTCGACTCGATGGGCGAAGGCATGATCGTCAATTTCGACGGCAGCATCATCGCGCACGGGACCACGGGACGGGCCGACGAGATCATCACCGCCGAGGTGCGGCCCGACCTCGTGCGCGAGGCGCGGATCAACTGGGGCGTCGAGAACAACATCTATCAGCTCTGGCACCGCGGCTATGTCGCGGTGAAGGGCGGTGCGATGGATTGCCCCTACACATTCATGCAGGACATGGTGTCCGGCCGCTTCCGCCTGCCCTGGGAAGATCAGGTCAAGATCACCGACGGCACGTCCTGCGGCTTTGCTGCGCCGACACGGATATTCGGTAAAACTGCGAAGGCTGCAGAGTAGCGAAACGGCGGGCGCTACTTGAAGAAATGCACGAGGCCGATGCTCAAGCCCAAGAGCAGCATCAGCGACAGCGTGACGGCCGCCGTCACGCGGCCGCCGACCGTCGAGAGCACGCGCACATCGACGCCGAGCCCGAGGGCTGCCATCGAGACGACGGTGAGGATCGCCGCCGTCTTGGTCACCGGCGCGATCGCGATATCAGGCACGAGCTGGAACGAGCGCAGCGCGGCCAGCACCAGGAAGCCGATGATGAACCAGGGCACCAGCTTGAACGGGCTGATCGAGGCGGCCTTTGAAGTGCCCTCCCTGGCGGCGCCGGCCTTGCGCCGCCGCGCCACCAGCAGCGAGAGGCCGATCACGATCGGACCCAGCATCAACACCCGCACCAGCTTGACCAGCGTGCCGATCTGGGTCGAGACGATGCCGGCCGGCACGGTCGCCGCCAGCACCTGCGGCACGGCGTAGACGGTGAGGCCGGCGAGGATGCCGTATTGCGTCGCCGTCAGCTTCAGCAGCGGGATCAGCAGCGGCAGGCCGAGCACCATCAGCACGCCGAGAATGGCGGTGAATGAGATCGACGAGGCGATGTCGTCGCCGTCGGCCTCGATCACCGGCGCCACCGCCGCGATCGCCGAGTTGCCGCAGATCGAATTGCCGCAGGCGATCAGGATCGCGAGTTTGGTCTTGAGCCCGAGCATCCGGCTGAGGCCATAGCTCACCGCCAGCATGATCACGACGGTCACCGCGATGGCGCCGATCAGCAGCCCGCCCGACGCCACGATCGCGGCAAAGCTGATGGAGGCGCCGAGCAGCATCACCGCGACCTCGAGCAGCTGCTTGGCGCTGAAGGCAATGCCCGAGCGCCAGCGCGCCGACGGCTCCCAGGCGGTGCGCACCGCCATGCCGAGCAGGATCGCGACGACGAGGGCCTCGATATAGGGATGGTCGAAAACGCGCTCCTCGGCGGCCTGGATGCCGAGCGAGATGACGGTGACCGCCCCGCAGAGCAGAATCCCCGGAATGAGCTGGAATATGCGCCTCGGCGCCCCCTGCTTCTGCCCCTGGTCTTGTTCTTGTTCCGGCACAAAATCCTCTTTTCGGAGAAGATTTTATGCGCCATGACACCCCTCTTGGCTAATATATTTTCGGACTGCCCCGATAGAGAGAAGTTATGTCCCTCAACCTGCATCTGCTCCGCCTGTTCGCGGCCGTGGCGAGAACCGGAAGTTTCTCCCGCGCCGCCGACCTCCTGCACATCAGCCAGCCGGCGATCTCCAAGGGCGTGCGGGATTTCGAGCTGCAGGTCGGCTGCCGGCTGCTCGACCGCACGCCGAAGGGGGTGCGGCCGACGCGGGAGGGCGCGGCGCTGGCGCGGCATGCAGAGACCCTGTTCGCGGCCGAACGCGCGGCCGAGGACGAATTGCAGGCGCTGCGCAACCTCGACAGCGGTTCGCTGCGGATCGGTGCCAGCACCACGATTGCGACCTACATGATCCCGGAATATCTCGGCGTGTTCCACCGCGCCTTTCCCGGCATCGATCTGCACGTCGTCAGCGCCAACACCAGCGACATCGCCGCGCTGATGCTGGGGCACGAGATCGAGATCGCGCTGGTCGAGGGGCCGGTCGAGGACGAGAATTTGATCAGCGACGCCTGGCGCACCGACGTGATGGCGCTGATCGCAGGTCCGGATCATCGCTTCGCAGCGGTCCCGGGGCCGATCGACATCCGGTCGCTGAACGACGAGATCCTGATCGTGCGGGAACCCGGCTCAGGCACGCGCGAGGTGGTCGCGCAGGCGCTGGCGGCCCACCACGTCGAGCCGCAGCGGACACTCGAGATCGGCAGCACCGAGGCGATCAAGCAGGCGGTGGCGGCCGGCGTTGGCGTCGCCATCGTGTCGATCGCGACGATCGACGATCAAGTGAAGCTCGGAAAGCTGAAGGTGATCCCGATCAAGGGCATCCACATCGAGCGCACGCTCTGGCAGCTGAAATCGCCCGGCCGGCTCGACGTGCCGGCGGCGGTCGCGTTCGAGGGGATCATTCGGGAGGCGCAAAGGGCCAGGACGGCCCCGCGCGGACCTGCGGCTAGAGCGCGGCGAACAGACCCTGCGCCCAGGCAACGGCATGCTCGAAGCTGAACACGCCCGGCTCGAAATAGACGGCCCGTGCCAGCACGATGCCGACCACCAGCACCCAGAACACGCTGGTGCCCGCGGTCTTCAGCCATTTCGACACGCCCTCGCTCGCGATCGAAGGATCGACTGCGGGGACCGGCTCGCCGAAGGGATCGAATGCGGATTGGCTCATCGTCCTAACCATCAGGAATATCCTGAGAATGTCGCGACGACGGGGGCTGAAGCAAGGGTAGTGGAATGCCTTTTGCGGCGGTTACTTGGAAGGACGTTTTCCGGCTCGAAAACCGGGGAGCATTTCCTTCTCAACGCCCCCTGTGGGCATCAACTATCGGTTCCGCGCCGCGGCGCCACCCGTGGCAGCGTGATCCGCATGCGTGTCCCCATGCCCGGCGCACTGTCGAGATTGAGCTCTCCGCCCAGCCGGTTCGTGACGATGTTATGAACGATGTGCAGACCAAGCCCGATACGGCCGATGTCGCGGCGCGTGGTGAAGAATGGATCGAAGGCTTGCCGCAGCACGTCGTGATCCATCCCGCAACCGTTGTCGGCGAACAGGATCTCGACCTGGTCCGCGCCTGAGGCGCGCAGCCGGATCGCGATGATGCCGCCCTTGCCATCCGGAAACGCATGCGCCACCGAATTGACGAACAGGTTGGTCAGCACCTGGCCGTAGGGGCCGGGATAGCTGTTCATGGCAAGACCGGGCGGGCAATCGACGTCAAGCGCCAGGTTGTTCTTCGGCAAGGCCGGACGCAGGCTCGAGAGCACCTGCTCGGTCACCGCGGCGAGATCGAACTGGCTCCGGTCGAAATAGCTGCGATCGACGGCCACCTGCTTGAACGATTGCACCAGGTCCGCCGCGCGTTTGAGGTTGCCTACCAGCAGCGACGAGGCGCTTTCGACGACCTCGATGAAATCGCTCAGGCTGGATCGCTTCAGCTTGCCACGCGCAGCCTCGGCAGCGAAGTCGGCGCATTTCTGCTCCAGCACCGAGGCGACGGTGAGACTGGTGCCGACCGGACTGTTGATCTCGTGCGCGACGCCGGCCACCAGCCGGCCCAGCGCCGCGAGCTTTTCCGCCTCGATCAGCGACGCCTGGGTCTCCTGCAGATGGTGCAAGGCCTTCTCGGCTGCATCGCGCGCGGCGCGGATCTCGCGTTCGCTGCGCTTGCGATCGGTAATCTCCTCGGCCGCAACGTTGACGCCGACGATGCTCCCGTTCGGTTCGCGCTGCGGATGCCAATGCGTGATCCAGCATCGCTCGTCATTGTGGCCGGGGCGCTGGCCGTAAACCTCCACGTCGGTGACGGGCTCTCCGGTCTCCATGATCGACTGAACGATACCTTCGACGGCCGAAGCCAGCGCGGGCACGCAATCGTGCACCGTACGCCCGAGATGACCTTCGACCGAAATGCCGCAGATCTCGGTGAGACGCTGGTTGATCTGAAGGTAACGGCAATCCGGAGAGAGGTAGGCGAGCCCGATCGGTGCAGTGTCATAGATCAGCTGCAGCGCCGGTTGTTTTGGGAACTGAACGTCCTGGACGACGGACGACCTCATGTCCACTACCCCCCGTTGCACCAAGTCTAGCGCTTCACGCCCGGCCCGCAAATAGCCCAGCTGAGCCGGAAACGGTGGTCTGATCTGTCCGGATCAGGCACGGACGGGGCCGGCAGCGGCCCCTGGACCGGTGCCTGCGGCGTGCTGACGCAACGTGGACAGCAAGCGCTCCTCAGCGAGGGCCTGCGAAGCGCACAATTTTAGCTATTCACTGCAACGTGCGGACGAAAATTCTCGACGACGCGCAGCAGCACCCGCGCGCCGGTGTCGGCATCGGCGAGCTCGACATGCTCGGCCGGATTGTGGCTGATCCCGCCGCGGCAGCGCACGAAGATCATGCCGATATCGGCGACATCCACCATCGCCATCCCGTCATGCCCCGCCCCGCTCGGCAGCTCGAACGCGGCATAGCCCTCGGCCGCGACGGCCTCGGCGATCTGCGCCTTGAGCCACGGCGCGCAGGGCACGCTGCGGTTCTCGTGGGTGACGTCGATCTGCAAGGCGAGGTCGCGGCGTTTTGCGATCGCCTCGATCTGCCGCACGATGTCGGCGACGACGCGCTTGCGATGCGTGTCGTTCTGAGAGCGGATATCCATGGTGAAGGACACCTTGCCCGGGATCACATTGGTGGCGCCCGGCATCGCGTTAACATAGCCGACGGTGCCGACGAGGCCTTGTTCGTCGGACCTGCAAAACTGTTCGATCGCAACGATGCATTCGGCAGCGCCCGCCAGCGCATCGCGCCGCAGCTTCATCGGCACCGTGCCGGCATGGCCGGCGACGCCGGTGAGACTGGCGGCAAGCCGGGTCGCGCCCGAAATCGCGGTGACGACGCCGACCGGCAGCGCCTTCTCTTCCAGCACGGGGCCCTGCTCGATGTGCAGCTCGACATAGCCGAGCAGCTCCCGGCGGGCGCGCGCCGCCTTGCCGATATGATCGGGATCGAGCCCGAACTGGATCAGCGCGTCGCGCATCGACGTGCCGGCGCGGTCGCGCGTGTTGAGCACGCTCTCGTCGAACGTGCCGGCGACCGCGCGGCTGCCGAGCAGGGTCGAGGCGAAGCGCACGCCCTCCTCGTCGGCAAAGCCCACGATCTCGATCGCGAACGGCAGTCGCCTGCCGCGCCGGTTCAGATCGGCGACGCAGGCGATCGCGGTGATGACGCCGAGCGGACCGTCCCATCTGCCGGCGTCGCGCACGGTGTCGTAATGCGAGCCGAGCATCAGCGCCGGCAGGCCCGGCCGGTCGCCCTCGTAGCGGCCGCAGACATTGCCGATCGCATCGAGATGCGCGCTCATGCCGGCCTCGCGCATCCAGGACAGGATGAGATCGGCTGCCTTGCGATGCTCGTCGGTGAGGAAGATTCGCGCCAGATGCTCCGGCGTCTCGGAGATCGTCGCGAGCTGATCGATCCGCGCCACGATCTCTTCGCCAAGGGAAGATGGTTTCGAGGACGGTTTTGTCTCGCTCATGCTGTTTCCCATCAGTCCAACGCGGCCGGCGGAGCCCGCCTCACTCGTAGCAGGCCCGATCCGATTCACCAGCCAGCAAATGGCGCTTCGTGCGCAGGCCCCGACCGGGCTCGCACCGGCTGTCCGGCGGTTAGCGACTGCTTAACGGCATTGCATACAACAGCGATCGATCGCTCATAAAATAGGCAAATCAATCTCAATCGGCTTCCGAGCGTTCCGGGACCGATCACCATTCTCACGTACATTCAATCATTTACGGAAGACTGATCGCCAAACATGCTCTGGCATGAAGCTTGCGACACTTCCCCCAAGCTCCGCCGTCAGGCGGCTGCGACAAGGACAGGCGGGCCGGACCCGCCGGAGGGAGCAGGCGATGGATTTTGGCAGGATTTCAAGAAGGCATTTATTGCAGGGCAGCGCCGCACTGGCGCTCGGCAGCACGCTTGGCATTCGTGGCGCGGCGGCAGCGGAAACCACGATCGGCTTCATCTATGTCGGGTCGCGCGACGACTACGGCTACAACCAGGCGCACGCGCAAGGAGCCGCGGCGGTGAAGAAGCTTCCCGGCATCAAGGTCGTCGAGGAAGAGAAGGTGCCGGAGACCGATGCGGTCGAGAAGACCATCGAGTCCATGATCAATCTCGACGGCGCCACGCTCATGTTCCCGACCTCGTTCGGCTACTACAACCCGCACGTCCTCAAGATGGCGGGCAAGTTTCCAAAACTGCGCTTCGAGCACTGCGGCGGCCTGTGGTCCGACAAGGACCCGAAGAACGCCGGCAGCTATTTCGGCTATATCGACGAGGCGCAATACATCTCCGGCATCGTGGCCGGCTATTCGACCAAGAGCGGCAAGCTCGGCTTCGTCGCCGCCAAGCCGATCCCGCAGGTGCTGCGCAACATCAACGCGTTCACGCTCGGCGCCCGGCTCGCCAATCCGAAGGCGACCACCCAGGTGATCTTCACCGGCGACTGGTCGATGCCGGTCAAGGAAGCCGAAGCGACCAACAGCCTGATCGACCAGGGCGTCGACGTGCTGACCTGCCATGTCGACGGACCGAAGACGATGGTCGAGAACGCCGCGCGCCGCGGCGCTCTTGTATGCGGCTATCACGTCAACCAGTCGCCGCTGGCGCCGAAGGCCTATCTCACCGGCGCCGAGTGGAATTGGGAGGCGCTCTACCCGAAATTCGTCAAGATGATCATCGCGGGCGAAGCGATCCCGAACTTCTATCGCGGCGGCCTGAAGGAAGAGATCGTCAAGGTGTCGCCCTATGGCGAGATGGTGTCCGCCGAGGCGCGCAAGCACGCCGACGACGTCAAGGCCAAGTTCATGTCCGGCAAGTTTACGATCTTCAAGGGTCCGCTCGTCGACAACAAGGGCAAGACGGTGATCGCGTCCGGTACCGATCGCGGCCAGCAGGATCCCGAGCTCGAGAAGATGGACTATCTCGTCGAGGGCGTGATCGGAGCCACCGCGTGACGACGGAAACGGCGGAATCGGTTGAGACGGCCGGCATCGCTCCGGCCGCCGATCCCGGATTCCTCCAGCGCCACGGCGCGCGCATCGAATACATCCTGATCCCGGGCGCGGCGCTGGTCGGCGCGCTCGCGGTGTTCGGCGGCTTTGTCGCGCTCTACGGCAAGAACCCGCTCGATCTGTATTTCTACATGTATTACGGCGCGTTCGGCACCGCCTTCTCCTGGCAGAACACGCTGACCCGCGCCGCGCCGTTGATCCTGACCGCGCTGTGCACGGCGCTGCCGGCGCAGCTCGGCATGGTGATCATCGGCGGCGAAGGCGCGTTGTTGATCGGCGCGCTGTCGGCGACCGCGGCGGCGCTGGCGCTGCAGGGCGCGGCACCGATCGTGGTGCAGATCGCGATGGTGATCGCGGGCATGATCGGCGGCGGCCTCTGGATCACCCTGTCGGGCGGCCTGCGGCAATATCGCGGGGTCAACGAGACGATCTCGAGCCTGCTGCTGGTCTATATCGCGCTCGCGATTCTGAACCATCTGGTCGAGGGGCCGATGCGCGATCCGGCGAGCCTCAACAAGCCTTCGACGCGCGAGATCGGCGCCGCCAACATGATCGGCACCATTCCCGGCACCGACGTGCATTGGGGCCTGGCGTTCGGCCTCGTCGCCGCCATCGTCGCCTACATCCTGATCTATCACACCACTTTCGGCTTCGCCGCGCGCGTCGCCGGCGGCAACATCCGCGCCGCCAAGATCGTCGGCCTCAGTGTCGGCAAACTGATCCTGACCGTGTGCTTCCTCGCCGGCAGTTGCGCCGGGCTTGCCGGCATGATCGAGGTTGCGGCGGTGCAGGGCCGCACCAACGCCAACCTCGCGGCGGGTTACGGCTTCACCGGCATCCTCGTTGCGTTCCTGGCACGGCAGAATCCGCTCGCGATCATTCCGGTGGCGATCCTGCTCGGCGGTATCTCGGCCTCCGGCGGCCTGTTGCAGCGGCGGCTCGGCCTGCCCGATGCTTCGGTGCTGGTGCTGCAAGGCATCATCTTCGTGTTCGTGCTGGCCAGCGACGCACTCTACGGGCGCATCGGCTTCCTGAAGGGAAAGTCCTGACATGGCGGATGCATCGCTCGGGCTCTGGACCGTCCCGCTCGCCGTATTCGGCGGCGCCATCCGCGTCTCGACGCCGTTTTTGTTCGTCAGCCTCGGCGAGTGCATCACCGAGCGAAGTGGCCGCATCAATCTCGGCCTCGAGGGCACGCTGGTGATGGGCGCGATGAGCGCCTACGGCATCTCCTATCTGTCGGGCTCGCCGTGGCTCGGCGTGCTCGCGGCCGGCATCACCGGCGCGTTGTTCGGCGCGCTGCATGCCGGCATCTGCTCGCTGCCGCGCGTCAACGACATCGCGGTCGGCATCGCGCTGATGCTGCTCGGCACCGGCCTCGCGTTCTTCCTCGGCAAGCCGCTGATCGAGCCGACGGCGGCAAGGCTGCCGGCGATCGATTTCGGCTGGTGGAGCGACATCCCGCAGGTCCGCGCGGCGCTGCGCATCAATGTGCTGTTCCTGATCGGCGTCGCGATCGCACCGCTGCTCTATTGGGCCTTCAGGACCACGCGCTGGGGCCTCTTGATCCGCACCGCCGGCGAGAGCGCGGATGCGGCGCGCGCGATGGGCCATTCGGTGCTGCTGATCCGGCTGCGCGCCACCATGGTCGGCGGTTTCCTCGCCGGCATCGGCGGCTCGTTCCTGTCGCTGTTCTATCCGGGCAGCTGGAACGAAGGCCTCTCCTCGGGACAGGGCATCACGGCGGTGGCGCTTGTCATCTTCGCGCGCTGGGACCCGATGCTCTGCCTGTGGGCCTCGCTCGCCTTCGGCGGCGCCGCCGCGCTCGGGCCCGCGCTGCAATCGGTCGGCATCACCTCCGGCTATCATTTGTTCAACGCCGCGCCCTACATCCTGACGCTCGCGATCATGATCATCACCTGCTCGCCGAAGCGCACGCTGACCGGCGCACCCGCCGAATTGTCCATCACCCGATAGCATCTCGAAAGATCATTTCATGCCCGAGCGCTTCATCAAGTCCGAGCCCTACGCCTGGCCCTACAATGGCGATCTGCGGCCAGAGAATAGCGCACTCATCATCATCGACATGCAGACCGATTTCTGCGGCGTCGGCGGCTATGTCGACAAGATGGGCTACGACCTCTCGCTGACCCGGGCGCCGATCGAGCCGATCAGGAAGCTGCTCGCGGTAATGCGCGCACAGGGCTTTCACATCATCCACACCCGCGAGGGGCACCGGCCTGATCTGGCCGACCTGCCAGCCAACAAGCGCTGGCGCTCGCGCCAGATCGGCGCCGGCATCGGCGACCCCGGCCCCTGCGGCCGCATCCTGGTGCGCGGCGAGCCCGGCTGGGAAATCATTCCGGACCTCGCGCCGCTGCCGGGCGAGCCTGTTATCGACAAGCCCGGAAAAGGCTCGTTTTGCGCCACCGACCTCGAGCTGATGCTGCGGCTGCGCGGCATCGAGAACATCGTGCTGACCGGCATCACCACCGATGTCTGCGTCCATACCACGATGCGCGAGGCCAACGACCGCGGCTTCGAATGCGTGCTGGTCGAGGACTGCTGCGGCGCGACCGACCGGAGCAACCACGATCACGCGCTGAAGATGATCAAGATGCAGGGCGGCGTGTTCGGCGCGGTGACCAGATCCGCCGACCTGATTGGGGCGCTGTCGTGATCATCGGCGAGCCGCCCGCACCATCAGGCGCGTTCGGCGTCGACGCCATCGCCATGACGATGCGGTTCGGCGACTTCACAGCGCTCGACAATGTCGAGCTCAAGGTGCGTCCCGGCTCGTTCCACGCCTTGCTTGGTGAAAACGGCGCGGGCAAGAGCACGCTCGTGAAATGCATCATGGGCTATTACCACGCCACCGAAGGCGACATCCTCGTCGGCGGCCGCCAGCAGGCCATTGCCAATCCGAAGGACGCGCATGCGCTCGGGCTCGGCATGGTCTACCAGCACTTTACACTGGTGCCGGCGATGACGGTTGCCGAGAACCTGGTATTGGCGCGCGACGACGTGCCTGCCGTGGTCGACTGGCGCAAGGAGAAGCAGGAGCTGGAGGCCTTCCTGGCACGGATGCCGTTCAAGGTGCCGCTCGACGCAAAGGTCTCGGATATCTCCGCCGGCGAGCGGCAGAAATGCGAGATCCTCAAGCAGCTCTACCTGAAGCGCCGCTTCCTGATCCTGGACGAACCGACCTCGGTGCTGACGCCGGGCGAAGCCGACGAGGTGCTCGGCATGCTGCGCGCGATGGTGGTCGCGGGCGAGCTCACCATCCTGATGATCACGCACAAGTTCCGCGAGGTGATGGCCTTTGCCGACGAGGTGACCATCCTGCGCCGCGGCAAGCTTGCCGGCAGCGGCCGGGTCGCGGAGCTGACGCCGGACGAGATGGCCCGCACCATGATCGGCGCCGAACAGCTGACGGTACAGCCGCCGCGCACCGGCGAGACCGGAGCGGCCCGGCTCGAGCTCGACAAGCTCACCGCGCTTGACGATGCCGGCGCGATTGCCGTGCACGGCGTATCGCTGACCGTGAAAAGCGGCGAGATCGTCGGCATCGCCGGCGTCTCCGGCAACGGCCAGCGCCAGCTCGTGGAGGTCCTGGCCGGCCAGCGCGAGGCCGAGAGCGGCGTGATCCGCGTCCAGGGCGAGACCTATGCGGCGAGTCGCGCGGAGATGCGGCGGCACAGGATGTCGCTGCTACCGGAAGAGCCGCTGAAGAACGCCTGCGTCGGCGGCATGAGCGTCGCCGACAACATCGCATTCCGCGAGTTCGATCGTGCCCCGTTCGCGCGCGGCGGCTGGTGGCTGAACCGTGCCGCCTTCCGCAACGACGCCGAACGCAAGATCAACCGCTACAAGATCAAGACCCGCACGCCGGAGACGCCGATCGCGGCGCTGTCGGGCGGCAATGTCCAGCGCGCGGTGCTGGCGCGCGAGCTTTCGGGCGACGTCGAGGTGCTGATCGCCGCCAATCCCTGCTTCGGACTCGACTTCGCGGCCGTGGCGCAGATCCACGCCGAGATCATGGCCGCCCGCAACCGCGGCGCGGCGGTGCTCTTGGTCAGTGAAGACCTCGACGAGCTGCTGGAGCTGTCGGATCGGCTGGTCGTGATGTTCCACGGCGCCTTCGTGCATGAGGCCCGCGCCAGCGAGGCCGACCTCACCGAGATCGGCCGGCACATGGCAGGCCATTGACCGTCCGCGTCAAGCGAAGCAATCCATTGTTCCGCCTATGCGGGATCTCGCAATGACGAACAGCTCTGGCCTCACAAAGATGTCGTCCCTGCGAAAGCAGGGACCCATAACCACGAATGCCGATTGTTGCGCAGCGCTGGAACGACGAATCCCGTTCACAACGTCCGCCGCGGCGTATGGGTCCCTGCTCCCGTGCGCAATTGCGCACTAGGCAGGGACGACACGGAGTTTGTGGCGCGCGATCGCGGCAAGACTCCTTCATTGCAATGGCGAAGCCCTTTATCAGCACTCCGCGTCATATCAACGCCGAGTTAGCCGATCTCGAACGCGTGTTCCGCGAGATGCTTCAGATTGGCGTGCCAATGCTCGGCGATCGCAAGCCGGGTCGGCACCCAGACGTGCTCGTGCTTCTGGATGTAGTCGAGAAAGCGCATCAGCGCGGCGGCGCGGCCGGGACGCCCGACGACGCGGCAATGCAGACCGATCGACATCATCTTCGGTGAGGTCGCGCCCTCGGCATAGAGCACGTCGAAACTGTCTTTCAGGTAGGTGTAGAACTCCTCGCCGGCGCCGAAGCCCTGCGCGTTGATGAAGCGCATGTCGTTGGCATCGAGCGTATAGGGGATCACGAGATGCGGCTCGGTGCCGGTTGCCTTGATCCAGTACGGCAGATCGTCGGCGTAGGAATCGCAGAGATAGCGCAGGCCGCCCGCCTCCATCAAAAGCCGCAGCGTGTTGATCGAGGAGCGGCCGGTGTACCAGCCGAGCGGCCGCGCGCCGGTCGCCTCGGTATGCACGGCAATGGCGCGGGCGATCTCCTCGCGCTCCTCGTCCTCCGACATGTCCTTGTGCTCGACCCAGCGCAGGCTGTGGCTCGCGATGTCCCAGCCCGCCTCCTGCATCGCGGCGACGACGTCCGGATTGCGCTTCAGCGCCATCGCGACGCCGAACACCGTGGTCGGCAGCTTCCGCTCGGTGAATATCCGCCACAGCCGCCAGAAGCCGGCGCGCGCGCCATATTCGAACATCGTCTCGATATTGGCGTGCCGCCGGCCGACCCAGGGCTGCGCGCCGAGCACGTCGGACAGAAACGCTTCCGAGGCGCGATCACCGTGCAGGATGTTGTTCTCCCCGCCCTCCTCGAAATTGACCACGAATTGCACGGCGATGCGCGCCGCGTCGGGCCATTTCGGATCGGGCGGATTGCGGCCGTAGCCGCGGAGATCGCGCGGATAGCGGGCCTCGGTCACATCAGATTTCCTCGAAGCGGATGTTCTGCGCGCCTTTCCACAACACAGTCTTGCCGAAGGCGGTGAGGTTCTCCAGCCCCGAGGTCAGCGTGATGAAATGATTGCCGGCGAGCTGGCCCATCTTGCTGGCGAAATGCACGCCGCCATAGGCGAGCAGGATCTCGGTCTCGCTAATGCCGCCGGGATAGAGGATGATCTGGCCCGGCGCCGGATAGCTGGTGTGGTTCTCGTAGGACACGCCGAAGTCGAGATCGCCGAGCGGCATCCAGACGCCCTCGCCGCTCCAACGCACATGGATCGCCTGGCTCTCGAACGGCATCGCCTTGCGGAAGGCGGCGACCGTCTTCGGCGCGAGCTGCTCCTCGAAACGGGCGTCAAAGGTGAAATCGCCGGCGCGGACAATCAGTTTGCTCATCGGACTCTCGTGGGTGGGCCAAGAAGTGATGCCTCAACCATTGCCGCCGGCCCGGGCCGGACGCAAGGCCGATTCCGGCCCAGGAAGCCGGTTTTTCGCCGCTCGGCGGCCTCCAACGCAGATTTGAGCAGAGTTGCGTTGCACCGCGCCTCCCCGTTTGCGAGCCTGCGCGGATACGTCGAACAGGGTGACCAGATGACAACAAGCAGTCTGCACGGACATGTGGCACTGGTGACCGGCGGATCGCGCGGCATCGGTGCGGCGATCGTCAAGATGCTGGCGGATGCCGGCGCCGCCGTCGCCATCAATTATCGCGAGCGCTCGGCCGAGGCGGAGACGCTGGCAAAGGGCATCATTGCCGCCGGTGGCCGCGCCGTCGCGATCGCGGCCGACGTCTCGGAAGCCGCCGCCGTCGCCACGCTGGTCGAGCGCGCCAAATCCGGGCTCGGCCCGGTCGACATTCTCGTCAACAACGCCGGCATCGCCATCGTCAGGGGGGTCGACGACCTCACCGAAGAGGATTTCGACCGCACCATCACGGTCAATCTCAAATCGGCGTTTCTGTGCACGCAGGCGGTGCTGCCGATGATGCGCACCCGGAAATGGGGCCGCATCGTCAACATCTCCTCCGGCGCTGCGCGCGGCGCCGGCTCGATCGGACCGCACTACAACGCATCCAAGGCGGCCATGGAGGGCCTGACCCGCGGCTATGCCGCACGCCTCGTCAAGGAGGGCATCACGGCCAATGCCGTCGCGCCCTCGCTGATCGAGACCGACATGATGAAGGGACAGAGCGAACTGGTCAGCCGCATTCCGATGGGCCGTTTCGGCACCGCCGAGGAGGTCGCGCAGGCCGTGATGCTGCTGGTCAATAATCCCTACATGACCGGACAGACCATCGCGATGAGCGGCGGCATGGCGTTCAACTAGGGCACGTACCCATAAACCCGGCAGCATCATGCGATGAAGCTTACGTCCGCGTTGTCCGTATAGCGGTCATTTGTGCAGCATCGGAACATGTCGCGGTGGGCCATTTCCGGACTCTTGCATGGCAAGAGTCCCGCAAGATGACGGGCCAGTTCAAATGTCCGCCCGGAGTGGCACCTGCTTGCTACTTGCAACCGCGGCAAATCGTAAGCTTGCCCTTTAGTTTGTCGTCATCCCCGGGATCGACCGATTGCTGCCGAGAGACACGATCTGCTTCTTGATCGAGCTTGGGCTGCTTCGCCCGGTGTGACCTGACGGGTCGCGTCGTCCGGCTTGACGTGTCGTCGTCGATGCCGACGCTAAAACCATCGTAATCGGGGACCGGTCCAGCCGACGGCGGCGACCTGTCGATCACCTGTGCTGGCGAAGCGCTGCCTGACTCTACCGGCGTGTGTTCGACAGTGGCAGATCGTGGGGCAGTGGAGCGTGGCAAAGACTCCTTGGCGGCTCGGGGCAGTACCGAACTTTTAGCGGTCGCCGTCGGCGGCCAGACGTTGTTGGTTGCAGCCGGAGATGCCGATCCCCCGTCCGACGGCGGCGGCGCAAGCGAAAGCGGAGGGGAAAGCGAGGTCTGACATCTCGCGCTGTCTTGTGACCAAACTCCCGCCGTCAATAAACCAAGGGCAAGCAGTGTTGCGTTCTTCATTACTCGTCCTGCAAATCACTTGGAACGAAAGCATTGATCGCGTGACTCCTATCGCCACGCTTCGACAAGAATTTCCACATCTGACATGGCGATCAAAAATTGACGGAAGTTGGGAGCCATGGGCGGACAATGCGCGCTTCGGTCCACCCTCGTTCTGGCCCCACTGCCCGCTTCGGGTCCGATCGCGACCGCTTGGCCCGGTCTCGGCAAGATCCGGTATGCACCTCACAGCGGACCGTTTGGCGGTCGGGTGCATTGATCGCGATGGGCCATCAGCGGTGGTTCAGCCTTGCCTCATGCCGGGCAGCCCCCAAACCAGGGCTCGACAGGCCTCCGGGCCACCAGGCTCCGGCCCAATTCGCGGGACCAACAACCCGGTGACGAAATACCCAAACCGGCATAGCATCCGCGCATTGGAGGCGATCATGTTCAACCCAACTCAAATTGTCATCCAAGCGTTTGTCGATCAGCTCAAGGGTACATACGGCCAAATCTACGGAATCCTCGAGCCCGCCTATCCGGACATCATCGGTTTCGTTGGGCGCCTCGCGTTGGAGAATATTGCCAATAGCGATGCGGCCTACCACGACATGAACCACACCATCATGGTGACGTTGGTGGGACAGAACATTTTACTCGGGAAGCATACGAGCGAAGGCGGCGTCAGGCCGCGCGACTGGCTCCATTTCATGATTTCGCTCTTATGCCACGACATCGGCTATGTACGCGGGGTATGTCGAGGCGACCGGGACGGACTTTATGTTTGTAACGAAAACGGTGATCGCGTCCGGATATCTGCTGGAGCCACGGACGCATCCTTGACCCCCTATCATGTGACACGATCCAAGCTCTTTGTCCGCGAGCGTTTCGGCAAGGTGAGCCTGACCTCCATCGACACAAAGGAAATCGAGGCGAACATCGAGCACACGCGCTTTCCGGTCCCGGGGGAAGAGGAGCATACCAGTACGGCGGATTATCCCGGCCTGCTTCGTGCCGCGGATTTGATCGGCCAATTGGCCGACATTGACTATTTGCGGAAGACGTCAGCCTTGTTTGCCGAATTTCAGGAGACTGGCGCAAGCGAGAAACTCGGATATCAGACTCCCGATGATCTACGTGCAGCGTACCCTGCTTTCTTCTGGAAGGCCGTCTGCCCCTATATCGGCGACGCACTTCGATATCTGCGGGTCACGCAGGAAGGTAAGCAATGGATCGCCAACCTTTATGCGCACGTGTTCTCGGAGGAGCACAGGGGAGCGATTACTCGAGCATAGCCGGGTGGAAGAATAACTGGCTATGCCGTCTTGACCGGCTCGTTCGATTGCCTTACGCCACACGCCATGAACCGCTCGATCCTGATCGCCAATCTCTGGTGGCTCGCCGACTGACAGGCGGGCCGAACGCGTTCATGCATTTCGGGGCCGCCGCATTGGGCGGCCTTTTTCTTTCACCTCATCCAGCCCGCATGCGGTGTCCCCATTCAAACGAATGGAGACAAGCCGTGACCAAACCGATCATCCTCACCGGCGACCGCACCACCGGGCCGCTGCATCTCGGCCACTACGTCGGCTCGCTCAGAAGCCGCCTCGCGTTTCAGGACAGCCATGAGCAATACCTGCTGCTCGCCGACATGCAGGCGCTGACCGACAACGCGCACGACATCGGCAAGGTCCGCGGCAACGTCATCGAGGTCGCGCTGGATTATCTCGCCGTCGGCATCGATCCCGAACGGACCTCGATCTGCCTGCAGTCGCAGCTTCCGGCGCTCGCCGAATTGTCGATGCTCTATCTCAATCTCGTCACCGTCGCGCGGCTGGAGCGCAATCCCACCATCAAGGACGAGATCCGCGCCCGCGGATTTGGACGCCACATCCCTGCGGGCTTCCTGTGCTACCCGGTGGCGCAGGCCGCCGACATCACCGCGTTTCGGGCGACCGTCGTGCCGGTCGGCGAGGACCAGGCTCCCCTGATTGAGCAGACCAACGAGATCATCAGGCGCGTCAACGCGCTCGCCTGCCGTGCGCTCCTGCAGGAGGCGGTGGCCGTCATACCACGCGCGGGACGGCTGCCGGGCGTCGACGGACGCGCGAAGATGAGCAAATCCGCTGGCAATGCGATTGCTCTCTCGGCCTCGCCCGGTGACATCACGGCTGCGGTGCGCGCGATGTTCACCGATCCCGATCATCTGCGTGTCGGCGACCCCGGCAAGGTCGAGGGCAATGTCGTCTTCAGCTATCTCGACGCGTTCGACGACGATCACCATGCCGTCGAGGAATTGAAGGCGCGCTATCGGCGCGGCGGTCTCGGCGACGCAGCCGTCAAGCGGCGGCTCGAGGACATCCTGCAAGCCCTGATCGCACCGATCCGGACCCGGCGCGCCGAGCTGGCGGGCGATCGCGACCATGTCGCTGACGTGATCAGGCGCGGAACCCTGAAAGCTCGCGAGATCACCGAGCGCACCAGGCGCGATGTGATGGCGGGACTCGGCGTGTTCCAGCTCTGAATGCGCTGTCATCAAACCATGGCAGGAACTGTGCTTGCCTGTAACAGTTGTCCGCTTGGCGAAAACCGGATTTGGAGCTTGTCGTGATCGATCCGAAAACGCTTCTCGAACGCGCGGCGCAATTGACCGATCAGGCCAAGGGCGAGGAAGACGCCGGCATCCGCGAGCGGCTGCTACGCATGGCCGAGCATTACCGCGACCTTGCCGCGCATGAGGCCTGGGCGAACGAGAACCCGCCATCGGTCGGCGCGATCACCAGTGCGCTCAGCCCCCGCGCTCATTGACCTGTTCTTCGTCAGCTCACGCGAATGCGATAGCCCAGTGACTGCCGCGCACCCGGCGCGATGTGCATGAGGCCGGGCTTGCCGGCGAACTCGCCGTCGAATTCGACCGGGCTGGCGAAACCGTGCCACGGCTCGATGCAGAGGAACGCCGCGCCACCGACCTTCGACCAGATGCCAAGTTCGCGAAAGCCGCGCCAGGACAGCTCGATCGCGGGCCCCTGCGCAGCAGCAAAGCGAACCGACGCGCTCGCAACCTGATCGAGGATCATGGCGTCGTCATCGAACAATTGCGCCGACAACGCGAGCACCTTGCCCTTGATCGGACTTGGCTCGGATTGCTGCCGCATCAGTCCCTCCGTCAGCCGCCGGATCGGCGCCGGCTCATCCTTCGCGAAGGTCAACGCGTACGCCTCCTTTGCCAATCCCGGAAGCAGCGGCCAGTTGAAGGCGGGATGACCGCCGAGAGAGGCCGGCAGCGTCTCGGCGCCGGTGTTGACGATGTCGAAGGCGACATCGAGATCGGCGCCATCAACGGTATAGGTGACCTCGAGCCTGAACGCGAAGGGATAGCGCGCACGCGTCTCCGCATCGTCGGTGAGCGCGAGCTTGCAGGATCGGGGCCCCTGCTCCACCCAGGCAAAGCGGCGGTCGCGCGCAAAGCCGTGCTGCGTCATCGGATAGGTCTTGCCGTTGTGGCGCAGCGTATCGTTCTTCAAGCGGCCGACGATCGGGAACAGGATGGGCGCATGGCGCGGCCATTGCGGGCCGGCCTGCCACAACAGTTCGGTCCCGTCGGCATTTCTGAGCGACGACAATTCGGCGCCCTGCGCCGAAATGGTCGCGGCGATTCCTTCGCCGCGCAGCGTGTGACCGTCGCTCATGCCTCGCCTCGCCGGGTTGCGCTATACCCCGACAGGAGATGTTCGAAGCCGGCGAAGCCGTCAACCCCAAAGCAATGGGGCCGCCCACGCGTGGCGGCCCACGCTCGGGGCCTAGCCGGTAATCTTGGAGAAATCGGGCTGGCGGCGCTCGGCAAAGGCGGCAAAGGCCTCGCGTGCTTCCGCACTCATCAGCCGTTCCTGGAAGATCTCGCCCTCACGCGCCATCTGCGCGCTGATCCTGGCGGGGTCGCGCATCAGCGCCTTGGTGTGCTGGAGCGAGCCGAACGGCCGCTTCGCCAGCGCGTCCGCCGCCGCGCGTGCCTTGGCGCGCAGCTCCGCGAGCGGCACGACCGCGTTGGCGAGGCCGATCGAGACCGCGGTCTCCGCCTCGACCGGTTCGCCGAGCGCGAACATCGCATAGGCCCGCGCATAGCCGATGCGCTGCGGCAGCAGATAGGTCGACGCCGCCTCCGGCACCAGCGCCAGATTGACGAACGGCGTGATCAGCCGCGCAGTCGGCGCGAGGTAGACGAGGTCGCAATGCAGCAGCATAGTGGTGCCGATGCCGACCGCATTGCCCTGCACGGCGGCAACCAGCGGCCGCGTCGCCTTGGCAAGTCCGGCGAGGAAGCGCGTCACGTGGCGCTCGCCCTGCACGCCGCGCGACACCGCCGCGAAGTCGGCGAGATCGTTGCCGGCGGTAAAGCTGTCGCCGTCGCCCTGCAACAGCACGGCGCGGATCGCGGAATCGCCCTCCGCGCGCTCGAGCGCATCGGCCATCGCGCCATACATCGCGTTGGTGATCGCGTTCTTCTTGTCCGGGCGCGCCATCGTCACGGTGAGGACACCGCCGTCCAGCGCTACGACCACTTCACTCATGCTTCACTCCTGTTGCTCGCTTCTTGCTTGACGCGTCTTCTTCACGCGAACCGGTAGCCACTTCGCTTGAAGACGCTCTAGCTGTCCTTGCCTTTCGGAAACTTGTCTTGCAGGCTGGTCAGCCAGCGCGACACCACGTCGATCTCCGCGTCCGAGAACCCGTCCATCAGACGGTTATTGATCGCCCTGGTCCGCGTTGCGGCGCGCTTGCCGAACTCCTGCCCCGCCGCGGTCAGGTGGAGCCGCTGGCTGCGGCCGTCCTCGCCATCGCGGCGGCGCTTCACGAGGCCTGCACGTTCCATCCGGTCGGCGAGGCCGCTCATCGCCGACGGCACGATGTCGAGCGCCTGCGAGACGTCGCCGATCAGCGCGCCGTCATTGCGCCCGAGAAAGAACAGCACGCCTGCCTGGGCCGACGTCAGATCGTGCGTGGCCGTCTCCTGCTCGATGGCGCGTTGCAACCGGCGATAGGCCACGGTCAGAAGAAAGATCAGCCGGTGTTCCGCTTTCATGCCGCCCGTTATATATTTCGCACGCGAAATATCAAGATACTTCGTGCACGAAATATCCGACGCTGCGGCGAAGTCCGCTGGCTGGTTTTGCGGCGTGCACAAAGCCATGGTGTTCCCTCAAAAGCCCGGCCTGCATATCGACTGGAATGAGCTCCCGCCGACGGGTTGATTGCGACATTTTGATCCTGTCGCTGGATCGTCGCACTGCGGCCCAGCAGAAAATCCTTGATCGACATCGATCAAACGGGAAATCTTCCCACCCCGGGAGCCGCCCGGTTGCGTTGCGGCACCGGCGGGGTCACGAGAGTGTCATGACGTTAGCGGCAAGTCCGGCCAAGGAGCGTGTTGTCCGCCCAAAGCGGCCGCGCCATCTCAGCGAAGCCATGCGCTGTGAGACCGCGTTTCGCCTGATCCTGTCCGAATGCCTCGAGGAAGTCGCCACCAATCACGAGGCCATGAGTTCCGGCGATTCCGCCGCGCTGCACCAGACCCGTATCGCGCTGACGCGGCTGAAGGCGGCGATCGCCTTCTATGGGCCGATGGTGGCGGACACCGAATGGACGCGACTGAAATCCGAGTTGAAATGGCTGAGCGCCCATCTCGGCGCCACGCGCGACCTCGACGTCGCGATCGAAAACAGCAAGGGCCTGCCTGAAGAAGGCATGCTCCAGACGGCGCGAACCGACGCGTTCGAGGCGCTCAAGGAGGCGTTGCAAAGCGATCGATACTGGCGATGGTTCGACGGCATGTGGGACTGGGTCGGCAGCGGCCCCTGGACCACGCGGCAGGACCCCCGCGCCGCGCAGCGGCGAGCCGTGCCGGTCGCGGTGTTTCACGCGCGGCGGCTGGCGCGATGGCATGGCAAGCTGTGCCAGAAGAGCCGCGGGCTGCAAGGCATGGGCAAGAACAAGCGCCACCGCGTCCGTCTCGCCAGCAAGCGGCTGCGTTACGCGATCGAGTTCTCGGAGGGCGGCTTGCCCCCCGACGAATACGCGTCATGGCGGATCATCCTGAAGCATCTGCGCAAGGGACAGCAATTGCTCGGCGAATTGAACGATGACGAGGTCCGTCGCGGGCTGCTCGAGAGCGTCGATGCACCCGCGCAACGCGCCCACGAACGCAAGGCCAAGCACCAGCGCGTGCACGAACGGAAGCGCAAGAGCCGGCTGCTGCGCCACGCTGCGGCGGTCTATCGAAAAATCTCCGACTGAACGCGCGTCAGCGCAACTCCGTCGGCGCGCGGATACCGCTCGCGTTGAGGACTGCGCCTAGGAATGATGTATAAAACATCACTTATTGCCCTTGTGCCATCATTACTTGATGTGCATAAATGACATTCAAATAGACGCGACTCTCCAATCGACGGCCATCAATCGATGATCACCTCGGCGCAGCTACGAGCGGCCAGAGCCTTGCTCGGCATCGACCAACGGCAGCTCGCCGAACTGTCCGGACTTTCGGTGCCAACCATCCAGCGGATGGAGGCGAGCGAAGGTACCATTCGCGGCAACGTCGACTCGCTCGTGAAACTGATCGATGCGCTCGGCGCAGCCGGCGTCGAGGTCATCAATGAGGGCGCCGTCAGCAACGGCGGCGGCCGCGGGGTGCGATTGAAGGCCGGATCAGGCTCACCGAAGGTGCAGACATGATCCCGGCGGTCACTCAGCAGATCTGGTGTGTAGCCGCCCTGCTGGGAACGACCGCTCTCGCGATTGCAACGAGCAGATCGCGCCAATCGACAGCCATCGTCTACGGCGCGACTTTCGCGATTTCGCTGATCGCGCTGGCCGGGGCCATGATTTCGCTCATCTCCCGTACCAGCGCGACAGAACTGGCCCTGCCGATCGGGTTGCCCTGGCTGGGATCGCATTTCCGCCTCGATGCGCTCGCCGCATTCTTTCTCGTCGTGGTCAATCTCGGCGGTGCGGCCGCAAGTCTCTATGGCCTCGGTTACGGCAGCCACGAATCCGCGCCACAGCGCATCCTCCCCTTTTTCCCGGCGTTCCTGGCCGGCATGAATCTCGTCGTGCTCGCCGACGATGCGTTCACCTACCTCTTGTGCTGGGAATTCATGTCGCTCGCCTCGTGGGCGCTCGTCATGGCGCATCACCGTGACGCGGATAATGCCCGCGCAGGCTACGTCTATCTCGTGATGGCAAGCTTCGGAACGCTGGCTCTGTTGCTTGCCTTCGGCCTGCTGGCGGGAGCCGGCGGCAGCTACAGCTTTGCGGCCATCCGCGCTGCCCAGCACACTCCGTCCGAAGCCGCACTGGTGCTTGCGCTGATGCTGCTCGGCGCCGGGTCGAAAGCCGGCCTGATCCCGTTGCACGTGTGGCTGCCGCTGGCTCATCCGGCCGCGCCGAGCCATGTCTCGGCGCTGATGAGCGGCGTGATGACGAAGGTCGCGATCTACGGATTCATCCGGGTCGTGTTCGATCTGCTCGGGCCGCCAAGCTGGTCGGCGGGTGTCGCGGTTCTCATCCTCGGCGGCGCCACCGCCGTCATGGGGATCCTCTACGCGCTGATGGAGAAGGACCTCAAGCGCCTGCTCGCCTACAGCACGATCGAGAACATCGGCGTCATCTTCGCAAGCCTCGGCCTTGCGCTGGCATTTCAGGCGAACGGCCTTGGCCTCGCGGCGGCCCTCGCCTTCACGGCCGCATTGTTCCACGTGCTGAACCATTCGTTCTTCAAGAGCCTGTTGTTCTTCGGGGCCGGCGCGGTGCTGACGTCGACCGGCGAACGCGACATGGAGAAGCTGGGCGGCCTGATCCACCGCATGCCGCTCACGAGCTTCGTCTTTCTGGTCGGCTGCGTCGCGATCTCGGCGCTGCCGCCGTTCAACGGGTTCGTGTCGGAATGGCTGATGTTTCAGGCCGTCCTGCAGAGCCCCGACCTGCCGCAATGGCTGCTGAAGATCATGGTGCCCGCGGTCGGCGCCTTGCTGGCGCTGGCCGCGGCGCTCGCCGCCGCATGCTTCGTCAAGGCCTTCGGCATCACGTTCCTCGGCCGCGCGCGGAGCCCGGCCGCGGAAGCCGCCGGCGAAGTCGATCGCTATTCGCTCGCCGCGATGTTCAGCCTTGCCGTGCTCTGCTTCCTCGCCGGCATTCTGCCCGGCCTGGTGATCGACGCGCTTTCGCCGGTCGCGCAGACCGTGATCGGCCACCGGATGCCGCTTCAGGCGGACGATCCCTGGCTCTCGATCGTGCCGATCGAGGAGAGCCGCAGTTCCTACAACGGATTGCTCGTCTTTGCTTTCATCACCGCCGCGGCGTCGCTCGCGGTGTACTTTATCCATCGCTTTGCGTCGCGCGCGATCCGGCGCGGACCGGCCTGGGGTTGCGGCTTCTCCGACCCGACACCGGCGGCGCAGTATTCCGGCGTGAGCTTTGTGCAGCCGATCCGCCGCGTCTTCGGCACGCTGGTTTTCCAGGCCCGCGAGCATGTCGACATGCCTGCGCCGGGCGAACTGCGGCCGGCCCGCCTCAGGGTCGATATGCACGACCTGGTCTGGGAGCGGCTCTACACACCCGTGACTGAACTCGTGTGGTTCTTCGCCGATCGGCTGAACCAGCTCCAGTTCCTGACCATCCGCCGCTACCTCAGCCTGGTGTTCGCAACCCTCGTCACATTACTGCTGGCGCTCGCGATATGGTCGTGATCTCGGACATCCTCGTTCAGCTCGGCCAGATGGCGCTCGTGCTGCTGCTCGCGCCGCTGCTGACCGGCGTCGTGCGCAAGATCAAGGCGCGGCTGTTGCGGCGAAAAGGACCGTCGATCTTCCAGCCCTACCGCGATCTGCTGCGGCTGCTGCGCAAGGAGGTCGTGCTCGCCGAAAACGCGTCCTGGCTGTTCCGCGTCACGCCCTATGTGACGTTCGCGGCGATCTGGGTCGCGGCGGCGCTGGTCCCGACCTTTGCGACCGGCCTGCAATTCAACTGGAGCGCCGACCTGATCGCGATCGTCGCCCTGCTCGGCAGCGCGCGCTTCTTCCTCGCGTTGGCCGGCATGGACGTCGGCACCAGCTTCGGCGGCATCGGCTCCAGCCGCGAGGTGATGATTGCCGCGCTCGCCGAGCCGGCCATGCTGTTGATGGTGTTCTGCGTCGCGCTGATTGCCGGCTCGACGCAGCTGTCGACGGTCGCGACCTTCATGGCGTCGTCGGAGGTCGGACTGCGCGTCTCGCTCGGCATGGCGATGATCGCCCTCATCATGGTGGCGCTCGCCGAAAACGCGCGCATCCCGGTCGACAACCCGGCGACGCATCTGGAGCTGACCATGGTGCACGAGGCGATGATCCTCGAATATTCCGGGCGTCACCTCGCCATGATCGAGTTCGGCGCCTTCCTCAAGCTGCTGCTCTACATCTCCCTGATCATCTGCGTGTTCTTCCCCTGGCAGATCACCACCGAGGGCGCGGGTCCGCTGTCCTATCTGGTGAGCGTTGTCGCCTACATCCTCAAGCTTGCGGTCGCGAGCTTCCTCCTTGCCGTGTTCGAGACCGCGACGGCCAAGATGCGGGTGTTCCGCGTCCCCGAATTCCTCGGCGCGGCGCTGATGCTCGGCCTGCTCGGCACGCTGCTTCGGTTCGTGTCACGGGGCTTCTGATGCACAACCTCGCCTTCGACATCGCCCATCTGCTCGCCGGCGGGCTCGTGCTGATCAGCTTCATGATGCTGTACCAGGACCGCCTGTATGCGCTGCTGAACATCTTCGCACTTCATGCCGTGGTGCTCGCAGCTTCCGTCGCCTGGCAGGCCTTCATCCAGAATGCGCCGCATCTCTACGTCACCGCAGCGATCGCACTGGTCTTCAAGGCGATCGTCATCCCGGTGGCGTTGCATCGGATCATCAAGCAGCTCGGCATTCATCGCGATATCGAGACCGCGGTGAGCATCGGTCCGACCATGCTTGCCGGCATGGGGCTCGTCGCCCTGTCCATGGTGCTGATGCTGCGCGTCACCGGCGCCGCCGATCCGCTGGCAAGGGAAGACCTCGCCTTCGCACTGTCGGTGGTTCTGCTGGGATTGCTCGTCATGGTGACGCGGCGCAACGCCGTCAGCCAGGTCGTCGGCTTCATGTCGCTGGAAAACGGCCTGGTGCTGGCCGCGACCGGCGCCAAGGGCATGCCGCTCGTCGTGGAGATCAGCGTCGCCTTCTCGATCCTGATCGCATTCATCGTGATCGGCGTGTTCCTGTTCCGCATTCGCGAGCGGTTCGACACCGTCGACGTCGGTGCGCTCGATGAATTCAGGGGGGAGCGCCGATGACTGCTGCGTCGGACGCCGTCACCTGGGTCCTGTTAATACCGATCACCGCCGCGGCGGTGCTGGCCGCGCTGCCCGGTTACCGGCTGACCGCGGGCCTCAATGTCCTGGCCAGTCTCGGCACCTTGCTGGCCGCGCTTTCGTTGCTCGTGGTTGAGCGCCCGCAACCCGGCCAGTACCTGCTGATCGACGATCTCAACATCGTCTTCATCGTGCTCAACACCTTCGTGGGATTCACCACGAGCGTATTCAGCGCCAGCTATATCGCCCATGAACTCGAAACCGGACGGCTGACGCCGGGCTATCTGCAATTCTACCATGCCATGTATCAGGTGATGATGTTCGGCATGAACCTCGCATTCGTGTCGAACAATATCGGCCTGATCTGGGTCGCGGTCGAGGTCGCGACGCTCACCACCGTGCTGATGGTCGGCATCTACCGGACCCATGCGGCGCTGGAAGCGGCCTGGAAGTACTTCATCCTCGGCAGCGTCGGCATCGCGCTGGCGCTGTTCGGCACGATCCTGGTGTACATGGCCGCACTGCCGGTGGTCGGCGAGGGTCAGGACGCCATGGTGTGGACGGTGCTGATCAGCCGTGCGGCGACGTTCGACCCGGCATTGCTCAACGTCGCCTTCATCTTCCTGCTGCTCGGATACGGCACCAAGGTCGGCCTGGCGCCGCTGCACGCCTGGCTTCCGGATGCACATGCCGAGGGCCCGACCCCGATCTCCGCCGTGCTTTCCGGCCTGCTGCTCAACGTCGCGCTCTACGCGGTGCTCCGCTTCAAGATCCTGCTCGCCGCCAATCCGGATGCGATATCGCCCGGGCCGCTGATGGTGACGATGGGGCTGACCTCGCTGCTGTTCGCGGCCTTCATGCTTTACCGCCGCCGCGACATCAAGCGCCTGTTCGCCTACTCCTCGATCGAGCACATGGGCATCATCGTGTTTGCGTTCGGCATGGGTGGCCCGCTCGCCAACTTTGCCGGCCTGCTGCACATGGTGATGCACAGCCTCACCAAGTCGGGAATCTTCTACGCGGTCGGCCACATTGCGCAGGTGAAGGGCACGCAGCGGATCGCCAACATTCGCGGCCTGACCGAGTCGCATCCGGCACTCGGCTGGAGTCTCGTGATCGGCGTGGTCGCGATCGCCGGCCTGCCGCCTCTCGGTATCTTCATGAGCGAATTCCTCATCGTCAGCTCCACCTTCGCGCGCCAGCCGCTGCTCGCCATCCCGCTGGTGTTCGGCCTGCTGCTCGCCTTCGGCGCGCTGATCCTGCGCCTGACCAGCCTTGCGTTCGGCGAGCCGCGCGGCAATGCCGCGCCGGCGGATGCGTCCTATTTGCCGATGTTCGCGCATTTCGCGCTGGTGCTGACTGCGGGCATCTATCTTCCGGGACCGCTGGTCGTCTGGTTCCAGCACGTCGCCAACCTGCTCGGTTAGCGCGAGGGAGAACGGGATATGCCGAGGTTGATCGATCTGATCCGGGCGGGCCACAGGATCGAACGGCATCATCCATGGCCGCGCGCCGTGGTCGACGGCGATACCTGGCGCGCCGCCGCTCACGCGCTTGCGGATGGCGGCCTGAGCCTGCTCGGGCTGTGGGGTGAGCCGTCGCGCGTGCACATGGCCATCCTCGACGACCGCACGTCCGATATCGGCGTGATCAGCCTGGATTGTCCCGATCGCCAATTTCCTTCGGTTGCGGCCCATCATCCCCCGGCGCTTCGATTGGAGCGCACCCTGCACGACCTCTTCGGATTGCAGGCGCCAGACACACCGGATTCCCGTCCCTGGCTCGATCACGGCCGTTGGCAAACGCGCTTCCCGCTCGGCGAACATCTCGATGCATCGGCGGACGCCGCGCCTTATCAATTCCTTCCGGCCGAGGGGGACAGCCTGCATCAGATCGCAGTCGGTCCGGTGCATGCCGGTATCATCGAGCCCGGGCATTTCCGCTTTACCGCGAGCGGAGAGACGGTCGTCCGCCTCGAGCAGCGGCTCGGCTACACCCACAAGGGTGTCGAAGGGCTGATGACGGGCAGCACGATCGAGCAGGCCGCGCGGCTCGCCGGCCGGGTCTCCGGCGACAGCACGGTCGCCTATGGGCTGGCATTCGCGCAAGCCGTCGAGGCCGCGCAGCGGATTGCCGTGCCGCCGCGCGCGCTGTTGCTGCGCGCGCTGATGGCCGAGCTCGAGCGGCTGGCCAATCATCTCGGCGATATCGGCGCGATCTGCAACGATGCGTCGTTTGCGCTGATGCAGGCGCATTGCGCCGTGCTGCGCGAATCCGTGCTGCGCGCGGCCGACGCAGCATTCGGTCACCGCCTGATGCGCGACCTCATCGTTCCCGGCGGCGTCGCGCGCGATATCGCCGGCGATGGAGCCGACACGATCCGGGACGCGCTCGACCAGATCCGCCGGCATTTCCCTGCGCTGGTCGAGCTCTATGACAACACCGCCTCGTTGCAGGACCGCACCGTCAGCACCGGCATCGTTGCTCCAACGCTCGCCCGGCAATTCGCCGCCGGGGGCTATGTCGGGCGCGCGAGCGGCCGCGACCATGACGCCCGACGCAAGCCCGGCTATCTCCCCTATGATGGCCTCCGCTTCGAAGTCCCCGTCCTCAGCGACGGCGACGTCAACGCCCGGGTCTGGATCCGGATCCGCGAGGTTGAGCAGAGTCTCGCGCTGGCGTACCAGATCCTGATCGGCCTCGAGGCCGGCCCGGTGCAAGTGCCACTGCACAGTGCGGCAGAACCTTGCGAAGGCATGGCCCTCGTCGAAGGTTTCCGCGGCGACATCCTGGCCTGGCTGCGCCTGAACGGCGATCGGATCGAGCGATGCCATCTGCGCGATCCGTCGTGGTTTCAGTGGCCCCTGCTCGAGGCGGCCATCGAAGGCAACATCGTGGCGGACTTCCCGCTCTGCAATAAGTCGTTCAACTGCTCCTATTCCGGGCAGGATCTCTGAGGGCTTGAGGCGATGCGCAAACTTCTGTTCCAGAGCCTGTTTCGCCAGCCATTGACGGAGCAGGCGCCGCGCCCGGACGACGCTGCGCTCGCGGAGCTCGCGGCCATGGTCGGCCGCACCGCACGACGACGCCTCGGCCGCAGCCTCTCGATCCGCGAGGTTGATGCAGGCTCCTGCAACGGATGCGAGCTGGAAATACACGCGTTAAGCAATGCGCATTACGACGTCGAACGGTTTGGAATCCGGTTCGTTGCCTCGCCCCGTCACGCCGATGTGCTGCTGGTCACGGGTCCGGTCACCAAGAACATGCGTGAGGCGCTGGAGCGCACATACCGTGCGACGCCAGATCCCAAATGGGTCGTCGCTGCGGGCGATTGCGCCAGGGATGGCGGATGCTTCGCCGGCAGCTATGCCGTGGTTGGCGGAGTCTCCACGGTTGTTCCGGTCGATCTCCATATTCCGGGTTGCCCGCCTTCGCCGATCGCCATCCTGCGGGGCCTCGTGACCTTGCTCGAGGCGGTCGACGCCGGGGTCGCGACAAGGTGAAAGCACGGAAAGAGACGAGCACCTCCGCCCGCACCGTGGGCGAGGCGCGCTAGCCGCTGTCGCGCAGCACCAGTTCGAAGCCGAGATCGACGCGGCGCTCGCCGCCGCGCTCCAGCGTCAGCGTCGCCGCGGTGCGGCCGATCGCGTCGCCGTGCACGCTGATCGTGCTCAGGGTCGGCGAGATCAACTGGCCCATTTCGAGATCGCCAAGCCCGATCACGGCGACCGGCTGCGCCGATGCAGGCCCGTCGCGCAGCAGCCCAGCCTTGCGCAGCCCGGACATGAAGCCGATCGCATGCGCATCGTTGGCGGCGAACACCGCGTCGACACCGGGCAGCCGTGCATGCGCCGCCACGCTGCCGGAATCCTTGCGGTCCAGGATCAACCGCCGCGGCTCGGCAAGGCCGCTGGCCAGTGCCTCGTCCCTGAAGCCGAACCAGCGGCGTGTCCCGCGCGGATCGTCGCCGCCGATGAAGGCGAGCTGCCTGCGGCCCTGCGCGACCAGATGCTTCGCGACGGCGACACCAGCCTTGTAATTGTCGAAGCCCGCAACCGCGTCGATCGGGTTTGCCGGCAGATCCCAGGTCTCGACGATCGGGATGCGCGCATTGCGCAGCAGGCGGCTGCCCTCCTCGGTCGCCGGCGAGCCGACCATGATGATCGCCTCGGGCCGCCGCGACAGCAGCGCCGCCAGCATGCGGTCCTCGCGCTCCGCGTCATAGCGCGACTGCGCCAGGATCACGGAGAAGCCGAGCGGCTCGAGCTTGTCGGACAGGCCCTGCACCGTGTCGGCGAAGATCGAGTTGGCGATGGTCGGCACCAGCACGCCGACCGAATTGGTCCGCGCGCGCGCGCGCGCGCCCGCCACCAGGTTCGGGATATAGCCGAGGTCGCGCATCGCCTGCTCGACCCGCGCCCGGGTCTCCGGCGCGACCAGGTCGGGCATCCGCACCACCCGGCTCACCGTGATCGAGGAGACGCCGGCGCGCTTGGCCACCTCTGAAAGGGTGGGCGCGGCACCGGCCGGGCCGGTCCCGGGGGCGGTCAGTTCGGAGCTCATGGGCCGGAGCCTGCACGATTCCGGGTTGCCAAGCCATAATGTTAGCGCTAGCATCACCTCATGTTAGCGCTAACATGGAACAAAATGGGAGAAACGGCATGATTTCGGACGAACAGGCCCAGGCTTACAAGCGCGACGGGGTGATCGTGGTCCCCGAGGTGCTCAACCAGGAGACCTTAGGCAAGGTGCGCACGGTACTCGCGGAACTCGTGGCCGGCGCCGCCAGCGTGAGCGAGCACACCGACGTCTACGACCTCGAGCCGGGCCATTCGCCTGACAATCCGCGCGTCCGCCGCATCAAGGCGCCGCACAAGGTGCACCCGATCTTCGACGAGATCGTGCGCAGCCCCGCCGTGATCTCGATCCTTACCAAGCTGATCGGCCCCGGCCTTCGCCTGCACGGCTCCAAGCTCAATATGAAGTCGGCGCAATACGGCTCGCCGGTTGAGTGGCATCAGGACTGGGCATTCTATCCGCACACCAATGACGACATCCTCGCGATCGGCGTGCTGCTCGACGATTGCGATATCGAGAACGGTCCGATGCTGGTGACGCCGAGGTCGCACACCGGCGCCACGATGTGGGATCATCACGGCGAGGACGGCCACTTCGCAGGCCTGATCGATCCCGACCAGATTCAGGACGACATCAAGCGCGCGGTGCCCTGCATGGGCAAGGCCGGCAGCATGTCGTTCCATCACGTGCGCGCGCTGCACGGCTCGGCGACCAACACATCGAACCGGCCGCGCAATCTGCTGCTCTATGAAGTGGCTGCCAGCGACGCCTGGCCGCTGATGGGCGTGAAGGACTTCGACGAATTCAACAGCCGCCTGCTGTCGGGTCCGCCGGTGGTCGCGCCGCGGCTCACCGACGTGCCGGTGCGGATGCCCCTGCCGCCGGCCAAGCGACAGGGATCGATCTACGAGACCCAGTCGGCGTCGAAGAAATCCTACTTCACGCGCGCCGCTTAAGACCGACCACAATGCCCGCGGCCAGGCCGCGGGCATTGCTGCTTTCACGAGCACGATCCGCCGCGACAAAAGCGGAGATCGTGCCCGATCAAAACGACCATAAAAACCAAAACAACGGGGAAACGAATGACCGAGATGGCAAGAGATGGCGCTCGCACATCGCGCCTGCGTGTGATCCTGGCCGCAAGCATCGGCTCCGCGCTCGAATGGTACGACTTCTTCCTCTACGGCACCGCAGCGGCGCTGGTGTTCGGCGAATTGTTCTTTCCGAAGAGCGATCCGGTGGTCGGTACGCTGTTGTCGTTCCTGACCTTCGGCGTCGGCTTCGTGGTGCGGCCGTTCGGCGGCCTTTTGTTCGGCATCCTCGGCGATCGCTATGGCCGCAAGCCGGTGCTGGTCTCCACGCTCCTGATGATCGGCATCGGCACCACCGCGATCGGCTTCCTGCCGACTTATGGCCAGATCGGCGTTTGGGCGCCGATCCTCCTGGTCGCGATGCGCGTCATCCAGGGCCTTGGCGCCGGCGCCGAATATGGCGGCGCGGTGATCTATCTGGTCGAGAACGCACCGCCGAAGCATCGCGGCTTCTGGGGCGGCTTCGCGCCGCTCGGCGTCTCCGTCGGCAACCTGCTTGCGGCCGGCGCCTTCGCGCTGGTGACCATGCTGCCGCGCGAGGATTTGATGAGCTGGGGCTGGCGCCTGCCCTTCCTGGCGAGCTTCCTGCTGATCGTCGTCGGCATCTTCGTCCGCATGCGCATCACCGAGACCCCGGTCTACACCGAGGCGGTGGTCGCGCGCGGCAAGGTCGAAAGCAATCCGGCGATGGAAGCGTTGCGCCGGCACCCGCGCAACTTCTTCGTCGTGCTCGGCGCCCGCATGGCCGAGAACGGGCTCGGCTATTTCTTCCCGGTGTTCGGTCTCAGCTACGTGATCACCACGCTCGGCGTGCCGAAAGCCGAGGCGCTCAGCGCGCTGATGCTGGCATTTACGGTCGAGCTGTTCGCGATCCTCGGCTTCGCGGCATTGTCCGACCGGATCGGACGGCGGCCGGTCTACATGTTCGGCGCGCTGGCCGGCGTGGCGCTCGCCTTCCCGTTCTTCTGGATGGTCGGCACCAAGGAGTGGATCATGATCGCGCTCGCCTTCATCCTGGCGCGCGCCGTGGTAACGGCGGCGATGTTCGGGCCGCAGGCGGCGTATTTCGCCGAGCTGTTCCCGCCGCAACGCCGCTTCGCGGGCTTTGCCTTCGCCCGCGAGCTCGGCTCGCTGCTGTCGGGTGGTCCGGCGCCGTTCGTTGCCACCGCACTGGTCGCGGCCTACGGCACCTGGTGGCCGGTCGCCTGCTACGCGATGTTCTTGTCCGCCTGCACCGTCGTCGCGATCTGGATCGGGCCCGAGACCTACCAGGAGAACATCGCCGCCGACGAAGGCGAACAGGCCGAGCTTCCCGCGGCGATCCCGGCGCGGGCCTGATCGGTGGCGCAGCAACTGCGCGTCCTGCAGTCGCTCTGGGCGATGGAGCGACGGCTGGCCGATCAGGACGAATGGCCGCTGCAAACCCAGCTCGCGATGATCCGCGATGCCGGGTTTGACGGCGCCGGCGTTCGCTTCATCGATCCCGCCGTCGCGCGCGAGGCGACGAGCTTCCTTCGCACGCATGGCATGATCTGGCAGGCGCAATGCTACCCGAGGAGCGTCGACGACCTGAAGCCGGTGCTCGAGCTGGTCGCCCGGCTCGGCGCCGATCATGTCAACCTGCAGCCGGACGTTCGGCCGCGCCGGCTCGCAGATTGCATTCCGCTGCTCGAAGGCTGGCGGCGGCTTGCCGTGGAGGCTGGCATCGCCGTGCATGTCGAGACGCATCGCGACCGCATGACGACCGACCTGTTCTTCATGCTCGACCTGCTCGACTGCTTTCCCGATCTGCGGCTCACCGCCGATCTCTCGCATTATCTGGTCGGCCGCGAATTCGCCTGGCCGGTCGACGACGTCAACCACGCGATGATCCATCGCATCCTCGACAATGCCTGGGGCATCCATGGCCGCATCGCGAGCCGCGAGCAGGTGCAGGTCTCGCTCGGCTTTCCGCAGCACCAGGGCTGGGTGTCGCTGTTCATGGGCTGGTGGGACTACGGTATCCGCTCCTGGCGGAAACGTGCCGGTCCCGACGCGACCCTGACCTTCCTGTGCGAGCTCGGTCCCCCGCCCTATGCCATCACCGGGCCCGACGGCAGGGAACTGTCCGACCGCTGGCAGGACGCGCTGGTCATGAAGGACATGATCCGCGCGCTGTGGGATCGTATCGCGAACGAGCCGCAAGGCCCGCTCCCGCATTGATTCAAGTGAGCCGCGGCGGCATCCTGAACGCCCACAATCCGGAACGCCGCGAGGACCCGTGCGCGACCGCTGGGCTTATCCGCTTCGATGCCTCGTCGCCGTCTCGGCCATGGCAGCCTTCGCGCATACGAAGGCGGCCGCGGCAGAGTTCGCCCTGAATGTCGCGACCCTGCCGCGCGTCGCGACCATCGACCCGCGCTTTCAGTCCTACAACGTCGAGATGGTCGAGGTGACCGGCGGACGGTTCTGGAGGCCCTATGCAACCGCCGCCACGCGCCGGCGTGCAGAAACGGAGCGGTTCGCAGCTCGCGCTCCGATCGACCTGCACGATGGCAGGCTTCGCAAGCTCGCCGCAGCCCTCTCCCCCGCCTATCTGCGCGTCAGCGGGACCTGGGCCAACAGCACGTTCTTTGCGGATTCCGAGACGCCACCGGCTGCACCGCCGGCCGGATTCAACGGCCTGCTGACGCGACGGCAGTGGCGGGACGTGATCAAGTTCTCGCACGCTGTCGACGCTCCGATCGTCACGTCCTTTGCGATCAGCGCGGGCGCGCGTGACGCCGCGGGGCAATGGAGCCCCGAGCAGGTCCGGCAACTTCTCGCTTTCACGCGATCGGCCGGCGGGCGTATCGCCGCAGCCGAGTTCATGAATGAGCCCGATCTGCCGACCATCGGCAGCGCCCCTGACGGCTACGATGCTGCGGCCTACGGCCGGGATTTTGCAGCGTTCCGCACCTTCATGAAGGACACCGCGGCCGACGTGACGATCCTCGGCCCCGGCACGATCGGCACCGGCGCTGAGGCCCAAGCGCTTTTCGCCGCATCGGCAGCCGGCGTCGACGCGGTCTCTTATCATCATTATGGCGCGCTGTCGGCGCGATGCGGCGGTGATCGCAGGGCAAGGCATGCATTGTCGGACGAATGGCTGGCGCGAACCGGCAACAGCCTCGCCCTCTACGAGACGCTGCGCGACCAGCTTGCGCCGGGCAAGCCGATCTGGCTGACCGAGACGGCCGAGACCGCATGCGGCGGCAATCGCCTGGCCGCAACCTTCGCCGACACGTTCCGTTACCTCGATCAACTCGGACGGCTGGCCAAGGCCGGCGTCCAGGTGGTGATGCACAACACGCTTGCGGCGAGCGACTACGGGCTGCTGGACGAGCGAACTCATCTGCCGCGGCCGAACTATTGGGCTGCGCTGCTGTGGCGGCGGTTGATGGGCACCACCGTGCTCGACGGCGGTATCGCGGAGCGTCACGGCTTCCATGTCTATGCGCATTGCGCGCGCGACATGCCTGATGGAGTAACCCTGCTCGTCATCAACAATGACCGGCGAACACGGCGCAAGCTCACGCTGTCGGCCGCCTCGCAACGTTACACGCTCACGAGCAAAAAGCCTGCCGACGGCAACGTTCAGCTCAATGGCGCGACGCTTTTGCTTGGAACCTCTGATCGTATCCCCGCCCTGGACGGCAATGCGACAGTCGCCGGAACGATCGTCTTCGCACCCAGAACGATCACATTCCTGATCGTCGCCGACGCCGGCAACGCCAATTGCCGGTAGCGGCCCGACGTCGCCTTACGCCGCGTCGCGGCTGGCGTCGGAGGATTCCGGCGGGCGCGCCGCCAGATGGCCGAGCATGATGGCGGTCATCAGCCGTTCCATCTCGAGCCGTGCGGTGACATGCGACATGGTCGGCCGGCCACCGAGTGCGAGCTGGCTGACGTCGTCGACCGCCGTCAGTCCGCGCGGGTAGAATTCGCGGAAGATCACGCGTTCGGCCAGGCCATCGACCAGGCGGAAATTCAGCGTCTTGGACAATTCGCTCAAGGCTTCGCCGACCAGGCGCTTGTTGCGTGACCCGAGCGTGGAGAGACGGTTGCGCAGCACCACCCACTCGAATGCCGGCTGATCGTGTGCGCTGCGCTGACGCCGCGCTTCCTCCACCATCTTCGAATAGTGGCTGATGCCGGTCACCTTGAAGTCGTTCGGATCGACGCTGCCGAGCACGTCGAAATCGAGGAAGCTGTCATTGAGCGGCGTGATCAACGTGTTCGCCAGCGAATGCGTGAACGTCGTCAGATAGGTGTCATGGCCGGGACAGTCGATGACGACGAAATCGTGCGACCGGCCGAGCCGCTCGACGATCTCGGCAAGCGCGCTGCGCCCGAGCGTCTCGACCTCGCTGCTCCTGCCGCTCACCGTCTCGAAGCACATATGCGCGGGGACGCCGAGATCCAGCGAGGTTTCCCGCGCCCAGTCCCGCCGGTTCTCGACGTAGTGCGTCAGCGACTTCTGCTTGTTGTCGAGATCGATGGTGGCGACACGCTGACCCGCCTTGATCAGCGCGATGGCGACGTGCATGGCAATTGTCGACTTGCCCGAGCCGCCCTTGTTATTTCCGACAACTATTACTCGTGCGTTTGTCATGGGAATCCATACCGGACGCTTGAGTGAAAGCAGGACGAAATAGAATTTAATGAATGGATTCGAATCTCCCTGATTCGACGAATCTCGACAAGAGTCGCTGCTACATTGTCGTGATCGAAATCAAGAAGCTGCGACATCATTGTCACAGCTTCTTCGAGCACGTATCGTGAACGCAACTAGCGCCCCTGGAATACGGCCGCGCGGCGCTCAACGAACGACTTGATGCCCTCGGCTGCATCTGATGTGTTGAGCACGCGTTCGCGGATCTGCGGGATGATCGCAATTGCCGCCTGCTCGCCGGCTTCGATGAACTTGCGGCCCGCCTCCTTGGTCACCTGGATTCCAAGCGGCGCATTGCGCGCGATGATCTCCGCGAGCGCCATCGCGCGCTCGACCTGCTGGCCCGCCGGCACGACTTCCTGCACGAGGCCGATCCGATGCGCCTCGGCGGCGGTGAACTCGTCGCACAGCAACAGGTGATACATCGCATCGCCCCACCCGGCGCGGCTGATATAGCGGAAATGCGCGCCCGCCAGCGGCGCGATGCCGCGCTTGGCTTCCATCTGGCAGAAGCGGCTGTCGTCCGCGGCGATCACGACATCGCCGGCCAGCATCATCTCGATGCCGACGGTGAACACGATACCCTGCACCGCCGTGACGATCGGCTTTCGGCAGCGCTTCGACAATCCGAACGGGTCGACGTTGCCCTCCGGCAGCGGCTTGCGCGTCGCCGTCGGACCGAAGAACTTCGGCATGTCGAGACCGGCGGTGAAACTGCCGCCGGCGGCGCAAAGCACGCCGACCCAGAGGCCATCGTCATTGTCGAGCAGCGTCAATGCGTCGGAAAGCTCAGCCATCATCTCCGGACTGAAGGCATTCTTCTTCGCGGGATTGTCGATGATGATCTTGAGGATGTGGTCGTGCCGCTCGTGGCGGACCCGCCCTTCGCTCGCGCTGCCGGACATCAGTTCCTCCCTGCTTTGTGACTGGATAATTTCTGAATGATGGTTGTCATCCATATGCATGATGGTCATAATCCAGAAAGAGAGTCAAACAGGGGCCAGGCGAGATGGGCCATTCCCAGGCCGACAAGGCCAGGAGCCGTGAGCGTATTCTGAACGAGGCTGCAACGCAGATCCGCGACAAGGGCCTCGACGCGCTCAGCATCGGCGGCCTGATGCAGCAGGTGAAGCTGACCCATGGCGGTTTCTATGGGCACTTCGCCTCGCGTTCCGACCTGATCGCCGCGGCACTGGAACAGGCGCTGAACGCAGGCGAAGCATCGGCTCACGCGGCGCGCGGTCCCGACAAGCCGGTCAACATCAACACACTGGTGCGGAGCTATCTCAGCCGCGCCCATCGCGACTCGCCCAAGTCGGGCTGCGCGATCGGCGCGCTGATCTCGGATGTCGGCCGCGCCGATGCGCAGTGCCGCGCGGTGATGGAGCCGCACATCGAATCCTTCATCGCCAAGGTCGCCGAGACGTTCGGCGACGATGACGACGGCAACGCAATCCTCGCGGTGAGTGCGATGGTCGGGGCGCTGGCGATCTCGCGCGTCCTCACCGATCAGAAGCGGTCCGACGCCATTCTGCGCACGGTGCGCGACAGCATCGTCGCGATGGCATCCGACGAATGATTTCGCCCGCGCCGCGGGCACCTTGATGGAGCGAGCCATGAACGACCGATCCGCCCTCGAGCCGACCGCCGTACAAGGAAGCGTGCTGATTGCCGGCGTCGGCGCGTCGAACGGCCTCGGCGCCGCGATTGCGCGTCGCTTTGCCGCCGGTGGCTATCCCGTCGCGATCGCCGGCCGCAACGCCGACAAGCTCGCCGCGACAGCGGCCGAGCTGGCCGCAAGCGGCGCGACGGTCACGCACGTGGTCGGCGACGCCTCCACGGCGGCCGATGTCGCGCGCTTCGTCGCGGCGGCCGAGCGGCTCGCACCGCTCGCGATGGCCGTGCACAATGCAGGCTCCAACCGGCCGGCACCGTTCCTGAAGGTCAGCGAGCAGCGCTTCGAGGAGCACTGGCGCGAACACGCGCTCGGCGGTTTCCAGCTGGCACAGGCCGCGATCCCCGCTCTGCTCGCGCGCGGCGGCGGCACGCTGGTGTTCACCGGCGCCAGCGGTTCGCTGCGCGGCAAGGCCAACTACTCACCGTTCGCCGCCGCAAAGGCCGCGCTGCGCGCGCTGGCGCAGAGCGTGGCGCGGGAATTCGGGCCGCAGGGCATCCATGTCGGCCATGTCGTGGTCGATGGCGGTATCGAAGGCGACCGCCTGCTGAGCATGCGCCCGCAATTGAAGGACGAGCGCGGGCCGGATGGCATGCTCAACATCGCGGCCATTGCCGACGCCTATTGGGTGCTGCACCACCAGCATCGCAGCGCCTGGACGCTGGAGCTCGACCTGCGGCCGTGGGCGGAGCAGTTCTGAACGCGCTGCGCCGCCCTCCTCGCCCGAGAATATAGGTTGCGATCGGCCGGAATCTTGTCAGCTTATGCGGCAAGGTCCGTCGAGATCGCACCCTGTCCCGGGAGAAGGCCATGTCGCAGCCCACGCCGATCCTGCACCATTTCGATCAATCGCCGTTCTCCGAGAAGATCCGCATCATCTTCGGATTCAAGAAGCTCGCCTGGAGCTCGGTGCGGATCTCGCGGATCATGCCGCGGCCGGACCTGATGCCGATGACCGGCGGCTATCGCCGCACGCCGACGATGCAGATCGGCGCCGACATCTATTGTGACACCCAGATCATCATCCGCGAGCTGGAGCGGCGCTACCCGACGCCGACGCTGTTTCCGGCCGGCAATGCCGGCATGCCCTGGGCGCTCGGCATGTGGGCCGACCGGCCGTTCTTCCAGAACACGGTCAACCTCGTGTTCGGCTTCATCGGCGACAAGGTCCCGCGGGATTTCATCGAGGATCGCGAGAAGTTGCGCGGCGGCAAGTTCGACGTCGCCGTCATGACCGCGGCGCTGCCGCAGATGCGCGACCAGTTCCGCGCCAATATCGACTGGATCGAGGCGCAACTCGGCGACGGCCGGCCGTGGCTGTTCGGCGAGTTCAGCCTCGCGGACGTCAGCGCCTACATGAACGTGTGGTATGCGCGGCAGAGCCTCGCCACGATGGACGAGATCATGAATTCCTTTCCGCGCGTTGCGGCTTGGGAGGAGCGCATCCGCGCCATCGGCCACGGCACGCGCACCGAGATGTCGTCGGCCGACGCGCTCGAGATCGCGGCGAAGGCACGGCCGGAGTCGCCTGTGTGCGGCGACCCCAGCGACCCGAACGGTCGCAAGCCCGGCGACGTCGTTGCCGTGATGCCGGATGACTACGGCAAGATCCCGGTGCGTGGCGAGATCGTCTCGCTGTCGGCGCAACACATCGCGATCCGCCGGTCGGATGAACGCGTCGGCGAGGTGGTGGTGCATTTCCCGCGCGCCGGCTTCCTGGTGGTCCCGGGCTGATTGGCGCAGGCTGCTCCGAAGCGGGCCTGGAAACGCTGCGTTTCGCGGCGTGACCTTGCCGGCCCCCTGAACCGGCAATAGTTCCCATCTATCTCCAACCCAAGGCTCCACAGCGCAGGCTTGCGGATCGATCCGCAGCAACCCGACCTTTCGGCCTGCGTGCGATGGGTGGCCCGTGGCGGATGCTCCGCCACGCCGACAACCGGACTGACCATGACGACCTCCGTCGAATTCGGGCTTGATACGTTTGGCGACGTCACCAACGACGCCGCCGGCACGCCGCTGCCCCATGCCCAGGTGATCCGCAACGTCGTCGACGAAGCGGTGCTGGCCGATCAGCTCGGGATCGATTTCATCGGGCTCGGCGAGCACCACCGCGCCGATTTTGCGATCTCCACGCCCGAGACCGTGCTGGCAGCAATCGCCGCACGCACCCAAAACATCCGCCTCGGCTCGGCGGTGACCGTGCTGAGCTCGGACGATCCGATCCGCGTCTTCCAGCGCTTCGCCACGGTCGACGCGGTCTCGAACGGCCGCGCCGAGGTGATCCTCGGCCGCGGCTCCTTCACCGAGTCGTTCCCGCTGTTTGGCTTCGACCTCAGGCAATACAACGAGCTGTTCGAGGAGAAGCTCGATCTGTTCACCGAACTGCTCAAGCAGGAGCCGGTGACCTGGCAGGGCAAGTTGCGGCCACCGCTCAAGAGCCAGTCGGTCTATCCGCCGGTCGAGCACGGCCGGCTGAAGACCTGGATCGGCGTCGGCGGCAGTCCCGAATCGGTGGTGCGCGCGGCGCATTACGACCTGCCGCTGATGCTTGCAATCATCGGCGGCGATCCCAAGCGCTTTGCACCCTATGTCGACCTGCACCAACGGGCCTACCAGCAGTTTGGCCGCGAACCGAAGCCGATTGGCGTGCACTCGCCGGGCTATGTCGCCGAGACCGACGCGCAGGCACGCGAGGAGCTGTGGCCGGACTACAAGGTCATGCGCGACCGTATCGGCAAGGAGCGCGGCTGGCCGCCGATGGGCCGCGACGAGTTCGTGGCCGAGGCCGAGCACGGCTCGCTCTATGTCGGCGCGCCGGAAACCGTTGCCCGCAAGATCGCGGCGACCGTCAAGGTGCTCGGCGCGGCGCGCTTCCAGCTGAAATACTCGGCGGGCCCGCTGCCGCACGACAAGCTGATGAAGAGCATCGAGCTCTACGGCAGCAAGGTGGTGCCGATGGTGCGCGACATGCTCGCCGCGTGACCCGCCAGAACCGGCATGACAAAGCAAAACCCCCGGCGCTTGCGCGCCGGGGGCTCTGTTAGATCGCAATCAGATCAACCGGTATTACCAGTTGCGCTGAGCGCGGAGCAGCAACATGTAGGTGTTCTGGTCCTTCATCTCGTACACAGCGGCCGGCTTGCCGATCCCTGCAGCGCCGGGGAAAGTGAGCGTACCGGCAAAGCTCTGGTCCAGACGGGTGTAGGTGAAGTCGGCCGAGAAGGTCAGGTTCTTCACCGGGGTCCACTGGGTCTGCGTACCGAGCTGCGCGATGCTGTAGTCGGGGTTGCAGGACGTCAGGTTGGAAGCGGCACTAAAGAAGTTGCTGAGCGAACCACCCACGCCAGTGCCGGTCGGGCCGCAGAGGTAGCCCTTGGCCGTACCGTTGTAGTTAACCTGGGCCCAGGCACCGTAGATGCTGGTGTTCCAGTTCGGATTCCAGTTGTGCACGTAGGCACCGCGGAAGCCGTAGGTCGTGATCAGCTGCTGCTGGCCGCCCGTGACGAACACGCTGTCCGGCGCGAGGCCGAAGCCGATGCTCTGGTAGGCACCCGGAACGTTGGTGCCGCCGAAGATGGTGTTCGCACCAGCCGAGCCGGCGAGGTCCTGGATGTTGTAGCGCGTCGCACCGTTGGTGTAGACGCCCTGCAAGTTGATGGTGTCGCCAGGTCCGGTCGGGATGTTCTTGATCGACAGAGCCAACTGACCAGCCCAGCCCCACTTGTCGTCCGGATGACCGGTCAACTCGGTGCCGCCATAGTAGGCCACGTGGTTGTTATGCGCAGCGAACGATGCCTGGAACAGACCCCAGGCCTGGTCGACGCGCAGCATCGCGACGAGATCCGGAGCGATCGTGCCAGCGTAGTCGCTGAGGCCGAACGTGTTGGTGTTACCGACAACGCCGAAGGTTGCGGGAGCACCGAGGTTGGCCACACCAGCCTGATAATACTGGGTCTGATCCTGAGCCGACAGAGACAGCGACACGCCGTTGCCGAACTGTGCGGTGTAGGTGAACTGGTTCACACCAGTGATCGTGCCGCCGCCGCCGACGAGACCGTCGTAGCTGTTGCCCGGGTAGTTGGCCCACGGAGCCGAGAACTGCGAGACCGCCTTACCGATGGTGAAGCCCGCGAACTGGATGAAGGCGTAGTAGACACCGACCGTACCGCCAGCAACTGCACCAGAGCTGGCGTTGTTCGGAGCCTGAACAGTGCCGATCGGCGAATAGACGGTCGCGCCGTTGCCCTGACCAGCGTAGTTGTCCGTCGTCCAGGAGAACGTCGCATCGAAGAAGGTGCGGACCACGCCGTATTCGGTCGCGGTGCGCGTATCGATGTTCAGGTCTTCACGCGAACGCCAGGTGTAGCCGTTGGTGAAGCGGTTGTTCGCACCACCAGCACCCGAGGTGTTGCCGGTGTGGTCCGAGTTGGTGTTCGCCAGAACGTCGACGCGCAGGTAGCCGCCCAGCTTGATACAGGTGTCGGTGCCCGGGATGTAGTAGAAACCGGGACCATACAGGGAGCAAACCTTCACGTACTCGACCGCTTTGGCCTTGACGGGAAGATCGGCCGCCTGAGCTCCGCCGACCGCGACGAGAGCCGCCGCCGAGCCGAGGATAAGGCTCTTAACCATCTTCATGTTAAACCTCCAAGTTGCTCTATCTCAGGGAAGGTTCCGGATCCGCCGGGTAAAACACCCTCAGGTTGGTTCCCTTTGTCCCTTAAATCCCCGCTTAGTCGCTTCGCGTCTTCGGACACACCCGCATGAACGCGAGGGACTTAAGCGAACCACCTAGAACGGGACGACCTCGGGATGCCCCCCTCCGTCGTAGTTCCATATGAGACAGAAGGCCCCCGATCACGCAACAAAAGACCGCTCGGTTTGGGGCAAGTTGCGGCTGTTTTCGGGCAAATGTTGCACAAATATCACGGGCTTTTGAATTGCGGCATTTCCGCAAGCCATTGAAATACAATACGAATATTTCAGTTACCGCTATCGGGCACAAGATTGGGCAACACCGCGCGGAACGGTGTGCAAAACGCGTAGTCCTACTGAGAAAGCGAAAGCCAGAATCGGCTTCGGCAGCGCTGATTCCGGCATCCCGGGCACGACTTTTCGGCCCAAAACGCCGCGATTTGAACAACATAACCCGCCCCGAATACCGTCGACTCGCGCCTGGAAGGGGGCTTTCCGATGGCTCGGAGCAGGCCGAATGACGGCGGGCGGTTTGCCACGCATGTGCAGTAACGATGCTACATGTCACTGGGATGTCAGCGCGCAGAAACGGTCGATTGTTCTCCGCAGCCCCGGCGCGCTGAAATATCTCTACTGCGCGCGGCGCACCCGCAAGGCTCGTCTCCGACGGAGCCGCGTCGCGCTCACTCGTCCAAAATGTCCAGGAGATCCTCGATCCGCTCGAAAGGCGGCTCGTGTATGTTGTCCGAATAGAACACGCGATCGCCGTCGCGCTGGAGCGAACGTGCTCTGGATTTGAGCAGCCTCCCGGGAAGGAACGTCGCCGCGACGGCCTCCGGGCCGACATCGAGCCTCACGATACCTCTCCGCTTGCAATCGATCCTGAGCCTCGCCGCGGCGAAGAAGTCCCGACCGGCCGACGGCAGCCTGCCGAAGCGGCGCGAGGTCTCTTCCTCGAGATCCTCCAGATCGTCTTCGCTCCGGCACCTCGCGGCACGGCCATAGATTTCAAGCCGCACGGATTCCGATTGCACATAGCTCCTGGGCAGCAAATCCGCGAGCGGAAGGTTGAGATCGGGCACCCACATATCGGCGGACCGGTCGTTGGTCTTCTCCGAGGCTTGCTTGAGAAGGTGGCTGTAGAGCACCGGACCGAAAACCTGCACGTGGCCGGATTGACGCTCCGAAAGCAGATCCCCGGCGCCTCTGAGGTCGAGATCCCGCTCGCTGATCGCAAAACCGGCGCCCGGTCTGCTGAACTCCTCCAGAACGGCCAAACGCCTCCCGGATTGTTCCGAACTGGATTCGGTCAGCATGTATGCGAAGGCGCGTGTCCCGCCGCGTCCCACCCGGCCTCTGAGCTGGTGGAGCTGTGCCAGACCGAACTTTTCCGGCCAGCAGACCACGATGGTGTTCGCCCTGGGGATGTCGAGACCGCTTTCAACGATGTTGGTCGCCAGGAGAACGTCCGCCTCGCCTTCGACGAAACTCATCATTCGATCGTCGATTTCGTCGGCGGGTAGCTTGCCATGCAGGCAGACGATGCGGAGCTCCGGGGCCATCGACTGCACGCGCGCCAGCATCGGATCCAGATCCTGGATGCGCGGACAGATCAGAAAGCTTTGCCCGTGCCGTCGCTGCTCGCGCAGCAATGCGGCGGCAATGGCGGCGTCCGAGAGCGGAGCGATCTTGGTCGCGACCGGAAGCCGATGAACGGGCGGGGATGCGATCACGCTCAGCTCCCTGAATCCCGCAAGGCCCGCCGCAAGTGTGCGCGGAATCGGCGTGGCACTCATCCACAGCGTATGGGCGCCCTTCGCCAGCCCTGAAAGCTTCGCCTTCTCGGCCGCGCCGAAGTGCTGCTCTTCGTCGACAATGACCAGGCTCAGCTTGGCGAACTTCACGTCCTTCGATGCGATCGCCTGCGTGCCGACCACGACCTTCATCTTGCCGCTTCGCAGGCCCTCCTTGGTCTCCTTCATCTCCGGAGACGACGTCGCCCGCGACAGGCTTCCCACTTCGATGCCAAGCGGGGCAAACCGTTTGCGGAAGGTTGCGACGTGCTGCCTTGCCAGAACAGTCGTCGGCACGACGACGGCGACCTGCTTGCCCGACAGCGCAACGGCCGCCGCCGCGCGCAATGCCACCTCGGTCTTGCCAAACCCGACGTCGCCGCAGACGACCCGATCCATCGGATGACCGGACGCCAGATCATCCAGCACGTCGTGAATTGCCTTCGCCTGGTCGACGGTTGTGAAATAAGGAAAGCGCGCGACGAACCGCTCATATGCGGGACCGGGAGCGACCAGCTTGGGAGCGCGCCGGCGGCGCCGTTGCGCGATGTGTTTGGCAAGCGCCTTGGCGGCAGTTTGAATTTCCTGCTCCGCCTTGGTACGGCGCGTCCACCACGTACTGCCATCGGCCCTGTCCAATGCCAGCTTGCCGAGCTCCGCGGCATACGGCCAGATCAGCGCAAGATCGGCCGGCGGAACGAGGACGGCATCATCCCCCGCGAATGCCAGCCTGATCATCTCGCGCGATGATCCCTTCCCCACATCGAAAGTCTGCAAGCCATCGAGCACGGCCAGCCCGCGCTGCAGATGCACGACGACAGCGCCGCGCTCCGGCACGTCGGGATGATCGAAAGCCGAACTCCAGGCTCTCGCCATGGGCTGCGGATGATGCGCCCTGCTGCCGAGCACGTCGGTCGCCGTCACGACGACGAGCGGCTTGCGCCCTGAGCCGATGAAGCCGGTGTCGAAGTCGGCCAGCAGCGCGCCTTCGCCGCCTCGCCCCTTCGCCGCCTCGTTCCAGTCGGCGAAGCGCTCCGCCTTGATCCCGCTCATTCGTTCCATCGCGCGCAGATCGTCCTCGACCGCCGCGACAAACAGCAGCCGCGATCCGGCACGCTCGGTGTCGGCGACGAATGCGCGAAGAGCTTTCCGCGACGAGGCGACCTTCGAGAAGTCAGGCGTGGCGGTGAAAGCTGCCTTTCGGGGCAGCGAGCTCATCCGTCTGGTCAGCCGTTTCCAGTCAGCGGGCCCCAGATACTCGCGCTCCGCCTCCCTGCGGCCGGCCGCCTCCTTGATCGTGCTCAGCCAGCTATCGGCGTGGCCCGAAACGCCGGCGTCCGCGATCCAGCGCGCGCGCTGACAATAATCCGGCAGCGCCGCCCGCTGTGCCCGCTTGCCGCCCAACGCGATCCGTTCGGACATCGGGTCGATGTGCAGTTCCTCCGCGTCGAACACGACGTCGTGCTCGTCCGGATCGACACCTGCGATTCTGCGGATCACGCCACCGGAATGCTCAATTCTGAACGGCCCCAGCGCGCCCGCGGGAAATACCTCGAACGTCATTCCGTGGAACAGAGCGCTGCCGGGATAATCCGCCTCTTCGTCGAGATCGTATCCCAGAGCTTCCAGACGATCCTTGAGTTCCTGCTCGGAATAGCCCGCCCCCACCTTCAGGCTGATGCTGAGGCGCGCCGAGCTGGCGGGCAACGGCAACCGCTCCATGATCGCCTCGGCCGTCGACACCAGGAAGACCGGCTTCTTGCTCCGGGCGAGGCGCCTCAACACCGAACTGCGCCGGCCGGCGATCTCTCGTGACGGCTCCAGCCCGTCAAAGGGCAAGGTATTCAGCCTCGGGAACACCAGCACCTCGAGCGAGGGATCGAGCGAATGCAGCACGCTGCCCAGGCGCTCGGCCCTGTTCTCGCTTTCCGCAAGGAAAACGATGCCGTCCCGCCCGGACTTCTTCCATTGCTCGAGAAGATCGAGCGCCAGCATGCCAAGCGGTGAGGCAGACGATATCCCGGAACGCGCCGATCCCTTGCTTTTCTTCTTCGCGCCAGCAGCAGCGCGGGCCTTCTTGGTATTCGCCACGTCAGATCCGTCGTTATGTCGTGATTACGATCGCCCGTTGACCTGGATCTACGGGCGACTCGGGGCTTGTCGCCCGCCGCCATGGAAACCAAAGCGGCACAGATTTCCAGCCAGCCGGCCCAATCCGCCCGAAATGGCGGCGGGGGCGGCCGGCAAAAAACGATTCCTCTCTTGAAATCAACGGCTTGCTTGCTGGCTGGGGCGGGAGGGATCGAACCTCCGAATGGCGGAATCAAAATCAGTTTGATTATTCAACAAAATCAACGCGCGTTTGGAAAAAACGGCCGAATTCGCCTCTAACAAATTCAATAGCTTGGGACACGTTTCCAAACGGCCAGGTTGCCTTCGCGGAGCGGTCCCGACAGACTGAGGCGACAGGCTGAGGCGCGCTGATCGGAAAGAGAGACGCTTCGGCTACGATCCGTCGATTGAATGGCTAATTGGGCAAGATTGGCGCGATACCAAATTCGAGCCGCCCGAACGAACCAAAGGATGAAGCGTCGCGGGGATTGAGTCAGTAAAGCGTTACCGCCTTTCTCCACACCCGAAAAGCCTGCGGTATACCTTCTGCAATTGTGCGCCTAAAGTCGGCCCCTACGCCACTTCGAGCCAAGTTAGGCTCACGCCGCGCGTGCATTTGCGCCAAGAGCGTCGTCTCGTGTCGAAGCCAACCCCTCTACTCCTGTGACGAGAATCGGGGCGTCGCGGTTGCCAGCGCGACCGCGGGCCACTGACTCATTTGAGAGGACGGCGCGGTTCGTCTGGAGGGCATTTCCGCCGCTGTCGCTGGCCTGTCCTGCACCAGCAGCGCGCGGGTTGCCGCCGCGACATCGGGCTGGCGCATCAGGCTCTCGCCGACAAGGAACGTCGACATGCCCACGCGCTCGAGCCTGGCCAGATCGTCCGACGTGAAAATGCCGCTTTCGCCGACCATCAGCCGCTCCTTCGGGATCAGCCGCGCTAACGCCTCGCTTGTCGCGAGCGTGGTCTCGAACGTACGTAGATTGCGGTTGTTGACGCCGATCATGGGCGAGCGGAGTTTCAGCCCGCGGTCGAGTTCGAACCGGTCGTGGATCTCGATCAAAACATCCATCTGCAGCGCGATCGCGGCGTCCTCGATATCCTTAGCGGCCGCATCGTCGAGTGCGGCCATGATGATCAGGATGCAATCGGCGCCGTGAGCGCGGGCTTCGACAACTTGATAGGTGTCGAACATGAAGTCCTTGCGCAGCACCGGCAGATTGGTTACCGCGCGCGCCGCGACCATGAAGTCGAGATGCCCCTGGAACGACGGCGTATCGGTCAGCACCGAAAGGCACGCCGCGCCCCCGGCCTCATAGGCTTTTGCCAAGGCGGGCGGGTCGAAGTCGGCCCGGATGAGGCCCTTCGATGGCGACGCCTTCTTGATCTCGGCAATCAGCGCATAGTCGCCGGCGCCATGCTTTTCTTTGATCGCACGGAAGAAGCCGCGCGGTGGCGGTGCCGCCTTGGCGCGAGCCTCGATGCTCGCAAGGGGACGAGCACGCTTGGAGGCAGCAATCTCTTCGCGCTTGTAGGTTTCGATTTTCTTCAAGATGTCCGACATCATCGACCAGTTCGTGGATTCACTTGTCGCTCAACAATCTGCATTGCTTCAGCGCAACGACACAAATCAACAAATATCGTCGCCTGACTCACTTCCTCTTCATCGACCACTCGTGCCGATAGGCATGCGCGATCGCATGCAAGGCGCTCTCGCATGGCGCCATCGCAGCCCTATTCCCCGCCGTCATGGAAACCATACATGACGGCTATTAGAAAATTTCGTCCCGCGGTGCGATCAATGGGCGTCGCTATGGCGAGATCCCATCGACTAGCGCCGACGCAACTTCAATCCGTCGCATCCGCCGGACCAGGCCGCATCAGGCGACTTCATCATGTTGAGGGCTTCCAATGCGTGGGCGCTCGTCGACTCACCCCTCGCTCCCAATGCGCTTGAGAGGCATCCATGGCTTTCACGTTAAAGATCAACGGCACATCCCATAAAGTCGATGTCGACGGCGATATCCCGTTGCTGTGGGTGCTGCGCGACGTCCTCGGCATGACCGGGACCAAGTTCGGCTGCGGCCAGGCGCTGTGCGGCGCCTGCACCGTGCATGTCGACGGTCAGGCGGTCCGTTCCTGCCAGACATCGGTTGACAGCGTCGGCGACAGCGCGGTCACCACGATCGAGGCGATCGGCCAGGCGCCGCAGGGCGCGGCCTTGCAGAAGGCGTGGCTCGAGCTGGAGGTGGTTCAATGCGGCTACTGCCAGTCCGGCCAAATCATGTCGGCGGCGGCCTTGCTGAAAGACACTCCGAAGCCGAGCGATGCGGATATCGACTCAGCGATGTCAGGCAACGTGTGCCGTTGCGGGACCTACCAGCGCATTCGCGCCGCGATCAAGCGCGCAGCGGGAGTTTGAGGTCATGGATAGGCAAATTCTGAAGGGCCGGAGCGACGAAACGGCGATGTCGCGGCGCTCCTTGCTCCAAGGCACCGGCTTGCTGCTTGGCTTTGCGTTGACCGGAACGAGCACTAAATCCGTCTTTGCGGCGTCCGCTTCGCAGGTGGTCGAAAACGAGGTCATGGGTACCTTCGCGCCGAATGGATTCATACGGATCAATCCAACCGGCGCCGTCACGCTGATCATGCCGATGGTCGAGATGGGACAGGGAGTTTACACGTCGCTGTCAATGCTTCTCGCCGAAGAGCTGGAAGTCAAGCTTGACCAGATTCAGGTTCAGCATGCGCCCCCAAATCATGCGCTTTACGTCAACTCGATCATAGGCCTTCAAAACACCGGTGGTTCCGCTTCGGTGCGTGCCTTCTGGACGCCGCTGCGTCAGGCAGGGGCAGTAGGTCGCAACCTGATGATTGCGGCGGCCGCCAAGCGTTGGAATATCGATCCAGCGACTTGCCGAGCCGCCAGCGGCGTTGTGTTCGATAGGTCAGGCTCGAAGCATCTGAACTATGGCGAACTTGTGGAGGCCGCGGCGAAACTGCCTGTGCCGGCCGCAGCAAACATCAAATTGAAAGATCCGAAAGATTTCGTGCTGATCGGCACGCGTGCCAAGCGCGTGGATTCATCGATAAAGGTCGACGGGCGCGCTCTCTACGGCATCGATGTGCGGCTACCCGGTATGAAGGTTGCCGCGGTGGCTATCTCGCCTGTGCTCGGCGGCAAGGCGAAAACAGTAAACGAGAAAGCCGCCCTCACGGTCATGGGCGTTAGGCAGGTGGTCAATATCGATGAAGCTGTCGCCGTGGTGGCGGATCATATGGGGGCGGCGAAGAAGGGGCTCGAGGCCGCCGCCATCACGTGGGACGATGGGCCGAACAGCAAGGTCAACAATGCCGACATCGTCAAGCAGTTGGAGGCGGAATCAAAAAAGCCCGGCGTGGTTGCCCGCAACCATGGCGATGCAGGCAAGGCCCTTGCTGCGGCGGCGCAACGGCTTGACGCCATCTATCAGGTTCCTTTTCTGGCTCATGCGGCGATGGAGCCGATGAACTGCACCGTTCATCTGCAGAAGGATCGTTGCGACATCTGGGTCGGGACACAGGCGCCGACGATAACGCAGGCTCTGGTGGTCGAACTCACCGGCCTGCCCAAGGATTCGATCAAGATTCACAATCATCTGATTGGCGGGGGCTTCGGCCGGAGGCTGGAGGCCGATGGCACGGTGCTGGCCGTCAAGATCGCCAAGCACGTCGACAGCCCGGTCAAGGTGATCTGGAGCCGCGAGGAAGACATCCAGCACGACATGTATCGGCCGTACTATCTCGATCGACTGTCGGCCGGACTTGATGCCGCCGGCAAGCCGGTTGCCTGGACGCACCGGATCGCCGGCTCCTCGATCTTCGCTCGCTATTATCCCCCTTATATCAAGGATGGTCTGGACCCCGACGCCGTCGAAGCCGCGGCCGAGCCTCCCTATGCGTTGCCCAACATCCATGTCGACTATGTCCAGGTCGAGCCCCGCGGCGTCCGGACATCCTGGTGGCGCGGTGTCGGACCGACTCACAACGTGTTTGTGGTCGAAAGCTTCATGGACGAGCTCGCCCATGCCGCGAAGCAGGATCCCGTCGCTTATCGCAAGGGATTGCTTGGCCACAATCCGCGCGCGCTTGCCGTTTTGTCGCTTGCCGCAGAAAAAGCAGGCTGGGGATCACCCCTTCCCGCGCGGCACGGTCGCGGGATTTCGGTCCAATTTGCGTACGGAAGTTACGTCTCGCAGGTCGCCGAGGTCGAAGTGGCAGCCGACGGCTCTGTCAAAGTTAAACGGATCGTCTGTGCGCTTGATTGCGGCATGTACGTCAATCCCGATACGATAGAAGCCCAGGTTCAGGGTGGAACGCTTTTCGGGCTGACTGCCGCTCTTCGTGGCTCGATCACCTTCAAGGATGGACGGGTTGAGCAGAGCAACTTCGACAGTTATCTGCCGATGCGCATCGACGAGGTGCCGGTGGTGGAGACGCATTTGATCAAGAACGCGGAGGCTCCCGGTGGCGTTGGTGAGGCTCCGACGGCCATCGTCAACGCCGCAGTGACCAATGCGGTCTTCGCCGCAACTGGCAAACGTGTTCGCAGTCTGCCGATCGATGCGGATTCGCTCAAGTCGTCGTCCTAGTCCTTTGCCCGCTGTCCCCGTGCCGCAGCGTTTGGGCTCGCCTGTAGCTGCGCTCCACATGACGGCATCGAGCGCCTGAATCTGGTCAGCTGCCACGAGCTGAAGTTGCTTCAGGATCGACCTGCAAGAGTTTCACTTCCCTACCAGGACATTCTGATCATGATCACTCCATCGGGTTTGGAAAGAACGTCGGTCAGCAGGTGCAATCGAGCATGGTGGCCCCTTGCTGATTCTTCGAGAACAGGCTTCAAAGCACGATTGGCGCCGTTAGCCAGACAGTAGAGGGCCACCACGGTCATGCACACGAAAGCGGGTCCAGCGCAGGCTCTCGTCGGGCAGAACATTTTTCCGACCGGGGGCTCGACTGTCAAATTGTCTACAACAGACCTCAACAACTTGATGCAGGACCTCGACATCGATGTCATCGCCCTGACTGAGCTTCTGGTGCCGCGCGGCCATCGAGTCGAAATGGGAATGATTGACGCGCCCGGGATCCACTACAATTTGAGTGGCGAGGGAAGCATATCGATCAACGGCAGACCAGCGATACCGCTGAGCCCTCATTTGCTCATCATCGTACCGCCAAACACCCCGTTCTCGATCGAGGTCGACGGCAGTAACGTCCCACCAAAGCTCATTTCGAGAGACTGCTGGACCCGTCAAGACGGCATCCTCCGCGTCGCGGTGCCAAACGAGTACCCCGAAATCGTTCAGATATGCGGCTTTTTTAACGCATCGTTTGGCCAATCTGTGAGGCTGTTCGCGGAGCTTCGGGAACCGGTGATCGAGCAGTTCGAGCCGGCGGACAGGATCGATCAAAAGCTTCGCGAAGCCATGGACGAGTTGCTACAGCAAGAGGTCGGCGTTGGAGCCATGACCGCGTCCCTGCTCAAGCAAATCATTGTCTCATTGGTGCGACGGTCGCTAAGGTCATCCCGGCGGTGGACTGAGCGATTCTCGATACTTGCCGACAAGCAGCTCACCCGTGCCTTCGCAGATATGGTGGCGCGGCCAGGAGCCACCCACTCAGTTCAAAGTTTGGCACACAGTGCGGGATTGAGTCGCTCGGCGTTCATGGCCCGATTCTCTGAAGTCTTTGGACGAACCCCGATGGCGATCCTGCGGGACTTGAGAATGCGCCAGGCTGCAATCGATTTGGCGACGACGACGACGTCGGTCGATGTTGTTGCTCAAAATGCGGGGTACGAGAGCCGTTCAAGTTTCGCTCGAGCTTTTCGAAAGGCGTACCATCGAGATCCGAGCGACTATCGGCGGATGGCCAAGGAGGGCCAAGCTCGGAAGGATATCTGAGAGCGAGGCACCGCGGCTTGCTTTTTGACACAAGGAATCGACGACCGGAAAGCAAGCAGAGGACCGCCCGTCACGGCACAACCCCGCCCTGCGTCATGCAGGGCGGCTCCTCGCAAGTGTTTCACGCCTGCAGCCGAATGCCTGCCTATGGCGGCAGCCAGAGCTGCCTAGGTCCGCTTCAGATCGGCGACCAGCATCGCACTAGCGTGGCGCGCAAGCGCCTGGGTCGGGGCGTTGGTATTGCCGCTGGTGATGTTCGGCATGATCGAGGCGTCTATCACCCGTAGGCCCTCGACCCCGCGGACCCTGAGCCTTGCGTCAACCACCGCTTTCCCGTCCTGACCCATCCGGCACGTGCCGACCGGGTGCCACATCGTCGTCACGACACGCTTCACCCATTCGCCGATCTCCGCATCCGACCGGACCTGCGAGCCAGGATCCATCTCTTCCTCGATCACCGACGCCAACGACTCCTGGGCCATTACCTCGCGGATCGCGCGCACCGATTGCACTGCGGCCTTCAAGTCTTCTTCCTCGCCGACGAAGTTCGGGTTGATGAGGGGCATCGACGCCGGGTCGCTGTCGGCAAGCCGCACCCAGCCACGGCTCCTGGGCTGAAGCACCACGAGTTCGAAGGTGACACCCGAGCGGTCGCCGGTCGGGCCGAGTTGCTCGTTCAAGATGATAGGAGCGTGATAGCATTGGATCGTGGGGTCGGCGGCGAAGTCCGACGGATTCCAGTGGGTAACCGTCTCGATGCCGTTGCCCGACGCCGGGCCATCCTTGGTGACGAGATAACGCAGGCCGGCCTTAACGGTGCCGAGCCCCTGCGCGGCCGCCTGATAGCCGAGATCGCCCTTTACATAGGCCCGGACGGGTACCATCGGGTGGTCGTGGAGATTTTCGCCGACCCCCGGAGAATCGACAATCACCCGAATGCCGTGCCGCTGCAACTGCTCGGCTGGTCCGATACCCGAGTGCATGAGAATCTTCGGGCTATGGACGGCCCCGGCCGACAACACGATCTCGCCGGCCATGATTCTCTCGAGGCCGTTGTCCTTCAGCTCGATGCCGACGGCCCGCTTGTTTTCGATAAGAATCCGAACGACGGTCGTGCTGGTGAGAAGAGTGACGCGGCCTGAGACGAGGTGCGGACGCAGATAAGCATCGACCGCACTGCACCGGCGCTGATTTCCGACCGTCGACTGCACCGGCGAGACGCCGATCTGGCTCTCGCCGTTATAATCGGGATTATAGGGAATCCCATACTCCTGGAAGGCCTTGAGGCAATATTGGTTCAGCTCGTTGATGCCCTTCGGCAACTGCACCGCCAGACCACCATTGATGCCGTGATATTCGTCGTGGAAGGTGTCGTTGCGCTCCTGTGCCATGAAGACGGGAAGCAGGTCTTCATACGACCATTTACCGGTGTCGCCGACTGCATCTTGCCACGCGGCGAAGTCGCGTATCTGGCCACGGACATAGCACATCGCATTGATCGAGGAGCCCCCGCCTAGCACCCTGCCCGAGCGATATGCTCGGCTCTTGCCGTGCTGGGGAACCGTCTCGTATTTCCAGACATGCCGGTCGTGAACCAGGATATTGGCGAAGCCCGCCGGAATGTGGATGAACGGATCGCGATCCATCTCGCCCGCTTCGATAAGCGCGATCGACGCATCGGTGTGTTCGGCGAGATAACTCGCGACCACGCAGCCGGCCGCACCCGCACCGACAATGACGATGTCATATCTCTCCTGGGGCATCTGTGTTTTTCTCTTTCGCACCATTTTTTTCGCCCGATCAACGCCCGTAATCGGCGCCACGCTATCGCGGCGCTGATCAAGAGATTGAATGGACCTTGCTTTTGGAGGGTGACCCTGCAACGTCGGCGAGGGAAATCACCTCTCGCCATGGAGTCGATAGACGGTCGTTATCGTCGCTCGCCGTACTCCACGACGTCAGAGGATCTGGCCGCACCGCCCGAAGGCTGGCACTGCGAAAGCCTTCCACCATCGACGCTCAAAAGGATGATCTGGTCCAAGCCTCTAACGCGCCCCATTCGTGACGGACGCCAGCGGACGAACATCAGCAACGTCTTGCCCTCGATTACGTCATTAGCGCCTTCAACCCGCGGCGCGCCTGCCGAATTCCGAATGCATCGCAACCGGCTTCTCGGGCGCGTTCAGGACTGAGGTCGTGATCAGGACGGCGGCGGCGAGAACCCAGTAGTACCAGGCGTCGAGCCCGGCGAATCCGAAGGCAAACGGAGCAATGACAAACACCACCCCAACGGCCCGATCGACCCAAAGGTGCAACCAGTAGGGAATGATGCGGACGAGCCCGGTGGGATGGTCGGTCAGCGCGGCCAGCAGCAGCGCGGCCACACCGGCGAAAACCGAGAGCCACATGGCGACCGGCCCACTCTGACCGAGCTTCAGCACAAACGGTGCCGCGATTAAGGCGATCGCAACGGGGTAGTCGATCAGGTAGGCATGGATAGACTTGGTGATAAAGCGGAACGACATCGGTGACTCCTACTGACTTGATTGCTCGAGCCGATTCTTGCGAGGCGGAGAGCGCGTGCACCCAAGAGGCGACTACGCCGTCCCATGCTTGTTCGCATTCCGCGCAACCGTTACTCAGCTCGGTTAGACAACCAGTAAGCAGGCACGCCAATCATTAGAAATGCCGGGTCGTTATCATTTCCATTCCACTCGCTCGGCGCGATGGACACATTCCACGATTTTCACGCCGTCCGAACAACGGCCGACCAGTCGCGAAGCCGTGCGACCTTGACGAAAGCGTCCAGCGCCGGCGAGTAGCGACGCCCCTGCACTGCCAGCAGCCGAACCTCCCGCGAAACCAGATCGCCTTCGAGCGGGATGGTCTTGAGCGTCGCGAGACGCGGCATGTGCTCGGGCGCGATTATCACACCGAAGCCAGCCGCCGCCAGATGTTGCAGGTGCAAGTCGTTACTTCCGGAGTGCCCAAGGTGGAATGGCTCCTCAGGGGAATACGACCGTTGAATCTTCGGGGTGATGTCGCATCCGGAGCGTTCCAGCAAGATGGTCTCACGGAGGTCATCGATGCCGAGCGAGGAATGATTTGCAAGCTCGTGTGTCGGCGCGAGAACGGCGACATAGCGCTCTTCGAACAGCGACCAGTCGTCGATGCGAGCGGGCATGTCCTGCACCTCCCCGACCATTGCGGCGCTGATCTCGCCCTTGAGTAAAAGGTCGACGAGCTTCTCAGCGGCCTCTTCGCGCAGCTCGACGTGAAGTCCAGGTACGAACTTCGCTGTCTCCGCAATCGGATCGAGGACGAGCGATGCTGAGATCGATGGGGCAAGGCCGATCTTCAGTGGCGCAACCTCCTTGCGTTGGAACTCCTGTGCCCTGCGACGCACCGCCTCTGCCGAGGCCAGAGTGCGCTCCAGCATTGGAAGGATTGCCTTTCCAAGGTCGGTCAGCTGCGTCAGTCGGCGTTCGCGATAGATCAGCTGACCGCCGAGTTCCTGCTCCAGCTTCTGCACTCCCTTGGTCAGGGCGGGTTGCGCGACGTTGCACCGCTCGGCTGCGCGGGTGAAGTTGAGCGTGGATGCCACGGCGAGGAAGTAGCGAACTTGATGAAGCTCCACGGTTGATCTCCGTCAAGTTGTTGGAACAACGATTGCCTGATCCCTATCCGGACTAAGAGTGGCGTAATGCACGTCAAATCCCGGTTCAGAATGCGCCGAGCGACCGATAAACGGGCGCATTGTAAGCTCGCTTGCGTCGAAAGACGGCCTTCCAAAGAGAGCCTTGTTGAGCGCAGTCTGATGGCTCGGGCCACTGCCGTCGATTGCGCGGAGGTATTGCGAGGTTCGCTCGTCGCTGCTTGTGTTAAGCGTTCGCTTAGAAGCGATCACGCAGACCTCGCGGCCCGAGTCCGTTAGCCGGATGGGCACATGAGACAGGACTCAATAGCGCAGCAAAATGCGGCAGACGCGACTAGATGGCCGCGCTCACACAGCAACTGACGGCAGGCCCCTTGAGGTCAGGAGCTTTGCGGTTGCTGATGTCTTACATTGAGAAGGTCCGCCATCCGGCTGAGCTCGGGAAGCGAACGCGCCTTCATCTTCCTCATCAGATTCACGCGATGAACCTTTACCGTGGATTCGGTGATACCGATATCGTTGGCAACCTGTTTGTTCAGGCGACCGGCCACGACGCCGAGCATGACTTCACGCTCGCGGGAGCTGAGCGTGTCAAATCGATCCTTGAGCGTAGCCAATGCGCTATCACTCTCGCGACGGGCGCGATCGCGATCGAGGCCGGCTTGGATGGCATCAAGCAAATCCTGATCACGAAATGGCTTTGTAAGGAACTCGATCGCGCCGCCCTTCATCGCTTGCACGGTCATCGGTACGTCGGCGTGCGCCGTAATGAAGATGATCGGCACCTGCCTATTTGCGGCGACAAGATCGCGTTGAAGCTCAAGACCGCTTCGCCCCGGCATTCTCACATCGAGCACCAGGCAAGTGGGACCGTCCGGCGGATCGGCCTTGAGAAAATCGGAAACAGACGAAAATTGTCGGGCAGATAAGCCGACTGTCCGCAACAGCCGAACGACCGAGTCGCGAAACTCCGGATCGTCATCGATAACCAAGACACTGGGATCTGCCTCACCCATTCTCGGTAACCCTGCGTTGAGGAAGTACATTTTCCCTATTTCCGGCGTCATTCTACGCCCGATCTGTGGCGATGAACAATATCCGTCGCCTAAGCGGATAGCCAAAAGCCTAAGCCATAGCTTAGGAACGGCGGCCTTGCACTATCGGGGAATGTCCGTGACGTTAAGTTGCATGCTGCGAGGCGTCGCCCCGTGCCGGTCGGCGGACGTGCCTGGAACCCGCAATGTTGAATCGTACAGTGATATCTATCGTCGACGACGATCAGCCTTATCGTGAATCGATGCGGAAGCTCATAATGTTTCTGGGCTACATTGTCGAAGCGTTCCCATCAGCGGCCGATTTCCTGGCATCGCCTGTCTTGGCTGAAACCGCCTGCCTGGTCACCGACGTTAGCATGCCCGGAATGACCGGGCTCGAGTTGCACAGGTATTTGGTCGATGCAGGGTACGAGATCCCGACAATCCTCGTTACCGCTTACCCCGATGAGGTCGTCAGGCATCAGGCTCTTAAGGACGGGGTTGTTTGCTACCTCAGCAAGCCAGTGGACGACGACCATCTCGAGCGATGCCTTCGTTCGGCTCTGCAGCCGGGCCGGCCCATTGAAGACACTTCATGAGTCGTCGTCCGCAGGCAGAGTGAACTGAAATACGGCACCACGAGGTTCGTTTGCTTCTACCCACAACTTGCCCCCATGAGCGTGGATGATAGAACGGCATATCGACAATCCCATCCCTGTTCCGCTGGACTTCGTGGTGTAAAAAGTGTCGAAGATTCGGTCCAAATGCTGCGCATCAATGCCGGGCCCTGAATCCCGTACAGCTACGAGGGCGCCTGACTGATCCTGCTCAGTGCTGATCAACAGCTCCCTTGCTCCATCTGCAACCGAGCTCATTGCTTCGACCGCGTTGAGAATCAGATTCAGCAAGACTTGCTGCAGCTGAATGCGATCACCCAGAACTGGACGCAGTCCATCAGCAAGCCGGGTTTGGATCGAAACCTCATTCCGGTGTGTCACGCTTTGCGCCAATATCAGCACTTCGTTGATCGCCGCGTTAAAGTCAAAGCACTCCTTTCGCGTTGGCGCTTTCTTGACGTGATCACGCATCCGTCCGACAATGTCCCTGGCCCGGTCCACGTCCCTGACAACACAACCGAGTGCTTCCCTGACCTCACCCAGGTTTGGCGGATTCATTTCCAGAAAACGCACCCCCGCACGAGCATTGTTGCGGGCGGTCGCAATCGGATGCAGAATTTCGTGAGACAGCGAAGCTGCCAATTCCCCCATCATGCTCACGCGGTTGATGTGGGCAAAATCCAACTCGAGCTGGCGCAGCTTCTCACGTTCCTCCTGTGCCAACCTTCGTTCCGTCACGTCGACAGTTGTGCTGATAACTTCAGCCAGCGTACCCCGAGGGGAAAACACGTGGTAGCTGGTCCCTTCGACCCATTTGACCGTTCCATCCGGCAGGAGGAGCCTGAACTCGGTAATCAAATCCTTCTTCTGATGCACGGCCCCCTGAACCGCGGCCCACACTCTGTCGCGGTCCTCCGGGTGAATGCGTTCCCACATACTTTGCCGGCTTGGAAGTCCGTGCAGCGGATCAAACCCCCAGATCCTGTAACTCTCGTCCGACCAGTAGAGATAACGCATCGCTGTCGCGTCGTAGATCCAATTTCCGGTGCGGCTTAGTCTTTGTGCTTGGCTCAGCGCTTCCTCGGCCCGCTTGCGTTCCGTCAAGTCGAGCACGAATGCAAGGCCTTCGTCGCCTCCCTCCTTGAACAAAGCGGCGCCAATAAGCACGGGCACACGGCTGCCGTCTTTCCGAATATACTCCTTTTCGAAAGGCTGAACTATCCCGGTCGAACTCAGTTCTGCTTGAGTCAGCATGTCGCGCTCGCGCCATTCCGGCGGGGACAGCTCGGTCCAGCGCATACGGCCCGAAACCAAGTCCTCGCGGTCATAACCCAAAATGCGTAAAAACGCGTCATTGGCTTCAAGAATTCGGCCTTCGCCGTCGGCGATGATGATTCCGATGATGTTGGCGTCGACCAAACGCCGAATCTTACCTTCGCGATCTGCGACGTCGCGATAGAGCCGCGAGTTTTCCAGCGAGATCGCCGCCTGCGACGCGAGAACTTTCAGCGTCGCGACGCGATCGGGTGTGAAAACGTGGGCCGCCAGGTTGTTCTCGAGGTAGAGCAAACCGGCAAGTGTGCCTTGTTTGAGCAACGGCAGGCAGAGAATTGAACGGGCGTGATGCTGATGAATGTACTTATCGGCAGAAAACGAACTCGGCGCTGCAGCATCGTCGAGAAGAACGCTCTCTTTTGTCCGGATCACGTAGTGTAGGATGGACTCCGGCAGATCTGCGGCGGTTACACTCGCTCGTCGCTGACCGACGTTCACCGTATTATTTCCGGTCGTGACCTCCGCCTCAATCCGATAGACATCACCTACCGCCAGAATCAACAGACCTCGTCCGGCACCCGCGTGCTCAATCGCCGCGCGCATAAGCGTGTCGATAAGTTTGTCTAGAACGATCTCGCCCGACACCGCTTGCGAGACTTTGATCACAGTAGCTAGATCCAGCTGTTCAACCGATGCCCCGATCGTGCTTGTGGGACCGGCAATCGGCTTCTCCTTCCTTAGGTGCGGATACAACTCGTCGAGTTGGCTTACCTTGCCGGCGGCTCCCCATCGGAGGTACGCGTACCGCGCATCTTGCAAATAGGCATTCGCGATCTTCCCGAACCCGCGTGCGGCAAAGAAGCGTGCGGCGACCTCGTTGGCGAGCGCCTCGTTGTGAACGAAGCCTTGCGAGTGTGCCGAATGGATAGCGTGTTCGTAAAGATGCTCAGCATCGAGCGCGCGGCCTTCGATCCTCGCGATCTCAGCGCCGACGAGTGCTGCGCGATTCTCGAAGTTGTCCGGGCAAGCCGTCGCCCAGACCTCAAGCTGCCGGTGATGCACCGCGAGTGCCCTGACATGCTCCTGGCATCGGTCGGCCGCCGCGGACTCGCAGGATGCAGCTCTAGAGAGCGCACTATAAAAGTGATATTCCGCGCATTCGAAAAACGACGCCGATGTCGGCTGCAGCTGTTGCGCCCTCAATGAAGCCTCGAGGGCACCGGCATAGTCGCCGGCAAAGAAGCGTGCCTGCAGCTTGCGGGTCCAATACGAGCCCGCGGCCAACGCCAGATCCGGGTTCCTGCAAAAGCGGGACTCCAGCACGCGTTCGTCAAACTGCATATCGTCAAAGCGACCGAAAATCGGCGTCAGGCCGCGGAGTGTCCGAATCAGCCCAAGCTGGCCGGCGATTGAATCAATCGCAAAACCGAACCGCATGTTGTGCGCGAACGTGAGACCATGCTCGACCTCGACTTGCACGTCATCGAGCGGATCGCCCGCCGCGAGAAGATATGTGTTCAGATGAGTGTAGTAATATGCTGCAAAAGTTAGGTCGCCGATCTGGTTTGCGGTCTCGAACGCACGCCGCAGCAGATTACGGCCTTCCTGGACATGTCTCGTCCAGAACATGAGCAGATATCCAAAGTTCAAATAGGTCCTGGCCTGGAAGCGCCTTAGCCCGCGCTGTTCGACCAGTTCGTAGCCGAGACGGCCGAATCGAAGTCCCGCCTGGTAGTCGCCGAATTCCGGTCCAGCGAGCCTGCCAAGCACCGCATAGGCGTAGCACGAGCCGTCGCAATTGCCGCCCTCGAGGCTGAGATTGACCGCTCGACAGATGACCATCGAACGCAACTTCGCATCCGTATAGTGGGCAGGCGGCCCGAGCTTCGTCAGGACATCGAGGGTCGCAAGCGATGCGGCATTGCTCATGAAAGGCAGATCAATAAGGCTTTCTATCGTGCGGGAGCCAAGTTGGGACCAGATCCGCTCATACTCGCGCCGAGCCTCGTCGTCCGTCGGGTGCGGCGACCAGTCGATGCCGAGGTGGCGGAGATAGTCGAGACCGACCGCGATCGCACGGCTGCCCTGATCCAGGGTCGTGTAAAGATCCACCTGCAGGCACGTGACGCGGGCTCGTTCGATCGTCGTTGCGGCTCGGGTTGACAGCGCCGCCAGGCGCTGCTCGGCCTGCGCCAGTGCACCGGTGAGGAACTCACATTCGGCCCGGTGCAGCTCCAGCTCAAAGATCAGGTCGTGCCGGCGTTCCCAAGAGTCCGCTGGCAACAGGGCCACGCCGGAGAGCAGATAGTTCAGCGCCGAAGCATAGGCCGTCGATGCCTTGGCGCGTCTACCTGCAATGAAATTCAACTCGGCGACCCGCACAAGCTCCTCAATTGACGTGATAAGACGCGAGCCGCGGTTGAGCTGATTGACGATTTCGAAAATCGTCTCCTCCAGCTGTTCTGGAGGGGATCGCGCTGCGAGCAGCATCCCTATTCGGAGGTGGGTTTCGGCGCGAGATTCCTCCGGAATCAAGGAGTAGGCCGCTTCATGAACACGGTCGTGCAGAAACGTATAGGAATTGTCCGAACGAAAGATCAGCCCTGCTCGCACCGCCTCCCAAAGCTGGCCATGCATTTCCTCCTCGGAGCTCTGGTAGACGATCCGCAACATGGCGAACCCTGCGTCGTTGCCCAGGCAGGCGAGCTTCCGCAACGCGTTCCGGGTTTCGACAGACAGGCGGTTCAACTTCCCCACCATAAGGTCCACGACATTGTCGGTGTAACCTTTGGCGTGAATGCGATTCAGGTCCCAGCACCATCGTGCCTCGCCATAGTCGAAAGTGAGCAACGCTTCGTCGGCGAGCGCAGAAATGAACTGAATGGCAAAAAGCGGATTGCCGGTTGTCTTCTCGTGGATCAGCCCTGCCAGCGGCACGATTCTCTCGGGTTCGCTGTGAACGGAATCCGCGATGAGTTGCCCGAGGTCTCCACTGGTTAGGGGTGCCAATACGATGTCTTGCAATATCGCTCCAGCCTGGCGCATCGCTTCGAGCTTGCGCATCAGCGGGTGGACGGGATCGACTTCGTTGCTGCGGTAAGCGCCAATCAACAACAGATTCCGCACATCCGGCCGGCTCAACAGATCCTCGAGCAAATCGAGCGTTGCTGCGTCGAGCCATTGGAGGTCATCGAAGAACAGGGCGAGCGGATGTTCCGGCCGCGCGAATACGCTGATAAATCGCCGGAACACCAGCTGAAAGCGGCCCTGCACATCCTGCGGTGGCAACTCGGGGACGGGCGGCTGTTCGCCGATGATGTGCTTCAATTCCGGGACGAGATCAACAATGAGCCGGCCGTTCGGTTCGAGCGCCTCGAGCAGCGCCTCCCGCCATTGCCGCAGCTCCGCTTCGGTCTTGCTCAGCAGCGGGCGGATCAGGTTCTGGAAGGCCTGCGCAAGCGTGGCGTAGGGGATGTCGCGCTTGTACTGGTCAAACTTGCCCGATGCAAAAAGACCGCAGCGCGGCACGAGTCGCTTATGAAGCTCGTTGACGATCGCGGACTTCCCGACGCCGGAGTATCCGGAAACCAACACCAACTCCGGCCTGCCGCCGACGGCGACGCGGTCGAAGGAGACAAGCAGGGTATCGATATCGGCTGTCCGACCATACAGTTTCTCGGGGATCAGCAGCCGGTCCGGAGTGTCGTGTTCCCCGAGCGGGAATTCGTTGATGTCGCGTCGGCCTTCCCATTCAGCAAGGCAACGCCGTAGATCGCTCTCGGCGCCTGCAGCTGTCTGGTAACGTTCCTCAGCAGTCTTGGCGAGCAGCTTCATGATGATCGCGGAGACGATACCTGGGAGATTCGTTGACCGCTCGCTGGGAGGCGCTGGTGGTCTTGCAATATGGCAGTGCACCCACTCCATCGGGTCGGCCGCTGTGAAGGGCAGGACACCCGTGAGCATCTGATACAGCGTGACACCGAAGGCGTAGAGATCGCTGCGGGCATCGACCGAGCGGTTCATCCGCCCGGTTTGTTCGGGCGCCATATAGGCAAGCGTACCGGCGATGGTCTCGGGCGGTTCGGGGGCCTGCCGCTCGCGGGACAGGCGCGATGCGATGCCAAACCCGGTGAGCCGCGCATTTCCATCCGCGCAGTCCACCATGATATTAGCTGGCTTGATGTCTTTGTGGATAAGCCCGCGCTGATGAAGCTTGCCCAGAGCCGATGTAATCGCGACAGCCAGCCGCAAGAAGCGCCCTACATCCATGGGCGCGCCGAGCAGATGGTCTAGCGGCACGCCGCCCGGATCATCGATCACCAACACGGTCCGACCGGCGTCACGTAAGAGGCCGAGCGGCCGCGCCGCCCATGCGCTATCGAGCTCATCTTTCAATTCGTATTCGTGCGTGAGGCGATCGAGTCTTGAGCGCGACGGTTGGTCGGCGGCAGGAGCAACGAGCAACACGGCGAGCCGGTTGCCATTGTCGTCCAGTCGCCAGCCACGGCTGAACACGCGCTCGCCGTCCGCCCACAACACCTGAGAGCTACCACGCGAGTACGCGACGTTCAGCGACTGCTGCACCATCTGTCAGATCCCGGCGACGGGCTTCAGCTTGAAGTCGGCTGATCAAGCTCTCCACGCAGCACACGCGCGGCCACTCGAGAAAGCGTACTCCATCGGCCGGGAAATGCCAGTCGCCCCTCGGTCTTGCCGGCTAGCAGGGTGACACACGCGGACAAATAACCGCATGCCCGCTGACGCAAGGGAACTCGGGGCGATTCACCCGGCCGCGGCCGCGGTCGTCTGGGGCGGTTTGCCCTCGTTCTTTCCTTCCGCAAGGTTGCGCACGACCATGTAGAAGATCGGCGTGAAGACGAGGCCGAACAGGGTGACGCCGAGCATGCCGAAGAACACGGCGACACCGACCGCCTGGCGCATTTCCGAGCCCGAGCCGGTCGACACCACCAGCGGCAGCACGCCGAGGATGAAGGCGAACGACGTCATCAGGATCGGCCGCAGGCGGAGCCGGCAGGCCTCGATCACCGCGTCCAGCCGCGACCGGCCCTCGAGCTCGATGTCGCGCGCGAACTCGACGATCAGGATCGCGTTCTTGGCGGCCAGCCCCACCAGCACCACGAAGCCGATCTGGGTCAGAATGTTGACGTCCTGGCCCATGATGCGCACGCCGATGGTGGCCGCGAACAGGCACATCGGCACGATCAGGATCACCGCGAACGGCAGCGTCCAGCTGCCATATTGCGCGGCCAGCACCAGATAGACGAACAGCACGCAGATCGGGAACACGTAGAGGCCGGCATTGCCGCCTGTCACTTGCTGATAGGACAGGTCGGTCCATTCGAACGCGAAGCCGCTCGGTAAGGTCCGGTCGGCGAGTTCCGTGACGGTCGTCAGCGCCGTCGCCGAGCTCACGCCGGGTGCCGGCTCACCCTGCAGTTCCGACGCCGAATAGAGATTATAGCGCGCGACGCGGTCGGGTCCCGAGATGTCCTTGAAGTCCACGATGCTGCCCAGCATCACCATGTCGCCGGCGACGTTGCGGGTACGTAGCCGCGCGAAGTCAGAATTCTCTTTCCGGAACGGCAGATCGGCCTGCGCGGTAACGTGATAGGTGCGGCCGAACAGATTGAAGTCGTTGACGTAGGTCGAGCCGAAATAGGTCTGGATCGTGTCATTGATGTTGGCGATCGGAACCCCGAGCTTCTGCGCCTTGACGCGATCGACATCGACGAACAGCTGCGGCGTGTTGGCCGAGAACGGCGAGAACACCGAGGTCAGGTTCGGCGACTTGCGCGCGGCGGCGACCAGCTCGTCGGTCGCGGCGGCCAGCAGCTCGGGCCCGCGCCCCTGCCGATCCTGAATGCGGATGGTGAAGCCGCCGCCGGTGCCGATGCCCGGCACCGCGGGCGGCGGAATGACGATGATGAAGGCGCCCTGGATTACCGACAGCCGTTTGCGAAGGTCAGCTGTGATCGCGTCGGCCGACAATCCGTTCTTCTGCCGTACTTCCGGCTCGTCGAACACCGGGAACAAGGCCGCGGCATTGCCGGCCTGCGTGCGCGTCGCGCCGGAAAAGCCGCTAAATGCGCCAACACGCACGATACCTGGGGTATCCAGCGCAATTCGCTCGATCTCGCGCACCACCGTCGCGGTTCGCGCCAGCGACGCCGCGCCCGACAACTGCACCGAGATGATGAGGTAGCCGCGATCCTGCGCCGGAATGAAGCCCTGCGAAGTGGTGGCGAGCAGCCAGCCGGCGCTGCCAATCAGCACGAGGTAGATCATCAGCATCACCGCGGTGCGCCGGATCACGAAGTCGGCGAGAGCCGCATAGCCATGCGCCAGGCGATCGAACACGCGGTCGAACAGCGCGGTGAAGTTGTCCCAGCCGCGCGCGATGATGTTCCAGCGTGCCGGGGGCCGTTTCTCCTCATGCTGCACGAGGATCTGCGACGCCAGCGCCGGCGACAGCGTCAGCGAGCAGAAGCAGGAGATCGCGGTCGCGACCGCGATCGTCACCGCGAACTGCTGGAAGAACTGTCCGGAAATGCCGCCGAGGAAGGCGGTCGGCACGAACACCGCACACAGCACCAGCGCGATCGAGACCAGCGCGCCGCCGACCTCCTCCATGGTCTTGAGCGCGGCATCGCGCCTCGACATCCCGCGCTCGAGATGCCGTTCGACATTCTCGACCACGACGATGGCGTCGTCAACCACGATGCCGACCGCGAGCACGAGGCCGAACAGCGTCAGATTGTTGATCGAGAATCCGAGCACGGCCATCACCGCAAAGGTGCCGACCAGCGACACCGGAATCGCGATGATCGGGATGATCGCAGGCCGCCATCCCTGCAGGAACACCAGCACCACGATGACGACGAGCGCCATCGCCTCGTAGACCGTCTTGATCAACTCATGGACCGATTGGGCGATGAATTCGGTCGGGTTGTATCCGATATTGTAGTCGAGCCCCTTCGGAAAACTCTCCTTCAGCTTCGCCATGGTGGTCGAGATCGCCTTCGCTGTATCGAGCGCGTTCGACCCCGGCCGTTGCGTCACCACCATTGCGACGGCCGACTTGCGCAATATGCGGCTGCTGGTGGCGTAGGACAGCGCGCCGAGCTCGACGCGGGCAACGTCGCGCAGCCGCACGGTGCGGCCGTCGGAGCCGGCCTTCACCACGATGTCCTCGAACTGCCTGATGTCCTTGAGGCGGCCGGTGAACACGAGGTTGGGCTGGAAGGCGCGATCGGCGATCGGCGGCTCGGCGATCTGGCCGCCGGCGATCTGCAGGTTCTGCGCCCGGATCGCCGCCAGCACCTCGCCCGAGGTCAGGCCGAGATTGGCGATTCGGTCGGGATCGAGCCACAGCCGCATCGAATAGTCGCGCGCGCCGAACATCTGGATGTCGCCGACGCCGTCGAGCCGCAAGAGCTGGTCGCGGACCTGCAGCAGCGTATAGTTCGAGATGTAGAGCTGGTCGAAACTGTCGTCGGGTGACAACACGAACACGGCCATCAGGATGTCAGGTGAGTTCTTGCGAGTGACGACGCCGTTGCGCTGCACTTCTTCAGGCAGACGCGGCTGCGCGATCGCGACGCGGTTCTGCACCAGCACCTGGGCTTTGTCGAGGTCGGTCCCGAGCTTGAAGGTGACCGTGATGGTGAGCTGGCCGTTCGACGTCGACTGGCTGTAAAGATACAACATGTCCTCGACGCCGTTGATCTCCTGCTCGATCGGAGCGGCGACGGTGTCGGACACGGTCTGCGCCGAAGCACCCGGATATTGCGTCGTAACCGTGACGGTCGGTGGCACCGCCTGCGGATATTCCGAGACCGGCAGCGTCTGATAGGCGATCGCGCCGACGATCAGGAGCACGATTGACAGCACCATCGCGAGGATGGGTTGATTGACGGAGAGCCTTCCGAGATTCATGGCTTCGCACCTGCCGCTGGCTTGTCATCTGCCGGAGCCGGCGTCATTTTGGGCGTCACCTTGGCGCCGACGCGGGCGCGTTGCAGCCCGTCGACGATCACATGGTCTTCCGCCTTGAGGCCTTCGCGGATCACGCGCAGGCCGTCATCGAGCGGGCCGAGTACGACCGGCTTGGCCTCTACCATGTTGTCGTCCTTGACCACGAACACGATCTTGCGCGACTGGTCGGTGGCAACAGCGGTGTCCGGAATCAGCAGCGCCTCATAGGGCGAGGAACCGATGATGCGGACGCGACCGAACTGGCCGGGCAGGATCGAGAGATCGTGGTTGGGAATGATCGCGCGGCTGCGAAGCGTGGCAGTCGAGACGTCGAGCCGGTTGTCGAGGAAGTCCATCTTGCCCTCATGCGAGGGCTTGGTTTCGCCGGTCAACACGATCTGCACCGGGTTCGCCGTGTCGCGCGAGCTCGGCCGCCTGCCTTCGAACCACAGCTTGCTGTTGCGTTGATAGGTCGCCTCGTCGACGTCGAAATAGATGTAGATCGGATCGAGCGACACGATCGAGGTCAAGAGCGTCGCGCCGCCCTCGCTGCCCTGCACCAGATTGCCGGGCGTCACCAGATGCCGGCTGACGCGGCCGGTGATCGGTGCCAGCACGTGGGTGAATTCGACATTGAGCTGCGCGGCCTTCAACGTGCCCTCGGCCTGCGTCTCGGCGGCGCGGGCCGCCTGCAATGCCTGACGGCGCTGATCGACGACCTGCTCCGAGACCGCGCTGGTCTGCACCAGGGTCAGCCCGCGTTCGAGATCGCGCTTGGCAAGCTCGCCCTTGGCGCGCGCGTCAGCGAGCTGGCCTTCGGCCTGCAGCACCACCGCCTCGAACGGACGCGGGTCGATGATGTAGAGCAGATCGCCGGCCTTGACGATCGCGCCGTCCTTGAACTCGACGCTGTTGACGAATCCGCCGACGCGGGCGCGGACTTGGACCTCCTCGATCGCCTCGAAGCGGCCGGTGAACTCATCCCAGTCGGTGACGATGCGCTTGACCGGTTGCGCGACCGTCACCGGTGGCGGCGCGGCCCCTTGCGACTGCGCTTCGTCGCAGCCAATGATCGCCAACACAACCAGCATAACGATCACTGCAGCGCCGCATCGCAGAAGGCGACGAAACGCACTGCGATTGAGCCGGCTCGCCGGAGCCCGATCCTCCGTTATGTCAATCGTACTCACTGCCTTCTCTCCAAGCACTTTGGCGCGCCGATCGCGAAACCGCGAGTTCGGTACGACGATGCCCGGAGATTGACGTTGCAGCGTCGGCCAGGGAAATCATCTCTCGCCATGGAGTCGATAAACGATCGTTATTGCCGCTCGCCGCGCGCTGTACTGCCGTGGCGAGGATGACGAACGCCGAATGGCACTCGAGGCCAACGTTGTTGCTCGATGTCGACTTCACGGCGCATTCCTACCGATTATGGATACGATAGCTTTACCTGAATGGTCACCGATCTTAATTGCCAAGCGTGCCGCTCCGGCGCTTGCGACAAGTTCGTGACGCCGCTTCACATGGCGCTGAACACAGTGGAAGGACGCCATGACGCCACGGGACAAAGCATCCAAGCGCCGCGAGGTTTTCGTCGCGAGCGACCCCGCCAATCACGGCACGCTGGTCGGTCAGGTAGACGGATCTCAGTTTCCCATCGGCGGCCCGGATGGAATCGGCCACGTTTCTCCCGGTCCCAATCCTTACGACCTTCTCAGCACCTCTCTCGCTGCATGCACCGCCATGACTGTTCGCTTTCACGCCCGACGTCGAAAACTGCCGTTGGTGCGGGTGAAAGTCGGTGTCAGCTTCCACCATGGCGCAAACGGCGAACGAGATTCGTTCGAACGCACACTCGTGCTGGAGGGCGAACTCGACACCCAACAACGAGCCTTCTTGCTGGAGGCCGCGAACCTCTGCCCTATTGGCGAGCTTCTCGGCATTAGCGCGGATATTCACACACGCCCGGACGCCGCAACTTCCAGCCACAACGCAAGCACCCAGGCCAGCTATGAAGATGATCTGGCTGAACTCCACATCCCCTATATCGAAGCGGATTGAGCGCTTCGCCCGCCAGCGACCACCGCGCCGGGAGCGCCGGCGGCATTGCTCGTTTCGACTTTGCAATTGCGACCGGTCGGCCGCCTCATCAGCGATGTGGCGGTAGAACCTTCCTCGTGCGCGCGATCAGGATCGAATTGACGCGTAAGCCGACAGAACCGGCTTTTCTGCGCACGACGCAGATCTTTCTCGCGTCCTCAATGACCAAAACTCATCACTGCGGGTCGTCGCTCTGTTCACTGCTGCGCCATAGCGCCTTTCACTTTCACGCGGCGCGCCAATGGCATCGATTCCATAGCCACACGTCATTGGACCATCGAGTTTCGCGGTCGTATTTTTGCTCCTCTACAACTGAATTCAGAAGATGGTGGCACACCACATGCAGAGGAGTGGATGATGAAGGCAATCGTCGTAGCGGACCAGGCAGCGGGGACCGGTGGAATGAGGCTCGTGGAGCGTTCCGAGCCGCAGGCCGCCATCAACGACGTTATCGTTCAGGTTCATGCATCGGGATTCGTCCCGACCGAGCTAACGTGGCCCTCGACGTGGACCGATCGCCTCGATCGCAGCCGAACACCGTCGATTCCGGGACACGAGCTGGCCGGTGTGGTCACCGCTCTCGGCTACGGCACGACGGGGCTGTCGGTGGGGCAGCGAGTGTTCGGACTTGCCGATTGGTATCGCGACGGCTCTCTGGCGGAGTACGTAGCCATGGAGGCACGCAACCTCGCGCCTCTGCCGGGGGACGTCGAATTCACGGCGGGCGCGAGTCTGCCAATTTCAGGCCTCACCGCATGGCAAGGACTGTTTGTGCATGGCCGCCTTCAGGCTGGGCAGACCGTCCTCGTGCACGGCGCAGCCGGTGCAGTCGGATCGATGGTGACCCAACTCGCAAGATTGTCTGGCGCCTACGTCATCGGCACCGGACGTGCCGCCGATCGTCAGAACGCCCTAGACTTCGGCGCGCAGGAGTTCCTGGATCTCGAGAACGACACCCTTGAAGACGTCAACGGACTCGATCTGGTGTTCGATGTCATCGGCGGCGACATCGGGAGGCGTTCCGCATGCCTGATTCGAACCGGTGGAACGCTGGTGTCCATCGTCGGACCGAGCGAAGTACGACCCGTTGACGGCCTAGCCGTCGACTTCGTTGTTGATTCCGATCGTGCCCAACTGGGAGAGATTGTCCAGCGGGTGCGGGACGGACGACTGCGGACCAACATCGGCAGCATCGCGACTCTCGACGACGCTGTCGCCGCCTTCAATCCGACGAAGCGGATCAGCGGGAAGACGATCATTCGCGCTCGTCCGTGAGCAACACCTACTCGATGTACGTTACCGGCCGGCCGCGTCCTATCAGACGTGCCGGAGGCAGCCTGCGATCTACCCTGCCCCTCGGCATGAGATGTCGACCGGGCTGCATCCCTGCAGCATTTCCGACGAAGAGAGCGAAAGCACTTCAACCTGTCCCTTCACGCATAGGAATTACCATGACAAACGGGATCACCACGACCAACGCGGTCATCGAATGCATCCTGGGCCGCAGCTCCGCCAAGTACTACGACACCGCAGCCACCCTGAGCGACGATCAAATCCGCGAGCTGGTGCGAATTGGCACCACCGCGCCAACATCCTTCCACTTGCAGAACTGGCGCTTCATCGCCGTACGTTCGCGCGAAGCCAAGACCCGATTGCGTCCGATCGCTTGGGATCAGCCCGCAATTACCGAAGCAGCCGTTACCTTTATCGTTTGCGGCCAGCTGGCCGACTCCAGCGTCGTACCAGAGCGCCTGGCACCGCTGGTGGAAGCGGGCATCATGCCGCCAAAGATGGTGCCGGAATGGGAAATCCCCGCCCGCGATCTGTATATGGAGTACCCGCAGCGTCAGCGCGACGAAGCACTTCGCAGCGCCACCTTCGGCGCGGCCGCGATGATCTATGCAGCCCGCTCGCTCGGCCTGGGTTCGACGCCGATGATCGGCTTCGATGCGGAAGCTGTGCACCGCGAGTTCGGGCTCGCCAAAGACGAAGTACCGGTCATGTTGCTGTCCGTAGGCGCTCTGCGTCCGGGCAACTGGGCGCAGAAGCCGCGCCGTCCGGTAACCGAAGTGTTGAACCTCGTTTGATCGTTAGCGAAACCAGCAACCCGCGGGAATTATGATGCCAAGAACTGCCGCTCTCAAGCCGGAACAGGTGCCGGCCGATTCAAAACCGACCCTCGATATGTTCACCAAGAACATCGGGTTCACTCCAAACATGATGGCGACCTTCGCGGCAAGCCCGGTCGCGTTCAACTCATGGGCCACCCTGCTCGGCTCGTTAAGCAAGGCGCTCGACGTAAAGACGCGTGACAGCATCGGCCTTGCCGTCTCCGAAGTGAATGGCTGCGACTACTGTCTGACGGTTCACAGCTTTACGGCCGATCACATGGCCAAGCTGCCGGCCAATGAAATTATTCTGGCCCGGATGGGCCATGCCAGCGACCCGAAGCGAGATGCCGCCATCCAGTTTGCGCGCAAAGTCATCGAGACCCGCGGCAAGGTCAGTGACGCCGATCTGAAAGCCGTCCGCGATGCCGGCTACACGGATGCGAATGTCATGGAGATCGTCGCGCTGGTGGCAATGTACTCCCTAACGAACTTCTTCAACAACGTCTTCGATCCCGAGAAGGACTTTCCAGCCGTTGCGCCCGCTAGGTCGCTCTGAACTCCAGTCTGGCCGCATCGATCATCGCTGAAGGTTATCGGAGCTTTTTATGTGATGCGCGATGCGGCGAGGACTCGACGTGACGGGACTGGGCGAAGAGAGTAAAGCATGAAGAGTATCCTGCATATTGATTGCAGCCCACGTGCGGAATCACACAGCCGGCAGCTGTCGTCGGCGATCGTGGAGAAGCTCCTCGAGGTCGCGCCCTGCGTGACCATCTGTCGGCGAGATCTTGGCGCCGCCCCACTGCCGCATGCCACTCCTGGCTACGCCACGACCCTATCGACGGCGGCAACGTTGGCCGCTCCGCTGAAGGGGTCGCTGGATCTTTCTGAAACGCTCATCCGGGAGGTCGAGGCGGCGGATGCGATCGTGATTGGAACGCCGATGCATAACCTCACTGTTCCCTCGGTCCTGAAGGCATGGATCGACCAGATCCTGCGCGCCGGCCGCACCTTTAGATCGACGCCGAATGGGAAAGTGGGAAAACTCGATGATCGCCCGGTGTTCATCGGCATCGCTTCTGGCGGCGTCTTTACCGGTGACCGGGCCAACCAGCCCGATTTTCTCACGCCGTATCTTGCGGCCGTGTTGGGCTCCATTGGTCTGAAAACCCTGCAATTTCTCCCCGTGCAGGCCACTGCGTTTCTCGAGGGAGATACCGCCACGGCAGCGAGGGCAAAAGCGCTCGTGGCGATCGACCTGACGGTCATGGGGAGAGTCCCGTGTCCCGCGACTGTCGAAGGTGAGTGAAACATCGCCCCGCCGCGCGCGGCGCAGACATCTCAACCGGGTGACCGCGGAGGAGGACGCTTCAGACTTAGAAGCTCCGTCACGTCACGCCGGTCGGCTGCGGATGAGATACCAACTTTCAACCATTTTCCGTCGGGGTATGCTCGGGCTTCATCGTAGAGCTTGACCAATTGCGGGCGCCACCCGTAACGCCGCGCCTCAAACTTCTCTCGCTCTGCTCCCCCCAAGACTACCTCGACCGAGAACAACCTGTATTCCGGTAGGAAAGTGCAAAATGCCCTGGACTTTTTATAGCGCAGGGACCAACCGCGCTTCTTGCCACGATAGAGCCATTCCGGCGCGAAGACCGCGGGGTAGTATGCCTCGATCCAGTTGCGCAGTTCAGCCCAATGCCCGAACGCCTTCGGCCCGATCCAGTCGCACACGGTGTCGTCATCGGGCGGCGCTGATTTGTCGGTGATCCTGTCGCCGACCTCGGGAGATTGTTCCATATCGCTTTCCTTCACATCGCAACTCCATATCGTAAGCTTCGGAAGACTTGGTGGGGCTGCACGATTGGCCGTTCAGTGCCGGCGTCAGTCCCGCGGAATAAAATCGACGTGGGGCCCGGGCTCGATGACGAACACCGCGAGCGTGGCGAGGACGCAGGTGACCGCGGCAACAGTCATTGCGATGTGGAATCCCGAGAACAGCTGAGGACCGCCCTGCTGCAGGACGCCGCCAAGCAGGGCGATGGCGAAGAGCGACCCGGCGCGAGAGAACGCGCTGTTGACTCCAGACACGGTTCCGGCGCGATCGGGCTCGACGGAGGTGAGGACGAGGGTCGTCAACGGCGCAATCGCCAGGCTCATGCCAAGCGCCAGCAACAGGATGCTTGGGAAGATGTCCGCCCAATAGGTCGCGCTCGGACCGATACGGAGCGCCATGATGCATCCCAAGGTGGCGACGGCGCCACCAGAGAACAACGGCACGCGTCGGCCGAACCGGCGGCAGAGCACGCCGGCGAGCGGCGAGACGGCCGTAATCAGCACCTGCAGGGGAATGAAGGACAGGCCTGCCACCAGCGCCGGCAGGTGCGCACCCCGGATCATCACGAACGGGATCAAGGTTAGCATGATCGTGAACGGCCCATAGAGGAGCGCGGTGAACAGGTTCGCACCAACGATGGACCGTGAGGCGAAGATCGACGGGGGCAGCATGGCGCTGTCGCCTAATCGCCGTTGGTTCACGATGAAGCCGGCCAAGCCGCCCAGACCGACGATCAGGGTGAGGAGCACCCACGGGCTCGAACCGAAGCCGTTTGTCAGATTAATCAGCCCCGCGCTCAACCCGCCGAGCCCGACTGTTGAAATGACCGCGCCACCGACGTCGACCCGGGCGCGGCTGGCTGGGGCGTCGTTGGGTATCCACACGGCGCCGACTGCCAGCGCGCCGGCGACAACAGGCAGGAGCATCAGAAAGGTCATGCGCCAGGATCCATGATCGAGGATCGCGCCAGCGATCGCGGGCGCGACACCGCTGGCAACAGCCGCAGCGGCGGACCAGATGCCGACCGCATGGGCTTTCTCGCCGGCGGGAAAGGCCCGCCCAAGCACGGAAAGGCCATTGGGCAGGATCACGGCTTCGCCCAGGCCTTGCAACAAGCGGCCGACGATGAGCGACGCGAAACCCGGTGCGAAGGCAATCGCGGCTGTACCTAAGCCGTAGAGGGCAATTCCCCCAAGGAAGGTCCGCTTCTGTCCGAACCGGTCACCCAGAGCGCCGGCAACCAAGGTCACGGCCACGAGCGGCAGGAGTTCGGCGTTCATGAACCACTGTAGGTCGAGCGGCGACAGGCGCATGTCTCGACCAATCGCCGCGAGCGCGACTGTGACGACGGCGCTGCTGACGAACACCAGGCAACAGCCCAAGCTCGATGCGGCTAGCACCTTGGTACTGCGTTGCGCGTCAATGGCCTTCGGCTCTGAGAGCGCCAGGCCGACGTCGGTAAGGATCAGCGACGCGGTGCTCACGATGAGACAGGGCCGTCATACTCGCCACGCGCCGGATAATCTTTGGAGATCGCGAAATCGATCGCCTGAAGCAATTCCGAGAACAGCGGACGTGCAAACGGCATCGTTTGAACCGCGCCGTAGTACAAGGCACCATCCGGACGGACGAGGAATACGCCCGGCTCCGAAAATAGCGGCGGCTCCTCGACGTTAATCGATGACTTTCCCTGCGACGCAGAAATATATAGGCCCCATTGCCGCGCAACTGTCAGCGGCAACGAATGTCCAAATCGCAGGCTTGTGCCGACCTTGCGCGCCATTTCCTGAGCGCGCTCGGCAACGTCAGAGCTGACGGCAATGACCTTTGTGCCGCGACGCTCATATTCGGAGATCAGCGATTCCAGGTCGCGCAGATATTTGAGACAGACCGGACAATGGAGCCCACGGTAAAAGGATATCAACGTAAACCGCTCCGGCGCGTCGGCGGCAAGGTCGAAGTCGCCATGAGCAAGTGTCGGCACGCGCAGTTCTGGAACCGGTCGACGAGGTAGCAGCATTCTCTTCTCCACAGTTATCGCCTACCAGCAGCACTTCTCGGCCCAGCGTCCAAACTCGTGGCACGCGGCTCTGGCCGAAGCCGACATTGTCGTCGTATTGGCCGATGATCCGCGTCCCAGTTTTTGTTCGAAATGATCGGGGCGTAGGGCAGAACCGCTCGCCCTCCGCAAATTCTCACGGACGAATGCCGATGGTGGTCTCCCGCTGATCCGCTCATAGATCGCACCGCGAGACGAAACTTTCCAATAATCGGCATGCATGGTTTCCATAGTGGCGGGGAATACCGCTGCGACGGTCCTTTCTACCCTCCCTAAATCAAAGCAAGCGCACAGCCCGTGACGGCATCACGCCGCGTGGCAAGCGGCCAATAACGATTGTCGATCGATTCTATGGCGAGAGGTGATTTCCCTCGCGGGAGGTTCAACGGCCACGGTGTGAGGTCGCTGTCAGAAACACCCACAACCCAAAACGAGACTGCAAATGACCACGCCTGCAAGCCAGAGACGGCGAGCTTGTCACCACGAGACGCAGCCGCTCGCAGGACAGTACAGTCGCTGCGTTGTCGATGCAGAACCCTGCCCGCGAGAGCTCGGGCGGGAAGCGCCGCCTCGGCACCGAGGCATGGTGCTCACGGCCTGCGTGCTCGCGTCCTCGATGGCGTTCATCGATGGGACTGCGCTGCCCGTTGCGTTACCAATATTGCGCGCTGATTTCGGAGCGGACCTTGCCTCCGTTCAATGGGTTCTCAACGGGTACATGCTGGCGCTCGCCTCGCTGACATTGATCGGCGGTGCGCTCGCGGATGTTTACGGGAAGGCGCGAATGCTCGGGCTCGGTTGCGTCCTGTTCGGTCTGACGTCCGGGGCTTGCGCGCTGGCGCCTTCACCGACCTGGCTGATCGCCGCACGCATCGCGCAGGGAACAGCCGCGGCGATCGTCACCCCCGCCAGCCTCGCCCTGATCGGGGCCACCTATCCGCGCGCGGAGCGGAACCGAGCGATCGGCGTATGGGCTGCGGCATCAGCTCTCACCACGGCGGGAGGTCCTGTCCTGGGCGGCTGGCTGACCGAGACGTTCGGCTGGCCATCCGTGTTCTGGATCAACCCGCCGCTTGCGCTCGCGGCAGTGGGGGTTCTGCTGGTCTTCGCACCCAAGGACGGTCGGATCCACCGTAGATTCGACTTGATTGGCGCCGGAATCCTCGCCGCGGCGATCGGGGCACTCACCTGGGCGCTCAGCCAGATCGGGTCGGCTGAAGCTCTGGATGTCGCGAGCGCTCCAGCCCAACCGGCCACGCTGCTCATGATCGTCGCCTGCCTTGGCATTGTCGGGCTCGCCGTCTACGCGTTCTGGGAGCGCAGAAGCGAACACCCGATGACGCCACCTCGCTTGTTGGAAAACCGCGCCTTCCTCGGGTTGAACGTCGCGACCCTGATGGTCTATGCGGGGGTTTCGATCATGTTTTTTGTGTTGCCCTTTGATCTCGTCGAGCGCCGCGCGCTGTCATCGACCGATGCCGGGCTGGCATTCCTGCCTTTCACGCTCGGCGTGGGGCTCTTGTCGAACGTCTTCGGCAGGTTGGCGGACAAGATTGGAACGCGGGCCATGCTCATCGCGGGACCGGCAGGTGCAGCAGTTGCCTATGTCTGTATGGCGCTCGGCCGGGCAGAATCCCTGATGCTCGGCGTGATCGGGCCCATGACCCTGCTGGGCCTGTCCTTCGCCGTGCTCGTGGCACCGCTCACCGCGTCGGCCATGTCGAGCGTGGATCAGGCCGACGAAGGGCTCGCTTCCGGCATCAACAATGCGGCTAGCCGGATTGCTCAGCTTGCCGGGGTAGCGCTGGCCGCCGGCGTCGCGCCTTTCGCGTCGGGCTACGAAATCGGCCTCGCCGTAGCCGCCGCGACCTCGATCGCCGGTGCCTTGACAGCCTTGATGACTCTGGCGCCGCACGCTGCGAAAGCGGGCGTCGCGCTATCTGAACCGGCGAGCGCTGCTGGTAGCGGCTCCCATAGAAGCGAAAGCCGCTCCGGCGACCAGACAACAGACCGCGCCATGATCTCCGCCCAGGCCGAAGATCAGTGAGACCAGGGCCGAACCAAGCGTCCATCCCACGTAGCGAGCCGCAGCATTCATCCCACTTGCGGCCCCGCTACGCCCCCTGGGTCCTGCCGTCATCATCGCCGTGTTGTTCGGGGTCTGGAAAAGACCAAACCCGATACCGCAAAGGGCCAGCCGCCATACGACATCCCACTTCGACGGCGAAGTCGGCAAGAAGACCATCAGAAGCAAACCGGCCGCTAACAGCGCCAGACCAACGTTGCAAAGAACCGAGGCGGGGTAGCGGATTGTCAAGCGGCCGGCGATTGAAGCCGTGATGGCAGTCATAAACGGCCAGGGCGTCACAAGAAGTCCTGTTTCCACGGCCGAAAGATGCATCCCCGTTTCAAATAAAAACGGCAGGGAGACATAAGCGAGAATTTGCGCTGCATAGCAGCAGACGGACGTCCACACCGATAGGGTGAACAGAGGTATTCGGAAAGATCGAATGGCAACATTGGCACGGGGTGTTGGAGCTGTTGTCGAACGAAGAGGCCAAAACAGGCAAGACCTGCTGCGATTGCTCCCGTCGCAATGCGCCTATCGCCAATCCCCAATGTGCCAACACCGGCGACGAAAAGCCCGAACGCTAACGCGTTGAGAGCGGTGCCAACCAGATCGAGAGGGCGAAAAACTCGAACGTCTGACGGTGCGGCGGCAATGAATATCGGTATCACAAGGCCGAATGGCACATTCACCAGAAACAACCAGGGCCATTTCGCCACTGAGAGTATTGTTGCTGCAATGGTAGGCCCCAATGCTCCAGGTATCGCGGCCGCCAATGCGACCAACGCGAGGCCTTTGCTGACCATGCGGTCCGGATAGATCACGCGTACGAATGCAACACCGGCCACAGCAACGCTGGCTGCTCCGGCTCCCTGAATCAGGCGCGCACTCACCAGCAACGGCAATGTAGGAGCGAAAGCGCAACCCAGCGACGCGAGAACAAAAATAGCCAGACCGGCGGCATAAACGCGTTTCAGACCGAGCGATTCGGCCAGACTTGCAATGGGCAACAAGCAGACCGTCGCCGAAAGCTGATAGGCATTCACGACCCAAACGGTCGCCGCCTCACTACTTGCGAATGAACGCGAGATGCCCGGCAAGGCGATGTTCACGATCGCGCTTCCGAGCGAACTCAGACCAAGTCCAAGCAGGATGCAGAGCATTGCCCAGCGGCGCTTCGACGCCGCTAAACATTCGACGCCGTCCATCAGGATAAAATCTCCGGCACGATCTTTGGGCGGGAGCCGCGCCGCGCACCGCGCCCACCTTTCACGAGTAGTCACCTCCGCTCTGCTAGCTGAGGTTGCCGAGGTAGTCGCGCTTTCCGATCTTCGCTCCGAGGCGCCGAAGGATCGCGTGCGCAATCGATATGTGGAAGAAGAAGTCGGGCAACACCAGGTGCCGGATATAGTCGTCGCCTCCGAACCACCCGCGCGCGATGGGCGGCGTCAGCCCGTATGTGTGGGCCTGCGCGCCGGCAATCTCGTCCGGCTCCACGGCCTGCAGGAAGCGACGCGTCTCGAGGAGACGCTCCCTTAATGCAGGGTACGTCATGGGGATGTCGCGGCGTGCCGGCCCGTCGCGCTGCAACAGCTTCGCCATGTGGGCGTCGACCTTGTTGCAGCTTACCGAAAACTGTTCTCCGAAAGTCAACATGTCGGACGCGAGCCGTTCGTCAAGGATCCCGCCCGGCTCAATCCCCTTGGCCCGCTCGAGCGCTTGGGCATGGTCGAGATAGTCCTCCATTACGTTCAGTCCGTGCACCATGACAGGAACCGTGATGTCATAGACCGAGAAGGACACGTCGAACTCCATACGCTCGTTCGTACTCTGAACGTCGGTCGGCCCCCGAAGATTCAATGACCGAAACGAATGATCCAATAGGCTCTTCAGTCTTCCGACTTGCCCGCACCAGCTAGCAGGGCTCGACTTCGACCTCCGCGAAACCACAGCAAGAGAGGGCGTCCACGCATACGGTCGCCTAGTGACGCAGGGCGGGATACCCATTCACATAAATCCAGTCCGTGGCCTGAGCCGGCACGTGGCACCCCTGGCAATCCGAATGGTAGTCCGTCGAGGTGGTCTTGAGCGGCTTGTCGGCGTCGAACCACGACCAGCCCCACCCGTCGCCCCACAACGGGTTGCCGGGGTGCGTTCCCTTGCTGTCTTTCACCATGACGAACCAGCCCTGGAGCTTGTCGGCGCGGCTCACCGTGCCAGTGGTCATCTCGTTCGTCGAAGTCGCGAAGACCTCTTTCACCAGAACGGCGCCGTCCGGGAACTTCCCCGTCTTCCGGTAGACGTCGATCGTCCCCGGAGAAGCGTAGACGGAGTGCATTTCCTTCGAGCCCTGGCCGCTGTCGGCAGCAATCGCCCAGTTGCCGAGCGCTTGGTAGAGGGTTCGGTAGTCCGCCGGCACGCGCAGATGTCCGGCTGCGTCCACGACGTTCGCGGTCTGGTCCGCCGGAGCCGCTCCGCTCATCCGAGCGAGCGCGGCCGCGGTGCCGCCGACCAGCGAGACGGTGACGGCCAGTCGGACAATCCTCGGTAACTTCATGGGGTCTCCTTTGCTGCTCCCGCGCATGGCGCGGTGGCTCGGCCCAGCACCATCAATCACTGTTTCGTTCGCTGCGAAGCCGACCGGGTGTGACCCGCTAGCCTGGCAGACTCAAGATCGGACGCAGCCGATGAAATTAGAAATTCCCTTTGGACATACATTCGATAGGCGTGAGGTATCATTCAAAGGCGTCGCGCGCCGGCAACTCGCCTAGTCGCGATGAACCGTCAACGAGGGAACCGTACTCGGGATGCTGCGCGGCATAGGAAGACATGAAAGGACACTTCGCCATTACCCTTTTCCCGTCGCGCCGCAGCGCTTCGAAAACGCCATGCGCAAGCCGCGATCCGTACCCTCGGCCAGACAGCTACTGCGGCACTTCCGTGTGGAGCAGGACGACGCGACCGTCTTCGACCTTGTGGTATGCGACTGCGAGCGCTCCGTTGCCGAGAGACATTTCGAACCGGCGCATTGGCGGGTTGTCCCGGATGTCGCTTTCCATCTTATGCATCTCTCATAAGGACGTGGAAGCGGCCTGCCGCAATGACGCGAGGATCTGCGCCGGTTCCGCCCGTATTGTAAAGTCGGGCTCAACGAACGCGCTGCGAACTCGGCCTCCCGTGTCGATCACATAAGTCGCGGGGATGGGCAACATCCAGGTCGGTGACCCGTGCCGGGCGCCGAAGTCGAAGCCCAGCCCGGAATAGTGCGCTTTGGTCTCGTCGGGCACCTGGAACAGCACGCCGTACGACATGGCAACCTCGTAGTCGACGTCGGAGAGCACCTTTAAGTCCAGACCCAGACTCCGTTTGAGCTGCCGAGGAAGGTTCCTCGTCTCGGGTGTCACGACTGCGAGGGTCGCCCCGACGCTCTCGAACTCATCCTTGGCCGCCTGGAGCGCGCAAAGCTCGGCGGTGCAGAACGGACACCAGCCGCCCCGGAAGAAACTCAGAACGAGGGGCCCGTCGCGGCGCAGCTGTTTGGATGAGTGGAGGCGGCCGTCCGCGTCCGGCAGGAGGAAGTCCGGCGCTTCGTAACCGACCTTCAACGCTCGCGACGCCATGTCTGTCTCGCGGAGCCAGCCCACGAGATGGTTGTATGACTTCCAATCTGCAGCGCTGAATGTCGCTAACAGCTCGGCACGTATCTGATCGAGTGTTTTGTTACCTTGGTTTGGCATTGGCTGGCAGTCGTTGTGCTGGGAATCGATTGGGTGGCAGCGGTGGGCCGCCGGCGTGCATGTCATGGTCATGCGGATGTCCTCATTGCCTCCACGACCCTACCGTGGGGCATACCCCGGTCGGAGACTTCGAACGACCAGTCGCGAAGCCGCGCGACCTTGACGAAAGCGTCCAGCGCAGGCGAGTAACGACGCCCCTGCACAGCCAGTAGCCGTACCTCCCGCAAGACCGGGTCGCCTTCGAGCGGAATAGTCTTGAGCGTCGGAAGGCGCGGCATGTGCTCAGGCGCGAGTATCACGCCGAAGCCGGCGGCCGCCATGTGCTGCAAGTGCAAGTCATGACCACTGCAATGGCCGAGGTGTGGCGGCTCCTCCGGAAAATACGACCGCTGGATCTTCGGAGCGACGTCGCAATCGGCGCGTTCCAGCAAGACAGTCTCGCGGAGGTCGTCGATACCGATCGATGGACGGTTTGCGAGCCGGTGTGTAGGCGCGAGAACCGCGACGTAGCGTTCCTCGAACAGCGACCAGTCGTCGATGCGGCCGGGCACCTCCTGCACGTCCCCGACCATTGCGGCGTTGATTTCCCCCGCAAGCAAGAGGTCGATGAGCTTCTCCGCTGCGCCCTCGCGCAGTTCGACATGAAGTCCAGGAACGAACTTCGCGATCTCCGCGATCGGATCAAGGACGAGCGATGCCGAGATAGATGGCGCGAGGCCGATCTTCAGTGGCGCGACATCCTTGCGCTGGAACTCCTCGGCTCTGCGGCGCACCGCCTCTGCCGACGCCAAGGTGCGTTCCAGCATGGGAAGGACTTCCTTGCCAAGGTCGGTGAGCTGCGTCAGCTGGCGTTCGCGGTAGATCAGCTGGCCGCCGAGTTCCTGCTCGAGCTTCTGCACTCCCTTGGTCAGGGCCGGCTGCGTGACATTGCACAGCTCGGCCGCGCGGGTGAAGTTGAGTGTGGACGCCACAGCGAGAAAGTAGCGAACTTGATGAAGCTCCATGGATCGTTTTCCGTCAAGGTGCGGTTGTCGGTGCTGATGAGCCTTTGCGCTCCACGACGTGACGAGGCACGCCGCAATCATGGGGCCTAGATGCTACTTGCATGCCCACGTTTGAATGACCTGGCTGTTGATTTGGACGCACGGACACGCCTTCTGGAATCTCGAGAGTCGACCTGGCGCAAGATTGGGGGAGCGAGGACCAGGATCAGTTCGGACGCGTCGCCGCGCAGCGTGCAGTCGACGCTGTTGTAAGCGTCGTGCCACTCGACGGGATCATCGAGTACGCAGCCGGCTGGCCTTTCCGACGGAATGGCATCAGGCGCGGAGAGTCTTGCCGCCCTGGGCATCTGCGTAGTATTGAGGCGCTTCGCGGCGGTCGTATTTTCCGTAGTCGCGCACGATTCTCACTTTCCGGACCCTCGCATTGTCATTCGGCGCGAACGAGTCCTCGTAGGCCTGCGCCGCAGCGGCGTCCTTCCAGGATATGAGCAGAATCAGATCGCCGGGCGTGAGCATGGCGTCGAAGATGTCCCAGGACGTGCTGCCGGCTGCCCACGGGTTCAGGCCGAGCCACTCGGCGCAGTCGTATGGGTTGTTGGTCTGCTTCCACTCAACGGGGCGCGTCGCGTTGATCAGCGTGACTGTCGTTCCCTCCCCGACTTCGGTCTCGTCGAGCCGCTGCTCCGTGAGGGAGTAGCCCGCAGGCACCTGATTGTCAGCAGTGATCTGGCCGACGCGAAGGTGGTACTCTCCGAGGATTTCGTCGCGGCCCTTCTGCTGGAGCTCGTGATGGCGCATGCGGGTGCGCCAGCGGACGAGGGACTTCTCGTCCCGCCAGTTCGAAAGCGAGAGGATCCAGCCCTCGCGGGTCAGGCTCCTGTAGCGGATGTTGTCGACGAAGCCTTCGACCTGTTCCAGTTCGGGGCGCAACATCTTGGCGCTGTCGAGGTAGTCATCCCAGCTCCCATTATTGGGGACGAGCTCGAAAATCACTGAAAACATGATCGTATCTCACTCCTAGAGTGCTGCGACGTAGTCGATCGCGATGTTGCGCCGGATCAGCGCGGCGCCGTCGAAGCATGGAATTTCACACCGTGAATGGGAAGTGACGTCACGCCATGAAGTCGATAGCCGCGCGTTATGATGGCCATAGGTCTTCCGCATCGGACTCGCGCGCAACCGAGGCCAGCTACTCCGGCAGTGGCTCGGGAGCCTGAGATCAGCCTAGGTCGGTCGGGCTTCGCAAAGAGTCCGCGCCGACGAGTCCACTCCGGCGAGCCAAGGGTCTTTCAGACAATCCGATAACGGTCGGCTATCGACTCCATGGCGAGAGGTGATTTTCCTTTCGACCATCATGGACTCAAACTTCGACCTACGTCGCCCCTTATGCGGGCCGAAGTCGCAGTTCCGCTGAACGATCGCAAGCCAAGAGGTCCGATATGCAAATCAGAGAGACAATTGGCGTTTCACTATCCGGCTCTGTCGACGGCCCGCTGCTGGAGGATGTTGTCGTGCTCGCGGACCGCGCCGGCGTCGCGCTCGGAGTGCAGCATGCGTTTAGCGCACGGGTGCGAGACGTCCGCGACGGCGGTAGCGGTCTCATCGCGTCCAGGTACGCGGAGATCCCGCTCGTCGGGTCCAATGGCGAGGTCTCGGGGATTTTGTGCCACACCGGCGTGCCGTCCGACGCGCGCGGTGTAGCCGCCCCTCGCAGGCGGGATATCGCGAGCAACATGCCCGACGTGGCGCAGTTCCTCGTCCTCAACATCGACAACCTCCTCGCCGTGATCGACGGCGGCCTGCGGCTGCTCGAGCGCCGGACCGATGCCGAGCGCCGAAAGGCCATCCTTGCGAAAATACAGGAGGCGATCGCGCGAGGCGCGATGTCCAGCCGGCAGTTCCTCGAGGCCGAGCAAGCATGCTCCAGGTCGATCAACGGGTTTGTCACAGGCACTCGCCTCGCAACGATCGCAAGTGCGCTTGACTGGACGTTGCCTCTGCACATCACGGTCCGCGCGGAGATCGCCCCTGACCTATGGGCCTTCAATGCCGACCCGGAGGAGCTATACTTCGCCTTGCTGGACCTTTGCCAAAACCCGGCCGATGCCATGCCGAGGGGCGGCACGATCACCGTCAAGGCGCATAACGTCGAGCCTTCCGCCGACGCGTCTCGGGAATTCGTCGAGATGGTTGTCGCGGATGACGGCGATCGAACGCCCGAGAGGACCCCGGACTTCACGACAAAGGCCGAGGGCCGTGGCACCGGCCTTCCCCAAGTCCGGCGCTTCGCTGAAGAACGAGGTGGCGTGTTCTGTACGGAGAGCAAGCGGGGTGCCGGCACACGGGTGCGTCTCTTGCTCCCGCGCGCGCACGCAGCTGGGCTCCCCGGCATGATCGTCGGCACGGAGATCGCGTACACGTCCTCACCCAACGGCGGGGTGTTTCACGTTGGTGAACCCCACGACAGCTTTGGCGCCATCTCGGCCGGCGCGAACACCTGGAGACCGGTTCAGCGAGGGAGCTCATGATCCCCTCCGCCTCGACCATTCGTTCGACCGTACGACAGGGCCTCATCGAAAAGGCGCCGCGGAGCGCCGGCGTGCAAGCGTCATGCCTCGCCGCATGGTCAACAGGAGATCTTTCGATGATTCTACCTGCCGGTACGACAGTCGCCGTCGCCGACGGCGAGACGATCCGCATGTTCCACAATACCGGTGTGAAACCTGGGGTGCACTTGGTCGAGATCACTGCGCATCCGCCTGCGATCATCCACTCACGCCCGGATGCACGGCACTATACCGGCTCCGCCAACCCCGATGGCAGGCGGCTCATCGAAGAGGACTTCGCAGCGGCAAGCGCGGCTTTCCTGAACAAGCTCAGCATGGATGGGACCATAGAATACTTGGTCGTTGTCTCTGACCCCAGAACGTTGGGGGAGATGCGCAAGCACTTCCACCATGACCTGAGAAGCAAGATCATAGGCGAGCTCGCGAAAGACTTCAGCCGGCGTCCGCTCGAAGATATCGCTTCACTGATCGCTGGCGCCTGAGGTACGCGACGCCGGAATGCGCTCGCTGGTGAGAAGCATGCGCACTCGTCGGTCTGCTTCGCCATCTCAAATCCTCGTCTCCAGCATTTCCTACGGCATTCTCAACCCATGCAGACGGGCCACAATGCCGCCGCAAGGAGTACTTGGGCGAAGTCCCCGAAGGGAGCCGGCAATTGAACCAGTGTTTAATCGATGAGGCGTAGGCCGGGATGTGGACGCCACAGCGCCTCGACGGGCAGAAGCCGACATCACGGCGCGGGTCTGCGCTACTATTCGCCTGGCCGAGTTTTGTGTTCGACGTCGGGCGGCTTAAGCGCCGGCGATGTGTTTTTCTTTCGCGAAACCGCATCCTCCGAACCCACGCCGAGAGCTGAGTTTACGCCTGACCATGCTGAGATCGCAGAACTGTCCACAGCTGCCTTTATCGCGTCACTCGTTGTTTTAGAACTGCCGATTCGACCGCGGATGCTGAAGAACAGAACGTTGGAAGAACCATCCTCCGAACCAACGGCGAAAAACCACAGCTTGCGCGATGAATTGGCGCAAGATCGCGGATCTTTTCGGTGGCTTTGCGGTAAACTCAAGTGATCGGATACAGGAGCGTGCTGTGGCGTAGCGATGGCGGAGAGAGTGTCAGTCAATCCCCGTTGAAAGATAAGGCATTTTTTTATCCCCTTAAGCTAAACCTAGTATTCGAGCTACGTCAAAATAACGCTGGTACTTTCGCGTTACCGAGCAAATTCGTTTCAAACGGACGTGCAACCATCTCAAATTGCTATTTGAGGCAACGACCTGAGGGATGGATTGTTCGGTCGATCCGTCGCCAATATGGCCACCGATACGGCAATGGCGGAATCAAATCAGTTTGATTATTTAACGATTTCAAGGCGCATTTGGAAGAATGTACACAATTTCGCCTCAGCAACATCAACAACTTGGCGGTTGTTTCCAAATGAACGAGCATAGCGGTAACCGCACCGCTACCAGCACGAGTACAATGAGAGCGAGCGAAGTATGCGCTACCAGACCGGTCGCGTTGAGCCCTCGGACAATTCTTCTCCGAACGTACCCAAGGCCCATGGTGAGCCTCTGACGGGCGGTGGCCTCAGAACCTGCGTGCGCGACACAGGGCCGGAGCATAGGTCAGCGCGAATCCCAGAAACGCACCCGTCCACGCGATACCCGCGATCATCAATAGCGGGACCGAATAGCTCGGATCGACAGCCGCGCATATCCGCGCCAGCGCTGCGACGATGATCGAGGCGTAAACAGCCTGAGTGGTAGTGGATGCCGAGAGCTCCTGCCCCGTATGACCGAGCGACGCCCGTGTCATCACCGCGATCGTCATCGAACCGATCGCACCGCCGGTCCAGGCATGGATCCCTGCGCTGGGGGCGACGAGGTCTAGCGAAGATAGCGCCGCCAGGAAAAAACCGGCAGGCACGAACGCGTAGGCAACATGGAGGATCAGGACCAGTCGGTCCGGTATCGTTCGATGGCCAGCCCAGCGAGCAAGGCGGATGACGTGGAGCACTCCAGCAACTCCCAGGGCGCCTGCGACCGCGCGACCGGAAGGAACCACAGCCCATGCACCCATCGCGCTCGCACCGATAGCGACCGCCGCCGCGTCGAATCGGCCGAAGGGAACAGGTAGCCGGCCCGGCTTCTGGCGCGAGAGCCAGTTGCGCGTAAAGCTCGGAACGATCCTCCCTCCAATAACGCAAATCAGCGTAACGACAAGACCAACACCGGCCCGCGCTGAACAGTGCCATTGAAATGTGCTTCGATATGGAAAGCGATGTTAGTGGCCGCAAGCAGCGATACGATGCCGACCAGTTTCAGATTGCCCCACTTTCGTCCAGCGATGATCTCGCGAGCGGCTGCGGCGGCGAGCAACAGCCAGAACGTAGCGTCGATCGCAAGCGCGAATTGCCAACCGATGATGCCTGAGAATATCGCGGCCAGTCTTCCGGCAAGCCAGATGGCGAACAGAGCGCCGAGCGGACCGCCCTGGATCGGGAGGCGCCCTGTCCAGTTCGGAACGGCGGTCAGGAGGAAGCCTGCTATCACCGCACTCACGTAACCGAACAGCATCTCATGCACGTGCCAGTCCCGTGGCGCCAACGCGGTTGGAAGGCTGACATCCCCAAAGAAGACCGCCATCCACAATGGAACGATTGCGCCGGCGTGGATGGCGCCGAACAAAAAGAACGGCCGAAAGCCGTAGGAGAACAGCGCTGGGCCCCGGTAACCCGTTAACCTCTGCATCGTCGCCATGGACGTCTTCCTTGTTCAGCGGCTATCAGCGAGATCTGGCACGATGCTGCGCGATGCGAGTTAGTCGCGTCGCCGCGGGTCTTGAGTTGATCTGCGTCAACCCGGCCGGTGACGCTCCGTGGCGCTTGCTTCAGATTTCCTTTGCCGCGGGCACCTCAAGAATATGCCGCCTCCCGCTTGCTGGATTGAGCTGCGTCAACGGCCCCCCTCGCCGTCCGCACCGCAGACTTTGAGCCACGTCAATCGCGCGAACTGCTGCACGTGCGACAAAGTGGAACATCGACCGGAAGCGATCTTGCGTGCGCCACACATTCACATCATGGCTTCGCCGGCTCACCCTTTTTGGATGGCACGACATCGCGTCGGCGCCATTCGGTTGCGTGGTCGAACTTGCAATGATTGATGGCGAACGTCAGCCGCTCGGCGTCCCCTGCATCCGCCACACCGAGGGGTGGCTGGACGCCGCCACGATGCAGCCTGTTACCGTGTCGGCGACACACTGGCGCTATTGGCGGCCTGACGTGCTGCCGATGTGCTGCTGCTGACGATGGCGCGCCTCGGCTCCATCAGTCGGCTGGCCTCTGTCCTGCTTATCCACTCGCGGACGCCGCGATTGCGGCGGACAGACTGGACACTGGTCCTTGCGCTCGCCTGCACGGCGCTGACGATCGCATCGGCGGCTTCATTGATATACTTTCATTACTTGGACCGGCCTTGACCATTGACGGGCTCATCGTCGGCAATGGCGCGCCAAGCCGCGCCATCGAGGTCGTCATATTGTCCGCTCTTGAGTGACCAGAGAAAGCCGAGCAGGCCGGCAAAGCCAAGTGCGAGAGCCAGCGGCACCAATATGACCAAAACCTCCATCAGACCGTCTCCCTCGCACGCGCCCTCAGCGCATTGAGCATAACGATCACCGACGAACCCGACATCGCCGCCGCCGCGATCAGGGGCGTGACCAGGCCGGCGATCGCGATCGGCACGGCTAGCACATTGTAAACGACGGCAAGCCAAAGATTTTCCCGCATCAGCCGCAACGCCTTGCAGGACACCTTGACCGCGACCATGACCGGCGTGAGCCGCTCACCCAGGAATACAGCATCGGCGACTGCCTGGCTCATGTGGGTGGCGGTAACGGGCGACATCGAAGCGTGCGCCGCGGCCAAAGCTGGCGCGTCATTCAAGCCGTCGCCGACCATCAATACCTTGCAGCCCTGGCGCGCCAGTTCCTCGATCCGGTCGATCTTGTCGACCGGAGAGACCTCCGCACGCCATTCATGCACGCCCAGCATCCTCGCCGCATGCCGGACCGCGGGCTCGCGATCCCCGGACACGATCTCGACGGCGATGCCCATGCGGGTCAACGCTGCGATCACCTCCGCCGCGTCCGGCCGCAGCCGCTGCCGAACCGCGAACGCATACCTGCTCTCGCCATGGCTGAATGCGACGACGGAAGCCTCCGGATCGCGGCACAGAATCTCATTGGCGAGGTCGTCGGCACCGCAGAATGACGGGCGGCCCAGCCGGATTGGACGCCCCTCATGGAAGCCGTGCACGCCCTGACCAGGCTCTTCCTGAATGTCCGGCAGCGGCGAAGCCGCGCCCGCCTTGCGCGCGACCGCGGCGGCGACCGGATGACGGCTCGAGAGTGCGAGCCGGCCCGCAAGCTTCACGACATCGTCCGGGATGTCCGCGAGGTTGGCAACATCGAGCTCGGGCAGCGTCAACGTGCCAGTCTTGTCGAAGATCACCCGGTTAATCTCGGCGATCCGTTCGATCGCATCGCTGGCGTTGAGCAGCACGCCAGAGCCAAACAGCGCGCCGGATGCAACGGTCTGCACGGCGGGAATGGCAAGTCCCAGCGCGCAGGGACAGGTGATGATCAGGACTGCAATCGCGGTCACGATCGAATCATGAAAACTTGCGCCATAGGCCAGCCAGCCGAGCATCGTGAGCAACGCGGTCGCGTGTACGACCGGGGCGTAGAGCCTCGAGGCCCGCTCCGCAAGACGCAGATAGCGCGAGCGCGCCTGCAGCGCGTGATCGAGCAGCCGGCTTATCTCGTCGAGCAGCGTTCCGCCCGAGCCCGCCGACGAGCGGACACGCAACGTGCCGGAACGGATCAGCGTGCCCGCGAACACGGCGCTGCCGGGCACCGCCATCGCCGGCAAGGTTTCGCCCGTGATCAGGCTCTGATCGACCTCCGAGCGGCCCTCGATCACATTGCCATCGACCGCGCAGCGCTCGCCGGGCCGCAGCAGCACGATGTCGCCGGGCCGGATTGCGGCTGCCGGGACCGTCTTGATCTCGGTCGGACTGACGAACTTCGTCGCCGTCTCCGCCTTGAGCGCGGCGAGATTTCCTGCGAAAGCGCGGGTGCGGCGCCGCATGTTCTGGTCAAGGTAGCGGCCGGCGAGTAGAAACGCGATCAGCATGATCGCGGCATCGAAATAAGCGTGTTCGGCGTGGTTGATGGTCTCGATCACCGAAGTCGCCAGGGCGAGCACGATGCCGATGCTGATCGGCACGTCCATGTTGACGCCGCGCGCCCGCAGCGCTGACAGTGCCGACCAGAAAAAGGGCTGCGCCGAATAGGCTGCCGTCGGCAGCACGATCAGCGCCGACAGCCAGTGGAAGAAGTCGCGCTGCTCCGGCAGCATGTCGGAGACGTTACCGGACCATACCGGGACCGACAGCATCATGACGTTCATCGCCGCAAAGGCGGCGACGCCCAACCGGCGCAACAGGCCTTGTGCGCGCCGGGCCTCCTGCATTTCGGCATCATCCCGCTTGAAGGGATAGGCCTTGTAGCCGAGCTCCGCGAGACGGCTTACGAACAGCGCCGGGTCGAGAGCACCCGCTTTCCATTCCAGTGCAAGGCGACTGTCCGTCAGGTTCACGCGGGCCGAGGTGACGTCCGGTATGGTTGACAAATTGCGCTCGATCTTGGCCATGCAGCCCGCGCAATTGATGCCTTCGACTGCGAGATCGAGATGGATGAGCCCGACGCCCGTGCTCTTCAGATAGTGAGAGAAGTCGATATCCGCCTGCATAAGATCCACCTTCAGTTCAGCAGGATTCGATTCTTCGACAGGAACATGCGGCCGCCGTCAGCGTCGCCCTCTATGACGAGGTCCCACTGCCCCGCGGCGACGCCCTCGGCGCGGCCGCTATAGCTCCCACCCTCGGCCTCGGTGATCTCGATCGCCCGGTCTGCGCGATGATCGATCGGCCGCTCGAGCCGAGCGAGAAAACTCAGTCCCGTCAGCGGCGCTCCGGCGTGGTCACGCGCCTCCAGCGCGATTGCAGCGCTGCCGTCAGGCCGCCGGTCGATATGCGCCCGGACCCGCCAGTCGCGCTCGTTCTGCTGTCTGGCCGCGTCGATCTCGCGCTGATAGGCGAGGCTGGCGCTGTATGCGCTGTCGACCTCGGTGCCCGGAAGAGTCGTAATGGCAAGGCGCATCATGACCATGTTCACGCTGATGACGACGGCAAAGAACGCGACCGTCGTGACCAGGACGAAACGTCCGGTGATAGGTCGCGCGGCTTGACTTGAGACTGCCATGATGAAATTCCGTGCTTAGGGAAGGACGAAGTGGTCGGTCGCGGAGGCGACCTCTCCGAGACCGATATCAGTGACGCGGAATGTGACCGGCACCGACTTTTCCGCTTTTTCATCGAACGGCGCCGTCACCAGCACGCGCAGTTCGGTGGTGGTGTCGCGCGCAAGAACGATCATCGGCCGATCTGGCGTCACGGAGTCCGCACCGATGACGTGCAGCTTCGCTTCGGCGGGTCCATCGACATCGATCGCGATCACACGATCAAAACCGCGCTTGTTGAGGAAGCGCAGTGTGTATCCATTGCGGATCGCGCCGTCGCTGAGACGCACCGCGATCGGATTGCGGTCGTGCAGCACGTTGACGTCGAGCAGGGTTCGCGACATCAACGCGTAAAGCATCACGGCGCAGACTACGGTGATCAGGCTGGCGTAGACGACGGTACGGGCGCGAACGGGCTTGAAAATCTCCTGCTTGCCGGCGACGCGCCGCTGAACGTTGATATCGTTATCGTACCCGATCAGGCCGGTCTTGCGGCTGACCTTGGTCATGACGGCGTCACAGGCATCGATGCACAGGCCGCACTGGATGCAGCCAAGCTGCGCGCCATCGCGAATGTCGATCCCGGTCGGGCACACGGCAACGCACTGGTTGCAATCGATACAATCGCCGGCCTTCTCGCCGAGCGAGCGAATGTCGAACGCCTTCTTGACCGAGCAACGCGGCTCACCGCGATCGTATTTGTATGTGACGTTGAGTGCCCATTCGTCGGTCAGTGCGGCTTGAATCCGCGGCCACGGGCACATATAGACGCAGACCTGCTCGCGCATATAGCCGGCCAGCAGATAGGTCGACGCGGTCAGCATCGCGATCCAGACATAGGCGACCGCCGGCGCCTGAAAAGTCGCAAGATCGCGCACCAGGGTCGGCGCATCGGCGAAGTAGAGCACCCAGGCGCCACCGGTCCACCAGGCGATCATCAGCCAGATTGCGTGCTTCAATGCACGGCGACCGGCGCGCTTTGCGGTCATTGGGCCAGCGTCGGCCTTGATCTGGGCGCGGCGGTCACCTTCGACCAGCCGCTCGACCGCATAGAAAAGATCCGTCCAGACCGTCTGCGGGCAGAGATAGCCGCACCAGATCCGGCCACCCAGTGCGTTCATCAGAAACAAGGCGAGAGCCGCGAGCACCAAAAGGCCGGTGAAATAGTAGATTTCCTGCGGCCACAGCTCGATGAAGAAGAAATAGAAGCGTCGGTTTGGAAAATCGATCAGGACCGCCTGGTCGGGCGCGCCGATGCCCCGATGCCAGCGCACGAAGGGCAGCAGATAGTAGACGCCGAGACAGACGGCCATCAGCCGCCATTTGATCGAACGGAATCGGCCGGAGACGCTCTGCGGGAAAACCTTCTTGCGAGGCGCGTAAAGCGGTCCATCGTTGTCGGCTATAAGTTCATCAGGCGGCACGGGCTTGTTCATGGGTTGCTCGAATGAGGCTCTCGTCGAAACCTACATCCCTGCTCCATGTCCGGGTTTGACCTCGGTCAATGATCCCGGCCCCCTCGCGGCGGGCTACTTGCCGCCGCCTAATGAGTGCACATAGACCGCCAGCGCCTTGACGGTGACAGGGTCCAGCCGGCCGACCCAGGCCGGCATGACCCCGGCGCGGCCGTTGGCGATGGTCTCAACCAGGGTCTCCTCGTCGGATCCATAGAGCCAGATCTGGTCGGTCAGGTTCGGCGCACCCAGCTCCGGGTTGCCCTTGCCGTTGTCACCGTGGCAGCTGGTGCAATTCTCAGTGAACAGCTTCATTCCGGCCGCGGCGTCGAATTTCGGCGCAGTGGAAAGGCCGGAAAGCGAGCGCACATAGTTCGCGACCGTGACGATCTCCTCTTTCTTGAGAATGCCGTCGCGGCCGAATGCCAGCATCTGCCCTTCATGGGTCTTTGCGTGTCCTGACCGTGCACCGAACTGGATCGTCTGCATGATCTGGTCAAGCGAGCCGCCCCACAGCCAGTCGTCGTCGTTCAGGTTCGGATAACCCTTGGCGCCGGCGCCGCCGCTGCCGTGGCACGGCGCGCAATTGTCGGCGAACACGGTCTTGCCGCGGGCACGCGCCAGCGCCAGCAGCGCCGGATCCTTCTCGATGACGGCCAGCGACGCGTTGCCGAGCACCGCCATCTTCTCGCCGCGCAGCTTTTCCAGATCGGCCAGGTCGGTCGTGACGCTCGCGCGGGTAGAATACTGGAACAGACCGGTGGTGTACCCCGACACCAGCGGCCAAGCCGGATAGACGACCCAGTAACCGATCGCCCAGATGATCGTTGCATAGAATGTCAGGACCCACCACCGCGGCAGCGGCGTGTTCAGTTCCTTGATGCCGTCCCACTCATGACCGGTCGTGCTGCGACCGGTAACACGGTCGATCTCATTGTGCTCGCTCATGATCGATCAGTCCTCCCGCAGCGGCATCCGGGCTGCAGCATCGAAGAGAGATTTGTTGCGGGGCCAAAGCGCGTAGACGACGATGGCGATGAAGATTCCGACGAAGATCGGGGTCCAGAGTGTACTGACCAGGCTCGACGCGAAATTCTCGACGTGAATGATCGCTTTCATGTTTGCGGCCTCAGCGCAGATTGGCTTTTTCGTTGTAGAGCTTGAAGTCGACGAGCGTGCCGAGCATCTGAAGATAGGCGATCAGGGCGTCGAGCTCGGTCGGATTGCCGGCCTTGCCGTCGAAGTTGCGGACCAGGGCCTTCGGATAGCGCTTCTGAAACGGATCGGAGCCGGGGCTGTCGGGATCGACCTGCGCTTTGAGATCGGCGACCGCGTTGGCGATCTGCTCGTCGGTATAGGGTACGCCGACCGCGCGATTCGTCCGCAGATGAGCCGCGACGTCGGACGGATCGAGTTCCGTCTTCGCGAGCGACGGGTACCCGGGCATCACCGACTGCGGAACGATCGAGCGCGGATTGATCAGGTGAGTGACGTGCCAATCATCGGAGTACTTGCCGCCGACCCGCGCAAGATCCGGTCCGGTGCGCTTGGAGCCCCACTGGAATGGATGGTCGTACATGCTCTCGGCTGCGAGCGAATAGTGGCCATAGCGCTCGACCTCGTCACGCAACGGGCGGATCATCTGCGAGTGGCAGAGATAGCAGCCCTCGCGGATATAGATGTTGCGGCCGGCGAGCTCGAGCGGCGTATAGGGCCGCACGCCGTCGACCGCCTCGATCGTGCTCTTCAGATAGAACAGCGGCGTGATCTCGACCAGCCCGCCGATCGCAATGACGACGAGAATTCCGGCGATCAGGATGATCGAGTTCTTCTCAAAGATCTTGTGTCGATTCCAGATGGACATTGCGTGACCTATTCGGCAGGCTGGAGAGCGCCGGCGCCCTCGGTTTCGCTGGCCTGGCCGGCATTGACCGTCATCCAGAGATTGAAGGCCATGATCAGGGCGCCGACCAGGAACAGCGCGCCGCCCGCTGCGCGAATGATGTAGAAGGGGTGCATGGCCTCGACAGATTCGATGAAGGAGTATTCGAGGAAGCCGAGCGAGGTGTAGGCACGCCACATCAGGCCTTGCAGGATTCCCGACACCCACATCGCGGAAATGTAGAGCACTATGCCGATGGTTGAGATCCAGAAGTGCCAGTTGACCAGCTTCAGGCTGTAGAGCTGGCGATTCCACAGCCAGGGGATCAGGCAGTAGAGCGCGCCGAACGAGACGAATCCGACCCAGCCCAATGCGCCGGAATGCACATGGCCGATGGTCCAGTCGGTATAGTGGCTCAGCGAATTGACCACCTTGATCGACATCATCGGGCCTTCGAAGGTCGACATGCCGTAAAACGCGACCGACACCACCATCATGCGTAGCACCGGATCGGTGCGCAGCTTGTCCCACGCTCCCGACAGCGTCATCAGGCCGTTGATCATGCCGCCCCAGGACGGCATCCAGAGCATGATCGAGAACGTCATGCCGAGCGTCTGCGCCCAGTCCGGCAGCGCCGTGTAGTGCAGATGATGCGGGCCGGCCCAGATGTAGAGGAAGATCAGCGCCCAGAAATGGATGATCGAAAGCCGGTATGAATAGACCGGACGCTCCGCCCGCTTCGGAATGAAGTAGTACATGATCGCCAGGAAGCCGGCGGTCAGGAAGAACCCGACCGCATTGTGGCCGTACCACCACTGGAACATCGCATCCTGCACACCGCCCCAGGCGATGTAGGACTTCGAGCCGAGGAAGGAAGCCGGCAGCGCGGGATTGTTGCCGAGATGCAGCACCGCGATCGTGATGATGAACGCCAGGTAGAACCAGTTGGCGACGAAAATATGCGGCTCCTTGCGCCTCACCAGCGTCATCAGGAACACGAGCAGATACGTCACCCAGACGATCGTCAGCCAGAAGTCGGCGTACCATTCCGGCTCGGCGTATTCCTTCGACTGGGTCACGCCGAGCAGGTAGCCGGTGCCGGCGATCAGGATGAAGAAGTTGTAGCCGACCACGACGAACCAGGGCGACAGGTCGCCTGCAAGGCGAGTGCGGCAGGTCTTTTGCACGACATAGAACGACGTTGCGATCAGGACGTTGCCGCCGAATGCGAAGATCACGGCCGACGTATGCAGCGGCCGCAGTCGGCCGAATGTCGTCCAGGGCAGATCGAAATTAAGCGCCGGCCAGGCCAGCTGCATGGCAATGATCAGACCCACAGTGAAACCCGCGATGCCCCAGAACATCGCCATGGCAGACGCGAACTTGATCGGTCCGAGATTGTAATTGGGGCGCCCGCCGATCTCCGCCGGTGGCAATTCTGCAGGACGGTCAAGGTAGCGATTGCCGATCATGACCACGGAGATCAGGCTGGCGGCACAAGCAAGCGACGCGTGAAAGCTGAACGCCGCATCGTGCCCCATCGCCGCGGCCAGAAAGCTAACGAAGGCAAAAGCCGCAAGTGCCGACGTCAAGCCGGCTTCGCCCATCGTCATCGACTTTGAAACGGAAGATGGACTTGTCATGTGGAAGCTTTCTTTGGATGCGGTGGCGTCATGGAGACCACAATCTCCCCGCCAGCTACTTGATCGGCATCAATTCCTGCGCCATGCCGCGCGCCGCTGGCGCCGCGGCTCAGCGCCGTCAGGGTCAGTTCATTCGGACAGTATCGTGCCGGACTGGCCCGCCTTTCCCGCGCGAGATCCGCGGCGCAGCGAGCCTTCTCCTGGCATAGACCGCACACTCGCTGCAGATCACGCAACACATCGCAATGGGACGAAGCGAGCGTCTGCTCGGACAACCCTGCATGTTCGAGACGCTTGCTGAGCAACTCCGGCGAACCTTGCTCGCGGGCAAGCGCACGAAGGTCCGACGTCGACAGATTGAGCTCGTGAGCGATCTCGTCGACCTCCCTGACGGTCAACAGATCCAATTCGTGTCGACGCGCAAGAAACGCTCGCAAGCGCGCGAGAAGATTCTCGAATTGCGGCGAGCTATTGCCAGCTGATCGGTCGCTCATTTCTCACCCCCTTTTGGCTCTCCACCTCTCGCCGAAGGACCCGATTGTCGATTTGATACCGATCAAGCACGCGATATCGCGGCAATCGATCGCGACGGCCGCCCAAGGGGCGCTAGCCGCCCCAGGCCGACGGCAAAGCCGGCGGCGTTCGAAGCTCCATGGAATCGGCAAAGATCGTCCAGTCGCGGACGCCCTTCTGTCTGCAGAAGTCGGCTTCGGCCAGCTGTGCAGCCGCGGAAAGCGAGATAGCGTCAACCTTGAACGCCGCCTGGCAGGCGCGATGCTCGTGGCCGGTATCGTCGCAAACCGTTTTGATGAAACGAACGTCAAATGATGTCATGGCACCCTCGCTTGGGCTGATTCCTTGCTCATGCTGCCATTGGCGCGAGACGCCCGTATTGATCTGCCGCAACGGAATGCTCTGAGGCGCGGCTGTCCCATTGTAGAGGATATCGAAAGCGAGCAGAGAACGTCCTCGACCGCCAGGAACACGAGCGACGAGCCTTTCGCGACGTCTGGCTCTCATCATCGGGCACTGAGACCAGACCGGACGAGGTGCTATTTGTGGTGAGATATCCAGTCCGCGGATGGCGGCCGGACTGCCGGTATTGACGTCGTCTTTCCGTTGACGGTCCGTCCGGCAGCAGTGATCGCGAAACCCACGATCACACAGATCGTAAACAGCGTTGCGGCGAAGCCCACGACATCGGCGCTGACCACCGCAGTCGCGATCAACGGGATCAGAATGATTGCGGGGCGAACGATCATCCTGCCGTCTCCTTTGCTGCTTTAGCTGCAGTTGCTCGTTCGTCTTCCGCGGATTGGATATAGAAGCTGGAATAGGTGTCGACGTAGCACAGATGATCGTGCACTTCCTTGACGCCGGCGGCATTCTCCGCGGCGACAATCGCAGCCTGCCGTGCCCGTTCGTCCGTGATGACCCCACGGAGGTGAACCACGCCGTTGCGCACCGAGACCTGCAGCCCGAGCGGACACCAATTTGCACCGTCGAGGACCCGCACGATACGATCGTGAATGTGCTTGTCATCCGCCGTAGGATCCGGGATCTGGTGCGCGATAGACGCGACTGCCCGCAGCAGATCGGCACGTGTCACGAGGCCAACGAGGCGCCCCTCGCGCATTACCGGCAGCCGTTTGACCCCCATCTTCTCCATGAGATCGACCAGATCAGGTAGAAGCGCTTCTTCCGTCACGGTGACGGGATCACACGACATGATCTCTCCGACCTTCCGCCCGCGCTCGTGGACAAAGTCCGCGGCTGCATAGCCGGGGCCGAGAAGGAACTGAAGCCAGCGGCTACGCCGGCGTTGCGTGCCGATCTCGCTTCGCCGCAATAAGTCGCTCTCCGACAGGATTCCGACCAGTCTTCCAGCCGAATCGACCACCGGCAGGCCGCTGACATGATGATCCATCATCAACTTCGCGGCCTCGATAATGGAGGTCTCGGTTCCAACAGTAATGAGATGTCTCGCCATGATCTGGTGTGCGCGCATTGCCGCTCTCCTTTCAACACCCGCACCAAGCTCGCACATGATCGGCCCGTTCATCTTGATCCTTCTCAACGCCCGCGCTAGTCGGGAATCAAGGCGCCACGACCGAAGATATTGGCAGTTAGTCAGGAGAACAAAATCATGCTGGCAGAATCTGCTCGCCTCGATCGGAGCGCTCGCGATCGTTGTCGTGGCCCTCGTCCGGATGATCTTGCAGGCAAAGCGGCCTTCACTCAGCCAGCCGGCCGGGTCCAGCCTTGCTCGGCACCCTCGCCGTCGCCCCGTTCTAGGCCGCCGGCGCCGCCTCGACCGTGCACCGGATTTTTGACGTGCATCAATGCGGCACGGCGCGCCCCGCCAGACGATGCCGTTCCGTCAGGATTGTGCAAATGGCAGACAGAACGGCTTTACGCCCCATTATCTTCTCGTGTCCGACTACTGGTGATCGCGTCCAAGGCCTGCTTCCCGACGACGCGTCCGGACCTTTGACTGACGATCTGCATTCGATCTCCTGCGCCGCTTGTGATGGCATCCACTTCATCAACTTGCGAACCGGCGCAGTCGTCGATCCCAAGCGCGGCTAACTCGATCACCGGAGCCGTGCGATCCGGAAAGCTATCGAGTTGACGCACATCAACACGCAAGTGCCGGACGTGTTGGAAAGAAATGCCTTCCTCAACGAAGGAGGTTGAACATGACAGACCACAGCGAAGCCCGTCCCGTCTCCGACGCCATCCAGAGCTATGCGAAGCGCGCGATGGCCGTCCAGTCGGAATTCTCGGAGAAACTGATCGAGGCAAACCGGCACTGGTTCGAGCAGATGCAAATCGAAGCGAACGAGGCCTGGGAACTCTTCCGCAGGTTCAATTCCACCGCCTCGGTCGCCGAGAAGATCACAGCGCTGCAGGACTGGGCCAAGGGCGTTACCGCGCGTAGCGCCAACGACGCGACGTACGCGATCGAGACCGCGCGTTCCCTGGGCACGATCGAGCTGAACCTGTTTGCACGAAAGACCAGCAGTGTCGACGAGGCTACTCAGAAGGCCGCCTGACATGCCGGCACCCGACGCTCCAGAGCGCCCAAGGGCCGGCGTCAGCGAGACATGGAAGGGGGTCGCGACAGCCCCCTTCGATCGAGACCTTGAACTCGCCGTCATCGAAGGTAACGCTATTCACAAGCTCGTCTTCCCCTGCCGCCGCATCCTGGGCGGCTGGATGAAGGCGGGGACCGCCGAACGCATCCTGGTGCAGCCGACGCATTGGCGCGCTTGGGGCAAATGAGCAGATTCCTGGTCAAGGTCGCCGAAGACGAGCCTATCAGAGCGACGGTTGGCTTCAGGTACCTGAACGTTGTACTGTCGAAGTGGATTTGAGGCTTTGCCGGGGGAATATGTCCGACCGCATCTGGTACCGCTATGGCACTGCCGCGGCAGCGGCCGCGCTCGTATTCGCGGTGCGCGCGGGGCTCGATAACTATCTCGAAGACCGGACCTTCACGATCATCTTTGTCCCCGCCGTGCTGTTTGCCGCGTTCGCCGGCGGCCGCGGTCCGGCGATCCTCACCACCCTGCTCTGCCTCGTCATCAGCGCCAAATTCCTCGGCAAGAGCCTGGTCACTGAGCCTGCGAATCTGATCGATATCGCCTGTTTTGCTGTCCTCGGTCCGATCCTTGGCTTTATGGGTGACCGGCTACTGAAGGAGAGCGATCAGGCGCGAAATCGCCAGGCCCATCTGCAGTCGATCCTCGACACGGTCCCTGATGCGATGATTGTCATCGACGACCACGGCATTATTCGCTCCTTCAGCGCTGCAGCCGAGCGCCTGTTTGGCTGGAAAGCGGACCAGGTCGTCGGAACGAACGTTTCGAGTCTGATGCCACAGCCGTATCGCGGCGAGCACGACCGGTATCTCGAGCGATACCTTACGACCGGCGAACGGCGCATCATCGGCATCGGCCGCATCGTGGTCGGAGAACGAAGTGACGGCTCGACGTTTCCGATGGAGCTCGCCGTCGGCGAGGCTAAGGTACGCGGAGAACGCTTCTTCACCGGCTTTATCCGCGATCTCACCGAGCGTCGAGCGCAGGAACGGCGGCTTCAGGAGCTGCAGTCCGAGCTGGTTCATGTGTCGCGATTGACCGCTATGGGTGAGATGGCGTCCTCAATCGCGCATGAGATCAACCAGCCGCTGTCAGCCATCACGAACTACATGCGCGGTGCGAAGGCGCTGCTGGCGTCGGAGATACCGGATGCTACCCGCATTCGGGATGCGCTCGAGCGGGCCGCGCAGCAAGCCCTACGGGCCGGCGACATCATCAAGCGTCTGCGCGAATTTGTCGCGAAGGGCGAGACCCAGCAGTCCCTGGAGAGCCCGGCCACCCTGCTCGAAGAGGCTGTCGCACTAGCGCTGCTCGGCGCCAAGGAGCAGGGCGTCCGGGTGGCGATCCGCAGCGACCGGGACATGCCCCCGATCATCGTCGACAAAATCCAGATTCAGCAGGTCGTGCTCAACCTGGTTCGCAACGCGATCGAGGCGATGGCCTCGGGCCCGCGCCGCGAATTGACCGTCGGCGTCGCCAACACTAACGGTGTTGCGACGTTCACTATCGCCGATACCGGCCCGGGCATTAGCCCCGATATCGCCGACCGTTTATTTCAGCCCTTTATCACGACCAAGGAGCATGGCATGGGCGTCGGCCTCTCGATCTGCCGGACCATCATCGAATCCCATGGCGGACGCATCGATGTGATGCCAAACGCTGGCGGCGGCACGGTCTTTCAGTTCATTCTCCCGTTCGCGGAGGACGGAGAAGAAGCATGACAACGCGGCGTACAATTCTCGTGATCGACGATGATCCAGCTATGCGGGACTCACTGGCCTTCCTTCTTGACGTCAACGGCTTTGCCGTAATCTCTTATGAGACGGCAACCGATTTTCTCGATCATCTCGCCGGCAGAACAGTCGACTGCATTGTATCTGATATCCGTATGCCGGGCATGAGCGGCCTCGAATTGGTCCGCAAACTCAAGGCCGACGCAGTCGCATGTCCCGTCATTCTGATGACTGGCCATGGAGACGTCGCACTCGCGGTCGAGGCGATGAAGGCAGGCGCGATTGACTTCATCGAAAAACCGTTCGAGGACCAGGCGCTCTTGCGTGCAATCGGCGAAGCCTTGCAAATGCAGTCGGCGGCCCCCGCCGACGGTACGGTCAAGCGCGAGGCCGAGGCTCGCCTGGTGGATCTCTCGCCGCGCGAACGTGACGTTCTGCGGGGGCTCGTGGCGGGCAAGATCAACAAAGTGATCGCCCACGACCTTGGCATCAGCCCACGAACAGTCGAGGTTTACCGGGCTAACTTGATGGCCAAGACCAATGTGCGCAGCATGTCGGAATTGATGCGGATCGCGATCGCTGCCGGGCTCTAGACGCATGCTCCTCCGGCGCAAATACCAAGAGCCAGTTGAGTAAGGTGTCTCGACTCGCTCTGCCGCTGCGCGCGCAATGCGTCCGCCAAATTGCTTGTCTGGATAGCGGCCAGTCCGGTCAGCCCGCAAAAGCTCAGCCCAACAATTGCGTAGATGCGCTGCGCAAGAGAGATCCTGAAATTCATCGCGTTTCACCAACTGATTTGCTGCAAACGGGTTGCCCGATCTGACCTGGGCATGGGCAAAGCAATATGGGCTCGGCTAAGAGCCGGTACGGACTATTGGGCCGCGAGATTTAACTCACGTAAAATCCCCTATCGGAATCCTGCAGCAGAGCTCATTTTTGGCAGGGCGACGAGCAGGACGATCTATCGTCAATCCGATGAAATGTTGCGTTCTGGCGGCAGGTGACGCCCGCAATGTGGGCCGACGTCAATCGCCGATCAGCGCTCGCGCATGCTGTCGCGCGGCCGCAGGGCGACCGAGTAGTTGGTCGTGCTGCTGCTGCAGCTTCGTCCTGGCCGCTCCGGCCGGACACACGGCGACCAAGCGGCTGATTTGGAGCAGTTGCAGCTCGAGCATCAATAGCACTTGATGGACGGACCGACGAAATTCCGCTCCGAACGCCACTCTTCGTAGTTCGCCCGGTGCGATTCCGGAAAGTGCACGACGTTTCCCATCACCATGACCCGATCCAAGTTCGAGAGGAGAAAGCCCAATGGCAAGCAAAGCTCCCTTTCGCGCCCATCAACAGCAACGAGATGTGCCTATTCCGCCTTGATCCGGATCAAACGAAGTGAGCTGAGGCGGATCAAGATAGGTGTCATCGCACACTGCTTTGCTTGGTGAGGTCGACCGAACGAGAAAGGGGCATCGATGGACGAGATCACGCATTTCATTGCACTGCCGTACGATCGGGCCGATGGCGAACTTGTTCCGGGCCAGCAGGCCAAGTGCGCCAGCCCGGCCGCTGCGATCGAGCACGCCAAGCACTTATGGAAGACGTTCGGCCATGCTGGTGCTGCGGCGGTCGTCTGTACCGGCCATCCGGGTATGAAAACTACCGTGCTTCGGACATATGGGATGGTGCCAAACGACCTGGATCAGGAACGGTCTTCTCCTGACTCCCAGTAAAAATCAATCTTCGATTTATTGCGCTTGCTCAAATCGCCGCCCGCCATAGCATGCTTGAATAGAATCATTAGGACGATCGACCTCTCCTCCCTGGGGTTGCATCGATATTCAATGCCCGGCTTTTTGCCGGGCATCTTTTTGTCGAACACTGCGCCATATCCGTGAACCAGCGCATAGCCGACCTCGGCGCCCTGCTGGCGAGCCACGATTCTGCGGCTCGTGAGGCCGCCGATCTCTTCACATTTCGTGTCGCTGCAGCGGTCGCCTGATGGCGACTCCCCTTGCCGGTCTCGATGTCTGCTGTTCACCGGCGGCATCGGCGAGCATGCCCCGGAAATCCGGCAGCGCGTCTGCGATCGCCTCTCCTGGCTCGGCGTCAGCATCGATACGGCCACAACCGCGCAGGTCGAACAACGCATAGCCGCGAAGGGGCAGCCCGGTCGATGTACTGATCATTCCGACCAACGAAGAAGTCAGCATTGCGCGGCACTGCCGCAGCCTGCTGATCCCGAGCTGCTAGTTCGCAAGGCCTTTGGCTTAGCGGCAGCCGCGAGCAAGTCTGATCCAGGACAATCGTTGAGAGACCGCTGTAACGGTCTGATTCAGTCCGTCGCCGCAACCCACATCACAAGCTCGCGCGCGAGGGCGCCGAAGGCTCGATCGAATGCGGATGCCGCCTCAGACGGTGTGAGCGAGTTAATTCCTTCAGATCCCTCAAGAAGCCTTGCGGCCTTTACTTGACCATTTCGGGCCACGATCTTCGCGGAGAAGGAGATCGTCGCGCGCGGTTGAGGTCCCTGAGCAATTTCGAAACGGCGCAGGTCTATCAGGAGACGCGGCGCGCCTTCTACGCCGCTGTCGGCGCGCAGTGGCGCATGCTTGACGTCGTAATTCTCGAAGCTCTGCAGCAACCGCGTCTGCACCAGCAAAGGGAGACTATCGCTCCACTGCGCACCGTCGAATCCCTGAATTTCCTCATCCGGCGTAAACAAAAAGCGCTGGGTCTGGAGGCGGGCGATCGCGGTCGGCTCCGCCATGACCAACTGCTCGGGCAGATTCGCATGGCGTTGCGCTCCAAAGCTGTCCACCGCGTGAAGGTCATACGCCACCTTGCGCGGCGCGGGCGCACCGCCGCCGGTCATGCGTTCCAGCCCGGTCACGATGCCATCGAGCTTCGGCGTATTGCGCGCGAGTCCTTCGGCGAACGTGCTGAGATTGTCGATCGTGCTGTGCAGCGGGGCGGCATTCTCGGACAGGACGGCATCCACCCGACGTAGCGCATCGCGGGCAGCCTGTGTCATGCTCCGTCCAGCCCCCTTTTCGGCCACCAGCGGTTCGCGCGCCAACGGCGCCTCGGGATTGTCACCGCCTTCCAGCGCGATCACCGGGACACCGGTCAGTCCCTGGAAATCGAGGCCGACGCGCGTATCGCTATGCACCGGCGTGTGCTCGGCGACCGCAATCGTGGCGTGAACCTCGCGCGGACGGTCTGGAACCAGCTCAAGCGCGGTCACCTCGCCAACGCGGATGCCATTGAAGAGAACACCCGCCCCGACCAGCAGCCCGGGCACGGGATCGGCGAAAACGAGCTGATATGTCTGCCGTCTTCCGATCCCCCCGACATTGTTCAGCCAGTAGACGAAGCCGAACACGGCGACGATCGCCGACAACACGAATGCACCAACGACGATGTAGGGCGCGCGAATTTCCATGTGCGTCTCTCTTTGCCTAGTTGCCGAGGCCCAGCTTCTGCGCCCGGGCGCCATGAAAGTAAGCCTGGACCCAGGGATGATCGGACTTGAGCACCGATGACAGCGTCCCGATTGCAGCGATCCTGCCGTCGGCAAGCGCGGCGACGCGGTCGCAAATGGCCTGCAGGCTGTTCAGGTCGTGCGTCACCATGAACACCGTGAAACGCAACGTCCGATGCAGCGTCCGGATCAAGGTATCGAATTCACCGGCAGCGATCGGGTCGAGACCGGACGTTGGCTCATCAAGGAACAGAAGCGAGGGGTCGAGCGCCAGTGCCCGCGCGAGCGCAACCCGCTTGGTCATACCGCCCGAAAGCTCGGACGGGAACTTGTCGCCGTCTGCGCGCGTCAGGCCAACCATCTCGAGCTTGGCGTCCGCGACTTCGTCCAGCAGCCTTGGTGAGAGCCGCACCTGCTCGCGCAACGGAAACTGAATGTTCTGGCGAGCCGTCAAGGCCGAGAACAGCGCTCCCTGCTGGAACAGGACCCCCCAGTGGCGTTCATTATCGCTGGTGCCCGCGAAATCGATCTGCCCGCTCCGCTTCGGCAGCAGGCCGACCAATGTCCGCATCAGCACCGACTTTCCGCCCCCGGACGCGCCCACGAGGCCGAGAATTTCCCCGTCGTTCACGTCAAGGCTGAGGTGATCGAGGACGATCTTCTTGCCAAAGCCGACCACCAGGTTGCTTATGTGGATGGCTGGAGTTTCGGGCATGGCTACATCCCGATCGACGCGAAGAAGACCGCAAACAGGCCGTCGAGCACGATCACCAGGAAGATCGATTTGACGACCGACGCAGTCGTCTGCTGCCCAAGCGATTCCGCACTGCCCTTCACACTCAGTCCCTCCACCGCCGCGACAAGTCCGATCACGAGCGCCATGAACGGCGCCTTGATGATTCCGACCTCGAAATGCGTGACGGAGACCGCCTCGTGGAGTCGCGCGATGAAGATTGCGGGGCTCATATCGCCATAAAGCCAGGCGATGAGCCCGCCGCCATAGAGCGCCGCAAGCGAGCCGAGAAAGGCGAGAATCGGTAGCGCCACCACCAGCGCCAGGATCCGTGGAAGGATCAGGACTGCGACAGGATCGAGCCCCATGGTGCTGAGCGCGTCGATCTCCTCGCGCATCTTCATCGCGCCGATCTCGGCCGTATAGGCACTGCCCGAGCGTCCGGCCACCATGATGGCCACGATCAGCACGCCAATCTCGCGCAACACGAGGATGCCAACCATGTCGACGACATAGGATTCCGCGCCAAAGCGGCGGAAATGAAAGATGCCCTGCTGAGCAATGATGGCGCCGATCAGGAACGTGATCAGCAGCATGATCGGCACCGCTTGCCAGCCCACCCGGCCGAGCTGATAGACGGTCGACGTCAGTCGGAACGATCGCGGATGCCTGAGAATACCAAACAACGCTGCGCTGAAAGCGCCGAGCATATGCAGAAATGCCGCCGAATCAGACGCCAGCCGCCTGCTGCCGCGGCCGAGCTGATCGAGCCTTTGCAGCAACGGGTTGACTGATCTGCGTTCGGCCGTGCCGGAACGGTTCAGTCCTCGCACCTCTTCCAGCAGGTCGCCATATGGACCGTCGGCACCTGTGAGGGCCGCTCTGGTCGCGCCACCGCGGGCGAGCTTTTCAAGCAGCCAGGCTCCGACTGTGTCGAGCGCGGTGACGCGCCGTATATCGATCGAGCCGACATCGGTACCCGCGGCGTGCGCACACAGCCGCTCCAGCGCCTCGACATTGGCAACGTTCCAGGCCCCACATGCGGTGAGCACACGCGGATCATCCGCATTCGCTGTCAGGGCCGGGGCATTGAGCAAGATTCTGACTCCATGTTGCAGTTCACCTTAGGGTGCTGGAGACGACTGTGTTTGACCCAGCGCAATCGGCCTCACCGGGCCCCAAACATGCGCTTGACTCAAATCAACGGCTTGGCAAGCCGCGGCTCTATGATCCAACAGCTTGCCCGACAACCTCGGGCATTCCCGAGGAGAATTTCTGATGAACCGCCCCGCCTTCAAACCTTTGCAAAATACTGCATTGCCACACTCGTTCAGGCAGGTTCGGCTCGAGCGCGCGCGCGAGCACGATCACCCCGACGGCGCGTCGACGATTGGCTATATCATCGTTGCCCCGCTCGACTCCGCATCGCGGATCGACGTCGAGACCTGGAAGGCCCATCGCGACGCCTGCCGCGTCGTTCGTCAGCGGCCCGCCGAAGATGATCAGCGCGGCCACCTCGTGCATGGTCCAGGCGACAATTGGCGATTCCACTATGACGTGGCCGGCGCGGCGGCCGACGAAGCCGGTTATCATTTCGGCAATGAACGCTTCCGGCCCGGCGAGTATGTCTCAGTTCACGAGGCGGACGGCATGCATCCCTATCGCGTGGTTGCCGTCACGCCGCTTTGATCGCGCTTGCGTCGGATCAGGATGTCGGTCCCCAAGGCACCCGCGATCCGGAGGGAAAGGTCGAGGACGACGTTGACGATCCGGTGGTCGCCCGGTTCAGTGGCGGCAGTGAACCCGAGTTCACGGCACATACTCAGCATGGTGGTGTTCTCGGCCAGCACTTCACCGGACAGCCGCTTCAGCCCTTCCGACTTCGCATAATGGATCAGGAGCTGCATCAGCGCCCATCCAAGTCCTTTGCCCTTGAGATCAGACTGCAGCAGGACAGCGTATTCGGCGTTCTCATAGAGCGAATCCGAATGAAGCTGGACTGCTCCCATCATGGCGCCCGTACTCGGATCCAGCGCGGCAAAGGCCATTGCACGCGCGTAGTCGAGTTGAGTCAGCCGCGCAATGAACGTGTGCGAAAAGTTCCTCATCGCCTGGAAGAAGCGAAGCCTGAGATCCTCGGCGGTCACCCGACTGAAGAAGCTCTCAACCATTGGCTCATCTTCCGGCCGCAACGGCCGGACCACGACGCACGAGCCGTCCCTCAGGGCGAGCTCACCCTCCCATTGCGATGGGTAGGGCCGCACCGCAAGCCGGGTCTGACCGGCAAACAGCCGCGGTGGCTTGCGGATCGCCACGCGCGCGTCGAGCGCCAGCACGCCGGTCTCGTCCGCGAGCAGCGGATTGATGTCGAGCTCGGCGACTTCCGGAATGTCCGCCACCATCTGCGCCAGCTTGACGACGGTCAGCGGCACGGCCCCAGCCGGCACGGCCGCGACATCGCGATAGGCAGCAAGTAGTCGCGAGACCCGGGTACGCCCGACCAGATCGCGCGCCAGGTTCATGTCGAGGGGCGGTAGCGCCAGCGCCTTGTCGTTGATCACCTCGACCGCGGTGCCGCCGCGACCAAACACGATCACCGGGCCGAAGGTCGGATCGTCGGCAATGCCGAGGATCAGTTCGCGTGCCGCTCGCCGCTCGATCATCGGCTGGATCGTCACGCCCTGCAGGATGGCATCCGGCCGCGCGCTCCGCGCGCGCGACAATACTGCCCTCGTTGCCTCGGCGACGCTTTCGCCGGTCCGCAAGCCGAGGATGACCCCGCCGACATCGGACTTGTGGCTGATATCGCGGGAGAACACCTTGACCGCCACCGCAAGCCCCCGAGCCAGAAACGGCGCAGCCTTGTCTGGGGCATCATCGGCATCACGGGCAACAACCGTCGGAACGATTGGAATATCGTAAGCCTTGAACAAGGCGACGATCTCGACCGGGTCGAGCCATCCTCGTCCCTCGGACAGAGCCTGCGCGATCACTCGCCGCGCCGCCGCCGTCTCCGGCGCGAACATTGAGGCGATACTGGGCGGAGTTGCGGCCAGCGCGATGGAGGCCTCGCGATACCTTACCAGATGCATGAAAGCGCGCACCGCGTCATCTTCGGTCGGAAAATGCGGGACGCGGGCAGTCTCAAAAATCGTGGCAGTTCGCTCATCGGTACCCGTCCACGCCGCGAGCACCAGCGGGGCGACCTCGCTCTTCCTGACCCGGCGGTCACGAACACATTGCGTCACCGCCTCGGCGATCCCCTCGGTCCGCGCAACCGCCGTCTCCACATTCATGACCAGGACCGCATCGCTGTTCGCGTCGTCAAGCAACGCGTCGAGGGCGGACACATAGCGGGTAGCGTCGGCATCACCCGAAATATCGACAGGATTGGCACGCGACCATCCGCGCGGCAGCACCTGATCAAGCCGCTTGACCGTCTTCTCAGTCAGGCTCGCAGGGGTGCCGCCGAGTTCGGCCAGGCGGTCGACCGCGAGAATCGCAAGCCCGCCGCCGTTGGTCAGAAGCGCCAGCCGATTGCCGCGCGGGACGAAGCCGCGACCGAGCAGCTCGGCGCAATCAAACAACTCACGCAAGTCGTACACCCGCAGCATCCCGGCACGGCGGAATGCGGCATCATAGACGGCATCCGAACCGGCCAGCGCGCCGGTATGGGTCGCCGCGGCTTTGGCACCTTGCGCCAGCCGCCCCGACTTGACGACGATCACCGGCTTCAGCCGTGCTGCGGCGCGGGCAGCCGACATGAACTTGCGGGCATCCTTCACGGCCTCGAGGTAGAGCAGTATCGCGTTGGTGTGATCATCCTGCGCGAAATAGTCCAGCAGATCAGCGACGTCGACGTCGAGCTGGTCGCCGATCGACACGATGCCGGAGAAACCGAGCTGCCGCTCGGCCGCCCACGCGATCATTGCCGCCGCAACCGCGCCAGACTGCGAGATCAAGGCCACGCGTCCGTCGGATGGAGGATGGGCCGCGAAACTCGCGTTGAGCTTCGCGCGCGGCACCATCACACCGATACAATTGGGCCCGACGAGGCGTATGCCGTGCATGCGCGCCGTTCGTGCGACCGTCTCGGCTAGCGAGCCCGCGCCATGCCCGAGGCCCGCCGACAGGATCACCGCGCCAGCGACGCCAACTGCGGCAGCGTCTGAGATGATCCCGGGGATTGCGGTCGCCGGCGCCGTGATCACGAGAAGATCCGGAACGAATGGGAGCGACTTCAGATCGCGGAACGTCGCCTCGCCGTCAATCGCCGCGTAGTTTGGATTGACCACCGCAATCGGACCGGAAAAGCCGCTCGCCTTGAGGTTCATGAGCACCGCCAACCCGAGCGACGACGGACGCAAACTGCCGCCGACAAGCGCGACCGATCGAGGCGAAAGAACCCGATCTAAGCCAAACGTAGACATCGGGCGGTCTCGCAAGGAGCAAGCGGAGGCGCCTGCCGCTTCGTGCAGCGCGCCAAGGCTCGCATGACATCCTCGCGAGCAATGATACCGAGCAGGTGGTGATATTTGTCAACCACGGGCAGACTTTTCAGGCGATGCGCGACCATTAGCTGCAGAACGCGTTGCAGATTTGTGTCCGGCTCGACCGCGATCACGTCGGACGACATGATCTCGTCGACCGTCGTTCCCATCCGATCGTCATAATGCGGTAGTATGTGATCTGTCGTACAGGCAAATGCCTTCAGGGCGTCAAGCTTCGTGACGAACCCAACCACGACATCGTCGCGGAGCACGGGATAGGCGTCATAGTCGTCTTTGGCGAACAGCCGGTACAGATCGCCCACGCTCATTTCGGGGGCAACGCTTCGCACCGAAGTCGTCATGTTGTTCGCGACGGTTTCTTGGAGAAACTCGTACATGGCTAATCCCCTTTGAATGGTTATTTCGGTGACGCGTCGCTGCTTGATGAGCGACGCGCCCCACAAGACGGTTACGCGGCCGTCTTGATGTCGATCTGCTTGCTCTGCTTGGGAGCCGGCTTCTTGACGGTGACCTTGAGCAGGCCCTTGGCGATTTCGGCGCTGACGTCTTCGGCCTTGACGCCCTCGGGCAATGCAACGGACCGCGAGAACGCGCCGAAGCTGCGCTCGATCAGGTGATAGTCTTTGTCTTGCTCTTCGCGCTCGCTCTTCTTCTCGCCGCGGATCGTGAGCGTGTTGTCGGCAAGGTTGAGTTGAACGTCCTTGGTCTCGAGACCGGGCAGTTCGGCGCAAATCTCGATGGTCTTGTCGGTCTCGCTGACGTCCATGCGCGGCATCATCGCCGCAGGCGTTGCGAAGGGCGGAAAATTGCGACCGAATCCATCGAACAGCCGGTCGATTTCCTGCTGCAGAAACGTGAATGGATTGGCTTCCCGCCGCGCCACGGCGCGCTGGGTTCCAACGGGAATCATGTCCTTGATCATCGGTGGCTCCTGTTTGGGTCTTGGCTTTTAAGTCTCGGCTCGCGAGGCAAAGCTAATCCGGAACACCCAACGGGCGTTGACCGGGATCAAAACAAGGCCAATGTCACGTGATCAAAGGAAGGTCACAGACCCCTGAGCGAGTTCCGTCATGCATGCCATGGTCCTGCCTGCGCGTGGCGCGCAGCTGCAATATGTGGAACGACCGGACCCAATACCTGGCCCAGGTGAGGTCCGGGTCAACATCAGCGCCTGCGGCGTCTGCCGCACCGACCTCCATGTCGTCGATGGAGAGCTGCCAAACATCGCCTATCCAATCGTACCCGGCCACGAGGTGGTTGGCCGTATCGACGCAATTGGCGACGGCGTAGGCCATGCGCATCTCGGCACACGCGTCGGCGTCCCCTGGCTCGGCTCGACCTGCGGGCATTGTCCCTACTGCCGGGAGGGCAAGGAAAACCTCTGCGACGTTCCCCTGTTCACCGGCTATACGCGGGACGGCGGCTTTGCGACCCATCTGGTGGCGGATGCGCGTTACTGCTTTCCGCTCGGCGAGGACGGCGACGACGCCGAGCTTGCACCCCTGCTGTGCGCTGGCTTGATCGGCTGGCGCTCCCTGGTGATGGCCGGCGACGGTCGCAAACTCGGCATTTACGGTTTTGGCGCGGCGGGACATATCGTCGCGCAGGTCGCACGCTGGCAAACGCGGGATGTCTATGCGTTCACCCGTGCGGGCGACACCGAGGCCCAGCATCTGGCATTGTCGCTCGGCGCATGCTGGACCGGAGCCTCCGAGGACCCGCCGCCGGAGCAGCTCGACGCCGCAATCATCTATGCGCCCGTAGGCCCACTGATCCCGCTTGCCTTGCGCGCCCTGCGCAAGGGCGGACGCGTGGTCTGCGCCGGCATCCACATGTCGGATATTCCGAGCTTTCCTTACGACATCCTCTGGGGTGAACGGCAGATCGTCTCCGTCGCCAACCTGACGCGACAGGATGGCGTCGACTTTCTCAAGGCGGCGGCGAGGGTCGGAATCCGGACCCACGTCAGCGTCTTCCCCCTTGACCGGGCGAACGAAGCGCTCGCGCGCCTGCGCGACGGCAAGCTCGTCGGCGCGGCTGTTCTGGAACCACGATGACGCCGACATCATCAACCGACGATGCCACTGGCGACGCCGGCCAGGCGGCTGTATTGTCGTTCCTAGCTGGATCCGGCGAACCAAACGCGCCGGTCCAACGGATCGACACCCATTGTTCGATCGTCTTTCTTGGGCCTTCGCGCGTCCTGAAGATCAAACGAGCGGTCAAGCTGCCATATCTCGACTTCTCGACGTTGGAGAAGCGGCGGCGTGCTTGCGAGGACGAGATTGCCATCAACAAGCGCCACGCCCCCTCGATCTATCGCGGGGTGGTGTCGATCACACGCGAGCGCGATGGCTTCGTGATCGGAGGGACCGGACAGGTTGTCGAATGGGCCGTCGAAATGGCTCGCTTTGACGAAAGTAAGACGCTCGATCACCTGGCCGCGCAAAATGCTTTCGGGCCAGAGCTTGGTGAGAGCCTGGCGGCCGTTCTGCTGGATTCACATGAGGCCGCCGCCAGCAGCGATGGATCGAATTGGCTCGCATCGCTTCCGATCATCATCGACCGCAACACTGAGCAGTTCCGCGGCTCGGCAGACTTTCCCCGCGACAGCATCGACAAGTTGCATCGGTTGAGCCACTGCGAGCTGGAGCGGCATCGCGAGCTCTTGCAGTCACGTGCAGCAGCGGGACAAGTCCGACGCTGCCACGGCGACGCCCACCTCGGCAATATCGTTATGATCCATGGCAGGCCCGTCTTGTTCGACGCAATCGAATTTGACCCTGAGATAGCGACAACGGACGTCCTCTACGACCTTGCATTCCCCCTTATGGATCTCTTGGCGTTTGGGCAGCGCGCTGCCGCCAACAGACTGTTCAACAGCTATATGCAGGCGGCATGGGCTGCCCAATCGACGGCACTTGCCGTGTTACCGCTGTTTCTCTCAATTCGTGCCGCGATCCGGGCCAACGTACTCCTCACCAAGCGGCAGCAACACCGGCACGACCCAACAATTGCGAGGGCTGCGGAGAGATACTTCGACGCGGCAGTCAAGCTCATTGCACCGGAGCTTCCCAGCCTCCTCGCAATTGGCGGGAAGTCCGGCACCGGCAAGAGCGTGCTGGCGCGGGACATGGCACATCTGATCGCACCAGCGCCAGGCGCCCTGGTTCTGCGATCGGACGTCATTCGCAAGCAACTCCACGACGTGAGCGAGCATACGACCTTGCCCGCCACGACGTACACCGCCGAAGCATCCGATCGCGTCTATCGGGCCATGTTCGGACACGCCGTGCGTACATTAGCTCAAGGGGTTTCTGTCATACTCGATGCGGCATTTCTCAAGCCGGCGGAGCGACATGCCGCTGAAGTCGTCGCCCGCAACGCGAAGGCTGAGTTCCGCGGCATCTTCCTGACCGCCGATCGCGCCGCTCGGCTGCATCGCGTAGCATCACGACGACACGACGCGTCGGACGCGACGCCAGACGTGGTCTTGGTTCAGGACAACATTGAAACCGGAACGATCGATTGGGATGTTGTGGACGCTTCCGGCACGCCCTCGGCTACGCTTGAACGTTGTATTCTCTCGCCTGCTGGCGAATTCAACGGACAGGGAGAGCGGTAAGTCGCCTAAGGGAAACTCCTGAATTGGTCGATGCTATCGGGTCTGGCAACATCCTCGCGCCGAAAGGAGGACTTCCATGAAACAGCGATTGACCTTTCTCTTTGTCGCTAGTGCGATCCTCGCGGTTGTGCTTGCTCTGTTTTGCAACTGGTACTTCCCGGATCTGGTTCCGCTTGCGTCGACCGAGCCGGCGACGACAGGCTGGCGGCTTGACGCGGCCTTTGCCGTCTCCACGCTCAGATGGACCGCGGCGTTCGTGGCGGCAGCCTCTGGCCTGTCGTTGCTGCTGATGACCTTCACCAACCGAAACGCCAAAGTGCGCTAGAACGCGAGTTGTCCGTCTGATCTTGATGCCTGCCAGTCCTCGAAGGTCGGTTCTTTGGAGCCGACCTTCGACGTCGTGGAACGCCGCTGCCGACGTGTTCCTTGTGAGGTAAGTACACCAGCCGTCACCTTTCAGGTGCAGTTCGATGTCTCCATCGGCTAGGATCTCAGCCACCGCCCCCAGAGTGGCTTGAGCAGTTCAAGGATTACCAGCATCGCCACTCCCGGTCCGAGCGCGATCATCAGATCGTCCGGATGCAGAGGACCGAACCGGAACAGGGTAGATGCTGGAGGCCAGAGCAGCGCGGTCGCGAGAGCGCCTGCGACTGAAAGCAGGATCGCGGCCAGCGCTGGATTTGGCCGCAAGAAAGCCGACAGGAATGAGGCACTGAACGATCGATTGACCAGGACAAGACCGACGATCGATCCGATGAGGGCGAAGAAGGCCAAGGCTCTCGCTTCATCTGCAGGCATGCCAATACGAAGTGCGATGACGAACGGGATTGCGACAAGTGCAAAAATCAAGGCACCTTGAAGAAGGCTCCAGCCAACCAGCGCCCAAGTAAACAGAGCGCTGTCGGTCCGCCTGGGTGGGCGAGCCATGATGTCGCGCTCCTCGCGCTCGGCCTCGAACACGAGTGAGCACACGGGATCGATGATCAGCTCCAGAAATGCGATATGAACGGGGCCGAGAATCAAAGGTAATCCGAAAACCAGGGGAAGCAGGGCAAGCCCTGCGATTGGAACGTGGACAGCGAAGATAAAAGCCATCGCCTTTCGCAGATTGTCGTAGATGCGTCGACCCAGGCGGATGGCCGAGATGATCGCGCTGAAATCGTCGTCAAGCAGCACGATGGAGGACGCCTCGCGCGCGACATCCGTTCCACGCCCGCCCATCGCAATGCCGATGTGGGCCGCCTTCAGGGATGGAGCGTCGTTGACGCCATCGCCGGTCATCGCAACGATCTCGCCGTTCTGCTTCAACGCCTGCACGATGCGGAGCTTCTGCTCGGGCAATACGCGCGCAAACACGTTCACACGCCTGACGTGCTCCGCAAGCTGCACGTCATTCATAAGCCTGATCTGATCCCCCGTGATCACCTCATGGACATCCAGTCCCGCCTGCTTCGCAATTGCGGTCGCGGTTGCCGGATAATCGCCTGTGATCATTGTGACGCGAATTCCCGCTGAGCGGCATTCACGCACCGCACCGGGCACGTTGGAGCGAAGCGGATCGGCGAATCCCACCAGTCCGAGGAAGCGGAATGCGAAGGCTTCTTGCGAGCAAGGAAGCTGGCCGCCTTTAAACACGGCCGCCGCAACCCCGAGCACACGGAGCCCTTGCTCCGCCATCAGGCCGACGGCATTTCTCATCGATTCTTGATCTGCACGACTCAACCCGCAGAGACGCGCGATCGCCTCAGGCGCTCCCTTAGCTGCAACAACGCATTCCTCCGCAAGGGATGACCGCCAGACCTGGGTCATGGCCAGGAGTTCGGGCCGGAGTCCGTAAGTTCGTACCAGCTGCCGGTGAGCATCCGGTCCGCTATTTTCCTTCCGGGCGTCGCCGGCAAGGGCGTGCAACGCCCGCTCCATTGGATCCAATGGCTGAGACGAACTGGCAAGGACACCGTAGCGTAGCATCTTCGAGAATTCGGGCCGTACACAACCCGGATTCGTAGACTTGGGGCGCATGCATGCACCATCGAGCAACCGCAATTCTACAACCGACATTTCATTCAGCGTCAGAGTACCGGTCTTGTCGGTGCATAAGACGGTGGCGGAGCCCAACGTCTCGATTGCGGCCGCCCGGCGCGTCAGCACGCGGACTTTCGAAATGCGCCACGCGCCCATGGCCATGAACACGGTGAGCACCACACCAAATTCCTCCGGCAGCATGGACATGCCGATTGCGACGCCGCCGAGCAACGCCTGTAGCCAGTCTCCGCGCAACATCCCGTAAAGCAGCACGGCAACGATGCTGACCGCAGCGCCGCCGAAGAAGCAAAGCCGCACCAGCCTCGCTGTCTGCTGTTGAAGCCGCGGCGGCTCCGCCTGCAGCGCACCCAACGACACTCCGATCTTTCCGATCTCGCTTTGCTGCCCGGTGGCCGTGACCCGGGCGGTGCCCTCGCCCCGCACGACGAGCGAGCCGGAATACACGAACGGCTGATCGTCGCCGCCCGGCCGATGCTCAGCCACGGCGTCCGTCTCAACCACCTGCTTCCGAACGGGTACAGACTCGCCTGTTAGCAGGGACTCATCGACCTGCAGATCGTGACCGTCGAGGAGCACAGCGTCGGCTGGCACGCGATCACCGTCGCCAAGGATAATGAGGTCGCCTCGGACGACGTCCCGGCCGGCGATACGCCGACGTATCCCATCCCGCATCACGAGGGCTCGCGGACTGGTCAGGTCGCGCAAGGCTTCCAACACGCGTTCGGTTCGTGTCTCCTGCACGATCGTGATCACGATCGACATGGCGCCAAAGCCAAGGAGCAGCAGCGCCTCCTGGAAATCACCAAGCAGGAGATAGATCAGTCCGCCGCACAGCAGGAGCGCGAGCATCGGCTCGCGCAGCACCTCCAGCACGATACGTACGGGAGTGCGCCGCTCAGGGCTCGGAAGCTCATTGTAACCTTCGACCCGAAGCCGGTTAGCAGCTTCGGCCTCGCTCAGTCCTATGAGGTCTATGGCACTCACGTCTTCCGCCACAGGCTCCAGAAGCTTCCGACCAGCAAAAATGCGGCAACGAGCAGAATGGCCGCGAATGTCTGAATGATGTCAAAGTTCAGGGAATCCCGCGCCACGAACAGCGCGGTGATAGATCCCACGAGGACGAAGAGGATGCGAAGGATGACGCTCATGGCTCTCTCTTACAGGTCCAACATTGTTCGAAACTCGCCAGGCAGGGGGCGTAGCTCGATCCTCGATCCCGCTGGTGCGGCAGTTACTCTAGGGCCGGCGCCACGGAAGCAGTTGCGGCAAATCAAACTGCCTAGGTGCCTATACCGGCGGCTCAATGCTGCAGGACATACTGTCCGGGCGCATCCTCCAGCGGCGGCGCGCCCCGGGGCGCATGAAGCGACGTCTTCGCCGGCTCCCAGACTCCCGAGCTCGCGGTAAGAAAGCGAACCCACTCCAGCCACCAGGATCCGTCGCGATTCACCGCTTTCCGCAGCCATTCATCGGGCCCGACATAGGGTTGATCCGCCTTCTTCTCCAACAACTGATAGCTGCGCCCGTCCTCCGACGGCGGAGCGACGATGCCGGCGTTGTGGCCGCCGCTCGCCAGCACGAAGGTGATATCGGCATCCGCGAGCAAGTGAATCTTGTGAACAGACCGCCAGGGCGCGACGTGATCACGGACCGTGCCCACCACAAGCATAGGAGCGCAAAGGTCGGAAAGTGCCATCGGCTGCCCGTCCGCCAGATAGCGGCCCTCGGCAAGGTCGTTGTTGAGAAAAAGCTTGCGCAGATAGTCCGAATGCATCCGGTAGGGCATGCGGGTCGCGTCCGCGTTCCATGACATCAGGTCACTCGGTGCGGCGCGATCGCCCATGAGATAGTCGCGGACCAAGCGCGACCAGATCATGTCGTTCGACCGCAGCAACTGGAACGCACCGGCCATCTGCGCCGTCTCAAGCACGCCGCGCTGCCGCATCATGTCCTCCAGGAACGCAATCTGGCTTTCATTGATGAAGAGCGTAAGCTCGCCTGCATCGGTAAAATCGACCTGGGCCGCCAGCAGCGTCACCGACCGGAGGCTATCAGGCCGCTGCCTTTGCAATCGGGCCGCGGCAATCGCTAGCAGGGTGCCACCGAGGCAGTAGCCCGCCGCATGGATCGCGCGTTCAGGGGCGAGCTGATTGATGACGTCGATGGCCGCGTCGACCCCAAGCTTGCGATAGTCCTCGAGACCAAGATCGCGATCGGCTGGCCCCGGATTTCGCCATGAGATCATGAATACGGTGAAGCCGCGCTCGACCAGGAAGCGCACCAGCGAGTTCTCGGGCGAAAGATCAAGAACGTAATATTTCATGATCCAGGCCGGCACGATGAGCACCGGCTCCGGGCAGACGTCGGTGGTCGCGGGGGCGTATTGAATGAGCTCGATCAGCTCATTGCGGTAGACGACCTTACCCTTGGTCGTGGCTACATCCTTGCCGACCACGAAAGGCGGGGGCCCGTAGGGCTTGCCGCTCAGCAGGTCCCTGCAGTCTTCCAGCCAATTGTGCCAGCCCGACACGAAGTTTCCACCACCCGAATCCATCGCCCTCCGCAGCACCCCGGGATTGCTGAACGCAAAGTTGGACGGCGCCACCACATCGAGGCATTGGCGGACAGTGAAATCCACAATTGCCGCATTTCCTTTCGAGACGCCGCGCAGGCCGCTGGTCGCCGAATGCCACCATTGCTCTCCCAGCAGGAATGCTTGCGCCAAGACGTTAAAGGCCGGCAATGTCCAATCCTGGCCGGCAAAACGCTTGTCACCCGGCTCTGGCTTGACCATGAACCAGGGCTGCCAGGCAGCATGCGGCGTCGACACCATGCGCGCGAAGCGCGAGCCCTCAGCAACTGCGTTCAGTGCCAGCTGAAGCCGTTTACCGGGTGACGCCGCAAGATGGAGTTGCCAGTCGGCGAAAGCGAGCGCGAGACTGGCCGGTGAAAGTCCGCCGGTCCATCGCGCCATCGCCGCATGAACCAGTTGGTCGATCGATTCGCCACCCGTCAATGGCTCGCTTTCAGACGGCGCTAAAGCGGCCGTTCTGGCACTCGTCACATCGTCGTTAGCGGGAGATGTGGGTTGGTCGAGAACCGCTTGGACTGTCATCGCTCGCCTCCTTGCTCGAGCGGGATGGGCTCGGGCGCAATCTGTCTCTCCGTCTGGCAGCTGCTCCGACGCCAGATCTCTTCTGCCTAGCCGAGGTGGAACCGCTTCCGGCCCAGCGCCACGATCTCGCCGTCCGTCGGATGATCGCTCGGCTCAACATGCAGGTTGAGGTCGGGCCGTTCCGCCGTGAGATATTGCATCAGCTCAACCTTCTCGACACCCGGACCGATGACGAGCAAATCGCTGCAACCGCTCACGGCCTCCCCTACCCGGGCAAGGAATGTCGCGTCGGCCTGGACGCGGCCATCGCCGATCGTATTCGTCTTGTGATGCAGATGCTGCGACGCCAAATGCGCATGGACGGCCGTCGCGCTGACGCCTGTCAACCCGATGCCGAAAACCTTCGCAACAAGGTGATCGATCCAAACGACAGCGTGCGCATGTGACTGCAGGGTCATCTCGCTCATGAAGCAACTCCGGTGCTTTCTTTCTCTGGCTCTCTCAATCGGCGCGCCAATGCCGCAAGCAGCTCCCTGCGACTGACAATACCAACGACGGTTCCGGCGCCGAGCACCGGAATCTGAGCGACATTGTAGACATCCATCTGCGCGACGACGTCCTCGATCGATGCCTCGACATCGACGGTGATCGGCGAGCCACTCATGAGCGAGCCGACCTGCAGCGTGCGCATGCGTTCGCGTTCAGGTGTATTCTCCGCAATGCCAAGCAGAGACTCCAGCCAGTTTCCTGACGGCGGGCTGATGTCAAGCTCATCGCGGTGAAGGAAATCCCCCTCCGAAACCATGCCGACGAGGTCGCCGGCGTCGTCGATCACCGGCAGGCCGCGCTGATCGGTCTCAAGCAGCAGCTCGACGGCATCGAGCACGGTGGCAGTCGGCTTGATCGTCGCGAACGAACTGCGCATCACATCGGTGGCGAGCATTGTCATCTCTCCTATTCAACACATGTGTTGGCCGCCATTGATCGACAGCGTCGATCCGGTGATGAACCCTGCTTCGTCGGCTGCAAGAAACGCGACGGCACGGGCAATCTCTTCCGGCTGCCCCAACCGCCCGACCGGGATCTGCGGCAGAATCGAGTTCTGCATGACATCGGCCGGCACCGCCGCCAGCATCTCAGTATTGATGTAACCCGGGCAGATCGCATTGACCGTGATACCGAACCGCGCGCTTTCGAGCGCCAATGCACGGGTGAAGCCGAGCTCGGCGGCCTTCGCCGCGGCATAGTTCGTCTGGTCGATCTGGCCCTTCTGCCCGTTGATGGACGAGACGTTGATGATCCGCCCGAACCTGCGGGCCCGCATGCCCTCGATGAGGGGGCGGCACATGTTGAACAGCGAATCGAGATCGGTCCGGATGACCGCGTCCCATTGCAGCTTGGTCATTCGATGCAGTGTGGCGTCGCGCACGATACCGGCGTTGTTGACCAGGATGTCGATCGGGCCCAGCGCCGCCTCCACCTCGCGGACGCCGGCTGCACAGGCCTGAAAGTTCGCGACATCCCACTGGAATACGGGAATTCCCGTCTGATCCTGAAACGACCACGCGGCTCCCGCATTTCCAGCATAGCAGGCCGCAACCCGGCATCCGGCGGCAGCGAGGGCACGCGAAATCGCGGCGCCAATTCCCCTGCTTCCACCCGTAACCAATGCGACGCGCGCCATGTCGGCTCCTCCAAGCTGGGTACAACATTTGCGCGAAGTACACGCTCGATGAATTGATCTCGCTCAATCAGAATCCACGACCGCGCATGAGGCAGATCAAATTTGTTCACCTCGACCCGTGCTTTGATAGCACTTGCTCTTCCACCCCTTTGGAGAACGGCCCATGTTCAAGAACATCCTGGTCCACATTCCGACGGAGTTATCGCCACGTCCCGCGGTCGACGGATCGGTTTCGCTCGCGCTCGGCACCGGCGCGCATCTCGACGCAATGGCGATCGGCTACGAGACCGCCAGCGTACCGCTCGTCGTTGAAGGCGGCGCGGCGGTCGCCTCCCTGTTCGAGGCTGAACATGAGCAGGCCCTCGAACGCGCCGAGGTTGCGCTGCGCGTCTTCGATATCGAGGCACGGAATGCGGGGATATCCTACGCGAGCCGCGCCGTGGGTGCGCTCCCCATCGATGCTCGCGAGATGATCTGCGCGAACGCGCGACTGCATGACCTGACCGTGGTGGTGCAGCCGCTGGGCGAATACAACAGCTACGACAACGTGATCCCGCGCGAGCTCTTGTTCCAAGCCGGGGGTCCTGTTCTGTTCATGCCCTATACATTCCACGGCGCGTTCTCGGCGAAGCGTATCGGGATCTGCTGGGATGGCAGCCGGCTTGCCGCCCGCGCCCTGCACGACGCAATGCCGCTGCTGCGCGCAGCCGATGCTCTCACCGTCATCACCATCGATGGCGCCGATCCGATCCCCTCAGAAAGCTCCAGCGAGCACTTGGTGCGCTGCCTTGCAAAGGAAGGACTTCCGGCCAAGATCACGTCGTTGCCGGCGTCCAAGTCCGAGGTTCAGTCGATCCTGCTGTCGATCGCGGCGGATGAGAGCCTCGACCTTCTGGTGATGGGCGGATACGGCCACTCCCGCCTGCAGGAAACCCTGCTCGGCGGCGTGACGCGCGACATGCTGCGCGCGATGACCGTTCCGGTCCTGATGTCTCACTAAGCGCGAGCCGCACTGTGAAGCATCCCGCCAGGACATTTCGGAGCCATGTGGCCTGTGGCTTCGTCATCATCGGTACGATCTGCGCCGCGCTGGCTCCAGCCGCCGCGGACCAGGAACAAGGCCGTCGCCTTGCACAGCTCTACTGCGCCCGCTGCCATGCAATCGACCGGGTGAGCCCGAGCCCGCTGAGGATAGCACCTCCGTTCCGGACATTGCACGAACGTTATCCGGTCGAGATGCTGCAGGAATCACTGGCGGAGGGAATCGTCACCGGCCATCCGACCATGCCCCAGTTCAGCTTCGAGCCGGACCAGGTGGGCGACTTCATTCTGTTCTTGAAATCCCTCGAGCAAGGCCAAGCGGACCGTTGAGCCAGGTCAATGCGCGGAACGCACAAAGCCCCATTGTTCAAGCTTCAACACGGAGGTCCAGCATGCGCGCGCATCAGGTCATGACCAAGCATATCATCGCCGTCAGTCCGCACACCAAGATTCTGGATGCTGCCAATATCATGCTGCGATGCCACCTCAGCGGTCTGCCGGTAATGGACGAAGACGGCACGCTCAGGGGCATGGTGTCCGAGGGAGATTTCCTGGAACGCGGCGAGATCGGCACGGGACACAAGCGCTCGGCATGGCTGGAACTGTTCACCGACGTGGGTCGTGCCGCGACCGATTTCGTGCACGAGCGCGGCCGCAAGGTTGAGGACGTCATGACCACGACCCCGATCACCGTCGATGAGCAAGCGCCGCTCGACGAGATCGTGCATCTGATGCACAAGCACGGCGTGAAGCGGGTGCCGGTTGTGAAGGGCAAGACCATGGTCGGAATCGTCACCCGGGCGGACATCCTGCAGGCCGTCGCATCGCTGGCGCGCGAAGTTCCCGATCCGACCGCCGACGACAGCCATATCCGTGAACGGATCCTGCGCGAAATCAACGCCACCGGCTGGCGGCCGGCCGGCTTCCAGGTCTGGGTACGCAACGGCGCCGTGCATCTGCACGGCCTGATCTTCGATGAACGAGCTCGCCAGGCCGCGATCGTCCTCGCTGAAAACACCTCGGGCGTCAGGGAAGTCCGCGATCATCTCTGCTTCGTCGACGGCTATTCGGGCTACTACGTCGAATCGCCGGAAGACATCAAGGCGGCCGGCTAGATCAGATCGAGGGGTCCAACATGGCAATCAGTACACTGCTTGTCGTCACAGCCGTCTGTCTCATCTTCGCGATCTTTGCGCTCGTGCTCGCCGTGACCGATCGCAGCACGACGCGCTGGCTTCGGGAACAGGACGGGAATGGAGCCAGCACACGCGCTGCCTATCCCGACAAGAACGGGAGCTAGCCTCGCCTCTCGACCAACGCGCCGAGCGACCCCTGGCGCGGCGGGAGGCTCGTTGTCCGACACCTACGTATAGATACGTAAGTGGCTTCTACTTAGGGGAAATATCCAAATTTCCCGATCCAGAAGATGCGATCAATCTGGCTCCATCGATCTTCCCATCCATGGAGCGTCGCCATGCAGACCCAGAACGCCATTTCCCTCGAGAACAGCCGTCACCCGACCAGCATCCTCAGCCGGCAGGCGCGCGTTGAAGGGCCCTTCGGCATGATTGGGACACCGATGCGGTTCGCCCGCAACAGCGAAATTTACGGCGAGGACGAGGCCGCGGAATACCTCTATCAGGTCGTTTCCGGCGCGGTCCGAACCTACAAGATTCTGGAAGACGGACGTCGCCAGATCGGCGCATTCTATCTGCCCGGGGATATTTTCGGCTTCGAGGCCGGCGAAACCCATATCTCCTCGGCCGAGGCCGTCTCCGAGACGCGGGTCATCGTGGTCAAGCGCGACGCGCTCATGGTCCGTGCGACACACGAAAAGGATCTGGCACGCCAACTCTGGGATGCTACGGCCCAGGAACTGCGTCGCTTGCAGGAGCATCTGATGCTGCTGATCTGCAGCGCCGAAGATCGTGTCGTCGGCTTCCTCCACGATATGGCCCACCGCGCCGTCAAGAATGCGGCGATCGAGCTTCCGATGTCGCGGCAGGATATCGCCGACTATCTCGGGCTGACGATCGAAACGGTGTCACGCACCTTTACCCAGCTCGAGCAGAACGGCGTGATCTCCCTTCCGACCTCGCGTCGGGTGGAACTGCGCAACCGCGCGGTGTCGAACCGGATCATGGCGGCGTAAGCGAAGGGCGAGCCAGGCTCCGATAATTGGCCGCAAGTGAGAGGCAAGGAATAGGATGCGGTCGAATCTGGCGATCACCTATGGGCAGGACAAACTGCCGCGCTACACGAGCTACCCCACGGCTCCGCATTTTTCCGCGGCGGTCGGCGAGGCTGATTACCGGACATGGCTCAGGTCGATTCCAACTCGGCGGCCGACCTCGATCTACCTGCATGTTCCGTTTTGCCGGTCGATGTGCTGGTACTGCGGGTGCCACACCTCCATCACCAGGCGAGACGAACCGGTCGCCATTTACGCCGCCGGCCTTCGCACCGAAGCGCATCTCGTTGCCGACGCGGTCGGTGGGCGATTGCCCGTCTCCCACATCCATTTCGGTGGCGGCACCCCGACCATCATGACGCCCGAAACTTTTGCCGACCTCGTCAGCGCGCTCCGCTACTCGTTTTTCGTGCAGCCCGACGCCGAGATCGCCGTCGAGATCGATCCACGCACCCTGACCGAGCCGATGGCGGAAGCATTGGGCTACAGCGGCGTCAACCGCGCGAGCCTTGGCGTCCAGAGCTTCGATCCTGTCGTCCAGCACGCCATCAATCGGTCGCAGAGCCTTGAGCAGACCGCGGAAGCGGTCGAGCGGCTGCGCCGTGCCGGCGTCGGCCGCATCAACTTCGACCTACTCTACGGCCTGCCCGCTCAGACTGTCGCTTCCTGCCTGGATACCGTCGACACATGCGTCGCGCTGCGGCCCGACCGGTTTTCCGTGTTCGGATACGCCCATATTCCCTCCTTCAAGAAGCACCAGCGCATGATCGACGGGGCGTCGCTGCCGGATAGCCTCGAGCGGCATCGTCAGTCCGAGGCAGTCGCGCAAGCGCTGACCGACGCCGGATACATCCGCATCGGCCTCGACCATTTCGCGCTCCCCGACGACAATCTGACCATCGCAAAGCGCGAGGGGCGGCTGCGGCGTAACTTCCAGGGCTACACGGACGATTCTGCCGAGACCCTGATAGGCCTCGGCGCCAGCGCAATCGGCCGCATGCCGCAGGGCTTCGTGCAGAACGCAGTTGCGACACGCGACTATCTTGCACGCATTGCCGAGGACCGGCTTGCTACCGTCAAGGGCTACATGCTGACGGCGGAGGACCGTTTCCGAGCCGACATCATCGAGCGCATCATGTGCGACATGGCCGTCGATCTGCCGGGAATGTGCCGCCGGCACCGCTGGGATCCTGGTTCGGCCGTCGTTGATGGTTTCCGGCTCGACAGGCTGATCGCGGACGGCGCGGTGACGATGAGAGGTGACCGGCTCCTGATCAACGATGATGCGGAGTTCCTGGTCCGATGCGTCGCCTCGGCGTTCGACGCTCACCTTGGTCGCGCCACGGCCCGGCATAGCCGAGCGGTCTAGATGCGACCGACGGAACCCGGTCCGCACCGTCTACAGCAGTTTCGGATGTTGGCGGCTTCGTTTGCCGATCCAGGCCGCGATACTGTCGGCACCAGGAAACTGCAATATTCCCCAGAGGACGGGCGCAATCATCAGTGAAAGAGCACGAAGGTCGGCAGGACATCGGTGTTGACGGGGCCAAACATCAGGGTGGCGGCATGGGTGAGCGCGGCGCCCAAGGGAGGCGGAACCGGGTCGGGCCACGCCGGCTCCTTGCTGGCCAGCGCCGTGCCCGACTAGGAAGCGCGCAATCGCACACTTCACAGCTGGCCGCCGCAGCTTCCGCATCAATCGCCCTCGGATCGCGCAAGTATTCGCTCAAGCGCTGTGATCAGCTGCAGGCGGCCAACCATGCCGACGACCCGCGTATCCCGGAGAACGATGACTTGCGATATCTGGTGCTTGTCCATTTCGGCAACGATCTCGTCCACAGTCGCACATTCGTCGACGCAAACGGGCTTGCGACTCATCACAGCGTCAACGCTCAGGGCCCGGGTCCGCTCGCGGACCAGCCGCCCCTCCTCTCTACTCAGCAGCCATTCGAGCCAAAAGCCCTCTGGCCAATGCACGCCCAGTTCGCGACGGTGAAGGAAGTCGCCTTCGGAGATCACACCGACCAGCTCCCTTGAGCCATCGAGCACAGGCAAGCCGCGCTGGCCGGTTTCCAGCAATAAACGAACGGCGTCGAGCAATGGCGCGCCCGGCTTGATCGTCGCGAAAGACGTGCGCATGACTTCCAAAGCTAACATGGCACACTCCCCAGAGTTTCGTGTACGCGATGATTTGCCAGCATCGGTCAAAAACGACGGGCCGGGCTGACCTGGATCAATAGAGCCGTGCACTTTGAAGCCGCTGGTTTCGCTGCAGAACCATTCGGCGAGCTGTCAGCTCATATGGGAATCGTCGTCGAGGATGGGGACCCTAGGTCTGCGGCTCACAGGCATGCCGGAATGGCGGTAGAAGCTATCATGCTCGGTTTCGACCAGTCATGATGTGACCGGCTTCCCTCAACTTGTCGTCGCCGTACTCCGCTCGAAGGGCTTGCTTTCGGCGATAAACCTCGCGGCCATGCTACTCCACGTCGTTACTCCGCGGCTGCGCCAGTTGTACCGGCAGCAGCTCCCGTCGGTGTGGTGCTATGGCGTTGATCGGGTCGGTCTTGCCGTGCATCCCGCCGATCGCGCCGGCGGTTTGGGCTTCCACGTCGGAGGCCATCCTCGCGGGGAGCTTCGATAGTCCGAACGCGGTCGCAAATCCGATTGAAGAAAGTCCAGTTCTTTCAGACCTCCTCAAGCTCGGCCCACGGCAGAACACCCAGGCCAGCAGCCTCGTGTTGATCTATATCAATGTCCGCGGAGCGAGTGGCGGCGAACTGATTGTTCAATAGCGCTGACCAACTACGCGAAACGAGACGTCGATTTCGATAGACATTCTTTTTAAGCATCCTGCTCCGAGCGTATCGGGAGGCGATAGATAGATGTCTCTTTTCCCACGACTTTTCTGCGGGTGCTCGAGTGGGGTGTTCCGCCATCATAGCCTCAGGAGCGAAGCGCGCCGCGCCAAGAAAGGAGATGGCTGTCGGAGATCAACTCTTCTCCTCGTCGTGCTGATGGTTGCCGGAGTTGGCGCTGCTTCCCAAACCAAAGCTGATTCTGTCCCCGATGACTCCGAGTGGCACGAGTTCGGTGGAACGTGGACCGCGGCCGGCGGCCGGCAGGTCATCCGTCTCGGTGGCGATCGCCAGGCCTCGATTGCGGATTACAGCGGATCGCTGATGCTCCAGGGAACCTCGCGCCCTGCACTGGGATTCCGCGCCGAAGCCGTCGTGCTCAATGACAGCGCGACGGGCCTGATCGGGCGGGCTGTCTGGACGGACGACACAAACGACCACGTCTATAGCGAGCTACGCGGCGAAACGACCCCGGCAGGAAATCGCATCGTCGGGACCTTTGTGGGCGGCAGCGGTCGATACAAAGGCGCGACAGGTACCTACGAGTTTTCCTGGCGCTTTCTTCTGGAGACCGAAGATGGGATCGTGCAGGGCCAGTCGACGGAGCTCCGCGGCAAAGTTCGATTTGAGCCAACACGGAGCGGGCCCGGCGGAGGCACGTCTGTGCCATGACGCTCTCCCGCACAATCGTGAAGCAGGCGTTGCCTTTCGTACTGGCGGTCGGCATATGGCTGACACCCGTTCCCGCTGGATTGACCCCACCCGCCTGGCACCTGTTCGCCGTGTTTGCATCGGCCATCGCGTCTGTGCTGATCGGCTCTTTTCCGCTGCTCCCATCCGCTCTGCTCGCGGTCGCGGCGGTGGTCTTGACAGGCACGGTCTCGCCGGCAAAGGCCTTCGCCGGCTTTGCCAACCCCAGTGTGCTACTGGTCGTGATTGCCTTTCTGGTCGCGATCGCCGTGGTGAAGTCGGGCTTGGGACGGCGCATCAGCCTGGTCATGGTCAGTCTGTTCGGCCACTCGTCTCTCGGACTTGCCTACAGTATCGTTATAACGGACGCGCTCATTGCTCCGGGCTTTCCCAGCAACACGGCGCGAGGTGGAGTTCTATTCCCGATCGTACTGTCGGTCGCCAGCGGAGCCGGTTCTCGACCGGAGGAACCCGAGGGTCGTAAACTCGGCGGCTACCTCATGTTCTGCGGGATGGCCAGCCTGGCGGTTTCGTCAGCACTTTGGATGACCGCCACCTCGGCCAACCCGCTCGGGGTTCAGGTGGTAAAGGAATTCGGGGTAGCAATCGGCTTCGGCAAGTGGCTGATCGTTGCCGCAGTGCCTGCACTGACGGCACTTCTGCTGCTTCCGTGGATTGTTGCGCGCATTTTCCCGCCGGGGGTTGGCCGAACACCGGAGGCTCCTGTTGCGGCGCGCAGGGAGCTTGCGACGCTCGGTCCGCTCAAGCGAGACGAATGGATCACGGCCAGCATCTTTGCATTCATGATTCTAGGTTGGGTGTTTGCCGATCTGCTGCAGCTCAACGCGACCAGCGTGGCTTTCGCCGGCCTCGGAATGTTGCTCATGTCAAATGTCTTGGGATTGAAAGACGTTGCAGAACATGGAGAGGCGCTCGAGACGTTCCTGTGGCTTGCAGTGCTGTTTGCCCTGAGCGGGCAACTCAATGAGCTGGGGTTCATGGGATACGTCGGCCAACGGCTGGCGTCTTACATCGTCGGCTTTTCATGGCAACTGACGTACGTTGTACTCATCATACTTTACGTGTTCATTCACTACATGTTTGTCAGCCAAACTTCGCAGGTGTTGGCTTTGCTTGGCGTTTTCCTTGAAGTCGGCGTTCGCGGAGGTGTGCCCGCCCCCCTGATGTCGTTTGCTCTGTTATTCGCGAGCAGCTACTTCTCAGTCATCACCCCTCAGGGTGGCAGCCAGAACGTCATCTTCGTAAGTAGCGGCTACCTCACACAGTCGGAACTCTACCGGCTTGGTTTGCTCGTCACGCTGTTTTTCCTTGCGGCATTTCTGATAATTGGCACTCCATGGATCTTATTGGTCGCGTAACCAAGCGGGTACATCGACATATGTCATCGATCGGTTGCGGGCGCCATAAGCCAAGATTTCGGACGGCATGTTGGTCGGCTAATCTATCCGAACTCGTATAATGCACCGGCCCCGCGGCGGGCGCAGATTTTCTTGAAGCGTGCTTCATCCTACGTACTCGACCGGCGGATGTCTGCTGTGGATCATTCGCGACCGGTTTCAAAGTGGCTTCGCGATCTCCGCTTATTCTCCGGAAGCGGAGGTCGGACTGCTGGCGTTTTATTAGTACACGCCCTAACGACGGCTAGGACGCTGCTCTCCCGCTTGCGGGGAGGGCCGGGCGGGGAGTATCGCAGCGAATCCCATCGTGGAGCCAGCCCCCACCCGCCGCGCTTCGCCGCTGCGTTTTTTCGCAGGCCTTTTCGCATTATTATGGCCGGGCTGGTCCCGGCCTGACGAGCTGGTGGCCGCTTGATCCGCATATGCGATAGCCCTGATGCCAGGGAAGCGCGCGCCCCATCCAGCGATGGCCAAAAGCTGCAGACTTGTGTCCTGCTTCGTTGGCCCGGTCGAGTGATGCCTGAAGGAGGACAGCCTTGACTTCGATCAATGGTCTGGGTCGGGAACGACGTGCAATGGCCCGGTTTCGTTTGCGGTCATCCGGGTTATGGCGATTCCCGGCTTCAGTTCGATGCCTCACAGGCTTCTCCCGATGCTCGATTGGGTTTCGAGTTATCGGCGCGAATGGCCGCTACCCGACGCCCCTTGCAGGCGGAGCGTTGGGGAGTGATGGTGTCCGAGGGAATGGCACATCGTGCGCGACCGGAGGCGCGTGCAGCATCGACCAACCAGTCGCGGCAACAACCAGCCGGCCTCCGATCCGTAGGGCCGGCACGGTGATTCCAAAGAAGCGAAGAACATGACCTCCCACAAAAAGAGACATGAGAATGACCAACGCATAAACCGCAATGCGAAGAGCGATCCGGGCACGCTCGCGATCAGTGAGCCCAATCGTTCTATCGTGGACAATGAAGGCCAAGCCGTAAGGATTGATGATAGCAAGCAAAGCATCGAGGCCGAACAGGAAGTCGCCCAGCCAACGGGATGTCAGAAACTCTGTCACAAGCGGCTTTTGCGCTTATAAGCCGGCCGGAAGAAGAACCGGGCTACGAACAGCTTCACCGGAGTTGCTCTTGTGAAGACAGGTCAACGATCGTCGGCTCCCCGCAATCACGGCGGCATATTCGGTTTGGCAGTTGATCTAAATCAAGACGACGAAGAAGCTCATAACCGCGGAAGCCTGCTATGCGCGGCGGGACACAATCCTGAACGGGCTCAGCCCATAGTTCTCCTTCCGTCGTCCTCCGCTATTGTCCGATTTACCCGCCCCAATATTCAAGTCTACGACGTGCCACGTAGTCGACCTGTACCGGTGGGCCGGTGCGCGGTATTTCGTTGGTGTGAAGGCTGCAGAAACAAAGGCAAATGGCGCAGAGAGCGTCAGTCAACTTCCTTTTTTCGTAGCGCTCGCTGGGACGGCGCAGCGGCTCACCCCGGTTGACCGTCCGATTTCCTCGCCGCGATAACCTATTCTGCGTTGAGGATATGGCGACCTACCCCGCCGCCGCTTCGTTCCCTATTCGCTTGGGGTCACCGGATATGGACCGAAGCGGTCTGATTCTATTTCCAAACGGGCCGCAGGCTAAGCGACGATAGAATATTTTACACAATAAAATCAGTTACTTGGCTGGGGCGGGAGGGATCGAACCTCCGAATGGCGGAATCAAAATCCGCTGCCTTACCGCTTGGCTACGCCCCAACGCGCCGATCGAAGGCCACGTGGGTCTATAGGGTGAGTCCCGCCATTTCAACAGGGCCGCGATCGAAAAGGCACGAAAGCCGCAGGATGGTGACGGTACTCTTATTATGAGGCGACGCCGCGGTGGCCGAAACAGACCGTGCGATGTCCGTTCGGACTGTTGAGAGGCCGCCGGTTTCATGGGATGACAATTTGCAAACGCCTCGTCGGGAGTAACGCCATGACCTACCGTGCGCCAATCAACGATATCCTGCTGTCCCTCAATCACGGTGCGGGGCTCGCTGCCGCCGTGCAGGCCGGCCACTACGGCGATTTCGACGGCGACATCACCGCTGCGGTGCTGGAAGAAGCCGGCAAGTTCGCCTCCGATGTGCTGGCGCCGCTGAATCGTGTCGGCGACGAGCACGGCATCAAGCTCGACAACGGCAAGGTGACGACCGCGCCGGGCTGGCCCGACGCCTACCAGCGCTGGACCGCCGCGGGCTGGAACGCGGTGTCGGGGCCGGAGGCGTTCGGCGGCCAGGGCCTGCCGCTCGCGGTCAACGCCGCCTGCACCGAGATCTGGAGCGCGTCGAACGTCGCCTTCGGCCTCTGCCCGCTGCTGACGCTGTCGGCAATCGAGGCGCTCGATGCCCATGGCAGCGCCGAGCTGAAGAAGATCTATCTCGAGAAGCTGGTCACCGGCGCGTGGACCGGCACGATGCAGCTCACCGAGCCCAATGCCGGCTCCGACGTCGGCGCGCTGCGCACCCGCGCCGAACGCGCCCCCGACGGCACCTATCGCATCAAGGGCACCAAGATCTTCATCACCTATGGCGAGCACGACATGACCGACAACATCGTGCATTTCGTGCTTGCACGATTGCCCGATGCCCCCTCGGGCACCAAGGGAATCTCGCTATTCCTGGTTCCGAAATTCCTGGTCAATGCCGACGGCTCGCTCGGCGAGCGCAACGACATCCATGCCAGCGGCGTCGAGCACAAGCTCGGCATGCACGCCTCGCCGACCTGCACCATGACGATGGGCGATAAGGGGGGCGCGATCGGTTATCTGATCGGTGAGGAAAACCAGGGCATGCGCTGCATGTTTACGATGATGAACCAGGCCCGCCTCGGCGTCGGCCTCGAAGGCGTCGGCATTGCCGACCGCGCCTATCAGCAGGCGCTGGCCTATGCGCAGGAGCGCAGGCAAGGCAAGGCCATCGGCCACAAGAGCGACGGGATGGATCCGATCATCGTGCATCCCGACGTCAAGCGCATGCTGATGCAGATGCGCAGCATGACGGCGGCGGCGCGCACGATCTGCTACGCCACCGCGGTCGCGCTCGACGTTTCGGTGCGCGCCAAGGACGCCAAGGTGCGCGCCGAGGCCGCTGCCCGCGGCGCGCTGCTGACCCCGATCGCCAAGGCCTTCTCCACCGACATCGGCAACGAGGTCGCCTATCTCGGCGTGCAGATCCACGGCGGCATGGGCTTCATCGAGGAGACCGGCGCCGCGCAGCATTATCGCGACGCCCGCATCACCTCGATCTACGAGGGCACCAACGGCATCCAGTCGATCGACCTCGTCACCCGCAAGCTCGGCGCCAATGGCGGCGCCTCGGTCTGGGCGCTGCTGGACGAGCTCGCTGCCGTCATCAAGCAGGTCGAGACCTCCAACGATCCGGCGTTCGGCACCACGGGCGCCAAGCTGCGCGACGCGCACGCCGCGCTGGAGCGCACCAGCAAATGGCTGCTCGAGCGCCTCGCCTCGGCGCCGAACGAGGCACTGGCCGGCGCAACGCCCTATCTGCGGCTGTTCGCCGCAACGCTCGGCGGCTGCATGCTCGCCGGCGAGGCGCTGGCCGCCAAGGCGAACGGCGAAGCCGAGCCGCAGCGCTATGTCGCGCTGGCGCGCTTCTTCGCCGAGAACATCGCCGTGCAGGCGCCGTCGCTGGAAAAGACCGTGACCGAAAGCGCCGAGGCGGTGACTGGCGCGGATGCGGTGCTGGCGGGGTAGGATACTTTCCACCGTCATTGCGAGGTGGAAGGGCCCAAAGCGCTGTGCTCGCCAAAGGCCCTCCTCGCTCGTTTGATGCACACGACGTGCGGCATCACAACTGTCGTCCCTGCGAAAGCAGGGACCCACAACCACAGCCTTCCGTTGAAACGAGCTGTGGCTACAGCTTTGCAAACCATTCGGCGCTTGTGGTTATGGGTCCCGGGTCGCGCTCCGCTTGCCCGGGACGACATCGAGTTTACGTCTACCGCCAAATCACGTTTCGTCAGCGATCCGCGCGAAGCGCGCGAAACTCCTCGGGGCCGTCGAGCAAGTCACGCTTGCGCGCGGTCTGGTCGAACTGGCTGACGGAATGATCTGCCATTGCGTTAATGGCCGTGCCGGCCAGGTTCTGTGCACGTCGCCGTTGATCGTCCTGCCTCGATTGAACATCCCGATCCACGGCTCGCCGACGACAGATCTCATCGGAGATGCGTTCCTGGAGGCATCCGTTGCCTCGATAAGATCGCCGCGTCATCCTGCACGATCCTTCCAGCAGGATCGGTACGGGCTAAGTCTCCCGTGTGCCGCCTGCTTGCTGTGGCGATTGTGGTGATTGCCTTGGCGCCGAAGGTTTGGACGCCGGGAATTTGGGTTTCCGCGGAGGCGCCGCGATCAATCCATCCCGTATCGCCTGCTTGCGGGCAAGCTTGCGGGCTCGCCGCACGGCCTCGGATTTCTCTCGAGCCCTTTTTTCCGATGGCTTTTCGAACGATCTGCGGCGCTTCATTTCTCTAAAGACGCCTTCGCGCTGCAGCCTCTTCTTTAGAACTCGAAGCGCCTGGTCGATGTTGTTGTCCCTGACAAGAACTTGCAACGGATCACCTCTCTCGCGGTACAACGCACATTGAATGAACAAGACGAGAGCCCGCTCTATCAGTGACAGAGCGGGCCGCACTGCCATTCCAGTACATCCGTGGAACGGCAGCCGACCGACAACGTCGCGGAAGCTTCAGCCGCGGTGCTACAAGCACGCGTCCTCGCTTTCATCCGACGATGTCTTTGGAAAAAGGTCCTGCGGGACCGATCTACAAGGCTCAAGGCCAGTCGATCTACCACAGTTATGCACTTATCTCAGCTATGCAAGACGCAATCGCAGATCGCGAGAATTATATCCGACGGTTCAGCCACGGCGAGATCATGGCTGAACGGCGATGGCGGCTTGACCGCGAACGCGAAAAGCGGTTCCCCAAAAATCTCCATCGTTGCCGAGTAGCAAATTCGCTCCAACAGGCGCAGAGTACGGCGCTGCCGGACGACTGTTGAGCGCCGGCACCTGAGAGCCTGGGCAGCTCCCGCCACCAAAGGGAGCCGAAGATGGCAACCCGCTTCTATTTCGATATCCGCAACGGCGAGCAACTCCATGCCGACAAACAGGGCATCGAGCTACGCGACGAGGAAACTGCCGCGCACGAAGCGATGCAGTCATTGCTCAGCATAGCCAAGGAGAGCCTGCCTTTGGACAAACACAGGCTGCTGGCGTTTGAGGTCCGGACGGACGAAGGGCCACTGTTTCAGGTCAGTCTCAGTCTGGGTATCACAAGGTGCTAGCTGCCGCGCTGCGCAGCCAAACTCAAGAATCCAGCCGGCAACTGCGCCAAGCGATGGCCACCTCAAGCACGGGCCCGTCGCCGTCCCGGACCTCGATGGCAATCTGATGGAAATTGTGACCGCGAAAGGAATCCCGAATTACGTCGGCCAAGGCGCGCGCAGCCTCCTCCTGAACCGCACCGAAGCTGGACATCTCCATGCCCTCTTCGTCGATCGCCAGGCCGCCGCCATCGCGAAGATCGAAATAATAGCGCGTCATCGCCATGGTAATTTGCCCCGGCTCTCGATTGTTCCTGCGAAGCCCGGGGAATGTGGCCGGTGAGGACAGAGGCGCGCGAGCCGTCCAGGTGAGTCATGACCGCAAAAGCAAGAGAGTTCCTTGATTTCTGGATTGAAAACAGCATCCACGCTGCCGAGCAATATGGAACGCCGGGTGCCTCGCAGGACGTTGCCGAGTTGGCGCGCCGGTGCGTCGAGATGGCGAGACAGCAAGGCCTGACGGAACAGGATCTGCGTGATGCGGCCGGCGATATCACTGACTACATCAGGATCAGACTGAAGGCGGCGAACAGGAAGGAAGCCGATCGTCCCAAATAGTTCGGGCAACGGCCAGGCTTCGCGACGTGAACGTAGCGGCCGACGCCGCGTAAGAACAGGTCCGCTTCAGCAACGTATCAGCAACGGACTCGGAGACGTGCGTGATTGCGCGGCTTAGCGCACGATGCGCTTGACCCGTTTGGTTCTCTTGGCAGCCACAGTTACCGCGCCTGCGGGTGCAGAGCCAGCCTGCGCGGCCGCCTCGGCGTCACGCGCTTCACGGAGAGCCCGCAGACGCACCATGTTCTTGCGCACGGCGATCGCATCGCGCTCGACTTCAGCGATTGCCTGCGCACCGGCCTCTGCGGCAAGCCGCTGGCGTTGGGCCTTGGCCAGGCGCTCGGCAGAGAGTTCTTCCGGCTTCTTGGCCATGAGCGAATGAGCCCTTTGAAAAGCAGCGGGACCCGCTCAACCCATCAGAGGATCGAGCGGGCCGCGGCTGTCATCCCAGTACATCCGTGGAATGACAGATCGATTCAAGCCAGCCGAAGATCTTCGGCGCTGGTCTTGCCACGCATCTTGTCGACCTTGAGTTCGAACGACAGCTTCTGGCCCTCGGCGAGACCGCCAAGTCCGGCCCGCTCGACAGCGCTGATGTGAACGAACACGTCATTCGTGCCATCATCGGGCTGAATGAAACCGAAGCCCTTCTGGCCGTTGAACCACTTCACAGTACCTGTAGGCATTTGTCTTCTCCAAAGCGGACGCACGTGAATTCGCGCTTGGTTCCGCATCATCCTTCAACCGACGATGTTCTTTGGAAAAGGGCCGCTTTGACCATTCAACAAGGCACAACGGCAAATCGAACGCCGCAAGCATACACACTTAATCCGCTAGGGCAAGCTCGGAAGCGCCGTCGATCGGGGCGAGCGGAGCTTCACCGAGCTGCCGTTCCGATAAACCGAACCATGTTTCGCGTAAGGGCTTGCGCCGCCGCGCAACTCGGTGATCGGTGACGCGGACGCAAATCGCGATATTCAACCGCCCGAACTTTTCGCCTTGCGTGGAACTCGCCTGGCGCGCGTCCGAACACTTGCTTTTGCCGCTGCCGGCTCCGTCGGGCGCGTGATCGGAAACGTCTCCCGCATATGCGCTGCCAGCATTGCACAGTAGTCAGTCGCGAAACGAGGCAACGGACGCCGCTTGTCCCATGAGATGGTCAGCGGCTCCTGCAACACGCGGCGCCTGTGCGTGAGACCGACAATCCTTAATTCGTAGCGCCAGCACTGAAGCTGGGAGGGAACGATCGCGACGCCGTGCCCCGCCTCGGCCAGTGCCAGCAAGGTGTGCGGACTGCGACTCTCTAACATGACCTTCGGTTTCAGGCCCGCCATACGGCTTGCCGCATCGAAAGCACGGCGAAATCCGAACCCGCTGTCCAGCAGCAGCAACGGAAGCTCGGCGAGGTCAGCGATCTCGATTGTGCGACGGGGACCAAGTGGCATCGACGGATGGCAAGCAGCCAGTAACTGCACGGATCCAAGCGGAAGGCTGCCGAAGTGCTGTTCGTTCAGTCTGACGGCGTGCAGCAAATTTTGGCCGAGATGAACTTCGCCGCGTTCAAGCATCGCCAATATTTCGCTGCCCGTACCCTCCCTGATCCTGATCTCGACCCTGGGATATCGCTCCGCGTACCGGTGCAGAAATTTCGACAGCACGCTTTCGATGTGTTGCGGCGAGCCGGCGATCCTTAGGACCCCGGTATCTCCCTGGCGAAGCAGCTGAGCCTGCTCCTTCAAGGAATTGACGCTGTTAAGCAGCAGACGGCAGCCCGCAATCAACTGTTCGCCCTCACCGGTCAATAGAAGTCGGCGCCCGACGCGATCGAAGAGCTGCAAGCCGAGCTCCCGTTCGAGACCGATGATTTGCCTGGACAGGGCGGGTTGGGCGACACGCAACCGCAAAGCGGCCTTTGAGACCGTGCCGAGCTCGGCCACCGTCAAGAACGTGAGGGCCTGTTGAAAATTCATGCCCGCTTATACCATTCGAGCATAAGGTTCGAGAAAATATATGTATTGGACGTATTTCGAAGCCTCGTGGAGAGTCCTGCCAGGCTTGCGGCTTGCGGCTTGCGGCACCGGCACGGCATCGGAGGAGCTCCCATGAATTTTGGAGGCAAGATGGCTCTGGTCATGTTGAGTTGCACCGCTATCGGCGCTCTTGGCACCGAAGCGCTGCATGGCGAAGCCAGGCCGCCCGCCTATCTGATCGGCCAAATCGAGGTCACCGATCCTGATGGTTACGCCAGGGAATATCTCCCGAAGGCGAAGGAGATCATCAAGGCGCATGGCGGCAAGCTGATTGCGGCTGCCGGCGCGGCCGCAACCGGTTCACAGGTCGTTGCCGTCGATGGAGATCCACCCAAGCGCGTCGTCGTCTACATGTATCCGAGCATGGAGGCGCTTTGGGCCTGGCGACACGATCCGGCCTACGTGCAAGTTCGGGCGGTCGGCGAGAAATACGCCAGGTACCACACATTTGCGGTCGAGGGCTCTGCCGCCAATTAGCCCTCATCCCGCCGTCGGTCACGGCGACCTCCAACGTGCGCCACCTAGTTCCGAAACACCAGACAGCGGCCGCCGACTGCCTCCAACCGGGCGCACAGCTGGTTAGCTCGCTCACGGGTCGTCTCGGCGACCCGGAGCAGATACCAGGTGGCCGAACCTGGCCCGGCCATGCGCGATCTCAGAACGAGCGGCGCGCGATCGCCGAGCACGGACGCAAATCGTCTCTGAAGTTGCTGGTAGTCGGCGAGTACCCGCGATTGCGACGGGCCGCCGGCCAATTGAAGTCCCCATGGTCCCCACGCAGCTTGCTGCGCGATTGTCACGGACTCTCTTGGGCCCGCGGGAAGCGCCCGAACGAGCATGCCGCGCACGATGTCACCGCAGGCCATAGCCGCGTCGGTGTGGACCCGATCCTCAAGCGAACCCTGCGCCCATTCCTCGGCGGACTTGCCGGTGATGATCCTGACATAGGCGCGCGTTTCGCCCGGCAGGTTTCCACGTCCCGCCAACCAATCCTGGACCCGCCGCGGACCACCATTATAGGCAGCCGCCGCAAGGCCGAGATTGCCGAACTGCGCGCGCAGCTCGCGGAGCCAGCGCGCGGATTCCTGCAAGGCAGGCAATGGCTCGAACGGGTCGGCCAGACCGCGCCACCGCGCAGTACCGGGCATGAACTGGGCGATCCCCTGGGCACCGGCCGAACTGACCGAGTTGGGATCGAAATTGCTTTCCTGCCAGATCAGCCGGACGAAGAAATCCGGCGGCAAGCCGTTCTCTAACGCAGCCTCCTCCAACGCCTTGCAGTACTGCTGCGGCCCATCGGGCTTTGGACGCAAAGGTGTCGGCGCCGGCGACGGAACGGATGACGATTGCTGATCGGACGCCGACCGATCGGCCTCAGCGTTGCGCACTCCGGCGTTGCTATCCGGACGAGACGTTTCCGTTTGCGATGTTTCTGCCTGCGCCGGCTCTGCGCGCTGCGCGGAGGGCGTTACCGCTGGATTGCCGGGAGGTTGGGCGCTTGCGACGGGGACAAACAGCAGCAGGCAAGCCGAGCCGATAACCGCTCGTGGAATCGATCGATGAACCCGCCGCGGCCCGAAAATCGACTGCATAAAGCGATCATCAAATTGGATGCATTCGCAGAATCATATCATCGGCGCCGCCCGGGCGGCCAGAAAATTTGCTGCCTAGCGGTTGGACAGGCTTCCAACGATCGATGCGCGGCGGGACAGTTCGATCCAGTTGCCATCGGGATCGAGGATCATGGAGATCCGTGCGACCTCGCCGAGCGTCACCGGCCCAAGGCCTTCCCGCACGCCCTTGGCGCGCAACTCGTCATGCACGGCGTCGATGTCGGCGACCTGCAGCGTGATGTAGCGCCAGCCGCGCGCGCCCCGAACCGGATCGACGGTTGCGGCGCGATCTTCCCTGAGCAGGATCAGACTGTCGCCGAGGCGAAACGCCGGACCATCAGACCAGGACTGCTCGGCGAAGCCGAGAATGTCGCCGTAGAATTTGCGATGCGCGGCGAGGTCGCGCACCGCCATCACGACGCCGATCTGGGCGATGCCGTCATGTCCGGGCGCAACCAGGCAAACGCTGTTGCCGTCGGGGTCGGCCATGCGTTGCGGTGCGTCGACGCCCGCGCGCGCAATGATCAGTTCGCGATAGCCGCTCGGCGCCGCATCCGGCAGCGGCTCGACATGATGGTTGAGCTTGATGACCGAACCGTGCGCGTCGTGCCGGTACTGCTTCTGCCCGCGGCGGATCGGCTGCACGTGATCGAAGCGAAGTCCGGCCTCCTGCTGCCAGAACCGCAGCATCGGCTCGAGATTGTTGGTGGAAAGGCCGACGTCGATCACGTTCTTTGCCAGTTGCATCTGCTCCCGCCTTCGGATGAAGTGCACCACGATGGATTAGCTATGCGAGGATCAAGTCACCAACGCAAGCACCACGATCACTGTCGCAGGTCGGCCGGCTGGCCGGTGCACCTGCCTGAAACAGTCAATCCAGTGAGGACCGATATGCAAGCAGGCCTCGTTCAGACCTTTCGCGCTTTTGCGTACAATAATGCCTGGGCCAATCACCGCCTGCTCACGGCCTGCGCCGGTCTCAGCCAGGCGGAGTTCGCCGCCGCGCGGACCGGGTTCTTCCCGAGCCTGCAGGCGACGCTGAACCACATTCATGTCATCGATCTCTTCTACATTGATGCGCTCGAGGGCGGCTGGCTGGGGCCGAAGGCGTGGGCCAACGAGGTGCCCTACCCGTCAGTCGCCGCGCTGAAAGACGCCCAGCGCGCGATCGATCAGCGGCTGATCGTCCACTGCGATGCGCTGATGGCGGAGGGGCTCGATGATGTGGTGAAGATCAATCGCGACACGAGCGTGCAGACCGAGCGGCGCGACCGCCTGCTGATGCATCTGTTCCAGCACCAGATCCATCATCGCGGCCAGGCCCATGCGATGCTCTCGGAGACCACGGTGAAACCGCCGCAGCTCGACGAATTCTTCGCCGCCGGCGAAGCCCCGCTCCGGGCAGCCGAGTTCAGGGATCTCGGCTGGAGCGAAGCCACCGTGTGGGGCGGCTGAAGGCGAGGTTCCGCCCGCCATCGGCGATGCGGTTCCTGATCCGGAACGAGGTCTTGAAACCCGGCGCCTCCACGCTCACCTCTGGTAAAACGTGGGGAACTCTATCCGATGCCATTCGCCAATCACCGGGGCCAGCGTATCCATTACACCGTCGAGGGATCCGGGCCGCTGATCGTGCTGCAGCACGGTCTCTTGCTCGACGCCGCGAGCTGGAAGCAATGCGGCGTGGTCGACGCGCTTGCCGATCGCTTTCGTGTCGTCTGCGTCGATTCGCTCGGACATGGCCTGAGCGACAAGCCCGCCGATCCGGCGCTCTATAATCAGGCGCAGCGCGCCGGCGACATCGTCGCCGTGATCGACGATCTCGGCAACGAGCGCGCCCATGTGGTGGGACACTCGATGGGCGGCTGGGTCGCGGTCGGTGTCGCCCGGTTTTTCCCGACACGGCTGGCGTCGCTGGCGATCGGCGGCTGGGACTTTCTCACCGGACTGCCGCGCGGTAATGCCGGCCCGCTGACCTACGGCGCCTTCATCACCTTTGCCCGCCGCACCGTGCCGGAGCTCGCCGAATGGGTGACGCCGGAGATCGAAGGCGGAGTGCGTGCCTGCTTCAATGCGCTCGGCCAGGTCGATGGCGCAAAGGACGCGGTGCTGTCCTCGCGCGTGCCGGTGCTGCTGTGGAACGGACAGGACGACGGACCGCATGCGCCGATGCAGCGCTTCGCCGCGGAAAACGGCCTCGCTGCGATGTCGGTGCCCGGCGATCACCTCGGCGCGCTATTTCAGCACGGCGCCGCGATCGGCCGGGGTATCGGCTCGTTCGTCGGTCGCGGTTAGAGCGCTTAGGCAGAACAGCGCCCCCGACTCCGCTGTGGCTCCCTCTCCCCGCACGCGGGGCGAGGTGAAGCGTCGCGCGCTACACCGGCTCCGGCATTCCTGCGAGCAGCTTGTCTAGCGTGATCGGATAGTCGCGCACCCGCACGCCGGTCGCGTTGTGGACCGCATTGGCGACCGCGGCGGCGACGCCGCAGATGCCGAGTTCGGCGACGCCCTTGGCCTTCATCGGCGACGAGATCGGGTCGGTCTCGTCGAGGAAGATCATCTCCTGATGCGGGATGTCGGCATGGACCGGCACCTCATAGGCAGCGAGGTCGTGATTGATGAACAGGCCATGACGCCTGTCGACGACCAGATCCTCCATCAGCGCCGCCCCGACGCCCATGGTCATCGCGCCGATCACCTGGCTGCGCGCCGCCTTCGGATTGAGGATGCGGCCCGCCGCGCAGACCGCAAGCATCCGCCGCACCCGGATTTCAGCCGTGTCGGCGTCGACGCCGACCTCGACGAAATGCGCGCCGAAGGTCGACTGCTGGTAGGTTTTCGCGAGATCGCCGTATTCGATGGCATCCTCCGCCACGAGGTCGCCGCCGCCGGCGGCCTGCGCCAGCGGCACGCTGCGATTGCCGGAGCGGACCACGCCGTCAGCAAACACCGCCTCCTCGGAATTGAAGCCGAGCTTCTGCGCAATGGCCTCGCGCAGCTTGGTGCAGGCGGCATAGACGCCGGCGGTGGAATTGTTACCGCCCCACTGCCCGCCCGAGCCGCAGGACACCGGAAAGTCGGAATCGCCGAGCCGCACCCCGACCTTGTCCAGCGGCACGCCCATCATCTCGGCCGCGGTCTGCGCGATGATGGTGTAGGAGCCGGTGCCGATGTCGGTCATGTCGGTCTCAACGGTCACGATGCCGTTCTGGTCAAGACGAACGCGTGCCGCCGACTTGGTCACGAGATTGTTGCGGAACGCCGCGGCGACGCCCATTCCGACCAGCCAGCGTCCGTCGCGGACCGCGCCGGGTTTCGGGTTGCGCTTGTCCCAGCCGAACCGCGCCGCGCCATCGCTCAAGCACTGCACCAATTGCCGCTGCGAGAAGTGCCGCTCTGGATGCTCGGGGTCGACCTGGGTGTCGTTGCTGATGCGCAGCACGACCGGGTCGATGCCGAGCTTGTCGGCGAGCTCGTCGATTGCGATCTCGAGCGCCATCATGCCGGAGGCTTCTCCGGGCGCGCGCATCGCATTGCCCTCCGGCAGATCGAGCGCTGCAAGCCGCGTCGCCGTCATCCGGCTGGCGCCGGCATACAGCAGCCGCGTCTGGCTCACCGCCATCTCGGGTTCGCCGTCCTTGACGTTGCCGGACCAGCTTTCGTGGCCGATCGCCGTGATCTTGCCGTCGCGCTCGGCGCCGATGCGGATGCGCTGGATCGTCGCCGGACGGTGCGTCGTGTTGTTGAACATCAGCGGACGTTGCAGCGCGACCTTGACCGGACGGCCGGCCGCGCGGGCGCCGAGCGCGGCGAGCAGCACCTCGGCGCGCAGGAACAGCTTGCCGCCGAAGCCGCCGCCGATATAGGGCGACACCAGACGGACATTCTCCTTGGCGATGCCAAGCGTCTTCGCCATGTCCTCGGCGCCCCAGGCGATCATCTGGTTGGAGGTCCAGACCGTGAGCTTGTCGCCGTCCCAGGCCGCGATCGAAGCATGCGGCTCCATCATCGCGTGGCCCTGATCGGGCGTCGTGTAGGTGGCATCGAGCTGCACGGGCGCACCAGCGAAGGCGGCGGCGAAATCGCCGACGGCGGTATCGGCCGGGCCGCCGAATGATGGGTGCGGCGTGACGCCCTTGTCCCGCTCCGCGGCGAGATCGAACTTGCCGTCGCCCTTGACGTAGTCGATCCGGACCAGCTGCGCCGCGGCCCGTGCCTGCTCGAAGGTCCCGGCGACGACGACGGCGACGGCCTGGTGATAATGCGCGATCTCCGGCCCGCCGAGCAGCGGCGCCGCATTGCGCTCGCCTTTGCCAAGCTTGCCGGCATTGCCCGCTGTGACGATGGCGAGCACGCCCGGCGCAGCCTTCGCCGCCTCGAGATCGATCGAACCGATCCGCCCTTTGCCGATCGCCGAACCGACCACGTAGCCATAGGCCTGGTTGGCCGCGACGTCGTGCCGCTCATAGGCGTAAGGCGCGGTGCCGGTGGTCTTCAGCGGCCCGTCGATCCGGCTGGTCGGGTGGCCGATCACCTTGAGTTGGTCGATCGGATTGAAGGTGGCGGGATGTTCAAAACGCATGATGTCAGGCCCTCATCTTAAGCCTTGGATCTTAAGCCCTGGCCTCGCGCAGCACCGCCGCGAGCGTTCGCTCGGCGAGCGGCAGCTTGTACGCATTGTCCTTGGACGGTTTCGCATCGGCGAACAGGCGCGCGGTGACGGCCTTGGCGCCAGCAGGCAATTCCGCCTCCGCCGCCTCGACGCGCCACGGCTTGTGCGCCACGCCGCCGAGCGCAACACGGCCGGTGCCGTCGCGTTGCACGATCGCGGCAACCGAGACCAGCGCAAAGGCATAGGAGGCGCGGTCGCGCACCTTGCGATAGGCCTGCGCGCCGCCGACCGGTTTCGGCAGCACCATCGCGGTGATCAGTTCGCCCGGCTCCAGGCTGGTTTCGATCTCGGGGCTGTCGCCGGGTAGACGATGCAGCTCGGCGATCGGGACGCTGCGCGTGGTGCCGTCGGGCCGCATCGTCTCGACGACGGCGTCGAGCGCGCGCATCGCCACCGCCATGTCGCTCGGATGGGTCGCGATGCAGGCGTCGCTCACACCGACCACCGCATGCTGGCGGCTGAAGCCGCCGATCGCAGCGCAGGCGCTGCCGGGCTTGCGCTTGTTGCAGGGCAGATTGGTGTCGTAAAAATAGGGACAGCGCGTCCGCTGCAGCAGATTGCCGGCGGTCGTCGCCTTGTTGCGCAACTGGCCGGAGGCGCCGGCGAGCAGCGCGCGCGACAGCACGCCATAGTCGCGCCGCACGCGGATATCGGCGGCGAGATCGGTGTTGCGCACCAGCGCGCCGATCCGCAAGCCGCCGTCCGCGGTCTCCTCGATGCGGTCGAGCGCCAGGTCGTTGACGTCGATCAGATGCGCCGGCGTCTCGATCTCGAGCTTCATCAGGTCGAGCAGATTGGTGCCGCCGGCGATGAACTTGGCGTTCGCGGTGCCGGCGGCGGCTGCGGCCGCCGCGCCCGGCGAGGCGGCGCGTTCATAGCTGAATGATCTCATGCGCTCCTCCCGGCGACCTCGCTGATCGCCTCTGCGATGTTGGAATAGGCGCCGCAGCGGCAGATGTTGCCGCTCATGCGCTCGCGGAGCTCGGCATTGGTCAGTCGCAGCGGCGCATTCAGATCCGCCGTGACATGGCTCGGGATGCCGGCCTTGACCTCGGCAAGCACTGCGACCGCCGAGCAGATCTGGCCCGGCGTACAATAGCCGCATTGATAGCCGTCATGCTCGACGAACGCCGCCTGCAGCGGATGCAGCCCGTCCGGCGTGCCGAGGCCCTCGATCGTCGTGATCTCGTCGCCCTGATGCATCACGGCGAGCGTCAGGCAGGAATTGATCCGCCGGCCGTCGACGATCACCGTGCAGGCGCCGCATTGGCCGTGGTCGCAGCCCTTCTTGGTGCCGGTCAGATGCAGGTGCTCGCGCAGGGCATCGAGCAGCGTGGTCCTGGTGTCGAGCTCGAGCTGGTGGGTTTCGCCGTTCACGTCAAAGGATACTCTCGTCATCACGGGCGCTCCGGTCGGGGCAGATTGGGCGGCCGCAGGCGGAGGCGTCGCGATCGACGACGCCGCAAGCGAGGCGGCTCCAACAATCAACAGATGGCGCCGCGATAGTTCCAAACGTCCGGAGATCTGCATGCCGCCGCTCTCCTCAAGTCAGCCGGACGCGGAACCACGACAACGACGTGTCGAGGTCTGTTCGGCCTGTCAGCAAAGGGGGGAATGCCGCGATCAGCGGAATGTTTCTCGCGGGGAAGTTAAACTCGTCGCGATTGCCACGGGCGCGGCAGGCGGGCAGCACCGGCGCCATCGTGGCGCGGGCGGAGGGCAGTATCGCCGTGCGCGTCCGGCCTACGACCAACGTCCCTGCCCGGAATCGCAAGATTCCGGCTATCTGCATTGCGCCGTTCTCATGCTCGCCCACGGAGAAAAGCAGCCCGGAACACGCTGGAGCTCTTGGGACCCGCAACGGATCATGTAGGATGGCGGCACGACCTCCACCGGCGACGATGCCGGCTGACCCTGGGACCGCTCGATGACCGCGCATGTCATAGTGACCGACGAAGCCGCCACGCGCGTGATCCGGCTGCGCAGGCCCGAGAAGAAGAACGCGATCACCCAGGAGATGTTTCGCGCGATCAGCGACGCGATCGACAAGGCGCAGAACAACCCGAAGATCCGCTGCCTGATCATCACCGGCGGCTCCGGCGTGTTCACTGCGGGCAACGACATCGAGGACCTGCTCGCGCAGGGCACCTCGACCAGTGAGACGCCGCCGGCCTCCGACCTCGTCAAGTTCCTGTATTCGCTGGCCCACAATGTGAAGCCGATCATCGCCGCCGTCGACGGCGTCGCGATGGGCATCGGCACCACCATGCTGTTTCACTGCGACTATGTGCTCGCCAGCAAGACCGCGCTGTTCTCGACGCCGTTCTCCAATTTCGGCCTGGTGCCGGAAGGCGCCTCGAGCCTGTTGATGCCGCGCATGATGGGCCACCAGCGTGCCTTCGCGATGCTGGTGATGGGCCGCACCATGTCGGCCGACGACGCCCGCGTCGCCGGCTTCGTCAATACCGTGGTGGCGCCGGGGCATGCCGAGGTGGAGGCGCACAAGGTGGCGCGCGAGATCTGCGCGCTGCCGGCCGAGGCGGTGGCGATCTCGCGGCGCCTGATCCGGCTGCCGCCGGAGGACGTCACCCGCCGCATCGAGCAGGAGAACCATCTGTTCAGCGAACGGATGCGCTCCGAGGAAGCAGTCGAGGCGTTCAAGGCATTCATGGCTCGCCCGAAGGATTGAAACGAAGCGTCGCAAAATTGTAGTGGCGCGGCGCCATGATCCCGTGCTCCATGGACAGGTCATGAGACAGCCCCGCCTTTCCCCTCTCGCCGCGCTCTGCGCGTTCGGACTGGCCGCAGCAAACCCCTGCCCGGCGCAGGCCGCGGAGCCGGTGAGCCTGCGCATTCTCGCGATCAACGATTTCCACGGCTATCTGCGGCCGCCGCCGGGTGGCATCCGCATCACCGACCCCGCTGACGCGACCAGGAAGATCATGGAGCCCGCCGGCGGCGCCGAGCGGATGGCCACCGTCGTCAAGCAGCTGCGCGAGGGCCACAAGAACAACATCTTCGTTGCGGCCGGCGACCTGATCGGCGCGAGCCCGTTCCTGTCGGCGATGTTTCACGACGAGCCGACCATCGAGTCGCTCTCGCTGATGGGGCTTGCGATCTCCTCGGTCGGCAATCACGAATTCGACGAGGGCAAGGACGAGCTGCTGCGGATGCAGAATGGCGGCTGCCATCCGATCGACAAATGCCAGGGGCCGCACCCGTTCACAGGAGCCAAATTCCGCTATCTCGCCGCCTCTACGATCGAGAAGGCGACCGGCAAGCCGGTGTTTCCGCCCTACGAGATCAAGCAATTCGACGGCATTGCAGTGGCCTTCATCGGGTTGACGCTGAAGAACACCCCGAACCTGGTGTCGCCGGCCGGCGTCGCAAGCCTCGATTTCCGCGACGAGGCCGAGACCGTCAATGCGCTGGTCCCCGAGCTGAAGGCGAAGGGCGTCGAGGCGATCGTGGTGCTGATCCACGAAGGCGGCTTTCCGACCGGCGACTATAATGAATGTCCAGGGATCTCCGGGCCGATTGTCGACATCGTCAAGAAGTTCGATCGCGCGGTCGACGTCGTGGTCTCCGGCCACACCCACCAGGCCTATGTCTGCGAGATCGACGGACGGCTCGTCACCTCCGGCGACAAGTACGGCACCCTGGTCACCGCGATCGATCTTCAGCTCGATCCGAACAGTCATGACGTGATCAGCGCCAGGGCCGCCAACACCATCGTGCGGATCGCCGGCACCGCCAAGGATCCCGAGCAGAGCGCGCTGCTGGAATCCTACGACCGGCTGGCCGCGCCGATCGCGAGCCGCGCGGCAGGCTCGGTCACCGAAACGCTGTCGCGTACACCTGCCGAAACTGGCGAGAGCCCGCTCGGCGACATCGTCGCCGATGCACAGCTGCTTGCAACCAGCGCTGAACCGAATGGCGGCGCGGTGATCGCCTTCACCAATCCCGGCGGCGTGCGCACCGACCTCGTCAAGCGCGAGGACGGCGCGGTGACCTATGCCGATATCTTCGCAAGCCAGCCGTTCCGCAACCAGCTGGTGACGATGACGCTGACCGGCAAGCAGCTCAAGGACGCACTGGAGCAGCAATGGGCCGATCCGAAGCGGCCGCGCGCCCTCCAGGTCTCGAAGGGGTTCTCCTATGCGTGGGATGCGAGCAAGCCCGATGGCGCGCGCATCATCGCCGCACGGATGTCGCTGGACGGCAAGCCGATCGACCCGGCCGCGAGCTACCGCGTCACCGTGAACAATTATCTCGCCGAGGGCGGCGACGGCTTCACGGTGTTCAAGCAAGGAACCGCGCAGCAGTTCGGCATCTACGACGTCGATGCGCTCTATGCCTACTTCAAGGCCAACAGCCCAGTAGGCCCAACGGCAGGCAAGCGGATCGAGCGGATCAACTGAGCGGCAAACTCGTCTTCGTCATGGCCGGGCTTGTCCCGGCCATCCACGTCTCTCTAGCGTTAGCGCCTTCGGACCAAGGACGTGGATGCCCGGCACAAGGCCGGGCATGACGAGTTCGGGGATCAGGCGGGCGGACTCTCAGAGACCTTGGCAAGGTGTCGAAGAACGAGCACCGGAACAGCGAGATCAAACGCGGCCCTTTCCGGAACGCCGCTAACGGCCTAGATTAGGGCCTGCTCTTGCATGATCTTGGTCGGAAAACCGCTGCGCACTTTTCCGGATCATGCGCCCTCGCACGCGCATCGATTGCGCCGGGAATTTGCATGACACTGCTTCTGACGCATTCCGCCTGTCTCGACCACCTGACGCCTCCCGGACATCCCGAACGCCCCGACCGGCTGCGGGCGGTCGCCGAGGTGCTCGGCGAAGATCGCTTCAAGGCGCTGGTGCGCGATTCCGCGCCGGAAGGCGACCTCGACACCGTGCTGCTCTGTCACGGCGAGCACTATGTCGGCGAACTCCGCCACATCGCGCCGACCTCGGGCATGATCTATATCGACGGCGACACTTCGATGTCGCCGGGCACCTGGGAAGCGGTGATGCGCGGCGTCGGCGGCGCGGTGGCCGCCACCGATGCGGTGATGGAGGGCAAGCATCAAAACGCGTTCGTCGCGGTGCGCCCGCCCGGGCACCACGCCGAGAAATCGACGCCGATGGGCTTCTGCTTCTTCGACAATGCCGCGATCGCCGCCCGCCACGCGCAGCGCAAATACGGCATCAAGCGCGCCGCAATCATCGATTTCGACGTCCATCACGGCAACGGCACGCAGGATATCTTCTGGGCCGACCCGACCGTGATGTATTGCTCGACGCACCAGATGCCGCTGTTCCCAGGCACTGGGGCCGCCGGCGAGCGTGGCGAGCACGACACTGTCGTCAACGCGCCGCTGGCGCCCGGCGACGGCGGCGCCAAGTTCCGCTCCGCTTTCGAGAACCTGATCCTGCCGCAGCTGGAGAAGTTCTCCCCCGAACTTATCGTCATTTCGGCGGGCTTCGACGCGCATCACCGCGATCCCTTGGCCTCGATCAACCTGACGGGCGAGGATTTCGGCTGGGTCACGCGCAAGCTGATGGATCTCGCCGACAAGAGCGCCGGCGGCCGCGTCGTCTCCGTCCTGGAAGGCGGCTACGACCTGCAGGGCCTGAAAGAGTCGGTGGCATCTCACGTCACCGCATTGATGGACGGGTAAATCCCCGCCACAATACGCCCGCAAAAATTCGATTGATTCTGCGCCGGGGCGAGCATGGCCTGCGACAGGTCATGTTTGGACGACAAGATCAGGTTGCGATCTGATCCACGCAATCGGGAACGCAAGAATGGCCGAGAATACCCAAGCCGACGTGAAGAAGCTCTCCTTTGAACGCGCGATCGAGGAACTCGAATCGATCGTCAAGCGGCTCGAGGACGGCAAGGTCCCGCTTGAGGAATCGGTCGCGATCTACGAGCGCGGCGAGGCGCTGAAGCGGCGCTGCGAGGAATTGCTGCGTCAGGCCGAAGCCCGCGTCGACAAGATCACCACCGACGCCTCGGGCCAACCGACCGGCACCGAGCCACTCGACGTGCAGTAGCGCCGCCGTCTACCTCGATCGTGCGGCGCGATGTCCGCCATGGCGGGCAATTGTTGCTGTGCATTTCCAGCCACCCGTAAACCCCCGGGGCTACCCGCGGGGTCGGGTACGGCTGCGAATCAGGCCGAGCCGGCCCGGCCGGCTGCCGCCAAATTAGGCGAATTGGAACCCGGCTCCCACCCGACTATTGAAAAGACTAGGTTTTTCAGCGCGCCGCATAGGAACCTTGCGGCCCCTATCGGGTTGGCTTTGGCTGCGGCTTTGGTGTAATGCTTCCAGTTCTATGGGCATTTGAGAGTGGCGGGCAGCCCGACTTTTCGGGCGGCATGCATCTCAAATGGTTCGACAAAACTGAACCGGGACGGGTGAAGAGCGACCAAGGTGATGCATATCACGTGGTCCAATCCGGAGTGAATCTAGGCTTACAACCAGGCACCGGCCTGCCGGGGCGGCACCCAGTGTCTGGCATTCGCTGCGCGGTGTGCGCGCCATCCCATCTCGCGTCGGGCGGTTCGTTCCGACAGGCAAAAATTGGAAATTCGCTGTGACCACATTTAGTAAGACGCCGCTTCTTGACACTATTCACACGCCGGATGACCTGCGCAAGCTGAAGGTCGAGCAGGTGCAGCAGGTTGCCGACGAGTTGCGCCAGGAAACCATCGACGCGGTGTCGGTGACCGGCGGCCATTTCGGCGCCGGCCTCGGCGTGGTCGAACTGACCACCGCCATCCACTACATCTTCGACACCCCGCGCGACCGCCTGATCTGGGACGTCGGCCACCAAGCCTACCCGCACAAGATCCTGACCGGACGCCGCGACCGCATCCGCACGCTACGCACCGGCGGCGGCCTCTCCGGCTTCACCAAGCGCACCGAAAGCGACTACGATCCGTTCGGCGCCGCGCACTCCTCGACCTCGATCTCGGCCGGCCTCGGCATGGCCGTGGCGCGCGATCTCTCCGGCGGCAAGAACAACGTTATCGCCGTGATCGGTGACGGCGCGATGTCGGCGGGCATGGCCTATGAGGCGATGAACAACGCCGGCGCGATGAACTCGCGCCTGATCGTGATCCTCAACGACAACGACATGTCGATCGCGCCGCCCGTCGGCGCGATGAGCGCCTATCTGTCGCGCCTCTACTCCGGCAAGACCTACCGCTCGCTGCGCGAGGCCGCCAAGCAGATCAACAAGCGCCTGCCGAAGATCCTCGCCAACCGCGCCAACCGCGTCGAGGAATATTCCCGCGGCTTCATGATGGACGGCGGCACGCTGTTCGAGGAACTCGGCTTCTACTATGTCGGCCCGATCGACGGTCACAATCTCGACCATCTGCTGCCGGTGCTGAAGAACGTCCGCGACATGGAGACCGGGCCGATCCTGGTTCACGTCGTGACCCAGAAGGGCAAGGGCTACGGCCCGGCCGAAGCCTCCGCCGACAAGTACCACGCCGTGGTCAAGTTCGACGTCGCGACCGGCACCCAGGCCAAGGCCAAGCCGAATGCGCCGGCCTACCAGAACGTGTTCGGCCAGAGCCTCGTCAAGGAAGCCGAGAAGGACGACAAGATCGTCGCCATCACCGCGGCGATGCCGTCGGGCACCGGCGTCGACATCTTCAACAAGGCGTTCCCGGACCGCACCTTCGACGTCGGCATTGCCGAGCAGCACGCGGTAACCTTCGCGGCCGGCCTCGCCACCGAAGGCTACAAGCCGTTCTGCGCGATCTATTCGACCTTCCTGCAGCGCGGCTATGACCAGGTGGTCCATGATGTCGCAATCCAGAGCCTTCCGGTCCGCTTCGCGATCGACCGCGCCGGCCTGGTCGGCGCCGACGGCGCGACGCACGCGGGTTCGTTCGACAATGCGTATCTCGGCTGTCTGCCGAACATGGTGATCATGGCCGCCGCCGACGAGGCGGAACTGGTCCACATGGTGGCGACGCAGGTTGCGATCAACGATCGTCCGAGCGCGCTGCGCTATCCGCGTGGCGAAGGCCGCGGCATCGAGATGCCGGAAGTCGGCGTTGCCCTCGAGGTCGGCAAGGGCCGCATCATCCGTGAGGGCAAGAAGGTCGCGCTGCTGTCGTTCGGCACCCGTCTCGCCGAGTGCGAGAAGGCGGCCGACGAACTCGCCGCGCACGGCCTTTCCGCGACGATCGCCGACGCGCGCTTCATGAAGCCGCTCGACGAAGAGATGATCATGAAGCTCGCGCGCGACCACGAGATCCTGATCACGATCGAGGAAGGCTCGATCGGCGGCTTCGGCTCGCATGTCATGCAGTTCCTGTCGGACAACGCCATGCTCGACAGCGGCATGCTCAAGTTCCGCTCGATGATCCTGCCCGACGTGTTCCTCGACCACGACACGCCGGCAGCGATGTATGCCCGGGCCGGTCTCGACGCCAAGAGCATCGTCGCCAAGGTGTTCGAAACTCTCGGCAAGGACTACAAGGCCGAGACCGTCAAGCTCGCCTGATCGCTGCGGGCGGCGCTCACTGGAGCATCTTCGGTTCTGATTGAATCAATCAGAACCGAAGCTCCAGGTTCTCGCTCGAAAACGCACCAGCCCCGGCACGTCCATGAAGATCTATCTGGCAGGTCCTGACGTGTTCCTGCCGGATGCCGTGGAGATCGGCCGCCGCAAGGCGGAGGTTTGCGCCTATCACGGGCTGACCGGGCTGTATCCGCTCGACAACAGCATCGATCCCACAGCCGCCGGCGTCTCACTCACCATCTTCAAGAGCAACGAGGCGATGATGGAGTCTGCCGACGCCATCATCGCCAACTTGACGCCGTTTCGCGGCCCCAGTGCCGACGCAGGCACGGTTTACGAACTCGGCTACATGGCGGGACGCGGCAAACTGTGCCTCGCCTATTCCAACGATCCCACGTCCTACGCCAATCGCGTGGCGCGGCTCAGTCAGGTCGTGCCGGCATCCGATGGACGCCTGATCGATGCGGAGGGGCTGACGGTGGAAGAGTTTGGATTGCCGGACAATCTGATGATGATGCACGCGCTCGACCTGCACGGCAGCCCGCTGGTGACCCCGCGCGAGCCGTCGGCCGACCTCTGGCACGACCTCACCTCCTTCGAGGCCTGCGTGCGGCTCGCTGCCGCGCAGCGCCGGCAGGCGGCGAAGTGACCAGAGCGGGCGACAACGACAACGACGCATCCGCCGGCAAGCGCATCGACGTACTGCTGGTGGAACGCGGCCTGTTCGAAAGCCGGGCGCGGGCGCGCGCCGCCATCGACGCCGGCCTCGTCACCGCCGACGGTAGGCAGATCGCGAAGGCGTCCGAGATCGTCGCACCGGGCGCGGCACTCTCGGCCGAGCCGGCGCATCCCTATGTCTCGCGCGGCGGCGTCAAGCTCGCCGGCGCGCTCGAGCACTATCCGATTGACGTCGAGGGCCATGTCTGCCTCGATGTCGGCGCCTCGACTGGCGGCTTCACTGAAGTGCTGCTCGCCAACGGCGCTAGCCTCGTGTTCGCCATCGATGTCGGCCACGGCCAGCTGCATCCCTCGCTGCAGGGGCATCCGAAGATCGTCTCCATGGAGGCCACCGACATCAGGAGTTTCGAGGGCAAGCGCCTGCCGGCGCGGCCCGACATCGTGGTGATCGACGTCAGCTTCATTTCGCTGAAGCTGGTGCTGCCGGTGGCGCTGTCGCTGGCGGCAGCTCCGATGCATCTTTTGGCGCTGATCAAGCCGCAATTCGAGGCGGCGCGCAAACACTCCAAGCGCGGCGTGATCCGCAACGCGATGGTGCACCAGGAGATCTGCGACGATATCGCCGCCTTTGCCGCCTCGCTGGGCTGCACCGACATTCAGGTGTTCCCGTCCTCGATCTCGGGCGGCGACGGCAATATCGAATTCTTCCTCGGCGCGCGCCGTGGCTGAGCTTCTCACCATCGACCATGTCGGCCACCGCGGCGACGGCGTCGCGATCGAGGGATCGCAATCGATCTTTGTGCCTTATGCGCTGGCCGGCGAAACGGTCGAGGTCGACGAGGTCCCGGGCAATCATCCCGACCGGCGGCGGCTGCTGCGGATCGCGCGGGAAAGCCCCGAGCGCATCGCGCCGTTCTGTCCACATTTCGGAGTCTGCGGCGGCTGCGCGATCCAGCACTGGAACGACGCGCCCTACCACGCCTGGAAGCGCAACGTCGTGGTCGAGACGCTGGCGCAGGCGAAGATTGCGGCGGAAGTCGCAGCCCTGATCGATGCCCATGGCGCGGGCCGTCGCCGCATCACGCTGCACGGGCGCATGGGCACCCATGACGTCCTCAAGGTCGGCTACGCCGCGGCAGGTTCGCACGACATCATCCCTGTCGATCGCTGCCCGATCCTCGATCCTGCGCTCGACGGTGCGCTCGAGGCGGCCTGGGCCACCGCCGAGCCGCTGACCGCGATCGGCAAGCCGCTCGACATCCAGGTGACCGCAACCGTCAACGGCCTCGACATCGACGTGCGCGGTTCCGGCGCGCTGCCGACCAGCCTGATCACCACTTTGTCGCGCGTTGCGGAGAAGCACCGGCTGGCGCGGCTGACACGCCACGGCGAGCTGGTGCTGCAGCGTGCCTCTCCCGAGATTGCGATCGGAAAGGCGAAGGTGGTGCTGCCGCCCGGCTCGTTCCTGCAGGCGACCGTCAAGGGCGAGGAGACGCTGGCCGCGCTGGTTCGCGAGCATTGCGGACGCGCCAAGCATATCGCCGACCTGTTTTGCGGCGTCGGTCCGTTCGCGCTGCGCCTTGCGGAGAAGGCGCGGATCGCGGCATTCGACAGCGACACGGGTGCGATCACCGCGCTGCAGAAGGCCGCGCAATCGACGCCGGGGCTGAAGCCGCTCAAGGCCGAGGCCCGCGACCTGTTCCGCCGTCCCCTGATGCCGCAGGAATTGCGCGATTATGACGCCGTCGTGTTCGATCCGCCGCGGCAGGGCGCGCAGGCGCAGGTCACCCAGCTGGCGGCGAGCAAGGTGCCGGTGATCGTCGCGGTGTCCTGCAACGCCGCAACGTTTGCGCGCGACGCGAAAATCCTGATCGACGGCGGCTACAAGATCGCAGCCGTCACGCCGGTCGATCAGTTCCGCCACACCCCCCATGTCGAGTTGGTGGCGCGGTTCGCGCGCTGACAGGACGCTGCGACTATCGCTGAGCGCGGGCAGTCTCGCTATAGTCTGCGCTTCATGTCCGACGATCCGCTGCTCGCACGCACCATTCCCGTTCTTGCCGCCGTACCGGGCGTCGCCGCCATCGTGCTCGGCGGCTCGCGGGCGCGCGGCACGGCGCATGACACCTCCGACACCGATATCGGCCTCTACTATCGGGATGGCGCCGCGCCGGATATCGATCGGCTGCGCGAAGCTGTAACGGGTCTGGTCGACGATCCTGCCGCTGCGCATGTCACGCCGGTCGGCGAATGGGGACCGTGGATCGTCGGCGGCGCCTGGCTCACGATCGGCGGCCGCAAGGTCGACCTGCTCTACCGCAGCATCGATCAGGTCTCCGCTGTCATCGATGCTTGCCGGAACGGCGAGATCAGCATGCACTACCAGCCGGGCCATCCGCACGGCTTCTGCCCGGCGATCTGGATGGGCGAGGTCGCGCTGTGCCGTGCGCTGCACGATCCCGACGGCCTCGTCGCGGCGCTGAAGGCGAGGACCGCGCCCTACCCGCCGGCCCTGCGCGATGCGCTGATCCGGCGCTTTCAATGGGAAATCCTGTTCAGCATCGAGAATGCCGAGCTAGCTCTGCCGCGCGGCGACAGCACGCATATCGCCGGCTGCGCCTATCGCGCGCTGGCCTGCGTCGCGCAGGTGCTGTTTGCGCTGAACGGGCAATATCTGATCAACGAAAAGGGCGCGCTGGCGCATGCCACCAATTTTCCGGTGACGGTTCGCGGCCTCGCTGGCCGCGCCGCGGAGGTCTGGCGGCAGATCGGCGCGACCGAGCATGCCGCCGCGTTGCAGATGCTGCGCGCGATAGAGAGTGAGCTCCAGAAGATCTGTAGGGCGAGTTAGAACCGTAGGATGGGTAGAGCGCAGCGAAACCCATCATTCGCGCCTCGGATATGAATTGATGGGTTTCGCTGCGCTCTACCCATCCTACGAGATTTCCATGATCGCTACCGCCCCCAGCGGTCCTGCCAGATTTTCTCGCCGATCAGGCAATTGACCCGCGGCTCCTTCTCGGCGGTCCGCATGATCGGGCGCTCCGGGGTGCGGCCGGCGACTTCGAGCAGCAGCTTGGTGCGGATCGCCTCCTTGAACTTCTCACGATCCTTGATCGTCACCACGAAGGAGCCCGGTCCGCCGATCACGCAGTCCTCGTAGTAATAGTCGAGATTTTCGATATCCATCGTCGAGTAGGACGGTTCCTTCACCATGATCGGCAGACCGTTGATGACGATGCCCTTGTCGAGCGCCGCGTCGCGCGCGGGCGTGATCGGCGTGCCGTTGTTGTTGGGTCCGTCGCCGGAAATATCGATCACGCGGCGCAGGCCGCGATGCGGATTCTCGTCGAACATCGGGATCGCGAAATAGATCGCGCCGGAGATCGAGGTGCGCGAGGCGCGGCGCACCGGCGTCTTCATGATCTCGGCGGCGACCGCATCGGCCGATTCAGGGCCGTCGATCACCCGCCAGGGGATGATGATCTTCTGATCGTTGGAGGCGGCCCATTCGAAATAGGTGATCGAGATCTTGCCGTTCGGACCGGCCTTCAGCGCCTGCAGGAAATCCTTGGAGACGATCGCCTGCGCATAGCCCTCGCGCTGGATCGCGAGCTCGTCCATGTCCATCGAATAGGAAACGTCGACCGCGATGATCAACTCGATGTCGACGCTCGGTGTGGATTCCTTTTCAGCAAGGCGTTGGCCGGGCTGGGTTCCCGGGCCGGGCGCGGCAACACCGGCCACATCGCCGCTGGCCAACATGCCCGCGACAAGCACCGCTCCGATCGAGACATACCAGCGCATTGCGGCCCTCCCGTCGTATGAGTGTCATCGTGACACGCAATTCAGGCGGCGAAAAGCGCAGATATCAGCTGTCCTTCACATTCAGGTTAGACGTCCACATTCGAGTCAGACTTCGCTTGCCTCGAATGCGGCAACGCGCGCCGTGCCGTTGCCGCATTGACGCCGTGCAAATCGAACGGTTCCAAGGCGCGCCTGAAGACGGTATTCTTACGGGGCAATCGCGAGGGAGTGCGATGCCAGATACCGTCGTCAAGCCGAAAACCAGGACCAAGACCAAGGTCGAGCGGCCGCGCCTGCACAAGGTGATCCTGGTCAACGACGACTACACGCCGCGCGAATTCGTCGTCACCGTGCTGAAGGGTGAATTCCGCATGACCGACGACCAGGCCTACAAGGTGATGCTGACCGCGCACCAGCGCGGCGTCTGCGTCGTCGCAGTCTTCACCAGGGACGTCGCCGAGACCAAGGCGACGCGGGCCACTGACGCCGGCCGCGCCAAGGGCTATCCGCTGCTGTTCACCACCGAGCCCGAGGAATAGCGCGCCAGCGCCAGATTGCCTCAGGCCTTGCCGCGAATTTTAGCGATCGCGGCGACCGGTGCTTTAGGGATCGCATGGCATGAACGCGGCATGTCCGTCGCGCTGCGCCAACAACTGTCCCTGCGGAAGACCCGCCCGGAGACCTCGTTCGGGCCATTTCGCCCGTTGCCCGCCCTGCCCTGGCTCATCATGGCGGCGGCGCTGCGGATCGTCGGCTACGGCAATCTCGGCCTGATCGTGCCCGCGCTGGCGCTTGCCAACGCTTGCGTGCTGCTCGCCTTCTTCGCGACGGCACGGGACTCGATCCAGGCTTCCGGAGGCCGATCATCGCTTGGCGAATTGACGCTGGCCGAGCAGATCAGACTGTCGCTGTCGATCCTGTGGCGGATCGTGCTCGTGATGATCGTGGCGGCACTCGGCACCGCCGCGATCGGCTTCTCGTCGTTTGCGCCGTATCTGTTGTCGGGTCTCGACGGCATGGCCTTCGATCAGGTCACCCATCTCGGCCGGTTCTGGAGTGCGGCGATCGCGGCGCTGGTGCTGCTGATCATCGTCAATGCGGAAGCCAATGGCGGCCGCGTCGCGCTGTTTGCCGCGGTCAAGGATCTTGGCCGGCACGCGCTCTGGCTTGGCGCCGCGGTGCTCGTGCTGGGCGCGATCAATGTGGCGCTCGGCTACGGGCAGGGCCTGGTCCGCACCGCGATCTGGCACTTCTGGCAAATCTCGATGGTGGGCCAGCCGCTCAAGAACCTGATCTACGTCGTCTTCATCTTCGGCTTCGCCATGCTGCGGCTGTGGATCACACTGTCGATCCTGACCTTCGGCCTGAAGCAGTCTTACGCCCGCGGCGGCTAAGGCGCGATGAGATTAGGTTGAATCGTCATCGCGCCTTAGCTCTTTGTTTGAGCATGATCTTTTCGGAAAACCGCTTCGCACTTTTCCGGATCATGCTTTAGCTCGCAGCAGCGACCGGCGCCTCGTCGTACAGGCCATAGACCCGTTCGGCCTTGGCAAATCCCGCGATCGGAAACTCGCCGAGATCGCTCCAGCCGCCGTCGCTGATGCCGGCGAAGCGCTCCGAGGCGACCACGGTGCGGCCGAGACGGCCGGCGATCTTCTCCAGCCGCGCGGCGAGATTCACCGCCGGACCGATGCAGGTGAAGTCGAGCCGGTTGCCGCCGCCGATATTGCCGTAGAGCACGCGCCCGAGATGCAGCGCGAGGCCGAAACGGAAGCGTTCGACGGCATCGCCATTGGCGAATTGCAGCGCCTCGACGCCGGCGCGGGACGCGCGCGCGGCCTCCAGCACGCGTGAGCAGACCTGCACCTCGTCGCCGAGATATTCGTCGACCGGGAACACCGCGAGCAGGCCGTCGCCCATGAATTTGAGCACTTCGCCGCCATGGTCGCGGATCGCGGTGACCTGGCAATCGAAATAGAGGTTGAGGATCTCCACGACAGTCTCGGCCGGCAGGCGGTCCGACAGCGCGGTGAAGCCGCGCAGGTCCGACAGCCAGATCGCGGCATCCATCGTATCGGCATGGCCGCGCCGGATCTGACCGCCCATGATGCGCTCGCCGGCACGGTTGCCGACATAGGTGTCGAGCAAGAGCGAGGCGGTGCGGCGCAGGGTGATGATTTCGATATAGCGCGCCAATGGTACGGCGATCGACCGGATCGCATCGAGTTGCTCGTCGGTGAAGCCACCCGGCTGCCTGGTGGTCCAGCTCGAGGCATTGACGAAGCCGTCGGTATAGACCAGCGGCACGGCGATGTAGTCGGTGACGCCTTCGGCCTGCAGGTCCACGACGATCGGAAACCGGGCGCTTGCGGGATCGTCGAGCCGCGCGCGTACTTCAACGCCCTGCCTGAACACGGTCGACAGCGGGCTGACGGCAAATTCCGGGGAGTCCAGGATGTTGTGATCGACGGTGCCGGTTTCGACCTCGGCGCCGGGCTTCCAGAAGAAATGGCGGCCGTAGATCTCCGGATGCAGCGTGCGCACGAAGACGCCGATGCGCCACAGCGGCAGGCCGGCCCGCACCAGCCGCTCGCAACATTCCGCCATCATCTGCGGCGGGGTCGGCGCCGACCGCGCGCCGCCGATCATCCATTCGATGATGTCCCGAAGCTCCGACGCGTTCATGGCATTCCCCCAGGGCGGTCTGGTGACCGCCACTATATAAGGGATCAGCGCCCGGTCTGCCCGCGGTCGCGCAGAAAATGATCGGCCAGCACGCAGGCCATCATGGCCTCGCCGACCGGCACCGCCCGGATGCCGACGCAGGGGTCGTGGCGGCCCTTGGTCAGGATGTCGGTATCGGCGCCCTTGCGGTCCACGGTCCGGCGCGTGGTCAGGATCGAGGAGGTCGGCTTGACCGCAAAGCGCACCACCACCGGCTGCCCGGTCGAGATGCCGCCGAGGACGCCGCCGGCATGGTTGGACAGGAAACGCGTTCCGTTGTTGCCGGTCCGCATCTCGTCGGCGTTCTCCTCGCCCGACAATTCGGCGGCGCCGAAGCCGGCGCCGATCTCGACGCCCTTGACCGCGTTGATGCTCATCATCGCCGCCGCCAGGTCGCTGTCGAGTTTGGCGTAGATCGGCGCGCCGAGCCCGGCCGGCACGCCCTCGGCGACGACCTCGATGACAGCGCCGATCGAGGACCCGCTCTTCCTGATGCCGTCGAGATAGCTTTCGAAGAACGCCGCCTTGTCCTTGTCGGGACAGAAGAACGGGTTGTTCGCAATCTCGTCCCAGTCCCACTTCTCGCGATCGATCTTGTGCGGCCCCATCTGCACCAGCGCGCCGCGCACCTTCACCTCGGGCAGGACCTTGCGCGCGATCGCACCGGCCGCGACGCGGGTCGCGGTCTCGCGCGCGGAGGAGCGTCCGCCGCCGCGATAGTCGCGCAGGCCGTATTTCGCTTCATAGGTGAAGTCAGCGTGGCCGGGCCGGAACTTGTCCTTGATCTCGGAATAATCCTTCGAGCGCTGATCGGTGTTCTCGATCAGCAGCGCGATCGGCGTACCGGTCGTCACCTGCACGCCGGTTTCCGGATGCGCCATCACGCCGGACAGGATCTTCACCGCATCCGGCTCCTGGCGCTGGGTGGTGAAGCGCGACTGGCCCGGGCGGCGGCGGTCGAGGTCGTGCTGAATCTCCTCCACGGTCAGGGGGATCAGCGGCGGGCAGCCGTCGACGACGCAGCCGATCGCGACCCCATGGCTCTCGCCGAAGGTCGTGACGCGGAACATATGGCCGAAAGTATTGAAGGACATGGCGTGTCGTAACGCGCAGGGTCGGCAGCGTCAAACGAGTTTCATGGCCCCAAAGACGCGGGTGGCCGGGCGCCTTTAACTATACTTCCGCAGGCCCGCCGCGCCGAACACATAGACCGCCCCCTGCTCGATATAGAGTTCGGCGGCCGAGGCCGGCGTCTCGAAGCCGAGCGCCACCATCAGCGCCCGCGCCGTACCGCCATGGGCGACCGCGACCGTGTCCGACGTCACCGAGCGGTACCAGTCGGTCATTCGCGCCTGCACGTCGACATAGCTCTCGCCGCCCTCCGGCGACACCGTCCACTTCTCGGCCAGGCGGCGGGCATAGACGGCGGGGTCGGCGGCCTGCGCCTGCGCAAGCGTCGAGCCTTCCCACGTCCCGTAGCCGATCTCGCGCAGCCGCGCGTCGAGGGCGTAGTCGCCCGGCGGCAGGCCGAGTTCGGCGCGCACCAGCTCCATGGTGGCGCGCGCCCGGATCAGCGGGCTCGCGACGAACGGCAGCGTCGCCTTGTCACGGCCGTCGCGCGCCAGGAGATCGGCGAGGATGCGCCCGGCATGCGCCGCCTGGGCGCGGCCGCGCTCATTGAGGGCGATGTCCTGCACGCCCTGGAGTCGCCCTTCGGCGTTCCACGCGGTCTCGCCGTGGCGGATGTAATAGATCGTCGGTACCGGCATTCCCGTAACGGCTGGTCCCTGCTGCGCGAGAGGTCGGCCGCCTCAAGGCTTCCACGCTTCGAATTTTTTCGGCTCGGAGGTACACCAGCACTTCAGCTGGCGACAAGCCCAAATCGGCCGCAGCTTGGGCGGTATGCGCGCAGATCGGCGCAGACGGAATAGCCACGCCGCCAGGGTGTTATGTTGAACAAGGCGGCTATCGCCGAGACCATCGAAGACTGGGATGCATGACCGCGTTTCGTCAAAGTGTCGAAGCCATGATACCGGCGCTGCGTCGCTATGCGCGCGCGCTGGCGCGTGACACGGATATCGCCGACGATCTGGTGCAGGACACGCTGGTGCGGGCGCTGCGCTCGGAGCGGCTGTTTCTCGGCGGCGACGTCAGGAGCTGGCTCTACACGATCCTGACCAATCTGAACAAGAACCGCCGGCGCTCGCTGGCGCGGCGGCCGGCGTTCGTGCCGCTGCTCGACAACAATGCCGACGCCAGCGGCACCGAGGCCGAGGGACGCGACATCGAGCGCGCGCTGTCGACGCTGGTCGAGGAACAACGCTCGGTGCTGCTGCTCGTCATGCTGGAGGGCATGAGCTACCGCGAGGTCGCCGACATCCAGGGCGTGCCGATCGGCACGGTGATGTCCCGCCTCGCCCGCGCCCGCGCCCATGTCCGGGCCTCGATCGAGGGCCAGCGCCCGGCGCTCCGGCGGGTGAAATGATAATGTGCGCGATGGCCGGCGTTATGCATGAACGATTTTCGAACAAGATTTGGCAGAGACGACTGATATGACCGACCCGAACATTCCCGTCACCGAAGACGAGTTGCACGCTTACGTCGACAACGAGCTGCCGGCCGAACGCCGCGGCGATGTCGAGGCGTGGCTTGCCGCGCATCCCGACGACGCGGCGCGGGTGCAGTCATGGCGTGCGATGGCCGAGACACTGCATGCACGCTACGACACCGTGCTGGACGAGGCGGTGCCGAAACGGCTCGAGCTCGAGCGGCTGGTGCGCCAGCCGCGCCGCTGGGTCTATGGCGCGGTGGCGGCGACGGTCATGGCCTTCGTCGCCGGCGGCGGCGCCGGCTGGATCGCGCGCGGAGCGGCGGCGACGCCGTCGGCCTTCCAGAGCTTCACGGTCGATGCACTCGATGCGCATCGGCTCTACGTGGTCGAGGTCCGGCATCCCGTCGAGGTGCCCGGCAGCGAGCGCGACCACCTGCAGCAATGGCTGACCAAGCGCTGCGGCTGGGACGTCCGCGCGCCGGAGCTGACCGGGCTGAAGCTGGTCGGCGGCCGCCTGCTGCCCGGACCGAGCGGCCCGGCGTCGTTCCTGATGTATGAGAGCACGTCAGGTGAGCGCTTCACGGTCTACACCGCCAAGGTGAAGACCGAGGCGACCCAGATGCGCTATGCCGTGCAGGGCAGCGACGGCGCGCTGTTCTGGGCCGATCGGGGCGTAGCCTATGTCGTCAGCGGCGGCACCGATCGCACGCGCCTGACCCAGGTCGCGCAGGCCGTCTACGATCAGATGGAGAAGAGCGGCGGGTGATCTTCCGTAATTTTACGGAAGATCAGGTCGTCGAAATTGCGTCATTTCGAGTAAGTGAATCCAGCCTCACTCAGCGTCCCAATTCCGACATCGAAAACTTCGATTCGCGTCATGGACGCGTCTCATTATCGCACCGGATGCTCACGCGAAGATGATCCGCGCCCGATCCGCCGATCGGCGCACGCGGCCTCGATTGGGGTTTTGTGTACCGCGCTGGTCCCCCTCTCGAGGCCGCACTCCTTTTCCGTCATCCGATCTGCACGCCGCAGACCTCGGAAGGCCCGTCATCCTTTGTGACGCGCTCGCAATGCCCGCGTCTACCCCGATATACTCCGGGGTAGTTGCAGTTTCGCGTCTTCGCGTCTTTGGGGCGCGCTCTCGGCGGTCAGCTGAGATCGCTGCGCGGATTATAGGGGTTACGATCCCGCCACGTCTGCATCAATGCCTCAAGCTCAGCATCGTTCCCGTCGGGAAGGATGATGCGGGTCGTGACGTAGAGATCGCCGACAACGCCTGCCTTCGAGAGCCCCTTGCCCTTGAGGCGGAAAGTACGGCCGCTCGAGGTGTTTTTGGGGATCGACAGTTCGACCGCGCTGCCAAGCGTCGGCACGCGGACCTTGCCGCCCAGCACCGCCTCGTAGAGGGTGATGGGCAGGTCGATCCGGAGATCGTTGCCGTCGACCTTGAAGAACGGGTGCGGGGCGATCGAGATCGTGATCAGGAGATCGCCGGGCGGATGGCCTTGCGCGGTCTCGCCCTGCCCCTTCAGCCGGATCTGCTGACCCGCAGCGACCCCGGGCGGAATCTTGACGTTGAGCTCGCGGCCGGTCGGCAGGCGGACGCGCTTGTCGCCGCCCCTGACCGATTCCTCCAGCGACACCGTCATGGCGACCGAAAGATCGAGGTCGACGCCGACCCCGCCGCCGTCAAACTCGAACGGACTGGCCCGGCCCGCGCGGCCGCCGCCGCCGCGAGCCGCATTACCGAACATGCTGTTCAGGATGTCCTCGAAGCTGCCGCCGCCCATGCCGCCGCCGGGCCCGGAGCGGAAACTGTACTCGAAGCCACCCGGACCGGCACGGCCGCCGGCACCGCCTCCGCCAGGGAAGCCCTGGAAGCGCGGCTTGCCTTCGGCATCGATCTCGCCGCGGTCGAACTGCTTGCGCTTGTCCTCGTCGCCGACGATCTCGTTGGCCGTGTTGATCTCCGCAAAGCGGGCCGCCGCCTTCGGGTCGTTCTTGTTGTTATCAGGGTGATGCTTCTTGGCGAGCTTGCGATAGGCGCTCTTGATCGTCGCAGCGCTGGCGCTCCGCTGCACCCCCAAGACCTCATAGGGGTCGCGCATCCGTCACGTCTCCTTCACGGGAAAAATCAGTCCTGGCCGGGAACCCGTCCGGGCCCACTTTGCCTTCATGTGGGGGCTCAGTGGCATTTTTGCAACTTAGCCCGGCTTCGCCGGAATTCTCAGGATTTTCTCCAGGGCTTCAGGCTATGGATTTCCCACCGCCCTTGTCCAGCCTTGCATGCGGCCCCCTGCAGCCAGCTCTCGGTGGCTCCATTGACGTAGCTGGCAAGGAAATCCCGGCACGTCTTGCCATCCTCGCCCGAATAGGCCTGGGCCAGCGGCGTCACCGAGCCGCGCGCGCCGGTTTCAGGATTTTCCCAGGGCTGGCTGGAATCCTTGTCGCCCTTGGTCAGCACGTCGGAGGCAGCATTGCGGGCGAAGGCGAGATCGGTGTCGGTCGGCATCACCGCATTGATCTGGGTCGGCCTGATCGAGCCCGTCACATCCTTGTCGTCCAGCTTGGCGAAGGCGTCGCTGCGCGACAGGCTGCAGCCGCTTGCGCCGACGCCGATCAGGATCAATGTCACCACCGCGCCTGCGGGGTGGATCGCCGATAGGCCAACGCGCCCCCATGCCCTATATAGGGCTAGTAACGCGCTTTCAGACGCGGGCGGATGCAAATCGGGACTCCTGACATGACCGACACGACCTCCATCAAACACCCGACACCGTTAACATCGGGTGATTTCACCGCGGCGGAGGAGCCGTTCGCCCTGTTCGCCGAATGGTTTGCGGAGGCGGTCAAGTCCGAGCCGAACGATCCGAACGCGATGGCGCTTGCGACCGTCGATCCCGACGGCCTGCCCGACGTGCGGATGGTGCTGATGAAGGGCTTCGATGCCGACGGCTTCGTGTTCTACAGCCACATTGCGAGCGCCAAGGGCCGCGAATTGGCCGCAAATCCTAAGGCCGCTTTACTCTTCCACTGGAAATCGCTGCGCCGCCAGGTGCGCATCCGCGGGCCGGTCACGCCGGTGACCGATGCCGAGGCCGACGCCTATTTCGCCACAAGGCCGAAGCAGGCGCAGATCGGCGCCTGGGCCAGCAAGCAGTCGCAGCCGCTGGAGAGCCGCTTCGCCTTCGAGCAGGCGATCGCCAAGACCGGTGCGAAATACGTCATCGGCGAGGTGCCGCGGCCGCCGGGCTGGAGCGGCTGGCGGATCACGCCGCAGCGCTTCGAGTTCTGGCACGACCGCCCGTACCGCCTGCACGATCGCATCGAATTCCGCCGCGACGGCGCCGGCAGCGCCTGGTCGAAGGTGCGGCTCTATCCCTGAAAGCTGCGACCGTCATGGCCGGCGAAAGCGCGAAGCGCATCTTCGTGTAAGATGACCCGGCCATCGACGTCTTGATCCCAAGTCATCCCAAGTCGTTCGAAGGCGTGGATGCCCGGCACGCCGCCGCGCATGACGAAAACGAAAGAAACCGTCGATGCCCCACCCATCCAATGCGCCGCGGCGCACGCTGCTCTTGACCGGCGCAAGCCGCGGCATCGGCCATGCCACCGCGATCCGGTTCTCGTCCGCCGGCTGGCGCGTCATCACCCTGTCGCGGCATGCGTTTCCCGAGGTCTGCCCCTGGGGCGCCGGGCCGGAAGACCACATCGAGGTCGACCTCGGCAGCCATGACGACACCGTGCGCGCGATCTCCGAGATCCGCAGGCGGCTCGAGAACGACGAACTGCACGCGCTGGTCAACAACGCCGCGATCTCGCCGAAGGCTGCGGGCGGCGGCCGGCTCGGCACCATGGACACCGATATCGAGACCTGGACCCACGTTTTCCACGTCAACTTCTTCGCACCGATCATGATCGCGCGCGGGCTGATCGAGGAGTTGAAGCACGCCAAGGGCGCGGTGGTGAACGTCACCTCGATCGCCGGCTCGCGCGTGCATCCGTTTGCCGGCGCGGCCTATGCGACGTCGAAGGCCGCGCTGGCGGCGCTGACGCGCGAGATGGCATCGGACTTCGGCCGCGTCGGCGTCCGCGTCAACGCGATCGCGCCGGGCGAGATCGATACTTCGATCCTGTCGCCGGGCACCGAGAAGATCGTCGACCAGCAGATTCCGATGCACCGCCTCGGCACGCCGGACGAGGTCGCCAAGATCATCTACGTTCTCTGTACGGAGACCAGCTCTTACGTGAACGGTGCGGAGATCCACATCAACGGTGGTCAGCACGTCTGAGCTTGGGAAGAGCCGTATTTCGGGGAAGGAAGTTTTGAGGCGATCCCGGCCGCCGCCGCGGCCGTCATTGGGATTGCTTCACTTGCAGGCGTAACAAACACAAACGAGGCTTCTGCCTCCGAGGCTTCGGCCTCTAGTCTGCGTAAAACCGACGCGACTTCTTCTTCTCGGGCTGCCGCAGCGCGACGTCGTTCAGCGCGCTGGAGCATTCGTCTTCGTCCTCGCCATCCAGCAACGCAGCGCCACAGTAACGGCAAAGTCTCGGCGAGATCGCCTGCACCTTGCCTGCTGCGCGGTCCTGTTGATAGCGCGCAAAGTCGATGACGTTACGCCGTGGCGTTATGATCTTCTCAACCATTGCTGTCCTCCGGCTTCGAGGCGGGCGTTATCGCAGACAAGTTTCGCCCAAACGTTCAGCGCAACGCTCAAATTTTAGCAGAGGAAATAAGGCAGAAAGCGCGTCCCAAAACGCGACGCGTGGAACCGGTTTACAGCCACTTCTTCCACTTGAAGATCCAGTACGGCACGACAGCCGCGATCAGCATCAGCACCAGTGCATACGGATAGCCGTGCGCCCATTCGAGTTCCGGCATGATCTTGAAATTCATGCCGTAGATCGAGGCGATCAGCGTCGGCGGCATCAAGACCACCGCCATCACCGAGAACAGCTTGATGATGTTGTTCTGTTCCAGATTGACCACGCCGAGCATGGCGTCGAGCACGAAGGTGATCTTGTTGGAGAGATAGGAGGCGTGGTCGGTCAGTGAGGCCACGTCACGCTGCATGGTCTTGAGCTGCTCGCGCATGTCCTTGGACCATTTCACGCCCTCGACCACCGCGGAGAGGAAGGTGACGAGGCGGCCGATCGAGACCAGGCTTTCGCGAACCTTCGAGGTCAGGTCGCCCTTGCGGCCGATCGCGATCAGAATCTGCGAATATTGCTTGGCGTGGCCGTGGCGCTCGCTCTCCGGCTCGAAGATGTCGTGGGACACCTGGTCGATATCGGCCCCGCAGCGCTCCAGAATGTCGGCGCAACGGTCGATCACCGCGTCCAGCAGTTCCATCAGCACCTGCTCCCCGGTGATGCTGGGGGAACACGCGCGCGCCAGCTTGTTCTCGACCAGCGCGAACGGCTTCGGCAGGTCGTAGCGCACCGTCACCAGCCGATGACCGGTGAGAATGAAGGTCACCGCCGTGGTGCGCGGCATGTCGGTGTCGGACTGGCACATCAGCGTCGCGGTCATGTAGCGCGCGCTGTTCTCGATATAGAGCCGGCTGGAGATCTCGATCTCCTGCATGTCTTCCCGGGTCGGCACCGCGATCCCCGCGAGCTTCTCGACCGCCCGGTCCTCCTCCACGGTCGGATTCACCAGATCGACCCAGACCGCTCCCTCGGGCAGCGCGCCGAGGTCCGTCGCGGTGGCCTTCTTGAGCGAAAACTCGGACGGAACGAACACCGACAGCATCACGAACTCCACGAAACAGGGCTGGCAGGACCCGCCGACTTAGCGCGATTCTGGGGGGCGCTTCATGACCGGGGTATTAACCGGGCATCCATACTTGTGGCGGCCAGGCGGCAGCGACGTGACGCCGACTCGTCGACCGTTGCCTGTTTGCACAAAAACCAACCCGGCACCAGAACAGTTGCGGCAAAAAAGCCACAGACAGCGTCCCGCGATGCGGGAAAGGCATCTAGACTCTGGGAATAATGGCACGTTTCGGCAATAATGCCGCTAATGGAATCGTGGCGTTTGGGGCGTAATAGTGGCGCTTTCGAGCGCGGATTTTCGATTGGAATGTAATCATGTCGTCGCTCAAAGTTACCCTCGGGATCCTGGCCGCGGGCCTGATGTTGTCGGGCTGCATGCAGGCCACAACCTATGAGGCAACCAACACCGCGAACTTCAAGCCGCGTGACAAGGAACTCCTGGCCAAGACCACCTACGTCAAGACGCCGGTCGCTGAACCGTTCCGCCGCGCCATCGTCGAGTACCACCGCAAGGAAGCCGCCGGCTCGATCGTGGTCGATTCCGACAACCATTACCTCTATTACGTGCTGAATGACGGCAAGGCGATCCGCTACGGCATCACCGTCGGCGAGGAAGCCATGGCCTGGTCCGGCATCGCCAAGGTCGGCAGCATGACCGAATGGCCGGCCTGGCACCCGACCCCCGGCGAAATCTCGCGCCTCGGCGTCCCGACCTTCGTGGCCCCGGGCCCCGACAATCCGATGGGCTCGCGCGCGATGTATCTCTATTCGGGCGGCAAGGACACGCTGTTCCGCATCCACGGCACCAACCAGCCGGAATATATCGGCGCATCGATCTCCTCGGGCTGCATCCGCATGACCAACGAGGACGTCATCGACCTCTACAACCGCGTCAAGCTCGGCACCATCGTCGTGGTGCTGGAGCCGAAGCACGGCGACTCGCCCTACAAGCCGCAGATGGCGCTGCAGGGCGGCGGCGGCACGACCTACTGATCCAATCGCAATCGCGATCAAAAGCGCCGGCTTTGCCGGCGCTTTTTTGTTGGCTGCGGTTTGGTCTCGGCGCTGCGGTCGGGCGCGGCCGCATCATCTGATTTTGTGGCGTCCGGCTTGCTGGTGCCAGACTTGCCGGTGTCAGACTTGCCGTGGTCAGCTTTGGATGTGTCCGCTTTCGGCGCGTCGGATTTGGCAGCGACCTCGCGCGGCGGCGCCTCTTCGGGGCGCTCGGCCGGCAACAGCGGCGCGACCTGCGGCAGCGGGTCGTCCACGTTCCACTGGCAGATCCGGTAATTGTTACGACGCTCGATCAGGTCGAGATGGATGTGGTCCTCGTGGTACCAGTCCGAGCCCGGGCCGAGCACTGTGGAGAAGCGGGCACAGACCGAATGCAGCACGGTCTCGCGCAAGGTCCGCGGCACGCTGCGGTCGGTCAGCGAGATCGACTTGCCGTTGGCGAGACCGAGCGCGCGGACGTCGAGCGCATTGGCGCGGCCGTGCTCGGAGAGCTGCGCTCCGGCGACCCGATTGCGGCCGCGGCATTCGAACGAGTCGAAATTGTCGAGATTGCTGATCCCGCCCCCGAGGCTCTGCGCAAGCGGCGCGATATCGGTGCGGACCCAGTCGGCGACCGCAGCGGCCATCTTGCAGCGGAGGATCGCCGCGGGCTTGACCGCGACCTTGCGCTTGTCCGCCAGCACGATCGCCTCGAGCCGCACCAGATCCTCGCCGCCGCAGCCCCCGGCACCGTGGATATCCGGAATGCTTGGAGCGATCGCGATCTCCTCGGTCAGCGCCTGCCGGCAGGCCGAAAGCTGCGGCGCGGCGGGCTCGGCCGGCTTGGCGACATCAGCGGGCTTGGCCGTCTCGCTGGGCCTGGCCGCCTCGGCAGGTGCGGCCGGAGACTGCGTCCCGGCCGCGGGCGGCTCGGGCTCGGTTGCCACCGGTGCGTGAGCTGCCGCCGGCGCCTCAGCCGGGCGTGGCTTCGGCAGCGGCACCGCTGAGCGGCGGGCTGCCTTGTGCGGCCTTTGCGGCCGGGTGCCGAACAGATCGTCCCACGGAAAGCTGGGCGCGCGGCGGGCGGCCTCGGCGGGGCCTGCTTGCATGCCAAGGCAAAGCAGCACGGCGGCGGCGGTAACCATTGCCGCGCCCCCGCGACGAAACGCGCCAACAGGCCATTTTCGGCTTGCTTTCTCCGCGCTAAAGTTCATGTCAGTTCCATGATTTTACTGCCGGCCGTCCAAGATGCTGGCGGATCATGTGTGAGGATCGAGGAGGGATTCGCGTATGCTTGGTTTGATGCAAGATTGGCCCTTGCTGTGTCACAAGATTATTGAGCACGCCGCCAAATATCACGGCACACAGGAAGTCGTGACGCGGTCGGTCGAAGGCCCGATTCATCGCACCACCTACGCCCAGATCCACACCCGCGCACTGAAGGTCTCGCAGAGCCTGGAACGTGACGGCATCAAGCTCGGCGACCGCGTCGCCACCATCGCCTGGAACACCTGGCGCCACCTCGAGGTCTGGTACGGCATCATGGGGATCGGCGCGATCTGCCATACGGTCAATCCGCGCCTGTTTCCGGAGCAGATCGCCTGGATCGTCAACCACGCCCAGGACCGCATCGTCATCACCGACCTCACCTTCGTTCCGGTGCTGGAGAAGATCGCAAGCCAGCTGCCGAGCGTTGAGCGCTACGTGGTGCTGACCGACAAGGCGCACATGCCGCAGACCACGCTGAAGAACGCGGTCGCCTATGAGGACTGGATCGCAGCATCCGACGGCAAGTTCGAGTGGAAGACCTTCGACGAGAACACCGCGGCGGCGATGTGCTACACCTCCGGCACGACCGGCGATCCCAAGGGTGTACTTTATTCGCACCGCTCCAACGTGTTGCACGCGCTGATGGCCAACTCGAAGGACGCGCTCGGCACCTCCGCGTCGGACACAATGCTTCCGGTGGTCCCCTTGTTCCATGCCAACAGCTGGGGCATCGCCTTCTCCGCGCCGTCGATGGGCACCAAGCTCGTGATGCCGGGCCCGAAGCTCGACGGCGCCTCGGTGTACGAGTTGCTGTCGACCGAGAAGGTCACCCACACCGCCGGCGTGCCGACGGTGTGGCTGATGCTGCTGCAATACATGGCCGCCAACAACGTCAAGCTGCCGGATCTGCAGATGGTGATCTGCGGCGGGTCGGCGATGCCGCGCTCGATGATCAAGGCGTTCCTCGACATGGGCAGCCAGGTGCGCCACGCCTGGGGCATGACCGAGATGAGCCCGCTCGGCACGCTCGCGACGCTGAAGCCGCCGTTCACCGAGCGCACCGGCGAGGAGCGGCTCGACATCCTGCAGACCCAGGGCTATCCGCCGTTCGGCGTCGAGATGAAGATCACCGACGATGCCGGCAAGGAGCTGCCGTGGGACGGCAAGACGTTCGGCCGTCTCAAGGTCTCGGGCCCGGCGATCGCCAAGGCCTATTTCCGGATCGACAGCAACATCCTCGACGATGCCGGCTATTTCGACACCGGCGACGTCTCGACGATGGACGAGCACGGCTACATGCGGATCACCGACCGCTCCAAGGACGTGATCAAGTCCGGCGGCGAATGGATCTCCTCGATCGATCTCGAGAACCTCGCGGTCGGCCATCCGGCGGTCGCGGAAGCCGCCGTGATCGGCGTCCATCACCCCAAATGGGATGAGCGGCCGCTGCTGATCGTGCAACTCAAGCAGGGCCAGAGTGCCACGCGCGAGGACATCCTGAAGTTCATGGACGGCAAGATCGCCAAATGGTGGATGCCCGACGACGTCGCCTTCGTCGACGGCATTCCCCACACCGCGACCGGCAAGATCCTGAAGACGGCGCTGCGCGACCAGTTCAAGGACTACACGTTCCCGACCGCCGCGGCGTAGGCAGGCTCGCATCCTCCCTTATCCTCCCCTGGAGGGGGAGGATCGGTTCGCATGAAGCGCAGCGGAATGCGGACCGAGGTGGGGTGACAGTCCCTCCGTTGAGACAGGTGCCCGTGCTGAGGGATCACCCCACCCCGCCGCTCATTTCATTCGCGTCGACCCTCCCCCTCCAGGGGAGGGTGAACAGCACCGCCCAAATCCCTTGAATTCGCCGCAGGTCCGTGGTCTCACACGACTGATCGCGGCGGCCGAGGTCGCCTGAGGACATCTCAACCGGCAGATTTTTCGACGATGGCGCGCAGGTTTTCCGCTCCCTACCAGCAGGAGCCCGTGTCCGGTCTCGCCACCTGGTCGCGCAACCTCGCCATCTTCTCCGTCGTCGCGGTAGTGGTCTCGATCCTGATCGTCCGCTTCGGGTTCCTGGAGGTCAAGCCGGCGCTCGCGACCTTCTTCGGCGCGCTGGGCCTGGCCGGCCTGTCGATCCTGCTTGGGCTGGCCGCCTTTGCCGCGATCTGGCAGAACGGCACCCGCGGCATGGGCCGGATCCTGCTCGCGCTGCTGATCGACGCGGCGATCCTCGCCTACCCGGCCTATCTCATCTATCAGTACCGCAAGCTGCCGCGGATCTACGACGTCACCACCGACGCGATCGACCCGCCGAAATTCGAGGCGCTGGCGCGGCTGCGCACCGGGGAAGGCACCAATCCTGCCACCTATGCCGGCCTCTATTCGGCCGAGCGGCAGCGCGCGGCCTATCCCGATATCGAAACCGTCGAGCTCGAAACCCCGGTCGACCGCGCCTATGAGCTGACGCTGCGGCTGGTGAACCGCCGCAAATGGCTCGTCATCGACGCGCGCGCGCCGCAGCCGCCGCGCCGCATCGGCCGCATCGAGGCGGTGGCGCGGACGCCGATCATGGGTTTCCGCGAGGACGTCTCGATCCGGGTCACGCCTGACGACGAGGACTCCCGTGTCGATATCCGCTCGGCGTCGCGCTATTTCGACACCGATCTCGGCAGCAACGCCGCCCGCGTCAAGAAGCTGATCGAGGACCTCAACACCGCGGCCGAGAACGACAATGCCAAGCCGGCGAAGAAGGCGGCTCCTGTCGTGCCAAAGGCGCCGCCGGCGAAGACGGTGAAGAAGTGACGCGGTAGCGTCATTCCAGGGCATCGCGCAGCGATGAACCCGGAATCTCGAGATTCCGGGTCTGGTGCTTGGCACCATCCCGGAATGACGAACTAGGCCAATCGGTACGTACCGCCGATCACGGGATCGCCGTCGGTCGCCACGACGCCGCGCGCGACCAGGTCCTCCAGATGCGCCAGCACCGAATAGCCGGCGGCATTGGCGAGCCGCGGATCGAGCCCGATATAGATCGCCCGCACCATGGTCGGAATGTCGGCCTCGCCCTTGCCGAGACGATGCAGGATCGACGCCTCGCGAGCCCGGCGATGCCGCGCCAGGAAACGGACGTAGCGCGGGCCTTCCGGAATCTCCGGGCCGTGGCCGGAGAAATAAAGCTGCTCGGGCCGCTGCTCCAGCCGCTCCAGCGAGGCCATGTAGTCGATCATCGAGCCGTCGGGCGGCGCCACGATCGAGGTCGACCAGCCCATCACATGGTCGCCGACGAAATTGATGCTGCGCTCGGCCCAGGCAAACGCCAGATGGTTGGCGGTGTGGCCGGGGGTAGCGACCGCCTCCAGCGCGAAGCCCACCCCCTCGATGACGTCGCCGTGCTTGACCTGCACATCGGGCCGGAAATCGCGGTCGGCGCCGGATTCCGGATTGTGCTTTTCGCTCTCGAAGCGCGGCCGCGAGGCGCGGTGCGGTCCCTCGGCATAGACAGGCGCGCCGGTCGCGGCCTTGATCCGCGGCGTGTTCGGCGAATGATCCCGATGGGTATGGGTGACCAGGATATGCGTCACGGTCTCGCCCTTGACCGCATCGAGCAGCGCCTTGGCATGCGCCTCGTCGTCGGGACCGGGATCGATGATCGCGACCTTCCCCTCACCCACGATGTAGCTGACCGTGCCGGTGAAGGTGAACGGGCTCGGATTGTTGCAGAGGATACGGCGAACGCCGGGGCGGACCTGTTCGACCACGCCGGGCTTCAGCGGAAAGTCGCGGTTGAACGGGATGTCGTCGTTGTCGGCCATGGCTTCTGTCCGTGATGTCCGGATTATCTTTGACCTCGTCATGCCCGGGCTTGTCCCGGGCATCCACGCCTTCCTTTGCGAGCCGCAAGACGTGGATGGCCGGGACAAGCCCGGCCATGACGGCGTTTGGATGAGCGCTCCTTACGAGAACGCCTGGATGCCGGTGATCGCGCGGCCGAGGATCAGCGCATGGACATCGTGCGTGCCCTCATAGGTGTTGACAGTCTCGAGGTTCGCGGCGTGACGCATCACGTGATACTCGATCTGGATGCCGTTGCCGCCGTGCATGTCGCGCGCCATGCGGGCGATGTCGAGCGACTTGCCGCAATTGTTGCGCTTGACGATCGAGATCATCTCAGGCGCCATCTTGCCCTCGTCCATCAGGCGGCCGACGCGCAACGAGGCCTGCAGGCCGAGCGCGATCTCGGTCTCCATGTCGGCGAGCTTCTTCTGCACCAGCTGGGTGGCGGCGAGCGGCCGGCCAAACTGCTTGCGGTCGAGCGTGTACTGCCGCGCGCGGTGCATGCAGTCCTCGGCGGCGCCGAGCGCCCCCCAGGAGATGCCGTAGCGGGCGCGATTGAGGCAGCCGAACGGGCCCTTGAGGCCGGAGACGTTGGGCAACAGCGCGCTTTCCGGCACCACCACATTGTCGAGCACGATCTCGCCGGTGATCGAGGCGCGCAGCGACAGCTTGCCGCCGACCTTCGGTGCCGACAGGCCCTTCATGCCCTTCTCGAGGATGAAGCCGCGGATCTGGTTGTCGTGCGCAGCCGACTTGGCCCACACCACGAACACGTCGGCGATCGGCGCGTTCGAGATCCACATCTTGGCGCCGTTGAGCTTGTAGCCATCGGCGACCTTCTCCGCGCGGGTCTTCATGCCGCCGGGATCGGAACCGGCGTCCGGCTCGGTCAGGCCGAAGCAGCCGACCCATTCCCCGGTCGCAAGCTTGGGCAGATATTTCTTGCGCTGGTTTTCGTCGCCATAGGCGTAGATCGGATACATCACCAGCGACGACTGCACCGAGTTCATCGAGCGATAGCCGCTATCGACGCGCTCGATCTCGCGCGCCACGAGGCCATAGGCCACGTAACTCGCATTGGCGCAGCCATATTCCTCGGGCAGCGTCACGCCGATCAGGCCGAGCTCGCCCATTTCGTTGAAGATCTCGCGATCGGTTTTCTCTTCCAGATAGGCCTTGGTGACCCGCGGCAGCAGCTTGTCCTGCGCATAGGCCCGCGCAGTGTCGCGGATCAGGCGCTCGTCTTCGGTGAGTTGGTCGTCGAGCAGGAACGGATCATCCCACTGGAAGCTGGCGGCAGCCGGCTTGTCCTTGGCCTGGGGGCGCACGCTCATGAAACATCCTTTCGCATCGTCTATCGGAAATTGGCGGATAAATTAAAGCGCTATGCTGCGAAGCGCAATTGGTGATCCTCTCACCGTCATTCCGGGGCGCGCACTAGCGCGAACCCGGAATCTCAAAATTCTCGGTGCGCAATCGCGCACCTGAGGGGTTCGATGCTGTGCATCGCCCCGGAATGACTGACGTTAGGTCTCCAGCTTCTCGTTCGACACGATCTCGATGCCGAAACCTGACAATCCCTTGTAGTCATGCACCGACGAAGTCAGGTGCCGGATCGAGGTGACGCCGAGATCACGCAGGATCTGTGCGCCGACGCCGACCTCGCGCCACTGCCTGTGGCGATCAGCCTCCGCCGTCTTCTGCTCGCCGACCGGCTCGACCGGAACACCGGCGGCACCATCGCGCAGATATACCAGCACGCCGCGGCCGGCATCCTTGAAATGCCGCAGCACGGCTTCCATGCGCGCCGGCCCGGTGAACAAGTCCTTCACGATGTTGGGCTTGTGCAGCCGCGTCAGCACGTCCCGGCCGTCGCCGATGCCGTTATAGACGAAGGCGGCATGCATGATCTCGTCGAACGGCGAGCGATAGGCATAGCCTTGCAGCGGACCGATCGGGCTTTCGGTGGTGAAGGTCGCGACCCGCTCGATCAGCTTCTCGCGCGCCTGGCGATAGGCGATCATGTCCGCGATCGTGACATGCTTGAGCTTGTGGGCGGCGGCGAATTTCGCGACCTGCTCGCCCTTCATCACGGTTCCATCGTCGTTCATCAGCTCGCTGATGACGCCGACCGGCGGCAGCCCGGAGAGCCGGCACAGATCGACCGCCGCCTCGGTATGGCCGGAGCGCAGCAGCACGCCGCCGTCGCGCGCGATCAGCGGGAAGATGTGGCCGGGACGCGCGAAATCATTGGCGCCGGCATTGGGATTGGCGAGTGCGCGGCAGCAGGAGGCGCGCTCCTCGGCCGAGATGCCGGTGCCGCCATCGGGCTTGTAGTCGATCGAGACCGTGAAGGCAGTGGTGTGGTTGGACTCGTTGTGCGCCACCATCGGGTCGAGCCGCAGCCGGCGGGCATCCTCGGTGGTGATCGGCGCGCAGACGATGCCGGAGGTGTGGCGGATGATGAAGGCCATCTTTTCCGCCGTGCAGAACGACGCCGCGACGATCAGATCGCCCTCGCCTTCCCGGTCGTCATCGTCGGTGACGACAACGAGTTCACCCTTCGCAAAGGCTTGCAGCACTTCCTGGATCGTATCGGCCATTGTCCTGACATCTCGCTATATGCAGGCAGTGGATTAGCCGGGTTCCGATGTCAGCGCCAGTATCATTATGCAACCCGCCATGCATCCGGCAGGGATACCAGGGCGGTGACGGCGGTTTCCGTAGCCCGGATCGAGCGAAGCGCAATCCGGGACATTTCCGCGTGCACGATCCCCGGATTTCGCGGAGCCTGTCATCGGGCGCGCGTTCGCGCGACCCGTTGGCTCCATCCGGGCTACAAGACCGGCTCGCCTACGGCAGCACCTCGCGCCGGTCGCTGAGCTGGGCGTCCAGCTCGGTGCGCTTGTCGTCGAGCAGGCCGGCGTCGGCCGCCTCGATCACGGAATAGAGCTCGCCGGCGTCGCTGAGCCGGGTGACCGTCACGTAGTCGGCGCCGGCGCTGTAGAGGTCGTCGACGCCGGTCAACAGGTCCGCGGTGGCAACGATCCGCGCGGTCGGATTGAGGGCGCGGACGTGGCGCACCAGCTTCTCATTGTCGGCGCCGACCAAGAGGAAATCCGGCACGCTCAGGATGATGATCTCGGCCTTGCCGATGCCGGCATGAACCAGGGTGTCGACATTGCTGATGTCGCCATAGATCACATGCATGCCGCGGTCGGACAGCGTGCGGAACACCAGCGGGTTGAAATCGATGACGCTGATCTGCTCGAGCAGCGACTGGTTCTGCCGCTCGATCTGGCTGATCAGCGCGCTCGCCGCGCGGAAAAAGCCGAGGATAACGATGCGCCGGATCTCGCCATGTCCGCCCTCGTGCCCGGCCTCGCCGCGGCCCTGGCCTTCCTGATCGAGGTCGCGCAGCCCGATCCGCTTCAACGGACCGATCAGGCCGCGCACGATCTGGTCGCTGCGCCCCATCGCGAAGGTCGAGAGCACCGCCAGCACGACGAAGGCGAACGAGGCCGCACTCGCGGTTTCGGTTCCGATGTGGTTGGCGGCGACGCCGGTCTGGATCACGACCAGCGAGAACTCGGAGATCTGCGCCAGGTTGATCGCCGGCAGCAGGCTGGCACGCAGGCCCTGCTTCATCAGATAGAGCGGCGTGAACGTCGTGATCAGGCGGCTCGCCACCGTGAAGGCCGCGATGACGAGCGCAAGCCAGATCACCGAGAGGCCCGGAATCGGGATCGTCATGCCGAGCGCGACAAAGAACAGCGTGATGAAGAAATCCCGCAGCGTCGTGACCTTGGCGGTGACGTCGAGCGCATAGGGAAAGGTCGAGATAGAGACCCCGGCGACCAGCGAACCCATCTCGCGCGACAGATGCAGCCGCTCGGCGATCTCGCCGATCAGGAAGCACCAGGCGAGCGCGCCGAGCAGCACGAGCTCGGGCCGCCGCGCGATCTGGTGGAACAGCCGCGGCAGCACGTAGCGGCTCAGCACCAGCGCGGTCGCGACCAGCACCGCGACGCGGGCAATCGACAACAGCACGACGCTGATCTGCAGATTGTCGAGGCTCGGCTGCACCGCCAGGAACAGGATCGCGAAGATGTCCTGCAGCACCAACACGCCGAGCGTGATGCGGCCCGGCAGCGTATCCAGCTCGCGCTTCTCGTAGAGCACCTTGACGATGATCACGGTCGACGACAGCGCGCAGGCGACGCAGAGATAGATCGCGTCGAACTTGCCGCCGCCGACCGCAAGCCCGATAGCGGCAAAGAACGCCACGCCGATCATGCAGCCGCCGATCAGCTCGCCGGCTCCCGCGAACAGGATGACCTTGCCGGCACGGATGATCTTCTTGAGGTCGATTTCCAGCCCGATCATGAACAGCATGAAGATCAGGCCGAGCTCGGAGATGACGCTGATCGATTCCTGGGACTTGACCCAGCCCATGCCGAATGGACCAATGAAAAAGCCGGCGATAAGGTAGGCCAGTATCAGCGGTTGCCGGGAGAAATGGGCCAGCAGCCCAATCCCCCAGGCAAACAGGATACAGAGCGTGATATCGGGAATCAGTTCATGCATGCGTCAAAGACTTCCTGTTGCCGCAACCTAGAGGGCCGGGCGTGAGGATCAACCGAGCAATGTGTCACATCCGCGCAGGCGGCATTTTTCTCGCAGTTTTGCTCTGCCTGCTCACCGTGCGCATGTCAGAGGCGCTAGCACAATCCTCGGCAAGTATTGAACAAAATTTCGCGAACTCGTTGACGACGGTGCCATCGGAGGGCCTCACCGCCTCCGGTGCATTCTACGTGCCGGTGTATTCCAGCGTGTCGATGAGCCAGGGCAAGCTCAGGGCCGATTTTTCGGTGACGCTCAGCGTGCACAACGCCTCCGAGACGAAGCCGCTGGTGCTGAAGCGGATCGCCTATTTCGACACATCAGGCAAGATGGTGGAGAGCTACCTTAAATCGCCGGTCGCGCTAAAACCGTTTGCGACCGTCGAGGTCGCGATCGCCACGACCGATACCCGCGGCGGCACCGGCGCGAATTTCGTGGTTGATTGGGCGGCCGCCGGCGAGATCGCGGAACCGGCGGTCGAGGCCTTGATGGTCGGCAGTGTCGGCGCAGGGCACTACGCCTTCATCAGCCAGGGCCGGCCGATCCGGCCGGTCGGCAAGAACTAACCTCATGGAAGGCCGCTTGCCGCGGCCTTCTCAACGATAACAACACGGAGCGAAACGTCCATGTCCACCTCAGCCCAGTTCGACTTTGCACCGCTGCTCGCGGCCGGCCTGCCTGCCCCGGCCGCACGCTGGACCGGGCTCGCCAAATACAGCTTCGTCGGCGGCAACAACGATCCCGACCAGGTCCCGGTCGACGGGCTGCTGGAGGCGGTCAACGCCGTGTTGAAGCGCGAGGGCAGGAATCTGGCGACCTACAATCTCGCGCACGGGCCGCAGGGCTATCTGCCGCTGCGCCAGTTCCTGACCGAGAAGCTGAAGCGCGACGCCGGGATTGCCTGCACGCCGGACGAGATCATGATCGTCTCCGGCTCGCTGCAGGCGCTCGATCTTGTCAATCACACCTTGCTCGCCAAGGGCGATACCGTGCTGATCGAGCAGGAAACCTATCAGGGCTCACTGAACCGGCTGACACGGCTCGGCGTCAATGCAGTCGGCATTCCCCTCGATGGCGAGGGCATCAGGATCGATGCGCTGGCTGCGGCACTCGCCGATCACAAGCGGCGCGGCATCACGCCGAAATACATCTACACCATCCCGACGGTGCAGAACCCGACCGGCTCGATCCTTCCCGAGAGCCGCCGCGCCGAGATGCTGAAGCTGTCAAGGGAATACGGCGTGCCGATCTTCGAGGACGATTGCTATGCCGATTTGATCTGGAACGGCGAACGGCCGCCCGCGATCTATGCGATGAGCAAGCATGGCGGCGTGATCCATATCGGCTCGTTCTCCAAATCGATCGCGCCTGCGCTGAGGGTCGGCTTCATCGTCGCGCCCTGGGGGATCATGTCGCGAATGCTGCCGCTGAAGACCGACGCCGGCTCCGGCGCACTGGAGCAGATGGTGCTCGCGGAATATTGCGCACCGCATTTTTCGACCCATGTGCCGCGCCTGACCAAGGGCCTGCGCGCCAAGCTCGATACGCTGATGGAGGCGCTAAACGAGCAGTTCGGCACTGCGGCCGAGTTCGAGGCGCCGAAGGGCGGCATCTTCCTCTGGGTCAAGCTGCCCGACAATGTCGACACGTTGAAGCTTTATCAGGCGGCGCTTGCCGCCGGCGTCTCGATCAATCCGGGACCGGAATGGTCGACCAGCAAGGCCCATTCCGGCAGCCGGCTCCGCCTCTGCTTTGCCAGCCCCTCGCACGAGCAGATCCGCGAGGGCGTTGCCGTGCTGGCCGAGGTGTGCCGCAAGGAGTTCGGCGTTCCGGCGCGCAGCAGCAATGTGGAGAAGCGCGGCTAGATCATGATGACTTTGCGCTGAAGCGAGTTGCGGACTCCGCTTCACCTCGTCCCGCGTGCGGGGAGAGGTCGGAACGCATCGTCAGATGCGTTCCGGGTGAGGGGGAGCCTCCGCAACCTCAGCTATCACCGAATACGCGGAGGCAGCCCCTCACCCCAACCCTCTCCCCGTAAGAACGGGGCGAGGGAGCGCAGCGCGCTTGCGGTCGCCATTCGATCTGATCATGCTCTATCGATCCGCGCGCCTACTTCACCGAAAATGGCGCCTGATAGGGCCGGCCGAACGGCACGCCGTTGACCACGGTCTGCACCGGCTTCAGCAGCAGATTGCCGTCGCGCTTGTTGTTGCGGGTGTCGACGAAGGAGACCGGGCCTTCGACGAGATCCATGATCGCGACATCGCCGGGCGCACCACGCTGCAGCGTGCCGACCTTCGGGGTCCGGTTGATGATCCGCGCCGGCACCGAGGTCGCCATCGCCACCACCTGATCCAGCGACGAGCCCATCGCCAGGAACTTGCTCATCACGTTCGGCAGGAACGGGATGCCGGGCGAGTTGCCCGAGAAGACGTGGATGTCGGAGGAGATCGTATCGGGCGTGCAACCGGCGGGGATCGCGACTTCGGCCACCGTGAAATCGAAGCTGCCGCCGCCATGGCCGACGTCGAACAGCACGCCGCGCTGCTTGGCCGCGAGCGCCGCCGGCAACAGCTTGCCCTCCTGGACGATATTGGTGAAAGCGCCGGACATGTTCGGCGCGCCGGAATAGGCATGGGTCAGGATATCGCCCGGCCGCAGCAGATCGAGGATGTCGGACATCAGTTCCCTGGTCTCGACGCCGCCGATATGCACCATCATCCGCGCCGGCCAGCCGCACATCTCGCAGGCCTGAATGCCGCGCTTCAGCGGCTCGAGGCCATGCTTGAAGATGACGTTTTCCGACATCCGCACCTTGACCCCGATCAGGAAGTCGGGGTTCTCGGCCAGCGCCATCGCGCAGGCTTCGACCTGGGCGTTGTCGATGTTGTAGAGCTCGGCCACCGGGAATGCCGACAGGCCATTATTGGCGATATGGACGAAAGCGTAGATCCGGGCCCGCGATTGCGCCACGATGAAGCGCCGCAGCGCCGCGAGGTTGTTGACGCCGGCGTCGCCCGCCGAGACCACCGTCGTCGTGCCCTGGAATTGCACCAGCTCATCGGCGGGAATACCGATCGCCGATCCGTACGGGTAGACGTGGCAGTGCAGATCGACCAGACCCGGCATCACGAGCTTGCCCGACGCGTCAATGGTCCTGGCGGCGCGAGCAGCCAGGATCTCGTCTTCGATCGCCTCGATGATGCCCCAGCGGATGCCGATGTCGCGCTTGCCGCGCAGCGACTGGCTGGGATCGATGACATCGCCGTTCTTGATCACGAGGTCGAACTTGTCGTCCGGCCCCATCGCCGCAGCGGCCGGCCTCGCGATGGCTGCGGCAGCGGCCGATCCCGTCACTTTCAAAAAATCCCGGCGTGAAAATTCGCTCATGGCAACGTCCCCCCGAACATTGATTTTTATGGCGCGATGATGCGTCGGACGCAGCGGTTAGGCAAGGCCGGGAAAGCCGCCCGTGCGCTCGCTCATCGGTTGTGCGCACCAACACGCGACGGCAGCAGCGTTCGAGGCAGTTGCTGAACAAGCGTTCAGAAAACTCCTCTGATTCCTGCGGAACGTTTCAATCTCCGTACGGTTTTCTCTTCGCTTATTTGAGGAGGATGAGATGAAAAAGATTGGCTTTGTTCTCGCGGCGGTTGGTGCGCTTGCGGTGGCCGTTCCGTCGATCGCGAGCGCCGAGACGGTCGTGATCAGACATGGCGGTCATCATCACTGGGACCGCGGCTGGGGCGCACGCGCCGAAATGCGCCATGACCGTGGCTGGCATCGCGGTTGGCATCATGGCTGGCATCACGGCCATGACCGGACGGTGATCATCAAGCGTCATCACTACTAAGGACCGACACAACGGAAAATGGCTCCTCACGGAGCCATTTTCTTTTCTGCTTCCTCAGGGCCAGCGGCCTCAATCCCACGCCGGCGCAAACCCCGGATTGACGCAGCGCATGTCCTTGGGCAGCGCCGCAATCGCCTTGCGGTCCGCGTCGTCGAGCTTGACCTTCAGTGCGTCGAGATTGGCCTTTTGGCTTTCGGCGCGCGAGGCTTTCGGAATGGTCGCCACGCCATCCTGATCGAGCAACCATTTCAGCGCCACCTGCGCCGCGGTCGCATCATGCTTGCTGCCGATTTTCGCCAGCGTCTCGTCGGTGGCGAAGCGGCCCTGGGCGAGCGGACAATAGGCCACCAGCGGGATCGATTTCGCGGCGAGATATTTGCGCACCGGCGTCTGGTCCAGCATCGCGTGATATTCGATCTGGTTGCAGGCGATCGGCGCTTTGATGTCCTCGACCACGGTCTTGAGCAGCGCGGTGGTGAAATTGGCAGCGCCGATCGCGCGGGTGCGGCCTTCCTCCTTCAGCTTCATCAGCGTCTCGAAGACGGCAGGCAGCTTCATGCTCCGCGACGGCCAGTGCACCAGATAGAGATCGACGTGATCGAGCCGCAGCTTCTTCAGGCTGGCGTCGAACGCTGTCCGGATCGCATCCGGCGCCAGGTTCTCGTGCCAGACCTTGGTGGTCACGTGCAGGTCATTGCGCGCGACATTCGAGGCAGCGATCGCCGCCCCGATCGCCTCTTCATTGCCGTACATCTCGGCGGTGTCGATATGCCGATAGCCGAGCCCAAGCGCGCTCTCGACCGCCGCGCGGCAGGTATCGCCCTGCATGCGGAAGGTGCCGAGCCCGAGCTGCGGCAGGCTGATGCCCTGTGTCTGCAGATTTTCCATGGATAGCTCCTGACGCGTGGGACGCCGATGCCATCGACGACGTCACGCCAGCAAATCGTTTCGTGGGAATGAAATTGGCAGGACTGCCGACACGCAGTCTGCCCGCAAACCGGGCCCTCGGGCAAGACGCCGGCAATCAAGATGTCGCGACGGATCAGAGACGGCGCTAGATGTGCTGCGCCATGATCTGGCCGGGCCGCGCGTCCGGCCGCGGCTCGATATCGACCGACCAGAGGTCGTGGTTGTCGACGTCCTTCAGCGTCACCGTCATCACGCCGGTCTTGCCGTCGATGTCGACGCGGCCGAAGAATTGCAGCCCGAAGCACGGCGCGAGATTGTCGCCCTGTTCGGCCGAACAGCCCTTCTGGTACATCGCCTTCGGGCCAAACGTGTTGTCGAGTTCGCCCGGCGACCAGGTGCCAGCATGCAGCGGACCGGAGACGAACTCCCAGAACGGCTCGAACTCCTGGAACACCGCGCGGTTCGGATCATAATGATGCGCGGCGGTGTAGTGCATGTCGGCGGTGAGCCACACCGTGTTGCGGACCCCGGCGCGCTTCATGAAGGACAACAGATCGGCGATCTCGTGCTCGCGCCGCGCGGGCGGGCCGTCGCCGAGCGCGACCGCATCGAGGCTGACGAGGCCGATCGGCAGATCCGCCGCGATCACCTTCCACGTCGCATCCGACGCCACCAGCTCGCGCTTCAGCCAGGCAAGCTGGCTCTGGCCGAGGATGCAGGCCTGCTCCGGATCGCCCTGCTTGTTCCAGCTGGAATCGCGATAGGAACGCATGTCGATGATGAAGACGTCGAGCAGCGGCCCGTAGGGAATCTTGCGATAGACGCGGCCATCGCGCTCCGGCATCAGCCGCATCGGCATGAATTCGTGGAAGGCGCGGCGTGCCCGTGCCACCAGGCGCGAGCTGCCGTCCGCCTCATAGCCGGTCGCATCGGTGGTGCCGAGCGGCGACCAGTCGTCGGCCACCTCGTGGTCGTCCCACTGCGCGAACATCGGCACCTCGGCGTGGAAGGCGCGGAAATTGTCGTCGAGCCAGTTGTATTTGTAGTTGCCGCGAAACTGATCGAGGCTTTGTGCGACGGCGGATTTCTCCTCGGTGACGATATTGCGCCAGATCTCACCGTTGGGGAGTTTCTGCTCCGACGGCACCGTGCAATCGGCGTAGATGTGATCGCCGGAATGGATGAAGAAGTCCGGTCGCTCGTCCAGCATGGTGCGGTAGCTGCGCAAGCCGCCGCGCGCGGGGTCGATGCCCCAGCCCTGCCCGACGACGTCGCCGGACCAGACGAACGAGACGGGACGCCGGTCGGCCGGCGCGGTTCGGAAATGGCCGACCCGGCTTTCGCCTGATGTGCCGTCGCGGTCCTCGAAGCGCACGCGATAGAACAGGTCCTGGCCCGGCGGCAGGCCGTCGAGCAGCAGCTTGGCGGTGAAGTCGCGCTCGGGCAGCGCATCGGCGGACGCGGTGCGCAGGATGCTGGCGAAGCTTTCGACCGCGGCGCATTCGATGTGCATCCGCGCGGCGCGATCGGCGCGCGCCCAGATCACAGCGGAATCGCTTGCCACGTCGCCGGACTGGATGCCCGCAATCGCGGGCCGATCCGCGGCGCGGCTCAGATACGGTCTTGCCAGCACGCCGAATCCCGCCAGCGCCGCGGTCGACGCCGAGCGCACCAGAAGCTGGCGCCGGGTGAGGCCACGCCGCCTCGCGGAGTTCGCAGTCGGCATCGAATAACCTTCGTCGAATCGCAACGAAGGTTTTGCCTGCGCTCCTTGACTCCGGCCTTACGGTTTCTTGACTCTCCGCCGACGGTTTTGCGACGGCGGGATGACTCGGGGGGAGATGGAAATCGGAAAAGTTTGGAATGCTAAGCACTCAGCCAAATCCGTCATCCTGAGGAGCGCGGAACGCGCGTCTCGAAGGATGAACGGCCCCCGTTCGTGGCCGATTCATCCTTCGAGACGGCCGCTTCGCGGCCTCCTCAGGATGACGGATTTGATATTGGTGCGAACGCGCGCGCAAGTCGGCGTGAGACAGCCGAGCCGCCTCACCGATGCCAGTTGCAGATGCCGCCGGTGCGGCACGGCCAGGTCTGGATCCGTGTGTCACGGGCCTCCGCATCGAGCGGGTTCGAGTGGCGGCGCGCGAGCTTGGCACGGGCGGGCACGCGCGCTTCCGCGCGCTTCTTCTCGTGCGGCGCGGTCACCCTGGTGGTCCGCACGGCTTTCTTCGGCGCGACTTTCGGCTCCTTGACCTGCGGCTCGACATTCGCATGCTGATCGGGGCCATGGTCGGTCTTCGCCTCGACCGGAACGGGCTCGAACTGCGCCGGCGGGCCAAGCGGCTTCGGCGACAACACTGCGCGTGAAAGATCGAGGCTGAAGAACTCGCTGGGGCGATATTCGTCAGCCAACGCCACGCCGCCCCAAGCCAGGCACGCGGTACAAACGATTGCAACAAAAGCGCTTTTCAGGACCATCAAACGGCCTCCTGAAATCACTCGAACAGACAGCCATCATGTAGGGGCTCGGCCGTGCGAATCCAGCCACCGCTTGCAGGCAGGGTTACCGGTCAACCAGGGCGGCCGTGGAAAGTTCCCCGGCCCCTATTCCGCCGCCTGCGCCAGCGGCTGGCTGATCGCGCGCTCGAGCCGCGCGCATTCGGTGCGGTAGCGGGCGACGTTGCCCTCCTTGATGTGGCCATAGCCGCGCACGAGCTCCGCAGCCTTCGCCAGCGCCACGAGGCGCGGCAAGTCGAGCGGCTTCCGGCCGTCGAGGTGACGCAGGATCATCGCCGAATATTCGACCGGCAGTGCGCGCTCCATCTTGCGCTCGGCGGTATAGCCGAAGATGTCGAAGGCGGTGCCGCGCAGGCCCTTCAGCCCCGCCAGCATGCCGAACGCCGTGAAAATCCACGGACCAAATTCACGCTTCTGCAGCCGCCCGGTGACGGGATCGCGTTGGGCCAGCAGCGGCGGCGCCAGCAAGACCTTCAAGCCGGAACTGCCTTGGAACTGCTCCCTCAAGGCCTTGCTGAACTCGCCGTCGGAATAGAGCCGCGCGACCTCGTATTCGTCCTTGTAGGCCATCAGCTTGAACAGGCCCTTTGCGAAGGCTTCGGTCAGGTCCTGCGAGCCAGGCGCGGCGGCCGCCTCGGCGGTGCGGACGCGCGCGACGTCGTCGAGATAGCGCTTGGCGTAGGCCGCATCCTGATAGTCGGTGAGGAATTTGGCGCGGAACGCGATCGCCTCGTCCAGCGTCTTCTTTGCCGGCGCGGCGCCGGCGCTCTTGAAGCGTGCGGCGCTGACCACGCGTTGCAGATCATGCGCGGCGAGCCGGCCCCACGAGAACGCGGTCTTGTTCATCTCGATCGCGGCGCCGTTGAGCTCGATCGCCTTCAGGATCGCTTCCAGCGACAGCGGGATCGCGCCGCGCTGGAACGCGAAGCCGAGCATGAAGGCGTTGGTGGCGATGCTGTCGCCCATCAGCGCCGTGGCAAGCCCGGTGGCATCGAGGATGTCGAGATCGCCAGGCGTCACCGCGCCGTTCAGCGCATCGCGCATCGAGCTGGCTTCGAAGTCGATATCGGGATCGATCACGAAGCTCGCGGTCGGCAAGAGATCGGCGTTGACCACGGCGCGGGTGACGCCGCGCTCGGCGCGGCTCAGCGCCGGCACGCTGGTGGCGACGACGAGGTCGCAGCCGAGAATCAGATTGGCGTTGCCCGGCGCGATGCGCACCGTGGTCAGCATGTCGGAGGCGGGCGCGAGCCGGACATGGCTCATGACCGCGCCGTTCTTCTGCGACAGGCCGGTGAAGTCGAGCGTCGAACAGGCGAGCCCCTCGACATGCGCGGCCATGCCGAGCAGCGCGCCGATGGTGATCACACCCGTGCCGCCGATGCCGGTGATCAGGATGTTGTAGGGATTGCTCAACGCGGCCACCGGCGGCGTCGGCAAATCGGCGAACAGTGCCTTGGGATCGGCGGCAGCGCGGTCCGCCTTGCGCAGCTTGGGGTCCTGCACCATCACGAAGCTCGGGCAGAAGCCCTCGATGCAGGAGAAATCCTTGTTGCAGTTCGACTGGTCGATGCGGCGCTTGCGGCCAAGCTCGGTCTCCAGCGGCTGCACCGAGACGCAGTTCGACGCCACCGAGCAGTCGCCGCAACCTTCGCAGACGCGCTCATTGATGAAGACGCGCTTGGCCGGATCGGGGAACAGCCCGCGCTTGCGGCGACGGCGCTTCTCGGCGGCACAGGTCTGGTCGTAGATCAGGACGGTGAGGCCCTCGATCTCGCGCAGGGTGCGCTGCACGGCATCGAGCTCGCGGCGATGATGGATGGTGGCACCCGACGGGAAATAATTGGCGGGATATTTGTCCGGATCGTCGGAGACGATCGCAAGCTTCTTGGTGCCCTCCGCCCAGACCTGGTGTGCGATCTGCGACACCGTAAAGCCGCCCTCGGCCGGCTGGCCGCCGGTCATCGCAACCGCATCGTTGTAGAGAATTTTGTAGGTGATGTTGACGCCGGCCGCGGCCGCCGCGCGCAGCGCCAGCAAGCCGGAATGGGTGTAGGTGCCGTCACCGAGATTCTGGAACACATGCTGTTCGCTGGTGAACGGCGCCTGCCCGATCCAGCTCACGCCCTCCGCGCCCATATGCGAGATGGTCTGGGTGTTGCGGTTCGGCACCGACAGCGCCATGCCGTGGCAGCCGATGCCGGCCATGGCGCGGCTGCCCTCGGGAATCTTGGTCGACGAGTTGTGCGGGCAGCCGGAGCAGAAATACGGCGTGCGCTGCAGCTTCGCGGTGCCCGTGCCCTCGGCGGGGCGATCGAACGCCTCGAGCTTTGCCAAACGCTGCTCCAGCAGCGGGCTGCGGTGACCAAGCTTGCGCAGCCGCGCCACCACGGCGGCGGCGACCATGGTCGGCGTCAGCTCGCCCTCGCTCGGCAGCAGCGGCGCGCCGCTCTCGTCGCGCTTGCCGACCACCGACGGACGCTTCGCGGCGTCCATGTTGTAGAGGATGCGGACCAGCTGGTCCTCGATGAAGCCGCGCTTCTCCTCGACGACCAGCACATCCTGCAGGCCCTCGGCGAAGGCGCGCGCGCCGCGCGCTTCGAGCGGCCAGGTCAGCGCCACCTTGTAAATGCGCAGCCCGAGCGCCTGCGCATCGGCATCGGTGATGCCAAGATCGGCGAGCGCCTGGCGCAGATCGAGATAGGCCTTGCCGGTCGCCATGATGCCGAGCCGCGCCGGCTTGGAATCCAGCACGATGCGGTCGAAGCGGTTGACGCGGGCGAAGGCCGCGACCGCCTCCATCTTGGGCCCGTGCAGCCGGCGCTCGGCGTCGAGCGGCGGATCCGGCCAGCGGATCGAGAGCCCGCCCAGTGGCATCTCGAAATCGTCGGGCATGATGATCTTGATGCGATCGGGATCGCTGACGATCGAGGCCGAGCTTTCCACCGTCTCTGAGATCGCCTTGAAGCCGACCCAGCAGCCGGAATAGCGCGACAGCGCGAAGCCGAGGATGCCGAGGTCGAGATAATCCTGCAGCGTCGCCGGATTGACCACCGGCATCAGCGCCGAGGCGAACACCTGCTCGCTCTGATGCGCCAGGGTGGAGGACTGGCAACCATGGTCGTCGCCAGCCAGCGCAATCACGCCGCCGTTCGGCGAGGTGCCGGCGGAATTGGCGTGCTTGAGCGCATCGAGCGAGCGGTCGACGCCTGGGCCCTTGCCGTACCAGATGCCGAACACGCCATCGACCTTGGCGCCGGGGAACATGCCGACCTGCTGGCTGCCCCACACCGCGGTCGCCGCCAGATCCTCGTTGAGGCCGGGGACGAAGGCGATGTCATGTTCCCTGAGGAAGGATTTCGCCCGCCACAGCGCGTGGTCGTACATGCCGAGCGGCGAGCCGCGGTAACCGGAGATGAAACCGGCGGTGTTCAGCCCCTGCGCGCGGTCGCGTTCGCGCTGCAACATGGGCAATCGGACCAGCGCCTGGGTACCGGAGAGGAAGATTCGTTTCGTGTCCAACCGGTACTTGTCGTCCAGTCCAACTTCCATCAACGCCATCAGTTTCCCCGTCAGTCAGCCACGCCGGTCCGGACCGGTCTAATTATCTTCCGAAATGATCATGCATCAGCATGCACTGATTTTGTTATGCATCAACAGCCCCGTTCCATGGCCGCAGCACATATCTCATGTTGCGCATGCGAGGCCTTGTTGCTCTGCGAGGCCTTGTCGTTCTGCGAGGCCTTGCCGAACCCCGGCATCTTTGAAACGGTGGCGCGCAAAGGGAGACCAAGGATGATTACAGTCGAATCCGCGTTCACGACGGAAATCGTGGAGAACGGCGATCTGCTGGTGGGTCCCTGGCGCAGCCCGAAGCAGATGCTGCAGGCCCAGACCTACGACTCCCACGCTTCGATTCACGACGATGCAACCGCGCAGAAGTTCGGCTTCCGCGGCGGCACGATCGAGGGACCGACCCATTTCAGCCAGTTCGCGCCGCTGTGCGAGCGGATCTGGGGCCGCGCCTGGTTCATGACCGGATGCCTCTCGGCGCATTACCGCAACCCGGTGTTCGAAGGCGAAGAGGTGCAGGCCCAGATCGAGAAGCCGAAGCCGGGCCAGACCGTTTGCACGATCGGGATGGTCAAGCGCGACGGCACCGAGATCCTGCGCGGCACCGCCTCGATCGACGGCGACGGCACCGAGACGGCGCTCAGCCGCCGGCTCGGCGAATTGAAACCGCTGACCGATCCCGTGATCCTCGCCGACATCAAGGTCGGCATGAAGACGCCGCGGCAGGCGATCAAGATGGATTTCGACCAGAACATGGGCGATCTCTATCCGTTTTCGCTGGCCGACAAGCTCAGGGTGATCACCGAGCCTTCGGACTATTATTCGCTGGAGCACAATCCCTGGGGCCGCGCCATCATCCCGATGGAGATGCTGAGCGTACTGTTCCAGTACCGCGCGCGCGAGGACCGGCTGCCGGTCCGCGGCCCCGCGGTCGGGCTGTTCGCCGACCAGGAGATCCGTCTTTTGCGCGGGCCGCTGTTCCCCGGCGAGACCTATTGGGTCGAGCGCGAGGTCGTGGCGCTTTCCGGCAGCAAGCGCACCGAGAGCATGTGGGTGCGCTCGACCGTGTTCGATGCCGACAACGCGGTGGTCGCAACGATGCTGCTCAACGGCGCCAGCATGAAGGACTCCTACGCCAACTACGAAAGCGAGCACAAAGCCCTCTACGGCTGAAACAACAGCCGCCTCTTCCGCAAGCCGCCGAAACAAGGACAACAACAATGGCCCGCCTGCCCTATCTCGAAGCCGATCAGGTCGCCCCCGAATATCGCGACATGCTCAAGCGCAACACCAATCTGCACAAGCTGCTGGTGAACTCGCCGGACATGGCGCGCGCCTTCAACGGCGTCGGCGGCTACATCCGCTTCAAGAGCAAGCTCGATCCCAGGTTGCGCGAACTCGCGATCCTGCAGGTCGGCTGGCTCGAGCAGTCGGAATACGAGTTCACCCACCATGTGAAGATCGGCAAGGAGTTCGGCGTCACCGACGAGGATATCCAGGGCCTGATCGCGGAGACCAAAGGCCAGCCGTCGAAGCTCGAGCCGCTGGCGAAAGCCATCCTCAAGGGCGCCCGCGAGATGGTGCGCGAGCTCGCGATGTCGGAGGCAACCTTCGCCGAGATCAAGCAACATCTCTCCGACGAGCACATGACCGACCTCGTGCTGACGATCGCGTTCTACTGCGCGGTTGTGCGCGTGCTCGCCACCATGCAGATCGACAACGAACCGCACTACAAGGAGGTACTGCAGCAGTACCCGCTACAGGGAGTGAAGTGAGATGCGCCTGCAAGATCGCGTCGCCATCGTCGTCGGTGCTGGCCAAAGCCCCGGCGAGGGCATCGGCAACGGCCGCGCCACCGCGCTGACCTTCGCGCGCGAAGGCGCCAGGGTGCTGTGCGTCGATCACAATCTGGCTTCGGCGCAGGAGACGGTCGACCTGATCGCGGCCAAGGGCGGCACTTCAGTCGCCTTCAAGGCCGACGTCACCAAAAATGCCGACATCGAGGCGATGGTGGCTGATGCACATGGCCGCTGGGGCAGCGTCGACATCCTGCACAACAATGTCGGCGTCAGCCTCTCCGGCGGCGACGCCGAACTGCTGGACATATCAGAGGAGGCGTTCGATCGCTGCGTGGCGATCAATCTGAAGAGCTGCATCCTCGCCGCCAAGCATGTGATCCCGATCATGCGCACGCAGCAGCGCGGCTCGATCATCAACATCTCGTCGATGGCCGCGATCACGACCTATCCCTACGTCGCCTACAAGGCGACCAAGTCGGCAATGATCGCCTTCACCGAACAGCTCGCCTACCAGAATGCGCAATATGGCATTCGCGCAAACGTGATCCTGCCGGGATTGATGAACACGCCTATGGCAGTGGACACGCGCGCTCGCGAATTCAAGAAGAGCCGCGCCGAGGTCGAGGCCGAGCGTGACAGCAAGGTGCCGCTGCGTCACAAGATGGGCACCGGCTGGGACGTCGCCAATGCCGCGCTGTTTCTCGCCTCCGATGAAGCAAACTTCGTGACCGGCGTCACGTTGCCGGTCGATGGCGGCGCAAGTGTGCGGCGCGGTTAATCGAGACGATTAACCTGTGTGACAATTTGGGATTAATCACTGTGACGAAATCACGCGTTGTTGCGCCGCAATGATTCGAAAAAATTGAAGTATTCCAATGACACGGCGATGTGACGACGCGTCCACATAAATCGAAATCCTGACTCGTTGTGGTCGCACGAAATTCATCTGCGCTCTGTATCTCGCACGCCAAGAACTTCTGGAGTGCCTGGACCGATGAGCGAAGAATTCGAACTCAGACCCGATCAGTGGGATGCGCTGAAAGCGTTGCGGGCTCCCGCAGCAAACCCTTCACGGCTGAACCGGTTCGCCGTCGAAAGCCTGATCACGCTCGGCTATGTCGCCGTGCGCGGCGATTCGTTTGAACTGACGCCCGCGGGCCGCAAGGTGCTGGTCCGCGGTTCGTCACTGCTGCTGCTCGATATCGCAGCCTGATTCCCTTCGAAGCTGACACGAACGAGAGCTTCAGTTTTGATTGAATCAAAGCTGAAGCTCTCGTTTTTTGTCTTGCCGCGTTTTCTTCACGCGAACCGGTATCCACTTCGCTCGAAAACGCTCTGCACACGCGGCATCATGCCGCGTGTGCCTTTCCGGGGATGGTCGTCTCGCCGTGCTGCGTCAGCGGCTTCATCCCGGTGAGGCTGCGCAGCAGCACATAAAACACCGGCGTCAGGAACAGGCCGAACACCGTGACGCCGATCATGCCGGAGAACACTGCGACGCCCATCGCACGCCGCATCTCCGAGCCCGCGCCGGTCGACAGCACCAGCGGCAGCACGCCCATGATGAACGCCATCGACGTCATCAGGATCGGCCGCAACCGCAGCCGGCTCGCCTCGATCGCGGCACGGATCGGTGACCGCCCGGCGAATTCGAGCTCGCGCGCGAATTCGACGATCAGGATGGCGTTCTTGGCCGACAATCCGACCAGCACGATCAGGCCGATCTGGGTGAAGACGTTGTTGTCGCCCTTCGACAGCCAGACCCCGAACATCGCGGCCAATAGCCCCATCGGCACGATCATGATGATCGAAAGCGGCAGCGCGAGGCTCTCATAGAGCGCGGCGAGCACCAGGAACACCAGGAGGATCGCCAGCGGAAACACCCAGATTCCGGAATTGCCGGCGATGAACTCCTGATAGGTCAGGTCGGTCCATTCGAAGGCAAAGCCGGGCGGCAGCACTTCGGCCGCGATCCGCGTCGCCGCCTCCTGGGCCTGGCCGGAGGAATAGCCCGGCGCGGCAGCCGCGTTGATGTCCGACGACAGGAAGCCGTTGTAGCGGATCGCGCGTTCCGGCCCCGCGCTCTGGCGGACCTTCAGCAAGGCCGACAGCGGCACCATGTCGCCCGACGACGAGCGCACCTTCAGCTGCCTGATGTCGTCGGCACGCGCGCGGAACGGCGCGTCGGCCTGCACATAGACCGAATAGGTGCGGCCGAATTTGTTGAAGTCGTTCACATAGTAGGAGCCGAGATAGATCTGCAGCGTGTTGAAGACCTCCGTGACGGGCACGCCGAGCTGGAGTGCCTTGGTACGGTCGATGTCGGCGAACAGCTGCGGCACGTTGACCTGGAAGCTGGAGAACACGCCGGCGATCTCCGGGGCCTTCTGCATCGCCGCCATGAACGCCTTGGTCGCGTCGTTCAGCGCCTCATAGCCGAGGCCGGCGCGGTCCTCGATCTGCAGCTTGAAGCCGCCGATGGTGCCGAGGCCGTTGACCGGCGGCGGCGGGAACATGGCGATGAAGGCATCCTGGATGCCGGCATATTTCTTGTTGAGCGCCGCCGCGATCGCCGGACCACTGAGCGAGGGATCCTTGCGCTCGTCGAACGGCTTCAAGGTCGAGAAGACGATGCCGGCGTTGGACGAGTTGGTGAAGCCGGAGATCGACAGGCCGGGGAACGCCACCGAGCTTTCGACGCCGGGCTGGGTCAGCGCGATGTCGCTCATCTTGCGGATCACTTCCTCGGTGCGGTCGAGCGTGGCGCCATCGGGCAGCCGGGCAAAGCCGACCAGATACTGCTTGTCCTGGCCCGGCACGAAGCCCGACGGCACCTGCTTGAACAGCACGCCGGTCAGGCCGATCAAGAGCACATAGAGGCCGATCACCACGGCCTTGCCATAGATCACCTTGGTGACGGTGCGGCCGTAGTTCTCGGAGGACTTGGTGAAGACCTTGTTGAAGCCGCGGAAGAACCAGCCGAGCGACCTTTCCATGATCCGGGTCAGCCAGTCCTTCGGCTCGTGATGCCCCTTCAGCAGCAGCGCCGACAGCGCCGGCGACAACGTCAGCGAGTTGATCGCAGATATCACGGTCGAGATCGCGATGGTCAGCGCGAACTGCTTGTAGAACTGTCCGGTGAGGCCGGAGATGAAGGCCAGCGGCACGAACACCGCGATCAGGACCAGCGCGATCGCTATGATCGGGCCGGACACTTCGCGCATCGCCTGGTTGGTGGCATCGCGCGGCGACAGGCCGGACTCGATGTTGCGCTCGACGTTCTCGACCACGACGATGGCGTCGTCGACCACGATGCCGATCGCCAGCACCAGGCCGAACAGACTGAGCGCGTTGATCGAGAAGCCGAACACATGCATCACCGCGAAAGTGCCGACGATCGACACCGGGACCGCGATCAATGGGATGATCGAGGCGCGCCAGGTCTGCAGGAACAGGATCACGACCAGCACGACGAGCGCGACCGCCTCGAGCAGCGTGTGGATGACAGCCTCGATCGACGAACGCACGAATTGGGTCGGATCGTAGACGATCTGGTAGGACACGCCTTCCGGCATGTTCTTCTTGATCTCGGCCATCGTGGCGCGGACATGGTCGGAGATCTCCAGCGCATTCGACCCCGGCGCCTGGAAGATCGGGATCGCGACCGCCTGCTTGTTGTCGAGCAGCGAGCGCAGGCCGTATTCGGAGGCGCCGAGCTCGACCCGCGCGACGTCGCGCAGCCGCACCACTTCGCCGGCCGAACCGGTCTTGACCACGATGTCGCCGAACTGCTCCTCGGTCGACAGCCGTCCCTCGGCGTTGACGGAGAGCTGGAGGTCGATGCCCTTGACGCTGGGCGAGGAGCCGACCACGCCGGCGGCAGCCTCGACGTTCTGGGCCTGGATCGCGCGTACGACGTCGCTCGCGGTCAGCGAATGCTCGGCGGCTTTCTGCGGATCGACCCAGACCCGCATCGAATAGTCGCCGGCGCCATAGAGCTGGACGTCGCCGACGCCGTCGATCCGCGCCAGCCGGTCCTTGACGTTGAGTACCGCGTAGTTGCGCAGATACGTCATGTCATAGCGGTTGTTCGGCGACAGCAGATGCACGACCATGGTGAGGTCGGGCGAGCTCTTCTTGGTGATGATGCCGAGCTGGCGCACCACGGCCGGCAGGCGCGGCTCGGCCTGCTGCACGCGGTTCTGCACCAGTTGGGTCGCCTTGTCGGGGTCGGTGCCGAGCCGGAACGTCACCGTCAGCGTCATCGCGCCGTCGGTGGTCGCCTGGCTCGACATGTAGAGCATGCCTTCGACGCCGTTGATCTGCTCCTCGATCGGGGTCGCGACCGTCTCGGCGATCACCTTCGGATTGGCGCCGGGATAGGTCGCGCGCACCACGACCGACGGCGGCACCACGTCGGGATATTCCGAGATCGGCATCGCCAGCAGCGAGATCAGGCCGGCCAGGAAGATCAGGATCGAAAGCACGCCGGCGAAGATCGGCCGGTCGATGAAGAATTTTGAGAGATTCATGGCTCCGCCCCCCGCGCGCAGCGCCTAGCGCTGCACGACGTGCTGGTTGGTTTCAGTGGATGCCTGCTGCATGCCGCGCGCGCCCATCTCGGCGACTTCCATCTTCAGCAGCGCACCCGGACGCACACGCTGCAGGCCGTTGACGACGATGCGGTCGCCGGATTTCAGGCCGGCGGTGACGATCCGCAGGCCATCGACCGAGCCGCCAAGCGTGATGGAACGATAGACGGCGCGGCTGTCGTCGCCGACCAGCATGACGAACTTCTTGTCCTGGTCGGTGCCGACGGCGCGCTCGTCGATCAGCACCAGCGTCTGCTGCTTGGGCTGGCCCATGCGCACGCGGGCGAATTGCCCCGGGATCAGCCGGCCGTCATCGTTCTTGAACACGGCGCGGACGCGGATGGTGCCGCTCTGCCCGTTGACCTGGTTGTCGATCAGCTGGATGTGCCCCTTGGCGCTGAGGCCGCCCGAGGTCACCATGTCGACCGGAATCTGGTCGAGATTGCCGCGCTTGCCGGAGGCGTCCGCGATCGAGTTCAGTGCACGCAGCACGACCTCCTCGTCGGCATCGAAGCTCGCATAGATCGGATTGACCGAGACCAGCGAGGTCAGGACCGGTGACGAGGTACCCGCGGCGACGAGATTGCCGACGGTGACCTCGATCCTGCCGACCCGGCCGTCGACCGGCGCCCGCACCTCGGTGTAGTCGAGATTGAGCTTGGCCGTCTGCAGCGCGGCCTCGGCGGCCTTGACGTTGGCGACTGCCTCGCGATTGGCATTGTCGCGCTGGTCGAAATCGCGCTTGGTCACGATGTTGTTGCCAACCAGCTGCGCGCCGCGCTCGACTTCGCTCGTCGTGAACACGACGCGGGCCTTGGCGGCCTCGAGCTGCGCCTGGGCGCGATCGACCTCGGCGGCGTAGGGCGCGGGGTCGATCTTGAACAGGATGTCACCGGACTTCACCAGCGCGCCCTCGGTGAAGTTGGTCGAAAGGATCGCGCCGGCCACCCGCGGCCGGAGCTGAACCCGGTCGACGGCTTCGAGCCGGCCCGAGAAGTCATCGAACAGCGTGGTCGGCCGCGGCTGGATCACGGCAACGGTGACCGGGACCGCCGGCTCGGGGGCCGCGGCAGTCGCGGTCGCCTGTGCGGCATGGAAATAGTGGCCGGTCGCGATCGAACCGGCCACCGCGAGGGCGCCAAGGATCACGATACCGCCTACGACACGTCGGAAGCGGCCGGAACGGAGATTTTGGGTTGACGAGGGCATTCACGCGCTCCAGATATCTGTAGTGTTCGCTACAGATGTGGAGCTGGACGCCGGTTCGCAAGATACTTATGTATCAAGCACTATGAATTTCTTATCTCATTCATGGGGAAATGGGAAGTAGCGGAAAAACATCACGTGCAACAAGAGGATAAGCCAGGGACAATCCGTCATAGAAACGGCACCCGGCTTACGGAGCAACGAAAAATGGGAATGGGACGCCCCCGCGCTTTCGACGCGGACGCCGCTTTGGACCAGGCCATGGATGTGTTCTGGCGCCATGGTTACGAGGGCGCGACAATCGCGCAGCTCACCGAGGCGATGAGCATCAATCCGCCGAGCCTCTATGCCGCCTTTGGCAGCAAGGAGGGTCTGCTGAAGGCCGCGCTCGACCGCTACACCGAGAAGCGCGACGCCTGGATGGAAAAGGTTTTGGGCGCCTCCACCGCCCGAGAGGTGGCCGAACGATTTCTGATGGAGCACGCGGACGCCCAGACCGATCCCGCCAACCCGCCCGGCTGCCTGCTGGTCCAGGGCGGCCTTGCCTGCGGCACCGGCTCGGAGAATGTTCCATTTGAACTGGCAGCGCGCCGCGCCCGAACCGAGGACCAGTTGCACGAACGTTTTGTCCGCGCGAAGGCCGAACGCGACCTCGGCGAAAGCGCCGATCCGGCCACCCTTGCCCGCTATCTCTCCGCGGTGACATCAGGCATGTGCGTGATGGCTTCCTCGGGCGCCGACCGCAACGCGCTGCGCGAGATTGCAGCGGTGTCGCTGAAGGCGTTTGATGAGCAGGCGAAGGGGTAGAGCGGTTGAAGGGGTAGAGCGGTTCACGTCAAGCGCCTGCGGCCCCAACGACGTTGGGAGTGACCGGCGATGAAGCATTGGACCGGCTGGCTGCCGGGTCTCACCACGCTGCGTCGATATCAAGCGGCGTGGCTCCCACACGACATCGTCGCCGGGCTGGTGCTCGCGACCATGCTGGTCCCGGTCGGCATCGCCTATGCGGAAGCGTCCGGCCTGCCCGGCATCTACGGGCTCTATGCGACGATCATCCCGCTGCTCGTCTACGCGCTGTTCGGGCCGAGCCGCATCCTTGTCCTTGGGCCGGACTCGGCGCTTGCGGCCATCATCCTCGGCGTCGTCGTTCCGCTGTCTGGCGGCGATCCGATGCGTGCGGCAACCCTGGCCGCCATGATGGCGGTCGTCTCCGGGACGATATGCATCGTCGCGGGCATCGCGCGGCTGGGATTCCTGACCGAGCTTCTCTCCAAGCCGATCCGCTACGGCTACATGAACGGAATAGCCCTGACCGTGCTGATCAGCCAGCTACCCAAGCTGTTCGGCTTTTCCATTGAAGGCGATGGACCTCTGCGCAGCCTCTGGGCGGTCATCGGAGCAATCGTCGATGGAAAGACGAATTGGGCGACCCTCGGGATCGGCCTTGCGACGCTGGCGGTGATCCTGCTGCTCGCCCGGAACAAGCGGTTGCCCAGCATTCTCATTGCCGTCGTCGCCGCGACGGTCGTCACCGGGGTTCTCGATCTCGGGGCACGCTTCGGCGTGACAGTCCTGGGTTCGCTTCCCCAGGGCTTGCCGGGATTCGCCATTCCCCGGATCGGCTATGGCGACATCGTGCAGGTGCTGATCGGCGGCTGCGCCGTCGCACTGGTGTCGTTCGCCGACACGAGCGTGCTGTCGCGCGCCTATGCGGGACGATTGGGCGATCGCGTTGATCCCAACCAGGAGATGGTGGGGCTCGGCGCGGCCAATCTGGCGGCCGGCTTCTTTCAGGGTTTTCCGATCAGCAGCAGCGGATCGCGAACGCCCGTTGCGGAAGCTGCCGGAGCGCGCACGCAATTGACCAGCGTCATCGGCGCGCTGGCCATCGCCTTCCTGCTGCTGATAGCGCCGAATTTGCTGCAGCACTTGCCCAACGCCGCGTTGGCCGCCGTCGTCATCGCCGCTGCGCTCGGCCTGTTTGAGATCGGCGACCTCAGGCGAATCTACCGCATTCAGCAGTGGGAGTTCTGGCTATCGATGGTCTGCTTCGTCGGCGTGGCCGTGCTGGGGGTGATTCCCGGAATAGGCCTCGCCATCGTGCTCGCGATCGTCGAATTCCTGTGGGACGGCTGGCGGCCGCATTCCGCCGTGCTGGGCCGCGCCTCCGGCGTGAAGGGCTATCACGACATCACGCGATACCCGGATGCGCGCCAGATCCCCGGCCTGGTGCTGTTCCGGTGGGATGCGCCGCTGTTCTTTGCCAATGCCGAGTTCTTCAAGGAACGCGCGCTGGATGCGGTGGCAAGATCCCCGACCCCGGTGCGCTGGCTGGTGGTCACGGCCGAGCCGGTCACCAGCGTGGACGTGACCGCCGGCGATGTTCTCGCCGAGCTCGACGAGGCGTTGCACGCACAGAAGATCGAGCTGTGCTTTGCCGAGCTCAAGGACCCCGTCAAGGACAAGCTGAAGAAATTCGGCCTGCTGGCGCAGCTTGGCGAGAACAATTTCTTCCCGACCATCGGCGTTGCCGTTGCGCGCTACCTCGAGATCAATGCTGACGTGACCTGGGAGGACTGGGAAGACCGCGCCGAGGCCTAAGGCGCGATGGATTCAATCGTCATCGCGCTTTAGCACCTTTTGTTTCAGCATGATCTTTTCAGAAAACCGCTTCGCACTTTTCCGGATCATGCTTCCCAGCCGTCCGGGCGCATCACCACATCGTCTGCCGCGCGCGCTCCGGCCATTCCCGATCGTATTTTTCGCCGCCGACCGTGTGCTCGCTCATCTCGTCGAGGATCTGGCCCGGCGTCGGCAACGCCTTCGGGTCGACCCGCTTGTCCGGATTCCAGAGATCGGAGCGCACGATCGCGCGCGCACACTGGAAATAGATCTCCTCCACGTGCATTACGATCACCGTGCGCGGTGCCTTGCCTTCCATCATGAAGGAGGCGAGCAGCTCCGGTTCGGCCGTGACGTAGGCGCGGCCGTTGACGCGCAGCGTGCTGCCCGATCCCGGAATCAGGAACAGCAAGCCGACGCGGGGATCGCGAACGATGTTGCGCAATGAATCGCAGCGATTGTTGCCGCGGCGATCCGGCATCATCAGCGTCTTCGCATCATGGATGCGCACGAAGCCCGGCAGGTCGCCGCGCGGCGAGCAATCGAGCCCTTCGGGGCCTGCGGTCGCAAGCGACACGAACGGCGACTTCTCGATGAGCACACGATAGAGCGGCGTCACGTGATCGGCGACCTTCACGGTCGACGCGTCGTTCGGGAAGCCGTAGATCGCCTCAAGTTGCTCGACCGTTTCGATCACCGACATTCGTGCCGTTCTCCTTTGGTTGCTATTCGTCCCAGCGTTCGCCCTTGATGATGCGGACAAGCTGTCGCGCATGATAGTCGGCGGTGCCGGAATTGACGATGGTGAAATCGGGCATCGACGTGCTCTCGTCGACCGTGCGGGCCAACCGCTGCTCGAGAAGACCGTCGCTGCCGCGCGCCCGCATTGCGAGCCGCGCGGCCAGCACATCCGGCGGCGCCGTGACCAGCACCACGACAGCATTGGCATAGTTGCGGCGCGCCGTGGCGATTACGGTGCGCGAGACGTTCGCGATCACAGTGCGTCCGGCCCCGATATCGTCGTTGATCGACCGCGACAGCGCGTAGCGATGGCCGTGCGCTTCCCAGTGCATGGCGTACTCACCGGCGGCTAGAGCGCGCTGGAAGCTTTCCACGCTGACCTCCTCATTGTCCTCCGACGCCGAGGCCTGACGGGTGATCAGCCGGCGCGGAAACACGACATCGCGATCATCGCCACAGGCCGCCTTGGCGAACCCCAGCAGCGTATCCTTGCCGGCGCCGCTCGGGCCGACCACCAGGATCAGCCGGCCGGGACCGATTCCGGCGCGCCGATCGGCGACGACGGATGCATCGGTCATGCGACCCTCCCTCCTTCGCGCCAGACGCTGCGCACGACAGGCAGATCGCGCGCGACGTGCACGCGGATCAGGTCGGCGCGGCGGCCGACCGCGATCTCGCCGCGGTCGTTGAGCCCGACCGCCTCGGCCGGTGTCTTGGTCACGGTGCGGACGGCGGAGGCGAGATCGATCGCCGGCACATGCCGCGGCAATTGCAGCGCCGCCATCAGCAGGCTGGACGGGATGTAGTCCGACGACAGGATATCGAGCATGCCCTCATTGGCGAGATCGACGGCCGCAATGTTGCCGGAGTGCGAGCCGCCGCGCACCACGTTCGGCGCGCCCATCAGGATGTCGATGCCGGCGGCGTGCAAGCCGCGCGCAGCTTCCATCGTGGTCGGGAACTCCGCGACCGCGACCTTGTCGTTGACGGCGTCGACCACGTTCTCATCCGTGGTGTCGTCATGGCTCGCCAACGGGATCCGGTATTCATGCGCCAGCGCGACGATCGCGCGGGTGTTCGCCACCGCATATTCCTTCTGATAGGCGAAGCGCCGTGCGAACAGCACGTCGAGCTGGGCGTCGGTCATGCCGCCGCCCTTGCCGCGATAGTAGTCGCGCAGCTTGACCTCGTCGCGGAACTGGCGCTGACCCGGCGTGTGGTCCATCAGCGACATCAGCCGCACGTCCGGCCGGTCGATCAGTTCCTTGGCCTCGGCAACCACGTCCGGCATCGGGACCTCGCAGCGCAGATGCAGGAAGTGATCGGCCCGCAGCAGATTCTCCTCCCGCGCCGCCGCAATCGCCGCCGCCAGCACGCCGGCGCGGCCGTCGACATCCTCGGCGCCGTCCTCGCGCCAGACCCGCAGCGAATCCAGCACCGTGGTGATGCCTGAGGTCGCGAGCTGCCCGTCATAGGAGATCACGGCCGCGACCGGATTCCAGAACACCTTCGGCCGCGGCACATAGTGCATCTCGAGATGGTCGGTGTGCAGCTCGATCAGCCCGGGCATCAGGAGGTCGCCGCCGGCATCCTCGGCGGCCTCGGGCGCCCTGCCCTCGCCGAACCCGGCGATCTTGCCATCAGTAATCGCGACCCAGCCCTGCTCGATCACGCGATCGGCGAGGACCAGCCGGGCGTTGCCGATGATGGTGTCTTGCTTGGCGGTCATTTCAAACGGTCCTTCAGGCAGCAGCCGCGAACGAGGTCACATCGACGATGCGGTCGGCGATCAGATGGCGGATTTCGTCGTCATGGACAATCGCGACCATCGCGACGCCCTTGGTCTTTTTTTCCGCGATCAGCTCGACCACCACGGCGCGATTCGCCGCATCGAGCGAAGCGGTCGGCTCGTCCAGCAGCAGGATCGGCAGGTCCGAGATGAAGCCGCGCGCAATGTTGACGCGTTGCTGCTCACCGCCGGAGAAGGTCGAGGGCGGCAAGGTCCACAGCCGCTTCGGAATGTTGAGCCGGCGCAGCAGCTGGCCGGCGCGCGCGCGGGCCTCCTCGCGTGCCACGCCGTTGACGATCAAGGGCTCGGCAACGACGTCGATCGTCGCCACCCGCGGCACGGCGCGCAGGAATTGGCTGACATAGCCGATGGTCGAGCGGCGGATGCTCAGCACCTGGCGCGGCTCGGCGGTGGCAAGGTCGACAACCTTGCCATGATGGCGGATGCCGATCCGGCCGCTGTCGCAGCGGTAGTTGCCGAAGATCATCTTCAGGATGGAGGATTTGCCGGCGCCCGACGGGCCCGACAGCACCACGCACTCACCCGGATCGGCGTGGAACGAGACGCCGCGCACCACGGGCAGCTCGACGCCGCCCTGCAGATGCATGGTGAAGGTCTTCTCGGCGTTGGCAAGTTCGATCATCGCAGTCATTGGCACGCTCATGGCGGAAGAATCGAGGAAACGAGTAGCTGCGTATAGGGCTCGCGCGGATCGTCGAGCACCTGGTCGGTGAGGCCGGTCTCGATGACGCGGCCGCCCTTCATCACCATCACGCGATGCGAGAGCAAGCGCGCCACCGCAAGATCGTGGGTCACGACGATCGCCGCAAGCCCGAGCTCGCTGACGAGGTTGCGCATCAGGTCGAGCAAACGCGCCTGCACCGAGACGTCGAGGCCGCCGGTCGGCTCGTCCATGAACACCAGCCGCGGCTCGGTGACGAGGTTGCGGGCGATCTGCAGCCGCTGCCGCATGCCGCCGGAATAGGTCTTCGGCGCGTCGTCGATGCGGCCGGTATCGATCTCGACCCGCTCCAGCCAGGTCGACGCGGTGTCGCGGATGCGGCCGTAATGATTCCAGCCGACCGCCATCAGCCGCTCGCCGACATTGGCGCCGGCCGAGACGCCCATGCGCAGGCCCTGCGCCGGATCCTGGTGCACGAAGCCCCAGTCGGTGCGGAACAGGAAGCGCCGCTCGGCCTCGCCGAGTTCAGCGAGATCGCGCAGCAGGCCGTCGCGCATCCGATAGCACACCCGGCCGGCGCTCGGCGCGAGCTGCGCCGAGAGCAGCTGCAGCAGCGTCGACTTGCCCGAGCCGGACTCGCCGACGATCGCCAGCACCTCGCCGGGATAGAGCGCGAACGAGACGTCGCGGCAGGCCGCAAGCCGGCCATAGTTCTTGGCAAGCCCCTCGGCCACCAGCAACGGCTCGTCGTTGTCGAGGCTCGAGAGCTCAGACATGGGCCTTCTCCTTGTGCGGCGCTGCGCTCTCGGTGCCGTGATGGCCGGCGGCCTGGCGCTGCTCGCAGAAGTCCGTGTCGGAGCAGACGAACATCCGCCCGCCCCTGTCGTCGGTGACGATCTCGTCGAGATAGGAATTGTCGGCGCCGCACAGCGCGCAGGGCGCGTTGAAGCGGTAGCGCGTGAACGGGTGATCCTCGAAGTCCAGCGACACCACGGTGGTGTAGGGCGGGATCGCGTAAATGCGCTTCTCGCGGCCGGCGCCGAACAGCTGCAACGCCGCGCAATTGTCCATCTTCGGATTGTCGAATTTCGGCGTCGGCGACGGATCCATCACGTAGCGCGCGTTCACCTTCACCGGATAGGCGTAGGCGGTGGCGATATGGCCGAAGCGCGCGATGTCCTCGTAGAGCTTGACGTGCATCAGCCCGTATTCGGCGAGCGCATGCATGCGCCGCGTCTCGGTCTCGCGCGGCTCGAGGAAGCGCAGCGGCTCGGGGATCGGCACCTGATAGACCAGCACCTGCCCGGCATGCAGCGAGGCCTCGGGAATGCGATGCCGGGTCTGGATCACGGTCGCGTCCGTGGTCGAGGTCGTGGTCGCGACACCGGCGGTCTTGCCGAAGAACTTGCGGATCGAGATCGCGTTGGTGGTGTCGTCCGAGCCCTGGTCGATCACCTTCAGCACGTCGTCGGGACCGAGGATCGCGGCCGTCACCTGCACGCCCCCGGTGCCCCAGCCATAGGGCATCGGCATCTCGCGGCTCGCAAACGGCACCTGATAGCCGGGGATCGCGATCGCCTTGAGGATCGCGCGGCGGATCATCCGCTTGGTCTGCTCGTCGAGATAGGCGAAGTTGTACGTCGGCGCGTTCATTCCGCGGCCTCCTGCAGTTCGAGGGCCTGATTGGCCTCGGCGAATTCCTGCCGCAGCTTGCGCAAGAGACCGAGCTCGGACTGGAAGTCGACATAGTGCGGCAACTTGAGATGCTCGACGAAGCCGGTCGACTGGACATTGTCGGAGTGCGACATCACGAACTCCTCGTCCTGTGCCGGCGCCGCCGCCTCCTCGCCGAGCTCGCGTGCACGCAGCGCGCGATCGACCAGCGCCATCGACATCGTCTTGCGCTCGCTCTGCCCGAAGGCGAGGCCATAGCCGCGGGTGAAGCACGGCGCCTCGGTCGTCGAGCCCTTGAACTGGTTGACCATCTGGCACTCGGTCAATTCGATCGAGCCGAGCGGCACGGCAAAGCCCGCGTCCTCGGCGAAGAACTCGACCTCGACCTCGCCGAAGCGGATCTCGCCGGCGAACGGGTGATTGCGGCCGTAGCCGCGCTGCGTCGAGTAGCCGAGCGCGAGCAGGAAGCCCTCGTCGCCGCGCGCCAGATTCTGCAGCCGCAAATCGCGGTCGGCCGGAAAGCTCAGCGGCTCGCGCGTGAGGTCGCCGACCGGCGTGTCGCTATCTGCCTGCGGCGAGGATTCGATCAGGCCATCGCGGCCGAGAATGTCGGTCACCCGCGGCGTGGCGGCCTGCGAGGCGTCCGCGGTCGCCGGCTGCTCCGGCACAAAGCCTTCCGCGAGCTGCGGATCGAGCAGGCGATGGGTGTAGTCGAAGGTCGGCCCCAGGATCTGGCCGCCTGGAACGTCCTTGAAGGTCGAGGAGATCCGCCGCCGCACCTGCATCTCGCCGGTGTTGACCGGCTCGGTGGCGCCAAAGCGCGGCAGCGTGGCGCGGAAGGCGCGGACCAGGAAGATCGCCTCGATCATGTCGCCGCGCGCCTGCTTGATCGCGAGCGCCGCGAGCTCGCGATCGTAGAGCGAACCTTCGGTCATCACGCGATCGACACCAAGCGCGAGCTGCTCGGAAATCTGTGCCAGCGTCACCTCAGGCACCTCGCGGTCGCCGCGCCGCTCATGCGCGAGCAGCCGATGGGCGTTCTCGATGGCGCGCTCGCCTCCCTTGACGGCTACATACATCGCTCACACTCCGCTTGCGATCAGCCGCGTGGTGCGCGGGATCGCCACAATGGCATCGTCATGGACCAGTACGACATCGATGCCGCGCGGGAACAGGGCTTCGTTGATCGCAAGCCGCTGGAACAGGTCGCGCGGCTTGATCATCGCCTGCAGCACGGCGCTGCCGTCGATGCCGGGTCCTTTCAGCTCGAAGGCCGGCCCCTGCGACAGGCTGTCGACCTGCAGGATCAGTGTGGTCGACCGGTCAGGATATTCGCTGCTGCCGAATGCGAAGCGATCGAACGCCGGCAGGCTCGCGGCATCGCCGATCAAAGCGAAGCTCGCGATCGAGGAATCGGTGATCACCGGCGCGCTGGCGTGAAACTTCAGCCAGCGGGCGACGTCCGGCGTTGCCGACATCGCGGCGTCGAGCCAGATCGGTGTGTCGTGATCGAACAGCGTCAGCGCGATCGCGGCCGAGCCGCGCATCATGCCGGCCGGCGTTCCGACGTCAGCGGCGACGCGCTGCACGCTGCCCGGGCGCGCCATCGCATCCATCACGGAACGGAAAGTCGACTGCGCCGACAGCACCTTGTCGGCAAAGCCCGCGGGCATTTCGGCAATCGTCGTCATTGCATCATCCCTCACCGCGCACCATCGTGTAGAAATCAACCCGCGTCGCCGCGGTCTCAGCGGCCTTGCGGCCGCGTTCGGCGTTCATGGCGACGCGCAGCGGCGCAATCACCTTGGCCTCCACCTCGCCGGACAGTTCCGCCGACTGCACCATGGCGTCGCACAGCGCGATCATCTGCGCCTTCCGCGCGTCGCGGCCGAGCGTGTAGCCGAAGCCGACCTCGCCGGTCGCAAGCCGCACCGCCGCGCGCGACACCGTCGCCTCGCCGAGATTGAACGGCGCACCGTCGCCGCCGATCCGCCCACGCAGCATCACAAGGCCGTTTTCCGGCTCGCGCAGGTTCTCATGCGCGGGCAGCGCGATCGCCGCCAGCCTGCCTGCGATGTCCGTAGCGGCGGCGTGCGCCAGCACCGTCATCGCGGCCTTGCGCTGGGCCTGTTTGCTGTTTGGTCCGGTCGAACTCATGGTCGAACTCATGGGCAAACCTTTGGGCAACCTTGCTTGCATCAAGTTGTCTATGATACTAGACAACTTGATAGCGGAGCGCCATGACTGTTTCGTGACAAACCAAAGATTTCTGGTATCACCGCGCCATGAGCATGCAGGAAAGTTCCGGCGTCGCCTTGTGGCGGCAGGTCGCCGACGGCATCGAGCGCGGCATCGCTGACGGTCGCTTCGCCGCCGGCGAAAAGCTGCCCGGCGAGATGGAGATCGCCGAGACGTACCGGGTCAACCGCCACACCGTGCGGCGGGCGCTCGCCGCATTGGCCGAGCGCGGCCTGGTGCGCGCGGAACGCGGCAGCGGCACCTATGTCGAAGCCCAGCGCCTCGCCTATCCCTTGCGCTCACGCACGCGGTTTTCCGAGATCGTCGGCGCCGGCGGCCACGAGCCGCGCGGCCAGCTGATCGATGCGAGCAGCGACACCGCCAATCGCGAGATCGCGCGCGAGCTCGGCCTGAAGATCGGTGCGCCGCTGATCCGGATCGAAGCGGTGCGGCTCGCCGACCGGACGCCGATCTGCGTCTCCACCACCTGGCTGTCGGCCGAGCGGTTTCCCGATGCCGGCAGCGTGTTCGCCAACGTCCGCTCGATGACGAAGCTGCTCGGGCATTACGGCGTCAAGGACTACCACCGCGCCTCGACCCGGATCACCGCGGCGATCGTCGATGCGACCGACGCCGCGCGGCTCGACCTGCCGCTGGGACGGCCGGTGCTGGTGGTCGACGCCACCGACGTCGACATGCTGGACCAGCCGCTGGTGACCAAGCGCTCGCGCTTCGCCGCCGAGCGCGTGGAGTTTCTGGTCGAGAACGGTTGATCTTTCTCTGCTCCCTCGCCCCGCTCTTGCGGGGAGAGGGTCGGGGTGAGGGGCTGTCTCCGCGAATCCTGGAAGCTGTGAGTACGCCGAGAGTCCCCTCACCCGGAATTTGCGCTACGCGAAAACTCCGGCCTCTCCCCGCGCGCGGGGAGAGGCGAAAGAGAAGCTACACCACCGCCCTTTGCCCGATGATGGCAAAGCGCAGCTTGCTCGAGATGAAGTCGATCGCGGCAACCGCGATCAGGATCATCAGGATCAGGAACGACACCTTCTGCCATTCCAGCACGCGGATCTGTTCGGCAAGCTGCAAGCCGATGCCGCCCGCGCCGACGATGCCGATGATGGTGGCCGAGCGGGTATTCGACTCGATGAAGTAGAGCACCTGCCCGGCGATCACGGGCAACACCTGCGGCAGCAGGCCGAAGCGGATCTCGTGCAGCGCGTTGCCGCCGGACGCGCGGATGCCCTCGACCTGCTTGCGATCTGCGGCCTCGATCGCCTCGGAGAACAGCTTTCCGAACGCGCCGAAGTCCGACACCATGATCGCCAGCACGCCGGCAAACGGGCCGAGGCCGACGACGTTGATCCAGACCAGCGCCCAGATCAGCGTATCGACGCCGCGGATCGAATCCAGGAAGCGGCGCACCGGAAAGCGGATCAGGTTCGAGGGGATGATGTTGCGCGCCGCCAGCAGGCTGACCGGGAGCGCCAAAACCGCGGCAAGCGTGGTGCCGAGCACCGCGATCGACAGCGTCTCGCCGAGCGCCTGCATGTAGAGCGGGAACGACGAGCCCGGATTCGGCGGGAGCATCAGCATGGTGATCCAGCCGAGCTGGCCGAGGCCCGCGATCAGCCTGGACGGCGAGAAATCGAGATCAACCAATCCGAACACGAAGATCGCGAGCGCCGCCACGATCATGGCCGGCATCGCCAACCGTGCCGATGCGGGACGTTCGAAGACGCCGGGGTACTTCGCGCGCAGTTCCGCGGTGTCCGGCCTCGGCATCTGGCTCATCGACGGGTCTCCTTGCCGAACAGCCGGCCGCGCAGCCAGCCGGTCGAGATGTCGATGATGAAGACGGTGACGATGATGGTGATGAGGATGGCGCTGACGTCGGAATAGTAGAACTTGCGGATCGCGACCACCAGCTCCTGGCCGATGCCGCCGGCGCCGACGAAGCCCATCACCGACGCCTCGCGGACGTTGATCTCGAAGCGCAGCAGCGCATAGCTGGCATAGCCGGCCGAGACCTGCGGCAGCACGGCAAAGCGCATGCAGGACAGCCAGCTCGCGCCGGTGGAGCGGATGCCCTCGACCGGCTTCATGTCGGCATTCTCGACGATCTCGGCGAACAGCTTGCCGAGCGCCCCGGTGGTGTGGATCGCGATCGCCAGCACGCCGGCCATCGGCCCGAGGCCGAACGCGATCACGAAGATCAGCGCGAACACGATGCCGGGGACGGTGCGGGCGAATTCCAGCAGGCGGCGGATCGTGAAACGTACCCACGGGCCGGGCGAGGTATTCTGGGCCGCGAAGAAATTGAGTGCGAAGGCGAGCACCGCACCCGTCAGCGTGCCGACATAGCTGATCAGGATCGTCTCGCCGAGCATCTTCAGCCACTTATGCCAACCCCAGAACCATTCGGCGGGATCGGTCCAGACCCGCGCGCCGGAATCCAGCGTCAGGATGCGATCGAAATAGCTGACGAAATTGCCGAAATAGGTGAACAGCGTGCGCAGGTTCACTTCCGCGCCGAACGCCGCGATCACCAGCACCGCACAGAATGCCGCCGTCGCCAGCGCGGCCTTCAACCGCTTGCGTGCGACGGACTTGCGGTAGGCGTCCTCCAGCGTCGCCAGTTGCTGCGCTGGAAGAATGGATACGGCGGTCGCCATCGACGCGTGCCAGTCCGGTTCGGAGTTGAGTGGAGAGAAAGGGCCGGGCTATACGCCCGGCCCTCGTGACGTCAGGCGTGCGATCAGCTCGCCTTCTTGCGCAAACCGTCGACGAACTTGATCAGCTCGATGGTGCCGTCCCAATCCTTGGTGGTGGCGGGATGGAAGCCCTTCTTCTGACCGTCCGACAGACGGTCGAAGGCGGCCTTGTCCTTGGTCGGCGCGTCGAAGAAGGCCTTTGCGATCGCAGCCTTCAGGTCCTCCGGAAGATCGGTGTTGTACGCATAGGGGCCGTTGATGATCAGCGCCGACTTGTGGATGATGCGGAAATCATCCTTCTTCATCGCCGAGCCGTCGGCATTCTTCAGCATGCCCTTGGTCAGCATCTGGGCGAGCGTGGAATCGTCCTCGTTGGTCCACTGGTTGGCGGCCACATCAACGGTTCCCTGCGACAGCGCCAGGACGGCGTTCTCGTGGCTGCCGGTGAACACGACCTTGCCGAAAAAGCCTTCGGCGTTCGCGATGCCCATCTTGTTGAGTTCGAAGCGCGGCACGTTGTTGCCGGACGTCGAGTTCGGATCGACCAGGCCGAGATTCTTGCCTTTCAGGTCCTCGACGGTCTTGTACGGGCTCGACGCCTTGACGAAGAACACCGAGTAATAGCCGGTCGAACCGTCGGCGTTCATATCGTTGGCGAACGCGTCGGTCTTGACGCCGGTCAGGCGCGCGCGCGAGAACGAGGCCGAGCCGTAGCTGGCGATCTGGATGTTGCCGGCGCGCTGGCCTTCGATGACGGCCGCGTAGTCGTTGGCGATGCGCAGTGTGACCTTCACGCCGAGCTCCTTCGACAGATACGCCACGAACGGCGTCCAGCGCTCGGTGACGCCGGAGGCGTTTTCGGCCGGCACCACCGCGAAGGTGAGCTCCGGATACTTTGCCTTCCAGTCCTGCGCGGAGGCCGAACCGGCAAATGCCAGCGCGGCGGCGCCAGCCAGAATGATGCGACGAGTGAACATGACTACCCCTCTTTTGTTGTAGTTGCACCTGTTGGCCGGGCAAAATGCCCGGCCTCCCAGATTGAAAAATGCGCGACGCTCAGGCCGCGGCTGCGGTGCCGAGTGCCGGCGCAGTTGCACCGTCGGGCGCGGGCAGCGGTGCTGCGCCGATGACGTCATTGGCCTCGAGGTCATAGAGCTCGCGGGCGATATGGTCGGTGAGCGCCGCGGGTGCGCCATCGAACACCACGCGACCCGCGGCCATGCCGACCAGGCGGTCGCAATAGGTCCGCGCCAGGTCGAGCGAGTGCAGATTGCAAAGCACCGTGATGCCGAAATGCTTGTTGATGCGCAGCAGCGCGTCCATCACGATCTTGGTGTTGCGCGGATCGAGCGAGGCGATCGGCTCGTCGGCGAGAATGATGTCGGGCTCCTGCACCAGCGCGCGCGCGATCGCGACGCGTTGCTGCTGGCCGCCGGAGAGCTGGTCGGCGCGCTGTGCCGCGAGCTGGGCAATGTCGAATTGCTCGAGCGCCGACAGCGCCAGCGCCCTGTCCTGCTCCGGCCAGACCTGCGCCAGCGAGCGCCATGACGGAATCTGGGCCAGCCGGCCCATCAGCACATTGGTCAGCACATCAAGGCGGCCGACCAGATTGAACTGCTGGAAGATCATCGCCGAGCGCGCGCGCCACCGCCGCAGTTCCTTGCCGCGCAACGCGGTGACGTCGGTGCCTTCGAACAGGATACGGCCGGAGGTCGGATCGGCGAGACGGTTGATCATCCGCAGCAGCGTCGACTTGCCGGCACCCGAGCGGCCGATCACGCCGACAAAGCTGCCCGGCGCGATCGAAAAGGACGCGTTGTCGACTGCGGCTTTCGTGCCGAAACGGCACGTCAAACCTTCCACCACCAGCATGTAATGCTCCAACCGCGCCTCGTTGGGCCATCGCTATCCCCGGCGTTTTACAGTTATGTGACGACAGCGCTGCGGTGCGGCGATCGTCCACACCCCTCCCTTGTCGCTCCCTTGCCGTCATCGCAACGTCATGATGTTGTCATCAAGCATCCCGATGACGAGCGCGCATCCCCCGGAAGCCCAAGATTCTTGAAGATTTGCGGAGGCCCTGATGGCCGGAAAAACACTCTCGGTTGTGCCGACCGTCGACCCGACCGCGTCGGTCCGTGAGAGCAAGCTCGGCAAATATACCGAGGTCGGCGCGCGCACGATCCTGCTTGAAGTCAGCATGGATGACTATTCCTACGTCGTGAACGACAGCCAGATCACCTACACCTCGATCGGCAAGTTTTGCTCGATCGCGGCGATGACTCGCATCAACCCCGGCAACCACCCGATGCATCGCGCGACTCAAGCGCATTTCACCTACCGCGCCAGCGCGTATTTCCCCGGAGAGAGCGACGACACCGACTTCTTCAACTGGCGACGTGCGCATCACGTGCATATCGGCCATGACGTCTGGATCGGGCACGGTGCGATCCTGTTACCAGGACGGAACATCGGAACCGGCGCTGTCGTCGCCGCCGGCGCGATCGTGACCAAGGACGTTCCCGCATACACCATCGTTGCCGGTAATCCGGCGCGGCCCGTGAAGCGGCGCTTCTCCGAGACGATCGCCGACCGCCTCGCCGCGCTCGCATGGTGGGACTGGGATCACGAGACGCTCCGCCGCGTCCTGCCCGACTTTCGCAAGCTCGCGGTCGAGGAATTCCTCGACAAGTACGAGGCCGAGGCCGTATCCCAATCACAGAACAAACAACGGAGCGCCGCATCGTGACGGACATTTTCATCGAGGGCGGGCGCACGCTGGTTGACGGCGCCTTGGTCGAGACCTCGCTGCGGACCGCTGGTCGCGACATCGGCGCGCTCGACGCCGAGCAGGGGCGCGCCGCGCTTCACATCGATGCCAGTGGCCTCCTGGTGCTGCCCGGCATCATCGACCTGCACGGCGATGCGTTCGAGCGGCAGATGATGCCGCGCCCCGGCGTCGACTTCCCGACCGACGTGGCGCTGATCGACAGCGACCGGCAGGCGATCGCCAACGGCATCACCACCGTGTTCCACGGCACGACCTGGTCGTGGGAGCCCGGCCTGCGCAGCGCGGAGAATGCGCGCAAGCTGCTCGATGCGATCGAGGCGCTGCGGCCGCAGCTCGCCGCCGACACCCGCTTCCACCTACGTCACGAGACCCACAATCTCGAGGCCGAGGCCGAGATCATTCAATGGCTCGGTGAAGGCCGCATCGATCTGTTCGCCTTCAACGACCACAGCAACGTCAAGCCGAAGAAGCGCAACCAGCTGGCCGAGCGCACCGGGCTCTCCGTCGAGGCCGTCAACGACATGCTCGACCGGATCGTGGCGCGCCGCCCCGAGGTGCCCGCCTCGATCGCGCGACTGGCCGCCGCCGCGCGCGCGGCCGATATCCGCATGCTCTCGCACGACGACAACAGCCCGGCGATGCGCCAGGAGTTTCGTGTGCTGGGCGCTACGATCGCCGAATTCCCTGTCAACGAGGAGACCGCGCGCGATGCTGCGGCGGCGGGCGATTTCATCGTGTTCGGTGCGCCCAATGTGGTGCGCGGCGGCAGCCACACCGGCTGGACCAAGGCATCCGACATGATCGCACAGGGCCTCTGCTCGGTGCTGGCGTCGGACTATTACTATCCGGCGCAGCTGCTCGCGGCGTTCCGTCTCGTCGCCGATGGCATCCTGCCGCTCGCCAGGGCGTGGGACCTGATCTCGTCGGCGCCGGCCCGCGCGGCCGGGCTCGCCGACCGCGGCGTGCTCGCCGCGGGCCGCCGTGCCGACATCATCGTCGTCGACGACAAGGTGCCGCTGCGGCCGCGCATCGTCGCCGTGATAGCGGCCGGACGGCTGGTGCACCTGGCGGACGCGAGCTGCCTCGTTCATTCGCTCGCGCCGCGCAAGACGGTTGCGGCGGCGTAGCCCAGTCCCATGGCCAGCACTCCGCGCTACGCGATCTATTATGCGCCGTCACCCGACAGCGTCCTGCACCGCTTCGGTTCGACGTTGCTCGGCTACGATGCGGTGTCGGGCGACGACCTGCCGTTTCCCGAAGGCGTCACGCCGGACTGGCGCGAGATCACCGAAGATCCGCGCAAGTATGGATTCCACGCCACGCTGAAGGCGCCCACCGCGCTCGCCGACGGTCGGAGCGAGGCCGAGCTTCTCGATGCCTGTGCCGCCTTCGCCGGCCGCGCTCGGCGCATTCCGGTAATCGAACCGGTGATCGACGCGATCAGCGGGTTCATCGCGGTGATCCCCGCCAGCCGCTCGCACGACCTGCAGCAGCTTGCCGCCGACTGCGTCACCGAATTCGACGCGTTCCGCGCGCCGCTGACGCCGGAAGATCGCGCGCGCCGCAGGCCGGAGAAACTCACCGCGCGGCAGTGCGACTATCTCGACCGCTGGGGCTATCCCTACGTCATGGAGGAGTTCCGCTTCCACATGACGCTGACGGGGCGGCTGAGCGACGAGCGGCGCGGCCCGATCGTGGCGCAGCTGCGCACACGGTTCGCGGCGGTCGACCTCACGCGGCTCGCAATCGACCGCATCGCGCTGTTCAGGCAGACCGACAGCGCATCGCGTTTCCGCATCATCGGCAGCTGGCCGTTGCGAGCTGATCGGGATTAGGCCTCACACACCGGTGTCGTCCCGGCGAAAGCCGGGACCCATAACCACCGTCGGTAGTTGTTCAAGCGAGCTGCGGTCCCAGCATCGTCCCACAACCAACATTCGTGGTTATGGGTCCCGGCTTTCGCCGGGACGACGTGGGATGGATATCGCTATTCGTCGATCCGGGTGCGGGCGATGATTTCGGCGGCGCCCTTCTCGAGCAGCTCCATGCCCACGGCGCGGCCGAGTTCGCGCGGACGATCGGCCGGCCCGCGCCGCGTCACCTCGATGAAGCCGGCGCCGGCCTCGTCGAGCACGGAGGCGCGCAGCGTCATCTCGCTGCCCGCGAGCGTGGCATGGCCGGCGATCGGCGAATTGCAATGGCCGTTGAGCACCCACAGCACCTCGCGCTCGGCCTCGGCGGCGAGCCGGGACGGCGCGTTGTCGATCCCGGCAAGCCGCGCACGCGTTGCCCAGTCGGTCTCGACGCATTCCACCGCGACAATGCCCTGGCCGACCGCCGGCAGCATCTCGCCGACCGAGAAATCATGCGCGATGCGCGCGGTCATGCCGATGCGCTCCAGACCCGAGCGCGCCATCACCAGCGCATCCGCCGGCCCCACTTCGCCGCCGCCGGGCAGCCGCTGCTTGTCGCCGCGATCGAGCTTGGCCACCCGCGTATCAGCGGCGCCGCGATAATGGATCACGGTCGCTTCCGGAAACAGCCGGCGCAGATAGGCGGCGCGGCGGACCGCATTGGTGCCGATCATGAAGCCCTTGCCGCGTGCGGCGCGGAGGGTCTCGAGCGACAGCCCGGGACGCAGCACGAGGCTGTCATTGGCGGCATCGCGCGCCAGCATCGCGGCGATGACGAGACCCGGCGTCTCCTCGTTGCCCGGCACGTCCTTCAGCGAATGCATCGCCGCCTGCAAGGTGCCGGCGCGCATGGCTTCGCGGATCTCGGCGACGAAGGCGCCGCCCTTGCCGCCATGGCGCAACAGCTTGCTGGTCTGGTCCTGGTCGCCGCGGGTCTCGAACTTGACGATGTCGACGGCAAGGTCCGGCGCCGAAGCGCGCAGCAGCCGCGCCACCTCATCCGTCTGCGCGAGCGCCATCGCGCTCTTGCGCGTCCCAATCCGCAAAACCTGTCCCGACACGAAAGCTCCGCTGCGCGTGATCATCAACGGTGGGGGATTAGAACAAAAAGCCAGTCAAAACAACGGTTTTTGCCCCTCTTTGGCGACGCTCAGACGAGCTCCTCGACAAGCTCCACCCCGGCCGCGCGCATCGCCGCGGTGGCGACGGCAAGCGAGCCGCCGAGATCGATGGCGCGGCAGCCCGACAGCACGACAATGGTCTCGAAACCGAGCCGGCGCGCATCGAGTGCCGAATACTGCACGCAATAGTCCGTGGCGAGCCCCGCCATCACGATGCGCCTGAGGCCGCGCTCGCGCAGATAGCCGGCGAGCCCGGTCGGCGTCTTGCGGTCGTTCTCGAAGAACGCCGAATAGGAATCGATCGCGGACCGGAACCCCTTGCGGATCACGAGCTCGGCCCGCTCGGTGGCGAGATCGGGATGAAACGCGGCGCCCGCGCTGCCCTGGATGCAATGATCCGGCCACAGCGTCTGCGGCCCATACGGCATGGCGATCTCGGAGAACGGCGTCGCGCCCGGATGCGAGGTCGCAAACGAGCTGTGGCCCGCCGGATGCCAGTCCTGGGTCAGCACGACATGGTCGAAGCGGCCGGCCAACCGGTTGACGACCGGCACGACGGCATCGCCGTCCGCGACCGCCAGCGCACCGCCGGGGCAGAAATCGTTCTGCACGTCGATGACCAGCAACAGATCGTCGGGCGCAATCTTCATCAGGTGCCGATCCGCAATGATGCGCGCAGCTTGCGCAGGCAGGCGATCACCGACAGCGCGGTGATGCGGCCGGTCTTCGGGTTCTCCGAGGGAATGTTCTCGATCATCATCGAGAACCGCGCGGAATCGGAATCGACCTCGATCCGGTGGGTGTTGCGGGTCACGGTCGGATCCGCCCATATCTCGACCCTCGTGCGGTCGGGGCCGATGCCGGCCAGCGACAGCGCCACCGCGACGTTGAGGTTGGCCGGAAAACCCTTTGCGGCGTCGCGCGCACTGCCCTCGAAGATGCGCAGCGGCTCGGTGATGCCTTCGATCCGGATGTTGTTCTCGACCAGATGCGGCGCGCCGACGAGGCCCGCGACCGGCTTGCGCGTCACCAGCCTCGCCGAATGAATGGTCCCGATCGCCGCGGCGGTCACCGCATCGAGCCCGATCAGCGCGCCGGTCGGCACGATGATCTGGCCGCCATGGGCCTTCGCGAGATCGACGAGGTCCTCGTTCTGCAGCAGCGCGCCGACGCTGAGCACGACCGCGGACTTGCCGCGCTCGACCACCGGCGCCACGATCGCGCGGACCACCTTGCTCGGCGCGCATTCGACCACGATGTCGGCGACCTCGGCCAACTGCTCGATCGGCACCAGCTTCGGCGCAGACTTGAGCTCCGCCACCCAGCCGCGATGCTTGTCCGGGCTGTTCGCCGACACCGCAACCAGCGTCAGGCCCTCGATGCCCTGATCGAGCGCCTTGACGACGTCGGTGCCGATCGCGCCGAGGCCGGCGACCGCAACCCGTGTCCTTGTCTTGCTGTCAGCCATCATTTCCCGCCGGCGAGCATCTTGACCAGGCGATAGAGATACTCCTCGCCCTCGTAGAACGACTTGACGAGCACGCGCTCGTCCTTGCCATGGATACGGTTGTCGTCGACATCGGCGGCCAGCCCGGAGTGGCCATAGGTCGGAATCCCCGCGTTACGCAGATAGCTGCCGTCGGTCGCGCCGGTGCTCATGACCGGAACGATCGACGCATCCGGCCAGAACTCCTTCGACAGCTTCTCGATCGAACCCATGATCTCCTCGTTGAGGGGCGACGGCGGGCTCAACACGGCCTTGCCGGTCGGAGCCACCGCGATCTCCTTGTCGGCGAGCACGCGTTCGATCGTCGCCTGCACGCCCTCGACCGGCTCGCCGGGCAGGATCCGGCAGTTCACCTTGGCGGTCGCCAGTTGCGGCAACGCGTTGATGGCGTGGCCGCCCTCCAGCATGGTCGCGACGCAGGTGGTGCGGAGCTGCGCATTATAGCCCGGATTCTCCGACAATCGCGCCAGCGCCGCCGGGTCGGGCTGCGGCGCCAAAATGGCCTTGATATCGTCGGCATGCGACGTGTCGACCTCGGCGGTCTTGGTGAAATAGATCCGGGTGGTCTCGTTGAGGTTCATCGGAAAGCTGTAATTGGAGAGCCGCACGAGGCCTTCGGCGAGGTGATAGATCGCATTGTCCTTGCGCGGCAGCGACGAGTGGCCGCCGCGATCCTTCACCGTGAGCTGGTAGCCGATCGAGACCTTCTCGCTGGTCTGCACGCTGTTGCGGATCGCCTTGCCGTTCTTGAGACCGACGCCGCCGCCTTCATTGAGCGCGAACTCGGCATCGATCAGGTCGCGGTGATTCTTGATCAGCCACTGCATGCCGAGACCGTTGGCATCGAGGATCTCCTCATCGGTCTCGAGCGCGACGATGATGTCGCGATCGGGCTTGTAGCCCTCCTTCTTGTAGCGGATCAGGTTGGTGATGAAGGCGGACGCCATGTATTTGTCGTCGCTGGAGCCGCGGCCGTAGAAATAGCCGTCCTGCTCGGTGAGCTTGAACGGATCGACCGACCAGTCCTCGCGGTTGGCGGGGACGACGTCGATATGGGCAACCAAAAGGATCGGCTTGCGCGCGCCGGAGCCGTGCAGCCGCGCCACCAGATTGCCCTTGTGCGGTGCCGGCGAGAACACGTGCACGTCGGCTTCGGGGAAGCCCGCCGCGCGGAGTCGCGCGCCCATCGCCTCCGCCGCCTTCTGGGTATCGCCGGTCGCGGTGGTCGTGTTGATCTCGACCAGCTCCTGGTAGATGCCGCGGGCAAATTGTTGCTGCTCGGTCAGCCCCTGCGCCGCGGCGCCGGTTGCCAGCAGCGCCGGACCAAGCGCTGCCGCGAGCCGCAGCGATCGAACCGTGTTTCTAGCCTTGTGCGACATCGTACTCTCCCGGAATTCCGCCGCCTGATCGGAGACGAATTCAGACAGGCGACACGCGCTTTGGCAAGACGGCGAGCCCTTCAATTTCCGCGCGCATGCTCCGCAGTTTCGCGCGCGCTATTTGCAGCCCTTATTTGGAATCCTTGGCCGCGATCACCTCGATCTCGACCAGGAATCCGGGATTGGCGAGCGCCGCGACGCCGACCACCGAGCGCGCCGGCAGGTTCGGCTGGCTGCCGCCGAAGAACTGGGTGTAGCCCTCCATGAAGGCCTTGAAGTCCATCGGCGCGGACGCGCTGTGCACCAGGAATACCTGCATCTTGACGACGTCGCCCATGCCAAGGCCCTGGCCTTCCAGAATGCCCTTGATGCGGTTGAGCACGCCGACGGTCTGCGTCTTGGTATCGCCATAGGCCTGCGGGCTCGACGGATCGGCGTCCTTGTTGATCGCCGGCGGCACCTGGCCGCTGACATAGACGGTCGTGGTGTTGCCGGTGACGGTCACGGCCTGCGCGATCGGGAATGTCGAGTTGGGAATCGGATGCCTGACCACATCCGCGCAGGCGACCGTCGCCACCGCGGATAGCGCCGCGCCCAGTGCGATACCGATGAATTTCATCAAACTCTCCCCGAGTGTTTTTGTCAGCGGCGGGCGTCCTGGACATCCTTGGTCGTCACCGCATCCTCATAGTTATTGCTGAAGTGCGTCCGCAGATAATTCACAACGGCGGCGATCTGACCATCGGTCATCATGTCGCCGAACGCCGGCATGCCGCGGCGGCCGTTGATGACCAGGAAGACCGGATAGCTGCCGGCCTCGAGATTCTTGTTGCCGGCCAGCGACGGGTAAGTGCCCGCCCCGCTCGCGCCCGTCGCATCCGGCATGTGGCAGCCCTGGCACACATTGGCGAACAGCTCCTCGCCGGTCATCTCGACGAAGCGGTAGCCCGAAGAGAAGGTGCGCTTGCCCGCGCCGCTGTCCTGCCCAAGGGCTGCCGTCGCCGACAGCAGCGCCAGGGCGGCGACGACGGATGTGGCGGTCCGCATCATCATGTCTTCACCACGCGTTCGTGCAGCCGGGAGATGACGTCGAGCGCGGACAGGATGGCGCCCTCCTGCCAGGCCGGCAGCTGCGAGGCGTGCTCGCCCGCCAGCACGATACGGCCGTCGATCTGGCAGAGATTGCGGTAATGCTGCGCGCGGGTGGCTTCGGTCCATTCGCCGGCGCAGCCGAGCGTGAACGGCACGCGATGCCAGGCCACCGCGACGCCGTTCTCGAATTCGTTCCTGTACTGCGGATGGATTGCGGCGCCGAACTCGACCGCGCTGGCGACCCGCTCGGCCGGCGTCATCGCGGTGAACTCGAAGGAATTGGCACCGCCATACATGTAGGCGCCGAGCAGGATGCCGCGGCCGCCGCGGTTGAAGCCATAGTTCGGATAGGCGATCTGCCGGATCGGCAGGTCGGTGTAGCTGATGCCGCCATAGATCGCGTCATCCTCCTCCCAGAACCGCCGCTTGAACTGCAGGCCGATCTTCACCGAGGCGGCATAGGGCACGGAGTCGATCGCACTCTTCATCGGCGCGCTGACATCGACCGGCAACTGGCTCAGGATCGGCAACGGGATGGTGCAGATGCACCAGTCGGCGGTGGCCTGCTGCACCGTCGATGGACTGGCGGTGTCGACATAGCTCACGGTGACGCCGGAGCCGTTCTGCTGGATCTGCGTCACCTTGGCGCCATAGCGGATGAGATCGCCGACCTCGCGCGCGAACGCCTTGCCGATCATGTCCATGCCGCCGACCGGCTGGAACATGGTGGTCTGGAAATCGTAGCGCGCAAAGGTCTGCAGATAGCGCCACATCCGCGACCGCAGCAGCTCCTGCAGCGGGATCGGGTCGCTGGGCAGCGGATCGCCCATCAAGCCGCCGCCGGGATCGCGCGCATAACCGCGGAACTCGGCCGACACGAGGTTGGCATTGTACTTGTAGTCGCGATCCAGCGCGCCCCAGTCGCGCAGCGACTGCAGCAGGATCTCCTGATCTTCCTTGCCGACGGTCTCGTCGAGCCGGCCCTGCTGGGTGATCTTTGCGAGCAGCTCCGAAACCCCGCCCTGGAAATCCGCCTTGATGCTGCGAAAGCGCTGCGGCTTGCCGCCGAATGCACGCGTCGCGTGCAGATAGGCGTTGTGATTGAGCTGGATGAAGGGTTCCAGCGTCACATTGAGCCGGCGGCAGTAGTCGAGCAGCGCACGGTGATGATAGGGAATCCGCCACGGGCCGGGATTGAGATAGAGCCCTTGCTCGAACTGGCTGGTCTGCCTGAAGCCGCCGAGCTCGACAAAACTGTCGCCGCCGCGGATCGACCAGTTGCGGCCGCCGGCGCGGCTGTTGAATTCGAGGATCTGGACCTTGTAGCCGGCCTTGCGCAGCTCCAGCGCCGCCGTCATCCCGGCAAGCCCCGCGCCGAGAACCAGCACCGAGGCGCCCTTCACGTCGCCCGCGAGCTTCAGCGGCCCCTTGTAGGCGGATTCGGACGCGAAGCCGAGGCTCGTCATCGCGTGATACATCGCCGAACTGCCGGCAATGGTGCCAATCAGCGCCAGCAGATCACGCCGCCTGATCACAGATTCGTTCTGCACCCGCGCTCACCCAGCCGCTGACGTCGATGGCGAAGGGAAACGGTTGACGCGATCCGTGTCAAGAAAGGGCGCACGCTTCCACATGCACCCACACGCGCTTTTGATGCATCACGCGACCGACACATCACACCACGCGCTCGCGATGCACGCGCCGGCAATCCATTTCGAAGTCGAGCCCAACCACCGGCGGCCGGTCGAAATGCCAGGTCAAGCCGTTGCGCAGCACGCCGCGGCGGCCAAGCTCGCTTTCGAGCACCGGATAGGCGTCGTGCACGGTGTAGAGCTGCACTGCGGTGGTGTCCTGCCATCGGCCGCCGAACGCGCTCATCCGGCGTTCCATCTCGTCGGCCACGAATTTCGCCTTCGCCAGGAGGCCGGCCGGGCTGGTGTCGCCGAGAGCTACGGTGTGATCGCGGTAATTGGCCTTGCCCTCGACCGACTCGCCACTGCCGGCGACGACGAAGCTGGCTGGTTCGTCCTTGGCGGCCGGCACCGTGTAGCAGAAGGCGTGGAAGCTCGGCTCGCCGGGCGGATCGAGCTTCGGACAGACATTGCTGCGCGCCACCGGATTGACGCCGTCCCGCATCACACCCCAGGCCACCAGCGTCTTGATGTAGATCTCGTTGAAGGCCCTGAAGCCGTCCTCGGTGAACGGCGCCGGGGAACGCAGTTCGCAGGCGCCGAACGCCGTCAGCGGACGGCCTGAGGCCCCGATGATATCCGCGATCCTTGCAAAGCCCGCGCCCAGCGGCACCGGCTCAGAGAACCTGACGCGCTCGATGGCAAAGCCGGGCAGCGCACCGATGCCGCAGGAATATTGACTGACGCCGGGCATGAAGCGGTAGCCGCCGTCGGAAGCCTCGATGGTGTTGGTCATGGTGCCTCTTGAACACGGTGATGGGGCCGTCGCAATGACGGTCCGCTTGAGTTCACCACAGCTGTCGTCCCTGCGAAAGCACGGACCCATACTCCGCGGCCGAGGTTGCTGAGGGGACTCGTCATTCCGGCGTCGTGAAACAATGACCATCGGTGGTTATGGGTCCCTGCTCCCGTGCGCAATTGCGCACTAGGCAGGGACGACACTGAACTTGTTGCACGATCACCGGTAGAAGGGCTCCCTTCCCTTTCACCGTCGTCCCGCGACAAACCGGGCGGTCGTCGGCCGACAGCGATCGTTAGTCGGCGGGGATGAAGCGGAGTGTGCCTGCCCGGCGCGTCGGCTTGCCGGTGTCGTTCGTATGATTGACGCCGTCCATCACAGGCACCTCGGGGAAATCGAACGGGCTTACGCCGTCCAGGCAGGCCACATTGACGGCATACAGGTTCTGGTTCGATCGCCGTTGATGATGGGTGTAGATTCCGCAGCGCGAACAGAAGAAGTGCCGCACCGATCCGGTATGGAAGCGGTAGCTTGTTAACGCATCCTCGCCGTGCAGGAACTTGATCCCGCCCATCTCCGCCATGGCGACGACGGCACCTCGCATCCGACAGTAAGAGCAAGTGCAGCGGCGGATCGAATTGAAGCCGTCGCTGAGCGTCACCTCGAAACGCACCGCGCCGCAATGGCACTGGCCGGCCCGAACACCCGTGTCGCCCGTCATGTTGCCGCGTCTCCTGTCCAGATCGCTTCTGCGCCCCGCCTTGCAGGGCGGACGAGAAGGTCTCAGCGAGGTCAACGCGCCGCACGCCGCAGTTCGCTCGGAACTGCGCAGGAGCATGATCTGCCGACTGGGACCGATCTCAATCCGAACGTATCGTCAGGATCGGCGCCGGACAACCGATCAAAACTCGCGCATGATAGGAGAAAAACTCACGCGAGGGCTCGATGCAAATTTCCGACGGGGCTAGTGCGACTTGGCAACGTAAGGGCAGCCGCCTTCATCGAGCGGACGGAAGGCCTGGTCGCCCGGCACCGTCGCGAGATAGTCGTAGAGGTCCCACTTGCTCTTGGACTCTTCCGGCTTCTTGATGCGCATCAGATACATGTCGTGCACCATCCGGCCGTCCTCGCGCACGACGCCGTTCTGGGCAAAGAAATCATTGACCGGGGTCTTGCGCATCTGTGCGATCACGGTCTCCGAATCGACCGAGTTGGTGGCGGCGACCGCCTTGAAGTAGTGCCTGAGCGCCGAGTTGACGCCGGCCTGATAGGCGGTCGGCATCGCGCCGTGCCGCTTGAAGAACTCCTGAGCGAACACGCGCGTCTCCGGCGTGCGATCCCAATAGAAGGAATCGGTGAACAGCAGATCGTGCGCATGCGCGAGGCCAAGCGCCGGCACGTCGGTGAGCGTCACCTGCAACGCGACGACCTGCATGCTGGCGCGGATGTTGAATTCGTCGGCCTGAGAGACCGCGTTGCGGAAGTCGGAACCGGCATTGGCAAGCGCCAGGATCTTGGCGCCGGAGGACTGGGCCTGCAGCAGGAACGACGAGAAATCGGCGGTGTCGAAGGGATGGCGGACCGCGCCCAGCACCTTGCCGCCGGCCGATGTCACGGCCTTGCTGGCATCGCGCTCCAGCGCCTGGCCGAACGCATAATCCGCCGTCAGGAAGAACCAGGGCGTGCCGCCGCGCGCAACCACGGCCTTCGCCGTCGCGTTCGAGGAGGCATAGGTGTCATAAGTCCACTGCACGCTCGTCGGCGAGCATTGCTTGCCGGTGAGATCGGACGAGCCCGAGCCCGAGATCAGGAACAGCTTCTTGCGTTCGCGCGTCACGGTCTGGATCGCGAGCGCCACCGCGGAATTGACGCCTTCGGCGATCACGTCGACACCTTTGTTATCGATCCAGTTGCGCACGATGCCGGTCGCCACGTCAGGCTTGTTTTGGTGATCCGCCGAAATGATCTCGATCTTGCGTCCGGCGACCGTGCCGCCGATTTCCTCCGCCGCCATTTGTGCCGCGATCACCGATCCCGGGCCATTGCCGTCGGAATATTGCCCGCTCATGTCGGTGATGATGCCGACCCGCAGCACGCCATCCTCCGCTCGGGCAGCGCCGGCCGCAAATGAGAGACACACGGCGCCAATTGCGACCAGGACATGCGAGCGTTTCGTGATGGACATTTAGTTCCCAGGGGTTTCGACGTTTCGGACGATCTCCTGAAGCAATCAGGGATCGCCGACAACCCCGTCGCCGGCATGGCGCTCTGCGATTCCGTTGAGAAATTCCGGGAGAAGGAACGCAGCTGGACCGCCGGCACGCTCGCGTTTCCGATCATGCGAACGCCGCGACGAAATTTCGCCGCGGCGTGCGTTGAATCATACGAATGGATAATGCGTGGTGGCGTCGAGATCGCCTCAGCGCTGCTGCCACAATTGCCGTGCCAGAATGCCGGCCTTGCGTTCGATCGCCTCGGCGGCGTCGAGACACATGTCCTCGCGATAGCGCGAGCCGACGATCTGGACACCGACCGGCAATCCCTCATCGAGGCCGACCGGCACCACGGCCGCCGGCAGCCCCAGCACGTTCATCGACGAAATGAAGCGCAGGTCGTTCCAGAACAAATCCTTGACGCGCTGATCGCCGCCGAGATCGGCATTGACCTCCGGCGTCTTGCGCACGGTGGTCGGCATCACGACCAGCGGATACTGTTCGAGGAACGTCATCCAGTTCCGGATATGGCGCGAGCGCTCGGCGATCGCCTTCATGTAGCCGGCCTGGTCGAGCGGGTTGGCCAGCGCGATGAAGCCGCGGAACGTCTTCTGGAAGTCGGCGCTGGTGGTCGCCAGCATCTGGTCCTGCTGCAGGACGCGAACCTCGGTCATGATCAGGTCGCACCAGAGCTGCCAGACCTTGTTGAGGTCGGGGACCTCGACCTCGCTGACCGCATAGCCGGCATCGGCGAGATGATCCGCCGCCTTGCGCTGGACCGCAATCACGCCGCGATCGGTCGCCATGTCCTCGGGGATCTTTGCGAGCGCGACCTTGATCGGCCCGGCCGGCTTCGGCCCCGTCAGCGGCGCCGGCACGTACCAGGGATCGCGTGGGTCGCGCTGCGCCATCACCTCGAGGCCGAGGCGCACGTCGGCGACGTGGCGCGCCAGCGGCCCTTGCGACGACATGAACTGCGCCATCAGCGGCCGTTCTGCCGTGGCGCTGGGATTGAACGCGGGAATGCGGCCCTGGGTCGGCTTGATGGTGGCGATGCCGTTGCAATGCGCCGGCCAGCGCAGCGAGCCGCCGATGTCGTTGCCATGCGCGATGGTGCCGATGCCGGCGGCGATCGACGCGCCGGCGCCGCCCGAGGATCCGCCGCAGGTCACGTCGGCATTCCAGGGATTGCGCGTCAGGCCATGCAGCGGGTTGTCGGTGAAGCCGCGCAGCGAGAACTCCGGCGTGTTGGTGAGGCCGATGATGACGGCGCCGGCCTTCCTGAGATTGGCCGTCACCGGCGAGTCGCCCGGCGCGATGTTGTCCTTGAATGCCACCACGCCGTTCGAATTGGCCTGGCCCTCGACGTCGATGTTGATCTTGATCGTGACCGGCACGCCGTGCAGCGGCCCGACGGCGCCGCCTCCGCGCTTGCTCGCGGCCAGCGCCTCGTCCGCGGCCTTCGCCGTCTGCATCGCCGATGCGCCGAGATCGACCACGACGGCGTTGAGCGCCGGGTTGGCTTCCTGCATGCGGTCGAGATGGGCGCGAACCACCTCCTCCGACGTCACTTGGTTGTTTCGGATCGCCGCGGCTGTGTCGACGGCGGACCATTGCCAGATCGGTGCATTCGTCACGTGATGTTCTCCCATGATTGTTCGGTGCTTGTTGTTGGTTCAGTCTCGCGGGTCGATCGGCGTCAGCTTTGATGCACGCGCCTCGATCAGTTCGGCCACTGCGAGACAGACGTCTTCCCGGAAGCGGCCGGCGATCACCTGCACGCCGACCGGCACGCCCTCGGCGGTCCCGGTCGGTACCACGACCGATGGAAAGCCGAGCGCGGGCACCGCAAGCAGCGGCCGCTGCGCGTCGAGCAGCGCGCGGACCACCGCCGCGTCTTCCTGATCCTGATCGAAACGGAACGGCAGTTGCGCCGAGACCGGCAGGATGATGACGGGATGGCGCTCCTGGAACAGCTGCCAGGCCCGCACGATCGCCAGCCGCTGCTCGAAGCAGGCGAGCACCTGATCGCCGTCGAGCTCGGGCGCGTAGGCGATATGGCACTCGAGATTGTAGCGGCTCCGATCGTCGCCGAACTTGCGGATCATCGGCGCCAGCACGCGCCGCTCCTCGTTGATGACGAGGCGATGCCAGAGATCGGCGGCCTCCGCGAGCCGCGGCGGCACGGTCTCCTCCACGGCAAAGCCGGCCTCCGCGAGCCAGCGCCCGGCAGCGCGCACCGCTGCGCTCACCTCCGGCGCCTCGTCGCCGAACGACGCGGGCGCGATCGCGACGCCGATCGGACGCTTGAGCGGCGCGCCTTGCAGCGGCACCGGCAGCCACGTGCCGTCGCGCGCGTCCGCCTGGGCCATCGCGGCGAGGCCGAGCCCGAGATCGGCGACTGAGCGGGCAAGCGGCCCCTGCACCGACATCATCTGCGCGGTGATCGGACGATCGCTGGTTGCCGACGGATTGAACGCGGGGATCCGCCCCGGCGTCGGACGCAGGCCGGCGACGCCGCAGGCGTAAGCGGGATAGCGGATCGAGCCGCCGAAATCATTGCCGTGCGCGATCGCGCCCATCCCGGAGGCAACCGCCGACGCCGCGCCGCCGCTGGAGCCGCCCGGCGTCAGCCGGCGGCTCCACGGATTGTAGGTCGCGCCGTGCAGATCGTTGTTGGTGAACCAGCGGTGCGAAAAGGCCGGCGTGTTGGTGCGCCCGACAATGACCGCGCCCGCCTTGCGAAGATTCGCGACCACCGGGCTGTCCTCGGTGGCGATCACGTCGCGGAAGGCCACGACGCCATTGGTGGTGGCGCAGCCGCGCTGGTCGACATTGACCTTGATGGTGACCGGAACGCCATGCAGCACGCCAAGCTCCGCGCCTGACTTCACCGCTTCGTCCGCCGCGCCCGCGGCGGCCAGCGCTTCATCGGCGAGCACAGCGACAATGGCGTTCAATGCCGGATTGACCTCGGCGATGCGATCGAGGCTGGATCGCACGGCTTCGCGGCTCGAAATCGCGCGCGTCGCGATCGCACGCGCCAGATCGACGGCCGACCAGCTCCACAACTCATTCTCGCGCCGCGTGTCCATTGTCGTTTTCTCCAGGGCGTGATGCAGCAGTCGGCCGATGCGGTTCAATCGAGCCGCAACGGCTGATGAAAGACGGGCAGATCGATGCGCCGGTCTTCCGCGGGAACGACCACCGCTTCGGCGCTCAGCACATGATCGAGCATCACGCGCCGGGCGCGCGCGGCATTGCCGGAGCGGAACGCGGCCAGCAGACGCTTGTGAAACTCGATATTCTCGCAGGTGAAGCTGGATGCGAACTCCTGCACGCCGAGCTTGCCGATCAGATGCCTGATGGCTTCGTTGACGAACCGGCACATCAGGCCGAGCAGCGGGTTGGGACAGGCCTCGATCAGGATGTCGTGGAAATCGATCTCGGCGTGGCGATGATGCTCCCAATCGGCATCGCCACGGGGATGATGCTCCTGGACCGCGACCGCCTTTTCCAGTGCTGCGAAATGCTCCGCCATGAGGTGGCCGACCACGCTGAAGGCGAGCTCCGGCTCGATCAGACGGCGGATCTGGTAGATCTGCGCGGTAGAGACCGACTGGAAATAGAAGTAGTTGCTGAGCAGGCCGACGATCCGGTTGATCGACACCGGCGCCACCCGCGCGCCGCCGCCGGGACCGGTGGTGTTCTGCACCAGCCCCTGCACCTCCAGGGACTTGAGTGCCTCGCGGATGGTCGAGCGGCTGCAGCCGAACATCTCGATCAGCTCGCCCTCCTGCGGCAGCCGGTCATTTGGCTGCAAGCCGGCCTGGAAGATGTGGCTGCGGATCAGGTCGGCGACGGCGTCCGAGCGCTTGCGCTTGATCGAGGCGCGGCGCGAAGGGTCGAGGGACGGGAGAGCCGATTTATCCATTTTATGATCATAAATAGGTCCGGCACGGTATGGCAAGACGTTTCCGCCGGCCGCCCGGGCGACATCGGTCAATAGTCCCGTTCCAGAAACGCAGAAATCGACGCTGCGGACTCAGGATCGATCAACATCTGATGCCTAGAATGCCACGGCAAATTCCAATGAGGCCGGCATGACAGGCGACGAAGTTCGAGATCAGGCTCAATCCGGTGGCGGCGTGGGACTGTCCGACGAAAACCTTGCGCTCCACCGAAGCGCCATCCAGAGCCGCATTACGTTTCAAGGCCTTGCGACCCGGCCATTCGAGGGGCTGTCGTGGGACTACTTCCTCGCGGATGTCGAGCTGGAAGCGCGCGCTGCGCGCATCGGGATGCGCGACACGACCATCGGGTCGTACTGCGACACCATACAGTTGCTGCCTGCGGCCGCGATCGTCCGCCTGGATGCAGCGCTTTCCGTCTACTTCCTGCCTCCCGAGCCCGAGAGCGAGGCTCACGTCGACTACCTCTTGCGACCGCTGGACGCCGCGACGGCAAAGCGGATGCGGCAGCGTCGGCATGCCGTTCACGCCATGCAGGCCGTGGCGCAACAGCAGGAAGAGGCCAGAAAAAAAGCGGCTGCGCCGGACGAAGAACTCAAGTCGCAATATTGGCCGTGTCCGCATGCGGCGCTGAGTACCGAGCCCGACGACTTCCTGCTCTGGATCAAGGATCAGACGCCCGACACCTGGCACGTCATCGTCGACAGCTGGGATCACAACAGCGACGATCGGGATAGCGTGATCGAATGGATCTTCGAGCAGCCGAACTGCGACCTCGGCACGGCCGCGCAGTACTTTTTCATCGCGGCATTGGGGCTCGCCAACGAGGAGCCGGCGCAACTCAGTTCCGGCTATCGGCGCAAATGGCATCTCATGAAGCGCGTGGCCGACAACTGGCAACGCGGACATTATCTGCGCAATGAAGTGCAGCCCTCAATTCAGCCGTCCGACGTCCAATACTACGACGAGTTGGTGGCGCGCCGGGAGGCCAGCGGTCGTCCGCTGCCGTGGACAGTGCCGGGACCGAAACTGCGCCGGTTTGGCGGACGGCAGGCGAATTCTGCGTATTTCTACGAGGACTGCCATTTGAGGCTGGGCTTTACGGCTTGGAAACAGCAGCGCGAGCAATTCGGGTGCGGCAGGGACTTTCCGCGCTGTTGCCAAGAATAATCACGCCTCCTCAATTCGACAGGCGCTGCGCCTCGAGGCCGCGGCTGTAGCGCGACATCGCAAAGCAGAACACGAAGTAGATCACGCCGACGAACAGCGTACCCCCCGGTCGCTTGGCATCGCCCCGAGGCAAAGCGCCTACGCGGTCAAAGGGTCGACCGGACGCTGGACGATGGTGATGACGAGGAGCCCGCGGAACCGAGGCGGCGTCACGCTTAAAGCGGACTATGGTTCACGGTGTGGCGCATCTGGCGACAGAAGCCCTCCACGAACTGCGCAAGCGCTTCGAAATTGACCAGCAGCCTTTCGGCCTGCTCCCGGTCAGCCGAACCAGGGGCAAACGATTCCGCCAGACGCCGCTGGCGATCTGCGCGATCCCGGCAGGCCGCGGCCCTGCTTTCGGCAAACTCCAGTTGCTCGCGTCGGCGGCCGAGCTTGTCTTCTTCCTCAAGCAGCCGCTTATTGAGCATCGATCTCGTGTTGGTTGGAACGTCCGGGCGCTTCAGCAGATCCAGATAGTGGTCGATGTTTGCGCGCGCGGTATACTCGTTCACGTATGTGCCTCCCGCCAGTCGCAGTCTCGGTCGGCGAGGCTTGGCTTCAACATTCAGGAGTTGCTCGATCTCCGCCAGGAGTTGGCGGAGCTCATCGGTCGAAAAGCCCTGCAGGGCATCGTGGACCTGGCTTCGGGTGCTTTCCGGATAGGCGGCGTTGTCTTCGGCCATTGGCGTACGGCAAAAATCAAAAAGTAAAGCCTGTCAGTCCCGCACCAAATCAACAAATCAACGGCAGCATTTGCGTTCAGTCCAGATCGAACGATGCCCGCGCGAACAATGATTTCTGTCATCGCGCGCGCTCGCGAATCCAATCGCGCTCAAGATAAGTTACGGGCGGAACGTCGCCTAGTGCACTCTGTGCCAGCCGCGCCTTTGCGCCAACCATCGGCGAAGTCTTGGTTGCCGCATCGTTAAGGCCAGAACAGGCCGCTGCAAAAATCAAAGCAGGCGGCTGCGGATGCGAACAGGCCGGCACCGAAGAGCAGCATGTGAGGAAGGCAAGCGACGGGGAATCCGGATCGCTCAGCCGTGCGCGCGCTGCGCCTCGAGGCCGCGGCTGTAGCTCGACATCGCAAAGCAGAACACGAAGTAGATCACGCCGACGAAGACATAGACCTCGACGCTGAAGGCCTGCCAGGCCGGATCGACGATCGCGGTCTTGGCGGTGGTCAAGAGATCGAAGATGCCGATGATCAGGACCAGGCTGGTGTCCTTGAAGAAGGCGATGAAGGTGTTGACCAGCGGCGGGATGACGTGGCGGATCGCCTGCGGCAGCACGATCAGCGCGTTCTTCTCCCAGTAGGACAGCCCGAGCGCGTCGGCGGCCTCATATTGTCCGCGCGGCACCGCCTGCAGACCGCCGCGCACCACTTCCGCAAGGTAGGCGCCGGCATAGAGGATGAAGGCGATCTGGGCGCGCAGCAATTTGTCGATGTTGACGCCGTCGGGCATGAACAGCGGAAACATGACGCTCGCCATGAACAACAGGCTGATCAGCGGCACGCCGCGGATCAGCTCGACATAGAGCACGCAGAGCGAGCGGATCGCCGGCAGCTTGGAGCGGCGGCCGAGCGCGACCAGGATTCCGAGCGGGAAGCCGAACGCCAATCCGAAAGTCGCCAGGATCAGCGTCACCGGCAGCCCGCCCCAGCGGTCCTGCGTGACAAAGGACATGCCGAGAAAGCCGCCCCACATCAGGCACCCGATCGCGATCAAGGAAGCGGCCCACAGCAGGAACAGCTCCTTGCGCCAGAAGCTGCGGCGGTTCGAGACCACGAACAGCGCAATGAAGATCACGACCGCGAGCGCCGGCCGCCACTGCTCGCTGAACGGATAGGTGCCGAACAGGATGAAGCGGTACTTCTCGGGGATCACCGCCCAGCAGGCGCCGACGCCGCGCAGCGCGCGGCAGGCGCTGGTGTCGTTGCCGGAGACGATCCAGACCGCGTTGGCGATGCCCCATTGCCAGAGGCCGATGCACGCCTTGCCGAGCACGAACAACAGCAGCAGCGTCATGATGCTCGACGTCACCGACGCGAACAGGTTGGCGCGCAGCCAGGCCACGATCCGGCCGCCGAGCGTGCGCTGCGCGCGGCGCCGGCCGATCGGCAGCGGATCCTGCGGGAGATGTGCGACCGAGCTCATGTCAGCGCTCCACCAGCGCGATCCGCGCGTTGTACCAGTTCATGAACAGGCTGATGCCGAGGCTGATGGTGAGGAACACCATCATGATCAGCGCGATCGACTCGATCGCCTGCCCGGTCTGGTTCAGCGTGGTGTTGGCGATCGAGACGATGTCCTGGTAGCCGACCGCGACCGCGAGCGAGGAATTCTTGGTCAGGTTCAGGTACTGGCTGGTCATCGGCGGGATGATGACGCGCAGCGCCTGCGGCAGCACGATGTGCTGCAGCACGAAGCTGCGCTTCAACCCGAGCGCCTTGGCGGCGTCCGACTGGCCGCGCGGCACCGCCTGGATGCCGCTGCGCACGATCTCGGCGATGAACGCCGAAGTATACGTGACGAGCGCGATCAGCAGCGCGAAATATTCCGGCGCCAGGGTCAGCCCGCCGACGAAGTTGAAGCCGCGCAGCTCGGGCAGCATGACGCTCCAGCTTGCGCCCAGAAGCCACGACACCAGCGCAGGCAGCGCGATGATGAGGCCGAGCGCGTAGGGCCAGACCGGCCGCGCCTTGCCATCGAGCATCTGGTGCGCGATCAGGCGGCGCCTGACGATGAGGAAGACGATCACGCCGGCGGCCAGCGCAACGAGCGTCCAGCCATTGGCCTCATGCAGCGGCACCGACGGCAGCACCAGGCCGCGGTTGGACAGATAGACCCCGTCGACCGGCTTCCACGCCTGGCGCGCCGCCGGCAGGCCCTGCATCAGCACGTACCAGAACAGGAGCTGCAGCAGCAGCGGCAGGTCGCGCAGCACCTCGACATAGACGGCGGCGAGCCGCGCCAGCAGCCAGTTCGACGACAGCCGCGCGATGCCGACCAGCGTGCCGATCACGGTCGCCAGCACGATGCCGATGACCGCGACGCGTAGCGTGTTGACGACGCCGACGATGAACGCGCGCAGATAGGTGTTCTTCGGCGTGTAGTCGATCCAGCTGTCGGCGATCGGCATGCCGGCTTCACGGCCGAGGAAGGCAAAGCCGGTCGAGATGCGCCGCACCGAGAGGTTATGGACCGCGTTGGACCACAGCCAGGCGACGACGGCGACCGCGATGGCGACCACCAGGATCTGCCAGAACAGGCCTGCGACGCGGGGATCGCTGAGCGAAAGCCGCCAGGGCCGGGCGGGAGGGCGTTTCGGCGTCGATGTCGTCACAGCACAAGGACCCCAGTGAGAAGCGATCTTCTGCCATGCGCAAGAGCGTTTTCGAGCGAAGTGGATACCGGTTCGCGTGAAGAAGACGCGTCAACCTGCGCACTTCATATGTTGCACCAAATTAAGATTCATGCAACATATGTTTCATGGCCCAGGCTCAGCCGAAACCATCGCCCCTGAACGAATTGTGCAGCGCACTGCCGTCGCTGCCGATGCGCTTGCAGGAGGTCGGCCGGTTCGTCGCCGCCAATGATTACGACGCCACCACCCGCTCGATGCGCGAGCTCGCTTCCGTCGCCGGCGCCGATCCTGCCTCATTCACCCGTCTTGCCAAGGCGCTCGGCTATTCCGGCTGGGACGAATTGCGCGCCGCACTCACCGAGGCGCGCCGGCCGGCGCAGGGCTCGCCGTTCTCCGGCCGCGCCAGAAGCCGCCGCGCCGGGCCGAATGCCGATGTCAAACTGGTGCACGACAAATTGGAAGCCGAGGCCGCGGGCCTTGCGCGGATTTCAGCGAGCGCGATCGCGGAAGCCGCGCGTGCGCTGCACTCCGCGGACAGGATCTGGATATCAGGGTTTCGCAGCTGCCGCAGCGTCGCGGAACTGCTGACCTATCAGCTTCGCCTGTTCCGCCCCGATGCTGTGCAACTGGTCGGCGGCTCCGGCCCGTTCGATCTCGACCACGGCGCCTTCCGCTCAGGCGACGCCGTGGTCGTGATCGGCTTTGCGCCCTACACCCTGGTCAGCGTCGAGACGGCGCGCGCGGCGCATCAGGCGCGCGCTGCGCTGATCGCGATCGCCGACACCATCACAGCTCCGATGGCCGAAGGCGCGGATCATCTGCTGCTGTTCGAAGCCGCCTCCTCCCCCGGCTTCTTCCCTAGCCTCACCGGCGCGATCGCAGTCGCCCAGTCGCTTGCGGCCGTCGCTTTCACGCTGGGCGGCGCCGGGGCAAAGCGCAAGCTGGAGGAGACCGAGGGCCGACTTGCCGAGATGTCGCAATATTTTGTCGAGAAAGGATGACTGTCATGGCAGCCAACAAGAGCCGCGTGATGCATCGCAGCCTGCGCGAGACCCCGCCGAAAGCGGTCGGCGGCGACGGCGTCTGGCTGATCGCGGAGGATGGCCACCGCATTCTCGATTCCTCCGGCGGCGCCGCGGTGTCGTGCCTTGGCCATCAGCATCCGCGGATCCTGGCCGCGATCGCCAAGCAGGCTTCGAAGATCGCCTATGCCCATACCGGCTTCTTCTCCTCCGAGCCTGCGGAAGAGCTCGCCGAGCGGCTGGTCGGCCACGAGCCCGGCGGCCTCGGCTATGTCTATTTCGTCAGCGGCGGGTCGGAGGCGATCGAGGCCTCGATCAAGCTGGCGCGGCAATATTTCATCGAGCGCGGCGAGCCGAAGCGCGCGCGCTTCATCGCGCGTCGCCAGAGCTATCACGGCAATACGCTCGGCGCGCTGTCGGCCGGCGGCAATGCCTGGCGCCGCGAGCCCTACGCGCCGCTGCTGTCGCCCTCGTTCAGCCATGTCACGCCGGCCTTCGCCTATCACGAGAAGCGCGACGATGAATCGGAGGCGGCGTTCGTGGCGCGCCTTGCCGCCGAGCTCGAAGCCGAATTCCAGCGGCTCGGCCCCGATACGGTCGCGGCGTTCATCGCCGAGCCCGTGGTCGGCGCCACCGCCGGCTGCGTGCCGGCGCCTGAGGGTTACTTCAAGGCGGCGCGCGAGATCTGCAACCGCCACGGCGCGCTGTTGATCCTCGACGAGGTGATGTGCGGCATGGGCCGCACCGGCACGCTGCACGCCTGGGAGCAGGAAGGCATCTCGCCCGACATCCAGGCGATCGCCAAGGGGCTCGGCGGCGGCTATCAGCCGATCGGCGCGATGCTTGCCAGCGGCACGATCGTCGACACGGTGCGCAACGGCTCCGGCGCATTCCAGCACGGCCACACCTATCTCGCCCATCCGCTCGCCTGCGCCGCCGCGCTCGAGGTGCAGAAGGTGATCGCTGAGGAGAAGCTGCTCGACCAGGTCAAGGAGCGCGGCCGCCAGCTCGAGCAGCGGCTCACCGAACGGTTCGGCAATCATCGCCATGTCGGCGACATCAGGGGCCGCGGCCTGTTCTGGGGGCTCGAGCTGGTCGCCGACCGTGCCACGCGGCAGCCGTTCGATCCCAAGCTGAAACTGCATCAGCGGATCAAGTCCGCGGCCTTCGCCGGCGGGCTCGGCTGCTATCCGTCGGGCGGCACCGCCGACGGCCAGCGCGGCGATCACGTGCTGCTCGCCCCGCCCTATATCGCGACTTCGGGCGACATCGACATGATCGTCGAACGGCTAGGCGCTGCGGTCGACAGCGCGTTGAAGGATGTTGGTCACGGAGCATGATCCGGAAAAACGGGCACCGGTTTTCCCGCGACAAACGCGAAGCGTTTGCGCAGGGATCATGCTCAAACGTTAGGAGGAGGAAAACATGCTAAGGGGTATCATCACTCTAACCGTTCTCGCCGCGGGCATCGCTGGCGCAAGCGCGGCGACGCTCGACACCGTCAAGCAGCGCGGCACGCTGGTGTGCGGCGTCTCGACCGGCTTTGCCGGATTCTCGGCGCCGGACTCGCAAGGCAACTTCAAGGGCCTCGACGTCGACTATTGCCGTGCGCTTGCCGCCGGCGTGCTCGGCGATCCCGCCAAGGTGCGCTACGTCGCGCTGACCGCGCAGAACCGCTTCACCGCGCTGCAGTCGGGCGAGATCGACGTGCTCTACCGCAACTCGACGCAGACCTTTCTGCGCGGCACCACGCTTGGGCTGCGGCAGGGACCGGTCAATTTCTACGACGGCCAGGGCTTTGTCGTGAAGAAGGACCTCGGCGTGAAGGAGCTGAAGGACCTCAAGGGCGCCACGGTTTGCGTCGCCCAGGGCACCACGCATGAAGTGACGCTCGGCGACTACGGCCGCGCCAACGGCATCGACTGGAAGCCGCTGGTGTTCGACCGCGTCGACACCATGTACCAGACCTTCTTCGGCGGCCGCTGCGATGCCATGACCCAGGATGCTTCCGCGCTCGCGGGCGCGGTGGCGACCGCAGCCCCGAAGGCCGATGACTACGTCGTGCTGCCGCAGACCATCAGCAAGGAGCCGCTCGGTCCGTTCACCCGCAACGGCGATGAGGTCTGGAGCGACATCATCACCTGGCTGCATTACGGCCTGATCGAAGCCGAAGAGCTCGGCGTCACCCAGGCCAATGCCGACGAGATGGCGAAGTCGCAGGTCCCGGCGATCCAGCGCCTGCTGGGCGCGTCGGGCGATCTCGGCTCGCGCCTCGGGCTCGACAACAAATGGCTGGCCGCCGCGATCAAGGCCGGTGGCAATTACGGCGAGATCTTCGAGCGCAATGTCGGCAAGGCCAGCCCCTTGAAGCTCGAGCGCGGCCTCAACGCCACCTGGAGCAAGGGCGGGTTGATGTACGCGATTCCGTTCAAGTAGGAAGTCACCTCGCCCCCCTGCGGGGAGAGGTCGGATTGCGAAGCAATCCGGGTGAGGGGGAGCTTCCGCATACCCTCCTCTCACCTGTTACGACGATAGAGCCCCTCACCCCAGCCCTCTCCCCGCGAAGGGCGGGGAGAGGGAGAAGGAAGAAGTGGCAACAATCCCATGCGCATCACCCTGATTCACGCCCTGAAACACTCGATCGTGCCGATCGAGGCGTCATTCGCAAAACATTGGCCGGAGGCGCGGCTGATGAACCTGCTCGACGATAGCCTGTCGGCGGACCTCGCGCGCGACGGCAAGCTTGACGAGCGCATGACCGAGCGATTTCTGACCATGGGCCGCTATGCGGCAAGCACCGGCGCCAATGGCATTCTGTTCACCTGCTCGGCGTTCGGGCCGTGCATCGAGGCGGTGGCGCGCGAGCACGCGCCGATGCCGGTGCTGAAGCCGAACGAGGCGATGATCGAGCAGGCGGTGGCGAAGGGAAAGCGGATCGGCCTGCTCTCGACCTTCCCGCCGACGCTGGTCTCGATGCCGCCGGAATTCCCGTCACGGGTCACGCTGGTGCCGAAGCTTGCCGAGGGCGCGTTGGCCGCGCTCGACCGCGGCGACCGCGCCGAGCATGACCGCATCGTGGTCGAGGCGTCGAGAGACCTCGCCGACTGCGACCTGATCGCGCTCGCGCAGTACAGCATGGCGCCGGCGGCCGAGCGCGTCGCCGAGGCCACCGGCCGCGAGGTGCTGACGACGCCTGATAGCGCGGTCAAGAAGCTAAAGGCGATGCTGGGGGTTTGATCTCCGTCATTGCGAGCCACCCGGTCGGCGCGAAGCGCCGCCGGATGACAGGCTCCGCGAAGCAATCCATGCATACGCGGATCGATGGATTGCTTCGTCGCTTCAGCGCAAAATTGCTTCGCAATTTTGTCGCGAGCTCCTCGCAATGACACAAGGTCGCGGCTCACGCCCCAGCGTCGTGCACGTTCAGATCGACGCCTTGCGGATCCCTGATCGTCGACACCGTGATCAGCGAGATCAGCGACAGCACCGCGATGTAGACGCCGACGCGCCAGGACTGGCCGTAGGTGCCGATGATCCATTGCGCGATCATCGGCGCGAAGGCGCCGCCGAAAATGGCGCCGAGCGCATAGCCGATCGAGACGCCGGAATAGCGCACCTTGGCCGGAAACAGCTCGGCATAGAGCGCCGCCTGCGGGCCGTAGGACAGGCCGAGCGCAACCGTGAGTCCGACGGCGCTGACGAAGAACAGCAAGAGGTTCTTGCTGTCGATCAGGAACCACATCGGCACCGCCCACAGCACCATCAGGGTGTAGCCGATCTGGAAGCAGCGCACGCGGCCGATTTTGTCGCCGAGGATGCCGCCGAGCAGCGTGAAGATGAACCAGCTCACCGCCGCGAGCGTGCCGATCAGCAGCAGCTGCTCCGACGGCATCTTCAGCGTGTTGGCGCCGTAGCTGATGATGAACGCGATCAGGATGTAGCCGGCCGCATTGTTGGCCATGAAGATCAACGCGGTGCGCAGAATCTCCTTGCTGTGATTGCGCATCAGCTCGCGCAGCGGTGCAGAGGATTCCTTGTGCCGCCGCTGCATCGCCTGGAACACCGGAGACTCTTCGACCGTGCGGCGGATCACGATGCCGACGACGATCAGCACGATCGACAGCAGGAACGGAATTCGCCAGCCCCATTCGATCATCGCCTGCTTGCCGAGCGTCGCGGTGAGCACCCACAGCACTCCGGTCGCCAGGATCATGCCGAGCGGCGTGCCGATCTGCGGGAACGAGCCGAAGAAGCTGCGCTTGTCGACGGGCGCCGATTCCACCGCCATCAGCGCCGCGCCGCCCCACTCGCCGCCGGCCGAGAAGCCTTGCAGGATGCGCAGGAGAATAAGGAGTGCCGGCGCCCAGGCACCGATCTGCGCGTAGGTCGGCAGCAGGCCGACCAGCGCGGTCGCCGCCCCCATCAACAGCAGCGTGACGACCAGCATGTTCTTGCGCCCGAAGCGGTCGCCGAGATGGCCGCAGACGATGGCGCCTAACGGGCGGAACAGGAATGAGAGGCCGAGCGTCGCGAACGAGACGATCTGCGCCAGCAGCGGATTGTTCGCGTTCATCGGCGCGAAGAACAGCGCGCCGAACACGAGGCCCGCCGCCTGGGCGTAGACGAAGAAGTCGTACCACTCGATGGTGGTGCCGACGAGCGTTGCAGTGAGGACCTTGCGCTCCTCATCCGACAGTTCAGCGCCGCGCGAGCGCGCGGACAGTTCGATGGACATGTCGCCTCCCCAAAACCCGTTCTTGAACCTGTTCTTGGCCGCGCGGGCGTGGTCGGCGGCGATGCGCCTGCCCCGCACGGATGCTGGGCCCGGGATTAGCAGAGGTTTCCGCCTGGCACGAGCAAAATAGTTGCAGCCGCAACGATATTCGGCGAATTTGCCTTTGGCCCCGGTTCCCGACCCCGCTACCTCGACCGCGATCGGCGGGCAGCTATCCCGAAACGTCGATTGTGCATCGCAGCAAGGTCGCTACCATGCGAGGATTCCCAAGAGGTTGCTAAGTGTCTGACATTAATGCCGATGCCTGGGTTTCCTCAGGCCACCGCCCGATGGGCTTTCCGGAATTCGTCGTCGTCATCGCCTCGATCATGGCGCTGAACCCGCTGGCGATGGACATGATGCTGCCGGCGCTGCCGAACATCCGCTCCGCGTTCCAGATCGCCGACGCCAACCGTCCGCAGATGGTGCTGTCGATCTTCCTGGTCGGCTTCGGCGTCGGCCAGTTCGTGATGGGCCCGCTGTCGGACCGCTTCGGCCGCCGCCCGGTGCTGCTCGGCGGCATGACCGTATACACCATCGCCGGCCTGCTCGCGATCATGGCGCCCTCGTTCGAGACGCTGCTGTTGGCGCGCGCGCTGCAAGGGCTCGGCACCGCGGCGACCCGCGTGATCGCGACCTCGATCGTGCGCGACTGCTACGCCGGGCGCCGGATGGCGAGCGTGATGTCGCTGGCGATGATGGTGTTCATCGCAGTCCCCGTGATCGCGCCGTCATTTGGCCAGGCGGTGATGCTGCTGACGCACTGGCGCGGCATCTTCGTGCTGCTGATGATTTATGGCGTGATCGCGCTGGCCTGGAGCGCGATGCGGATGCCGGAGACGCTGCCGCTGGAATTGCGCAAGTCGCTGGCGATCCCGGAAGTGCTGTCCGCGTTTCGCCAGACCGTCACCAATCGCCAGACGCTCGGCTACGCGCTCGCCGCCGGCGGCGTGCAGGGCTCGCTGTTTGCCTTCGTGTTCTCCTCGCAGCAGATCTTCACCGAGATCTTCAAGCTCGGGCATTACTTCCCGGTCGCCTTTGCGGCCTGCGCGGTCGGCGTCGCGATCGCCGGCTTCCTCAATTCGCGCATCGTCGGCCGCATCGGCATGCGGGTGATCTCGCACGCCGCGCTGACCGGCTTTGCCGTCGTCGCAGGCGCCCTGCTGCTGGCGGTGAAGACCGACACGCTGTCGCTGCCGCTGTTCATGGTGCTGTCGGGCCTGATGATGTTCGCGTTCGGGCTGATGATGGCGAATTTCACCGCGCTCGCGATGGAGCCTCAGGGCAAGATCGCCGGCACCGCGTCGTCGCTCTACGGCACCATCACCACGCTGCTCGGGATCGGCGTCGGCACCACGATCGGCCAGGATTACGACGGCACGCTAGCGCCATTCGCGACCGGCTTTTTCCTGTGCACGCTGGCCGCGCTCGCCGTCGTGCTGGTGACGGAAAAGGGCCGCATGTTCCGGCCGCACCATCATCCGATTTGATGATCCGTAGCCCGGATGAAGCGGAGCGTAATCCGGGATTCATCGTGCGGGCGACAGGATCCCGGATTACGCGGAGCTTGTCATCGGGCGCGCGTTCGCGCGACCCGTTGGCTCCATCCGGGCTACAATTCTGACTGGTTGCATCACTGTAGCCCGCATGAGCACAGCGATATGCGGGGCTGCTGTTCCCGGATTACGCTTCGCTCCATCCGGGCTACAATTCTGACTGGTTACATCACTGTAGCCCGCATGAGCGCAGCGATATGCGGGACCACTGCTCCCGGATATCGCTTCGCTCATCCGGGCTACAAATCCGGAACCCGCGTCAGGCTTCGCGAGTCCGTCCGACGCTGCTTTGCGCCCGGGCGGGCGCCACCGCACGCCGTCGGGTCGCCGCAAATCCCTCCATCCCCAGCTGCCACTGCAGGCCCACGATCGCGCCCTTGGTCGGCTGCAGCAGCGCCAGCGCGCTGAACAGCGTGAACGGCAGCCAGATCGCCAGTTGCAGCCAGGCCGGCGGCGCGTAGTTCATCTCCAGCCACAGCAGCGCCGGCACCACGACATGGCCGACCACGACGATCACGAGATAGGCCGGGAAATCGTCGGCGCGCTGCGGGGTGAAGTCCTCGCTGCAGACTTCACAGTGATCGGCGACCTTGAGGAAACGGCCGAACAGATGGCCGCGCCCGCAGTTCGGGCACTTCATGGTGAAGCCGCGCCACATCGCCTTTGGCAGGGAAACCGTCTCGGTCATCGTCGTTTTCCTTTCGCCGTCGTCCTTGACCTGATCTGATGATCCATACAATATGCGTCCTGTAGCATACAATCAAAGACAAAGCGTCGAATTGCATGGATTGGATCCCTACAGTTTCGGAATGGCACGGCCCGATGTTTCTGCGCATCGTCGATGCGCTGGCCGCCGACATCTCGAGCGGCCGGCTGGTCCGCGGCCAGCGGCTGCCGACCCATCGCGCGCTGGCCTTGGCGCTCGATATCGATCTGACCACGGTGACGCGCGCCTATGGCGAGGCGCGGCGGCGCGGACTGCTCGACGCCCGTGTCGGCCAGGGTACGTTCGTCTCGGAGACCACCGCGCGCGCCACCTCCGACCTGCCTGCGCCCGTCAACATCGACCTGTCGATGAACCTGCCGCCGCAGCCGGTCGAGGCCAATCTCGACCTGCGCATCGCGCAGGGACTTGCGACCATCCGCTCCGAGGCCGGGTTCTCCGCCTATCTCGGCTACACGCGTCCGGGCGGCACCACTGAGGAGCGCGAGGCCGGCGCCGCGTGGCTCGCGCCGCGGGTGCCGCAGGCGGCGGCCGACCGCATCGTGATCTATCCGGGTTCGCAGGCGATCATCTTCAACACGCTACTGGCGCTGACATCGCCGGGCGATGTCGTGGTGACGGAGGCGTTGACGTTTCCCGGCATCAAGGCCGCGGCGGCGCGGCTTGATGTCCGCCTGGTCGGGGTTGCGATGGACGCCGAGGGCGCGCGGCCCGAGGCGCTCGACGAGGCCTGCCGCAAGCACAAGCCGAAGGCGGTCTATCTGGTGCCGACGCAGCACAACCCGACCACGGCGACGATGAGCGCGATCAGACGCAAGGCGATCGCCGATATCATCAGCAAGCGCGGCTGCGTCCTGATCGAAGACGACGTCTACGGGCCGCTCGAACCGCAGATGGCGCCGATCGCAACCCTGATTCCGGAGCGCACCTACTACGCCGCGAGCATCGCAAAATGCATCGCGCCCGCCCTGCGCGTCGCCTATCTCCTGGCGCCCGATGCCGCCGCCGAGCAGCGTATGCGCGCCGGCATGCAGGCCACCATGCAGATGCCGCCATCGCTGATGGTCGCGCTGGTCACGCAATGGCTGCGCTCCGGCGTCGCCGCCGACATCATCCGCGCCATCCGCAACGAGGCGGCGGCGCGCCAGCAGCTTGCGACCCGCTTCCTCAAAGGCGTCAGCTATGCGGCGCGGCCGGCGAGCCACCATCTCTGGATGCCGCTGCCGAAGCATTTCGACGGCACCGACCTGTTGTCGCATCTGATGCGCAACGGCCTCGCCGTGGTCGGCGAAGACGCCTTTGCGGCGGGCGAAGCCGCGCCGCGTGGCCTGCGCGTGTCGCTGGGTGCGGCACGCAACCGCGCCGAACTGAGCCAGGCGCTGCAGGTGCTGTCGAATGCGGTGCGCACGCCCGTCGGCGCTACCCAAATCGTATAATTCCGGCGATCGCCGGGAATAAACTCGCTCCAAAATGATTATGGTGCGCGGGAGCGCGCGCCGCTAAAACTCTGCGCTCAGGGCATCAGGCAGGGGCAGGCTTTTCAATGTCGTGCGGGTATGATCGGGCAGTCCACCGTGCTGTGCTGTCGCTTCGCGGAGCAGTGACCGCGATCGGTTGTCTTGCAGTTGTCATATCAGGCGCGGCGCGCGCCTCCGATGCCCCTGCCCCGGTGCCGGAAAAACTCGAACGCATCACCGCATTCTTTGACAACGAGGTTGCGACAGGAAAGATTCCGGGCGCGGTCATCCTGATCCAGCAGCACGGCAAGCCGGTCTACCTGAAGACCTTCGGCTATCGCGACGTCACGACCAAGTCGCCGATGCGGCCGGACACGATGTTCGCGCTGCATTCGATGACCAAGCCGATCACCAACACCGCCGCGATGATGCTGGTCGACGAGGGCAAGCTGTCGCCGCAGGACCCGCTGTCGAAGTACATTCCGGCTTTCGCCGACGTGAAGGTCGCCATCGAACCGGACAGTGGAAACGATCCGGCCAAGGTTGAGCTGGTGCCGCCGATCCGGCCGGTGACCATTGAAGATATCATGCGGCACACTTCGGGCATCACCTACGAATATATCGGCGCCGACTGGATCCAGAAGATCTACCGTGCGGGACACCTGTTCGACGGCAAGTTCGACAACGAGGAATTCGTGGCGCGGCTGGCCAAGCTGCCGCTGTCGCGGCAGCCGGGCACGCTGTGGCGCTACGGCCATTCCACCGACGTGCTCGGCCGGGTGATCGAGATCGTCTCGGGCAAGACGCTCTATCAGTTCGAGAAGCAGCGCCTGTTCGATCCCCTGAAGATGAACGACACCAGATACGTGCTCGATGCGGAGACCGAACGGACAAGGCTCGCCGAGCCGCTGCCCTCGGACACCATCCTGATCGAGGGCGAGAACGACCGGCGCGCGCATCCGGAATGGGAATCCGGCGGCGGCGGCCTGGTATCGACCATCCTCGATTATGCGCGCTTCGCGCAGATGCTGCTCAATGGCGGCGAACTCGACGGCAAGCGCTATCTCAGCCCCGCCGCCTTCAAGACCATGACGACGGACCATATCGGGCCGGGCTCCGGCGTCGGCCGCGACTACTGGTACTTCCCCGGCGACGGCTTTGGCTATGGCTACGGCATCGCCGTGCGCACCGATCCCGGCATCGCCAAGCCGCCACCGCCCGGCTCGATCGGCGAATTGAAATGGGACAGCGGCAGCGGAACCTATTTCGGCGTCGATCCCAAGCTCGACATGATCTACATCATGCTCGAGCAGACCCAGAACGAGCGCCAGCGCATCACGCCGGCATTCCGCAAGCTGGTCTACGACGCGTTCAGCCCGGATTGAGCTCCCACCGTCATTGCGAGCGCAGCGAAGCAATCCATCTCTCCGCATGGGGATAGATGGATTGCTTCGTCGCTTGCGCTCCTCGCAATGACGCGGAAACCTTCCCGCCTTACGACTTCCGCCGAACCGGTTCCTGCCTGCGCCGTGCGGCGGCCGCGATCAGGCTCGCGGTGCATTCGTCGCAGACGAACGCACACCCGTCCGTAAACAGGCCGATCCGTGCATTGAGGCCGATCGCATCGTCGTCGACGATCCCATCGATGATGCCACCGCAACACACGCATTGGTGGTGCAACGCCAATTCCCGTTCCATGACGCGCTCTCCAGCGGACGCCGCTTCCCTCACGCTATATACTATCGTATATATCGCGACGACAAGGCAGGCGGGTGAACAATCCGGTCGGGAACCCTGCAGACAACAACCATCGACCGGAGACGATCGCCAAGAAAATCCTGCCTGGTCCAACCAGGTTCATCGAGGAAACGCGACCATGATAAAAAACAATGGCGCCGCGGGACGTCCGCGCGCAACGGGAGAACTGCTCAAGATCCGCCGCGCATCGCTAGCGGCCATCATCCTTGCGCTCGGTGCGGCCGGCGCAGTGCGCGCCGAAACAGCTGCGGTCGGCGTTCCCGACAAGAGTTTTCCGGAAAGCGTGACCTCGACCTCCGACGGGACGCTCTACGTCGGCAGCTTCAACCATGGCGGCGTGACGAAGATCTCGGGCGGCAAGGCCGAGCAGCTGGTCAAGCCGGGCGCCGCCGACAGCCGCTCGACGCTGGGCGTGCTCGCCGACGAGAAGAGCGGCACGCTCTATGTTTGCTCCAACGACATCAGCGCGATGGGCGTGGCGGGGCCGAGCGACACCAAGGGCGCCTGGCTGAAAACCTTCGATCTCAAGAGCGGCGCGCCGAAGGGCAGCTTTGCCTTGAGCGATCCGAAATCGTTCTGCAACGACATCGTGGTCGGTGCCGACGGCACCGCCTATGTGAGTGATTCCTTTGCGCCGTTCGTCTACAGCCTGAAGGCGGGCGGCACGGCGCTGGCGACGTTCGCGACCGATCCGCAGCTCGCGCCCGCCAAGGACGGCGTCGGGCTCGACGGCATCGCGATCGGCGCCGACGGCAATCTTTACGTCACCACCTTCATTCCGGCAAAACTGTTCAAGATCGAGATGAAGGACGGCAAGGCCGGCGCCGTGACCGAGCTGAAGCCGTCGCGGCCGCTCGACCACGCCGACGCGTTGCGGGCGCATGGCGGCGGCTTCCTGCTGATCGAGGGCAACGGCAAGCTCGACAAGGTCACGGTGAAGGGCAGCGAGGCTACCATCGACACCATCAAGGATGGTCTCGCCGAGCCGGTCTCGGTGACGCAGGTCGGCGATGTCGGCTGGGTCGCCGAGGGCAAGCTGTCCTACGTGATCGGCGACAACAAGGGCAAGGACCCCGGCCCGTTCAAGCTGACGCCGGTGGCGTTGCCGAAATAGCGACGGGCTGGGTTACGCTTCGCAGCAAACTCGGTGTATCTCCCCGGCTTGCGGGGTCGAGACGAGCGAAGCTCGCTGTTAGGTCGGGTCGCATCGATAGATGCGATCCGACTCCTCACGGCGTTCGTGCTTAAGGCCGCGCCGTACTGGATGCCTGTGCGGGGTATGGCACCGGAGAGATGAGAGCCCGCGGCTCCTCCAACACGTCGTCCCTGCCTAGTGCGCAATTGCGCACGGGAGCAGGGACCCATACTCCGCGGCGGACCTTGTTGAAGGAATTCGTCGTTCCAGCATCGCCCAGCAATTGGCATTTGTGGTTATGGGTCCCTGCTTTCGCACTAGTGCATCTACACGTTTGTCGGGCCATTTGCGAGGATTTGGAAGCGGGCCATTCCGGTGTGGAAGGTGATTGGTCCAGGTGGACGGTGGGAGGCGTAGCCGGTCCATCCGCCGAGTTTTGCGATGATCCATGCCGCCCAAGCAAGAGTGTTGGGGCGATGGTGGTTTTTCTGAAGCTCGGTGCGACCTTTCATGGTTTTGTTGATGGCCCTGAGCGTCTCGATCTCTTCTGCGGTGAAGACAAATTCAGCCGGCAATTCTTCGCCACTGTTGCGGGCCTGAACGAGTTGAATGACGATACATGCCGCTCTGGTGGCGACCGCCACGAGCTTGATCAGGCCTTCGGCGCTCTCGATCTGACTATCCTCGATGCGCAAACCCTGGCTCTTCAGCGAGCGAAAGAGTTGCTCAATGATCCAGCGCTGGCGGTACCAGGAGACGATCTGCCAGGCGTCTTTAACGGTGGCGACCGTATGAGTGGTCAGGAGCAGCCAGCGAATGGGCTCCGCACCTCTCGGCGGATGCAACTCGACCACTTCTACGAAGCTGAGTTTGATGCCCTCCGCCAAGTCGGTGACGCCGGGCCTCTGCGGCCGCTTGAGCACGACGGTTCCGAAGCGCATCGAGAGATGGGCCTGCCGGCCGCGCCGATCCATTCGCTGCGGCAGATCGATCACCGCGTTGTCGCAGAAGCGGCTCCGCTCGACCGCCTGATAAAGTGTGTCGCCATCGACCAGCGCATGGTCGTGCATGGCACGCGACAGAAGATGGACATTCTCAGCTGGCGTCAGCGCCCAGTGAGCAAAGAAATCCCCCTCGCGGTCGTTGACGACGGTGATCATGCGGGCATCTGCCAGGACGTCGCGGCCTTGCTCGGCGGCCGTCACCCAGCGCGCCGACTCCTTGTCGGCCAAGGCGCGCCGCTCATGCGGGATTTTTACCTTGCCTTTGCGCGTCCAAACGTTGCCGCCAGTAAGGCCAAGACAGACCCCGCTGTCGGCATCCACCGCCATCATCGCATGCAACAGCACGCCGCGAGCATTGCCCTTGCCGACTTTGCCCAGCCCGCGCCGCCGTCCCGCCTGGGTCTGGAACTTGACCTCGCTCGTATCCCGGATCGCCAGCACATGACGCCCGCTGACCGCAGTCCGCGTCTGCGCGCTCCAGCCCTCAATCAATTTATCGATCGTGACTTGGGGGTTGTTCACAAACCGCCAGAACGCCATATTGGCAGCCCAATCGCCCCGGGCCATCTGGCGCAAGCAGACGCTGCGCGTGCAAAGCATAGCCCGGAGAAGCGTCGCCCCCTTTTGTCGAGACGAACGTCCCCGAACTCACCCAAAGACAAATCCGGCTGCATCGCTGGCGCTCCTTCGAATCAAAGCGCCCGTGAGAGAATCATACAACATGCTGCAGAGACGCCACTTCTTGCTGCACCGAGTCAATCTGTCGCGCCCCAAAACCGTGTAGAGACGCTAGTGCTTTCGCAGGGACGACCATGCCGGCACGATTTCTGAATAATGGAAAAGTACCACTGATTTGCCCGACGAGTCAAGTTGCCGTGTCCGCCGGCAGCCACCGGCGCCTTTGCATGGGGTTGTTTTCGATATTTTGGCAGTGACCCCTGGGACTCGGCACCGACCGATGCGGTCGCACCGCCGTCACCACGTCATCCGCTAGATCACATAGAACCCGTGCGTGCCGTCGCGGCGCAGCTGGTCGACGAGGCCGTACTCCCAATCGAGATAGGCCTGCATCGCCTTTTCCGCGACGCCGGTACCTTCATAGGGCCGCCGGTAGCGGTGCGCGGGATCGGGTCGCGGCACGATGCGCGGCGGCCCGACTTCGAGCTGGCCGTCATAGCCGCCGTCGAGCACATAGACCTCCCAGCCCATCTGCGCGAGCCAGGACGCCGTCATGTCGGCGCGGATGTTTTTGTCGTCGCTCAGCACGATGCGCGCGCCGCGCACGGGAGCGGCCATGTCGATTTCCTGCACCAGCTGGCCGCCGGCATAGTGGCGGAAGCCGGCAAGGTGACCGGCCGTGTATTCCTCGGCATCGCGCACATCGAAGCGATACAGCGTACGGTGTGCGTCCTCGTCCAGCGCAGCGAGTTCATCGATCCCGATGTGACGGACGCCGGCGCGATAGGCGACGTCGCGCGCATTGTCGCCTGCGCCCTCGAACGGACCGATGCCGCCGCGCTTGCCGGCGCCGTGCTCGAGATCGTGCTTCGCCAGCGTCCAGCCGATCGTGCCGTTGCGCAGCGCCCGCACCTTGTTGGGCAGTCCGGCATTGATCAGCGACTGCGTGCCGATGATCGAGCGGGTGCGGCCGGCGCAGTTGACGATGATGGTGGTGTCGGGATCCGGCGCCGCGCCGCTTGCGCGCAGCACCAGCTCGGCGCCGGGCACGCTGACCGAGCCCGGGATGTTCATGGTGGCATATTCGTCGAAGCGGCGGACATCGAGGATCGCGATGTTGGCCTTGTCCGAGATCAGCGCGGCGACCTCGTCGGCGCTCAGCGACGGCGTGTGCCTGCGCGACTCGACCAGCTCGCCGAACGCCTTGGCGTAGGAATTGACGTCCTCGAACACCTCGTAACCGGCCGCCTTCCAGCTCCCCAAGCCGCCGGCGAGCGCGGCGACATTGCCGTAGCCCAGCGCCATCAACTGCTCCGCGGCGGCAGCGACCAGCCCCTCGCCATTGTCATAGAGGACGATCGGCACGCCCTTGCGCGGCAGTCGCAGCTCGGCTTCCAGCGCGATCCGACCGGTCGCCATGTTGGCGGCAAACAGCGGATGGCCGGTGGCGAATTCCGCCTCATGCCTGACGTCGAGCAGCGCGATCTCCCGGCGCAGCAGCAGCGTTGCGCGGATGTCCTGGGGCGTGACGGAAGCAAGTGTCATGGAATGCTGGCCTGACAGAAGAAAACGGCAGGCTTGCTCTAGGCCGAAATCACGCCTCGTCAATAGCTTTAACCGGCCCGCAACCCCGATCTTCACGAGCGGGGGTCCGGGGAACGAAAGCCCGCCATCCCGCTTTGCTCAACCGGGATGCACTTGCTACGTTCCCAATCGGCCCCGTTGGCGCCCGATCAGGCCTTCCGGACAAGAGAAGGTAGCGGGGCCAGCCTGAAGTTCTGGGAGGATGACCATGAGATCCGTCGGAAATGAACCCTTGTCGCGTCACGCCCTCGCCTTCGTGCTGGCCGGCGGACGCGGCAGCAGACTTCAGGAGCTCACCGACAAACGCGCCAAGCCCGCGGTCTATTTCGGCGGCAAGTCGCGCATCATCGATTTCGCGCTATCCAATGCGGTGAATTCGGGCATCCGCCGCATCGCGGTGGCGACCCAGTACAAGGCGCACAGCCTGATCCGGCATCTGCAAGGCGGCTGGAACTTCTTCCGGCCGGAGCGAAACGAGAGTTTCGACATCCTGCCCGCAAGCCAGCGCGTCTCGGAAACGATGTGGTATGTCGGCACGGCCGACGCGGTCTACCAGAACATCGACATCCTCGAAGCGCACGGCACCAAGTACATCCTGGTGCTCGCCGGCGACCACGTCTACAAGATGGATTACGAAATCATGCTGAAGCAGCATGTCGAAAGCGGCGCCGATGTCACGGTCGGCTGCCTTGAAATGCCGCGGGCTGAATCCAGCGCCTTCGGCATCATGCATATCGACGAGACCGGCCTGATCCAGTCCTTCCTCGAGAAGCCCGCCGATCCGCCACCGATGCCCGGCAAGCCCGACAAGTCGCTGGCCAGCATGGGCATCTATGTCTTCAATTCGGAATTCCTGTTCGACGAGTTGCGCCGCGATGCCGTTGACCCGAACTCGGCCCACGATTTCGGCAAGGACATCATCCCCTATATCGTGAAGCACGGCCGGGCGATCGCGCATCAGTTCAACGATTCCTGCGTCCGCTCCGGCGACGATCCCCGCTCCTACTGGCGCGATGCCGGCACCGTCGATGCCTATTGGGGCGCCAATATCGATCTCACCGACGTGGTGCCCGAGCTCGACCTCTACGATCGATCATGGCCGATCTGGACCTATGCCGAGATCACCCCGCCTGCCAAGTTCGTGCATGACGAGGACGGACGACGCGGCCAGGCGGTGACCTCACTGGTCTCGGGTGCCTGCATCATCTCGGGCGCGTCGCTGCGCCGCTCTCTGCTGTTCACCGGCGTGCACGTCAATTCCTACGCCAATATCGAGAATGCGGTGATCATGCCCTATGTCAATGTCGGCCGCGGAGCACGGCTCCGAAACGTCGTGATCGATCGCGGGGTGAGGATTCCGGAAGGGCTCGTGGTCGGCGAGGATCCCGAATTCGACGGCAAGCGCTTCCGCACCACCGAGAACGGCATCACGCTGATCACGCAGTCGATGATCGACAGGCTGGGGACATGACGCCCATCCGCGTCCTCGCAGTCGCCTCTGAAGTCTACCCGATCGTCAAGACCGGTGGCCTCGCCGACGTGGTCGGCGCGCTGCCGGCAGCGCTGAAGCAGCACGGCGTCACGACGCGGACGCTGGTGCCCGGCTATCCCGACGTGCTCAAGGCGCTGGCTTCGGCGGAGACGCTGCTGCACCGGCCGGAATTCTACGGCGGGCCGATCCGCGTGCTGGGTGGCACGCATGATGGCCTCGATCTGTTCGCGCTCGACGCGCCGCATCTCTATGCGCGCCCCGGCAATCCCTATGTCGGCCCGGACGGACGCGACTGGCCGGACAACGGCATCCGCTTTGCCGCGCTGTCGCGGATGGCGGCGGAGATCGGCCAGGGCGCGATCACCTCCTTTATCCCCGACATCGTGCATGCGCATGACTGGCAGGCGGGCCTCGCACCCGCCCTCCTGCATTATGCCGGGCAACCGCGCCCCGGCACGGTGATGACCGTGCACAACCTCGCCTATCAGGGCCAGTTCTCGCCGGACATGCTTGCCGCGTTCGGCCTGCCGGGCGAATCCTACGCGCTGCACGGCGTCGAATATTACGGCACCATCAGCCTGTTGAAGGCCGGCCTGCAATTCGCCGACCGCATCACCACGGTGTCGCCGACCTATGCGCGGGAAATTCAAAGCGACGAGGGCGGCATGGGGCTCGGCGGCCTCTTGCGCGAACGCGCCGACGTGCTGAGCGGCATCCTCAACGGCATCGACATATCGGTGTGGAATCCGGCCACCGATCCCGACATCGCGGCGCGCTTCAGCGCCGAGCAGCCGGCGGAGCGCGCGGCGAACAAGGCGGCGCTGCAACGGCGCTTCGGGCTTGATCCCACGCCGGATGCGATGCTGCTCGGCGTCATCAGCCGGCTGTCATGGCAGAAGGGCCTCGACCTGCTGCTCGAGAACATTCCGACGCTGCTCGGCGAAGGCATTCAGCTTGCGCTGCTCGGCAGCGGCGATCGCGACCTGCAGGACCGCTACACCGCGCTGGCGCGCGACAATCCCGGACGAATCGCGGTCGTGATCGGCTACGACGAGGCGCTGGCGCATCTGATCCAGGCCGGCGCGGACGCGCTCGCGGTGCCGTCGCGCTTCGAACCGTGCGGCCTCACCCAGCTGTGCGCGCTGCGCTACGGCGCGGTCCCTGTTGTCGCCAATGTCGGCGGCCTTGCCGACACTGTGCTCGACTTCGACGAAGTCGCGATCACCGGCGATGCGCCGACCGGGGTCAAGTTCGCACCCGTCGCTTCGGACGCGCTCGCCCATGGCCTGCGCAAGGCAAACCTGCTGTTCAACGACAAGGTGACATGGCGCCGGCTGCAGCAGGCCGGCATGGCCACCGATGTCTCCTGGCACAATCGCGCCGGCCGCTACGCCGCGCTCTATCGCGAGCTCGCGACGACGCGGCGCTAAGCCGTCGCGATCAGTTCAGCAGATCGCAGGATGCGATGCGGTTGATGTCGGCGAGGCGCCGGTCGGGATTTCCCTTGAGATCAAGGCTTGCGACGAGATCGAGCAGCCGGCCATAGGCGCGGTCGGCAACCGCAACGGGCAGCGGCTCCTCGTCGAAGGTCTCGACGTAATTGCCGACGAGGCCGCTCAGCAGCCGGCAAACGCCGCGTTGCTCCGGGTCGTCCTTGCTCAGAATCTCGAGTTTTTGCTGGAAGGTCCTGAAGGTTCGCAACCCATGGGGCTGTTGCGAAAGCCAATTGTGCAAATCAGGATACAGATCGGTCATATCAGCCTCTTCAAAATGGAGAAGAAGCTACCGGCTTATACAGTCGATCATGGTTCCGCGCCATCGCAATTTTTGCATGCATCCCCTGCCCTGCCGCGCAGGCCGTGTCATTGAACCGGCACGTCCTGCGACTAGAGTCGCGCGAGGGCCGGCAAAATCCTGTAGCGCGCGATCTCGTGCGGATAGTCGCCGCGATTGGCGAGCAGCACGATGCCGAGCCTGCGCGCCGGCACCAGGCCGACATAGGCTGAGGCGTTATTGAGACCGCCCGGCTTGTCGATCACGGTGACGCCGTCCAGCCGCACATGCTCCCATGCCATCGCCTGGCCGAACTTTTCGTCGACGCGAAAACTCTCCCGCTCGGTCATCTGCAACGCCGCGCGCAATTCCGGATCGATCACCGCGCCGTCGAGGCAGGCGCCCAGCAATATGCCGAGATCGCGCGCCGATGAGAACATCTGGCCGGTGCCTGGAAAATCGTAATAGCGCTGCTGATTGCCCGGCGGACCGATCGCCGTGCCGTCGTGGGAGTAGCCCTGAACCACACGCTGCATCAGCTCGGGCGCCATCCTCGCGCGGTTGTCCTCGCTGCGGTCCGGAACGAAGGTCGACGTCATTCCGAGCGGCTTGAGGATGCGGCTCCCGATCAACGTCGCGATCGGCATCTCATAGCGCCGCTCCAGCACCAGCTGCAGCAGGACATAGCCGGCATGGCTGTAGATGCGCTGCTTGCCCGGCTGCTCTCCTGCCGGCGGCGTCCACGCGTTGAGCATCGCGATGAACTGATCACGGCTGAAGGTCCCGACCGGCCATGGCGGATGATCGGTCGGCAGCAGCAGCCCCGACGTATGATTGACGAGTTCGCCGATGGTGACGCGGCTGACGTAGTCGCCGTTGAGCTCGGGCAGATACTTGCCGACCGGATCGTCCAGCCGCAATTCGCCGCGCTCGGTGCCGAGCGCGACCAGCGTCGCCTCGAACAGCTTGCGCAACGAGGCGAGGTTGAACAGCGTATCCGGGGTGACCGGTCGCTTCGCCGCGGCGTCAGCGAAACCGTAGTTGAAGAACGCGACCCGGCCGCCGGCATAGACCGCCGCGGCGAGGCCGCCCGGGTCGGCCGCAGTCGCGGTCGGCGCGAGTTCCGTCGTGACGATGTCCCTGATCTGCGCGTCCATGTCGGAATCCGCGCGCGCCACCCCAAGCACGCTAACAGCGACGACGAGCAGGACGGCCGCGATCCGGACGGTGAGCCATTGTCTCATAATGAACGAAATCGGGACGATGTTGCGATGCGACCTGCAGACTAGTCTGTTCACCATCGAGAGATGGCGACATCACGATCCTAGCGGTGGAACCGATGCGTCCGAATTCACGATTGCGCGTCTTGCGCCGTTACCCGCCCGGCTGGGGACGGGGCGGCCCGATCGCTGTTCCGGTGGTCACTTCCGGAAGCCGCGATCGCGACCGCCCTCCCACTCCAGCCACGGTGCGGGAACTGCAATCGAACTAAAAAATGCGGGACGTTTGAAAATGACGGGAGTGGGCTTCGACGAAACGGCAAGATCGGCGCTTGCCGATCGGGCCAAGGATATTTCTGACTTCGTCACATTCCGCTCCCAACCGGGACGTTTCTTCCTAGCAACAATTCGTCAATCGAAGGTTGCATAAGCCGATCGGATTCGATTTTCAAGACACGGTCGTCCGCGACGTTTTGTCCTGTTCCAGATGCCGGATGCGCGCGATGCCTCGTTAGACATCGATTAACCATCGATCGCGCCGGACGAGACTATGTGGCGCGCGAGCGGACGATCGACCGCGGCAACGACGCCAACAGCAGCACGAGGCAGACGCACAGCAGCACGATGTCCTTGAACAGGAACTCGCCGGCCAGGTTCCAGGCCATCGGATCCGTCGACAGGCTCCATTTGACCACCCCGGGAGTCGTGAAGAAGAACGACCACGTCACCGCGAAGGTGATGACGCCCATCAGCGCGCCGATTGCCGAGAGAAGCGGGCTGAACGCGCCGGCGGCGAGCAGCGCCGCAATGCCGAACTCGGTGACGCCGAGCACGTAGGCCTCGCCTCGGAGACCGAACACCGAAAGCCACGAGATGAACGGGCTGTTGCTGATGAACTGCGCGATGCCTTGCGCCGATTATTGCAGCGTGAATTTCTGCATGCCGAACGACACGAAGATCACGACCATGACCCAGCGCAGGATCGCGAGCGCACGATAAGACCCCTCGCCCTGTTCGGCGATGTTGAACGACAGATTCATGCGGATGTTTCTTCCCTCGCTGCGATGCCATCATCAGCCGCTGTTGCGGCGTTCGTGGCAGAACTACGCAGCGCGCCGCGCGTTCGTTACGCGCGGGATAACGTCTCGGCCTTCACGATGATGTGCAGATGAGATGAGGAATAATCGCTGCGAGAGATGTCTTCGGCGCGAGGTCGCAAAGCGCGCCGCGATGGCCTCACGCGCGCTGGCGCAGCGGCCGCGCGGCGTCCTTTGCCGGCACCGGCATGGTGAAGCCGTACAGGAACAGGTCCACCACCATGTCGGCGAACTCCCTTGGATCGATCCCGCCCTTCGGATCGTACCAGGTGTGGCTGAAGTTCAGGATGCCGAACAGCATCATGCTGTAGATCTTCTTGGTCCGCTTGACGATCTTGCCTTCCTTGTCGAGCTTGACCAAGAGATCCGAGACCGTGTCGACCAGCTGGCGCTCCAGCGCCTTGATCGCATCCTGCTCGGTCTCGCCGAGGAACGAGAGGTCGTTGAGGATCACGCGCTGCTCGTCGCTCGAACGCGCATTCAGCGCGACGATGGCCTGGATCGCGGCGCGGAACTGCTCCAGCGTCGTCGCCTTTTCGGCCATCGCGGCTTCGACGTCGGAGATCATCTCGCGGATATGGGCGTCGAGGATCGCGAACAGGATCGCTTCCTTGGAATCAAAATAATGGTACAGCGCGCCGCGCGACAGCTTGCAGGCATCCGCAAGGTCGGCGATCGAGGCACGCATGTAGCCCTGCCGCGCGAACAGGCCGCAGGCGGTGGTGAGAATGTTCCGCTGGATCTCGTCGTAATTCTCTGAGCGCGTCCGCGCCATTGCCGTCTCTCTCGTGCACCATTGGCGCCGCCGGAATCGGGCGACTGCCTCTCTCTATACTACCGCAGCCCCACGCTCTCCTCCCCTTTGCGGGCACCATCCACCAGAACTCTTCCATCGCCCATGCGATGAGCGACCTCCGTCAAAAAATAATTTGAACGACCGGTCGGATTATATTAGACTACGTTCCATCAAGCAAGCGGATTGCGCACGCCGGGAGCAACCCGGCGGCATCGCGGGAGGTTGCGCGTGGATTCTCAGAGGATCGATGCTGTCGTGATCGGAGCCGGTGCCGGCGGGCTGTGCGCCGCCGCGCGCCTCGCCCATGGCGGGCTGCATACGCTCGTCGTCGACGACAAGGACCGGCTCGGCGGGCGCGCCTCGACCGAGGAGATCGACGGTTTCAAGGTCAATATCGGCGCGATCGCGATCGAGTTCGGTGGCGTGTTCGAGGAAACCTTCCACACCGTCGGCGCCCCGCTCGACATCCGCGCGCCGGAGCCCGCGAGCTCGTTCTTCATCGACGGCAAGGTGATCGATGTCGGCCGCGGCGGCTGGTCGCTGCTGCTCGGGCAACTCACCAAGCAGGCCTCGCGCATCCTGGAGAAATTCGCCGACGCCCGCTCCGGCAATCTGCCCGACGGGCGACAATCGACCGAGGACTGGCTGAAGGGCTACACCAGCAACGCCACCGTGCACGCGCTATTCCGCAATCTCTGCGCGGCGATCTTCGCCTGCAACGCCGCCGAGCTACCGGCCCGCGCCTTCCTCACTTATTTCACCAGCAAGGGCGCCTTCAAGAAATTCGGCTTCTGCCCGCAGGGCACGATCGGCGTCTGGAACAGCCTGGGCAGCGCGATCAGGCGCAACGGCGACATCTGGCTTGGAACGCCGGCGACGACGATCCATGCCGCGAACGGCAAGGTCGAAGGCGTCACCGTGCTCAGGAACGGTGAACCGGTGCGGATCGACACCGATCTCGTGATCAGCAACGCGGGACCGAAGGCCACCGTCGCGCTTGCCGGCAGCGAGGCGTTCCCGGCGGATTACATCGCCAGGGTGAAGAACGACCTTCGCCCGGCCGCCAACATCGTCATCAATGTCGCCAGCCGCGAGCCGCTGATCAGTCATCCCGGCATCGTCACCTTCGGCAAGACGCGCCGGCTCTGCAACATGGCCAACCTCTCTGCCACTTGTCCGGAATTAGCGCCGCCCGGCTGGTACCTCTACGTCGCCTATGCCGTGCCGGTGCCTGCGCTCGGCGATTTCGATGCCGCCGCGGAGGTCGCGCTCGCGCTCGAGGATCTTCGCGAGCAGTTCGCGAATTTCGACCAGGCAAAAATCCTCTCGATCCGGGTAATGCGCGACGACTGGCCGGCGCAACGCAGCTGCGCCGGCTACGATTTGCCGCGCGAGACCGGCATCGAGGGCCTGTGGTGCGTCGGCGACGCGGTGAAGCAATATGGCAATGGCGGCACGCAAGCCTGCGCCGAGACTGCCAAGATCGTCACCGACGCGATCCTCGCCGCGCGCCCGCGCTTATCGGCAGGCCGGGTCTGAGCACGATGCCGACGACCATCCCGCATCCGATGCCGCAAGCAGCACCGCAGGCCGCGCCGGCGCAGGATGGCTTGCTTGAATTCCGCAACATCCGGATCGTCTACGACAATGCGATCGAGGCGATCCGCGACGTCTCGATCGCGGTGCCCGAGGGCAGCATCGTCGCCCTGCTCGGCTCCAACGGCGCCGGCAAATCGACGCTGCTGAAGGCGATGTCCGGCATCCTCTATACCGAGGAAGGCGTGATCGAGAACGGCAGCATCCGCTTCCGCAATGACGAGGTGCATCGCCTTGCGCCGGACGAACTGGTCCGCCGCGGCATCGTGCAGGTGCCGGAGGGCCGCCGCGTGTTCGCGGCACTCACCATCGACGAGAACCTGCAAATGGGCGGCTACACCAGGACCAGCGCCGAGGCGCGCGAGCGCCGCGACAAGGTGTTTGCGCTGTTTCCGCGGCTATATGAGCGGCGCGACCAGATCGCCGGCTACATGTCTGGCGGCGAGCAACAGATGCTCGCGATCGGCCGCGCGTTGATGACCGATCCCGTGTTGCTGGCGCTCGACGAGCCGTCGCTCGGCCTCGCGCCGCTGATCATCGACCGCATCTATGAGGTGATCGTCCGGCTGCGCGACGAACTGAAGATGACGGTGCTGCTGGTCGAGCAGAACGCGCAGCGCGCACTCGACATCGCCGACTACGGCTACATCCTGGAGACCGGTCGCGTCGTGCTCGACGGCACGGCAGCGAGGCTCACCGCCAACGAGGACGTCCAGGAATTCTATCTCGGCGTCTCCTCCGCCGGCCGCAAGAGCCTGCGCGACGTCAAGCATTACAAGCGTCGCAAGCGGTGGCTGTCGTGACGGCGCTGCTCACGGTCGAGAACCTGTCAAAGCGCTTCGGCGGCCTGCAGGCCGTCGCCGATGTCAGCCTGCGCGTCGCGCCCGGCGAGATCTGCAGCGTGATCGGTCCGAACGGCGCCGGCAAGACCACGCTGTTCAACATGATCTCGGGCGTGCTGCGGCCGAGCGGCGGCCGCATCAGCTTCGACGGCATCGACCTCTCGACGATCTCGCCGTGGAAATTCGCCGCCGTCGGTATCGGCCGCACCTTCCAGAATCTCGCGCTGTTCAAGCACGGCACCGTGGTCGAGAACATCCTGACCGGCCGCCACACCCATCTGCGTACGACCGTGCTCGATGCGGTGTGGTTTTACGGGCGTACCCGCAAGGAGGAAATCGCGGCACGGCAGCGCGTCGAACACATCATCGAATTTCTCGAGATCGAGCATATCAGGGACGCCGTGGTCGGCACACTGTCCTACGGCCAGCAAAAGCGCGTCGAGCTCGGCCGCGCGCTCGCCTGCGAGCCGAAGCTGTTGTTGCTCGACGAGATGGTCTCCGGCATGAACCAGGAGGAGACCGAGGACATCGCACGCTTTGTGCTCGACATCCGTGACGAGCTCGGCATCACTGTCGTGATGATCGAGCACGAAATGCGCATCGTGATGGACGTCTCCGACCGCGTCCATGTGCTGAATTTCGGCCGCAAGATCGCCGAAGGCACACCTGGTGAGATCAGGCGCGATCCGGCAGTCGCGGAGGCCTATCTCGGCGGCCAGCGCACTGACGCGGTGGCAAAGGTGGGCGCGTGATGTCGACGCTAGACAGCCTGCGCACCGCTCATCCGCCGCTGCAAGCGAGCACGCCGCGGAATCCGTCGGTAACCGGCGCCGACGCGTTCCAAACCGCGCTTGCCGATGCCGCGATCACTATCCCGCAATTGCTGCGGCAGCGCGCCGCGATGCACGGCGAGGCGCTGGCGCTGCGCGAGAAGGACCACGGCATCTGGAATCCCTATTCCTGGCGCCACTATTACGACACCGCGCGCGCGGTGGCGCTCGGCCTGCTCTCGCTCGGCATCAAGCCGGGCGACCGCATCGCCATCGCCGGCGAGAACACGCCGGAATGGTTTTACGCCGATCTTGGTGCGCAGATGATCGGCGCGGTGGCGGTCGGCATCTATCCGACCAATCCCTGGGTCGAGCTGCAATATATCGTCAAGCATTCGGGCGCCCGCATCGTCGTCACCGGCGACCAGGAGCAGACCGACAAGGTGCTCGACGCGATGGCCAACAATGGCGGCCTGCCGGACCTCGAGGCCATCGTCTGCGTCGACATGAAGGGACTGCGGCATTACCGGCAATCGGAGCTGATGTCGTTCGCCGCATTGTGCGAGCGTGGCAAGACCTACGCCCAGCAGAATCCGGAGGCCGACGCGACGCTCGACCGCCTGATCAATCAGGGCGCGCCCGACGACGTCTGCATCCTCGTTTACACCTCGGGCACGACGGGTCCGCCCAAGGGCGCGATGCTGACCCATCGCAATCTCGTCTACGCCGCCTATGCCTACGCCAAAACCGTGGGCATTGCCGACAAGTCGTTCGAGGCGGTGAGCTATCTGCCGCTGTGCCACGTCGCCGAGCGCTGCTACGGCACCGTGACCCATCTGGTGCTCGGCGGCACCGTTTCGTTCGCCGAATCGATCGACACCGTCGCGATCAACATCCGCGAGATCGCGCCGACCTTCTTCGTCGGCGTGCCGCGCATCTATGAGAAGCTGCAGCAGGGCTTTCTGTTCCGCCTCGGCGAGAGCGGCCGCCTGCGCCAGAGCTTCACCAGGGCCTGCCTCGCCTGGGGCCGCACGCTGTCCGACCGTCGGCAGGCCGGCAAGGCCAATTTGCTCGACCGTGTCGCTTACGGACTGCTCTATCTCCTGATGTTCCGCAATTTGCAGCGCCATCTCGGCTTTGCCTACAGTCGGCACCGGCTCTGCGCCGGCGCCTCGATCTCGCCGGAGACGCTGCGCTTCTTCGACATCATCGGCCGCCCGGTGTCGCAGGGCTACGGCCTCACCGAAAGCGGCGGCGTCGCCTTCATCCAGACCGCAAGCCATCACCGGATCGGCGGCTGCGGCGTGCCGCTGCCGCAGACCGAGTGGAAGTGCGATGCCGACGGCGAGATCCTGCTGCGCAACCCCGGCGTCTTCAAGGGCTACTTCCTCGACGAAAAGGCCTCGACCGCCTCGCTGGAGCCCGGCGGCTGGCTGCGCACCGGCGACATCATCGATGTCCTCGACAATGGCGAGATCGCCGTGGTCGACCGCAAGAAGGCGATCATCATCACCGCCGGCGGCAAGAACATCGCGCCGTCCGAGATCGAGAACGCGCTGAAGGATTCCGAATTCATCAAGGAAGCGATCGTGGTCGGCGAGGCCAGGAAGTATCTCGGCGCCATCATCCAGGTCGATTACGACAATGTCGGCCGCTGGGCGCGCGACCGGGCGCTCGCCTACACCAACTACAAATCGCTGTCGCAGCTTCCCGAAGTGAATGAGCTGGTCGGGCGCGTCGTCTACGAGACCAATAAGCGGTTCGCCCGGGTCGAGAACATCAGGCGGTTCGCCATCCTGGAAAAGGAGCTCGACCATGACGACGGCGAGCTGACCGCCACCCAGAAGGTACGCCGCGCCATGATCGAGAAGAAGTTCGCCCGTGAACTCGCCATCATCTACCGGGCGGAGGGCTGAATGCAGTATCTCATCCAGCTGCTGATCTCGGGACTCGCGATCGGCGCGATCTACGGACTGATCGCGATGGGCTTCGCGGTGATCTACAAATCCACCGGGCTGGTGAATTTCGCACAGGGCGAGATGACCATGATCACCGCCTATATCGCCTGGACGATCTCGACCACGGTCGGCGGCAATGTATTCGTCGTCGCGGTTGGTGCGATTCTCGCCGCTGTCCTGCTCGGCCTGATCATCGAGCGCCTCGTGATGCGGCCGATGCTGGGCGAGCCGGTATTCGCGACCGTGATGGTGACGATCGGACTCGCCGTGATCCTGCGCTCCGCCATCAACTTCATCTGGGACGCCTACCCGCACGGCCTCGATATCGGCATGGGCCGCGGCATCGTGCATCTCGGCGGCATCGGCGTGCGTACCGGGCAGATTGCGGTCATCGCGACGCTGCTTCTGCTGCTCGCCGCGATCTGGGCGTTCTTCCGTTACAGCAAGGTTGGCGTTGCGATGCGCGCGGTCGCGGCCGACGACCGCACCGCGTTGTTGATGGGCATCAGCGCCACCAAAGTGCATGCGCTGGCCTGGGCCGCGTCTTCAGTGATCGCCGGCATCGGCGGCGTGTTCTTTGCGCTGTCCTACGACCTGTCGCCGGCGATGTTCCAGCTCGGGCTGAAGGCGTTTCCGGCCACCATCCTGGGCGGCCTCGACGCCGTGCTCGGCTCCGGCCTCGGCGGCCTCCTGATCGGCATCACCGAAAACCTGGCCGGCGGCTATATCGGCTCCGGCATGAAGGAGGTCGCGGGCTTTGCCATGATCATCATCGTGCTGATGATCCGCCCGTTCGGCATCTTCGGCGAACGCGACATCGAGAGGGTGTGATGCGCACCGGCGATTACAAGCAGAGCTACGGCGAACTGGTTGCGCTGATCGATTCCCCGCCGGTGTGGCTATGGTCGGCCGTGTTGCTGCTGGCGCTGATCACCGCTCCTTTTGCGCTGAACTCCTACGCGCTGTCGTTCCTGATGATCATCCTGATCACGGGCACCGGTGCGCTCGGACTCAACATCCTGACCGGCTACACCGGCCTGATCTCGCTCGGCCATGTCGGTTTCCTCGTCACCGGCGCCTATGCCTATGCGGTGCTGGTCTCGAAATATCACATGCCGCCGCTGGTCGGCTTCCTCGGCGCCGGCGTGGTGCCGGCGCTGGCGAGCCTGATCGTCGGTGCGCCGTCACTTCGGCTCAAGGGACTTTACCTCGCCATCACCACGCTCGCCTTCTCCTTCATCATCAACACCGTGATCCTGGAGATGCGCTGGCTCACCAACGGCGCACGCGGCATTCAGGTGCAGCGGCCCGAGATATTCGGCATCAGCTTCGACGGCGATGCCGCCTTCACCTATCTCTGCCTCGGCATCGCGGGGCTGACGCTGTTCGCCACCCTCAACATCCGCCGCAGCCGGGTCGGCCGCGCCTTTGTCGCGATCAGGGACAACGACACGGCGGCGCGCGTCATGGGCATCAACCTGCATGCCTACAAGCTGTTCGCCTTCGTCACCTCGGCGTTCATCACCGGCATCGCCGGCGCGCTGTACGGCATCTATCTCTCCTTCGTCAGCGTCGAGGGCTTTCCGTTCCTGCTCTCGATCGAGGCGTTGGCGATCCTGATCGTCGGCGGGCTCGGCTCCGCGCTCGGGGCGGTGCTCGGTACCATCCTGATCGTGCTGCTGCCGGAGGCGACGCGGCTCGTCTTCAGCCTGTTCAGCGCGCAGATGGATGCGACCTTCACGACCGGCGCGCAGGAGCTGAAGAGCATGCTCTACGGCCTCGTTATCATCCTGTTCCTGCGCTTCCAGCCGCGGGGGCTGGTCGGCGCCTGGCACGACATCAGGCGGGCCTGGGTGCACTGGCCGCTGCGCTACTAACAAGAAAAGACGCAACACCATGAGGAGGAGACAATGATCAAACACCTGGCGGCGGCCGCGCTGCTGCTCACCACGGCCTGTCTTGCAATCGGCCCCGCTGCTGCCGCCGATCCCGGGATTACCGACAGCGAGATCCTGATCGGCGACGTCGAGCCCCTGACCGGCCCGCCGGCGCTGCTGGGCGTCGCCGCCTCGATCGGCCACAAGATCGCGATCGCCGAAGCCAACGCCGCCGGCGGCATCAACGGCCGCAAGATCAAATATGTGCTGGAGGACGACGGCTACGTTACCGCGCGAACCATCCAGGGCGTCAAGAAGGTGATCGACGTCGACAAGGTGTTTGCGATGCTCGGCATCTCCGGCTCGGGCCAGTCGATCGCTGTGATGCCGGTGCTGGAGAAGTCCGGTATCCCGACCGTGATCGACGTCGCGCCGGTCAAATTCCTGTGGGAGCCGGCGCGCAAGAACGTGTTCGTGGTCGGGCAATCCTACGAGGAAGGCATCATCCACCTCGTCAACTTCCTTGCCGACAGGAACCCCGGCAAGAAATGGGGCCTGATCACCCAGGACGACGATTACGGCATCACGGTGCGCGACGGCTTCGATTCCGTGGTCAAGGCCAAGAAGCTGAACGTCGTCTACAGCGGCAACTACAAGAAGGGCCAGCAGGACTTCTCGTCCGACATGCTGCAGCTGAAGGATTCCGGCGCCGAGGTGTTTTTGGCCGGCGGCATCATCGCCGAGAACATCGCGATGACAAAGGAGCTCGAGAAATTGAACATCAAGCCGGTGACCGGCATCTTCTGGCCCGGCCGCATCGAGCCGGTGCTGAAGCTGATGGGCCCGGCGGGCGACGGCATCTACGCGGTCGACTATGTCGAGCCGTTCGCGGGCGCGGCGGGCAAGGCGTTCCTCGAGAAGGCCAAGCCGCTGGTGTCGGAGGCCGAGTTCAAGGGCATCAACCGCTACACCATGACCGGCTATGCCGCCGCGAAGGTCTTGATCGCGGCAATCGAGCGCTGCGGCAAGCAGCCGACCTGGGCCTGCACCATTTCGGAACTTGAGAAGACCAAGAATGTCGAGACCGGCGTGATGGCGCCGATCAGCTTCGGTCCCGGCGTCCGCTTCTCCAACCAGAAGCTGCAGATCATGCAGGCCGATGCCGCGACGCTCAGCTTCAAGCCGGTGAACTAGAGAGATGAAGGTCCTGATCGTCTTTGCCCATCAGGAGGCGCAGTCGTTCAACGCTGCACTGCTGGCGCGGTCGGTGGCGGAACTGACCGCGCTCGGGCACACGGTCAGGATCTCCGATCTCTACGCCATGCGGTTCAACCCGGTGGCGACCGCCGAAGACTTTGGCGCGCGGCGGTTTCCCGACCGGCTGCAATATGACCGCGAGCAGAAATACAACCTGCAGCACGGTGCGCTCAGCGGCGATATCGCCGCCGAGATCGAGAAGCTGCTGTGGTGCGACCTCTTGATCCTGCAGTTTCCGCTGTGGTGGTTCTCCGTCCCCGCCATCATGAAAGGCTGGATCGACCGCGTGTTCGTCAATGGCGCAATCTACGGCGGCGGCCGCCGCTACGACACCGGCGGCCTCAACGGCCGCCGCGCCATGGTCGTGACCTCGACCGCCGCCTATCCCGGCATGTGCGCGCCCGACGGGCTGGTCGGCGCGCTCGATGTGGTGCTGTGGCCGATCCAGAACGGCATGCTGGCCTATGCCGGCTGCAAGGTGCTGCCGCCGTTCGTGTCGTATTCAGTGAACTTCGTCGACGAGGCCACGCGGCACCGCTATCTCGACGACTATGCCGAACGGCTGCGGCAACTCGAGACCACCGAGCCGCTGTTCTTCCACCCGCTCGCGGATTTTGGCGAGGACTGGCGGCTGAAGCCGGGCATTGCGGCGCAGACTGTCGGCCAGGGCGCTCGTGCCCAGAAATGACATGCCCCGGACGTAGGTCTGCTCCCTCGCCCCGTTCTTACGGGGAGAGGGTTGGGGTGAGGGGCCGCATCCGCAGACGCGCTGCCAGAAACGCTCGTGGAGACTCCCCCTCACCCGGATCGCATCTCACGATGCGATCCGACCTCTCCCCGCAAGCGGGGCGAGGTAAGAAAGAGCGCCGGCGTCACATCCTTTTCGCCACTTCCTCCAGCATGACCTCCGTCGCGCCGCCGCCGATCGTCAGCACCCGCGCGTCGCGCACCATGCGCTCGATCGGGGTGCCGCGCATGAAGCCTGAGCCGCCGTGCAGTTGCAGGCAGCCATGCACGACCTCGTGCAGCACCTCGGGCGACAGCGCCTTCACCATCGACACTTCGCGCAGGCAATCCTGCCCGGCCGCCGCAAGCTCGGCGGCCTGATAGGCCAGCGCCCGCGCCGCCGCCGCTTTCGCCGCAAGCTGGGCGAGCTTCAGCCGCACGCCCTGCTGATTCCAGAGCGGGCCGCCGAATGCCTGCCGCGTCTTCACGTAATTCGTCGTCAGCTCGATCGCCTTGGCGGATTCGCCCGCGCAGATGCCGCCGATGCAGATGCGCTCGTTCTGGAAGGTCTCCATGATGCCGTAGAAGCCCTTGTTCTCCTCGCCGAGCAGATTCTCCGCCGGCACGCGCACGTCCTGGAACGCGATCTCGGCGGTGTCCGAGCAGAGCCAGCCATGCTTGTCGAGCTTGGTCGCCGTGATGCCCGGCGTGTTGCGCTCGACGATGAACAGCGAGATGCCGCGGCTGCCCTTGGCGTGCGGGTCGGTGCGCGCGGCGACGATCAGGAGGTCGCCATAGACCGCGTTGGTGATGAACATCTTGGCGCCGTTGATCACCCAGCTGTCGCCGTCGCGTCGCGCCCGCGTCTTGAGGCCGGCGACGTCGGAGCCCGCGTCCGGCTCGGTCACCGCGATCGAGCAGACAGTCTCGCCGCGGATAATCGCCGGCAAATATTTCTGCTTCTGTTCCGGCGTGCCGCGCAAGGAGATGTGCACCGCCGACATGTCGGTATGCACGAGGATCGAAGAGGTGAAGCCGCCGAAGCTGGAGCGGCCCAGCTCTTCGGCGAACACCATCGAGGCCAGCGGCCCCATGTCGGTGCCGCCATATTCGGCCGCATGGCGCATGCCGAGGAAGCCGAGCGCGCCCATGCGGCGATAGATCTCGCGCGGGATCTTGCCGTCGCGCTCCCACGCCTCGGCATGCGGCACCACTTCCTTCTCGACAAAGCGGCGCACCTGCTCGCGCAGCATGCGCAGCTCCTCGGGCAGATTGGGCTGCTCCGAAAAGTGGAACTCGGTCTCAGTGAGCTGGCGCGGATCCGACGTCATGACGTTCATTGTGGCGCTCTCTCATGGCCGATGTGAAGATGGTTGCGCAAAAAAGCTGCCAGCGATGCGATCGCCTCTCGCGCCTGCGGAATCTCCGGGAACATCTGGAAGACGTGGATCATGCCGTCCCACACCTGTAGCGCGACGTCGACTCCGGCAGCCTTCGCCCGCGCGGCCAGTTCCGTCGCATCGTCGCGCACGGTCTCGCGGTCGCCGACCTGCACCAGCAGCGGCGGCAGACCGGTGAGATCGGCATAAAGCGGCGAGGCGAAGGGATCGCTGACATCGCCGTCTTTGCCGAGATAGTTCTTCGCCAGCGCCAGGATCATCGCGCGCTGGTGGATCGGATCGGCCTCGGCCCGGCTCTGATAGCTCGCGCCGCTCGCGGTGAGATCGGTCCAGGGTGACATCAGCGCGCCGGCGGCGGGCAGCGGCAAACCGCGGTCGCGCGCCGCCAGCATCGTGCACAGCACGAGATTGCCGCCGGCCGAATCCCCGGCGAAGGCGATATCCGCCGGATCCAGCCCTTGGTCGCGCAGATATCGATAGGCAATCAGCGCATCCTCGAGCGCCGCCGGAAACCGGTGCTCCGGCGCCAGCCGGTAATTGATCGAGAGCACGCGGCAGCCGGATGCATCGGCAATCCGCGCGGCGAGGTCGCGATGCGACGCGACCGAGCCGATGCGGAAGCCGCCGCCGTGAAAATAGAGGATCACCTTGTCGCGCGATGCGTCCGTCGGCACGAGCCATTCGCCGTCGACCCCGCCGGCGGCGACCGGCTGGCACATCACCGGCACCGAGCAGCCGGCAAAGGCTGCGTCCCAGTCGTCGCGCATCTGCGCCACCGATGTATCGCGGGTCCAGCCGCGATAGATCGCGCGCAAACGCTCGATCGCGCGATCGACCGGCGTGATTGCGATATCGTCGTCCGCGCTGCCCATTTCAGCCGCCGATGCCCATGCCGCCGGAAACGCCGAGCGTCTCTCCGGTGATATAGGCGGCCTGGTCGGAAGCCAGGAACAGCGCGGCAGCCGCGACCTCCTCCGGCTCGCCGAGGCGGCCGAGCAGCGTTGCGCCGGTCATTGCCTGCAGGATCCTGTCGCCGCCCTTTGCCGCTGCCTGCTCCAGCATCGGCGTACGGATCGGTCCCGGCGCGATCGCGTTGGCGGTGATGCCATAGCGTGCATTCTCCCGCGCGATGCTCCGGGTGAACGAGATCACGCCGCCCTTGGCCGCGGAGTAGACCGCGCCGCCCTTTGAGCCGAGCCGTGCCGCTTCCGAGGTAACGTTGATGATGCGGCCAAAGCGCGCCGCCTGCATCGCCGGCAACGCGGCGTGGGTGCAGGCCAAGACCGAGGTGAGATTGACCGCGATCAGCCGCGCCCAATCCTCTGCCGTGGTATCGGTGAAGAAGGCGTGCTGATCGATGCCGGCATTGTTGACGACAATGTCGAACGGGCCGTCCTGCGCCATCACAGCCTGCACTGCCGTCGCATCGCTGACGTCTAATCCTGCAACGCCGGCGCCGGTCTCGCGCGCCAGCTCCGAGGCCGCGGCGACATCGAGATCGGCGATCACGACCCTGGCGCCCGCGCCGGCAAAGCTGCGCGCGATCGCAGCACCGATGCCCCGCGCGCCGCCGGAGACGAAGGCGCGGCGGCCATCGAGACGTCCGAATGGCAAGCTCGCCACCTCAGCGCCCCGTGAATACAGGCTGGCGCCGCTCGATCACCGCGGCGAGCCCTTCGCGGGCATCGGCCATCCCCGAGAGTTCGGCGACCGTGCGCGCCTCTTCCGACAGGCACTGCTCGATGCTGGTGCCGGTGCCGGCCCAGACCAGCCGCTTGGTCGCGGCCAGCGCCTTCGGCGCGCCGGCCGCAAGCTCGCGGGCCAGCGCGAGCGATGCCTCGGCGAGTTCGGCATCGGGGACGACTCTGGTGACGATGCCCATCTGCAACGCTTCCGCCGCCGGGATCACCGGATTGGTCAGGAGGATCGACATCGCGCGCCGCAGGCCGACCAGCCGCGACAGCGTAACGGAGACGCCGGCATCCGGCGCCATCGCCACCCGCGTCGCGCCGGCCAGGAATTTTGCCGACTCCGCCGCGATCACGATATCGGAAGCGCAGACCAGGCCGAAGCCGCCGCCACCTGCCGCAAAGCCCTGCACCGATGCGACGACCGGCGCCTCCAGCCGCAGCAATCCAGTCACCGCATTCTGCAGATAGGCAGTGGCCTGCCGGATATAGTCCGGCAGCTTCTCGCCCTTGGAGGCAAAGGCGCGGACGTCGCCACCGGCGCAGAAATTGGTGCCCTCGCCGCTCAGCAGCACGACGCGCAGATCGGAATGACCATGACAGACCATGATCGCATCGCACAGCGCGCGGAGCAGCTCGACACTCATGCCGTTGGCCGCATCGGGGCGGTTGAGCCGCAGCCGCGCGATGCCGTCGGTGATGTCGAGCAGAACGGGGCCCTTGTCGATCATGGCGCGTTTTCCTCTAGACCAGGAACGAAAGCGTGTAGATCGCCTTGTCGTTGTTGACGAGGATGACCTTCTTGCTGGCCATCCGCAATTCGCCATCGACATGACGCAGCCGGTATTCATTGCGCGCCGCCCACAGCGTGTCGTCGCGCAGGCTCGATTCGAAAATGAGACTGTTGCTGGCGACCGCCATGTCGCCGTCGTCAGGCTGCTCGTCCATCAATTCGATGTTGGAGATCAGCCGGCGCAAATTCGACTGCGGCGTCTGGGTGAAGTGTTTGCCGGTCATCAGCTGCCGGACGCGCAGCGCGATCCGCGAGCGGTTGTCGTAGATGATCGACATCTGCCGTTCCGGGTCGATGTTGGCGCCGTTGGCCGGCACCCAATAGACGCCGTCGTCGGTCCAGAGCTTTTCCCAGGCCTCGTATTGATGCTCGTCCTGCAGCCGCGCCTCGCGATAGAGAAAGGCGGTGATGGCGCTCATCGACGTGGCGCTGCTCTCGCGCGACAGCATCAGTTAGGCTCCATCAGCTTGCGATAATGGGTCCAAATGCCGCGCGACGGCACCTCGTCGGTGACGTGGCCGACCGTGAAGCCGAGTTCGTCCTGCCGCTCGCGCTTCTCGCCGCGGCCGAGGAAGATCCACTCGGGATTGCGCGCCAGCACGCCGCGATGGCAGCGCTCGTACATTTCGGAATCGTCCGCGAGCAGGAAACCGGCCGGGCCGACCGAGCCCATGGTCTGCTGGCGCAGCCTTCGGTTCAGATCGGGCGCGCCCTTGAACTGCAACGCGGTGACGTGCTGCACGCTGTCGTCGACGCCGAGTGGCTGGATCACGAACATCTGGATCTCGGCGATGAACAGGTTCGGGAAGATCATCACATGCGGCGTGCCGTCGATCATGATCTCCCGCGCGGCGGTGTCGCCATGGGCGGCCTTCATGCGCGCCGTATAGTCCGGCAGCCGGTCCTCGCTGGTGCCGAACCAGCTCATCGGCGCGTCGCGCTTGCGGAACTCGGGCCGCAGGTCGATCTCGGTATGGCCGTTGCCGTAGTCGCGCGTCAGCGCGGTCGAGGCGCCGCCATAGAGCTTGCCGATCATGCTGTCGGCGACGCCGAAGATCGAGGTGTGCACGAAGGCCGGGTGATAGCCGTCGCACTCGTTCTCCAGGATGAACTTCCAGTTCGCCTTGACGCGATGCTTGAGGAAGCCCGCCGTGATCTCGACCTCGCTCTCCGGCGAAGTGCGCACCAGCCGGTCGATGGTCTCGGCGGCGCCGCCGAGATGCTCCTTCAGCGTCGGGCCATCGGCCGCGAACGAGCCGAACACGAAGCCGCGATAGGACTCGACGCGCGTCACCCGCCCGAGCGCGAGCTGCGACTTGTCCTGCCCCTCATAGCCGTCGGGGAAGGCATAACCGACCAGGCGGCCGTCATTGGCAAAAGTCCAGGAATGGAACGGACAGGTGAACGAGCGGGCATTGCCGCGGTCATAGGAGCAGACCTGGTTGCCGCGATGCGAGCAGCGGTTGAGCAGCAAATTGACCTTGCCCTGCTCGTCGCGCGTCATGATCACGGATTGCGGGCCGATCGACTTGACGACGTAGTCGTTGGCGTTCGGCACCTCGCTCTCATGCCCGACATAGACCCAGGTGCGGTACCAGATGTTCTTGAGCTCGGCTTCGAAGATGTCAGGATCGGTGTAGAGCGATCCGTGCACCCGGTCGGGCCGGATCAGCCGTTCCCATGGCGAGGCGCCGGTCATCATGTTCATCGCTCCGTCTCCCTCACCGATCGCCTGCAGCGGATGCCTTCACCGATCGTCAATAATAATCCGAACGACCGTTCGGTGAATTAATAGCACGGGCACCGTGGGCCGGCAAGCTTCTTTCCCGGGGCCACCAATGATTCCCGGAACACTGCGCAAAGATGCAATTCCGGGTAGCTAGCGATGCGACGGACTCAGTCCTGCGCCGCGCCACCGTTGCGTTCGCCGCCTGCGATCTGCTGCAGCATCGACTTCGGCGTTGTCGCGAGCTCGATCTTCAGCTGGTCGCAGGTCGCCCGCCGCAGCAGGCGTTCGATCTCGGTCGCGGCATTGCGATTGGCCACACGCGCGCCCTCGCCGGTCGCCCAGAGCAGAAGCTGCCCGAGCCGACGGTCGCCATCGTCGCGCAGCGCCTCGATCGCGGCAGCGTCGGACATGTCGCCCCGGACGCGGGGCGTTGCTGGAATCTCCGGATGCGCCATGCTGCCGGCCAGTCGTTCGACCGTCGCGAAAGTATCGTCCTGCAGACGCACTTGCTCGAGCAGCGGCCCGGCCTTCCAGTCGGCTGCGAGCTTCAGCCCGTTCAGCGCGTAGACTGCAGAGAACACCTGCCCGCGAACGAAATCGTCGCTGCTGTTCGGCACGACATGGCTTTGCAGTGCATCGATGATGCCGTCGATCAGGCGTTCGAATGACGCGCTCATGCCGCGGCCTCCAATGCGCGCTCGAAGGCCCGCACGATCGAGGGCATCTGGCTTGCCATCACCGCAAGCCGCATGTCGTTGAAACGATCGACCTCGAAGGCGCGCACCGCGCACATCTGGATCGCCGCCGCCTGATACAGCGCATAAGCCTCGTAGAAGGCGAGGCTCTTGTCCGAAACGGCAATGCCGGAGGCGCGCTGATAGAGATGGATCACCTCCGCCCGCTCAAGCACACCATAAAGCTTGCGGCTCCTGGCATTGAAGGTCGGCATCAGCGCCCAGGCCAGATCCTCATGGGGATCGCCGAGATGAGTCAGCTCCCAATCCAGAATGGCGGCGATCCGCCCCTGGTGCTCGATGAAGTTTCCGATCCGGTAGTCGCCATGCACAATGGCACGGCGCGGCGGCTGCGGACAATTGTCGCGCAGCCAGCGCCCGCCCCAATCAAGCAGCGGGTAATAGCGCGCAGTGGGACGCGCGAGAGAGGCGCGCCAGCCGGCGATCGCACGCAGCTCGACGCGTTCCCCGCCCAGCTGCAGCGAAGCGAATGGGGTCGCGCCTGGGTCGATCCGGTGCAGCGACGCGAGTATCTCGATGAACTGCCGGGCGATCGCGCGCTTGTGGTCGGGATCGAGCTCGCTCGCCGCCCAGGGCGCAGGAACATCGCCCTCGACATGCGCGCAGATGAAGAACGGAAAGCCGATCTCGGCGCCATCCTGTTCTGATGACACCAACGCCGGCACCGGTACGCCGCTGCCGGCCAGCGACTGCAGCGCATGAACCTGGGGCAGCACCGAGTAAGGCGCAAACAGCCCGCTCGGTGGACCGACGCGCAGAATCAGTTTGCGGTCGCCTTCAGCCGCAGTGCGGGCCACGAACGCATAGGTGATCCAGGAGAAACCCGATGATTTGCGGCCGAAGCCGACAATCTCCGTCCGGCTCCCGGATATCCGCGACCAATGCCGCGCGAGTGCTGGCCGCACGGCGTCGTCATTGACCACGACCGGGCGAACAGGCGCCGGCACATCACCCGGCACATCTTGATCGGATCGTTTCGCAGCCTCCGGCATCAATTGACCGACCTCGTATAGCCTTGCCACTTCTCCTCGCGCAGCGCCGACTTCATGATCTTGCCGGAACCGGTCAGCGGCAATGGCTCGAGGCGGATATCGACAGAACGCGGGCACTTGTAACCGGCGATCAAGGTGCGGCAGTGCGCGATCACCATTTCGGAATCGAGACTCCTGCCGTCCTTCGGCACGACGATCGCATGTACCGCCTCGCCCCATTGCGGATCGGGCACCGCGATAACGGCGCATTCCTTGACGTGCTCGTGCTGGAAGATGGCGTTCTCCACCTCGCCGGAATAGACGTTCTCGCCGCCCGAGACGATCATGTCCTTCAGTCGGTCGACGATATAGACAAACCCGTCCTCGTCCATCCAGGCGCCGTCGCCGGTGTGCAGCCAACCGTTGCGCAGCACGCGCGCGCTTTCCTCGGGCTTGCGCCAATATCCGAGCATCACGCCGGCGCCGCGGATCGCGATCTCGCCGACGGTGCCGCGCGGTACTTCGTTGCCCGCGGGATCGATGATGCGGATTTCGACGCCGGGCGCCGCCCGTCCCGCCGATTTGCGCTTGCCCGCCAGCGGCCCTTCCAGCGCGTGGTACTCCCAAGGCAGGATCGTCGCCAGCGCCGCGCTCTCGGTCATGCCGTAGCCCTGATGGAAACGCCAGCTCGGCAGCACGCGCATCAGCTTGACCAGCAGCGCATCCGGCATCGGCGACGCGCCATATTCGCAATCCCTCACGCTGCTCAGATCATACGTGCCGAAGGACGGATGATTGAGCATCATGTTGAGCATGGTCGGCACGAACAGGCAGTAATCCACCTTGTGCTCGGCGATGGTCTTCATCGCGAGCTCGGGCTCGAATTTCGCGATGGTCACGTGCGTGCCACCGACCAGGGTCAGCGCGATCATCGGCGAGGTGCCCGCCAGGTGGAACATGCCGGCCGAGTGCAGATACCGGGTATCTTCACGGAACCGGAGCGCATAGATCCAGACCAGCGATTCATAGATGATGTTGGCATGTGACAGCATCACGCCCTTGGGAAACCCCGTGGTGCCGCCGGTGTAGAAGATGCCGGCGAGATCGTTGTAGGCGCCGGATGCATCCGCGATCGGCGCATGCGCAATGAGCTCGTCATAGCTTTGCATACCGTCGGGCACTTGCCCCTCGTCGAGATAGACCATCGCGGTGAGTGATTTTGCGCCGCGCAGCGCGGACGCAATCTCGGCAAAGGCCTTGTCGACCAGCAACAGTTTTGGCGTGGAATCGTCAATCGCATAGGCGTTTTCGGCGACCGCCCAGCGCGTATTGAGCGGCACCGCGACCGCACCGGCCCAGGCGATGGCATAGAGCGCCTCGATATAGAGGTCGCTGTTGTGCGCGAGGATGGCGACGCGATCGCCGGCATCGACGCCGAGCCGTCGCAGCCCGCCCGCGGTACAGGCAACGCGATGGCCGATCTCCTTCCAGCTCCGCGACCGTCCGGCGTGGATGGTGCCGGGTGCGTCCTTGCGCAATTGCACCGCCGCGATCAGCGCCTGCGTCAGCTTCATGTTTCCTCCACACCGTCATGCCGCGCACGCCTGCGGATGTTTCCGTCACGCATGAGGCCGATACGCCGTCCGGAGATTCCAGTTGATAATCCGGACAGACGGTCTATTATTGCATAGCCGATGCGAGGGGTAAAGCCTTTCAAGGCTTCCATCGCCGGATCAACCAGCCCCGCAAAAGAGGGCGTCATGGGAGGGGAAGATGCGGAAGCCAATCGTCACGCTTGCCGTGTGGGCGTTCGCGCTCGCCGGCGCGCTCGGAACTGCGAACGCCCAGAAGGCCTATGGTCCCGGGGTCAGTGACAGCGAGATCCTGCTCGGCGCCAACGCGCCCTACAGCGGACCGGCATCGATCTATGCGAGCTTCCCGAAAACCATGCTCGCCTATTTCGCGATGCTGAACGAGAAAGGCGGCATCAATGGCCGCCACATCAACTTCCTGACCCGCGACGACGCCTATAGCCCGCCCAAGACCGTCGAGGTGACGCGCGCGCTGGTCGAGAACGACAAGGTGCTCGCGATCATGGCGCCGTTCGGCACGCCGACCAACGCCGCGATCCAGAGATATCTCAACAGCAATGGCGTTCCGCATCTGCTGGTGCAGAGCGGCGGTACGCGGTGGAACGATCCAAAGCAGTTTCCCTGGACAACGCCCTACTCGCCGACCTACGTCAACGAGTCCCGGATCATCGCGCGCTACGTGCTGCGCGAGAAGCCGGATGCCAGGATCGGCGTGCTGCTGCAGGCCGACGACATCGGCAAGGACTTTGTGCTTGGCCTGAAGGAAGGGCTCGGCGCCAAGGCCGACACCATGATCGTCAAGGAGGCGATGTATCAGTCGACCGAACCTACGATCGATTCCCAGATCGTGAACCTGAAGGCATCAGGCGCCGATACCATCCTGATCGCCGCGCAGAACAAGTTCGCCTCGATGGCGATCCGCAAGATCCACGAGCTCGGCTGGAAGCCGCTGATCTTCCTCGGCTCGACCGCGAATTCGATCGCCGGCGTGCTGGTGCCGGCAGGCATCGAGGCCTCCACCGGCATCCTGACCACGACATCCTACAAAACACCGAACGATCCGGCCTGGGCCAATGACAAGGGCATGAGCGACTATCTCGCCTTCGCCGCGAAATATATGCCGGGGATGGACCCGAACGACGTGATCGCGGTGACCGGCTACACCACGGCCCAGCTCGGCGCGATCATCCTGCAGCGCTGCGGCGACAATCTCACGCGCGAGAACGTGCTGAAGCAGGCCACCAGTCTCAGCGGCATCGAGCTGCCGATGCTGCTCCCGGGCATCACGATCCAGACCACGCCGCAGGACTACGCGGCGATCACCGAGCGCCGTTTCGCCCGCTTCGACGGCAAGACCTGGGTGCTGTTCGGCGACATCGTGGGCGCCGGCCCGGCCAAGGACTGATCCCGCGCCACCCATCCGACCGAACCGGCTCAAACACAAGGACAAGAACAATGCTGACAGCCCAGGACGATCTCATCGGCCACCAGACGCCGCAGCCGTTTGCCAATGCAGGCGGCGGCGATATCCGCTTCACGGAGCGCTACTGGTACACCGCGCATCCGATCGACGGCAGCGAACTGCTGATCGATATCGGGCTCGGCTATTACCCGAACCAGAATGTCATGGACGGCTTTGCCGGCATCACCATCGGCCGCCGCCAGCACAATTTCCGCGCCTCGCGCCGGCTCGGCGCGCGCCCGCTGGACACGGAAGTCGGCGGGCTCAGAATCGAGATCGTCGAGGGCATGGGCCTGCATAGGATCTCGCTCGCCGACAATCCGTCCGGCATCAGCTTCGCGCTCGAATTCAAGGCGAGCTTTCCGGCGGCGCAGGAGAAGCAGAATTTTCGCGAGCGCAACGGTGTCGTCGAGGAAGACCTCGCGCGCGTCTCGCAATTCGGCCGCTGGCGCGGCTGGATCGTCGCCGATGGCAAGCGTTACGAGATCGAGCCCGAGCTGTGGTGGGGGCAGCGCGACCGCTCCTGGGGCCTGCGATCCGAGATGCGCACCGACGAGACCAGGCCACCGGTTGCGACCCATCGCAATTTCTTCTGGACCTGGTCGATGTTCCAGTTCGAGGAGTCAGCGCTGTCGATCTTCATCAAGGAGCGCACGCCGGGCAAACCGCATTACCTCTCGGGCACCGAGTTCCGCCGCGAAGCCGACGGATCGGTGTCGCATCGCGAAGTCACCTCGGTCGAGCACGCGATCGAATGGGCCGACGATCCGCTCGGTCAGACCATCGCGTCGGCCGACTTCACCTTCACATTCGATCGCGGCGAGCCGCGCCGCGTCAGGATGCATGGACTGCCGACGCGATTCTATCTGAAGGCCGGCATGTATGGCGGCCTGCAAGGCTGGACCCATGGCGACGACCGCGGCGAGAACCATGCCGCGCACGATATCTGGAACCTCGACGACGCGACGACGCGTGCTGTCGCACGCACGCTCTCGGACCACGTCGTCCGGCTCGAAAGCGGCAACGAGACCGGATTCGGCATCAGCGAATACGGCGTCGCCGCCGGCTATCCGCTCTATCCGGGACCGCAGAAATTCCCGGCGATGTGACCGGGATGGACGGGCAAGGCATGCGCGTCGCGGAGCGCAACGAAGCCGCGTGCGAACCATGGGACAACAAGGCCGCCGAGGCGTTGGTCTCGCTCGAGACCATCGCCCCATTGCGTTATCGTAGCCGGTTCGGCGACGGCAACCTCAACGGCCGGTCCTATGGCGGCCAGATCCTCGGCCAGGCCATGATGGCCGCAACACTCAGCGCGCCCGAAGATCGCCCTGCGGCAATGCTGCAGCTCTTGTTCCTGCGCGGCGCCGATCCTGTCAGGCGCATCACGCTTGACGCGGAGGTTCTGCAGGACGGCAAGCGATTCTCCTCCCGCCATATCGTCGGCACGCAAGGCGACGGGCGTACAGTGCTCAGCGCGCAGGCCACATTCTGCGCGCCGCAGCCGGGCCCGCGGCACGCGGTGCCGTTCGCACGATCGGAGGATCCCGAAAGCCTGCCCGATCTGAGCATGATCCCCGACGCGCTGATGGCGCAGTTGCGGCCGCTCGGCCCATATTCCCAGCACATCAAGCCCAGCATGGACTTCCGCATTCCGGAGATCGAACGCCAGCTCTCGGCCACGACGGCAGGGCCATGTCTGCGCTTTTGGATCAGATGCAGGCAGCCGCTCGCCGCCGGTTCCCGCGCCCAGGCCGCAGTGTTCGCCTATCTCTCAGACTGGTGGCTCAACTTCTCCAGCGTCGGCGGCCATCTCGGCGATCTGCAGTCGCGCGCGCCACTCTATCTGTCGAGCCTCAACCATTGCATCTGGTTTCATCGCGTATTTTCGCCTGACGCCTGGATGCATGTCGAAACCGAGAGCCCATGCGCGGATGGCGGCCGCGGGCTGTCGATCGCGCGCGTCCACGACCGTGACGGCGCGATGCTCGCCACCGCGATCCAAGAGACGCTGATGGTCCATCCAGAGGGCGATGAGTAGACGCCACGACGGTTGAGCTGATGCCACGATCGCGGCTTAGTTGCAGTGCCGAGCTACGGCAAGTTCCACCCGGTGTTGAATCCTGGCAACACCGGCCAACAAAATGAACAAACGTTCAGCTTAGCTCGATCGCGACCACGACTGTGCCGCATCCCTGTCAAATCCTGCCTGCGGGTGGCGCAACAAAAACACTTTGGGGAAAACCTACATGCAGCAGGCACCGCTGGCCGCACGGAGTGCGGAATCGTCTGGATATGTTCTCTACTTCCAGCTCGCCAGCAACGGCACGAGGCGCGCGTGCAGTCTGACGATCCAGGCGGAAAGCGCCAACGAGGCGGCGCGGATCTTTCGCGAGAACTGGGGCACGATCGAATCCATGGCCCGCGACGGCGTGAGCACGGGAGTGGTCGGCAAGACGCCGGTCAGCCTGGCGTTGTCGTGAGGCGCATCGCGCGGCCTACGGCAAACCGTACACCTGAGATGTGACAGGACGACGGCTGCAGCCTTAGGCGACGATCGCACGGCCATTTGACGCGCAGACGCGACAAGCAGGTCACGAGGTTCAGGGCTCGCGCACACGCGCGAGCCCTGTCGTGTCTTAGAATGATTCAAATCCATTCCGGTTAGAGAGATTCAAGTCTGCTCCGGTTCTTTTCGCGCGCGCCGACTGCTAGAGGCGCGCCGTGAACGAGTTCGCGTGAATCGGAAGTGCAAGAGTGCCTGTGAATGCTGATGGCCGGGTTGTCGGCGACCGTCGAAATGCCGCCGGCAAGGGCCGCACCCATCTGCTGATCGGCGCCGCATTCCTGCTCGATGTCGCCTCCGCGGCAACGCCGGCAAACGCTCAGTCGAGCGTCCCGTTGCCGCCTGTTTCGGTCGACCAGCCGACGCAGAAGCGCAAGCCGGCGGCCGCCGCTGCAAAGCCGGCGCAGCGAACGCAGGCGGCCGCGGCACGGCAGCGCAGCCGGAATGCCCAACCGGCGCCGCCGACACCGTCGGAGCGCGCGGCAGCTGCCGCCGCGGTGCTCAATGAAGCCAAGCTGCACTACCGCGCAATGCCAAGCCCAACCACGCTGCGCAGCGGCGCCTCGCCGCTGGACACCTCGCAGACGGTCAATGTCGTGCCCGAGCAGGTGCTGAAGGATCAGCTGCCGCGCAACCTCGATGACGCGCTCGCCAATGTCAGCGGCGTCACCCAGGCCAATACGCTGGCCGGCACCCAGGATGCGGTGATACGCCGTGGCTTTGGCGACAACCGCGACGGCTCGATCATGCGCAACGGCATGCCGCTGGTGCAGGGCCGCAGCCTCAATGCCGCGGTCGAAAGCGTCGAGGTGCTGAAGGGCCCGGCGTCGCTGCTCTACGGCATCATGGATCCCGGCGGCATCGTCAACACGATCAGCAAACGCCCCGAGCTCTATCAGCACGGCTCGGTGACCCTGCTCGGCTCGACCTATGCCAACTCCAGGACCGGCGCCGACGGCACCATCGACATCACCGGCCCGATCGGCGATGGCGGACTCGCCTATCGCTTTATCGGCTATGGCGTGAGCGAGGACTACTGGCGCAATTTCGGGCGCCACCGCGAAATGCTGGTCGCACCGTCGATGGCCTGGTACGGCGAGAACACCACTGTCCAGCTCAACTACGAGCACCGCGAATTCATCACGCCGTTCGACCGCGGCACTGCATTCGCTTCCGTGACCAAGGCACCGCTGGCGATCCCGGCGACGCGCCGGCTCGACGAGCCGTTCAACAACATGTGGGGGACTTCCGACCTGATGCAGGCGTCGGTCGAGCACCGGCTGAACCAGGACTGGAAGCTGTTCGCGGCCTACAGCTACAACACCGAGACCTTCAGCGCCAACCAGCTTCGCATCACCGGCGTCAACGCCAAGACCGGCGTCGAGACCCGCAGCAATGACGGCACATGGGGCTCGCTCAGCAATGCCAGCTACGGCACCTCCTATCTGCAGGGCAATGTCTGGCTCGGCAACATCCGCAACGAAGTGCTGTTCGGCGGCGACGGCCAGTACCGCACGATCTATCGCGACGACCTGATCCGGCAGGCGACGCCGAGCTTCAACTTCTACAATCCGATCTATGGGCTGATCACGCCGGGGACGACGGTGTCGGCCGCCGACAGCGCGCAGACCGACAAGCTCGGCCAGTGGTCGCTGTTTCTCCAGGACACGCTGCATCTGACCGAGCGCTTCGCGCTGGTCGGCGGCGTGCGCTACATGGATTACGACCAGCTCGCCGGCAAGGGCCGCCCGTTCATCACCAATACCAATGTCTCGGCCGACAAGGTGCTGCCGCTCGGCGGCGCCATCTTCAAGCTCACCGACCAGGTCTCGCTCTATGCGAGCTACACGCAATCGCTGAAACCCACCTCGACCATCGCGCCGCTTACCGGCGGCGTCGTGATCGGCTCCAACATCGCGCCCGAAGAGGGCACCCAGTGGGAGACCGGCGTCAAGTTCGACTTCAACAAACAGATCTCCGGCACACTTGCGCTCTACGACATCGACAAGAAGAACGTGCTGGTTTCGCAGCTCAACTCCACGACTGGTATCGTCGAGTACCGTACGGCAGGCAAGGTTCGCTCGCGTGGCGTCGAACTCGACGTCACCGGCAGGCTATCAGACAATTGGAGCATGATCGGCAGCTATGGCTATACCGACGCACGCGTAACCGAGGACCCGACGCTCGCCGGCAAGGCCCTGCAGAACGTTGCGCTGAACACCGCATCGCTCTACCTCGTCTATGATTTCGGCACCACCCTGCCCGGCCGGCTTCGCCTCGGCGGCGGCGCGCGCTATGTCGGCGACCGGCCGGGCGATGCCGCGAACAGCTTCGTGCTGCCGGCCTACACGGTCGCGGACGTGTTTGCGACCTACGAGACCAAGGTCCAGTCGTTCCCGGTCATCTACCAGTTCAACGTCAAGAACCTGTTCGACACGGTCTACTACCCCTCGGCCAACAGCATCCTGACGGTCGCGATGGGCGACGCGCGGCGCTTCTCGCTCTCGGCGACGGTGAAATTCTGATGAGTGACGTTCGGCGCCCGATCAAGGCTGCACTGCTGCAGGTCCATTCCCTGGTTGGCCTTGTGCTGGCGCTGCTGTGGACCATGGTCGGCCTCACCGGCGCGACGATGGCCTTTGAGGATGAGATCGAGGCCAGCCTGAACAGTCGGATGATGCGCGTCGAGGCCAGCGCGGCCCGGCGGCTCACGCCGGACGAGTTGATCGCGCCGCTGGCGGCGGCGGGCGATTTCGGCAAGGTCTCGGCCGTGACGATGTCGAGCGATCCATCGGCCGCGGCCCGCATCCGTTTCGCTCGCAGCGAAGGCGGCACGCGGCCGTCCTCGGTCTATGTCGACCCCTATGACGGGCACGTGCTCGGCTCGCCGCGCGGCGAGGACTTTTTCGCAACCGTCCGCAAGCTGCATCGCTGGTTGCTGCTGCCGGGCGACGGCAATGGCATCGGCCGCAAGATCACCGGGTCAGGCGCGATCTGCCTGATCGTGATGCTGATCACCGGCCTCGTGCTGCGCTGGCCGCGTCGTGCGCGCAGCGTAAAGATGTGGCTGAAGCCGAATCTGGGACTGCGCGGCCGCGGCCTGCATCGCTCGCTGCACGCCGTGATCGGGACCTGGGTGCTGCCGGTCTATCTGGTGATGACGCTGACCGGCCTGTGGTATTCGTTCGAATGGTACAAGGCCGGCGCCAACTTGCTGTTCGCGCGGCCTCAGGCCGCGGCCGCGGCGATGCCATCAAAGCCGCCGCGCGGCGCGTCGGCTGCCGAGAGCAAAGGTGACGCCAAAGCCGAAGCCAAGACCGAAGCGAAGCCGCTTGCCTTCGATCACGTCTGGTCGGCGTTCCTGCAGCAGGAGAACAACCGTTACGGAAGGGCCCTCATAACGCTGCCGCCCGGCGCGGGCATGGCCGTGCGCGTGCGGTCATGGCCGCGGGACTCGTGGCGCGAGGCCGTGCGTGACGAATTCCGCATAGATGCCCTCACCGGCCGCGTCATCTCATCGGATCGCTACGACGACAAGACCTTTGGCCAACGCGTCCTCGCCAGCGTGCTCGACATCCACCGCGGCGCCATCCTGGGATGGCCCGGCAAGCTCGCTTTCATGCTGGCCGCCGCCATGATGCCGCTGTTCGCCGTGACCGGCCTGCTGCTTTATCTGTCCCGCCGCAGGCACCGGCGTCTGGCGCGGCCGCCGGTCGGCCACCTCGTTCCGGGCGAATGAAGCCGTTCTATAAATTTGTCGCTCAGCCGAAATCGCACGCCGCGAGCCGGGCACGTAGCTCGGCGTCCGTTTCGGCCGCGAGCTCAAGCAATCCACGATAGGGATCGCCCGATATCCCGAGCACGGTAGCGAACGCAGGCTCGGTCTTGAGATCGCCCGCCCTCAATTTGCTGACGGCTCGCCGCAGCCGTCCATCATCAAGCGCAAGCAGCCGCCGTTCGACCTCGAAATGGATCCAGCCTCGTTGTTGCTCCACTGGACGCTGATCACCGAACAGTTCGAACGGCCAGCCGTCGCACACAAAGCGCGCAATCACCGGCCGCGTCCCCGAGGTCCATCGGAAGAGGACGAAATCATCGCACGCTTGATAGTGAGCCCAAACGATGTCCGCGAATGCGTTCGGGTCGGACGCATGGCAGACGATATCGATGTCGCTGCCGTGCACGGCAAGGCCGAGCGGCAGCGTTCCGACGATACGAGGATCGAACGGCTTCAGCAGTTCCATCACGTCGGAGCTGGTGACGGCGGATGCGTAGTGCCCGACACTCATCGCGTGGCATGCCCTCAAGATCGCAGCGACGCATTACCACACGCGCGTGCAACGCGCGAACCTCTGCAAATGGCCGGGAGTCGAGGGGAAGCGGCCCAAAAACGTCGCGGGGCGATCTCGACCGCGTTACCGTGGTCGAAAATCGCCCCGCCAAGGCGGACAGGCAAGGCTGCTCGCGCGCCAGCCTGTCCAGCCGATGTCGGAATGATCCGTTCGATCGATCAGCCGAACTGGTTCATCGTGTTGTGGGCGCCGCCCGCCTTGAGGGCAGCCTCACCGGCGAAGTACTCCTTGTGATCGTCGCCGATGTCGGAGCCCGCCATGTTCTGATGCTTGACGCAGGCGATGCCCTGACGGATCTCCGCGCGCTGCACGTTCTTGACGTATCCAAGCATGCCCTGCTCGCCGAAATACTCCCTCGCGAGATTGTCGGTCGACAGCGCAGCCGTGTGATAGGTCGGAAGCGTGATCAGATGGTGGAAGATGCCGGCGCGCTTGGCCGAATCCGCCTGGAAGGTACGGATGCGCTCGTCGGCTTCCTTCGCCAGCGGCGTGTCGTCGTACTCCGCCTTCATCAGCTCGGCGCGGTTATACTTGCTGACGTCCTGGCCGGCCTCCTTCATCGCGTCGTAGACCTGCCAACGGAAGTTGAGGGTCCAGTTGAACGACGGCGAGTTGTTGTAGGCCAGCTTCGCGTTTGGAATGACCTTGCGGATGCGATCGACCATGCTGGCGATCTGCTCGATATGCGGCTTCTCGGTCTCGATCCACAAGAGGTCGGCGCCGTTCTGCAGCGAGGTGATGCAGTCGAGCACGCAGCGATCCGCACCGGTGCCGGGACGGAACTGGTAGAGGTTGCTGGGAAGACGCTTCGGACGCATCATCTTGCCGTTCTGGTTGATGATGACGTCGCCGTTGCGCGCGTTGGCGGCCGTCACTTCCTCGCAATCAAGGAAGCTGTTGTACTGGTCGCCGATGTCGCCGGGCTTGTGGCTGACGGCGATCTGCTGGGTCAGGCCGGCGCCGAGCGAGTCGGTGCGGGTCACGATGATGCCGTCTTCGACGCCGAGCTCGAGGAACGCATGGCGGCAGGCGCGGATCTTCGCGATGAACACCTCATGCGGCACGGTCACCTTGCCGTCCTGGTGGCCGCACTGCTTCTCGTCGGAGACCTGGTTCTCGATCTGCAGGGCGCAGGCGCCCGCCTCGATCATCTTCTTGGCGAGCAGATAGGTCGCCTCGGCATTGCCGAAGCCGGCGTCGATGTCGGCGATGACGGGCACGACGTGGGTCTGGAAGTTGTCGATCTTCTCGATCAGCGCCTTTTCCTTGGCCTTGTCGCCTTCCTTGCGAGCCGCATCGAGCGCGCGGAAGATGTCGTTGAGCTCACGCGAATCCGCCTGACGCAGGAAGGTGTAGAGCTCTTCGATCAGGGCCGGCACCGAGGTCTTCTCGTGCATCGACTGATCCGGCAGCGGGCCGAACTCGGAGCGCAGCGCCGCGATCATCCAGCCGGACAGATACAGATAGCGGCGGTCGGTATTGCCGAAGTGCTTCTTGACCGAGATCAGCTTCTGCTGGGCGATGAAGCCGTGCCAGCAGCCGAGCGACTGGGTGTACTTGGTGCTGTCGGCATCATAGGCGGCCATGTCGGCGCGCATCAGCGCAGCCGTGTAACGGGCAACATCCAGACCGGTCTTGAAGCGGTTCTGCAGGCGCATCCGCGCCACGGCTTCGGCGGTGACGCCGTTCCAGGTGTCCTTGCCCTTGAGCAGCGCTTCGGCCGCCTCGATCTCGCTCTGATACGAAGCCGGTCCCTGGATGGCCCGGTCGCTGATCCCGCGCGGTTGGAAGTTCATGTCCGTGATCCCTTCGGTGACGAAATAACTGCACCGTTTGTGACGCGCGGCGTCATCGAGAGCTAGACCTGGCGCGGAAAACTTGTCATAACTTACAAGAAACTGATGTATTGTTGTAAGAATCTTACAAACCTTGGATGAGGCGATGGTAACCTCAAGCGCCCGTTCCGTTTTCATGGGCCCGCGGCTGCGCCGGCTGCGGCGCGACCTCGGGCTGACCCAGGCCGACATGGCCGCCGATCTCGAAATTTCGGCCCCCTATGTGGCGCTGCTGGAACGCAACCAGCGCCCGGTGACGGCCGACATGCTGCTGCGGCTTGCCCGCACCTACAAGATCGATCTGGCCGATCTCGCCGGTGACGGCGGTGCCGATCACACCGCTCGCATGCAGTCCGTCTTGAAGGAGCCGATGTTTGCCGACATCGACATCCCCGCGCTCGAGGTCAGCGACCTCGCGGTCAGTTATCCCGGAATGACCGAGGCGTTCCTGCGCCTCTACACCGCCTATCGCGAAGAGCAGCTGGCGCTTGCGGAGCGCAGGGCTCCGGACATGGCGATCGCTTCACCGGGCCAGGAGAACTTTGACGCCAACGATCCCGTCGCGGAGGTCCGACGTTTTCTCGCCGCGCGCCGCAACAATTTTGCCAGCCTCGACGATGCCGCCGAGCGGCTGGTCCACGAACCTGCCGGGCCCGCCGGATTTATCGAGCGGCTTCGGGAGCGACATAAACTCCAGGTCCGCTATCTGCCGCCGAACGTCATGCTGGGTTCGATCAGGCGACTGGACCTTCATCGCAGACAATTGCTGCTGGAGGACTCGCTCGATACCGCGGGCCTCAATTTTCAGCTGGCCAAGCAACTTGCCTATCTGGAACTGGAAAACGAGATCGGCGCCGCCGTCGAAGCCGGCAAGTTCACGACCAAAAGCGCCGAGCTGCTGGCCCGCCGTGCGCTTGCCGCCTACGCCGCCGCCGCACTCATCATGCCGTATTCCGTGTTCGCGAAAGCGGTCGAGGCGCGCCGCTACGATCTGGAGGCGCTGGCGCGTCAATTCGGCACCAGCTTTGAGCAGGTCGCGCACCGCGTCACGACCCTGCAACGGCCGGGTCTCGAAAAGGTCCCGTTCTTCCTGATCCGGGTCGATCCGGCCGGCAACATTTCCAAGCTGCTTGACGGCGCCGGCTTCCCGTTTGCAAAGCACGGCGGCGCATGTCCGCTATGGTCAGTGCACGACATCTTCAAGACGCCGCGCCAGATCGTCACGCAATGGCTGGAACTGCCCGACGGACAGCGGTTCTTTTCGATCGCCCGCACCGTGACCGCCGGCGGCGGCGCGTTCGGCGCCATCCGCGTCGAGCGGGCGATCGCGATCGGCTGCGCCGCCGAACATGCGGGCCAGTTGATCTACACGCGCGACGGACAGGGACCGAATGCCGACGAGCCGACGCCGATCGGCGTCGCATGCCGGGTCTGCCATCGGCCGAGATGCGCGGCGCGGTCGGCGCCGCCGATCGGACGCGAGATTCTTCCGGACGATTTCAGGACCTCGAGCGTGCCGTTCGGCTTCTCGGCGGATTGACGAAGTCGATCACCCCTGCGGCCGGTTCGCGTCGTACAGCACCCGCACGCGGATCGTGCCGTCAATGGCTTTCAAATCGGCCAGCAGTCCCTCGCCCTCGCCGCCGACCACGTCGGTCTCGAGCACGACATAGCCGACCTCCGGATCGGTCTGCAGATATTGCGCCAGGATGTTGATCCCGTGCCGGGAGACCGCGTCGTTGACCTGGCGCATGACGCCGGGAACGTTGCGATGAACATGGATGAAACGGGTGCCAGTCGGTCGCGCCGGCAATTGCACCTGCGGAAAATTCACCGCGCCGAAGGTCGACCCGACATCGGAATAGTCGATCAGCTTGCGCGCAACTTCGCCGCCGATGCGATCCTGCGCTTCTTCCGTCGAACCGCCGACATGCGGCGTGAGGATAACGTTGGAGAGACCTTGCAGCGGCGAGACAAAGCGCGCCTCGTTCGACACCGGCTCGACCGGAAACACATCGACCGCAGCACCCGCCAGCCGGCCCTCACGCAGGGCGCTCGCCAGCGCCTCGAGATCGACCACGGTGCCGCGCGAGTTGTTGATCAGATAGGCCTCAGGCTTCATCAGCTGGAGCTGGGCGGCGCCAATCATGTTGGCGGTGGCCGGCGTCTCCGGCACATGCAGCGATACGACATCGCTGGCTGCGAGCAACGCGTCGAGCGATTCGGCGGGCTCGGTATTGCCATGGCGGAGCTTGTCGGTCTGATCAAAATAGATCACGCGCATGCCCATGGCTTCGGCGAGGTTCGACAGCTGCGAGCCGATGTTGCCGTAGCCGACGATGCCGAGCGTCTTGCCGCGCACCTCGCGGCTGCCTTCGGCGGACTTGTCCCAGCCGCCGGCATGTGCGGAGACCGAACGCGGAAATATCCGGCGGAACAGCATCACGATCTCGGCGATGGTCAGCTCCGCCACGCTGCGCGTATTGGAGTATGGCGCGTTGAAGACGGGGATTCCCAGCTTTCGCGCGGCGTCGAGATCGACCTGATTGGTGCCGACCGAAAAGCAGCCGACAACGAGCAATCGGTCGGCGGCCTCCAGGATGTCCGCGGTCAACTGGGTCCGCGAGCGAATTCCCAGCATATGGATGCCCGACAGCGCTTGCCTGAGTTCTTTGGGTCCCAGCGCCTTGGGCAGACGTTGCAGCTCGGTATAGCCGTTCGCCTCGAACATCCGGGCCGCGGATTCGTTCACGCCCTCCAGCAGCAGCACGCGTATTTTGGTCTTGGGAAGCGACAACATCATCGAGATCCGGATTCGTAAGGTTCGGGCAGATCCTGCCACGAGCGCAGTTTCGACGGATCGCGTGATAGCATAGAAAAGGATCGCGTCAGAAGCCGCCGTGGGCCGCCCGCTCTGCGATTCCCGACAAATCCGCCCGATCCGCGCATCCGGGCGCAGCGCGGGAACCCGTTCAGTCAAAGGTCCTGGCCAATTCGCCGGCAGAAGCCGCGTTGCGGCTCCTGGGGCGCTCGAACGCCTGCTCCGGCTCACTGGCCGGAGGTCCGTTAGTGCTCAGCTCGGCGCCGAGGATTATTGCCTTGAGCGGCGGTTTCAGTTTCCCGTTCCGGCGCCACAAGCCAGCGGCAGTCTCACTGGCAGGGATACCGCCGGCCGTCCTTTGCCTGGAACGTATTCGATGCCGCATCATAGGAGCGATAGCGCTGGGCGCAGGACGCCGCGTGCTGCTGGGCGGCGGCAGCTTCCTGCTGCGCGGCGGCGTTGGCTGCGCCGGCCGCGATGACGCCGCCGATGAGGCCACCGACCAGTCCGCCGACGGCAGCGCCGCCGCCATTGTCATAGCACTGCCCGTAACGGCACCAGACCTTCTCGGTCAACGACGGCGCCGCGGCCGCAACGCCGGCAGCGTGCTGCAACGGAGCCGAAATGGCGGAGGCCGAAAACACCATGGCACCGCTGGCGGCCATCAAAACAACTTTCACAAAGCGAGCCCTATGCATCACATCTCCTGCTTCATTGCTGTGGGCGCTGGCCGGCACCGGCGTCCCGATTCCCTCGACATGGATGGCTCGTCTGGTTCCGGACCGGACGACACCCGGACACGCGCGGCCGGTTACAATTCGCGCGTCAGCCCGCTTCACAGATGGGCGAAGTTCATTGGCCGGCCGCGTTCACGACGCGGCAGAGGTTATCGCCGACACCTGGAGCCAACTGTCCCGGCGGCAAGCTGAAGGTCGCATCGACGCGGCTACCCTTGCCGTCCTTGCGCACGACGACCTGCAATGTTTGTGGGCGGCCGGATCCGGTGGTCTCCTGCTGGGTGGTCAGCGTGCCGAGTTTCTTGTCGACGTTCACACCGACAAACCCCTCGGCCAGAACGGCGCGGGACACCTTGTCGAGGGCAGCACCGGGATTGACCGACGGGAAGGTCATCCAGGTCTTGTGCGTCATGCCCGTTACCATCGGAACGCCGGTGCTCTGGACGTGATCTGCGCAACCATCGGCCAGCGCAGGCATGGACGAAAGAACTGTAAGCGCGAGTACGCAAGTAATCCTTGTAAGCATGCTTTCATAACCCGTTTGAGTTGGTCGTGACGATTTAGGCCAAATGGGCTACGAGTCCATGGACGACGTCGCATTCCGGATGGAGGCCTTCGGATTGTGGCTAGAACAGTCGATCGCGAATGCTGTGCATTCGCTGCGGCTCTCGGACGTCGGCGCGCCGGATTGAATCGGAACTGTCGCGCGATGCCGGCGAGCGAATTCGATCAAATGTCAGCTTTCACGGCTCGATTGCGCGATCTGGATATTCTGTTCGTCATTCGGACATTGAAGGAATTGTGAGAAAGGGCACGCGCCCCGAAATCACCTAAGCTGTGCTAGTGTGTGGACGGCGCCCTGAACGGTGGAAAACCGGTCTGATGGATCGGGCAATCCGCGAACAGCAAACATCCGACGGTTGGGATTTGATGGTCGACGACGTACTCGCTGCACCTCCCACGCGATCAGGATCTTCGTTCGAAGAACTCCTTGAAATGCTCCACCCCCACGGGATCAAGGCGCATTCCACGCCGCGGCCTGATGAATTGTTTCGCTGGCATGCGGACATAGCCATCGGCGCGGAACTTGACGTCGTGCGGGCCGATCTGTCGGCCGGTTGGGATTGGCGCTATTCATACGAGAATTCCGCAGGAGAGCTCGCAATAAGCCTGCTGAATGCCGGCCAGGCCGAAATGCTCATTGCGGGAAAGAGCATCCAGCGGACCCCCTCCGAGATCGCCATCGTGCCCCTTCCGACGATGCAAGCGCAGCGGGTCGAAGCGGTCGATGGACGATACTCAAGCGTCACGCTCACCTTGCATACGGGCGTAGTTGCCAAGGTGCTGTCTGCGACGTTCGGGAGCACGGCGCTGGAAGATCTCAATCTGACGCCGATCGTCGACTTGTCGACCGGCGTTGGACAGACCCTTCTTCAGCTTGTCCGCACGAGCACCACCGGCCTGTATGACGGGATCCTGGTGCGCTCTCCGAAAGCCAGCGCGCTGCTATCGGAAGCGGCGATACAGCTCATCCTCGAGAACGTCCCTCATCGGTTGACCGACCGGTTGAGCCGCCACCCGCTGGATGCGCCGCCGCGCTACATTCGCCGTGCCGTCGAGTATATGCGGGCCAATCCGCATCTGCCGCTGACGATATCGGATATTGCCGCAACGGTTGGGGTCAGCAGCCGGTTGCTGCAATTGGGCTTCCGCAAAATTCACGGCACGACGCCGGTCGCCTATTTGCGGCAAATTCGGCTGGAGGCCATCCACGACGAGCTGTCGCGACCGGAGAACATGCTCCCGGTCAGCGAGGTTGCCCTGAAGTGGGGCTTTACGCATATGGGCCGTTTCGCTGCGGTGTACCGCTCGGCCTTCGGCCTGTATCCGTCCGATACGGTCCGGCGCGCGCGAGGTTTCTTAAGCTAGGCAGGCGTTTGTCGAGCCAGGCTGCGGCGGATCAGCAAATAGCCGTCCCAGACGCCTTATCGAACAAGTGCGTTCGCTCAAGATCGAGCGCGACGTCGATGACATGATCCGGCTCCGCGGCGACGCCGACCGGCATTTGCGCCGTGAACGCGAATGGGCCGACGGTCCCGATCACGAGCGTGTGCGGCCCGAGCGGCTCCACGTCTTTCACCAGGATCTGGATCGAAGAGCCCGCCGGCGCGTCTTGCCGCAACACGTGGTCGGGCCGGACGCCGAGCACCACGGGCTTGCCGACGCTGCCGGCATAGGCCGCCTCGCGTGACTTCGGCACTCGCAACGCCGTGCCCGACGGCTCGGTGAAAATGAGCGCGCCGTCGCGGGCGACGAGCTCGCCATGGATGAAATTCATGCTGGGCGCGCCCATGAAGCCGGCGACGAAGAGATTGCTGGGCTTCTCGTAGATCGTGATCGGATCGGCCGCCTGTTCGATGCGGCCGCGGTTCATCACCACGACGCGGTCGGCCATGGTCATGGCTTCGACCTGGTCGTGCGTGACATAGACAATCGTCTTGGCGAGACGGCGGTGCAGCGCCTTGATCTCGGTCCGCATCTCGATGCGGAGCTTGGCGTCGAGATTGGACAATGGTTCGTCGAACAGAAACACATCCGGGCTGCGCACGATGGCGCGGCCGATCGCCACGCGCTGGCGCTGCCCACCCGAGAGCTGTTTGGGCCGGCGCTGCAGATATTGTTCGAGGTCAAGCACGCGTGCCACGTCATTGACGGCCTTCTCGATGCTGGCGCGCGATTCGCCGCGCACCTTCATGCCGTAGCCGATGTTCTCTCCGACCGTCATATGCGGGTAGAGCGCGTAGTTCTGGAACACCATCGCGCAATTGCGCAAGCCGGGACGCAACTGCGTCACGTCGCGATTGCCGATGCGGATGGTTCCGCTCGTCACCGCCTCCAGTCCCGCGATCATGCGCAACGTCGTCGTCTTGCCGCAGCCGGACGGGCCGACAAGCACGACAAACTCCTCGTCGGCCACGTTGAGGTCGAGCCCTTCGATGATCTTGTAGGGTCCGTATGCCTTGCTGACGTTCTCGATCTCGACGTGCGCCATGGAATCCTTTTCCGTCCCTTCGTCGACGGCAAGTAAAGTCCCGGACGACGCTCGCGCATCATCCGGGACGTCTCGCTGGAAAGCTAGTTCTTCGGCGGAAGACCCATCGCCGCGCGATAGGCCGCGAGCTGCTTGGCCCGGCCGAACTCGTCGGTCAACCGATTCCACTCCTTGGCCATCGCGTCGAGCGCCGCCTGCGGCGTGGTCTGGCCGGCCAGCGCCTTGCCGAGCTCGATCTCGACCACCTCGGTGTAAGAGAAGTAGCCGGGCAGACGCATGTCGAGCGCGACGTTCTTGGCATTGATGGAGTCCGATTGCGCGCCGAGATATTCCTTGGCCTCTTCCGGCGAGAAGATCTTGCTCCACAGTTGCAGATTGGCCGTGTGCGATTTGCGATAGGGATTGACGCCGCTGCCGCCGGTGATCGCCGCCTGACCCGACACTTCAGGGCTTGTCAGTGTCTTGACGAAATCCCATGCCGCCTTCTGGTTCTTGCCGGCCTTCGGCACCGCGATCTGCCAGCCGCCGAATGCCATGAACGGGCCCGGAAGCACGCTCGGGAACTTGTCCCACTTCTTGGTCTTGGCGTTCCAGATCTCGTCCGAACCGGGCAGCATCGCCGAACCGACCTTGCCCGAGATCTTCGACTGCTTCGGGTCGGCGGCGATGACGCCGGTGTCGCCCCAGCCGATCGATTCCGCAACCTGGCCGCCGGCCACGGCAGCGTTCACCTCGCCGAACGAGAAATTCAGCGCGTTGGGCGGCCCAAGCTTCGATGCCCTGATGTATTCCTCGAGCCCCTTCACCCAGCCCGGATTGTTGATCTGCGCGTCCATCGTCTCGGGATCGAAGAACATCGCGCCCGGGTAGTTCGGATTGTTGGTGTAGGCCGCCGCATGGCTGAAGAAGAACCAGAACTGCTGACCGCCGCGGCGGAAGGCTTCCGCCGTTCCCCACAGCCCCTTGTCGGGCCGCTGGAAGAACTCCGCAATGTCGAGATACTGCTTCCAGGTCTTCGGCGGCGCGAGGTCGTAGCCGTATTTGGCCTTGAAGGCGTCCTTCTCCTTGGGATCGCTGAACAGGTCGGTGCGGTAGGTATAGGTGTGGACGTCGCCATCCATCGACTGCGAGTAGATCTTGCCTTCCCACACCATCAGCCGTTCGCGATAGGCCGGCTCGATATCGTCCCACTCCTTGCCGGACTGCATCTCCTTCGGCATCTCGCTGAGATAGGGCACGAAATCAGGCAGCCAGGCCGGCGCGAAGCTGACGAGGTCGAACGTCGCGTCCGACGCCGTCAGCGATGTCGCGATCTTCGGATAGAGCTCCGACCAGGGGAATTCGACGACATTGACCTTACCGCAGGTCTTCTTGGCCCATTCGTCCGCGCCGAGCTTGAGCGCGGAGGCGATATACGGCCCGGTCTGCGACGCCACCGTCAGGGTGACGCCGGTATAGTCCGGGCTGCAGGCAGCATTCGCCCGGCTCGCGGCACAGGCCATCGCGAGCGAGGTGGTCAGCATCAGGAACGTCCGTCGCAACATCGTCTAGTCCTCCCTACAAAGTTTTTTGCTATTTGATGGCCCCGAGCAGCAGGCCCGACCGCATCATCCGGCTGAGCAGGCCCGCCATGATCATCATGGGAACGATGGCGACGAGCGCCGCGGCCGATATCGCCCACCATTCGTCGCCGCGCTGGCTGTTCTGTCCCGCCACCAGGATCGGCAGCGTCTGCCATCTGGAATTGGTCAGGAACAGCGCGAACAGAAACTCGTTCCAGACGAAGGCCAGCGTGATCATGAACGTCGCCAGCAACCCGTTCATCGACATCGGCACCACGATGCCGAAGAAGATGCGCCAGCTCGGCACGTTGTCGACCATCGCCGCCTCCTCGACCTCGATCGGCACCGCCTCGAAGAAGTCGCGCATCAGCCAGACCACGATCGGCAGCGAGAAGGCGACGTAGCACAGCGTCAGGCCGACAAAACTGTCGATCATCTGGAAGCCCAGCCGGCCGATCTCGCTGTAGAGCAGATACAGCGCGAAGGCGGTGACGATCGGCGGGAACATGCGCTGGCTGACGAACCAGAACAGGATGTCCTCATTGCCGAGGATCGGTCCCGGCAGCGGCAGGCGGTTGGCGGCGACGGCCACGATCAGCGCGATCGGAAAGGCCAGCAACAGGGCCTGCGCGCGGGTGAACCCGAACGTCGTGTTGAACAGCAGGTAGCCGCCGAGCGCGAGCAGGAAGAACACGAGGCCCGCGCCGAAGCGGACCTTGAATTCGAACCGCACCAGCGCATAGGCCGCCATCGCGCCGATCGCCGTGGCGATGGCCGCCGCGGACAGGCCAACGATGGTCGAGTTCAGGAAGGTCCGGAAGAACTCGCCGCGGATGCCCTGATAGAGATCGATGAAGGGCTGCAAGGTCGGCGTGAAGTCGATGAACGGCAGATAGGTAGGTCCGCCGACAACCCCGGGCGGCGTCTTGAATGCGGTCACCACCACCCAATAAAGCGGAAACACCGTGATCAGGCACCAGATGAGAACGCCGGCCGCGACCAGGCGGCGGCTCCAAGGCGACAGCCCCGTCAAGCCACGCCCGCTCATCGGCGCTTCTCCAGATGCGGCCGCAGCAGCGCCAGGTAAGTCACGCCGATGATCGTGATCGCGATCAGGAACAGGAAGCTGAGCGCCGATGTGTAGCCGAGATTGAACTTCTTGAAACCTTCCTGATAGGCGAACAGCGTAAGCGTCTCGGTGTCCACGCCCGGCCCGCCGCCGGTCATCACGAACACCGTGTCCATGATCTTGTAGCTCTCGATCAGGCGGATGAAGACGACGGCGGCCGAGATCGGCAGCATCATCGGAAAAGTGATGCCCCAGAACTGCTGCCAGGCGCTGGCATTCTCGAGCTCGGCGGCCTCGTAGACATCTTCGGGAAGCGTTTGCAGCCCGGCCAGCATCATCAGGATGACGAACGGGGTCCACTGCCAGATCTCGACCGCGATGATGCAGGCGAGTGCCCAATGTCCATTGGTGAGGAACGGCAGGTTGACCAGGCCGAACTTCGACAGGAACTGATTGAGCGGTCCCATCGTCGGATTGAAGATCATGCGCGCCACCAGCGCGACCGCGACGGGCGCCAGCAGCATCGGCAGCAGCAGGGCGACGCGGAACAGCCGCTCGCCCGGCACACGCGCGTTCAGCGCCAGCGCGACGCCGAACCCGATCGCGTATTGCAACCCGACCGCGATGAGCGCAATCAGCGTCGTGGTGAAGAGCGCATTCCAGAACCGCGGCTCCTGCAACAACGTCGCATAATTGCCGAGCCAGACGACGCGCGGCGGGATCGGCGGAATTAGGCGGTAGCTGAGGAAGCTCGTGGTCAGCGAATAGATCAGCGGAAAGATCGAGATCGCCAGCACGACGAGCACCGCCGGCCAGATGAAGACATGCTTGATCGGATCATTCCGCATCATCGCAGCATCATCCCCTCAGCAGCGCTTCGATCTCCGCACGCCGCGGCATCGCGGGCGCGGTGCCCGGCCGGGTCACCGAGATTCCCGCCGTGGCCGAACCGAACCGCGCGGCCTCGAGCGGATCGACGCCGTCCGCGAGCGCCGCCGCGAAGCCGCCGACGAATGCATCGCCCGCCCCGGTGGTTTCGACGACCGTGCCGGCCGCGAAGGGCGGCACGTGCAGCGAGCGATCCCGCGCATGGAATAGCGCGCCGCGCTCGCCGAGGGTGATCAGCGCCGTCCCGGCGCCTTTGGCCAACAGGGCGTCGCCGGCGCGGCGGGCGCCGGCGAGGTCGCCCACCGCGATCCCGGTGAGCGCTTCGGCCTCGGTCTCGTTGGGAACGACATAATCGCACAGCGCAAACAGACCATCGTCGAATTGGATCGCCGGCGCCGGATTGAACACGGTGATGCTGCCGGCGGTGCGCGCGATCTCGAGCCCGCGCCGCGCTGCATCGACCGGCTGCTCGAGCTGCGTCACGAACACACGGCTGTCGCGGATCGCGTCCGCCACCGCGTCGACATCGGCCGGGCCGATACCGCCCGCTGCACCCGGCACCACGATGATGGCGTTGTCGCCGCGCGTCTCATGGACGTAAATGAACGCCGCGCCGGTCGGCGCATCCGCGGTCCTGGCCACGCGCGGCCGGATTCCCTCGGCCTCCCAGGTCTTGATCGCAAGCTCGCCGAAGGCGTCGCTGCCGATCCGGGAGATGAAGCTCACGCCGGCGCCGGCCCGCGCGGCCGCGACAGCCTGGTTGGATCCCTTGCCGCCCGGCCCCATCGCGAATCCCGAACCGGCGATGGTCTCGCCGATCGCCGGCATGTTGCCGGCGCGGAACGCGAGGTCGACGACGAAGACGCCGAGGACGGCGACGCCATTCTTGCTCATCTCGTCACTCCCCGTCCGGCCCGATCACGCCCTTGCTGAACAGGAAGCAGCCGTAGAAGCGCCGCTCGCCCGTCGCGATCACGCAATAGGCCGTCTTGGCCTTCTCGTAGAAAGCGTGGCGCTCGACACCGACCAGCGGCCAGGACCGTCCCTCCGCGCGATCGATCGCGGCCTGCACCTCGCGCTGCACGGGTGGCACTTCCTGAGCCTGGCCGACAATCTCCATGCGGATCGCGGCATCGTCGACAAACGTATCGAGCGGCATCACCGACAGGATCGCCTCGACCGCCCTGGCCGCGTTGACATTGTCGATGCGCAGCAACCGGCCGAGAACCGTCTGGCGCGCGATCGAGTCGGCCGGAAAATTGGTATCGCACACCACCAGGCGATCACCATGCCCCATCGCCCGCAGGGCGTAGAGCACGTCGGCATTGAGCAGTGGATCGATGCCCTTGAGCATGTTGCGTCCCTCCCTTGTGTTCAAACTCGCCGAACTCTGACGGTTCGAATCCCCATCGCTATCACCGCAAGCTGATCTCTCTAGTCGCCATACGGAATCCAGATGTTCTTCACCTGCACCGCGTGGCGGAGCAGGATCGGACCCTCGCTCGCGGCCTTGTCGTACCAATCGAGCGCAAGGCCATGATCGACCAGCGTGCGCTTGAGGTTGCCGATCGAGTGCCGCTCGGCCGTCACCGAGGCGTCCTGCGATCCGAACGCCCAGAGCGCGTCGACGTCGTCGTGCTCGGCAAGCACCTTGACCAGTTCGCTGCGATCGCCGGTGACGATGTTGACCACGCCGCCCGGCACGTCCGAGGTCTCCAGCACCTGGTAGAAGTCGGTCGCGGCGAGCGGATGCCGCTCGCTCGGCACGGCGACGACCCGGTTGCCCATCGCAACCAGCGGCGCCACCAAGCTGATGAAGGCGAGCAGCGGCGCCTCGTCGGGACAGGCGACGCCGACCACGCCGATCGGCTCATGCATCGCGAGCGCCACGCCGCGCAGCGGCGGCGCGTGGACGGATCCTTCGAATTTGTCGGCCCAGGCGCCATAGCTGAACAACCGCTCGATGCTCGCATCGACTTCCGTGCGCGCCTTCGCAGCCGACACGCCGGTCATGTCGGCGATGCGCCGGGCGAATTCGTCGCCGCGCGCGGAAAGATTCTCGGCAAGGTAATAGAGGATCTGGGCGCGATTATGCGCCGTCGCCCGCGCCCAAGACTCGGCGGAGCGCGCCGCGGCCACCGCATTGCGGATATCCTTGCGATTGCCCTCGCCTGCCTCGCCCAGGCGCCGGCCCTTCGGCGACAGCACCGGACGCGAATAATTGCCGTCCGGGCGCACCTGCTTGCCGCCGACGAACAGTTTTGCCGTTCGATCGATCGGCGGCACATCGAATCCGGCACTGGCGCCGGAAGCCGTCGGCAGCGGCGATGCCTTGGCCCGCGCCTTGCGCCCGCTCCAGGCCTTCGGCTTGAGATACTCATACATGCCTTCACGGCCGCCCTCGCGGCCGAAGCCGGACTCGCGATAGCCGCCGAAGCCGACGCTGGCGTCGAACAGATTGGTGGCGTTGACCCAGACCACGCCGGCCAGGAGCTTCGGCGCGATATCGAGTGCCAGCCCGATCGTCTCGCTCCACACGCTGGCGGCAAGGCCGTAGCGCGTGTTGTTGGCGAGCATCACAGCCTCGTCAGGGGTGCGGAACGTCATCGCCACCAGGACAGGGCCGAAGATTTCTTCGGTCGCAACCGTCGAGGACGGATGCACGTTCCAGAGCAAGGTCGGCGGATAGAAACATCCTTCCGCCGGGATCGCACCGGACGCCTGATATTTCTCGGCACCCTCCTTCACTCCGGTCTCGACCAGCGACTCGATCCGTTCGAGCTGCACCGGCGCGACCACCGCGCCCATGTCGATCGCCTTGTCGAGCGGCATGCCGACGCGAAGCGTTTCCATGCGGCGGATCAGGCGCCGGCGGAAAGTCTCCGCGATCCCCTCCTGCAGCAGCAGTCGCGAGCCGGCGCAGCAGACCTGGCCCTGGTTGAACCAGATGGCATCGACCACGCCTTCCACCGCGCCGTCGATATCGGCATCGTCGAACACGATGAACGGCGACTTGCCGCCAAGCTCGAGTGTCAGCGATTTGCCGGTGCCCGCGGTCGACTGGCGGATCAGCCGTCCGACCTCGGTCGAGCCGGTGAACGCGATCTTGTCGACGCCGGGACTTTCGACCAGCAGCGCGCCGGTGGCACCGTCGCCGGTCACGACATTCAGCACGCCCGGCGGCAGGCCGGCCTCGGCCGAAAGTTCGGCGAACAGCAGCGCGGTGAGCGAGGTGAACTCCGCCGGCTTCAGCACCACCGTATTGCCCGCGGCCAGCGCCGGCGCGATCTTCCACGCCAGCATCAGCAGCGGAAAATTCCACGGAATGATCTGCCCGATCACGCCAACCGGCACCTGATCGGCGAATTCGCGCTCCTGCAACTGCGCCCAGCCGGCGTGATACAAGAAATGGCGCGCGGCGAGCGGTACGTCGAGATCGCGGGTTTCCCGGATCGGCTTGCCGTTGTCGATCGCCTCCAGCACGGCGAACAGCCGGGCGTGACGCTGCAGCATGCGCGCCAATGCATAGAGATGACGCGCGCGGCCGTGGCCGCCAAGCTTCGCCCACGCTGTCTGCGCGGTGCGCGCGGCGCTGACCGCCGCCTCGATATCGGCGGCGGCGCCCTGCGCGATGCGCGCCAGCGTTTTGCCCGTGGCCGGCTCGGTCGTCGTGAGGTGTTTGCCGGCATGCGGCGCCGTGAACTTGCCGGCGATGAAATGCCCGAACGTGGCGCCATGCCGCGCCAGCCAGGCGCGTGCCTCGCCGTCCGCCTCCGGCGCGGGGCCATACTCCATGGTCTCGAAATAGTTTGCGACGCTCATCGCTGGAGTCTCATCCCACGGGGTGGCGGTTGAAGGCCGAGTAGTGGCCGGTCACGTGATGCTCGAGCTGCCGTTCGATATCGGCGAGCAGGCTGGAGGCGCCGATACGGAACAGGTCCGGCTCGAGCCAGTCGCGTCCCAGCTCCTCCTTCATCAGGAACTGATAGTTGAGCACGTCCTTTGCCGTCGAGATTCCGCCGGCCGGCTTGAAGCCGATCTGGTAGCCGGTGCGCTCCTGATAGACGCGGATCATCCGCAGCATCGCGAGCGTCACCGGCAGCGTCGCGTTGACGCCTTCCTTGCCGGTGGAGGTCTTGATGAAGTCGGCGCCGGCCATCATGCAGACCATCGACGCCTTGGCGACATTGCGCAGCGTCTTGAGATCGCCGGTGGCCAGGATCGTCTTCAGATGCGCGTCGCCGCAGGCGGCGCGGAAATCCCTCACCTCGGCGTAAAGCGCCCGCCAATCGCCGGTCAGCACATGCTCGCGCGTGATGACGATGTCGATCTCCTCCGCGCCGTCGCGAACCGACGCCTCGATCTCCTTCAGCTTCAGATCGTGCGGCACCAGACCTGCGGGAAATCCGGTCGAGACCGCGGCGACCGGGATGTCCGATCCGTCGAGCGCTTCGACGGCCGTCGCCACGAACCGATGGTAGACACACACCGCGCCGGTATGCAGCTCACGGCCGGCAAAGCCGAGCCGCTCGAGAAGGTCGCCGCGCACCGGCGCTTTGGCCTTGGCGCAGAGACGCTTCACCCGTTCGGTCGTATCGTCGCCATTGAGCGTCGTCAGGTCGATGCAGGTGATCGCCTTGAGAAGCCACGCCGCCTGCGCGTCCTTTTTGACCGTGCGCCGGCCCGGCAAGCTCGCAACGCGGCGTTCGGCGGCCGACAGATTGATCCTGATCTCGTCGACCCAATCCATCTCGAGCGCGCGGCCAGCGTTGCGCGGCAGCGGATGCTCGCCGCCCGGAGAAGGCGGCTGCGCGGCCAATGGGGACGGATTCTGTATGAAGACGCTCTGCGTCATGGAGGCGCCGTGCGGTCCTAGCGAATCGACGAGATCGCCAGATAGACTGAATGTGTCGATCGCAACATGTGATCCTCCCCTGACCTTGCCGCGGGGTTTGCCGACGGCCTGAGGACGACATCGTCCCCCGACCTTCGATCAGCCCGCCGGACTGGATGTTATTATTGTAACAAATATACGTTGATAAATTCACAACATTGTAAGATCATTGTCAATCGGATAAGCAAGCCCGGCGATAAAAATGGCTGAAACATCGAACGCACGACCAAGCGAGACGCGCGTGCAGCGCCTGCAGAGGCTGCGCCGCGCCGTCGAATCGAGCGGCACGCTGCATCTGAAGGACGCCGCCGAGCTTCTCAAGGTTTCCGAAATGACGGTGCGGCGCGATCTCGCCGGGCCGGACGCCGCGCTGGCGCTGCTCGGCGGCTACGTCGTCAATGCGGCGTCGCCGACCGGGATCAAGTACACGTTCGAGCAGGAGATCGATCAGCACACCCAGGACAAGCGTCTCGCCTGCCGGTCTGCCGCGGCCTCGATCAAGGAAGGCGATACGATCTTCATCGATTGCGGCACGACGATGCAGTCGCTGGCGGACTGCCTGCCCGAGGACCTGCCGCTTTCGGTGATCTGCTATTCGATGAACGTGGCGTCGATCGTGACGCGCCGGCCGGCCACGCAGGTGATGCTGATGGGCGGCCTCTACCATCCGTCGTCGCAGTCCTTTGCGTCGGACGACGGCCTGTCCTACCTGCGGCGGCTCGGCATCAACAAGGCCTTCATCTCCGCGGGCGGCGTGCACTGGACCCGCGGCGCGAGCTGCTCGAATTTTCATGAGGTCGCCGTCAAGCAGGCCGTCATCGAGACCGCGATGGAGAGCATCCTGGTGATCGACGCCAGCAAGCTCGGCAGCCTCAAATCGGCATTCTTCTCCGATATCGGCGCGTTCTCGCGGATCATCGTCGGCGGCACGGCGTCAGCGGACATGCGCAAGCACTTCCGTAGCCTCCCCGTCGAATACGTGACCAGCGCAACCTGATCCGAGCGGGGGCTGGCACGCCCGGATCAGGCTGCTCACGATGCGCGGGCTCGCGTGACCGCGCATCGAACTCCTGCGGCTCAGTTGCAGGCAGGCTTCGCCTTGTTGCAGGCGTCGGTCAGCTCCGGCGGCGGCTCCTTCTTGAACACCGTCTTGTAGGATTCCAGCACGTTGGACTGCGTCACCGGCAGCGACTGCACACCGATCCAGCCCGGCGTTTCCTTGCCGAGCAGCGCGTTCATCATGGCCATCGCTTCGGCGACACCCTGGTCATAGGGGCGCTGCGATCCGGTTGCCTTCAGCGGGCCGCCCTTGGCGATCTCGATCGCCGATTGCAGGCCGAGGTCGACGGTGGTGACCGGAATGTCGATGCCCTGCGCGCGCATCGAGCTCAGCGTATCCAGCGCCGGCTGGTCCCAGACCGCGAACAGGCCCTTGATATCCGGATTGCCGGTGAGGAAGTCGCCCGCGATCTGCGACACCTTCGGCGGGTCGGTGAAGTCGACCTGCTTCATCTTGATGTCGGGACGATTCTTCTGCATCCACTCGCGGACGCCCTTGGTGCGCTCGTTGGTGCTGAAATAATCGACGCCGAAATTGACGAGGCCGATGGTGCCGCCCTGCGCGACGCAGGACGCCAGGATCTGGGCCGCGATCTGGCCATTGCCCTGGCTGTCCGCGGAGATCATGGACGCATATTCCTCGGGATGCTTCAGTCCGGTCGGAATGCTGTCCATCAGCACGAGCTTGATGCCGGCCTTGGCGATCTTCTTGTAGGTCGGCGCGGTCGCCGTGAAATCGACCGGGATCGAGATGATGCCGTCCGGATGCTGCTGGATGGTGTTCTCGATATCGGCGATCTGCTTGTCGACCTGATATTCGGCGGATGCGACGCCCGTCACCGTCACACCGTACTTCTTCAACGTGTCGGTGATGCCCTGGATCTGCAGTTGCGCCCAGTCGAGGTTGACGGTCTGCATGGAGATGCCGACCTTGAAATGCTTCTCCTTGATCCTGGCGGCATCGGCGTCCGAAAGCGCCAGCACTTCGGGCGAGGCGGCCTTCTCGCCGTGCGGCCCCTGACCGACGATCGATTTCGGTCCAAGCGTCGCGAGATCGACGCCCTTCACGCAGGTTGCAGGCACTTCGGCGCGAGCCGAGGCGGCGATCGAAATGGCCGTCGCCGCGATCAGCGCGGTCAGCGGCAGGGTTTGTCGCAAGATCGGCTTCATTGTTTCCTCCCGTTTTGGTCGCCGATTGACCGGAGGCCGGCGACCTTGCCCCTACCCTTGCAACGCCTGGCCTTGCGGCCCATGCGCTGCACCGTCGTGCTCTAGCGTTTCGTGAAGGCGACCGCGGCCACGATGATCGCTCCCTTGATGACGAGTTGCAGTGGCGAGCTGACGCCGAGCAGCACGAGGCCGTTGTTGAGTGTGCCGATGATGAGGCTGCCGAACAGCGTCCCCAGGATGTAGCCGCGCCCGCCGAACAGGCTGCAACCACCGAGGATCACGGCGGCGATGACGTCGAGCTCCATGCCCTGCACGACGTCGGGCCGCGCGGCGTGCGAGCGCGCGGACAGCACCAGCGCCGCAAGCCCGGCCAGCGCGCCGGTCAGCACAAAGGCCGCGGTCGTCACCCACTTGGTGTTGATGCCGGAATACAGCGCCGCGGTCGGATTGCCGCCGACCGCATAGATGCGGCGGCCGAACACGTTATAGTGCAGCAGCAGGATGCCGACGATCATCGCCACCAGCGTCCAGGCGATCGGAACCGGTATGCCCAGGAACGAGCCTTCGCCGAAGATCGCAAAGTATGTCTCGTTGGTGATGATGACAGGCTTGGTATTGGTCACCATCATCGCCAAACCGCGCGCCATGCTCAGTGAACCCAGCGTCACCAGGAACGACGGGATCGAGAGCTGCGTGGTCAGGATGCCGTTGAGCAGCCCGACCAGCGCGCCGGTGCCGAGCCCGGCAACAGCGCCGACGATCCAGCTGTTGTTGATCTGACTCATCGCGAGCGCCGCGGCCATGCCCGACAGCGCCAATGTCGATGCGACCGACAGATCGATCTGGCGCGCGATGATCACAAAGGTCATGCCGACCGCGATGATCGAGACCAGCGTGGTCTGGCGTCCGATGTTCAGGAAATTGTCGACCGACAGGAACCAGGGCGAGGACAGGCTGAACACGACCAGCAGCACCACGAAGGCGATGTACAGCATGTAGGGCCGCTCGCCCCGCAGCAGATTCTGCAGCAGCTTGCGGCGTCGATCGGATCGGGTCGACGAGGCGACGAGATTGGGCGCGGTCAGTTCGGTCATGCGGGCAGCTCTTGCAATACGCCTTGTTCGGAAGCCTGGTAGATCTGCAGCAGATGATGGAGCTCTTCGGCATCATCGATCTCCCCGCGCACCAGCGTTCGCGCCACGCGTCCATCGACGATCACGGAGATGCGGTCGCAGAGCTCGATCAGTTCGACGAGGTCCGACGAGACCACCAGGACGCCGGTGCCGTCGCGGGCGGCGTTGCGGATCACGCCGTAGATCTCCTCGCGCGCGCCGACGTCGACGCCAACCGTCGGCTCGTCCAGCAGCAGCACGCGCGGCCGCGGATCATTCCATTTTCCGAACACGACCTTCTGCTGGTTGCCGCCGGACAATGTCCTGACCAGGCTCGAGGCGCCTTGCGCCTTCACCGACAGCCTTGCCACCGCAGCGTCGGCACGTCGGGCGGCGGCGCGCTGCTGCATGAAGCCCCAGCGCGAGAAATGCGGAATCCGCGGCAAGGTGATGTTTCGCTCGATCGAATGATCCAGCACCAGACCCTGCACGTGCCGGTCTTCCGGCACCAGCGCGACGCCATGCGCGATCGCATCGGCCGGGCTCCTCGGCAGCCATGGCCGGCCGTCGATCTGGCATGTGCCGCTGTCGACCGGCCGAAGACCGAAGATCGTCTCCAGGACCTCGGTGCGTCCGCTGCCGATCAATCCGGCAAGGCCGTGGATCTCACCCTTCATCACGGACAATTCGACGGCCGACAGGCGATCGTTCGACACGCCCGACAGCGACAGAACCGGGGACGGATCGAATGAACGCGCAACTGCAGGTTCGGCGCGCGACGCCGCGGGCGCCAATCGATCGGTGCCGATGATGGCATTCACCAGCCGCTTCATGTCGGTCTCGGCGGTGACGAACGTGCCGGCATTGGCGCCGTCGCGCAGCACCGTGACACGCTGCGAGATCTCGAAGACCTCGTTGAGCCGATGGGTCACATAGATCACGCCGACGCCGCGGCGCGTCGCCTTGCCGATCGCATCGAACAGGATGCGAACTTCATCCGAAGTCAGGGACGATGTCGGCTCATCGAGGATCAACAGGCGCACCTCGCCCATCAGCGCCTTGGCGATCTCCGTCATCTGGCGGTAGGCGAACGGCAGCGAGCCGACCGTCGCCTTGGTATCGAGGGGAACGCCGAGCTCGCTCAGGAACGCCTCGGCCCTGGCCATCAGTTCGCGCTTGCGGACGAAGCCCAACCGCGTACGCGGCTCGCGGCCGAGCAGCAGATTGTCGGCGACGCTCAGCGACTCGACGAGACTGAGGTCCTGATAGACGACGGCGATGCCTGCCTCGCGCGATCTAGCCGGACTGTCGAACGTCGCCGGTTTGCCGGCGATCTCGATCGCGCCGCTGTCGGCCGCATGGACGCCACTGAGGATCTTGATCAGCGTGGACTTGCCGGCCCCGTTCTCGCCCAGCAGCGCGTGCACCTCGCCGGCCCGGACCTCGAGGTTGACGTCGCGCAACGCCCGCACGCCGCCGAAGCGCTTGTTGATGCCACCGACCATCAACAGCGCCGTCGACGGCCGAGGCTCGGCTGCGATCGAACCGGACAATTCCAAATTTTCCTCCCGTCGACCGCGCGCGGCGCTGGTACGATGGTGACATATTGTTATTTTTGCAACTTATCTTGTTATAATTCTATCACATCGGCCGACCTGTCAATGGGAGATCGCGCTAGCGGGCGCTCGAATTGAAGGCGGCGATCGGATCCTGCACCGCCATACGTGCGGCCGGCCTCCGCCAGGTACGATGGCAGCCGGAAGGTTGTGCTAAGCTGCAATTGCTCTCTTCATCAAAGCCAACGCCGGTGAATCACGATGAAACTGAGTGCTGCGATTGCCGTCGCCCTGATCTCGTCTTGCCTGCCCGCCGCGGCGCAGCAAGCCGGTGCCGACCTCTACGCGCAACGCTGTGCGCAATGTCACGACAGCAGCAACGCGGCTATTCGCGCGCCGAGCCGCACCGCGCTGCATTCCAGATCGTTCGACGAGGTGCTTGGTGCGATCTCCACGGGCCCGATGGCATCCTTCGCGCAGGGACTGACCAGCGACGAGCGGGCGGCGATCGCCTCGCTCGTCACCGGAAAGGCCGCGTCGCTCGCGGCAACCGAGAGCGCGGGCCAATGCCCGCAGAACGAGACCGGCTTTCCGGAGCCGATCGACGGGCCGCGGTGGAACGGTTGGGGCGCGGATATCAACAACAGCCGGTTTCAGCCGGCGGCAATGGCCGGCCTCGCGCAAGACCAGGTCCCGCGACTGCGTCTGAAATGGGCGTTCGGATTTCCTGACACGTCCAACGCCAACGCGCAGCCGGCTGTCGTCGGCGGCTTGCTGTTCGTCGGTGGCGGCGACCGCAAGGTCCACGCCCTCGACGCCAAGAGCGGCTGCACGCGCTGGGCGTTTCCTACCGAGGCGCCGGTGCGGACGGCCATCAGCTTTGCCCCGCTGGATAACGGGCAGCCTGCCATCTTCTTTGGTGATGTGCGTGCCAACGTCTACGCCCTGAATGCCGCGACCGGCAAGCTGATCTGGAAGAGCAAGGTCGACGATCATGTGGCCGCCCGGATTACCGGTGCGCCAGTGTTCTATTCCGGCGTCGTCTATGTCGGCGTTTCATCGATCGAGGAGGCTATCGGGTCTCGTCCCACCTACCAGTGCTGTACGTTTCGCGGCAGCGTCGTTGCGCTGAAGGCCGAGACCGGCGCGCAGATCTGGAAGGCCTATACGATTCCCGAGGCACCGCATCCGACACGGGCGAACGCCCTCGGGACCCAGCTGTTCGGTCCGGCCGGCGCGTCGGTCTGGTCCGCGCCGACGATCGACGTGCAGCGCCAGGCGCTCTATGTCGCGACCTCGAACAGCTATGCCGATCCGGCAACCGACACCAGCGATGCCATCCTAGCGTTCGATCTCGCGACCGGCCGAATGCTTTGGCACCAACAGGCCACACCGAAGGACAGCTTCGTCGTTGCGTGTTTCGGCACCGATCAGAGCAATTGTCCGGAAGACCGCGGCCCCGACCATGATTTCGGCCAATCACCGATCCTGGTGAGCCTGCGTAACGGACAGCGCGTGCTGGTGATCGGCCAGAAATCCGGCGTGGTCCACGCGCTCGATCCCGACCATGAGGGCAAGATCCTGTGGCAGACGCGGATCGGCAAGGGTGGCGCATTGGGCGGGACCGAGTGGGGTTCCGCCGCCGACCAGGATCGAATCTATGTCGCCAATTCGGACGTACGATTTCTAAGGGACGGCACGCGACGTCTGAATTCAAGCGAAGGCGGCGGCTTGTTCGGGCTCGATCTTGCGACCGGGAAGATCGCGATGCAGGTCGCGCCGGTGGCCTGTGGCGACCGCCCGCAGTGCAGTCCCGCGCTCTCCGCGGCGGTCACCGCCATTCCTGGCGTCGTCGTCTCGGGCGGCGTGAGCGGCTTCCTGCGCGCCTACGCGACCGATGACGCACGGCTGCTCTGGGAGATCGACACCGCCCGCGACTACACCACGGTGAACGGCGTTGCGGCCCATGGCGGCGCCATGGACGGACCCGGCCCGGTCGTCGTCGACGGCATGCTGTACGTCAATTCCGGCTACGCGCAATGGAGCGGGCTGCCCGGCAATGTTCTGCTGGCCTTTGAAGCCGGCAACCCTTGACAGGTATTTGCGCCGGCAAGCTGAGCACTACTCGCGGCGCGCTATTCGTGCTTTGATGCCGGACAGGATCAGTCGAGAGATCCGAAGGGAGACCGTGTGGTGATTGGCGACCTGCTACGCAACATCACGTCAGGGGCCGTTACCCTCGCGCGCTCCAATGGTCCCGAATCGCCGATATCAGGGACCGGCGTCCCGAAATCGACCGACATGGCAGCCGCGCTTCAAATCGATGCGCATGTCGTTGCGCACGAAAAACACAGAAACTATAAGTGCTTGAAAGAATGGTCGGAGTGGCAGGATTCGAACCTGCGACCCCTGCGTCCCGAACGCAGTGGGCATCTTCTAACTTATTGATCTTTCTTCGTGTGGTGACCACTCCCGTCGCGTTTTGTTCACGGTCGTTTCACCCAATTCATTGCGATTTCGTTGCGGCATTTCCCGACGAGAACGGCGCTCGCTGAGATGTCGGGCCGGCGAGCTGCAATGTGACCTGACCAAGTTCAAAATCAGCACCACCAGATCTGATCGGAAGGAGAAGCAATCGTAGCGATTTCCGAGCGCCCCTAAACTCTGCCGCATGAACACTGGTTTTTACGTAACAAGCTCAGTTCTTTCAGAAGACCGACCCTGATGACGTCTCGGGAAAAAAGTGGTCTGACGGCGACCACGATCGGCACCGATTGCAGCCCGGCCATCGACCGGACCTGCCGCTCGCCAACTTCCTTGACTGCGTCGGTGACGAGTCACTGCACGACTTTGCCAAAGCGCCACCCTCGGGCTTTGTCCGGGTAGTCAGCTAAAACAGAAACGCCAAGTCTTTTCACTACTCATGCATTTCATTGCTGGGGCGGGCGGGATCCGACCGCCGAATGACGAAAATCAAGATCCGCCGGCGCTCGCCAGCTCTATGCTGCGGCTGGTCCACCGTAAAAACTTGGTCCGTTTTCTGACAGCGACGTAAGGTCATGTCAGGATCGGCACACTGCGCGTCGGGTTCAGATTTTCCAAAGCACAGTTTGCCGCTTACTGCGCGCTTGCGGCGTTGGCACGACCATTGCTCCAGCAAAGATCAGCTTCAAAGATACAGAGGAAAGCCGGTCATGCTCTTCTTCCCTAGTCCTCGCGTCCTACACAGAACAGCGGTCCGCGCGTTTACCTGACCGGGCGCAATACTAGACATACGGATCCGCAATTGTCCGATCGCAAACGCATTTACCGCCGCGGTACTTGCCTTAGGTTCGTTCGCCCATGAAATCCGCGATTGTGTTCGACTGGAATGGCACGCTGCTCGATGATGCCAATGCGGTGCTTCAAACCATTAATGCAATTTTGAGCCGCTTCGGTCGCGCAGCCGTAGATATGCGCAGGCTTCGAGAGGAATTCGAACTACCTCTTTCGGTTCTCTTCCGCAACCTAGACATGTCGAAAGATGAAATCGACGTCGTGGAGAGAAATGACAGCGCCATTTTTCACGACACCTACGAATTCTTGGCGCGCAACGCTGCCTTACGCAAAGGGGCACGAAATCTTTTGCTCGCCGCTGATCACAGAGCCGTTCACACCGTTATTGTCAGCAATCACATTGTTGAACCAATTCGCGCGCAAGTGCGAAGACTTGGAATCAAGACTCACGTCACGGACATTTTGGCATTTGAGAGCCGCGCAACCCAGTTTAAGAGCGTGAACAAGGGAGAACGTCTGCGCTTGTATATGCAGGCCAATGATATATCCCCACGAAGAACCGTCATCGTGGGTGACATGCCAGTCGAGACGGAGATTGCTCGCAATCTCGGTCTTATCAACGTATCAATCATGGGGGGATTTGTTTCCGAAGCGCGCTTGCGCGCCGCGGGGCCCGATTACATGATTCATGACCATCACGAATTATTACCTATTTTGCAGAAGCATTGCATTCTTCCGAACGGATGAGTCATCACAAGAGCATAACAGAAGAATCTGCCGGTTGGCGCGCTCCTGCTGTCCGCTTGGTCTTCACCATTCGACGAGAGTGGTCGGCGATCAAGTTCTTTCGTCACTCGGGCGAACTATCGGTTCAGTCCGATAGCTTGCGCCAAATATCGCGATCCGTTTAGCGCCCATGTGAGTCTACATGGTCGGTCTGGGTCCGTCGCATGGCACAATGCTTGCTGGAATCATTCGCTACCGAGAGGCGAGGAAGACACTGCGAGTTGGCTTGGAAAAACAACATGAGCACAACGGCTTTGATCGGTGACGTCATTTCAGGCACCGATGTTGTGAAGCGTGCAGCGCGCATCGGTGCCGAAGTCAAAAATATCAAGCTATCGGGCGATCTACCGGACCACACGATCGCCGCGATTAACAGCTTGTTGCTCGAGCACAAGGTGATCTTCTTCCGCAATCAAGGACATCTCAACGACGCCGAGCAGGAGCGCTTTGCCGCTCGCCTTGGAAAGCTAGTTCCCCATCCGATGCTCGGTCCTACCAAGGGAATGGCGTCGCTCCTCGAACTGGACTCCAGTCGCGGCGGCGGTCGCGCCGATGTTTGGCATGCGGATGGGACCTTCGCCGACGCCTATCCCAAAACTTTGGTCCTACGAGCCGTTGTAATGCCAACGTTCGGAGGCGACACCGTGTGGTCGAACACAGCGGCCGCTTATCTTGATCTACCGGCACCGCTACAGCGGCTTGCAGAGGAACTATGGGCCGTTCACAGCAACGTTTTCGATTACGCCGGAATCGCGCGCGTCCGCGAGGTCGACAAGAGACACTTTGACGAGGTGTTCACCAGAACGGTTTTTGAGACCGAGCATCCCGTCGTGCGCGTCCACCCCGAAACAGGCGAGCGGGCGCTGGTGCTCGGCGCCTTAGTGAAGCACTTTATTGGGGTCCCCAAGTACGACGGACAAAAGCTGTTCGATCTGTTCCAGTCTCACGTCACCGCGCCCGAAAATACTGTGCGCTGGAACTGGCTAGAGGGCGATATCGCGATATGGGACAATCGCGCAACACAGCATTACGCGGTCAACGATTACGGTGACCAGCATCGCGTCGTACGTCGGGCCACGATCGATGGTGACGTGCCCATCAGCGTAGATGGCCGGAGCAGTGTAACGCGCCTGAAGGTAACCGAATAGCGGCCCATCGACGCCCAGCGCCCTCGCATTGAGAATGGAGAAACCTGGTTTGCCGGAGTTGTTTCGGCAGACTTGGAAACACACATTCCCACACGATATGTCAGCTGTTGGGGCCAAACTCGGCGGCGCCTAGGTTTATGCTTCGCAACTATTCAGCGTCGCGCGACAGCTTCGAAAAACCTTGGGCATCACTGTCTTCGCCAGCGACCGGTACGTCGCCCTGACGTTTCAGTTTAGAAAACCCACGATCCGTGGCCATAAAGCGCGCTAACATGGGAGCGATTAGCTTAGTCGGTTCGACCACTTGACCGCCTTGAAGCGTAAGGGCCTCTGCATATGCAATGAGATCACGATGCACGGCCGCCGGCAGCTCCGTACTCACTTTGACCGGCTTGTCGTCTGGAAGCTCTCCTATTTTGAGTTTTGGCATGCTGTCACCCTCTATACGGCGTAACTATGAGATCACGATTGACAAGAACACGGACCGGGAAGCCAGGCCGCACGGTCAGAGTAGGCTGGATGTTGAGACTGCGTCGAACCACCTGCTGTCCGGTTTGGTTCAGTGAGTCGGAGGCGCCGTGTCGCAACGCCTGGATGATGGCGCTGTCGTTGCTATTGGTGTCCGAGCCAGCCCCTAGTTCGGTCCCGACCGCCAGAAACGTCGATAGTGCCGCAGCCTTGAATAGCTCTGTCCAGTGATTGTCGACTTGGTCTTCCAGACCCGCATAGCCAGCGCTATCAGCGCCAGGCTGCCGCTCGAGAACGATAGAATGTCCATTCGGCATAATCAGCCGCGTCCAGACCAGTAGGACACGGGACTGGCCGAAAGTAACTTGACTATCGTACGCGCCGATCAGACGCGCTCCCTGAGGCACAAGCAGAAAGCGGCCGGTCGGCGTGTCAAAAACATTCTCGGTGACCTGCGCGGTAATTTGGCCTGGCAGGTCCGATCGGATCCCGGTAGTCAGGGCTGCCGGAATGACCGTCCCAGCCTGCACGACATATGGTGAAGCCGGCTTGGTGATGCGGTCGGGGCTGACCGTGCGACGGTCCACAGAAGCATTCACGAAGGCAAGCTTTCGGTCTTGACCGTTCTGCGCAAATCCGTCGTCGCCAGTGCTCGATAAGTTCGGCGACGCGACGCGGTCGCCTTCAACAGCCGCAGCGGCAGGCGGATGTCCTTCTCCTCCCTTGGTCGCAGCGAACAAATGGCTAATGCGGGCGGCCTCGGTCTCCTGGTCCCGGCGCTGCTGTTCCGCATCAGGCCCGATCGCCGGCGACTGACCTTGGGCAGCAAGGATTGGCCGACCGAGGTCGCCAGGGAGTGGCGGACCAAGCTGCGGGATTGGCTGGCGCGGAACGCCAGCATAGTCCTTCGGCAGCGTCGTAAGGCCGTCGGCAACATTGTGATGGTCAGTGCTGTAGAGTTCCTCGGCCGCCTGGTTTCGGGGACGATTGTTCTGCAGCGACCACAGGACTGCTCCACCAATGACAAAGAAGGCAAGCGCGCTCCCTCCGGCCAGGACTTTTCGCGACAACCGTGTCACGCGCGGATGCTCCGCTCTCAGTCGGAAGCTTTTGGACTGCTCCTCTTGTGTCTCCGGCGAATCTGCTTGCTCGTGATCGTTTCCACTCCGGCTGTTCATGACGACGGCCTCCCGTCGGTCCTGACAATCCTGACCTTTTGCTGGCGCTCACCGCCGAGCCGCAGTTCAGCTGCTGCAAACAGCCGATCGACGATCAACACGTTACCGTAGGCGCGATAGTTGACGAGCTCGGTCTTCCCGTCAGGACCGATGACAAAGAGCGGTGGCATCTCTCCCTGGACGATACCTCTAGGGAATTCGACGTAGACCTTGCGGCCATCGTCGTATGCGGCGAGCGGCCGCCAGGGTGGACTGTCCCCTTCAATGGCATAGCGGGAGATACGCTGCCCTGGATCCGGAAGAATGGGTCTCAGAGCGACTGAACGGGATCGTTCGCGCGCCGTTTCGGGATAGTACCAGGCAACAGACGGCATATATGGCCGCTCGCGGGAGCGGAGCTCAATCAGGTAGGTGCGCCGGTCGGTATTGACAATGAGGTTGGTCTCGATCGATGCGCGGGTCGGCTTGACCAGGATATGGACGCGTCGCGTATCGCCGCTCCCGCTCTCGGTATCGCCTACGACCCAGCGTACGGTATCTCCGGCCGCGATGGGCCCTGATCCCGTCAGTTGCTCTCCCTCCTCGAGCGCGATGTCCGTGATCTGCCCCGGCGCGGCATAGATCTGATAGAGCGCCCCGGGACTGTAGGCGTAGATCTGCGCTGCGTTGAAATATCCCCGCTTGCGCGGTTCGACCCTGGCTGCGCTGTTTGCCGTCTCAACCCGGCTCACAGGTTCGGGCTCTTCCTTCCCTCCTGACTTGCCGCCGAGAGCCGGCTTCCAGAGCGGCGGAACGTGGAGCGGTCGCGACTTGTCATCCAGAGGCGCTGGCGGCGCCGGCAGCGGCGGGATTTCCGCGTCATAGCTGATCCGTGGCGGGATGTAGGTCGCGCACCCACCGAGCGCCGACGAACAAAGCAGAAGAGCGGATAGAAATGCTCGCTTCGATGTCACGAACTCGGACCAAGTCGAATTGCACCTACTCTGCACGATAGGACGCTTCGAATAAACGTCAGACGGGGTCTTGGTCACTGACTCAACTCCTTTGACCAGTTGATGGCGCGGACATAGACGCCAAGGGGATTCTTGCGCAGGCGTTCGGCATCGCGCGGCATCTCGATCACGACGGTGAGAATTGCAGTCCAGCGGTCGGTCGAACTCAGCGAGCCGTTATCGTAGGTGCGTTGGATCCATGCGATCCGAAAGCTTTCTGAAGACGCGCGAATGACGCTCGACACGTCGACGGAGATTTGCGCCTTACCCAGTTTGGCAAAAGGGTCATTGTTGCGCGCGTAGTCGTTGAGCGCAGCGGCGCCGCGATCGGTCGCAAAATCGTATGCCCGGAGCCAGTTTTGGCGCAGAACGATGCCGTCGGCCGGAAGGCCCCTGACATCCTCGATAAAGCGCGCCAGATGGTAGGCGATCTGTGCATCAGTGGGTTGATAGTCGATGTTGGCCGGCGCGACCCTTTGGGCCTGGCCAAGATGGTCGACTTCGACCACCCAGGGTGTGATCGAGCCTTGATTCGACTGCCAGACAAGCCCACCAGCGAGACCGGCTGACAGCATCAAGCAGCCGAATGCCATCAGGCGCCAGTTCTTGGCTTGCACGCGCGCTGATCCAATGCGTTCGTCCCAAACCTGAGCTGCTTTCTGATACGGCGTGACCGGTGCGGGCATGCGCCCGTAGTGAACGGAAGTTCGTTTGAACATCGATGGTTACCCTGGTATCGAGTGATCGGTTTCACGTCGGGCGATGGAGGGGTTTGAGGTGCTGCTGTGCGGCGTAGGTGCAGTGGTGCGTCTCAGCGCTCTCCTTCGGACAAATCGACGGAGGAGCCGCTGCCACCGTGATCGCCCGAGCGGACGGCGTGGCCGGCAGCCGAAGCACCATGCCGAATAGTCTCGGCACGCTTCATCCGGCGCGCCCAATCAGGCTGCCCCTCGGCCGAGGTGCTCGCGGCCCTTTCGCCCGCTTGCTCACCTCCGAAGGCAGCCGCTGCGCGACGCAAAGGACTCATGGCAGCCGAAGCGCCAGCCTCCGCGACGCCGGCAAGGCCGCCGCTTCGATAGGCGGCTGATGCTCCGCTTAGAACAGCGCCGCCACCGCGCGCGGCGCCTGCAATCGCGCCACTAGCGAGACCAGCACCACCGGCCGCTACACCAGCACCTGCCGCAACAAGCCCGCCAGCAGCCAACCCCGTTCCAATCGCCGCACCGGCGCCGAGCTGCGGTCCGCCGGATACCAGGCCGTTTGCAATACCCGGACCGAAGATGCCGAGGCCCAGCAGGGAGAGCGCCGCGAGCACTAGCGTCATTGCGTCTTCAATGGTCGGCTGAGCGCCTCGGAAACCAGAGGTGAACTGCGAGAACAGGGTCGAACCGATGCCGACGATGACAGCTAGGACCAGAACCTTTATCCCCGAAGATATTACATTGCCCAGGACCCGCTCAGCGGCAAAGGCGGTCTTGCCAAACAGACCAAATGGAATGAGCACGAAGCCGGCCAGCGTCGTAAGCTTGAACTCGATCAGGGTGACGAAAAGCTGGATCGCCAAAATGAAGAAGGCGAGCAGCACCACGACCCACGCGAATAAGAGAACAACGATCTGAACGAAATTCTCGAAAAAGCTGATGTAACCCATCAGGTTCAAGATCGAATCGAGCAGCGGTCGGCCGGCATCGAGTCCGACTTGGGCGATCTTTCCCGGCCTCAGGAAATCGGATGCGGACAGGCTTGCACCCGACGCTTTCAGCCCAAGGCCGGCAAAGCTCTCGAAAACGATGCGCGCCAGGCTGTTCCAGTTGCCGATGAGGTAGGCAAGGACGCCGACGAAGAGGGTCTTCTTGACGAGCCGCGCGATGATGTCCTCGTCAGTTCCCCAACTCCAGAACAACGCAGCGAGAGTGATGTCGATCGCGGCGAGTGTCGTCGCGAGATACCCAACGTCACTGCCCAGCAACCCGAATCCGTTATCGATATAACGCGTGAACGTTTCCAAGAATTGGTCGATGATCCCGGTACCCGTCATGGCTTGGCCGCCTCGGGTGTCGCCGGTTGCGGATATGCTTGCGGGATCCGGCTCTGATCCTTTGGGGCGGGCGCCAGCCCTGCGGCGGAATCATTCTGGCCAGGGTCTGCTGGGCCGGTTCTTTTGCCAAAGAAGCGACGCCGGTTTTCGTCCCAAATCTGCTTGCAATGCCGATAACCCGCTGTTTCCTCTAGAGTGACGCCGCGGCAGCGTGCGAGGTCGGAGTCGGCTGCATCGGTCCCTTGCTTCGCCTTCGGTGCCGACCGAGACTCGTCTAGTCCGCGCAGCTGAATCGTGCAGGCAGCGACGGCCACTAGGCCGATTGTCGTAAGCAGCGACAGCGCCTTGAATGCCTTTACGTCGGTCATCAGTGGAACATCTGTACATTGGAGGATTGATAGCCCTGTCCTGGTGTCAGGAAGCGCTTGAGCTGCTCTCGACCCTGATCCTGGGCCGCGGCGCGCTGCGCCGCTTCGAGGCTCTGCGCCCTGCCCTGCGCCGCCACGGCCGCCGTGAGATCGGCAAGTTGTTGCGCTTGAAGCGCGAGAATCTGATTGCCAGCCTGCGTTGCCTGCAGAGCGCCAGTGGCACCCTGGCTTGACGTCACGAGCGCGGATGTCTGGATGCGATTGGTGTCGAGGTTAGCAACGATGCCGGCCTGGACACGAAGCGCGTCTTGCGTTGCGGCATAGGAATTTTGCCATCGCGCTTGAGCGTTGGCGACCAGCAACTGGTTCGACTGGCTGCTGGTCGCTGGCGCGTAGCTTGTCGAGAAGGCATGATCGATCTGCTGCACGTCGTAAGCAATGCGCTGGGCCTGGACCAGCAATTGCTGGGTACGCTGAATCGATGATTGCAGTTGCTGCAGCGACGAATACGGCAAGCTCGCCAGATTCTTCGCCTGATTGATCAGCATCTGCGCCTCGTTCTGCAACGAGTTGATCTGGTTGTTGATCTGCTGGAGCTCCCGCGCAGCGGTCAGGACATTCTGAACGTAGTTGTTGGGATCGAAAACGATCAGCGCCCGTGCGGGGATCGTAACGCCAAGCGCCAGCGCGGTGACGCCGGCTGCGGCCAATAGGGCTAGACGCCTCATGGCGATTTCTCCAGATTGACGAGATTGGGAATCAGATCTGTGGCCCAGGCGACGCCACGGTGCTGGAGCCAGGCCGGCACGAAGCCGTCAGGTCCATGTTCGGCGAGGAGCTGCGCAATGGCAGCCTGGTCTGTCTTGGAAGAGGCCGCAGTGAACGCGAGCGCAACCTCACCAAGCCCGAGTTCGAACATCCGGTTGCCGCGGCGGGACTGGCAGTAATAGTCGCGTTTTGGCGTTGCCCGACTCAATAACTCGATCTGGCGGTCATTGAGGCCGAAGCGGCGGTAGATGGCGGTGATTTGCGGTTCGATCGCCCGTTCGTTCGGCAGCAACAAGCGAGTTGGGCAGCTTTCGATGATCGCCGGCGCGATCGCGGAGCCGTCGATATCCGAGAGCGACTGGGTGGCGAAGATGACGGAGGCATTCTTTTTCCGAAGCGTCTTGAGCCATTCCCGGAGTTGCCCCGCGAAATCCTCGTCATCGAGGGCAAGCCAACCCTCATCGACAATCAGGAGTGTCGGCCGACCATCGAGACGATCCCCAATACGATGGAAGAGGTACGCCAGCACGGCCGGCGCCGCGCTCGTTCCGATCAAGCCTTCGGTCTCAAACGCCTGGACCGACGCTTCGCCAAGGCGCTCGAATTCGGCATCAAGCAGGCGCCCTGAGGGACCACCCAGGCAATAGGGTTGCAGGGCACGTTTCAGGGAGTTAGATTGGATGAGGACTGACAGCCCCGTCAGGGTGCGTTCCTGCATCGGCGCCGAGGCGAGAGACGTCAGCGCCGACCACAGATGATCCTTGACCTCCGGGGTGATCTCGATCTTTTCCCGTGCCAGGATCGCGCAGATCCATTCGGTGGCCCATCCGCGCTCGGAAGGATCATCGATCCAGGCCAGCGGCTGCAGCGCGACGGGCCGATCACTTCCGTCAGACAAAGCGCCGCCCAAATCATGCCAGTCGCCGCCCATGCCGAGCGCGGCCGCCCGGATCGAACCACCGAAATCGAACGCAAAGACCTGAGAGTTCGGGTAACGGCGGAATTGCAGTGCCATCAGAGCGAGCAGTACCGACTTGCCGGCCCCCGTCGGTCCGACCACAAGGGTATGGCCGACGTCGCCGACGTGGAGGGAGAATCGAAATGGGGTCGATCCCTCGGTCTTGCCGAACAGGAGGGGCGGACCCTTGAAGTGCAGATCCCTCGCCTCGCCGGCCCATATGGCGGAAATCGGAATCATATGGGCGAGGTTGAGGGTCGAAACCGGCGGCTGACGCACGTTGGCGTAGACGTGCCCGGGCAGACTGCCGAGCCAGGCTTCGACGGCGTTCACCGTCTCGATCATGCAGGTGAAATCACGGCCCTGAACGACCTTCTCGACCAGCCGCAACTTTTCATCGGCAGCACTAGGATCGCGGTCCCAGACGGTGATGCTCGCCGTGACAAAGGCCTGTCCGATCTGATCGGACCCCAGTTCCTGCAACGCCGCGTCGGCATCAAGCGCCTTGTTGTGGGCGTCGGTATCGAGCAGCGTCGACGCCTCGTTCGTCATGACCTCCTTGAGAATGGCGCCAATCGACTTTCGCTTGGCGAACCACTGCCGCCGAATCTTGGTCAGCAGCTTGGTGGCGTCGGTCTTGTCGAGCATGATCGCCCGGGTCGACCAACGATAAGAGAATGGCAGGCGATTCAGGTCGTCTAGGATTCCCGGAGTCGTGGCGCCCGGAAAGCCAACAATCGTTAGGACCCGAAGGTTGGCTGAGCCCAACATCGGCTCTAGCCCGCCGGTCAACGGCTGGTCGGCCAAGAGCGCATCGATGTACATGGGAATTTCGGGCACCCGAACCCGATGACGCTTGGTCGAGATTGTCGAGTGCAGGTAGGTCAGCGTGTATTGATCATCGAGCCAGGCGCATTCGGGCATAAATCCTTCAACGAGTTGAAGCACGCGGTTGGTTTGATCGATAAAACCGCGGAGTACCTCGCGAGCAGCGGCCCCAACGGCGCGGTCGCGACCCTCGTAAAGAAGTCGCTCTGCCTTGGCGGCTCCTTCCTCGGGGGGCAGATAGAGGAAGGTCAAGAAGTAGCTGGACTCGTAGTGGGCACCCGCCTCTTCAAACTGAGCTCTGCGCTCGGCGTCGACCAGTGCGGATGCGACATCCGGAAATGTGCTCGGAGGATAGGCCCCGGCAAAATGGCGCTGCGCCTCGACGAATACGGCCCAGCCTGATCCGAGGCGGCGCAGGGCGTTGTTCAGACGGCCGGCGACGGCGACAAGTTCAGCCGGCACCGCACTGTCGAGGTCAGGCCCCCGGAACTTTGCTGTCCGTTGAAACGAGCCGTCCTTGTTCAGGATGATTCCCTCGTCGACGAGGGCGGCCCACGGCAAGTAGTCGGCAAGACGCGCGTTGGAATGGCGGTATTCGGCAAGGTTCATCATGGTAGAGAGCTCAGGCGTTGAGATGGCCGGGAATGCGAAGATGTCGGCGCACGACGTCGACAAAGGCAGGATCGCGCTTGGCTGCCCAGACGGCGGCCATGTGGCCGATGAACCAGAGGACAAGGCCCGCGATCCAGAGCCGAAGTCCGAGCCCCAGGGCTGCAGCAAGCGTGCCGTTGACGATCGCGACCGACCGTGGCGCGCCGCCCATCAGGATTGGCTCAGTGAGCGCGCGATGAACGAGCACGACAAAGCCTGTGACCGGTTCATCCATCAGATCACCACGCCGCCGCCGAAGGAGAAGAACGAAAGGAAGAAACTCGAGGCGGCAAACGCGATCGACAGACCGAACACGATCTGGATCAGTCTGCGGAAACCACCTGACGAGTCTCCGAACGCGAGCGTGAGCCCGGTCACGACAATGATGATGACGGCGATGATCTTGGCGACCGGACCTTCAACTGACTGCAAGATCTGATTGAGTGGCTGTTCCCACGGCATGTTCGATCCGGCAGCCCATGCCGGTGCCGACGCCAAAAGAAGCATCCCGGACATGGCCAGTGAAGCGGCATCTCGACGAAAACGAAATTGCGGACGCATGTCAGTCTCCTGCTGATGAAAGGTCGTAGTCGCCGGTGGCCCCTAGCCCGGTGAGGAGGGCAAGCTCAGTGAGGCGACGGTCAGCGCCGCGCCCCGCAAGCACAGCAACGAGGTTGATGGTCTCAGCGATCAGGGCGCGCGGAACCGTGATGACGGCTTCCTGGATGAGTTGCTCGAGCCGCCGCAGGGCACCGAGCGCAGTACCCGCATGGATGGTGCCGATGCCCCCGGGGTGGCCGGTGCCCCAAGCCTTGAGCAGATCGAGTGCTTCGGCACCGCGAACTTCGCCGACTGGAATTCGGTCAGGACGCAGTCGCAGCGAGGAGCGAACGAGGTCCGATAGCGTGGCCACACCATCTTTGGTACGCAAAGCGACGAGATTGGGCGCTTTGCACTGAAGTTCGCGGGTATCTTCGATCAGCACGACCCGATCAGAAGTCTTTGCCACCTCGGCCAAGAGCGCATTCGTCAATGTTGTCTTGCCGGTCGATGTCCCGCCGGCGACGAGGATGTTCTTGCGTGAGACGACTGCGCTCTTCAGGATGTTGGCCTGTTCCGGGGTCATGATCTCTTTGGCGACGTAGTCATCCAGCGTAAACACGGCGACGGCGGCCTTGCGGATAGCAAAGGCCGGTGCTGCAACGACTGGGGGCAAGAGCCCCTCGAAGCGTTCGCCGGTCCCAGGCAATTCGGCCGAGACCCGTGGCGCGCCGGCATGCACCTCGGCGCCTACGTGGTGCGCAACCAGGCGAACAATGCGCTCGCCATCCACTGCGGACAGAGTTTCGCCTGTATCGGTCAGGCCATGCGACAACCGGTCGATCCACAGCCGCCCATCTGGGTTGAGCATTACCTCGATGATCGATTCATCCTCGAGGTATCCGGCGATCGCTGGGCCAAGCGCACTACGCAGCATTCGCGCACCGCGCGAATTCGCCTCCGATTGAAAGGAATGGATTGCCACCGTCGCCCCCACCGAATGAGGGCCTCCACAGAGGGCCCCTCAGATGGGGACGATTAGAAAAGGCACCAATGGACTTGGCGCAACAAGCGCTTTCGATGATCGTAGACCGGCGTAGAAAAAGAAAGATTGAGAGGCGATATTTGACGCCTACTCAATCGTATGGGTTCGCTGCGAGTTGCTGCTCACCACTCCGCATCGTCATCCGGAGGCAGGAGGATGGCCGAATTCTCGTACAAGCCAACTGACTCGACAGGTTCGAAGGCGCTAGCCGACATCTCGAGAGAGATTGAACCCACCCATGACGCAAAGGCCCGGAACCAAGGCAGCGCGAACCAGAGCAATGTCACGATCTGCAGTGCTACGTTGAGACCGAACGCTACTTGATAGGCTTGGACGGGCCTATGGCCATCATTCGCAGACCATTGCTCCAGGATAAGACCTGTCGCGTATTGTGCTAGAAACGCCCAACCAAAGTGCAAGACGTTCAAGGCGCCGTTGGCACGACCGGCAAGCTCCGGCGGAAAGTAATCCGCTATCACGGCGAAGCTGACCACGGTTGCCGTTCCGACAATTGCGACAACAGACCAGGGCAAGATAGACGGCAGAGACGCTCGAAGGATCAAGGCAAACTCGGCTGCGATAAATAGTACCGCAACCATCGCCAATATTGTCTCCGCCCCGATTCCCCTTCGTTTGACGTAATGGACCGTCATACCGAACAACCAGGCACCCGCGCTAAGTACGATCGACATAATGAAAAGCTGGCTCACGAGGCTTGCGCGATCAAACCCCTCTACGTCGGTCAGCCATGGCGATGCCCATAATCCCTGCAGAGACCAAGCCGATCCAATGCAAGTCGCCGACAATGGGGCCATTCGCCAAAAGCGCCGATCGCTGAAAACGGAGCTCAGGGTGGCGGAAGCTGTTGATGGGGCTGCGCTTCGTTCAGGCACCACGAGATAGATGAGAATGGCCGTCGTAGCGGTCGCGACTGCCAAAATCTCGAAGAGCTGCCGCCAGCCAATCGAAGTCAGCAGGTGTTCGACGGGAGCCGTCGCGGTCACCGCTCCTAGCGACCCCAGCATGATCATATAGCCGTTCAGCAAGGCAACTCGTTCCCTAGGGAACCAAAGGATGATCGACTTCAGTCCTGCGGTCAGTGCCGCCGCTACGCCAAGCCCGATCATTGCGCGCGCGATCAAAAGCGACAGGAAGCCAGTCGATACCGAAAACAGTCCGCCGCCCACTGCTGCGAGCAAGAGCAGAACGCTCTGGACGCGACGCGGACCAAAGTGGTCCAACAATAAACCGACGGGGATCTGGGCCACCGCGAGAACAAGAAAATAGACTGACGTAAGCAACCCGAGGTCGGCAGTCCCAAGCCCGGTGTCCGAGCTGAGATGGCTGGCGATCAGAGCGTTGATCGTTCGAAACAGATATGAGAGATAGTACCCAGCTGCAAAAGGGAGAAAAACGCGCGCGATTCGACGCCATGCTGTTGAGATTTGCATGCTGGCCCCTTTGCTCTCAGCTCACCCGAGCCGATAGCGCGTCCAGCTTTTGTCAGTTCGGTTAACTCGCGGCGGTAGTAGGCTGGCGTAGAAAAAGAAAGAGCGGCGAAACGGTCTATCGACATGGTTCAATCAGCCTTCTTCTGCCGATTCCTGACGGCGGATATCTTCTGGAATCTCGCGCAGAAAGCTTTGCCCCTTTTGCAAACGACGCCCGAGCGCCTCGACAAATCCCTCAAAGCGCTCCCTTCCCTTTGCTTGAGCGGCCGCTTGCGCATCGTTGGGCAACGGTGGCGTGATCGTCAGCCAAAAACGAATGAAGAGGGCCAAGGTCTCGGCCGTCAAACCGACGTCACGTTCCAGCCTCTGCATCTGACGGGAAAGCCGATCCAGACGACGGGTAAATGCTGCCTCCCGCCTGTCCGCTCCATCCGGTGACAGAAACGAAGCGACGGCCGCTTCCACGATCGCAGACCGCGAAAGCTTCTTGCGATCGGCAAGATCGGAAATTTGCCTCAGAAGCTCGGGCGGGAAATACACGTTCATCCGGTCGCGCATATTGCCTCAGAGCTCCATACCGTCATTCGGGTCCATAGCGACTTGACGCGCGACGCCACGCGTCTGCATAAGTCGAGACTGGCGGACCGCATCCTCGTCGTCGTCAAGAACGGCAGCAAATTCCTCTGCCGGCGTCGGTTCGGTCGTTTCCTTGACGATCGCGACGTGATCGGGGAGTTCCGGCTCTCGACGGAGCCCGCTGTTCGCCGTGTCTTTCTCAGCCTCCGCGGCTTTGTCAGTTGAACCTCCCGCCGGCTTTAACGTTCGGAGCGCTGACCATCCGTCCGTTCGCGATGATCGGCCGGCCCTCGCCGGATCAGGGGGAGGTAGAACCCGCTCGGCGAATCGCCGATCCTCGTAGTAGCGGACCTTCTTCGCCCGGATCGGCGGCGTGCCCGCCACCATGACGATCTCGTCCATCGGCGGAAGCTGCATGACTTCGCCCGGGGTCAAAAGCGGCCTTGCCGTCTCCTGGCGCGAGACCATGAGGTGACCGAGCCAAGGGTTCAACCTGTGCCCGGCGTAGTTCTTCATGGCCCGCATCTCGGTCGCCGTACCCAAGGCGTCGGACACACGTTTGGCCGTCCGCTCGTCGTTGGTCGCGAAGCTGACGCGGACGTGGCAGTTGTCGAGGATGGCGTTGTTAGGCCCATAGGCCTTCTCGATCTGATTGAGCGATTGCGCGATCAAGAAGCTCTTGATGCCGTACCCCGCCATGAAGGCGAGCGCGGACTCGAAAAAATCGAGCCGCCCTAGCGCTGGGAACTCGTCGAGCATCATCAGGACTCGATGCCGGCGGTCGCAGGCGTGCAGGTCCTCGGTCAGGCGACGACCAATCTGGTTCAGCACCAGACGGATCAACGGCTTGGTCCGTGAGATATCGGATGGCGGCACTACGAGATACAACGTTGTAGGGTGGCTATCTGCGATCAGATCGGCGATCCGCCAATCGCAACGGCAGGTCACCTGGGCCACCACGGGATCACGGTACAGCCCGAGAAACGACATCGCCGTGGACAGGACACCAGAACGTTCATTTTCCGACTTATTGAGGAGTTCGCGCGCGGTCGATGCGACCACGGGATGAGCGCCCTGCTCGCCGAGGTGCCGAGCGGTCATCATCGCCTTTAGAGTGGCTTCGATCGGCCGCTTCGGGTCGGAAAGAAAAGCTGCGACGCCGGCCAAGGTCTTGTCTGTCTCGGCATAGAGGACATGGAGTATGGCGCCGACCAGAAGCGAATGACTGGTCTTCTCCCAATGGTTCCGCTTGTCGAGCGAGCCTTCGGGGTCGACCAGGACGTCGGCGACGTTCTGGACGTCGCGAACCTCCCATTCCCCGCGCCGGACCTCGATGAGCGGGTTGTAAGCTGAGGACTTCGGGTTGGTCGGGTCGAACAGCAGGACGCGGCCGTGACGAGAGCGAAAGCCCGCGGTCAGTTGCCAGTTCTCACCTTTGATGTCGTGGACGATAGCCGAGCCCGACCATGCCAGCAATGAGGGGACGACGAGACCGACACCTTTGCCCGACCGGGTAGGTGCAAAACACAGTACGTGTTCCGGTCCGTCATGGCGGAGGTAGTCGCGGTCGAGTTTGCCAAGCACAACGCCATCCGGACCGAGAAGTCCGGCCGCTCGAACCTCTTCGGCATCAGCCCAGCGCGCCGAACCATAGGTTTCGACGTTCTTGGCTTCACGCGCGCGCCACACCGACATGCCGATCGCCACCGCGATCGACACGAAGGTCCCTGACGCCGCGATGAAGGCCCCCTCGACAAAGATTTGAGGCGCGTAGGCGTCGTAGACGAACCACCACCAGAAGAAGATTGGCGGGTAATAGATCTTGAAGCCCAATAGTTCGAACCAAGGCCGCCCAAGCTCCGGTTGCCAAGCGAGTCGCCAGGCCGTCCACTCGGTGGCTCCCCAGATGGCCAACAAAACGATCAGGCCGACAACGATGACCTGTCCCCAGAGGATTTTGGTTCCGGACATCCCAAACGCCCTTCCGCAACTAAATTGGAGAGATTGCTAGAGGCCAAGGTCGCGCTTGCGGCCAAGGTCCCATTCGATGCCGCCGCCGTCCTTCACGACGCCGGCGACGTGCCGGCCGAGCCTCTTTTCGAGTTCACGCGACCAGGGCACGAGTTGGAAGCCGAGCCCATTATCGATCATGGCGAATCGTCCCGAGGTGAGCGTCAGTCGCTGGCGATACGTGCCCGCCACATGCGCCCCGGAGGCGGCCTTCATGTGAGGTAGACCGGTGTCGGCCGACACCTTTGTTGCCACCTCCTCGAGTTCGCGTCGGCGTAATGTGTTCAGGAGGTCTCGCTGCAAGATGACGCGTTGGCCTTGCCGCCGAGCCAGGCCCTCCTGAACCAGATGCTCGGTCCGGGCTTCCATGGCATCGCGGGTCTCACGGCCGAATCCGCCCATGGCGAGCGGCATCGGATCGCGTTCGACGAGCCGGTGGTCGAGCCAGGTCGCGCCCTTGGCGGTGACCTGCGCCCCAAGATCGATACCGGAACGGGGCGCGAGCACCAGGGTGGGACGCGGATCGCCGGCTTGACCGAAGCGTCGGACTTCGACGATGCCGCCGACCGGTGGCGCATGTTCGAAGGCCTCGAGCCCTCGAAAGCGCACGTGGTGAGCGCGTCCGTCTGTTCCATCGATCGTGGCGTAGGCCTCGCCGGTCAGTTCGTCGTGCAATCCACGATCGACCAGTCGTCCGATAATCTGGGATGTCGGCTGTCCGCCGTCGATGACGAAGTCGGCAACGCCGCGCGCTTCCCCGCGCTCGGTAAAGGCGCGGTGCATGGTCTTGATGATATCGCCGCGCATGCCGAGGTCGCGCAAGCTACGCTCGGCCTCGAGCCCTACCATCCATTCCCCAGGTAGCGCGGATGCGGCCAGGCCCATCTTCTCCAGTTGTTGAAGGCGACCGACCATCAGGCGCCGGATCTCGGGGTCGGACCTGCCGGGATTCTCTGGGCGAAGATCGATAGTGCCGGTCTCGTCTGCCATCAGCCGGATCTCCCGATCGAGCCGTGTCCATCGTTCCGCCGTGACTTCCCTCTCCAGCGAATTGCGAATCTCATGCTCCGGTTTTGGCCCCAGTTCGATGGCGACCAGTTCCTCGGCGCGTGAGCGCAGTCCCCTGCTGATGTAGTCGCGGGAGATCACGAGATCCGCCCCTTCCTCATCTACTCCTCGAACGAGAATATGAACGTGAGGGTTATCGGTATTCCAATGATCGACAGCCACCCAATCGAGCCGCGTGGCGAGATCGGTCTCCATCTGCGTGGCGAGATCGCGGGTAAAGGCGCGCAGGTTGTTCATGTCGCCGGCATCCTCCGGTGAGACGATGAATCTGAAATGATGCCGGTCGTCCTTGCACCGTTCTGCGAAAGCCGCGCTATCGGCGCGGTCGCTACCCGCATCGAACATCTCGGCCCGCTCACCACCCCGAGTCACGCCGTCGCGCTTCAGATATGAGAGGTGGGCGGTCAGTGATGCTGAACGGAAGGCTCGCCCTTTATGCCGAACCACGCGCGCCTTCACCACAACGCGCCGCGTCGGGCTGAACAATCTGGCGCGGCTGAAGGCGAGGCGCCCGCGGCCAAACGTCGAGCGCCCATAGGCCGCCGAACGCCTGCCGGCCACAGCCTGCCCCGAGGTGTGCCCTGCTTTCTTCGCCGCCCGCAGCACCTGGTTGATGAAGCTCTTCGGCTTCGGCGTGCGCGTGCTGCGAATGCGCCCAGGCCGAATACGCAGGTCGCTATCGGCCGCGGTCACAGGCGGCCCTCCAGGCGGGCGAAAGCGCCTACAGTGCCGAGATTGTCCTTGATTGCATTGTTAAAGATGCAAGGCGCGGCACGCGCCGCGACCGACCGGCACGCCAGAACCCAAGCCATGTCAATGGCTTGCGGTTCGACCGGCGAGCCCCTTTTATCTCGCCTTCCTAATCGGGTGTTCAAAGTCAACTCATTCCTACGCTTTTCTTCGACTCTTCGCGCTTCAGCCATGACAGACTCCCTGCATCGACAACACGCAAACGTCTCCACACACCGCGCTTGCGATCGCATTCACCGGGCGGGGTCCATGCGTTCCTTCTTCGGCACTTGGACCGTCGCATGCTCTTCATCAGGTTGGTAAACAGGGCCGTCCAAGCGGTCCGGCGCTCTTGTCCTCCCCGAGCCGAGGGCGCACCAAGTTCCGGACGGCTGTGGGTGTATGCCTGCGATCAATGGAGCTGGGCTGGGCCTGAGCCCCCGGCTGCAGTTTATGTGTTCGCGCACGACCGGAAGGCGGAGCGTCCGGCGGCGCATCTGACGCATCTCAAGGGCATTCTGCACGTCGACGGATACGCAGGATTCTATCGGCTGACTGACGCCGGAAACATCATCCTCGCCGCGTGTTGGGCGTACACCAGGCGCAAGTCCTACGAAGTTGCGCAGTCCCAGGACATGCCCGTGTCCGAGGACATGCCCGTCGCGCACGAGGCCCTGCGGCGCATCGCTAGCCTCTATGCCGTCGAAGCGCAGGTGCATGGTCAATCGGCGGCGCATCGGCTGGCGATGCGGCGCGCATTCGCCAAGCCGATCGTTGACAGCCTTCGCCCTTGGCTCGAGATGCAGCCTCCTCAACTGCCCGGCCGCGGCAATCTCGGCGAAGCGATCGGTTATGCACTGTCGCACTGGGATGGATTGCCCCGCTTCCTCCATGGGTGCTGCATCGAACTTGACACGAACTCCGTCGAGCGGGCGATCCGACCCGTGGCGTTCGGACGCAAGAACAATCTCTTCGACGAGAACGATGACGGTAGGGAGCGACGGGCGATCCTCTGTTCGCTCATTGCAACGTGTATGCCCAACCACGTCGAGCTTTACGCATTCTTGCGCGGCATGCTGCAGCGCATGCTCGACGGGCTTCTGCCGTGGAACGCGAGCCCCGCAGGACTTGCCGCTGGCACCGCCTGAGCAAAGCCAGACTATCGCTAAACGACGAACATGAGACCGCGAGTAATTGCAATTGCCGTCCTTTGTAACGATATTACATGACGTTCTAGAATTACGATGTGATGGGGTTATAGAGGTTACGTACTCTTCGCGAAGCGGGACGGATACTGCGCTGCTCTCCGAGACCATCGCAAAAGGGGAAGCTGCTATAGCTGAGTCCCACACAGAGTAGGAGTTCTCTGGCTCGAAGAATTGCCACGTGAGGCCGTTAAGTACGTCAAGATACGACGTCGTGTGCAGCCTCCGGACGCGGACGCATATCGTCGTGTTGCCACCAGTCCCAGGTTTCCGGCCGTTTTCCTCGCTGAACCACGCGATCGCCTCCCAAGCCGCACAGCTGATCATCGCCCTGCTCCCGAGTTCGACCGGGCGACAAACATGTCAGTGGCCTTGGGGACCATCTGCAAAACATCTCGCGACCAGATTACAGTCGTTGCGCCGCTCGAGAATAGGAACGCCGGCTTCCGATCGCCCGCCTTGACTGGGTCAATTCGCCCGACGAACAGCGTCGCAGCTGCTGATGGCTGCTGGCTCGCGGCCCAAGTTGCTGGCAGTTCGATGCCAAGCAGATTTGCAAGCTTGGCCACATATACTCGCGTCTCGTCTGACAAAGGAGCGCCCGCGAGATGCCCGTCGTAGCAAGTTGGCCCCGCGTTGTACGCGGCGAACGCCCCGGGCGAACCATAGCGGTCCAGCAGTTCGCGGAGATATGCCGTGCCGGCCAGAATGTTGTTGCGCGGATCGTAGGGATCGCTGCCGAGATGATAGCGTTCGCGAAGTTCCGCCCAGGTCGCCGGCATGATCTGCATCAGGCCGATTGCGCCCTTTGGCGACTTCGCTTGTACGTCACCAGCGCTTTCGATGCTAATGACTGAACTGATCAAGTTTTCCGGAACTGCAAAGCGTTTTGACGCTTCGTAGACGAAAGCTGCAAACGGCTTGCTCGTCTGAGAGACCGCTCGAACGGTAGTCGATCCATTCTCGGCCAGACCAACACTATGCGACGCAGTCAAAATGAGCAGCAGTGACACGACAGCGCAAACACGCACGCCCGGTCGAACCAAAGATGGCGAGTTCGCGCCCGTCCAGCGTAAAGCTGCTTCACGTCGGCCGTTCGGCCGCCTTGGACCGCCGCCGCACGCGTCGGCTTTGCAGACATTGACCGGGACGGAGGAATGGTCCCCAAATCGATCGAACAGAGGAATGGCGTGGCGACCGCGTGAACCCCGCACGATCAGTCCTCCCATGTCCACACCGGGATGGCACGGCCGATCACGGCCGAGGCCGGAAGAAGCCCAAAATATCGACCGTCGAGGGAGTCGACCGACTGCCAATTCATGACAAACAACTCGCCGTCTCTGACGACGCGGCAACCCTGCCATTTCGGCAGCGGCCGGCCGCGTCCGTCGCGATCCCGCGCCTCGCCCACTGCAATGTCGTCGACCGAAATTGCGAGTCCACTTCTGCAGACCGTCTGCCCGGGCAGCGCCAAGACTCGCTTCAGCATAGGGACGCCAAGCGGCAGATAGCCGTTGAAGTCGAGAAAGGTCGCAAGCGGTTCCGGCGGCTGAACCGCGACCAGCTCCGTGACAAAGAAGTGCTTCGCTGGTCGCAAGCCATAGAGACCGATCGGCACGCTTGCCGATGCATTCCAAATGTAGATCGGCAGCGGCTCCAGGGCGATCGTCGCGACGACAGCGGCAGCTACGGCAAACGTCGTGGTCAGCGTCCATAGACGGCCCGTCATCGCATCACCCTTTGACGATGTAGCCAAGCCTGGTGGCGGCCCTTCGTGTAGGGACGCGGGTTTTCGTTGACGGACAGGCGATTGTGAACGTGATGCCAATGATCGGGCGCTACATCAGCCGGATCGATGCCCAGCGCATCGATCGCGTCGATCATCTGCAGCGCCCGTTCGACTTTAGGCCAGCCGGAGAGCCGCAGCAAAATCTCTCCGCCGGGCTTTACATAGGGCACGGTCGAGCAGCGCTGTCCCGCTGCGACCGCGCGCAAGATGTCGATCCGCGAAATGACCGTGCCAAAGTCGTTGGAATTCCAACGGACGAAGGCAAAGATGCTGCCGGCTGCAAATGACAGGATACGACGGTGGCGATCAAGCTTCCGTTCCTTGACAATGCGACCGAAACGAACGCGGTTTTCAATACGCTTTTCGAGCCACAGCACTTCCACTTCGGTGAGATCACTCATGCCGCCGCTCCTTGAAGCTCGAACCGGGAATCGCATGCTTTGGGCTTGGTGAAGCGCGTGTGCCGCTTCTGAAGGAGGGCAGGACTGGCCATCCGGCGCAGCGCGAGATCGCCAGGAAGCGTGCGAAACAGGTCAAGCTGCCGCGCTCGGAGCGGCGGTGGTGCGTTGGGGATTTGCTGACGGACATGGCTTAGCGCCGCTCTTTACCCGCATAGGGAATTGGCGCATGCCGCTTGGCGGGCAGTACGGTGCCGGCACCGGGATCGGAGGTCGATTTCTTCTTGCCCAGTTTGGCCCAGGCTGTCAGGTCGGCTACTGAGTAGACCACACGCCCGCCGATCTTGTGATATTCCGGACCGGTTCCGTACGTTCGATGTTTTTCCAACGTGCGGCCGGACAAACTCAGAAAGCGCGCGGCTTCGGACGTGCGAAGGTACCGCGGCGGTTTATCCGTGTTCAGATCGGACATCTGAAAGGCTCCGTGATCGTCTGGAGCGCGAGCGAGGTTCGCCGCGCATCGACGGCCACAATCGCGGAGCAGCAATGCTTAGGGGGATGCCGAAGACGAGGGGGTCATTTTCGATACCTCCACGGAAGACGTATTCGATCTCGGACCGCAGAGGCTTCCGACGAGATGTACAGTCAGCCTCGAAATGTCCGCGGAGCAGATCGCATATCGCGAGATCGCATCGCTATCCGGCGTCTCGGTCAAGAAGCAGATCAGCGGCGAATTTGACCAGAAAGAATTCCTCGACATCCGGCGGCGAAGGAACAGCTTGAGCCGATCAAGGTCTGGGTCCAAGACCGCAGCCGGATGACGATCAAGCAAATCGGCAACGAGCTCCGAAAGGCGAAGCGCCGGTATGGCCTGAAGCAGTTTTGCATCGATCACTTGAAGCGGTCGAGCCGGAACATGAGCATTGGAACGTTGTCCGGACCAGCGAGCCCGCACTGGTGACCGCACTGGCCGAAAGCGGCAGTTAATCGTCAGAGGCAGTTCGAAATGATGTCAATTGCACAATCAGTGTTCAGGAACCGCCGCAGAGCGGTGAAGATGTTTGCGGCGGTTCCGGAAGTCTTACAGTTCAAGGCCACGTTCTGCGAGCACACCGTGCATGACCTCGCGTTTGATCTCGCCGGCGATCTCGTTGCGGACCCGGGCGCCGAGCACGCGCTCGGCATCAGCATCGCCTAGCAGACCATGCTCGGCCAATCGCTGATCGAGCCGGCTCTGAAACTCCTCGCCCATGGCTTCGACCAACCGGTCTTGCATCGCTTCATATTCGTCCGGAGCGATGCGCTTCAGGACCGTCTCCCAGGGCTGCCAACGGGCCGCCATGTAGTCGGTGAACTGGCTCGCTTCCTTCTCCCGGACCAGGTCCAGCGCCTGCGCCGCGTCGTCCTCGCTTACGTGAGAGACCGCCAGGAAGCTCATGTCGGGGGCGACGTGACTGAGCTCCAGCGGCTCGCGCAGCAGATGTTGGTACGCCAGGTAGACTTCGACGTCGTCCACATTCGGGTGGTCGCGGGCAAGCAAGTTGATCCTATCGCGCGCGAGCTCGTCCAGCGCCTCCAAGCGGAACGCAATACGGCCGCGCTGAATCAGTTCGCCAAGCCGATCGTCATATACTCCCTCCTCGACGTCAGCGTTGAGGCGCGCAGTCTGCATGCCGTTCCAGTGCAAGGTAACACGATCGTCGCAGGTCGCGTTGGCCTCGGAAGCCTGTGCAAAAAACTGCTCGCGCATTCTTGGATTGCCCGCCGCCTGACGCAGATCACCAGCCACTGCCTGCCGAAACTCGTCATTGCCGTAGTTCACGTTCCCTCGCAGCCTCCCCAGGAACCATGCGTAGTCCTGGGCGCCTGGCTCATCCGCAAAGTGCTGCCATTCGGCCAGCGTCGCCGGGTCGTCGGCGAGCCAGTGCGCGGCAGCCTCATATAAAGATTGGTGTGCAAGCCGCGGTGGCGTTGCAAGTGCCGCCAGATTAGGGAGTACATGGTCGGGCAGCGGGTTATCACCGAGCTCGAGGTTCTCCAAATGCGGGTAGTTGAAACTAAGATGTGGTACAAGACCACCAACCAGACCCTCAGGCAGGCTGGTCAGCTGGTTAGCGCTAAGATTGAGCGATTGGAGCCTGCTCGGAAGGGTCGCTGGCAGGTTGGCCAATTGATTGCTGCTGACATCGAGTTCAATGAGTCCCGATGGGAGGGATTCGGGGAGCTCGGTCAGCTGATTTCCACTAACCGCGAGCGAGGTGAGACGGCTCGGGAGAGCGTCGGGCAGGCTACTGAGTCGGTTGTCGTTTGCGTTCAGCATCTCGAGCCCAGCCGGAAGATTGGCGGGCAGACTGATCAAGCTGTTATCGGCCACCTCTAGCCAGGAGAGGGTTGCCGGAAGAGCGTCCGGCAAACTGGTCAACCGGTTATGGCTAATGAGAAGATGCTGGAGACCGGGTGGGAGCGTAGCGGGCAGGCTGCTGAGCTCGTTGTGCCTGGCGTACAGTTCCTGCAACCTTGGCGGCAGGGCAGTGGGCAAACCGGTCAGAGACAGGAAGGACAAATCAAGCGAATGCGAGCCCGTGTTGTCCGAAGCCCTAATTCGCATGCGCCCCTGTCGTCGGTTCTCGGCTTCGCCTTGCCCCTCTTCGGCAACCCAGCTGTCCAGGATCCGCGCGCGCAAGGAGGCGGGAGTCCGATACCCAGTCAAGGCTTCGAACAAGTTTGCCACTGCACTGTTGAAGCCGGTGAGGTAGCTTTCCTGCTCACCTTCTTCAAAAAGGTCCGGGTCGGAACCTGCGCTCCGCTGTGTCTGTCCTGTATCCATCAACTTTCTCTGCCTTTAGAAACTAAAGAGTACGCCTGCCGCTTCGTAAGGCTCCGAAGCAGCTGGTTGTGCGCCAACGCAATAGTTATTCGGGCGAGTGCCACGTGCGCTGTAGCGCCCACTCCTGGTCGAATTGGTACAGCTTCACGCGAATCCCACAGCGGCCGCGTATCGAGTGCAGGACCCTTAACGTGGCAGCGTTCCGTCCTTGGCAGGCCTACCTGTCGATCAGCTGACGAGTATTGCCGTAGGGCGGCCAGTTCGCTCAACCGTTGTCACCACTGGTGATCGAAGTCCGGCGATATTGGCCGTTTGTTTAACGGCTGGTCATATGAAGCGCCGAATCTGACGCTTGATGGCGATTTCGACGTAAGGGCAGCATGTCGCTGTAAACCTGCGTGGGAAACGCCACGATCTACAAATGATAGTAGGAACTGGCCGAGCGAGCGAGATTATGCGCCCGTTACGACGGCGCCATCGAACCGCGGCGATGTCTCAGCAAGCGTCGCCTGCTCGAACAATTTGCTGAAGAATGGAATCGAACCGGGAGACCTGCTCGAGAAGCGGCGCGGGTTCGTACGCCGCCTCTCGCCAGCCGCGACGCGCCCCGCCGGATGGGCGGGGCGCAGCACTCGGCTCAACTCACTCGCCATTCTTGCGCGGGCGCGACCACAGCAGCGTGTAGCCCTCGCCGCCTTCGTCGTCGAACAGGTTCGCGTAGATCGGTGCGTTGAACGAGGGATCGTCGAGCTTGAGCGAGAGGTAATCGCGGCCCTCTTCGGAGCGCTTCGACCAGGCTGCGCCGATCTCGGCCCGGCCCACATAGATGCGGTGGCTCGGAGCGTTGTCGTTGGAGCGGTTGGTCTCGGCGACGATACGGACGCCCTTGGCTTGCAGGCTCAGGGTGACGATCTCGCCCTGGAAATCGTTACCTACCTTCTTGAAAGAACCGATGTTAGCCATGTCACTTCTCCTGTTGTGTTTCGAGCCCGCGACCACCGCGGCCTCGATGGCGATCTAAAGGCCGAGGACGATCGGCGACGCACCCGCGTTCCAAGGGCCGGAGCACAGCGGAGGACGCCGTTGAGGCGACTTTCTTGTCTCGCGAGGAATGGGCGAAGCCCAGGGGAAGAAAGTCGCATCAACGGCGTTGCGGCTCAGACGATCGAGGCGAAGCCGGTCTTCGGCCAGATCAAGCCATCAAAGAGGCCACGTGCGTCCGCGTGCTGAAGCGCAATCTCAAGGAGAAGACTGGCCAATCTCGGTTCAGCTGCACAAGATATTGGAACGATTCCGCGAAGAAAGAGAAACAATCTGCTGCAAAGGGCGGTATCGTCCATGGAAGAACGATCGAGAGCGCGCAATGAGCCACCGCGACGAGTGGGCCAGGCCGAGATTGCTGCAGCCTGGTCGAAGCGCACCGAAGAGGCAGATTTGCTTCTCGTTCTCGTCATCTTGCCCCCGCATTCAACGAACCGATCTACCCGAACTTGTTCGACGAGGAAGGGGACGAAGAATCGTCCCTCGCGTGTGGCGGCCGTGGTTGAGGCGCTTGCGCCAAGTCTAGCCGGCTCGAACAGGCGGGCTTCCGCGAGCAAGCACAGTCAAGCGCGTCCACGTCGTGCCGCCTACGCAAAGCGCGCCGAGGCAAGCGAAGGCCTCCCGCCAGGCCAGCGACGGCACTGCGATCTGCGACAGCGCGAGCACCACATTGTAGCCGGCGATGCCAGCTGGAACGGCGAATATGGTCGCGATCACGACGCGCAGGGCCACGGATCGGCTAGCAGCGAAGGTGGCCTCACCGACGGCAAATGTCAGCGCACCGGCGGCAATTGCGACGAGCAGCGCGCCGATGACGCCGGCGCCACCATGGTATGCTATCATCCCGAAATTGAGTGCGACGAAGAACGGCAAGGCGTACACTGCCAGCGCGAAAAACGCCCAGCAGAACAGACCGATGCCGAGTGCGTTGAGAACAAGCCCAAGGGCGGGCATGGTGGCGGCTCCAATTGCATGGATTTGCAAGTCGCGCCTTCCACCACCACCACGGCGCGACTTCGGATATAAGGTCTGAACGAGGCGGAGTTGCGGCGCGTACAACTCCGCTTTGATGGCTTGGAGGCGAGAAGACGGCGCTCACGCGCCGCCGAATCTCCAAACGGGGATGCCGAAACGCCTCGCCTTGTCGGCGAGGTTGTCCTGGATCCCTGTACCCGGAAAGTGCATGACGCCGATCGGCAGGAGTTCGAGCATGGCGTCATTGCGCTTGAAGGGAGCCGCCTTGGCATGCTTTGTCCAGTCGGGCTTGAAGGCGATCTGGGGCACCTTGCGGGTGGTCGCCCATTTGGAGGCGATCAATTCGGCGCCTTTGGGCGAGCCGCCATGGAGCAGGACCATGTCGGGATGCTTGGCGTGAACCTTGTCGAGGCGATCCCAGATGAGGCGGTGGTCGTTGAAGTCCAGCCCGCCGGTGAGTGCGATCTTCACTCCCGGCGGCAACATGACCTCGGTCTCGGTACGACGCTTGGCGGCGATGAAGTCGCGGGAGTCGATCATCGCCGCGGTGAGCGTGCGGTGGTTGACCAGCGAGCCCGCCCGAGGACGCCAGGACGAGCCGGTGTGGACCTCAAATCGTTCGATCGCCTGATCGCGAAAGATTTCCAAGCAATTTCGGCGCTCGATCAGCGTGATGCCCTCGGCCGTCAGGCGCTCAAGCTCGACCGATCGCACGTCCGACCCGTTCTGCTCCCGTTGGCTCTTGTGCTGAGCTTGTTCATTGTCGTCGAGCTGACGTTCAATGCGGTCGACGGCACGATGGAACAGGTTCACAGTCGACCAAAGGAGCTCGTCGAGGTCCGGCTCTAGCCGCGTATCGCTCAGCGTGGCAACCAAGGCGTCGAACATATCGACGATGGCACCGGCGATCGTTTTCGCCTCGGGAAGGGGTCTTGGATCTGGCTGGTCGTCGAAGGGACGATAGCCGAAGAGCTGCAATTCGCTCAGGACGTGGTCGGTTGGAGACGCCGCCTGCGCCGGTTCGATGTCGTCGTGGTCGGTCATGGGAAGAGGTCCTTTGCCGGATTGGCCGCGCCCATCGCGGCCTTCGTGGCGATCACTCAGACGGCGGGCGGAACGGGCCAGAACCCGGAGCGCTTGTCCGCCGAAGCCCGGTTGGGCTTTGGCGGAAAGCGGAGGGCCGAAGCGGCAGCGGAGGATGGCGGAGGCCGGCTATTTTGCTTCGCGATGCAAAGCGCGCTGGTCGAATCGCTGGCGTGCCTTCTCATCGCCTGCGCGCGGCGGAAAATAGCCGGGCGCAGCCATTGCCGGCCCGAACCGCTTGCCGTCCGATCGCCCTCTAGAAGGCCGTGGTCGCGTGCCCTTCCGGCATTGGCCCAATCTACCACCGATCCATCGCGCTCGATCGAACGATAGCGGCTTTTTCCGCGGCCGGCGGGAGCGAATGCAAGAAGCGAACGACATCTTCTGGTACGAGTTGAAGCCGCAACGCTGCTCGGAGCGCTTCAGGGCCTAAGATGTGCAGATCTTCATTGAAGTCGCCCAGCCGAGGCGACAACGCGATCGCTTCGACGCCGGCATCTTCCGCGCGCTGGGTAAGGTTAGCCTGTACGGCATCTCCGGCAGCATCGGCGTCCCGGGCGATATAGAGCCGACGTAGCCCAGACGGCAGCAACATGGCCGAGAGGTGATTGGCCGACAGCGCCGCTGTCATCGGCAAGGTCGGCAGGACGTAACGCAGCGACAGCATGGTCTCGATACCCTCGCCGGCCGCGAGCACGTCGTCCGCCAGGCCGAAGCGAACGGCATTGCCGAGCAGGTCGCCCATGGCCCGTCGTGGCGTGTCGACAGGAGCCTTGCCGAGCCGGACGCGATCAAATCCGTCAGGATCGAGCCAGGTGCGATGCACACCGAAGATCCGCCCAGCGAGGTCCGTGACGCAGGCGATCATCGCTGGCCATGTTTCGGTCGGCAAATGCTCGTCCGGTCGATAGTAGCAACGCGGGTGAAAGCGCAAGCTGCCGCCATGGTGGATGCGGGCTATTCCGCGACGCTGCAAATAAGCTTCGACCACAGTCCCGTCGATTGGGCTGGACATGGCAAAAAGCCGACGGGCGGCTTGCTGCGATCCGGCCAGCACGGCTGGACCCACCCGTTCCGGGGTAGGTCGCCGCTCGGAACGAGGCAGCTTCAGAAAGCGTCTCGCCTCCTCGGCCACCTCGCGAAAGTCTCGCAAGGCCAGACTTCCGCGGATGACGTCGAGGAGGTCACCATGTTCTCCGGTTGCGGCATCGGTCCATTTGCCGGCGGGCCCCTTCGGCGATTCCTGGAGCCGTACGAACAACGAACGGCCCGGCGTGTTGCGGACGTCGCCAACCACCCAGTACCGTCCGGCCCGCTTACCATTGGAGAGATAGTGCCGGCATACCGCCTCGGCCTCGCGCGCGAGGCGGCGTGCCAATTCGGAGGCGTTGCGGGGCATCACGCGGCCTCCCTTCCACCGACGCGCGCGACCGGGTAGCTGTCGAGCACCTTCGCCAGGACCTCCACGCCGCTTGCGTCCGTGGGCACGAACATGCGGAGCTTCCAGGAGATGATCTCCCCGAACAGACCATAGGCCCGCAGGCGATCGCGCATGGTGTCGTTGAATCCCGACAGTTCGATGCGGGTTGCGCCCATCAATCGGACACGGCGAAGCTGGAGGTCTTCGGCAAGATCGAGGGCGATCCGTCCCTCCATCAGCGCGGCAAAGGCAGCGTCCGGCGTCAATGTAGGCGCATCCGCGGCAAGGACGTTCGCGACCCAGGCGGCGGAGACCTTGCGGCCGATGATGCGTTCGCCCGCGTCGGTCTGAAGCCGATAAACTCGGCTTGATTCGTTCGGCAGCCGCTTCCAGATGGGTAACAGCAAGCCGGCCACGACGTGGATCGTACTCTGAGTGAACTCGGGTAGCTCGGCGAGCTCCGCCATCCAGGCGGCGACAAAGCGTTCGCGATCCGATTCGGCCCAATGGCTTTCCGCCATCATGTTGAGGGAGACGCTGTGCTGCTCCATCGGCCGTATCAGGCGGATGCGCCGCTCGATCTCGCCATCGTCGAGCATGAAACTTGGGGCCGGGAGTTGCACGGCCGCACGGGCCGAGCGTTCATTGAGCAACGGAATCGCGCGATGATCGGAAAGCCGAGCCAGAGCGTCATCAAGGCTTAAGGGATGATTGCGCCAGCGCTGGGTCAGCGTGAGCAGGCGGGTCTGCGCCCCCGTGCCGGAATGGGTGTAGATCGTCCGCCGGTCGGAGACGACAAAGCTCTCGGCGCGGAGCGTTTCCAGCCCAATGTCATAGGTGCCGGAAGCAACCGCGCCCTCGATCCGAGCCGTCAAGAGCTGTTCGAAGACGGTGAACAGGACGTTCTGTAAGTCGATGGTGAGCGCCAGCAAACGATTGAGGAAGGTCGTGATCGGCGGCAGGTCGTCCCTCAGCCCATTGGCATCGGTCAGCTGCAGGCCGGTCGCATCCTCGAACCTCTCGAGCGAGCAGCCGTCGACCTTGCCGCGAACGAGCAACGTGTAGAGTTGACGCAAGGCATCACGCCCGTACCGGCTTTCGAGATTGTCCTCCGGCCGGAACAGGCCCTGCCCTCCAGTCTGGCGCTGACCGCGTGTGATCGCACCCAGCGTGTCGAGCCGGCGCGCAATGGTGCTGAGAAAGCGCTTTTCGGCCTTCACATCTGTCGCGATAGGACGAAACAGCGGCGGCTGCGCCTGATTGGTCCGGTTGGTCCGGCCCAGCCCCTGGATCGCCGCATCGGCCTTCCAGCCGGGCTCGAGCAGGTAATGGACCCGCAACCGGCGATTTTGGGCCGAGATTTCGGCATGGTAGCTCCTTCCCGTGCCGCCCGCGTCGGAGAATACGAGGATGCGCTTGACGTCATCCATGAAGGCCGAGGTTTCCGCGAGGTTCGCCGAGCCCGCTCGGCTCTCGACCACCAATCGGTCATGCTTGCGAACGATGCGGCGCGAACGGCCGGTCACTTCGGCGACCATGTCGGTGCCGAAACGCTGGATGACCTGGTCCAACGCCCCAGGAACAGGCGGCAGCGAGGCGAGCTTTTCGATCAAGCGATCGCGGCGCAAGACAGCCTCCCGGCTCTCGACCGGTTGGCCGTCGCGATAGACAGGCCGCGAGCAAAGATTACCCTGCGAATCAGTGAAGGGCTCGTAGAGCTGCACCGGGAAGGAATAAGCGAGATAGTCGAGGACATACTCGCGAGGCGTAATGTCGACCTGGACGTCGCCCCAGTCTTCGGTCGGAATCTCGGCCAGCCGACGCTCCATCAGTGCTTCGCCCGTCGAGACGATCTGAATCACCGCGGCATGGCCAGCGTCGAGATCACGCTCGATCGATCGGATCAGCGAAGGCGTCTTCATCGAGGTCAACAGATGCCCGAAGAAGCGCTGCTTGGCGCTTTCGAAGGCGGATCGCGCCGCCGATTTGGCCTGTCCGTTCAGCGTTCCGGTTTCGCCGGTGATGTTGGCGGCCCGCATCGCGGCGTCGAGATTGTTATGGATGATGCTGAACGCGTCAGCATAGGCGTCGTAGATGCGAACCTGCTCGGACGTAAGCCGGTGCTCGACGAGTTCGTACTCGACGCCCTCATAGGACAGCGAGCGGGCGGCGTAGAGACCGAGTGCCTTTAGATCACGAGCCAGGACCTCCATGGCCGCCACCCCACCCTCCTCGATCGCCTCGACGAACTCGGCGCGCGTGGCGAATGGGAAGTCCGCGCCGCCCCAAAGCCCGAGGCGTTGCGCATAAGCGAGGTTGTGCACCGTGGTGGCGCCCGTCGCCGACACATAGACCACCCGGGCATTCGGCAAGGCGTGCTGGAGCCTCAGGCCCGCGCGCCCCTGCTGAGAGGCCGCCTGGTCGCCGCGCTCGCCCTTGCCCCCGACCGCATTCTGCATGGCGTGGCTCTCGTCGAAGACGATCACTCCGTCGAAGTCGGAGCCCAACCATTCAACGATCTGGCTGACACGCGAAAGCTTCTCGCCGCGCTCGTCGGTGCGTAGCGTGGCATAGGTTGTAAATAGGATGCCTTCCGAAAGCCGGATCGCCGTCCCCTGGCGAAACCGGGACAGCGGCGTCACCAGCAGGCGCTCCATGCCGAGCGCCGACCAGTCGCGCTGGGCATCTTCGATCAGCTTGTCGGATTTGCTGATCCAGACCGCACGGCGGCGGCCCTTGAGCCAATTGTCGAGCAGGATCCCTGCGACCTGCCGTCCCTTGCCCGCGCCGGTGCCATCGCCCAAGAACCAGCCACGGCGAAAGCGGATGGCATTCTGAGCGTCCTCGCACGCGGCAGCCACAACATCAAAGGTCGGATCGACCGTCCAGGAGCCTGCCAGGAATTCGGAATGTGCTCCGCCGGCATAAATGACGCTCTCGAGCTGAGCATCCGACAGAAGTCCATCTGTCACCACACGTGGCGGCAGATGCGGACGGTAGGTCGGCTTCGGTGGCGCGACGGATGCCATCGCCGCGGACTGCACGAGTTTGGTCGGATGTGGATGCGATCCGGAAATCCGGATCGACTGCAATTCGTACTCCTCATAAAGCGCATCGGTCAGTCGGGCGCCTTCCGGCGGCGACCATGCGACTGTCTCGTAGTTGAGCTCTACGCCTCTTGGCGCCACACGTCCCGACGCGGATGATGGACACGGTACAGCGGCGACGGTCGATCTTGCCTTCGCTGGACGACAACGCATAACGTCGACCGCAACCGGCGTAGTGACGACGGGTAGCCTCGAAGGCACATGCTGGACCACCCAGTCAAATAAGGTTGCGACATCGCTCGCCATGCCCGGTGAAGCGGGAAAGATTTTCGGATCAGCCGCAGGCAGCTTGTCGATCACAAGCAGCCTTGTGTCCGTTTGTGTCCCGTGCCTGGCGTAGACGGCGCCGTCAATGGCGGCAGAAAACGCAACCCGCCCGCGCTCCTGGAGACGAACAAAGGCTTCCGTCCATGCCGGATTATCCGGCGCAAGGCTCTTGCCAACGATGGCGACAAGACGGCCGCCGCCGCAAAGGCGTGCCAAGGCTGAGGTGATGTGCCGGAGAGCTGCGTCCGGCATCGGTCGTTCGACATTCGCCAGCGCCGAGAACGGCGGGTTCATCAAGACGACGCTCGGAGCGACACTCGCCTCAAGGTGATCATCGATCTGGGCGGCGTCGAAGCGGGTGACCTTAAGGTTGGTGAACAGCTGATCGAGCAATGTCGCGCGGGCCTCGGCCAACTCGTTCAACACCAAGGTGCCGCCCGAAAGCTCGGCAAAGATAGCAAGCAAGCCTGTCCCCGCCGAGGGCTCGAGAACGCGATCGGCAGGCGTAACGCCCGCCGCCACAGATGCAACAAGGCCGAGCGGAATCGGCGTCGAGAATTGTTGAAGTGCCTGGCTATCCTCGGAACGCCGCGTATGGGTCGGCAGACAGCTCGCGATCCTTGCGAGCATCGGCAGCATGGCGGCCGTCGAACCCGCCTTGGCGCGCATGGCCGGGCCGAACTTGCGAAGGAAGAGAACGGTCGCCGCCTCGCAGGCGTCATAGGCGGTCTTCCAATTCCAGGCACCGGCCGCGTCCGGGCCGGCGAAGGCAGCCTCCATGGCGCTGCGCAGGACGGCGGCATCGATGCGACGACCGCCTTCGAGCTCGGTCAAGAGCTGCTGTGCGGCGCGGAGCGCCGCAGAGGTGAGATTTGCAGCGGCACGCATCGAGAGCGGCGCGGCGGCGGCGCCGCCGGTGAGAGATTCGGTCATGGCAAGGATGTCTTTCGGAGAGCGGGAATGGGTCGAGCCGGCTGGCGCTCTCTCTGGACCGTGCCGGCTCAAACCCGTCCCGGCCGCTCTCTGCCTCTCAGGAGGCGGCCGCGCGCCTTCACGCCGCGCCACCACATTCGGCCGGGCGACGTGGAGCGCCCTGCCGGTCTCAACCGCGTGACCTGAGCGGTGACCCCCTCGAGGAGATCGTTCGTGGACTTGCCGAGGATCTGATCGGCCGAGATTACAACGACCGCGCCGCCAAACCGTCGGCATGCATCCGCAAACAAGCAAGGGAGGAAACGGCCGATACATGCTCCAGCGTCGGCGAGCGCCGCACAATCCAGGATGACGTCGTGAGATCGAGATCAACGTCATGTGGGCGGAGGTTCGCCGGCTGCAAACTGTGCCAGATTCGACAGAGCAGCAATCGTTCCGGCGGGCTCATTTCCGGCTCGCCGATCGCCTGCTGGCCATTTGTGCCTCCGCTGAAAGCCGAAAGCCCGGCATGAAGCCGGGCGCGGGATGAGACGTGCGAAGGAAGGCGTGCGGGACGGCCGGAGCCGTCCCGCGATAAGGCGTCATTCGGCGGCATCGAGCTGTGGTTCAGCCTCGTCGCCACCGTCCTTCTGCCCTTCGTTGGCAAGGAATTCGGGCAGCGAGCCAGCCTCCTCTTCCTGTTCGACTGGCGAGGCGGTGACATCGACGAGGCGCAGCAGCTCCGGCAACCAGCCCGAACCCTCGAGAAGACGCTCGGCCTCCCTGGCCATCTCGGTCTTCTTCAGGTGATCGATCAATTGCGCGGACGATTCACCTCGCGCCTCCCGCACCGCCTCCAGGATACGCGGCTTGGTGACGCGGCCGAGATAATTGTCAACGGTCGGTCTCCAGCCGGACTGAACCATGTCGAGGCCGACAGCGCGCGCCAGCACATCGGCCTGGTCGAGCCGAGAGCAGACGCCATGAGCACAGACACGGCCCTGATTGTAACGGTTGGCCGGTTCCTGGACGGCGTTGACCGCAAATGACGCACAGTGAGCGAACAGGGATGCCTGTGCGGCACCGTCAAGGGCCGTGAGCGCATCCCAGAGATCGTTCTCGCTCTTGGGCAGCCGGGCCTTCCAGGACTCGTGCCGGGCCTCAACTGCCTTGGCAGATGCGCTTTCCCTGAGCCCGGGGGCTTGAGCGGGAAAGGTCGGCGTGCGAAGTCCGATCTCCAGACATGTGCCGGACGATCCGTACCGATAAAAGGCCGTGAGCACGAAGTTGTGCAGCACCGCCTGGAACGCGATTGCCGGATGTTCTGCCAGCGCGTCCCGTAATGCCAACGTGCGATGCGCCGTCAGTTCGGTGATGAGCCGATCCGGCAGCGGCCTTGCAACGTCCTCATCGTTCTCCTCCGGCTCGGTCGATGCACCGGCAAGCGAAATCGTCGTGCGCTGGACCGATGCACCGGGCTCCTGCCCTTCGGTCACCGCTGCATCAGTGCCTCGCTCACCTTCGACACCGGCCGCAGGCACCTCGTCCTCCGGTCGGACATAACCCCGATTGACAGAAAGCCGCCCCTCGCAATCGATGCTGACGAAGACGCCGGCCCTGGCCATCTGGTCCGGCTCGAAGATGTCAGGCCGGTCGTTGAACGCTTCGAGCGCCTGCTCGAGTTCGCCGAGCCGCGCGTCCACCTCACCGGGCAGTTCGTCAGCGTCTTCAAATCTTGTCTGAAGCGCGTCGTATTCCGCCTGGATGGCATCGAAGCGCGCCTGCTCCTCGGCGGTGAGAGCCGCCGGGTCTGCGTCGAGCCGACGGAGGTCGTGGTCATGGCCATAGGGAAGGCTGGCGGCGGTCACCTCTATCCACTTCCAGCCTTCGGCGGCGATCGCCTCAGCTTCCGTCCGCAGCTTCTCGGCCACGAGACGCTCCAGCAACGCAACGTTCTCGAGCCAGCCGCCGCCATCTTCTTCGAAGAGATCGCGCATCACGCCGCCGCCGGCCGCTTCATAGGCGGCGAGTCCGACAAATCGGGCGCGCCTTTCGGACGCCCGCACCGCACGCTCGGTCAGGAGGCGCCTGATCTGATACGGCTCGTCATAACCCGACTTGTTGACGGTCTCCCAGACCTGTTCCTGCCGGCCGTGATCGGCGGTAACCGAGAACGCCATCAACTGTTCGAGCGACATGCCGTCGTCGGCGTAAACCTCGAGCAGCTTCGGGGACACCGCCGCAAGCCGCAGCCGCTGCTTCACGACGTTGACGGATACAAAGAAGATGGCAGCGACATCTTCCTCGGACCGCCCTTGCTCGCGCAGGGTCCGAAATGCGCGAAACTGATCCAGGGGATGAAGCGCGACGCGGTGCACGTTCTCGGCGAGCGAGTCCTCTTCCGCGGTGATCTCGTCACCCATGTCACTGACGATGCAAGGGACCGGCGCGGTCTTCGCCAGGCGCTTCTGCTTGACCAGGAGCTCAAGCGCGCGATAGCGACGACCTCCGGCCGGCACCTCGAACATGCCGGTTTCCTGGCCTTCGCCGTCGAGGACAGGCCGGACGTTGAGACTTTGCAGCAGGGAGCGCCGGGCGATGTCCTCGGCGAGATCCTCGATCGAGATGCCGGCCTTGAGGCGCCGTACATTGTTCTGGCTCAAGATGAGCTTGCTGAAGGGAATGTCGCGCGAGGGCGACAGCTTGATCTTCCGAACGGCCTTTGCCATGTCAGTTTCTCCGAAACGGGCGGCCGGGAGCCTCTCTCTCGGCCTCCAACCCGTTCACGAACATGCCTGCCCCTCTCTCGCTCTCGCTTTCTTGCGGGCGCAATGGCGGTTGTTGGCGGCTGCCGCGCTATCGGAAAACTGAGTTGCGCCCGAGCTCGGATACGATCCAGTTCACCTCTCGTTTTCGAAGTCGAGGTCACGTGGGCCGAAATTGTAAGCGTGTATCGCGGCACTTGACGTTCATCTTTCGGTGGCCCCGCCAGTTTTGTCGACGACGCTACCGTCTCCGAGCCGCCGCGGAATTGTCGGCCCGCGACGGACATCAACGTCTTCCCGAGAGGCAGCGCCCCCCCCCGAACTGGTGACCCGGAAAAGCGTAGCCAAGCCGGAGAACGGAATCCCCGGCCTGGGCGCAACTACGCCACGCGGTCGAGCAACTTCTTGGCCTTGGCCTCCATGTCCAGGCGGACATCCTGATGCGGCCTGTCGCGCGCGACGGCGGTGATGCCCTGCACGAAATCGAAGATGCTTTCAGGCGGGCGGCTTTCCTCCGCCAGCACCGCCTCAATCACCTTGCCTGTCTCGGCCTTGGAGAAGCCGCGGCGGCGCAGAAACTCGGTGCGATCCTCGTCGCTGCGTGCCACGATCCGCTCGCGGGCGGCCTTGATGCCGTTGACGAAGGGCATGGGAGAAGAGTTGGCGAAGTTCAACAGTGCCGGGGCTGCCTCGTGAGCAAAGCGCGAGGCCGCGTATTTGGAATGGCGGATGGTCATCTCCTCGAAATCTTCCACGCCCCACAGATTGCGATTTTGACAAACCGCACGAAGATAGAAGCTGGCCATGCCGAGCGTCTTCGCGCCAACTTCCGAGTTCCAGCAATAGAAGCCTCGGAAATAGAGGTCGGGCGAGCCGTCCCGGAGACGACCGGCTTCGATCGGATTCAGGTCATCGACCAGAAACAGGAAAACGTCCCTGTCCGATGCGTAGAGGGTCGTCGTGTCCTTGGAAATGTCGACGCGGGGATTGTAGATGCCACTTGACCAGTCGAGCGCACCAGGCACCTTCCACCGTGTATCGCCTGTGCCATTGCCAGCGATGCGTTGTACGGCCTCAACCAGCTCGTGGTCATAGATCCGGCCATAGTCAGGACCGGTGACAGCGCGAAGCTCGATGCGACTATCCTCGGTCTCGAGCGTTTTGATCTGCTCGACGCGATTGGCGGTCAGGCCATATTGCAGGTTGATTGCTGCGAGTGCCGCGGGGAGCTGCCGCAGGTAGGTGGCCGGAGCGCCAACCTGGCTTGCAAGCTGGCCGAAGCTCCAGTGGGTCGGGGCGACCGGCGTGTCCGAGCCGGGCAGCAGCAAGGCCAGGCGCTCAGGATCGGTACGGCTCGCCTCGACATGGATGAGCGCGCTTTCGACCACGCGCGTCCGGCTGCGGTCCGCGCGCTCGCGCACCGTGCAGGCCAATTCGTTGAGCGACAGATAGCGCTCATCCGCCGGACGACAGAACCACTCCGAGGACACCCGACCAACGCGCTCGTCGCGGCTCACGTCCACTCTGTAACCGAAACTGGGGTTGCGGCTGGCATCAACAATCTGCGTATTCATGGGAGCAATCTCCATGACGGGCGCCGGAAGACTCTCCTCCGACCCTCAACCCGTCATGGCCAAGGCCGCTCCCCTCTGCCTCTCCTGTCTCGCCGGTCGCCACCGCCAACGCTTAACACGCGCGACCAAGGTCCACCACCAAGGCCCACGACCAAGACCCACGCCCAGGACCCACGACCTCCGGCCGCGCCGCAGCTTCCGTCAGGGATGGAAGCCCGAAGGGTGAAAACCCGGCGCAAGCCGGGGTTTCAGCGCCAGCCGACAGCCCGGTCCCGCAGGGAGACGGCAATAAACTCGGCCAACGCTTGACAAGACATCTAACCGGAATCGTAGAAGGCGGCTCGATAAAGCTCCTCGATCTTCGTGACTTCGTCTGGCGTCAACCGGGAGAATTCGTTGTCACGGGCGCGCTTTGACAGTCGCCCTTCATTCTGTTGCCAGAATCCAAGCAGGCTGTTGAGGGTCCGCTGTGGCATGTCGATCATGTTTTCGACGCCCGAGCGGAATGTATCGAAGCTCCGCAAGAACCGGGCTTGCCTCGGAAGATCCTGTTCGATGGTCCTCTGCACGCATGCGTAGAGAAATTCCGCGTGCGGCGTTGCATCGAAGAAGCGATAGAAGTCAGCTGTATCGTTCAAGACCTCGATGTTGCCCTGTGGGGTCGTTTGCCATTCGATGCATGGAAGCAATCTACGCGAATAGCTTTCTAGCACGTCCTTGTATTCGCCGATGTTGTCGAGAATGGCTGCTGAAACAGGAAAATGGATCCCGGCAGGATTGAATCCGCGCCGTGCCAGAACATGGTGCATCAGGTAACGGTGAATGCGGCCATTACCATCCTCGAACGGGTGGATGTAGACGAACCCGAAAGCCAGCACGGCGGCGGCAACGACGGGATCAAGCTCATTTTCCGCCGCCTGATCGAACGCGATCAATCCGCGCACGAGGCAGGCGATATCTTCCTGACGCGCGCTGATATGGTCCGGAACAGGCCCTTGGGTCTCGCGGTCATGCTCGCCGACGAAGCCGCCTTCGCTACGGAAACCGAGTCTTACGAAGCGCTCATCGCCAATGACGATCCGCTGCAGGCGCAGCAACTCCGCCTCATCGAGCGGCGCCCGTCCTGCTTCGCCGATGACCTTGCCCCAGCGCTGGATGCGATCCTGCGGCGGTCTCTCGCCCTCGATGACATAGCTCGACTTCGAGTCCTCGAGGAGAAGGAAGGCCGCGGTTCGCGCGAGCAGATCCTTCGGGACCTGGCTGACCACGACACGGGCGCGCTCCTTGAGGTCCTGTGCAACAAATTCCGTCAGCGCTCTCGTCTTGAACACGAGCGGGCAGAAGTCCGACGTCCCTGGCAGATTGTTGCGGACGCGATGCCGTATCGAATTCTGCCCGGAGGTCGCAAACTGGGTTCGGTATCGACGGCATCGACATAGGAGACCTTGTCCGCCGTGGGCAGATTGAGCATGCGTCCCAACAGCCATTCATAGAGAAACCAGATGCGACGCGTGTAGAGCCCGGTCGGCGTCCGCTTCACAAGCTCCGCAATCTCGTCCTCCCGCACGGCAAGGAAAAGCCGCTTCAGGATGGCGAGGTCTATTCCTTCGTTCTTGAGCGCGAAAGTCAGATGTCCCTCAAGGGTCGGCGCAGGCGCATGACGCGGCGTGTAGATGCGCCATCCTGCTTGCTCAAGGATGCGGTGCTTCGTTCCGACGGCGGAAAGCACGTGTGGGACCGGGACGGGCAGCTGGTAGGCATCAATCAGCGCTGCGTAGCCGGCGGGAGTCGCGGCCTCTGGCAGCCTCCGATCACGAAAAACGCTCACGGGACCTGAAAACATTACTCGCATTGGCTCAATCCGTGACAAACATTCTCACTCGTGAATTCCACTCGCCAGCTCGCCTTCGGGCCAAAATCAATGTGAAAAACATTCACAACCCATTGCACCAATACGCGGCGCCGGGAGCATCGTCCGCGTAGCGGCAAGCGGAGGGCTCCCGTTCAACCGCTCAATGGGCTGGATTCCGGCACATTGGGCCCAAGCCGCACAGTTCCCGATCTTCCCTATCGGTTCCAGCCGTCCTTGCTGAACGGGAACCCGAACGGCACCATCGTCGGCCCGGGAGAGAAACAGACTGAGAGGTGAAGGCCAACACGCGCCTCTTTTCTCTTGGGGCCGCGTCCGATCGGACAACGGCGGAAACGATACGAATTCCTCGCGCAGGCCGGGACCAGGCAACTTTCCAGGAACAGAGCGAGAAGCTCGCAAGGTCATTCAATAAAGCTCGCTCATCTTCTCACAGTCGAGCGCGAGCGGCCGGCTGTTTGCGCTTTTGCAATTCGAGGACGAGAAGGTTCTTGCCTAAAGCCCAGGCCCGCCTTCGCCGACTCGCTCCGCCTCGCAGAAGGCCGCGCTTATGCGCGCATAGGCGGCGACGAACGCACCGGTGTTTGAGGCCGCTAAAACGCGCGCAAAACCTGCGCTGGGCCGGCGCCGGAGGAGCCGGCCCAGATCGATCCGTGCAACCCATCCAACAGCGAGATATTCTCGCTGGCTCGCGCAGAAAGAAAGAACCCCGCCCGATAGATCGGGCGGGGCTCTGAAGCATCGAGGCTCACTCGCCGTTCTTGCGCGGGCGCGACCACAGCAGCGTATAGCCCTCGCCGCCTTCGTCGTCGAACAGGTTCGCGTAGATCGGTGCGTTGAACGAGGGATCGTCGAGCTTGAGCGAGAGGTAATCGCGGCCCTCTTCGGTACGCTTCGACCAGGCTGCGCCGATCTCGGCCCGGCCCACATAGATGCGGTGGCTCGGAGCGTTGTCGTTGGAGCGGTTGGTCTCGGCGACGATGCGGACGCCCTTGGCTTGCAGGCTCAGGGTGACAATCTCGCCCTGAAAATCGTTGCCCAGCTTCTTGAAAGAACCGATGTTAGCCATGTCACTTCTCCTGTTGTGTTTCGAGCCCGCGACCACCGCGGCCTCGATGGCGATCTGAAGGCCGAGGACGATCGGCGACGCACCCGCGTTCCAAGGGCCGGAGCACAGCGGAGGACGCCGTTGAGGCGACTTTCTTGTCTCGCGAGGAATGGGCGAAGCCCAGGGGAAGAAAGTCGCATCAACGGCGTTGCGGCTCAGACGATCGAGGCGAAGCCGGTCTTCGGCCAGATCAAGCCATCAAAGAGGCCACGTGCGTCCGCGTGCTGAAGCGCAATCTCAAGGAGAAGACTGGCCAATCTCGGTTCAGCTGCACAAGATATTGGAACGATTCCGCGAAGAAAGAGAAACAATCTGCCGCAAAGGGCGGTATCGTCCGTGAACGAACGATCGAGAGCGCACAATCCGCCACCGCGACGAGTGGGCCAGGCCGAGATTGCTGCAGCCTGGTCGAAGCGTACCGAAGAGGGCCGTGTTACTTCTCGCTCTCGTCACCTTGCCCCCGCATTCAACGAACCAGGCGAACCTATTCGACGAGGAAAGTGACGAGGATCATCCCCGCGTGTAGCGGCCGTGAGAATGGTGGAGGCGGTTGCGCCAGGTCTAGCCGGCTCGAACAGGCGGACTTCCGCGAGCAAGAATGGCGGACTGATCCTCGAAACTGCACAAATCGCTTGAACCTCACGCCGCGTCAGGGCGTAGCCTGGAAACTGTCAGTAATCTTGGAGACGCGAAGCATCGGACCGGGACGTACCACAAACCAAATGACAGAGCTGGTGTGGGCGTCATCGTGAATGTCGCGAGCGTTCATACCCTCAACGCGATGCGAAGCGCAGCGGCATTAAGCCACAATCGCTCCCTCGCAAGCAATTCGATTCAGGAGACGTGGATGAAATTAGCGAAGACCTCTGTAATCGCATGCGGCCTTTCGGCTTTCCTCGCATACTCCGTCATTGCGCAAAGCCTCGCCACCGACGCCAGGGCACGCAAAGGCATGCAAGATGGCGCACAGAGTGGCATGAGCGACGACGACGATTCCTCGCCCAAGCTCAGGACCGCGGGCGGGAAAGTTTGCAGGAAGTCGACCAAGGGCGCGAAGGGTGCGGCCGGCGGCAACGCACCAGACAAGGAGACTGATTAATCCGCAGCCAACAGCACACCCGGTCGGTCGCAAGCGACACTGACGCGAGGCCGTGTCCGGGTAAACCTCCACGTCCGCAGGTTCAGCCGCACCAAGATGAACTGTGACGGTCGCCGATCTTCAAGGAAGACGACGAGGACGAAGAATTCAGCCATTTAACTCGCGCGTTTTGGCGTGGCCGCCCGACAGAAGCCACGAAGAGCCCTGATCAATCGCGGCACAACGGCCGCAATGCTCAATTTCCCGATCGAAGGGGAGCAGATGCAATGAACCCGATGCGTCGATCGTTGTGCACGATAGGATTGATCCAATCACCTCGCGATCTCGACATTGGGTACTGCCTCTCCGATCTCGTACGACCGCGTCAGGTTACCGACATTCATGTTCGGACGCCACCCGAGTGGTTGGCTTCCGCGGCGTGAAAAGGCGCAGCTTTCTTGGCCTCTCGTCGTTTCTTCACAGTCTGGCACGCCGGTTGCTGAGTGATGCACGGCTTGGTTGCTCAATCACGACCTCCTGAGGCCCAAGCCGCTTCGTAGCGCAACTCGTGCGGGCGGATCTCCCGCCGCCCGCACGTTTTTCATGGCTTCGACCCAGAGCCGCGCTTCATGAGCTTGTGCTTGGCCCGTGACGAGGCTGCGCGCTTATCTGGCACGCGAGTTGCTCGGAAGAGGATGGCTTGGCCCTCATGTATCGCGCCCCCCAGAGATGGCCAAGCTTCCACCCAGACTAGCGCGGGTGGTCCCCCAAGCCGCCCGCGCGACTTTCCATTCGCCGCGGGTCTGCCGAGATCGGGCCCGGCGAAACGCTGTGGAGATTATCGGCATGATCCGTGGAGAACTTTAGAACCCCAAAAGCGAGCGCTCATAGGCCAACCACTCACAGTTGCTATGCGTTGTGATGGCGAACGGATTGGACGTCCGATGCGTCTTAAGTATTGAATACCGTGGGCGCAGCAGCAGCATTAGCGATCGGCGCGCACGATGCTCTCGATGTTGCGCCTAACGTCGGCATCATGCTTGGCGCATTATTGATTGTCGCCTTTCCGGCATCGGTGATCGCTAGCCTTTTAAGTTGCCGTCAACGGCGCGATGACAGAACCGGTTGATGATCGCCTATTACTCTTAGATTTCTGCCGGCTCGACCGACATGGCTACGCCGGCGCAGCGCTATGCCCCCCGGCAGGAGCCTTCGTTCCGAGAGCTCACGATGCGCGGCTCTCGTGACTGTCCGACACCAAGGCAATTTGTCGCGGTCTTCCGCTCAGCCGCGACCGAAGGTGGGAGGTTCATCTCCAGGAGCTGCGCGCGCGAACTACCAAACCGGCCAGGAGATCCGATGGTGACGCCGAGCGCGGCGAAGCACGGCGGATCACTCGCAGGAAATGATTCCAGAACCGCTGTATCAATCACGTCGTCAAGGGCTGCTTGGACTATGGTCGCTCTCACCTCAGGTAAGCTTCAGGGGGCGGGCCGAGGCGCAACAGGAGATAGGAACCCCTTCCACATTCGTCTCAGCCGGGCCCAACAAAGACATGGGTAGGGCATTGCAATTTTCGCCAGTGTCTGGAAGCCCTTGAAACGATACGACACGCTTCTAATTTCATGGGTAGCCGCGCAGCAATTGCACGGCACGATTGGGCGCCTGGTACAGGGCCCGGTCAGCAAGCACCCGGCAGTGTCCGGGACGCTCTTATCCATGTTGCTCAAAGGAGAATATGGCTATGACCACGCTTGATCTTGCCCCCTTGTGGCGATCGTCGATCGGGTTCGATCGTCTGTTCGACCTTCTCGAGGACAACTCCGGCCGATGGACCGGCGGGGACAATTACCCGCCCTACGACATCGAACGTGTCGGTGAGGACCACTACCAAATCTCGCTGGCTCTTGCCGGCTTCACGCCTGACGAGGTCTCCATCACGGCCGAGCAGAGCACGCTGACCGTCGAGGGTCGCAAGGCCGAAAAGGGCAGCCATCAATATCTCTATCAAGGCATCTCTTCGCGCCCGTTCCGACGGACCTTCAGTCTGGCCGAGTACGTGCAAGTGAAGGGCGCCTTGTTCGAGAATGGCATGCTCAAGATCGATCTGGTTCGGGAGGTTCCCGAGGCGATGAAGCCGCGCCAGATTGCGATCGGCACACGTGATGATCACCAGCAAGGTGAGAACAAGCAGGCGGCATAACACCGCCTGCTCGGAATTGATTTTTGCGGCGTGGCTTCGCCGCGTCGCGAAGCTTTGGAACAAAAGAAAAGGAGAAGCTCTATGGCTATCACTGATCTGATCCCCTGGGGCCGCGGTGGTGATCTGACCACCCGTCGCTCCGAAAACTACAATCCGGTTCTAACCCTGCACCGGGAGATGAACCGGCTATTCGATGATGTCTTCCGCGGCTTCGATGTCGCGCCATTTGGCGGCCGCTTTCTCGAGCAGTCGATGAATTGGCCGAGCATCGAGGTCAACGACAGTGACAAGGACGTGAAAGTCACGGCGGAGTTGCCAGGTCTCGACGAGAAAGACGTCCAGATCGAACTCGCCAATGGTGTGCTCTCGATCAAGGGAGAGAAGAAGACTGAGACGGAAGACAAGGATCGCCGGTTCAGCGAGCGGTACTACGGCAGATTTGAACGGCGCATCCCGATCGAAGACGTGGACCAGGACAAGATCTCTGCTGCGTTCAAGAACGGAGTTCTGACTGTCACCATGCCAAAGCTGCCGCAAGCAGAATCCAAGGTGAAGCGTATTGCGATCAACTCGAAATGACACAAATCGATGGGAGCGGTCTCCGCTCCCGTCCTGCTTCCAATAAGAGCGGCCGGGGGTGTGCCCGACCATGGACACAAAGCGGAAATCCAGTTTTGCAGGCGCTGCGGATGTTGTTGCGCATGCAAAGATCGCGGCTCAACACATCGAGGAACTGAAAGTCGCCTGTGCGAATGGAGATAAGAGCGCGGCCCGCCGCTCGCTGCGCCAGGCTATCAGCGAGCTCGAGCTGGCGCGCGCTATGGTGCGGACCGGTATTGATTGAGTCCGCGCGGACTGGGAGAAACACGGCTTGCTGAGGAGCAGACTGCCGTTCATGTGTTTGCTAGTGTTTTCGATGAGGTCTGGATAGCCGCTGCAGCACACGATCGGCAAGCCCGGCTGCTGCCGTTGAAGCTCAAGTCCGACGTTGAGTCCAGAAACGCCGGGCATCGCCAGATCAATAATCGCCACATCGATCGCTTGATGAGAAAGGGTCGACAGCGCGGCATCCAGATTGTCAGCTGCGATCGGGCGGTATCCGAGATCGTCAAGCATGTTCCGTGTCGTTTCGAGCACGCTCGCGTCGTCGTCCACAGCAAGGACGTACTCCCGTGCGCCCATGCAAGGAGTGCCCAATTGGCGATCTTCGCCTCATACAACTGCACTGGTCGATCGGGGCAAGAGTATTCGCACGGCAACCGTAGACCTGCGACAACCCAAGTTCCGTTCCCTTGCCGGGCTCCTTGGACCGGGCGCTCCTTGGAACAGGTAAAGGCCAGCATAGTTGCCAGCCCATAGTACCGAGATAGGTAGGCCCGGCAGGCGACCGCGGCCGCTCTCGGCTCTGGGCGGTGCTCTCACAAGGCGGTCCGAATTGATGCCAACCCTCCCCATGACTGCGGCCGGTCATGCCGCCCTTAACGACGAACTGGCCGACCGCACTAGAATCAAGCGGCCTCATCTTGCCGAGCGCATTCAGCAAGCGATTGCCGACGAGCCCAACCTTATTGAGAATTCGGAATATCAGGCTGCGTTGGGCGAGCAAAGGCTCAACGAAGCTCGCATAGCCGAGTTAGAAAGCAAGCTTGCACGTGCAGAAATCATTGATGTGTCAAAGCTCTCCGGCGAGACCATCAAATTCGGCCCGACGGTCACGCTGACGGACCAGGACACGGGCGAGGAGCGAATTTGCCAAATCGTTGGCGAGCCGGAAGCCGACCCGGCAAAAGGCAAGATCTCGTTCAGTTCCCCGCTCGCACGGGCGTTGATAGGCAGGTCCCAAGGCGCAGTCGTAGCCCTAGAGACTCCAGGAGGCGAGAAGAGTTACAAGATTGAGCAAGTTAGGTGGCTTCCCTAAGAGCAGAAGAATAGTCTTTATAGCAAATGATCTTGCATTGACCGGCAAGTACCCGCCTGTGCGAAGCCGTTGTCTTGACCCCGTTCCATCAGTGCAGCAGACGAGTGGATGTGCTGCTTGCCTGGACGGGCGGAGCAACTTTCACAACGGCGGAACTGGTTTGACCACCCCGCACGATGGTGAGCTTCACATCTTGACCGACACGCGCCAGGCCGATCTTGTTACGAAGTTGCGACGCGGTGCGGATCCGACGGTCGTCTGCCATGACAACAATATCGTCCTTCCGCAAGCCGGCCCTTGCAGCCGGAGAGTCTGCCGCGACCTCTGCGATCACCGCGCCCTCGTTGCGCCCTTGTTTGGTCGACGGTTGGAGTTCGCGCAGTGAAACGCCAATGCGGCCTCGCTCAACGTGTCCCTTATCTACAATCTGCTCCATAACGATCCGGGCCATATTCGCGGGAATTGCAAAACCGATCCCGACATTCCCTCCGCCCGGCGAAATGATCGCAGAGTTGATGCCGACCAATTCGCCGTGAAGATTTACCAATGCGCCCCCGGAATTTCCCGGATTGATCGCAGCGTCGGTCTGGATGAAGTCCTCAAAGCCTTCCTTGCTCAAGCCAGTGCGACCCAGCGCACTGACCAGGCCGGACGTGACAGTCTGGCCGAGACCAAAGGGATTGCCGATCGCGAGCACGAAATCCCCGACCTCAAGCGCATCACTGTCGCCGAAAGGAAGCGCCTGAAGGCCGGCAGGGTCTTGGATCTGCAGCACTGCAACGTCAGTCGGCGGGTCGCGCCCGATTACCTTCGCAGTTAACTGCCGGCCGTCCTTGGTCGTAATCCGAACGACCGAGGCGCCTTCGACAACATGATTGTTGGTCAACACATAGCCGCGCCTGGCATCGACGATGACTCCCGAACCGGTCGAATTGATTTCCTTCTCGACCTGCTTGGGAATGTCGAAAAACTCACGAAAGAACGGATCGCGGTAAAGTGGATTGTCCTCACGGACACGGCCGTGCACGGAAATATTAACAACCGCGGGTGTCACCTGTCGAACTACCGGCGCCAATGTTGGCACAGGACCACCCGTCTTCAGGTCTGGCACTTGAGCTACTGCCGGATGAGACACGCAGAGCACAACAACCAGAAGCCATGCCAATATTGTTCGACGTCCTAACATTTCAATTGTCCTTGGAATCACCAGGCAGCGGGAGAATCGCCCGTTGCAATGCTACGATCGGAATTGCCCACAACGCCGCGGCATGGCCGAGCAGCACGATGCCTAGGACAGCGCCCGTGATCATCGCAGAGACCTCCGCTGTGCGGCGGCCCAGGGCCGCCGCAGCCGCATGGGGACGCCACCGCCACCGGGCGGATCATCATCGTCGTCTCTGTCGAGTTGCCGCAACGCGGCCAGTATGTCGGCCAACTTCACAGCGTGGCCCATTCCGGGGACCTCCCGCATGCCGGGACAGGATTCCACGGCGTACATATCCGACGCCCACGAGGACAGGATGATCCGCTTCTCAGGCGTCGAGAGCTCCTTGTCATTCAGGACTTCCGCCGGAGAAACGTAGTGAGCGGCAGGGTGGAAGAATGGGTGCAGACCACCGCCGTCGATTTTTACGTTAGTCATGGCTCGCCTCCCTATTCACTCCTTTCCAAGGGATGGTGCTCGTGATTTAGGTGGCGGCGTAGTCGATGTCGCCACCCACGTTGAGATGAGATCGGTCAGGAACGTCCGATGACATCGCCGGTCCACGGATCGAAGCTACCTAAGCTGCCTTCTTCCGCTCAATTTGCGACGAAGCAGCCGTTGCACCGATCTGGATCTTGCGCGGCTTCATCGCCTCCGGAATCTCTCGAACGAGATCAATGGTCAAGAGACCGTCCCGGAAGGATGCCTGCTTGACCTGGACGTACTCGGCCAGACTAAAGACTTTCCGGAACGGTCGCGCCGGAATACCTTGGTAGAGATACCGGCGCGCAGCCCCGTCGGACTTCTTGCCTTCGATCGTGAGAGCATTCTGTTCGGCCGTCACGGAGATATCGTTGGCACCGAAGCCTGCCACCGCCAGCGTGATTCGATAGTGATCCTCACCGGACCGCTCGATATTGTATGGCGGATAGCTGTCCTCATTCGGCCGGCGCGACATGCCGTCGATGAGGCCAACCAAGTGATCGAAGCCGACGCTGGTGCGCCACAGTGGCGTATAATCAAGTGTCCTCATAGCCAAGTCCTCCAAAGAGCAATATGGATACGAAGCAAGGCAGGATGGGAGTTCGATTATCGTCGAACACCCCGGTCCAGCGCCTCGTGCCGACCCCTGCCTGGCGCTCGACACACCGCAGTCGCGGTCGAGAAACGAACTAGAACTGACACTCGTGAATTCAAGAGGCCGTGCGCTTTTTTCTGACCGAACCTCGCCTGGCGGGTCAGCGACTACGCGGCCAAGCGATCCGGGTAAGCACCCTGGCGTAGGACATCCATCACTCGCTGCTCTCGCTCAATCCGGGCTTGATAGAGCTGCCGCCTTGCTCGCTCCTCGCAGTTGAGAGCAGGCGCTCGTAGTGACCGATCACCTTCTGACAGCCTCGGATAAGGAAGTCGCGGCCGCCAAGCTCGACTGCTGTGCTTGAGGCTGCATCGGAGCTCCCGCGCACGGAATGCCTCGCCGAATTCGCTTCAAACATGATTGTCGCTTGCTCTTGACGACCTTGCATAAGGTAGCGAGCGGCCTTCGCGGGCCGCTCACTGACGTTCAGCTTGCTGCCAACAGTCCGGCGGGATGGGGCGTCGGCTGCGGCCAAATACCTGTCGGCGCGGAGGTCGGCGGCAGCAAGATGTCGATCTTCATCGTTGCCGCCGCGGGCTGCCATTTCAGCCACGGCATCGTGTCGAGATACGGGATTGGCGGCAGTGGCAGTCCAGTGAAGGTACCCTGTGTGGACTCGGCTCCCCGCGGGCTTTCCACGCCGTAAGCACCGAAGGCCGCCAGAGACATTGCGCCGGCGACTACTAAAGCAAGCAGGCCTCGCCGCAGATTGCGGTTGGTCTCCGTCCGGTCGGAGAACGTATGGTGATAACTCAGCATCTATACTCCTCCCATCGTTCGAAAACAGATCCAGGCAATGGTGACAAAACTCAGGGAGAACATGAACCAATGGATCGTGTCCTGCCTCATCCTGAGCCGACGACGATTAGACTTGTTCATGGGACACTCCATCTTTGGAAGCGGTCTTCTCTCCTCTCATCGGTGGAACCCGGCCTTGATCGGCCGGGCTCTCTCGTTCAGAAGTCCATGGCGGGAGCTGCCGGAGCGGATTCAGCCTTCTTCGGCTTTTCGGCCACGAGTGCCTCGGTGGTGATCAGCAGCGAGGCCACCGACGCAGCGTCCTGCAAGGCGGTGCGCACGACCTTGGCGGGATCGATCACACCGGCTTTCACCAGATCCTCGTACTCGCCAGTTGCCGCGTTGAAGCCCCAATTGTAACTCTGGTGCTCCAGAAGCTTGCCGACAACCAGTGAGCCGTCTTCGCCGGCGTTCTGCACGATCTGCCGAGCCGGCATCCGGATGGCGCGACGAACGATGTCGATGCCGGCCTTCTGGTCGGCGTTCGCGGTCTTGATGCCGTTGAGCGCTTCGAGGGCACGCAGGAGGGCAACCCCGCCTCCGGGGAGAATCCCCTCCTCCACCGCCGCCCGAGTAGCATGCATCGCGTCGTCGACACGGTCTTTGCGTTCCTTGACTTCGACCTCCGTCGCACCACCCACACGGATCACTGCGACGCCTCCGGCAAGCTTGGCGAGGCGCTCTTGCAGCTTTTCGCGATCATAGTCGGAGGTCGTCTCCTCGATCTGGAGCCTGATTTGCTGGGCGCGCGCCTCGATATCCTTCTTGGCGCCCGAGCCCTCAACAATGGTGGTGTTGTCCTTGTCAATGACGACCTTCTTGGCGCGCCCGAGCATCTTCACTGTGACGTTTTCCAGCTTGATGCCGAGGTCCTCGCTGATGACATTGCCGCCGGTCAGGATCGCGATGTCCTCCAGCATGGCCTTGCGACGATCGCCGAAGCCAGGTGCCTTGACGGCCGCGACCTTCAGTCCGCCGCGCAGTCTATTGACGACCAATGTCGCAAGCGCTTCACCTTCGATGTCCTCCGCGATGATCAGGAGCGGCTTACCGGACTGGACGACCTGCTCCAACAGCGGCAGCATGGTCTGCAAGCCGGACAGCTTCTTCTCGTGAATCAGAACGTAGGGATCCTCGAGTTCGACGCGCATCTTCTCGGGGTTCGTGACGAAGTAGGGCGAGATGTAGCCGCGGTCGAACTGCATGCCCTCGACCACTTCGAGCTCGGTGTGCAGGCTCTTGGCCTCCTCGACGGTGATCACGCCTTCATTACCGACCTTGTTCATGGCGTCGGCCAGGAAGCGGCCGATCTCGGTATCACCATTGGCGGAGATTGTGCCGACCTGGGCGATCTCGTCATTGGCGGTGATTTTCTTGGCGTGGGATTTCAGATCGGTCACGATGGCCTCGACAGCGAGGTCAATCCCCCGCTTCAGGTCCATCGGGTTCATGCCGGCGGCGACGGATTTGCTGCCCTCCTTGAAGATGGCCTGAGCGAGCACGGTCGCCGTCGTGGTCCCGTCGCCGGCTGCATCGCTCGTCTTTGAGGCGACCTCGCGCACCATCTGCGCGCCCATGTTCTCGAACTTGTCTTCCAGTTCGATCTCTTTGGCGACGGTTACGCCATCTTTGGTGATGCGCGGCGCACCGAACGATTTCTCGATCACGACGTTACGCCCCTTCGGACCGAGTGTGACCTTCACCGCGTTTGCCAGAGTGTCGACGCCCCGCAGCATGCGCTCTCGGGCCTCGGTTGCGAACTTCACGTCCTTGGCAGCCATTTTGATCTCTCCTTTCCTCTTATGACTGTCAGCTTTCCTCTTATGACTGTCAGCGCCCTACGCTGCCTTCTTGACGGCGCCTGCCTTGTCGATGACACCCAGAAGGTCGCTCTCCTTCATGATCAGGAATTCCTCGCCGTCGATCTTGACCTCTGTACCGGACCACTTTCCGAACAGGACGTGGTCACCGGGCTTGACGTCGAGTTGAATGAGCTGGCCTTGTTCGTTGCGTGCACCGGGGCCAGTGGCGACGATCTCGCCTTGCTGCGGCTTCTCCTTCGCTGTGTCTGGAATGATGATGCCGCCGGCGGTTTTCTCTTCGGCGTCGAGACGTCGCACGAGCACGCGATCGTGCAAGGGACGGAAATGCATGCACATCCTCCTTGGGTAGGTTCAGCGATGTCCAAAACCGGGTCCATAACGGCCCCCGGGCAAAAATCCACCTAGGAGCGAGGGTTCTACTTTCAAGAGGTTGGAAGAAAATTTTTGCGGCGAAAGCCGGATCGTCGATATTGCTCGCGGCTCGTAACCGGAGAGCATTCTCCTGCGTCCGGAAACGCTCAGCGCACCTTGAGAATTGAAACCGTCAAACCGAGACGTTGTCTCGGCTTCAGAACAACTCTGCGCGGCAAATTTGAGCATCGTCGAAAGGAGGGTAACCAGAGATGCGGAGCTTAATGGTACTTGCTGCTCTACTCGGGATGGTGGTCTCGCTGCAGGCGAAAGAAGCGGATTTATCGCGCGCAGTGCGAAGCTCCGACGCCGTCGATAAGCAGCTTGTCAGTGATCAAAGCGGCCAGCCCCCAGGCAAGAACAAAGTCCGGTGGCCGCAAGGACCGTGATTTCTCGGCCGAAGCCATCGTGCTTGACATCTGCACCGGCTGCTGATTCATCGATCAGCAGCCGGCCAGCGGTCTTTTGTGTTCTGCTTCTAGTATGCGCTTGCTGAAGCAGCCTCAAGATCCGGAAGGCGTACGCACATCATCGTCTTGATGCGCTTCAACGCACGCTGTTCGATCTGGCGGATACGCTCACGAGAAATCCCGAAGGTATTGGCAAGATCGTCAAGCGTGCTTTGCTCTTCCGCCATGTAACGGGCTTCGACGATGGTGCGTTCTCGCGGAGAGAGCGCACTCAGCGCCTCCGAGAGTGCGGCCTTCTGCCGTTCACGGTCTCCGGTCTCCACAAGCTGGGTCTCAGGATCAGGAGATGAATCGGCGAGCCTGTCTTGCCATTGCTCGCCTTCTTCGTCACTGAGCTGAACGTTCAGCGTCATATCGCCACGGATCCGCCCGTTCATCTCGACGACGTCACTTTCCCTAACCTGAAGATGTTCAGAGATCTGCTTCACCTGCTCCGGCGAAAGCTCGCCATCATCCGGCGCACCAAGGCGTCTCTTCAACTTTCGAAGGTTGAAGAACAGCTTTTTTTGTGCCGCCGTTGTGCCGAGCTTGACGAGTGACCACGATCTCAGGACGAACTCCTGCACGGACGCCTTGATCCACCAAGCGGCATAGGTCGCCAGGCGAAATCCCTTCTCAGGGTCGAACCGCTTGACGGCCAGCATCAATCCGACGTTGGCTTCCGAGATGAGGTCGGCGATGGGCAATCCATAGCGCCGATATTTCAGCGCGATCTTGGCGGCCAATCGCAGATGGCTCGTCACCAGACGGTAGGCAGCTTCGCGATCCCCAGAATCCCGAAGCCGCCTTGCATACATCACTTCTTCGGATGCATCGAGCAGCGGGAAGCTTCGGATCTCTTGCAGATACCGAGACAACCCGGCTTCCGAATGGATGGCAGGGAGGGCTGACTTGATTGACATGACTTGCCCTCCCTCAGAAGCCATCGCCGCTCTTGAGTTCTAACGAGCGGCCAGACGGAAGATGCCGCTGCGAGACCCCACCGAGGCGAGTAAGGCTGATCGGCTGCCAAGCGACAATACGGGTCGTTTTCATATCCAAATCCTCCATGGAGCAAAATGGTACGAGCCGCCGTGTCGCCTGACTTAGCTGGGCCATGAGGCGCCCAGCGACACTCAGGCCGGCGGCGCCAAAAGAACTGCGAAACCAGCGGGTTGTTCCCCGTATCAGCTAGCCAATTCGTCGGAAGCCAAACTGCCGCTGCCCGATGAGGCGGAGGAGGAGCCCGACGCCTCAGGCGGCTTCCGAGTGCCCAATCCGTCAAGGGGTTCAAACATCTCGTAGACTTGGGACATTCCGAACCTTGGCCGAGACGTATACCGATCGAAGTCGGGGCAGCGGTGCGGCACGGCTAAGTTTAAATGGTTTGCGCCGCCGGCGAGGCACTCATCCGCGAGGCCGACGATCCTGCTCTGCCAGAGCTGGAACTAAAAAAATCTGCGCCGACGGCGGGCCCGGTCGACGCATCGCCCTCGATCGACCAGGCCATCAAGCCGGCTATCCGTGGCTCGAAATCAAATGCTCGCGGTGCAAGACACCGCGCGCGGTCGCGCCTAGCTGCGCTGCGCCACGTTCCGACCACCAACGTGCGCGATCTCGCCGGTCGCCTGCGCTGCGTGAAGTGCAGTACGGCGGGCAAGCGGCCGGCCGCGGAGCTGCTGCAGCTGTGGCGGCGCTGCCCGACCGGAGATGCGACGTGACCGAGCTCACGCGCCGGCGCGACCGAGCCGTAGCCGGGCAGAAATGGAACATCCTCTATAGCGCGTCGTCGTTGGCTCAATCGGGCTGCGCACCGGCGCACCGAACCATGCCGATCAGTGGGAATGGAATGCGGCTTTCATCCGGGCTGCGACCGGTCGAGCGGAGGCCCGGCCGCGACCTTTCAAGAAGCGCGCGCGGCGTTCGAAGTGGCATGAGGCGAGTTGCTGCCGCCCCTAACCAAAGCGAATTTCCAGGCCTGGCGCGATCATCGCGATTGGATCGCGCGCAAGCAGGCCATGTGGGACCGCGGCGAAAAGCTGCCTTCTCAACTGCCGTCGTCGCTGATGCGCTGTCCCTGCGGCGCGACGTTTGATAGCCACCGTCCCGCCGAAAGCCAGATTTACACCCCTCACATCTATGCTGCACAAAGGCGGGATGGAATTCGACGATGAAGATGAAGGAAGACCGGCGCTGGGCGGACCCGGAGAAAGGCTGCCCGCCGGATCATGGAGCACGCCCGCGCCTTTGAACCGATCCAGGACGACCGGATCTACATTGAGACGATCAACTATCCGATGATCTACCAGGACAAAGGCGACGCCGGCCGAGTACTGGGCCGGCTTGCAGTACGCCAAGGAGCGGGACGTTCGTGAGGATGCTGCAGCCGGGCAAAGACCTGTTCGCCTGAGTTGTCGGTTGTGCTGCTGCGCAAGTAGGCTGAGAGGTTCCTTGCAACCTCTAGCTATCCGGAGCATTGTCTAAACATCACCGGCCAAGGCTCTGCCCGTAGGCGCCGGTGGCTGAGAGACCGATCGCGCTCCCGCCTGCAGGCTTAAGGAGCGCCATGCTTGAACAGCCCCATTTCGATCCCTATTCGATCCCGGCGCGTGTCTGTCTCGCTATCGCGATTTTCGGCGGTTCCTTGCTTATTGCAGTGCTGTTGCTGACCGCTCTCATTGCGCACTAGGGCCGCGCCTCAAATGTAAGTGCGCGGCCTAGTCTTGTACCGCTTGGCCGCGCTGTGCGCTTAAGTAGGCGGACCAACTGAGGTAAGGCCGCCTACAAACGCGCGGCATTTGCCGTTTCGACCCAAGCATTAAGTTCAATATTGAACCGTTACGTCCTGAGGTAGTTTACCCTCATCACCGGCCGAGGCTCTGCCCGTAGGCGTCGGTGGCTGAGAGACCGATAGCGCTCCCGCCTGCACAACAGGGAGCGCGGCTATGGCCGAACAGCGCAACTATCGTCCTGACCAAATGTGGTTTGAAAAGCTCGCCGGTCAGGCACGCGAGCTAATCGAGCACTCGCTCAAACTCCTCAATGATCCAGTGCCGGATACGTTTGCGGGCCGAAAATCCCATGAGCCCTTTCCCCAAGAGGAAAGCAGATACGGGATCAACGATAGAAAATCGGACGTATCCCAAGACAGGGCCGGAACTTAGGCGCTGTAGTACAGCTTGCCGATGATCGATCCACTGTTCGCGCGCTCCCAGCTTGCTATCGCCGAAAGTCAAGCGTTGCGCATACAACGAAAAACGCTCGCCGATCAGCGGGACGCGCAGCTGGCAGATCTGCGGAAATCCATCCAGGACAGCGCCAGCGCGCGCAGAAATCAAGGCACATCGAGAAAATGGGGAGTAAGGCCGCTTCAGTTGTCGACCTTGCTCCTCTAAAGAGACGGCCCCAGCGAGCGGACTGGCTGGGGCCACTACTGATGCCCAGATGCAGTCGGGGGGCAGTGGCGGCATCTGAGCGTCCGATAAACAAGACTCGGCCACGTTCGTTCCTACGCCGTATAGAAAAGGCCCCAGCACCTTTGGTTCCCAAAACTGGGACAGCTCCTTGGGTACCGCGAAAGCTGAACTTTCGTGACGATGCTGCAGCCAAGCAAAGACCTCTTCGCAGAGACAGCAGGGATCCTGCTTGCGAGGTCTAGAAACTTGTAGAATCATTCTGAGGCCAAATCCCGACGCGGGACTGGCAAGTGGCCCCGACATCGGCCTCCGCAGGCCCCCAAGGTTGTCGGGGCCACTCCTATTTCGGACGGCCTGTCTGATGAGCACAAAGAGGCCCCAGCGAGGGATTCAAGCTGGGGCCAAGGAAACGACTCAAACCAAGCGATCGCGAAACGTCGCGGTTGGAACTTTGTTCCCGAAAAGAAACGGTCCCAACGAGAAATACCGCTTCCGCGGTTCTCTCGGCTTTAGGGGTTGGTTCGTTTGTTCCAACGCTCGGCCGCCTGCCTAACGGTCGGCGCGTTGGGACCGAAAGCTGAACATTTCTTGCAGACTACAAATTTTGGGTCGATGTCGCTGTGGATCCAAACTTCCGAACCGCCGCAGAAGGGACAGGGCCGCAGCGGTTGTACAGAAATGGGGAATCCGCGCAGCGGATCGATAGCAGGGCTGTCGCTAGTCTTCCTGGGCATTTTAACACGAGCGTTTAGGATGACAGTTCTGGGCCGATGTCGACGACCTCGACGTAATGATGACCGACGTCGCTATTGAAGCCGATGAAGTCCCACTTCACGCCGTCGCCTTGGCAAGTAGCGCAACGCGCCGGCTGCCACTCGGGATGCTTCGTGCTTGAGCGCACAAGGACCCAATAGAAGCCACCTGGAGTCAAATGCGTGACGTCCGTCATCGAATCATTTGCAGCGGCGCAGTGAGGCGCCGCGCCGATGCGAGTTGCCATGATTACCTGCACGCCAAAACCCACAGTTGGCCGCCTGGTTCCCGTTTCACGTTGCCCTATTTAATTCCCGGCGGCACGCTTCCTTAGCATGGCTAGGCGTAGGTTTACGGCCGCCTCCGAACGCCCGAGCTTCTGACCAATCTCGCGCTGCGTCAGATCGGTTTCTCGCGCCAACTGCAATAACCTCTGCTCGTCCTCGTGCGACCATACCGGCATGGCTTCTCCGAATCATTTCCTCATCAGATGCCAAAGATGATTGCAGATTCGATTTTGGCCGTCTGTCCAATTTTATGCTCGTATCTCCGATGATCCTGGTCCTCGTTGATAGGAACGGGCTTGGCACCGAGTCGGCTCACCGCCCAGCTTGTTCAGGCGCCCCCCGACTGCTGGAGGAAAACCCGTATCGCTCGGGTTGGCGGCCCCCTGGTTGGGGCCGTTTTCAGTTCGCCGCGGAAGCCAGATGGTGCTTGTCCAAAGTTGATCGTCACGATTCACATAGTTCAATGCCGACGCTCCATCCTTCGAGCTAATCGACGAAGCTCGTATTTCGCAGATGGTGGTTGCAGATGGAATTTATTGGACGCCCGATGCGGGGACGTTTCCTCGTTCGGCAGGGTGGCAACGGCTGGATGGTCTACGATAGCGAACTCAAAGGGCCGGCTCAGATAGAAAAGAACGGCGCGTTCGCCGAGAAGCTGACAAAAGAGCAGGCTGAGATTTTGGCGAAGCTGTTTACAACTCGCGAAAACCGTCCCCTGACAAAAAAGGCCCCAGCTTAGACTGCTGAGGCCGGCAAGTAGTCCCACGTGGCTACTCAACGTCGTTGGACTGCTGCTTGTTCCCCGAAGCGAAACGGCCCCAGCGAGGTGCCGGCCGGGACCGCTCCAAACTGATCGAGAATATGCCCCGGGTCTTCGGGAGCAAGAGCCGGGGTCCTGAAGGCGCTGGCGAAGTCTTGCGGCGTTACGAGGCAGGCCGCGAAAAAGCTGGCGCGCAAGCTGCACGGCGGGCTGTCCGGTCGCTGCCTTGCGAAGCGCCTTTATGGCGAGCGCAGCATGGTCGGCGGCTTCGTCGTTTCCGGCCTTTTTAATGGGCTCCAGCGTAGGTAATCTCACTTGATTTCTGGAGGGCTTGGTTTCGGCAAACCATATTTCGCCGCACGCATCTCTGCCAGATGTCGGTATGCCGAGGCTTGCTTTAACAGCTCTGCCTTGAACGCTCCATTCTGCTCAGTGACCGCTAACTTCTCGAACTCAACGGCGCGCTCCAAGTATTCCGTAAGCATCTTCATGATTGAAAACAATCCCGCGAGCGCCCTGACAGCGAGCTTCGCGCTTCTGAACTAGGTAGTCAATCACATCGACGCGGAGAGTAAATCGAGCTTCTACCTTCAAATTAGTCAATTTAGCTTTCGTTCCGCGACCCAGTCAGACAGGGCGTTTGCCCGAACTAGCAGCTGGTCCACTTGTGCGTCGGAGAGGCCGACGACCGCGATCATGTGCTGGACCAGAGGATCCGCGCGGCGAATTTCGGTTCGCGAGATCCGAATCGTCCTGGACGTTCGCATTCGCCGCGATCACTACCTTGAGCCGCGGCCCATGTGCCGAGCTCGTCAAAGGCCCGTTTCAAGCCGAGTTCGGTAGCAGGAGGACGGCACCGGAGCCGGCGGATTAAGAAAACCAATCACCGCCGGGTCGTCGACGATCTGCTCGGTCACCATCGGCGCCGGTTGCTCACAGACAAACCATCCAACCAACGCTGTTTCGTTCTACGAATCCCATCAGCTTTATCCCTCCAACGGATCGAACCATCCGCGCGTAAAGCAGCGGTAAGACGTGCTCGTATTGGATGATCGCGCGGTAACCTGCGCTGATGTATCAATCCAAATGCGCGGATCATTTGCGTTGCCGGAAGTGGTGGTTGATGCTTCCAAACCGTTCCCGCCGACAGAATAGCTAGGTGCGCTGTCGGTAAGGCCGGTTTCGTGCGTTCATCAAACGGTGTTTAACGCCGGTCGGACACTGGCGAGCGCAAAGGTCCGCAACGTCGTCCCGACAGTCGCGTTTATATCCAGCGCTGAACCAGGCCAGAAACATTTTCTACTTCGCTGCAAAAGTCGCCGCATGACCTGATGGTCGACATAGCTCTGGAATGCCGCTGCGAACTCGACCGTCTCGCCTTCTTCGATCGTTTTGTGATCTCCGGAAATCGCCCCGAGGGGATTTATGGGGATCTTCCGGTTCAGGTTCAGAGATTAGGTGGTCGCACAGCTGCCAGCGTTGGCCGAGGGCTAGCGCAGTCCCAATCGTTTCGGGACTGGATTTTAGCCCTTGCTAGCAGCTAGGGCTAATCGCCGTTGAGTTTACTTGGCTTTCGTCGACGTCACGACCGGCAGCACGCGCCTCGATCGCCGCGATACCGGCATCGACCGGCAGCCGGATCGGATCCGTGGTGCGCTTGCCGCGGCCATCGCCATTGCGGCGGCCGTTCTCGTCAAGTGCGGTCAATCGCGCCGATCTCCTCGAGCCAGGCAAGCCGCCGGCGGACCGTATCCTGCGATAGGTCGCAATCCGCCGCCGGCGACGGGATACCGACCCAGCACATGCCGTCGCCCTCGACATACTCCCCGAACGCGCGAAGCACGCTTTTTGCGGGAGCAAATGAATTCGCGCGCGAGAGTTTCCTCTCGCGCAGCGAGCGACGTATCGCGGGAATTGACAGAAGGCCCGGCCGGAACCGCGCCTTCTCCTCGTCACCAGCCGTACCAGTAGGGATAAACCGGCCGATAGTAGCGGACGACCCGATACGGGCGGCCGTAGTAGTAGGGTGGCGGGCCGTAGACCGGTCCATAATAGACCGGGGGTGCGGTGGCGGCGGCTAATGTTCCAGCGAACAGCCCGAGAGCAAGCCCGGGGCCAATACCCGGACCGCCCCAACCATGGTGACGCCAATGGGCCGAAGCCGGTGCAACCGTTCCAATGAGGAGCGTTGCCGCCGCGACGACTGCAAAAGCAAGCTTTCTCATGTCCCTTTCCTCAACTTCTTAAGCGCTTACGCGCTTGCCTCTTATCATGCTCCAATTGGCCGAAGCTCGGTTCGGCTATACATTGAATTAGAACCGTCCGGGCCGAGTTCAAGTAACTCGTTGACCAAAGAGGGTGAGAGCCATGGTGACATGACGCGAAGACGATCTCGCAAGCCTAGAACGGCGGCGCCTATTCGGGAGCGAGAGCGACGTCAGACCACCGGAGGCTTTCCTTCGGCAGCTCCTTGATCGGCAGATCAACATCGCTCTTTCCCAGCGTCTCCTTCAGGGAGCTTGTTTGCCGCGCGGTCCAGACCGCATATTCAGTTCGCCTTGCTGCGGCGGAACACCTGATCCAACAATATCCTTTACCTAACGGTCGAAAATTGCGGCGGTCTTCTCCGCGTAGCCGCGCTTGTGGCCCGGGTCAGGCCCGCGGCCATGTTCTCAAGCTCAAGTGACCAAAAGCCGCTCGTACTCACGCATGATGATTTTATAGCAGCTGTATGACGAAGCCCTCTAAACTCTTGCAATCCACAATGGTGATCAAACCTTTGGCCCATCAGCATCGGCTGCAGTTTCGGCGTCTTGTGAGCAATGAAACGAGCGGCTTGACTTCTGCGCTTCCTCCAGTCGAGAAAAGCTTTCCGGCGCCCGCCGTTAATATGGAGCTGGATACGCTAGCCATCGTATTGATCTCGTGCAGGTGGTTCCCCAAGTGAGCCTTGCTCCGCAGGCGCGCGAGCGGGTTTAATGAAGCCCGGCTTCACAGGCGCACTGCTTCTAACTAAAGCGGGCCCCGCCTGGTTCGCGACCTGGCGAGCGGGTCACCCCTTTTTATCGAGCGGCGCACCCGCTGAATGGAAGGCCGGGATTGAATACGCCGTCGATCATGACTGGCTTAGAAGCACGTAAGCGGCCCCTACTATAAGTCTACGAAGCCGGCAAAGACATATTGGCTAGTCCTCGAATGACAACAGAGGGGCTAGAAGATAAGGTCAAACAACAGCACTGCGCCGGCAATGCTGAGAAAAACGATAATGAGGGTCCAATCGCGGCCTTCTTCCGACATGGTCCCACCTTGGAAACGAACGGCCCCGGCGCACTGGGGAGCACCGAAGCCGTTAAGTAGTCCCACTCCATCGTGGAGAGATAACTTCGCGGACTACTGCTTGTTCCCGGGAAGAAACGGCCCCAGCGAGAAGGTAACTGAGGCCGATCCGATGCCAAGCGAATCAAAACAGTACCCAAGAGTCGGCAAAGACCTGTTGGCCGAAAAGAAAGAGCCCCAACTGCGAAGCTGGGGCCAGTGTGAGGCTGGGCGTCTCAGTGCCAGTAGCGGTGCGGCACCGAACAGGCGGCCGATGCCGCGGCATGCGCTTCGTTCCTATTCACAAAAAGGCCCCAGCATCCGGATCATGCTGGGGCCAGGCCGGATCGCCCGGACCGCTGTCCACCGAGAGGCAGCGGTCGTCGTTTTAGGGCTGAAGGAATACGGAATAAAAATTGCCTGCCCTATTGCTCGGATAATGCAAACGACGCCGGTTCCGGAAATAACCCGTGTGAACTTTGGAAAGCAAAAGTGCCGTTTTTTCCTGCCCCTTGACGGGATTGCCGAAGACAGTTTCACTTGGGGTCTCAGCTCTCTCCAGGCTGAGAACCCCTACCGTGCAAGGCGAGGCCCCGTAGGACCCCACAACGGGGCCTCGCTGCGGATTGGTATGCGACGGTGGGCCGGCAAGCTGTAGCAACTCGACCTGACGTACCCAAGCCAAACTTGGCTCTTGGTTTTGCGTGGAGTTGCGTTATGCGCTGGTCCCGTTGGACACCCTCGATGGTCTCTTTGCCTGGTCAGACCGTCTTCCCGGTCGCGCGCTGACGACTTCGGGAAGGTCGGCCCGGCATGGCCTTAGGCCGACCTTGAGGCGACCGGCCTTAAGAGGGTCATTCAGCAGAACACCGCGGTCCGCTCCGGGCCATGGCTGCGATCATGCGCTCCATCGTTGCGCCCGGCCGCGACGGGGCATGCACCTCAGCTTAATTGGCGCTGATATCCGTCTCTCCGCCGGCAATGATGACCGTATCGATGCCATCGCTGCATAGCTGCTGATGAAGATCGCTGCCTTTCCACGGCGAATAAACGTGTTTGTCGAAAGTGCGGGCCGGGGGAGCAAACTTCGCGAGGTCGGGGACTAATCCCACCACCTCTGGCCCGATGCTGTCGATTGTCATCGCCCCCACCGTTCGTAGTCGTGCCGCCACATACCCGCTCCCTGGCCCGGCTTGCGGGCGGGAATGAAAGGAGTGAACAAGCTTCTCTCGGGATAGGCAGCTGTGACGGCGAGGATATTCGGGAGAACTCGCGGGAGCCACGGCATCTTCCAGTCGGTGGCTTCAGCGAACATTCGCTGCATATCGACGCAGATATGAACCTCGCTCTCACCGGGCGGCCCGTACCGAAGTTCATCGTCCTTCGCCATTGTCTTAAATCCCGGAAAGCCAGCTCCAACAGAGCGAGACCCATTAGTTCCTGCGTGCTCGAGGGTTGTCGCCAGAAACTCGCCGAGCCCGGCAGCAGGTGGACGTGGCGTGATAGATTTTAGCAAGAATATCGACGCGGGCTATCGGAGCGGTCCCGGCCAAACCTGACGGCGCTAGCAAGGCGACCGACCCGGGTTAGCATGACGACGTTCACCGAATGGACGGCTCCGGCGAAATGCGCTATTTTGTCTTGGCATGCGAGAAGATGAGCGCGCGGAAGGTGCAGTTCTTGAACTCAGAAGCATCGCACCCAAAAGAAAGCGCGCGGGCCCCGCTCCTGAGATCGCGAGCATACCGCGCGCCTTCGGCTGATCTTTTCTATCGCTTTCCGCGAATGTTCTGCACCTAGCTGAAAATGCTTGATCGGAAAATGCCGTTTATCGGACCCAGCATGTTCATCTTACTGCAGCCCGACAGAGCTTCTGAGGCAAACCAGACATTCGCACCTCAGTGATGCATGAAGATTGCAAGAAGAATGATGATCGGAAGCGGTATGCCAATCAGCCAGAGAAGCGCTCCTTTGCCGAAACCCATAATTTCCTCCTCAGGTTTGTGAATGAGTCAGACCAACCCAACCTCGAAATCGTTGTTCCTGCAGCTGGCAACCAAATCGGTCAAGCAGTCAGTACCGCCAGAACCCCTCCCGGTGGCCTTCTTGCTCCCGACTCCGTAACGCATGACGCGCGCTCGGCCGAGGGTCCCGCTATTGTCCTAATTGGAACCGGGTTCCCTACCAATTGTTGTTGTGCGCCACTTATGAGGAGCACCGCATGGCTAGGAAGCCGAAGAAGCTGGAAGACCTTTTCCACGAGACGCTAAAGGACATTTATTTCGCTGAAAACAAAATCCTCAAAACCCTCCCGAAGATGGCGAAGGCGGCGCAGTCGCCCGACCTCAAGGCGGCGTTCACGCAGCATGAGCGCGAGACGAGAGCCCAGGTTAAGCGACTCGACCGCGTATTCAAGATCATCGGCAAGCCCGCGCGCGGCAAAACCTGCGCCGCCATCAACGGCATCGCCGAAGAAGGCTCCGAGATCATGAAGGACTTTAAGGGAATGCCCGCGCTCGATGCCGGTCTTCTCGCAGCCGCCCAGGCCGTCGAGCACTATGAGATTTCGCGCTATGGCACACTGTCCACATGGGCTGAAGAGCTGGGCTACGATGAAGCGGTCCAGCTACTTGAAGAGACCCTGACCGAAGAAAAGAAGACTGACAAGACTCTGACGGGCATCGCCAAGTCAGTTGTCAACGTTGAAGCCGAGAACGAAGAGGAAGACGCCTGACTGATGCCAAGCGCGACTCCAGCCTGGACGACGCCGCTTTTGACAGGTTTCTAGCAGGCGACCCAGAAAGATCGCCTGCTCCCTCAGGATTTTCACCCGCGCCTCTTCGACGCCCAACCATGCGACACGGTCGAGCTCTGCAAAGCGCTGCAGCCGTCCGTGGCGCCACACCATTTCAAAGCAGCTGCTTTGAAAATCGACCGCACTCCAACGGCTCGCCGACGCACAGCCATGCACGAATTTGCCGCCGAGCTGTTCTGCCTCCCCCAGTGCTATGAAAATGCTAGGCGGCACATGACCTGTTTCTTCCGCGAACTCGCGTTTAACTGCGGCGGAGCTTCACTTCAAAAACTGACCTTTGGGAATAGTCCACGCGCCCTCATCCTTGCTCGTCCAGACGGCCCCCAGGATGCCCAAGCAGGACTTCAATCGAGCCACATTCTTGCGGAGTTTCTCAAGGCTCGGATGCGAGCCGGTCTCGTAAAGTTTGCCAACCATATCGGCGATGGCATCGCCTATGCCCGTAATGTTGGAGAGCGCGCCTGCTTCGATGAGCCTCCCCGCTGCTGCGACAACGCTGACAGGCTGGTGGCCGCACGCAGATAGGCCTTTACACGGTAGGGATTACGGCCGCAATCCGCGACAGCTGGCCGATCAGGCTGGTGGTCGTTTCCGATGACCTGGATCAGCACCCAGTGCTGCCGCAAGGGGCTCGGTTTCTCAGGAAGCCTTCTGCTCCGCCCAAATCGATCGCGGCGCTGCGGGGGCTCGCGGCATAGCGTTATCTGACGGATTCGTCGCCTGCTTCCTCCTGAGATCCTGGGCGATGTCATCGACCTCCGTTTCGTCCGCAAGCTCTTCGCACTGCGCGTCGTCTTCGACAGGGCATTTCAGGTGAGCGGCGATCCGTTGTAAAAGAGCAAGGGATAGCGTCGACTCCCGCTCGGCCAGCAGGTTGATCTGAAGCTCCAGGTGATTGCGCCGCTCGAAAGCCCGATCCGGGATGTTTTGCCGGATCAGGACGCAGGACGTCAAAAGAACAGCCTCAAGCGCAAGCACGAGGGAAAGAAGCGGAAAGGGATATTCATCAAAGTGCCAGCCGGCTTCCGGTGCGAGCGTGTTAATCCACAGCCACAGGCCTACCCCGCAAGACTGGATCGCAAAGAAATAGGGCGTGCCGACGAAACGGCCGACGGCGTGAAGCGCGCGATGATGGAGGAGGAGCTGCTCCTCGTCCTCCTTTTCAATCCGCAGGATCGCCTCAATATTTCGTGCCGAAGCGCCCGAGGCGTGATCGGATGGCGCAGCGTCCTCCACTAGTCAGCCGCCCGTTCGGCGGCGCGCCGGGCCCTTCGCCCCGTCGCCTTGACGCTGTCCTCGCCGGCTTTCTCCGCTTTCGCGCGAGATTCGCAGGTCTTGCGCAGCTGTTCGAGCTCCTCATCGGTCAGGTGCTCAATGCCGACCAGAGAATTCCGGGCGGCGCCGACGCGGATCAACTCATCGAGTTTTACCTGCATGGCAGCGCTGTCGCGGTTCTGCGAATTCTGGATAAGGAAAACCATAAGGAAGGTGACGATCGTCGTGCCGGTATTTATGACGAGCTGCCACGTATCCGAATAGCCGAACACTGGTCCGGTCACAGCCCAAATGATGACGACCGCCGCGGCGAGCGCAAAAGTCGAGGCATGCCCCGCGGCTTGCGCCGTCCGGCTCGCGAAGGCGCCGAAGAACTTTGCGGGACCGCTCTGCTGTTCCTGCAATTGCTTTTTAGTGCTCATGATCATCTCGCCGGACAGCAACGGCACGGAACCTGCAAAGTTCCACTGGCGTCAGCAGGCGGCCAAGACAACAGGCTACCCCGCGGAACCGCTGTTTGATCCTCCCGACTTGACTGGGTCGGGGTGACGCCTCGGACTTCCAGACGCCGGCCTGCTAGCGATCCGGCCATATCTCCTGCGCCGCGTCTCGACAACGGAGCAGCGGACGTCGGACCCGTCGCGGGAATCAAATCCCGACGCACAGGGCGTCTTCGCCGTCCCGGAGACATATCGCACGCAATTGCGTCTATGGTCAGGCCCTTCGACACGGAGGCCGGCAGACAGGAAGTTCTCGTCGGATTGACACGTTCGACGGCCTCGCCTCGCGACCGGCCGGATTAAGTGCCCGGTGTGGTTGCCTTTGCTCAGGGCGCGCTCTTGGAACGCCGTGCTTGCTCGCCTCTCTGACGCGCCGGCTGCGAGAGTGGTCGCACGTTCGTGCGATTGCTTCGCTCTCGTGGCCTGACCGAACCCCGCTGCTTGGCGTAGGCGTGGGTGATCTCAGCGCCCATCAGGATGATCTGCGAGGTGTAGTAGACCCAGATCAGCACGACGACGATCGAGGCAGCCGCGCCGTAGGTCGACTCCAAACCTTGCTTGCCGATGTAGAGGCCGATCGCAGCCTTCCCTACTTCGAAAAACAAAGCCGTCAGGAGCGCACCGAGCCAGACATCGCGCCAGGCGACCAAAACATCCGGTAGCCATTTGAACATCATCGCGAACATTATCGTGACGACGGCAAACGACACCAACGTACTGACGACATGTAGCAAGCCCTCCGGCAGGTAGGGAGCTACGAATTTGCCGGCCGCGGCCAGGCATGCGGTCACCAGGAGCGAAACGAGCAGCAAAAAGCCGAGGGCCAAAACGGCGGCGAACGATAGCACGTAGTTGCGGGCGAAATGCCAAATCCCGCTCTCTTCCGATTCTTCGACCTCCCACACGACGTTGAGCGCGTCCTTCAACTGTACGACGACGCCAATCGCGGCGAACAAAAGGGCGCCGAGGCCGAGAACCGTCGCCAGAATGCCCTCGGCGGGGCGGCTGGCTCCCGCCAGCATCGCTTCGATTGCTTTGGCTCCGGTGTCCCCGAGCATGTCCTTCAAGGAGGAGGTGACTTGTGAGGTGACGGCGTCGTAGCCGAAGAACAGCCCCGCGATCGCAATCGCGATCACGATAATAGGACCCAAGGAAAACACCGAGTAGTATGCAAGGGCGGCGCCCTGCCGCGCATCCTTGTGGCTCGACCAACCGGTCGCCGCCTCTTTCGCGACCGTCCACCACATTGCAGCTTCTCCGGTTCGGTTCAGGCTTATGGCGACTTCACCTTTTCCCGTGCCGCATTCGCAGCATCGATGCCAGCTTGCTTCACCCGATCGATGGCTTCGGCGCCGACGTCACCGACTTCGGCGCTCAGCGTATCGGAGGCTTCGCGCAGACTTTGCGATACCGCCCCGGCGCGCGTGTTCAAGTCGGCTTTGATATCGTCGCTGAGCTCGCCCACCCATTCGTTCTCGATGTCGGAAGTCTGGAACGCACCCGCAATTGCCGCACCGATTGTCAAGCCCACGGCCCCGAGGACGAGCGGCTGCCGGTCAAGCATGCCGGCCAACGATGACTGCGCTTTCGTGAAAGCCTCTTTTCCGGGCATGCTGAGGTTCTCGCGCGCATAGGCGACGCCATCGTCGAATCGATCCTTGATCTTGTCCGCCGCTTCCGACATGGCATCTGAAGCCGCGCTAGCGGCCTCGCGTGTGGTTTCACCGAAGCCCGTGGCGTCATCATGATCCATTTCTGGCGCGGTCGGCGGCGCAGCGGTCCTTTGGAGCCCGGACGCGGCCGCGCGAACATTGCGCGCGCCGAGATCAACGATCGGCGAAGCCCCCGCTGTCGCCGATCGCGTCGCGCTCTTGAGCTTCTCGTCGCCTGCCAACAGCCAGACCGCACCGCCTCCGATCAGTGCTGCGGCGAGCGGGTTTTCCCGCACCGCCGTTACGAGACTATCGAAAAAACTCGTCTGCGTGCTGCTCATCGCACCATCCCTTTCACGGTATCCTTGTCCTTATCGAGCTGCCGCATGGTTTCCCGCGGCACCAGACCGCGGGCATCTAGCCGGTTGATGCCGATCGCGAACAGTATACCCGCGATCACCGCGGCCACGATCGCCGACGTCAAATAGGAGAGCGGCTGTGACCATCCTGCGCCGATCATCGCCGCCGATAGGGCGAACAGCGCCATCACCAAGGCTGGGATCACCAGGAGGGCACCGCCGGCGATGAAGACCAGCGCGCTGCCGACCTTCTGAACCTTTTCGCCTAACTCGGCTTTGGCGAGATCCACCTCGTTCTGGAACAGCTTGGCGAACTGCGACAACGCGTCGCCGAGCAGCGTCGAGATGGTTCTAAGATCGTTCTGACTTGTCCTGATATCGTTTTGGATGCTCATGACACGTTGCTTTGCTGCGAGGATGACGATTGTTCGCGGTGTTTCGAAGATGAGGAACGCCCGCCCGACGCCCTCAGAAAACGGACTGCCGCGAAACCGGCAAGGACCGAAATCCCTAGAAACGCGGCCGGCTGCCGCTTCGCAAAATCGGTGGCGCCATCGACCAGGTCGCGAAAACTTCCGTCGCGGACTTTATCGGCCGCGTCATCGACATATTCGGCGGCGGAAGTCATGCCACGAGCAGCAAACGGCGCATCGCTCTCGAAGGCGCGCGCCGCTTCACGAATGTTATCGGCAAGGCGCGCCATGAAGTCCGCGCCTGACCGCTGCTTGTCGCGCGCCTGGTCCTCGATCTGGTCCACTGTCCCGGAAGCCACGTCTTTGGCGGCGTCAGCCGCTTCCTTGAACTTGTCGCTGGCGACATCGGTCGACGCTCGGAGGGCGTCGCCGGCGCGCTGCTTCACCTCTGCGCCGGCATCGGCCATCTGGTCCTTCAGGGTCTGCGAAGGGCCGGTATTCTGGTTCTGCGTGAAATTCGTCTCTTTAGTCAGGTCCACATCGCTCATGATCGTTCTTTCAAGTGTTCGGGTTTGGGGAAGGACTGAAGGCCGCCCTGACGACGTCATCGGCAGCCTCTTTGAGTCTGGCGGCCACGTCTTCTGTCATGCGGCTGGCGTGCCCGCCGAGATCGGCCTCGCCGACGCTTCTTGCCGCCGCGTCGGCCGCCGACATCGTCGCATCCTTGGCTGCTTCGAAACCGGATTGTGCAGCCCCGCCCGCCGCCCGTTTCACGCTGTCGCTCGCCGGGCCCATCGCCTTGGCTTCGGCGGTTGTTTCGGGAAGAGCCGCGGCAAGGATGGCGCCGATCGCGATCCCAAGACCGGCGATCAAGGCGGCATTGTCGCCGATGACCTGACGGGCCTTTGCAGGCGCCGTGGCCGCCGCGTCCTTGACCGCGCCCGCTCTCCCCTTGACGGCATCCATGCCGCTCTTGAGCGTATCGCCGACAGTGCTGGCGGCCTGCGCCGCCCGCTTGCCAAGATCGTCGGCCAGGCCGGCAGCGGCATCTTGCGCATCGCTGGCCATGTCGCTGGCCTGACTTTGAGCCGAATTCAGCCGGTCTCTCATGTCGCTGCTCGGCGCGTCCACTCGGTCAGCGGGCTGATCCAGCATCTCTCCCGCCTTCTCCATCACAGGTGCGGCCGCTTCCGCGGCCCGCTCGCGCACCGTCTTCGAGGTCAGGGCAAGGCCAGCCCCGATCATCAGAAGTGGTAGTGGAAAACCGCGCGCCAGGCGCAGCAGCGGGATTGCGACCGCGGTGCCCGCAGCGACCGCCTGCATCGGATTGTCCATGGCTTGTTGCTTCAGCGCCTCGACCCAACTCTGGGTCTTGTTGCTGATGTAATCGGAGACTTCCGACTTGATGTGTTGCGGCGAGACCTTGTGGCGGAGGTCGTCAGCGGTATCCGATATCCGCTCCCTCAACCTATCGACCGTCGCCGCGAACTCGGCACGGCTTCGCTCGCACTCCCCCCTCAGCTCCTGCACTGATCGCGTCATGGAATTACCCTCTTGGATTTTTGTTCGGTTCTTTCGGGACGAACTCACGCTTTGTTGAATCGTTCCTCAGGACCAGAAGAGGGACAGGCCCAGAGCACCCCACTTTGGTTTAGGCTCAGCAGTCCGCGCGCCGGCCGAAGCGCTTGAAGCAAGCGGCAGGAACGCGCCGATAAGCCGGTTCGTTGCTTTCCATGGACCGGCTCCTGCTTCGCTTCATGTCCGTCACGCCCAGATATCCCCTGTGGGTGCGGTACCTCTTGAGCCTCGGGCTTGTCGGGCTGGCATTTGTCGCCAACCTCCTGCTCGATGATCAGTTGAGACCCTATCCGCTGGTGCTGTTCATCCCGGCCATTTTCCTGGCCTCAGTCATCTTCGATCGCGGCTCAGGCTTTCTCGCCACCGGCGCGAGCGCGGCGCTGGCGGCGCGATACTTTATCCCTCCGCCGCCGAGCGCCGCTATCGTGCCGCTCCTGATCTTTCTCGCTAGCGGGCTATGTCTTGCAGGGGTAACGGAAGCCCTGCGCACTGCACTCCAGAAGCACTCGGAGGCAAAGGCCTACGCGGACGTTCTCATGATGGAGTTGGCGCACCGGACCAGGAACGACCTCGCGACGATCATGTCGATCCTCCGTCTGCAGGCGCGATCGGACCCTAATCCCGCCGTGCAGGCGGCGATCACCTCCGCGCTGGCGCGGATTGAGGTTGTCGCGAAGGTTCATGATCGCCTGCGCGACACGCCGGTCAACAGCTCGGTCGACCTCCCCGCTTATCTTGAGGCGTTGTGCGGGAGCCTTTCGGATCTGCACCGGGGAGTGCGCCCGATCGCGATACGGGTGTCCTGCGACGAAATCGCCGTCAAGAGCTCGCAGGCCGCATCCGTCGGCTTGATCGTCAACGAGCTGGTGACAAACGCGTTCAAGTACGCGTTTCCGGAGGGGCGCCCGGGCGTCGTGGAAGTCGACGTCCGGAAGAGAAACGAAAAGGTCGTGATCACGGTGAGGGACGATGGAATCGGATGCCCCACCGAGGCGAAGAGCGGTTTGGGAACCCGCCTGATCAATCTGATGGTGGCCCAGATGCAGGGAGGCATGACCAGGACGCCGATGGCGCAAGGCTGCGAGGTGGAAGTCGTGGTCGTCATCGAAAGCTGATCACGAACGCCTACCCTAAGTTGGGGAATTCAATCGCTGATGCATCCGACTCTCAACATGCGAGAAGCCGCCTTGGCTTCGAGCTTCTGCACATAGTCCGCAAGGCTGAATTGGCGCTTGAAATTGCGGGTTGAAATGCTGCGATGGAGGAACTGGCGCTCGCCTTTTTCAGGCTTATTGCCCTCGATGGTGACTGATAGGCGTGATCGAGATGTTCTCAGGCGCGAAGCCCGCCACGGCCAGCGAAATCTGGTAACGGTCGTCATCCGCTCGATGTTGTAAGGCGGGTAATTGTCCTCGCCCGCCCGCTGGCCATTTCCGCGAGGTCAAGATCGAAACCGATGGTCGAGCGCCGGAGAGACGAAAAGTCGTGACTGCGCAAGCCAAATCCTCCAAAGAGCAAGATGGTTACGAGCGGCAGCGGGCAGGACCGGTGCCCGTCTCACCTGACCAAGCCTCGACGCCAACCTTTGAAGGCGACAAAAAAGCAAAGCGGATTTTGGTTTCAAGAGGGACCCGAAAAATTTCGAAGCCGTCGCCCCCAGCCGGGCGTGACGGGTGCCGGGCTGGATCGCTCAAAGCGCCGAGCCCCCCGCCGGCGGCTCTTAACTCGCGTTTAGCAGGTCCATCAGGAATTCAATTAAGGCGGTACAAAGCAAAGTTTAAAAGCGATGCAAACGCTACCCAGCCCGCATACGGGATAAATAAGAGCGCAGCAAGCCGATTGGCCCGCCATTGCAGGCCTATAAAAAACAGAATCAGGCCCAGCAGCAGAATGATGACCGAGAGCCCCATGGCCAAGTTGTGCAAGCGGAAAACAATAGGAGACCAAAGAAAATTAAGCGCCATCCGTCCGAGCCAAACCTGCAAGGCCAGGCCATTGACCTCCTGCAGGTAGGTGCGCCAGCCCGCGATTGCGATCATCACATACAGAATTGTCCAAGTTGGCGCGAACACCCAATTCGGAGGATTGAATGTCGGCTTCTGCAGTGCGGCATACCATGCACCAGGCAAGTTGGTTGCGCCAATTAGCCAACCAATACCCACGACGGCAACAAGAAAGATGAGCAGGCTTCGATTTCGTGCTTTCATGATCCAATATTGCACGTTCAGCAGAGGCAGGAATAGGCAGTCCAGACATCGGCGGGCCAATAGTCCTGAGGCGCCCCTCGCGGCGTCTTGCCCGACGGTAAGCTATGTTGTCCGGCTGGAGGCGCGATCCGCCGGCGTTTACAACAGGAACCATCGATATCGACGTCTGTTTTGTCTCGTATGAGTGAATCGTTGCCAGTCCTCGTGGAGAGGTCGATCCAGATCGCTTGGGACTTGCTCGAACGCTCCGGCGAGATCACAGATCCTGGCGATGTGAGCCGCTTTCTTCTCGGAAATATCGATGACATGGTGCGGGCTGGAGAGCATCGGCAGCTCATGCTTGCGAACAATGCGATCGACGCTTATCGCCGCTACAAGCGTCTGCTTGCGGCATGATCAACTCCAATTGTCCGTTCTGCGGCGGCTGGGCTGGCTCTGCGAAAACCATTGGCATCTGACGAGACCCGCGCGACTTTGCAGTGTAGTGCAGCAACGAGGTGTGCAACCGCTCCGACGATATTGACCAAGGCGTGGAGAAGCCCAATGTGAGCGGGCCGTTCGAGGAGAGCCGCTCGCCACGAACCAGCAGCTCGCGGTGTTGTTGAAATTGCCGTGGCACAAATTGCACTAGCGGCCACCCAGCATCCGGGCATAGGATTTCAACCTCAATCGCGAGGGTTGTGTCATGGGCAGTGATATACCTTTTAGTGCGCTCATCGTGGCGCTCGGGCTGAGCCCCATCGCAATCATGGCTATTGCCCTATTCATGTAGAACCAACGCAGGCCGCTTGACGGCCTCTTCTTTTGGCCTCAAGCAGCTTGATGAGCGGTGTGCCGGTCCTCACGAATGGGTGTGAAACTGTATTGTGGGTGCCGATGAAGCTGCCGATCGTTTGACGAAGTATATCTCACCGGCGAAGGCCTCTTGGTGAAGACGAAGACTGGGTTAGCGACATTGCCATCGAAATGCAGATCGAGGACGGCTTGATCTGGGTCTATGGCGTCGGCGAAGATGGCGTTCAGGCGTTCACCGACTTTGGCATCGAAAACCTGGAGCTCGTCAGGTTACAAGGAAAACCCCAAGCTGCTCACGCGCTCGCAACGGGAATGATCCACGAGCCTGCGGCGTACCCAGCAAGGGGATTACCCGCCGAGGCCGAGTCGACGTTAAGCCAAAGGATCGCCTTATTGGATGAGAAGAAGGCCGACGACGGGGAACGACGAACGACATTGCAGCGAAGCTGAGAAAGCCTCACGCCACCTGGTCGATATGGTCGAGCCTGTGTTCGCAGGATGAGCTGGCTCTCTGTGAGCGTATGCTAATTGGCGCACAAGAGGCGGGCCGAGCAAGGGAACCGAGCTTTGCCACTTTTTCCCGTATTCTTACGGACGCGTTAACCATTCTTAGGTATGCGCGCGATTTGCATTTTGTGCCAAACTGTATGTATCAGGATTTTGCCAACAACCTTCCTGGGGCTAGAGCAAGCGCCGCTCGCATGTATTTTAAGCGGGCGGCGTTGCGTTGAATCCTTACAAAAATTGGCTCCGCACTTGGGGTTAATCCGCCCTCTCCGCGGCGCGCTTCCTAATAAGGATCAATCGCCCGCTCACCGCTGCCTCAGTCCGCCCGAGCTTCTGAGCGATCTCGCGCTGCGTGAGGCCTGTTTCTCGAACCAATTGCAGTAGTCGCTGTTCGTCCGCTGCGGACCACGCGGGCATTGGAACTCTCCAAAATTGCTCCGTCCTGAAATGTCGGAGAGGATCGCAGATATTGGCTAGCCTGTCTGTCCGGTTTTTCACCGGGCTCTAATCTGTCGCAGGACGTGTCCTTACCACAACGAGCACGAGAAGAGCGCTATCCGTATCCAGGCCCCGTGTCCTGATTTGAGCCTTGGCGTGTCCTAGTTCGGATTAGACGAACGGGATGTGCTCAGCCCATCATTTTCCATCGGTCGCCATCTGTTGTCATAGCTTGTTCCCGTCAGGTTCCCCATGAGATGATCCCCGCCTCTTGCGGGGAGGCCTTCCATGAAGGACATGCAGGCGCACTTGGAAAAACTTCGGATCGAGGCGGAAGAGTGTGAGCTAATCAGCAAGCTGGCGACCAGTCCGACTAAGAAAGAGCTATTCGCCAAGCTGGCAGCTCATCATCGGACACTGGCCGATGAGGTCGAGCGGACGATAAGAGCAACAAAGCCTTAGTTCCCTTAACAACATGAGAACCGAGCGCGCGCCCGCTGCCGAAGCAATAAGCGCGGCCATGGCCGACACCGATCGCGCTTCGCGCGTGCACCATGAGGCTTTCCAAGATTACGTAACAGGGCGCGTTTGTGAGCTGATCTCGCGGGCTGCGGGATTACTTAGAGTGCCAGCGCCGGACACCTTCATCGGCCGCAAGACGCGGGAGCCCTCCCCCCAAGGAAGAGGAGCAACTCACCAATTGGAGCGCTCGTCCGCCTGCTGCTAAATGAAAGCATGGATGACTTATTGAAACCGGCCGATCAGTTGATGCTTGGAAGGCGCCGGTCTGTACAGCTCAAGCTGGCTAAATGATCTCGAAATACCGCCGGCGTTCAAAGTCTGTGACCCGATGTTGAACGGCCTCCCATTCCCAACGGCGGGAGCAAGAAAACGCTTCAACAAACCTTTCACCGAAGACATCATTGGCTGCCGGAGACTGTGCAAACCGATATGTTGCCTCTGCCAAGCTTTGAGGCAGCCTCCCAGATGGAAGGCAGGCCTCCGCGCTTGCATCACCGACGATCGAAGCCGGGAGCGCCGCATTTGTCTCGATACCCAATATGCCGGAACCGATGGCACATGCGAGGGCAAGATATGGGTTCAGGTCTGCACCGGGCAGCCTGTATTCGAGACGATGTGCAGACGGGTCTCCCGGAATGACGCGTACCGCGCAGGAGCGGTTGTCGATTCCCCAGCTCGGATAGATTGGTGCCCAACAACCAGGTACCAATCTCTTGTAGCTATTGAAATTCGGCACAGCGAGTACACAGAAATCATTCATGTATTTCAATTGTCCGCCGATGAATTGCCTCATGAGCTTCGAGACGTTGCGAAACTCCTCACTATCGTAAAACACATTCTGACCATCTGCGGACATCGAGACGTGAAGATGGCCGGACTGGCCCGGCCAATTCTCTGAAACCTTGGCCATGAATGTAGCCATCATCCCTCGCGTCTGCGCCCAGGCTTTTATCATCGACTTGAATATGATTGCTCGATCGGCCGCTTCCAGGGCATCACAATGACGAAGTGACGCTTCAATCACGCCTGGTCCCGTTTCAAAGTGCAGCCCGCTGAGAGGGATTCTGGACTTCTCACAAAGCGCCAGGATCTCACCGAACAGCTCCCTGTGCGCGACAGACCGCGCAATCGAGTAGCCGAATGGGCCCCGCGTCAAAGGAGCCCATTGGCCGAACGGCTTGTCTTCAATTACGTCGGCGTTCTCCTTGAACAGCATAAACTCAAACTCGAACCCGGCGCTGCAGCTGTATCCGCGGTCGGCAACCCTTTGTAGGACTTTACGCAGAATACCGCGCGGGCAGACGCTCTCATGTGCGCCCGCAAACTCAGCCAGATAGAGATATTGATCGCCGGCATAAGACACCGAACGGCCGGTGCCGGACAGAACGCGCAGATCGGCGTCCCCAAATACTGACTGCGGCTCTTGCGTGAAGCCCGCCGGAATGACGCGGTCCGAACAATCCCACGCGAGCACCGCTTCGGAGAACTTGATGACCTTATTCCCGACGGAAAGATCTTCACCCAGGACGTGTTTGCCTCGAAGGATGCCATCGAAGTCGCTCACACCGATCATCGCCGCAGCGGCTGAATTTGTGCAACTGTCGCAGATGCCGGTCATTGGTTCGCTTCCTGCGGCACCAAATCGAACACCTGGTCCATCCGCATCGCACGCAGTTGGCGATAATCTTCCTCAAGCTGTATCAGGTCGTTGTTCACGAGATACACAATGCCTGGCGTCGACGCCAAGTCGATCGTCGGAACCAGGTTTTGCCCTATCGGAACGAACGCAATGGCATCCGCGAAGCTCGGCAGCTTGCCGATCGCATCGAGTCCGGGATAGCCGGCAACAACACCGCCCATGTCGGAAATCAGCGAGACGCATAGTGCATGAGCCTGCCGCTTGTAAACCCCGCGTCGCCTCATATACCCAGCAAAGCCTTGGGGATCTGCGTAACGCCACGCGGTGAGCGCCAAATGGTTATGGCCCAACGCCATCGTCCTAGCTTTTGCCGACATGGTTCCTTGCAGCCTCGCTCCGAAGTCGACCAGAACCGGTCCCCGATCATCGACGATGATCTCGGCATGAGCAGGTCCGTCGGTGATCCGAAGCGCCCGCAGCGCACGTTCAAGGTAATCGGATAGTTCAAGAACGATTGGCTCCTTACCTCCCAATAACCGCTCGAGTGAGCAGACCGAAGACGCGCCCTCAATAGGAACAGTGTCATAGGTCCAGGCCTCCGTGACGAAGGGTTCGCCGTCGATCGAGACGGCATTTACGGTATATTGCTGGCCGTTGATTTTCTCCTGTCCAAGCGCCAATTGATTGAGCGTTCCGACACGGTTCGTCTTACCGACGATCGCGGTTACAGCGCGCTGAATATCGGCATCCGTCGAGCAAAAGAACACGTCCTCCGTGCCTGTGCTGTTCAGCGGCTTGATCACAAGCTCATCGAAGCTCTCTTGATGCTTCCATCTTGCGATCACTTCAGCATTGTCGGACACCACTTGTCTGATCGATCGCACGCCTGCTGAGGCCAACGCTTCAGACAGGCGCGATTTGTCCCGTCGGGCGGCCGAAAGGGCGGTGCCATTTGAAGGCAAGCCCAGCCGCTCCGAGATCGAATCGGCCAGCTCAACTCCTGTCTCGCACCCCGCTATGACGAACTCCAGCTCCCTGCCCTGGAGAGCCCGAAGATGATATTCAACGATCTCGTCGTACCCCATGCGCTCGGGCGGGCGAATGACTTCATCATACAGATTAGCATTGAAATGCGATTGAAAGATCGACGGAATCTGTGCAGCCGACATCACATGCACTGTTGAAATTCCATACCGCTTGAACTCTTCCGGCAAGAAGCGGCCGGTCGAATATGCGTCGACGATTACACAATTTCGCTCGTTCATGCGGACCTCCGGTACTGCAAATAGACGTTGCCGACGGCAACAGCCGTGATGAGAACATTTCCAACGAACGTATGCGGCGAAGGCACGATACGAGAATCGAAGTATTGGAACAGAAACGTGATGACAGGAGCGGTGGACAGGACCATGTTGACCGTGAAGGGCTCGACACGGCGGATACCCTCCTGGAACAAGAGCAATGGAACGATGATCGTGGATAGCCCAATCGTCGCGATTGCAAGCCAATGCTGCGAGATCTCGAGCACGATGGAGGAGTGGTCAACCAGTCCCAGCAGCAAAAGGATCGTTCCGTAAAAACGATGCGCCAACACCTGTCGACCCGAAAATCCGCGGTCGAATAGCAGCTTGACGAGTATATTTGTAAGAGCGAGCGATAGGCCGGCCACGATTGCCAAGACGATGCCGAAGGACGATCGAGCTCCCCACTCCACGCCAGCGTTGCCGGTTGCCGAGATCCATATCATGTAACTTCCAACTGCCGCGATCGTCACGCTCACGACGATATCGGATGCTGGAGGGACGCCCTGGCGCCTGATCAGCGCGTTTAACCACACCGTCGCAGCGGGTCCTAGCGCCACCATGAAGGCGACGACGATCGCCGGTTCGGCGTATTTCAGGCCGATAAACAACCCGATCCAACTGATCGCGGTCACGACATTGAGCGACACAAACACCAGGAGCGCCGACTTCGCAACCCGTGCCGTCCCTCTCTCGTGACCTGCCAGCAGATTAAATGTCAGACAGACCGCGGCAAAGGACACGAGGAGAGCGACGAACGCATCCGACCGTTGAAAATACGATGCCGCATAAACTTCGCCTGCCGCGCTCAGGACGACATAGAGCGCCACAAAGAGAACTCCCAGAGCGAAGCGTCTTGTCAATCGCCCACTCGTCCTCTGCGGGCGGGGCGGCGCGGCCCGCCCCCCGGACCACGCTTTTCCATCAGTTCCGGAAGACTCACCTTTCGACCTGGGCGGACCGCGCTTGGTTTGAAACGTCACAATCCGCCTCTAATGTTTCTTTGTTTGGCAGTACGCAATACACGCCTCTCCAAAAGCCGTGAACAGTCGCTGGCTCAGGAGATCAGTTGAGGTGTGCCATTCGGGGTGCCATTGCACACCGATTTGCAACGTCGGCGCGCCGATGACCGAAGCCGCTTCGACCAGTCCGTCAGGCGCCCATGCCTCGCGCCTCAGTGCGGCGGCAAGCAGCTCTATGCCTTGATTATGCAGGGAGTTCACTTGCGCTTCGATGGCGCGCACGATCGGAAAGAGCGCACCATCAGGAGATATCCTCACGCTGTGCGCGGCATCGTACTGACGGTCTCTTGGACGATCTGGTTTCTCGGCATGCATCAGGCCACTTCCCAGTCTCCACTCGGCAAGCGATGGATGGAGAGTGCCGCCAAAATAGACGTTGAGCTCCTGAAGCCCGCGGCAGATGCCCAAGATCGGCATTCCGAGCGCGATGGCGCTCCCAATGGCTACCGCAGAGAGCCTGTCCCGCGGGCGGTCACGGATTCCGCCATCAACGTCCTGTTGGTCAGCCGGCGGAAGTGATGCAGGCGCTTTCAAGACGGCAGGGTCAATATTCGATTCATCCCCTGTCAAAACCAGACCGTCGAGCGCGCCCATGATCGCCAGGCCGACCTCTAGCCTCACATCTTCCGCATCGATCGTCGGCAATATGACGCATGCCACGCCCGCATGATGAAGGAGGGCCTTGAGGTATTTTTGCCGTAGCCAGTCGCGATGCACACCATCGACCAAAAGACGGTTCGAGGTGACGCCGACCACGGCGCGAGCGTTGTCTGAGCGTTGCAATGTCACGCCACGTGTCCCTTCGCATGGGCATCAGCAAGCGATTGCTCATACAAGCGTCGATTTCGCTCCTTCAACTGAGTTATGACACTGGGTTGACCTTGCGGCCCCTTGACGAAGAGCCCTCCCCAGCTCGCGGCAACCTTTGCGTAACCCGGATCCTGCATCCGGATCTTCTGGGCCTTGTGCAACAGCCAGAATGGGATACCCGGCGAGAGGTGATGCTCGAGGTGATACTCGTCCAGGTTTTGTCCAAGGATGGCCCGCTCCAGGAAATTTCCTTTCCGATTCCTGGTTAGATAGACGTTCTTCGTTTCGGTCTCGCACATCGGCGAGTGCTCGGCGAGCTCGACAAACCAGCCAAGAACCTGAAACGTTGTGAGATAGGGGACGATCCAAAACAGGATCACGATGTGGAGCAGCCCAAGAGCGTATGATCCGGCCAGGATGCCGATCCAGAAGAGGTAAAAGCCATACTTGTCGACAAGTATGCTTGACCGGCTCTGGTCCTCGGAATCTGTGATCGAAAACCGGTTGGTCCAGAGATACTTCAGGTAGGCCAGTGTCGCGCCACCAAATATCGGCTTCCAGATGATATTGAAGGCGTACCGCTCAGGAGGCTGGACGTCGTAAACACCATTGGCCATGAAGAACTTCAGATCGGGATCCTTCTCCGGGTCGCCGAGATACGGATGATGCAGATAGACGTGCGAGATCCGGTAGGCCCAGTGGCGCTGGAACAGGGGATAGGCCGCGAACAGAATGCCGAGGACGTAGTTCCAGGTCGTGTTCTTCGCGAGCGTACGGTGAGCCGCATCATGAGCGATCGTCGTCAGGCCGCGCTGGTAGGCGCCGATCAGAAGAACGGCGAGCGGGTACAGCCACCAGGAGACACAGACCGTCGCGAGCGTGCAAGCGGCAATTACAACGTAATCCTTGGCGATGTAGATCGCTCCCATCACATTGTCCGGCCTCAGCTCGGACAATTGCTTATTGATCTCCCGGCTGAACTGAACAGCCTCATAACGAGACGACCTCAGTTTCCAAGCATCTGCCTGATTCATGAGAACCTCCTCCTGATCGCCCTACAAGTTGTCAGATTGCGGAAAGCGCCCTGTCCAGATCGCGCACGATGTCGTCGACATCTTCGATGCCCACGCAAAGTCGGATCGAGCCGCCAAATATGCCGGCGGCTTCGCGCTTCTCGCGCGGAACAGTGGTGTGGGTGGTCGAAACAGGATGCGTCACGAGCGTACGGGCATCCCCGACATTCGAAACGTGATACATCAGGTCGACATTCTGGATGAATTTCCGCCCGGCCTGCTCGTCCTCCACCTCGAACATGACCATCGCGCCGTGTCCGTATGCGGGATTGAGTGTCTGGTCGACAGTTTCCTGATCGGCTCCCTCGAACAGCCCCGGATAGAAGACGCGGCGCACTTTTGGATGCTCCTTAAGAACGTCGGCCACGATCCTGGCGTTTGCGCAGTGCTGCTTCATGCGAAGGGGCAGCGTTTCAAGGCCTTGGATCAGCTGAAAGCTGGCAAAGGGGGCAATGGCCGCGCCAGTATCGCGCAACCAGGTCATGCGAGCCTTCAGGAGAACCTCGCTTTTTCCGAGATCGTCGACATCTTGCAGCGCGTTGCGCCAGATGATGCCGCCATGCGCTTCGTCAGGACTGTTGAACAAGGGAAAGCGAGAGGCGCCCCGGTAGCTGAACTTGCCGTTGTCAACGATCAGACCGCCCAGCGTCGTGCCATGGCCGCATATGTATTTCGTAGCGGAGTAGGTCGTAATCGCAGCACCGAGATCTGACGGCCGACATACCAGCGGGGTCGTCGTATTATCCACCACCAACGGAACGCCGTGCTTTCGGCCGATCTCAGCCAGCTGTTTGACCGGAAGCGGAATCAGGCAAGGATTTGAAATCACCTCTCCGAACAGGCAGATCGTGCGATCATCGATGGCACGCTCGAAGGTCTCGGGCCTTCGCGGGTCTGCCGTCCTGACGCTGATACCAAGACGCTTAAACGTATTATGGAGCAGATTCCACGTGTTGCCATAGAGATACGGTGAGGCGACGATATTGTCCCCCACCTCGCCGCTTGACAGGTTGACGATGGCAAGGAAGGTTGCCGCTTGACCTGATGCGACGGCGAGCGAGTCACTCCCCATGTCGACCGCGGCATACCTTCGCTCCAGCGCGCGGGTCGTCGGGTTGATGATCCTCGTATAGGTGAATCCGTCAGCCTTGACGTTATAGACGTCCGCAATGTGATTCAGATCGCCATCAAGTTCGTAAGCCGTGTTCTGATAGATCGGCACTGCGACAGCTTTCGTCACCGGATCGCGTCGGTAGCCGGCGTGCAGAACAGCAGTTTCGGCAGAGAACGGGAGCTGCGGGGTCTTTGCGAAGGACGATGACATCTCGACGCCACGCTCGCAGGCTTGGCGGGTTGACGGCGTCCCCATGGATGAAGCCGGACCGGACCGAAAATATGTACGAAAGGCGCACCCCAACTGCTCGATCCAACTGGGCTGGATCTCGCCAATGCAACCGACCCGAAAACTCCGCGTGGCAAGATGCAGCTTCGAGTAGACGTAAAGGTTGTGGGTTGCCAAGTGCCGATATAGCCCATCGAATCCTGCCTGATCCGCGATTCCGGACGGCGTGCTGAACGCGACGCAGACCGGAGACTGCAGGTCGGCGGACAGTAGCGGGGACACCACTCCTTCAAGTTCTTGGATGAGATCGTCTCTGACCTTCTCATACCTGCGGCGCCTGGCATCGATGCCCTCCCCCTCCAGAATCTCCAAGGCCTTCGTTGTTGCCTGAACGATGTGGGTGGGTGGGGTCGATCGCCACTCTCCGGTACGCTCGAGCGAGAGCCATTGGTCTCTCACGTCGAGCACAAATGACCTTGGTTCTTGAACCGCTTTTTCCAGCAGTTCGCGAGACGCGATGACAAACGCTACTCCTGGCGGCCCTTCGATGCACTTATTGCTCGATGTCACCAGAACGTCTGGTCCGCCACGGCTTAGGTCGATGTCAATCGCGCCAAAAGAGCTCATGCCGTCGACGATCGTCTTGACACCACGCCGCCTCGCTTCCTCTATGATCGCGTCAAGCGGATTGACGATTCCGGTCGTCGTCTCGCAATGCACAAGACATAGGTGAGTAGTGCCGGGATTTCGGCTCAGCTGCTCGGCGACTTCCTGGGGGTCCAGGGGCTCGGTCGCTCGCTTGACAAGCTTCAGCGCTTCGACGCCCCACAGCCGCAGAATCTTGAAAATGCGCTCGCCATAGATGCCGTTTATGCAAACGAGCGGCTTGTCGGCCCTAGACACGAATGAAGAGAGCGCGGCTTCCATTGCAAAGGACCCGCCCCCCTGAATGGGGACCACCGAATAGTCCTTGGCACCTCCCAGCAGATTGAGCATCAGCCGCCGCATGCGGGCGGTCACTTCCTTGAACTCACCATCGCGCGATGCGAGGTCGAGCAGCATCTGGCTCCTGACCGCCAGCGACAGCGACAATGGACCAGGCGTCAGCAGAGAGCGTTGTCTAGTCACACCATTTCCCCTTAAACCGTATTTGTCGATGGGTCTGAAGCGCGATGATGCGACCTCACCCCTTCAGGCGCAGGCTTTCTCGATTCATCTGCTGCTGGGAGAAACACCATAGGCGGAGGCAAGCTTCGCCAGCGGCCCACCACATCATGCATGCAAGGATTTGAGCGCCGTCGCATTGCTAGCTAGGCGTCGATCGGTTTACGCCAAACCCGTGCATTCAGGCGAACGTTGGGGTTCGGACGAACGTGCATGTCGGGCCCATCGCGTTCGGATATCGATCCGCGCGTGACGGACATGATGCGTTCCGTTGCTGATGAGCCTGATCCTGCGTGAGCCTGAGACTTGAGACATTCGCATACTGTCACTCGTTGGAGAATTCGGGACGTTGACGACCTTTGCCGTCCATTTTCAGATCGTACAACTTGACGTTAGGTGCGTTTCAACCCTCTGCCGAACTCTTCTCGTGTGAATTTTTTCTGACGTGCACCTCCAAAAGGAGCGATAAGCCAACTCGAGCGGCTGAACGATGTGATTTACGGCAAGCGAGCTCGGAGTTTTCATAGTTCGACGTCAGGATCGTCCCGGTAGTCGATCATCAAGGCGGTGTGCGTGTCGTGGTCGACGGCTGATCCAGAGTGCCGCCGCGGGGAGTGCGCCGTCGTGGAGCTCGAATGCTCAACTCGATCGCGGAGCAGCTCAACGGCTTGCGGACCGATGAGCCTGCCCGCAGTCATGAGGCGTTTGAACTCGACGGATAGCTCCTTCGAGCCGTTCTGCTCGGTTGGCTCCTCTGCTGATCTGCCAAATCTCGAGCGCACCCTCGATCCGGCCTCCCACATCCTCAAGGTCCGGCTTGAGGCCGGTGTCGCTTAAGCTCAAAACAGAGCGTCGAAAATGCCGGAAATCGAGCCAGCGATAGCCTCGCACTCGAGCGACCATGGGTCGAGTTTTTTCCCACGGAAACTGAAGCCAGCAAGCTGCAGGCTCATTGAGGAGATGAGCGGTGAGGCATGAACTGCTTGTGGGGCGACCGGCGTCGCGAGCCTCTCCCGCGGCTTTCTCTTTGCCCCTGCCGGCCCGCCTCGTGCAGACATGTTCACAGCCAGCCCCGCAGAGGGCCTTTGAAGCTCTCGCGCGCATGTGAGGGATACGGCCAAAGCTGACGACAGCGTGCCGGAGGGCAGGCCTAGCGCGCGAGCGTTGTCGGGACAGGCAGCTCCTGTTTCCCAAGTCAATGTACTGGCAAACAATTGCGCCGGATGCGGCTAGACCCGGAGGAACGAGTTGCCCTTCTTCATCGTGCGCAAGAGATCGAAGCTGGATGTCCGAGACGCCGGCAGCTCGGTTACGAGAGCCTAGGCATGACGCTAGTCGGACGCGCGGGAAACGGCGTCAAGCGAAAACTCAAGCTACTGGAAGTCGGACTTCCTCTCTGGCCTTTGTCCTGGCATCATAGATTCTGACCTGGAGCATGGGACGGCGCTTCTTGAGCTCCTGGGCTCCTGCGAAGGCCCCATCCCTGGTTGCGAATTCGGTTTTCAATTGACCGTCGATTTCGAGCACATAACCAGAAGCGGGCAATCGACGTGTGGACGCAACCATTTTGTTCCTTTGGAGCCTGAGTCCGATTGATGCCTTTGCTTAACCCGAGTCGCCGTGGCCGGGCCAGCAGGTTAGTGGGGGGCATCTCCTGCTATCGATGGTGCGATGCGAGGGTGACGGGTTTGACGAACACTAACCGCCAAGAATTGCGCGAGCCATCAACACATCGATCACGGCCTGGGCCATTTGCTCAGGTGTCTGCTCCATGGTCCTGAGATGAATTTCGGGTCTTATCGGCGCTTCATAGGACGCATCGATGCCGGTGAAGTTCTTGATCATACCGGACTTCGCCTTTGAATAAAGACCTTTGGGATCGCGCCGCGCGCATTCTTCGATCGGCGTATCGACAAAGACTTCGACAAACTCCTCCTTGCCGACCAAACCGCGCACCATGTCTCGTTCGGCCCTGTGGGGCGAGATGAAGGAACAAATTACGATCAAGCCGCTGTCCGCCATCAGCTTGGCAGCTTCCCCGGCGCGCCGAATGTTTTCCATGCGGTCGGCCTCGGAAAAGCCGAGGTCCGCATTTAATCCGTGCCGCAGGTTGTCCCCATCCAGCAGCATGGTATGCCGGGACATTGCGAACAGCTTTTGATCGACGATGTTGGCAATCGTCGATTTTCCTGCGCCGGACAGGCCGGTGAACCAAATGATGCAGGGCTTCTGGTCCTTGAGGTCGGCCCGCTCCTTCCGTCCCACTGCAACGGGTTGCCAAGCGACGTTGGTCGCCCGCCGCAGTGGACATGCGATCATCCCGGCCGCGACCGTACGGTTTGTATACCGGTCGATGACGATGAATGATCCGGTCTTGCGATTGGCCTCGTAAGGATCGAACGCCGCAGGCCGGGTGGTTGATATATTGCAAAAGCCGATCTCGTTAAGGCCAAGCGTCCCGGCTGACAGGTGCTCCCGTGTATTGACGTCGATCCGATGATTGATCGCGGTAATGCTACCGGCTATGGTCTGCGATCCAATGCGCAGAATGTAATTGCGCCCGACAACGAGCTGGTCCTCATCCATCCAGATCAGATGAGCGGCGAATTGGTCGGCGAGCTCCGGCCGCTCGGTCGGACGTGCCAGGAGATCGCCACGGCCGATATCGATTTCGTCTTCAATGGTGATCGTGATTGCATCGCCGGCCTCGGCGCAGGACAGATCGCCGCCCTGCGTCACAATTCGCCTGACGCGCGTGGTCCGTCCAGACGCTGCGACGACGATGTCGTCGCCCACCGAGATGCTTCCCGAAGCCACGGACCCGGCGTAGCCGCGGAAATCCAGGTCCGGCCGGTTCACCCACTGTACCGGAAAGCGGAAGGCCTGCCCGAAGCTGTCGCACCGGATATTAATACTCTCCAACTGGCCGAGCAGGCAGGGACCATCGTACCAGTGAGTGTTGCCGGAGCGGTCGACGACATTGTCGCCGTACCTGGCAGAGATCGGGATCGGAACGATCGATTCGAAGCCAAGATCGCTGGCAAAGGCCCAATAGTCGGCGACGATCCGATCAAAGCTCTCTTTGCTGTAGTGGACGAGGTCGATCTTGTTCACTGCCAGGACGAGATGGCGGATACCAAGGAGCGAACAGATGAACGAGTGGCGCTTGGTTTGAACCAGCACGCCCTTGCGGGCATCGATGAGGATGATAGCGAGCTGCGCGTTCGAGGCGCCCGTTGCCATGTTGCGAGTATACTGCTCGTGGCCGGGCGTATCTGCCACCATGAACGAGCGCCGTTCCGTCGCAAAGAAACGATAAGCCACATCGATCGTGATGCCTTGCTCTCGCTCGGCTTCAAGCCCGTCGACGAGCAGCGCGAAATCGATCTCACGGCCGGTTGTGCCGTACTTGGCGCTGTCCCGTTCCAGCGCCGTCATCTGATCATGGTAGATCATCTTGCTGTCGTGCAGCAGCCGGCCGATCAGTGTCGACTTCCCGTCATCCACCGAACCGCACGTGATGAATCGCAGCTGATCCTTTGGCTTGGCCTGGACAGACTCCGTTATCGCCTTGACAAGCATCAAAAGTAGCCTTCCCGCTTCTTTTTCTCCATCGAAGCGGCTTCATCGGCGTCAATCAAGCGCCCCTGGCGCTCCGACACCGTCGCAGTCTGCATCTCTGCGACGATGTCTTCGATCGTCGTCGCGTCGGATTCAATAGCCCCGCTCAACGGATAGCAGCCCAGCGTGCGGAAACGGATCATCCGCATTTGCGGCGTCTCGCCAGACAGAAGCGGCAATCGCTTGTCGTCGATCATGATCGTCGCGCCATTTCGACGCACGATCGGTCTTTGCTTTGCGAAGTAGAGCGGGACGACCGGGATCTTCTCGCACATGATGTATTCCCACACGTCGAGCTCAGTCCAGTTTGACATCGCAAAAACGCGCATGGTTTCGCCCTGGCGAATCCGCGTGTTGAACAGGTTCCAGAGCTCCGGCCGCTGATTGCGGGGGTCCCAGACGTGCCCGGACGAACGGAAGGAGAGTATCCGTTCTTTTGCGCGGCTCTTCTCCTCATCACGCCGGGCGCCGCCAAAGGCGGCATCGAATTCGTGGAGGTCGAGCGCCTGCTTCAGGGCGTCGGTCTTCATCACCTGGGTATGAAGCGCGGAGCCGGACTCAATCGGATTGATCCCGCGCGCGATGCCCTCCTCGTTTACATGGACGATCAGGTCGAGGCCGAGGCGCTTGGCTGTCGCGTCCCGGAAGCTGATCATCTCACGAAACTTCCAGGTCGTGTCGACGTGAAGCAGGGGAAACGGGAGCTTTGCGGGATAGAAGGCCTTGATCGCAATATGCAGCATCACGCTCGAGTCTTTTCCGATCGAGTAGAGCATGACCGGCTTTTTGAACTCGGCGACCACGTCACGCATGATTTCGATCGATTCAGCTTCGAGACGGCGCAAATGTTTCGGCAGCATGTGTCTTCTACGATGCGGGATCTCTAGTTCGTTCAGTACCGCGTTTGCCTTGCGATAGGCCCGATAGGCGTTGCAGCGATCGGCGCCTGCCATAGCGCATCGGCGTCCACCGGGTCAAACAGCGGATAGCGCTGTATCCTTCGTCGGCGTCTGCCAGCATCCAATCGAAGCGCGGCTGGACACGCGAGCCGGCGGACTTACTTCCGCTTGCTAGCTAGACAACGAGCTCGATAAGGCAGGCAGCACATTTTGACCATAGTCCTGGGAGGGTCATCGCTCGTGATTGTTGCTCCCCTTCTTGAGCCGCACAATCTCGCCCCGCAGCGCCTCGATAACGGCGTCGCGATGCCGAACGGCCTCTTGCTGTGCACCTCGATCCGATTCCGAAGCCAAGAGTGCCATGCGCAACTGCGCCTCCATCGAACTCGTCAGCTCCTGATTTTGGTCGAAGTCGGTTCCGGATAGATGCTGCGCATCGTGCCCTGTGGACGCATTTGGTGTGGAGCATGAGTTCTCGATTGGCCGCCGAATACCAGGGGTCAGCTTACCGGGGTCGGCTGAAATGTTCGACCATGCCCGTTCCCTGCTGAGGCGCAGATCCCACCACATTCGAAATATCTGACGATATAGCTCGGTGACCTCGCGCCCTTTATCAACCACTCCGGCTTGTTGTGCGTGCCGCAATTCCGCTTCATATCCGAGCTGTATCATCAGCTCGACGCCGATCAGATCGGTTATCGTTTGCATCTCTTCGACGCCCAATTGGACTTGCCACGCGTCGACAGACTTCTCATCGACGGTCCTTCTTTCAAGGATTTTCCGATCTCCAAAGCTGCTGGAGTGAAGATAATCGGCCCGAGCCGTCGACGTAGCTGCGGTGTCTTTCGGATCACAGCCAAGGCCAGCGATGAGACGCTGAATTTCCTCCTCCGGACACGCCGCCAGGCGTTCGTACTGCACCACCATCGTCTGCCGGCGATCGCGGTGCGCAGCGAGTTTGGGCAGGCCGAGAACCAGATCAGCAAGCGAAGAGGCAATAACGTCAGGCAGGCGGAGCATGAGATCAGCAAGCGAGGACAAGCTGACCGAACGGGAGCTTTTCGCCTGAAGGGGGACTCCCCAAGTCGACTTCAGGGATGCGGCAATGGCGTAGGGATTGCGCATCAGAAGAATATGCGGCGCTTCAGGATAAAGAAGATCCAAATAGTCGAGCACCATCCAGTAGCGTGGTGTCTTGTCCACGATGATGCGCTTGCCCGCCGAGGACAGATACGCACCGTACGCCGCATCCGCAAAGGCACGGCTGACGGCAGCGCGATCGATCCTGCCCAAGAACTCGAAAGTTGCCGTTTCGATCAGAGATGTTCCGGCCGGGTGACGATGGTCCACCCTGCCAAACGCCTCAAGAGCCAGCATGAGCCAAGGCTCTGGTGGAGCTGTAATTTCCGGATGCTGTTGGAGCAAATGCGCCAACAGCGTCGTTCCGGACCGTGGAAGGCCGAGCAGAAAGCAGACCGTGGCCCCGCGGTTCGCATCCTGGCTCAAGATACCGCTCCCGATGTGCTCGAGCAAAGCGAACCCCGGACCACACACTTGTTCGCTCGAGGACGACGGCGGCCGCGCAATTTCCCATCGGCCGATCGGTTGCGACACTTTGCCATACGAGGAGGGAGGCGCTGCCTGCAGTCCATAGCCTGAATCCGTCGAATTGATGAATTGCGCAAGCTTTTTTGGCAATTGCAATCGGCAGCTTGCGACTACTCGCAAGGCTAGTTGTGACCAAAAGCCAGCTCAACTATACGAAGGCAAGCCGCCAATATGGAATCGGATGACAAGACTATACTGCGGTTTATCGGGTAACCCCCACACAACACTGTTGGCGAAGGCGTGAAGCGACGACACTAGCCCCAGGCAACCGAGCGTCAAGACGTATCGTCTCGGCTTCGGATGCAATTTGCATTGGCTTCGATGATAGCCCACCGGCGGACCTCGTCGTTGAACTTGCCTTGTCGCTTATCGATTGCTTTCTGCACAATCGGCCAGATCTCATCGAGGCTGATGGTCTGCGCCCAACAGCTCGCGGTGCTGGACATTGCAGTCCGACTGCGCGCAAGTCGTATTCTTTAATCAGACGAAAAGCGACGCGTCGAGATCTCGCGACACGCGGCGCAGATGTTCTAACGTTCCTCGCTCGAGATTTTGACCGCTCGATGATCCGGCAAAGGAGTGAGCAAGCCGGCGAGTAACCAATGAAGCAGACCATGGACGTCTCGTTGGTAGGGGCATTAATCTTACCGGCGTGTGGGATCGACCCGACAAAGCCGCCCGTGGATGCCGCTGGTTCGTCAAGACAATAAGCGCGGTGTTGCCGCAACTGCTCCGGCCAGTTCATGATTGGCACACTCCCCTTTCGTCCGTACCGTACCAAGCATTTGATTTACCTGCTCTTACGGCGTTGTCGCCACTTCTCATTCGCGCTAAGGCAAGCTGGTAAAGGATGGAACCAGAGCTTCGATGCCGCCAGATTTGCTTGGCCCAGCAAACGCGCTTGGCAGTATCTCTACTGACGAACTGGAGACGATCCGGCCGTTCGTGTGGGAGATCAGATCGATCAGTGCATGTCTCGAAGAGCTTGCGAGATTCCGAGCCGATGTCCTTGGCATCACCGGGCCGCAGTGGATGATCCTGATGGCCGTGGCCTATTTAGGGAAAGAGAATGGTGTCCCCGTCAACATGGTGTCAAAGTTGATGCACGTCGATCCTTCCTTCGTCACGACCCATTCAAAGCTGCTCGAGAAAAATGGATTCCTGCGGCGTAAGCACTGCGCAAGCGACGCTCGGGTCGTGCAGATGACGCTGACAGCCAAAACTCGTAAACGTCTGGCATCTTTGACACGGCAGGAAGCACTGGATGAGTTCGCTTCTGATGAATTCGGGGTTAACGGATCAAGCGAGTTCATTGCCAAGCTGGCCGCAATCAGGCGTCGTCTGGAGAAGGTCTACCGCGAGAGCGGTTGTGCCCTTCCGAAGACCAAACGCACGTCCGTCAGAAATGATGCCACGTAGCCATGTCAACGCTTCCGGTCTTCGAGTTTTCCTTGAAGCAGCGCGGACGAAGGTGGTTGTGGTCCGTGCATACCGACGAGGGCAAGCAGATGATGACGGGCTCAGGGCGCAGCCGCTCGGCCGCCAGATATCAAGCCGGCCGAGCGCTGTTTTTATTGCTGCTGAGCGCGCCGTATCGTTCCGAAGCTCGAGCTCACCAGCAGGCTGGGCGGGGCACTCTTGCGCCCAAATGATCTTCGAGGAACGCCCCACTCGCAATGTTGTTTCCATCAGCTAACCCGTGGGCCCATGACTGCGCCGCGTCCCACTTTTTGCAGAATCCACTCTTAGGCCATAACGACAATAACTGTGGTCAGCCAAAGGGGCCACCGCAGTAACAACGAGGTAGCTGCGAGCCGCCCCCTGACGAAAGCTCAACATTCTCGAGCAGTTTCGGGCGCGTCCTTCGTACAGACCTCGATGTTGCGGGAGCTGAATCTCGCGCTTAAGCAAATCGCGCAGAGCTGGCGTAGATCTGTAGGCTCATCTGACTTAGCGAGTCACCAGCTTTTTGCCGAGATATAGCCACAAAGCGCTTTCCAAAAATCTCATCGAAGATGCCGGACGCTCGAGGCCGCTCCGCCATCGCCAGGCTCCAACCAGCACGCGGCGTGAAAAGCCCATCTTCATCTGCAAATCGATCGTCGCTCCAACCTACGAAGATCTTGACGCGCCGCCGATCGCGGACACACACGCTCTGCCCTGTGTTGGAGAAGCTCCTTGTCGAGGCAACCGACCGTGACGTCGTAGGCGACAAGCTCTCCTCTGATCAGCCAGCTGAGGACTCCGGGACCTCGTCAAAGCTGATCGGCCGCAGAACCAAGCGGCCAGTCCTCTGGCGGGTACACGGCGAGAAGCAGACCAGACGTTCGTCGTACCAGGAATGCAGACTGTACTCACTGAGTTCGCTGGATTCGAGCACCTCACTTTATAAAGTGACCGACAATGCTACGTTCTTGGACAGCAGCAACAATCGCGGCGCTGAAATCGATAGGAAATTAGCCGGGCTCGAAGTTGGTTGATCAACGGTTGGGCCGACCACCTGTTGCGACACAATCCAACAGCCAATAAGGGCGGCCCGGGAGCCGCCCTACTGTAGCAATCAACAGCGCAGCCCAATTAGCTACCGCTGATGTCCCAGTCCGATTCCGAGATGTAAGGCCTTCTGGCGTAGCGCACCGACAGAGCGTTTGGTCATTTTTGATATTTTTGTGACCGGGGTCCGAGCCTTTGAATGGACCTTGAGTTCTTTGATATCTGCCTTAGTCCACTCGCGCCGCTTAACGCGTTTCTTGGTTGCTTTTTTCACAATGAATGCTCCTTTTGAGAGGAGCGGCTTCTAACATAGTTTTTTCACAGCGACGACCGTAAAAAGGAGGCAAGCATAGACCTCGCGCAAAGGTGCAAGGCTCTGTCATGTGTTCGGAAGCAATAGCTACCGCGCCTTCCCCGTTGTTAGTTTCGTGGAGGTTTTCTTATCGAGAAATTTGGCCACGAATTGGCGTTTCCAGTCTCCTAATTGACACATCGTCGTTGGAACCCCGCAGGTTGTTACAAGTCCTTGAAACACCATGAGAAAGGGAATTGCGATTAGCCAGAGAACTTCAGGTAGGGTCGAGATTTGTATCCAGTTCAGAGGGATCAGGCATTGAATCCGGCAGACACCATCGCGCTCTCATACTATGGTCATCGATAGCGAGCGGGCCACTGAGCAGCCGCTGCTGATCACGGCGCCTTGCCGCCATCAACAGGCTGCTAACCGTCCGACCTTCGCCTGTCCCACAGTTGCGGCGGTGGACCGTCTGGACGGGCGAGGTGATACTCGCGTCGACGCCCGCTTCCACAAATGCGCTGGTCCATTGGCACTATTTGGACCGGCACTGGAGGCTGATCGGGCTCCTCATCGGCGATGGCGCGCCAGGCCGCGCCGTCGAGATCGTCATACTGGCCGCTCTTCAGCGACCACAGAAAGCCAAGCAGACCGAGGAAGCCGAGTGAAAGGGCGAGCGGAACCAGATAGATCAGCACTTCCATCAGAGGGCCTCGCCCCTTCGCGCCCGCAGCGCGTTAAGCATGACCAGTACCGACGAGCATGACATCGCCGCGGCGGCAATCAGCGGCGTCACCAAGCCGGCGATCGCAACGGGCACAGCCAGGACGTTGTAGACGACAGCAAGACAGAGATTCTGCCGCATCAGCCGCAGCGCCCCGCGCGAGGCAATGATCGCCTTCATCACGGGCCCAAGATGCTCACCGAGGAAGATCGCATCAGCGACCGCCTGGCTCATATGGGTGGCGGTGACAGGCGACATCGAGGCATGGGCTGCTGCGAGCGCGGGCGCGTCGTTCAAGCCATCGCCGACCATCAACACCTTGTATCCCCTGCTCGTCAGATCTTCGACCCGGGCGACCTTGTCCGTCGGCGAGACGTTGGCCCGCCACTTGTGAATGCCAAGCGTCTCGGCCGCCCGCCGAACAGCCGGCTCGCGATCCCCGGAAACGATCTCCACCATGATGCCAAGGCGTGCGAGGCTTGTGACAACCTCGACCGCGTCCGGCCGCATCCTTTGCCTGATGGCAAAGACATGCCTCGCCTCGGCGTGGCTGAACGCGACGACTGAGGCCTCGGGATCATGGCACAGGATCTCGTCAGCGAGGCTGTCAGCGCCGCAGAACGAGGGGCGGCCCAGCCGGATCGGCGCGCCCTCATAGTAACCGCGGACGCCCCGGCCCGGCTCCTCTTCGATATCGGCCAGTGGCTCGTTTGCGCCGGCAGCACGCGCCAGGGCGGCGGCGACCGGATGGCGGCTCGACAGCGCCAGCCGGCCCGCCAATTTGACGACGTCCTCAGGAATGCCGGCGAGATTGGCGACATCGAGTTCAGGCAGCGTCAGCGTCCCGGTTTTGTCGAAGATCACCCGATCCACCTCGGCGATACGCTCGATTGCATCCCCGGCATTGAGCAGCACGCCGGAACGGAACAGTGCGCCGGCGGCCACCGTCTGCACCGCGGGGATAGCCAGACCCAGCGCGCAGGGGCAGGTGATGATCAAGACTGCGATCGCCGTGACCACCGAATTATGAAAGGTGGCGCCAGAGGTAAGCCAACCCAGCATGGTCAGGAAGGCCGTGATGTGAACGATCGGCGCATAGAGCCGCGACGCGCGTTCGGCGAGGCGCAGATAGCGCGAGCGCCCTTGCAGGGCATGATCGAGCAGCCTGGAAATCTCAGCAAGCAGTGTGCCGTCCGAGGCCGCCGCCGCACGGACGCGCAGGGTGCCGGACCGTACCAATGTGCCGGCGAACACCGCGCTGCCGGGCGTCGCGATCGCCGGCAAAGTCTCGCCGGTAATAAGGCTTTGATCGATCTCGGAGCTTCCCTCGATCACGTTGCCGTCGACTGTACTGCATTCGCCGGGGCGCAGCAGCACGATGTCCCCCGGCTTGATCGCCGCCGCCGGAACGGTTCTGATCTCGGTCGGGCTAACGAACTTCGCCGCAGTCTCCGCCTTGAGTGCTGCAAGGTTGCTGGCGAAGGCGCGGGTGCGTCGCCTCATGTTCTGGTCAAGATAGCGACCTGCGAGCAGAAAGGCGATCAACATGATCGCCGCATCGAAATAGGCGTGCTCGGCATGAGCGATGGTCTCGATCACCGACGTCGCCAGGGCGAGCAGAATGCCGACGCTGATCGGAACGTCCATATTGGTTCCGCGCGCCCGCAGCACGGCAAAAGCGGAAGAGAAGAATGGTTGCGCACAATAAGCCGCGGCCGGCAGGACGATCAGCGCGGAGAGCCAATGAAAGAAGTCGCGCTGTTCCGGCAGCATGTCCGAGACATTTCCGGACCATACCGGGATCGACAGCATCATCACGTTCATCGCGGCAAAGGCGGCGACGCCCAGCCGCCGCAGCAAGTCCTGCGCCCTCTCCGCCTCCAGCGTCTCCGCATTGTCCCGCTGGAACGGATATGCCCTATAGCCTAATTCGGCGAGCCGCTTGACGAATAGTGCTGGATCGAGGGCTCCCGCCTTCCATTCGAGCGCCAGCCGATTATCGGTGAGGTTCACGCGTGCCGAGGTCACATCCGGAATGCTCGACAGATTGCGCTCGATCTTGCCCATGCAGCCCACGCAACTGATCCCCTCCACCGCAAGGTCAAGCTGGAGGCGGCCCGCGCCTGTCCTCTTCAGAAAGTGAGAAAAATCGATGTCGGACTGCATGTGCACACGCTCTCAGTTCAGGACGATGCGGTTCTTCGACAGAAACATGCGGCGGCCGTCATCGTCGCCCTCGATCACGAGATCCCACTGCCCGACAGCGACGCCCGAGGCGCTGCCGCGGTAGATCCCAGCATTGGCCTGCGAGACATCAATCGCCCGATCGGCCCGGCGGTCGACCGGGCGCTCGAGGCGGGCCACGAAATTCATTCCGGCGAGAGGCGCACCTAGGCGGTCGCGAGCCTCGATCGCAAGCTCAGCTTCACCATCCGACTGCCGGTGGAAGTATACCTGCACCTGCCAGCTTCGCTCGTTCTGCTGCCGTGCCGCGATGATCTCGCGCTGATAGGCGAGGCTCGCACGATAGGCGCTGTCAACCTCCGTCCCCGGCAGTGTCACGATGGCAAAGCGCATCATGACCAGATTGGCGCCGATCACGACCGAAAAAAACGCGAGAATCGCGATCAGGACGGAGCGTCCGGTAATGGGCCACGTGATTTGATTTGATGCGGTCATGGTCACATCCCGTCAGTGATCGTTAGGGGAGAACGAAATGATCCCATGCGGAGGCGACCTCGCCGAGGCCAAGGTCGGTGACCCGAAACCTCACCGGCATCGAGCGTTCTGCCATACCGTCAACCGGCGCCGTCAACAGCACACGCAGTTCTGTCGTCGTATCGCGAGCCAGGACGATCATCGGCCGATCCACGGTCACCGAATCGGCGCCGACGACGTGGACGGACGTCTTGGGCGGCCCATCGATGTCGATCGCGATTACCCGATCGAAGTCGCGCCTGTTGAGCAAACGCACTGTATAGGCGTTGCGAACCGATCCATCGCTGAGCCTGACAGCCATGGGATTACGATCATGCAGAACGCTGAGATCGAGCATCGTTCTCGACAACAACTCATAAACCATCACCGCGCAGATGACCGTGATCAAAAAGGCATAAACGAGCGTGCGCGGGCGTACCGGCTTGAACAGCTCCGACTTGCCGTCCATCCGCCGGCGAATATTGATGTCGTTGTCGTAACCGATCAGGCCGCTCTTGCGCCCGATCTTCTTCATGACGGCATCGCAGGCATCGATGCACAGCCCGCACTGGATGCAGCCCAGCTGGGCGCCATTTCGTATATCGATCCCGGTCGGACAGACCGCCGCGCATTGATTACAATCGATGCAGTCTCCGACTCTTTCGCCGCGTGCTCGCAGATCGAATGATTTCTTCAATGAGCAGCGCCGCTCGCCGCGGTCGTATTTGTAGGCGACATTGAGGGCCCATTCGTCGGTGAGCGCGGCCTGGATGCGCGGCCACGGGCACATATAAACGCAAACCTGCTCGCGCATGTAGCCAGCCAGCAGATATGTCGAAGCGGTCAGGATCCCGATCCAGATATAGGCGGTTGCGGGCGCTTGGAACGTTGCCAGATCGTGCACCAAGGTCGGCGCGTCGGCGAAGTAGAGCACCCAGGCGCCGCCGGTCCACCAAGCAATCATCAACCAGATTGCGTGCTTCAGCACGCGCTTTGCCGCGCGCCCTGCTGTCATCGGGCGCGCGGCGGCCTTCAGCCGCTCGCGACGGTCGCCCTCGACCCAGCGCTCGACCGCATAGAACAGGTCGGTCCAGACCGTCTGCGGGCAGAGATAACCGCACCAAATCCGCCCGCCCAGTGCGTTCATCAGGAACAGCACGATGGCAGCAAGCACGAGCAAACCGGTGAAGTAATAGAGCTCTTGCGGCCACAGTTCGATGAAGAAGAAGTAGAACCGCCGGTTTGGAAAATCGAGCAACACCGCCTGGTCGGGAGCGCCGAAGCCGCGATGCCAACGCACGAAGGGCAGCGGATAGTAGATGCCCAGACACACCACCATCAGCCGCCATTTGATCGTGCGGAACGTTCCGCGGACGCTCTGCGGATAGACCTTCCTATGGGCTGCATAGAGGGGTCCACCCTCGTCAATCACCGGCTCATCGAGCGAAACGGTCTTGTTTACGGTGGGCTTCATGACCGACCTAACATCGGGCGCGGATGGCTCGCGTTGATCCTGGGTCACCGGCGCGCAGGTTTTGCGGCGCCTCTCGCCTATTGTCCACCGCCGAGCGAATGGACATAGACGGCAAGTGCCCTGACTGTGATGGGATCGAGCCGCCCGCTCCAAGCCGGCATCATGCCGGCGCGGCCATAGCTGATGGTCTCGACCAGCGTGTCCTCGTCCGAGCCGTACAGCCAAATCCGGTCAGTCAGATTCGGTGCGCCGAGCGCCTGATTGCCTTTGGCGTTCTCGCCATGACAGACCGCGCAATTCTCGGCAAAGATCTTGGTGCCGGCCGCAGCGTCGAACTTGGCTGCCGTGGTCAGGCCTGACAGCGACCGCACGTAGTTTGCTACGGTGACAATCTCGGTGTTCGTGAGGATGCCGTCGCGGCCAAAGGCCAGCATTTGTCCCTCATGCGCCTGGGCATGCCCGGAACGTGCGCCGAACTGGATGGTCTGCAGGATCTGGTCGAGCGATCCGCCCCACAACCAGTCATCGTCATTGAGATTCGGGTACCCCTTGGCACCCGCGCCACCGCTCCCATGGCATGGCGCGCAATTGTCCGCGAACACCGTCTTGCCGCGCGCGCGGGCCAATCCCAGCAGTGCCGGATCCTTCTCGATCTCGGTAAGAGACGCTTTGCCCAGCACGGCCATCTTGTCGCCGCGCAGCTTCTCAAGACCTGCAAGGTCGTTGACGACGCTGGCGCGGGTCGAATAGTCAAATACGCCTGTCGTGTAGCTTGAGAGGAGCGGCCATGCCGGATAAACGACCCAGTAGCCCATCGCCCAAAGGATTGTGGCGTAGAAGCTTAGAATCCACCAGCGCGGCAGCGGCGTGTTGAGTTCCCTTATCCCATCCCATTCGTGCCCCGTCGTGGAGCGGCCGGAGATGTGGTCGATGTCGTTGTGCTCGGTCATGATCTGTCAGTCCCGGCGCAGCGGCATGCGCGCCGCAGAATCAAAACGCCTCTTGTTGCGAGGCCACAGCGCGTAAACGACAATGGCTATGAAGATGCCGACGAACAGCGGCGTCCAGAGCGTCACCACGAAGCTCGATGCCAGGTTCTCGATGGAAATAACGGCCTTCATCAGAGGATCCTTCAGCGCAGATTGGCTTTTTCGTCGTAGAGCTTGAAATCGATCAACGTACCGAGCATCTGCAGGTAGGCAACGAGCGCATCGAGTTCAGTTGGATTGCCGGCCCTGCCGTCGAAATTGCGCACAGCGGCCTTTGGATAGCGCTTCTGGAACGATTCGACGTTCGCGCTGTCAGGATCGAGCTGCGTCTTCAGATCGGCGACAGCATTCTTGATCTGGTCCTCGCTATAGGGGACGCCGATCGCCCGATTGGTGCGCAGATGTGCGACCATGTCGGTCAGATCGACCTCGGTGTTCGCCAGCGACGGATAGCCCGGCATCACCGATTGCGGCACGATCGCGCGCGGATTGCTCAAATGCGTGACGTGCCATTCATCGGAATATTTCCCGCCAACACGTGCGAGGTCCGGGCCGGTCCGCTTCGAGCCCCATTGAAACGGATGGTCATACATGCTCTCAGCGGCCAGCGAGTAATGCCCGTAGCGCTCGACCTCGTCGCGTAACGGCCTGATCATCTGCGAGTGACAGACATAGCATCCCTCGCGTACGTAGATGTTGCGGCCGGCAAGCTCGAGCGGCGTATACGGCCGCACGCCGTCTACCGCCTCGATCGTGCTCTTGAGGTAGAACAACGGCGTGATCTCGACCAGGCCACCGATCGCTATCACGGCAAGGATGCCAGCGATCAAGATGATCGAGTTCTTCTCAAAGATCTTGTGTCGGTTCCAGAGCGACATGCGATAACCTATTCCGCGACCTGGAGCGCTCGAGCGTCCTGGATTTGATCAGCTTCCCGCGCATTCACCGTCATCCAGAGATTGGCGGCCATGATCAGCGCGCCGATCAGGAACAGTGCGCCACCCGCGGCACGGATGATGTAGAAGGGATGCATGGCCTCGACCGACTCGATGAACGAGTACTCGAGGAAACCGAGCGAAGTATAGGCGCGCCACATCAGCCCCTGCAGGATGCCTGACACCCACATCGCGGAGATGTATAGCACGATCCCGATCGTGGCGATCCAGAAGTGCCAGTTGACGAGCTTGAGGCTATACAGCTGGCGATTCCAAAGCCAGGGAATCAGACAATACAGCGCGCCGAATGATACGAAGCCAACCCAGCCCAGTGCGCCCGAATGCACATGGCCGACCGTCCAATCCGTGTAATGGCTGAGCGAGTTGACGACCTTGATGGCCATGGTGGGACCTTCAAATGTCGCCATGCCGTAAAAGGCAACCGAGACCACGAGCATACGAAGTACCGGGTCGGTGCGGAGCTTGTCCCAGGCGCCCGAGAGCGTCATCATGCCGTTGATCATGCCGCCCCATGAGGGCATCCACAGCATGATCGAGAACGTCATGCCCAGCGTCTGCGTCCAATCCGGCAGGGCGGTGTAGTGCAGATGGTGCGGTCCGGCCCAGATGTAGAGGAAGATCAGCGCCCAGAAGTGGATGATCGAGAGACGGTAAGAATAGACCGGCCGTTCGGCTCTCTTCGGGATGAAGTAGTACATAATCGCCAGGAAGCCGGCGGTCAGGAAGAAGCCGACCGCGTTATGGCCGTACCACCACTGAAACATGGCATCCTGCACGCCGCCCCAGGCAATGTAGGATTTCGAACCGAACACCGATACCGGCAATGCGGGATTGTTGCCAAGGTGGAGCACCGCAATGGTGACGATAAAGGCGAGATAGAACCAGTTGGCGACGAAGATATGCGGCTCCTTCCGCTTCAACAGTGTCGCCACGAACACAATGAGATAAGTGATCCAGACGATGGTGAGCCAGAGATCGGCGTACCACTCCGGCTCGGCATATTCCTTCGACTGGGTGACACCGAACAGATAGCCAGTGCCTGCGATCAGAATGAAGAAATTATAGCCAACGACCACAAACCATGGCGCAAGATCGCCAGCCAGACGGGTGCGGCAGGTCTTCTGCACGACGTAGAACGAGGTCGCGATGAGCACGTTTCCGCCGAACGCAAAGATCACAGCCGATGTGTGCAAAGGCCGGAGCCGACCGAAGCTCGCCCAGGGCAGATCAAAATTCAGTGCAGGCCAGGCAAGTTGCGAGGCGATCAGCAGACCGATGGAAAAGCCCGCAATGCCCCAGAACATCGCCAGCACCGAGGCGAATTTGATTGGACCGAGATTGTAGTTCGGTCGGCCATTGATCTGCGCCGGCGGTAATTGCGCCGGCCGTTCGTAGTAGCGATTGAGGATGACGCCCGTTGCGGTCAGACTGGCGGCGGAAGCCAGCAATGCGTGGAAGGTAAACGCAGAATCGTGTCCCATCGCTCCGGCGAAAAAGAAGACGTAGGCAGAAACTCCAAATACCGACATCAGGCCTGCTTCACCCATCGTCGTGGATTTCGAGGCAAAGGATGGGCTTGTCATGGCTTGGCCTTCTTTGAAAGCGGGATGCTTGGGGAATTATTTCCGGCGAGCTAAGCGATTGGGTTCATCAATCGCAAAAGCGCTGCGGGAGGCCGTCGTCGACCTCACGACCGAGCGCGCGCAGGGTTTGTTCGTTGGGGCAGTCTTTCAGCGGATTTCGATAGTTCCCTGCTTGGAGGTTGGCGACGCAACGGGCTTTGGCCTGACATAGGCCGCATACTCGCTGCAGATCGCGCAGTACGTCGCCATGGCGGGCGGCAAGCGCTTGCTCGGAAAAACCGGCAAGTGCGAGGCGCTTGCTCAAGAGTTCGGGAGAGCCCGGACTTTGCGCCAGGGTTCGAAAAGCGGATGTAGACAGATTAAGCTCGCGCGCGATCGCATCGATGTCCTGCGGGCTCAAGCAAGCCAGCTCGGACGTCCGAGACAGGCTCGCTCGCAATCGGCTGAGCAAATTCCTAAACCGCCAAGGACTACCGATATGTGCAGGTTGGCTGACCATGTGTCATGTCCCTCGAAGCAGCCATAGCTGCTGGAGGCAGGTTTGTTTTTGACCTGCATCAAATGTAAGAGCAAATCGTTCGATCCGGATCGCTCTGCCCCGGGGCGCCGGCGAGACTGCGCCGAGGCCCATTTCGTGTTGCGGGCAACAGCCCGCCTGTCGCATTAGCGACAGCATCGCGAGCTCTTTCGAATCGACTCGGCGCGATGTTTTAAAAGATCGCGCTTGAACTCGCGGATTGACCCGCCATGAAACTCGCAAGGACCTACGCTAGCCGAACTCAGGCTAGCCGCCCCATGCCGGGGGCAACGCAGGCGGGGTTCGAAGCTCCATCGCATCCGCGAAAATGGTCCAATCGCGGACACCTTTTTGCTTGCAGAAGTCGCTCTCCGCTTGCTGTGCAGCAGCACTCAGCGATGCGGCATCGACCTTGAACGCTGCCTGACAGGCACGATGCTCGTGGCCGGTATCGTCACAGACGGTCTTAATGAAGCGAACGTTAAATGAAGGCATGACTACCCTCTTGCCGTGGGTTTGCTTATCCCTGCCTATTCTGCCATTAGCGCGCGGAGAGTATTTGATTTGTCTCAAGCAGCATCCAAAGTAATCTGTCACTTACCGTGACAGAGACTGTTCTGACGAGTGCTGGCGGCCCGGCAATATCGTCAGCCAGACCTTCGTCCCCGTGATCGTGAGCAAATGGGGCGAACCGCCCCTATCTCGCGCCTGACGACCCACCCTGCCGCCGCAATGGCAAAGCCGATGACCAAGCTCGCCGCAGCCAAGGTTTCGATAAGGCCAAGGTTCAGGGCTTCCGCGCCAAAGCCTATGGCTGCGATCAGCGCCGGCAAGACCACCGACAATGCGAGGCGAGCAATCACTAAGGGTCTCCTTTGCGCCTCTCGCATCATTGATGACACGTGTTGTCATGGTCCGATGCGCGTCCAGTGCGCTTCAACATTCGCATGATTGCCCCGCCTGTATTTTGATTTCCATCAACCCGGCGGCATCCAAGATTTGTCGGCACCAAAGCACGACGCGAGCGGATCGCCCGAACTGGAACATGTTTGGCCCCTGTCCTGCTCGCGGCAGCCATACGCCGTCGGTCGTTCTAGACGCGCATCGCTTTTTTTGACCTGGATCAATACTTCAGCGGCGGCCGAGCGATAGAAACGATCTCCAGTCAAGGTCAGACATATGGCTCACAGAAAGACTTGGCGCCCCATCATCTTTTCGTGCTCAACCACGGACGACCGTGTTCAAGGACTGCTGCCGAACGACGCAGTCGAGCCAAGCGCCAACGACCTGCACCCGGTAACCTGCGTCGCCTGCGATGGTGTCCACGTCATCGACCCGCGGACCGGCCCGACGCGCGGGGCCGAGCGCAGCTAGCCGATCCGTCCCACGACCGACCCCCAGCAAGGAGATGTCCCACCAACAAAGGATGTTCGATATGACAGGCCACGGCGAAACTCGCTCGGCGAGGGGCCCAATTGTGGGCCGCGGTCCAGTCCAGTTTCTGCAAAAACCCGATCATGACCAACCGGGGAAGGCTTGAGCAGGTCCGGATCAGTTCGACCGAAGGTGGCAAGGTGCTTCGTAGCATCAATCCCGATATTTGGATCGGCGAGAGGGTCATGACCCAGCACGATGGGTTCGACGATGCCTCCGCCGACAGACCCGAGACGGCGACTGCTGCGATCGAGACCGCGCGCCGCCTGCGCAATATTGGGCTGAACCAGGTCGCGGGGCGGACAAGCGATGTGGTTCGTACTGTCTGAAAGGTTGCTTGAATTTGTCAGTCGGCGGCGATGAACACCGTCCAGGATCTAATGGCAACGTGACGTGGGAGCGGATCGAGACGGCGCCCTTCGATCGCGACCTTGAGATTGGCGTGATCGAGGGTAATACCATTCATCGGCTGGTCTTCCCTTGCCGCCGCATCTTCGGCGGCTGGATCAAGGCGAAGACCGGAGAACACGTCGCTGTGCAGCCCACGCACTGGCGCATTTGGTTCAAATAGCGATGGCTATCCTGCAACAATATAACGGCGCGAATTGACGCGCATCTGCCTCCGGTGGCCCTTCCGCGGCCAAACGATGTAGGATCGATCTCATAAGAGGGTCTGCCGGCAAATATGTCCGACCACATCTGGTATCGCTATGGCACTGCCGCGGCAGCCGCCGCTCTCGCCCTCGTGCTCCGCGCGGCGCTCAATCCGTATCTCGATGACCGCTCATTTACGATCATCTACCTTCCGGCGGTCGTTTTTGCCGCTTTCGCCGGCGGCCGCGGACCGGCGAGCTTCGCGACCCTGCTCTGCCTCGTCATCACCGCGGCATTTCTTGGGAAAAGCCTCATCACTGTTTCCGCAAACATGATCGATATTGCCGCATTTGCGGTACTAGGTCCCATGCTTGGCTTCATGGGCGACCGGCTACGGCAGGAATCGGAGCAGGCGCGGTATCGGCAAGCTCATCTGCAGTCGATCCTGGACACCGTACCGGAAGCCATGATCGTCATTGACGAGAAGGGTATCATTCGCTCGTTCAGCGCCGCGGCAGTGCGCTTATTTGGCTGGTTGCCGGACGAAGTTGTTGGAAAGACTGTATCCAAGTTGATGCCGCAGCCCTACCGGGCCGAGCATGACCGCTACATTGAACGTTATCTGACCACAGGCGAGCGGCGCATCATTGGCATCGGTCGCATCGTGGTCGGCGAGCGGAGCGACGGCTCGACCTTTCCGATGGAGCTTGCCGTCGGTGAGGCCAAAGTGCGCGGCGAACGCTTCTTCACCGGCTTCATCCGAGACTTGACCGAACGGCGGGCGCAGGAACGGCGGCTGCAGGAGCTGCAGTCTGAACTCGTCCATGTGTCGCGGCTAACAGCCATGGGTGAGATGGCATCGTCTATTGCCCATGAAATCAACCAGCCGCTCTCCGCCATCACGAACTACATGCGCGGCGCAAAGGCTCTGCTGGCGTCAGACAAGCCGAACGCCAATCGCATTGGTGATGCACTCGAACACGCCGTCCAACAGGCTCTGCGCGCCGGCGATATCATCAAGCGCTTGCGCGAGTTCGTCGCCAAAGGCGAGACGCAGCATTCTGTGGAAAATCCGCTCACGCTACTTGAAGAGGCTGTAGCGCTGGCCCTACTCGGCGCCAAGGAGCAAGGCGTGCGGGTGACGATGCGCAGCGAGCGCGATCTGCCGTCAATGATCGTAGACAAGATCCAGATCCAGCAAGTCGCTCTGAACCTGATACGCAACGCGATCGAGGCGATGGCTTCCTGTCCGCGCCGCGAATTGACCGTCGGAGTCAGCGAGGTCGATGGTCTCGCCAGGTTTACCGTTGCCGATACGGGTTCCGGCATCAGCCCTGATGTCGCCGACCGCCTGTTCCAACCCTTTGTCACGACGAAGGAACACGGCATGGGTGTTGGACTATCAATCTGCCGGACAATCGTGGAATCCCATGGCGGCCACATCGTGGCGGAAGCAACTCCGGGTGGCGGCACGATCTTTCAGTTCACGCTGCCATTTGCGGACGTCGGTGAAGAAGCATGACCGGGCGGCGCATTCTTGTGATCGACGATGACGCCGCGATGCGGGATTCGCTGGCGTTTCTGCTGGATATTAGTGGTTTCTGGGTAGCAACCTACGAGACCGCGACCGAGTTTCTCAATGACATTGCAAGCGGTCCGATCGACTGCGTTGTATCAGACATCCGCATGCCAGGAATGAGCGGCCTCGAACTGGTCCGCAAGCTGAAGGCCGATCGCCTCGACTGTCCGGTCGTCCTGATAACCGGTCATGGTGATGTATCCCTCGCAGTTGAAGCGATGAAAGCGGGTGCGGTCGATTTCATCGAGAAGCCGTTCGAGGACGAGGTGCTGTTGCGTGCCATCAACGCTGCTTTGGAAGCGCGGCCAACGAAGCCAGACGATGACGCAGCGAAACTGCAGGCAGAAGGGCGCCTTGCCGACCTCTCGTCGCGCGAACGTGACGTCCTGCAGGGACTATTAGCCGGCAAGATCAACAAGGTCATCGCCCATGATCTTGGCATCAGCCCCCGGACGGTCGAGGTTTATCGCGCCAACCTGATGGCCAAGACCAATGTACGCAGCATGTCCGAGTTGATGCGGATTGCCATCGCCGCAGGATTCTAGCAGGGGCGCGAGCGGCTCGGTCCAGGCGACGAACAGGGGCTCGAAAGATCTTGGAGAATTCGTCCAGGAATGATCCTCAATCGCGAGCATGGCGCGCCTTAAAAACGTATTGCCCAGCGGAGCCTTGAGCATAGGCCAGGACCACAGACCGGCAATGGAGAAAATCAAGATGAGCCCAGCGAACGATGCCCCCGCACGTCGCGCTGCGCCCGCTCTCCGTCTGCGACAATGTCCTCGCATGTTGCTGATTGGTTCCCCGGCAGCCGTTGGAGAGGCTTGAGCATTGGCGTATTCGGCTTGACCGCGGACTAACCAGCCGCACATCATCTTCCGTACTGGCGATCCTCTCAGTGTACCTGTTGTCGATGAGAGTGAATTTCGAGCAGGCAACGGGGAGAATCGCGATCTCGGGCCGCCCCCTAATCTGTCTAGCAAAAATCGCTGTGCACGAATCGTGCAGGATTCGCAGTTGACATGAGCGATGCAACACATGCCATGCTGCTTCTACTTGGCATCGGACTCTGCGCGAACTGTCCGTGGCCGGTTTGATCCTGCCTAACTAAATCGGCGAGCGTATGAAGCAGATCAATTGTCCGGCCCAGATTTGTGCTCCGATCGGCAGCAATCCTTTCACGCCCGGAGAACGGCAATGTTCGGGAACATATTGGTCCATCTTCCCACGGAGCTCCCGGTGCGGGCTGCGGTGAACGGTTCGATTTCCTTCGCACTGAGCACGGGCGCGCATCTTGACGTTGTGGCCATTGGTTATGAGAGGACCATTATTCCGCTCGCCGCACTCAGCGGGATGGCCGTCGCTTCGGTCTTTGAAATCGAGCAGGCGCGTGCGTTGGAGAGGGCCGAAGCGGCACTCCGTGTCTTTGATCTGCGGGCAAAGAGCTCCGGCATTTCTTATGCGAGCCGCGCGCTCAGTGCGGTTCCAGCGGAGGCGCGTCGAAGCATCTGCGCCAGCGCGAGAGTGCACGACATGACTATCGTCACGCAGCCCCAGACCGGCTACGAGAGCTATGACAACGTTATTCCCAAGGACATCCTGCTCCAGGCCGGCAAGCCAGTTCTGTATCTGCCAAGCGTCATCCACGGCTCTTTTACGGCCAGACGAATTGGGATTTGCTGGGACGGCAGCCGCCTTGCGGCCCGCGCGTTGCACGACGCGATGCCGCTGCTGCGCGAAGCGGACGCGCTGACCATCATCGCGATGACTGATGCGCACAAGGTCCCGGCGGAGAGCTCCGCCGACCATTTGGGACGGTATCTTGAAAGGTCGGGCCTTCCTGCAAAGACCGTGTCGCTCCCAGCATCCCAGTCGGTGCACCGCGCCCTCCTGTCGCTTGTGGCGGACGAAAGCCTCGACCTGCTGGTGATGGGCGGATACGTCCGCTCTCCGCTGCAGGAAAGGCTGCTCGGTGGCATTTCGGGAGATCTGCTTCGTGCAAACGTCATTCCGGTTTTGATGTCGCACTGAAGGCAAGAATTATAGATGCGATATGCCGCCAGATGCGCCCCGGACTCAGTCGATGGGCGCAGGGCGAGGCACCAGCCGCCCGCCGATCTGGAGAACAGGAGCGCCGTTTGTCCCGGCTTTCGTCGCTCCATCGACGAGGCGGGGCGAAACCGCTGAACATGCGCCGCGGGTTTCGAACGTTGCACGTACGCTGCCGGTCTAGAGGAGCGGGACAATCTGGTCACCGCCCACCTGAGGATGCCCGAGTTCAACTTCAAGCCGAACGGCCGCCAAGTCAGAATGCAGCTTCCTCATTCGGCTGGTCGGCTTTGAGCCGCATTCGAGCTACCGAAAGGCTGCGTCGCCCCCATCGAGAATTCTTCTCACGGCTTACGTATAAATACTTAGTGGGTTCCACTTAGGGGAAACATCCAAATTTTCCAGTTCATCAGAAGCGGCCAATCTCCGCTCCATTGACGTTTCGAAGATCGAGTCCGCCATGTACGCTCAGGCCACGAGTATTCACGAGATCAGCCATCATCCGAGCAGCGTCTTGTGCAGGCAATCTCGTACCTATGGACCGTTTGGTATGGTTGCGACCCCGATGCGGTTCGCTCGCAATAGCGAGATCTACGGCGAGGACGAAGCAGCCGAACACCTATACCAAGTGGTATCGGGTGCTGTACGAACCTACAAGATTATGGAAGATGGGCGTCGTCAGATTGGTGCGTTTTATCTGCCCGGTGACATCTTCGGCTTTGAGGCCGGAGACAGCCATATCGCTTCGGCGGAGACGGTCTGTGAGACGCACGTTTTGATGGTAAAGCGCAGCGCCCTCATCGTTCGCGCCAGCCAAGATTGCGAGCTCACGAGGCAGCTCTGGGACGCGATGGCGCTTGAGCTCCGCCGCTTTCAGGAGCATCTGATGCTTTTGATCAGCAGCGCTGAACAACGGGTCGTGGCGTTTCTGCTCGATATGTCTCGTCGTACTACGAAGAACGCTGCGATCGAGCTGCCGATGTCACGGCAGGATGTTGCCGATTACCTTGGCTTGACGATCGAAACGGTCTCGCGCACCCTCACTCAACTCGAGCAGAATGGCGTGATTGCCTTGCCGAGCTTGCGCCGAATCGAGCTACGTAACGACAAACTGCCGAGCCGCGTTGCGCAGAACTTGGGCTAAGCTCAAGAAGCGCTGTGAAATGCGTCCTTGCACCGAACAGCGCCGACGGATCGCAGCACGTGAAGGACACCCGAACATCGGCTTGGGCGATCGCGCACAGATGGCAGGATCGCTCGCTTACATTGTTCCTCCCTGGAGCACCGCAATGATCATCGATCTTTTGCTTCGAGAGCATCGCAATATTGACCTACTTCTGGTCGCCCTCCAACGTGAATTGGAGATTTTTGAGCATGGGGCCCGTCCTGACTATGAGGTCATTCGCGCGATTATCAGCTACTTCGAGGTTTACCCGGAGGTGTACCATCATCCTCAGGAAGACCTGGTTTTCTCCAAGCTTAGAACTCGCGATCCGGATGCGGCTGCAATCATCGGCGATCTCGCGCATGAACACCAGGAAGTCATCGACCGCCTGCACCATTTCGCTCAAGCTATCGATGCTATCCTCGCGGATCGTGAAATCCTTCGGCAAGACGTCGGCAACATCGTACGTGACTTTATATTGCGGGAGCGGCACCACATGATGTGGGAAGAGCGAGATTTCTTCCCCGCCGCCATCAAGGCTCTATCGGCTGAGGATTGGACGGAAATCGCTTCCGCCCGCACTGATCATGGGGATCTGCTGTTCAGCGAGACGGCGGAAGCGACTTCCGATGCACTAAGAGCGCATATTCTGCAATTGGAGCAAGAAGCTGAAGCCGAACGGAGTTCGGTGGCGTTTTCGTCCGCAGTGGCCGGCAAGCCGCCAGATGGCGCCAAAGCCGATGGACCGTAATTGATCACTGACTCTGCACGCCGGGCCGTGCAGGTCATGCTCATCTCGTTGAAATGAAGGTGACAATCCTTCTGGCGCGTACGCCGCGCGCGGCCAGCGCTACATCCGCGCCCGATGATCACTTGCAGCCCGTCCCTTCACAAACAGCACGGCCGGGGTCCGGCTGGTCCCGTAACGTGAACGTCGCGGGGCAATTGGCAATACCGCTCGACCAGCGCCCCAGTGATAGTACGTAATATGAGTGCCCCTTACGTCCACCGACCGACCGCGATCGATCGTTGCGGCACTGCTAGACCTGTTCTTGCCCGGAACAGGGCAGGACCTTCATCGCGATCCAAAGTGCGATGCGTACGTTGCAGGCATGCCCTACCAATCTTGGCTTTAGGGCCGCTATCGCCATCAACAATGCGGATATTTTGAGCCAGCGCAAGGCCTATCCGCCAAGTGTCCGGTAATCGGTTGGAGAGGGAAGAAAGGCACTCCGAATGCGACCGGACTTGGCACAAGCCTACGGGCAGCAACGGCTGCCGCGCTACACCAGCTATCCGACGGCCCCCCATTTCTCAGCTTCGATTTGCGAATCCGACTATCAAACGTGGCTCAAGTCGTTGGGCGCGCAGCAATCCGCATCGATCTACGTGCACGTGCCGTTTTGTCGACGCATGTGCTGGTATTGTGGCTGCCACACTTCTGTCACGAAGCGCCAGGAGCCGATCTCGTTCTATGCAGCGGGACTGCGGACCGAAGCTTACCTCGTTGCAGAAACCCTTGGCCGACGGCAACCGATCTCTCATATCCACTTCGGGGGCGGCACCCCGACGATCATGACACCTGAAACGTTCGCTGATCTGGTCGGTTCGTTGCGCCATTCATTCGCGGTCCTGCCTGATGCCGAGATCGCCGTAGAGATCGATCCACGCATGTTGAGCGAGCCGATGGCCGACGCTCTGGGCTATTGCGGGGTCAACCGGGCGAGCCTTGGTGTCCAGAGCTTCGATCCAGTTGTTCAGCAGGGCATCAACCGTCTGCAGAGCTTCGGACAGACCGCGACCTCGGTCGATCGGTTGCGCCGTGCCGGCGTCGAACGTATCAATTTCGACCTGCTCTATGGCCTGCCCCGGCAGACGGTCGCTTCGTGCCTGGATACCGTCGCCAGATGCCTCGAGCTTCATCCGGACCGGTTTTCGGCCTTTGGCTACGCGCATATTCCTTCCTTCAAGAAGCATCAACGTCTGATCGATGCGTCCACCCTGCCCGACAGCGTCGCGCGCCACGTCCAATCCGAAACGATCACGGAAGCTTTGGTTGATGCGGGATATGTCCGCGTCGGAATCGATCACTTCGCCCTACCGGACGACAATCTCGCCCTGGCGAGCCAGGAAGGCAGGTTGAGGCGCAATTTCCAGGGCTATACTGACGATAGCGCGGACACCTTGATTGGTCTGGGCGCCAGCGCCATCGGCCGTATGCAACAGGGCTTTGTCGCGAACGCCCTCCCGACAAAGGACTACCTCGCTCGCATCAGCGAGGATCGGCTCGCCATCGCAAAGGGCTATTTACTGACTGACGACGATCGCTTCCACGCCGAGATTATCGAACGAATCATGTGCGATTTGACAGTCGATCTTTCCGAGACATCCCGCCGTTACGGCCGGGATCCAAGCTTGGCCGTCGTTGATCGTTCTCGCCTCGACGGCCTTATCGCCGATGGCGTCGTGGTGATGGATGATGGCCGGCTTTCGATAGCCGGTGGCGCAGAGTTCCTGGCCCGGAGCGTCGCATCGATCTTCGACGCTCACCTTACTCGGAGCGGGGCTACACATAGTCTGGCGGTCTAAACCAGACTAAGCCGAACCGAGCCGTTTCAGATCCGAGCTCGACATCACCAAACTGGTTTATGCTCTGGATCGCGAGCAGTCGCGGCGATCAGGAGCACGCTGATCGGCATCCCATTTGCGGACCCCTCTGCGTCGAGCCGCACAAGATTCCCAACAGAGGTTGGAACAAAAACCTGACTAGACCAATGACTAGCCAGAGCCAGATCAATAGCAAGCCGCAGATTGCATTGGTCACCACGATAAGATCCTTGCTGTACGCGTTATCGTATGGTCCCGTTGATCGAGCCCATCGTTTCCGGCAGAAAAGCGTACCAATGTGCGCTTGGTGCCCGTCCGTGATCGGCCGGCACGACCGCCCCACATTGCTCAGCCCTGCAACGTTGCGAAAGTACTCATCAGCGACAAACCCTGGTGTAGATTTCTAATCCCAGGCTATAGGGGCCGCATACCAGGGCATGATTGAGCTACGCTGAGCTTGCGCCTTAACTGGGGTCAGATTTCGGCGGATGTCCCCGCCGTAATCGAACCATCGGCGCCCTCCTTCCGCCGATGGAAGTCAGCACGTTGCCTAGCAGCGTCGCTCCTCCCGGACACACTTCCGCCCGGCCGCTAAAGGCGGCCGGGCCTTTTTCCCGATCACCAACGCTTTTCACGATTATCGAGCCCGCAAATCGTTGGCACGCGATCGGCCTTCTCGACGAAAGACTAGGCCCAGATCAACGGTCGGCTGGAGTGAATGCAGCGCGTAGTTCGCGGGCGGCGGAGACCATGTTCACCAGCGCCGGGCGAACCTCCTCCCATTTGCGCGTCTTCAGGCCGCAATCCGGATTGACCCAGAGTTGCGAATCCTGCAGCCGCTTTCGAGCCAAAGCGACAAGCTCTTTCATCTCGCTCGACTCGGGCACGCGCGGAGAATGGATATCGTACACACCCGGCCCGATTTGATTTGGATATTTGTAGTTCCGGAACGCGTCGAGCAGCTCCATTTTCGACCGCGAAGTCTCGATCGAGATGACATCCGCGTCCATTGCAGCAATCGCATCGATGATGTCGTTGAATTCCGAGTAGCACATGTGGGTATGGATCTGGGTTTGATCGGCGACGCCCGATGAGCAGATGCGGAAGCAATCCCCGGCCCACTCGAGATAAGCCGTCCACTCCGATCGGCGCGGCGGCAATCCTTCGCGCAGCGCAGCCTCGTCGATCTGGATCATGGCCGCACCAGCATTTTCGAGATCGCCGACTTCGTCTCGGATCGCGAGCGCAATTTGACGACAGACCTCGGCTCGGGGAATATCATCGCGAACAAACGACCAGTTCAAGATCGTGACTGGTCCGGTCAACATCGCCTTCATCGGCTTCTTAGTTAGGGATTGCGCGTACCGCCACCAACCCACGGTGATCGGCTTCGGCCGTGAGACATCGCCAAACAAGATTGGCGGCCGGACACAGCGCGAGCCATAGGATTGTACCCAGCCGTTTTTGGTAAATGCGAAGCCTGCGAGTTGTTCGCCGAAGTACTGCACCATGTCATTGCGCTCGAACTCGCCGTGCACGAGCACGTCCAGGCCGATGTCCTCCTGCCAACGTACGGCACGCGCAGTCTCCTCCTTGAGGAACTCGTCGTATTGCCCGTCGTTCATCGCGCCTCGCGCGTGTGCTGCCCGGGCATTACGGACCTCTGCAGTCTGCGGAAACGATCCGATCGTCGTGGTAGGAAACGCCGGTAGTTTGAAGCGCTTGCGCTGGATCTCGGCACGACTGGCAAATGGACTGGCGCGCCGGCGCGTGGTCTGGTTGATCGCTCTCATCCGGACGGCGACATCGGCATCTCGGATCTTTGGCGAAGTCCCACGCTCGGTGGTGATGCGCTCCGATTCCGCAAGAGCGCCGGCAACATTCTGATCTCCTGCAAGAGCCCGCGCCAAGGTCGCAAGCTCACGAATCTTCTGAACCGAGAATGCAAGCCAACTCTTGACGTCTGAAGCGAGCTCCGTCTCGAGTTCAACATTGACCGGCACGTGAAGCAACGAACAAGATGGAGCGATTTGTATGCGATCCTTGCCGAGCTTCGTGATAGCGGGATCGAGCCGCTGGCGCAGTGCCGACAAATTCGTTCGCCACACATTGCGGCCGTCTATCACGCCGAGCGACACGACGAGATCACTTCGCTTGGCGGAAATGATCCGGTCCAATAACGCTGGCGCCCGAACCAGATCGACGTGCAGTCCGGCGACAGGTAGGCGCAAGGCGGTGGGAAGATTGTCGCCGAGGCCGCCGAAATAGCTGGCGACCATGATCTTGATGGCCGGCCCTTCCCTGGCGAGCCGGTCATAGGCATGTAGCAAGGATTTTCTTGATTCCACATCCAGATCAAGAACCAGGCAGGGCTCGTCGAACTGAACCCAATTTGCCCCGCGTTTGGCCAATTCCTGCAGAACCTCGATATAGACCTGTATCAGGTCATCCAATAGTGACAGTGGCTGGAACGCAGGATCAGCACTCTTGCCTAGCTTTAGGAATGTGACCGGGCCGATCAGGACAGGGCGAGTCTGAAAGCCAAGGGCTTTGGCTTCCTCATACTCCTCGATAGGCTTGCGAGAGGACAGCCTGAAAGTCTGTCCGCGGTGAAATTCCGGGACCATGTAATGGTAGTTGGTGTCGAACCACTTGGTCATCTCCTGCGCGGGTGCGCCATCGCCGCGAGATCCATGGCCGCAACTCGCACCCCGGCTGTCGTATTGTGAACCGCGTGCCATGGCGAAATACGTCTTGAGGGAAACGGGCTCGGCTTTCGAGGCGTAGACTTCCGGGATGGCGCCGACCATGACACTGGTGTCGAGCACCTGATCGTACAGCGAGAAGTCGTTCGACGGAATGACGGTGACACCGAGGGACTTCTGGCGCGCCCAGTTCGCGGCACGTAGGCCGGCTGCATCCTCGAGCAACTGCCGTTCGCTAATTCTCCCGGCCCAATAGCTTTCGAGTGCGACTTTGAGCTCGCGCCTTGGACCGATGCGCGGCGTTCCGAGCGTGGCAACCGGAAGTGAGAGAAGAGACATACCGCTAACCCCGTGTTGGGGCAAAGGCCATGGCGGACGCAGGCAGGAGAAGTCGCCCGAGCGACGGCTGCTTGGCGCACCACCGGGACACCCCGCCCGTGGATGAACATATTGTCGGGGCAGGTCTCCTGGCTCGCGGGTCATTGCTGCTGTCCGGCCTTCCCGAAGCCGCGCGGGCTTCAGTGACTTTGTTGGACAGTGGCTCGCCGCTCACAGTTGCGGGGGCAGCGCCGGCATTGGCACCGGCTTCCCTCTTAGCTCCGGATCAAACGGAAACCGGAGAACCTCGACGACTTGGATTATCGGCAAGAGAACGCGGCCGTCAACCTCTCAAATTGGTACTGCGGCCTGTCTTACGCGAATGACGCTCCACGGCCGCGCTTGATCACGACGTGGACGCCACTCTCCAATCATAAGATATCGGAATGGCCATCTCGGAGGCGCGTGGCGTCGGGCGGCGTGTCAGATCCATGGAAGAGACGACGCGGCCTGCAGGTGAAGGTCACCGCGCCGAGCGGGACGCTTTCATGCGGCCCGGCTTTTGAACGATTCATCGAGCACGCTTCGATGCGCCCTTTCTTCTCCACCAATATCCATGGATCGGTGACGAATAGGCGCAAGAGGTATTCGCTAAATCCCGCAGCGTGCTCAGCGGACGTGTCGATGTGCGACCAGCCAATCCTGGTAGGCGTCACGCCGACGTTTTGGTGATACTGGCCAAAGCAAGCATATTGAATCACCACAACCAAAAGAGAGCCTCGCATGAAAATGGCTGTTTGGAGCGCCCTCGGCGTCTTTGCTGCTGCCGTCTTTACGGTCGGTCTGTTCGGCTGGATGGCAAGGCCTTTTATGAGCCGCCCCGTCAGACAGATGCTCTCGGAAGTGTTGAGTAGTTCAAGCCGAAGCTAGCAAGACCTGAGGCTTCTCTCTTGCCGGTCGACACGGCTGCGTGGAAGCGCAGCTCCTCTAATGTCGACTGCAATGACGAGCAGGTAGACGACGGCCCATAACGTTGCGCGACCGGAGAATCCCACGTCTCGTCCGCTTGGTTGATCCGTGAAGTTCCTTAACGTCGATTCCAGATCGCTCGCCACTGAAGGGCGGCTCCGCGTTGGTGTAGGCCGCAAAGTGCAAAGCACAACAGGCTGGGGCGCCCTCCATTCGTAGTAGCGGCAACGCCCCCGGATCACACGGATCGATGGCGGCATACCTGCTCCCAATTGTCGTCAAGACTCCGGCAGCGAGGCATTCGCCCGCTGTCGAAGATTCCTGCGTGACAAGAATCATTCACGGAGGTCGTGGCGAATAAGCTGAATGGTAACATTAGAACGTGCGCAGGTCGGTAAGTCGACAAAGACAGCACAAACCTGCCGCGAACTGCCGGTTATTGCCTGGCACGAACAATGCAAGTCCTCATCATGTTCAGGCTTCTCCTCCTGGGCAGGTCCAGCATTGCAAATTGAGGCTTTGGCTGACCACTGAAGTTAGCGGCGCGTGACATCGAGGGACGGCGCCTGCTCGCGCGGGACATCGGCAGGCGCCTGCGTCACGTTGCCGCTAACTTCTTGCGATCTGCGCATAGCACGCTGAGGAAGACGCGCCGCTTTGGATTGACGTGTGGATGATAACCAGATGAGCCGGACGCAATGAAGAAAAAACCTGGAAGGCGCGTGCTTTGGTTCTGTATCGCCCGGTCGCTGATCTGCCTGGCCGGGCTGGCGTTGACGAGCAACAATGTTCGCGCCAACGACCACGCGCTTGTCGAAAGGGTCAAGTCAACGTGGCGAGCGCAAGATGGTGAGACTATAGAACAAATCATTTCCAAGGTCTCGAAGGTGGCTCACTTTGTGCCTCGATCGTGGGGAGTCGCTGAAGGAATTGACCGAACAGAGTATGTTTATTTTTCATGGACCAGGCACCCGGACAATAGATCAGACGAACAGTACGCTATCACTTGGAAGATCGCGACTGACGGGACGATTAAACTTGCGTCGACATATGCAAAGCCGATTGAATTGGGCTGGCGCGCCTTGGCGCTCTCGTTGATCGCCAGTGAAGTCACAGATGGCGAAAGGGACGCAAATCTTCAGTTTCTGCATGATCCGGCCAACTTCAACTTCGTGACGACTGCGCAAGGCAAACTCGGCAACCTTCTGCGGCACGGCCGCTGCCATATCATTGAACCCGTCGCAGTGGATTACGTGTCGAAACCCAATGACAAACCGACCGAGAAGGGCGATCTGTGGCGCGTTCTGCTTTTGGTGAACTGTAAGATCCCAGGACCCCATTATTTTACCCACAACGGCGTCATCACTTTCGAGAAGGGCGAGGGACAAGATTGGGAGCCGCAATCTTTCTTCGCCAAGCGAATCGCGGCTTATCCTCCAGGCTCCTGGTTCGATCGGATAGAGCCAAGTGAACGGGAAGCAATAGAAAGGGCGCGAAAGGCCTCGGCCAATGGTCACACAAAGCAAGATCGCGGCGCAGCTCCTTGACGCTGAGCGCCCCGGAGTAGCAGCAAAGCACACGCGTTCGGAAGCGCTGACTTGTCCTGTAACGTTTTTGCGACAAACCGCGAGCCTCTCGCAGCTCGTCATAGGGCAGCACCGTTGCTCTCGGCCCATTCCGCGAAGCAAGCGATGCCATGACCAGGCGCCCACGTGCCAGCTTACGAGAGCCGGTTTAGCCCTCCCCGCTCACATGCAGCGAGCGGGCGCCAATCTGCGACGCGGCCAGCTCTAGATCCATTCTTCGGGGGAGTTGGCCTAGCGATGCTTGCGGCCCCTGCTCTGACCAGGCGTGCGCGCAGCGCATCGCTTCAACGGACAATGGCACCCGCAGGAGCGTGACGCCGAAGGCGGCACGCGGGAGCGAGTGCAGCGACGAGACCGGTTAATAGGGTACCCGGGAACGGGGCAGTGATAGCGACGCCGGCATACCTCATGGCGGCGGGCCCCTTTCCCGAGTACCCCCGGCGAGGAATTCTGCAGCCATGCTGCGTCCGATCGACCGCAGAATTGGGACGGAAGATCTAGATTTCCTCACGCGGCTCGTTTGCGCGTCGTAAATCCTGATCTGAAGCATGCTTCTTTCGCTCTTCCCCACCCGCCCGGGCGCCGTCTCTCGTTACAAATTCGGCTTTGAATCGGCCGTCCGCTTCAAGCCCGCAACAAGAGCTCAGCAGTTCACGGCTGCCCACTGCGCCTCTGGATCGCGATGCCCTTCCGAAGGTCGGACGCCTTCTCCGCGCCGACGGAGCGCTCGACGTTGTCAAATTCGCTAAAGCATGGATCGCTCTGCCTTTCGCCGGCGTACCCGATCGTCTGGCCACGAAGTTCGCGCAGCTGAGTCACTCGCTATCGTGCGGAGGCGCCGCCTGGTCCCTATGCATCAGGACTTTTGAAGACCGGGCTGACCGCGTAGATCGGACCGAACACGGCCTGCAGTCCTTAGGTGCCAGATCCCGATTTTGGCCCGACCGCAGAGCTCGTCGTTGCTGCATGAAACCGGACCTGCAATTTGGCGGCTCGTCTCTCTCGCGAGCCATTTTGCGACAAATATAATTGTAATATCAATTAGAGCGTGGAAACGCGCCCTTGCTAAGGTACCTAAGTATGGACACCTATATATCCGAGCAGGCGGGCCTGAACCGTCAACTGGCGGGATGGGCAGCGTTCTACAAGTTCACCGATTCACCACGTAGCTATTCCGGCGCATCGACCACGTCGTATTCTGGAAGATAGCGCATTGGAGGGCGCACAAATACCGATCTCGCATCAAACCTTTGATGCGGAAATGGGACCGCCCCGCGGAACCGGGCAAGTTGAAACCTGGCTCGTGTTTAGTCGGAATGAGCGCGGCGGGCCGCACGGAAATGCACTTCACCGGCTTGTCTCAAGTCCGAAGAAATTCCGGTGGCGCAATCCGGAGGCACCGAACACCCCTTCCCTTCCGTAAAACGATTGCGCTTGATGCTCTGGCCCTCGTCGTGTGGCCAGAGCGAACTTCAAGCTGGATTGAGCCCACGGGATGCGGCAAATGAGGCAGGCGCACCCCAGGCGCGGACTGCGGTTTACGACTATCGTTCGCGAGAATCAGGGAAGATAGACGAAGTGTGTCAACGTGTTCTCACCGGTTAAAGTCACATAAAGTCATCCTCGTACGCGTATCCGGAGCTTGCTACATGGGTATTACGGCGCTCGCCGTCGTCTACTTTAGCGAGATATCGTTCAGGTTTGTTGGCGCGCTGCCATTCACCTGCGCTATTCGTTGTCCATTTGTCAGGATGCTGAGTAGGATCAAGTACCATATTGCAATCGTCGACCTCTACGAAACCTAACTTCGCCGCGCGAGCTTTCGATTCTTCGTTAAGTGGATACCATTTGAGCAACGGTTGCTCGCCCTCTCGCGCATCTCGCCGAAGCTGATACTCGAGCAGAATATCGCCTGCGTTCTCCACCAAGGGATGGGCAAGCTGAAGATCGACGACGGAGGTGATGTGTTCTCGCCCGGGAAACAGTTCTCGCCACCTGTCGTCGTGGAATTCGTTCATGCTGTATCCGCCTTCCGTCCGCAGCAGTGCGACAGTTTTGTTTCCAAGATTATAGCTGTAGTATCGCGCTTCCTCCGAATCTCTGGTCGAGCCGTAGTCCTCCGCAGCCTCTCTGACGTTCTTGGCTCGTGTCGATACGAAACGCGAGTACTCCCGCGGATTCTCGGCGATGCGCATTATTTCATGATCATTTTGGAAGATCTTTGCTTCTCTGCGAAACGTATCCTTGTCGATCGGCTCTATCGGAGGTTTGGTCACGAGGGAATACGTTGGCGCTGCAGAAGAGGAGGTCGGCTCCGCTGCGGACAGGTGCATGTTAGCGAACCTGCCCTCGAAATCTCTTTCATCCGCGTGCTCGTCGTGGGACGCCCACGTAACTGCTTCATAATACTCACCAATTCGACCGTACATGAGGATCCGTACTCCTAAGGCAAGAGGGTTTCTTATTGATTTGAGGCGCATTGGGCCGCGCCAAAGTAGCCAGGCGAAACTGACGGTAAGCTGACTAGGAGCTTGTTGTTTTCTGGATTCGGGATTCCCCTCGGGTGGGGATTTCCGATTTCGACCTCCATGCTGGAGGCGGAGGCCAGCATGGATGACGCGCCCCCATTCGGAAGACATCCGCGAACGAGCCATGGCGCGGGCTGACGCGGGCGAGACGGTTCGTTCGATTGCGGAGGCGCTACAGATCAGCCCGTCCCTGCGTGACGAATTGGAAAAATCTGAGACGGGATATCGGGGGCCTGGCCCCGGTCAGATCGGCGGTCATAAGAAGCGGGTTCTGTCGGATACCAACGCCGACTGCGCGAACGCATTCGCTCGGGGCCATTTACCTTGCGCAAGCTGGGAGCTGACTGCACGGGGGATCAAAACAGGCGTGCGGGCGGTGTGGACTGTTGTTCACGCCGAGGAGCTCAGCTTCAAAAAAACGCTCCTGCCAGCCGAGCAGGATCGCCCAGACGTCGCCCGTAAGCGGACCTGCTGGAAAGCGCACCAAGGCAGGATCGATGTCGCGCGGCTGGTTTTCATCGACAAGACGTGGATCAAGACCAGTATGGCGCCGCTACGCGGCTGGAGGCCTTGTGGGCAGCGCCTCCAAGGATCTGCACGTTTCGGCCATTGGAAGACCATGACCTTCATCGCGGCGCTGCGTCACGATCAGATCAGCGCGCCTTGGATGATTGATGGCCCCATCAATGGTGAGCTCTTCACGTTGTACGTCGAGAAAGTGTTGGCCCCTACCCTCGCACCTGGCGAGATCGTTGTTCTCGACAATCTTGACAGCCACAAAGGAAAAGCGGCTTGCCAAGCTATCGGCGCCAGAGGCGCCCACCGCATCTTCCTGCCGCCCTATAGCCCTGACCTCGATCCGATCGAGCAGGTCTTCACCAAACTCAAACACCTCATGCGAGCTGCGCCTCGTGATGTCGAGGCCGCCTGGCGAAAGGTTGGTAAACTCCTCAATCTCTTCCGAGGAAGAGTGCACCAACTACCTCAAAACTTCGGGCTACGCTCTGTGTAAAGACAGCATGCTCTAACGGTCGCACCCGATGTCTGGCACATCGACGAATCTACATCGAAAGATCGTGCGCCGTACGATGGCGCTCGCGAACGCGTTGCAAGCCATGTTCATTTACTTTGATTGCTTTCTCTTTCCGGGAGCACTCGGTTGCTTTTTTATGCACCGAGTTCGACGCTGTGCCCGATGATCTTAAGCACGGTGCGGTGTGCGCCAACTGAGAGAGACGATCGAGGCCGGAAGCCCATCGCAACTCACACAAGAAATCGCTTGAATCTCACGTTACGTCAGGCCGTAGGTTGGCAATCACAATCGAGCTTCCACCAACCAAACATCGAATGATGCAGCACAGGCCAAGTAACCGACATGGTGCGATCAAGCAGTCGAATGCGGCGACGCCGGATTGCACGTGTTTCTGAGCGCATGGACCAAGAGCGAAAGGCTGTCGGGATGAAACGTCGCGCGATGATAACCGCATTGCTCGCCATCATCACGTCTCCGGCTTGCGCAGCGAAACTCAGCGGCCCTCCGCGCATCGTCGATGGCAATACCATTGAGATCGAGCAAACCAAAATTCGGCTTTCGGGTATCGAGGCGCCAGAGACGGATCAGATCTGCCTCGACGCCCACGGCCAGAAATGGGCTTGCGGCATAACTGCTCGCGATGAGCTTATCAGGCATTCGAATGGACGAACGTGGGATTGTCATACCACAGGGGTGGATAAGTACGGCCGGTCACTCGGCAGCTGCTTCATCGCGGGCGAGGACGTGAACGCATGGATGATAAGCTCGGGCTGGGCACTATCATCCGATCCTCACACCTACATTATCTATGAGGTTGTAGCGAGCAATGCCTATGCGGGCCTATGGTCGGGGGCGTTCATTGCTCCTTGGGACTGGCGTCGCCGCAACAAGGGGACGATCGTTGTCGGCGCGAGCTCGATACCGATCGACGCTCAGGAACTCCTGCTCGGATCCGCCTTGCTATCCGACCCGCCCTCACCCGAATGTGTGATAAAGGGCACGCTGGGCCGCGGGGGCGAGCGCACTTATCACATGCCCGGGCAACTCGGTTACGGACAAATCGATATGACGAAGAAGCTGGGTGATCGATGGTTCTGCAGCGAAGCGGAGGCTGAAGCCAATGGATGGCGTAAAGCGGCGCGATGAGGCGACACATGCACGCAGACCGTTCCCCTAATATGTCTTGCTCGCCGATGATCAAGCCGTCGCGCCGGTCGCTATTGCTGTCGCTGTTCGCGTTTTCGGCGGTTGGCATGCGGCTCGGCGACAACATCGTTAATGCGAAGGAAGCAAAACAGCTGCCCAAGCCGGGCAATCTGCTCTCGCCGGATGCTGCGCTCAGGCGGCTGATCGAAGGTAATGACCGATTTGTCCAGGGCGCATCACGAGGCGACGATTTCAAGCGCGAGCGTCAGGTTTTAGTCGATGGACAAAATCCATATGCGGCGGTTCTGAGCTGCGCCGATTCTCGCGTAGCGCCTGAACTTGCTTTTGACAGCGGACTTGGTGACCTGTTTGTCTGCCGCCTCGCCGGCAATTTTGCCAACGATGTCACGATCGCGAGCATGGAATACGCAGTCGCCGTGCTAAATACACCGTTGATTTTAGTACTCGGTCACGATCATTGTGGCGCGATAGACGCCACGATCAAGTCGCTCAACGACGACAAGCCGGCGCCGGGGCATATTCCATCCCTCGTCACTGCGCTTGCGCCTGCCGTTCGGAAATCGCGCCAGCAAACCGGTGATGCGTTCGCCAATGCCACCCGGCAAAACGTAATCGATAACGTCGAGAAACTTAAATCGGCGGGCCCGGTTCTGAACGCGGCAGTTGAGCAGAACAGACTAAAGGTCGTCGGGGGTCTGTACCGGCTCGACACCGGCAGGGTCGATCTACTGAACTGACCTGCACTTTCGCAGTCGTTTGAACCGCCCAGCACGGCTTCGGTTGAGTTCCGCAAAACTCACCCGTCCATCGGTAAATGCACCGGATGTGATCCGCTGCACAATTGACATACAGCTTCGGGACAGGACACCACTTTGTATGCGCGGGCTCTTTATCCTCCTCTTACTTTACGTACTTGTGTTGGCAACGCGCGGCCAGCACCCACACAATTCCTGCCGCGACCGAACAGGGTCCATGCCTTCCGTCAATGCACTGGTCAACACAGTTGGCTGAAGCCGCAGAAATGTGCTGCGATGGATGTCGGGATCGAATCGAGGCTCGGCGACACCGGACAAATTTCATATCCTCGCCGGATCATCCGTTTTGGAACCGATAGAGATCGTTCCGTTAAGCCCCCCGACTCAGATCGGGCTGAAGATCACATACAGCAGAATTAGGATCACGACGGCGGTCCAGCCTGCTGATGTGAGGAACACTGTTGCTCGCGACGGCATCTAACGGTCTCTCCTGCATCAGCCAACGAAGCGACCGCCAATCTCGGAAACGCAGAATCGCTGAAACTGTAAGACCATACTTTGGATCCGCAATAAACCAGCAATTTTCGCGCGCGCGACAGTTGCGATCACGGGCTGGAACGCAGAACACTCTTCTGCGCGTCACCTACACCCGTCGAGCCTGGCACTCAAGGATTGATGGACATCCTGAGAATTTGTCCAACGAGCTGTGGTAGCTCTGCGTGGGCGCGCCTTGTCAATTTGAATTCCGAAGCGGGTGCGTCGGCAAGCACCTTTGAAGACCGTTTTGCCGATCCCGACATCAGCCTGATCATCCTGCGCGGCCTCACTGCACGTCGCCCCAGGTCTCCTCGACCAACGCATCGATCATGTCGGATACATCATCTTGCCCGACGTTAAGTGTCAGCGAGATCCGCAACCGTGCCGTTGCCACAGGCACCGTTGGCGGCCGTATCCCGCGGATATCAAAGCCGCGCGCCTGTAGCGCAGAAGCGAGCCGCATCGCACGGGCGTTGTCGCCCACAACATAAGGAACGATTTGCGAATTCGAAGAGCTCGCGCGACCGCACAGAGCGAACTGCCGATGTGCAAAGTCGATCAAATCGATCAGACGTCGTTGCCGGTCGGGCTCCTCCTGCAGGATTAGGATTGCCTCTCGCACCGCGACGGCCATTAGGGGTGACGGAGCGGTGGCGAAAATGAATGGACGGCACCGATTGACCATGAAGTCGCGCAATACGCCGGAAGCTGTGACAAGGGCACCCGCCGCGCCCAGCGCCTTGCCGCAGGTGTGGATCACTAAAAGATTTTCGCGCTTCTCATAGGGCGCAGTAAGGCCCCGTCCCTGCTCGCCGTAAACACCTGTGGCATGTGCCTCATCCACGACCAGAAACGCTTCGTGGCGCTCGGCGATTGCGACCAGATCTGTACGCGGCGCGAAGTCTCCGTCCATACTGTAGAGGCTCTCCACCACGATCCAGACGCGTCCCTTTCCGCCCCTGGCGCGCCAGTCGCCAATCGTGTCTTCGATCGACTGGGGGTCATTATGGGCGCTTATCCGGAACTCGGCTCGGCTCGCTCGTGCGCCTTCATGAATGCTAGCATGCACGAGCGCATCGAGAACAAGCAAATCGCCTTGCTGCGGCAGCGTTGTCAGAACGGCAAAATTTGCGATGTAACCGCCGCCGAAGAACAGCGCTGTCTCCGCTCGGAAGAACCGCGCCGCGTCCGCTTCGAGAGCTTCGTGCTCCTCACAATTTCCGCGCAGTAGCCGTGACCCACCGGCTCCGATCGGCGTTCCGGCATCGAGCGCGGTGAACAAAGCCCTCTTCATACGGGGCGCACTCGCCAGCGCCAGATAGTCGTTTGAAGCAAAATCGGTCCCTTTGCGCGGCTTCAGGCCGCGGAGCCGACCGTCTTCATTTAAGGCTTCCAGGGCCGCGACATAGCCATTAAGCGGCGTATTCATTGATCGAATTTCCTACCGCCCGCAGCAGCGCGCAACCGACCGCGTCTTCGTGGCACCGATCTCAACTTGTGTCATGTCACCGATGCGCGACGAATTTGCAAGGAACTCGAAGCGCCGCTGGCCGAGAAGCACGGCGCCTAAAGTCCATCGGGAATGCCCGTCCGGCGAACAAGCCGCCTGCTCGGCTGAATCCCGCTTTTGACCGTCGCGACCAAAACGCACCAGGATCACTCAGTGGCACCACTGATCGTACGCCTTTGACTTCGTTGCATAACATCAAGCAAGCAGGACGCGCATTCCGATGCGATCCTCGAAGCGCTCGCCCATGCAAGTAATGCCGACGTTGCTCCCCTTGATGCCAGCCTTACCAGGTGGCATCTGCGCCCCTATCGTCCACACCCAAAAGCCCCTCGCCGAACGCCCGCCGAGAGAGTGAACCAGCCGGTGCGGGGCCAGCCCACCCTCGTCCAGCTATGTGGCAGATTGTGCTTCCAAATGCGCGCGCAAACTTCGTACAAAGCGGACACGCGCGTATTCGCTCAGCGAGCGTGATCCAATCGTATCAGAAGCGCACGTTCCGTACCTGAGCGCTCGTGCCTTTATCGTGGCTTGCATGAACCCTCGCGACATCCAGGATGGGGATTGATCGCAGAGTGACGCCAGGTGCTGCACGAGATCGATTTGATCTTCCTCACAACCAAGCTTCTGCCATCCGCTTCTGACTTATAGCTCAGGTATCGGTCACCATGGCGGAGATCGAATTTACTCCACTGCGACTTATGTCGTGAGCCAGGATCCGCGGGATGAAAATCCATCAAAAGAGGCGTTCCAAAGCCGGTTTCAAGCGTCACCCGGGACCAAATTGCATTCAAACATCGCGCTCAGTGAAGACAATGGTGTCGTGAAAAAGCGTCTCGTTGGCGACAATGGACAAGGACCAGGGACATGACCAGTCACTTCTACCGACTGCTTTACCGGTTCCGCATGCGCGCATATGCCGAAACACTGTTCTGGCGTAGCGGGTACGAGAAGGAGGAACGCCTCTGGCTGCAGTGCAGCCTGATTCGGCTTGGGAGCGAACTACGGCAATCCGGGCACTGGTCCAGCCCAGCCTGTCAGCCGGTGGAGGACGCGGCCGAAGTCATCGTCAACGCCTCCTGAGAGCCTGACTGAAAAATGGGTGAGTGATCTCAGTGGGGTGTGATTCCATCGGATTTGCAAAGATTCGAGGGAGAGCACGATGCCCTGGACTGAGATCACTCGGGAGCAATATCGGCGGGACGATCTGCGTTATGCAAGCGATATGACCAATGCGGAGTGGGCGCTGATCAGACGCCTGTTGCCGCGAGCGAACCGGCGCGGCCGGCCGCGTAAGACGGAGCTGCGTCGTGTGATCGAAGCGATCCTCTATATCGTTTCGACTGGCTGCCAGTGGCGGGCGTTGCCGCAGGAGTTCCCGCCCTATTCGACGGTGCAGGGCTATTTTTATAGATGGCGGGATACAGGCCGGTGGCAGAGGATTGTCAGCGTGCTTGTCCGACGGGCGCGAAAAAAGCTTGGACGGACACCGAAGCCGACGGCAGCCGTGATCGACAGTCAAAGTGCGCCGACCACGCAAGCTGGCGGACCGCGCGGCTACGATGCAGGCAAGCGCATCTACGGCCGCAAGCGGCATATTGTGACGGATACCAATGGCCTCCTCCTCGGGGTTCATGTTCATCCGGCCAACGTTCAGGACTGCCATGGCGCCGTACCGCTGCTGAAGAACGTGCGGATGAACTTCCCCCGGCTGCGCCACGTCTTTGCCGACCGGATCTACCGCGGAAATCAACTTCTCGACGCGCTCTCAGACTGCGGTCCATGGACTGTCGAGATCGTCGAGCGGCCCCAAGGCGTCAAAGGCTTCCAGCTTCTGCCGAGGCGGTGGGTGGTTGAACGCACATTCGCTTGGTTCGGCAGATGCCGCCGCCTCGCCAAGGACTTCGAGGCGACGGGGGCAACCGAAGCTGCCTGGCTGCTGATTGCACACATCAGGCTCCTGACCCGCAGACTCGCGGCTGCAGCTAAGGTTGGGTGATTTATGAGTCAGACTCTGAGGAGGCGAGAGGTCGTGCCGGCGATACAGGCAGCAACAAGTGCAGTTGGTGCGAGAGGATGGCATCGGCGTCTACAGCCGCATGACAGACGCGAGGTGCCCTGACAGGAGGAAATCATCAACGTGATGGAGATGGTCGTGCTGTCGGGATAGCGCCGGGGCGCTACCGGGCATCATGTCCACTTGCCGTGATCGCATCGCCATATGCGCTATTCCGCGCTGGCTGACTCTCGCTTGCCAGCACCTGTCCCGGGCCCGAGCCGTTCAGTCGGATCGCGGCCCAATTTCGGCTTCAACCGTGCTAGTTCAATAAAGTCGTCTGCCTGCCGCCGAAGCTCGTCTGCGATCATCGGCGGCTGGATCGTGTTGGCGGAGATGACAGTGACACTGACGCCGCGGCGCTGCACGGCCTCGACCAAGGAACGGAGGTCGCCGTCACCAGAGAACAGGATCATCTGATCGATATGCCTGGCGAGTTCCATGGCATCGACCGCAAGCTCGATGTTCATGTTACCCTTCACTTTACGCCGCCCGCTGACGTCAAGGAATTCCTTGGTTGCCCTGGTGACGACGGTATAGCCGTTATAGTCCAGCCAGTCGATGAGCGGCCGAATCGACGAATACTCCTGATCCTCGGCAATCGCCGTGTAGTAGAATGCCCGCAGCAACCGGCCCTGCCTCCGATACTCCTCAAGCAGGCGCTCGTAGTCGATCTCGAAACCAAGCGCCTTGGCGGTAGCGTGGAGGTTGGGACCATCGATAAAGATAGCAAGCTTTTCAAATCGGGACATCACTGCTCCAGCTTCCAAAATGGTGCGCGGGGCCGCGCAGGCTATGAACTAGCCACTTACGCGGAAGAGCTGGAGAGTTGGCAGCGAAGGGGCCTCTTCCAAGGACATGGGACGAGATTTTTATCTAGCTCATGCACAGATCGCGTCTCCTATTCCATCGACCTTCATATCATCGGCCCGAGGATCCAGCGGACGCCTTTTCGACGTTCTGTTGATTGCCCGTGATGGGTTCGCGTGCGAGATCCAGCCTGTCAAACTGCCCGGTCGAAACGGTGCGCACAGGCGCAGCACTGCAATCAGCGTTATGCTTTGGACGAATACCGTTGAGCGCAAGGATAAGCGGAACGGAAGCCGCCACCGCGATCAGGCCGTACTCGATGGAGGTCGCCCCAGTCTTGTTCGGCCAAAACCGCAGAAAAGCAGATGATCTCATGACAAATGTCATTTCTGGCCGCTCCCCCCCCGACTTGGAACTCTGGCGCAGCAATTCCTTTCACCCTCCGTCCCTGTCGCCTTGTCACGTGGGTAATCTCAGATCGCTTCACGAAATGCGCTTTGAGGCACACAATCTCATGCTTGCAGCACGGTTCTTCCACTGTTCACCTGTCGTCCCCGCTGATCAACAGCAGCCTGCCATCTCCGTCCGCCATGCCGGCAATAAATACCTTGTTCCCTTCGGCTGCGCTCGGCCGAACTCTGTACGCAAAGGACAAGCAGCCTGGTTTGCTACCCGAGCGTCGCATTCGCGCTCTCCCCCGAGCATTGACCGCCCCGATCAGGTCTTAAGATGTGACCAGGCGCAAGATCCTGCGCCAGTCCAAATGCGGTCGTCGTAAACCCCGGCAACAACCCAGCCATAAGACGTCGCGAAAGCGGGTGCAGCTTGCCTTACAACAGACTCAGCATCTTGGCGCATAATCATCGCGACGGCCTCTCTTGGAAACTGACTGTGAGACTGCCCCAAAGACTCCACTCGTTTCAATACAATGAGTTGAAGAGGCATAAGCGGCCGACACAAGCTTATAGCAACAGCAAGCCTTTTGCTCGAGCGACTTTCGATCATCAATGTGCAAAGCGCCGCGCATCTTGCGAATCAGCCCGTGTTCTTCGAATCGGACCAGTGTCTCCGCGCCTCCGGCACCGCGCAATCCGAAGGCATTAGAAAGATAGTCATAGGTGACCGGCAGCATACGGGCGTCAACAGCATCACTCGCCAAACAAAGCCAGGAGGAAAGCCGCTGTTCACGATCGTGTCGAACTCCGCACAATCCGGTCTGAACGCACTGAAACGTCAGCGCCTGGATGTACTTAAAGAGATGCACTCGGATCTCTGGGCGCAGCTTTATTATTCGACGCAAATCCTCGACACGGATCCGCCGCGCGCTTCCGGCAAAGAGTACGACCGATTGATGCGTCGCAAGGTGCCCTCCCCATAAGAACGAAGCGCCGACCACCCCTCGATATCCTACGAGTGCCGTTTCCAGCATGCTTCCCGCCGTGACAATTCTCAGTGAAGCCAGGCCCGACTCCATGAAGTAGACGTGCTCGACATGCTTATTCGGTTCATGCAGAGCTGTGCCTTTTTGCAGGGCGATCGGCTCAAGGAGCTCCCCTATTGCCGCACGGTCTCGCAGGGACAGCCGCACCAGAATCGCATTTTTGACCAAGGCTCGCTCCTTGGGGCGCACCAAAAGAAGTTAAAGCATCAATCGCGTGCTGACGCGCCCGCTTGCGAGTCGCACTTCTGGAGCAGTCTGGTTGTCGACGACAGCGGGTACGTGGTCGGTTATGGTCTCCTGGCTGCTTTTCTTGTGCCATGCCCGGCAAGTGGACCCGCCTCTGCGGAGACCGGGCGGAGCCTGCCCACTTGCTTTGAAGCGCCAAACCACGCTGTGCCACAAACTCACGGGAGTTCAGGTCTTCCACGCGTTTTACGACGTCGCGCAAGACAATATCAGATAGCCACACAATCAGCTCTTTGAGGCACCCATTCTCTCGCCTGCGACGTCCCAGCGGGCAGCGCCGTCCGTCATTGCCAATGTTTTATATAGAACTTGTTGTCACGGTTCAGTCGTATTTTCTTTAGAACCTGCGCAGTAAAGGACGCTCCGACAAAGACCGTACGTGAGGTACGAACAACCCAGCTTTTCGACAGCGCGTGTCGTCCTGGCCCCAGATTGGATCGTTTCGTACGATGCAGGGGCCTCAGGAGGGTTTCCATGCGTGCGACCGGAGCAAAATCTCGTCCCATCTTTGAACCGAATGGGATGTGCCTACGATCTGCCTTACAGCGCGTCACCGCTTCCGCACCAGGCGGCCATAGCGGCATTGCGGCTGGAAACCTTGTCGCGCGTGCTGCGCGAAAAATGCGCGCTCAAACGCTCGATCCAGAACCTGACAATGTCTCCGATGACGTCCAATGCTCCATACTGACACGAAACGACCTGGCAAGCGACAACCATCTCCGTCACTCACTGCTCGGAGCTATCTGAGGCATCGAGGAGTCCTGCGAGATGGAGTCGCGGCTCCCTCGCAGTGAGAGCCAGGTAAGCTTCAGGCGACGCAAACTGTTGCGCCTGGAGTTTCCGCGCGCACTTGTCCGCTTCGTACAAAGTTTACATCTGCCAGCGAACACAATCCATAAGCAAGACCATGCGACCCTGTTGTGATAAGAGGCTTCAGGATCAAGCCGGTGATGATGACTATTCCTGTTTTCTGCACCGCTGCCTTTGCTATGAGAGCGCAAGCCGTCAGAAGCAGCAGGTCACTGAAGCATTTTATTTTACGGCCAGGCACTGAACACGATATCGCGCCAGGAACATCCTTGTGATCTTTGCCAAGATAAAATCATGGTAGATCATCACGAACCAATATGACCGATTCACAAAAAGCGCGGACGCGTAGTGCCGACGGCATCACGGCGCCGCTGCGGCACGCGACCTTCAGGCGCATCTGGCTTGCGAGCCTCCTGTCCAACGTTGGTATCTTGATTCAAGGCGTTGGCGCGGCCTGGGCCATGACCCAGATGACATCGTCGGCTGACAAGGTCGCGTTGGTGCAGACCGCGCTCTTACTACCAGTGATGCTGATTTCGATGCCGGCCGGAGCGATCGCGGATATGTATGACCGCCGCGTCGTGGCGCTGGCTTCACTTGGATTGGCGCTCGCCGGAGCAACCGGGCTGACGGTGGTCGCCTGGCTTGGGTTGGCCACGCCCAACCTCTTGCTCATGCTATGTCTCGTTGTCGGCAGTGGCATGGCACTAATGGGACCGGCTTGGCAATCGTCGGTTAATGAACAAGTTCCGCTGGAAGCACAGCTGCCTGCTGCGATCGCGCTGAACGGCATCAGCTACAATATCGCGCGGAGCGTAGGTCCGGCAATCGGCGGAGTCGTGGTAGCAACCGCGGGAGCAGTGGCCGCATTCGCGCTCAACGCGTTGCTGTATCTGCCGCTGATTATCGCGTTGTTGCTTTGGAAACGCATCAGCGCGCCCTCACGTCTGCCGCCTGAAAGATTGAGCCGCGCGATGTTGTCTGGCATACACTATATCAGCAATTCGCCCTCGATCAAGATTGTGCTGACCCGCAGCCTCGTGACCGGCATCATTGGCGGTGCAATCACCGCTCTGATGCCGCTGGTGGCGCGCGATCTCCTGCATGGCGACGCGCAGACCTACGGTATCATGCTCGGCGCTTTTGGCCTTGGTGCGGTGGTCGGCGCACTGAATATCACCGAACTGCGCAAGCGGTTGAGCGGCGAGGCCGCGATCCGCGCTTGTGCGCTGTCCATGGGCGCGACGATGGCTGCGGCTGCGCTCAGCCGCGAACCGGTATTGACCGCATCGGCACTCGTCCTGGCAGGTGCCGTGTGGATGATGATGTGGGCGGTATTCACTATTGGGGTGCAGCTGTCGGCGCCGCGCTGGGTGGCCGGACGCTCGCTTGCAGCCTATCAGGCGGCGAGTTCTGGCGGGATTGCCGTCGGCAGTTGGGGTTGGGGCCGTCTGACCGACGCGGCGGGGGTCGAAACCGCGCTGCTGGTGTCGGCCGCCCTGATGCTCGCCTCCCCCCTCATCGGCCGTTGGCTGCCTATGCCCCGCATCGGCGCGCGAGGTGATGACCCTGAGCCGCTCGCCGATCCCGAGGTACGGCTCGCCTTGACCGGACGCAGTGGCCCGCTCGTCGTCGAGATCGAATACCGGGTTGCACAGGAAAATGCCAGGGCGTTCCACTATGTGATGCAAGACGTGCAATTGTCTCGGCAACGCAACGGCGCCTACGGCTGGTCGATCGCGCGAGACATCGCCGATCCGGAATTGTGGACGGAGCGCTATCACTGTCCAACCTGGCTCGACTATTTGCGTTGGCGGAATCGATCGACGCGGTGGGAACGTGCGCTGGAGCAGCAGGCAATTCGCTTCCACATCGGCCCCGCGCCGGTACGGGTCCGTCGCATGCTCGAAAGGCCGTTCGGCTCGGTACGCTCGAATGACGACATGACCGAGTACGCAGCTGAACTGCGAGGGGAGATCGCAAGCCCGGCAACGGCACTACGTAGCCGGCCGCGGCCCCCCGTCAAGTGACCCAGCTTGCGGGCAGGTCGCCCCAGAAGGCAGCAATCGACACTTCATCACATGGAAGTTGCATAGCCGGACGCTTTTTGCATTGCCTCGCGAAAATCGGCGAGAGAGTCAGGCCGAGCAAACGACAATCGCGTGACAATTTCCGTCGAGAGCGACGAAACGTTCGGGCTTCGCACACTCATATTCACCTTCACGCTTTTGCGCGTACGGTGGCTTTGCAGTGGGCCAGCCGTACATGTGCAGCACGTTGGTCGCGTCATCGAGCTGGTCCAGCAATATGTTGTGCTCGCCTCGCCGTCGGCGGATAAGCGCTTTCTTTGGATGAGAGCCCAGCCCGCGCAGGGCGCGAATCACCATTAGATGTCGCGGAGGATGCTTCTTGGGCAATCATGACCTTGTCTCTGGTAGCCTCGTTGTGCTGACTGCGACCAGCTTCGCACTACTCTGCTCGATCCTGAACGTCTTTTGCCTTCATTTGAAACCGCGCTGGTTGCCTTGGGCGTGTTATCAAGGCGATCACGCTGTCGAGCATCAAGTGTTTCGACGTCTCGAAAGACGATGGTGGCGCCCGCCCTGAACGATCGTCTCTCCTTTCGGCCTCGACCGGCCGCTTGGTGTCAAGTGGCGGTGCTTCGGACGCGACGAGCTCTGTACGTTACGGACCGATCTATTTCTTTCACAAACGCCCGATTCAGCTAGTGTCCGGCTAAGATAGCCCCGTGCGTTGAGCTAGCGGGCGGTATGAGACTGGACGCGCAGCGATGGGCTGTCTGCCGACAATTCCTGCACCGTTGTATGTTTCTGCAGTACGAACCATTGGCTCATCAAGTCAAGGTAGGCTCCTGCTCTCTCGTAGCAGTACAATCGAACGGCCTGATGCGCGACCATGACTTTATCTCGGGCTGCTTCCTGGCACTGATCGCAGCCGGGGTCGCCTTGCTCTGCTCAAGCTTACTCGCCGCCGCGTTCCCCCTGTGAGGACTACCCCATGAAAACACCCATGCTAATCGGCTTTGCACTTGGAGCATCGATTGTGCTGTCCACCGCGACATTGGCTGATGAAATCACCATCGCCGTCGCTGGACCGATAACCGGGGGCGAGTCGGCCTTCGGCCGGCAAATGAAGAACGGCGCGGAGATGGCGGTGGAGCAGCTCAATGCTTCCGGCGGCGTACTCGGCAAGAAGCTAGCCCTCGACATCGAGGACGATGCCTGCGACCCCAAGCAGGCGCGATCGGTAGCGGAAAAGGTCGCTGCCGCCAGGATCCCGTTCGTTGCTGGGCACTTTTGCTCTTCGTCATCGATCCCGGCCTCGGAAGCCTATGCGGATGGCGGTGTGCTGCAGATCACGCCGGCTTCGACCAACCCGCTATTCACCGAACGCAAGCTATGGAACGTGGCGCGCGTCTGCGGCCGTGACGACCAGCAGGGCCAGGTTGCCGCCCAGTACATCGCAAAACAATTCAACGGCAAGAACATCGCGATTCTGAATGACAAGACGACTTATGGAAAGGGACTTGCCGACGAGACGAAGAAGGCACTCAACAAGGCCGGTATCATTGAGAAGATGTACGAGTCCTATAATAAGGGCGACAAGGATTTCAACGCGATTGTCTCGCGACTGAAGCGCGACAATATCGACCTCGTCTATGTCGGCGGCTATCACCAGGAAGCGGGCCTTATCTTGCGCCAGATGCGCGATCAGGGCCTGAAGACCATCCTGATGTCGGGCGACGCGTTGGCTGACAAGGAATATGCTTCGATTACCGGCGCAGCTGGAGCGGGTACGCTCTTCACCTTCGGGCCCGACCCACGCAAGAAGACGACGGCGGCTGCGATCGTCGATAAGTTCAGAGCCAAGAATATCGACCCCGAGGGCTACACGCTATACACCTACGCTGCGGTGCAGGTCTGGACGCAAGCCGCAACCAAAGTTGGTACCATAGACCCGAAGAAGGTGATGGACACGATCAAAGCGGGCTCTTGGGACACTGTAATCGGCACACTGCAATACGACGCCAAGGGTGACATCAAACAGCTCGACTACGTCATTTATAGGTGGGACGACAAAGGTGGCTATAGCGAGACTAACCCGACCGCGTTCTGACTTATCTTAGTGCAAGACATCACAGTTAGCGTCCCCATGGAGGTCGGGCGGGGATCAATGTCGATCGATTGCTCCAAGGCAGCAAGCTGCCGCCGGAACAAATTGAATGTCTAAGGTCAGCGTATGCTCGGACAATGCGCCCGCTCCGCGTGGTTGATCGAGACGACCCTATCGCCGAAATCGTCGCAAAGAAGGTCGTCGAGATTGGCGCAAGCGAGGTTGGCGATCCAGTAGAGATATCAAAGCGCGTCATCGAGCAGCTTGGTGTCCGCAGACCGCCATCGGTCTAAAGCGAGCGCCGCGCACATGCGCAGTTTTGGCCCAATCTCCGATCGATGCACAGGCTGCCACCGGTTCGACGCCTCACGGGCTGGACTCAATTGGAGCTGATAACTTGGCCCAACGCAGACGCCTAGCGGCGGGCACGAGTGCGTTCCTTCGCCGGACTGCAGTCACCGGCTGCGGCTTATGGAGATTTTCGACCATCGGCCCGCGCGACGCGCATTAGCCCGGACCCTTTGTTCCACGAAAAAGTTCGACCGAAATTGAGCGGCCCCGCCTCGGGGAAACAAGGCGGGGCCGCTCCCCCTCCCCCTGGGGCCGCCGCGCTGCGGATCACAACGGAAATCGTCTAATTGCCGTCCTTTGTCATATATGATCACACGCCCAAGCGATTCACTTGGATTGCGGCTTCCGGTCCTCGCTACTTTCCGCGACGTGCCGCAAGACGAGCTGAGAAAGCTGCACAACCAGATTCTTGAGACGCGCTATTTCCTGCCGGCACCGCGCCAACTCTCGTTCTTCTTCTGTCACTATCGACACTTCAGAGCGGTCCCTGGCCGCATGGCTCATGCTGGACCTCAATTCGAGCAGGTAATCACGAACGAGGATTCAAACACATTCCCTGCCTAGAATGTACTGGAGCCCCGTATTTCTACGCCAGTAAAAATACTGTACGATGCGGTCGAACGATCTCGCTACCCCGGCCCAGCGTGCCATCCCCGCCACAGATCTGAGCGTCTCGTACAGAATCTTAGCTGGCATGACGGTCAACGCGATCGAGCAGAAGCGCTGCGCGGCTTGAGCTCGTGGGAGTCCTGGACAGTGGTCGTCTTCATGTCCCTTTCATACAGCAAGACATCGCCGATGCATGCGAGCCCTCGACCGTGCACGTGAATCGGACGATCCAGGAGCTCAGGCGTAGGACGTTCATTGAATGGAACGGTCATGCTGTTGATCTTTTTCAGCGAGATCAGTTCGAATTACTTGGGAAATTCCGCCCCTCATACTTCCTGCGTTGAATTTCTTCGGCCGCCGCTTCGTACTCTGCGTACCAAGCAAATCAACAAGCGCACGCCAACTCCGATCCATACCGCCGCTATTCGACCTGCAGTCGCGTTCGCTCGGCTGTTTTCTTGAACTGCTTGAGCATGGTTACAACGTACGCGACCTGCCTGAGGTTACGGTCGCAGAATTTCGTCGCCGCAGTGGTCTGTGCGGAGAATCGAAAAACCGCGCTGGCGAAATCTCCAAGCGCTCACGTGGCAGTGTTGCGACTCGCGGATTGATTAGCTGCCTGTGAGAAATCGGGAGCTTGGATTTTCATGGCGCGCGCCGCAGCTCAAACGACTTGATTCGTACCTAGCGTCACGTTGTAGCATCTCAAAGCAGGACGCGAGGGGCCGCCGACAAGCCAGCGGAGCCACTCCGCCAGAGGCGCGACAACGACACCTAAGCGGTCGACTTTGCTTTGCGAGGATCGTCAAGATCATACCGATTAGATGAGTGGCGTCGATGACAGATGATCCCGGGTTCTCCGTGCATTAGTGAATATCGCCTTGGTAAAAAAAGGAAAACAACGCTCAACCGACATCGATCCTTTCGAGATTGGAATTTGCGGTGAATGCATCACCGCAAATAGCCGTCGGCAGCCCTCCCTCTGTCGACGAGAGCTGGCGCGACGCTTAGCAGCCTCGTTCGCCCAGACTGACTTCCGCCCGGCCCTCGAATGAGGCCGGGCTCTTTTTTGCCGATAGGATGCGCGGCTTTGCTCCAGCTAGCCGCGTCTGATGATTGCGAAAAGCCCAGGAGGCAACAGCCCTGGTGGCCTTCAAAACGTTGCCCGCATGGCCTTTGCGACGCTTAATCCAAGGAACCCGCGAGCGTCCACTCATCGCGCAGGCACGTTTGTTGACCCACATCAGCTACACAGATCAAGTCGATCGGCTAACCGTCAGATCCAGCCACCTGTCATATTCACGCGGTAGTGGCTTGGACGGCCTTGAATCGTACGTAGCGTCACATTGTACGATCTCGGGGTAGTTCGCGATGATACTTGGCAGATGATACCCGGCAGATGATCATTGGCAACCGAGCCAAGCCGCACTGGATAGTCTGGGGCAATCGTATAACTGCCGCGCGTTCATCGTTGGCTATGGCAGTTATCTTGGGCAGCCAGTCACTGATCAATAGGGCTTTGATTGCGTATCGTCGATATTTGTTGCCAGAGGAAGGATAATGATCGCCGATATCGTTGATGTATGCGTTGTCGGGAGTGGTGCCAGCGGCTCAACAGTGGCCTACGAGATCGCCAAACACGGTTTGCGCGTGCTCCTTCTCGAGGAAGGTCGGGCGCTTCCTCCCGGCGCCTCGCTGGCGAGCGTCCAAGATGGTATGGATACCGCCCTCGTGAGGTCTGCGGCAGGTACGTTGACGTCGTTTGGACGTCCCTGGACTGTGTGCGCGCTCGGCGGCGGAATGACTTTGTATGCCGGAATAGCCTTCCGCTATCGGACCATCGATTTTGACGCGCGAGCGCATGTAGCCGCAGACGCGCTTAACCCTACCTGGCCGATCAACTACGCCGAACTACGCCCGTTTTACGAGGAGCTAGAACGGCGCATCGGAGTGGCCCGCCTAGCCGGGGCGGACCCATTCGAACCACCGAGCGATCCACCCGTTCTGCCCCCACATGATTTCAGCGCGAAGGGGCGATTGATCGCCGATGCCGGCAGACGCCTAGACCAGCTGCCTTTTCCCACCCCGTTGGCAATCAACTCCGTACCCTATCGCGGCCGGCCAGCCTGTGATTGCGACGGACCTTGCAACGAACACCCGTGTCCTACCGGCGCGAGGGCCGACGCACGCTCGCCGTTCACAGATGTCGCCCTGCCGCCCGGCGCGCTGACGGTTGCACTCGGCAGCAAGGCTGTACGCATAGATCTGGCCAACGTCAGCCGCGCGGGTTCGGTGGAATGGCTGGACACTCTCAGCCGACAACGTGCGCGCGTCCGCACCCGCTGCGTGGTACTCGCCGGAAATGCAGTGCAGTCTGCCGCCCTACTGCTAAGATCGGCTCAGCGGACAGCGCCCAACGGCATCGGCAATGCCTCCGGCATGGTCGGCAGTGGCATCTCGTTCAAAATCAGCGGCTACGTGTCCGGTAGCATCGCGATAGATCCGATGTCCGCGCGCCCGGCCGGTGGCCCGTTCTCCACCGTTGCGATCTCCGATCACTACCTGGACGAGGAGGCTCCTTCGGGGCTCGGCGGAATGATCTACGAAGCAAGTCGGGTTGAGCGCACGGACCACGACGGAAAGATGACACTACGGCTGCATTTCCTGGCGGCCGACCAACCCATGCGCAGCAATGCGGTCCGACTGGCTACCAGCCTGGATCGGCTGGGTTTGCCGAAGATCATTCTCGATTACTGGACCCATCCGCTGGACAAACGCCGATTAGGCTATTTGTGCCGACGCGCGTCGAACTTGCTGGCGGAGGCCGGCGTGAAACAAGTCGATTTTCAGGATTCCAATTATCAGCTCGGCAGCGGACATCTGCATGGCGGGTGCCGTGCCGGCGTCGACCCGACACAATCCGTGGTCGACCGTTGGGGCCGGGTACATGACATCGACAATCTCTATGTCGCGGATGGCGGCTTCTTTCCCTATTCCGGAGGCGTCAATCCGACATTCACCATTCAGGCGAACGCCCTGCGGATCGCTCGAAGAATAGTCACGCAGCTCACCTAAGGGCATGATTATCAAACGGAGACGGCTCATGTCCATCGCCACCCCGACTGCAACCGCGGCCGCGGCCGACGCACACAGATCAGCACTACGCCGCGCGTTGCGCGTCACCGCGTCGGAAAAATGGGATCTCAACAGGCGCTTTCCGGTCGTCATGGCGCGCGCTTCAGGTGCGCATGCATGGGACATCGATGGACGACAATATGTCGATTTCACTTCCTGTAGTGGTGCCGCGCCGCTCGGTGCCGGATACGAGCCGGTCCTGGCGCACGCCGCCGCCGAGATGCGCCGTACCGGCGGCATATTGCCCGGCCCGCTGTCCGTGCACCGGGTCGAACTGGCCGAACGGTTGGCGGAGATCTTCCCCGTTGCGGAACGCTCAATTTTCTTCCGCACCGGATCGTGTGCGACTACCGCCGCCGTCCGCCTTGCCCGCGCATTCACAGGGCTGAACCATGTGCTTACCAGCGGATATCATGGCTGGCACGACTGGCAGTTGCAGGACCGACCAGAGATGGGGCTACCCAATCGGGACCGAGACAGCGTGGATTTCCGCTACAACCTGGACTTGCTCGACGAGTTGGCAAGCGTCCAGCGTGTCGCCGCGGTGATCGTCACCCCCGAGGTCAACTTCTTTCCGCCCGAATACCATCAGGAACTACAGAGGCTGGTGCATCGGCACGGCGCCTTGCTCATCCTTGATGAGGTGATGACCGGATTCCGCTATGGCATTGGCGGCTACCACATGGCGGTCGGCCTCACGCCCGATCTGATCACGCTAAGCAAAGGACTGGCCAATGGAATGGCGCTATCCGCAGTCGCGGGTCGCGCGGACGTACTCGCCGCCGCCGAGAAGACATACATGGGCAACACCTACCAGCGCGAGGTTACCCCGTTCGCGGCCGCACTGAGCACCCTGCACGCGTTGCGCGACGGGATCTTGCTGGCTCGGATGCGCGAGGTTGGCGAGCAACTGATCAAGGGGCTCAACGAGGTCTTCGTCAGACAGCACGTCGCGGCATGGGCATTCGCCTGGCCGACTATGTTCGATGTCGTATTTGCCAACGCCGAACTTGGCCACACCTTTTTCCAGGAGATGTGGGCCCGGGGTTTCCTCATGCAGTACGGTGGCCGCTTCATGCCATCGGCGGCGGTATCCGACGCCGATGTAAAGGCGGCTGTCGAGGCCGCTGGGGAGGCCCTGCCGGCTGCTCTGTCCCGTATGGAGAGTACCAGCGGCGACCCGGATCCAGTCGCGGCCGCTGTACGGTTCGCCAGGGATCATTTCGTGGCCACCCCGGGAGCTGTTCGGCGCTGGTTCGCCGGACCCGTCTGCAGATGAGCAGGCATTTTCCAACAGAGAACACCGTTATGCCGCTGCTCAATCCATTTTCCACATCGCCGGTGCTGCTCGGCGGCGAGAACCGCTCGGGCACCACATTGCTGAGCATCGTGCTGGATTCGCATCTGGATCTGGTAGCCGGGCCGGAGATCGACTTCCTCGAACCGCCCAATCTCGGCACTCACATCTTGAGCGCAATTGACCTGCTGGCGGCCGGCGATTTCCGTGTCGCCGGCATGACCAAAAACACGGTCGATCCGTTCTGGTATGATGGGGTGCATTTTGTGGTCCAGTGCCGCCGGTTCGGCCTCGACTTCGATGATATGCGTGGGTTGGTCAGCAAGGTGATGGTCGAGATGGGCGACGACATTGTTTCGTTCGCCGCCCGATGCCGCCTTATCAACGAGATGGGCGAGTTGCGCCGAAGTCGTAGTGGGGCCCGGCGCTGGGGCTTGAAACTGCAGCGCAAGATTGCCCAGACCGACGCCTTCGCCCGGCAGTGGCCGCGCGCACATTTCGTGCATATCGTGCGGGACGGCCGCGACGTTGCCGCTTCTCATCTGAAAACCGTTCCCGATTGGGGATACCGAACTGTTGCCGATGCCGCGCGCGGTTGGCTGGAAGTGGTATCCCAGCCACATCGAATCGCGCCGCCTGGCCGCTATCTTGAGGTGCGTTACGAGGATCTTGTAAGCAGTCCCCGTCCCACCCTGGCCCGAATCCTGGATCACCTCGGCTTGCCTTGGGATGAGGCCGTGCTGCGTCACGCTGAATACGAGCACGTATTGTTCGAACAACCGCACGGCCATCCGGCCGCCGAGGCTGCGGGGAAACCGCTGCACCGAGGCAGGATCGGTCGTTACGTCCAAGATCTGACGCGAGCCCAGATCGAGGAATTCGAGCAGATCGCCGAAAGTGAGCTGAGCCGACTGGGGTATCTGTCGGCTCCCCGCCCGTCTGGCGACGCGTGAGCCGCCCGGGCTGTTCCGCCGCGCCTCGTGGACTGCCACGAAGCTATCTTGCGCTGCTCGTCGGCCAGACCATTTCGCTGCTGGGCTCTAATGTAACCTTGCTGGCGCTGCCGCTAACCGCAATCACGTTGCTGGACGCGGGACCGGCGCAAACGGGGTTGCTGCTGGCCTGCGGTCGAGCGCCGTACCTGGTGGTGAGTCTGTTCGCCGGGGTCGTCGTGGACCGCCTCCCGCATCGGCGGATCCTTTTGACCGCCAATCTGGTGATGGCGGCGACGTTGGCCACAATTCCCTTGTTCGCCAACCTTGGACATCTTGGACTGGTTCAGTTGTACACGACGAGCATGCTGGTTGGGGTTGCCGCAGTGATCGCTGACGTGGCTTATCTGGCGTGCATACCCACCCTGCTAGATCGCTCACAGCTGGTTCGGGCACAGAGTTCATTGGAGCTCAGCCAAGCGGGCGCGATGGCAGCAGGTCCGTTCCTGGCCGGTTGGCTCGTCAACGAATTCTCTGCCCCGACCGCAATACTGGCGGACTCGGTTTCATTTTTGCTTGCCGCCGCGTTGCTGTCCCTGGTGCCCCTGCGTAACGCTGGGTGCTCGGAGGCCGCGCCGAGAGCAGTGCTCGGCCAAGTCGCCGAGGGTTTGGCAAGCCTGTTCAGCAATCCGATTTTGCGGGCAGTCACGTTGGCCAGCGGCACATTCATCTTTTGGCACAGCGCGTATTCTGCGGCGTTTCTGCTGCATTTGACCAAGGATCTCGGGTTTGACAGCCGGCTCGTCGGCATGGCGCTCGGCATCGGTGCGCTTGGCGGTGTGGTCGGCGCGGCTAGCTCACCGCGGGTGGGCCGGGCGATCGGCCTCGGCCCAACTTTAATGATCGGTTTGGCGGTGAGCGCCGGCGGAATGAGCTTGGCGGCCCTGCTCACCCAGCCCTGGTTGACCGCAGTGGCATGCGTGACCCTCTCCCAATTCATGCTGTGGATCGGACAAGGAATCTACAACGTGCAGCAGGTTCCCATTCGATATGCGTTGGTCCCGCCGCACTTACAGGGCCGGATCAATGCGAGTATCCGCAGCGTGGTGTGGGGACTGGCCTCATTGGGGGCGCTGGCCGGCGGCGCAGCCGCTGCTGCGACGAGCCTGCGTACCACGTTGCTCGCAAGCAGCGTGCTTGGCATGGCCTCGATAGTGTGGATTTGGCGATCGCCGCTGCGCCAGGCGCGCAGCTTGCCTCTATGACCGGTGACGGACTGGCTCATGGACATCAAAGAACTTGGCGATCTCGATCGGCAGCCTGGGCGGCTCATGGTTTGGCGGATCAACGTCCCCGAGCCGATCAGCTGGCGGGCTGACCCGCGCCGCCCTTCCTATGTGCAAGAGGAACATCTTCGCTCTGCGGACGATGGCCGACCGGGCTGGCTCGGCGCAGCATTCGAGTTGCCAGGCGAGCTCAACGCCGCTGCTCTGACCAAAGCGATCCTCGGCTGGGTCGATCGGCACGAGGTATTACGCAGCCGATTGGCCAAAGATGGATCGGCAATGCGTCGCGCCACGATTGATCCAGGCGCTGCAGCGCTTGAGCAAACCGTGGTGAGTGACTGCGCTGACAGCGGCGAAACTGCTCAGTTGCTCGAAAAACTATTTGACGCGGAGACCAACCCGCTGCGCTGGCCGGCGTATGTCTTCGTGACGATCAGCCGGCCGACATCCACGAGCCTCCTGTTCGCCTCCGACCACTCTGTTAGCGATGCCTACTCGATGGCCTTGGTACCGTATGAGATCCGCGAGCTGTACACCGCCGCGATCCGTCGAGTGGAACCCCAGCTGGCGGCGGTGCACAGCTATCTGGATCACGCCGAGGCCGAACGAGAGCGATTGACCGATCTAACCGATGACCATCCTGCTATCTGCCATTGGCGCGAGCTGATCGCGGCGAACGGCGGTCAATTGCCGGACTTTCCGCTATCATTCGATACGCCGGAGAGATCCTTGCAGCGGAGCGGAAAAATGTGGTTGCTCGATGCGGCTGGCGCATGCGAATTCGATCGCGGCTGCAGGTCCCAGGGCGGAAACGCGGCGACGGGAATTTTCGCCTGTCTGGCGCTGGCAGGAAAGACACTGGCGAACCAACGACAATTCCACGCCGTTGCACCCTTTCACACCAGGTACGATCTGCGATCGATGCGTTCGGTTGGATGGTATGTCGGGATGAGCCCGGTGAGCTTCCGGGTGGCCGATACGTTGCCGGAAATCCTGAACGCCGCCCGGTTCGAACTCAAACGCGCCAAGAAAACGGCTCAGGTGCCATTTTCAAAGGCCATGGAGCTGCTCGGCACCACACTGCGCGACCGTTTCATGGTATCCTATATGGACAATCGGACGGTGCCCGGATCGGACCGCTGGCCTCACTGGCGGACGCGATTTCTGATTAGCCGCAGCTCCGATGCTTGCGAGACATACCTATGGATCAGTCGCTGGCAGGACGGAATTTCCGTGAACTTCCGCCACCCTGGTACAGCCACCGCCCGAAGTGCGATGGACAACTATCTTGCTGAGGTGGCCGCGCAGGCCCATCTGATCAGGGGCGCCCGTCCGCTGCCGCGGCTCTCAATCGACTGACAAGGATGGCTGAGAGTTAAACCGCCCGCGTTACGATCACGATCATTCGTGCTTGGGTGACCAGACGGGAGCTAAATTCAGAGCTGAGAGCGCCATCTGCTCCGAGGCGGACGCAAGCATGGGCCCTATCTGCTCTATCTTTTGGTTCGGGCGCCTTTCTCGCGCGTGGCTTTGCGAGCGATCAAGATGATCCTCGCCAGGCCAAGTCGACACAATTCTTGCTCCGGACAGTAACGTGCATAGTGCCGACCAGGATTTTGAGTTTACCACCAGCCAGATATTGCGATCAATTGCGAGTTAGCATCCGCACATCCATGCTTTTCTTGCATTGAGCTAGCGATGGCACGGTCATTGCAGGTCTTCGTTCAATGAATGGATTCGCCCCCACACGGCAGGCGTTGATTTTACGGGATCATGCGCTGATGCAGGCATATTCTTGCATGATGTCGCAGAGGCTCATCGACGATGCCTTGTACCGGCGACGTATCCCGGAATACAAGCTGCAGCCGATGAGCGGCGACGAGTTCGCTATCCAACGCCCCACTGGCGATTGACTTGGGCTGGAGACGAACGTTTCAGCATGACGCAACAATAGCGACGCAAAGCACGTAATCGAAGTGGCGCATCTCAAGGATCTACGAGAACTGATGCAGATGCTTTGGCATTTGTTCGAAGCAGTGGATCGGCTTCCTAGAGGACCAGAGCATACAGCAGCAGTTCAGACGATTAAACGCTTTGAGCGCCGGCTGGCAGTGTTGGTTCAGGCATCTGAGAAAGCTCGAGCTGCTCCCCTCAGAGTCGCGGGCCGTGCCAGCCCGCCAAACAAATGATCTCCAAACAATCATAGAAGTTATCGAGGGTTCCACCTACGTGCGCTATCGCCAAAGCCTGCATGGCCACCGCGACGAGAAGGGAACGGCGGAACGCGCCTGTCCGGACCGCCGTATCCATTCGCTTGGTGATCGGCCGTCCTGCAGCGCCACGCTGCAGAGAACCGGGGCAAGTCTTCCAGCGGTAAATGAGGGCTGGATATTTGGCAGGCGTTAGAAGCGCGTATTCTTGAGCAATACATCACCCTCTACAGCACGGGGATAATGAGCCGCTACTTCGAATGACGGCAATAGATCAAGAATGGCTTGTAACGACAGTTGCCCTTCGTAGAGCTCCCGGTCGCTATATTCCGTGTAGATGAATCGCGTGTTGCTCAAGGTCTGCATGCCGCCGGCGATCACGTCGGCTTCGGCTCCCTGGACATCCATCCAGATGAAATCCACCGTGTTCAGCCCAGCTTCGTTGCACCAATCATCAAGCCGTCGCGTTTGAACCGGGACGGGGCCATCGAAACGAACCCAATCATACTCGGTGAGATGATTTTTCGGGCGGCGTATCGAGCCGGAAAGGTCCCACTCCTTCGCATCACCATCTGCATTGCTTGGATGGAAATCGATTGTTCCGTTTCGATCGCTGATCGCGATTTCAAGCAGCTTTACCTTAGCCAAGGACGGGCCCAGCTTCTGTTTGAAACGCGCGATCGCTCTGGGGTCCGGCTCAAAGCTGAAGATTTGAGCTTGCGGGCACAGGTTGAGGAAATGTTGCGTATCGGTTCCGTCATTGCAGCCGATATCAAGGATAACAGGATTCGGTTTCTGAAGAAGTGAGACGATGTGCTGGTGTACTTCTACAGACGACACTGTTTGTCTTTCCATTGGCGCAAGGATCGGGTGAGTTTCATTCTCGATACCGCAATCACACGCCGGACGCCCCTGCACAACGTATATCAACGTATATATTTGATGTGCTCGCCCAGCCCCTTCATCCATGGCGGCGACCAATGTGACACGAACAGGAGCCTGTCACTGGGAACGCCCCAGCAATTGCCCTGCAACGACAGCTTTATCAGGGGGCAATCGGGACCTGCACGAGGAGCGAATAACAGATTCCGATGTGCCTCCAGCAGCCAACGGATAGGCTTCGTCGCTACTTTAGAGGGGCCGCTTTTTGATAGGGCGGTTTCGGGCAGGGTTGTCGCTTCCTGAATGACAGTGGCAATTTCCTCGAGCGCGGTTAACGACCGGCCAAATATCACGCTGCCAGCTAACGGCTGCCTTTCCAAATTCGCGCAACCGCAACTTTTCGAGGTCGCAGTCATGGATTGCTCGGCCTGAAGCGGGACGCGATCACGCCAAACGCTCCTGGGGAGCGACTCCAGATCGGCCGGTCGCGGCTTAAGGATGACCATCGGACTCCTCGCACGGATAAGCGTACCGCTCCAATACGCATATCAACCGGCAACAGCATATTATCGGTCGTTGGTGCACGCATTCCGACGCACTGCTGCATCGAGTTTGTCCGGATCCAGACAATCATCGATGTCTCGAAGGCACGCGCATACCACGAAGCCTTCGCAAAACTGCGCCGTGCGCGAGGCACGAAGATTGCTTTTTGTCCACGGCATCGGCACCCGCGCTTCGCAGCATCGATGATGTGGTGACGAGTCACGAGACGGCGTCGCTTCGCATTTGAGAGACACAAACAACCTCGGCAGAAAGCAGTGACATCTGAGCGACAGGAGAGAGGAACGATCGGTCGTTGGCGATCGCCTCGGCGCAGTCGGCGGCGGATTTTATAGCCATGCCAGTCGATAGACCGATTCGACAATCACGATATTTTCTGCACCTGTGTTTCGTGGGCCTCGCATTGCTTGCCGGCATAGCGAGCATGTCTGTGGCGCCGCTCACTTGCTCCAACGACTGCGGTTCGGGGAGTTCCCAAGCAAAGCTCCTTTCGCTATCAATCTTGGATTTCACGCAATCGCAACGACGTCCCGTGCCGACCAGAGCTGTCGTCGACCTCTTCTGCCTCGATCAGACCACTGCTCCGCAGGCTACAGCCAGCTTTCCAGCACTCTCGTGCCCTGGCGAATGTGCGGACGATCAGGTTGCGGATTCTGCCGGAATAAAGGTTACCGGGCAGCAGCGTCCGAAGCTCTATGCAGATTGGCCTGCCATTTTTGATCCGATATCCACTGTCGCCTCGCGGGGAAGCCATACATTTACATCCTCGAACGGCACCAAGATCACCTACACCCTGATCATGGCATTTAATGCCAGCCGTGACGGCTTTGGGCCACAGGTGTACATGGACGCAGGCAACAAAACTGCGGTTTGCGCGATCTCGCCGTCCGACATGGAAACAATCTCAGGATTGCGGAACTCGTTGGCCGACGCTTTTGTCCAAGAGGCTAGCGATCCCGGCGGAGGAATTCCTCGCGTAAACGTGGAACGGTCCTTTGCGGACAATTGGGCTACCGAGGCGACGAATGTCATTCTGAGCCGTTGTCTACTGGCCAAGAATGGTGGTGCCGCTCCAATAATGGTGGCCGCTCATGGATCAGGGCATTGACCTGGATTGAGTTCGGTCTGTCCCGGGACCACCATTTTCAGGGACGATTCTGCAAATCAAGGACACGGGTGATACTTGCTGCCAGGTGGCACCGACGTTCTGGCGTCAAACGTGAAGAAACACCGATCCCGACAAGCGCAGCACCGGCAATTGAAAGCCACTGATTGCTTTGTTGGCCGCCAGGGACGCGGCGATCTAATCGGCCCTCATAGAAGTAAACCCGGCCGGAAGACGGTTCGCTGAGGGCGAACACATACTCGACGAGCACAAGATCGTCAGACCGAACATCGTGGCGCACTGAAGAGGCTACGGTAGGGCAAAGCCGGCGGGCTAGCTTGGCGGTTGCCTTCATGAGGTTGGTAACTCGCACGGCAACGAGCGTTCTAGTTCATCGTGCTTACGAGCGTGAACGCTGGCGCGCTGTGGCAGCGGTGATTGCACGGACTAACGCTTAGAGCATCGTCACCATTGACAATTCGTGTCGTGACCGCGCCGAGCCGCGTCAAATCCGAGACGTCAATGTCGCAGAATCTACAGTCATGGCTCGCCAACGTCAGCAAAGATGCAATGGCACGTCGATTGCTTCAGATGCGAGACATTCCGTTCTGTCGATGACGGCGCAATCCCGTAAAGGCTCAGATGGACTTGTTCGATTGATTGGAATCAGTGCTATGTTGGATCTGCCACGAGGATCGTGCTGCGCGGGCGTTAGCCGGGATTGTCGCCGTTCTTCTCTCGCTCGGCAGGTGGGCCTTACTGAGCCAGCGACACCTCAGGAGTGGACAGTCGCGATCGCTGGCCGCCGTGGCTTAATGCTTATGGTCGCGGGTGTTGTTGCGACTGCCTGTTCCGTCATTGCGCCCGCGACCGCATCGGCGCAGGGCTTCATCTACAATCAGCACCAACCGCGAGCTAACAGGGCAAACCTGATCGACAACAATCACATGCTCGTTCAGGCGACCGAGGTCGATTACGACTACAACAACCAGCGCATCTCGGCCGTCGGCAACGTCCAGATGTTCTACAACGGCACCAGCGTCGAGGCCGACAAGGTCATCTACGATCAGAAGACCAAGCGTCTTCATGCCGAAGGCAACATCCGCATGACCGATGCGGAAGGCAAGATCACCTACGCCAACATCCTTGATCTCAGCGACGACTACCGCGACGGGTTCGTCGATTCGCTGCGCGTCGACACGGAAGACCAGACCCGCATGGCGGCGACCCGCGCCGATCGGTCCAGCGGCAATTACACGGTGTTCGACAACGGCGTTTATACCGCCTGCGCGCCCTGTAAGGATGATCCGAAGAAGCCGCCGCTCTGGCAGGTCAAGGGCGCGCGCATCATCCATAACCAGACCGAGAAGATGCTGTATTTCGAGAACGCCCAGCTCGAATTCTTCGGCGTTCCGATGGAGTATCTGCCCTATTTCTCGACGCCCGATCCGACCGTGAAGCGCAAGAGCGGTTTCCTGATGCCGGGCTTCACCACGTATTCGGCGTTCGGCGTCGGCGTCGAAATTCCGTATTACTGGGCGATCGCGCCGGACATGGACGCGACCTTCACTCCGCGCATCACGACCAGGCAGGGCGTGCTGCTGCAGACCGAATTCCGCCAGCGCTTCGTAGATGGCTCCTATCAGGTCCGGCTTTACGGCATCGACCAGCTCGATCAAGACGCCTTCAAAGGCCAGCCGGGTCACCGCAGCTTTCGCTGGGGCGTTGAGACCAAGGGCCAGTTCGCGCTGAACGACAAATGGGTCTGGGGCTGGGATGGCGTCGTGCTGTCCGACTACTACTTCATGTCCGACTACCGGCTCGCCCAGTACAAGGATCCGTTCGGATCGTTCCTGTCGCTGCCGACCGAAGCGATCTCGCAGCTCTATCTGACCGGCGTCGGCAACCGCAGCTTCTTCGACGCGCGCACGATCTACTATCTCAGCTACTCGGGCAACCAGAACAAGGTCCCGGTGGTCGCGCCCGTCATCGACTACAACCACGTGATTAACAACAACATCCTGGGCGGCGAGTTCAGCTACAAGATGAACTTCACCAACCTGACCCGCGAAACCGCGGTGTTCGACCCGATCACGGCACAGGCCGCCAACCCTCTCAACCCGTTGTGCATGACCACGTCCGCTGATCCGATGGCGCGCACGCCGTCGCAGTGCCTGCTGCGCGGCATGCCGGGCACCTACACAAGGCTGACCGCCGAGGCGCAGTGGCGTAAATCCTATACCGACCCGTTCGGCCAGATCTGGACGCCGTTCGTCGGCGTCCGCGCCGATGCCATCAACGCCGACATCTCGAACCAGCCGGGCGTTTCCAACTTCCTACCGGTCGGCGACACCCAGACGGTCCGCCTGATGCCGACCGTCGGCTTCGAATACCGCTACCCCTTCATCAACGTGCAGCCGTGGGGCACGACGACCATCGAGCCGATCGCGCAGGTCATCATCCGGCCCGACGAACCAAAGGCCGGCAAGCTTCCGAACGAGGACGCACAAAGTTTTGTATTCGACACCAGCAACCTGTTCGCGATCGACAAGTTCTCCGGCTACGACCGCGTCGAGGGCGGCAGCCGCGCCAATGTCGGCGTGCAGGCCACCACGCAGTTCGATCGCGGCGGCAGCGTCAAGGCAATGTTCGGACAGTCTTACCAGATGTTCGGGTTGAACTCGTTCGCGGTCGCGGACGTCACCAACACCGGCATAGATTCCGGCCTGCAGAATCCGCGCTCGGACTATGTCGCGAGCCTCGCCTACTCGCCCAACCGCACCTACACGTTCAGCGTCCGCTCGCGGATGGACGAGGCGACCTGGAACATCAACCGGTTCGAGGCCCAGGCCAGCGCGAACTTCGACCGCTGGTCTGCAAGCGTGACGTATGGCGACTATGCGGCGCAGCCGGAGCTCGGCTATCAGGCGCGCCGCGGGGGGATTATGACCACCGGTTCGCTTAAAGTCGCCGAGAATTGGGTGGTGACGGGTTCGGCGCGTTGGGATCTCCAGTCCAACAAGATCAATCAGTATGTTTTCGGCGCTGGCTATGTCGACGATTGCTTCGTTCTGGCGGCGAACTACGTAAGTTCTTACGACTACTCCGTTGGTCCGGCACCGCCATTGCCGAACAAGACCTACCTCCTCACTCTCGGTTTACGAACAATCGGAATAAACTCGGTCAATTTTTGAGCGACGGTGTATCACTTCCGGAGGGAGACAATTCACAATGCGACTTCTGGAAAAGCACACTGCTTCTTTACGGAAGCCGGTCTGAATCGAGATAGTTGGCACATCTGTTATTCCGCCACGACATCATATTTATCGAGCGGGGCTTCTTGACGAACTCTTCAGTATCGCACGCATCGCGGTACCAAGCTGCCTGGAGACAATGTCTGGCAAACTAATCATGCGCAGCCCTGGCAGCATCGTCTGCACTCTGGAACAGCTGGCGGCAAGACATTTATGCAACGCTCATCGGATCCATTTTTTGGCTAATCGCGGCTGCAAGCGATTGCCGCTCTGGCACGCAGCTTTCAATCGAGAACCGAGCAGCTCAATATGGCCGTATTTGACGATACGCAATGTCATGTTCGCAACAGCTTAGCTGGTTGAGTACATGACGGCGTCTGTTTCCGACTGACACACACAGGCCATGCGTGCGATTCAGCTGAACCGCAGGCAGAGTGGCTCCGCTCACCTTTGGCCTGGCTCTTGCTATCATGAGTGTTGTTACAATGTGGCGTTCGCCACTCGTTCAAATGCTCAGGAGGCCTGCATGAATTTCCGTCCGCTTCACGACCGCGTCGTGGTCAAGCGCATCGACGCCGAAGAGAAGACTGCTGGCGGCATCATCATTCCGGACAGTGCCAAGGAAAAGCCCTCGCAGGGCGAAGTCGTCGCGGTTGGCCCAGGCGGCCGTGACGAGACCGGTAAGCTGATTCCGATCGACGTGGAGGTGGGCGATCGCGTGCTGTTCGGAAAGTGGTCAGGCACCGAGGTCAAGGTCGACGGTCAGGAGCTGTTGATCATGAAGGAGAGCGACATCATGGGCGTTCTCACCGATGTGTTTTCCAAGAAGAAAGCCGCCTAGTCCAGCGCTCGCAACCACTCACCCCTGACGCACGCCTTGCCGGGCGCGTCGAAGGATAAGAATTAAACTGAGGAAGTTCGATTATGTCAGCCAAGGAAGTCAAGTTCGGCGTAGAAGCGCGAGACCGCATGTTGCGCGGCGTCGACATTCTCGCCAACGCCGTGCAGGTCACCCTCGGTCCGAAGGGCCGCAACGTGGTGCTCGAGAAGTCGTTTGGCGCTCCCCGCATCACCAAAGACGGCGTCGCCGTCGCCAAGGAGGTGGAGCTCGAGGAGAAGTTCGAGAACATGGGCGCCCAGATGGTGCGCGAGGTCGCGGCCAAGGCGGCGGACGCTGCCGGCGACGGCACCACCACCGCGACCGTGCTTGCGGCTGCCATCGTGCGCGAAGGCGCCAAGTCGGTCGCCGCCGGCATGAACCCGATGGACCTGAAGCGCGGTATCGACCTCGCGGTCGAAGCCGTCGTTGCGGACCTCCAGAAGAACTCGAAGAAGGTCACCTCGAACGAGGAGATCGCCCAGGTCGGCACCATTTCGGCCAACGGCGATGCCGAGATCGGCAAGTTCCTCGCCGACGCCATGAAGAAGGTCGGCAACGAGGGCGTGATCACGGTCGAGGAAGCCAAGTCGCTCGAGACCGAGCTCGACGTCGTCGAGGGCATGCAGTTCGATCGCGGCTACATCTCGCCCTACTTCGTCACCAACGCCGACAAGATGCGCGTTGAGATGGACGACGCCTACATCCTGATCAACGAGAAGAAGCTCTCCTCGCTGAACGAGCTGCTGCCGCTGCTCGAGGCCGTGGTGCAGACCGGCAAGCCGCTGGTCATCGTCGCCGAGGACGTCGAAGGCGAAGCCCTCGCCACCCTCGTCGTCAACCGTCTGCGTGGCGGCCTGAAGGTCGCGGCCGTCAAGGCTCCGGGCTTCGGCGATCGCCGCAAGGCCATGCTGCAGGACATCGCGATCCTGACCGGCGGCCAGGCCATCTCGGAAGACCTCGGCATCAAGCTCGAGAACGTCACGCTGCAGATGCTCGGTCGCGCCAAGAAGGTGATGATCGACAAGGAGAACACCACGATCGTCAACGGCGCCGGCAAGAAGGCCGACATCGACGCCCGCGTTGCCCAGATCAAGGCGCAGATCGAGGAGACCACCTCGGACTACGACCGTGAGAAGCTGCAGGAGCGCCTCGCCAAGCTCGCAGGCGGCGTCGCGGTGATCCGCGTCGGCGGCGCGACCGAGGTTGAGGTGAAGGAGCGCAAGGATCGCGTTGATGACGCGATGCACGCGACCCGCGCGGCTGTCGAGGAAGGCATCCTGCCGGGCGGCGGCGTCGCCCTGCTCCGTGCCTCCGAGCAGCTCAAGGGCCTGCGCACCACGAACGACGACCAGAAGACCGGCGTCGAGATCGTGCGCAAGGCGCTGTCCTGGCCGGCTCGGCAGATCGCGATCAACGCCGGTGAAGATGGCTCGGTCGTGGTCGGTAAAGTCCTGGAGAAGGATCAGTACTCTTACGGCTACGACGCGCAGACTGGCGAGTACAGCAACCTTGTCTCCAAGGGCATTATTGACCCGACCAAGGTCGTGCGCATCGCGGTCCAGAACGCCTCCTCGGTGGCGGCGTTGCTGATCACGACGGAAGCGATGGTTGCCGAGCTGCCGAAGAAGATCGCGCCCGGTCCCGCCATGCCTCCGGGCGGAGGCATGGGCGGCATGGACTTCTGATCCCTCCTCTCAAAAGAATCGACAGGCAGAACCCTGGCAGCAATGCCAGGGTTTTCAACTTCGGGCAAACTTGCAACCACACAGCCATTGTCAGGCTGAGTTGGATCGGCAGTTGGCCACGAGAACCCCAACGGCCGAAGCCATCCAGCTGTTTATATCAGCGGCGCTCAGACCAGCCTAAGATGGCTAGTCTGACTTCTCTCCCGGCGCCGCTCGGCTTGAAAATGAATCGGGCTCCCACATGGATTTCCGGGGCTGCTGAACCGCTCCGCGACCGCTGTTCCCAAATTGACTCCCTTCGCGGCATGGTTTCAAACACGGATATACCGTGCGAACCACTGGGCGCAGAAGCCGCTCGGAATGAACTCAAGTCCCCCGTGTAGTAGGCGATCGCGTTCCGGCCCATAAAGAGGTTCAGTGCTCTCGGCGCGCCAATCGGTCCGAAAATCAAACGCCTAGACTTTACGACCGTTCACATTTTATTTGCCGATCGCTCGTCGTTTGTAGATCAAGCTAACTTGTTCATCGAACGACTTAACGGCAACTTCCGCCGATGGTAGCCGTAGATCCGAACATCTTCGCGGATCTGCTCGCTGACCGAGCGCACGATACGCTTCTTCCGCCAGTTTCTGTTGAGATCGATCGGAATGGAGTTGCCTCGAGGAACGACAAGAAGATCGTTCCGTTCGTTCAAGTAGACATCGTACATGGAAGTCCTCGCTCCGGGTCAACATAAGCCGAAGCCCCAGACCTTTGGTGGCTTGGACGACACAGTCTCAAGAAAGCCGAACAGGGTGCTTTGTTCTCGGAACGCCTAGGCTGGCAGGGACGATTTCTGCTTTATCTAGGCAACAGGGACGAAGCTGAAAAACACTTCAGACTAGGCACCGTCTCGATCGGCGGGAGTCGCAGGTCTCGGCTTGGGTTGTTGTAAGCTCGTCGTTGATAATGGTGCCGGCCTATGCAACTAGCCGTGGCTTTCCGTGCTGCTTGCTTTCTAGTGATCCGGCTGGCGTCGATAACCTAATATCTGTTTCTGGCTCAGTCGGCATTATCCTGCCCCTCATTTCGGGAGGCTCCTTTTTTGAAATGAAGGAAGTTACAGACATCATAACATTCCACCTCATTCAAGCGGAAGCCATACGACGATATGTGGTTCACCAGAAAGACCGGATCGAAAGCGAACGCCTTGAACCCGTTGGAACAATCTAATCGAACATAGTCATCCGTGCGTGCCACCCCCTTAACGGTGATGCCACAAAGGTCATAGTATTCGTGGCGAGCCACCGTTGCCGTCTCGCTCGTCGAAAAGAGCGACAACGCTAGATCAAACGGCGCTTTACAGACCAGCGACAGAAATTCCATCGGCGCATCCATCGTGCCAATAAAATTAAATGGCAGTATGCAGAGCACCTTTCCGTCATATCGGCGCATTATCTCGTCGATTAGCCGCGTTCTTTTGAAAAATTTTCTGGCCTCGCAGCGGATAACCGCTCCTCTCCTGCTCTTTAACCGGCGAATACGAGGCGGATTTATTTCGATGCCAAGATAATCATTGTCATCGTTCTTGATGCCGATAAGGCGGTAGCCACTACAACCTACTTCTACGATCAACTTGTAGTGGGTCTTGCACAGGAGATCGAGGTAAAATAGTCTTTCACGATGATGAAATTGCCGCACCTCGGCAGTGAAGTAGCTCGGACGCATGAGACGTACGCCTTCATCGCCTAGGTAGATCGCTCGATTGACTTGCTGGGATCGGAGCGCGGAAGAGTTCACCGGTGCCTCATATCATCTCTTGCGGATGAGACGTAAAGCCTACGGCATCGTCTTCCCATCGCCGTAGTCAATTCGTCGCTCAGCATTTTCGCGGCTGACGCCATATCCCCGACAGTCTGCTCGGGGCAAATGAGGTCCACCACTGCCCCGGGCGGCGTCCAACTCTCGGGCAGATCAGTTACGTCAATGGTAATAAGATCCATCGAAACGAAGCCGACGATAGACGCACGACGACTATTTATGTAGACATGCCCTCGATTACCCAGAGCACGCGGAAATCCATCTGCATAACCAATCGCGGCGGTCGCGACCCGCATCCGCTTCTTTACTGTGTAGGACCTGAAGTATCCGATCGCTTCCCCATGCTCGACTTTACGGCATTGAATAATTTTCGTCCGCAGATGAACAACTTGCATTGGCTTGAAATCGGGATCATCGGACGTCGAGAAGCCGAAAATTCCTCCACCCGATCTTACGAGGTCAAAATGAAACTCACGTCCGGCGAACAGTCCGGCCGAATTCGATAGGGAACGATGCGCATTCGGGAACAAATGGGAAAGTCTGCGAAACCGATTCAGTTGTTGGAGACAGATCTCGTTTCGCCACTCTGCGCAGGCGAGCTGACTCATGAACAGCACGACAGGCAATTCAGATAATTCGTTTCTATTTTCGGCGATTGTGCGCAACTCATCAATGGAAAACCCCAATCGAGACAGGCCCGTGTCGACATGAATTCCTGCGGGCAGCGCGCGATTGCGAAGTCGGCAATGCCGAAGCCAGGCCTCCAATTGTTCCCTGCTGTTGAGGATCGGCAGCAAATTGTGCTGCTCGGCCGCCAGCTCCATGCCCGGCATAGCGCCGTAGAGCATATAGATCCTTGCCGATGATGGCAGCACATCGCGCAGGGCGACGCCCTCCTCCACATCAGCGACGAAAAAATGCGCGCAGCCGAGGGAAGCCAGGAAGGGCGCTATACGTGTCGCGCCAAGACCATAGGCATCGGCCTTGAGGACGGCGCCGCAAGCGCTGCGAGGCGCAAGCCGCTGGCACTTCCGATAGTTGGCTTCAATGGCGCTGAGATCAACAATCATGGTCGATCTCGACGTCTCGCGAACGGCATCTACAGGTTCATGATAGGGATTGGCTTCGAGACCAACCGGCATATGTCTCCTCATCACGGCACGCCGACGACTATCAATGGTGAGAATACAGCGATCGAATTGCCTCTTCCGCGCAGGCGGGCCCAAAACGAAACCCGTTACCTGCACCGCCGCCAATGACATACAGCCCGGCGACATCTTGAGCTGGGCAAGAGAACGGGACACCATCGTCAGAATAGCAGTCGCAAAACACACGCGCTGATGCGACCGCGGGAATGTCAGGAGAAAACCATTTTGTTAGGATTGCGGTGGCGCGTGCCAGATCATCCGAACTGACGTGCAGCCCGCCGGGGTCAGGTCTCACATCCCATTCTTGCGAGGTGAAACTGAACAACCAATACCCCTCCTCGATCATAGGAATCAGGAACGCATAGTCATCGAACAAGCCGACCATTGGACAGTTCGTTGTAGGGCGCGCCGCCAAGTGAAGCGCGACGACCTTTTTAACTCGCAATCGCGGCCCCTCCGCGAAATGCGCGCGCAACGGTGACTCTGGCAGCCATGGACCGATTGCCAGAACCGCCCGCCTCGCCGAGAGTTCGCTATCATCAGATGTCTGAAGACGAATATGGCTCGGTCGCTGCCGTATCCGTGCAATCGATGTGCGCTCCCGTATCGAAGTCCCGACAGCCTTGAGCCGTTGGGCCAGGTCCCGAACAATGGAATTGACTGGGCAGTAAGACCCTCGATCCAGTGCTACGACCATATCGCCGGGAATCAAAAATTGCGGCAGCGATAAAAGCCTTTCCCTGAGCGCAAAAGAAGTCGATGGGGCAGTACCGACCACACAGCTCGTTCGCGTGAGTTCTTCCGGATCACGCGTCAACCAAAATACGTCGCACTCTCGACCGCTGGGCCATTGCCCTTGGGGATAGATCTCTCGCCAAATCTTTGAACCACGATTGAGGAGGCTTCTTTCCTTTTCATTACGACCAATGTTGATTTGGATTCCGGGGGCAAACCCACTGGCACCTGCCCCAACGGTCTCTCGATCGAAGATCACGATTCTATCCCGCGGCCGGCTGTTCGCTGCAAGGAAGGCGGCACTCAGGCCCATGACGCCGGCCCCGACGACCACCAGGTCGTAAATGCTGTCGGTCATCGAGCTCCCTCCCAGGCGATAGACAAAGCGCACAGAATTTCGCTGCCGCGATTTTCCAAATAATGGGTTCGACGTGGCTGCAGAAAAACCAGATCGCCTGCCTTGACGGACAATTCTCCATCGTCAGTTATCACCCGACCTTGGCCACTCGTGATGCGCCAGATCTCGCAGGAAGAATGGGAATGAGGCGTCGACACAGCGAACGGATCCAGCCGAAATTCGATGAGCTCGACGGGACAAGGGGTCCCGGACTCAGCGATTTCTTCAACGTGCTGCAAGACGACACCGGGGCTATAGACCGTCATGTTGCCCAGGGCCATCAACTGTGCATTCTTCATGGTATACTCCGAAAGACTATCCCGTGGTCGTGGCAGACTTGTTCGCCGGTCAGCAGGAGCCGTCGAAGCCAACGCTACTCCACTCGATGACGCCAGTTCCCGGCCCGCAATCGTAGGCTACTCGGCCGATGATCGAATTGAGGATTACCGAAGCGCGCCAAGGAACCAGGCTTAGATTTGTATCAGCGATGCCATGCTGAAGGCGTGCGCCATTCTGGATATACAAGCGGCACTTTACGGGACCGTCAAAGCGAGCCGAGAACTCTTTGTCGACCACGATCTCTTGCGAGCCACCCGGGGCATTCAAGACCTTGAGCCGGCCTGCGATCGGCTCCAGAAACGATGGGATTTCGGTGCGGTAGCCTGTGGCTAAGACGACAATGTCTGCGACATGTTGTGAACAAGTGCCTGTCTTCCGCTGACGCAAATCCAAGCGAAAGGGAGACATGCCGCGCAAGTCCTCCGCCGTGGTGTCCACGTATATCTTTACGTGAGCCGGATAGGACCGTCTATGAACCTCGCGGTCGTACAGCGCATTGTAGATGGCGCGCAGCGTCGAGCAGTTCACGCCATCGCTCGCCAACGATTGTCGCTCAAGAATTTGGTTCCGGGCGGCTTCACTCTGGTCAAAAAACCAATCACCATGCTGCGGAAAGAACCATTCATTGACGAAAGGACTGTCTTCGAGCGCGAATATGCTCGCGCGGCGCGTCACCCAGGTCAGGGTTCCCAATGGACCGCATGCACCACTGAGGAGATGAAGGAATATTTCAGCCCCGCTTTGGCCGCCACCTACGACCACGACACGCTTGCCGGAAAGCTCACGTCGCCGCAGGAGAAGGGTACTCCCGTGAAACACCTCATTTGGCGGCGCATTCCTGCCCCACTCAGGAACAGACGGCACCCTGCCCACGCCAAGCACAATCGTACCGGTTTGGTAATTGCGGCAATTCGTTATGATATTAAAGGCCTCGCCCCGCAGTTCGACTGCGCTCACGTGCTCTCCGAAATGAATGTTCGCCAGCTTCGCCGCTGCCCAGCGCAAATAGTCCTCAAATTCATTACGAGTAACAGACGCCAGCCCCCGAACAATAGCTTGATAAAGTCGCTTCTTATCATGCAAGTAGGCGAGGAAACTGTATGCATTCGTCGGATCAGCCGGTGTGACCAAGTCCTTTAGCGGGCTGGTTTGCATGACGGCACCTGCCAAAAGCAGACCGGGATGCCACTTTACCTTCTCTGAGCTCTCAAGGACATTCAACGAAATGTCCAGAATCGGAGCCGCAAGCGCTGCCAGACTCAGATTAGCCGGCCCCGCACCGATCGCGATGACGTTATAGCTGTCGGCGTGCTTCAGCATTCCATTATCCCTACAAGGAGCCAGTCAATGTTCTCGGCTGCCCGAGAAAACTTGAGTTGCAAGAAGGACTGCGTTCGCGACGATAAGCACCATCATGGTTATCAGCAGATTATCGAAGCCGCCGGCCTTCACGATTTGCCCTGCGATGTATGGAAATCCGAATAGGCCAATGAAGTAGGAAAGTGTGAAGACTTGAGAAGCAATAGCCAACGACGTCCCATCCGTATCAGCAATGTAGACGACCATACTGTTCAGGGTCGAATAGTTGAGACCATATCCCAGCGCGAACACCATTGTTCCGATGATGTAGTTCGCCGTGCTGGCTACATTCACGAAGAGGATGAATAGCCCTGCGACAGTGCATATACTGAGAACCGCGGCTACGCGTTCAAGACGAAATTTTCCAATTATCGGCGCCACAGCAAACCGCATGAAGACGGCTGTCAGCGTGAAAACCAGAAAGAATGTGTCCGCAGACTGCGATCGCGATGCAGCATAAAGCGTTTGGAATGTGAAAAGACCGGCGAAAACGCATCCCCCAAGGCCGATCATGATGATCGGATATCGCGTGTTCGATTTGAGGGCTTTTAGCACGCCTTCCACGTTGAGACGTATAGTTGGCAATTTGGTCTGAGGAGCTTGCGCCAGCCCCCTACCGGCGAACTCCAAGAACGTCGCGCCAACGAGACATGCGGCGGCGAACAGGGCGTACACCGCAATGTAGGATCCCGCAGTCACCGCGACGGTGCGCGCGAGAGGAGAAGCAAGTCCGATACCCAGCATCTGGGACCCGGAAAGCAAGGTAAGATACTTGATACGGGCTTCAGCCCGCACGTGACCCAGGACTTGGAGCGGCGCCAGCATATAGAAGCCGGACCACCCAATGCCGAGAAAAAGTCCTCCGACGTACGCGAAGAGCGTTAGAGTTGACACTAACGCAAAACATATCATCGCGCCTGCCATCATTACCGCGGCTACGGTGATAGTTCGCATCAGGCCAAGTGAATCCGCGATCCGGCCGACCATTAGCGAACACAATATCGTTGCGATCGTACCAGTCGAGATAACGGCTCCGGCGGTCGTGGCGCTTTGTTGAATGGACCGCAGAGCGTCGACGAGAAAGAAGCTCGAGCCATAGGATGCGGCCAAGCTGATACTACCGAGCATAAAAGGAATGGAGACTTCTAACGGGATTGCACTGGGCAGCTTCTCGGCAGGAACGATGTTCGCGACTGTCACGCTGCAATCCTTCCCGGAAGGCATCGTTCAATATCTGAAACCGCCAACCTGCGCGCATCGATCTTCGGTGCCGCTCCATTTCGGTGAGGTGAAGGTGTCGAAGCGCGTACGGCAACTGGATGGCCGCCATGACCGAGCCAACGCCATAGGGCTTCTGTTATCTTGGGCATGAGCGGCCAAGCCAGTATGCAGAACCCCATAAGCCAGGCGTAGGCGGTCTTATGGTTCGGCGAGCCATCAAGATGATCAACCCATTCGATAAGCGGCCGCGACGATTGCGATACCCGCAGACGGTCGAGCGAAAGCGCGGCGCACTGCTTTTCGTAGAGTCGATCCAACGTAACCATCATCGCACCATCAACGTGACATCCAGCGAGAGAAGGCATCGAGTTTAGGGACTCCGTGCAGCGGTCGATTGCCGCAGACATCTTGCCGAGAACCGCGTTGTAACGATCGACCAAGCGCCCTGGCACCAAGTCGGTCTCGGCTTCTTCCGGGCAGATTTCCGACAGGTACACTCTGAGGACGTCGACCGATATATTTGGAATTCGAGCGATTTCGCCTGCCCAGATCACGTGGCCGCGACTAGTGGAGAACTTCGAACCGTTCAGCCGAAGGAAGTGATTGAAAAAAATTCGATCAAATGGGCGGAACGAGTTCTGACCCAATGCGCATCCAGTAACGCCGACAAGCATCGGGATTGTGTTATCGATACCGGTACCGCCAATGAGGAACGCATTGGACTCGCGCGCAAAAGGATTGGGCTTGTGGGTGCCCTCCGTGTCCTTGTAACCGCAATAGAGAGAATGAGCGTAGAGTAACGAGGAGTAGCTAAACAGTATCTGCTGGCCGTTGAAATGTCGTGAATTCCAAGCCAGCCCGTGTAGTCCCGGTACGGTCAGCCGCATTTGCTGCCCTTTACGTGCGACGTACCGTTTCCCTATCTCCAGAAAGCTGGATTCGATGGCCGTATCGTCCCACTCCCGTAGAAGTCGGTCCTTTCCCGAAATTGAAAGGAATGCGGAGACGTTTTCCAACCATTCGACAATCCGCCCGCGCCTGGATACTGGATTCAACGCTTCCTCGGGCTCAAAATGATGTCCACACCGTTCGCAGAAGAAGCTCCCCGCTGATGCCAGGCAAAGCGGACAGGTTGCACCAAACCAGCCTCCGATGCAGAAACGCCCTTCTGGTCTGGCAGTAGAACCCGCATCGTCCACTGGTAAGCGACCCGCGAGGAAACGAAGCGAGCGCGCTGCAGATAAGGCGCCCATCAGCGCGTTGCCGACCTTCGAAAAGCGCAACAGATTGCTGCCATGCGCTGGATCATCGAAATGATCGAAAACGACACCGACGGAGGCGAGATCTTCGACAATTCTGATATGGAAGCCATGCGCCAAAGTGGACGGGTCAATGTTCTCAAGAGCCGCTCGGACCAGGACATGGTTCTCGAAACCGTCAGTCGTCAGTCCAGAACGGACATGATGCCCCGCCCGCTTCAGGTGCTTCTGTACAACATCCATTCTGAGATATGGCCCAGCGGCATGGCCCAGATGCGCTCTGCCATTGGCTGTCAAGTTGACGGGAGATATATACACATCAACGGGATGCGTATTCGCTTCATTTATCCGCGGGACCGTTGGACTTCTTTTCATAGCTGCACAATGACTTCTATGAACACATATCTGGAAGCATCCAAACAGGTGCCAGACATCGCCGCTGGGACACGAAGGCGCATGCGACTTATGGGGTTATGGACGACAGTACGACTGCGTATCTCAAACTGGTCTCCATACGTCGAAGACCTGTAGCGTTCTGTTTGAGAGTTTAGAGTAGACGACGCTGTTTCGTGGGATACTCGACGTATCGCTCTACCTCAGCTCGCAACATAAGGTAACCTCCTGGCCAACCGCTGCTTGGAAGCGATCAGTGCTGACGCCGTGAACGAAGCAAACGGCGCGCCAACTGAAAATGCTTGATTCTGGGGCTTGTCACGCCTGCGTTCGTCAACTTTCCTACATTGGTCACGAATCTCACAAGTAGGCCGGTAAAGCCGGATGAGAGCGGTCGTAGGGAGAGAAGTTTCTTTTTTTCGCGACCGTTACCGCAGCTGCGGCCAGCTTGTGATGCCGACGACTTGGGGCGTCGACTTTCCGCGGATCAACGCGTCACAGCTATGCGCTCCCCAGCATCGAGCAACGCTAGCTGCACATCTCTCGTTTCGCGATCTGATCTATCCCATCCTCAGTCGGACGGGCTCTCCGATCTATGTCCGGACCAGCAGCAAACCGTTCTTCGATGTGTGCGGCATTTTCTAGGCTACCGTGGTGCCAGCACTGACATCACCGCAACTATTCGTGCAGATCAGGCGGAACAAGAGCTGCGAAAAGCTCACGCCGAGCTTGCGCATGTCACGCCGTCACCACATTGGGAGCACTGATGGCGTCCATCGCCCACGAAATAAGCCAACCGCTCGCCGCCATCATCAGCGACGCAGATGCATGCCTCGGTTGGATCGGCCACAACACTCTTGATCTTTCGGCCGCGCGACGCTCGCGTGAATGGATCGTCGAAGATGCAATCCGGGCAAGTGAGGTAATCCGCCGCATCCGCGCACTTGCGAAGAACGGCGAGATCGAGATGTCGGTTCTCGATATCAATGACGTTGTCAAGGAGTCAATCGCACTGGTGACGCGTGAGCTGATCAGTTACCACGTGGGATTGAGAACCGAGCTGATGTCCAATCTTCCACCGATCGTCGGTGACCAAGTTCAGCTGCAACAGGACATCATCAATTTGGTGACGAACGGATTGACGCCATGCAAGCGGTCGGGAAAGCGGCGCGCGAACTGGTCATTCGCTCATTCAGCCACGGTGCAGAATACGTGCAGCTTAGTGCGGCTGATTGTGGCGTCGGAATCGCTGAGGATGATACGGACCGTGTCTTGGACACTCTTCTTCACCACCAAATCAAGCGGTGCGTCGTGATTGGACGTTCTGAGTCGCCGCACGACGATAGGAAGGCCGGGGAGCGTCAAACGGTCGTCTCGTCGGCGTGGACGACGGCTCGAGGCCGATCCCTCAAGAACGTCTTCAATCCGTGCGCCTGGGCGCCGCCACTTTCGGACGGCACGCGAGATACGGCGGAGCAAGCTTCCGGCTGTTGTCAGCTGTCCGGTTCTTGCACCTGGCTGGCGGATTGAGCGGTTCTCGATTTCCAGACCGAGCTGCCATCACTGACCAACCGGCCCGAGATTGAAGCGTTGGCGAAGAGGTTTCCGATCCTTTTTACAAGGCGCTCGACGAACAGGCAGAACGAACAGTTTTGTCTCGTGACTTCTGAACCAACCGACGCCGGGACAAGCAATCTATTCGCGCGCGGCGAGTTCAACGGTCGTCGCCGTGTCAATGACCCTGCCCGCAAGATCCTTGATCAGGATCTCGTTTCCAGCTTCAGCGAGTTCATTTGCCTTGGCGAGAGCTTGCTTTGCGGAGGAAACAACGATCCGGATAGCACCGTCTCTGCTTTTCGAATAGACCTGATATCCAACGCCACTCATCGCGCCTCGCTGACGAAGATCTCTAACCTTCTTCCAGATCCACGCCTAGTGCAAACGAGCCACAGCTCGCATCTTCCGAACAACCGGGTTTGCTACCGACGCAGAAGCCGTAATGCAAACGAGAGGCGTCGCCACTTATCCATCACTCGGTTTAGCGCTCAGCCGTCGACGGGTAGCAGAGCAGACTTCCGTAAACGGCTAAATGCTGCCGGGAGAAGACACGCGACCCGCCCCGCGGCCGGCCGAAAGGGCCGATCGGGCTAACATTCAGACGATTCGATTTGCCAGAACGATGTCACGAAGGATAAAGCGCGGCGGATAATTGTAGCGCCCGCACGCAAAGAATACGCGAGTTCTCACTTTACGAGATCGGCCTTCAATCAAGCGACCTCTAAGACCTGGCCGCGGCGAGCTCCATGTCAGCTCGTTGCCGTATGCTGAAGCGGCAGACTTGGAGTCCTTTAAACGCGACGTGGCTGTTCGCGGTCACCATCGACTCCGCGCCGAGAAAGAGCGGTGACTACGGCAATGTTGGTTAAAAGCTCCGAACCCTCAGCCCACCCTTTGTGTGACGACCGTCGATATATCATGTCCGTTCGGGGGCGTCCTGTAACGCTCGGCGAGACTTTTGAACACCTCATTCATCTGATCTGACCGAACGGTAAACTCCCCATAATTTGGGTCGAAGAGGGTCGTTATTCCATTCGATGTCGACGTTGTGATTGTATGTTTGCCACCTGCGGCGAAACGCAAGCCGATCAAATAGATCGACGGATCGGCGGTGACTTCGTCCACTATCTGGGCAATGCGCGAAGTTGAGCCAAACCTATACCGCGTCTCTTGGTCGGACGGCTGCAAACCCGCTTCATGCAGCATTGTGCTTCTTGCTTGAAGGTTGCGAGAACCTGCCGCCCCATCATTTCGCAACCGAGTTTTGATTTCTTCATATCGCTGCTGCCGCACTGCCGCCGAGGCATGGCTTGGTGTGCCCGGGTGCAGAGCGCTCATTCGGGACGAGGGGCTGCTGTGACGATTGAGTAGCCACTCTGCTGCCAAACCAACGCAGATACCGTTGACATTGGCCCCAGGCAGTTCAGCGGTCCTGTATGCGAATAGAGCACGGATCGGCCGAGCCGGAGAGGATCGACTGGATTCGGAGGACAGGGACGATGTGCTGGAGTCGGAGGGGCCTGGACTGTAAACATTTACGTCTGAGGTATCCGGCCTGCTGCAGCAGCTCCCCATTTGGTCCGGCAACTCGCCATCTGACAGACCCTCCTGTTGCGCGCATTCCGTAAGTGCTTGCGCAAAGCTGCCACTGTCCACCGACTGGCCCGATTCATCAGCCCGATTGGAGCCTATGGATTGTCCGCTCACTCGATTATACATGATGGCTCGCCTGCCTCTTCAGCGCACGTTTCCTCAGAGCAAGTGCCGGATGCTCACGCTCTGCTTCTGAAGGATATTGCCGCAAGCTGACGACGAGCTGTCGAGCCGACAAGCTTGGAAACGTTATCGATCTATGTCTCCCTATGCAGGCACCTGTTTTGATCGCCGCCTCTGTTCCAGGCGGGTGGCTCGGGCTGACGAGCACGCAGTTCCGCTTGAAGTGGTGCCTGCCCTCGATACGACTTCCGTTATTGCTCCTACCCCGCGTTCAACCCACCTTTCCACAAGCACTGGCTTGAACGCCGCCAAAACCAAATTCGAATCCCATCATGCCCACAACCGCGGTGATGCATATGAGACAAATATTGCTGATTCAATGAACTTTACCGGCCAGCTACGCGGCGGCAGGAGTTCTGGCTGAGAAACCCGCACGTTGCAACTGGCAGAAACGCCCGACATGCCCCGCGATCGCGCTGCCTTCCAGTGGCGCAGAACCGATGTTTCGGCGCTAACCCAGCGCCCTCTTCCGAGCGGATATTGTTGATGCAATTCGTCATGCTGTCGCGCTCATCCGTGCAAACAACATTGCTGCTTCGGATGGTCCTAGCCCAACTATGCCCACAAAGCTCGGCGGCGGCATTGGGATGTCCCGATGGGTAGGTTTCCACAGGTGCAGGCAATACCGGCTGTTATTCACATATTGCGAATGAGGCGGATGCAATTGCATCACGCACTCCTCTTCATCCCAGAACAGGTCTTTTACGAAGCACATCTCTTCCCAGTTTGGACAACGCCGCGGCGTCGAGACAGCGACGTGCTCCCAGCTCGGACGAACTAATCCACTGATCTTGAGTTCACAGCCGCACGGCCCCTGCACAAGAAATTGGCCGCAGGGACCCGATCCAGGAACGCTGGCGAACTGGCCGTATTTTACCCGGCCGGCCTCAAGTTTTTCTATGATCTGCGCTCGCACGTCCCCTCCTTTGCCTCGCGGATCGCTTTGAAGTCGACGTAGATGACGTTGTCTGGCGATTGATTAACCGGCGCCACCTCGGTTCTCAGCCCAGTGTTCCAAAACCACTCTTCAGCGAACCATCCACTAAGAAAATCGCTGATGTCTATCATCACTTGCTCTCCTAATTCTTGGTTTTTGAACGCTCACATCGTGTTTGAGGACACGACGGACATGCTCATTGGCCCCTTGATTGCGTGGCTGCGCACGATCCGCTCGATACGAATCGGCCAGTTACCCCCATGGTTGACCCGATGGGCGGACCCGGTGGACAATTCCGTCACCACGTCGAGTCTCGCGAGGGCCATGTCGCTCATTTATGCTGGCTGGCCTGGCCTCTCATCGCCGAACAGCGCCGGCCTTCAGGCAGGTCCGCCCTTGAGCCTTGGCACGTCCAAACAGATATCATTGCCCTATCCGTGCAGATCAGCCGGTGATCTGATTGAGCATATGAAATGGACTGAGGCCGATCATGGCCCATCAAATCATCGCCGATGGACCGATCGTCATCCCGGCAACTTCATATGATCGCATGTGATACCTGCTTGTAGATTCTATTCTGGCTCGAAACCCGCGCGCTGCCGCCGCTATGACTCGAAGAGGACGGCGCGTCGATCCGCGCTGTCATGTCGGTACTCGATAGGTCGGAGCGCACGCTTCTCGCGGTCTGAAACAGTGCCAATGCGTCATCTATGTGACCATGGTCAGGCTGTAAGAGCGCAAACTCGAACTAGCTCGCATCGAAGCCGCAGCTGAGCCAACATGTCATTGAATGAGCTGCCAACATCTCATCATTCTTCTTCCCTCTCAGGGCTCTTCGTCAGCTAGCGGTCAGGGAAGGAGACTAGGCCTAGCGTACTGCCTCAGACTCAATCGCGATTAACGGCGATCTTTCGGACCGCTTGTCGCCTATGTCGCTGACGACGCACCTACTGGCGTTTGCTTTCAGACATCGGTGTCGCGAACTCGACTAAGGACAGCTAGACCATGGCGCTGAACTCGACAAATTGCATTTTTCTTTTGTCAAAGCGGCGCCGGTACATCTCCGTTCGTGGCATGCTGATTGCTGCGGTCAAGAAAACGAAGCGAACAGGACGCGCCATATCCGGCCTTCAATTCACGAAGGGGCTATTTGTGCGGTCCGGAACGCTGCAGCGTTAAGCAGGCTGGCAATTCGCAGGGTTTCTCGTCTGAGCGACGATATGGACGGAATTCTGACACTCGAGCCTTGAAGGAACACCGCGAAACTCATGAGTGATACGAGACACCCAAACGCGAGACTGCTTCCGCGGGCCAGCGCATCGTGGGATGAATGATGCACTGGCGCACACCAAAGCACCCCATGATCAAGCACTATGGCGCTGATTGCGGATCTTGGCCGACGCAAACGAAATGGAACCTGTGGCCACTGGTTGGGGTGTTCCTAAACGCGCTGCTCTGGGCCGGCATTTGCTGGATCGTCGCAGCCCTCCTATGAGCGAAATAGAACCGACGGCTTGACAAATAGTGCGGCACACGAGCGCTTTTCGACCACTCGTATGCCGCGATTGTTCCGATCGAATCGTGCGGAGGATGAAGCAGGCGCACCACCGTCAATCTGGCAGTGGCGATCTCTTTCTTTGACTTGGTTCAAGTCAACACTTTGGCGGACTACTAGACACGACATGCGGCTCTCTCGCGACGCAAACGAAATAGGCAGAGATAACAGGACAACGTCGGCGGACTGACTTTACCCGCCCAGCATGCCGGCTGACATCGGTTATTGCCCGCGCTCAGATGCGCAACTAAGGCCGGAAACGTGCTTTTTGAAGCCCGCGCAAGAATGGCGACAGGGTTCGCCTCGCCAGCGTCCCGATTCCATCGCAACAGGAGCAGGCCGTCATAGACTTGCAATAGACTTAGCCGCGCCAAGCGCGCTGAGCGACCTTTGCTCCACCAATGAAACTGCGAGCCGGTATGTCCGCGCGCGCTTTGCCGAAGCGCGGCCAGCCCTCACAACTCATAGTCGGACAACGCATCGTTCTCGTTTTGGCGCGCCTGCCAATCTTGGGCACGCAGAGCCAGCTTGTCGTATTCGATGGCAATCTTAAGAAGCCTATCTCTGGATTTGCCGTAAGCGAGTGCATCCGCCTTCGTTCGCGTTGCTTCCGCACGGCCACGCCAGTGATCGGGCTCGTAAAGTTTACTTTTTGGATTCATGGCGGTGAGCATGCAACTCTCAGATCAAAGAAATGCGACAACCGCGCTACGTACAATTACGTAACAGCGAGGCTCATCTCGGTAGCTACGCCGCGGTACCATTCGCAGCCGCCGCACAGCAATACTGTGTGCACTGTTCCATCCGAACTTCCTCGCGCAGGCGTCGCTAAGACGGAATATGCACATTCCAAACATCTTCAGGCGATTGGGCCCACAAAAGGGGCTTGAATCGCTCGTTGCGTCAGATTGTACGATCCTAGACAAGTGAGGACCACCTTCGACAATCTCGACGCTTCCTGACAGATAATGAGAACTGCGCGCCCGGCCCCATTTTCCGGTCGTCAGGTCATCTTGCGTTTGGCGCCGAACAACAACCACTGCACCACCGGCTTGAAAGGATATCATGCGTCAACACCAACGACTCCGTTTGGCTTCGCTTCTCAATGCTAACTACCGCGCTATCGCTCTTGCTGTCGCAATGACAGCCGCAATCCCAGGACAGGTGAATGCGCGCGACCAAGCGCCGACCGCGGAGGAAAAGGAGGCTTGCATGGAGGACGTGTTCCGCCTGTGCAGCAGCCACATACCTGATCGTGCCGCCATTATGTCTTGTCTCCGATCAAAGCAAGCGAGCCTCAGCCAGCAGTGTCGCTACGTGATCTCCGTTCGAGATACTGGCAAGAAGAACAGTGACTCAAAGTGAGGGATCGCCGGCCGTGAGCCGTGCGAGCTCACATTCAGAAATGGATCAAGCCTGATCTTCCACCAAGGCAAGCGATCAAGCGCGGGCCGTCGAGAGTGGTACCAATCGGTCACAACTGAGAGAAGCTCTGGCCACAGTGCTTGTCCGGATAGGCGAATGCACAAATTACCCTTCGATACGGTTCTAATCGCCAATAGGGGCGAGATAGCTGCACGAACCATCAAAACGTTACGGAAGCTTGGACTGCGTTCTGCAATTGCCTACCACGAGGTAGACGCCCTGACCCCGGCCGTCTCCATGGCCGACTTGGCAATTCCGATCAGCGGCCGCACGCCGGTGGCGAGCTATTTGGACATTGCGCAGATCATCGCTGCCGCTCGCAAGGCGAACGCTGGGGCGCTGCATCCGGGCTATGGATTGCTTTCCGAGAGTGCGGAATTCGCCAAGGCTGTGATCAAGGCAGGCATTACCTTCATCGGGCCAGCTCCGGAAGCCATCGAACTTATGGGGGATAAGATCCGGGCCCGCAACTTCGTTCAGCGCAACGGCTTTCCAGTCCTTCCCTGCGCCATCGAAGAAGATGATCCGACGACATTCGTTTCGAGAGCGCAAGCCGTTGGATTTCCTTTGCTGGTGAAGCCGACGGGGGGCGGTGGGGGCAAGGGCATGCGGATTGTCCGCGACCCAAATGCATTGGAAGCAGCCATCGAGCAGGCGCGCAGTGAAGCGCGTCGCTACTTTGGAAATGGCCGACTTTATGTCGAACGATATCTCGAAATCCCGCGGCACATCGAAGTACAGGTGTTGGGTGACGCCTTCGGTAACCTAGTCCATCTTTTCGAGCGCGAGTGTTCGGTGCAGCGCCGCTTCCAGAAGATCGTAGAGGAGACGCCCTCGCCCGCGTTATCACCACAATTGCGGACACGGATCTGCGAAGCCGCGGTCGGCATCGCCCGTGCGGCGCAATATCAAAATGCTGGAACGGTTGAGTTCATTCTCAGCGAAGGAGACTTCTACTTTCTCGAAATGAATACCCGCCTTCAAGTCGAGCATACAGTGACCGAGATGGTCACTGGTGTCGACCTGATCGCCGAACAGATTTATGCCGCAGCCGGCCGCGAACTTGCGCTTTCGCAATCCGTTATTGCTTCGAACGGGCATGCGATCGAGCTCAGGCTGTACGCGGAGGCCCCCGAACGCGGATACGTTCCAACCACTGGCAAAGTACTTCTTCTCGAGTATCCGGGCGGCGTACGGATCGACAGCGGCATCATGCGAGGTCAGCACATCACGGCGGCGTTCGATCCGATGCTTGCAAAGATTATCGTGCATGCACCAAGCCGCATAGAGGCTGCTATGAAAGCCCATCGTGCGGTTCGAGAACTTGTTCTACTTGGGTGTGAGACCAATGCAAGCTTGCTCGCCCGGATCCTAGCTGACGATGCATTTCTCGGCGGTCAGTTCCATACGGGATACCTTGAAGAAAACCCGCATCTTGCAACCGACAATTTTGCTACCGGATTGTCTGCGTTCCTGGCATCCGCCGCTCTCCTGACGAGACCGGTGCGTGCTTCCGCTGACGCCGTGCCCGAGCTTCACGCAGCATTTGGCAGCTGGAGAAATTGACGTGTATCACTCATTCGAGATCGACCGCGTAGATCATAGGCTATGGCTTTCGACCAGCCAGCAGGGCTACCGGCTTCATTTGCGCGACCAAGTGATTGCCCCCGTCGCGTTCACGCATCACAGTGAGAGTAGCGGCATCCTGACCATTGCGGGGGAAAGCGAACCGGTCAGGTTCGCCATCGATGGCGACCTGATTCATCTGCATATACGCGGCAGAACCCGCATTGTGCGCTACAATGACCCATTGCGAGCGCTCACTTCCGCGAATGACGAAACACGCCTGCTAATCGCCCGTGCGCCGATGCCTGGCGTAGTTGTTGCGACTACCGTTTCGCCTGGCCAATCAGTCTCGGCGGGAATGGCACTGATGAGGATTGAGAGCATGAAGCTGCAGACGATCATACGCTCACCGCAGGACGGCATCGTCGATCGGATCCACGTCAAGGAAGGCGAAAGCTTCGAGCATGACGCTGAGCTGGTCACGCTCTCCGAAGAAGGGCGCTGAAATGCAGCGGATCGGTTCCGTAGCGGACGTTAACTCGCAAGCGTTTCGCCACAACGATTGCCACAACAGACAGCTTGCGGCCGAATTGAAGGAACGGCAACGCGCTGCCCGCTTCCATCGGCCAGAGCGGGACTTCGAGCGACTGCGTCGACAGAACAAACTGTTTGTTCGCGAACGGCTCGCAGCCTTGCTCGACCCGGAAACTCCATTCCTAGAGCTTTCCACGCTGGCCGCCAACAAGGCGTATGATGGCGAGGTGCCCAGCGCCGCGCAGGTCGTCGGCATCGGCATTGTAGCGGGTCGGGAGGTGATTGTTCATGCCGACGATGCCAGCGTGAAAAGCGGCGCATGGTATCCGCTCTCAGTCAAGAAGATTGTGCGGGCCCTCGATATCGCCATCGAAAACCGTCTGCCGGTGGTTCATCTGTGCGACTGCGCGGGCGGGTTCCTGCCTTTGCAGGCGGAATTCTTTGCGGACCGCTACCACGCTGGTCGAATACTCCGGAATCAATCCATTCTCTCGAAGATGGGAGTGCCGCAGGTCGCCATCGTCATGGGCCACTGCACCGCGGCAGGGGCTTACGTCCCCGCGCTTAGTGAATACAACGTTATGGTCGAAGGTACGGGAGCGATTTTTCTCGGCGGCCCCCCGGTCGTAAAGGCTGCCACCGGGGAACACGTGTCGGCCGAAGATTTGGGCGGCGCCCTCATGCATACCAACGTGTCGGGCACCAGTGATTACGTCGCAAGCTCCGAGATGCATGCAATTGCGATTGCCCGCGACGTCGTCGCTCGGTTCCGCCAACCGGCGAAAACTTGGATCGATCGAGTGGCTCCTGAGCCGCCCGCTTACAGTGCTTCCGAACTCTACGGTATCATTCCAAAGGACGCCCGAGCGCAGTTCGACATGCGAGAGATCATCGCTCGTCTGGTCGATGGCAGCCGATTTCATGAGTACCAGCCGCGTTATGGCACGTCACTTGTGTGTGGCTTTGCGCGGCTTCATGGATATCAAGTCGGGATCCTTGCCAATAATGGCGTTCTGTTCAGCGATAGCTCGCTGAAGGGCGCTCATTTCATCCAATTATGCGACAAGAATCGGACGCCCCTGCTCTTCCTGCAGAATGTCACGGGCTTCATGGTCGGCCGCGAATATGAGCGGCGTGGGATCACCAAAGACGGCGCTAAGCTGATCATGGCAGTGTCCGGAGCGTCCGTGCCAAAGTTTACGATTGTTTGCAATAACTCGCACGGCGCGGGCACTTACGCTATGTCAGGACGCGCGTTTGATCCTCGATTTGTGTTCAGCTGGCCTAACTCCCAGGTATCCGCGATGGGCGCCGAGCAGGCCGCAGGCGTTCTCACCCACGTCAAGGCGCGACAGTTGGCTCGCGCGGGCGGACGCCTCTCCGAGCAGGAACTGGCAGCCATTCGAGAGCCAATTCTTGAAGAATATCACGAACGATCGAGCGCCTATTATGCGACCTCCGAAATCTGGGACGACGGCATCCTGGATCCTGTCGACACCAGAACCGCCCTCGCAATTGCATTGAGCGCTTCGCTCAATGCGCCGATCGATGCGCCGCAGTATGGCGTGTTCCGGCTGTAAAGCAGGACCGAACACGAGATGCAGCTTGAGATAAACCACCTTGCGCGACCGTCGGCAGGGAGAGTTCGATGACAGCCAATCCGTGAAAGCAGTAGAGCTTGGTGTTCGTGACGTTCTGTGCACCTTCACCTGCAATCTGGCCGGCTGTTTTCTGGTAGCCATGAGGTCGGGCTTCGACCCGAAACAGGTAATGGAAGCTGGCTTCAACGCTCGACGACGCGGCGCCCGCAGGCGGAACGCTTCCGTGGACCGGATCGGAACACCGTGATCAAGAGACAGCCGCGGCAACCACCGGCGCAAGACATTTACGTTGGCGCTAGCGTCCACGCGCCTGCACTATTCTGGTCGGCCGATGAGCTGTCCTGACAGCACCATAAAATGGAGAGCTTGACCCTCACGTAGCGTCAGGTTGTAACATCAGGGCCCCGCGCCCAACCAACCGATACGCACGGGTCAATATCAGCCACTCAGGTTGGGCGGCAGGCAGCTGCTTCGATGCACCAATGTCACGTCTCTTCAACGAAAACCGGCGTTGAACGGACAGCCTCAACTTTGGACAGGGATCGCGGAAAGTTCGATGGAAGCGCTCAAATCGATCATTGGCAAAGTTGCCAGCGGCGCCACTCTGACGCGTGAGGAAACCGCGTTAGCCTTCGACAGCATGATGTCGGGACACGCGACCCCCTCGCAGATCGGCGGCTTGTTGATGGGAATGCGGGTTCGCGGCGAAACGGTCGAAGAAGTTACCGGTGCAGCGTCGGCGATTCGGGATAGAATGCCGCGGGTCGAGGCGGCATGCGATCCCATCGATATCACTGGCACGAGCGAAGGCCCCACGTGGTCGGTTAACGTGTCGACATGCGCCTCCTTTATTGTTGCCGGGGCCGGCGTTCCTGTTGTCAAGACCGCCAACCGCGCTGCGTCCTCAGGTTCGTGTGCCGCAGACGTGTTAGCGCGCCTCGGCGTGAAGATCGACCTTGAGCCTGACGCGGTTGCGCGTTGCGTGCACGAAGCTGGCATCGGCTTCATGCACGCGGCGCCCCATTATCCGGCGATGCAGCGCGTTGGCCAGATTCGGACCGCACTTGGGACCCACACGATTTTCAATCTAATCGGCCCTCTGTCCAATCCGGCCAGAGTCAAGCGGCAGGTGATCGGAGTATTCTCTCGCGAATGGGTCCAGCCTTTGGCGTATGTATTGAAGAATCTTGGTGCGGAATCGGTATGGGTGGTTCATGGCTCGGACGGACTCGACGAAATTACCATTACCGGCCAAACCTTTGTTGCAGCGTTAGAGGCGGGTACAATCCGCACCTTCGAAGTGACGCCGGAAGAAGCCGGTCTCCGCCGCTGCCGCAAAGAGGCGCTGGACGGCGGCGATGCCGACGCGCTCCAAAGCACGCTCGATGGTGCGCCAAGTCGATTTCGCGACGCCGCGCTTTTGAATGCGGCGGCGGCTTTGATTGTAGCCGGCCGAGCTTCGACGCTGCAGGAAGGCGTTGCACTTGGGAAAGATTCGCTTGATCGCGGCGCCGCGGCCACCCGACTGAAGCGACTGATCACGGTTTCCAATGCGTAACGCCGAGTTGGTCGATGTCCAACTTTCTGATCAAGACCAATGCTCACCAGCGCGAAGGGATAGCAGCCGCGAACGCGCGCTGCCTCTGCGAGCTTCGAAGACGGTGTTGCTGTCTGTCCGCGTACTGATCAAACAATTCGCCTTAACCACGCGGCGTGAGAGCCCCCTTCTTTATCGGCAAGAGCCTGTTGCGGCACTCAGCTGAAGTCGGGGACCGCGACGAAGCGCTCGTTCTGCGCAAAAGGAGATCATCGGGAATGTCCTCACAGGATATGGAAACACTCGGATCTATTGCAACGATAGAACACATCATTCGAAAGTTTCGGGAATTGATCGACACAGACGGCTCGATCCCGCCGGAGCTACGAGGTGCGCTGCACGCGACGCTCGATGGGCATCTTCTCGATGCAAAAAAGCGAGTTCTGTTGAGAGTAAATTAGCGTTCCTATGCTGCTACATGCGAAAAAACTCCGGCCGGACTGTTCGCCGTCGCGATCGACCCGGCGGTCAGGGTCGCCGCTGACACGTGCATCAACAGGGCACTCCCAAGCAGGAAACTTCCTCGCGCTGAGCTGCTCGGTGAGAGGGGCAGCCATTGGTTGCGCAATGCGACACCGTGCGCCCAATAGCAGGCGCAAAGGAATCAAGGTCATCCGCGCGCGTAACGGAGACACCAGAATTGAGTAAAACTCCAGAGGCAGGTCATGAGCCACCAGTCCCCTCCTAGGATTCGTGATATTCCATCTGTCCAAGCGACCGAGTTCCGTCAGGCCATGCGAAATCTGGCGAGCGGTGTCGCCATCGTGGCGACCGGAAAGGCCGCCGAACGACGTGGACTGACGGTTAGTTCGGTGACCTCGATTTGCATGGAGCCACCGTGCCTGCTCGTTGGCATAAAAGTCGGCTCCGAGACGCATGACGGGATACTCGCCAGTCGCAGCTTTGGAGTCAGTCTTCTGCGCCGTGACCAGGAGGACCTTGCGCTACGTTTTGGCGGTCAGGACGGTGCGAAAGGTGTTCACCGCTTCGATACCGCGCCCTGGAAGCAGGGCGTTCTCGATGTACCGCTATTGCCGAACGCGTTTTGTGCGCTCGAATGCGTCCTGTACGACCACAAGGTGATCGGCACACATACGATCTTTATCGGACGAATTGTCGCGACCCGGGTCGGCCACGGCGATCCATTGATCAACTTCCGGGGCGCGCTTCGAACCTTGCTGCTTGATTGAGTGCGCTTTCCCTTAAAGGCACCGTTCGGTGAGTGCGACGTTCACGCGAGCCTGCGACACGTTAAAGATCGATGACCTGCAATTTCATGATCTGCGTCACGAAGGCACCTATCGTATTTTCCCGCGAGCCGCGATCCCCACGCCAGCACAAAAGTGAGCTACCCGCTCAAGCTGGACGACATATTGATGCGAACAAGAACGCGCCCGAGCGGGCTTGGCACAAGAGGTCGGAATCGGGCGCGCTGATTCGCCCCCAATCCGAGGTTAACCGGGATTATACTCATCTTGCGAAGTGAGTATAAAAACGCTCGACGCCGGCTTCCACCTCGAGCACGAACTCACGAGATTGCTCGATGGCGAACCGAACCGCTATTTTGCGTCGCCATGCGCACCGGTAGACGCCACTGATCTCGTCGCCGGCCTTGGCATCGACGTGTTCAAGGCCAGTGCCCGCAGACATTTTCACGAAGAGTATTGGGAATGCAAGCTGCGCAACTATCGGAGGAATTGATCAGAACAGCCACAGTTCATGAGACAGCTAACGGCTCTCGAGCTTGCATGTTGGATCCTACCAAGTTTGGTAGCTGTTTATTTCAACCGGCGTAGCATCATTGCCTGCGGCAAGACTTGGACTTCAGAGGCTCAGCTGACCCACAACGTTGGCGACTCTGAAGGTCTTCGCGTTAAATCATGATGCGATCAAATCGATTCTATCACGATTTTCTGCGAACAATGAAAGTCAAATTCAAAGGGCGTCAGATCTATGTCCAGCAATCCATTCGAAGCCGCGGTGATTCTCGACGGCATCCGCCGCTGGGTCGAGATCGAGTCTCCAACGGAACGGCCGGATCAGGTCAATAAACTGGCTGATCTCGTCGCGTCGAGCTATCGTGACTTGTCGGTCAGCGTCGAGCGCATTGCGGGACGTGAGGGCTGCGGCGATCATTTGGTCACACGCTCGTCCTGGGGCCAAGGCGTACCAGGCATTCTCGTGCTGAGCCATCTCGACACAGTTCATCCGATGGGGTTCATCGAGCGCCTGCCGTTCAAAGTCGAGGGCAACAGGGCATTCGGCCCTGGCATTTATGACATGAAGGGCGGTGCATATCTCGCGTATCACGCGTTCCGGCAGGTTTGTGCCGATGATGTCCGCCCTCCGCTTGGCGTCACCCAGATTTACGTATCAGACGAAGAAATCGGTAGCCCGACCTCGCGGGCATTGATCGAGGCCGAGGGCCGCAAGGCCAAGTATGTGCTGGTGACCGAACCCGCGCGCGAGGGCGGCAAGATCGTCACCGGACGCAAAGGCGTTGCGCGCTTTGAGGTCTTCGTCAAGGGCACGCCGGCCCACGCCGGTGCGCGCCCCGAAGATGGCTGCAGCGCAATCCGGGAACTTGGCAATGTGATCCAGACACTGGAGGCGATGAACGATCTTAGGCGTGGCGTCACCGTCAATGTCGGCGTCGTCCGTGGCGGTACCAAGTCCAACGTGATCGCCGAGGAAGCCTATGCGGAAGTCGATATGCGGGTGCCGACCATGGCCAACGCCGACGAGTTGGTTGCGAAGATCCTCGGCATCACCCCACGCACCCATGGTGTCAGCGTGAAGGTTATCGGCGGATTGAACCGTCCACCGTATGAAAAGAGCAACGCCGGCGCCGCACTTTACGAACACGCCAGGCGCCTTGCTGCCGAGCTCGGCTTCAAGCTGCTCGATGTATTCAGCGGTGGAGGCTCGGACGGCAATTTCACCGCGCCGCATACCGCAACCCTCGACGGTCTCGGCGTCGACGGCAAGGGCGCCCATACGCATTATGAGCAACTCTACATTTCGTCGATCGAGCCGCGCGCCCGGCTGCTCTATCGCCTCTATCAGACGCTGCAATGATCTTCGCTCCAGTGGAGCCCGCGACCGCGACGTGCACCGGTTGACGGCACGCTCGCACATTCGCGTGGCTCGCTCGAACGGCGCAAAGAGGTCAGCTACCATCAAGCCGACTTGTCGAACACAATCGTCGGATCTTGTCCTGGGCTTGCCGCGTCAGCGCCCGACAGATGCGCCGTGAAGCATTCAATAACGGCACAGCGGACGCTACATCCGCTATGGCTGCGAAGACGACGGATGCCCGTTCGCGAAAGCGTGGGCTTTTCGACAACGGCCTCGTCGCTTGCGAACCTCGTCTCAAGCGACTTTCTGACGCAGACCCTGGCGCAGAATTGCTCTCGACACGACACCGCTTGGCAGCGCCTTACCGGCAAGCCTGAGAGCTTTGGCATGTTCCGCGGGTTGCCCAAAAGGGCTTGAATCGGACGTAACGTTAAGTTGTACGATCCCTAAATCGACGCGAGTCTTCGTCTGCCGTCGGAATCGTGAAGGATACGAATGTCTCACCTCGTCAGAACATACGCTGAGTGTTGGTCATGATCGTCATTCCCGACAGCAAATCGGTCGAGATGGTCGTGCAGCGAGTCTTGATCGCAGCACCGCGGCTCGCAGTTGGTTGTGAACGCCTCGGCATTTCAGGACCAATACTATGCGGCTGTCCCAAAGCGAGGCGCCAGCGAGACGATGCCGGAAAGGATCAGCGTACACCTCGATCGCGAGCCCTCGCAGGGCGCCGCCGCTTCCCGCATTTGCAACCGAACGGCAAGACGACCGTACCGCACTCAGCTCGGAGAACCAGCATTTGGTTCGGTTCACACCACTTTCCCGACGCTGGTGGGAGCTTTTCTTCGGGCAAGTGTGCGACGGACCATGCGACTGCGGATCTTTTCAAGAAACTTGAGCTGCAAGTGTCGCTCGGCGTGACTGACGCGGCATCGGAAGAGATGGCGCGATATCCTGGAGCAGCAAGTTGAAAGAGCCGAACGGCGTCAAGAAGGTCCTGCTGATCGACCACATTGAAGGCCAATGCCGGGCCATTGTCGGCTTCAAAGATGGAGACCCAAGGTCGGCATATATGTGCGGCGAGCCTGTATGTCAAAGACCAGGCAAGAAACAGTCGTCATGGTGCACCTATCACTACGGACAGATGCACACGACTGCTGCCGAGCAAAGCAGAGCAAGTGGATCAAGTGCCTGAGATACCTCGAACAGTGTCGATCGTTCGCTCCCCATGACAACCATCATGAACCGCTTGGTCCAGCTCGGGCCGAGTGATCATAGCCTGCGCAATGAGTACCCGAAACACTCAATCGAGGTCCGGCGACGCAATTCCGAATTCCGGCTGAACTACATCGGAACCAGCGTCTCTTGCGAAGCTCACGGAGGATGAGTTTGGATCTCTGCACATTGATCGAGCGCAACGCTGCGTATGCTCCCGACAAAGCCGCGATCCGCTTCGAGGGACACGCTCTGAGCTACTCGGGCTTCAATCGACGGATCGGGCGTGTCTCCTACGCCCTCAAGCGCCAACTCGGCATCAAGAGGGGTGACCGGATCGCGATCCTCAGCCTCAACCGGCCTGATTATCTGACATTGCTCTATGCCTGCGCACGGCTCGGTGCAATCCTCGTTCCATTGAATTGGCGCCTTGCGGCCGCCGAGCAGCTTTTCATTCTTTCCGACTCCGGAGCAAAAGTGCTCGTGCTTGAACAGGCATTTAACGTCGTCTTGCCGGCTCTGACGCGGCAACTCCCCGATATCTGCCTCGTCGGCCTGGACTTCGCACCGCCCGGCGGAAGCAAGTTGGACGACGTTCTGGACGAATGCTGTGGTGACGAACCCACTCCAGGTGCGGATCTGTCCTGCCCGGTTCTGATCGTCTATACTTCGGGCACGACAGGGCGACCTAAAGGCGCTGTGCTGCGTCAGGACGCGTTGCTCTGGAACGGGGTTATGAGTCAGCACATGCATGACCTAACCTCGACTGATCACGCCCTGACTGTTTTGCCGCTCTTCCACGTCGGCGGCCTCAATATCCAAACGACCCCCGGTTTGCATCATGGCGCGACGGTAACTATCCAAAGCCGCTTTTCGCCAGAGGCAACGTTTGATGCATTCGAGCATGACCGACCCACGCTTGCAGCCCTGGTCCCTGCCATGATGCAAGCGCTCACGGACCATCCGCGATGGGCAAGCACGGATTTATCCGCACTCAAAGCAATCTGTACCGGATCGACGATGGTACCTCAGCGCCTTGTCGAGCGCTTTGCGAGGCGCGGAGTGCCAGTCTTACAGGTTTATGGTGCGACCGAGACCTCTCCCATCGCTGTCTATACCAAGCTCGGCGCAGATCTCGCACCTGACGGCGCAAGCGGCCTGCCTGGCCTTTGCTGCGAAGCAGCCATCATCGATGACGTGGGCACCAAGTTGCCGCCCGGGACCCCAGGCGAGATCGTAATACGTGGGCCCAACGTCTTCTGCGGATATTGGGGCGATCAACAGGCAACGCGTGAGGCCTTTAGTGATGGTTGGTATCGCACTGGTGACATCGGCCGCTGCGATGCCGACGGATATTTTTGGGTCCGTGACCGCAAGAAGAACCTGATTATCTCCGGCGGAGAGAATATCTATCCGGCGGAAGTGGAACGTGTGCTCATGGGCCATCCGGATGTCGCCGAATGCGCCGTCGTCGGTCGACCGGACCCACGCTGGGATGAAGTCCCGATCGCCTATGTGGTCAGGCGACCCTGGTCCCGGATCGCAGCCGAAGCGCTGATGACGCATGTTCAATCGCAGCTCGCCCGTTTTAAGGTACCGCGCGAAATCATATTCACGCACGAACTGCCAAAAACGGCGTTGGGCAAGGTCCGGCATTTCATGCTCAAGGAGCTCGATACGCAGTCAAGCCCCGAAGGAGACAGCAATTGAGAAAGGCGGATTGGTTGGCCGTAGTTCCCGACTACACCACAGGAGATATCGAGGCAGCGCAATACCGCCTTCCGCTCGGTACCTCCACACGATGCGTCGCAGCGAACTCATCGTTGCTGGCATGGCGGTCTGTGCTTAACCACGCCAGGCGTCTGGGAGATTGTCGTTGCCTCGGATCTTAATCATGAATGCCGGGACAGCTCAAATGTCCGGTGGCGATCTAACAGCAACTCAACTGTCCCTTTCCGCCAACTCCGCATGCCGGTCTGCCTGGTTTGCGCAGGAGGGTGACCTAATAGTCTCTCCGGTAGCAATCCCGGCAGACCTGCTATCCTTCATCGGCGCGACGCTCAATTTCGATGCCTCGAGTCTCTCGACGCTTGTGCCTGACGACGCCAGTGAATCGCTGATTCTCAACGATTGCACCCTGCTATCCAATGCTTTCGTCGAGCGACTCAACAGCCATATTCGCCAGAAATCAACTTGGGGAATATCTGCCTGCTACTCTAGTGAAGGCGTAGCGCGCTTGGCGGCGCTGCTTGGCATCCCGCAGAGCGGGGACGAATTCGCTTTGCAGCGAGGGCCGGATCTCTTGAACCGCAAGAGCCACTTCCGTCAATTGGCGACAAGTGTCGCGCTCCCACTGCCAAGTGGATGCGCGACCACGAACCCAAACGAACTATTCAGGGCGGTCACCTCCTTGAGGTCAGAGACCGGCAACGTGATCGTCAAGTTGGATAATGGAGCGGGCGGAGTCGGCAATATTATCCTGACCGGCAACGACAGTGGAGCACTTCCTGGGGCGAGAGATACCCGAATGGTTGCTTGGCCATCGTTTGATCCTCAAGCACTTTGGTCTGAGATGACCACAGCATCCTGCAAGACATTGGTCATTGAATCGTACCACTTGGCTCGCGCTCTGTTCTATCTTGAGTATGAGATAGAGGTGGATGGTTCCATCGTTTTCATCAACAGTGGAAGCATCCGTCTACGTCGCAGCGAAGACCGATCCGAACGAGCGCTCATCTGGACAGGGCTCGAGCTTCCAAGCGACCTGACGAATGAGCAATGGTTGGCTGCCCAGGCGCACGCCTACCGATTTGTCGAGCTGGCGCGAACATTGGGATATCGCGGAATGATCAACATTGACGGCATTTTCGCGAGCGACGGCCGGCTTTTCTTTAACGAAGCGAACGGCCGGTGGGGCGGAGGGTCAGTGTTACACAGTATTGCCGTCCGGCTGCTGGGTATCGATTATTCCAGTCGCCGCGTCATTTCTTCCGTGAGAAACGTTCCATTATGTTCTCTCCGGGCCGCGCTTGATCGCTTCGTCCGGTATGGATTTCTATTCGATGGCACACGCAAGGAGGGCGTGATCCCGCTTGCCGTCGATCAAGAGGCAGGCACCGTGGAGTGCCTGGTGATCGCGCGCGATAGGCCAACTGCCCGCGATCTGCAGCACCGGTTATTGGCAATGGCCAACTGAGATCACAGACCTCTTAAACTCCTCCATTCATTCGAAGCCACCCCCGTATCCGAACCTGTGCTTGACACCCGCTACTGGGAACGTCAGGTGAGTAGTTGCCTTTTTCGCTCGAAGTAGACCAACCAAGATTCAAGGCACGCTCTTCCGAATTAGGCAGCGTCTGCCAGAAGTTGGCCCGCGTCCTCAACCCGTTCGAAAGCCGTTTCCGCTAACGGTCCTCACAGGCTGTCAGCAGTGTTTTCGATGATCCGGCGATTCGCGCCGCCGCGTTTTGAACAGAAGTACACCAGCGATCGGCGCTCCCCAGCGTGCACAGGCTTCACCTCATGTCGGATCCTACATGTGGTGACAACCACGGCCCCAAACGGCGGTCGAAATACCTGCTGTTCGTACGCGTTCGGATAAACCACGAACTCACCCCCCTCAAAGTCCCTCGCGAGTTGCACAATCACGGAGTACTCGAAGTCAGGGTCGCTCTCAGCGTCTAAGTGGATGCCAACGAACGAACCGGGAGGCAATCGATGCATTTGGCATCGGCGAATCACGTAATCTGACGCTGCCCCCAAGATCTTTTTCAGCGCAAAGCTGCGGTCTTTCCTCTCAAGCAATTCGATGATCTGCTCCGGAGCTTTGCCATGCACATTGGTCGGAGGGCGGCCCGGCGGATCTACCCTCACCCGCTTCACGAAGACGTTGTGCGAGTCGCCGGCATCTCCCACCCGCACCTCTTCTTCGGGAATCTCCATCTGGAGCTGATCGATCCTCGCCAAATCATCTTGGGTGAACAATGTCTGAGGGGCGATCACGACCGTACCCTTCACCAATAGCTCTATACGGTATTTGGTGAGAGCCTCTTCTGAAAGCAGACGAGATCTATCGTTCATTGCGCGCGCCATGCGACTTCACTCCAAGTTTGATCTTAACGGGTGGCTTCCCAATCCTCGTGCGTCGGGCGGAACGCTTCCTCCCAATGCTCGCCATCGAACTCTTCTATTGTTATGTTTTCGATCGTTCTCTTATCCAAGCACCGAATGTTTACGCTGAAACCCGTGGGGTTCGATCGCGGCCGATAGAATGGCTTTACGCCGCAAATCCGGCAAAACGTGTGACGAGCGATATTCTTGTTAAATTGATATGTATTGAGAAACTCTTCGCCACACTCAATTCTGAGCTTATCGCCGGGTACAAGCAGGTGCAGAAACCCGGACATTTGGCAGATGGAGCAGTTGCATCGAACTGCGGAGAGCTCTCGCGGCGCTCGGACGTAGAACTTGACGGCACCACAATGACAACTGCCGTGATGTTCGATCTCCGCAAGGTCATCTTCCTCAATTGAGACAGTTTGCAGCAGATCGCGGCACCACTGTAAGCTGAGCCGATAGGCTCGATCGAATTCATCCAAAAAACGACGATTGCCGTCAGCAGGCACAAGTTCGCGAATGAGCCGGGTTGTCATATCTCCGTGATACTTCTCGGCGGGATCCTCGCCGCCGACATGACTGCGGAAGTACTCCAGATCGTCAGACCGCGCATCAAAGGTTTTGACCAGAGTGGTCCACAGTGACTGGATCATTTCCGCAGCATGCAGCTCAAAGGCGACCATGTAGGCGCAGCGCACGACCGGATCTGTCGATGACAATCCGGCACAGAGGGAATGCAGGTACCGCTTCGTTGTAGCGCTATAATTCGGCTGTATTGTTCTACCGAGTAGTCGCGATGCATCCTTTCTAAGCAGGTTTGAGTGGAAATTTTCAGTCTCCAGAATATCGGGTAGCGCCGCCTTGCCGCCTCGGAGAACTCGGCCATAACCGCCCGTCTCGTCCCAACAGATGAAATTTGCGACCACGCTGGTTAGTTCAACATCCCTAGGAAGGCCTCGGTTGCGACGCATCGCATCAAATATGATATCCTTTTGCGAGCCTGCCTGCAGGTAAGGGAACGCCTGTGACATCGCCAAGTATTCCGGCAGCAAACTCGCAACTTGGCGCTTAGACATCTCCGCAGCGAACGGATGCAGGCCAAACAGATTTCGCGCTTGCTCAGTCAAGTACTCGCAGAATATCTGCGAAGGTCGATCCAGTTGAACTTGCGACGCTTGAGAAGGCCTCATTTGAACCCTAACCGTGGAGAGAATAATGTTTGAGGAGCACTTTCGAAGGCCACCAACTTGGTCCGATGGGTTTGCGGTCGCGTTCGTCATAGAGACGAACGGCTCCCGACCATCTTCGCAGTCCCAGGCAGGGCCATCAGGGGATCAGTCCCGTTCATGAGCGCGTCGATAGGAACATGCCGATAGATTGAAGCCACGCCCCTCTCGCGCGCCATCCATCATTTGCTGAATCATGCTAAATATCGGCATCCGCCAGGCCAAGGAAGGCTCGCCTGACATGCGCAGGCGGCACATCCGGCCAACTCGACGCTTTCACCTGCGACCTGTCGTGGACGGATCAAGCCTCCACGGTTGCTGTTCACTGCCTACTCATCGCATCCCCTGCGGACTTGATTTGGCATTGCCAAGACGAACCACATCCAGCGGGCTCTTCGAGGCCTGCCTGCAATCTACGTGACATTGCGGCTGCCGGCCGAGAGCGATTGTCTCAAGGCAAAGGGACCGCCGCTGCCGTTCGCCCGTCCTGCTTGCACTCGTCCAATATCCTGTATTCCTGCACGCTTGTAGCAATTGCTATGCCAACCTTGCATTACGCGGGCAAATGTCTGAGTACGAACCGTACTCAATGCTAGTGTTTTGAATCTGGCGCGACTTTACGCGCAGTTAGAAGCCGAACAGTGAAGACGCGTTACCGAATCAGCCGACACCATCCGCGGTGGGCACAGAGCTAGTGAAGCGCCAAAGATTGCTCGAACAGATGGCTCATAGGTGATCGAAGCGGAACCTCTTTCGTCTGGAGTAGGCGAGCTTCTGGCGATTGATGTTGGCAGCGCTTGCGTCTCCAGGAACGAATTCAAATTTGTGCACCAATGGAGCTGTCGCCGAAAATAAGCCGAAAAGATCAGGCGCCTTCCGGGTGGTCGGTAATGTCTCTAAGAGAAAATCACGGCCTGATTGCAATTGGGCTGGCGTGAGGTTTTCCGCAACCGGCCATTTCAGACGGGAAGGAAACTCGCTGTGTCACAAACACTCGTTCAGCATGCGACAGTCAAATCGCGCATTAACGCCATTCTCCGTGCGACGAGCGGCAATTTTCTCGAGCAGTTCGACTTTTTCTTATTTGGCTTTTACGCCAGCGCCATTGGGAACGCTTTCTTCCCCTCGGACAACGAAACCGCCTCGTTGCTCAACACCTTTGGCGTGTTCTGGCTGGGTGCCCTAATGCGTCCCGTGGGGGCGATCGTACTGGGAGCCTATATCGACAGGATCGGCCGTCGCCAAGGCCTGATCATCACGCTATCGATCATGGCGGTCGGCACCGTGATTATCGCCTTCTGTCCCAGTTATGCGACAATCGGCATTGCCGCCCCCATCATTGTTCTAGCAGGACGGCTGTTGCAGGGTTTTTCCGCCGGCGTCGAGGTTGGCGGCGTTTCGGTCTATTTGGCGGAGATCGCGAGCCCAGGCAATCGCGGTTTCTATACCTCTTTTCAATCGTCCAGCCAGCAGGTCGCGATCTTTGTCGCAGCGACCGTGGGTTACCTACTGAATGAATCGATGCCACTCGAAGCCATCGCCTCCTGGGGCTGGCGGATTCCTTTTTTTCTCGGCTGCCTTATCATTCCTCTTATCTTTTTCCTTCGTCGGACGCTGGAGGAAACCCCAGAATTTTTGGCGATGAAAAGGCATCCCACGGCGCGCGAGGTCTTTGCCTCGGCGCTAGTCCATTGGCGCACGGTCGTTCTCGGGATGATGATGGCGATCCTGACCACGACGACCTTTTATTTCGTCACCGTCTACACGCCGACGTTCGGCAAGACCGTCTTGAAGCTGTCCAGCCAGGATGCGCTCTTGGTGACTCTCCTGGTCGCCGTGACCAACTTCATCTGGAATCCGATTGGCGGCGCCGTTTCCGACCGTATCGGCCGCAAGCCAGTTCTGCTGACCATTGCCGGCCTTGCGTTGATGACCGCCTATCCGGCTTTGAGTTGGTTGGTAAGCGCCCCCAGTTTCGGCAAGCTGCTTGCGGTGGCGATGATGTTCTCGTTCTACTTTGGCACCTACAGCGGGACCATGCTGGGCGCCCTCGTCGAGATCGTGCCTGCGCATGTGCGCACAACTTGCTTTTCCCTGGCCTTCGCGTTCGCGGCGGCCCTGTTTGGTACGTTTACGCCACTCGTCGCTACTTGGCTCATTGAGCGGACTAATGACAAGGCCTCACCCGGATTCTGGCTGATGTTTGCAGCTGCTCTCGGTATCATCGCGGCGCTCACCATCTATAGGGGAACCCCCAAACCATCGAGAGCTGCGAAGCCTTCGCGGAAATCGCCCGAGGGCGCCTTGGACGTGCAAGCAGCATCTCGCTAGCACGTGATCCTAACCGCTGACGTGTCATGCGGCCTCGGTCGATGCGCGGAGCCAGAGTTCGCTCAGCGCATCGATAGGCGGCTAGGAGCCGCATCGCATGTCCGACATTGTCGGAAACCAGACACGACGCGATGACTGCATATCTGACATTTTACAAGTAAGCCGTTAGAGTGCGGTGATCCGCGTACGCGGCAAATCGCCATCCAACATTGACACCAGGCCTCGGCGACCGCTGGATGTCGGCTGTGAACGTTGGAAAGTCCAGGTCTGGAGACCGCCTTGTGGACGGCGGACGGTTCCATCATCGCGGATGTGCAGCAGGTTGGGTAGCAGCAGCAGGCTGTGATGGACGTTGTCGCCGTCCGGAATCCGTGCCCACGCGACAGCCCAAGCTGTATCGCGGTATAGAACCCCGGCACCATGTGCTCGGATCGATATCGTCCTCAACGTCGCGCCGTCGTCGGCCCGGACCGATCGGGCGCACCCTCGAGGGTGTTACTGATGCCGTTGCGGCGCACGCGAGCGCTGGTAACAAGGCAGAATAGCCGGTGAGCATGGGAGCGCTTATGGCGGCGGGATGCCGATTGACGCGAGCCTGACGCGATCGCATGATGGTCTTCAAGCGGCATCGCCGCTGACGTCATCGAGATGCAGCCTTATGACGCCGTACCCATATCCGGCGACCTGTGCGGTCCGATGGTGCACCATCTTGCACTTTTCAGGCGGGCAGCTTGCGCCGCCGCAGCCTCGTGGTTTGCTCGGACACGATGCGCTCCGGCACATCGGTCAGTGGACTGCAGGTCGACTCATGGATTTTGTCATGTCCAGGAGCGTCGTCGGGCCGCTCAGTTCTCGGCCGCCTTCGCTGCCGCTGAACAAGGCAATGCGTCTTGTAATCGGACGCATGAAACGCTCGACGTTCACCGCCATCAATTCTCTAGGCTGGAGTTGACCGGCCTGCAGGACCGCCCTGTGTCGGATCCCGCTTCTGCTCCGCCATATGCGATAGTCGTCACCGCAGGGGAATGTCTCTGCACCGAAGGCGGATCCGCAACCGCCAATCGGCAGTCTTTGATGACGCTGCTCAATCAAGTACGACAGCCATGTCAGCATTCCGAAATCAGCATCTTCTGATGTCGCGGTTGTTACGAAGGCCGGGCTCAAAGAGCGCAAGCTACGCGGTCGCAATAAGACTAGGATTCCATCTGATGGCGATACAGTTCCAAAGTCCCTTGTGAGGATGGCTGTCCGAATGCAAGCGATTTCCTTGCCGGAGATCCTCCGCTGGCAGTTTCGACAATCACATTACGCGAGAAACACAACCTTTCCGCTACTTCCGTGCTGGCCCATATCCTGCATCGCGCGCAAATGTGAGATAAGAGAGCACCGAAGATGAGAGTCACGTTTGCGCCTTTGCCGTCAATCGACGATACAGCGGCCGGCGTAGAGCCGCCGCCGACGATTAGCAACCTCGTGGAGACGAAAGCGTGTAACTCTTTGCGTTGGCCCCGCCGCTCTTGATTTCGTTCTGGCCTGCGCATCACGCGTTATGTGCGCCAGCACATCGATGTCGAGCGATGTTCGTGCGCGTCCGGTGGCAACCAACACGTTTGGCGCTGGTTTCGCAACTTTGAGCGGCTTCGGATCAACCCGCGACACACGCTATCGCGCGAACAGGCCCTTAGAGTCGAAACCAATGCCACTCGCGCGCTGACACAGATGAATGCGCGCCAATTCTGACACGAGGTGCTTAGACGTGCCCGATAAACTGGATCTTCGAAGTTTCAAGCTACATTCGCAACGCGATGCCGTGCTCAATGAAGTGCATGCGCGCCCGTTTATGCAGCTTGTTCCTCCATTTAAGGTGACCCACTTCGCATTTCTTGCGCAGGGCGATGCGGCCGCAAGCGATCGCCGCGCCTTCGTCACGTTTTGTCGAGAGCGTGACCTTCCAGCTCCGCAGCTCTCAGCGAAACATCACCAAATCGATATCGGGCCCGTTGTGCTCCGCTGGGAGCAGCATGCCGAATTCGCAACCTTTACCTGGATAGCGAATGGCGCGTTCGCTCGACAGAGCGGCGACTCCCAAAGTGCGGTTCACTCCTTGATGCGCGACTTGCGGCAGGAAGGGCAATTGCTGGTCGCAATCAAGCTGGATGTTGAGCAACACGCCTCCCCATTGAGGCGCGCCGAACAACTTTTTGACAAGAGCAGCCTCGCCATGGTCCGCATAAAGGGCGGAGCAAGTGTTATGGCCTCGGATTTTCGCGTCGACGAAAACGGTTTCACCAAAATTCTTGTCTGCGACCTCGGGCTGACGCCGCACAATCTTGGTGCACTGGTGCAGCGGCTACTTGAAGTTGAGACCTATCGTCCGTTGGCGCTGCTCGGTCTGTCGGCCGCTCTTGAGCTTGGTCCATTTGTCGATCGCATTGATAGACGTCTCGGCGAGGTGCTCGAAGAAATGCAAGGCGCGGAGGGATTGAAGCTCAACAACCATCTGCTTGCCGAACTGACCGCGTTGGCCGCCTCTTTCGAGCGAGGCGCGACCGGAAGCCTGTTTCGCTTCGGCGCCAGCAGAGCTTATTACGAGCTAGTCCAATCCCGACTATCCATCATCGAAGGCAGTGAGATCACGGACTATCCGACATGGTCGTCGTTCCTGGCGCGCCGAATGGCGCCTGCGATGCGAACTTGCGAGACGACTAAGGATCGTGAGGTAACTCTGTCGGTCAAGTTGGCGCGCGCCGCCGATCTGTTGCGAACCCGTGTCGACGTTGAAATCGAACAGCAGAACCGCGACCTATTGCACGCTATCAATGAACGCACCGGACAACAGCTTCGGCTGCAGTGCACGGTGGAGGGATTGTCGGTCGCGGCGATAGGATATTACGTGGTCAGTTTGTTTGGCTACCTTGCCAAGGGAGCGCACGATGTCGGTCTCCATGTAGAACCCTCTTATCTAACCGCGGCGTGCGTGCCGGTCGCAGTCGGGGTGATCTGGCTGGTTAGTTACAATGCACGAAAGCGACACCTCAAGCATCGCGATGGGCCGTCCGTAACGGACAAGTAAGCATCGATTGTAGCTGATTGACAACAGAGCTTGACGGCAGACATGCCCGACCCACGTGGCAACAGTTTTCACCAAGTCGTCGGCGGCCCAAATAGGTGATCGGCGACGGGAGGATTGCGCTTCAGCTCCGCTGAACGTTCGGCACCAGGCTCTACACGCCTCCGCGTATGTCGGTGTGACCGGATGAGAGCCAAACCTTGACGCGTTCAGGACCGTAACGCTTATCGTGGCCAATACTCCCAGGTCAAGCATCGCGGGCTAGCGCCGCAAGATCGGTTTCGAGCTTCGGTTGATGCTTGAAAATAGCATCAATCAACGCCTGCGCTGGTTGCTCGGCGGCCTCAACCAGCGCCGCTTTCTCAGCCCGCGCAGAAGGAGCGAAGACTCGCTTGACGACGGTCGGCGAGCCCTTAAGGCCGCATTTGGAGACGTCCTCGACGCCGGCATCGTGTGCGCTCCATTTCACGATTGGTGCACGCGCAGCACGCAAGGCATCGGCCATCGCGCCGCGCCGAATCTGGCTGGTCCCCTCCAGCATGGTAATGAGACAAGGCAGCCTCGTGTGCAGCACCTGGACACCACCTTCGGAGCGTCGCTCCGCTTCAATTGTACGGGCAGCAAGGTCGAGGGTTTTGATTTTGGCGACGTAGGTCAGCTGCAGCACACCCAGCCGTTTTGCGATGCCGGGCCCAACCTGCGCGGTATCGCCGTCGATGGTCTGCTTGCCGGTAAAGATGAGGTCTGGCGCGCCATATTCCTTGCCAATTTTTCGGATGGCGGTTGCCAGTGCATACGTTGTGGCCAGGGTGTCGGAGCCCGCAAAGCAGCGATCGGTGAGCAGTACGGCGCGATCGGCGCCAAAGGTCAGCGCTTTCCGCAAGGAATCTTCCGCCGATTGCGGCCCCATTGTCAGCACGGTTGTTTCGCCGCCGAACCGGTCGCGCAGTTCGAGAGCGGCCTCGAGCGCGAAGAGGTCATATGGGTTAATGATCGTCGGCACACCCTGACGCATGATCGTATTGGTCACGGGGTGCACGCGGATCTGCGCAGAGTCCGGAACCTGTTTAATGCAGACGACAATGTGCACTGAGTTGCTCCAAAGGTTGCGGTAGCTGCGAAGAGAACAGCAAGTGTTGTACCACAGCGCCCGATTTTGGAATCTGTTAGCCGCCACAGAGGCTTAGATAGGTAGATCGCCCCTCCAGCCCGGTGTTCTGGACGAACGAATATCGACACCCGTCGCAACTGCGACAGCGCCATTCCATTCCGTCCGACCACGGCGCGGAGCCGTGAGCTTGCAAGGCCCGCATCGCGACCTCCTGCGCAATTCAAGCTGCAGGTCCGGGCGCGCTCCGGAACGGCGCCAGTGTCGACGAGATCAAGGCGGCCTGCTTCGCGCGACGGCATATTGCGGCATTCCTGCAGCTCTTGAGCGGTTCAAGGCAGCACAGGAGATCCTAAGGACGGAGCACTGCCAAACGAGCGATGAGGTTGCTTATGCAGATCCCGATCGCGCCAACGGGAGCCACCTGCTCAACTGCTCCCCATGAGCCTCGATCTGCTGATTCAGGCGACCCCACAGCCTTTGATGTTGGCGGGAGCCGCTCCAGAAAAAGACCATCAGCCCAAGCTTGGATCAGCCCTCAGTCGCTCTTGGAGTACCTGCCGGTCCGCGACGAGTTCGTCGAGGTGCATCGGCTCGTGCTCTGGCCGCTCTCCTTGCGCTAATCGCCCAACCAGCGCCCGCGTGGCGTCCACCACAAATACTCCGCAATCATCACCGGTCTGTTGCCAGACCATGCCGGCTGGCTCCAGTCGAGCGCGTAGCCCTTCTGCGAGGTTTGCTGCATGGGTATGATTGCGGCCCTCGGCGGAGTCGTAGTGATAGGCCACCGGCCCTTCCGGCGCGTGGCGATCAAGGAGCAGCAGCGACCAATGGCGGCCGCCCCATCGCCCTCATCATCGTTCACTGGCAGAAAAAAGGAAGCGGGCGGTATCGTTACCATTGCGGTCATTGACGATCCCTTGCAAGTTTTCCAGGAGGACGTCCTCGTTCAGGGTCCTGCGCAGCACATGAGCTGTCGCGGGATCCACGAACCCCATTCGGGCTGCCAGATCCGGATTGTCTCTCTGCAACTCCTGCTCCAGAAGTAATCCGCCCCGATATAATCGTCGCCCAGCCATTCCATGTCGCCGAGCATCCGCCCGCTGCGGCCGCGAGACGAGGCTGGCGGGCCTAGGGCCCGATCTGAGCATCGGACGGCTTGCTCGGTAACCGCGCATAATGCGCATCATCGCGTAGCTCGTGCGGTGTGGACGGAGACTGAACCTGCACAGGTAAGGATGGCGCTGCTTGCGAGGTCGGCCACATGCTCCAGTCAAAGTCGAGCGGCATCTGCGGCGACCAGGTTGAGGTGGACCCGGCAGGTTCCTGCTGACCAGCTTGGACGCTATCCTGCTGCTGCTCAAGGGGAATCAGCCCGGACCATGGTGGGCCGTTTTCCGCAACCAAAAGCAGATCCTGATTGTCACCAGCCGCAACGAGCTCCTCTGGCCAACTGAACCTCTGGGGCACACTGGGCTGCGCTACGTCATCCTCGATGCCCCTCGCGCGGACAATGATCGGCGCGATTCCGCCCGGCGAGAGGGAAGCCCGGACACGATCGAGTGCTGTCAAAATGATCTGCCTCGGACTTTTGTCGAACGCCGCGGCATCTACATTCAACGACTCATCGTTGAGCCGAGCAGCGATCCCCGGCTTGTTGTTTGCAAATAGCCACCGGCTGAATCTGCGCAGAGGACGAACATAGTTTACCTTGGCGGTGATCTCCTCGTATCCCGCGTTGATGAGTGCCTGCTCAAGCCCCGAAACAAGGGACGCATCCTCGGAATGAAGGGGGGAAGGAATGCGTTTACTCGCTCCGCCCCGAAGATGGGCCAGTGCGGCACCGATGGCTCTGTGACCTCCGGCCTCCTCCCTATAGCGCTTGGCATCTTCGTCCAGTTCATCCAGCGAGGTGTCGTCAAGCTGAGCAGCAATACTTGGTTTGTTGTTTTCACGCAGGTAGTGACTAAAATCGATGAGGAAGCTCGCATAACTGTTGGCCGTATTTGAAGTGCCCATTTTCGCGGCTTGCGCTTTGTACCCCCTGATGAGGGCCTCATCCTCGAGGTAAGGAGACAGGTTAGTGATGGATACATGCTCGTTTGGCACGAGGTTATTCAGTTCAAGTGCATCCAACACCTCGTCCGCGTTCTGCTGGTGGTCATGGCGCCAGTTCAAGGAAAAGCAGGCTTCTCCCGGAACCGGCGCCGGGTGATGGCGCGCCGCTGGCTCGAGAGACAACTGATCTTCATCCTCCGCGGCGAGAGCCTCTGGCCAGCTTAAAACTCCCTGCGGCAGATCCGGACTAGCGCCGCCCGAAGGCAGTTCCTCTGGCCAACTAAAAGCTCCCACCGACGCGCTGTACTGCGCGGCGGCGCCGCCGCCCTCCGCGCGGCCTGGGATCGGCACGATTTCGGCCGGCACCTTGAAACTGGTCCCCAGGTCAGCGCGGGATCTGCGACGAGAAGCCGCCCTGTATTTGGGGGCGCTCTCAACTGCCCTTTCCTCGATAAATGCGCCCTCAAGCTCCGAAGTAAGAGGCGCATCTTCGGAAGGCAGAGGGCGGTCGCTGCGATCTGCCAAAACTCCAATTGTCTGACCTTGCTGCAGCGCGGAGGCGCCCGGCATTGCCACGCCGCCTCCATCATACGACGCTGCAGTGCCTTCGTGCCCACTCGTCTGCATCAAGGGTCGGGCCTCCCTCAGTGATGCCCCCGCTTCCGCTTCTTGTGTGGAGGCCTGCAGCAGGCGAACGTCTGAATTATCTTTCTCGCTCGGCCGCCGCTCAGCGGCGACGCCTTGCGGATCGTCCAGGCTCCTCTGCCTCTTCGCCGGTCTCGACCCCGCTGCGTCACACTCATCGTTGACGAGGCTCCCCTCACTGGGCTGGAAATCGCTTCCGCGAACCTCTTTCGCTCGGGTGCCGGGAGGCGAGCTTCGCAGGCGAGCCAGTGCGCCGGCGATATTCGGGTGACTGCCGCGCTCTTTCCGATAGACCTTGACATCTCTATCAAGCGCCTCGTTGAAAAGCCGAGTAGCAATACCCGCCTTGTTGTTTCTTCGCAGGTAATCACTGAAACTGCTAAGAGCGGTTGTATATTTGTATACGGTTTTGCGGTCTTTGACGTCGATGGTCTCTTTGTACTCTTTGATGATGGCCGCGTCGTCGGGATAGGGATGCAGGTCAGCGCGGCTTGCAATCGGCGCACCTCCGCCTTCCGACTGGGAGGCCCGCAGATGACCTAATGCTGTAAGAACGGACCTGTTCGGTGTCTTGTCGAACGCCTTGACATCTTCATCCAGCGACTCGTGGTTGAGCCGGGCAGCAATTTCCGGCTTGTTGTTTTTAAGGAGCCATCGCCCCAACCTGAGAAGCGCGTTGACATTGTCCGTGATAGTGCGCGCCTTGAACATGCGCTTGATGAGCGCCGGCTTTAGCTGCTCGATAAGGGACGCATCCCGTGAATAAAGAGGGTCCCCGATGAGACCAACAAAAGCCCAAGGTGACTGGCCCGGCTGCAGTGCCGGCGCGCCGGCTGTGCCTCCCTCCTGCGACGACGGGGTGTATTCATGCCTCACCTGCACGATGGGCTGAGCCTCTCGTGGCGATGCGCCGACTTGCCCAGTTGGCTTGAGCGTAGATGAGAGGCCGGCCTCGTCGATCATCTCCGAAGCGAAATTCTGATTGTGCACCTCCGCAGGTAGGACCTCGGCCCGGCTGAGAGCTGCCTGCGCTGCGCCGCGTCGCGCGGTCGCGTCCCCAACCTGTCTCGGCTCCATCAGCATCGCGTCTTCGGGATCAGGAACGGGTGAAATCTGGCGATCGAGCGCCATCGCTCGGGCGGCCGCTGGCGATTTAAGGAAATGAGCCAATGCAGTACGGATCTTCCGTTTACCACCGGAGCTCTTATAGCCCTCGACATCCTTATCCAGTTCATGCAGCGATCTGTCGGAAAGCCGAGCGGCAATGCCCGGCTTTCCGTTTTTGCGCATATAGTCACCCAAATCGGTAAGAAGAGTCGCATAGCTCTCGACGCTATCTTGTGTGATCCCCTCCGCAGGCGCTGTCTTGTACGATTTGATCAACGCAGCGTCGTCGCGATAAGGCTTCAGGACGGCGCGTCTTATGATCGGCGGCGCTACGTATGCCGGCCGGGCGGCGGCCCGGAGATGAGCTACTGCCGTAACGAGGGACGAGGGACCTCCGGTCCTCTCGAATTCCTCGACATCCTGAGTTAGCGACTCCTCGTGAAGCCGAGCAGCAATGCTCGGCCTGTTGTTCGCAAAGAGCCAACGAGCCAAGTTGAGCAGATGCTCTCCATTGGACCCATCGGTGGCCTCCTCAAGCCCAAGGATGAGAGATGCGTCATCGGAATAAAGAGGGCGCGTGCTGTCACCGACGTACACCTCTGTCGACTGATCCGGCTGCAACACGGACGCGTTCAGCGTCGACCCACCACCTTCGGCATGCGACGCTGAGGTGCATTCGTCTGCACCTCCCTGCATAATGGGCGGCGTCTCCCTTGGCGATGCATCCACTTGTGCGGTTGCCTCGAGAGGCGACGACGGGCCTGCGTCGTCCATCATCGCGAAAGGCACATCGTCATCGCGACCTTCCGCACGGAGGACCTTTGGCCAGCTGACAGCTCCTTCCGACACGCTGTGCTGCGCGGTGGCGCTCCCGCCGCGCGCCGGCTCGATCAGGGCCGCGTCTTCAGAAGATGGACCGGGTGGGATATGCCGCTCGACTTCTTCCACCACTCGGGCGCCCGCGCGCGACCTTCGCAGCTGAGTCAGTGCGGAGCCAATCTTCGGGTCGCGACCGGGCATGTTCTTATAGCCGTCGACATCTTTGTCCAGCGACTTGTCGGAAAGCCGAGCAGCGATGCCCGGTTTGTTCTTTTCCCGTAGGTAGTCACTGAACCTGCTGAGAGCAGTCGCATAGTTCTGGGCGGTATGTGTCGCCGCTTCGTCTTTGTACTCTTTGATGAGAGCTGCATCTCGAGGATAGGGATTCAACTCGACGAGGCCTGCGATCGGCACGATTCCGCCCGCGGACTCGGAGGTCCGCAGATGATCTAATGCCGTATGAACCTTCTTGGTCCCGCCGTTTCTTATGAACTCCTGGACATCGCCGATCAGCGATTGGTTATCAAGCCGAGCGGCAATAGACCCCCTGTTGTTTTCAAAGAGCCAGCGGTCGAGGGTGAGAAGATTACTTACATTATTCTCGGCCGTGCGCTTCGCAGCCCCTCCCTTAATGAGCGCGACCCCAAGGCTTGAAATGAGGGGTGCATCGTCGGAATAGACGGGGCGGTTGCTGCGACCTACCAAAACCCCGGTTGACTGACCCGGCTGTGCCGAAGGGCCCGGCCCACCGCCTCGACCATGCGGCGCTGAGGTGTGTTCGTCCCCACTCGCCGGCATGAGGGGCTGAGCCTCCGATGGCGATACACCCAGTTGATGGGTCGGCGCCTGCGTCAGCACGCGACCGCCTGAACTTTCGGTCTCGCTCAGCTGCCGCTCGAAGACCGCCGCATCAGCGGACGGAGCCGCCGATGAGCTCTCTTGCGCGCCCGCGTTGCCCGATTTTTGATCCACCGAGTTGGTTAAGGAAAAATCCATAGGTTCTCACTTTCGCAAATTTGGCCCGTTTGAACCTGAGCTTGGATCTGCGACGCAGGCGAGGCCGAACAACGGGAGCGATCGAGGTTTCAGCTGAGAGGCTATTTCTCGACGTCGGCCCCGCAACAAACTTGCCTTTACCCCGGACTGGCCGCCGCCAAGCAACCATGAGCAAACGCGCACGCTGATGTTTCTTTTGGTGCGATCGGCAGTCGTCCAGGGAGCCCCACTCATTTGGTTAGGTAGGAAAGCTGTCGAGAAGCTGACGACGACGCTCATCGACGTTGCGCCACCTGAAATGTTCCTAAATGCTAAGCCCTTGCTTCAGTAATTTGCTGGCGAGCGGGGCTGCGCGTGCGATAACGAGGCAAGTCCTGCAATCCGAAGACTCAAGGCCGCCGCAGATACTCAGATCCCATCGTAAAATCGTAAATGCGATTGTGTGATGGCTGACAAAGCAAAGCCCTCAGTCGAGATCCTTCGGCGCGATATCGCGAGCACCATGCAGCACCCGTACGATCTCGACACGTTTTGAAATGCTTCGTAGAACAGTACGTGGTTGCCGACAGTAAAGCTCCGAATTTTCATCCCCAGCTCGGGCCGCTGGCGGCCCGCCGGCGGATTCTCGGCAAGCATCTGAAAGTCATTGCCGATACGATCGAGCAAGCGATCCGCGGCCGCGGTGTTATCCGATGCGATGAAGAGCCAGCTCCTCCAGGTCGGTCTCGGCCTGGGGCCGCCTGGTGAGATTATCCCCCATCTGACGCGGTCATCCTTGCACCGTTGCCTGCAACGCCATGGAATCAGCCGCCCGCCCGAAGCCGTCGGTGCCAAGCCTGCCAAGCAGGGACGGGACCGTTGGGGACACAGCACGGTCACGTTTCGGAGGAGCTGGCGCGCCGGCCCTGAGCGTCGGTTCCTCTTTTGGACCTTGTGTGAGTTAGGCAACAGTCGTCCCTCGGCGTACCTGTTAAAGAAATGACGTTGGGGAATTTCAGGGCCCTAGCGCTGGGAATGACAGGGCGCCGCCGGGACAAACCATTTCGGGCCCGGCGGCGTAATTTTTGAGATTTAACGCGCTGACGCGCGAGAGGCGTCTCGAGATGTCTGGCGACAAGATTGCTGCAAAGACCGTGCTGCTCGCACTGGCCATCGGCATTGCAGTATGGGCAACCACGGGAGCGCCCGAGCCGGCCACAAATTCGCCGTTGCACGTCGCCACCAAGCGATGAGGCCCTACGGGGCTTGGGAGGATTGGGCGCGGTCGCTTTAGGTCGGCGTCATTCGAGCGGTAGAGTAAGCGCCGGCAGCGGCCTATTGCCCTGCTCGCAACCTGTTCGCCCCTTGAGCGGTAGAACTGGCGTTGAGGCATCCGCGGCAGTCCCGCCCATGAAATGGGTCAGATTAACGCCCGATGACCACTCCACATAACCAACAGCCGAAAAGGCAACCGCTCCCACGATGAGAATACTGAGCACTGAAGCGGCGGCTGCCGACGCCAAGCTTTGGCTGCTGAAAAACGGCATCACGATTCTCCGACACCGAGCTGCCACCCGCTCGTGCATTAGGCCAACTCGCGATGATCGAGTGTGAACCGCCTCACATTTCACGGGCAGTTGATGCCGAGGCCGGACCGCCGATGCCAGTTCACGGCCGGCGGGCCAATTTTCGTTGATTCAGATCCTGGCCGCGGCCCAGTCGGGCAGACGATCCGGAAGCGGCTTGTCGAGCAGGCCGGCGACAAGCACGCCGAAGGCCCCGCCTTCGATGGCCCCTTCAGTGAACTCGACGTTTCCGTCCCATTCGAGATGGAGGACCGCTGAGGCCGTCGCCCGCATTCCCTCGATGGTCGTGGCGCGCATTGTAATCATTCGCAGCTGACTCATGGCGTCCTCAAAGGCTTCTTCGGCCGCGGTATCGTCAACACCGATCTGGTAAAGCCGGAGAGTCTCCTCGCTGGCGGCATCGAGGAGGCACGATATTTCCACGAAGCGGCGTCCTTGCTCGATCAGTTCGGCTCGAGATGTTTGGGCGGCAAGGGTGACGCCCGTCCGTGTTCTCCACCGCAAAAAGCCTGTCCGAGCGGGAGTACCTAGGACCGTTCCGGGGCAGCGTTCTGCCGTTAGCAGGCCTACCTGCCGATCAGCTGACGAGTGTCGCTGCAGAACCTCAGGGGCGCTCGTGGCCACGGGTTGAGCGAAGCAATCCAGATACCACTGAGCCCGTCATAAGCAATCGAATGAAGCTCTGCTTTCCAGCATGCCGTCGCCCACGCAACTGTTTGAGCGGTTCTAGTCTGCGGCACGATCGAGTGGAAATACCGTTCGCAGATGGAAGCATAATGAATGCATATGGACGGCGACTCCGGACCAACGGAAGACCGCGCAAGAAAGGAGTAAGGCGATGGATACGGCAGACAACGCCGACGCGGTGACCACTTGCGCATGTACTGTGATGCACCGAAGATCGATATCCCGAGGCTTTCCTCAAATGAAGGTGGATGGCTTTCCACTGGCGGATAGGCTGGTCGCGGCGAGAATTCGCCATATTCCAGCTATCGGCGGGAGGCAGACCTGCTTGATCTCCTTCATGCCAAAACGGCGTCGGCAAATCTCGCACCCAGCTTTGAGTCCCACGACTCTGGGTCGACAAATTGTGCTGGGGGCCCGGGTCGATCCGCCGCAACCGCCCCTTGCCCACTGCTCAGACCGTATTTGAAGTTGCTCCCGATTGGCGCGTGCTAGTCTTTGAACATGGCGGATAACCTGACGCTCGTCAGCTTATCGACAGCTGAGCTTCCTAGCGTACGCCTCTATTGACGGCCGCCTTGTTTGACGGAGGCAAGCGCTGCAGGTCCTAGGGGTCATCCTAGGAGAAGCGCTATGACGATTTCGCGGGCAGAGGTGATCACATCGGTGGAGCGGCGGCGTCGGTGGTCCGCGAGATGAGAAGGAAAGCTAGTTGCAGCATCGCTCGAGCCCGGAGCAACTGTTTCCGAGGTGGCTCGCATGGCCGGCCTTCATGTGAGCCAGCTGTTCAGGTGGCGCAAAGAGCTTGAGCCGCCTAATCGGTTGAGACAAGACATTATGGAGTTCAATGAATACAGAACGGGCCCAGCCTCGCGCCGGCATACCTTCCGAATCCGAAAGCACCGTGCCAACGTCTAGGGTCGCCGGGCAGTCCCCTTCATGCCTGACCCAGTGGGCGTCAGCCCTGACGCGGTGGGCGACAGGAGCGGCCGCCGCCGACCTCGTCTCGTCGCAGGACCGCGTCCTGGCGACCTGGGCGGCGGAAGAGGGGCAGGGCGAAGACGAGAATCGGCAAGAGGGGGTCAACCGGACGAGGGCATGGCGGGACGAAGGTGATGTCGGAGACGAGCTGAATTTGTCGTCATTGTCCCTGACCGCCTTGCCAGCCTCACTCTTGCCCAGGCTCCGGACCCTCAATGTCATCGGCAACCAGTTGAGCAGCCTGCCGGCCCGGCTTCCGGGTGGACTCCGGGACCTCTACGCCTCTGACAACCGGCTGACCAGTCTGCCCGCCCTTCCGAGCAGGCTCCGGCACCTCCACCTCATGGCCAACGAGCTTTCCAGCCTGCCGGCAGAGCTGCCATCCAGGCTCCGCAGCTTGACTGTCGATAGCAACCAGCTGACCGATCTGCCCGCCCTTCCGGCAACGATCGAGGAGTTCTCCGCCAGCAATAACCAGCTGACCAGTCTGCCCGACCTTCCAGCCAGGCTCCGCCGCCTGGACGTCAGCGAAAATCAGCTGACCAGCCTGCCGCATCTTCCAGCAAGGCTGCGGTACCTGGACGCAGGCGACAACCAGCTGACAAGCCTGCCCGGCATTCCGGCCAGACTTCGATACCTGGACGTCAGCGAAAATCAGCTGACCAATCTGCCAGAGACACTCCCGGTCGGCCTTGAAATGCTCGGCGCCAGCAATAATCAGCTGACCGTCCTGCCCGCGACCGTGCTGACGCAGCTCGGCAGCGCGTCCAGCATCGACGTGCGATCTAATCCGATACCGGGCCCAGTGCTGGCCGATTTGGCGTCAGCCACGCGTGGCCCGGATTATGCCGGCCCGCAGGTCTTGCTGTCGATGCCGCTACAACCGGTGGAACATCAGCCGCCACTCCTGCACGAGGTTGTCGCGGACTGGCTCGCGGACGAGCCCGGCGCAATGGCCGCTTGGCAGGGCTTCGCCGAAGAGCCGGGTGCGCGGGACTTCGCACTCTTTCTCGAAAGGCTCGCGGGCACCGTGAACTATGGTCATCAGGCGTTCCGCGACCAGGTGGCCGAGAATCTGCTACAGGCCGCGATGAGGCCGCGGCTGCGCGAGCAGTATTTCGAACTGGCCAATGGAGCGACTGCGTCCTGCGAGGACCGCATCACTTTGACTTGGAACGGTATGCAGACCGCACGCCTGAATGCTGATGTCAAGGATGGGCTTTATGACAGTCAGCTCGACAAACTGCTCCAACACGGCCGTGTCATGTTTCGTTTGGAGGCGCTTGACAATATCGCGCGCAAGACGGTCCGCGCGCTCCGTCGTGCCGACCCGGAGGCCAATATCGACGAGATCGAGGTCTATCTTGCCTATCAGACCCAGCTACGGGATCGGCTGGAACTGCGCCACATCGCCCCTGATATGCGCTTCTTGAACCTTTCTGACGTCACGGCGGACGACGTTGCCAGGGCTGAGACGTCGGTGCGGGAACAGGAAGCGGCGGGTTTCGCGGATTTTCTGGCAACGCGCTGGGAGCCTTGGGAGACGGTGGTGAGGCGGATCGCCCCCGATGATCATGCCGCAATGCGGGACCGGCTTGCCGATGCGATGGAAGATGAGTTTCCGACGCGCTTGAACGAACGGCTCGCGGAGCCTGGCCTGACGGATGATGTCGATGCCCGGCGGGAGGTCGGAGCCCAGATCCTCAACGAAATCGCCTGCGAGATCAAAGGCGAGCTGATGCATAAGGTTCTCCGGGCGCACGGCCTCGAGCCCTGATCGATGCGATAGCCGCTCCAATCGTGCAGTCTTGTTGGTCGTTACGGGACGAGCGATTGTTCAGGTTGAATGGATGCGTGCAGCTGCCGTCTGATGACCACCTCCGACCATTTCAGCGTGTTGTTCGCTCGCCGGCCGTACCTAGGAAACCCGCAATTCTAAAAGGTCATTGCTCGCCTGGATTTCGGCGAACAGACCATGTTCGTCGGTGCAAGGCTGTGTCAGGTCACGACTGGCATAGCCTGGGTTGAACTTGATCACGTGCAGGATACTTCGACAGCGCGGCCAATGCCGCCTCATGATTCGCTCATGTCGTGGCCGATGTCGCTCGCCGCCACCGGGATAAGACTTCATCCAGATCCCGTTTGTGACCGCGAGCGGAGCGCGCTGGCGGATCGGGAGCGCAGAACGCCTTGCCGAATCTCCGTTCCCATCGGCTCAAGATTCCATAGCTCACTCAACGCCAAGCGCCGCCGGCATTCGTCGACAATGCGCAAGCCGGAAACACAACCCCGCCCGAGCGCGAGCAGCTACGCTGCGGCTTCGTCAGCTTTTCGAAAGCTTGCTCTGGTAGGATGTCTGCTCAGGTGATCTTGGACGTGAGGCTGGGTGGACCCGCACAATTGTGACCCATCCGCTGTTGAGCAATCTTCGCGTTTGCTGCGAACCAGCTGCTCGCAGTGCGATTCCGCCCAGCCCCCCTCAGAGGACGACGAGAGTTTCTTTGAAATGATGACTCGTGCCGATAGACGCAGCGAGGCCGCCCTTGACCAGTATCACCCTGCTCTTCGCAGATTCTCGGAGGCACTTATTCTTGAGAGCCAGACGATATCTGGATTGGACCACGACTCGCGGGTCAAGTCCGCTCGGAGGCTGTTCCCGCGCGACAAGAATCTCATCTCCGCGTTAAATTTGTTTCGTGCTGCGGAGCTCTGCGCAAAATTCGGTTCGTAATACGGAGCGTGCCTTGTCCGGGCGCTTCGAGCGGGCAGCTAAGCATTGCAGCCTTGGCGGAGTACTCTTCTATAGTCATTTGCCAGCTTCGGTTGGGTTAGGCGACACGGCACGTGACCACTTATGGCATTCAAGAGCATGTCGCTCTGATGGAAATTCCCTATTTCCGTGGCGTTGGCAATTAACCCGCCGTCCGAGCTAGCCGGGGGCGATCGGCTCGCTTTGTCCGAAATCAGATGACGGACAATATTCGGGTACGGCGCATCGGCGCCGACGAAGTGAATAAGCGTTTGGAGCGTCTCGCCGACATCCTCATTGACTGCGTCACCCACGGCGACTCGGTCAGCTTTCTGCCACCGCTAACTCGACGACGTGCGCTGGTGTACTGGCGTAGCGTCGCGGACGCAGTTATTTGCAATGGATGCGTGTTACTAGCTGCGGAAGATGGCGCAGGTCAGATTGTTGGCACAACCCAGATGATACCTGCCGCGTCCGAGAACCAATTGCATACCGCTCGAGTCGTCAAAGTCCTGGTTGAAAGAAGTGCACGCCGTCGCGGCATCGGGCGCCGGATGCTCTGGGCTGTCAGCGAGCTAGCACGAGGAGAGGGAAAGACGTTGTTGACGCTTAGCACTACCTCAGGTTCTGCTGCCGAGCGTCTTTACGCCAGCGAGGGATGGCAGCGGGTGGGCATCATCCCCGGGTGTGTGCTCGCGCCTGACGGTACATATCGCTCGGCGACCTTCTTCTACAAGCATCTCTGATACTACAAAGCTGGCTTCGCGCTTGCTATTCACAGACAACATCTGTCCGGTCCCGTCCTGATAAATCATCATCGTCGGGGAGCATCAGTGACATTACCGCTTTATTTTATGTTTTGTGAATAACGACGACTTCGGCTTTCGAGAGATAAGAAATCAAGCGGATCAGACGGTGGATTATTCAACTGCCGCACGGTCGGTCATCACAATGCCGAGCCGACGATCGGCAAGGTAACGTCAATTTGCCGCTCTGGTTCTCATTCAACGTCCATAGCGCGGGCCCGCAAAGCTTGAAGCAATCCCTACCATTGCGCTTGACATACTCACCCAGCTCCTAACGACCCCGTCTTGAGGCCTCAAGCTAGTGGGTATGTCGTGACAATCTCAATATGGTAGGCAAGGCGATTAGCGAATCTTGAACGAGCCCACCAAGCCGTCGGACTATTTGCTGCTCGGGCAGCCGTTGGATGAAGTGTGCGAGCCAGGCGAACGACCGCCATAAACTTTCGTATCGTTACGTGCCCCCTTGAGGTGCCCAATTTTTACCAAGGTTTCAATTGAGCCGCTGATCACGATCCTCTTAGCTGCATGTCCGGCTGGCCGCAGCGACATCTCATTCGTCTTCGCCGGCTTCGTCAACTGATAGCGAATCAGGAGGTCGCGAATTCTATTTTTCGTCGGAATGGCAGCATTTGCCGAGACGTGGATAGAGATACTGATGGAACCATTCGAGCTTGCGTGGTGCGAGTTCGAGTACCAACGGGCTCTCAGATGCCTCGAAGCGAGGGAAAACAGGGCGAAGGACGTCTGGTCCCAGAGCGCAGAGATTCAACCGCTCTGATCCATCATGCGGGAGGACCTGTGGGCCAAACACTCTATGACAGCGGATGGCCACGCACGCCACGAGCGGCGATACAGCGATCGAAAGCTAGCTCAAAGAATTAACGAATTAGCCAGCACGGTCCCAATCAGAAGACCATCACCAAGCAGCGTAAAGGCGGCGTCGTGCACGGTGCACCGATGGTGCTGCAAGACCGTCCGCTCGATTGAGGAAGAGGCAATCGTCGTTGCCTTTCGCAACAACACCTTGTGAGCCGCAAATTTATCGAGAATTTGGGCGCCCTTGCTGCGACGAACACGGTACGCAATCATGTTGGAGCTCCGGTAGAAATACGGGAATGAAGCTGCGCCGGCGGTAAGCATGCTCATAAAATCCATGACAGTTGAACTCGCGCTAGTTGTGGTTCGGTCGATATTCTGCCAAGCGTAACTGTCGGAATGACGGATCCCTGACCTAGAAGGCATGGGACCTCTCGATCGTAAGGACGGGTCGCCAGAATGAATAGATCAGCAGCAAAGAAGATGCAGCAGCGCAGTGCCGGCAAGGCTGACATTGAGTTGGGCAAGCGGATCCGCCTGCGGCGTGTGGAGCAGAAGATTTCGCAGGCCGAACTCGGCGATAAGCTCGGCGTCAGCTTCCAGCAGGTCCAGAAGTACGAGAAGGGCCTCAACCGTGTCGGCGCTGCCCGTCTTCAGCGGATCGCCACTACGCTCGGCGTCCCCGTCACCTTCTTCTACGACGGTGACAACAAGGCGCGCGAGGTTGAGAGCCTCCTGTTCCTGGACAGCTCCTTCAGCCTGCGGTTGCTGCGCGCCTACAGTAAGATCAAGGATCAGACCGTCCAGCGTCAGTTGGTGTCGCTGATGGAGTCGATCGCCGCCGACGAGGATTGACCGGCACTCGACGTCAGATCGCGGCACATGGACGCGATCTCGTCTCAGGGCCCACTCGCGCGGCCAGAGCGGTCGATTGGCTTGTACACGCCTCGCTTTCAGCCGGTAATCTCAGGGCTACTCTCCTCGATCACCGGCACCGCGTCCCCGATGTCGACACGCTTCTGGTTGACGGATCGAGCGACAATCTGATCTTCGAGCTCGCCAACTCCGCCATTGACATCTCCCTCATGGTGAGGAGCGCCGCCCCTACGTACGAAAGGCGAAGCCGCGCGACTTGCTATGGAGTGGGGTCGTTGCGGCAGGCCGCCGGGAAAAGCGGCACGCTCTCCGCCACGCGCGTGCGGATGTGCGCTCCCCAGTGCCTTTGGATCTTCGCCGAACACAGCCCGCATAACAGTGGCGCGATTACGAGTTCGAGCAAGAACTGGGGCGTCTTGGTCACGCGCTCCGAGGTGAAGATGGCAGAGGGCCACACCGTGCTTCGAGCCTAACGTCCTTCAGGACCCCGGCCACGTGATGCGTGCCGCATTTGCGCATCATGCGCCGACTTTCGCCAGATCGGGAAAGCGGCGCGCTTCGGTGACTGCTATATATGAAGTCGGAGACTAGGATATGTTTGAGTATCTCGGTCTCGAGAACCGTCAGTCGCTCTTCGAGCATTTCGCTCGAAGGCGCCGCCTTTGCTATCCTTTCTGCACTATTGCCAAGTTGCGCAGGGTGATCGCGGCAACAGCGCCTCTTTGGTCGGGAAACGGGTATAGACCGTTGCCTTGCTAGCACGGCACGCGATCTCCTGACGCTGACGCCGTCGAGTTCACGAGCCAGGAACAACTCGCATGCCGCGGTCAGGATCCGCAGGTCCACTTCGGCGGCCAAGTCCGTCGGCGGCCGTCCCATGCGCACCGCCTTTTGCGTCGCCCACCTTATGTCGCTCCTCCAGTCATCCACCCTAGTTTGTCCATTCAATTGGTCTTCTGGGAAAGAGAATGTGGCTTAGGCGTCATGATCCAGCGCCGAACTGACGGGAAGAGCAGCGAACTTGATCGATATCGGAGCTGTTGGCTGCCGCTGGTCGGCGACGGACGGCGTCCGTCAGGGGCGGCACAATGGTATCAACCCATAGCGTGCCGGCGGGTTCACCACCGCGCCGCTCAGTCCAGTTCTCGCTGCGCTCCAAGCGAAGTCGCCTTGCCACGGCGGCAGACGTGGCGGCTACTCGCATGCGTGGTCAACCTGCCGCCGAGGCGGGCCGCCTCTTTTTCAGATTTTGGTGGCATTGGATGCGCCCGCAAAAACCCATTGTCCACTCATGGTCCGCGCGTTCAGAACCGCTTGATCTCGATTCCGTACTTCCTCAGCGCGTAGCCAATCTGGCGCGGCGTTAGTCCGAGCAAGCGTGCAGCTTTTGCCTGTACCCAACCAGATTTTTCCATGGCTGCAATAACCCGCTCGCGATCGGCCATCTTCGCGCCACTTACGAGGACTGTGCCAGGGGGTGCCAGTGAGGCCAGTTCGCTGCCGACAAGTGGGGCCGGCGCGGTCGCTTCAGACGGCAAAGTGATCGGCTTGGCGGGCACTGGGAGGGCCGGCGCCGATTGGACTGTCGCCTCCTCGGACGTACTTTTCCACAGCATCGCGGAAAGGCACTGGCCGTGGCAACATGCAAAATCGTTTCTCACGATCGATGGCCCGGCCGACAGGGTCGCTGTGCGCTCGATGCAGTTTTCGAGCTCGCGGACATTGCCCGGAAAGCCGCAGTTCATCAGCACATCGATCGCGCTCGCTTCCAAGGTCAGCGAACGGCCGTTCACGCTATTGAAATTCCTCAGGAACTCACCGGCAAGCAGCGGAATATCGCTGCGTCTTTCGCGCAGCGGCGGCAGCAGCAAGGGAACAACGCTGATGCGATAGTAAAGGTCTGCGCGAAACTCGCTCCTTGCCACAGCCTCTTCAAGGTTCTTGTTGGTTGCGGCTATGACTCGAACATCGACCTTTATGGTCTGGTTGCTACCGACCCGCTCGAACTCCTGCTCCTGCAGGACTCGCAGTAACTTCGCCTGGAACGGGGCCGAAATCTCGCCGATCTCATCAAGGAATAGTGTACCTTTGTCAGCAAGCTCGAAGCGCCCCTTGCGCGAGCTGAAGGCGCCAGTAAAGGCACCTTTCTCATGACCGAACAATTCGGACTCCAGCACTGTCTCAGGCAGTGCCGCGCAATTCAGCTTAACGAAGGGCCGCTTGGCGCGGGACGATGATTCGTGAATAGCCTTGGCTACAAGTTCCTTTCCGGTACCGGATTCGCCGCGCAGCAGAACCGTGCTGTTGGATTTGGCCACGACCGCGATCTTTTCGAGCAACCCACGCAGCGCCGGGCTGTCGCCAATGATCCCATGAACAGGTAGCTTCTTACGCTCTCGTACAGGCTGCCTAAACTCGAATAATTGCTTTTGCAGACGGTCCTTCTCCGCCATCAGCCGCTCGCGATCGCAGGCGAACAAGCGATGAAGCCTCACTGTCTGTCCCACCAGGTTGGCGATCATGGTGAGCAGCCGCGCATCATAATCGAGCCGCAGACTCGACCTTTCGTCACGGACACGGTCGAGCGTCAGTGTACCCACGACTTTCGGATCGATGCGGATCGGAACTCCGATGAACGACACCGGCATATTATCCGAGGCACCGAGCGCTTCAAGGTCAGCTGCGCTGAACGCCGGCTCCGCTGCCACGTTCTCGGCGACAAGAGGCCTATCGGTCGCCACGATCTGGTCGATTGCCTTCCGTGGCAGGCGCATGCGGAAGCGGTCGTCGCTGCCCTCGCTCCAGCCAGCGCCCACGGTAATGTCCGGCATCCCGTCATCGTCGAATAGTGAGACGATACCGTGTCGCATCTGCACAAACGATTGCAGAAGGCCTACGACGTTGGCCAGCGTGACCTCGAGTCGGCAGGGAGCTGTAAGTATTTTCGATATTTCGAAGATGCCGGTCAGCGCGCTCTCGCGCAGCGGCTCGCCCGAGAGCTCGCGCTCCGTCTCTGGATGAGAGGCAGGTATCTCGCGTGCGGAAGCGATATGCAGCATGAGGCGGTCTCCGTTATTTTGATCATCCTCCCTAGCACCTTGTTCGGATTTGCGAGCTTCGTTTTGCATGTCATGCTCGATCTAGCGTTACGAATTAACGAGATGACATGGAAGCGTAACACCTTTTCATGGCACGACGGTAACCTTACAGTGGCTTGATTTCATCTTTTTTCGGAATAGGTGCGCGACGTCAGCGTAGAACACGAACTCCAGCGCTGAGGCTTAAGTCAGCTGCGTTGCCAGGCTTGGTCGATTCACAGATGTTGCCCACCATTGATCGGCACCTCGGCCCCCGTAACATAGCTTGCGGCATCCGAGCATAGGAAGAAGATGACCTTGGCCACTTCGTCGGGTGTTCCCACTCTGCGCAACGGGATGTTTGGCACAAGACGCGCTTCCGTGTCGGGCGACAACATGTCCGTTCTGATCTCGCCGGGCGCGATCGCGTTCACGCGAACGCCATGCGGCGCATAATCGTGGGCCATTTCGCGTGTGAGACTCGCAAGCGCAGCCTTCGACGTCGCGTAGGCGCTACCGGCAAACGGGTGCACTCGCGAACCAGCGATCGACGTCACGTTGACAATCGATCCTGACGCGGCCCTTAGCTCGTCAAATAACCCCCTCGCCAGCAGGATCGGGGCCACGAGATTCAGATGGAATACTCTCATCCAGATTTCGGTTGACGTCGTCAACGACGTCAGTCGGTCACCATCGGACGTCTTCGGCGAGATGCCGGCGTTGTTCACTAGTGCGTGCAAGGGCCCGCCCGCCAAGCGTTCCTTCACCTGCGCGATCAAGCGCGGCAGCATTTGATGATCGCTAAGGTCGACCTGGACATGATCCTCGCGCCCGGAGTCCCACGGGCACCGCGCGCCATCGAATGGCTGGCGCGCGCAAGAAATGATGCGCCAACCTGCCTCCGAAAACAGCTTGGCAGTGGCATGCCCAATTCCGCGCGATGCCCCAGTCAGCAACATCGCCTTCTGCTCTCCCTGATGGAGGCGGGCTTCATCGGCGCGAAAGGGACAGCCCAAATGTGTCTCGGGCAGCGGACCTGCGATCAGATCGTCATTTGGCAGATCGAGACCCACGCCCGCCTCCTCTCCTGTAGCGCCGCTGGCGAACGCGTAGCAGGATTTGGGCCACTCCGATGCACGCAAAGACGCTCCGGTTTTGCGTCCTAATGTCGCGCACTCCAAAAGCTTGGCGGATTCGCGACATGGTGCGTGTGCTTTGCAACATCGATGGTGCATCACCCACACAATGCCTGGAGCACACTCGGTCACTGCTAGGACCAGACACCACACTGCGCTCTCTCGTGATCGGGATCCGAAGCAGCGAGCGGATAAAGAACGCTCCTCGTCGAGGCAACGATTGTTCACGATGGTGCAGACACCCAGTAACCGTGTCGGCACGAAACGAAACCTGACGCACGAACTCCATACGTTAGGTTTTCTCGCAACTGATACCGAGCTCATCGCAGCAAATTGCTGCGCTGATTGGTTGCGCGATCACGAGCTGGCGCACTGAATGTCCAACTCAATGCTCGAACCCGAAGGGTCCGTCCGCGCGAGCGACTGGCCCCCGGCAACGGAACTCACCGGCTCAACGTAACCTCCTTCGAAAACCTAATCCGCGACGAACCACCGAGACGCTTTCACTTGCGGGTCCTCGTGAGGCAAAGCCGAGGACGATGTCCATCTGGTCAACGCGGTGGCGGTACGCTAACGCTGCTCTTGTCAAGATCGAGCTTCAGCGGACGGCATTCGGCCGTCGCAACTTGCTTTTCTCCAGGGCAAGGGCACGTTGAAGCGTCGGTTTGGGCGATCAATTGCCGCCCGGAAACATAGTGGCAGTACTGCTCGATGCAAAACGCGGCGATCCGATCGATGAGACGGGTTACGACTTTCATGAAACCACGAGTTCTTTTGATGCTTCTTCAATCAAGATCAATCGGCGCGGATCGTTCAAATCGAATTCTATAACGCGCGGCGCAAAGAGGCGCGCATAGCGCGTGAAAGCGCTCGTCGGGGGAAAACGGATCACAGTATCGCATCGCGCAAGAAGATACATCTCGATGAGAGCGGAAAAGCCGCCCTCCGCTCCGAGCGCCGCGCTGTGCAACGGCCCGGCCTGAGCCGCCTGGAAGCGCTTTGGGATGGTGAAAACGTCGGGAAACATGGCTGACACCCTCTCAAGGACGAGCGCGCTGTCTGTGCACAGGAACGCCCTGACCGGTTTTGCATGCGGTAACGCCTTGGCCTTGTCGATGGCGTTACAGACCTGTTGCAAAGCGCGCTCTGGATCAGCCCAGTAGGGCGCATGCCCCATAATATCCTCGCCGTTGCCGTGCCGAACATGAATGCCGATCACGCTGTACGACGCAAAGTGCTCGCGGAAGATGGCATCAATCCGTGCCTGCACTTGGGATCGCGGCTTGATGCTCCGAAAGATCTCTCGTTCGGCCTCCTCATCGCAACGCCACATCAGGCAGGCGTCACACACAACTGTATTTGCATCGCTATCTTGCCCGCTTTGGAACAGCTGATCGAGTTCATCCCGTTCCCGGAAAATCTGCTCATCCGGGCGATAGGCGCAATCAATAGCTGGCCTGTTCCACCATGCCGGGAAGAATGGTCCAGGAAATGAGTGCTGATTGATCTGGTCGTCGCAGATCACCTGTACGCCGGCAATGTCTTGAACCGGTTCGAAGAAGACGGGAAAGGCATTGGTGAATGGTTGATCGAGATAACAGGACCCCCGCCAATCGATGACCAGCTTCCGTCCGGTCCGTTCGGCAAAACGCCACGCTGCAGCCAGCGACCACAGGCAGTCGCCCAAGCCCGTACGTCGTCGGGAAACAACGAACCGATCGTTTTTCGAACCGCCAAGCATCTGCATCGCCTCCTTCCGGGCTCCTGGTTGAACAAGAGACGTCATTGGAGACACCTCACATATGGTCTTGGCCGACGTTATGGTCGGCGCTTGAGCTGCTCGCGCGCTGCGTCGGTAGAACTTCATGGCAGCGCTATCCTCGTAGTGGGTTCTCTCAACGCTTGCCTCTTTTCTTCCATTAGAGCCGTTGCGCCGATATACCCGATTTCACCCGGATGCCTATTGTGCCTATTCCACCTCGGCCTGGCCTCCTGTACATGGAGGCGCAGCCTTGGCCATACACATGATCGCCGGTTATGCTTCGCCTAGCGGTTTAATGCGGACGCAAGCGGCGCGTGGCGGATGCAACCGAACGCCGCGCTGCTCCCACAGAAGTCGCAGTTCCTTCACGAGATCTTCGCGCCGGGGCTGGTCCAACATAGTGGCGTCGAGAAGCCAGCCGAGCGAGGCCTCCCCCTCGATCCGCATCAGCAGGTCGAAGAGCTCATGCGAGATACGCATGCTCTCGCGCCCCGAATGTCCCATACGGATCTCGCAAACCGTTTCCTGACGATCTTCCGCTATGTAGGAGCGAATACGATGAAGGGATGCATACGGAGGCAATGAAACGCCCAGTGTACGCCAATCCTGCAGCGTTGCCGGCCGCTTCTTGACGAGGAATGGCCCAACTACAAGTCCGTCCAGGTCGGTCGTCAAGAAAGTGACGATGGCGTCTGAAACGGAATCGACGATCGGCTCGGCATTGTTGTTAAAGGACGTGTTTAGAAGAACCGGGATGCCGGTTCGCTTCTTGAATGCATTAATGACATCCCAATAGGCAGGATTTGTGCTCCGCGAGACCGTTTGCAGCCGAGCAGTGCCATCAACATGCGTGACCGCACCAAGCACGCTATGGTGGGCTTCACGCACACGAACCACGAAGTTCATGAAGGGAAACTCACGCTTGCCGGCTGGGAGCTCAAAGAACTCACTTGCATCCTCCTCCAGCACTGATGGCGCAAACGGACGATAGCCCTCACGCTTTTTAACCATGGCATTGATGCGGTTCTTGTTTTCCGCCGGCCGCGGGTCGGCGAGAATGCTGCGGTTGCCAAGCGCACGTGGCCCGAACTCAGATCGGCCCTGAACCCAGCCGATGACTGCGCCATTTGCCATCCAGTCGGCTGCACTGGCTGCGATGTCATCGCTACGTTCAAAATCGAGGTGGCCGGACCATGCATTGAGCTCGTGTTCTATGGCTTGCTCGGTCCCGAGATCGGGTCCCCAATAGACGTCCGACAATCGCTCGCGCGGCGCGGGCCGGCCCAGCTCGTTTGACATCATCAATGCAGCGCCAAGTGCGCAACCGGCGTCATGCGCCGCGGGCTGGACGAAGATGTCGTCGAAAAGGCCGGAATAGAGCAGCTTACCGTTCATCGTGCAATTGTGAGCTACGCCTCCCGCCAGGCACAAGCGCTTCATGCCCGTCGCTTCGCGATGATGTCGCAGGATATGAAAGACGATCCGCTCCAGCGCTTCCTGCAGCGAAGCGCTGACGTCTCGGTGCTGCTGCGTGAATGCCATTCCCTTTCGCCGGACCTGGATGCTGCGGATCAAGGCCGGGCCGATTCGATCCAGGTGGACTCGATAACCACCATTGTCCAACAATTCGTAGAACTGCGCGAAGAGCTCGCGATAGGGAGCAGGGTCACCATAGGGGGCAAGCCCCATCACTTTGTACTCGTCGAACAACCCGTAGCCGAGATAACGGATCGTCTCGAGATAGAACAGTCCCAGAGAGTTATGTTCTGGGAAGCTTACGAGTTGCGAAACTTCGGTGCCTGTCCCCACCGCCAGCAGACCTGAGAGAAAATCTCCGCCGCCGTCGACCGCAAAGATGAGACTTTGCTCAAACCCAGACATGGCAAACGCGCTCGCGGCATGCGCTTCATGGTGATTAACGAAGGACACGCGCGACGCATCGACCTCGGTGCCGAACTCCCTTGCCAGCAGCTGACGTAGCAACAGTTTGGCGTCCAACGGCACGGGCTGAGAAACAAACAGCCGCTCGAGCATGGTATTGCAGTAGGCTTCAGTCGCGTAGAACGCGATGCGGTCGATCTCGCCAAGCTCAACTCCTGCAGTTGAAAGGCAGTATCGGATCGAGTTGCTTGGGAACTTGTTGGAGTGCTTGACTCGATTGAGGCGCTCCTCTTCGACAGCAGCAAGCACGCGGCCATCCCGCACGAGCACCGCAGCGCCATCGTGCAGAAATGTATTGGGCAGCTCGGCCGAGCTTTGATAGATTCTGTCCAGACCGCCACTCACTCCGAGACACAACATCTTGCTCTCCATTTGATCATGACAGGAAAGCGAACCGCCCTGCCCAACTAAATCGTCTGTACTGTCACGCCCTCTCGGCCACGCGGGCCAGGCAGCACAACCAATGCTCTTGCGAAGCCCGACCCGGCGCCGAGCCGGCTCGACCTATTGAGGTGCTCGGCGTTCCCGCACCGCTCGACCGATCCGGCGGCGTACGCCTGGCTTGATCGAGTTCCTATTAAGCCATTGCGGCTGCTCCTGTCGCAGCTCACGCTGCCTCAACCAAGACAGAGATCATTGCGAACTCCGTCAACGCAGCAGGCGGCGCCGAAACAATGCCGTCGACACAAAGAAAGGTAATACCGCGTACATGCAGAGCGCACCGACATGGAAGAGAGCCCCGCCGCTGGCCGCACGCTCCAGCATCGCCGGGCGAATGAGATCGACCGAATGCGCCAGCGGCAACAAGCCGGCGACCTGCTGAAAGGAGCTCGGCAGTTGGCTCATCGGAAAGATTGCGCCACACAGAAACACCATGGGTGTCAGGATTAGCGTCTGGTAAAACACGAAGTAGTCGTAACTTGGCGCAAGAGATATGACGACCATCGCCAAACTTGCGAAGACAAGGCCGGTCAGGGCCACCGTCGGCATCGCATACAAAATGGACGCCCAGGACGCATAACCCAGCGTCGCAGCGACAACCCCGATTGCTGCTCCTGCCAGAACGGACTTGCTGGCCGCCCACACCAATTCGCCCAGAACGACGTCGCCAAGCGTGAGTTGTGTGGACAGGATTGCTTCCCAAGTACGCTTGGCATCCATCCGAGCAAAGGTTGCGTACATGGTTTCAAAGGTCGCGGACGTCATGGCGCTGGTCGCGACCATGCCGGCTGCCAAAAAAGCGATGTACGAAGTCCCGTCAACGCGGCCCACGATTAACCCGAGGCCAAAGCCAAGGCCAAACAGGTTGGTTATGGGATCTGCGAGGTTGCCGAGAACCGATGCAAGTGCGACTTTCCTCCATGCCAAAAAGTTTCGACGCCATACCGCTATCCAATTGTACGCGTTAGCGGGCATCAGCGCCGCATAACTTTCACCCATCGCTCATTTCTCCATCTCGCGCCCGGTCAACCGCAAGAACACGTCTTCGAGATTCGGCGGCCGCTGCAGAATGCGAAGACCCGCTCGGCCGCGCAGTTGCACACGTACCTGCTCCGGATAGGGCGCATAGCAAAAGAGCGTCTCTCCACTCACTTCGATGTGCCGAGCATAAGGCTTGAGCAGTTCACCGAACTCATGTGGATCACCGCCATAGATCTCGATCACGTCGCATCCGATATGCTCGTCGATCAAGGTGTCCGGCTTTCCTTCGGCGATCTTGCGTCCACTCTCCAGCACGCAAAGCCGATCGCATAGGCGTTCGGCTTCTTCCATGAAGTGAGTGGTGAGCAGGATTGTCTTGCCCCGCGCAAGCAGAACGCGCAAACGTTCCCAGATCAGGTGGCGCGCGTGCGGATCCAGGCCGGTCGTGGGCTCGTCCATCACAAGCAGATGCGGATCATTGATCAGGGCACGTGCCAATGTCAGCCGACGCTTCATGCCGCCCGACAGATGCGCGACGCGCACGTCTGCCTTACTTTCGAGCCGCGCAAACTCGAGCAACGAGGGTACGATCGTCTCGACCTTGCGAGCACTCATGCCGAAGTAGCGGCCAAATACCAGCAGGTTCTCGCGTACGGTGAACTCGAGTTCGAGGTTATCGAACTGCGGCACAACGCCAATGCGCACACGTGCTACACGAGCCCGTGCAGGCACTGCCTCGTTGAGGACTGTAATCTTGCCCGCGTCCGGCGAGATCATCCCGAGCAGCATACGTGCAATCGTGCTCTTGCCGGCTCCATTCGGCCCGAGCAGACCAAAGCATTCTCCGCGCGCAACCGAGAACGACAGCTCATCGACGATGATCTTGTCGCCAAATGATTTTCTGACGCCGGCAAGGTCGATTGCTGCGGTGGACATGTTCATCTTAGGCTGACAAAAGTCGTTCAGCCGACGTTGGCTTGCTTACGACCGTTTTGGTCCAGAGCAGGCCGTCGCACCACACATGCTCTACGCACCCCCACTGGCAGGCGGCGGCTGCGTCCGGGAAGAATCCTCGTCCATGGAGGTTGGCACTCGTATTGCAGAGCAGTGGAATGCCCGTGAGCTGTTCGAACTCGACGAGCAGCTCGGCGATTTTGTGTGGAGAGTTGCGGGCGACTGTCTGCAACCGCGCGGAGCCATCCAGATGGACGATAGCGGGGACCTTATCGCGCCACTCCGCCCGGGTCTGGTGATCGAACAGCATATAAGGATCTGGCGTCCCGGGACTGAAGATCTCCGGCGCCCGATCCTCCAGGCAAATAGGCGCTACTGGCCGGAAATGCTCGCGCCGCTTGATGTCGTTGAGGTGATCTTTCATTGCCGGCAAGGTCGCTGCTGCAAGAATGCTTCTGCCACCCAGCGCCCGCGGCCCAAGCTCGGCGCGTCCGGATAGGAAGATTACGGGCTTGTTGTCAGCAAGAATGGCCGCAAGCTCGCGAAGAGTGCATGGCACAGCCTCCCATTCTGACGGCCTTTCGCTCGCCTGCAGCGCCGGACCGCTATAGACTGACCATTCTAGTGGCCCGAACCCATTTTGTGCCGCCATCGCGCTGCAAGCAGCGCCAATCGCCGAGCCACTGTCATTTGGAAACGGCGGCACCCAGACCTCATCGAACAATCCCGTCGCACGAAGCGCACTGTTCCACTTGATATTGAGCCCGCACCCTCCGGCTACACATAGGTTTCTCGCGCCCGGAAGCGACGAGTGCCGCAGCAGAACCATCGCGATTTCCCGGACAAGGAGACGCTCCAGGAACACATGAAACGACGCCAGGACATCTTCGGCTCGCTTGGCCGTCAGGCGCAGCGCGCTCGCCTCGAAAAAGTCGTGCACGGCGGCAAGCGATGCCTCAGCATTGTTGATGTCGGCGCGGTAGCGACGGGCCTGCTCCGTATCGGCAGCGAAGCGCTTTTCGTAAAGCTCCTGAAACACAGCCACGATGGTTTCGTCGACAGCGCCAAGCGCAATATAGGCCATAAGCTTGCCGGCGATGCCCAAGTCCCAATTGGTGCGATTCGGCTGCCTGTAAGGCCCGAAATGAAGGCCCGCGGCAGCGTAGGCATGACCGATCATTGGAAACAGGCTGGCAATGAGTCGCGCGCCTCGAGGTTCGACATAGTAGAGACGTGGAAAGATGCAGCCATCCCATACCAGACAGAACGCAGGTTTTCCGGCAACGGCAAACGGGCTGGTGCTGTATGCCGAGGCGACGTGGCCCGTGACGTGCGGGTAACTCTTATAGGAAAACACCTTGCCGCCGAGAATCAAGCCATAGCCATCGACCGAATCTAGAAGGCCCTCGGCATGACGCTCGACATATGGCGCCCCCTTCAACGCGATCGGAACCGCCCCACTGAGAACCTGGAACTGTGACTCGATCTCCCCATCCCAGCCGTCGATGACGAACTGATCAATATCTCGTGGATCCAGGCCATGCTCAGCCAACGCGAGCACAACTGCATCGAGGTTATCGACGGATTGATACCGTGGATTGTTGCCGCGCTTCTCTTGCTCAGTGCAAAAGACAAGCTGCCCGTCCTCGACGACAGCGATTGCCCCGTCATGTGTTAACTTGATGCCGCAGATGCGCATATGACCCCCTGGCCCTAATGACCGCAATTTGGTTGTTTTGACGAGTTGGTCGGTTTGCGGAACAGCACGAGCAAACAGTCTTCGTTGACCGACTCAGTATGGCAATGCAGACGCTCGATTTCGGATAGACTCTCATTGAAGAGAGAAATCACTGTTTCAGCACCGGCAGCATGCCCCCAGCGTCGACACGGCCCATCACGCGCAGATCCGAACACCAGAGTGCCGGTTGGTGCAAGCATACCCACCAGGTTGAGGATGGCTGCTTGCATCTCGGCGATGTCCTTGAGGTAGTAAAGAACCTCGGCCACGACGATCAGATCGAACTGCTCAGCGGTCGAGAACTGCTGAATGTCGCATGTTATCCACGTGATATGTGACCACCTCTTGGTCCGCTGGCGAGCACGCTCGATCGCCTGAGGCATGACATCGACTACGGTGACCCGTTGGCAGTGCGGCGCCAGCATTTCGGTGAACGCACCGGCTGCACATCCGACCTCGAGGGCATGCAAAACGTCACCGTTGCAACGCGACATCCGCAGCATCTGCGCGTATCGCTCCTGCTCGAACGAATTGCTGTCGAGGCGCCATGGATCATCGACAGCCAATTCGCGCTCCAATAACTGATGGTTCTTGTCCGGTGTCACGGGTCATTCAACCTATTTATAGGCGCTCGATCGATCGCGACCGCAAACACTCTCGGTCGCGGCCAAGCCAGACGGACCGTGCGAAAGCCCGGACTTACGAGTTACGGTAGCACTCACCCCACTTCGTGCAGAGCTTGTTCCGGCGGTCGCATGCGGGATGACGGCCTTCTTTTCTCCTGTGCTTTGCACGGCGACTTTGCGTGACAACCAATCGCTATTGCTTAATGTACAAAGCGCGTAGGCTTTCAACGGCAGCAAGAGAAAGATATTGATGGGTGTGTGGAGCGAGAAGCCGAGAAACCGCATATCGCGAGCACGGAACGCTGCCACACTGCACCTGACCATCGTCATGGCCGCAATCGTCAGCACCGTCCACCAGGCCACCGACCCGTCGATAACGAACTGTGCGAGGGCTGCCAGTGATGACAAGGCGAGAAGCAAGGGGCCGAGATTTTGTCCGACAACGTCGAGCGTCAGATAGCGATCCAGCTCGGGCAATAAGCGCAATGCAAGAAACGTGTCCCGAAAAGTACTGCGGGCCCAGCGAAGTTGCTGCCGCAGATATGGTCCAAGGCTGTCCGGCACCACTGTTGCTGCGATCGCGTCGGGGACATACTCGGTTCGAAACCCCGCCTTGAGCATGAGGATCGTTAGATGGCGATCCTCGCCGAAATCACTTGGCTTTCCACGAAAGAATTGCGTTTCGTATTGATCAAGCAGCAAGGCGAGCGCAGAGCGACGATACATGGCACACGGCCCGCAGCAGCACATCACGGCGCCGAAGCGTGCCTGCGCCGCGCGCTCTTCGTTGCAAGCCAACCAGTATTCCATATCGATCAGCTTGGTCAGCCAGGTCTCGTTGCGATTGCTCGCTATCAACTGCCCCATGGCCGCGCCGACGTCGGGGTCCTGCATCTTCGATACAAGCTTTGTGACCACGTCGATGGCAAGGATCGTATCCGAGTCGACGTTCAGGACCAGATCGCCGGAAGAGCTGCGTATCGCAGCAATCTGCGCCTTGCGCTTTCCGACGTTCTTGGCCATCAAGATGATGCGAAACCTCGGATCGCTCGCATAGATTTTGTGTACGGGTCCCACAAGATCGCGATTTGCGGATCCATCGTCGACCACAATGACTCGCAGTTTTCCGGCGTAGTCTTGACTTGCAATCGACGCGAGGCATTCGGAGAGTGTGTTTGGGTCCTCATTGAAACAGGGCACGATGACATCCACGCTGGGCAGAACCACCCCGGCTTGTCCGAGATCGGTCTGCAGCGATGAGGGATTCGTCGGCTGAGCGTAAAGCGCCTGCGCGCTCTTGTAGATGGTCGAGAGCAGCGCATAAGACGAAACGGCGACAGCGCTGGTTGTAGCGAGCAGATCCATGGGGTGCCAGTTTTGTTCAGTGAAGTTGAGGAAGCGGATGGATTTCGAACCCGCGCAGTTGCAGTGCCGGAATCAGATATGCCAGCGCCCTCACCGTCTGTTCACGCGAAGTGGCGTCAGTGCACAAACTCTCCTCGCTGGGAGGATATCCGTCGTGCAGGAGCACAATTGCTCCCGGGCGAACAGCCGCAAGCACTGAGTTCACGATGCCATCGACCCCAGGACGCGACCAATCTCTCGGATCGACCGACCAGTGCACAGCTGCGAGGCCAGCCTTGGCCGACGTAGCAAGCACGTCTTCGGTCCATATGCCGTAGGGTGCCCGCATGTGCCGGGGCAACGCTTGTGGGCATGCCAATCGGATTGCCCTGCTCGCCGTTAGCACCTCATCATGTATCTCCGCTGCTTCGCATCTGGACAGATCGGGATGCGTCATCGTGTGGTTCGCAACCTCGTGCCCCTCGGCGATCATTCGTCGAATGAGTTCAGGTTGGTCGGCCGCGTACGTGCCGATAACGAAGAAGGTCGCGGGGACCCGATGTTGCGTCAGGACATCGAGGACGAGCGGCGTACAAAATGGATTGGGCCCATCATCGAAGGTCAAGTAGACCGAACGACTTCCGCTAACGTCGCCGTAATTGCACCGCACCGCAGATAGGGGGATGAGTTCGTTCACAGCTCGGGCCCGTTCCGATCGATAATCGTTCCCGCCGGCCACTCGCCCATTGAGCGTCCAACCGGGAACACCACCACAAGCACGTCTTCGATGCGGATCGGCGACAAATTGGGGTAGACATCTGCCTGGGTGGAGCGGACGCGAATGCCTGGCATGAGGGTTGCCAACCCTCGCCTTCCGACCAGTCTGGTCAGATGCTTCTCAAGTGCGGGCCGGACCGTACCAAAGCCGAACGGCACCCCAAGCTCCTGCAGCGCAGGATACATCACGCGCATTGAGTGGCTGATTCCAAGCCCCTCAAGATCTGGACGGACGGCATACAATCCCAGTTCGGCCACGAGAAGATCGGCGCCATCAATCTTGATGAAGCGGCGTAGTAGGCCGATATGAGCAGCGACGCCGTGCGCGTCGTAACCGATTACGCGCATTTCAGGCCTTGCGCCGGCCCAACTTCGAATACCCTCGAATGGCTGTGCATTGAATGCACCAGTCGGCCCATAGCTCTTACGGAAGAAATCGGCGAGCTCGGCATGATCGGCGAGCTGCAGCTCGCTTTCCCAGCGAAGGCTCCACTGGACTTGAGTGCGCGCGGAAGGCTCTTCCGCAGACGGGGACCCGGCAATATTCATGGCGGACTTCCCTGCGCCAGTAGGGATGAGAGCGGATATAGTCACGTAAGACACTCGCTGTTCGCCGAACCGTTGATCAATCTGGAATGTGTTGGCATGCGGCATCCGCGCTCGGCTTTTCTCGCTAGGTCGCGCGCGAGTAGACTAAATCGGAATGGCGCCATCGTTGGCGGCGAGACGATGGCGCTGCTGGCACGTGTCGTTCCAGCAATCCCATGGTCCACATATGCCCGGACATCCCACTGAGGCGATTGGGTTGTGCAGACTCTATCTGCATCCTGGGAGAGCTCCGCCGCGCCCAAGGTCACGATCGGCATTGCCCTCTCTGAGGGCTGTCCATCGATGCGTAAAAGCTCATCGAGGGCACACGCGGCGGGCACCAGATCAACTTCGGTCCTATGCATCTTCGACCCGCCTTGTATTGCGATGGACAGGCGCGCCATTTGGCTAGTCGCCGGAAATATTCGGCATCTGCGATCTGCGCACGCCGCTTGGTCGCGACACTAAGGTGAGGCTAAGCACGCCCTCAAGTGTACGCGGGTAAACCGCCGATATGGAAAAGGATGGAACGCGCATACGAAGGTTTATCGAGGCCTGCCTAACGTCGCATCGCGTGAGAGTCGCACCTACAAGAGGCGCAACTCGCGTGCGGCAGAGATAGCCACTTCGCACACGGATTCGGCAGATGCTCGCACGTCCAGGATTTCTTCTCGGAGCCCGCGTACGACCAATAGCCATTGTGGCATACCTAATTCATTTTCCAAACTGATGTTTGCTATCCAACATTCCGTAGTTTGGTAAAATCAATTGTTTCGATAGAACACATCCATACGATGGATAGACTCACGACATGCGGTTCAAGGGACTTGATCTAAACCTTCTCGTTGCGCTCGATGCTCTGATGACGGAGCGCAACCTCACAGCGGCGGCGCGCAAAATTAACCTGAGCCAGCCCGCCATGAGCGCTGCGATCGCGCGGCTGCGCAGCTACTTTCGCGATGAATTGTTTACGATGAGAGGTCGCGAGCTCGTCCCGACACCCGGCGCGGAGGCGCTTGCGGGTCCGGTCCGCGAGGCCCTGCTGCACATCCAACTCTCGATCATTTCTCGGGATGCGTTCGACCCGACCCTGTCGAGCCGACGCTTCAGGGTCATTCTCTCCGATTTCATGACAATCGTGTTTTTTCGGAGAATTGTCGATCGTATCGCGCAGGAGGCGCCTGCGGTGCGCTTCGAATTGCTACCATTTTCCGATGAACCCGGTGAGCTGCTTCGCCGCGGCGAAGTGGATTTTCTCATTTTGCCGGAATTGTTCATGTCGAGCGCGCATCCTAAGGCGACGCTATTCGATGAGACCCTCGTATGCGTGGGATGCCGCACGAACAAGCAGCTATTGCGACCACTTACATTCGAGAAATACAATTCGATGGGGCACGTCACCGCCAAGTTCGGACGGGCGCTGAGGCCCAACCTCGAGGAGTGGTTCTTGCTCGAGCACGGCTTGAAAAGGCGCATCGAGGTCGTTGTGCAAGGCTTTAGCCTGATTCCGCCCATATTGTTGGACACGGGCCGCATAGGAACAATGCCCTTACGTCTAGCCAGACACTTCGAAAAGCGGATGCCCCTGCGGATCGTCGAGCCACCACTCCCACTGCCCACTTTCACCGAGGCCGTGCAGTGGCCTGCGTTCCACAATACCGATCCGGCGAGCATTTGGATGCGGCGGATATTGTTGGAGGAGGCGTCCAACATGGGATCTGCAGATCGGAATCTACCAACGCGCAGGCGCTGCTAGGTCCACCACAAGCTGCCCCGGCAGATGCAAATATCCCACTCATCATTCGACGTGTCTGCCTTGTCATTTTAACTTCCCGGACGGCCATGCTGCAAAACGCACGCGCGAGCCGGCCCGGGATTGTGAAAGATTGCCGGCCCGTGCGCCTAACGATCCCGCAAAGAGTGTAGTGCGCCTGTACTGCAAGCGAGGTTTGACGTCATCGCGGAAGGACGCGAGCTTTCGAGTACGATGGTATTTGGCGAAGCCAATTAAATCGCTTGAACCTGACACTGCGTCAGGTTGTAATTTGCCTCCTGACCAACGCTGCGCAGGCGGACGTCGACGGGTCACATCGCGTGAACTCCTGGCTATGGCGGGATAGGCACTAAGGCTGGTTTGCCAATGGCGACTCGACTAAGTCGAGTTGCGAGAGTGCCGGGAATCGACGAGATCGATCAGGTTGGCACTCCCGACGGGCTCGAGCCGCAGGTCGTCGTCCCCGAGCGCACTGCGCGCCATTCTGCGATGTTCGGCGAGCTTCTCTGCAATCGCACGAGAGGAACTGAGTTGATTCGCGCGAGCCAATGACACCGCTTCAGATGCGGCCGTTGTCGCTCATGGTAAGCACTGTAAAAGACGAGCGCGTCGGATAATAAGATATGCGTTTCAACGGCCTTGATCTGAATCTTCTCGTCGCCCTTGATGCTCTAATGACTGAGCGCAGCCTCACCGCAGCTGCACGCAGGATTAACCTCAGTCAGCCGGCCATGAGCGCAGCCATTGCGCGGCTGCGTTCCTATTTCCGTGATGACCTGTTTGCGATGAGAGGCCGGGAACTTGTCCCGACCTCGCGCGCAGAGGGATTGGCGGCGCCCGTTCGTGAGGCTCTCATGCACATCGAGCTCTCCATTATCGCGCGGGACGTGTTCGACCCGGCGCAATCGAATCGGCGGTTCAGGATCGGTCTTTCCGATTTTATAACGGTCGTATTCTTCCGACATGTCGCCGAGCGTGTCGCGCGCGAAGCCCCTGCCGTCAGCTTCGAACTGGTGGCGCTCGCCGATGAGCACGATGAACTTCTCCGGCGCGGCGAGCTTGATTTTGTTATCCTCCCGGAACTATTCATGTCCAGCGCGCACCCGCGGATAGCCCTGTTCGAGGAGAGGCTTGTGTGCGTAGGCTGCAGCACGAACGCCGAGCTACGGCGGCGTCTTACATTTGATCGATACATGTCAATGAGCCATGTTGCGGTTAAGCTCGGTGTTGCGCGCAAGCCTCCCATCGAGGAGTCGTTTCTGCTCGATCGCCGCCTCAACCGACGCATCGATATTTTCGTACAGAGCTACGGCATGATCCCGCCCATGCTGATAGGCACGAGCCGGATAGGAACCATGCCTTTAAGGCTCGTTAAGCATTTCGAAACAACGATGCCCCTTCGGATCGCTGAGCTTCCGCGGCCGTTCCCAACATTTACTGAAGCGGTCCAATGGCCTGTCCTTCAGAACAGCGATCCGGAAAGCATCTGGATGCGAGAGATATTGTTGCAGGAGGCGGCTCGCATGACATCTACGAGTGGTGATTGCTCCATGAGCTACGCTTCGGAGCAAGCAGATACTGAAGGACGCCTGACGAGCGTTGCCTCGCGACTATCGTGAAGCTTCTCAAGGACGTGCACACCCCCTATATCCCGTTGCATTGTCTCTACAGCCGCACTTTGGACTTCTCCTGCTCTAACTCACGTCCAGCGGCTTCGCTGCCGACGGCGATCATGACGTTGTCGCGGGATTTGCAAATTGGCATCGCGTCCGACGTGCAGGTGGCAGTTCAAGTCACCTGTTGCGTTGTTTCAGAGGGGCCACACGTCAGAAGCGGCGCACCAAGCGCTCGATACATCGCACGGGCCAGGCCCCGCCCTTGAGCGCGGCCTCACGTAGCGGCGTCGTGTACATGAGCAAGATCAACTCGGGGCTCGTGCCGTCCGCGCTCAGAACCAGTCGTGCTCCGAATGCGAGGAGCCGATTCGCCCGCCGAGCCGCACATGAGGCGCGGCCAGCCGGCCGAGCGATTGTACAGATGACGGGAATCGCTCGTGCGATTTTGCAAAACACCGCGCGCCTGTGTTGCCTTGTCGCATCACCTTAAGACGCCATGCATCTTCATCGCTCTACGCCGCTGATCTGACTTCTTTTGGCCCTACCGCGGCCAAACGTCTTGACGACGTGCGCCGCCTTGGCGCAATGACAAACAAGGAGCCGACCGTTGGAACAGTACAGCGGCGTATTCGATCCAGAAGAACTCTCTGTCTTAGGACGCCTCTTTGATGGCGCAATCAATGCGTTACCGCCGTCGATGCGAACGCCTGAAAATCGAACGGCAGTCGCCAAACTCATCTTGGATAGTACAGAGAGCGGCGCGTCTAGGCTGGCATGCCTGATGAACTTGTTGATCATCATTTCACCTAAGGGTTGATCGCCAACCATTCTGAGGATAGTCACCGTCTCTTACGCTGGAATGGAAGACGATCCAGCTAGAGCTTTGAAATAGCTTGAATCATACGTGACGTCAGGTTGTAGGCTTTGAAATTGAACAACATGAGCAAAGCTACACCACGAAGGCGTCGATGGCGCATTGGCGAACTTGCAGAGGCGACCGGAGTGACGGTACGCACGCTGCATCATTATGAGCATACGGGGCTCTTAGCCGCATCAGAGCGTACAGACGGCGGTCACCGGATGTACGATCGTGAAAGCGTCCAACGGGTTCATCAGATTCGCGCGTTACGTGAGCTTGGCTTCTCCCTTCACGAGATACGTAAGGCAATGGAGGGCACGACTTCGCTCATTGACCTGCTGCGCAAACATTTGGAGCGGATCGAACTTCAAGTCGCTCGAGCGACCCTGTTGCGAGATCGTTTACGCGACATGACGACAGGCAGTGAGATCCAGGTAAGTGTAGATGAGCTGCCTGCAACCTTGGATGCGATGTCTAAGGTCCAGACGCGTAGTCAGACGTCCCGATGTACGTGCAAATTGGCTGTAGAGCGCGAGGAGCGGTGGAGGCGAATTCGCGACGAACTGCGTGATTGCATGGATCGGGGCGAACACCCTTGCGGTGAGCGAGCGAAAGCTGTGGCGGTTGCAGCGCGGCTGCTGATCAGCGAAATCGCCGGAGCCGATTCGCGCGTTTCGACGATCCTGAAGGTCCTTGCGCGGTTGAGTGCCCCTCGCAGTCTGGCCGGTTGGGATCCTACTCTTATGCAGTATCTCGACCTCGCCCTTGCGGGGCTGGAGGATCAGCCGTACTGACGGCGTGGGCGCAGGGATGCGCAGGATCTCCCTGATCATTCCGCCGAGACCACGGTTTATTAGTTTCTCACAAAGGGACTTGAACCGCACGTAACGTCAAATTGTAGGCTCTATCATGGTCGCGGTGTATCCAAGCTGACGCGCACGACTTCGCTTGGCAGAAGCGACCACATCAGGCTTGGAAGCAAATCGAGCCGCCGGCGCTGGCGGTTCACTTCAGTTGAACATTGGAGCCCTACAATGTTGGGTCGGCGTTACGTTTTAGCTGCCAGTGCAGCACTACTCTTCTGCGCCGTCGGCTCGACTACGCGCGCCTCCGACGTCAATATTGCCGTAGCTGGTCCCATGAGCGGAAGCAGCGCGGCGTTTGGCGCACAAATGCGCGATGGAGCGGCGGCCGCCGTCGAGGCTTTGAACGCGTCGGGCATACTTCCCGATACCAAGCTGATATTGACCGTCGTCGATGACGCTTGCGACCCCAAGCAAGCCGTCGCAGTTGCGAATAAACTCACAACCGAGCGCGTCCGGCTAGTCGTTGGTCACTTTTGTTCTTCTTCGTCAATTCCGGCCTCTGACGTCTACGATGAAGCAGGCATCATTCAAATGTCACCTGGCTCGACAAATCCTCAACTGACAGAACGTGGCCTTAAGACGGTGTTTCGGATTTGTGGCCGTGACGACCAACAGGGTCTCGTTGCAGCTGAGTACATTCACGCAAATCACCATAACGAGACGATCGCAGTGCTCGACGACAAGAGCACGGCGGGGAAGGGCATTGCCGACGTGGTTGCGGCACAGCTTCAGAAATCCGGCGAGCACGTCATTCGAAAAAGCTATATAGCCGGCGAAAAGGATTACGCAGCACTGGTCTCAAGAATGAAAAAAGATCGGGTGCGGGTCGCCTATATCGGCGGCTATCATACCGAAATAGGCCTGATCGTACGCCAGGCGTCAGAAGCAGGTGCTGGCCTCATCGTCATGGCAAACGATCCACTGATGACCTCTGAATTCTGGGCCATCACCAGCAGTGCAGGAAATGGCACATTGTTCACCTTCATGGCCGACCCCGTCAAGAACGCCAAAGCTGCCGGCATCGTGGCCAGACTCAACGCTGCCAATCTGTCAGCCGAAGGATACACGCTTTACGCCTATGCAGCAGTCCAAGCATGGGCAGAGGCAACGAAGCGGGCCAGCTCTTTCGATGCTCGACGAGTGGCCAGCGCACTTCGTTCGTGGCCGATCGATACCGTGATCGGCCCAATACTGTTTGATTTTAAAGGAGACAACGCGGCTACTGGATTTCTCGTTTACCGCTGGCGCGACGGGCATGTTGAAGCCGTCAAGCAGAACTGATCGGGACGACGCGTAACCTCCACAATTCAACCAGTGATACCGAGAATGAAACGCCCTCACGACCTTGGTGCGGCCCTACTGGCGTGCACTCTTATACTCGCGGTTTTCGGAGCATTTTTGGCGTTCGCTGCAGCGCTGGCAGAGCTGCCTGACGTCGATCCACTGGGGGATGAGTTGCGTCCGATGATAAACAAGTAGTGCTTGTGCAAACCCTCAGTGTCGCACGACCACCTTGGCAGGCATGTCTTGATCAGCTCGATGGTTGCTCTTCTTGGTTCACCGGCTCCTCCTCAAGTAGGCCTCTATGCCGTCTGCAACGGCTCGGCGACATCACGAAGTGCCGGTGGTTCCTTCCCACAACGTAGCCATGGAACTCAGTTTGCATCAGCAATTTGCACCATCGAGCCGGCATACCGACAGACGCACATGCGCGCTGCACTCTATGAGCAGGCGCGCGCCGTGCGAGGTCCTGCGAACAGCACACGGCAAGACGACCAATCGGCGCTCCGGCCGAACCGTCCACGTGACTTGCGTTGCCATCAATGGGCCCCCATTCCCGCTGTCCGCCGCCTTACTGGAAGGCTCGTCACCGTCCTCGCACGGCAATGCCGACATGCGAGGAAAAGCTCCACCTTGGAGCGAACCGCCGTCAGGCCGGCCGCCGCGACATGCCAATGGGCTGGCTACACACGAGCCAGAACATCCTCGACATCAATGTAATCGGCCATGCCATCGGCGTCCGCATCTTTGGGCGCCGTTATGCCTTCGCGGACAACCTTCGGCCTGTCGGGCCTGAAAGGCAGGAAGTTGCAGCCGACTTCGCTGAACTTGACCCTTCTGGAGTACCCTCCGACCCAAGCGTCGTGCTGGCGCGCGGCAGCTGACCTCCTATTGGCAATTTGCTCTATCTGGAGTGCAAGTCCTCCCCCAAGAAGGGCGGACAGATGAAGCGACCGAGATTCACGGAAGAGCACATTATCGCGATATTGAGGGAGCATGAGGCTGGCGCGAAAGCGGCCGATCTAGCTCGTAGGCACAGGATCTCTGAGGCGGCAATCTACAATTGGAAAGCCAAATTTGGCGGCATGGACGTTCCTGCGGCCAAGCGATTGAGGGCCCTGGAAGAGGAGAACGTGAAGCTAAAGATGCTTCTGGTGGAGCACATGCTCGGTGTGACGGCCCTTCGCGAGCTCCTGTCAAAGTAGTGATCAGACCGCCATTTGCAGATTCTCATGACCTGATCACATCGTGCAAGCTCAGGCGGTACCCAACGAAAGAGATAACAGCAGTCGAACGACGAACGAGCCGTCTTTGAGATCGACGGCATCAGGCAACTGGGACTCCTGTTCCACAAACGGAGACGATCAAGTGAAAAGTACCTCTCCTTCCAGACTAACCTGCGGCATTTTCGACCATTTGGACGACGACGGCCGCGATGTCGCACGACAATACGAAGACCGCCTCAAGTTGGCGGAGGTATGTGATTCTCTGGGGTTTTACGCCTATCACCTAGCCGAGCATCACTGCACCCCACATGGCAGAGGGCCGTCGCCAAATCTGTTCTTATCGAGCGTCGCGCAGCGCACCCAGAGACTACGCATTGGTCCGCTGGTACTGTTGCTCAACCTCTATCATCCTTTGCGCGCGTTCGAAGAGATCTGCATGCTTGACCAATTGAGCGGCGGCAGGCTCGAGCTCGGTATCGGACGTGGCTCTCTGCCGACCGAATGGGGCTATTTCGGCATCAGCGCGGACGCGGCGCCAGAGCGTTATGAGGAAGCCAGCGAAATCCTGAATGCCGCGTTGAAGGGACATACGCTATCCTATCAGGGACGATTTTTTGAGTTGAGTGAGATACCGTTGACCATGAGGCCTCATCAGCGTCCGTATCCGCCGACCTGGATCACGAGCAATCGGGCCGAGTCGGTGGAGTGGGCCGCCGCTAATGGCGCCAATCTGGCGTGCCAGGGCCGCTCCTCTGCTGTTCGAAACATTACGAATGCGTTCCGCTCGCATCGGGCGCGCATGACAGACGCGGACGATCGGGAGCCGTTTCTTGGTCTGCTCCGCATGGTCGTGATTGCGCAGTCTGACCGAGACGCCCATCTAGCAGCGGAAACCGCTTATCAGCGATGGCTCGAGAGCTTTAGATTCGTATACGAGCTGAACGCCATTCCGACACCACCTACCCTGCCGCTGACCTTCGATGCAGCGCTCGATAACGAATTGTGCGTCGTCGGAACGCCAGCTTCCGCCCGACAGCTCCTTCTTAACCAGATGGAGGAAGCAGGCGCCAACTACCTACTTTGCCAGCTTGCATTCGGGAACCTCCCGCTGGAAACTTCTCTATACACCGCAACCACAATCAGATCCGAGATCATCGCCAGACAATGACTATCCGATTTTGGTACCTCAGAGAGGCAGCGCGTCGCGACCTCCATCTATGATTGGATGTCCCGAAGTCGCTTATCTAGGACCTCCTGCCTTAATCAGCAGGAGGTCCAAAGACCGATGAGAACTGAGTCGCCTCGATGACCATCGTGCTGGCCTCTCGGCCGATGTCGTCGGCGGTGACGTGAACTGATTTGGAGAGCGGCGGCATGTCAAGCCAACGTTATTCAGATGCTGCTGGCCTCATGCGTCTTCCAGAGCGGATCACCCCGATCGCGCGCGCTATCCGCGAGCTGGATGCATCCCATCAAAACTTTCGATTTTACCGTTCTTAACCAAATACCCCATAGTCAATCGCCGATTTTCGGAAAGCAGCCCTTCACGAACCACGTGTGACAATGAACCCAGTTTGCTTTGAGCATCGTCGCCGGGCATCTCCAGCCGCGCGTGCCTGCATCACCAATGAGACAACTCCATCCTGCAAATCACGGCACGTGCTGCGCACCCATACTCGGATGGCGCATCGCAACGTCCCACGCGCAATCTACCGCGTAGTCGCCGACCTAATTGTCGTCATGCTAAAGGCGCTCCAGGAGATTGGCTCTCACGCACTCTTATCGGCTGGGGTCCATGCGTGCGCCGGCTAGACCTCTGACAAGCGAACTGGGCCCTCGGCCAAGGCGAACCGGACCCCTACATCATCGTGGTCGGCGATTCTCACTCCGCTTACGCCCTCAGTGCTACTCGGCGCTGGCCGCCTTCACCTGCTTTCTGCAAACTTGCACCGCGGTCATCTCATTCTATACGCTGTTCGCGACTGACTGCGCGCGTGCACAGCCTTCTGCAGCGGCAACTCGTTCTCGTCACGCGCCTGCAGCCCCACGAACGCGACAAACGACGCACCTCTTTACTTAGCCTAGCCCTGCTTTTAATTACTCTGGAGAAACATCGTGGAACTCGATCCTTCCAATTCGCGTATACAGGACCTGAAGCACCGCATCGACCTGCAACTGGGCATCGTTGCCGCCCTCATCGGCGAAGAAGGCAACGAACTCGAAGCGGTCCGGCTGCTTAACGCACTCACAAACGAAATGATAAATGCGGAGCTTGCGCTCGGTCAGCTCGGCGATGCGAGGACCAATGGCCACACTGGCGACGGGCAAACAGCGCGAATGTCGGCGGACCGCGGCATCTATCATCCAGAAGACCTTCAGATCTTGGGCCGGCTTTTCGATCAAACAGTGGCAGCTTTACCTGAGGCTCTGCGTACGCCTGCCAACCGAATTAAGATCGCCAAACTGATTCTATCGCGTGCAGCGGAGTGACGTTCGATTCGACGTACTCCGGCCGTTGAGGACGCGATGAAACGCCATTCATAGCTGGGCCGACGCCGCGCTGCGGTTTGCGCGCCCAGTACCGCAGCAAGGCTCTCAAAATTCAATGGGCTTATGTCTCGCGAACGAGCCGCTTCCGTTGCCCTGTCATATCGCAACCGTCCGTCATCACAGGGGAGGCCCGAAAGGACGCCATCGCGCCGGGGAGGTCGTCATCGACTCTCATCTCAGCTGGACTTTCTTCAAGTACTTCGTATCTATAACGTCTTATATTCCGCAGCTAAGCGAATGAATGCGAAGCAACGTATGTGGCGACGCACAGTCTCGATTGTCTCGTTCGGTACGTTTTCCTCGATGGTTCGGCGCTTGTGTTGCGGCAGCACCTCTTACATCCCGCAACGCACTACATTCCACAGCTCCTTGCAGGACAACACCAACCAGATCATCGCAATTACCCCGCATCTCGTCACCGCCTTCTCTACTCCCACTTGACGCAAAACGTCACACCACGCGGCCATGCGAACGGGTCAAACAACAGAAAGACGGGCGCGCCGTCGATCATGTTATAACGCCGACAAACACTGTCCAGACTGCGTCACGCGCTTAGGCGGCGAATCGTACAAAACGGACAATACTGGGGTTCAAACGCTTCGTATTTCGAGGTTACGAATGTGGTGAAAGGTCAGCTCGTCCGCTACCACCGTAGCGTCGACCCAATCAGACCCGCTCTTCTAGTTTCTTGGATTAGCCACCACCGACCGCAAGCAATTTGGGCGATTCGGCATGAAAGCGCGCGATAACGCACGCCCGCCTTCGAGTGATACAGAATCATTCGAACCGAATTTGGTAGTACAACGTTCGGTCATCCGCGCTTCAATAAGCGTCTGTATAAATCTGATTGTAGCGTCGACAGTGACTCGATGCGTGAGCACGCCTACGGACCCGATCTCTTGCTTGCTTGATAGGCCACCGGCACTCGATGCTTCGACAACGCGACTTCTTCGTATTCAAGATATCGATTGGAGTTTGAGATGGATCAGATCTCATCCGAGCAGATGCAGGCGCCAGAGGTTCTCGTGAGCGTCGCATTTGACAAGGCGTGGCGCTTTGTCGAGAAGGATCCGCTGCTGGCACATAATCACAAGACAGTACTTCATAGCCGATTGCGAGCTTCCCTGGAATATTCGATAAGGAACGGCGAACGGAATACCTTGCATCTGGCGAACGAGGCGATACGAAAATTACGCGCAGAATTGACAGCCTCGACCAAGGCAGCAAGATTGCTCACACTTCCGCGTCAATAGCGATCAGCTATGTCACGGCTCACCGCAATCTTAAGTCGCAGATTTGCATTCTCGATATATGGTTGTCGCATTATTTTTCCACGGCTATTCTGCCCGAACCGCTTCTCAACTAATGCAGCGGGCACAAAGCGCCAAGCGCTGGGCAAGTCAGCCAAGGGTCAGAGTAAGCGACGACGAGGCAGGACAAGCTCGTTATCCCTTAACGAGACACTGTGCATACGAAGATTCTACTCATGCCCCTGAACTCGGGACGCGCTTGTACAACTTCAACGTAATGCTTCGTTAGGCGCTGTCGCATCCGCAAGGGCGAAGCAAATTAGCTACTAGAAGCAGGCCAGCCGCATCGACCTTTTTGGCTCCTCCGCGGGCGCACAGAGACCGTTGAGAATCGTGCAAGAGTTACTATCGGCGGTATTGACCTTTGCTCATGGTGCGTGCCTATCGGCTAAGAGCATCTTGGTCGGGCTGTGCATGGCGATGAATGCGCGCCCAACAATCTGACGCAGCGTTCGATTCGACCCGTTTCTTGCAAAACAATGTTGTGCTGCAGTTACAGCAATTCGCGGCGATGTTGTTAAGACGCACAGCGCCGGGGGGCATCGAAAGGAACAACACTCGAATGAAGAATTTGCTGATTCTGACTGCATGCATCGGCGCACTCGGTGCGGCCGCTCCCGCATTTGGCGCGGACTTCGCCGCGCAGCCCCTCAACGTCAAAGCGCCTCCGCTGCCGGTTGCCCCCCCAGTTATCGACTGGACCGGCTACTATATCGGTATCAATGGGGGCTGGGGATCGAGCCACAATTGCTGGGATTTCAATGGCGTCATTCCTGAGGGCTGCCATAATTCGGCTGGAGCCACCGTCGGTGGTCAGATTGGCTATCGTTGGCAGATCTTCAATACAGTCTATGGCATCGAAGGTCAGGGCAACTGGGCCGATTTCAACGGCTCCAATGTCAGCACCGCCTTCCCGGCAGACGTCATTGGCACCAAAACGGATGCGTTCGGCTTGCTCACCGGTCACATCGGCTACGCGTTCAATGCCGTTCTGTTGTACGCCAAGGGCGGTGCTGCGGTGACCAGCAACACCTATCACATCAATTCAGTGACTACCGGAGCCGGGATTGCCAGGAACGACGATGTGCGTTGGGGTGGTGCGCTGGGCGCAGGAGTCGAAGTCAGCCTCACGCCGAGCTGGTCGGCTGGCGTTGAGTATGACCACTTGTTCATGCAGGGCAGCAGCGTGCTCTTCCCAACATCCGGCGGCGATCGCGTCCACCAGGACGTCGATCTCATCTCGGCACGGCTCAATTACAAGTTCAGCCCGGCGTTTGGCAGATAGTGATATCCACACGCTTGCGGCGTCGAATCGAGATCCCCGACCGTCGGTCGGGGTTCTTTCTTCAAGTTCCTTTAACTAATAAGCACCCCTGCCGGCCTTTTCCAACACCAGTCGTCCAAGCTGGCTCATAGGCTGGATGAAACGCATCGCCGTGCTCCAACACTCGTTGAGGAGCTCCGATCCGACGCGACGAGGGGTTGCAATCGCTTGCCTCAACGGAAGCGCGAGCAACAATTAACCGTTGGCGCCAGCTCCAATTCGAGTGAGCAATTCAAAAAACATTGAGGCGAATCGCAATAGCGACTGCCTGGATCCGGGTGGTCGCACCCAACTTTCGCATCGCGTTTTTGATATGAAAATTGACAGTATTCAAGCTGATTTCCAAGATCACCCCAATTTCCCATGACGATTTTCCCTCCGCCACCCACCGCATGCAAGTGATCTCCCGCTGCGACAGGGCCACCTTCTTCTCTCCGCCATTATTGCAGGGACGTGCGATCTCGCCATGGGCGGTATGAAAGAGCGAAGCCAATGCGTTGAGATGGCCGAAGCGGTCCTGAGGATCAACATCGTCGGATGGAGATGCAAACGACACCACCGATACTCGGCCCAGCGGCCCAAACAACGGCACGCTCATACCATGCTTCAAGCCGGCCTCCCTGGCCTCGTCCAGTACGCGTCTCTCGTCTGGTTGAAGTGGATAGTGGTTGGCGAGTTGATCCCACAAAAACGGCCGCAACAGCATCGGCGTCCGCCGAACCACCGGATCGATGGTGTGATACTTGTGTTTGAAGTATCGCTCGCACCAATCTGGTGGCCACTTCACGGCCACGGTTGGGGGTGGATATTCCGCCAGGCGAAGTGGCTCAACGAAGTTGAGGGCGCCATAAGCAACCTCACCGAACCCCTCTTCGGTGGCGCAGTTTACAAGGAGCTCGAACAGCGCTCTGAGCGAATGCGTCTGTTTTGCGCATTCTGTGAAGCTAAAACGATCCTTGATCGGCGGCTGAGGACGCCGATCATGGTCGGTGTCGCTGCGTTCGATTGCGCTTGTTTCAGGCGGAGCCAAGTTGGATTCCATGGCCTGAACCTCCCGGGTTTGCTTTACGAGAAGTCTGGAGCGCCCGCATGCTGCCCAGACGCCATTTCCGAATTTGGGCCCTGCCGCCCACTGCGGCGGCGTGATCGTCTCCGTCAAACAGCCGAGGCGCCGCTGCTATCCTGTGTCTGAAGCGGAACAACGCGCCGCAACCGTAGCGCCGATGCTCATTCAATGTGATCTACCTGGCCGCCAGTGACGTGCTGGCAATCTAGGAGTCGCCGCAGGGTCGGCCACTTTGATTGGCCCGCGCTCTCGATCTCTGACGCACATGCGGAGCTCGCGGATTTGAGGAAATCCAACTGTCCTAACGGTTCAGCCGGCGATACGAACCAAACAGCACGACCGGTTGCGGCGTCAGCATAGGTCAGATTGGATCGTACGAAACCCAGGTCCGGCGCGAATGAGGCTTTGCTGCATGTCAAGGTCGAGCACGAGCAGACTATAGGCACTGAGCTTCCCGAACGAGGTGAGCTAGGGCACGCCGACCCGCTCGCGGGCGCCGGCTTCCAACTGCGTGATGTCAGCGTCGATGCTCTGCTTGCCGGCGAAGGTGCTAGGGGTGTCATTTTTCTTCCCCCTCTTGCGAATTCGCATTGCCGGCCCTTGGCCGATCCTGCGCCCCTGCGCGGCGTCGAGGACGCGATCGATAAGTAACATACAGCAGAAGCCCCAAAGGGTAACGACCTGGCATTAATGCGTGGTCTCTGAGGGGCGCGCAGGTCCGGCGCGAATAAATCGAAGGGGCGAATAGAAGTGGCGTGAACGATGCAACGAGAGATACGCGATGTCGCGAGAGCTCCTTGACGCAAGAGGACACGTTGCATGTGCATCTCCAGAAGGGAGAGGACTTGGGATCGGACCAGCAAGTGTCATACCAGTTTTTGTGTTTGCACAATCAATCGTGGAAACAAGGGCTTGGCAAACGGGCGGTTCCAGTACATGGCGTATTGAAGCAATCGTGACATCGGGAGGAAACGCGACAGCACCATTTGCGCGAGCCGCGGCACCAATTGATCCAGATCAAAAAGAACGCCGTTCTCGCGGCGGCAGCCCTCCAACGCGTCGACGTCCCAAGCGCAGCGAACTTCTGGCCTGAACGCACGGGGAGGCCGGCCGATCAGAGATCAACGACAAACGCGGGTCCGATCGTCGGCAACCGACTTGCATGTGTAACGGCTCGGAATGCAACCGTAGGCGTCAGGCGAGGCCGGGAGTACTGTCTACCCGACATGCGTTGTCCATCCACCTGCAAGAGTCCTGCGTAGTCCAGTCAACTACGAGACTTGACAATTGATGGAGACGATCGACACATGGCAATCGTCATGCAATTTGGATTGAGGATCGGTCCGGCTGCTGACTAAACTCGGAATTCAAAGCAACAACCCCGCGGGAAAGACACTAGCACCTCGCCTCGGGAGGGCATCCTTGATGCGGTTCGCAACCAAGGCGAAGAGCGTCGCCAAAACCGGTGAAGTATGTTTTCTCTGGTCCTGGCGATCATCTCACTGCTCTATACGACCGTTGGCCAGGCGGGTGGCACCGCATTCCTGGCGCTAATGGCTTTTGCCGCTCTGCCATCGACAGAGATGCGCCCGACGGCGCTCGGTCTCAACATTGTTGTCGCGACTTACTCTACATGGGTCTTCAGCCGCAACAAGGTCGTTGACTGGATAATGCTGCGTCCGCTTCTGCTCTCATCGATGCCGGCGGCGTTTGCCGGTGGCCTTATGGTGCTCGGAGAAGACATTTATAAGACGCTGACCGGGGTCGTCCTTCTGCTGGCAGGAGCCGTGATGATCGTGCGGCGCGGAGGCGCCGCCGATCGCATTCACGAAAATCCGCTCTGGGGAACGGTGAGCATTGGAGCGGCCATTGGCCTGGTTTCCGGCCTGACCGGCGTCGGCGGCGGAGTGTTCCTCGCCCCGACGCTCATCGCCCTGAATTGGGCGTCGCCGAAGCAGACCGCCGCGCTGTCGCCCCCTTTTATTCTGGCTAACTCCACAATCGGCTTCGTTGGAGCTCTTCTCGCTGGTCAATTTCCGTCTTCGTATTTCGGGCTTTACGCAGTCGCCGCGCTGGGAGGTGCCGTTGCAGGTACGATGATCGGCCTGAAATGGATGAGCCAGACAACTGTCAGGTTCATCCTCGTGGCGGTTCTATTCGTCGCCGGCATCCAATTGGTTTGCGCATGATTGTGCAGCTGAAGCGCGACCAATGAAGAGCTGAACTGCACAATCCCGCGAAGATTGATAACTGCAAAAGCAAGCGCAAAACAAGCGACATGAAACGCTGAAGCGGAACAGAAACGCATCCTCACATAGTCACTGCGTGTGAGAAGCTGGTCGGCCTCTCATCCGGGATTAGCAAAACCGGACACTTGGTTGTGAATGGTGAGTTGCTTGTATTCGGCGATGGGACGTCGCTGAGCCAAGGCGCCCCGACGCACTTTGCCGGGGTTGGAAGTGCGCCGGGTCCGCCCCAACATCATCAGTACATCCGTGACGATGCTTGCCGCAATGAGACAAGCAGCGTGGCGGAAATGAGGCCCGTCCATTTTTTTGGCGTGGCGTCTAAAATGCCTTCTGCGCGGCTCCAAGGGCCTTGAATCTCACGTAGCGTCAGGTTGTATGATCTCGCGCTTGTCACGCCTCATCTAATGAGCAACTTCTTATCCATGGTATCTTCAGCCGGACGCGTCCTGCTCATGGCATTTATCCGAGAGGTGCCGCCTATAGCGAAGGAAGGTGAGCGACGAGCAGCCACTCCACCCGGACCTGCGCGGGATATCGCTTGCCTCGCGGTGATGGGTCGAGATGGTGGATCACATCCACGCTCGCAGCGCAGCCTCGGCCCTCATACCTCTCACGCCACGTCAGTCCCTAGGCCGTGATATCGAGAACGGAATTCCGATTTCGAGTAAGTTCGGACCAGTTGACATAACTCAAAGACACAGGAGGGCGAATCGGCCAGCTTCGCGGCTGTATGAGCATGGGAAGCCAAGCCTTGCAGACCGCACTCCTGAACAAATATTGCGATGCTCGCCTGCCTTGGTACACCATCTACCCAACTGTACCGGACTTCTCCACGACAATCGGTGCCAGGACCTGTCAGACTTGGTTGAACCGGCTGCCGCCCGACGAACCCGTATCGCTCTATCTCCACGTTCCGTTCTGCCGGTCGATCTGCTGGTACTGCGGCTTTCCCACAAGCCTCACTCGCAGCGAACGGCCGATTCGCAATTACTTGACGTCGCTGCGGGAGGAGATTCGTCTGGTTGCGGAGCAACTGCCGCGCGCCTTGCCCGTCAACGACGTGCATTTCGGCGGCGGAACGCCGACCAGCATTGCGGCGGTCGATTTCCTGGCTCTCATGGAGCTGTTACGCCGCTATTTTGCCTTCAGCACGTCCGCCAGCGTCGCCATCGAGATCGACCCGCGCGCGTTCACGATCGAGATGGCGGAAAGCTTAGGGGCAGCCGGGGTCAGCCGCGCGAGCATTGGTGTGCAAAGCTTTGACCCCAAGGTTCAAAGGGCGGTCAACCGCATTCAGAGCGAAACGCAGACGGCTTCTGCTGTCGAAAGTCTTCGCCAGCAGGGAATAAGCCGCATCAACTTTGACCTGCTCTTTGGACTGCCGCACCAGACGGTGCAGTCCTGTGTGAACTCGGCAAGGACGGCAGTGGCCATGCGACCCGACCGGCTTGCGGTTTTCGGTTATGCCCATGTGCCCTCCTATATGAAACGTCAGCGCCAGATCGATGAGACGGCACTGCCGGACAATGTTGCCCGCGTCGAGCAAGCTGCGGCCATGGCGGAGACGCTGGTGTCTGCCGGCTACCGGCAAATCGGGCTCGACCATTTCGCCTTGCCGGACGACGAGCTCACGCTGGCACAAGAAGCTGGACGGCTACGCCGCAACTCGCTGGGTTATTCGGCTGATACCTGCAAGACCGTGATCGGCCTTGGTCCGTCAGCCATCGGCCGTCTCGGTGACGGGTACGTCCAGAACGCGGCCGAAACCGCTACTTATAGCCGGCATATCAGATCTGGCCGTCTGGCAACATCGAAAGGCTGCTGTCTCACTGAGGAAGATCGGCTGCGGGCTGCAATTATCGAGCGCCTGATGTGCGATCTGCAGGCCGACGTGCCGGCACTCTGTGCGGCCCACGGAGTTGATCCGATTGGGTTTCTCGATTCAGCCGACCGCTTGGAAATGCTCACCGAGGACGGCATCGTGGAGATCCAGGACGGCTTCGTCCGCGTCAAGCACGAGCACCGTTTTATCGTGCGCGCCGTCGCTGCCGCATTCGACGCTCATCTCGACCGCACACCCTACTAGGCCACGGATCCGAGCACGGTCTCGATGCATCAACACTGCTTGCGGACGAATGATCGAAACAAGCGCCGGAATGCTGTCGGCTGCATTGACGGGGATCACCTCGGCGAGCGTGACCTTGGTGACGACGCTGTATTCGTAGGCTTCGGCTATGTATCGCAACAAGCAACTTTGCGAAACGTACGGCCGATCCCGGTGAGTGCGGCTAAAGGACTCGTCCACGCCTGTAACAGCCTTAACATGTCAAGGCCTGTCCCTCTTCTGTCCTGCGATCACTGGCGCACCGCCGACGGAAACGGGGCCTTGTGGTTTGGACCGCTCTACGCGCTTCTCGGCGCGCTTCTTGGCCGGGCTCGAAGCAGCTTGTGGGGGCGACGAAGAAATAGCGGAGGGAGCAGAAGGGACAGCTGCTGGATTCTGCAAGGAATCAATCCGCGAAGCCAGCACTGTGATCTGATCTAAGATCCCTTTGAGGTCCTTCCGCTGAGCATCGATGTACCGGTTGAGCTCTGCGATATCCTCGCTCATCTTCTCCTGCGCCCAACGTATCTCGGTTAGGGATATCCTGTCCTGCGCTGACAGGCCCACCACCGCATCTGCGGGCCCGGCTGCCGGCGTCTCGACAAACCCTGCGAGGCTGCCGCCAAAATGAGCTGCTGCCGCACACAAGCCGACAAGGACGAGAAACACCAGACCCCTGCGAATTCGCCCTGACGAGCCGTATAAGAGCGGCCGCAAGTCTGAAGCGGCCGCCTGATCAACCATCTCCATCGTTCCTTGCCCGACTTCCCCGTTTCGATAGACTTCTTGGTTGACGTGAGAGCTCGCGACGTTCACGCATCCCAGCGAGCCGCGGCCGCCCCAACAACATTCTTCAACTCGCCGACCATTTGCTCCCTTGGCTCCAATCAAGCGGCCCGTCTTGACCAAGGCAAAGCGAACACCCTACGTGGAACTCTTGCATCATAGGGCTGGCGGTAGGCACTAGTTCTCATCTTCTTCGGCCATGGTGCAGCATTCTTGCATTCAGGATGACCTTGCAGATTTTGTACCCTGCCGGCGCCTGATGTGAGCCGGCCGCTATTTCCTTCAAAGTCGGACTCTCGGTTTCCGTGCTGCCGAGGCTGGCAACTTCGCGGTCAGGCGCTACGAAAAAGGCGCCACAGCTGGCGCTCGAGCCACCATGCCATTGGAGCGGCAAGTGTTGAGCATGGCCAACTACCAATCCTGGCAGGTTGATCGAGACGACGGACACATGGCAAGCGTGGCCCACGAACGTTACCCGATCATAGCTAGGCACTCGGAATGCACCGCAGATTTGTCCGTGCCAATGCAGCGGGCGGAATTAGCAACTCCTCGCCCACAGCCACCAAAGCAGCTCGAAACCTGCTTCCCCCGCTGTTCTGGGCTACCATCGTGGACGTTGTGACGCGATCGCTGCACGAACAAATTCCGAGGCTCTGTGGAAATCGCGGCCGTCGACGATCGCTTCGTCCTTGGCGGACCGCGATACCAAGACAGCCTCACGAAGCCACGGCTCCGCTTTGGCTGGCATTGCATTCCGGTGGCTGCCACTTCGTCGAGAAAGGCACTTCGAGCAAGATGCTCGGCAAGGCTGCAATCCTCCACCCCATAGTGCATCGAAGTCGACGTTCGAATTGTTTTGGCGGCGAGGACAGCTGCGACGCCGCGCGCTCGCGGCCAACAGTTCTCGCTCAGCCAGCAAGCGCGGCTCACTCTCGGCAAATCCGGCCTGATGCACACGCAAGGCGCAGACCAGATCGTGCTCGCACTTACGAGCGACCAAGTCGGCAGGTCTAGTGAATCTCGCTGGGATAGACTTCCTGCCCATGGGGCGTCGTCCCTCTTGTCCTCAGACGCCACGGCTCGGGATGTCCGTTCTGGACCGCCGATCAATCCATTCATGGCTCGCAAAACAAGGACGCGAAGTACACTGTGCGTGATTGCTTTGTTACGGCGACGACGCCTCGAACATCTTCGGCTACCGCAGCATTTTCCTGCAGCTTGCGATCAGGAGAGCCGCAACGGCGACTTGCCGTCGCACTTTCGCTCGCGGCTTGTTTGGTCGGCCCCCCCGTTTCGGCACAAACTGCTGACGATCCTGTCCCCAAGAGCAATGTGGCGGACCAAGCCACCAAGAGAAGAGCGGCAACACTGCCCGATATGGCTACAAAGCTCCAGATCGGCGTGGTCAATCAGCCAATTCGACTTCATGCCTCGGCGTTGGCGTCAGCTCCCAACCTGCCTCTCATAAAGCGCGGCAGCGCTGGTCGGATTGCCCAGACCCAAACGCGAAAGACGATCGACCCCTTCGCACGCTTTGATGCTTTCCGAGAAAAAGGGATCTGGCTCAACATACCCGGCCCTGCTGATACAATTGATCAGGACAACAATGGCGTTAGATCCGCGCTGGCAGATGTCGGCATTGGCTATATCGGCTGGACGCACAACACCTTTGCAAACAACCAGCTGCCGAATGCGGCCAGAAGCAGCATCGCCAACCAGCTCTATATGGGGCAGAATCCGACATTTGCTACGGCGAACTTCGTGATCGTCACCTATGACCTCAGCCGGTTTGGTATTCCCGATGGACAGATTGTCGTTGGAGCCGAGCAGCAATACTGGACATGGAAGCGACCTGGACCGGATCGAGTAGGATTAAATGCATTCGCCTACTATCAAACTTTCCTCGACAGGAAATTCGAACTCAAGTTTGGCTATCTCAGGAATGCGAATGAGTTCACCGGCACATTGTTTGGAGGAATTTCAGGATCAAACATGTTTGCTCTTTTCCAAGCAGGGATGAGCACCAACGCCGCGCCAACGCCGGCCGCCAACCTGAAGTACAATTTTGATGATCACTTGTACAACAAAGTCTCCGTGCAGCGGTCAATCAGTCCAGATGGTCCTTATGCGCAGATAACCGAAAATCCTTCGGGTTTGAATTGGAGAACAGCCAATGCCGGCATTCTGTTCATTGATGAACTTGGCTACAAGAGCAAGGCCGCTCCTGGCGTTCCCGACACCTGGCTGCGGGCCGGCATTGGTTTGAACAGCAGCCGCTACAGGAATTTGGCAGATCCGGATCAACAAAGAGAGAGCGGGAATAACTTTCATTACATCGCTGCTGACAGGCAGCTCTGGCAGAGTGATGTTGAGGGGACGCCATCTCGCGGCATCTATGGCGGATTCTCCATCATGGGAGCTCCGCCTGACGTAAACAGGATCAGCCAGTATTACGAGCTTCGTCTATATGCAAAGGGACTGTTTGACAGCCGGCCCAGTGATTTGATTGCTCTGGTTGCCAACAACACGACCTGGAGCAGGTTTGCAGTGGATGCTGCCTTGGCCAAAGGCCAGCTTGCGCATCACGATACCACAGCCATCACGGGGACATATACGGCGCATATCGCTCCGGGGATATATGGAAGCCTCGGACTGTCCTACATTCATAACCCGACAAGCATCACACACATGCCCCAAACGGAGCACGCCCTCAATCTGTTGGTGTCTACGCTGATATTTTTCTAGATCAGTGAGGATGCCACCAATTCTGCTACCAAACTCTCGGTTCGAAAGAATTGCTCGCAAAGTTCTGCAAGCGCGCCGGCGAGACGCTGTGAGGAGACGAACCAGGGCGCCTGCTATCCCATGATCTAAGAGCCTCCTGACCGGATTTCGGCTACAGCTACTTATCCGCAGGCTGCCCCGCTGGACATAGGGCGCGGGGGTGAAGTTCCAAGAATGAGCTGAGACAGATAGGGAATGTCGCGCACGGTTCGGCGCACCATTAGCGCGACCAGAACAATCGCAGCCCCTAGAATTCCCGCCACGGCCAACTTGGATGTGAGATCCGAAGGCTCTGCGTACTGTATCGAATCCATGAGACGAAATGCCATGCCCTGAATCAGGTACAGCACCAGCGTGCTCTGTCCTATTTCCACGGCGATAAAGCGGACCACTCGATTTGAGCGGCCAACTCTCCAGCAATTCTGGAAGAGTTCACTCATGATCGCTGAGGCCGCTGCTGAGCCAAAAAACATCAGAAGCACGTCTTTTGCCGACTGCATATCTTTGACCAGGGCGAGATTGTTGTAGACGTAAGTGTCTTTGCGCCAGGCCAGAAAGCACACCAGTGCGGCTATTGAGGCAGACATGATCAAGAGCGGCTTATAGGCGCGCGTTATGCTCGTCCACCAGTCTCTTGACTGCGCAAATGAGAATCCCAAGCAGAAAAACGGGTAAGTGTACTTTATGAGAGGAAATATGGAGAATGTCAGAGGTGCAAGTGCGACCAGGATGACTGATAAGAATAGGATCCAGGACGACCAACGATTGAAGATCGAAAGAATTTTGACGAGAAGAAAACAAACGAGCGCGGCCCAGATGAACCAGTATGTGCCGGCGACATCGTTTAGAAGCTGTAGAATGTTGCCTGATGCGTCAGGGGCGCGGGGAAGCACGGCTAACTTTGCTGTCTCCAGGAGAGCGCACCAAAACAGCATGGGCACCAAGAGCTGCATCGCCCGATCACCGACGGCTTGCATCAACGACTTTTGCAACAGCGCTCGGCAAGAAAGATATCCGCTTATCGCCATGAAGAGAGGCATGTGGAACATGTAGATCCATTTGAAGAATGGCGAATCCCAGTATCCTTCATCTCGGTAGAGGATATATTGGATCAGGTGACCGACGATCACCAAAATGATGAGCACTCCTTTGTCGAAATCCAAAGCTAGATCGCGATCGTTTTCCTCTGGCGTCCCAGGCAAAGTCGACCCAGTTACATTTCGCAATGTATCAATCATCTCGACATCCCTTCATCCAACGAGCTGGAGATCCGTCTGACGTTGGGTAGCTGCCGCGACCAAGTACTGGCCGGAAGCTGCATCATCAGGTCGTCGGTCCATCATGCTCTTCAATTTGGAGTTCCGAGCCGGCATCAAAGACATCCCTGCCGGATGTCGTAGGTCCACTCTCCGGAACGCTGCTTTGAAGCTAGCCGTTCAGGTCAGCTGGAATATCGGGTGCTGGCGAACCAGGCGTGCGAAGGTCGGCCGCGTCCTGGCGGCGTCCGAGAAGACACCACATCATGACGACTGTTCTTAAGGTCAAGTTTCATGAGATGCCGCGTTATACCGGAGCACGGGAAGTCCAAGAGAGAGATAGGCTGAGCAGCCGACCATCGGGATCCGGCTGCCAACCACTTAGTATGAAAGGCAACTGCTGCAGCTTTTGCTCCATGGCAATCGATCCGACCGTCGATCGTGGAGGCAATTGCCATCGCAACTCTACGCTCCGATAGCTGGCTGGGCGCCAATATTCAATTATATGGATGTGGGCGATCGTTATAAAGAAAGGGGGACCGAGCTATACGACGGTTTACCGATTTGAAGTGCTGCTACCTCACTTCGATCGGCTGCCAGATCGAGCAGTCACCTTACTGGGTGTCCCGTCCGGAAAAAGTGTTTGCAACGCACTATGAGAATTTTGAATAGCGGCAATACCCAACTCGAGCATGAAGGCCTAAATATATGTAGGTCGCGCAGCAGGGCCTCCTTCCGAAAGTATTCGACCTTGCCATCACGAGTAGCCAGCGTCAGCAAAACGACGTCGTTGGCGAGCGTTCCCACATCCACCAGACCTCGCTTCGTCCGCACTCCGGACTGTGGGCGGTCGACGTGGTTCGAACAGTCGCGCTTACTGAGCAGCGGCTTCTAAGGCAAGTTGATCGGCGGAAGATTTGTGAAAGCCTGAGGGATAGAGAAGGCCGCGTTCAAGCTGCGCCAACAAACGGGAGCTGGACCGCTCAGGCGGGGCCCATCTCAATACTTTGAATGGATACATCGGCTGTCAAGGGCCGGGCTGTAGAACGCCTCGCGCGAGCTGCCCCGCCGAGCGCCTGAGATTGCCGTCCACCTGCGCTCTTCAGCCACGTTCAGGATAGATGCGAACGCGCTGGCGCCCTTCGCTTTCATCCAACTCGCCCCTGTAGGGCACGCCGCGGATCGCGAAATAGGTTGGACGCCCAGCCCCCGGCATGATGCGTTCCCCCTGCAGGACGCGGACAAGGTAAAGCGGAAGCAACCGCTCGCGGTGCTCCCATCCTCCGTGGATCAGGTACCCAAGATCCCGTAGACCCTCACGGGGTTGCTCGGCTTGGACGATCAGCGGTGGATGATGAAGCGGCCGGGATGGCCCAGCTTCATCAAGGTAGCTCGGGCGGGGATGATGGATCAGGCGGACATCCGTGCGCCCTCCTGGTCCGAATGTGGCCGAGTAGCGCTCACCGTTGATCATAAACTGACTTGGCCCGAACTGGTTTGGCAGCAGATTGATGTTGCCGAGGACGTCAACCAACACATCCGAGGCCGCTTGGGAGCCGCGACGCCAGTCAGAGCCAACGACGGCCCCAATATCCCGCAGTTCTTGGACGTCCCCGGACAGTCCAGCGAATGACGGCGCTCTGCCAAATTCAGGTGCGGGCGCGGAGCGTGCTTCGTCGTGCAAGTCGTGCGGAGTGGACGGATCCAAATCAACCAAGGAATTTAGACCGCTGTAGATGTTTGATGAGCGAGGCCGCACTGACGATGGTGAGGCGGGTTCTTGCATCTGTTGCCCGAACCAATCCCAGGCTCCTTGGCTGAGACTGGCCGGAGTCGCAGGAAGCCCGTGCGGCAGATTGGGCTGCGCGACCCAATAGGGCGCTTGCACAGGTGCGGCGGGTTGGAGGATCTGCTCGCTGGACCGATCCCAAGCCCCGGCGCTCGGGCTGGCCGACGTTGTAGGCAGTTGCTGCGACGAGGCGGCCTGCCAACCGTGGTGCGGCGCTGGCAGTGATGGGAAGGGTCCGTGGATCTGCTCACCAAGCCAATCCCAAGCTCCCGAACTCGGCGTGGCTGGCGTTGCCGGGACCTCCTGCGGCGAGTGCGCCTGTCGAGCGCCTTCCGCGACGGGCTGCCCCGCATCCTCGGCAGGTTGCAAACCGAGCGCCCTGTTCGCCTCCAAAATTTGCTGGTAGCGGCCAAGCCTGAGCAAATCAGCGTTGATTTTGCCGTCGTTGGTTTCTTGCCTGTACTCCGCGACATCCTGGTCCAGCCCGGAGGTGAAGAGCCGGCCGGCGATGGCCGGCTTATCGTGCTTTTGCAGCCATTCACTCAGCCTCGACATTCGGCGAGCCTGCCTGTCGATCGTCTCCGGCTCAACCCTGCGTGTCGCCTTTTCCGCCGCGACCCACATGCCGATGAGGGGCGCGTCGGCACCATGGGGAGCCAGGCGACGGAGATCGGCTGACAAGGTGTTTCCGGCCCCGACCTCACGGAGCTTTTTCAAGGCAGCTTTGATACGCCTTGCGCGGTCCGCTGCATAGGTGTCGACATCCTGGTCGAGCTCAGCTTCCAGCTGGTGGTTTTCCACCTCCGGATCTTCCAATTGCGCATTTTCCATCTCGAGGCGAATGCGATCCGCAATTGAGGGCCTATCGTTGTCATTGGCGCGCGCTCAAAATGCGCAGGTCGGCTGCCGCATTTCTGATGGTGCCGTCGGTGAGGTTGCCGGCTGCGGTGCCTTCGGTGCGGTTGCGGACTGCTCTTTGTCTAAACTCTTTGATGAGCGCCTCGTCCTCCGGATCGACCCCACGCGTCCGGCCCGGCTGTCTGGCGTAATCGACGCGAAAAGTCGTCGAGAAAGCATCCGGCTGCGCGGTCTCCGGCGAGGACTTGCTACTCCCACCAAAGGCTTTGCCGACCCCCGACTTGAAGCGCGACCACAGTCCGCGGCTTTTACCGCTCCTGGCCTGAACCGCAGGCCCTTCGTCCGGCAAGCTGTAGCGCGCGCTGCTGAACAGATCATCGCGCAAACTGGACTGCGGCACTTGGGCCGGAGCATCAAGCTGAAAGCGGGGAATGTCTAAGCTCCGCCGCGCATCGCCCCGCGCGCTGTCCCTAAAATCTGAGCGTGGTGACACCCGCATCGAACCGCCGAGTTCGTCCCGTCGAACTGCCCGCCCCGCTCCTGCGGGAGCCTGGTCCGGCGAACTCGACTTTGCGGAACTCTCATCAGGCGAATCGAGCTGCAAATCTTCCATCCGCCGCTCAAAATCGCCTTGCTGGCTTGCGTTGCCCCCTGGCCGTCCCGCTCGCCCCTGTCGGGCGGCGTACGCCTCCATCCAAGCGCCTGAATCGAAGAATGGGTCAACTGGATCCATCCTGCTCTCCTTGTGACGGTGTAGGCCCTGCGCAATCCGCACGCTTGCACGGCCGCCAAGCGGCAGCTGTGGAGCAAAGTCAGATTCTGGATTTTTATGGGACCTAGCTTTCGAAAAGCTGACGAGAACAAGAATTCACAGCGAGCAATGCCGATTGCGTCGACCTCTACTGAAGGGGACAGTAAGAAGCCGGCATGGCGCGACGGCCGGGCCCTGCCCCAATTTCAGTTGCTGTCGACGGGAGGTCCCAGCCCAAGGACGATCTCGCCCCCACTCTCGGCCCGAGAGCTGCGCAATAACGAGAAAACACTCGCCAGGGTTCCTCTATTCCGATCTGGAAGGTTCGCCGGACAGCCAATCTGTGGCACCTGCGAAGAACGCGTTCAGCGACCATTTCGCGGCTTCGCCATCGGTCAATTGGTGCGAATAAGGCTCGCGGCCTGCGGGATTGGCCCCGACACCGGTGGATTTGTATTCAGCATAGTAGGCCGTCCCCAGCGTATTGGTCGTGCCCGGAGTCCATTCGCGCCAGCCTTCCGCGACGACCGGTGCATCCATCTTCGTCGATAGGAACACCACTGTTGCATAGGGGCGCCAGGGCCGCCCAAGCGCAACATCCCGCGCGGCGGAGTCGGCAGTCAGTCTGCAATGATCGAACACATAGGCACTGTCCTCGTCCGGCGCTGCCTTGCTCTGCGCGGTATAGACGACCGCCTGATTGGCGATACCGTGCAACTCACAGTGTCGGAAATAGGCCTTGGCATTGCCGAATATGAAATCGACATGTCCCTCGATATAGCAATCTAAGAAGTACTGTCGCGACATCCGGCCATTCGGCCCCTTGGCAGCGAACAAGGTGTCTTGTGCGCCGAGCAGGCGGACGCGGCTGATAATGTCCCTGTCTCCAGTAACGGACAGTGCGACGGCCTGCGAAGCTGGATTGGCCGAATTGAGCGAGTAATCGTTTTGGATCGTCAAGTTGTCGAGCCGAAAGTCATCGCCTGAGGCGTCCAACGTCGCAGAACGGATGGTCCCTCCGACATTGATCGCACCGTCGCCGTACACAATGACCGTATCATCCGGCTTCCTGCCGGATCCTTTGATATGAACACCGGATTTGAAGACTTTGACCTTCTCGCGATAGATGCCCGGTGCGATCTGGATATCCCCGCCTTGCGCCGGCAATGCGTCAATGGCTGCCTGCACGGAATGATAGGCTGCCCTGTCGCCGTGCGAGACAAGAAGTGGCTGAGCATGGGCTACCGAGATCCAGAAACACCCAGCCAGAACGGTAGCGGGAAACACGGACATTCGCATCTGATCTCACTCTTACCGGGCTTGCTGCACACCGAGTGCGATCGTCCAAGATCCGTCCCGATATAGCAACTGAGGATCGTCAACCCATTTGCTCGCCGAAGTTGAACCCGCGCGTAACTGCCGCAACGTCCGATCACGGCAATACCTGTCAGGATGGCTACAACCCAGCGCCATGAACCGCATTCTGGTGATGCCCGTAATTCAGAGCCGCATCAAGGCAGACCTGACCAAGCTGAGGTCCCAGTTGTTGTGCTTACTGATTAACGTCGCGGAATGCCCTGGCGCACCCCTCCCAATCGCGCGGCACCGGTCCTCTCACTCGCCCGGGCAGCGGCGGCGACACGTCAGAATGATCGGCGGTCACATTGACATGCTCGAGCTGCCAGGTCGCGGAATCGGCAAATCGAACATCTTCGAGGGTCACGTCAAGCGTATGGCTCTCGTCTGCCCCGCGCATCAGCAGCGCACCGTTGTCGCCGCGCACATGGCGCAGAACGATTTTTCGATATAGCGGAATCCTCGTGCCTTGTGCGCGCGGATCGTACTTTGTATCGAACGCGACAGGCCATCGATTTCCCCGCAGACAGACGTTCTCGTAAGTCACTCGCTCGACCAATCCGCCGCGACTGGCATCGCTCTTGATGCGCAAGCCAGACGTCGTGCCGTCCAGGGTCAGATTGCGCACCAGTATGTCGCTGGCGCCGGAGTTCACCTCGCTGCCGATCGACATGCCATGGCCCCAGCCGAAATAATTGTCGATGACGGAAATATGGTGGGTTGCGCCGTTGTCGCCGGCCTTGATGGCCACGTTATCGTCTCCGGTGCGGATAGAACTGTGGGTGATGGTCACATCCTGGCTGGCGCCAGGGTCGATGCCGTCGGTGTTGCGGGCGTCGGCTGGCGCCTCGATCGTGAGGCCCCAAAACGTGGCGCCTTCGACCCGGTTCATCGCGATATGGAAATTAGGCGCGTTGCGCAAGGTGGCGCCAGCGACCGTGATGTCCTGCGCATGGTCGATCTGGATCAAACGCGGGGCGTTCTGGTGGCCACCCTCGACTTGCGCGCGGCGCGCCAGCTGCCACCAAGTTTCGGCACTGCCGACCATTGGCGTGCCGCCCTGGCCATCGATGATGCCATCGCCGTAGATGCCGCCGCCGCGCGTTTTGCTGAAGCTGATGAACGGGCGGCAGCCATCGCCTTTCCCGGCGATGCGACCACACTGCCCCCGACCCTTGTCGTAAGCAGCTGGTTCAGCGATGGCGAACAACGTTGCACCGCGTCCGATCCATAAGGTTACGCCAGATTTCATCTCCAGTGGACCGGACCGGAACTCACCACGCCCGAGATAGACCGCCGCACCAGCGGGGCACTGGTCGATGGCATCTTGCAGCCTGGCCGTATCGTTCTTGCCGGAGGCCACCGGGCGATCGCAGACCGTAGCAGGTGCAACAGGTTCGGCGACAATGCGGCGATCTTGCGCTTTTGCGGCGGGGCAAAGAAGCATGGAAGCAGCGATGAACAATAGAGTCCATGCGCGAAAAAGCTCTGTCATCGACCTCATCTCTTCGTCACGCGCATCCTGCCGCATGCTTTGTCTGGAACTAATCGCTGGCCACCCCGGCGCTTGCTTCACTGACTCGCGCAAGATGACATTTGTAAGACGCAAGTGAGAGTGGACCTCATGAGCTGACTTGCCAGCTGATCTCCGGTGCTCAGAGCGTGTGCTCTAATAATCATTCGACAACCGGCGGTCCTTCGATCGTATCCTGCGCGCGCGGGTCATCATCCAGCAGTCAACGAAGCTCTTCTGGAGACACCTTGCTCGGAATTGAAAATGAACGCCTCGACCGGCTGAGACTGGCAAGTTGCCGGATTTGTCCCCGAAAAACGGCGCGGGCTTATTGTCAAGCGTTCGGCGTGGCTCCCCTGGCCTTCCTATTTCAAATTCTCAATTCGGTTGTAAAATCCCAAGCTCAAGGATTCTCGAAAAGAGCGCCGCGTTGGCATTGGCGGGCCAACGCAATCCGCCTGGCCCGTCCACCTCCGAAGAATTCTGCTGGGTGATCTGATGTGGAAAAGCGACGTCAGCTGCCCTAATTGCATTCCGCGCATCGAACTAATATCCGAGCCCGGGAACAGTGATATCTATGCCCTGTTTGCGACGCTGCACTTGAACGCTTCAGCGGAGACAGGTTAATTGCATACCGTCTAACGGTGCAGCCGGAGTTCTCGCGGATCCTGAAGTAGCGGGGCCGCCAGCTGCGCAAAATCGACGGCCCCTTAGCCACTTGAAATGCCTCTTAACCGAAGTAGGCGGCAGCTATGCTGAGGAGTATGGCGACGCTACTTTGCAGCTTTGTGACGTCAGGCATCGGCTTCAGTCCCACGCCACGATTGGCTCTATTGCGGTGTTCGCGCGGGACGATCGCGGAGTGCGGCGATCAGCGAACCGTCGTCGGCGAACTGGTCCCAGATCATGATCCCGGCAAGTCCATGGTCACGCGCGTACATTGCCTTGCGCGCGATGGAGAGTGGATAGCGGCGTGAAATTGCTTCGAAGCCATGAGGCCCGGCGGCTCAGGTGCTGACTGGCTCGGTGTCCCTCCTGCGCAGCGCTCTGCGCGCTACAGCAGCTAACCGCCGACGATCGCGCCCCCGAATAGATAGAGCCATACTTGTTAGAAATTGAAGGATGCGAATTGAGCAACGAACTCACGCAATTCCACGCGACTGAGAGTAGGCAGATCCGTGCAAGCAGACCTGCCCTTACGTCTGAATTTCGTGCGAGTATGAGAAATACTGATCGGTTCCGAACACGGCTTTTCGGCAATACGTCCGCTTACATATACGGTTGCACTTCCGTGCCGTCGCGAGTACATAACCCGATTTGAATTTCGGTGTTACGGCTCGGCCCTGCCAGCCCGCGCTGAAATTCAACCCTTTCCATTCGAATCCGAAGAGCCCATGGGCAAGATCGAAACTCGCGTCAGTACTCGAGGACGTGCTCACGTCAGGTTAAGAAATGACGACATTCGCATTATTCGTCTGCTTGAGTTCGGCGCCTTCGAGCGGCGCTCGCGTGGCGGCTGGCGCTTCGGCACAAAAACGATCAGCGATGCCGTCGCCGAGCGCCTGATCTCCAGTGGTCGCGCGGAAATCATTGGCGATCGCCTGCAACTCACGCGCCGTGAGGCAGCAGAATGATGCTGGTCGCCGTGAGCGCCGCGACGAGGGTCTCGACGCCCAGTAGGCCTCGAAAATGCCGTCTGGCGCAGGCGCGAATTCTGCACCGATACCACTCGACAAGCGCAGACGCGGCGAATGGTAGCAGAAGGTGCCGTCGCACGGATAGGTCGTCGGCGAACGCTGGAAGCCCTTCCGACTGGCTCGTCGAGACCACCGGTAACGGCTCGATCGCAAAGCTGCCGAACTCCAAATGGTGACCTTTGCTTGAATTTAGACAGCGGTAGTTCGGCCCCACTTCCTTTGACATTCAAAATCTGGCGAGGAGCCACACTCAGTTCGCAAGGGCTCCCGGTTATGCCGGCGGGAGCGGCGTCTTGGGAACCCAGACCACACCGTGGCGCATCATCATCACTCGACGATGGTATTCTCGTCCTTGAAAGCAAACCTGTTGCGACAACGCGCTCGAATAATGCGCACCCGATCCGTCCGTTGTTGCGTCGTGCCGGTCGGCGACACCGTCGGCATCTGAAGAGCCGGCACCGATCGCCGGCGAAGCGCTGCGAGGCTGAATCATCGGATATCGGCGATGACGCCAGGATGGATCAGGCCCTCGTCAAACAGTTTTGCCAGCTGAAGATCTCGCCGGCAGGTCAGTACCATCCAGCCCTCTGCTCGACAAAAGGACGCCCAATGATCCGCCGCGCACGGCGCGGAACCGTCTGACAAAGGATCCCGTCAATGTTTGGCGCAGGAGAGGGTCGTCTCGGCGGCCGCACCTCGCGTGACCGCGAGGTCGCCTTGGGAGGCGAGCCGATCAGCCGTAAGCGGTATGAGCTACCACGTCCGTGGTGATCAGCGTGCGTAGCGGATCGGCATCCAATATTGGCGCAAGGCTTCGACGGCCGCTGGGATGTCGGCGTGAGCGATAGGCTCGCGACCGCTTTGTGGCGCCCCGAGCAGCGGACGGTTCTGATCGTCGCGACTGTGCAGCAGGATGGGTAGCAGCAGGCCGTGACTAACGTTGCCTGCGTCCAGCAACAGCGCCCACGCGGACAGTCTGAGCTGCATCGCGGCATAGAAGCCCTGGCACCAGGGGCGCGGATCGATATCGCCATTGAGTTTGCGCCGGTGCATCGGCTCGAACCGATCGGGCGCGGTCGAGAGGGTGTTGCTGATGTCGTTGTGGCGTAGCGCGACGGCTGATATCGCGGCGAACTCCGGCGTACCACCATGGTTGAAAGCGTCAGCGTCGATCGCGAGCAGTGGGCAGATCCAGTCAATCGGGCTCATTGACACCGGTCCGGCGACGATCGCGGCAGCATAGCCGTCGAGCATGGGAATGCTGGTGGCGGCAGGATGTCGATTGATACGAGCCTGGAGCCATCGCTCGAGCTCGGCAAGAGGCATCGCGGCTGACGCCATCGACGATGCTGATTTATGTCGACGCGGGCTCATGCGGCAGCCTGTGCGGCGCGTGGGCGTGCCGCCTTCCAGTTCCAGGCGAGCAGCTCCCGCAACTGATGGCTTTTGGTTCGCCCGGACACGATGCGCTCCAGCACATCGGTCAGGTAGGCCTGCGGGTCGAGCTCATGGAGTTTTGCCGTGTTCACGAGCGACGCCAGGATCGCCCAGCTCTCGGCGCCGCCTTCGCTGCCGCTGAACAATGAGTTGCGTCTTCCCATCGCAATCGGTCGCGTGGAACGCTCGACTGTGTTGCTGTCAACTTCGACACGGCCGTCGCGGAGAAACAGCGTCAACCCGTCCCAGTGATTGAGTCCGTAGTTGATGGCCTCCGCCAGCTTCGATTGGGAGAAGAGCTGGCCGACCATTGCGGTCAGGCGCGTCCTGAGCGCCTTCATCAATGGAGCGGACCTGGTGCCGCGGGTGGCCAGCCGCTGCTCGGCACTGCTGCCACGGATCTCTGCTTCGATGGCATAGACCGCCTGCAGGCGCTCGATCACTTCGCGCGCGAACGGCGACTGAGTCGTCTTATACACCTCGACGAATTTGCGGCGGGCGTGGGCGAGACAAAAGGCGAGTTGGATCGCGCCGCCATGATCGCGCGCCAGCGCTTTGTAGGCGGCATAACCGTCGACCTGCAGAATGCCGGAAAAGCCCATCAATTGTCCGGCGATCTCTCTTCCGTGCCGCGGCCGTTGGCGAACACGTAGGCAACCGCCGGCGGCGACGGCCCGCCCTATGGCCGGTCATCCATGGCATGCGCCCAGAACTGGCAGATGCGGGGGCGATGTCGTCCGGGATCGAGCACCGGCATCAGCGTCTCGTCGCAGAAAAGGCGCGGTGCAGCCTGGATCATCCGCAGCTGCAGTTCGTAGAGGCTCTTGAGCCACCAGGCGGCACGCTTGACCCAGCCGGCGAGCGTCGCGCGGTCGAGCTGGATGCCCTGGCCGGCCAGGATCTGCGCCTGCCGGTACAGCGGCAGATACCAGGCGAACTTCGAGACCACCACGTGGCTCACGAGTGCTGCCGAGGCCATGCCGCCTCAAGGTCCGCGACGACGGCTTCGACTGCAAGATCGATACCGCGCTTGAGGCAACATGATCGCCATCGCTCCACTCCCATTTCTCGTTTGCTGTCGGCGCTGTTCATCCCCCCTTTCCTGGCGCCTTAGTCGTGATGGTGATGGATTGGCCTATCATCTTCTTCAGCCAGACTCGCCGGCTCTATCATGAAGTTGATCGCTATCGTACCGGCCTTCTCGAATTCCAGCGTTCCTTTGACCATCTCTCCCTCTTTAAGTGCGCCGTGTAGTCCCTCAAACAGGATCCGCGCCCCATTGGGCTGAAGGCGAACGAAACCACCTGGCTCGATTGGGAAGCCCTGATCTTGCGCGGCAAACCTCGCTGGCCGAGCGCCTGCAACGGCTTTCTGCAAGATTCCTTTCTTGCCGGAAAGTGATGCCCCGAGCAACCGATCTGGCTTTGCGCCTCTGTTCTGGATTTCAACCACGTAGGCTGTCGTTGCGGCGTGGGTCATATCCTTGGCCGCGACCCAAGGATGTTGGATCAGGAGTGCTCCGCTCTCCAACTCATGACTGGCGGCGGCACTGCTGACCAAAGCCAGGATGGCAACAACACGGATCAACGGAAGCAACGCCGTTGCACTTGCCATCAACGTCGCAGGTTTCCAACGCATCATGGGCCTCCTCTGTTCTCGTTTGCGCTCGCCACCCCGTCTTCGGAGAAGGCGATCAGGAACGTGTGTCGCAATTGTCCTTTTTGGATCTTTCCGGTCGCTGCCATGGGACATTTCGGCAACGGAGTTGAGGGTCCTCTTTCGCCATCTTACGACTTTGTTCTTCTGACGTTCGAAATGAAAAGTGTTATGCAACGGGCGCCGTCCGGGCCCACCAAAACAGCCGAGGGGCCGATTATCGATGCAGGAGCTGCTCTCTGCGAATTGGGCATTCTCCGCCTGCTTGCGGACCGACAGATCACATGAGCAGAGGTGATCGCTGTATCCGACCATTATCACTCGCCTCAAAGCCTCGGTCATCAGACCATATGACCGTTTAGAGATCGCCGATGGACGCTTGCGGATGGAGTAGCCACGAAACGTCTGTAAGCACGGTCGGGGAGCAGCACGCTGGCGCAGGAATCATCAGCGCAAGTCCATCTGCGGTTCTGATTTGTAGACAGATTTGGCTCCCTGAAGACCGCCGAGATTGGTCGTGCTGCAATCCGCCGTATGACGCGGATCTTTTGTCATGGCCTGTCATGCCCTGAGATCTTGCCGGCCCCAGACCGCTCCCGTCACAAGTGATCGACGGGATGTCCCGAGTGAGTGTCATGCTTACCGCGAGCTTCAGTCACCGAAGCAAAAAGCGAGCCAGACGGCATGCGAAATGATAATCTACCTGCACACTAATGATCATGAATGCCTCTCTTGTTTATCTCTGGTTCGGCTCGAAGTTGCGTCATGGCTTCGACCAATTGGGAGGGCGAGGCCAACCCATCCGTCTCATCCGAACGCCAGCGCGCGCGCACGAACCCGAATCTATCGATGAGAAACTCGATGATCGATGGCGGCAAATCGTCGTCATGGGAGCCAGGGTTACTCATCGTGCGCCGATATAGATTCCATGCAGCGGCAATACGATGATCCACGTCGAACACGACACAGACATTTCTGACAACGCCGGCAGACGCGATCTTTTCGGAAGGAGACGGCAGCACCGCGACGATCACTCCACCTGCTCGCGCAATCTCGCGCTCATGTTGCATCAACTGATCGAGGTGCTGCATTCGAGCGCCATCCCGGAAGATCGACACCAGCTTTGCGGACCCATCGCTCCCCCCTTTCGAGTTCTCTGTCGGAGCAACGCCGCTGCACGTCGGAAAGTCGATCGCGTGCAGCCACGGCTGCCCCGCCGCGATTTCGGGGCCCAGAACTCTTGCTTCATAGCCAAGTGATAGAGCCATCACATACTCGACTACCCGCCAACGGTCCATGTCCGAGAGACGGTCGGCAAATCCCGGCATCGCCGAGGATGGGAAGCCATAGCTCACCCACCAGTACATGTCTCCCATCGTATGAGCGGTCGTGTGCGGCGCGGTGAGATCGGCAGGCGGCGGCTTCAAATCATTTGCCAGCGGGCCATCGCCTCTGCCCCTTTGGCCGTGGCATGCTACGCAATTTGCACGGAATACATCGTATCCCCGGCCGATTGCTTCCGCGTCATACGGCACTGGAACCGTCGCGTAGGTCGACGGATAGGCTGGGACTGACAACGCAGGCAGCGCGAAAGCACCTCCGACGCCAACTCCAGCGGCAGCAACAATCGTCGCCCATCGCCACATTCCCGCGCTGCCGAGCACAAAGGCGGCCATACTCGCCACAGACAGCGCAGCGCAGCCGCCAATGGCCGGAAGGCGACTTCCCGGAATCGTCCGCCACGCAACCGCTGGATCCAGACGAAACGAAAGCGGCCAGATTATCTCGACGTGTCTCGATGGAATCGCCTGAGACAGGCACCCTGCAAGTAGTGTGACCAGACATGCGAAGGCTAGCTCGGTCTTCAAGACCATCGCGAGCGGAGGAACTGATTTCTCGGACTTTAGCAGCGGCAAGAGCTTCAGCCGGACAAACGCCGCACAGATCAGGGCCACGCCGACACAAGCGAGCTTCCCCATTAAGAGCCAGCCATACTCAGTCGCCACCAAACCCGGCCAAGTCCCAACGTTTTCAATCGCTAGAGTAACGCCGGTCGCGACCACGAGCAACATCAGTGGCAGCGCAATGTTCGAAAAGCCGCTGAGCCGCTTCGACGGCCCTTCAGGCCTCGACGCTGACTGGTGAGCCATTGCGACAACGAGGGCTGACAGTCCTCCGAACCAGAGCGCTGCTGCAACAACGTGAGCTATATTGATCACGAGGTCTGCAATAGTCCCGCCTGCCGCCGAGTGACTCGAGAACAATCCCATTAGCAGCGACAATACGCCGGCAATCGCGGCAGGACCTGGCTTGTGCAGAAGTCGCAAGCTCGCGGCACCAACGAGCACGCATCCAAGCGCTGCAAGCTGAGCTCTCCCGAACCGGGTGCCAAGAATGATGAAGAGCACGTCGCTGAAGTTGATAGCCGAGGGCGGCTTACCAAGAATCGCAACGGTCCGAACCGTTAAGAACAGGACACCAAGGGCGAATCCTGCGAATGCTGCGGTGGAAGCGATCGTCGTGAAAAGCGACCGGGTGCGGCTTTCAAGTCCATCGCGCCACAGCGCCAGACCCGAGCAAACCCCGCCGAAAGCTGCCGTGGAGGCAAAAGCAGTCCCTCGCGCAAGTGAGAGGACTGTTTCCATCAAGGTTCCCAGTAGACGAACTTAAACTTGCCTTCCGTGCGATGCCCATCAATGGAGACAACGTTCCAACTGACGGTATAGAGCCCGGCAGAAAGATGGGGCGGTGAAATAGTCACGGTTCGTCCATTGTCGGCTAGCAAGGGCTGCGAAAGCCCTGACACGGCTTTATCATCGCGAAAGAGGGTGACATGGATGAGCAGCGGCTCGAGCGCTTCGGTGAAGGAGAGGACGATTTCCTCGATCGGCGCTGAAACTCGACTGCCATCTTGCGGCGTCGATCGCATGAGATGCGCATGAGAGAGGACTGCACTCGGCGTTCCGATCAGCGCAGCCATCAGCACAATCACGAACCTTTTCATTGAACTACTCGCCTTCACTTCTCGCTCGCCGCAGGTAGATCTTGTGCTATCGCGTATCGTTGCCAGGCCCATAGAAACGTTCCGATGGCGGCTGATACGAGGACCAGACACCAGGCCAAAAGGCGTATCAGACTCCAGCCTCGTCCCACGTCGAACGGAAATTTCGCCACGTTTCGCTCCCCATTCTCGATCGCCACCATCCCGATATATCTGCCGGCTTGCTCGAAATTGACGTCGATCTTGATCGTTCCGTTCGGATACTTCTTCGGTGGAATGTAGAGGATGCTGGATGGCGTGTTCATCGTGTCCACCGTTCGGGCGCCATCATCTCGAGCCAGATTCACGCTGACCGGGATGTCTCGAAGGGACTGGTCGACGAAATCGAGAACGATGATTGTTCGCCCGACCTCCGGTATGTCCTCACAAAATTCGGCTCTCGAGCTCTGCGGCTGATAGCCAGTAAAATGCATGAAATAGCTGTCCACTTTCAGCTTGCATTGGTCAGCCTCCATGGACACCGCTCCGTGCGCATGACCTTCGCGGACGGCGGCAGGAATAATGTGAGCGACCAGTGCCATCACCCGCGCAGTGCGGAACGCCCCTCTTCGGCTCGCAGCCGTTCGCGCCTGACGTCTTCGCGACATTCACACACCCAAGCCCTACTTGAGTTCGGTGAATACGGGCACGATTGGTCCGCCCATCTCTGCTATGACGCGTTCCCCATTGGGGGCATAGAGGAGCAATAACCCGCCGAACTTGGAGTCCACGTCGGTAAGGAAGCTGACAAGTCGCTCCAATTCCCACACGGCGTCCGCTGCCTCAACGCGCACCTCTCTCGTTTCACCGGGATTGATCGGCGTATCACTGCTGAGCTTAAGGCCCGTGCGTGCGATGAGGTCTCTTGGGTAGGACGGATCGACATTCGCCATCGCCACTGGGAGGCTCTGATTGAGGAAACGAATGTTTGCCGTCGTAAGCTCGCCAATCGAGAGAGGTTCTGACCCTTTGTTGGTTATCTGGGTCGCCAACCTCATCGAACGGCCCGGCACGTCATAGGTCGCCGATATGACCTTGATTTCTGCGTAAGCAGGGCTTGCCGCAAGCGGGGCGACCCTGTTCAAGCCGCTCTGGAGGGGCACATTGTATGGGTATTCCGCGCTCGCCCGGACATAGCCACCGAAGACCATGACAAGAACAATCGCCGCCACAATGATCCCAGCTCCAGTGTCTCTCAACGAAATCAACAAATCCTCCCGCCCCTTCTGCAGGACAAGCCATCGAGGTAGAATCAGCGGTCGAGCCAGCCAGAACGACAACCAAGCCGCAGCCACAGCCAGCCAAGCCAAATGCCATCCGACCGCATGAGCCAGCCCGAACGTCTGCAAGTCCTCGATCTGCAGACCGGTCATCGTCTTGATCGGAAATGCGAACGAATGCGCCTCACCCGAGATGTTTACCCATTGCCCCGGTCCGACCAACGGACCAGAGCCCTTGATCGAGATCGAGGGATGAATGTGGCTACTGCCCGGTGTGCGCCCCGCAAGAAGCATTCGAAACTCATAGTCTCGGCCAAGTTCCAGCCTCGCGAAAGACTGCCTCGCTGGCTCCCCATTGAGGTATGTTTCGATCCTGGCAATGGTCGGCCCGGGCGATATGCTTGATACGAAAACGATGTCCGGCGGGGTCACCGCATCCGGCCAGTCCTGCATCAACCTGAATTTTCCCGTCAGTTCGAAACGTTCGTTCACCTTCACGTCAGTTTTAGAGAAATGAACATCGTAGAACTGCACTGTTCTGGTCCTCAAGTACGGTTCCTGAGCGCGTTCGCCATGAGCCGCCGCATGAGACACGCCGGCGATGAATGCGACGCAAACGGCAGCGAATTTGATAAGCTTCAGCAGCATGCCTACAGTCCCCGTGCTCATGTCCTTAGGACGCGACGCTGCTTTTTATACCCATGAAGGATTTGACGACATCGCTGTTCTTGAGGAACGTTGCCTGGGACGCAAAAAGTCCAAGCCGCCACCAAAGCTGGTGCATGAATATGCAGATGAAGCCCGCGAATGCCGCCGATACCCAACTCACCGAGCTACCGAAAGTGCGGAGGGTGCCGCGCTCAATGATACGCAGATACTCTGGCATGTTCGAACGCGGAAACGTGTAACCGATCATGTCGGCCAACGATGCGACCATTCCCTGGTGCTCGACCGGGAGATAGAACGGAGCCAATGCGGAATAGTTCGATGGCCAAAATACGAAACCGAACGCAAAGCCGCCGATGATGGATGTGAACAGGCTATTGCGAAGGACGATTAAAGTCATATCCATCAACAATGCCCCCGCGAGCGCCTGTGACGGCACGCCTTCAGTGAAGGGGAAACCTGTCCATATCAACCAATTCGCGTAACGACCGATCCAGGTTGCAATGAGCAACACCGTTGCGCCAACCGTCGCACCGATCGGCAAACGAAAGTTGACCCAGAAGATCGCCTGCAGGGCGGCAGGAAACATGATCATGGAGACAGGCATGACCAGGGGCCAATACTGCCGGTCTTTCCAGTCGACATACATGTCCCAATCGCCGACCGTGAGCATAACATGCAGATGGATTGCTCCCGCAAAGATAGTCGCCATAGCCGCCACGACGAGGACATCGAACAGGCGAGAGTATCTGGCTGCACTGGGCGTTAGACCAGAGACAGAAATGACCGTCTCACCCTTCTTGTCCTTGAAGCGGGTATTCTTTTCCGCACTCGCCACCGCATCGATGTCGGCCGTTGAGGTCACTCTACCCTCGCCGCTGGGGTTGACTTACTCTTCCCGGAGATAGATCGCCGTCCAGAAACGGTCGTTGGCTTGTATCGTTGTCGTTGCGCTTCCGGACCGCACTTTTCCGACGCGTCGCGGAACGGGTTCGCGTCCGTCGGGCTTCGCGCAGCATCCTGCTTGAACACGAGTGGTATGAGTTCTCTCAACCGTTCGACGATCTGCATCAAAATGCCCGCCAACGCGAGTGCACACCATCCAAGAACGACGAAACCCCAATGCAGCGGATGCGAGAAGATTTCCTCAGTCAGCCAGTAGGCATGTCCCCATTCGTTGAAACCGAGATTCGGCAATATGAGGAAAGGCCCCACTACAGCAATCACATGCATAAGCGAGACCCCCCTGCAGAAGGCCGGGATCCGGGTCATCGCGTAGACAAAGCTGCCGATCCCAAAGAAGAGATAGATCGGGATGGTCGCATAGAACAGAATGATGTGACTGGGGGTGAGCGGCGTGTCCCTCAGGGTCGTCTGATGCCAGACGCCATCTCCATCGGCGAAGAAGCTGCCCGTCCAGAAGATACAGAAGCTGTACACGACGAGCCACATGGCCAGATAGAAGTACCTGCGCAACTCGGTCTCGGGTGTGACGGTCTCAATGCCTCTGTCACGCGTCAGGAAGAGGTACGACCAGCAGAGCACGCCCGCGCCGTATAGAACTGGCAACTCGATTCTGAAGAGCGTCATCCAGTATCGGTCAAATTCCGGCGAGTTCGCATCGAGCCCCATGGAGAAACCAAAAGCCTGCTGATACAGACGCGCGCTGACGTACAGAATCGTCAGCGCGACCATCGCGAACGCGAACAATCCATAGTCAATATCAAAGGTCTTGATGACCGTGACATTCGCCCTGCGAGGTAACGCATCGCCAAACATTTTTGCTTCTCGACTTTATCCTAACAAGTATCGACGCAGAGGCACTGACTGATCAGCTGGGGACTCCAAAGACGCATAGCCGCTCAGCAGGGACCTGCCACTTCGGCCTGCACGGCGGACCCGCATTGATGCGGCATGCCCGGCCTGATGATGGAGTTGCCAAGCCGTCTGCAGCCGGCCAAGGATGAGTGCGTATCCCGCTCGGTCATTCAGTGCGTCTCCACGCGTAAACATCCTACCCCTGCAGATAGCCTGAGGACGTTCGGTCAGATGGAGATCGCCTCGAGCAGGCGGTTCTGCATCCTCCTAATCTGCACGAGGTGACCACAACTTCGTCGTTCAGTTTCAGTTCTGCCTACTTCGTCCATCATCGCCTTACTCAACCACCGACGAGGCGGCTTGAGCAGCTACCAGATCAGGTAGTGTCAGACCACGTCGGAGCCTTGCAATCCTGACGGCCATTGACGCCCTTCGCTCCAACGGCGTTTCATGCCTCGCACCCACGTGGACGGTCGACATGGCCGATGATGAGAATGATCGAAATGTGATCGGAATGTGAAAATGTTCAGCTTGGCCAGCGCGGCCTGGAGTTCAAGCCAACTCTTCGTGTGAAGCTCGCACCACGCCATCGATCTTGAGCATATCGTGTCCATTTAGTGCCGCGCAGTGGTCCGCCGCATTGGAGGCAGCGGGTGGGCTTCTCATCGCAAATCGCCGCACTAACAATGGTGGCAACCTAAGAGATCCCCTTTTGTGCCCACGTGGAAAGCCAGCGCGGGCCACCGGCCACACCAACGCTCCAAGCCGAGCGGCTCCGCGAGCATCAGGAGCGTGCGCGCGAAACGCCAAAGGTATTTGGACGAAGACATAAGCCGACAGATCTGCGCACCAGGCAGTTACAACGGCTTGCGTTCGTACTCCCAGATCGGAGTTGCCGATCTCTTGGGGAGAGCGCGCCATCGGGCGGCACGCCGGCCTTTCCATAGGCGGCAGCGGTGTGCTACGCGCCATCAGGGCGGCGATACGACAACTCGTTGCCCCGTCTATCGGCGAAATCCGAAATGGGCCTTTCGCCGCTTGTATTTGGCACGATGGGTCGAAATTATCGATGCCAGTCTCCACCACCGAGACCCGGTCCGCACCTTCCAGCCGTTCATCGAAAGTGGCGCCGACGATGATGTTGGGATCCTGGTCGGCCTCTTCGCGAATGCGGCTAGCGGCTTGATCGACCTCGAACAGTGTTAGGTCGTTGCCGCCAGTGATGGAGATGATGAGGCCGCTAGCTCGCTTGATAGTTGGGTCCTCGATCAACGGGTTGGAAATCGCCTCTACAGCGGCCTTGAGCACATGCGAGGCGCCGGAAGCCTCGCCCTTGCCCATCATGGCCTTGCCCTTCTCCTGCATGATGGAGAGAACGTCCGCAAGATCGAGGTTGATTAGACCCTCTTTGACTATAAGGTCGCTGATGCAGGCCACACCCGAATGAAGCACTGTTAACGGCGTTGCCGCCGGCGCCGCCCACACGCTGATGCGCGCTTTCAGCTCGGGAACATCGGTGATGTTGATCATTTCCGCCTCATGATTGCGTGGGATATGAAAGGATCCGAATTGCCACTTACAAACCTTGCGATCTGCTGTCCGCGGCTAGATGGTCCGGTGGGCATGGACTTGTCCGAGGCTGTAGATCGAACCGCCAGCTTGGACGCCGGCTCGCACAGAGCCTTCCGCCGCACCGCCATTCTCCGTAGCAGCCGAAGCCTAGCGGTCGCCCTCAGCACGTCAGTCAGCAGGCGACCGGCACGCCCGCCGCGCCCGAGATCTGCTCGATGACCGGCTGCGGCCCTCTCGAGCGGTACGATCTCTCTCTCCCTACAATGCCACATGCTTTCCGCGCAGGGATGCCTGGCGATCGACCCCCACTCGCAGCGGCCTATGCTCTATTTCAGCGGGATTGACGCTCCCGGAACCGGCCATTTCATCCGTAATGAAGTCATCCTTTCCGAAAAGCGCGAAGGGCACGATTGGAAGCCGCAATCCTCCTTTGCCAAGCTCATCGCCGCGTATGCACCCGATTCTTGGTTTGACCTTCACCCGACGGATCAGAAAGCATCCGAGGGCGCCCGAAAATCATTGGCAAAATGAAAGCGGGCTCCTGCGATCAGGTTGGAGACTCCAGCGACAATCAGAGGTTCTTCCGCATATTTGGTGCTACATGAGCGATCGGGGTTGGATAGGTTGCCCGGTCGTTCTCAAGCAGCCAGGAGGACGCCCCGACGCAATACGAAGTCTCACCCTGATCGCCGCCGCGCAGCTTGAGGTCGGTCCGCACCCTATCACCTCCTCTTGGCGGGACTCGGGCGCATGTTGACTGGTCCCCCCGAGACGTTTGCTGAGATCCAGACGGAGAATCCTTTTCCGTCGACAGTTCGCTTGCGCCTGATCGCAGCACTCGAGAGGCTAAGCGGGGACGGCCAGGAAGTCCTCGACCATCTTCGCTGTGAGTGGAGTGATCTCGCGCCACGTCTCAAACCAGCCGCCGAGACCTGCGAGCGCCTATTTGCGTACCCAATTTTTTCTCTGAGGAGGAGCGAATAGAGATTGAAGACATAGGCGTATGACTGACGTTAGCCTCAGGCGGTGGTACGCAACCGTGCGCGGGCCGAAGATTTCGATAAACAATATTCTCCTAAGTGTCGCATGGACCATAAGCTAACAATGCATCGCGTTCTAGCCGCCCAAGCGAAAGGCGGGCGGCATCGGGTGTATAGTATAGCTTAGCGGCAGAGCCGGCCGCTTGCTTGAAGACCTGGTCGTCAGTTCGACCCCGGCTACGCCAACCAGCTCAATCATCAGCTCTTCAAAACGGGGCTTAAGTATGCGCACCGACACCGTACTTCTCGATTACTACGGCTATCGGATAACATTCCGCCTATTCACGTACCGCTTGGTGCCTCGCTAAAATCGTTCGGCTGCACCGCTATACTTCCCGACTGGAGTCCCGCCTCCCCCTCTCCATGTGCAAGACGTTCCAAACCCTGAGGGCTCGCAGTGTGAGGCTGGCACCGGCAAGTTGTTTCCAGGACTTCCGCACCTCGATCCAGCGGCTTTTTCGAGCGGGCAAGGCATCAAGCACTTTTTTGGCAATCGGAGCCAGGTGCGCAGCTTCGGAGTTCGGGTCCCGCTTGGCATCTTCAAGAATTTTAAAAGCGACCCTTTCGGACCGCGTCCAACCCGACTCGGTGAACCTGCTCTCCGCGAAATACTCAAAACATGTGCGGAACGTCAAAGCGCGACCAATGACCGTATGGTTTGGTAGTCCCGCTTGGCTCAGCCACCGCCGGAGATACCCACACCTCTCTCGGCTCCCATTTTCGGGAGGACCGCGAAATTCGAAGCCCAAAAGCATCGCCATGCCAGCGATTTCGCGTCGTATCTCGTCATCCTGCGCTTCGAACCAATCCCGGATTAGCTGTAACGGCGTCGCCGGCGGCTTCACGATCGATGCGGTAGCGGTGCGGTGGAACGAGACCACGTTTTCCAGCGGGGGCATGCGCGGCCATGGCCTTCCATCTGCGTCCCACAAGACCCACCGCGCTGCAATCGTTTTTGCCTCTTCGGGAGAGTTGGTTCGCCAAAGCTCCTTGAGCGCCTCATTGACGTAATATGAGACGTCAGCTTTCAGGCCGCATGTACGTGCTATTGCTGCGAGGCGTCCGGCGTCAATGAGCCGCGCCGCGAAGTTATTCTCTGCGTTCATTTGCCGAGGCCCTTCATGTCCTTCCTAGCGCGCCCCGCTATTGGCTCTTCGGCGGCGTGATACGAGTCCGCTGGGATCTACACCAGCAGGCGCCCTCTGCTGCCTAAGTTCCAGCGATTCACCAACTTCAGTAGCCAGCCATGGCCTCAACTTGCGATCGTGGCCGTGCCCACGTGAGGGCACCCTGGGCATTCCGAAGGCCTGCATTCTTCGTGCCACAGTAACAGTCCGCGATTCGTTGGGTCCGCTTTGTTTGCTTTGCGACTTGGGCCCGTCTTGTTTCATTCTATTCATGGACCATCCGTGGCAACTTCATGTGCCGCCGGAAGGTCATCGATTGCGCAAGCGTTTTTCAGCAAGTTCAGACCCGTATGAAGGCTAGGCTCCGTGCCGGCGTCATCGACGCCGTTGCGACGAATGGGCCGTCAGATCTCGGCTTAACTTCGGGGGCACATGCGACCAAGGCCTCGTGTTCCGTGAGGGAGCATGCTTTCTCCCGGTTCGCTCTGCCGAAGAATGCCGCAGATACCCCAGCATCCTCAGGCAGAGTAACCCGTTCTTTCGAGGCAGAACCCACTTCTGGCACGCCCGATGGCGATCATTTCAAAGTGCTTTCCTCGCTCATTGAGCAATAGGAGGACGGGCATTTTTCCACCGCACACGGCGTTCCGGTCGTGTCCTCCATCTTGCGATTGTGTCTTGGGCAAATCTCGATCCGCACTCGGCTATCCTGTCGGGCGCAATCGCGCGTCTGATATACTGAACCGAATTCGACCTCGGATGCTGGAAATGATGCGCACCATTAGCAAGGAGTGGAACATTCCAATTGACGCCCTGATGGCTCAATACGAATCGGCCAGTATACGCATAAATTCTGAGGGCCCGCCTACGCGGGGCCTTCATCATTCCCGTACGCCTTCCAGATATACGTGAGCGGGTCACGCGCGATATGTCACCCGCTCAACCTGGTTCGCTGACAAGGCCAGCGCTCAGCTTCGCATGGAGCTTATCCAGCAGCGCATCTGCGCTTTTGTTGATCCTCCGGTCGATCGGGTCGATTTTCAGATCTGCCATCTGATACACATGGGAGGCAGACAGATGTCGACGCCGGCCAGTGCGAAGTGCCCAACCGCCAGCATTTTCTACAAGGACGTGTGCACTCATGGTCCTAAAACGCCGCGGACCGTTCCCAAAACGAAGGGCCCCCGCCGGATACGAGGGCCCTTACAGAACTTGGAGGAGGAGAAGTCTCCAAGCCCTATGTTGGCGACTGCAAACCTGAAGACGATACCCATTGATCGATGTCAGCTGCGATCTCCGCCCTCCGCGCACGCTTCAGCAGCTGGTCGCGCTCGACGCCTGGCGGAAGCCGCGCTGCCTTGTGGAAGATATCGTCGGCAAACGCATTGAGCCGGTCCTGCAGCGATGTGGTTTGCTTCGCTCTATTTCTGGTTTTCTTCATAAGGTGCTCCGTATTTTCTCGGGAGCGTTGAAAGCTCACCTTTGCGATGAGCGTATGAAGTTATGATGATCGTTTCCACAACTTAGGTTACGACCGCGATAATCCTTTGGGCGCACTCGCGCGAAGAAGACTTCGGAGGTCATGTCCGCGGCATTCGATTTCCGTCTGTAAAAATAGGCTCTACCCAGGTCGCTTTGCGCTTCTTGAGCGGCTTACTCAATTTACTTTTTGGACTAATTACACTGTCCAGCGCCTTGCGACGCTTGCTCGACGTCGCCCGATTTCAACCGGGCGCGACTTTGCCCATGTGGACCAGTTCATTGCCCTCCTGTTTTCCGAGATTCGGCGCGACGACACTCGTGGGGCCTTTGATAAACCCGATAACCGGAAACTCGCCTCCGCCGGACGGCCTTCGCTGTCAGCCAGGCTTCGTTGCGGTCGGAGCGGTACGGCGCAGTCCATCTTCTTCGAGATAATGCCCTCGTATTGAACTTCGCCGCGTGTTCGAACAGCTTCTGTCCATCACCCTCGACATGTCACTGAAAAGAAACCGGCGGCTCGAGCTGGCAGGTGTCGAAGAGTCCCTGCAACATGGCCTTGCGCTCGATCAGCGGCGTCGTCCGCACGTCCTAGGCGTTCACCCACAGGAGGTCGAAGGCGGAGTAAAGCAAACGATCCTGGCTTTCCGGGCGAGCTACGGCCTGCAAATCTCTGCAATTAGTCCGCCCCTCATGGACGACCGCTACCTCGCCATCAACGATGGCCGGGCCGGGAACGTCGAACGCCGGGGCGATGAGCGAGAACCCTTCGTCCTGTTGAGACAGTTACTCGTGGAAGCTTTAGCCCTTTCGCTCCGAGAGCGCTGCGCCGGAGAACGGAACAGCGGCGACAAATCGCGCATCAACGAGATGATCGACAGCTCATTATTCCATTGGCACGACGCGGAACCTTATCGCCCGCCGGGCCTCGGTGCGCGGGCGAAGGACAGAAACGTTGGTCGATAGCCACGAGCGGATACGGCAGGCCGCCGGCGCATCCACACTACTGTTGAGTTCGCTAGTATTGGCCGCCTTAGGTGTAGTCGCGAATTCACTCTTTTTCCCACCAACTTCGGGCTGGAACTAGTGCATCCGGCCGATCGAAGCCCACAACAAGAGGGTACGTGTTCTGTGTCCCTTGCCTCGAACTGGATGGCCCACAGGTGTAGATGTGATGCCAGGGCCGAGCCCGATCGCCGAACCGCTATCCGCCGAGAGCAATGGCGGCCTACTCGAGACTTACTCCACCAGCGAACACGCCACCGGCGGGCACTGATGGTACAATGTGTCGAAAGCCTCGCGCGACGGCGACGACTATCGCGTCACGCCGAGAAGTCGTTCAACACGAGCTCGGGGCCAGGCCGACTATTACATCGTGCAGACGCGCCCCCCGCGCGCCAAGGACCAGGCCGACATCATCTCTTTCGAGATCGGCAGGACAAATGTTCCTGCCGGATCCTCCTCACTCATCCTTCCGTCTCCGGCTTCTTGTATGGATTCGGTTCGCTAGCGGTCCGATAGTCATCCAGATTGCCGCCCAGGAACAGTACCTCGCGCTCCTCGGTTGGCGTATCGCTCACCCATGCCAGATCGGGTTCATCATTCTCAGTCCCGTCCTCAAGTATCTCGACGATCTGTTCGGACGTCCAGGTAGCGGCCCTCGGCACCGTGTAGGTGTGCAACTCGTTCGCATTTTCCGCGATCGCTTTCGCGCCATACTCGTTGGCATCGTCCGGCGAAAGCAGCAGTCGCGAGGCGTCCTCGGACAGTGACACAAAGGGCGAAAAATTTGTGTCCCCCCTCATGTGCCCTGCCGCCGTGCGACCCAGATCAAGTCGTTGCCCTCCCCAAATATTCCAGGGGGCGTGCTCGTAACGCAAAGACGCCATGAAACGCAAATGGTCCGTCGCGCTCTGATGCTCCAACGCATGCGGCTTGCAATGGGCGGCGTGGTCTTGAAAACGTTGCAGCTGCACATACGACGATGCCATCCTGTCATCGAAAATGCCGCTGCGATCGACACTGCCGGCTGACGGCCCAGTCGCAGTTGGCCACTTTGCCGCTTGTTGCGCAGCCAGTTCGATCTCCCGTCCGAGCGCCCCGACGTTTGCACAGGTCAGCGTTGCGGCTAGTTGAGCGCGCGTTTTGACAAAGGATTCAGCCGCGCACCTTTCGCTACCTTGGATAGCCCGCGCTCGCTTATTGCCGTCCGTCACAATCCCGGACGATCCAGCCTCCAGTGGAGCTGCTGTTTGGTGAATTGGCTCAATCTGTCCAAGCTGCTGCTCAAAGTTTGCTCGCCCTGCCTCTTGCGGCTCGACGAAGCACGTGCGAGCGGCGGATAGGTTGATATTGTTAGATGGATCCATTTCATTCTCCCTTGACAGCCTTACCGTCAAATACGCGAACTGTCCCTACGCTAAAATTGCGGGAACACCGGCTTAGGTGCTCAGATCTGATGCGCAGGGCGCGATTGAGCAGAGAACACCGCGACAAGTTACGTATGCTTGTGTTCTCTTTCTGCCAATTCTCTTCAGCTGCACCATCACGCTGTGGTAGTTTCGGTCGGTTTGCATCGGTATGGTCGAAAGTTAAACCCCCTCCCGCTCGCCGGGCGGAGTTCGGGTAGCAGCAAACGTGCTGTTTCTGGGAGGGTGCGCGCTGTCGTAAATGCAGCCGCCGAGATATAATGCCGAGCGGACACACCTGGAATTCGTTCTCAGAGGTTACTTTCATAATCATGGCCGCGCGCGATCAAGCAAGGCGTGTCTGCGGTCTGACGGCGCGGCATTCTCGCCACGTGCGGTTGCAATCCATCAGGCGCTGCTCGAAGCTCGAATGCTCCCGGGTGCATAGCGTAGTGCGTCCGCGAGACGTCTGGACCATCCAACGGTTTTGTCTTCAGGTCGGACCATCCCAATCCGTCAGTTTGACGTCGCTTTGCAGGGACAAAATACTTCCACGTTTCCAGTCTAGCCGATTTAGCTGTCGAGAAGCTGACGCGCCCCCTCACTGCCAGGTGCGACTCATCGAAGCGTGCGCCGCATGGCGAACGGCATTGCAAAAACGAACAATTATGGCACCGGAACTTCTCGATCTTTGATGGTCTGGAATTGCAGCACTTCCGGTGCCGCCGCTAGAATGATTTGGTGCGCTGGACCGCCAACAGAAGCCATCCTCGCAAAAGTCCAGTCTGCCACGTGGAGAGAACAGCGCCCAAGCATGAACTTGCCCGGTTGCCAATAGTGCCGGTCTACGTGATCAAGCCTTCGCCGCTTACCCGGATACGACCGGTGTTGTCCTGTACACCTGCGTCTCGCTACTTCGCGTACCAATTTTGTTCATGCGGCATCAGAAGTGTGAGCCGCCAGGCTATCGAAACCACTTGCACAACGGCTCGCCATTGCATGACGTGTTGCAACGGCATAGCCAAGTCAGGCTTCCGTCAGATCTGACGTGTATGTCGATCAGCGCGAGCCTGATCACATCCGCGACGGCTCGCCTGGCAAACACGACGAAGGAATATGACATGGCATTCCGCGGTACGAACACCAACGATCACATCGTTGGGACTGCTGATAGCGACTTTATTCAGGGTCTAGGCGGGAACGATTTGATCTCCGGCGGTGGGGGCGATGATGAGCTGGAAGGCAATCAGGGAGCCGACACAATCCATGGTGGTGCAGGCGACGATTTTCTATACGGCGGTCAGGGCAACGATGTTCTGTTCGGCAATCAGGGCAACGACAACTTCATGTTCACGAGTGGGAACGGCAAGGATTTCGTGATGGACTTCACGGTGGGAGATAAACTGAATATTGAGGACGGGATCAATCACACCGGTATTCATACGCTTGCCGATCTTGCCAGTCACATCAAGGCGGCTGGCCCTGATACCACGGTCGTTGATCTCGGAGAGGGCAATTCGATCACGCTCTCACATGTGAATGCCGACGATGTTCTGCATCACCCGGACAATTATTTCTCAATCATGCATATCACCGATCAGCCCACCTGATCCTCGCGGTTGTCCTTGTCGGCCGGACATGGCGCAGGGGCACGGCGATCCGCCGTTGGCACGCCATCCTGCCGCCGGGCAACGGCCATCGCCCTCGGCCGACGGTCAAACATTTTCCCAATGAGCAGAAACATGGCGATCAGGGCGGATCGCCATGTTTCCGCAAATTAGCATGTAGCCTGGTAGACACCGAGGGCGCCGATGGCGTTCCTGCACCGGATCAATGCAGTGGTGCTGGAACCAAGCGACATCTCGTCGCCATGCGAACGGCTGACCTCAGTTGGCGCTCGCGGCGGGCGTCAGGTCTGCCGCTCAGCAAAGCCGCTGCGCAGGGCTGGATCTCTTTCGTTGTTGCACATGATCGCCATCCCCTTCAGGCCGTGCGGAATTTCGTGGTGTCGAGAACGCGAAGGGCGAATCGTGCAAACTGACTGATCACAGCTTGCGCCATGGCGGAACCGCCGCGGGAGCGGCACGCCAGCGGGCTTGATCTGGACGGCGCTCTGCCCCCTCACTGTGAATGTGATCACGAACGCATTGGTAGCGGACGAGGGTGGCGGTGGCAATGAAAAGCGCTTCAACGAAAGCGCGCGTGCACGGCATACGCCTATGTCTTCGCTCTCCATTACAGCCTGCCTGGCGGCCTTCGCCGGAGCGACACCGATAACCTGTTCGAGGCACCAGATTTTAGCCAGATCATCGAGCGCATGAACGGAGCGAGGGCTTCTGCTTTTACCGGATGTGTGATCTGGCCCCACCAAAATTGCGGCGTCACGTATCGTAGGTTCACGGCCGAACACTCGCTTCTAAAGACGATATGTTCAATCTGTTTGCCCCCCGCGCGTTCATTTTGTTCGGCGAAGCTGCTATCTCAGCCTGATCGTCGGCGGCAAGCCAATCATGCTTAGCCAGCTCGGCTACGAGAGTGGAGCGGATAGATTGCGCTTCTGGGAGGCATTGCCGAGGGGTAGCCGTTCTTCGCTCTTTTTTCCGAACGAGTTCGGCTGATTGCCGAAAAGGAGCAGCTAACTCAAGACTTTCCCATGCGGCCCGACGACTTCTCATCGCATTCCGATTCGAACGTTGCTTCTGCATCGCGCTCTTTCCACCTTCGGCTGACCGCTACATCTGCGCCGGTAGCTACCCCACCTCGGTTAGTCCTTTTCAGTCGAATAAAGACCGATGAACGATAAGGGTGTCGCCGGTTATTGAAATTGGAAGCAGCCACCAAATTTGCAGGCTCCGGCACATGAAATGCGTGCTCCCACTCCTTGTTGGACGTTCGCTCCGAGTATGTTCGAACGAGGCTGGCCATCCAAATGGAGCGTTCTCATCCGAGACGGAAAACCGGCGCGGAGTTCACTTTTTCGTCTCGAACTCGTCAGCTTCTCGAAAGCCAACCGTCCTAGCATTCGAGCCCAGTCTCTAGCTATCGACGCCGCCTGCGACTGAACCGGCCACGAACCCTGGGGGTACGTGCTCGGCGGGTCTGCAGCAGACTTTGTTCTCAAAACAGATAGGAGACGCTTTGGAGATCAATCGGATAAGTGGTGCAGGTTCGCCAGGGTCCCCAACGGGAAAGATCCAAACACAGACGGATCAGGACCGATTTACGCAGGTCGTGAATGAAGCCAGGCCATCATCAGTTGGCGCGCCAGGGTCGGCGAAAGCTCCGATTTGGAGGTCGAGCGCTCCATACGGTAGCTTTTCACTCGGTATCCACTCTTGGAACAACGACGTATGGGGGGCGGGCGCTGGGCCTCAAACGATTTCAGTGAGCGCCGCCAATCAGTGGGACGTGTGGTCGAACCAGCCTAACACTCCTGGCATCAAGAGCTATCCGCACGAGACTTTCAACGTCGGAAAGCCGCTCAGCTCCATCAAGAGTTTGACCTCGAGCTTCAACCAGCAAGTGCCTACCGGCGGCGCTTGGGACACCGCCTATGATATTTGGGACACCTCAAACGAGCACGAAATCATGCTCTGGACAAACTACACCGGAAATCCCGACGGTGGCGGCAACGTTAAGCCAATCTCGTATCATTACGCTCCTTCGGGAGCCGCGATCCCGGTCTACAGCAATGTCGACATAGGTGGAGCGACCTGGAACGTGTTTGAAGGCTTCAACGGTCACAAGGTCATCTCATTGCTCCGCACCTCGAAGACCAACAACGGCACGGTGGACATCAAAAGCGTCCTAGAGTGGATCAAGTCGAAGGGCTACTTTGGCGACATAAAGGTTGGTGGTGTCCAATACGGTGTCGAGATTACTTCTTCACCAGGAGGAATGAACTTCAATTTCAACAACTGGGCGGTGACCTCGAAGTGAATGCTCACGAGCTGTGAGCTGGCCTGCAGTCATGCCATTGAGCCGCGCCGACTGACGGGCTCAGCTTGCCGCTTACTTTTAAAAGGTCTGACTCCAGTGACACAGCCAGCAGGGATGCCAGAACGGAACAGGATCTGGCACAGTTGCCACATCGGTCAACTGGCTTCTGCCCCAACAGCCGCACCAAGAGCAGCACCAGCGGCACGACATTGGGGCCAGGCTTCAATGCCGTAGCCAAACAAAGGTCCGACATAGACTTCGGCGGCGACGAGCCGGGGCGAGCCCGCAACACTGCTTCGGACAATGAAGATGAAGAATGTCGATCATTCGCTTGGTCAGCTGTAACGCTTCAGCGTATCGCTTATGGCTCGCAGAGCAGCGGGACGCGGTCATGCGGTGGAACCAACCGCCTGATGGCGTCTTCTTACCGCTTACAAAAGAAGGGCCGCCCACGTTGCCGCAAGCGACCCAAGTCTAGGGAGGAACGCCCAAGGAGGGCAGCGATAGCGGGGCGCTACCGCGCATCCTGAAAATAAGACCATCGTATCGGCGGCTCAATTGAACGTAGGGAAACGCCGGGCATCTAAAGGGGGCATGGAACGATACGAAGGTTTATGGTGCCCGCTGGTGAAGCCGACCACCTCCGCACCAAGCGCAGGCTGTCATTGCCTATCCATCACATTGAGCGGCGGCCAGAACTTGGTCACCGAGCCGTGGCTGGCTTGCCTTGCATTGTTCAAACTATATCGGTGAGAAATTCGCGATGAACCTGCCCCTGGACTTAATCCCGTTACCTCCGCAGGACAGCCAAGCCCGAGGCTGCGCTTATCCTCGTCGGTCAAAGAGCTTGCTGAACGACTGGTGTGGAATGATGCCATCGGGAGGTGACGACCAACCGATTCCTAACCGGGGCTGCCTCCTCCACCTAGGCCATAGCAACATGGACCCATCGTTGCCGAGCCCGCCGCCAGATCAGGCCCTCGTCGAGATCAAGCCGATTGTACATCCATCGGAGATCAACTCGCTTCAGGCCCCAGCGCAAGGTGTTTCTTGCCAAGCCGGGCAGCAGCACGTTTCGTCGTCAGCGGCGGTCAATTGGCGTCGTTTGACTGACAAAGCTTGAAAATAGCGAGAGCACCCTCCTCCCGAGAGTCGACCGCAATTACGTCATCGTGTTCAACGAGCGCAAATTCCTTGACGTTGGTTCGATCTGTAAATCGACGTCACACCGATGACAATCGGGAGGAGGAAAGCGGGATAGAAATATGCACGGCGAGTCATTGCCCCGAAAATGGGACATCTGATACGGAACGGCGAGAGACGACAAGTGAATGATCACATAGGTTTCCAGAGTTTCTTGCATAATGACGCCGCCGACCTGCTGCCCGATGAGGGCGCTCGGCATCGTTTTGAGACGATCGTGGATCGTGCAGCGGATGCGCGTTCAACGTGGTTGCCGGTTGAGGAGCAGATGCGCGCAACTCGTGCCGAGCTTCATCGCGTCGAGAGCTACCGCCAACAGCTGATATTGTCTCGCAGCGCCCACCGTCCCGGCGCGGACAAGGAGGACAAGCAAGTCCGTGACCTCGACAAGCAAGCCAGCGAGCTGACCGAAAAGTTGCGTCGCCTCATCGCTCGAGAGGCGACCGCTGCTGCCCGCATGCGGAACTGCGGGATCCTGGCATCTCGCTGCCGGGCCTTTCTGGCTCACGGTGGCCTGCCGTCGCGCGCGCGCCTTGCCTCCGTCTCTCCAATCGCACTGTCGGAGATTCTAGAGCGGGGCGAACGGATCATTGACGCGCTCGAGCGTCTGCGCTTGCACATTCGTGAGCTCGAAGCCGACGCCCGCCGGATCCGCAGTGCGCCATTTCCCAGTGAGGCGAAGAAGCGAGACGCCGCGGCGCTGATCGCACGCTTGGCGGAACGTGGGGCGCCATCTATCTCGGCCATGATTGATGACAACACCAGCGAGATCGGATGGCCTTACACCCTCCAGGAACACAATCTGATTGCTGTCGTCCCCCATGCGAACACGCGGGTCGTGGGCACCGCATCTGGGCAGGTTCCCGATGTGATTGGGCTGCTTTGTTGGGCCCTTCGTGACACTCTGACCGAAAAGGTGAACGAGCTGATCGACACGAACAGCGACGATGCCGCCGCGCTCCCCGCGGATGAGCGTGAAAAGCAGCTGGCCCAAATCGAAGCCGACAAACTGATGACCGAACGCAAAGAGGCCGCCTTGGTACAGGCCGCGCAGGCTGCGGGCGAGGCCGTCGAACACCGCCACGACATCAGCGTTCTGGCCGTGCTCCAGCTCGAGCTGGTCACGCAGTCACGATGAGGTCTGCGACTGCCCTCGGCAGGCATCCCGGCTGCTCGCGGCGCATCGTCTCCACGACCAACATCCCCGACCACCTGCTTTCATTCCGAAAGTGACGGCAGAAATGGCGCTCTGCTGCGCCAGGAGAACGAACGGCTGCGCATGGAGCGAGACATGTTAAGAGGTCGATTGCGATTTTTGCCGGAAGCCGGACGTGAGCTTCCGCTTTATCGAGGACCATCGCGACGCCTATTGATCTCAGCCCGGCGCCCTTCGTCGGCGTTGACGAGCGGCCTGCCTCTCGGAACCGAACACGGACGGGACCGAATTGCCGCCGCGCTCGCGGATGGCGACCTTGCTCTTGCCGTTCTGGTTACGGGTAAAGCGGCGGTCAACGCGATCCTCTTGAGGTTGGCGGGCTTCACGTCGCCGAAATAGCGAACCACCTATTGGGATGGCCTGCATGAACGCTCCGACATGCGCCGGATCAATCATCAGGAGGCGTACAGCCTCGACAGCACTTGCACAATCAGGCTGAGGAGTATTTCAGCCGCCGCCGTCCACCTCAGCAACCTTACCTTCGCCGCCCACGATATCGGCCCGCGGATAGCCTTGAAGGCCGTCTCGGCTTCCGAGTCAGTCATGCGGAAACACCTGAGCTAAGCTCAGGGTCCTAATTGTTGCGGCCAGTGGCTGCCGGCCAAAGATCCTGAGCGAAATCTTCGATGTGAATTCGGGCACCTTTGGATCCACGGTCGAAACGCTTCACCAGCAAGACTCTGCCGGTCGACAATGTGTTGAATTCTTCAGGAATTCCTTCGAAATGGGATTTTTCGACAAGCTCGCGTTCCGGCACATCCATTCCGAGGATTTCGGACAGCGCCAGAACGGCGAACTCGTTTTCCGACAATCCGACAAGATTGGGCGAAGGGAATTTTGCGATGTACTGACCTTGCGCGTCGCCGATGGGCAAACTCAGTCCGCCACCCCTGCCCATATTTTTCATCACGGAGAGCTTTATCTGAACTCCCGCCAAGGAAAACCGCGCTTTTATCTCACGTGGATTGTCTTGAACGGCTAGGAAATCAGACGTCCTGCGTTGAGGGGGCAGAAATCGCAAGGATTTGCCAACCATGGATGCTGTCAGTGCCGGCCGCTAACCAATCGAAAATCGATCCGCCTCATGTTCGCGCTGTGAGCTGAATGGGCAAATCAAACATGACAGGATCGGCAATTTTGGAAAACGTGCGTCGCTACCGCGCAATAGCTTCGCTGTGCCGTCAAGCCGCAGCATTTCGCCCACTCCAGCGTGTCTCATTGCTGACGCAGGCCGACGAATGGGAGCAGAGAGCGGTTAGTGAGATCGAAGAATACTTTGATGCCCAAGACTCTCCGATACCTGCTCAGCCCTCAGGCAACGTCAATTGAGCGAGAGCTTAGTTAAGAAGGCGCATACGCTTGGCTCACCCCTACCCTTCAAGACAAGGCCGGACCGCTGATGAAGCCCCGCAACGATCCACTGATGGACCTTCTCCGAAAAATGCGGCCGGCCCATCAGTTCGGGGAATTTCGCGGCGATGACCTCCGTGCGAACATAGGACTCGCTGCATTTACCCTTGTAGCTGGTGCGGTGATAATAGATGTAGCGCCCCTTGTGGAGCTCACCGACGAAGGCGCAGCCGCAGTGTCCGCAATTCATAAGTCCTGAGAAGGGAAAGTCTCTTGGACCACGCCGAAGCTTGGTGGCATTACGCTTGTCCAGGACGGCCCGAACCCGCTCCGCGAGGTTTCATCGTTCATGAAAATCCCGTGGAGTTTATTGCGGCGCCTCGTTGACGACGGGAATGACCCAACTCAACCTAAGACTGCCTGATAAGACCTCAATCCACTGATGTGGAATAAAATCGTTCCATTTCAGTGTTTTGTGGAGCGGCGACTTGCCAAGGATCATGTTCACGCGCAAGCCATTGATTTTATTAATATTGCGGAGAATATTACCCTTATTCTCCGCACCTTATGCGTAGAATACTATTGCGTTTGCTAGGAATAGGGTGCATATTCTCCGCATGAGGTGCGGTGAATGGCGACTTATATTCACGAGCTGAAAGACTGGCCGAAGTTTACCTGGAATAGCTCAAAGCTGGCCCAGAAGCTGGGAGCTGTCCGTAACCGGCAGGGTCGTCTCACCGGTCGCATGGAAGAGCTCGGCTTTCGGCTGCGAACCGAAGCCAATCTTGAGGCCCTTACCGAGGAAGTCACCAAGTCGAGCGAGATCGAGGGCGAGGTTCTGAGCCGCGATCAGGTGCGATCATCGCTTGCGCGCCGCCTGGGTGTCGATATCGGCGCCTTGACGCCCGTCGAGCGCAATGTCGAGGGCATCGTTGAGATGATGCTGGACGCCACCGGCAGATATGACGCTCCCCTCACCTCTGACCGTCTCTTTGGCTGGCATGCCGCCTTGTTTCCGACGGGCCGCAGCGGCATGACGAAGATCGCCGTCGGGAACTGGCGCACGGAGGATACGGGGCCGATGCAGGTTGTCTCGGGGCCAATCGGACTCGAGCGCGTTCACTATGAAGCTCCCAAAGCTGGTTTGCTTCCTGACGAGATGAAAGCCTTCATCGGCTGGTTCAACGGTACGCAGGAAATCGATCCAGTTATCAAGGCTGCCATGGCGCATCTGTGGTTCGTTACCATCCATCCGTTCGAAGATGGCAATGGTCGTATCGCCCGCGCGATTTCCGACATGGCGCTGGCGCGGTCAGAGAACAGTTCACAGCGCTTCTACAGCATGTCAGCGCAGATCCGGCAGGAGCGGAACGCCTATTACGATATCCTCGAAGCCACGCAGAAAGGCGATCTCGACATCACGGTATGGCTGGAGTGGTTTCTGGACTGCCTTGACCGGGCCTTTGATCGCGCCGACACCATCCTCGCCTCGGTTCTACGGAAAGCCCACTTCTGGAAGAAGCAAGCGAACCAGAAATTTAACGACCGACAGCGGGCGATGATTGAGCGTTTGTTCGAGGGCTTTGAAGGCAAGCTCACATCTTCGAAATGGGCACAGCTTACCAAATCATCGCAGGATACGGCCCTGCGGGACATCGATGATCTCGTCGCCAGAGGCGTTTTGGCGAAAGACGCGGCTGGCGGGCGTAGTACGAGCTATTCATTGATTGACGAAGCCTGAACACATCAGCGACCTAAGAGGATATTCATGGCGGCCTGAAAAGCGGAAACGTGGCGCGCCAGCACCCGAGCTGAGATGGCCGAGCTCTTGTCCGCTAGCAAGAAGGTCCAATGAACGCATACGCGAAACCCTCGCAGTCCGCCAAATTAAAGCCCGTTGACTTTTTTTGCCTATTTGAGACCCCGGTTTGGTCAACCGAATGGCTTTCAGAACTTTCGACGCAAAGATGACAGCGATACATCATGTACTGGGATTTTCAGCTGAAGGCGGAGAATGCAGACGTTTACATTTGCGGGCATCTCCGAGAAGTTCAGTTGATTGTCTCGGAGAAACTGACCGACCAGGAGCGGGGTAGCGGCGCGATCAAAGCTGATTTCAGTCGCGTTGCAAAAGAAAAATCAGCAATCTTCAAGAGCTTCGAAAAATACATTCTGTTCCAAAACAAATACGCCCGCGATAGCTAACCTCTGTGTCGATCTTCATGCGAACATTTCGGACGCCCCGGCCCAGTAGACGTAATTTATCCGAGCAAAGCCGAAGCGAGTTTGGAAGAGACAAAGAAGTTGGCCGACGAACGATCCAAGCGGATCGAAAAGCTTTTTGGCGATTGTCTGAAGCTGCGGCTCCTGATGCCGATTATGGCCGGAGACCGCAACGATTAAATGCGTTTGAAACGGAATGAGCTGGGCTAGCGGTCAAGAAGGCCTTTTGCGCGTTGGCAATCGGTGACGAAATCGCGATCGCTTCAGCATTCGTGGTACATGCTTGTCCCGCAACCGTTGTTCGCGCGCCGCCGCAACTGCCCCGACGGGGCACTTTTCTCCTCGATCTCGTCAGCTTTAACAAGGAAGTCTGACGAAATGCTGACAAGCGCTATATTGTTGATCAGGAGTCCGATCGCGGTTGTGAGTAGACGAAATATTCGGTCGCTTGCCAAATCTCGAGTCCTTTCCATTTGGGGTCTGGCGCATATCTGGCGGCGAAGAAAATTCGATCCTTGTGCGCCATTCGCTCGTTGATGCAGCGATGGAAACGACACTGGTCTCTCTCGGGAGCCGCGCCATCGGTGCGCCGGCATCCGAAAACAACATGACGTAGCGAGGGGCGGGTGGAAACAAGATCGACGCCCCTCGCAATTGGATGGCCGCTTCACAGTTCAAGCCCGCGGTCCCCAAGCACCTGGCGCATCAGTGCGCCCTTAATCTCGCGGGCGATCTCCTCGCGGATCTGGGCTCCGAGCTGCACCTCGGCCTCGCTGTCTCCGGTTAGGTGATGATCTGCGAGCCGTTGCTCAAGGCGGCTCGGAAATTGCTCGTCCATCGCCTCCCTGAGCCGGACCTGCATCTGTGCATGGGCTTCGGGGGCGATCCGGCTCACCACCGTCTCCCAAGGTTGCCAGTGAGTCGCCAGATAGTCGGCGAACCCCGCCTCCTCCTGATTCCGCACCTGCGTCTCGGCTGCGGTGAGATCGTGCTCAGTGACGTAGGAGACTTCATAGAACCGCATGTCCGGCGCGATGAGCTGCAGGTCCAGCCGATCACGTAGCTTGACCTGATAGGCGAGATAGACCTCGATCTCGTCGACGAACCGGAGCGAGTTGACCTTCTGATGGGCGATCGAATCGAGCGCATTGAGGCGGAACAGGACCCGCGCCTTCTGGATGAGTTCACCGAGCCGATCGTCATAGGTGCCATCCTCGACATCAGCCTTCAGACGTGCGGTCTGCATGCCGTTCCAGGTCAGGGTGATGCGATCCTGGCAGGTCTCGCTCGCCCCGAAAGCCAGCTGAAAAAACTGCTGGCGCAATGGCGGCCTGATCGCTGCCTGCCGCAGATCCTCGGCCACCGCCTGTCGGAACTCGGGATTGTCATAATTCACAGTTTTCTGCAGCTTGTCGAGGAAGAGCGCGTATGCCGGGGCACCCGCCTCGTCGGCGAAGTTCTGCCAGGCGGCGATCGCCTCCGGCTCGCCCTTCAACCAGTCCGCTACCGCCTCGGCTAGTGGCCGTTCCTGATCCACCGCCGTTCCCCCGCCCATCGAGAAGAAGACCCGCGGGCCAGCATAGTTCGGGGCATTCAGAGCTCCCGCCAAATTCGTCCGCACCTGCTCGGGCAGCGGATTGTCATCCACATAAACCATGCATCCAGAACCTAGCTGGGTTAGCAGGGTCTCCGGCAAGCCGATCAACCGGTTGTCGCGTGCCTCGAGCACCTGAAGCTCGGCCGGGAGGGTCTCGGGCAGGCTCGTCAGCCTGTTGCCGCTAACGTGAAGTCTCTGGAGCTCGGGCGGGAGTGTCTCGGGCAGACTATTCAGGTGATTATCGCGGGCGAAGAGCAACTGGAGCTCGGCGGGGAGAGCGTCGGGCAGGCTGGTCAGCCGGTTGCCATCGGCTTCGAGCTCTTGGAGGTCGGGCGGGAGGGTATCAGGCAGGCTGGTCAGCCGGTTGCCGCCGACGGCAAGCAACTGAAGTCCGCTCGGGAGGGCGTCGGGCAGGCTGTTCAGCAGATTGCCGCGGACATCGAGGTCCTGGAGCCCGACCGGCAGGGTGTCGGGCAGGCTGGTCAGCCGGTTGCTGCTGACGGCGAGTGTCGAAAGACCCTCCGGGAGGGTGTCGGGCAGCCCGGTCAGCTGGTTGCTGCTGATGACGAGTGACTGGAGCCCCGTCGGGAGGGCGTCGGGCAGGCGAGTCAATCGGTTGCTGCTGGCGCCGAGCGTCCGAAGTCCAGACGGGAGAGTGTCAGGCAAGTGCATCAGCTCGTTGTCGCTCACGTTGAGCGATCGGAGCCTGGGCGGAAGGGTGTCGGGCAATGTCGTCAGGCCTAAGTATTGCAGCTCCAGCCCTGCATAGACGTCGCCAGCTTCGCCCCAGGCTCTTATTCGTCTTACCGCCTCTTGCCGATCCTCGCCTTCCGCCTGCCGCTCATCGCAGGCCCATTTGTCCAAGATCTGGTCGAGCCGCGATTCCCTGAGGACGGCGCCTTCGAAGTCCGCCGCACCGCCTGCAGGGCCAGAGGCCCGTGTGTCATGCAATGCTTCGGCCCACTGCGCCGCGGCCGGGGTGAGCCGGCGGCCTCCTGTTGAGGTATTGGCGTCACCTGGCAGGGGCCGTCGGCCGAGGATTGCTGCCCCGAGATTTTGCTGCCAAGGAATTGCGGGGGTCGTTGCCCACTCCGGCGCCACGTCACTGGCCTCCGCCCACGAATGCTCCTCCTGACCGACACTATGCGTCGGCCAATCGGCAGCCGCATCCATGCCGTGCCAATAATCCGGCAGACAAAAACTGCCGGCTGGCAACTGGCCACCGCGATCCGCGGCCGCAAAGAGCACATGGTGGTGATGGCCCCCTTGTTCAGAGCGGCCTGGCGGATTTGAGGCGAACTGCGAAGTGCCTTCTCCGACGCGATCCTCGTGCGGCATTCTCAAAGGATCCGCATCTCTGTTCGAAACATCCGCGTCGCCGAGCCTATTTGAACTGGTGGGCGGGCGCTCGTGCGGATGCAACTCGTTCAGGTGCTGCGGAAACCCCGCTTGGTCCGCCTGCTGCTCTTCCAGCCCATGATAGTACGCCCGATCGACATCTGGGGCCGCGAATGGGTTGAGGTTGTTGAACCGATCCATCCCATCTCCTTTGACAGATATGATTAGCTAACGCCGAAGCTGGATAAACACGTTCTCGCTACGAGGCTTAGCTTTCGAGAAGCTGACGAGAAATCAGAATGAGCGTAACTGTCCTGCGGGACGCTTAGCGCTTGATTGCCCGTGCTGGAGTTCGACATGCCGATGCCGGACCATGTCGGCACTTCGAGAAGCAGATTTCTGAGGCTCTCTCAAGAACGTCCGCGCTTGTGGGCGCCGGCAACGCCGAAGACAGCTGGTGGCGATCTCATGGTCAATTCCGTCTAAGCTGAAGCTAGTCTAATGCGCCGCGATCATGACGCCCGCCGGTCGACGCCACACAGGTCTGCAAGACTTGTGAGGGACAGTCGCCGCTGGGCGGGTTATCCGCGCGAGACGCAGGAGATGGTGTTCGACGCCGACGACAGGGCGTTCGCCTGTTCAAGGGCACCGGCGGCCGGCGCGCCCATGTCCCGGATCATCATCGCGCAGACTGTATTCATGCGCTCGCGTCCGTCGCGGCTCCTTTGCGCCACCGTCCGCTCAAGCATGCAGTGCGGGCATTCCTTCACTGCGTTACGGCCGCGTCGCGGTGTATCTCTTGCCCCAGCGGGGCGCGGTGACGCCTTCCTCGGCGGTGCCCCGGAGGATGTCGGCGTCTGCCTGCACTTCCTTGGACTAGGTGGGTTCGGGACTGCCAACGGAGACCGAGTTGAATGTCCTCAATCACATCGTGGAGACGGTGGTGGCTTGACGTTCGCGTCTCGAACTCGTCGGTCAGATGCCGGGCTTCCGGCCGAGGTGCTGCGAGACATGTTGAGCCTTCCACCGGAGCGCGGGAAAGGCCTCGATGCGTTTTCTCACATCGTCGTTCGCAGGAAGCGAATCGACTTCGATGCTTGCGCGATCGTAGAGCGCGTCGAGGAAGGCCAGCTCTCCGTCATCGTGCTTGAAGAGCGGCGCCAGTTTTTCTTGACATTCCGCTAGGATTCGGTCGCACCATTTCTTCGGGCCGCCCTCCGCGTCAAACATGCCGTTCTTGACTACGGACAGCAGCTTGTTGTTCAGGTCGTTGAGATCGTATTTGTAGTCCTTCAGCGACACCGTGCGCCAATCCAGATCCCTGGAAGCGGCGCCGATCACAAGCGCTCCGACCTTAACTTGCGCCCAATCGATGTTTTCGTTCTGCAGCAGCCTCCAGGCGTCGTACAGATCGCGCGATGCCCGCCGGGCCACCAGGGCGACGATCTTGCCGGCGGCGATTTCGTGGAGGTCGACCACGCCGACGTTCTTCGCTTCGTAGTCGCCGAGCTTTGCGGAATTCATTCTGTCCCAGCCGAAGAACGGCGTCCGGAAGAGATAGTTCACGTCCACTTCCAGCGTGCTCGGGCGCTGATAGGCCGAGACGTACCTAAAGCGCCATTTGCCGCCGGCGTGTTCACCGGAAGGATCGCGGCCGATTTCGTACCCCTTGCTCTGCAGGAGCGCGGGAAGGCGCGTGTTGATGATCTTGGAATCCCGCAGCATGGCTTCCCTATCCGCGGCGCCGACGTAGTTCAGGTCGATGTCGACGGAAAGCCGGTCGAGTGCGAGATAGAACAAGTTGAGCGCGGTGCCGCCTTTGAGTGCGAGCAGCTTCCCGAGTTCGCGGTCATTCGCGATCTGGTGGAGCACGTCGATCAACCGGATGACGCGCTCGACCGAGGCCGGTTGGAACGAAACGTCGGTGGCAATCTTTTCGAGGCGTTCGACCGAGATCACGGCATCATCTCCGGTGACATCCCTTCGAAGGACGGGTTGAGGAAATCCGGAGGCAGGACGACGTTCCAGCCTTCCATCGCATGGCCTCGGGCGTCGCTTCCCAACGCAGGTCTTGGTGCCGGGGGGGCGGCACGCTTCAGTTCGTCTAATACCTGCGTGTCGACGAAGAGATCGTCTTTCCGGCTCTCAAGCCAGGCACCGCACACGCCGACGAGCGTCTGGTTGTCGCGACCGAGCGCGAACTTCGCGAATTTGCCAACGTCGAACGCTTTGACGCTGTGGAGCGCGTTCGCGAGTTCCTCGACGCCGCCGGTCAGGTCCGGGCGCTCGATGCAGTCGACGAGCGTTCGCTCGACGCCGGTCGCGATAACGTCGAGACCGCGGCGGTCCATCGTGATCGTGCCGGACATTTCCTCGGAGCGACGGCGCAGCGAGGCGGGTTGCGCGACGAACCTTACGGGACCAACGAGCGTTTTTATTTCGCCCGGGCGACCTCCGCTGAGGAGTTGGGTCTGAGAGCTTTCCGAATAGGCGAGCCCGTGCAGTTCGAGTGCGGTGTGGTACGCGACGACACCATCGTCGCGTATGCGCGATGCGACCAGAATCCGGTCGGGATGGAAGTTCGCCGGATCCAGGTGCGGCGGGACGGAGGCATACACACCCGGCGCGACATGGCGTATTCGTCCGGAGGCGGCGTGGTACTTAAGCAATGAGTCCGACGACGAGAGCGGCTGGCCGGGAGACACGGTTTTACGGAACTCGGTCCGGGTGAAGACCGGATGTGAGGACAGAAACCTTTCAACTTTCCCTTTCGGTCCCACCATCTCGATGCGCTCCTTGGGGTATATTATACCCCAAAATTTACGCTCCGCAAAAGATAATAAGTTCAATGCGTACAATAGGGTATATAATACCCCAAAAACTACAACAAACACGAGTGCCGAGCTGCCGATCGAGAGGCCCTCGTCCGCCCCTCCGATCCGATGGGCGGCAATCGGGCAACAAAACCGGCGCCATCATGCGCCGCCGGCATTACCCAATGCCGCTGCGGCCGCTCAACGGTCGCCGACTGAAAAGCTTTCGGATTCTTGAACACCCCGCCTAGTAACGATGGGTACCGGGACGTCGCCTTCTGACGATCTCTCGCATAAATATCGTCGATGACAATCGACATCGATATGGACTTCTTTGCGCCCGAAGGCCGATGATCGGCAGCACCCAAAGCTGGCTAGATCTGATGGGGCGACCTCTCGGGCGGCCACCGCAAACGAGCAACACAGGTCCCGGCGCCGGCGCGGGTGGTCGCTCCGTATTGTTTCACGGTTGCCTCGCAGCGTACGGAAATGCCGTCCAGCATCGCATCGAGCACCGGTTCCTTCAGTTCGCCGGCCCGCGCTTCCTTCACGACGCGCTCAGGGCGTCCGGTATCTTCTCGGCGAGCGCGACCAACGCGATGTTTAATAGGGCTCGCGAAGTCGGGCACTTGCGCTGCGAAGTGCCCGTTGAGCAGGTGTAAGGACTGCGGCAACCTCATATTTGGCTCACCGTCTTGGTAAGTCGGTTATAGCTGATGACACGGGAGCTCCGCCCTACATGCCAGCAGGTCAGCGCGATCTCGGTCTGCTCTTTCTGGCTGACCAACGCGCCGTTCGTAATTGGCGGCCAACTGCAACAAACGCTTTTTGATGAACGGGTCAGCTTGCTCAGCAAGTTCCCGCACGGTTCGCGCCCTCTCTCTGCAAAACTCGTCGTCCATAGTACCCCACCGAAACTGCCTTCCGGATAATGCCCGTGAAGAAGTGGGGCTGAATATGACCCAGGTTACACTGCAAGATATTTTCCGCAGTTTTGATCGATGGTGCGCGAGATCGATAGCATTTTTGCCAAGGTCAGCTGCCGTGCGCGCCTTGCACCTGGTCGCGCTCCCGCTTCATGCTGTACGTCGATTGAATCCACCTTTCCTGCGGCGTCGCCGCGGCCTCTGACGGCGACTGCAGGGAGTATGTGATTTTGCCGCATCTGTGACCGCTTGCGCAGCGACTTCGCTGCGCGAGGGATCGATCGTTGATCGAGGTGACTCTCTTTGATCGGCGACGGCCCTTTCGAGCGCAGAGAGGAATTGCCGCCCGTCTTCGGTAATTTCCCAGCCGAACGCATCGCGAAAGACAAACTTCGCCGAAAAGATATTAAGATCCGGCGCGTGTTGGGCCAACCGCTTCATACGATCGGTCCAGTCATGGCCGCTGTTCATCAGGATCTCCACGGCGCGTCGGACTTCGGCAACGGAAGCCCGCCCGCCAGGCTGGCCGGCCAATACTTTCAGGACAGTCAGCTGGAAGGACACTTGCCGTGTCTCCGATGGCTGTGTGTGTGCAGTTCCCCCGCAATGGATCAATGTCAGGGGCGGATCGTCAACAGCATGACGCCGTTAACCTCAACTATATTGGCTAATCCCGCGGGCGAGCTCCTGGGATTTGACCTCGCCCTCGCTCAAGCTAATGCACGACTGGTCCTCGAGGGCCGGTACGACAGCGTAGCAGGACAGACCTGGAGCCGGAGCGCCGCGCCCATCGTCCATAACGGACGAACTTCAGCTGTGCGGGCTCCTTCCTTCGCTACAGCATCGCTCTTCGATCGGGAGCGCCGGCCGGCGCATCGTGACTTCGGGCGATACATGTACCTCTCGGCCTGCCGGGCACGAGCGTACGGTTCGGACCGTTCATTGCTACCGACGATAACCCGCCCTGCCCCCACTGCACGAGGAAGGAAAAACTCTGGAACTGCCCCGGCATGGGCGATCGACGGCTTGAATCAAGCCTTCAAGCAGTATTGCGGCATAGCCTTGGTTGGAAACGACAGTCGTACGGCAAGCGTCCGGCGCACCGGTGACGAGACAACGCCAGACGCAGGTACGAGAACACGCCTAGCAGGCAGACGCTTTCCGGAGGCGAACTGGATCAGCCAACCCTTAGATCCTCGGCTGACATTTTGCCCGAACGACCTGCCTTGAGCTCGTAACTTACCCGGACTCCCTCTTCGAGGGTGGTGTAACCGGCCTTTTCGACGGCGCTGATGTGCACGAAGACATCGGCACTTCCGTCCTCCGGCCGAATAAAGCCATAACCTTTGGTCGAATTGAACCACTTCACAATACCCATTGCCACGGCGGCATCTCCATAAGTGAACCGTTGTGATCTAGCGAAGAGTCTCGCGGCCATCAAGGTGGACAAAGAGACGCTGGTTCGCTGCGCCCGTCACGTGCGCGACCTCTTTGTCGTATAGCCTACGCGGCCCGAACGCTCTGCGCGGCAGGCAGCAAGACCTAATGAAGCCAGTTCGCCTCAGGGCTTCGGAATCCGAATGACGTCTGAACCTTCGGCTCATTCATCGCGCGTGACCGCGTTACACGAGAGTTGTAGTGCGGAGATCATGGCACGCTCATCCGCAGCCGAGCTGGAGCGAATGGTCCGGTCGCCCTTACAGAACCAGGCGGCCGTAAACTCCTTCGCACAGCCCGGAGCAGGGTCACAATCCGCGCCGTGCCGGCACTGAAAGTGCATGCGTCCTTGCCGTTACAGGCTGCTGCAACCGAACCCGTGGCGTTGCCACGCGCCGAGATCCAGCGGCAATTGCCGCCATATGTAGCAGAAACCACCGAAATCCCTGATTGCGTGACGGCGTCCCCCGCCGCATCGTGCAGCGCATACGTTGCGGCCGCACCGATGATAGTGGCAAGGCCAACACTTCCCAATCGTACCAGGCGCCTGCGCTGTTCTGGCGAGGCCGCCTGATAGGAGCTGCGAATTCGTCTTCGGGCCGGCACCTCCAAGCCGAAATGCAGCAGAAACGCGACGCAGGTGGCCAGAGTGAAAGCAAGCGCGAGCGCGCCTAGATGGCCAAGCAGTTGGCCTGCGGTTTCCCAACGGACCACCGGAAATCGCTGGTAGATGATGATGTGTACAAGGTAGAGCGCAAAGCTGGCCTCTCCGAGGAAGACAAGCCACCTTGCCGACAACAGCCATCCTGCAGTGCTGACGGGCTGAGCCGCCGCGACAAGGATGAGCGCAACCGGTGCCGCCAGAGCGATATTGTTGCGCGCAATATCGAACAGGCTCATGGCCGCCCCAAATGGCGGCTTGTGCGCGGTAAACCAGAATACCCAGCCTATCGCGCCGACGCCAACGATTGCAGCGATATCGAGCAAAGCTCGAGATGGTCTGAAATCCTGGGCCGGCCACGCTTCATGGAGCTTCGCCAAACAACAGCCGAGGACGAATTCCCATACCCTGCAAACCGGCGAAAAGTAGACGATCCAGAGGATGAGCGTGTTCTTCCAGTTCGGCAGAGCCGCATCCGTCCCATAGGCGTGAAGCGCAAACAGATTGATGCGGTCCTGAAGCAGGAGCACCGCAAGGTCGATGCCAAGCTCGATTGCGACTGCGCCAATCGCGCATAAGATCGCCGCAGGAACCGTTTTGATCCGCGCAAGTAACGGGCAAGCGAGCGGAAACACGAGATAGAAGAACCATTCGGTGCTGACCGACCAGGAGACGATGCCGATCGCTTCGTACTGCCAGACCGGAGCAACGCCAGCTACATTTGCAAAGAACCAGGTTTGAATCATCCCGAGTTGGAACGGGACAATGTGCCACGAAAATCCCTCAGCTGGCGCCTTAGTTCCGAGAAGCCAGGGCCAGACAATCGGTCCGGTCAGGAGTTCAACGAGAAAGAGAACAACAAACAGAGGATAGATTCGCGCTATGCGCGCCACGAGAAATTCCGGGATCGCTTTGCGCGGACTGCCGGCGATCGAGCTGCCATAGTTATATTGAATGACAAAGCCACTCAGCGTGAAGAAGACGGACATTCCGAACAGGCCCAGCGTCCCGATGCTGATATCGAGTGCAAGACTGGTCCCCTCCAGGAACAGGCTTCCACCGTGAGACAATGCCACGGCCGCTGCCGCGACAAACCGGATGCCGGTCAGCGCGGGTATCTGCCTAACCATTGATGTCGCCCGTCCTTTGCGCGGTGAGTACAAATCCCGGCGATCGATGGCACAAGGGCAGTCTGCCGGGGAGAGAACGCAATAGAGGCAAGGAGAACCGATCGCATCGCGCGATGCGTGCAGCCAGATTCCTGCGGTCGCTCTGAGTCTGATCAGAGCGACCGCAGCACCTTATTGGCAGGCTGGCTAACGCTCAAACTCAGCCTTCTGGTAGGGGGGCCCGGATTCGAATGTTCCGTGTTCGACCGCGCTCTGGCGCAAGACACGGTCCCTTGACCAGTCGCCGCCATACTCGCTGAAACCCGTGCATTCTCCCGGAGCGCTCCCCAAAATGACGGGCCGTTGTCAGCCGATTTTCTCGCTACGTTGGGCGCCGAAGGTGCCCGATGCAAGTCCAGGTCGGAGCAGAGCAACGAACCGCATCGGCGACGCACGACCAAGCCCGGCTCCAGTTGCAGCGGGTCCAGGCGCCAGATCGGGTCATGTAGCGCCACTCTGAGCCGGGGTTTCTATTTCTTTGACAGCGATCGTCAAGGAATCTCGCTGCGGATTCGTGCAGCAACTCATTATACTTTTCCTGCACGACTGGCCGAGCTTTCGCTTGGTTTGGCGTGCCAGAGAAGGAAAGGAAACGTGATGACAAAGAAGATCGCTGAGATCAAGACCACCATCCGCACCACCACTCCGTACACGGGTACGCTTTAGGGTTGGTTCGGCGGGTGCCTTGAATGCATCTAGCTGGTGAGAGCATGGCGGCATCGGAGGGTGGTCCTTTTCGACCACCCTCCTTTGTGAGACGTTTTCGGGAGAGTAAAATGGTTGATTTGATCCAGCAGCGCATTGCTCCGGCCATATCATCATCCATCGAGATCAGTCCGATCACGATCTTGAAGGCGGAGCCCGGCATGGCACCGGTGCCGACGATCAAATCGGCACTCGCGAGTTTCGGTGCCGACCTATCCGTCGCTGACGGCGACTGGCGGACCGGCGGCTATCTTGCCGGCCTGCAGGAGCTCATCGACGCCGAACTGAGGTGGGCCGATGAGAATAGGACAAAACTGGTTGAGGCGGCACAGCAATCCTTGAAGCGGCTGTTTCCTCTCCTGGTCAGCGACGCCTTTACCGTGCCGAAGGATCTTACCAATACCTCAAGTAAAGAAGAGCGTACACGCTTCTATCATCATGAATATCAAAACAAGCTCCTGGTTGGATTAGCCGAATTCCTGATCAGCTGTGCCCAGGAGCGCAACGGGCGTCACATCATCGTTGTCGATCGCGCGGCTGCCCTGTCGGCCCCGGCGAAGAACCTGATCAAGCTACTCGTCAGGCTGGACGACGATGCGCGCCTGTTTCGCTTTGTCCTGATCGACTACGAGCAACGCCTCTATTTCCAGGACGCCAGCGAAATTCATTTCGGCAGATATAGCTCGCAGGAACTGGCGCCGATCCTGGATCGGGATCTCGCTACGGAGAAACGGCGGCAGATCCATGAGGCGAGCGGCGGAAATCCGCTGATTGCGGAGGCTTTAAACAAATGCGCAGCGGCCGGATTGCCGGTCATCGGCTACCTCGACCCCGTCGCGATTGTGGACCTTTATCTCGCCAGTCTCAACAACGGGGAACGGCATAGCCTTCTCAAATCATACATTGAATCCGACTGCACGACGCCTGATCTTATCGCGCAACGAAACTATGCAACCTTCGAGCAGACGACTGCAGATCATTTGCACGAGCAGTTGCACCGCGCTTGCCTGGACCGCTATCTGGCGGGCGAGGCGCCGCTCGTCATGCTTCATGCGCTATCGATACGGGACAAATACAAGCGTCTCGAACTGCTTGCAGAACCGAGTCAGTTCCTCCAAAGCATCGGTCTGTATGACCTCTGGTTTGGCTACTTCGGTGAAATTTTCGCCGATCCTGCGCTCCGCACGTTCGGCCCGGGAGATGCTCCGGTAAACGCAGCCTTCATCAATGCGGCTTTTGTGCTGTATTCGCTCGGCTGCGGCCGGGTGTCGGTTCCCTATCTGGATGAATTCTACAAGGCATTCCCGAAGAGCCGATACACGCCAACGGTTCTCTATGCCCAATCAATGACGTATGGACGCTATCAGCAGCCGGTCAATCTGACGGTCGCCGAAGAATACGCGTTGCGAAATCTGGAGACCATCGAACGAGATTTCAAGGATCACGACAAGTACGACTATATCAAGGTGTTTGCAGAGAACGCATATGCCTATATCAAGGCCAAACAGGAGAAGTACGACGAAGCCCTCACCCTTTGCGCGGAAGGCCATGGCAAGATGCTTAAGGCCTATGGCGAGGAGCGTTTCAAGCTTCACCAGTCGATCCTGATCTACAACACCAGTCAGGTCTATGAACTCGTCGACGATCTTCCTCGAGCTGAAAAGCAGCTGCGTGAGGCGATTGCCTACGACCCCTATTACGGCGAGTACCACAATGACTTGGGGAACCTGCTCTCGAAAGTACCCGGAAGGGAAGCTGAGGCTCTACAGGCCTATGCGCGCGCCATTGAGCTTTGTCCCCCCTATTACGAAGCCCATCTGAACAGGGCCGCACTTCGCAACAGAATGGGATATGCCGCAGGCGCCCTGGCCGATCTCGACAGAACGCTTGTCATCAAGCCAAACGAATGGCGAGCTCACTTCCAGAAGGGCAACATCTTGATGCGGCAAGATAGGCCGGAAGCTGCTTTGAAGTCCTATTTAGCGGCAGCCGGTATCGATTCCAAGAATCCCGATTTACAGAGCAATCTCGGCCTTGCCTATTCCGAGCTTGGTAAGGCGAGCGAGAGCATCGCGCATTATCTTCGAGCCCTTGAACTTAATCCTCGACATGCACTCACGCACAACAATCTCGCCATCGAGTACTTCAACGAGGGTCGGCCGGACATATCACTGAATCACGCCACGGTCGCTGTCGAGATTGGGGGAGATCCAGACTACCTCGTAACGCGTGAGCACATCCAGGCGAGCCTGCAAGCTGACCTGACTTCGCGGCGGGACCGAGCTTCTGCGTCTTCCGCCGAGCCCTCATGAGATCGCGGCTCATGGATTCCTTGCCGTCGAAGCCGAGCGACGTGCGGCAGGATCGCCAGGTAGTGGTAGCTGCGCCTGAAAAGCTTTGCTCAGCGTCAAGGGGATCCTGTTGTGCGACAAGCGCACTCGAAAGATCTGACCACACAAGGGGAACCGCGTTGACCGGTCCCGAAACACCGCCTGCCAAAGAGGGGGAGGCAGATATGATGCCTTTTGACCAGTCGTGCAATTGCGAGAGCGTTCGTCATGCCCGTTCCGGGTCATTCATCTTCGCTTCCGCATCAAGCGATATCCACTCGATGACGTGTTCGATGAGCTAGGTCATAGATGACTGGTACGAGCACACGGCAGTTCGTTTATCTGTCACATTTGATCATTCAGATCGGCGGCTGGGCGTTCCGAATCGGCATCCTGATCGGCCTTCTTCAATCCGGCATGAGCGCTGCGGGTCTCGGCGTTGCCGTCACTTTTGCGCCTATCATGCTCGGGAGCCTCTTCCTGTCGCCATTGGTCGACAGACGTAATCCGATCTCCGTCATGATGATCGTCAATGCTATTCGCATCTGCGCGCTGCTCGCCATCTTCGGCACCGACGGCGCCGATACCTTTCTGAGCTATGCCTCACTCGGCGTCTTGAGCCTGGTGCAGCCTGTCTACTTGTCTGCAGAGGTTTCTTTCTTCCGTCGTATCACATCAGAAGACGACATGATCTCGGTGTTGCGCAACATTGCCAATATCGACTGGCTCACCTATCTGCTTGGAATGTTTGCAGGTGCCATGCTCTCCGACCGATTGCATTTGCCTGGCGTCTTGGCATTCAACATGTCGGCGATCATCCTGTCCTTGATCGTGCTCCTTGGCATCAAGCAGCAGTTCAGAAGGACGCCACGGGTCCTTGAGGCGCAGCCTTCGGGAACCATCCTGGACCTGGCACCTCTCTATCCGGCATTCCTGGCTGTCTTTCTGCTCAACCTCGGCGCCGGCATCATCAATGTCTATCCTGCAATACGTGCCACAGCCGACGGGGTTCTCGATAAAAGCGTTCTATTGACGATCGTCATGACCAATGGCGTTTTAGCCCTTCTGGGGGCGCTCGCCGTCAAGCCGATTTACAACCTGCTCGGCGCCTTGCCAACCATCGCCGGGGCCGCAGCGCTGCTTGCGGCATGCCTTGCGATCATGTCGCTCGACGCTGGCCTGCCTGTCGTCATCGCGTCAAGTAGCGCAATGCTCGGCCTTGGCCAGATATTTGCGGCTGCCGCTCACACCCACATGGTCTCGTCAGTGGCTCCGGAACGGGCCGGCCGCCTTTCCGGACTATTTCAATGTTGCACTTACAGCGGCGTCGCGGGAAATGGCATCGCTTTGTCGCGTTTGAGTGATCGGCTCCCCTTCGGCATGATCGTGCTGCTATGCGCGGCGAGCGCATTTGTTGCTTTCGCCGTCGCGAGCGTTGCCGTGGTCAGATCAAGACATTCTCAAGGTTCATGTCCTGTCGCTCGCTAGATCGGGGATGCACACGATGCCATTGCCATGGGATCAGCTGTTCCTTTTAGAACGCCCCTTTGCAGATCCGGCCTTGCCGGGACGAGAATTCTATTGCTGGCAATGCTTGCTGTTGGACGGGATATTGTCCGCATTTCCAAGCCGCGCTGCGAGGCTGGACGTTCGTCGGATTGCCTGGGCCAAGCCACGAACCGCACTCATCGAGAGGCTTGGCCAGGATCATCAGTCCGCACCCGTTCTCATCTTCGAGAAGGAAGGCCCCGCACCGGAGAATGCGAAGTACGCGAACGGGCTCGCCTATGTCGACGATTCATTTGCAATCCTTCATCTTTTAGCTCTGCGCCACGGGTTCCCGGCCCCTTATCCGGGAAGAGTGACGCTTTCCCCATGATGATCATCAACGCTTTGACGCCAGCATTGGCCTAACGGGAAGCTCTAATTGAGAACGGCCCGTTCGATCTCTCGAGTTACGACCTGGAAAGACGAGAGCGGATCCTGAGTGAGTATTTCTGACAGGACCCATCGTTCAAACTCTTTAACAGCCGTCATATTTCGCGCGTGCCCATTGACAAACATGTAGATTGAGCGATTGACCGGCACAAAGCCAAACGGAGCCACAAGTTCTCCCTTCTCAAGGTTGCTTCGGACCAGAATTTGCGAGGATATTGCGGCTCCAAGCCCGCTTTTGGCAGCCTCGACAGCCAAGGAAAATGTATCGAACACGACGTGGCGCGACCCCTGCAAGCATATTGCAGCTGCGCTTGCCCATTCGTTCCAGCCGTCCACCCTGGCGGCCTCGTGAAGTAGAGGAATAGATAGGATGTCTGCCGGGCTTTTGATCGTCTCAAGCATAGCAGGCGCACAAACAGGACCAATCATCTCGTTCGATACGTGCACTTCACGGACGGGAAGCGGTCGCTTCAACAGGCCCGAAACGAACAATACGTCCAAGGCCCCGACAGCCAGCGCGTCCAGATCGGCACCGGTCTCAAAGACAAAATCAATATCCTGGTACAGTTGGCGGAACCGACCGATCCGGGGCAACAGGCCGTGCGACAAAAATGTGGTTGAGCATCCCACCACTACTGAACGTCCTCCATCGCTCCTTCGTAGCTCGTAGCACCCTTTCTCCAGCATTGTGAAAGCGCTCGCACAGCTGCGCTTGAGCTGTTCGCCGTCGGACGTCAGCCGCACGCCCGAGCTATGGCGAACGAATAGCCTTCTGCCGAACCAATCCTCAAGAAGCCGCATCTGGTAGCTTACCGCGCCGGTCGTCATGTTTAACCGGTCGGCCGCCCTTGAGAAGCTTGGAAACTCGCTGACCGCCTCAAACAAATGGAGGCTTTTCAGAATAGGCAGCTTGCGCATCTGACTTACTTCATGGCCGTCGCCAACTGCGATGAGTTATTGTTATTGGGCTCGCATGCCCCATTTTCCTTAGGCACCAACGACGCTATTGCTGATTGGCCGGACGCTCTTGGCCACTGAGGCCTCTTGCCTGGCCTATCAACGCGACTTCAGCGAGCAAGCTCGCTGCCTCAGTTTCGATCTGGTCTCGATCGAGGCACACGGACGCTTCGGGTCTGGCGGCTCCTGGTGCGCTAATATGAGAATCCCGCTTGGCGGCGTGATATTGCTGCGCGATCTCTCCAGAAAGATGGAACGAGCTTGAGACATCAAACAGCAAGGCACGGCTGGGCTAGCCATACAAAAAAACGAGCTGCTAGTTGACGGGCTTGTGTTCGAACGCCTCTCGCGCTCATGGAATTGCTCCAATCATTCTCAAACTCCGAACATCACATCTTGTCCACCAATTGGATGGTTCGCTGCTATCGCCTCCCGTCCGCCTCGATCAATTCAGCCAGGGAACGTGGTGACGTCGAGATATGCAATGCCCTGGATTTACCTGCCTCGATTCGAAGCTTGCGCCGAATTTAATCAGAACAAAGCCGCTTCGATGCATAGGTATATTCAAGCGCTAGTCGACGCGCATGTTCGACCAGATTCGCCGCAGCGCTGTGTCCTCCATCGATGTTCTCGTAGTAGAAGTAGGGCTGACCGAGCGCAGCTAGTCTCGCAGCAGCCTTGCGGCCGTGCGCCGGATGGACGCGGTCGTCCTTGGTGGAGGTGAGAATGAAAGGAGCGGGGTAGGTCTTGCCCGGTACCAGCTTCTGATAGGGCGAGTAGGCTTCGATCCACGCACGCTGCTCGGCGATGGCAGGATCACCGTACTCGGCAATCCAGGAGGCGCCTGCGCCGAGGCTGGTGTATCGAAGCATGTCAAACAGCGGCACCTGGATGATCGCCGCGTTGAAGAGTTCGGGACGTTGGGTGATTGCGGCACCAACGAGTAGGCCGCCCTGGCTGCCGCCTATTACGCCCAGCCGCCGCGGACTCGTGATCTTGCGGCGGATCAGGTCCTCGGCAACGGCAATGAAATCATCCCATGTCGTCTGCTTCGTTGCCCCCTGGGCTGCTTGATGCCATTGAGGACCAAACTCGCCGCCGCCGCGCAGATTTGCCACGACATAGGCATTGCCCTGCTCGAGCCAGAGCCGCCCCACGGGTCCGAGATAGGAAGGCAGAAGCGAGGCCTGGAACCCACCATAGCCATAAAGAAGCGTCGGGATGGCGCCGTCAAACCTCGCGTCCTTCGGCCGCACCAGAAAATAGGGAATTGACGTGCCGTCACGCGAAGTCGCTTCGAACTGGTCTACGACATGATTGGACGCATCAAAGGCAGTAGGTGTCGTCTTCAATTCCTCAAGTTTTTTGGTTTCGGCATCAAAATACCAGATTGATGTTGGCCTGAGGTAGTTCGAGACGGTGAACATCGCCCGGTCCGCTTGCTCGGACGTGGCTGACACGCTGACATTTGTATGTTGCGGCAGCGGGATCAGCGTCGCCGACCAGGCTCCCCGATCGAATTTATAAGCGAATACTTTGCTCTGGACGTTCTCAAGGATCGTCAGGATCAACAAATTCTTCGTGCGACTGAGCTCGCTCAAGGCCTGGCGGGGCCCAGGCTGGAAGACAAGCGAGGCTTTGGCGCGCAGCGGATCCTCTTTCCATTCGGCCAAGTCATACGAAATCAGTGAGCCGGCCCCAAATCTGACGTCATCGGGCTTCCATTCTTCGTCAAGCTCCACAAGCAGGCGGCCGCTCGCAAGTCCAACTATCGCAGCCTTCTTCGGCAGATTGAGCTTGATTGGCCCATCGGGGCGGAACACCACATGATCACGCTCGACAGAACTAATGATCCGGATGGCGCCGGTCGCATGGACTTGACCTTCGCTGTCTCGAAGTACCAGGGGCAGCGTCTGAACATCGGTACGCTCGCCGCGAAAGATCTCGCGAGCGTCACTGAGCGGCTGAGCGCGTTTGAGCTCCTTCACCACAAAGGGGTAGCCGGCCTGCGTCAAAGACCTCTCGCCCCAGTCCCGTGCAACAAGGAGTGTGTCATCATCGACCCAGCTGACGTTCTGCTTGCCTTCTGGAAGATGAAAGCCGTTCGCAACGAAGGAGTTCGTCTCGCGGTCGAACTCGCGGATGGACGCGGCATCCTTGCCGCCGTCGGAAAGATGAATCAGGCAGAGGCGTTCGTCAGGCGGAAGGCAGCTGCAACCCTGGAAGATCCAGTTCCTGTTCTCGGCGACGGCCAACGCGTCCACGTCGAGGATGGTCTCCCACTGTGGATTCTGGCTGCAATAGCTTTCCAGAGTGGTGCGCCGCCAGATGCCACGCACATGATTCTCGTCTTGCCAAAAATTTCCTAAGCCGCGCCGTCCCAACGAAACGTAAGCAATCCGATCCTTGGCCTGCAGGATGGAGAGCGCCTGCTCGTAAAAGCGCCGATACCGGGGATCTGACTGGAGCACCCCGAGTGTCTTCTCGTTCTCGGCGCGAGCCCAAGCCAGCGCGCCTTCTCCTTCGATGTCCTCGAGCCAGAGCGATGGATCATTTGCCGCCGCCATAGTCGCTCGCTCCTGCGAAAGCGCCGTGGACGTGGCGCGGTCAATCGAAGGCAGCGCGGCGGAGAGAAGTGACGTGTTCATAAGCTTTCTCCCGATGAGCCATGCTCGCAAGCCTAGCGCCCCCCAAGCAGAAGCAGGCGGAAAGCACGCAACGCATGACACAGCGCAGCTTGCGCTACCTTGCGGACCGATTCACTGCAAACTGCGTGCCGGCTAAAGAGTCGCAGGTTTCAGCCGCTCAAGGCTGCAGGACCATGTCCCGTTGCCGACATTGGTTGCCAAGCAGACATCGGCAGCGTGCCGGCGGGATCGCGCTTGGGCTGGCCGGAAGCGAGCGTAACCCTCGCGGCGGGCCGTTCCGCAGCGGTGCTGTTGCGCCCCCAGGCAAGCGCCCATTTCCGGCGCAGAACGATCAACGGGCAGCGTCGCGCCGACTGGTGCTGCGGCCCGCGCATCTGCGCCGTTTACAGGTGACAACAAGTTGGCCGTATCGCTCCCGATCCGGTCATGACCGCTCGAATGTTGGCTTGACGCAGCTCATTTACGTCCCCGTCATGCGGGCCTGCGCGGTCCGCAAGAACCGCGCCGGCGCCCCGGATGTGGATTGTTCCGTAGTGGTCCTACTACAGACGCGTATAGTCCGCCGCGCTCTACTTCCCGCCCGATCACTCCTCGCCGGCACGAAGCTCATGACCGCGACGACCATCGAGCGGAGCTATCGGCGCCGGCAGTTCCCAGAGTCTATCCTGTGTATGGTTGAGTGGGCCCGCCAACGCCTCAAAGGCCGACTTCACGTCTGCATAGGCAGCCTCCTGCAAGGCGGCATCATCGGGATCAATCTCATTGTAGGCGGTGAGAGCCTCGGCATAGTTCTGATACAGCGGCATTTGAGCCTCGTTGGTCCAGCCAAGACCGAGATGGTGGAACTGATCAGCGGAAACAGTGACTCGGCTTTTGTCCAGCTCTCGAAGGTAATCCGTCGACCAGTCGTAGATGGTATAGGATTCAATCTTGTCCATCATCGAGCGCCAGCGGGTGACGCGCTCCTCACGCGGCATGTGGGTCGCCTTCGAAATAGCGGCTGCGATCTCTTCAGGGTGGTTCGGATCCACCAGAAGCGCTTCGTTCTCGTTGAAATCTTCAGCCGCGCCCGCAAACCTGGACAGGACCAGCACACCGGGATCCTCCGGGTCTTGTGCGGCAACATATTCTTTCGCCACAAGATTCATGCCGTCGCGCAACGGGGTCACGACGCCAACATGGGCCGCGCGGTAAAGCCGCGCGAGTGCAGCCTGACTGAACGGCTCATTCCTGAAGTGGATCGGCCTCCACTCGCTTGTGCCATGCTCGGCATTGACGTGGTCGATAGCGCTCACCACGTCGGCTCTGTAGTTTTGATACTCCTGGAGGGCGGCGCGATCTGCAACAGCGAGATGCTGTGCGGCTCCGTCCTTAGAAGCTGATTGAGCCCTTCGACCCGCTTGTCGATACCCTTCGTATAATCGAGCCGGTCCACGCCGATCGCAAACCTGGATCCCTCGCAGTTTTGCAATATTGACGAGACTTTCTCTTGCTCTGCGGGAGAGAGATCTGCAGCGAGATGTTCTGCGAACTGCCTCGGATCGATCCCGATCGGAAACTTTTGCAGTCGCGTCTGGCCTCGCGCCGTAGTCACGACACCATCCCAGCTCTCGAGCCCGAAACGGGTTCGCAGGCAGGCCGCGAAATTGTTCAGGTCCCGCTTCGTCTGAAAGCCCAGCAGATCGTATTCAAGCATCGATTTCATCAGCTCGCGATGGTTGGCTACGCGCCCTATCATGTCGGGCTCCGGCCACGGCGTGTGCAGGAAAAGCCGGTTGGCCGCTCAATGCCGAGCTTGCGCAACTCGGCCCCGAGCGGAAATAAATGATAATCATGCACCCAGAATGCATCCCGATCGCGTAGCGTGAATGCCGCGCGCGATGAAATCGTTCGTCTGCCGATAGCTGTCGTAACTTTGTTCGGTGCGCGACATCCGGTCGGACAGGGAGTGCAACACCGGCCACAACGTTGAATTCGAATAATCCCGATAGTAGCCGGGAAAATGCGCAGCCGGCAGATCGGGCCTGGCGATCTGACCTGCACCAATGTTATCGAGTGGCAGGGGCCGTTCAGTCCCGTCGCCGCGCTCTTTCGATGAGAATATCCAGGCGGCGCCGGAGCGTTCAACGACCGGCTCGAGGGCAGCAGCAAGCCCGCCGGCCTGGGGTTTATCGGGCTCGAACTCGGCGCCGCGGCTCGAAATAATGACAAGCTTCATGTCGGGTTGCTGGTTGACCACATCCGCCACCTCGTCCGGGGCAATAGAATGGTCGGGACCTGCACCGGCTGGTTCATCCAGCTCCGGCGGTATCTCGTGCAGTTGCTGGTCAAAGGCGTGCTGGTTTATGGTTTCATCTTGCTGGGCAGCGCCTGATGTACTGCCGTAGGCCAACGTTGCCGTGTCGAGCGCATCATGAATTCGAACCATCTCAAAACTCCGTTTGACGATGTTTGCGTTTGATTCAGTCGCAGATCAGCTGCGAGCGATATCCCCACGACGCCAGGGGGCAGAGCCAGCTTTCGGGAAGCTGACCAACGACGAGCCAAGTGGCTGTCGTTCAACGCCATGCATGCACTCGTCAGGGCGATGAAGGCCAATGATTCAAATCCGAGGTGCGGACGCCTCATCCGCCGCGATCAGCCGTAGTCCTGGATAGGAGAACCGGCGGCGCATCTTCCCAACTATCGCTGCGAAACTAGCGATCGCGCATCGCCGACAAGCGGCCCGCTGACCACACACCTATTCGGATTTTTGCGAAGGAAGGGTGCCGGTGCGGAGGGCCGCGAGCAGCGAACCGTCGTCGGCGAACAGGTCCCAGATCATGATCCCGGCGAGTTCACGGGCGCGCGCGTACATCGCCTTTCGTGCGATGGAGAGCGGATCGTCGTAGCTGATCCATATGCGCCGTTCGGCGTCATAGAGCCAGGGCACCTTTGCCTCATCGCTCCAGTACCGGCGAAAGCCCTGCTCTTCCGGTCGCCTGGCGACGATATCCCGATAATCGATGCCGTCGCTCCCTCCCCACTCCTCGCTCGCCGCCGCGCCCTTCTGGAAGAGCCCCCCGTTCTCCTGCGGAACGTCCGCAACAGCCCGGCCATAGAAGGCCACCCCGAGCGCCACCTTGGCAGGCGATACGCCGGCCCGGATCAAGGCATTCACACTTGCATCGACATTGAGATCTGGATCTGGATCGCCGGCGCAGGCGAACAGCGGAGCATTGAAGCCGGCAAAGGCCGAGCCGGCGCGATAGTCATAGGCCATCAGATGAAGCCGCTCGACCAGCCGGGCAAGGGCGGCCACCTCCAGATTGACAATCTTGTCGGGAACGGCCGACACAGCGATGGTGAGCTCCAGCTCCCTGTGCTCCGATGCAGAAAGCTCGTCAAGCTGTCGGCGCAATTCCGCTATCAGGAGTGTGAAATTCGGACGATCCTCAGGGTGCACGAGGTTATCCACACGTCCTCCCGAGACGGGAAACTCCCAATCAATGTCCACACCATCGAAGAGGCGAGGATAAGGCCGAAAGAACGCATCGATCACGGATCGCGCGAACCGCGCGCGAGAGAGCGGCGTGGCAGCGGCGGCCGAGAAATACTTCGATCCATTCCAACCGCCCAGCGAGATCAGAATCCGCAGCTGCGGATTGTCCCGCTTCAATTCGGCGAGTTGGGCGAAGTTACCGCCGAGCGGACTCGAGAGCGAGGTTCCGTCGCAGGCTCCCGCGTCGAGGCAACGATCCGCAAGTTCGGCCAGTCCTTCCGTCGAAACGATACCGAACGCATACATCAAGTGGGTCAGCTCGCGAACCGGGATCGTCCGGATGCCTGGACCGCCTGCCCGGGCTTTCCATGGGGCGACATAGCCTGCGATGACGGCGCTCCGGGCCGGCGCGGTCCGCCCCTGTTGAACCAGCGCATATCCGCCCACAAGCGCAGAAAACCCGCCCAGAGCGAAGGTTCGACGATCAAATGCCACGGCCTACGACCCTTCCTCTGTCAGATTGTACCCTGCTCCAAACGACAAGGTGGTCTGCGCCACGGATGAACAGTCCTGCTTCCCCGCACCTGTCGGCTCAGAATGATCAGCCCGAATTTCACCTCGCCGGACGGCCGATTGATCCATCGATCCCGAGCGCGCGCTCCAGATTGATTGCACCACACGGCCTGCTGCATTCCGGTCCGAAGCTGATTGAACCGGAGCCAGCGCGCAATTCCGGAGTTGGCAAGAATTCCGATACACGCGAACTGTTCGTTGGGACGAGAGCATAGCATGGCGGCAAGGTCTCGAAACGTGTCCTGATCTTCGCTTGATATAGCTCTTCGCACAGCGCGCACGCGGAGATGTTCAACTTCCGACAGGCCTGGCTGGTCTGCGCCATGACATTGCGGACGGCCGATGATGTCTCATTCCGGCTTCGCCCCCGTTCACTGAGCTATGATCAGCATGCTTGACGCCCTGCGAAAACGGTTTTGCCTGAAACAGGGGACGGCTTTCCACCAGCAACCACGAAACCGTGTCAAGTCGCCGTCCATAATCGCTCGCCAATTGATCACGCCATGCAGACGCAGGTCCAAGGCCGACCACGCCATCGGTGCCGCGCAGAGCAGCCAGCCTGTCAGCGTGCTCAGGAGGTGTCGTCCCTGTCCCGGCGCTTGCGACGGAGCAGGTCACGATAGCCGCCTCGCATGAGACGCAATCCAGTCTGGACAAGGCGAATGGTCCGGCTGCGCAGATCATGCGTTTTCCAGCCTCGATCGGGAATGCTTGAATGACCAAACAGACCCTGCGCGATCTTGCGGTAACTGTTGCCTTCCAGCCACCCGTCCATTGCACGCAAAGCGAGGATATGCCGATGCCGGGTCCCGATCGATTGAGCGAGTGGGGGCCGCCCAAGAGGACGCTGTTCGAGCGCCAGCCAGAACCGGTGCGCGGCCTGCAAGCGGAGATCGAAGTCGCGGTCGAGCGGCAAGTCAACGGCAACCGTTGATCCGCTCGCGGGAAGTTCTTTCAGCCAAAGCCGATGCCTCGCGCCTCCGAGGGGCACGATGGCGTGCCATCCGTCCGGCGCCTCACGAAGCTCGCAGCCTGCCAGGTCGGCAAAATCGAGTTCGTACGGCCTGGACGCAGTCGGGCAGATCGCCGTGCGGATCGTCAGCACGGTCGACAATGCCTCGGGCGACCAGAAAACAGTTTGTTGGTCGAACGCCTGTTCCGGATCAGCCGCGAAACGTCAGCCCCCACTTCCGTCGGAAGTGATCTGTCGCGCTGGATTGTTTGCTCCCGAGGGCCTTGAAGTCTGCTTGATACTCACGATCGCGGCGTAGCCACTCCCAGGCTATGTCGTCCGCCCCGGCTTTCCCTATATCGCGATATGCGCGCTCTGATCTCCAGTCCGCACCTGACATTTGCACTATTTCCCCGCATCTTGTGAATGCACGCGCAAGGAAACTGCAGGCCTGTGACGATTTATGGTTGCAGTCGGATAATCATTCAACGTTCCACGCACTTTTGCGATGGAATGATCAACTTTTGCGATCTGAAGACTCCGGCTTCCGCTTCAGATACCGTCACACCTCACTTTTGTTTCAGGTCGGCGGAAGTCAGGACGGGTCCGGCGCACCATCCCCGGCCAGACAAGGACCCCATGCGTCGATTCTGGAGACGGTGTTCGAAGATCCTGCAGGTTTGCCGTTCGCCGACGAAGAGCCGAACCTGTGATGGACCCGCCACCGGGAAAATCCGGCGCCAGCGGGGACGTGCAAGACGAACGCCGTAACGACGAAGCCCGGCACGGCAAAGAGCAAAAAGCGGACCCGACGGCGCGAGGCAGCGAAATACCAGTACCGCCACGTGCAGCGCTATATTCCGTGCTACTCGTTGAGCAGCTTCAGCCGGAGAGGGGCGTTCCGCCAACGCGGCCCTGGCCCGGCCCGGCTTGCATCGTCTCGGCCGCATGTTCGGCCGCCGCGGCTACAGCGCCGGTTGCCCGTTCGTAATACGACTGCAGCGACCGGAACAAGACATCCAGAGTAACCTGCCGGTTGACCAGCCTGGCGCCGAGTGCGCCAGCGAATCCATCAAGCGCATCATATGCGGCAATCACGGCTGAAGCATCGGCTTCGGCCGGCTCGTTCCCGGCCAGCGCGGGGATGAGGTGAAGGAGCCAGTCGACCGCCCCTGCCCGCGCATCTTCCCGCGTGACCGGCGGAAATAACCGGTCCCAGTGCGCATCCACCATGCCCCGCAACACGCCGAGACCGACGGCAAGGCCCTGGTATCCCTCGACCCGAAACAGGCCATAGGTGGCCCAGGAGGCGACGAGGATGTCCTTTGACCGGTTCGACAGAATATCGAGCGACAGCATATTGACCGTGCCCCAGTCAACCGCAGCCGCTCCCTCAAGGTTCATGCGCCGGATCTCGGATTCGAGTCGTTTGAATATGGCTGCCTCCCGGATATTGTTGCCGGCAGGCAGAGGACCAGGCACAGGCGCAGCGCCGCAACGCGAACGCGCAGCGACATTGTCGCGGACCACGATCCAGTAATCGATCATGCTGACAAAACCGGATGCGCGTTGCGAACGGTCGCGTCACTCGAATAATCGAGTTCGTGCCAGGCCCGGACGATCCGCGAGGAGCCGATGATGTTGTTGGCCACCACTGCCACTCCTTCAACCGGGGCTGCCGGCATGCTCAATCAAGGCTCATGCCAGTTCCTGGAGTTGATCCCAGACGCCGTTTTCCGGTCGGGCGTGTCATGAGCCCGACAGCGTGTAGCACGCCCGACATCAGAGCACTTGGCGGCCCTTGAGGCGCCCGATCATCGGTGCGCCGGAGGCCTGACCGGGGTACACTGCGCGCCGACGCCACTGCCAAAACGTCAACATACAAGGATTGCGGCTGAAGACTTGCGGAACGGCAGCGGAAGCCGGCCGCTGACGACCACGCTGTCGCTGCCTGAACTCGAGGCCGATCAACGGGAGCCCTCCCGCCCGGCTCCGGCGGCGTGCGCCTCCACATGCCCGGTTAGCCACCCGCCTGCGGGACAGTCCGACGGGCGCGGACTGCGAGTGACTGAGGGCTCGCGCGTGCAGCTGAAGACCACACGCCAGAACTCTTGCGTATCCCGAGCGGTGGCCGGCAATTCAGCATGCGTCAACTACCAACGCTGATCATTGCTCCAGATGACAGACACATGTCACCGTCACTGACGAACATCGGCCGGTCAAGCGCACAAGGATTGGCATGCAGGCTCCATCACCTTCTGTCCTCGCCAACGGCCGTATCCGGTCCGCCACCCCGTCATTTGCCGAGATGCTGCGCGCGCAGGTCTGCTGCAGCAGTGAAATCTCGTTCCTCATGGAAGCGCATGACGGCCTCTCCGCCGCGATCGCCGGACGCGCAGGTTTCAAGGGCCTCTGGGCATCGGGCCTGTCGATCGCCTCCTCGCTGGGATATCGCGACGCCAGCGAAGCATCCTGGAGCCAGCTCGCCGGGGTCGTCGAGCGAATCGTGGACTCGAGCCAGCTGCCGGTTCTGGTCGACGGGGACGGCGGCTTCGGGAACTTCAACAACGCCCGTCTGCTGGCCCGCAAACTCCGCCAGTGTGGTGCTGCCGGCGTCGCACTGGAGGACAGCTGCTTTCCGAAGACGAACTCGCTCCTTGGCAACCGGCATCCCCTTGCCGACGTCGATGAGTTCTCAGGCCGCCTGCGCGCCGTAAAGGACACGGTCGCGGACGATCTGATCCTCGTGGCCCGTATCGAAGCGCTGATCGCCGGGCACGACATCGACGAAGCAATCTCCCGCGCCCACGCCTATGCCGAGGCAGGATCTGATGCGATCCTCATTCACTCGCGAAGGACCGCCGCGGACGAGATCTTCGCATTCGCCAGAGCCTGGCAGAACAAGTTACCGGTCGTGATCGTTCCAACGAAGTACTATCGAACGCCGGTTTCGGCATATCGCAGGGCAGGGATTTCCACGGTGATCTGGGCCAATCACTCCATGCGCGCTGCAACAGCGGCAATGCGGCAGGTCTGCAGTCGCATTGTCGCCGAGGAGAGTACTGCCGGCATTGAGCCTGCAATAGCGACGCTCGACGAGATCTTCGAACTGTTCAGGTACGACGAGCTCGCTGATGCGGAAGCGCGATATCTGTCCCGGAGACGACGCCCGGAGCGCCATGAACAGAGCAGCAATGATTTTGAAGGATTGCTGTCATGATGTCGTCTGGCATCCGGTCCGGAGCAAGCGGCTCAAGGTTCTTCTCAACCGGCATAACGTCGAACGACAGACAGCCTGTCCCGCCGTACCGTCTTGCCGTATCGCCATCCCTTTTTCTCTCAATCGTTCACCGTTTGAAGGGCTCGCCATCAACCCGGAGCGGCTGCTCTGCAAGATGAACGGCCTTCCCGAGAGGAATGGTGACCAGCTGCGCTTCGCTCCACAGCAGCAAACACAACCAACGCGCTGAACGAGGCGTCAGACGCCTGGCCCGACGCCCGGCTGTCTCATCCAGGTCTGCGACCCGAATCGACACGTGGCCCCGGGGCAACGAAAGAGAACCGAATGGCAAGCACCGCTCCCAGACATGCCGTCGTTCTTGCCGCCGGCGCCGGTTCCCGCTTGCGACCCCTGACCGATCTGCGGCCAAAGCCATTGGTCGAGGTCAATGGAACGCCGATACTCCACAACGCACTGCGACGTCTGGAGGCGGTCGGCGTGCAGGAGGTGACGATCGTCATCGGTTACCGGAAGGACGCAATTCAATATGCGTGCGGCAAGCGCTTCGGCAAGCTGAAAATCGACTACGTCGAGTCTTCGGTTTTCGACCGCACGGGCAGCGCATATTCGCTCTGGCTGGCGCGCGAGGCGCTCCTGCGCGGCGACATCTACCTCCTCGAGGGTGACGTCTTTTTCGAGGAGGACACGCTGCACTGTCTTGCCCGGGGCAACTCTCCCGACGCAGCAGCCGTCGCACCATTTCGGGCAACAATGCAGGGATCTGCAGTCCTGCTTTCCGAGTGCGGGTTCATCTCGTGCTTTCGCATGAAACAGTCCGGCGCCGACCTGCCGGCCGGTGGGCCGATGGTTTTCAAGACACTCAATCTGTTTCGATTCTCGGAATCGACCCTGCGGATGACGATTGTGCCTGCGCTCAAGGACATTATCGGTTCAGGAGCTACGCAGGCTTATACCGAAGAACTGCTGGCGTTTCTGATCGAACGACGGGGCCTGCGGCTCGCGGCAGCGCGATGCGATCATGTGCGCTGGTGGGAGATCGACACGGCCGAAGATCTTCGCATCGCAAGCAGCCTGTTCGCCGACGAGAGCACCACACAAGGCGGCAGGCCGGCCCCCCGGAATGATTGATTGCGGCGAGTGAGTATCATGCTCCGGTATCTGCTCGATCCGGCCAACGCGATCACAGCATCGGGCATGATATTGTCCGGGGTCGCCTTGTCTCTCGTGACGGACGGCCGCATCGAACTTGCCGTTGCAGTCGCACTCTGGGCAATGCTTGCAGACCAGCTCGACGGGATTGTCGCACGCCGGATCCGGAACCGTTCAGAAACAGCCGCAACGATGGGCAAGAGTCTCGACGGCTTCTCTGATCTCATTTACGGTGCGGTATTTCCCTCGATCGCGTTGCTGCAGCTGCACGGCGTTACCCTTCTGTCTGCCGCTGTGGGTACGACGCTGCTTGTCGCAGGTGCCCTCCGTCTGAGCTACTTTGGAATCACTGGCCTGTCGACGGATCGTTGCTTTACGGGACTGCCGTTATCCTATGACGTTCCGATCCTTGCACTCCTCGTGCTGGCAGAGCCCTTTGTGCAACAGCCATTGTTCTCATGGCTGCTTCCTGGCTCCTTTGCCACACTCGCCGTGTTGCACGTTTCATCCATTCGTGTTCCGGCCCCGACCCGATCGATGTACATCGCAATTCTGTTGTTCAGCGTCGCGGCTTCAGCCGCTCTGTCGATCCGTGCGTTGTTTCTTGCCTAGCCGGATCCCCTCATGCGCCAGGAGGCACCAATGCAAAAGGACATTATCGACCTGTCACGAGCGGTACCACCGGTCGTTCCGGCCCTGGAGGCCGCGCTCGCAAACAGCATCGAGGCACGAGTTCACCGTCCCGACGCCGGAGGACTTCTGAGGACAAACCGGCCGCGCGGAACAGAGGAGGATCGACGAACCGGGGCGGAATGGATCTCCCAGCGCCTCGGATTCACGCCGGACATCGACCGCATGATTGTCACCAACGGCACCCTGAATGTCCTGTTCCTGCTGCTGAACCACCTCGTGGGCAGAAGCGGCACATTGCTTACTGAAGAGATGACGTACCCCAACATGCAGGCGCTGTCCGGCATTCTCGGCTTCAATATCAGGGGAATACCGATGGATCGTGAAGGGTTGAAGCCGGACGCGTTCGAGGATGTTTGCCGCAAGATCAACACGTCCAAGGTTCTCTACACGATTCCTACTGTGCAGAACCCCACGGCGACCGTCATGCCATCCGGAAGACGCGTCGAAATAGCCACGATAGCGCGAAGATACAATGTTCTCATCATCGAGGATGACGCACAGGCACTGATGGTCGAGGATGCGGGAGCTCCGATTGCAACGCTCGTCCCGGAGCTTACCTGGTATGTGATGGGGCTGGCCAAGACGGTCGTGATGGGAATGCGGGTGGCCTTCCTGATGGCTCCGCGAGCAGGGGATGCCACCGCACTGATGGAAAAGTTCGGCAAGATGTCGATGTGGTTCGTGGCTGCACTGCACGCTGAACTTGCCCAGGCCTTCGTTGCGAACAGGACCGCACATGAGGCAACAACAAGCATCCGGAAGATTGCCGCCTCACGGCGCCGGATTGCCGCAGACGTCCTGCAAAAGCCTGATCTTGCCGGCGGGCCGCTGGGACTTCACGTCTGGGTCCCGACCCGACCGGACGCGAGGAGCCTGGCGACCGAGGCTCTGGCGGCGGGTGTACTTGTGCGTCCAGGTTTTCAGTTTGCGGCTGAACCGGTGCCGACCGGAGCAATGCACGGACTTCGGGTGTCATACTGCGAAACGCGCAACGAGGACGATCTGCGACGCGGTCTGGCGATCCTGGCAAAGATCATCTCGGCCCGGAACGCCTGGCCGGATACTGCCGCTGCCCGCGGTCATTGATCCCTGTGCGGCGGTTCGACCATTACAGTTTACGAAAGGCCTGATCGCGACTGACAACGGCCCGTCGGCGGAGGTTACCACGCCGGCAGGCACACTTCACGGCAGCTGTTGCGGGATCAGGTCGAGGAGAAGGCCGCATGACGGAAGCAAGCGAACTGTTTCGCGGAGCGGCGCGCTACTACACGCGACACAGGCTCGGTTATCCCGAAGATCTGTTCCGGTCATTATTTCGCGTCTGCCGGCTTGCAGACAGGAGCCGCGCGATCGATCTCGGTGCGGGGACCGGACAGATCAGCATTCCCCTCGCCCATTCGATTGCGGATGTGCTGTCCGTCGATCCCAATGATGAAATGATCGAGGAAGGCAGGCGAAGGGCGAAGGAAAAAGGACTTGCGAACATCCGGTTTGTCGTATCGCGATCTGAAGATCTGCCCGAACCTGGGCCCTTGTTTCACATTGCGACGATTGCAAGCTCATTTCACTGGATGGAGCGAGAGCGGGTACTGGCAAAGCTGTGCCGGATGCTGGAGGCGGACGGGTGCGTTGCGGTGATCGATCGCGAGCGGCGCGGTTCGCAGCCCGACGGATGGACCACAGCGATGTGGAACGAAATGAGAGATTTCTGGGGAGGGAGCTTTCCGGCGGGTCCCGGGACCGTCCGGCAAATGACCGTGTCGCACCTTGAGATGCTCCAGGCTTCCGCCTTCAATGAAGTAACAGAACTACGTCACTACTACGAGCACGAATGGAACATCGATGATCTTCTGGGTTACCTTTATTCCACGTCTGCCGGTGCTCCGGGTACTCTGGGTCCTCGTCGTGACGAGTTTGCGAGGCGTATGCGCCGCCTGCTGCTGTCCTGCTCACCCTCGGGCTCCTTTGTAGAACAGGGCTACATCACGACATTGCTCGGATACAGACCCTGATCGTCGCAGGTCCGTACGCCCGCCTGTCGCGCTCACGCCTTCGCGCTTCCCAGCCCCGGAACAGCAGTCGTCACTTCATGGACGTCCGCTTCTGCCTGCGCGCAAGAACCCGTTGGGCGGCCGCTTCAGACCGATGTTCTCTCTCAGGGTTTGTCCGGAGTAGGCGGATCTGAATCGTCCGCGTCTGCGCAATTCGGGGACCACAAGCCCGATGAAGTCCCTGAGTCCGCCGGGAACGGTCGCCGGCATAACGTTGAAGCCATCGGCCGCCCCCTGATCAAGGAACTCCGTCATGACATCTGCGATTTCGTCCGGTGTCCCCACGATCATCAGGTGGCCCTTGCTGTCCGATATGAAGTCGATCAGCTGCCGCCAGGTCATGTTCTGCCTTGCCGCCACCTCGAGGAGCAGTTTCTGCCGGCTCTGGACGAGATTTGTCTGCGGCAAGGCCGCGGGGACCCTGGCGTCAAAATCGATCGCGCGCAGATCCACAACGGAGCCCAGTACGCGATCCGCCAGTCCAATCCGGGTGTCGATGTGCGTATAATCCTGCAGCCTTCGGAGAATCCCGGAGGCCTCCTGCTTCGTTCTCCCGACGATCGGGACAAGGCCCGGCATGACCAGCACCTCGTCCTCTTCCCGCCCGAGCGCGCGCGCTTTCTTTCTGATCGTTGCGTAGAACCTCTTGCCGCCCTCCAGAAGCGGCTGGGCGGTGAATACGACCTCGGCGAATTCTGCAGCGAACGACATACCGGCGTCCGATGCGCCGGCCTGGACCAGTACGGGATACCCCTGCGGCGGCCTTGCAACGTTCAATGGACCCCTGACTGCCAGAAATTGCCCCCGGTAATTCAAAGGGTGCAGCCTGGTCGTATCAACAAAAATGCCCGTCTTCTTGTTGCGAATGAAAGCATCATCTTCCCATGTATCCCAAAGTCCCCTGACGACCTGGACGAACTCTCTCGCGCGTGCATAGCGGGCGTCGTGATCCGGCAGCTCCTGCTGGCCGAAATTGCCGGCCTCGAACTTGTGACCCGAGGTAACAACGTTCCATGCCGCGCGGCCGCCAGACATGTGGTCGAGCGAGGCGAGCATGCGTGCAAGATGATAAGGCTGCTGGTAGGTCGTTGTCGCAGTCGCGACAAGGCCGATGCTCGTGGTTCTCGACGAGAGCGACGACAGGAGGGTGATCGGCTCGAATCCGTCGTTGCGGCCCGCACGGGCTATTGCCGCCGGATCTGGTTCCATTACGCTTGGCGTATCGGCCAGGAAGACGAAGTGAAATGCAGCATCTTCGGCGAGCCGTGCCAGAGACGCATAATGTTCGATATCGATTCCGCCATTTGCGGGTACGTCCGGATCCCGCCATGCGCCTTCGTGATATCCTGCCTGGTTGAGAAACAAGCCCAGCTTCATTTCGCCCCTGTCTGGCATGCCTGTCTCCAGTTCGAAGAAGATTCGCCGGCACGGTGCCCGTCAGCTGTTCATCGGGGCCAGGGGCTCGCGCCGGCCGGCAGCTCAGGTCGTCCGGATTCATTTTGGTCCCCGAGCCGCTTCCCTGACAAAGCGTGCAGAGATGATGGAGGGATATGTCCTCGCTCAAGTGCATCGAAATGTCGAACCACTGCCGGTCTGATTACTCCAGTTGAAAGACAAAGCGTGAAATCGTCACCGCTGAACACTGGTAGGCCCGCAGATCCGTTCCGGCCACACCGCTCACCGGGATTCGCTGGTGCAGACTTGTTCACCTGACAACCTGATCGCGTGTTGCCCGGCGGAAAGCCTGGCCGGAGATTGCACCATTGCAGTCAGTTGACGAAACCGCGCGGCGATTGCGAACGAATGTCGCGTCTGCCGAAGCGACGAGGATCGCACTGCAGTCAACTACCGTGTTGAGCAATTGATGCAGCCGGCGAAGCGTGGCATCGCTCGAAAGGAAGCCAGGATAGAAATACAAGCTCAGCATCGCCTTGACCACCGTCAGTTCACACACGCGATCCGCCGGATGCAAGCTGCAGAAGGAGCCGGCGAGCGGAGCCACTTCAGCCCGCAGCGTCAAGGTCGCAGTGTCTCCCGGGAAAACGATCCGGCGCCTGCCGGGCCGGTCGGGGTCCCGGACCAGCAGGAACCTTCTTCCTGGACAGCCGCGCTTCCGGCGACTGATAGCGATAATGGCAAATTGCAACATCGAACATTTCGATCCACGGCCGGCGGGTTACTGCCCGATTGCCCGAAGGGCGGCGGAGCATACGGGGACCAGAGCAGACGTCCGGAGGCAGTCATGTTTGCAGCGAGTGAGATATTCAGCGGTGCTGCGCCCTACTACGCGCGGCACGCGGTACCCTATCCGGAGGATGTCTTCAGATCGTTGATCCGGCTTTGCCGCCTCACCACCAGTACTCGTGTACTCGATCTTGGTGCCGGCACGGGACAGATCGGCCTTCCCCTGGCGCAATCCGTGGGACACGTGTTTTCCGTCGATCCCAGCAGCGAAATGGTCGAGGAAGGCAGGCGAATGGCAAACACACGTGGAGTCAACAATCTGGACTTCCTCGTGTCGACGTCCGAGAACCTGCAATTGGCCCCCTCATCATTTGACCTCGCAACCATTGCCCTCTCCTTCCACTGGATGGATCGAGCCGCGACACTGGCAACGCTGTCACAAGTCGTGAAACCTGATGGATGCGTCGCGATCATCGATCGCGTGCGGGAGCATTCCGAACCGGGAGAATGGTATGATGCAATGGTGAACGACATTACCGACTTCTGGGGCGGAAGCCTGCCCGCCGGTCCCGGAGGCGTACGGCCAAGGCTGACAGGATCGCATCGGGAAGTCCTTGGTGCTTCCGATTTCAACGAAATCACAGAACTTCGCCACTACTACCAGTATCACTGGATCATTGATGACCTTCTTGGCTGGCTGTCCTCGACCGCAATGGGCGCACCGGGCACCTTGGGCCCCCGTCGCGACGGGTTTTTGACGCGCATCCGTCAGCTTTTGCTGTCGCACTCGCCGTCGGGCTCTTTCATGGACCGGGGTCACATCACGACCTTGATTGGATACCGATCCCGAAGCAAAAGCCTTTGAGCGAGAGCCGGCCGATTTCCGGTGTAGTCCTGCAGACGTGCCGACGGAGCTCCGCGGCAACTTTCCATGCAGGTTCGAAAACAGATTGTTGCGCTGGCCAGCCAGCATCAGGGCGATCAATCGAGGTCACGTCATTCATGACGCGTTCTGATTGAGCCCACCAGGCGAGGAATGCGCAATCGCCCTACCCGGAATGGCACATTTCGCTCGCCCGGGTCCTGGTCCAGAGCAGGCCCTCGCTCCATATGTGTCCGACACGTCCCCACCGGCAGGCGGCTGCAACGTCGGGAAAGAAGCCACATCCGTGGTGATTGGCGCTCGTATTGCAGAGCAGCGGAAGTCCCGTAAGGCTTTCATACTCGACGAGAAGCCTGGCGATCGTGTGCCGGGATTCCCGGGGCACCGTCTGCAATCGCGCGGACCCGTCGAGATGCACGACGGCAGGAATCCTGTTTCGCAATTCAGCCAGCGTCCGGTGCTCGAAAAGCATGTAGCGGTCCGGCGTTCCGGGGCTGAAAAATTCCGGTGCCCGATCCTCAAGGCAAACCGGCGCCACGGGTCGGAAATGCTCCCGCCGTTTGATGTCGTTGAGATGGTTCTTCATCCCTGCAGAGGTCGCGGCAGCAAGAATGCTCCTGCCCCCCAGAGCTCTCGGTCCGAGCTCCGCCCGACCGTCAAGGAAGACCACGGGGTGGTCGTCTGCCAGGACGGTGGCAAGTTCCTGCATGCTGCAGGGCGACGCCTCCCATTCGGGTGGTACATCGCCGCGCAGCAGGGCCGGACCGCTATAGACGGACCACTCCAGCGGCACGAAGCCCCTGTCTGTCGCCAGGGCGGAGCAGGCAGCACCGATTGCCGAGCCGCTGTCGTTGGGAAACGGCGGCACCCAGACAGAATCGAACAGGCCTGACGCACGCAGCGTCGTATTCCATTTGATGTTGAGACCGCAACCGCCGGCAATGCACAGATTTCGGATCCCTGGCAGACACGAATTCCGTTGCAGGAAGACCGTCATCTCGCGGACGAGCATACGCTCGAGGAAACAATGAAATGATGCGAGCACATTCTCAGGCGAGTGATCCCTCAGCCTTGCGATGCTGACCTCGAGGAGGTCGTGCCACGCTGCAAGCGCATAATCTATGCTTCCGACCTCCCCGCGGTAATTGCGACCGAGCCTGTCGTCCGCCGCAACACGCTCCTCGTAAAGCTCCTGAAATATCGCCACGACCGCTTCATCAAGGGACCCGAGCGCGATATAGGCCATCACCTTGCCGGCAATGCTGCGGTCTCCCCCTCCGGAGCGGTTCGATCTCTTGTAGGGGCCAAACTTGTGGCCGGCCAGTACATAGGCATGTCCGATCACCGGAAACAGCGATTCAACAAAGCGGGCCTCGTGGCGCTCTACATGATAAAGACGCGGAGGTATGCCGCCGTCCCACACAAGACAGACGGCGGGTTCTCCTGTCTGCGCAAACGGGCTGGTGCAATAAGCCGATGCAAGATGCCCTGTCACATGCGGGTAGCTGCTGTAAGGCAGGACTTCGCGACCGAGCATCAGGCCCGAGCTTTCGCATGCAGCCAGCAGACCGCCGGCGTACGGCTCAAGATAGGGCGCCGCCTTGAGAGTGACAGGCTTGTTGCCACTGACGACATCGAACCGCGTCTGCGGGTCACCGGGCCAGCCGTCGATGACGTACTCATCGATGTCCTTCGTACCAAGACCCTGCGTGGCCAGGGCGACGACAATGTCATCCAGATTGCCAATGTGCAGGTAGCGCGGATTGTTACCCCGCTTTTCCTGCTCAATACAGAAGACAAGGCGCCCGTCCTCGACGAGGGCGATTGCTCCATCATGTGTCAATTTGATACCGCAGATGCGCATCGTGCCTCCATCCTGTTGCTGCGCCCCGCCCCGGGTTCAAGGATCGAAGCCGTCGCGACTGCTACGGATCACTGGACTGCTGCTCCAGAGTTTGCGAGAGCTCCGGACCACTCGCCATGATCTTTCACTTGCATGCGGACGTCGTTGTTCCCGAAATGCGTCCGGCCTCCTTCCATCGCAGTCCGACATACGCGTTGCGCCGGCCGCTACAGACGCACGCTGCGTTTGCGTTATCGCATTCCGGATCCGGAGCGATGCAGTATGCAGGCCAGGTGCGGGCTGTCAGAATCGCCTGACGCAGGAAGCCCGATACCGCGGCTGCAGAATCGCGTGGCGCATTCCGCACATCGGAAAGGTCGATTACGAACAGAGGTGGGCGAGGTCGGCCAAAGCCCGTTTTCGAACTGCTGTTCCGTGCACGCATCACAAATCAGGACTGGCGGCCGAAGCGGTCTTCACGATTGCGCGCGTTCACGAACATCGTTGATCACTCCGGCCCGCGAGCGGCCATCCACCTGGCCGCAGACTTCAGGCGCATTAAAGCCTGCGCGCCCCATCGCAGAAGCGCGCCACAGAAGGCGATCTTTAACACGGCTCGCCATCGGGTCATCTCTGCCTCTTCACCCTGACGTCCGATGGCTGGCAATCAGGGCCTGTGACGCGTTGCTCGTTCCGCGCCTCGCCGGCTCCTCTCAGGCGCAAGGCTTTCTGTCGTTCGCGCCCGCCGTCCGGCTCACATGCAACTGTGAGCTGCGCCACCATCCGGCCGGTTGCAGCAAGATCAGGAGCGCCGATCCGGGCAAGCGCTGATGAACTGACGCCGGCTCCGTGAGAACACCAGAACGCGCACCGGCAGACTCAACGAGGATCAAGTAAAGCGTCTCACGCCTGTCCTGCATGCCGGACTCAACTTCACCCGTCAGACCGGGCGTGACAGAAGCTCACGGCCGCGATCTGCATAGTTCGGATTGCATGGAGACAACGCGCAGGAACAGATCTGCCTGCGTCGGGACAGGATCGTCGCGCCTGGCCTGATGTCGCTTGTTTGCAGGCTTCCCGAACCATCGCATCTTCCGGAGTTCGCATCGAATTAGTTGATTATAGTCATCCATTTGTAGCGCTCCGGATGCGATGGATCACGCGCCAAGGGTCCTATCTGTTCGGGGGTATTATGCGAGTCAGCATCAAAGACCGTGCTACGGGCGCAAACGTTCGGCACGTGCATCACAGTGAGCCGCTGTACGTGGCTGCAGACAAAGTCCGGTTTCGACCAGTCACCAAACAGGGCGGCCTCGCCATCGCGCTGTCGACAGCAGCGTGGCTTGTCTGCAACCCGCTGTCGGCACAGGCAGCCAGCGTTCAGGACCGGAAAAGCGATCCTCAGGATGAGGCCGGGAAGCGAGCGCTCACGAAAACAGAGTCGGTCCCGGGAGCCGATCATCACCGGAAGAAAGCAGGCGCCGCTTCGGCATCGCGATTGCAGACCGGCGTTCAACGGCGCAAGGCAAATGAAGTTGCGGACAGTTACACGATTCAAAAGAAGCCCGATCCGTTCGCAAAATTCCAGAACCTCCGTGAAAAGGGACTGGTCGTCAACATACCAGGTCCGGCCGATACGGTGGTTCAGGATGCCGGCGGCGTGAGATCTGCGCTGGCCGAAGTCGGCATCGGTTATCTGCTGTGGTCACAGGTCACCTACACAAACAATCTCTTGCCGAATTCGGCCAGAAGCACCATCGCGAACCAGCTCTACAACGGACAGAATCCGACGTTCAGCACCGTAAACTACATGTGGGTGACCTATGACCTCAGTCGATATGGTATTCCGGACGGCCAGATCGTCGTGGGTGCCGAGGAGCAATCCTGGACATGGCAACCTGGCGGGCCGGATCGACTGGGCATCAACACGATTTCGTACTATCAGACTTTCTGGGACAGGAAGCTCGAACTCAAGGTCGGCTATCTCAGGAATTCACATGAATTCGCCGGCACGGTGGTTGGCGGAAATGCGGGATCAAATGTTTTCGGTCCCTCGTCGAGCATACTTTTCCAGGGAGGCCTGAGCGCCGCCCCGGCACCAACCCCGGCTCTCAACCTGAAGTACAATTTCGATGATCACCTGTACACCAAGGTGTCCTTCCAGCGTGCTGACAGTCCGGACGGGCTCTTTACCCAGATCACCGAGAACCCCACGGGCCTGAACTGGAGCACGACGCATGCCGGCGTTCTCTACCTTGATGAAACCGGCTATCTGAACAAGGCTGCTCCAGGCTCGCCGCAGACCTGGCTGAGGGCGGGCGCAGGTTACAACACCAGCAGCTACAAAAGTCTGGCGCTTCCAAATCAACAGAGAACCGATCCGAACACCTTCTATTACATCGCCGCGGACAGGCAGTTCCTGCAGACGAATGTTCAGGACTCCGCATCTCGTGGCATCTACGGCGGATTCTCGGTCATGGGAGCTCCTCCTGATCTGAATACGGTCAGCCAGTACTACGAGCTACGCTTTTATGTGAACGGACCTTTCGACTGGCGGCCGACCGATCAAATTTCCATCGTCGCGACTGACACGGTGTGGAGCAAGCTGGCGGTCGACGCCGCGCTGGCGAAAGGAAAGCTCGTTCATCGGGACAGTCAGGCAATCGCGGTCACTTACACCGCCCATCTCGCAGCGGGAGTCTATACAAGCGTAGGACTGACCTACATCAACAATCCGACCAGCATTACGTACACCCCGCAGATCGGACATGCCCTGAATTTCTCCGTGTCAACGAACATCTTCTTCTAGGCAGGTTCTTGTAGAACGGGCGCTGCCGATCAGGAGGCGATCGAGCGGCAGCACCCGCTTCGGCAATGTGCTGCCGGGTCGTTGTAGTCCGTGCGGCAACACGAAGGGCCCGCAGCTATTCCGGAATAGGGTCGAGGAGCTCAGGCAGCGACGAGCTGCGGCACGACATCCCTCATCGCAATTTCCGCCGTCCCGTTCGCAACCGCCTTCAAGGCGTAGCGCGTCTTGGCAACAGCCCGGGCGTGACGACTGCCGCAGCCAGTCGCGCCATGGTTCATCCGAAGGCATTACCGAAAGGATGCCGCTGCGACGGTCATTTGCGTGCGCGGCGCCTCATTATGCCCACACAATAAAAGCAGGGCGATCAAGTCACTGATATTGCTCACCTCCACCCCTGAAGATAGGGCGACCAGAACGGGTCGATTGGCCTCCTTTTACTTTAGGACCGGGTCGAAGCCCATAAGTCGTTAAATTACCAGCTCGAACCGATCGAGCTTGCCGCGGCAGCCGACCTTCCCAGGACGACCACATTCGGTCAGATGTCGAGATGGTATTCCCAAAAATTGAGGTCGTCAGGATCGGTCGGGACGTCGTCGTCCTGCTGCCTGGACCATGCCGCCCCTCCTCGGATTCGAGGAACTCCTGGACTGCCTTGATCGCATTCACAAAGACCTTCACCTTGATGCGGCTCCAGTCGACGTGATCACTGTCCGCCGCCAGCAGACCGTATTTTCTCGCGTCTTCAAACTCCTCCTTATAACCGTACCAGTCGATGGTCCCTGCGCGCCCGTAGCGGTCCAGGATGATATGCTTGTCGACGATCTTGTACCCCGATGGTCTGGTGTTCTTGACGGCTTCGATCAGTTCCTCGAACTGCGTTTCCAGGTTCTGATTGCCAGGCTCGTTCTTTTCGAGGGCAGCGACCTCTTTCTTATCCTTCAGTTTCGCGAGCTCCCCGTAGCGGTCCGCACGCGTGAGCGCCTCCCTAAGCTGCTCGATCTCTTCTTCGCCTTCCTTCACCTGCGAAAGCACTTCCTTGTGGACGGCTGCGTCGACCTTGGTAGCCTGCTGCAGCTTCGAAACGGCCTTCTTGATGTCCGCTCCCCACAGAGGGCGTTTATCCTCCCAAACGTGCCCGGACCTCTTCTCCTGGCTCGATACTGATGACTGAACGAGGGTCTTGACGTCGATGAGCCGTTCGTGGCGTCGATCTTCCAGGCCTGCCTCAAGTCCAGAGTCTTCGTCACCACGTCGAAAGCGACGGGCGGCACGACGATCGGAAGGCTCTTACTGCTCTGCACCCAGGCGGCACCGAGCTCCATCAAGCAATACAGGCTCTCCATGTAGGCGGGCGTCATCAAAAGGATGACCAGATTCGGCGTTTCGATCTGGTTCTTGATGTAGGCGTTGAAATCCTCGGGAGGAATGTTGTGGCCATCCACGCTGGAACAGAAGATCGAGTCCTGTAGTATCGTGATGGTGTATCGATGATCCGCTTTTTCGGCAGTCATGAAGACTATGACAAGGTGGGCGCGGAGACGGTGTGATGAAGGCAACATTGATAATTATCCAGAACCAGGCCGATCATGAGGCGGCCAAGGCGCTTGTCGGCAAGCTGATGCAATCGAACGAGGCTGCCGATCGAGCGCGCATGGTAGCGCAAGCTCGCCTTATCGAGGCGTATGAACGCGCACGCTGGCCGCGCAAAGCGCCGCCGTTGCCGGACTTGCTGGTCTATCTGGTGGAACAACATGGTTTGACGCGCGCTGATCTTGTGCCGCTTCTGGGCACTGCGAGTCGCGTCGGTGAGGTCATGTCCGGCAAGCGCGAATTGAGCATGACGATGGTGAAGCGTCTGCGCGAACGGTTCCATATTCCGGCGGATTTGCTGATTTCCGCGAGTGGAAGTGTTGCGGCTTAGGTCAATCGGGACCATGACTTTCGTTAGGGGCGTACTTTGCTTGGCGCCGTCGCCTCAACGCGAGAAATTCAGCGCATGCGATTCCAACGACTTGCAGGGGGATTAGGGGACGCATTTCGACCGGCGCTGCAGTGAGATGCCGAGGATCTGGCTGGCAGTGCGGCTGCGGCAGGGGCCGCCGCTGCAGCGCAGTTACATTGCGCAGCAGCCAACTCCAGAGAGTGCAAGACGACCCAGAAGGCTCATCATCAGCCTTCTTCGCAGCCGTCATCATTCGCTCAAGGCAGGTCACGGCTTTGACGAACGCCGGAAACGCTGCGCGTACTCTTGCGAGGTCCTCGTCGACTTTTCGCGGATCAAGATCAAACCCGTACCGATGCCGGGCGACGTGACGGAAGCCCTTGCCAGGCAAGGCAGGACGTTTGCCGTCGATTGCGGCTGACATCTGATCCAGTAGGTCCTGGTGAGCCGACTCGCCAGTCGGCACATAGCCGTCGGCGCGAGGAGCGTCTGTTATCGAGCATTCACGCGATCGGTACTGAAGCCATGACCCCCTTGATCAGGAAACTACGGAAAGTCGAGGTTAGCGGCGCTTTGTATACAAGTTCGCTTCGCGCTGTGTTATGAGATCGCGTCTTCCTCGACAAACCTGACCATGTGCAGCCGATGATAAAAACCTCCGGACCCAGCGCGCAGACGTTCGCACAGTTCATGGCGAGCCTTCCAAGGTCAGAGATCGACCGCGTCAATGAACTGAACCGGAAGGAGGCCATGGCGCAGCACAAGGCGTTCCGCGAGGCGTTCAGAGCGGGCTCATGCAGCTTTTGCGGCAGTGCCTTGGTAAGCTTTGACGCCAATAAGCCATGCCGGCATTGGCTTCTGAAACCGGACGGGGTCCGCAAAGAACACATCGAACAGCTGGCGACGGACCTGAGCTGGAGCTCCCTCGAAAACTACGTGCGCTGGGTCGCCAACGAGGAAGCCTTCGCCCAGAACATTAACGATCTCGCCGCTGAGGGCACGGGCAAACTGCTCGAGCTCACCGTCAAATACAAGAATTTGGAGTGGTCGTTCTCTTGCGGGGAGACCGATCTTTCCGGTCACGACGGCGGCGGCGATCACTCGAAGAAGCCCCATTGGCACTTCCAGATGTATGTCGATGGCAAACCGTTCGTTCGCTACAATGATTACCATCTGCCACTATCCGAGGCGGACGCTGGCTTCCTGGAGTTCATGCGTGCTCACCCCGGCAAGGTTCACCGGCGGCTGGCTGGCGGGGCGGGCATGAGCGAAGTGTTCCACGAGTCCAAGCTCGAGGCGCTTGTCACGCAGGCCCGGTCCGGCACCAGCGAAGAGGAAGCTGACCGCGCCCCGATCAAGCTCGACACCATCATCATGGCCGACCCCGGCACGAGCATCCGCGGCGAGGATATCTATAACCTTCTTCAAGCAGCACGCGCGGAAGGGGTCACCGCGACAAGAAAAATGCGAGAATTGAAGAACGTCAGCGTGAAGACCATGGTGTCCACCGGCCCCGGCGTCGTTCATCAGGCGCCACGGTCAAAACGCAAACGGCGGCGCGACAGAGGGGTCGAAAAGCGCGATCGCGCGAGGGACGAGCAGCAAAAGCGCGAAGCCGAAGAGCGCGAAACCTAGGATGCCTTCCCTGGCGTCGAAGGGACGCTCCTGGGCCGACCAACAGTCTCTTGCAGCTCGGTCTTTGCACCGGCGATATCAACCGTTCCGCAGACCCGTTGTCTCGACAAGGAACGGAAATCTCAGATCGTCGATGTCCTGGGCATTCTCGACCTTCGCCACCAACGTCATCGTCAATTCGTCGCCGACATAGCGCCGGAAGATCGCGGAAGCGAAACCGAACGTGAATTGCGACAGATCGTTCGCGACCGGCGCCATCTCGCCGAGAAGCTGGCGATGGGCCTCATTCACGTCCGGTTCGGACAGCGCATCGGCCATACCATGGGCGAAGACGTAGTCGGAAACGAAGAAGAATGTGTTCAGCAGAGCCTTGTTAAAATAGGCCGCCCAGTCCGCCTGCTCGCTATCGCTTTCGCTCGCCGCCTTTTCGAACGCCGCGTCGATATCGTCGATCCCCGGATGATGGAATGCGTAATTGTTACGGATCGTCGAAAGACCGCTCCCTTTGCCAAAGCGCTTCTTCAGCCGGTCCAGCGCATCGGCCGCCGGGCGATCGAGTGTCGGCAGAAACTCGTTGCCGAGCGGACGTCTCAGGAAACGGTCGTCGACCAGCCGCCAGGCTTCCCACATCGCGCCTATCGTCAGCCTGACGAAGATCTGGGTCTGCGCGCCCTCCAGACGTTGCTTCACGGGATCGTTCTCGTCGCCGTTGGTCAAGACGATCACCAGCTTCCACAGCGCGTTCACCTGGTTCGAAGCATGGCCGAGCGCGAGGAAGAGGCAGCGCTCCTCCTTCGCCATCTTGCGCAGCAGGTCCGTCGAGACGTCCATTCTCAGGATGTTGAGCATCAAGGCACACTTACCTTCGGATCGTCTGCGCGGACCGCGCCGGCGAGCCCGGCGGGATCAACGCCCCTCGCCTTCGCCCAAGATGCCAAGTTCTCCGGACGGTAGAACTCATCGGCACGCCATCGGTCGAAGACCGAACCGTCAACGGTCTCGTTGATGCGGGAGGTTGTGGCCTGCGACCCTTTGTCCGGAGCCAAACCGAGGGGCCGAAAGAAACGCCGCGACACGAAACGGTAGAGACCCCAAGCGAACACGCGATAGGAATCCGTGACCGGCGGCGCGACCTGCGAGACGTCGACAGAGACCGCGTCACGGAAAATGAGCCCCAGGCCAGCCGCTTTCTCCATCAGCCACTTCAGGGGCCGCTGCGCGAGCGGGTCGCTGGCGTAGCCGCCGCCCACATTGGCATGAGCACCGACGAACCAACGCTGCTCGACCTTGTCGATCTGCCGCACGGCCGCTCCTTCGTGCCCTGCTCTGTCGGTCCTGGTCCAGAACGTCGGCTCGAAGTTCCTGCGGTGCTCGTCCAGCGCAAGCGCGTGGAAGGCGTACTCGTTGTCGAGCCGTAGGTGCGTGTCGAGAAACCGATATTTGCGGACCTTGGCCGCCATGCTCCACACCGGAAGGCCGAGCGAACCGACAGTGTCCCATACGCCGACGAACTTGACCTTGGTGGGACGCGAATAGGTCGTCAGCCAGCGCTCCTCGAGGGAAGCATCGTCCGGCAACGGCTTATCTAGCAGGGACCTGATAGTCGGGGCATCGTAGATTCGATACCGGGCATATAGCTGCTCGATGGACAGCGGCGCGCCAAGCCGGAGGATACCGCATTTGCAGATCAGCCCCGACAGGCTGCGTGCCGTATACGCTCCACGGCTGAAACCGAAAATGAATATCTCGTCGCCATCGTCGAAGTTCTGGATGAGCCACGTGTAAGCTTCGATGATTTCGTCGTCGATACCCCACCCGGTGACGCCGCCTCGCGCCGATTCGCCACGCCGGGTGCCGACGCCCTGCGAATAGTAGACACGCTGGTCGGCGGTCTCGGCGGTCAGCGATTTCAGGCGCCAAACGTTCGTATTGTTGTTCAGCGTATTCCAGGTGCCGTCCAGGAAGATCGCGAGACGCTTCATTAGATATCTCCGATAGCGACCTATGAAATCGCGCCCAGCACATGGCGTCATAATGGTTGTAGTATCAAGCCCATTGACCTGTCTGGCCGGCCATCCGGCCGGCAGATTTATGGCTTTACGGCCTGCATCGCGCCACCACACCGGTCCGGGCCGATTATTCGTGCAAGGCGGGCAAGGCCTTCCTCCAGCGATCCGGGCGAAACGTCGGCAAGAGAAACCCGAATTCCGTCCAGACAGTTCGTCTTCTCAACTGCGAATTCAGAGCCACTTCGTACCAGCACGCCCTCCATTCGGGCCTTGTCGACAAGTTCATCACCTGAAAGGACATCGCTCTTCAACCAGACATGCAATGCGCCGATGCAGGAAGCGGAGATCCCGGGCATCAGCTTCACCACAAGTTCGCGTCGTCGTCCTGCTTCGAGGCGTATTGCCTGAAGCAGATCGTCGGCTGCGCCCTCCAGAATGGCGCGGGTTGCCATGGCGGCAGAAGGAACGGACGCATACCACATTGCCATCGCACCAAATCGCGACATGACCTGCTCGATTGCGGCCCTGTCAGGTGCGACGACGTACGCGATCCGCGCACCGACGAAAAAGCACTTCGACAATCCCATCACTGTCCATGAAATATCCGGAGCAATGTCGGAAAAGCCCGGCGGGAAATCTTCGCGAACGAGGCCCTGCGGGTCGTCCTCGAGGATCACCACATCATGGCGGCGCGCGATTTCAGCGATCTGAGCCCGCCTGCCCGATGGAATTGTGCATGCGGTCGGATTTTGCGCGTTCGGCACGCAGTAGAGGAGTTTGGGCTGGTGAACATGACACGCCTTGTCAAACGCTTCAGGAATCAGCCCGTCGGCGTCGAGCGAAACCGGCACGAGGCGAATTCCGAGGATGTTCGCCGCGTCGCGTACCTGGGAGTAGGTAGACGCTTCAACCGCAATCGAGTTGCCCCGCCCGACCAGCGTCTCGAGAAGGATGAGCAACACGTTCCACGTGCCGTTCGCCAGGAATATCCTGTCGGTTGGGACAAGGCCCCTGTTGCCCCTGGCGAGGTATCTTTGCGCCGCGAGCAGATCGTCGCTGCTGCCGAGCCGCCGGTGATGACGCATCTCGTCGGCACCATCCCATCTCATTGCCAGCGACAGCAATGTTCTTCGCAGATACTCGTCCGCCCCAGCTACTCTGGGAGAGGTAATACGCCGAAGATCAATCATGTTCATGTTTCCCGCGCCTTGGTTGCGACCGGAACGTTGGCGGCATCAGGTTTCTGCCGGAGCGGCCTCGCCCCGGCTGTTTCAGTCGAGATTCAGCGATACGAGTCCTCCGCCGGTCGCGGCGGTACACCATCCCTGATAGCCTGCAGTTCGTCCGTCAGGGCTGCCAGTTGCCGGTTGAGGTCGGCCAGTGCGCTGGCCGTGGCGCCGGCGCCCGTTTCTCCGACAAAGAAAAAGTGCCCTCCCTCGACGGTACGGTTCATGACCCTCGGCCACTCCCCGGCCAGGGCGCGCAGCCTGGTCCAGCTCTCGCGCGGCAACCGGTTCAGGTCAGCTCCTGCCAGATGGTTGCGCAACAGGCCCATCAGACCGATGACGCTCCATATCACGGCATCAGCCAAAGCGTGCTCCGCATCGCTCGAGGCCGTCGGCGAGATCGTTGCGCATAGCGGCGCCTGTTCGAAGGCGAAGGCCTGCGAGTCTGCGAGGGCAGCTTCAATGCTCGTGAACCGTCCATCCACATCGAGGCGGTCGACCTCGCCGCGAAGCATGAGCGGGCCCTCGCCGTGATAGTGGATGCTGTGCGTTTCCTTGCTGATGATCGTGCGGCCGGCCAGCCGGTTGACCTCTTCAAGGCCCGCGATCGTGCTGTAGTGGTACAGGCTGGAATCCCACAGACCGTCCGCCCGGACCGGCTCGCCCTCCGCCAGACGGGGCGAAAGGCCCGGCCATGGCGGGCGCGCGCAAAGCGATACAAAGCCGGTCACGGGGACACCGCGTTCCTTCAGGGCACGGTTGAGGCGGAGCACACCCTTGCCAGCCATGCTCCAGCCGGCGACCAGCACCGGGCGCCGGCCAGCCATATTCGCCGTGACTTCCGCGACACCCGCCGCCCACCGCGACAACGTCATCAAGGGATCCGGCCTCGAAAACACCGCATTGCTGGTCGGATAGGAAATGGCGAGCAGCGCCAGTCCACGGGCTTCGAGATGGTGGTCCAGAAAATCCTCTCGCCGCGCTCCGGGATGACCGTAGGCCACGCGTGCCAGGTGTGCTCCTCCTGGCAGGAACAGCACGACAGGCCCACCGCCTTCGAGGCGGGCATGCACAAGGAACTCGCCTGCGGCATTCGCGACGAGCTGTTCCCGGTCGAAGGGCCGCGATCGCTCCCCTGCCCTTCGTTCGAGCCCGGACAAGGTCATGAAAGGTCCTCCCGGGATGCAGTCGCACGCTCTGACGCCAGCCCGGCCTTGCTGGCGATGTTGCGATCGCTCGCGCAGGCATCAGTCATCGGAGCTCCCGCCGGTCAGAGCCATCCAGTGCGGGCGTGCCAGTGGATGATCGCGCAGGATCGCCTGCCGCCCTTCATCGAGGCGCGCCAGATGACGCCGGCGCTGGCGCTCGCTGCGCCAGACGGCGAGCTTCTCCAGGTAGGCTGCGCCCCCCTCGAGCAGCGTGAGCAGATAGCTTGCATCTTTTGTCGAAGTCTGACGCCGGTTACCGACGAGGACGTAGACAGGTGAAGTATGGGCACCGATGTCGATGGGATGTTGCGTGTGCAACCTGCCGCGGCCGAAGCAACGCGCCGCAAGCCATGAGCTGCGGTCGATGGTTACCGTTGCATCCAGGGTAGCCGAAAGTCCGTCATCACCTGCATTCGCGCTGGCGACGACCTGACCATTCTGCACGAGGTCGATGACTTCAAATGGCTGGGCCGAACGGGCCTGCGCCGTAATACGTATCTGCCCGCCCCCCTCGGCCAGCTGAATCTCCTCGCCGGGCATCCTGCCGTCAACGTCCAGTTCGAGCAGCGGGCCGGTGGAGACAAAGGTATGTCCATGCGCAATGGCGCTGCACCAGCTTGCGTAATCGAATTGCGCCCCGTCGCCGAGAAAAGCGTAGGTGCGCAGCGCGCCCAGCGCGGTACCACTGGACATCTTGTCGGTGCCCCCGACAGCAGGCAGGCGGTAGCCCGCATTGAGGTAGGCGTACCATTGCCGGACGCCGGGACAGTCAAACGGCGTATCTCCCCAATGGCCGTCGATGTGCAGATGGGCGGTGAAGTCGAAGTTGAACCATCTGACTTCCACAGCGTCGATCAACCCGAGCACAATGGCCGCGGTCGCCTCCGCATGCGGCGTGGGGATCAGCTGGTTGAACACGAGGCCACCCTGCATCTTGCAGGCCGCACACCAGTCGACGAGGCTGACGTCTTCCCAACCGCCGATTTCATCCCGCTCGGCCCCGCCGCTCGACAGCGGCAGGACAGGTTCGTTGAGGTTCAGCAAAAAAACGTCCCCCATCATGTGATGGCGATTTTCGCTGTCGATGCGCACGATTCGATCGGACAGGCCGCTGTTGTATTCGCGCGCGATGCCGTGCCCGACACCTGTGAAAGCGCGCCCCCATTGAGCGGCCAGAAGGTTGGTGACATTGACGTCTTCCGCCGCGCTCTCCAGCGTCGCCGTGACCGGGTCAAGAAAGTGGACATGGACATCGCCGCAATACCAGCCGCGCCGGCGGATATCGCTCCACCGCTCGAGCGCGAAGAGCAGTTCGGTTTGCCCTTGCCGGATCTCGAGAGCTGTGCGTATGACCTTGTATTCAAAGCCGTGAACGATTTCTGCGGCGACCTTTCCAACGGGCAGCACGATTTCGAAACGGCCCGGAACGTAGGCGTAATCCATGCTGCCCAGCCTGAGATCGCCACCGACGTGCTGTCCCCAGGCATCGTCGACAAACGCGGTATGAGCGAGCGGTGGCAAATACTCGCCGGCGGCGCCGCGGAAGTGAACGCGTGAGGGCAGCTCCTGGCCGTTGCTGGCATCGACGACCCGCACCTTGAGCCGTACCCGGTCGTGAGCGGCCAGCCTGACGGGTGACCTGTTCTCGAGAATATCCTGCCAGCGAAAGCTGAGCAGCGAACTCCCCCTGCGCAGGAGCAGGCGGGCCTGTTGCGCTGCTGTGATTTCGGCATGGACCAGCGAGGCGGGCTGTTTCGTCACCGGAGCTCCCCACCCCTTGACCGGAGCCGCCAGCCACTCGTCGAGCGATTCCGGCGGCAAGGCCGAGCATCGGGTAATCGTCCCCAGATCAACGGCCATAGCCAGCTCTTCCGGGGCAAAACCATCGACCGGGACAAACCGGAGCCCCGGCGTGCAGTCGTCCGGACAGGCCTCGCTGATCTTCGTACCGGCCAGGGCGGCAAGGTCGATGATCACGCCTTCCCGCGGCCCGCGGCGCAGCGGATTGGCTGACTCGATCGAGAGGGTGATGCCTGCAACGAAAACCACATCGGCATGCCGGGCTGTCAAGGCGATCGCAACGATCTCTTTCATCGGCGAAGGGTTTTCGAGCGCCATCAACCAGCAGGTCTGGCGGCTGCCCGCCGGCCCGGTCGTGATGCCGGTGAAGCGGGCCCGGCTGTCGACCGGCCCGTCCTGACGCTCCGGGCCGCGGTGCACCGGCTGGTAGGCGGTATGAGGCAGTGCGGCACAGGCTTGCGTGCCGAGTGTCCCCTGCCGCCCCGCGATTTCAAATCCTCGTCGCACGGGAATTTCCGCACGTCCGCCATCAGCGAACAGGATCGTATAGGTCGCCAGCAGTTCTCCGGTCCTTGCATCTGACTGCTCGAGGTCAGTGAAATGAGCAACCAGAATGCCGGCAGCGCGCTGCGGCCGGTGCAAGTGGATTGTCGCGTGCTGCGCGAGGAGACCGGCCTGGTCAGTCAATGCAAGCCAGCGGCGCCCGCCGTTGAGCGCGGGATCGACGAGGTCAAACGGAATGCCGTAAAAGAACTGATGGCCCGCCAGGAAGCCTTCGAGGTGGGCGCCGCCACCGGACGGCCATTGCCGCACCGCAGGTCCCCTCTCGCTCCAGCGCCATCGGGCGTCCGCGGCCTGTTGCGGTCCGGCATTCGCATGCGGGCCCAGATCGACCGGAATAAAGCGGCGAGCGCCCGTTGCGGAAATCTCAAGGTCAGGCTGAACAGGCTTCATTTCGCAGGATCGATTGCCGGCAAAAGAGGCCGTCGCATGGGGGCACGGATGAACGGTAGAGTCGCGGACAACCGTACCGGCCATCCTCAGTGTGGCAGCAGCGCATCGACGTCCTTCCCGAGGCTCGAGAGCGCCGCAGCCGGATCCTGCTTCTGCGAGACCACGAGATAGCAGTGATCCTCGATGGCCTTGATGATCCTGGAGTTGTTCTCGCCCGGAAACGAGAACCAGCCTGTCATCATCGCAAGGCGCTGGCTGGCGATGCGATGCTCCGGGTGCGCGTCGAAGAACCTGCCGAGCCCGGCAGGATCGCTGATCGCGGCGAGATTCACCGGCACGTAGCCGGTCGCCTCGACCATGACTTTCTGGCCGGCCGGCCCGACTGCGAACTTGATGTACTCCCAGCAGGCCTTCTGCCTGTCGGCATCGTCAGTCAGCATGACAATGCCGTTGCCGCCGGCCGGAAGTCTGTCTGCCGTCGAAGAGACCGGCAATGATCCAACCTTCAGCCGGAAATTGCCGGCGGCCGACTGCTGGAAGCCGGTCAACAGACTGCTTGCGGTGAACAGGATACCGAGCTTTCCCGCCCGGAACGCCTGCCGGGCCTGCTCTGTATTAAGCGCCGGCTGGCCCTCCTTTCCGAGACGCTGCAACAGCTGCAGCGCCTGAAGGCCGGCCGGGCCGTCGAAGGTGATCCTTGTTTCGTCCTCGCTCATCATCCGGCCGCCGAAGGCAGCCACCAGCGTCTGGAACGACCAGCCGTTGTTGGTGTATTCGACATAGAGGCCGCCGGTCCCCTCGCCGAGGGCACCGATTTTCCTGCCGAGCGCGATCACGCCATCCCAGTCGTCAGGCAGCCTGTCAGGATCACCGCCGGCCTTCTTCACGAGATCCATGTTGTAGAAGAGCACGGGAACGGAAATTGCGAACGGCAGGGCGCATGTCTTGCCGCCGTATGACGCAAAAGACGTCATGGCCTGCGGAACGCCGATCGTCTTCCACGCCGGATCGCCTGCGATGAAGCGATCAAGCGGCACGACTATCCCGCGATCGGCAAGGGGCCGGATCTGGTTCAGCCCCTGGTGGGAAATGTCGGGCAGCTGCTTCGTTATGTTCTGCCGCAAGGTCTGCTGGACGAGGCCGTCATAGTCGACGGCGGGGCTGTCAAGAACGACCCTGATATCGGGACGGGTCTCCATGAAACGCTGCGCAAGCGACTGATACAGACCCCTCGCAGGGGCGGACGCATAGGAAAGGCGGATCGTCGTCTGCGGAAGCGCGGCGGCGCCAAGGATCGGCGTTGCGGCCGCAGCCGTTGCCGTCGACAGGAAGGTCCTGCGTGAAAGAGGCATCGATCTTCTCCGTTGGCCTATTGTTTGACGGCTCCGCCGGTCAGCCCCTCGACGAACCAGCGCTGCGCAGCAAGAAAAGCGATGACGAGGGGCAGCACGACGAGAGTGGATGCGGCCATGAGAGGACCGTAGTCATTGCCGGCCTCCCCGTTCCGGAAGGCCACAATGCCGAGCGGCGGCGGCATCAGCGACTGGTCGCGCACCGCGATCAGCGGCCAGAAAAGATCGTTCCAGTGACCGACCACCGAAAAGACCGAGAAAGCGATGATCGCCGGCAGCGCCATCGGAACCATGATCCTCCAGACGATGGCGAGTTCGGAGAGACCGTCGAGCCGCGCGGCGTGGACCACGTCATCAGGAACGGTCCTGAAGAACTGCCGGAACAGGAAGATGCCGAAGGGCGAAACCATGTAAGGGAAGACGAGCGCCGCGTAGGTGTTGAGGATGCCGAGCTGGTAGGCGAGGACGAAAAGCGGCAGCGAGAGCACCTGTTGCGGCAGGAGCAGGCCGATCATCACCATGCCGAACAGCAGATCGCGGCCGGGAAAGCGAAGCTTGGCGAGCGCATATGCGCAAGGGGCGCAGACGATAATCTGGAGCGACAGGATGAGGGCGCAGACGATCAGGCCATTGCTCATATAGCGCGGCAGCGGCGCCTCGGTGAGCGCCCTCGTGTAATTCTCGACGCCATGGAATTGCGCCGGCCAGAACGATGCGTGGAAGATTTCGCCCGGCGGCTTGATCGACAGCGATACCATCCAGACAAAAGGAGCGAGCATCACCGCTCCGGTGGCAAGCAGCACGGCATGTCGAAGAGCCGCGGCACCCGGCGACAGGTGGCTGGTGGATGTGGCGCCGCTCATTGACAGGATACCGCGCCGTCCATGGCGCTGGCCTTGGCCATGGCGAGCGTCGCAAGTCGGGCAGTAAAGACAACGGCAGCCGTCGCCCGTTCCGATACCCTCGATACATGTGTGGCCATCATCATTACCCGATTTTCAAGCGCTTGCAGAGCACGTCCTTGCGCTGCCTCTTCGCTTGAACGCGTCGCCGCTGTGAGAGAGCACACACACCTGAATTGCTACAGGTGGATGACGCGCATCGAATAACTCGATCGCCTGTTGCGGAAATGCGATGCCACCTTGCAGAATGAACCTTCGAAAAAACAGGTCCGCTACTTTGTTGCAATGTATCGCATCGTCTCCCGCGGCCGGGACGCGTCGCGGCAACCCGGGACACGGCAGCATAAACGAAAACAGGCATGAGCGAGGGCTGGCATTGACGGCATGTGCCACGCACAGGTTCGGCGCAGCAAACAACTCTTGCAGGCGGTCGAGGTGAATCACGACGACCTCATCACGACCGGCCGGCACTTCGATGTGCGCAACGAGATCTGGCAAAAGGCCCCCGCGCAAGAATCGATCAAGACAGCCGCAGTCAGATCCCGCTGCATCGATCTGGATTCTGCATCTTCTTGCCCGCAGAACGGGATGATGCATCTTATCCAAGTCCATCGCGCCGGAAGAAAAATTGACAAAATCAATGGCTTTACCACGAAGGGAGTTGAGCCAGTTTGAGCGTTCCCGAGGAAGCCTTTACCGGCAATCTCGAGCAAGCTGGCAACAGGAATGTGTAGAAAGCAGACGGGCCCGCAGCGGTGAACGGATAGTGCGGACCACAAACGCCGGGTTGGCGGCGGCGAAAGCCGTCGCTGGTACAAAAATCCGTTGGGATTGCCCGTACCGGTTCGAGTCCGGCCGTCCGCACTTATTCACCAGATGAGGGCACAGCAAATCGTAGTGGTTGCCAGAATCTGCAACCTGACAGTAGAGTCGCACAGTGAGCAGCAAAGTACGTCCCATGGCCAGCGCAGATCAACTCAAGGCGCTTCTGAAGGCATATGCCGAAGGCGATGCCACCCAGTTCCATTCTATCGCCATGCAGATTGCTGCCGGCGAGGCCCGCAGCGGACACGGCAAGCTGGCTGAAGAGTTGCGCGACCTGATTGACAAGTCACGAGCCAGGGTGCCTTCTCCGGGGCCATCCCCCATTCCGCTTGCGCGTCCCCGGGGCGAAATTGCCGATCTGCTGACCGTTACCTACCCGCAGACGCGCCTTCATGACCTCGTGCTGGGCACGAAAACCGGGGCCATTCTCGAGCGCGTCGTCCGCGAGCACAAGACGATACGAGACATTCGTGCTCATGGATTGGCGCCGCGCAAGAAGCTTCTACTGGTTGGGCCGCCGGGCACCGGAAAGACGCTGACCGCCTCGGCAATCGCCGGTGAACTGTCATTGCCGCTCTTTGTGGTTCGTCTTGACCGGTTGATCACCCGCTTCATGGGTGAAACAGGCGCCAAGCTGCGTTTGATCTTTGACGCTATCGCCCGGACCAGAGCCGTCTATCTGTTTGACGAATTCGACAGCATCGGCTCCGAGCGGGGCCTGAGTAATGACGTGGGTGAAATCCGGCGCATCGTTAACAGCTTCCTGCAGATGGTGGAGCAGGACGAGTCGGACAGCGTCATCATTGCAGCCACAAACCATCCGACGATTCTTGATCGCGCCCTCTTCAGACGGTTCGACGATATTGTTGAATATTCGCTACCAGGTGAGCAAGAAATTATCGCAGCCCTGAAGTTCAAGTTTGCTTCCCGGAAGATCGCGGATGAAACGAACTGGCCTGCGCTGGCGAGAAAAGCCAAAGGCCTCAGCTATGCAGATGTTACTCGTGCGGCCACCGACGCCATCAAGCATGCGTTGATTGAACGTCGTGACATAACCAGCAAGGATCTCGCCTCGGCGATCTCCGAACGCAAGAGCGCGCTGGCTCATCGAAAGCCGACGAAATAGTTCAAATCCTGAATGCCACGTTATCCGCACCTGTTACTGGATACTCCTGCAGAGGCAGCCCGTTATACGGCAACGCGAGGGCATTCACCTCGCTTCAATCTGCCGGACCGTAACCGGGCTACGCACGCGGCGCATCTACGCGGGGCCCTGGACACAGCGCGCGCGCAGAGGGACCGGTTTCCGGTTCAGGTGGGAAACGGATTCTACGAATCTCCCGGCATCATCCTCGCTTTCGAGAGCGATCCGGATTTCCCGCTGGCGTTCGAGAGTCTCGAGCTGAGAAAAAGCGGCATCGAGCTCCTGTCGGTTATCACCGCTGATCAGAACCGGACAATTGCGACTGTCATCGTTCCTGACAACAAGATCACGCGTTTTATCAAGGTGCTGGAAGCTTACCGGGATGCCGTTCCTGGCAAGCGGGACAACAAGAAGCTTGTCGAGAGTATTGCCAACATCAAGCTTGCCACCTTGCGCGAGCTCTGGACCGATGACCCGGTCCTTTACCCGCCGGCCAACACAAACCTCTTCTGGGAGGTCTGGCTGCGGTCCGCCCAGGAAGGCGAAGACCCGCTCGCGCGGATGCGGGAAGCCGCTGGCGACTTTGGCTATGAAGTCATCTCAAATGAACTCAGGTTTGTTGACCGGACAGTTGTGCTCGTGCGCGGCACTCGGGAGCAACTGTCGAGAAGCGCCGGGATCCTTGGAGTTATAGCTGAAGTCCGCAAAGCCAGGGCTACGGCCGATCTCTACTCAACCCGCAGCGCAGCGGACCAGACCCTCGAAATCGAGGATACCCTTGCACGCCTTACGCCGGCTTCCGCTGGCTCGCCGGTCGTCGGCTTGCTCGATACGGGCGTTAACCGGGGTCACCCTCTCCTCGCTGCGGTTATCAGTGATAATGACGCGCAGACACTGAAGCAGGCGTGGGGTGCCCACGACGGCAATCAGGGCGGTCACGGCACCCAGATGGCCGGACTCGCGCTGTACGGGGACCTGACAGAAGTCCTGGCGGGCGACGGGCCCGTAGAACTCACTCACGGACTTCAGTCCTTGAAGCTTATTCATCCGGCCGACCCTCACGACCCCGATCTCTACGGCGCTGTTACGATCGAAGGCGTTTCTCGTCTGGAAGTAGATACCACTCGCCGGAAAATTTACTGCATGGCCATCACAACAACCGACGGTCTCGACAGGGGACGACCATCGTCGTGGTCAGCCGCGATCGACAATCTTGCTTTCGGGACGATCAACGATACCCCGCGGATGATTCTGATCTCCGCCGGCAACACCGGACTCGATGAAAGAGCAGACTACCCCGAATCCAACGAAACATCGCCGGTGCATGATCCTGCCCAGGCCTGGAATGCGCTGACCGTTGGCGGATATACAGATCGCGCCCTTATCGACGCTGACTCGAACCCGGGGTGGACTGCTCTGGCAAAACAGGGAGACCTGGCACCGGGCAGCACCACTTCGGTCACCTGGCCGCGTTCCGGCAAGACGCCCCTGAAACCGGATATCGTGATGGAAGCCGGGAATATGGGATTGCCGCCCGACGCCAGCGACCCCGACTTTCTTCCTGAACTGCAACTGCTGACTACCAATTACGTGTTCGAGGCCGGCCGACCGCCACTTGCGGAGTTCAGGGATACGAGCGCTGCGACTGCACTCGCCGCCAACCTCGCTTGTCAAGTTGCGGCGCGTTATCCTGACTATCGTCCGGAAACCATCAGAGCGCTCATGGTGCATAGTGCGCGCTGGACGGACGCCATGCGCGACCGCGTGGGGTATCCGGACGGTTCGCTCGACACAACCCGACTGCTCCGGACTTTTGGCTACGGCGTGCCCGATCGAGAGATGCTGTTTTACAGCGCGCAGAATAATCTGACGCTGATCGCCGAAGAGACGATCCAGCCGTTCTTTCTCGACGAGGAAGACAGCGCCGTCAAAAGCAGAGATATCAATTACCATCACTTGCCCTGGCCGCAAGAAGCGCTGGAAGCCCTGCCGTTCGACACGCCCATAGAGATGCGCGTCACGCTCTCTTATTTCATTGAACCCAGCCCGGGTGAGCGCGGGTGGGACCGAAAATACGGTTATCCCTCACACGGTCTGCGCTTCAAGGTCATCCGGCCGACCGAGACGCTTCAGCAGTTCAAACTGCGTATCAACAGCTTTGACCGTGACGAGGACTATGACGAGGACCACGCGGGCGAAACTGGCCGCTGGGAGTTGGGCACCGGCAAGCCGACCAACGGTTCGCTCCACTCCAATACCTGGCATGGAACTGCGGCGGAGCTTGCTCGCCGCGGACACATTGCGGTCCATCCAACCCTGGGTTGGTGGCGAACGCGGAAGAAGGAGGGCCGTTACGAGCGGTCCGTCCACTACTCTTTGGTAGTATCCATCCTCGCGCCCCGGCAGGACGTCGACATCTACACGCCCGTTGCTGTTCAGATTGGTACCGCAGTTCCGATTGAAATTTGACGAGGCCGCCCCTCTATCATCTTGCCAGCTGAAGCTGCGCAGCCATATCAAGCGAAGCACTATCGATGATCAGGGTATAAATATCCGATGAACGTCGTGCTGCCCGCGTCGGGACATCGCCGTATTCCTTTTTCACAATCGCAGTGAGGCGCGCGAGATAATCCGCGGGCATTCTTTCACCGTCATATGGTAATCTTCCTGGTCATGCGCGACAGCGAGACAGGCAACATCGGTGATGTAGCCTTCAGGTCTCGCCCCGACCATCAGCTTTTCATCGAACACAATGCAGAAGCCGCGCAGCCCGTCTCCATAGTGAGACCACATGAGCAAATTGTCCCGCTCGGAACCAAAGCACGCGATCCTGATGCTATCGGCCATTTGCTCGAATGGCGGCTGCAGTTCTTCGATTGACTCGAAATTATCCCTGGAGTGTTCCAGGGCTGCAGACAGACTCTCCTCGCTAAAGCCCCGGGCAGTGATAGCGGCTATGAAACGATGCCGCTCCTTTCTTAAGGTCGGGAATGCCATCGCGGAAGTCAGTCCAGAACTCGAACGGATACTTGAAGCGCTCGTAGTGCTGGCAGTAGAGGACCCTGTTCCGCAAGTTTTCCGGCACGCGGGTGGTCGGGCCGGAGAACTTGAGCAATTCTCTCCGCGTCTTCTTCATTTCTGTATTCTGTCTGAATGCTGCACGCAGGTGGTATTGCTGACCTTGCCAGGGCATTACGGAATCCCGGACTCCATCTGCAATTGCGAATCGCCTAAAGGCATCTCCGGGTATTCGCCATGGATTGTTTGCACCCGCACTGTCCTGCAGGGCACGGCGCAAAAAGCTGGAAGGATGTCGTCGAATCGCCGCTTCTCCGGGCGCGAAAGGGCGACAAGCCCGTCCTGCTGGCTGCCCTTGCGAAAGACTTCGGACCGCTCTCGTCGCCGCCATACGCAAGAATGCTGCCTGTTCCGAACGCCGCGCTGATCGAGCGGCTTGTCCGGCTCTGCCCCTGCCTTTTCAACCAGCTTGACCTGGCTGCGACTGCCGAAGCCATCGTGCATCTTTGCGAGATATCGCTTGGAGCCATCATAACATCGGCCAACGTCTATGATGCCTTTCAGGTACAATACCCAGGGCGGGAGAGCTTTGCGTTTCCGCCGGTAAAGGGTTCGGCGATCGGCGGCACGGTCATGGAGATGTTCTGCAGCGAGGTGCTGCAGAACGAGCAGATACCGCGGATGGAGACGGATGCCGAGGGGTGGCCGAAATGGCGGATGCCCGGGCACATCCTGCTCAACCAGAAGAAGATGAAGGACCGTCAGGCCCTCGGCGACATCATGATCCCCTGCGCGCCGACCAACCTGCTGATCTCCGTCAAGACGGAAGCAGCCAGGGAGCGCCTCCTCTATTCGGCAAACAGCATCGAAGGTATCGGGTTCGGGTTTTTCAGCCAGCCGCACGAGTTCTGGACACCGGGCAGGATGCGTCTGTTCAAGCGGATGGGATTCAGTGCCATCTATCTGCCGGACAATACCCATCAGGAAATCGCCGGCAAGCTCGACAAGAACGGGGAAACCCGGTTTGCCGTAAACCTCAATGGCACTGCGCTCTACCGACCACTGAGCCAATTCGGCTCCGACATGCGGCGGGTCGTCGGACGGTCAAGCTTCGATCTGTAAATAATCTGCCGGCAAATGGATTGCCTTGCCGGCGCCGATGCTTCTCCTGGTCGCACACTGCGGCTTCGAGGCAACCTGTTTATTGTGGGCATTCCAGTACTGGTCCGGACATTCCGGCCTGTTCCCGGGGGCATCTGAATTGTACTTTGGGACACTCAGTGTCAGGGTGTCAAAAATCGACACAGGATGATTCGGAAGCATGAGCCTGAAACCGACGAAGAAGCGGACAGAATTCAAGGGACTGCGTGAACGGGCCGGGCTGACCATCCCCGAGACGGCGGATTTGCTGAAGGTGGAGCTGCGCACGGTCTACCGCTACGAGCGCGGCGAGACCCGGCCCACAAAGCTGGCCCTCGACCAGATGCGCCAGGCTGTCGACAACCGTTTCGCCGAGGTGCCGACGGCGGCGCCGGGCATCCGGTTCGTCGACCTGTTCGCCGGCATCGGCGGCCTCAGACTTGGCTTCCAGTCGATCGGCGGGCGCTGCGTTTTCACGTCCGAATGGGACCTCAAGTGTCAGGAGACCTACAAGCACAATTTCGCCGACAATCACGACATCGGCGGCGATATTCGCGAGTACTCCGGTAACCCCGACAGGATTCCCGAGCATGACCTGCTGCTGGCCGGCTTCCCGTGCCAGCCGTTCTCCATAGCGGGTGTGTCGAAGAAGAATGCCCTCGGCCGGCCCCACGGGTTTCTGTGCGATACCCAGGGCACGCTGTTCTTCGATACGGCGCAGATTATCGCGCATCACCGCCCTGCGGCATTCGTGCTCGAGAACGTCAAGAACCTGGAGCGCCACGACGGCGGCCGCACGTTTGCGACCATCATCAATGTCCTGAAGAACGAACTCGGCTACCACGTCCAGCACCGGGTCATCAGTTCGGAGCCCTGGGTGCCGCAGCGCCGCGAGCGAATTTTCATCGTGGGCTTCCGCGAACCAACCGCATTCGACCTGAGCAGGCTGAAACTGCCGCCCAGAAGCCAGTGGCCCAGGCTCGGCAGCATCCTGCAGTCGCCTGACGAGGTGGACGCGAAGTACACGCTCACGCCGCATCTGTGGAAGTACCTGCAGGCCTACAAGGAGAAGCATACGGCGGCTGGCAACGGGTTCGGCTTCGGCCTGTTCGGGCCCGACGATGTCACGCGGACGCTTTCGGCCCGCTATTACAAGGATGGCTCGGAAATTCTGGTCAGACAGCCCGGCACACGTCCGCGCCGGCTGACACCGACGGAATGTGCGCGTCTGATGGGTTTCGAGACCCAGAAGCGCAAATTCAGGATCGTGGTCTCCGATACCCAGGCCTACAGGCAATTCGGCAACGCGGTCGTGGTGCCCGTGGTCGAATTTCTGGCGAAGGCGATGAAGACCCATCTTGAGGCGGCGCTCGCAAGACAGGCTTCCGCTCCGGCGAGGCCCGTCGTCGTCCGCAAGGTCACCCGTCCCGATCGCCAGCCGGTCGCCGTCAATGGCTGACGTCGTTACCCCTGACGTGCGCAGCAGGATGATGGCTGGCATCCGGGGGGCCCACACGAATCCGGAAATGCTGCTCCGGCGCGGGTTATTTGCAAAGGGCTTCCGCTACCGGCTGCATGTGAAAGGACTGCCCGGCAGGCCCGATCTGGTATTTCCCCGGTACAGTGCCGTCCTGTTCGCGCACGGGTGTTTCTGGCACGGCCATGACTGCCATCTGTTCAGGATGCCGTCGACGCGGCCCGAATTCTGGAAAGCGAAGATCGCGCGCAACCGCGAGGTCGATGCACGGAACGAGGCCGCGCTGCGCGAAGCCGGCTGGCGGTGCGGCGTCGTCTGGGAATGCGCACTCAAAGGCAGGATCCGGCTGCCCTACCCCGAGGTCATCAACCGGTCGGCATCGTGGCTGCGTTCCCGCAAGGACTGCCTTGAAATCCGCGGTGTCTGATGAACTGGCGCCGTGGCATGCTGTCGGACTTCGCCGAGGGCGTGACAGTCAGCAAGCTGGCGCTGGTCAAGACCGTCGGCCCCGGATCCGGCCGGCACGAAATCCACGCTACGCAATCCAGGGCGCTTCCGCCGCAACGATGTTCGACGATGGTTCCGCCGACCGCCCCACCATGCGGATTTCCGCCGGGCATCTTCCTGTATCTGCGGCCGGGCATCATGCAACAAGGCATGAGGCGGTTGCAGCCGGTCATTGCCCATGCGATCCCTTCGGCGTTTACGTCCGCGCAGCAGTCCGGACCTGTGGACGTCCCGGACTTTCCCGGTCTTGTGCGGAAGCGGAGGGGCGGTTAAGCGGGGCGCGGCATGTACAGCTGGTTTGTGCGCGACGGCATTCTTGGCGTTCGTTCGCCTGCGGGCGAACAGATTCCGTCTGCCGAAGACATCTTTCGATACTTCGGTGAAGGCGACCGCAGTTTCATTCCGGAAGCGGTCGACGGGAGCGCGGTCGAAAGTCTGCGGTTCTCCAGATATCCACTGCAGCTCGGGCTTTCCCTGAAACAAGAGGACGGCGCGGAATTGCTGGTCCTGACCGGCACACACCGCGGAAAGACGATCCCGATTCCCGACATCAGGGCGCTCGATGCCGGTCACTTCCTCTATGACGGGCGCTGGTATCCACTCGACGGCCAGTCCGCCGCGGAAATCCGGCAGCTCCTGACGAAGAACAAGATGCATCCAGGCGAACGTGTTTCGCTACAGATGTATCTGGCCATGCGTCAGGCCGGTTTCGAGGCCGGCGGCGACACGCGGCCTCCGGGCGCGCTGTCCTTCCTGACACCGTCGGATGCGACGCCACAAAACGTGCATGCGACGCTCTATCCCTACCAGCTCGACGGCTGGCGCTGGTGCCGGTTCATTGCCGCCGAAGGTCTGGGCGGCATCCTTGCCGACGAGATGGGCCTTGGCAAAACGCTTCAGGTCATCGGCGCGATCGCCGACCCGTTGAAGCCGCGTGAGGAGCCCGTTTTGATCGTGGCGCCCGGCTCGCTTCTCGAGAACTGGGTTCGCGAATTCAAAAAATTCGCATCACAGATCCGCACGCTCAAACATCATGGTCCCGGCCGAACCGGCCGCCCTGCGGACCTGAAGCAGTTTGATGTCGTCATCACGGCCTACGATACCGTCGTCCGCGACAATTCCCTGTTCATGATGATCAACTGGTCGATGCTGGTCTGCGACGAGGCGCAGTACATCAAGAACAGCGAGTCGCTTCGCGCACGGTCGGTCAAGAAACTGCGGCGCAGCTCGGCCATTGCAGTGACCGGTACGCCCGTCGAGAACCGGCTGACCGACCTGTGGTCCATCACCGATCTGGTTCTGCCCGGTTACCTCGGCACCGCCGGAGAATTCCGGAAGCGCTTCGAGGACGACCTCGATGGCGCCACCAGCCTTGAACGGCTGGCCTCGCCCGTCATGCTGCGACGGCGGGTGTCGGAAGTTGCAAGGGACCTGCCCGGGCGCATCGACATTCCCCAGGTGATCGAGCTGGAGGACAACGAGGCGAAGACCTACGAGGCCATGCGTGAGGAGATCGCAGCACAGTCCGGTGCCTCGGCAACGCTGGTGGCGCTGACTCGCCTGCGGATGTTCTGCAGCCATCCACGGCTGGTTGACGGTACGATCCGCACCGAAGATCCTGCCGGCTTCTCGAAATATGGCCGGCTGGTTGATATCCTCGAGGAAATTTTCGAGGGCGGCGAGAAAGCTATCCTGTTCACCGCCTATACCGGGATGACTGATATTGTGGTCGCGGATATCGCGGCGCGTTTTGGGGTATTTACCGGCTACATCGACGGCCGCGTGGCGATCGACGAGCGCCAGCCGGTCATTGACCGCTTCTCCGCGGAAAGTGGCCCCGCCCTCCTGGTCCTTAATCCGAGAGCCGGGGGCGCCGGGCTGAATATCACTGCCGCGAACCATGTGATACACTACACGCTGGAGTGGAATCCTGCCCTCGAGGACCAGGCTTCCGCCCGGGCTTACCGGCGCGGCCAGAGCCGGCCGGTCACGGTTCACAGGCTGTTTTGCGGGGGGACAGTGGAAGAAGTGGTTGATGACCGGCTGGGCAGGAAGCGAACCCTGTCGGAGGCTGCCGTTGTCGGGATCCGTGGCGAGTCCGATGATTACGCCGACATCCTTGCGGCCCTGCAGCGTTCGCCGCTGGCGGAGAGGTCGCCGGGGAAATGAAGCGTCCAGGCCAGATTTCCAAGATTCTGAGCGCCAACGATGCCGGCGAAACCGGGGCGCACCAGGCCGGTATCCTCATTCCCAGGAGTTCGGGCGTCGTCTCGTTTTTCCCGCATCTCGATCCGGACGAATACAATCCGCGGGTTCACCTGTTCTTTGCGGACGCAGCCGGCGAGCGCTGGGAATTTGCCTTCATCTACTACAACAACAGGCTTCACGGACGCGGTACGCGCAACGAGTATCGTCTGACCCGGATGACACCCTACTTTCACCGGCATAATCTCAGGCCCGGTGACGAAATCATATTGAAGCGCTCCGGGAGCGACCATTTCTCGATAGGGCATCACCGCAAGAACCAGGCAATGCGGACAGCGGGCGGCGTATTGCGGCTCTCCGCCGGCTGGAAGATCATTGATATCTAGGAGGGGCTGAAAAGTGGCAGAGAAAAAGAAGCAGGAAGGCATCATTCTTCCGCCGGATCCGAAGCGGATGATCATGGGCCTGCGCGACACCGGCTATGAATTCGACACTGCGGTCGCCGACATTCTCGACAACTCGATCGCGGCAGATGCGAAGAACATCGATTTGCGCATCGACATGGACCTGCGCGGCAACATCACGCTGTCACTGGCTGATGATGGCTGCGGCATGAACCGCGACGATCTGCTCAACGCAATGACGTACGGCGCGAAACTACGTCCGAATCCGGCGAGCCTCGGCAAGTACGGTCTGGGCCTGAAGACGGCCTCCACTGCCTTCTCCCGCAGGCTGACCGTTGCGTCGCGCGCATCGGCCAGGGCGAAGGTGCTTGCAGCGACCTGGGACCTTGACCATGTCGCCGACAGCGGCAAGTGGGAGGTCCTGCTCAGCGATGATGTCGACGATGAAATCGTCGAGCATCTCGAGGAGGTCGCGGAGAATTCATCGGGCACCGTTGTGGTCTGGCAGAAAGTCGACCGCCTGCTGAAGGACTATGCGGATGCAGGCGGCAAGCCGGCCCAGAAGGCGCTGAAACAGAAGGAAGAGCAGCTGCGCAGCCACCTTGCCCGCGTTTTCCAGCGCTTTCTCGATCCGAAGGACAAGCGTGCGCGAACTGTGAGCGTCAGGCTGAACGGCACCGCCGTGAAGGCCTGGAATCCCTTTCTGCCGGAGCTTTCGGAGCTGGTGGCGACCGAGGACGTCGCTGTCGAAACCCCGACCGGGAAGGATGCATCGTTTTCGGTCAAGGCCTATATTCTGCCGCGCCGCGAAGAATTTCCCACAGCGGAGATGGCCAGGGAGGCCGAGATATCTACAGACAATCAAGGCATCTACATCTACCGCGAAAACCGCCTGATCAAGGACGCCGACTGGCTCGGCATGTACCAGAAGGAGCCGCACGCCAATCTGCTGCGCATCGAGTTTTCATTCGATCATCGTCTTGATGAAGTCTTTCATCTCGACATCAAGAAAAGTCAGATCGCCCTGAACGAGGAGCTCTGGACCTGGCTGAACGAGCAGTTCCTTACCGCCCCGCGACGTATGGCCAACCAGCGTTACCGCGAAGGCCAGAAGAAGGATATTTCCAAAGCTGCGCAGGGAGCGCATGACGCATCGAACAAGACCATCAAGGAACGCGAGGCGGCAGCTGGCGGCGCCAAGGTCAATGTCGTCAACCCGAACACGGGTGAGTGCCTGGTTCAGAACTCGCACGGTCAGTTCAGGATCAAGTTGCCTGTCGCAGCGGCTGCGAAGCCTGGAGAAGTATACGTTGCAACGGTCGACAGCATCGAAAATGGATTGCTCTTCGAGCCGACAATCATTCAGGGGCACCGGGGTGTTCGCATCAACCAGTCCCATCCCTATTATGCCAAGGTCTACGTTCCGAATCTGAACAGGAGCGTGCTGGTGCAGGGCATGGACTCCCTGATGTGGGCCCTTGCCGTCGCAGAGTGGTCAGCTTATCACGACGAGACGATGGAACACTTCAAGGATATGCGCTTCGAGCTGTCGAAGATCCTGTCAAAACTCGTCGAAGGTCTGCCTGATCCGGAGCTGAACGAGAATGCCGCTTGAGCCTGGCGCGCTGGCAAGGCTGGTCTCCGGCAGCTGCGGATTGCCGTTCGAGGGACGACGCCTGACGGGAGCCGATACGCTCCGGATCTTTCCATCAGGTCTGCCGGTCCAGAACACCTTCATCATCCAGACGGCGGTCGGCTGGCGCAATGTGGAAGTGAGCTTCGTCCCCGGCTCGTTTGCGGGCGACTTCGTTCGCCATATGGGCCTCGCCGATCGCGGCGCGCGCAGCAGCTGCGCGGCTGTGCTCGCCGGATGCATCCGCGACGGCGCAACGGTCACCCTGAAGATCAACGGTCAACCGGCGAAGCCGGAGGATCCGTCCGGCTGGGACGCCGAATGGGTGCGGTTTGAACTGTCCGTGCGTCGCGGCCAGCTCGATCTCGGTAACGGGGAGGCAGACAACGAAAAGATCTGTGCGTGGACCCAGCAGGTCACCGCCGCGATCATCGCGCTGCTGCCGCTCGAGCAGGACGAGCCCCTGAGCGAAAACCTGCAGGCCGGTTTTCCCGAGGGAGCAAGAACGCAGGTCGAGGTCAACCGCTACGAGCGCGACCGGCGCAACCGCGCGGCAGCGCTCGCCATCCACGGCTATGCCTGCGTTGTCTGCAGCTCCGACCTTGGCGACCGTTACGGGGTCGCGGCCGTCGGGCTCATCGAGGTTCATCACCTGACGCCGGTTTCGAAACTTGGCCCGGACTACTGCATCAATCCTGCAACCGATCTTGTGCCGCTCTGTCCGAACTGCCACCGGGTGGCTCATCGCCGTGACCCGCCGTTTACGGTCGAGGAGCTCAAGGCAATGCTTGTGACGGCGCCCGCAGCCGCGATCTGAGAGCGCTGCATGCTGGCCGTTTGAACGATGCCAGATGTCATTCAACGGTCACTGCCGTGGGCCGATGCGGCCGCCGCCTGCCGGCAACGTCGGGCGCCATGAGCAGCTTTTCCGATAGCGGTTTCGGATCGCAGGTAACGATCTTCCCTCACACGACATTCCTGATCAGGAGCAATGAAGACTTCCGGCATCGGGGTGATCTCGCGAAGGCTCTCGCGGGCCCTTTGTTCAAGACTTCCGGCAAGCGGCGACTTTCATTCAAGAAGCGCCCTGATTTCGGTGCGAAGGCTGCGCACCGCGGAATATAGTTCCGTGATATGGTGGGCTGTTTGCTCGGCCCCGTACGCGCCTGCAAAAAAGAAATGCCCGCCGGCGACGTCCCTGGACAGGCGCGAGGGAAGCGTCCGGGTCAGCGCACGTAACTCCTTCCATTGCCCGTCATCGAAATCGAGCGCCCGGGCCTGTGCGCGGATCATCTGTATATTGAAGAAATTCCAGTTGATCGGGTCACCGAGGGCGTGCCCGTCGTCGGACCTGTCTGTGGGACTGATCGTTGCGGTCAACGGAAATTCGGAAAAAAAAGAGGCCCTCATGTCGTCATGAGCGTCCTCGAAATTCCAGAATGTGCCCTGATCCGAGAAGCGCTGGGGCGTGCCCCGAAGCATGACAGGCGTGTTGCAGAGATAGTGTTCCAGATAAAGCTGTTCGTCGAGAATCCTGTGTCCGTTGATCTGGTTCTGCTGCGAGAGGCCCGGCAGAAAGCCGTCGATATATACGCCTCCTGTCCAGAGGCCGCCCGACGTCAGAGGATCGCCCCCCGGCTGCACAAAATTGAGCCCGGCAATCGGTGGCGAGGCGGCCAGCGACAGAAAGCAGACGGCATCTATACCGGCGGCCTTCAGGGCCGTGTTGACGGCGGCAACCGAGCGACCGGCCATGCTCCACATTGCGACCGCGACGGGACGATCCGGCGTTTCGCGCAATACATCCAAGGTAGCAGACGCGATCCAGCTGGCCCAGCCCGCGATGGTCAGGTCAGGCACGATCGCGCCAATGGACGGATGATCGGTCGGATACGACAGGGCGAGCAACCCGATACCCTTCTGCTCCAGCCAGTGATCCAGGAAGTCGGCACGGTCGGAAAACGGGTCGCCGTAACTGATGCGCGCCAGATGCACGCCGCCCGGCAGGAATACGACAAGCGGGCAATCACTGTTTCCAGGTCTGAAGTACCTCAGGCCCCGCACACCGGAATGCTCCACACGCTCTTCCCCGGCGAACAACATTCCGGTTTGCGGTCTTCTCATAAAATTGTCTTCCCTGTTTTCGAGCGTGGTCGGTCAAATCTGCGGCGAGCGGTGGTGCCAGTCGGTGAGGCCCTGATAGGCATGGGCAACGGCCAGCAGTGTCGCTTCGTCGAACGGCCGGCCGACGAGCTGGCAGGCGACCGGCATGCCGTCCGCCGTGAAGCCGCAAGGCACGCTCAGCGCGGGCAGCCCCAGATAGTTGAACGGCCTCGTGTATATGTTGATGACGCGGCTGCGATTGAACTCGTCGGCGAAGCGTTCGTCGCGCATCTTCTCGATCGCCGGCGACGGAAGAGGCAGGGCCGGCGTCAGCAGCACATCCGCATCCGCGAATACCCGCTCGCAGAATTCACGCAGGTGGCGGCCGCGCAGCGCCAGGGCCTCCAGATAACGCGGCGCCGGGATAAAGTTGCCGCGCTGCAGCTGGTTGCGGTTGGCTTCCGTGATTTCATCGCCGCGCTCGCGCAGATCGCGGCCGAACACGGTTGCGGTTTCACAATCGCTGAGCACCGAGGCGAGGTCCCAGAGCAGGTGCCCGTCGGGAAGATCCGCCGGCCTGATCGCGGCGCCTTCGCGCGCCAGGATCTCCTGGAAGCAGGCCAGCGCATCGGCCACATCGGGATCGACCACGGACCAGAACCGCCGCTGCACGGCAAACCGGATGCCGGCGAGCCTTGTGGAGAGGCCTTGCTCATAGTCGGGGACCGGCTCGTCGCTGGAGGCCGGATCGCGCGCATCAAAGCCGCCGATGCAGCCCAGCAATCTGGCCACGTCCCGGGCCGTTCGCGCCATCGGCCCGATCGTATCGAGAGACCAGGAGCGGGTCAGCGCGCCGTGCCGGCTGACCCGGCCGCAGGTCGGCTTCAGTCCGGTCACGCCGCATACGGCGGCAGGAATCCGGATCGATCCACCGGTGCAGGATCCAAGGGAGCCGAAGATCAGGCGGGCGGCAAGCGCCGCAGCCGGGCCATACGATGAGCCGGGGTTGAAACGTTGGGTATTCCAGGGGTTATGGCATGCCCCGAGCGGCTCTTCTCCCGGCGTATCGGAGCCTGCCAGCTCGGTCATGTTGAGAGTGCCGATCTCGACGGCGCCCGCGCTGTCCAGCCGCTCCAGCACGGTTGCTGTCTCTTTTGCGACCTCGCCCGAAAAAATCCGGGAGCCGCAACTTGCGGTGCGTCCGGTTCTTGCGAACATGTCCTTGTGCGCAAGCGGCACACCATGCAAGGGCCCAAGGATGCGACCTTCGGCAAGGCTGCGGTCGGCGTGCCGGGCCGATGCCAGTGCTCCTTCCCGATCGACCGCAACGAATGCGTTTATCCGCGGCTGCCAGGCATCGATCCGCTCGAGACATGCCGTGACCGCCTCGCAGGAGGAAATGCGGCCTTGCCTGATCGCATCAGCGAGCTCGCACAGGCCGAGGGAGGTGATCTCCTGCATCACGTACCCGCCGGACGCTTCAACAGGGCCAGCATCCGGGCGAACTGCGCCGGCTCGTCACCTCCCGCCAGCTGCGATGCGCTCGCCCGGACGAGCGAATTCAGCCGGACAACATGATCGGCCAGCGCCGCCGCCCGCTCTTCATCCAGCGGCAAGCCGTGCAACTCGTTCGCCAGATCCGCTATTGTTTCCTTCTTCAGCATGCCAATGCGCTCACACCTTCCATGGCGGGTAGCCGTCCGCAATCAGGCGGCGCCTTTCGCGATGATGCTTGCGCAACCGGCGCGGAATTCCTCGATGCGTTCACGTGCATGCCGTGGAGCAACTTCCTCCGCCTTCGGCCAGGACGGACCGCGAGCGCCGGGCGCAGTGCATGACCTAAGCAAAGGCGACCGGCGGCAGGACCCTTTTCCCTGGAAGCAACGCTGTCGCTCGCATGACGGCCGTGAGCACGGGAGTTCTGCAGGGCCGTCATGGCCTGCGAAGTGCGATCGCGTCTGCATGAAGGAGAGCAGCAAAGGCACGGACCTTATTCGTCCAGCACAGCGACCGCACGGATCGGGCTTGCAGTACCGCCGCGGATCCTGAGCGGAAATCCGATGAAGCGGAACCGGCCCTTGCCGACGAGCCGGTCGAGATTCCACATGCACTCGATGTGGGTGATGCCGCGGGCCGCGCAGGCAAGGTGCGCCTTGTAGTTGGCCTCGCCTTCCGGTGCCGGGCTGATGGCCTCGACGCCGAACATCAGGATCTTGCGGTCGGCGAGCCAGTGCACGGCGTCGACATGCAGCCCGGGGAAGTCATGCAGATAGCCGGGCGTACCCCACAGACGCCTGTTGACGCCCATGTCGATGAGCACCGTGTCACGCGGCCTGATCTGCTGGCCTGATCGTTTGAGCGCCTCTTCCATGTCGGCAGCCGTGATCTCGTGTCTCAGGGGCGCATGCGACAGATCGAGGCAGATCGCCCCGGTATAGAAATTCTCCAGCGGAATCTGGTCGATCGAGGGAGCATCAGGATCCGGATTGAAATGACAGGGCGCGTCCACATGGGTTCCCGAGTGATCGCTGAGCGACAGCGCCCAGGACTTCGAGCTGAAGCGCGTCGCGCCGGCCTGCTTGATTTCGCTGTGATCGTTCCAGACGCCCATGATGATCGGCGGATGCATCTGGGGCGCCGGGGCGCGATGGTGAAGTTCCCGGCTCAGATCGATCAGCTGCATGTCTGACATCTCCTGTTAAATGCGTCTCTCCCGAGACCGCCTGCACGGCTGGTCGCGACACGAGCCCCCTGCCGGGGGAATGGATTCCGCTGGCGGGATCGTTCTCGCCGCAATCGATGGATCGTTGGCATCTCTTCAGACCTCAATCGCAAGCAGTTCATTTCCGGAAGACACCAGGATTGCCGGCGCGCGAAAGAAGAGATCTCACGACATCAGCAACCATGAAGGGTGGCTTGCCGGCGCTCCCGCACCGGCGTCCTCAGTGCGGCAGCAGCGCATCGACGTCCTTCCAGAGGCTTGAGAGCGCCGCGGCCGGATCCCGCTTCTGCGAGACCACGAGATAGCAGTGATCCTCGATGGCCTTGATGATCCTGGAGTTGTTCTCGCCCGGAAAGGAGAACCAGCCTGTCATCATCGCAATGCGCTGGCTGGCGATGCGATGCTCCGGGTGTGCGTCGAAGAACCTGCCGAGCCCGGCAGGATCGCTGATCGCGGCAAGATTCACCGGCACGTAACCGGTCGCCTCGACCATGACGGTCTGACCGGCCGGCCCGACTGCGAATTTGATGTAGTCCCAGCACGCCTTCTGCCTGTCGGGATCATCAGTCAGCATGACGATGCCGTTGCCTGCGGCCGGAAGCCTGTCTGCCGCCGAAGAGACCGGCAATGATCCGACCTTCAGCCGGAAATTGCCGGCCGCCGACTGCTGATAGCCGTTCAGCGCGCTGCTAGCGCCGAACAGGATTCCGAGCTTTCCCGCCCGGAATGCCTGCCGCGCCTGGTCCCGTTCAAAGCCTGGCTGGCCTTCCTTCCCGAGACGCTGCAACAGCTGCAGTGCCTGACGGCCGGCCGGGCCGTCGAAGGCGATCCTTGTTTCGTCCTCGCTCATCATCCGGCCGCCGAAGGCAGCCACCAGCGTCTGGAACGACCAGCCGTTGTTGGTGTATTCGACATAGAGGCCGGTCCCCTCGCCGAGGGCACCGATCTTCCTGCCTAGCGCGATGACGCCATCCCAGTCGTCGGGCAGATTGTCAGGATCACCGCCGGCCTTCTTCACGAGATCCATGTTGTAGAAGAGCACAGGAACGGAAATTGCGAACGGCAGGGCGCAGGTTTTCCCGCCGTATGACGCAAACGATGTCACCTCTTGCGGAACGCCGATCATCTTCCACGCCGGATCGCCTGCGATGAAGCGATCAAGCGGCACGACTATCCCGCGATCGGCCAGGGGCCGGATCTGGTTCAGCCCCTGGTGGGAAATGTCGGGCAGCTGCTTCGTTATGTTCTGCCGCAAGGTTTGCTGGACGAGGCCGTCATAATCGACGGCGGGGCTGTCAAGAACGACCCTGATATCGGGACGGGCCTCCATGAAACGCCGCGCAAGCGCCTCGTAGAGACTCTTCAGAGAGGCCGGAGCATAGCAGACCCGGATCGTCGTCTGCTGATGCGCACGGGCCCTCACGACCGGCGCTGCGGCCGCAGCGGTTGCCATCGACAGGAAGGTCCTGCGTGAAGGAAACATCGATTGCCTCCGTTGGCCTGTTGTCTGACAGCTCCGCCGGCTCCTCCGACGAACTGTCGCCGGGCAAGGAGAAGATTTCGGAGGCTGGCCTGGCGGGCGGGCATACCATTCGCGCAGATCGACGAAGCCAGCCGCCGCGGTGACGGGCAGCACGACATTCCGGAAAATGGCGGAAACCGGCGACAGCCGGCTGGCAGACGTGACAGCGCTCATTGGTAATGCACCGTCCGGTCCATGACACGGGCCTGAACGAGCGTGAGCGTCACGACGATGGCGAGAAAGACGACGGCAACGGCGGCACCATATCCCGTGTGCAGATATTCGAAGCTCTCCCGGTACAGCGTATAGAGCAGGACTTCCGAGGCGTGGCCGGGCCCGCCCTGTGTCAGCACTTTCACGGTGTCGAAAGTCTCGAACGCTCGCAGCGCCACGACAATGACGACGAACATCGAGACCGGACCGAGCATGGGAAGTGTCACGGTACGCAGCCGGTCGAGCGCAAGATCTGCACCGTCTATATCGGCCGCATCATAAAGGTCCTGGGGAATGCTCTTGAGGCCGGCGAGGAACAGCACCATGGCGTAGCCGAGGTTCTGCCAGACCCCGATGACGGCGAGCACCGGCAGCGCGGTGTTCTCGTCGCGCAGCCAGTTGGCAACAGGCAGGCCGAGGGCCGCGAATGTCTGGTTGACGGGGCCCATCGCGGGATGCAGCAGCGCGTCCCAGGCGATCGCCGTGGCGGTGATCGTCGCCATGAAGGGCAGAAAGTGAACGGCGCGGTAAAAGGACCGGCAGGATCTGCCGCTTTCGACAAGAAGCGCAACGAGAAGACCAAGCACAACGGTGCCTGGCACAACCATCGAAACGTAGAAGACCGTATTGAGGAGCGAGGTCCTGAAACCGGCGTCGGCAAGGACCTCGCGGAAGTTGGCGAGGCCGACGAAGGAGAGCGAACGCGCCCCGAACTGCCAGTCCGTGAGCGCGATGACGAAGACGCCTGTCGCCGGCAGAAAGAACAGGATGACCAGAAAGAACGCGGCAGGCCCGACCAGCGTCCAGCCCGCCAGCACTTCTGCAACAGCCCGTCTGCGCGCCGCAAGGGACGACGTTCGCCCGCCACCGGCCGGGCACGCCCCGTCGGCAGCACCGGAAAGCGCAACGGGCCTGCCCATCAGGCAATCTCGCGGAACGGGGCAACCGATCCCGGACCCTGCCCGGCCTCGCGGCGCAGACGACGTCCGTCACGGGTAAAGAGCAGCACGCGGTCCGCCCGGACGCCGAGATGCAAGGTCTGTCCCGGCGCGATCCGGGGCGCCCGTTCGGCGAGCAGCCTTGCGATCAGGGGGTGATCGATGCCCGGCAGGTCGAGATGCACGAAGAGATCGGATCCCATATGCTCGATCAGGCGCACGGAACCGGTCAATGTGTCCGGGCCGCGATGTTCGGCGAGTTGAAAAGCCTCCGGACGAATACCGAGGGTAAGAGGCACTCCGGTGAGCGCATCAGCCTCGATCGGAAGCGTCGATCCGGCGACATCGATCAGACCGCGCTCGCGCACCACGCCGTCGAGGATGTTGATCCTGGGCGAGCCGATGAATTCGGCAACACGTCTGTCATCGGGGTCCGCATAGATGTCCTGCGGCGGCGCGATCTGCAGCAACTCGCCGTCGAGCATCACCGCGACCCGGTCCGACAGCGTCATGGCCTCGGCCTGATCATGCGTGACATAGACGAAGGTGGCGCCGATCCTCCGGTGCAGTTCCTTGATCCCGGCGCGCATCTGCACGCGCAGCTTGGCGTCGAGGTTGGACAGCGGCTCATCCATCAGGAAAACGGCGGGATGGCGCACCATGGCGCGGCCAACCGCCACGCGTTGCCGCTGGCCGCCGGAGAGCTGTCCAGGTTTGCGGCCCAGGAGGTGACCGATCCCGAGCAAGCCGGCTGTGCGGGTCACCTCGGCGTCGATTTCGGCAGAGATCCGCGCTCTTCCTGGCAGCAGGCGGCCGAGAACAGGCAACCTCTGCATGGCCGAGAGGCGCCGCATCCGCAGCGGCAGCGCCATGTTGGAGGCGACCGTCATATGGGGATAGAGCGCGTAGGACTGAAACACCATCGCGACATCACGCAGCTTTGGCCGCAGTCCATCCACTGCCCGCCCGCTGATCGAAATCGAGCCTGCGTCCTGTACCTCGAGGCCGGCCAGTATCCGCAGCAGCGTCGACTTTCCGCATCCCGATGGTCCCAGCAGGGTCAGAAACTCGCCGTCCGCAATCGACAGCGACACACCGCGCAGCACCGGCGTCGGGCCATAGTTCTTCCGGATGCCGTCAATCTGCACGGATGCCATAGCTTCGCTTCCAGACCATCGTGAAACCTGACGTGTTCGCCAGTCCGTGACGACTTCAAGACCTCCATTGCTAAGGCTGGATGACACCCATCGAATAACTCAATCGGAACCTGCAATCATGCGATGACAGGCAACCCGGTCAGCCGATGTCGACCGAAGACGGGCCCGTTTCGATGGCATGCGCTCGCGCGCGCAGAGCTCATCATAGAGGCGAACTGCTCTCCGGTTTTCGATCGGCGGCATCCGGCGCTGTACCGGACATCTGAACGCGGCAGACCGATTCGAATGGCCGTTCAGGACAACACCTGAGTTTTCGTCGGCCGTTCCGCCATCATACCAGCGTGACGGCCGCGGGAAGCGAAACAAGGCACGTCTCGGGCGCCATCTTTCCTTTTTGCCTTTGCTTACTTTTCTGTCCCTGCAACCATCACGGCGTGCCGGATATCATCAAATCACTGTCCATCGCACCGGCACTGTAATCCGCGCATGTGTCTGCCGGCTCCCCGAGGGCTGCCGGGCTGACCGGCTTTCGTCACACGCGATGATGCCGTGAGATCGCGCCAGCCGTTCGTCGTACTCACCTGCCTCGGCTACCGGCGCCGGTCAGCACGAGGGCCAACCGGAAGATCCGATCGTCAGTTACCGCAACTTTCGATTGGTTGATCCAAAAAATGCGATAGCCCGATTGGTCCCCGCGTCCAGGAGCGGATAGAGACCATGAACAATGACTGTGTCTTCTCTCAGGAATCCTGTCTTGTCGCCCGCTGCAGCACAGCTCGATGGCGTCCCGCCCTCTGATGCCGGAGCATGGACGGAGTTGCTGCGCGCCCGAAGCACCGGTCCAGTCGCCTTCAGTCAGTGGGCCGCCAGTTTCGGGACGGCCACCTTCTCCTGTGAGGCAGGCATCCGGATCCGGCATAAGCGCGGCAGATCCTCAGTCAGGATGACGTCGCTGTCCGTGGCGATCAAGAGTGCCAACGACCATCATGCACGCGGTTGGAACAACCAGCGGACCGCTGCAAAGCGTGATGCCGGACAGGTCGTCCTGAACGAACTCTTCACCGGTCTCGATCCGTCCGTGCAAGCGGTGACATCAACACCGTGCCCCCGCCAGGACGGGGCTGCGATCGAGGCAGCCCGCGATGAACCGTATTCAATGCCGCACCCGGCGACCGCATCGTGGCAACGCCACGGTGTCGCGCCCGCCCGGCTGAATTCACGCGGACAGCCTTCGTGCCGTGTGCCGGATCAGGTTTGCAGCGTTCCGCTCACCCGCACAGATACCATCGAGAAGCCCCCGCCTCGCGCGGCAAGGCGATGGAAACCGGCATCGCGGTCATGGATCACAGGATTCGCGGCTTCACCCCGCATCCGGCTTGCTTGCGCGACCGCGTCCGACGATCGCCCCGCCTGTGAGCGCAGCATTTCCACTTCCGCGCCCCCGTTCTGAAAGATTTCATCATGTCACCAGCCAGACGCCTCCGCGCCCGCATGGCCGAGACCGGCCTTGTGCACATCATGGCCGCCCACAGCCCTCTTTCCGCAATTCTCGCCGAAGAAGCCGGATTCGATGGCCTGTGGGCCTCCGGCTTCGAACTTGCAGCGCTTTACGGGCTCGCGGACATGAGCCTGATCTCGATGACGCAGCATCTCGATATGCTGCGGTCGATTGCCGGACGTACGACGCTGCCGATTGTTGCCGACATCGATACGGGATACGGCAATGCGATCAACGTCATTCATGCAATCGGTGAATACGAGCGGGCCGGCGCCAGCGCTGTTGTCATCGAGGACAAGACCTTTCCGAAGGTCACAAGCCTTGTTGCGGGTGGTCGACAGGAGCTGCTGCGGATCGAGGAATTCCAGGGCAAGCTCGAGGCTGCCGTCGCAACAAGACGGAACCCGGATTTTCTCGTCATTGCCCGCACCGAGGCATTGATTGCAGGTCTGGGCGAAACGGAAGCCCTGCGCCGGGCGCTGGCCTACGCAGAAGCCGGCGCCGACATGATTCTGATCCATTCGAAAAAGAAGGATGCTTGCGAGATCGAGAGCTTTTCGCGGGCCTGGACCGGAGCGGTGCCGCTGGTGGTCGTACCGAACGCCTACCCGGATCTGGATGCCAGACGGGCCAGGGCGCTGGGCAATATCCGCATGATGATCTACGGCAACTACGGCATCCGCGCCGCGGCAACCTGCATGCAGGAGACGTTCCGCCGGATCATCGCCGATGGCGGCGTCCAGCACGTGCACAAGGATATTCTGCCTGTGGAGGAGATTTTCAGACTTCAGCGGACCGAAGCGATCAAGGCGGCTGAAGCCCGCTTCCTTCGTTGAGCAGTTGCCTGTATCATCGCCGAGCAGCAAGATCCTGAAAAGCACCAGGCTCCAGGCTTCACTGAGCGCCCTGCCCTGCGCCACCGGGAAAATGCAGGTAAACCGTTTTGTTCTCCTGAAAGTGGTTGCGGTGTCGACGATGGCCGGGGTCCCCCTCGGTGCGCCACCATCCGCACCGGAAAAGTGGCCTCCGCGATTGCAGTAGCGAGCCAAACTGCACGAAACGTACAAAGAAGCCGCTTTTACGCGCGAGACAGCATTGATAAGCAGGACTCCGACCATACCCATCGAATAATGTGATGGAGTATTCGTTTCCGCCAAGGCCATCCGTGGCAGCCAGTGCATTGCAGATGCTACCGGAGCAAAAGATTGGCCGTCGAACAGGATGAAGTGCCCCTCAATGCAATCCGGGTGTTCGTGACCATCGCGCGGGAAGGAAGCGTAACGCGGGCGGCCACCGCATTGGGCGCAACCCAGAGCTCCGTCAGCCGTTATCTCGCCGTGTTGCAGGACTATCTCGGTACAGACCTCGTGGAACGGCGAGGCCGGGGAAGCCAGTTGACGGAGTTCGGAAGGCTGTTTGCCAACACAGTTGCCGAACCACTTGATACCGTGTGTTTCACCACGAAGAGAATGCGACGGCGCAACCGGTCGGACACGAACCGGATTGTGGTGCGCACATCGCTTTCGACCTTTGCCTACTCGTTTCTGATTCCAAATCTGCAGGCATTTTCCGCCGAGATGGACGGCGTCATCGTGGACGTGATCAGTTCATTGTCGCCGCCAAATTCATCCGACAATTTCGACATCCTGATTACCCGCGATCTGACCGTCATCGAGCCGGCCGACGACTGGGAGATTCACAACGAGACGCTTGTATGCGTGGGCTCCCCAAACCACGTAGCGGGAAAGACGCTTTCGATCGTCCGTTCGATGCCAATTCTGAACGTCACCTCCCGCCCCGACATCCTGCCGACATGGCTGAGGGCAATGAATCTGACCGCCAGCGACATGACGTCGGGGGCGCGATACGACCACAATTACCTTGCGCTGCCTGCTGTCCTGACAGGAAAATGCCTGCTGGTCGCGCCGGAAATCATCGTCAGCGATCTCGTGCGTGAAGGCGCGCTGCATGTGATCCCGGGATCGCGTACGCCGAGCGGCATGCAATATCGCGCCTATGCCGTCGACCGCAGTGACAATCCCGAAATCGCCCGTGCCTTTTGCCGATGGGTCGCCCGGCTCTGTAAAAAGGCCGCGATTCCAGAGGCCAACTGACAGATCCCTGGAGAACCGGAGGCCCGGTTGGTGGTGGACCGGGTGCAAGCGCGATAGTTTAGGGTTGTAAAACTGCCCGCCGTTGAAGAGGAACGTGCAGGCCAACCGCCAGCTCCGGACAGCAGGTTGTGCAGCAAGAAGGAGGCACCGGTACTTCACGGATGCTGTTCATCATGTCGCAGTACCGCCAGGCCGGGGCGACGTCGCGGCACCCGGAGCAATGCAAGCATCCTCATTGTTTACGTGCGGACCCTGCCGATCCGCACGGTCGGTGAGCTCGTTTTAGTTCGGTTATAGCCCGTGGTTTGATGGCCATCCGAATGGCTGCCTTGGCGCATGAAAGCTCGTGCGCTTGTGGCCTGGAATGTCCGCCGGATCCGCGTAGATCGCGGTATCCCGCAGGAGCAACTGGCGTACGATGCCGGGATCGATCGTTCCTATATGAGCGGTCTCGAGCGGCAATCGGCGAACCCGACAATCGATCTGCTCGACCGCATCGCTGACACACTCGATGTTCATCTGTCCGAGCTGTTCGTTCAGCCACCAAGAGGCGCGACGGCTCCCGGGACCTTGCGCAAGGGGCGCAAGCCAGCCCGTCGTCATCGAAGGAAGAGATAGCCCCCTTGCGTGATGGCTCGAGGCTGCGGCGACAGGCACCTGGCTGCTGGCCGGGAACGACAATCTCGCCCGTCTGGACGACGTTTGCGGGTTTCGGTCCCATAGCATCATCCCGCCCGCCTTGCCCCGGGGCTGCAGGCGCGCCCTGAACACCGGCCTTTCAGCCCGGCGGCAGGCAACGCCTTCACCTATCCGGTCCGGCACGCAATCTGGTGAACGTGCTCGCGCATTCGCGCAAGGAAATCCATCTCTGGCGACGCCAGATCCAGATCGATCCAGTCACTTGACGGGACGGCCTGCTTTTGAGACCGGACTTCGAGACCGGGACCGGGAGAGACCGCGTCCATTTGAGATTGATTGATTATTCGCCCGGCGGCCGACCGCGGCGCAGGAGATGACGGTAGCCGTGGCGCGCCACCCATCTGGCACGAGCCAGATGACTGTCGAAAGCGCGGCGGGCGCGATCGGGCTCAAGGACAGGATCGATACAAAGCACAATGCGTGCAACCTCGCGCCAGTCGGCGTTATCGGCTTCGGCGTCGAGGAGACGCATATAAGTGACGGCGTGTTGCTCATCGTAGCCCGTAAGCCCGGGCGCGCTTGGTGCCAGATCTGCGACCTTGGGATCGGACGACACGGCCTGAAAATCCTGCAAAATGCGAAAGCCTAAATCCAGGCGACTGTAGCGGTATTCAGAGCCGCTTCGTAAGGAACCGATCGTCGCAGTCGACAGAAATATTCTTTCTGCCGGATGTCAGCCGGCCAGCGGAGCCCCCTGGCGAGGCTTCTCGTCCCGTTTGCCTCCATTTCGCTCACTCCCCGGTGTGCATTTGATTGCCGTCCCGGTTGCTCAAAAAGCGAAACCGGAAACTTCCCGTGCAGCGCTCGTCAGCTTCGCTGCCCGTTGCCAACAAAAAGATCGCCCTGGGCCGCCTGACCAGCAAGCATGTGCTGATTGCCGGTGTGTTCTGACCGCGCCGTCCAGTCGGGCGGGGAAATTTTCTTTTCAATGACGAAATCCGGTGACCGGGCTGCTACTGGTTGCCCGACGACGAGCACGCGGCCGTCGATAATCCATTTTGCACGCGCCAGATGATTATCGAGCGCGGCGCGAGTTCGCACTGGCCGGCAATCTGGAACAACGTGCCGGACTATCCGCGCAACTTTCCTGCAGTCGGCGTGGTCTGGTTTCACATCAGGAAGTCGCCAAGAGATCATCAAACGCGCTTGCCACAACTCGTCAGGATCGCCTCATCTGGCCCGCCGCCGGCGACATTTGGATAGCCGGCTTTCTCGTTGAAGCTTGCGCGCAGGGACGGCTCAACCCGTTCTCGACGAGGCTAACGCAATACGAGGGTTATAGCCAGTGGTTTGATAGACGATCAAATGGCTGCCTGAGCGCATGAAAGCTCGTGCGCTGGTGGCCTGGAATGTGCTCCGGATCCGCGAAGATCGCGGTATTCCGCAAGAGCAGCTGGCTTACGACGCCGACGTTGACCGCTCCTATATGAACGGAATTGAGCTGCAGAAGAAGAACCCGACAATTGATCTTCTTGAACGAATGGCCAAAACGCTCGGCGTTCATATGTCTGAATTCTTTGTTGAGCCTGCGGAGGGTGCGAGGCCGCCCAGGACCTTGCCTAAAGGTCGAAAGCCGACCCGTTCAAGCCGCAAGAAAAAATAGCGCTCTTTCAGGCGAGAGACGCTGAAGCGCAGGCCGCAAAGTACCATGCTGCGACAGCTCTCCTGAATTGAAAGCTGCGCCATTCGCAGACTTCGAGGTCAAGACCTGCAGAACAAAGAGGCTCGCACGGAGCAAACCCTCCAGAGCGCTTCGATCTGATCTGCTCGCACGGCAGCATGCCCGGTGCCATTGCTCTATCGGGACGACCGAACTGACCGATCCAGGCCTTACGAGATTGCCCGCATCTTGCGTTCAAAACCCGCGCGCCACTTTCGTACAGAACGTACGAACAATTTCGATTCTTTTTCCCGGGCGGCATTGTCCCTGTTTTTGCTTCGCGCTAAGGCGATCCTTGTTAAAGCTGGAAGTTCAGGGCAACCGGCCGGATGAGCATCGACGGTGCCCCGGCACTGCAATGGCGTGCAAGCACTTCATCCCGGGGTGCGGTCTCTGTCGGCGAGATCTTGCAGAGTGGCATGGTCTCGAGGCATCGCCATCTGCCGCGCACCCGAGCAGAAACCGGAGCGTGTCTGCGACGATCGAATTGCCGTCGATGAGCTGCTTCAAGTGAACCGCGGACTGGCCAGCTGCGTGCCAGTAGTTGTTTTGCCGAGGATGTGATGAGGATCGATTGCGAGGTCCACGCGTTCCGCCAGGAGGCCCGCCTGACGGCGCCCTTCATCGACGGCTCGCTGGAACAACTGGAGAGCGCTGCGCAGGCCTGCGCGATCACCGGTCTGGTGCTGGTCCAGCCCGCCTTCCTGTACGGAGACCCGACGGAGCTGTTTGCCCAGGCAAGAAAGGCCCGAATGCCGGTGAGGGTCGTTCCGCCCCTCGTTCAGCCGCTGGCGCCCGAGGTCCTTGAGGAGTGGAGCCGATCAGGCGCTGCGGGTCTGGCGCTGACCCTTGATGATCCTGATACGTTGACAGAGTCCATTGAGGCTGCGCTTCAGCTGGGCTTTCACCTCGAAGTCTCCGGCGGAGTCAATGGACGGGAGCGCGCCGCCGAGCTGCTGCTGGCCGATGGCCATCGCCTGGTGTTCCGGGGCTTCGGACTTGCGCATGGCGCCCTCGACCCTGCCTCGGATCAGCGCCTTGACCGTCTTCTGGCGCTCGCTGCAGGCGCTGAGGTGTGGGTGAAACTTTCGGGGATCGGACGCGTCCCGGATGAATGGGCCAGGGCGGCGACGAGCAGGCTGCTCGACGAACTGGGTCCGCAACAACTGCTCTGGGGGTCGGAATGGCCGCATGTGACGTCAGCTCACGCATATGCGCCATCCTGTCCGCAGACGCTGGACTGGCTTGAGGAGCTCGTGCCGGACCAGGATGCAAGAGACCGGATTCTCGGCGAGACTCCCGCTGCCCTCTACGGTTTCCGCAACCAGGACATGTGTATTTGAGGAAAGCCGACACGTCGAGCTGTCGATCAGTAGCGACACCGTCGACAAAGGCCCAAGCTGTCGGGCCAGCCTCGTAGCAGGAGTTGACGAGGTCGGGCCGGCTGACGATCCGCACCATGGCGCAGCGCATGTTGACGGTCGAAAGCATCGACTTCACCGGTGAGCCGAACCTCTGCCTCCCGGCCTGCGTCCGCAATCACGGCGGCATTTCTCAGGCTGGCGACATCGATTCCGATAGACGAGACGTTTGCCTGTAATCCGCCACGGCTCGTCCTCCTGCGGTCTGGACCTGGCGCCCGAGCACTCTCGCACGCGCTGTGCAGGGCGAGCACCTCACCGGCGGAAGCGGACACACGGTGTTACGCATTGGCGAAGCGCCAACAGATGAGGATCCAGATTAGACACATTGGCACGCTTCGTGCCGGGTGAAGCGCCATGATGCAGGCGGAGGAGCTGAGATATGCAGATCCGTACCGAACTTTTTGTTCCACACTCGCTCTGAGAGAACTTCGGTTTCGCTTTGCTTGCGCAGCGTGATACTGAGGCTACCTTGCAATTGAGAGCTCTCATCTGGTGCGGCTGGGAACTACGAACAGAAGTCGCGGCCACTTGTGGAGGCTCAAAGGACATTCACGACAAACATCGTCAAACTACTCGAGATATGCTCGCCCGGCTTCAGTGACAAAGGCCACCGGGAACAGCGGGCCAGTCAAGACGAACAAAATCATCCCGCCTGGGCGAGCGAGGTAAACGGCTTGGACACCACTGAAGATCAAGTTGAGGCAGCAGAGCCGCCCGCAAAAGTCAAGTCCGTCGCCGCCACCATTCTTCGCGAATTCTTCCAGGTTCTGGAGAAGGAGGAAGACCTCGGCGACGTAGCGCGAGGGCTCCGCAAGGTCGTACTGGAAGAGGGCATCCTCCACGAATCCGCCATACGAGCTGCCCTTTTTCCGGATGCGCCATGATCCGGATCGACACGATACATATCAAGGAGTTTCGCGGCATTCGTGATCTGACCCTTGGATTCAGGGGCCAGAACTTCGCTGCATGCGGACCGAACGGGACCGGCAAGAGCGGCATCGTCGACGCGATCGAGTTCGCTCTGACCGGCAACATCTCTCGTCTGGCCGGCGCCGGGACGGGAGGACTTTCCGTCAGGGCGCATGGCCCGCATGTCGACAGTCGCAACAGGCCGGAGGCCGCGTCGGTAACAATCGATGTTACCCTGCCCGGGCTCGGCAACAAGAAGGCCCGGATTCGACGATCCGTGAAATCGGCGAACGTGCCGGAAATTACGCCTGCCGACAAGGACGTCATCGCGGCGTTCGAGAGCATCAATCTCCACCCCGAATTCGTCCTCTCACGCCGCGAACTCATCCGCTATGTCCTTTCCGAACCCGGGCAGCGAGCGAAGGAGGTCCAGTCGCTTCTGCGTCTTGACGAGGTCGAGAAGCTCCGCGGCGTCCTGCAGAAGATCGCCAACGCCTGCACCAAAGAGCTTTCCGGCCTTGAACGGGCGGAAAAGGACGCAATCACGAATTTCCTGGCAGCGCTCGGCGCTGCCCAGCTCACCAAAAAGTCAGTCCTCGATGCAGTCAATCCACACCGTGAACTTCTCGGGCTGGCCCCTCTGCCCGAGCTCGACGTCAACACGTCGCTGAAGGATGGGCTGACCACAACCGCCACCGGCGGACCGGTCCGTGTGCCGAAGACACAAGCCGCTGCCGATCTCGCCACGCTGAGGGAAGCACTCCTGGCGCTCCAGGCCGACGCTTTCAAACAAGCCTGCTCGACCGCCGATTCCAACGCTGCCGAGCTCGGCAAGGATGCCGACAGCCTCACCGGCCTGTCGCGCGAGGCGCTTCTGAAGTCGGCGCTGGATCTCTACGATGGAACGGCCTGTCCGGTCTGCGACACACCATTCGAACCCGATGTTTTCAAGGGTCATCTCGCCGCAAGGCTCGCCCACCTCGACGATGTTAGCAAGCGCCGGACGGCGCTCGAAGCGGAGCTGAAGCCGATCCTCGACCGCCTTCATGCCGCCGGTACCGCGCTGAACATCATGATCGATGTTGCGAGCCTGTTCTCGCCAAAGATCGACGCCTCTGGACTGGCGAAATTCAGGAACGTCCTGCGTGGCCGCTACGAGCAGCTTCAGAAGCTTCTGCCGCTCGAGGACACGCGCGCGGTTCTCGCGGCCGTCCACATCGTCCCGGATCTGGAGCCGACGATGACCGCGCTCGATGCAAGCATCGCCGCGATTCCGGAGCCGACCAGGCAGGATGCCGCGCGCGACTTTCTCGTGCTCGCGCAGGAGCGGCTCGAACACTATCGGACCGCGCGCCTGACACTTGCGGCCGGCAAGCTTCGCGCCGAGCGCGCCACCAAGGTGTTTGGCACCTACGGGACCGTGACAACCGCTGCGCTCGAGAAGATCTACAAGGATGTCGAGGCGACCTTCGCGAGTTACTACCGAAAGATCAACGAGGACGACGAGAACACCTTCACGGCGAAGCTTATGCCCTCGATCGGCAAGCTGGGCTTCGACGTGGACTTCTACGGCCGTGGGCATTTCCCTCCGGGAGCCTATCATAGCGAGGGCCATCAGGACGGTATGGGCCTCTGCCTCTACCTCGCGCTCATGAACCATCTGCTCGGCACGAACTTTACCTTCGCTGTCCTCGATGATGTGTTGATGTCGGTCGACGCCGGCCATCGGCGTCAGGTTTGCGCTCTTTTGAAAGACAGGTTCCCCAACACCCAGTTCATCTTCACGACGCATGACGAGATCTGGCTCCGGCACATGAAAACGGAAGGCCTCATCAAAGGTCGTAACTTTGCGCACTTCCGAACCTGGACGGTCGACCTGGGGCCGACCGAATGGGACGACCGCGATGTCTGGGCCGAACTGGAAGGTTATCTTGCGAAGAGCGACGTGCGCGCCGCCGCAGCGCTGCTGCGGCACTATCTTGAGCATTTCGCCAAAGAAGCGTGCGATCGCTTGCGCGTCAGCGTGGAATTCCGGGGCGATGCCCGGTTCATTCTCGGTGACCTTCTTCCGAGGGCGACCGCCACCTGGGCGACTTTCTCAAGAAAGCAAAGGTAGCCGCCAACTCCTGGAATCAGAAGGACTTCGTCGAGCGCATCACCGCGATCGAAACCACATTCCCCCAAACCAAAACCCGGACAGGCTATGAGAACTGGCGGATCAACACCGCCGTGCAAACGAATGGGCCGACCTGAAGAAGGACTCCACTCCGGTCGCGAGGGCATTCCGGACGTTTACCGACTCATTTGCCTGCGAGGTCTGCAGCGAAATGCTCTTCGTTGTTCCCGATCGGGAAAAAAAGAAGCGCTGCGGTGCGGGTGCGGAGCGCTCAACTTCAACCTTCTGCAAAAAGGTGGCTAGACGGAGTTGCAGAATCTACAATCCTTCCGGGCAACAACTCTTCTGCACGACAAACAATCTGCCGAATTCCCGACTGTGCGTCCGAGGTCCGCCTTCGTAACGGAAGTGGACGCGGCCAAACCGGCTGGCAATCGGCCCTGTGAGGTGGCGCACGTTGGTGGTGGAAGGATCGATCTCACCGATGAACCGAACCTCCCGCTCTTGGCCAGCATCGGCAATCGCGACGGCTTTTTCGCAGCTTGGCCACATCATTTCCCTTGAATGCTTCCCTATAATCCGCGACGGCTCGTCCTCCTGTGATGAGGATCGGATGGGTACGCCCGAGCAGTCCTGGGACGCGCACTTTAGCGCGAGCCACCGCACCGTAGGAGGGAGACATTCGGACTACCTCAAAGTTGGATGCCCGTGACCATGTACACGCCATCAGCAGCGCTTAGTTGACCAAGTGGATTTCGCAGCGGCGTCGAACCTCCGTTTAGTCAATCAACACGGCCGTTTCTGCCGGCTGCCGATCCTCACGGATCGCCAGTTGCACCGAGCGCAGATCGTGACCGCGCTCAAGCCGCGGTCGCCCACCACGAAGTTGCACAACGCTGCCTCACTACTGATCTCACGTTGCTGCTATCGATACCTAAAGCGAACTCGATCGTCCGGCCTTCTACAGAAATGGTAGGCAGCACTATTTCTTGCATGCTGTATTTCCCCGTCTCGACCGGAGTTAGCGACTAAGGCGCTACGATTCCTAGGGGCATACTTCGAACAATGGATCGGTCGTGAGGGTTCTCCGGAGAGACAGCACGAAACGAAAGGCGCATATATGTCAGTAGAGGCGGGTACGGGTACGTTAGATGAACAGTGTCGGCTTTCCCAGGTGTGCTCAGGGAGCGTCGCGTCGTGGCACGACTTCCGATAGCTCCCGATCAATCAATGCGCTGACAGTATTCGTGCTTAGGGCACATCCGAACATCAATGTCGTAGTTTCGCGACTCCATCAAAGGCGGACCAGTGCTTGCTCCGTGTTCAAACAGGAGTTCATCATGGGCCGGCAGCAAGCCTCTGCGCAAGTGAACGGCCTTGAGCCGGGACCACGTCAGGTGATCTAGTTCACGAGCGAGGAGCTCCGCCGGGAGACGGTGGTGCAGGATAGTCTCGTGCGACTTTCATGTTTGACGGCACCGATACGCCTGCGCGGATAATCTGCTTCCAGGCTAATGACCCATTGAACAGCTATAGCATCGATTTGGCACAGTCGGCCGAGCAGCACGCCTGCTTATAGTAAGGAACAGAGCATGGAAATGACGCAGTTCGAATGCGCCCGTGTAGCCAGGCAGCGTCGGTCATATTTGTAGGTCGGAATAGGCGCGGCAACTGGATAGTTGTTGCGCCTCCAATCCGTCAAATTAGCGCGACCCAAAAGAAGCCCATGTTTGGACAACTAACGGACCAACGATGGTTATTCGCCAAGAAGCGGCAATCTCGCTACCCTCCCCCAAGAGATGGTAGGCGATTCTCTGTCATTATTTTCGTATTCTCTCCACTCTAGACCTGAGAACCGATGAAGCATCCCTTGAGTATAGCTCAATGAGAATGATCTATTTCTTCTTGATAAGCTGAGAGCCGCTGAGGACCATCGTGAGAGCACCTGCTAACCCGATGAAATGGGACCTCCGTCGCCGAACATGCGACAGTACGCGGAAAATGGTACAATCTGCAACCGAGCGAGAGAGGCAACTTATCGGCCTCATTTCCCTACTTCGCGACGTTGAGGCCGAGATCCTTGAGCTGAATGTCGAAACGTCGGCTGTTCTTTTAGAAGCCGCGATCACCGATCTCACTCAGCATTTGAACTAATGCGGAGCTGAACAAACCCATTACCGGGCCTTTGCGCACGCAGGTGTTCGATCACCCAGTCACACCAAATCATCGCGGATCCATATGCGCCGAGAGCATTTCGTTCTGATTACGGCCACTATCGTTACCAATTCGAGCGAAATGCGCTTGGGCGGAGTTGCTGCGGAACCCGTCTAAAAGGATACTGTTTGCCATCGGCGCCAACTCTCTCAGGCCCCTGATGAAGGACCGGTTCACCGACTCCTTCGTTCGGCGATAACCGATTTCCGGATAGTTTCCAAGCACCCCGGCGCGCCAAATCGCTCTTTCAACCACGTCTTGCCTCTCAGCAACCTCATTGAAGAATTTGTGCTCTACAGCCCATTCAGGCGGCACAACCTCACAGCCGAAGACAAGGTTCGACATCGCCGCACGCCCAAAGCATTTGCAGAGCATGTAAGCGCCGATTGGACAAGCCAGGCCCTGCTTAAGCTCCCATCCTAACGCCTTCGCCGTCGGCGTTCCCACGCGCCAATCACAGCAGAGTGCTATCTGGAGCCCGGCGCCTATCGCATATCCGTCAATTCCTGCTACGGTGGGCTTTGTCACGCTGAGGAGAGCCACATAAAGCCCGAGTGTTCGATCTATCAGGTGTTGTACGTCGGCTGCCGTTTTGATTTTGCGCGCTTCGTTCAAGTCGTCACCGACTCCGAAGGAGCGATCCACTCCCCCAGTGAGGACGATCGCTCTGACTGCCGGTTCGTTTTGGGCCCACCGACAAGTCTCGACGATATCTTGCTCAAGCTCGCGATTGAGCGGATTTAACGGGTTTTCGCGATTGAACTGCGCCACCAGGACGCTGCCGTTCCTCTGAATGCTTAGGGCTGTCATGCAATCTCTCGCAAGTTGTGGAAACGTCACCGCTTTAAGGCCGTCGAATTTTGTGCAGGATCAAACGGCATGTAGGCAGGCCGGCCTCTACTTTCTGCCGGAGCCGATCCATCACCACTCTCATTGTAGTACTCGCGGCCGCTTCTTCGCGTTTGATGTTTATCAGTTTTTCTGTTCACGAATGACCGCTCTCTCCTAGTAGGTGCCATTTCTCTTATCGTGTTCTCCAATTATATGTGTAATGCTCGATCAATGTGATGGACCTTCAAAGAGCATCCTTGTCCGGGCGCGCCCGAAGAAGAGATGGTCGCGGGGAAAGACTGGGAGACGCGCTTTATGCGCCAGCCCGCAACAAAAACAACCTGGAGAAAGAGCCCCGGAGAAAGATATCGTGACTCCGATTGTGCGACTCGGCGATCGAATCATCGTCAAAACTTCTCACCAATCGGTGGCAATGCAGACGTGGATGGACACTTGTCCTGCTTTGAGCAGGAGCCTTCGCGATCGTCTCCAGAGCTCCACGCGCCTACGGCGATTTTGGCAGGTCAGAAAATCGCCGTGACTCGCTCAGCAGGAAACGAGCAGTCGAGCGCTATCCCGGATGGCCGTCGTACGTGCGAAAGGACGAGCGTGACAGCGAGGTGGCTAATGAGCAAAGTCAATCAACGCAGCGGCCGGGATTCATCGATAGTGGGCGACATCGCCCGGAAGGACCTTTACGAGATTGGCGAAATCCCGCCATTGGGCCATGCACCGAAGCACATGTTCGCATGGGTCATACGTCGGGAACGGCACGGTGATCCAGAGAATGCAATGCAGGTGGAGGTAATCGATACCCCGACTGTGGGACCTGAGGAAGCGCTCGTCATGATCATGGCGGCAGGGGTAGGCTACAACGGAGTCTGGGCCTCTCTCGGGCAGCCAGTTTCGCCCTTCGATTTGCATCAGAACTCCCATCACGTCGCAGGATCGGATGCGGCAGGAATTGTTTGGTCGGTTGGAGAGCGAGTAAAGAGGTGGAAGGTGGGTGACGAGGTCGTTATCCATTGCCATCAGGACGATGGCGATGATCTCGAGTGCAACGGAGGGGATCCCATGTTGTCGCCTTCCCAGAGGATTTGGGGCTATGAAACTCCGGACGGAGCTCTAGCGCAATTCGCGCGCGTTCAATCCCGCCAACTGTTGGCAAGGCCAACGCACCTTAGCTGGGTAGAGAGCGCGTGCTATATGGGCACGGTAGGCACTGCATACAGAATGCTGTTTGGCCATCCCCCCCATGCTGTTCGACCCGGTCAGAGCGTGCTGGTGTGGGGTGCAGCTGGCGGGTTGGGCTCGATGGCAGTCCAGCTTGTAACGCTGACAGGTGCCAATGCAATCGGCATTGTTTCTGATGACTCAAAACGTCGCTATGTGACGTCATTGGGCGCCAAAGGCGTGATCAACCGAAAAGAGTTTGGCTGTTGGGGACGGCTTCCAAATAGCGATAATGTCGCTGCATACAGGGATTACATGAACGAGGTGCGCCGATTCGGCAGAGCTGTCCGGGAAATCACAGGAGGGGCCACCGATATCGACGTCGTTTTCGAGCATCCGGGCGAAATGACATTCCCCGTGAGCTGCTATGTCGTGAAACGGGGCGGAATGGTTGTATTCTGTGGTGGGACTTCTGGTTACCATCTTACCATGGACGCTCGCTTCGTATGGATGAGACAAAAGAGAGTCCAAGGCAGCCACTTCGCAAATCCATATCAATTGTGGGAAGCGAATCGCCTTGTTCACGAACAGCGTATCGATCCCTGCCTTTCCGAGGTTTTCAGCTGGGGTGAGACCCCACGGGCCCACATGAAAATGTCCAAGAACGAGCACCAGCCCGGAAACATGGCCGTTCTCGTCCAGGCAAATGCGGCGCAGGCCGGTTATCAGGAGCGGACTGAAGCTTAAGCTCCCGACGAAGACTGATGCTGCCATGCAATAATCATTCGCTGGAGGCGAACCGCCTCCAGCAGAATGCGCTACTGGCCCAACCGTCGAAACGCCTTTGCATCGCGTATCGAGAAAGAATTGAGCGACGTGGCCGCTCGGTGCGGAGCCGCGTCTCCCACCGGGCAGCGCTAGACTGCGCGCCCGATCGGGCTCGCCAGCCTCGCCCCTGTCCCGATCTGGCCTTCCGACCGAACTTACGTGACTCGAGCAGCGTGTGTTGGGGTTGACAGGTCACGTATTCTATATGGAAGCAGTTGAACGAACTATCTGCAACTGCTACTGATTTTTCTATGACGTGAGAAGAGCGAGAGAGTCGGGCGTAATCCGTGACATACAACGACCTTGACGCGAGAATTGGCGAACGCATTCGAGGCCGGCGAAAGCTGGCCGGCCTGAGTCAGAAAGAACTCGCCAGCCGATTGGACATTGTCTTTCAGCAACTGCAGAAGCACGAAAATGGCACGAGCAGAGTGCCGGCCAGTCGCCTTTACGAGATCGCTCAAGCACTGAACACCCCGATCACACATTTCTACGAAGTCGGCGACAGCGAAACACCACAACGAAGCTCGCCACTCACGGATGTCTCCGCGATAGTCGGCGCACAAAGGGGCAAACTGGCAAAACAGATCCTTGAACTTGTCACGGCTTTCATGAAGATCAAGGATGAGCGTGCCCGAGCGGACATTGTTTCGTTGGTCGCCAGACTTTCGAACTCAAACGCCAAGCGCTAGAGTCGCCGTCCAGTAACTTGCGAGCTCAACAATGGCCGGCTGAACCATCCCGTTTTGGGCCACTGCCCAGCACGCTCTTGAAATGCTGTTGTGCGGCACTGTTCGCAACACCGGCAACATGTGCCTGTTTTGCCTCCCGTGCGATGCTCCGCAAACCGGCAAGCAGGCCTTGATTGATCGATTCTTTCGTTCGGCGAAAAGTGGTTTCGGGAAATTCACCGAGAATCCGCGCGCGCTCAATAGCCGTCTCCACAAGGTCTCCCGAATCTGCGACCTCGTGAAGCAACTTGTGCTCCAGCGCCCAACAAACCGGAACGGCCTCGCATCCGTAGACGATGCTGGACATCGCGGCCCGGCCGACGAAATTCTCGAGTAGATACCCGCCGACGATACACGCTATGCCGTGCTTCAATTCCCACATAATCAGCTTCGTTCCTGGAGCTCCAACGCGCCAGTCGCAACACAGCGAGAGCTGAAAGCCGAGCCCTATGGCATAGCCACCGACTGCGGCAACCGTCGGCTTCTGGATGCTGAGTATCCTCGAATAGAAGTCAATTAACCGGTCGATATACGCCTCCACTGCCGCACTTCCGGAAAGCTGGGCCACCTCCGTGAAATCGCCGCCAGCACAAAAGGATCTCTCATTTCCTCCTGTCAATACGAGAGCTCGCACCTCCGGATTGTCATTTGTCTCGCGGCATATCGAGCGTACCGCAGTCTCGAGTTCCAAGCTCATTGGATTATGGGGGGTACCGTGATTGAATCGCGCGACCAGAACCGCACCTCGTGACTCGGTTTCCAATATAGCCATGGTTTCTCCGATTGATCACGTCCACTTGACAACCGCAACACGAGCACATCGATGCACCTATAATGAGAATCTGTCAATACACTAAAACATCCATAGTAAGATTTTTATGTTGCAGCAAGGCCATTGGCAGCATAGTGTGAGCTAGCGCGTCGCTGCATGCATGTGAAAGCGGTGAGTTTCATGCCACTGTCTGCCCCTGTCGAACGAGAAATGCTTCATCGCCGGGTTATAGAAGTAGTTGGCTACCATCGTCGCGATCTCCTCTGGGATCTTGAGGCTCGCCTGATCGACTCAAAAACCAATGCGTACGCGAATCCCTGGCGTGAAGTTCTCCCTGGTGAAGCGATGCATGACATGTCACTGCGGTTGACTGTCGATACAAGCTTCAGGATCTGCGCAGTCGATGTTGTCAGCGACAGCAATCCGTATCCGCCATGCTCCGAAGCAGCGGGTGCCTTTGCTCCGCTCGTGGGTCTCACGATCGGGCCTGGCTGGAAAAGGAATGTAAGGGAGCGCATCCCTCAAACTGTTGGCTGCACGCACCTTTACGAACTTATTGGCTCCGTCGGATCAGTCATGTTCCAGACCATCTTGCCGGTCCTGCAGCAACAAGGAGCTTTCGACAGGCGTCCTCGCCCAGGCCTGATCGACAGTTGCTGCGCTTACCGGATGGGCAGCGACGTCGTAAGGCATTTATGGCCGGACTTGCCGATCAGGTAGGTGGTAGACAGCATGCAAATCGTACATCGTACGGGTGCCAACCTGAGGAATACACGGACCTGAGGAATACACGGACGCGATCGTGCTGCGGGAAGCTTGAAATCGTGATCGCAAATACACCTGCAAGTTACCTATTTTCCTGACGAAGGCGCCCTGCTCGCATTTAGGTAGAGAACTCTTATTGCAAGGCGCCGGCCAGCATCTGCTCGAGCATTCACAGCCTTTTCTTCTGTCGGACCCGCGCCCAGATAGCCCGATTAGTATCCGGCCGATGTGACACGGTATTCATGGACGATCGGACCCAGCCAAGGAGCGCGCCGGCAGACCGTCGCTTGACGCGGCATGCCGAATTCTTCCTGTCGGAATGCGCCCTTAAGGCACGAAGAGATTTTTCGCAGGTCCGACTTCGAATCCTATCCCACGTGCTCCTCCGGCAACGAGCGCAACCGCCTGTCGCTTTGATCTTTGGACTTCGCTCTTCCCATGTGCCCGGCACCTCGAATGACTTTTATTTGTCTCGTGGCTGGAAGGCTAGATTCAAACTCAGACGACGCAACTCTTACGATCCCCTCGGGTTCTCTGCCTTTCGGTACAGTCACCCCAAGCAGCTTCCCCTTATTGCCCCGACATCAATTAGATGCGAACTTTCTTGGACCTCCGAGCAAGTCGCGTCGTTGCGAAAAGCGAACCGTTCAAACAATTAACGGGGTGACAACTGGTACACTCCATCGGCCGTTGCACATTCCATGTCTGGCGTCACCATCCTCGTCTCCTCTCGATAGCGCCGAATCGTTCACTCCGTCATCCCATCGGGAGGCGCTGATATCGTGGCGGCTCCGGTTGTGCCGGCCGCACTTTCCAGGATGCAGTCGCACAGGCGTTCTATATCGTTTGCTTCGTGATCCGCCGTGATACACACGCGAATTCCTGCCTTTCCGCGCGGGACCGTCGGGAAGAAGGTTACGGAAGTATAGAAGCCGGCGTCGAGGAGCATTCTTGCTACCGCAATCGCTTTGGCTTCTTCCCCAATTGCAATCATTCTAATAGGGAAACGATTTCCTTTCTCGGCGGTCGTGACACGACGGTCAAAGACATTGATCCGCTGCGCCAGCTTCCGCTGCCTGTCGCCTAGCTCCGCCGATCGATGAATCTTGCATGAGCCCAGCGCAGCACCAACCGCCGCGAGGTTTGGCGCCACCGAAAAGGCGTAGGGAATGGAGTAGCGTCGAAACATGGCTTCATGGTCGGCTCCCCCGACCATCAACATGCCGCCCGATGCGCCGAACCCTTTTGCGAGTGATGCCGCAATGATCGTGCGATCGCCCAAGGCTTGCGGGAACTGAGAGCGAGCAAATCCTTCGCCTTGGCGTCCAAAGAGAGATATGCCATGGGCGTCATCGATAAAAAGAAAGAGTCCATAACGCTCCTGGAGCTGCCGAAGCTCCCTTATCGGCGAATTTCCCCCCATGGAGTAGACACCATCGCATACGTAGGCGACCATCGGATGTTCGCGACATAAGCGCTCGAGAGCGTCGACATCGTTGTGCGCAATAGTTTCAACTCGGGTTTCATCAGCGACGACCGGTTTGTGGTAAGCGAGCGATACATGCGCCGTCCGATCGAATACGACGACTGGTCTTCTTCCGCCCGTCAATTGGCCCGACGCAAGAAGGGGCATAGCGCCAAGGTTAGCCAGCATGACCGTGGAAAATGCGAGCACGCGCGCGGAGAACATATCAGAAAGGGTTTCTTCAAGCTCCGCCAAGAGATCGAAATTGAGCCGCGTTCGTGCGCACGACCAGTGCAACGACCGATGCGCCTCGATTGCGTCCATCGCTCCATCAATGACTAGCGGATGATTGTCGAGGCCAAGATAGGAGCACCGCACGAAATCAGTGACCAAAGGTCGATTGTCGAGAGAGCCAGTGCCCACAGCGACCATGCGACCGCCCCTCGATCTTGCCTGGAGGGCCATAAGACCAGATGTGTGGGCAGCATCGAAATACGGCTTGCTTTCGTTGACGACGTAAGCAGTGTTCCGAAAACGTCCACGTGCGCTGCGACTATCCGGAACTTTCATCTGTTGCTGCTCTTGCTGCATTAATTCCCCGCTCGGATCTGCCGAAGAACGTGCTTGACCACTCAAATGACAGGGCGCGACGCATTCTTGGCAATACTTGCCAAATCGCAGGTCATGTCTCTTGCAAGCTCCTGCCGACGCAAACTATCTATGAACGATTCAGATCGCAGCTACCTAATGAAATAGGTCGGAATGGCGGAGATGTCGTCCTCGGATCAAGTTTGGAGCCGTGCCGGGTGACTGATCCTATCTCCATCGCGTGGTGCCGACATTTCAGACGGTCGCCGGGAACCGATAGCTCAATAGTAAGTCACACACACGATGCGCGATAGCCCGGAGAAATGCGTACGCATCCGACGGGGCTTTCAATTACCCACATCTCGCGCGTAGGATTTGCACCGGTTGAATCTTCTGTGATTCTGTTTGTGACGCCGATTCGCGGAGGCGTCACAGATGAGCAGAGACACGGGAGCTGGTGCTGCAGGCTGGCATGACGACGAAGTCGTTGCGGCAGGGCTGCCGGACAAGCGATTGGCGCGCCGATTTGGCCGCCTGCTTGATCAGATGTCGGCGGCACCCGGCCAACCGGTCCCGGCCGCGTGCGGCGACTGGGCGGCGACGAAGGCCGCCTATCGCTTCTTCGACAATCCGCGCGTTACCGAGCATGGGATGCTGGCCGGCCATTTTGCCGCGACCGCCATGCGCTGCGCGGCGAACGACGGACCAATCCTCATTTTGCAGGATACAACCGAGTTCATCTACAGCCGTGCGCAGCCGGGTAAGATCGGCTTCACCAAGACCATCAACGCCGGACGCTATAAGGCGGGTCAGCCGAACGTGGTGACTTTGTGTGGGGTGCTGATGCATTCGAGCTTGGCTGTAACCCTCGGCGGCACGCCGCTCGGGCTGACGGCAGCGAAGTTCTGGACACGCACGAAGTTCAAGGGGACCTGGACGCTCAAGCGGCACGTGAACCCCACGCGCGTGCCGATCGAGACGAAGGAAAGCTATCGCTGGCTGGAGAACCTGCGCCAGTCGATGGCGCTCGTGGGCACGCCGGAGCGCTGCGTGCATGTGGCCGACCGCGAGAGCGATATCTACGAGCTTTTTTGCTTGGCGCAGGATCTCGGCACGCGCTTTCTGGTGCGAGTGCAGACCAATCGCTTGGCCGCCGCGCCCGCCGGCGCGGAGCCACGGGATAGAGCTCATCGGGTCTTCACCCAGCTCTCGGCGGCGCCTTGGGCGGGACGCCATTACGTCGCGATCGGACAAGATGAGACGGCGTGCGTGCACGTGAAGTTCGCCACCATCCAAACCTTGCCGCCCGTCGGCAAGCAGAAGCGATACAGTCCTCAGCTTCTCACCTACATCCAAGCCCTTGAGATCGACCCGCCGGCGGGCCGTCCGCCGATCGACTGGAAGCTGGTGACCAATCTGCCGGTCGGAGATTTCGCCATCGCCATCGAGAAGCTCGAATGGTACGCCTTGCGCTGGAAAGCAGAGGTGTTTCATAAGGTAATGAAGTCTGGCTGCCGCGCCGAAGAGGCGAGGCTTGAGACCGCCGAGCGGCTGGCCAAGTTCCTCGCCCTCATCGCGATGGTCAGCTGGCGTATCTTCTTCCTCACCATGTCCGCACGAGCAAAGCCCGAGGTTGCGCCGGAGACAGTTCTCACCACAACCGAAATTGCGACGCTTGATGCCATCGACGCGGCGCGGGCCAAGCCGCGCATCTTGCGCAAGACCCTCGCCACCTATTTGCTCCAGATCGCCATGCTCGGCGGCTACCTCGCTCGCAACCACGATCCGCCGCCAGGAAACATGGTTGTCTGGCGAGGACTAACACGCCTCCATGACATCGTCTTCGGCCTCTCAATCAGAACTCGTCGACAATGTGGGTAATTGAAAGCCGACGGGGGCCGTCTTGCGTGACGGATGGTAATTGGCGAAGCGTGTGACCTTAAGTCTAGCTTTAAGGTCATCAGGCGATGCGGGTCGAGGTTTTGGGCGGGCTGGAGCGGCGGCGGCGCTGGTCGCAGGACGACAAGGCACGGATTGTCGAGGAGAAGTTGGCGCCGGGCGCGAAGGTGACTGAGGTTGCGCGTCGCAACGGAGTAGCGGCCAGCCTGGTGTTTACCTGGCGTCGACAAGCACGGACATCGGAACAAGTTGTACCATCTTTTACGCCGGTGCAGATCGCCGCCGTGGCGGCATCGGCTGAGGAAACTCCGAAGCTTTTGCCTACGGTTGATGGCCGAGTTCGCTCCGTGGCAGCCGCGCGTACTGGATTGATAGAGATCGACCTCGGCAACCGACGGTGCATCCGGGTGGATGCGCACGTCGATCCGGAGGCGCTGGCGCGGGTCCTCGATGTGCTTGGACGCCGATGATTGCTATACCGGGGAATGTGCGAGTGTGGCTCGCGACAGGCTACACGGATATGCGCAGAGGCTTTCCGTCTCTGGCACTCCAAGTGCAGGAGGTGCTGCACAAAGACCCGCTCAGCGGTCATCTGTTCGTCTTCCGCGGTCGCCGCAGCGATCTTGTGAAGGCGATCTGGCACGATGGCCAGGGAGCCTGCTTGTTCACAAAAAGACTCGAGAGAGGAAAGTTCATCTGGCCATCGGTTGCCGGTGAATCGGTAACGATCTCGCCGGCGCAGTTGAGCTATCTGCTGTCCGGGATCGATTGGCGTAACCCTCAAGAAACCCGGCGTCCGACGCGCGTCGGTTAGGTCGTTTTACAGGTTTGAATCTGCTGCTTGATCTGATTCAATGGCTTCATGATATCGAAGCCGGACGATCTTCCATCGGACCTTGCGAGTGCCCTGGCGGCGCTGCAGGCCGAGCGTGAGGCGCGGCTGCGAGCCGAGGCGATGGCTGCCAGTGCGCAGGCGGAGCTGTCGGACAACGAGGCGCTGATCGCGCATCTCGAGCTGCGGATCGAGAAGCTCAAACGCGAACTGTACGGGCAGCGCTCCGAGCGCTCGGCACGGCTGCTCGAGCAGCTGGAACTGGAGCTCGAAGAACTCGTCACCACAGCGAGCGAGGATGAGCTTGCCGCGCAGGCCGCAGCGGCGAAGACGCAGAACGTCCGCCCCTTCATGCGCAAGCGGCCGGTGCGCAAACCATGGCCAGATGACATCGAACGCGAGCGCGTCGTCATGGAGGCTCCAACGACCTGTGCCTGCTGCGGTGGATCGCGGCTGGCGAAGATCGGTGAGGATGTGACCAAGACGCTGGAGGAGATCCCGCGCCGCTTCAAGCTGATCGAGACGGTACGCGAGAAGTTCACCTGCCGCGATTGCGAGAAGATCAGCCAGCCGCCCGCGCCGTTCCACGCCACGCCGCGCGGCTTCATTGGCCCACAATTGCTGGCGACGATCCTGTTCGACAGTAGGGTCGAGGGCTGGCGCGCCGCTCAACCAGTTTTCCCAGTTGTGCACGTTTCCAGCCCCCGCCACATCGCACGCAGCATGCGGATTTCCCGCACTACGCGCTCCCATTTGCTTCATGACAAGGCTTATTGGACCTATCTTGCTGGAGCAGCTTTCACCTCGCCGGCACTCGCCCTGTAGCCGTTGAACAGCTTCAAGGTGTCGTACAGCCACGAATTACTCCACTGCTTCCAGCCGAAGCCTTTTTGTTTCCGTGCCTTCGCCAGATGACGTCTGACCTTCTTCTCTACCCAGTTCCTGACGTAGGCGAAGCATTTGCTGGAATCGCCTATCCGGAAGTAGTTTACCCATCCTCGGAGCTTCGGATTGATCAAGCTTATCACCCGACTAATCGGTTGCGACCGATAGCTGCGAAACACTTCCTTGAGCCCCCGCAGTAACGCCGTCCGCTTTTTGAGCTTGGGCATGTAGTACGGCCGCATCACTCCGCGCAGACTGCGGAGATAGCGGAAGTCGAATCCTAGAAATCCGAAGCTCTCGCCTCGTTCCAGATTGACCGTGCGACTCTTCTCATCATTAACTTCAACCTGCAGTTTGGCGAACTCTTCACGCAATCGCTTTTCCACGGCACCGAGCAGCCAGTCATGTCGCTTATGGGCATCGATCAAGACCACCATATCGTCAGCAAATCGTGCATATTCGATATTGGTGTACTTGCCGCGGCGTGTCACCTCACGCGCTCGCTCCAGCATCTTGTCTACCTCGTTGAGGTAGAGATTACTGAGCAAGGGGGAGATTACACCGCCTTGCGGAACGCCCTTCTTGCCGGAAGCTTTCAGCATAAGCCGCAGAAGGTGCATGATTTCCTTGTCGTCAATTCGCAGAGCCACCTTCTCTAGCATCCGATCATGTCGGATGTTGTCGAAATAAGCGCGCAAATCGAAGTCAAGAATCCGCGTCTTCCGCTCGGCTATTGCCTGAGCAACTCGCTTGATCGCGTCATGAGCTGTACGCTTGGGCCGATATCCAAACGATCCCGGTTGGAAATCCGCCTCGAATACAGGTTCGAGTATGAGCTTGAGCGCGCCCTGAACCACTCTGTCGCGGATAGCCGGGATCGAGAGAACGCGGACCTTAGAGCCCCCGTCCTTCGGTATTTCCCGCTTCCTTGATGGAAGTGGCTTATAGGTGCGCCCGATCAGTTCGTCTCGTAATTGCTCGAGTAGCGTCTCCACGCCTCGCGCTTCGATGGCTTCGAACGTCACTCCGTCTATTCCCGGAGCGCCGTCGTTTTCTTTCGCCATCTCATACGCTGCGCGCAGAGTCTCCATCTTGCACACGTGGACGTATAGACCCCAGAAACGCCAGGACGGTTCAGCCTTCGCCTTGACGTATAGTCTCCGCCTCAGGTCCTGCAAATCGATGGACGCCTTTGTCATCTCGTCCTTGCCTTCCTTACGTTGGAGACATCACAAATGGCAGGGCCCCTTCGCTCCACGGGCGTTACCCCGCTTCATCGCTACTACGGACCCGGCCACCACCTTCACACCTTCGGTCGACTTCCCGGGGTCACCGGTTATACGACCTACCTTCTTCCGGCGATTTCTCCCCGGGGTGAGGAAGGCTTCTCCAGTTGCTTAGCATGTCCTTGTCACCGTGCTGTCGCTTTCACCCCGCCGAAATGACCCGTCGTGTCAGTTAGCATTCGCCGGGTCATGCTGCCTTCGCCCCAAAACTGCGGGCTCGGCCTTCGGTGTTCAGCATTTTCGAGGCCACAACGCGTTTTCTTTCAGATACGGCCCGGTGACTCGTGATCTCCCCAAGGGAGTCTTTGTCGATAGGCTTCAAAGGTTCTATTTCTATCTCCTTTGCTATCCACACTACGGGGGTCTAACTTTTTCCCCGGCAGGACTAACTCCTGCTGAACATGCCAGCCTTCGCTGGACGCACAGTTCGGCATGCATATCCCGCTCAACCGCCAGAGTGCGCGCTTCAAGGCCGAGAGGATCGATTTGCCGCTGTCGACCCTGGCCGACCAGGTCGGCCACGGCAGCTTCGCCGTCATGCCGCTCTTCCATTTGATCGAACGCCATGTGCTTGCGGCCGAGCGCCTTCATGGCGACGACACCACCATCCGCATCCTGGCCAAGAGCAAGTGCACGACCGGCCGGATCTGGACCTATGTGCGGGATGACCGGCCCTTTGCCGGGCCTGCGCCGCCGGCGGCGGTCTATTACGCCTCGAGCGACCGACGAGGCGAGCATCCCCAGAAGCATCTGGCCGCCTTCGCCGGTATCCTGCAAGCCGATTGCTACAACGGCTTCGAGCCGCTGTTCGACCCGCAGAAGAAGGTGCTGCCGATCACGCCGGCGTTTTGCTTTGCCCATGCGCGGCGGGGCTTCTTCGAGCTGGCTGACATCGAGAAAAATGCCCGGGAAGGTAAGAAGGGCAAACCGGTCTCTCCGATCGCGCTGGAGGCGGTCAGGCGCCTGGATGTGTTGTTTGACATCGAGCGCGCCATCAACGGCCGCGGCGCCGACGAGCGGCGCGCCGTGCGCCAGGAAAAGAGCAAGCCGCTCCTCGGGGACATGCACGCCTGGTTGTTGCGCGAGCGCGAAACCCTCTCTCGCTCGTCCGAGGTCCTGAAGCCTATGAATTACATGCTCAGACGCTGGGACGACTTCGGCCGCTTCCTCGACGATGGCAGGATCTGCTTGACCAACAATTGTGCTGAGCGCGCATTGAGAGGCATCGCCTTGGGAAGGCGCAACTGGACCTTCGCCGGCAGCCAGCGTGGTGCCGACCGTGCCGCCATCATGCTGACGATGATCACGACCTGTCGTCTCAACGACGTCGATCCGAAAGCCTGGCTCGCCGACGTCCTCGCCCGCATCGCGCATCTTCCCGCATCGCGTCTGCACGAACTGCTGCCCTGGGAATGGAAGCTCCTGCGCAAAGCCGACAAACCCGCCGATCAGCAGGCCGCCTGACGCAACGCCCAGCCATCATAGAGCTCGCCGCTCTCACGCGCATGTGCCAATCTGGCGGCCTTCGTCGTATGCGTACAAGAAATGCTCCCGACACGCAGAATGAAAAGCAACTTGCGGAACTCAACGTTCCGCAGCGCAAAAACGAGCATTCATCCGTTTTCTTAAACGAAAGAGCAGATGCGCGCAAATTACGCGCAGAAACGTTATTTGAGTCAATTGCCAGAATTGCGCCTTCCGTCCCGGAACGCCAATCCAGTCCCGGCCCTCCCTTCCAAGGTTCACAGCCGCTCCGCCCTTAGGGAGAAAGGCTAGGCCGCTTACTATGTCGCTCATCGCGCAGTGCTCAGCAAACATAGAGCGGCTACTCCTTTCGAAGCCGGATAATAGTGTCCCGCAAGGACGAAACAGGCGTGCTCGGCTTGTGTGTTGAGCTGGCCAAACCCTCCTCAAAAGGAGGTGCCTCGAAAGGCACAACGATCACTTCCATGGAGGAGGCGTGCAACATCAACCTCCGATAAATTCTCACAGCCCTCATGCTAACAGCCTGCGGGCGAGGGCTCTGTATTTCAGAACCTCGGTTGCGCCTTCGTAGACGCGAGCCATCCGCTGCTTGTCGTACCAATGAGCTAGTGGACTCTCATAGGAACAACCCGCACCGCCATGGATCTGGATGGCACGATCGATGATGCGCCCGACCATCTCCGTACACGTCAATTTGGTGACGGCCGCTTCGACGCGCGTATCATCGCCGCGATCCACTTTCTCGGCGTACTTATACATCATCAGTCGATGCTGCTGAATTTCGATCCATGAGTCCAAGATAATTGACTGAATGGCCTGCTTTTCGCCAAGCGGGCCCCCGAACAGCATTCGTTGCTTGGCTTGTTTGACCATCATGTCGAAGCAGCGCAGGGCAATGCCGGTAGCCGCCGCAGCATTCCCGAATCGGGTCCAACTCAGTGCGTCTTGAGCTCCCTTAAATCCTGCGCCCTCGGCGCCGATGCGTGCAAGATCGTCTACTCTGCAATTTCTAAATATGAGCCGGTACGTAGTGGTATAGGTTCCCCTGTCGATTGAGTTCAGCCCACCGAGCATCCGCACCGGACCATCTGCAATGAGACCCGGATTGCCTTTTTCCACGGCGAACATCGACAAATTACCTGAGCTTTCTTCCACGCTTGTCTTGGCCAAAACGAATACGAGGTCAGCATCCTCCCAGCCACTGACGAAACTCTTTGAACCGTCGATGACCCATCCGTTATCCTTCCGTTTCGCATAGGTGGCGGTCTTCCGAGACGGATCCGACCCCCCCTCGGGCTCTACAAACGCAAAGGTACACCGCTTGGCATCCGAGAGAATGGGATCGAGGTAACGAGCTCTCTGTTCGTCCCGCAAATGGAGCAAGTCTCGTGGGACCTCCCCCCCGAAGAGGATCGGCGTCAGGCATTTCCTGTTTTCCTCCATGACCGCGAGTCGATCAACAAGAGAAAGGTTCGCGCCACCAAACTCGGCCGGCAAGCTAAGCCCCCATAGGCCAGCCCTGCGGGCAGCATCCCGTCCAGGCTCGTAGTCCGTCAAGAATAGATCCTCGCCTCTGAGCTTTCGTTGTTCGAGTGGCTCTTGGTGGTCCTTTACGATCTTATGAACAAGCTCCACGAGTGCCTGTGTTTGGCCCTTGAATTCATACATGTACTTTTTCACCTCATTTCTTGATGCAGCACTCTCAAGAAACGCCTACAGGGTGCCACCCGCGGTTCGCGGCTGGCGTTCGACTTATAGACCGCGACTTTTTTGTATCTTCTCGACGAAACCGACGGGCGAGCTGAAATGTGCAGTCCGCACCCGTCTCGATTTGTCTAGGCAGCCGTGGACGTCAACAGATGCCGAGCAAGCACACGATACTTCAGCACTTCGCTGGGCCCTACCCAGATGCGTGACATTCGTTGAGTATCGTACCAGTGAGCAAGTGGGCTCTCATACGTACAACCGGTACCGCCATGAATCTGGATGGCGCGGTCAATGACGCGGCCGACCATCTCCGTGCAAGTTAACTTTGTCATGCTTGCTTCGACCCGGGTATCCTCACCACGATCGTGCTTCTCGGCGCAAGTGTACACCATCAGACGATTCTGCTGTATTTCGATCCATGAGTCGATTATCATGGACTGGATCGCCTGCTTGTCGCTGAGCGCGCCTCCGAACAGTACGCGCCCTTTGGCGTACTCTACCATCATGTCATAGCAGCGCTGCGCAATGCCAAGGGTCGCCGCCGCATTTGCAAAACGGGTTGCGTTTAGTGCGTCCTGTGCGCCTTTGAATCCGGCGCCTTCAGCGCCAATGCGCGCAATCTCGTCCACTCTGCAATCTTCAAGAATCAGCTGATGCGTCGTGTACCCTCCGAGCATCGGCACTGCACGTGCGATAAGGCCCGGGTTTCCCTTCTCCACAACGAACATGGAAATACTGGAAGCTGTCTCTTCTTTGGCTATGCGAGCAAAAACGAATACGCGATCGGCTTCATCAAAATCGCTGACCCAGAGTTTTGACCCGTTGATCAACCAACCCTTTCCATCGCGCTTGGCACGCGTCGAAGTATTGCGAGCCGGATCGGATCCGCCACTGGGCTCAGTCAATGCAAAGCATAGCGCAGTAGCATCAGAAAGGAACGGGTCGAGGTATCGTGCCTTCTGCTCGTCCTCAAGACGCAGCAAGTCGGGCAACGCTTCGCCCCCGAAACGGATTGGTGTTAGGCTCTTCCTGTTTTCCTCAATAACGGCCAGTCGATCCACGAGACAAAGTTCCGCACCACCCAGACTGCGTGGTAGGCCTAGTCCCCACAATCCAGACTTTCGGGCCGCATCCCGTCCAGGCTGAAAGTCGGCAGAAGTCAGCTTCTCACCTCTGAGTTTGCGCGTCTCTAGCGGCGCTTGGTGATCCTTGACGATCCGCCGAACCAACTCGACAAGAGCCTGTGTTTCTTGCTTAAACTCATACATATCGTCTCTCGTTTCCTATCTGCGATGCTGGCTGATCAGGTGACGTCTGCCCGCATTCGAGTTCCTGCCGTTCTGTTATGGCCGCGCGAGCGCCAACCTATTCGCACGCTCTGCACTGCGGCCCGTCTCGATGAAGATGCCGTGGTATGAACGACTGTCAGACTGTTGTGACGATTGGTCAATCTACCGAAGCGGGTAGGCCAAATCGCATTTTTCTATTGCTATGAATTGTCATCTCTCGGCATGCCTGTGACGCCAACGTTCAAGAGACCGGCAGCAGGCTGGATAGTCGTCCGTGAACAAGCCTCTAAGCGATTGAGCGGGAGTCTGTTTTTTGGATGGCGGAGGCATTTGAGATTGCAGGGATTGGGAGCTTGAGAAGCCCAAACCCTGCAATTTCGTTTTATGGATCTCCCTTCGCTGCGGACCATAATTCTATGTTGCATCGGAGGGGGACGATGCGGCCGAAGAAGCATAAGACGACGGGATCGAACGATCTGTTCCGGGCACGGCTGGACCAGGTCATCAACATGAAGCACGAGCTGGTTCTGCTCGCTGGCAAGGTCGATTGGGACTGGATCGACGGCGAGATCGCGCCGCTCTACAGCGAGAACGGCCGGCCCGGGATCGAGACCCGCTTCGTGATCGGGCTGCTGTTGCTCAAGCACATTTACGGGTTATCCGATGAGGGGGTCTGCGAACGCTGGGTCCATGACCCGTATTTTCAGTTCTTCACCTGCGAAGAGTTCTTCACGTCTTCCCGCACGAGCGCTCGGACCTGCGCCACTGGCGCAAGCGGCTCGGCGACAAGCTGGAGCTTTTGCTGGCCGAGAGCCTGCGGGTGGCACACGAGGCCGGCGCGTTACGTGGCCAAGACCTCCAGCGGGTCGCGGTCGACACCACGGTGCAGCCGAAGGCCATCACCTTTCCGACCGACGCCAAGCTGCTGCATGCGGCCATCAATGGCCTCAACCGCCTGGCGAGAAGACACGGCATCAGGCTGCGGCAATCCTATTCTCGCGTGGCCAAGGCCGCCGCGATGATGGCGGGCCGCTACGTCCGTGCCAAACAGTTCAGGCGGCATCAGCGGCAGTTGCGTATCTTGCGCAGCCGGCTGGGCCGGATCATCCGCGACATCCGCCGCAAGATCGGGGGCCAGCCTGCACTGGAGGAGGCGTTCGCCCTCCCGCTGAGCCGAGCCACCCACGCTCGCAGCAGCAGCGCCAGCGCGGCTGGAAGCTGTATTCCTTCCATGCTCCGGAGGTCGAGTGCATCGGTCGTCATGGGTCGCGGCGACGAGCCCCCTAGGCTCACCCGAATCGTGCACTCTCCAGTTCAGTGTTTGACATTACCGATCATGCGAGATCGATCGCGGCGCTCAATGGGATGTTCGCCATACATTCGCGCTCGCCTTCCATCTAACGATCCAAATCGCGAATTGCGTAGGCAAAGCCGGCGACTTGCTCCTTGCGCTACGATTTTTCATCGCTGCTTCGAACGCCCTCGACAGCGCGCTCAAGCGCGTCCAGCGGCATTTAGACACAGACATCGATTTTCATAGAGGGATCACGATGTCAATCCGGTATCATCGCTGCCGCGTTCAAGCCACCTAGGTTCCGCTCCGAGATGAGATTGAGCATGGATGTGATGAGTTGCACGGCGCTGAGTGAGCATACTCCGGCTACGTCCGGCCCACGTGTTCTTGGTGCTTTCGATAAGATCAGAGCGTATTGCGGGCAACATTCGCTTGGCAGGCATGGGCTGAGAACTATTTTTGACTGGATCAGGCGTTAGTTACTTTTCTCTTCCGATGTAGAGCTATACGATCTTGCGCACCCCGCTTTCCGGTCCCACAGAGCGCGGAATATGAGACTCAACGAAACAGCTTTGCAGATTCTCGGCGCGCCAATGTCAATGAGTTACAACTTCGGACGTTGGAGCGCAAAGAGTTGCGTAGCCGACCCTTTTGACAAAGAGAATTGGTCCTACATGTTCTTTAAATGAGGACTCTGTGCAAAGTTTGAGCTGCATCGCGCTCATGGCATTCAGACAGCGGTGCTGGAACGGCCAGTGATTGCATCAACCTTCCTCAACTTGGCAAGTTCCCGAGAACAGATTGGCGGTCAATGCCACGACAGCCGCACGCGAAATGGGTTTATCAGCTCCGACATCTGGCAGGTCGCGTAGACGCCGATGTCAAAGGTGCGCGAAATGGATTATTGGGGTATTTCTGTCCGTATTGATTGCGACCATAGACCGACCCATTCTTGACCGCCCTACGCTGGGTTGTCGCGGAGTACTAGCCGACGGCCGGATGGTCTTTACCCGCTTGGCCGATCTGAGCGTCAGCGCGCGGTCCACGCTTTCGAGATAAGGAAGCGTGAGCAACGATATTCGGCACTAGGGACAGCGGGTTTTCTGACGTACGAAATTAAATCTCCCTTGCGATCCAAGTCCCAGCCAAGACATCGGTATAAGAGATCTGATTTTCGTAAGTGGGGACCCCGTATAGACGATAGCATACCGGCTACATTATGGTCATCGACGAGATCAAGCGGATGAATGACTATGCGGGCACCGCCGCGCTCGACCCGTTCTGGCATGGCAATCACGCCCGGCCGCACGGTCGCCATCTGCGGTCGGCTTTTCGCGTTATAAATCGTGCAAAGCAGGGGACTACCAGCCGGGCTCGGGCAGATTGTCGCAAGTGAACCATCCACGTCGACGTCGAGATCGGTGCAGTCAGCTGTGATGACCATCGATAGCGTGGCGGCTAACGAGCCGCCGATTTTGCGACCGAGCCTTGTGGCCCCGAACAGCAGGATGCCGGGCTTATAAACACTTATGAGGTCGGTCAGCGCCCGGGCATAGAATTCGTTGTAATAGCCAGCCAACACATTGTGGGCTACAAGGTAAGCGAGGTCCGCGCCATAGGAGCACGAATCGAGCGCGGTGTTGCTTGTGACATCGCCTTCGGGGCCGATCACGACCGCCGCGAGGTCGACCTGCAGCTTGTCGGCGAGCTTGCGTCCTGCTCCCATGACTTCTTGGGAGACAGGATGTGCTTGCCCCCGCTGCTGCTCGACAAAGACCCAGATCTGCTTGTGAGCGCCAACTCGTTTCGTCCACCCTTTCCCTTTTGCGGCGCGGCAGCCTTCGAGTGAGGTATGATTTTTGGTGACGTTACGCATATCTTGGACTCCGCGCGTCAGACGAGTGTCTGGCCTATCCGGCGTTGTAAGGTTAAACCATGCCGGCTCCTCGCGAATTTCCCGGCTCCGCATTTAGGAAGGCCAGAGCTACTCGCTCGGATTCGGCAAACGAGTCTCGGCTAGTCCAAACATCTACCTTCGCTAGGATAGTGCTGGTTACGCCCTGCGATCTGCACACAAATCAACCATACACAAACGCCTCTTCGTCCAGATCGATCGCCGGGATCGCATCCTTCTCTATCCAGTAATCCTGGCTGTGCTGCCATTCCGGCCGGTCAGCGCGTTTGGGAAACAGGTGCATGTTCCGCATTAGGTAGCCGGGATTAAAAACATTCGGATCAATCCAGGATAAGAGACGCATGTTTTGGTCTTCGGGACGCAGGGTCACTTCCACTCTCTTGGCCTTCTTCTCTTTCATGTGTTTGAGCAGGCGGCAAACGAACTCAGCAACCAGATCTACACGCAATGTCCAGCTGGCGCGAAAATATCCGAAGACCCAGACCATGTTTGGAATGCCTGTAAACATCATTCCGCGATAGGTGACCGTCTCAGAGAAGTGCAACGGCTTGCCATCAATCACGAAATCTATATCGCCGAGCACGCAAATATTGAAGCCCGTCGCAGTGACAATGACGTCCGCTTCGAGAGTCTTGCCCGATTTCAATAGAACGCCTTGCTTGGTAAATCGCTCGATCTCGTCGGTGACGACAGACGCCTTCCCGCTTTTGATGCCCAAGAACATGTCGGCATCCGGTACGAAAGCCAGACGCTGCTGCATCGGGTTATACCGCGGGGTGAAGTGGGTGGCGACGTCGTACTGGGGCCCAAGCACGGCAGCAATCTTGCTGATCAGTTCCTTCTTCACCTGCTCCGGTTCGGTCAGGCAGCGCCTGCTGAACACATACTGCTCGAACAGCTTTTTGCGTCGGACTATTTCGTGGATCCACGCTTCATCAATCTGGAGCCGACGCAATTCTTCCGCGAGTTCGATGGCGTTGCGCCCGATCCAGAAGTATGTAGGCGAGCGCTGCAGCATCGTTACGTGAGCGCACCGATCTGCCAGGTTCGGGATCAAGGTTGCTGCGGTGGCGCCGGATCCGATCACGGTCACCCGCTTGCCCGAAAGATCTAGATTATCCGGCCAATGTTGCGGATGGACGACAGGCCCGGAAAAGTCCTTCATACCGGGCCAATCGGGCGTATAGCCTTCCGAATGGCGATAATAGCCTTGGCACATCCACAAGAAACTCGCGGTAAAGGTCGTACGCTCACCGCTGTCGGCCATCTCCACCTCAAGGGTCCAGAGATTGGTCTCGCTCAACCAGCGCGCCGACAGGATGCGGTGTTTGTAACGAATGTGCCTCGCCAGACCATTCTCCTCGATCACTTCATCCAAGTAGGACAGAATCTCAGCGGCCGTCGCGATGGGCGGACCGACCCAGGGTTTGAAGCTATAGCCAAAGGTGTGAAGGTCGCTGTCGGAGCGGATGCCGGGATATTTGTGCGTAATCCACGTACCCCCGAAACTCTCTTGCTCATCGAGGATAACAAAGCTGGTGCCGGGAAGCTGTCTCCTCAGGTGACGGGCGCAGCCAATCCCGGAGATACCAGCGCCGACGATCAATACGTCGAAATGCTCAGCGGCGGAAGACACTGAATAGGCGTTCGCTCCTGTCGTTCGGCTATTCATCTGAGCGTTCTCGGTGTTCATTGTTCGCCTCTTTTCCGTCGGCTCGTGGCTCTCTCGGCCCTTGCGTGGGGCTCGATCTCCATCGGGCCGACTCGCACCATCGTCCATCTTTCGCCTCAGGTATCAGAAACCCGCACGCCTGCTATCCCGGGCCTAGCACCCAAGACAAGCGGGTTAGTGGCGGCGGGCGATCACCAAGGCTCGTTGCTGTGCTTCTCCAAGAAAATCTTCAGCAAGCTGGATGCCAAGAGCAAGCTGCGTGCCAAGCTGGCGCCCATCCCAACTTGCTGAGCACACGATAGTTTTCATCGCAACTGAATTGTCGCAAAGCTGACGCGTTTGTTGAACTCAGAACGGACTGAGTTGCAATCAACTCGTGCGAGCGGCGCAATGTGGATGAGCAGATCCGCAGGAAATTTGTGGCCCGGCAGTGCGCCTCCCGCGCTCTAGTCAAACTAGTCACGGGTATCCGTTCTTATGTGTTCGCTTGTTAATCCATCCATATCTATCCAGCAGAATACTAGTCTAACCATGACCGGAATTGCTGCAACAGAGCCGATGCGGCGACCATGGGGGCACGTTGATACCCGCAAACGGCTGTTGCCGTTCTGGCCGAGCACCGTCCGCTGTGATCCGGATGACGATTGATGACGCGCTCATCATCTGCAAGATGCAGGCGCTGCTGGATTTTCTCCTCGCGCCTGGCGACGAGGGACCCACTCGTCGGTCGCGCAGGTGAGATGTCAGCCTTGGTACAGAATTTCCGATGCCGCGGGCAATCTCAAGGATGTAATGTTCGGTGATCTCAACGACGGTGCCAGCACGCTGGCTCCATTTCCTCGAATTCGTTAGCGCTGACGAAATCTTCTTCACCGGGGTAACGCGCGGCCATGTTCGACAGACAGGGGCGACGAATGTACGAAGTTCCGCCGATACGCAGTCTTCACAAGACGCCGGAGCATTGCGCGATTAATTCTACACGAGTATCGCGAGCAAATCGTACCAAGCATCGAAAGCGATTAACAGTCGTGCATCAGTTCAAGCCCTCAATATCGAGGTGATTCCCCTATGACCTCTAGCATCATTCGTTGGTGAGATTATTTGTACTCTGGAACTAGGCTCACGGCTTGCAGGAATGGGCGAGGATGTCGTAATGCGATCCAGCATCGCTGCCGTAGTCGAACGGCAAAGTTACGGTGATAGTCGAGGTTACTTGAAGATCTGTTTATTAAGTTTGTTGCCCAGCACCGGGCGATAGGGTGCTGGGATGATAAGGTTAACACATCACCGAGCGATCTTTCATTTTCCCGGATTTAAAGCTCGCCACACCTTGTAGGCGGTGATCGGCATGTCGAGATGACGCACGCCGAGTGGACGTAGGGCATCAACGACAGCGTTAGCGACTGCGGCGGGCGCGCCGTTGGTCGGCAGCTCACCTACGCCCTTGAGTCCCATGTAATTGTTAGGCGACGGAGTGCTGATTGTCTCGATTCGAAATCTCGGTACGTCATCTGCGCGCGGTAGGGCATAGCTCATCAAGTTGCGGCTGAGTAGCTGGCCAGTTCCCTCGTCGTAGATGGCCGCTTCCATTAGGGCGTAGCCAACTCCTTGAACCGTGCCGCCATGCATCTGGCCGGCGAGCAACCGCGGATTCACGACAACTCCGCAATCGGCTATTGCCGTCAAGCGGTCGATCCGAGTTAGCCCGGTTTCGGGATCGACCTCGACTTCGCAGACCATGACGCCGGTCGGGTAGGATTCGACCTTGTCGGCGAAAACCGCCTCGCCTTGGAACGGCTTCCACGCCGCGAGTTCAAGTAAGCTGATGCGACGATCGGTACCAACGACCTCGAATGCGCCATTGCGAAAGGAGATGTCCTGCGATGCCGTCTCCAGCCGTTCGGCCGCGAGGTTAAGTCCGCGCTGGATCACGACGTCGGCCGCGCGCCTCAGCGTAGTGCCGCTGATAATCATAGAGGACGAGCCGCCCGTGCCGCCGCCCTGGGGGATGGTGCATGTGTCGCCTTGCCGTATCCCGATCGTGTCAACCGGCACGCCAAGCGCCGCCGACAGGATTTGTGCGTAAACGGTCTCGTGCCCTTGTCCCTGGCTTTGCGTCCCTACCTTTGCGAGCACACGTTGGGCTTCGACCTCTATGATGGCACGCTCATCGGCAATCCCGCCCGTGGCGTGCAGATGGCAGGAGAGCCCGAACCCGCGCCGCAGGCCGCGCGCTTGGCTGGTGGCACGGCGGATTTCAAGGAAAGGCTCGTCGGCGGCATCGAGGGCCGTTTCAAAGAGGCGCCGGCAATCGGCCGCGTCATAGGTATATCCGCTGGCCGCCACATAAGGCATGTCCTCTAGCTTCAGCAGGTTGAGGCGGCGTAATTCAATGGGCGATCGGCCCGTTTCGTGTGCGGCCGTATCGACAAGCCGCTCCAGCAAGAAAAGCGCTTCCGGTTTGCCGGCGCCCCGCATAGCGTCGACAGGAACGGTGTTGGTGAAAGCGCATTCGAAGTCTGCGTAAATCGCCGGGATTCGGTAGAGCCCTGAGATCACTTTAGCAAGCCCGGTCGTGGGAGTGGTAGGCGCGAACATCGAAACATACGCGCCGATATTGGCTTCGGCCTTCACGCGAAGGGCGAGGAATCGACCATTCGCATCGAGAGCAAGCTCGGCCGAGGCAACGAGATCCCGTGAGTGGACGTCGGCGACCGCTAGCTCGGAACGCTCGCAAGTCCAGCGCAGACCTCGGCCGAGCTTGCGTGTCGCCCAAGCCATCAATGCTGCTTCAGCATAGATCTGGTACTTCGGTCCGAAGCCGCCGCCCACATCCTCAGTGACCAGGCGGAGTTGGTCATTCGCTAAGCCGAGCACGCGCTCACACAACAGTCGATGCGGGATGTGCACGCCTTGCGACGAGAGAGTGAGGGTGACAACGTCGTTGGCTGCGTCGTAGGCGGACCAGACCGCCCGGGGTTCCAAATAGTGTACGATCTGGCGAGGCGAGCGGATGGTGAGCTTCGACACATGCGCCGCCTTGGCAAAGGCCAAGTCGGTTGCGGCTGCATTGCCCTTGCTCCAACGGCACATCAGGTTGCCCGGGGCTTCGTCGTGCAGCAGAGGCGCGTTGGGTGCCAGCGCCTGCGCCACCGTTACGACCGCGGGGAGTTCCTCGTAATTGACGGCCAGCAGTTCAGCAGCGTCACGTGCCTGGTTAAGCGTCCCGGCGATGATCATCGCCACAATGTCGCCGACGTGTCGGACTTTGCCCACCGGCATCGGCGGGTGCGACGGCTCACGATGCCGCTTGCCCTCGGCATCCGTAACCTCGCTGATGACAGGCAGGTGACCAAGCCTGTCGGCAGCGGTATCTTCGGCGGTATAGATCGCCACGACTCCTGGTGCCGTAAACGCGGCTTTCTTGTCCATGCGGACGATGCGCGCGTGCGCATGCGGTGAGCGTACGAACAGCACTGAACTCAGCTCGGCCGGTGCCGTGTTACCTGCATAGCGCCCACGTCCTGTGAGAAACCGCCGATCTTCACTACGGGCGATCGGCAGGCCGATTCGAGCAGGTGCGTTCATGGAAGCGGATGCGTTCATTGAAGGCGAGATGTCGTCGTGCTGAGCGAAGGGAAGTGTCTTTCTTGGGCCACATCAAGGATTTCAATCTCGCTGGCATGGCGGCGGCGACGGTGCGTTGGGCCGCGCACTACGTAGTGCGCTGATATATGAAACAGCGCGTTCGACATCTCGGACCCGTGCAGTCGCTCACACGGAAGGTGAGCATCCCTCTCGGAAATTGCGGCTCGCGCTATCCACCTAAAATTCGCAATGTGCAAGCTCCGATTCGCGGTAGGCCAAAACGCCACATTGCGCATCATCAATCACCCCTATTGGACGTCCTCAGGTACTCGACTTCCAGCACCGACCTTAGTTTTATATGAGCGTAGGATGCTCGTCGCGGTGGTATCGACATGAAGCAAATCTGGGGTGAGGACCACGCTGTATATATCTCGTGCCCTTGCAGGGTTCACGATTCCATCGCGAACATCGCGAAGCACAGCATCTGGATTACGACGCCTTGGATCTCCGAATCCTCCGCCTCCCGGCGAGGCAATTGTAATGCGCAGCGGCGGGAGCCTGCAAACGCCATATTGCGGAATATCGAAGCACACGCCATTCGGGGGTGCGAGAGTCATGAAACCGGATTGTCCCGCGAAGCCGCCGTTGATTCCAAAGGCGGCGAGTCCGTACCCTCCTTCACCACGGAATGAGTATTCGGCTTCCACCTCCACGTCCGCGACATAGTCGAGGCCGGAACCGCCGCGAAATTCGCCCGCCCCCTCGCCATCACAGCGCATTTCATATCGGTGAACGGTGATGGGATAGAGTTGCTCATAAGCCTCCACGGTCAATAATCGCGTTCCGCATAGCGTTGGGATTATCCCCATGTTCGGAAAACCGTCGCGACCGCGAACGGCTCCGGACGATGGCATCCCAAGCGCGTGATAGAGGACGAAGGTTTCTCCTCCCGAGCGACAACCAGACGTCACACAATGCAGCAATTTTCCCCATCCGGCGCACGCCCGCGTCGGGTCGCATGCCGCCAGTGCCCTCCAGCACGCATGTACGATGTTAGTTGCCGGAAATATCGTGTTCATCGTCATAGGCGCGGGCGGCCGGGCATTGACGATGGTACCCTCGGGAGCGTGCACTGTGATCGGGCGGTAGGTGCCCTGATTTTTAGGCAGATCCGGAGCAAGAAACGCGATGATCGCCAGATAAACGCTGGAGTACGTGTTGGCTATCGAAGAATTCTTGAATCCTGCGATCTGCGGCGAACTGCCGGTAAAATCGACGTACAGACCGTTCTTGGAGACGGTAACATGAACCCGAACCCGAATATCGGCGCGCCCAAAGCAGTCGTTATCACTCTCGTCCTCACCTTCATAGACGCCAGAAGGCAAGTCAGCGATTTCGTCGCGAAACAGACGCTCGGCATGGTCAAGGATACCGTCGAGGTAGTCGCGCGCCGTTCCTTGGCGCAAGAGAGACAATGCCTCACCCACGCGCATGGCACCGATCTCTGTCGACCCGATCATTGCCCGCAAATCGCCATCTAAGATATCCGGACAGCGGCAATTGAGCAGAAGCAGCTGCCAAACGTCCCGGCGCATCTTACCGGCATCGATTAGTCGGAGCACCGGCAGCCGTATCCCCTCATGAAATATTTCGGTTGATGCGGAATTGTAAGTGCCAGCGGCGCCTCCTCCGATATCCGATTGATGGGCTCTATTGCAGCAAAAAGCCAGGAGTTCGCCACGCACGAACACCGGTCGGATAATCGTATAGTCTGGCAGATGGTTGCCACCTGCCTCATAGGGATCATTGAGAATAAATACATCGCCATCGGCGAATTCGTGTCCGAATTTATCGATCACGGCTTTGACTGCAAAACCTCCGCCGCCGGTATGGATAGGAAATCCGTCGGCCTGCGAGACGAGATTGCCGTTTGCATCGCAAATGAAGCAGGAAAAATCGTGCGATTGGAATATCGGGCTCCGCGCCGTCCTCATCATTACCCACCCCATATGCCGCGCGAACTGATCGAGTCGCTTCTGTAGAATAGAAATACCGATAGGATCGTCAATCATCACGCTGCTCCGCAGGCTTCGCCACATGAATAAGGAAATTGTCGCTTGCGTCGATCTCCAGCCGATCACTCGGTCCGATCAGGATCGTCGTGTTCTTTTCCTCGATCAAGGCAGGCCCCCTCAAACTCTGTCCAGGACACATCTCATTTCCGTGATAGACCGGAACGACTCGAAACCCGAACAGCGGGTCGACATACACAGAGCGCCGCTCGTAAGGCACTGGATCGATCTCAGTCGCTAGCAGATTAGGACGCCGTACCCGGCTCAGCTGAGCGCTTCCGACCAATCGCAAGTGAATGATTTCAATTCGCCCGTCTGGCGGACAATGCCCGAATTGGCGTTGATATCGAGCTTCGAAGTCGGCGCGTATTGACGGTATATCCCAAACGTCAAACGGGACTTGCAGCGAATGTTGCTGTCCCACATAGCGGAGATCTAGGCTTCGCTTGAAGCTCAGGTCAGACATCGCGAAGCCGCCGGCGACAAGCCGCGTCTTGGCCGAAGCGATTAGCCGTGCGAATCCTCGCTCAATCGCGTCGCTCGATTCTTGATCAATTAGCTTGAGCCAAGTTTCTAGAAGATCCTCACGGATATCGGTGCTGCACATGCCAAACGCGCAAAATACTCCGGCAAAGCGCGGAACGTACACAACCTCACAACCCAGCGCACGCGCGACGGGGACTGCATGCAGAGCTCCCGCTCCTCCACCCGCAACGAGGGTAAAACGTCGAGGATCATGTCCGCGCTCGACGCTGACGCGCTCGATCGTGTGCTGTAGACTTTGTTCCAAAATACGAATAACACCGGACGCAGCAGCGATCGTATCGAGTCCCAGCCGGGTTGCGATCCGTTCTTCGATCGTCTTGCGCGCCGGTGCCGGATCCAACTTGATCAGCCCTTCGCCAAAGGAACCAGCACGGATCCTGCCAAGCACGACCTGCGCATCAGTAATTGTCGGGTCTTCGCCGCCCAGACCATAACAGGCCGGCCCCGGTTGGGCTCCGGCCCCATGCGGACCAACGTTCAACAGCCCGCCAGAGTCCACGGTCGCGATGATGCCACCTCCCCCGCTGATGGAGTGGATATCAACAGATGGTATCGTTAAGTGATATTCGTTGAGCGAGAATGAATCGACCGTCGCAATCTCGCCACCGTCCATCAAGGTAACATCGCAACTCGTGCCACCGATTTCCATCAGCAGCAGGTCATCGCGATCGGCCATCTCCGCTACGGCGCGAAGCGCGCTGGCGCCCGCGGCAGGTCCGGATAGCGCCAGCAAGATGGCGCGGTCGACGAGCTGTTCGACGCTCGCCGCTCCGCCATTGCTTTGGATCAGCAGGAGCGGATGAGCCAATCCCTGCGCACGAAGATTCCGCTCAAGCTGACGCAGATAAGGAACGACCCGTGGCGTCACGTAGGCGTTCAACACAGTGGTTGAGGTACGCTCATATTCGCCGAGTACGGGCGCGATGTCCGCGGAAACGGATAAGCAGGCTTCCGGCCAACTGTTGCGGATCAGATCGGCACAGATCCGCTCGTGGCTGTCGTTCCGATAGCTGTTAAGCAGACAGATCGCGATGGAAGTCACGCCCTCGCGTCGGAACGTATCTACTGCGCGACTTATGCTCTCAGGTTCAGGCACTCTTATCGGACAACCGTTCTTGTCCATTCGTTCGCGCACGGGCAATCGGAGATGGCGTGGAACGAGGGGTTCCGGCAACGGTGCGCGATGGTCCCAAACGTTTTCTCGAAAGCCCCGCCGAATCTCGAGCGCGTCACGGAACCCTTCTGTCGTGAGCAGGCCAACGACAGCTCCTGTTCGCTCGAGAACTGTATTAGTCGCAATCGTCGATCCGTGCACGAATACACGACAATGGCCGAGGAGATCTTGAATGGAGCGGTGCAAGCCATCTGCGGCTAAGGCAAGCGCGGCCATCACACCTAGAGCCGGATTGAGCACGTCGGTCGGCGCTTTAAAGGTGAAGAGCGAACCGGCGCCATCGGCCAGGACAAGATCAGTGAACGTGCCTCCAACGTCGACTCCGATCCGCCAAGGGGCAGTTGCGGTAGCCTTTTGGTTGCGCTCGGTCTTACTGCGGATGGAGGTGACTTTCATTGCATCTTCTCCAACACTGATACAGGCAGATTGGCAGCCTTATGCAGGAACTTGCCGGAGCGGGCGACGTCAATGTGATCCGTCTTGTTTCTGATCGCGTACTCATGATGCGAAGCGGTCAGAAGGTCGAACCCAGCAATGTCGAGATCATCTTCGGCGCTGGCCATGATACAAGTCACAGTCGCCGGAAAAAAGCCGAGCTCGTTAAGCACGATAACTTTCACCATTGCTGTAGCGCTGCATCGACGAGCCCGACTGACCGTTAGCGCACCAGCAGTGACGATACCGGCTTGACCGTAAGCTTCGCAAAGATGTCCGAATACTGCGCCAACTGGGTGCCGGGCAAATGCTCGTCGAAGGGACAATCTAGGTATGCACGCGATATCCTCACCGTCGGATGAAATCAACGTGACGGTTGTTTCGTGACCGTCTTTTTTGTTGAGTCTCCGCGACCACGAGCCAATATGGCCGTTCGTGCGTCTGATCGGGAAGATGAACCTTGAAACTTGAAAAGAGGAGAATCGTTCATGGTAGCCGACTACTCGACTTGAACGGCCCTCCGCTCGTTTGGTGGCAACAGACCGACCGACGCGGGCTTGCCACCCCGTGGGGCCGTAATGAATCGGCGTGCGGTCGAGGACTTGCTCCGGGTGACAAGGCTTCAACAAGCCTCTGCCCCTTGCGAAGCCACCGAGCGCCCTCTTAGCGAGATCTGGTTCACGGCTGCAAAGAACAGCTACGCGCGAACGAGGGCCCCGCGCACGACTAGAAGGGGCTCCCATCACAATAATTCCTTGATCAGAGATATTAGTGCCATTCCTGGCTTGCAATCAGTTTGACCAAGCACACGATAGCCGTGACGCTGGTAGAACTCGGGTGCTTGAAAGCTGATGGTCCTTACTACCGCCTTGCAGCACCCCCGCTGTCGAGCCTCGTCTTCAGCCTTTACGATAATGCGGCCCCCAAGGCCACGATTGCGTACGGAGGCCGGGAGGAAAAACCAATTGATGTACAGCAGTCCGAGTGAGGTTCGCCCCAACAATCCGCCGACGACGGCGTTGCTCTCAGGATCAGAGAGCAGGACGGCCAGCGGGCGCGAATCCCGATAACCAGCCTTTTCTTCGTTGAACTGAGCAAGGCCTTCCTCGATAATCTCCTCGGCTTTTCGATCCGGTGCGTCGGTCAATGTTATAACGGGCATTATCCCTTCACTGCTCATGTTCTGTGTCCTTTCTGCTTGTCCGCGATAAGCCCGAATGAAACATTATCATTGCCGCCAACTGGTGAGGACGGTTGCAAAAAGTCTTTTCCGGCGATCAACTTGCCACGACATTGGAGCCGCGCGTCAAAGTGTCGTGCCCGCATCTAAAACTGCCGACAAAGCGGTTCCGCTGCACGTTATGATGAGACCTGAGCAAGAGCTGGGCCAATTGCCAAACCGCTCAGCCCACATACTGGCGCTTGAATTGGCCGGCACATGCAGCACTCGCGTCAAAAAATGAGACGTGCGGCTTGACCCAAATACATCATCCTGTTGCGAACGCGACACTGGAGCAGGATAATCCGCATGGTTTGCGCGCAGGCCGACAGGCCGCACGGGGATGCGCAACGAAATCAGGGGCCTCCTTGAGGCTTGAGCTTTCAATCGGCCGTTTTCTTAATGCCGCTCTCGGTGCTTGCGCATCATGAAAAGATCCCTCGGAAGCCATCTATCGGAGTTTCCGCGGAGCGGCGAAAGCGTCCGCAGGCTGTCGGTGTCGACGGTGCAGCGCATCTAACAGGCCTTAGGATCCTAGCAGCACCTGCTGGAGACATTCAGGCTCTCGACCGATGCGGGCTTTGTGGCAAAACAGGCAACCAGCTCCCAAGATTGGATATCGCCGAATAAAAGTTCAGCACGGAACGCGCGCGTTTCCTTCAGCTTCTATACGCGCTTCTTTTCCAGAGCACTTGCCGGACTTCGGTGGCCCGTAACGATTGAATTTAGTCGTTGAACTCGTCGAGCGGGACTTCCACTTTTTGGAGCGGAACATCTTTCCAATCCAATCCGCGTCGCCCGCCCGCCAATGGCGGACTTGATTTGTGCTTCTCCTTGAAAGCGCGCTTCAAGCCCTCCAGTCCTTCGATCAGTTCCATTTTGGACGGCAAAGCGAAAATTGCGGAAGCCACGTTTGCTAGGTCGTAGGCTACGTCAGTTTGGACTGTCGGTCGGCTTCTCAGTGTGACGACACCTTCTTTGCTTGGCGAGCTCTCCTTCCGAGAGCATCTCTGTACCGATGATGCCCTCCCGTGCCAATTTCGCTATCTCGGCGTAGGAGAGTCCGAGAAGCTCTGAGAGGACCTCTCCGTTATGCTGTCCGAGCGTCGGCGCGGCTGTGCGGATCGCGAAGGGCTTTGCACCTTCCCGGATTGGCATTGAGGGCTGTAGATGCAAGCCCACGAAAGCGCGATCGATTTCTTGGAAGAATGTGCGCGAGCTGAGATGCCGATCCTTGAGTAGGTCAATAGGCAGGCGGGCCACACCGGCAGCGATCTTGGCTGCTTGCAACTCCGACATGGCCTCCTCTGCGTCGCGAACGAGCGTCCAATCTGAGATTCGTGTCTCGATGACATCCTCGATTGCCCGACGAGCTTCCGCCGATTTCAGTGAAACGTTCGTCGCCCATTCAGGACGGCCAATGAGCAGCGCAAGCCTCTGCCACATGTCAGCATCCGTTGCCGCAATCATGATCCAGTTGTCCTCGCCCGCACAACGGAAGCAACCATGTGGCACGAACTGCGGATGTCTACTACCGTATCTCGTCGGCGGCATGCCGCCGATCGAGTGGACTGTGATCCATGGCGCCGCGAACGGCATCATGCACTCGATTTGCGCAAGATCAATGAACTGCCCATGTCCAGTGTTGTAGACATGAATCAGCGCAATCAGAACCGCGGCGCAGCCGTTCAAGCCCCCGACAGGATCCCCAAAGGCCGTATGACTCATTGCGGGTGACCCGTCGGCGCTTCCGATAACGCTCGGCAATCCAGAGCCTTGCTCGAGAGTCGATCCGTACGCGCGGCAGTCGCGATGAACACTGTTTGTACCAAAGGCTGACATCGACATCATGACGAGCCGAGGGTTGAGTGTCTTGAGCACGTCGTAACCGAGCCCGAGCTTCGTCAGTACATCTACCGAGTAATTGTCGACGACAATATCCGCTTCCGCCAAAAGACGCTTGGCAAGAGCGAGGCCTCGCGGCCGCCTCAGGTCAAGCGTAATGCCGCGCTTGTTCCGATTCATGATGCAGAACGACATCGTCTTCTCATACATCCGTCCGTCGACGTAAGCAGGACGCCGATCGACACCGCGCCACCAATCTGGATACTGGATGGCCTCGACTTTGATAACGTCCGCGCCGAGATCAGCGAGTGTGCGCGTACACAATGGACCTGCCCACCCCATGGTGAAGTCGATGACACGAATTCCTTGCAATGGCTGTCGGTCAGCACCGGTGCAGTCGGACGCCGACGCGGTGCCGGTCTGGTATTGCATGTTCGGGTATTCCTGTTGCTCGCCAAGAGATGGAACCTTTCCGCCTCCACGCGGCGGCGTCAATGTCAGCCGCTGCATCGAGCCAGCGGTCAGGCCTGCTTCTTCGCCAAGCAGGATAGGCACGATCGCGCCGCGCGCCTTCTTTTCCGCGTCGAGCAGCAGATCGGATATTTCGGGCACTGGGACTATTGGAATCTTCCGCTTCAATCCCTCCGAAAACCATTCCTTCGCTGTCCGCATCTTTAAAATTGGCATGAACTGTCGTTCGATCGACTCAATGTGTTGTCGACGGTCGGCGCTGAGAGCCAGAGCCGGATCGTCACGCAAATGAAAGAGGCCGAGCATATCGCAGAATGCGCGCCATTGTGCCGGCGTCACTGCCGTAACCCCTAGCCAACCACTTTTGGTTTCGTAGATTCCAACCGGAAAACTCGGCCAGAAGCGATTGATGCCAATTCGACGGATCACGTCGCCGCGCGCAGACGCCTCGAATATGAGATGCTCGCTGAGTGCTAGGCTCGATTCGAAAATGCTGAGCGACCACGACTGCCCGGCCCTGCCATGCATTCGCGCAACGGCAGAGGAGGCGGCGGCGATGAAGCCCCACAGACCCGCGAGGATACCTGTTTGGAAATCCGGTGCGTGTAACGGTGCGCCCTCGACCGGTCCAACCAGCTTGATGAGGCCCGCGAGCGCACGAACGGTCGAATCAGTTGCAGCGAATCCTGCATAGGGCCCTTGGTCGCCAAACCAGCTCGCTTCGAGGTATATCAGCGCGGGACGCCGCCATCGAATCGCGGCGATATCAATGGAGGGGCACCCCGCGGAATCGACGTCGCGGCCATCGACCAGCACGTCGCAATTTTCGATCAATGCCGTGAGCTGCGTGCCTGCGTCTGGGCCAGCGGAATCGATGATGATGCTTGACTTGTTGAAGTTTAGAAACGCGAACCAAGCGCTCTGACCGCCAAGCGTGAATGGGGCGCTGCGGCGAAGTGGATCGCCTGCTGGCGGCTCGACTTTCTGAACGTCGGCGCCGAAATCAGCAAACATCCGCGCGCAATAGCTGGTTGCCGCTGAGCTACCGATCTCGATTACCCGCAGATGCGACAATGCCCCTACCGATGGCCCCATTTTCTCAGCCATGTTGATCCTCGGAATTATTTATACACGACGCGAGACCAGCCTGTTGCCTTGTCGCGGCGCGAGTTACCAAGCATCTGTCTTCCGCCACGTCGCGGTAAGCCAATGAGGCGCGAAAGCCGGACGCCGAGAGTGCCACGGAGCTGGCAACTTTGCTCCAAGCGCATCCATTATGATTATGTTCCCGCGCGACTTCCACGGACACCATGTCTTGCACATCGGGAGGTCGGGATGGATCGCGGCATTCGCGTTTTATGCTGCCCTCCACGAGTTACTCGCACCGGTGATCAAGGCAATGGACGCCATCAATTTTTCCGATCTACCACTGCCGTCGATGTCAGCGGAGGTTGATACTGTCTGCACGGCCCCCCAAGCAAATACCGCGCCACCGCGAGCTAGGATGGAGAAACAAGCGCGTCGGGACCCAGCGCGAATTCAGCTCACCGGAAGTTTTGTCGCCCATTTGACGTCATGACGCCCTTGGCCTGGCCCTTGAGAGAATAGTCCCAACGAGTACTCACCGGATCTGCCGTCGCGAACGCTTGTCGCGATGCGGAACGGGAGCCACGTCAAAAACCGGCCCCGACGAATTATCGCGCCAGCCCACATGGGAAGGCTTGCGGAAGACCTTCATGAGCACGACGGGTGGTTCTGATGTCCGATTGAAGACGCCAGCGTCAGATTCCCAACAGACGCTTCAGGAGGCGCTGACCGACATACCTCTCGTCCAAGCAAGTTGATCCGGCGAGCATGACGACCCGGCTTCCTTCCACTTCCAATTTGAGGCAGGGACGTCGCCCCCAGATTGCTGGCCGTGATCTAGAGAAAGGCGAGCACGGGCGCGCATTCGATTGAAACTACCTTAAGTTCTTGCCGGAAGATCGAAACCAAGATTCTCAGAAATCAAGTGCGCTCCCCCTGCAGAACCGTCATCACATTCCGAAATCTGGCCTGTTCGGCGCGATAGCTGCGTAGAGTCGCGCCTGAACGCTATAGGACATCGTGGGAGTTTGTCAGTGGCCACATCAAGAACGGGGTGGGCAATGTCGCAAGCGGCTCTCTTTGACGGATTAGCACCGCAGGAAAGATCTTATTTCGCGAGGCCTGAAGCATCCAAGTATTTCCGGCGCGTCGTGGCTTGGTTTATCTTTGCAGTCACGACATGACACCGAGGATTTAGAGACGCTGGAGAAATCAGCAGCAAGTTGTCCGTTCCAGAAATTCAACGATGCGTGTGTAGAAGATCACTCGCATCGTGCCCAAGTCCGTGTAAGTTGTCAGACGATCTCACGCGATGGACGCAAGCGTCATCCGGCAGAGCGTTGTAATGTCGTAGGTAGGCAGGCCAGTAAGCTTTCGGATTGTTGGCGCGATCAGCGGGAATGCCGTGCATTCGAGTAGTATGGTTGCGATTTCCGGATGCGTCTCGCGAAGTCGCGCCAAACAGCGGATGACGTCGGCCTCAATATCGCTGATTTCGGTCCACGGTGGTGGGCGCTTCATCTCGTTTTGCCAGAACGTGCCCCCCTCAATGCCGGCAATGACTACCCTTGCCCGCTCGGCCCGGTTGTCCAGCCCAAGCAAGTCTTGGCCGCAATGATTTGAATCAGCGGTTAGGATGGCCAGCTTGGCCGCTGAAGGAAGTTCGCGAAGCAATGTCGAAACTAAGAGCAGACTCGACATCACCACAGGGATATTGACAGATGCAGCCACCCCTAACTGATACCTAATAGAGAAGCCGCAGTTCGAGCTTATCGCGACGGCACCTCGCTCGACCAAGCGTCGGCCGGCGGCGATATAGGCCGGCTCGAGCGCCGGATCACCTTGAACGACTCTGTCCGCCCAAGCTCCCTCAACGGTCTCCGAAATAACCGGAAAGTCGAACGTGGCGGGATTCATCAACGAACCGGGCAGGGGCGCCCGCGGCTTGGCACCGGGGGGCGTCCCTCGCTCAAGGCTCAGAATTCCAAGTGAGCGCTGGATATCCAATTCCATTCAAGACTCCAAAAATAACTTGGGCGTTGCGATCGGAAAAGCATACCCCCCTTGTATTGCCGAATTCCCGCAGATAATGGCCAAGTCCTTCGAAATCCTGCGTGACGCCGACTGTCGGGTTTGCGACATTCTCTCGATTCACGACGATACGATTGAGCACTTTATAAATCGAGCTCTCGCATTTGGCACGAGTCTTGAACAGGTGATGCCTGTCCAGCATCGCATGTTCTACGGGAACACGATGACTTGTATGATTGTCGCTCCTCATATCTGGCGTGTGTATTCGACTGCCCAAAGCCGCTATGCGTCTCGTATCTGCACACGCTCGCGACGATTTTGCTATGCTCTCGTGAAAGATGTGGACAAGGAGCTGACCTCATCAGCGGCGAGCGGCGCGAGACCTAGGCTCAGCAGCCAGATACAAGCAGCTTGGCTGCGCGTCGCATCTTGGCGCACATCTGCGCAAGGCCACGCGTATAGCCACATCCGCAGACAATCGCGAATTCAGGAAGGGCCCCTCGCAGTGGACAAGAGTTTGTCCGCCGAAGCAAACCGACCATCATGATTTCCATGGACAAGATGGCTGAAACAAAGCCGGCATCGGCTTCGCGGCACGCACTGACGAGACGGGCGGCTGCCCATTACTTCGCTGTTGAGCTCGGCGAAACCGCGAAGCTCGCGTTGCCGATGGTGCTTACCCAAGTTGGGCAGATGGCGATGATGACGACGGATCTCGCGTTCATTGGTCACATCGGCGGTGATACACTCGCCGCAGCCGCGCTGGCTAGCAGGATCTATCTCGTTAGTTTCATTTTTGGCATCGGGCTGCTGGCGCCGATTGCACCTTTGGTGGCGCAGGCTTTCGGGGCGCATAATATGGCGTTGGTGCGGCGGTCGTTGCGCATGGGGATATGGTCCGCGTTGCTGCTATCGCTTCCGATTATGGTGTTTACGCTGCACGGAGAGCAAATGCTGCTCGCTCTTGGTCAGGCACCAGACACGGCGCGGCTGGCACAGCGATATCTGTTCGGACTGGCTTGGGGCGTTGCGCCGGCTCTGTGCTTTCAGGCCATCCGGAGTTTCATGGGCGCGGCCAACCGGCCGGAGCCGGTCTTGTGGATCACGCTGGCGGCCATCCCGATCAACGCACTGCTGGTCTATCTGCTGATCTATGGGAGGCTCGGTCTCCCGCGGCTGGAGCTATTCGGAGCGGGTCTTGCGACCACCCTAGTAAACTGGGGAGCTTTTTTGGTCGGCTTGTGGGTGGTCACAATGCACCGCCTTTTTCGCCACTACCACGTTCTTGCACATCTTTGGCGCTTCGATTGGCCTTTAATGCGGCTGCTGATCGTGATCGGTCTCCCGATCTCAATCGCCTATTTGATCGGGTACGGGCAATTCTCGGCCGCCACACTCCTAGCAGGCATGATCAGCACCAGCGCACTCGCCGCTCATCAGATCACGCTCCAGGTCGCCACGATTCTGTTGATAGTTTCTTCCGGCATTAGCACGGCGGCGGCCGTGCGCGTTGGCTATGCAGCCAGCCGCAACGACGGTCCCGGCGTCAAGCGGGCAGGTCTCGTCGCGATCCTGCTCGGTATCGTAGTAATTGCAATTCTTACGCTTGCGGTGATCGCAGCGCGTTTTGAGATCGTTGAGTTGTTTCTGGGCGAATCGGCTGGCGATGGCGATGCGACGGTTGCGCTCGCCGCAAAGCTCCTTTTGGTCGGCGCGAGCTTGTTTATCACAGATGCCGTGGAGAGTATTGCGGCGGGCAGCCTACGCGGATTGGCCGACACGCGCGTGCCGCTTTTATTTGCAGGCCTCGCCTATTGGCCGATCGGCTTTTCCTTTAGCTACGTACTCAGTTTTAAAATCGGCCTAGGCGCCATTGGTATTTGGATTGGCTTATCAATCGGGACGGCCATCTACGCAGGGCTGCTAGTGCTGCGTTTCCAGATTCTTGCAAACAGGCTTACTCTTGACCGAGCGTTGCCCACCTTGAGCCGGTAGGCTCGAGGTGCTGATTCCGCAAAGGAGAGCAACGCCATGACGAGAGATATCACACCGGCTGGTTCGCCGGCGACTGGGGCTGTGGACGAAGCGTTTGCGGAAGTGCGGGCGAGCGTCGATCGGTTCTGCCTTGCGGCGGGGATCGAGGCGCTCGGCACGATGATGGAGGCGGATGTGACGGCGGCCTGCGGGCCGCGCCACAGTCGCGATGCGGCGCGGCGGGCGCACCGTTGGGGCCGAACGCGGGGACGGATCGGTTTCCACGGCAGCAAGATCGAGGTCGAGCGCCCGCGGGTCCGGGGCGTGGACGGCCGCGAGGTCACGATCCCGAGCAGGGAAACGGCGGCGCAGGAGGACTGGCTCAGTCGCTGGGCGATGAACCTGATGCTGATCAATGTGTCGACGCGCCAGTTCGGCCGCGCTGTCCGACTGCCCGAGGGTGACGTGCCGGCATCGCACGGATCGGGGATTTCGGAATCGGCGGCCTCGCGGAGGTTCGTACCGCTGTCGGCGGCGCGGCTGGCCGACTTCATGGCTGCCGATCTGTCCGCGCTCGACCTTCTGTTGGTCCAAATCGATGGGCTGCATCTCGGCGGCGATCTCGTGCTGGTCGCCGCGATCGGGGGTGACGACGAAGGCAACAAGCATCCGCTGGCTCTGGTGGAAGGGGCGACCGAGAATGCCGCAACGGTGCAGGCCCTGCTGGACAACCTGGTCTCGCGCGGGCTCGACCCGACGCGGGATGAATCGCCCACTGAATCGTCGGAACCTTTCCCACGTCAGTACGCATACGATGAAGACCGCCCGATTGACGCGTGCGCGGGGCACGGCGAGCTCTATGATGGCGTTGCGTGAAGGTCAGGCAGCCTGCTGACCGGCGGGCTTGCCGGCTTGGCCCAGGAGCTTCCATTCCCAAGGCAGCAGTTCGTGCAGACGCGACGCGGGAAGATCGGCGCTACGGGCGAGGACGTCGGCGAGCCAGGCCTTAGGATCGACCTCGTTGAGGCGGCAGGTCGTAATCATTGTCAGCATGATGGCGGAACGGTTGGCGCCACGCTGGCTGCCCGCGAAGGTCCAGTTCGGCCGTCCCAAGGCGATGCCTCTCAATGCGCGCTCGGCACAATTGTTCGTCAAGCAGATCCTGCCATCGTCGAGGGAGCGGGCGAAGTCGTCCCAGCGCATGAGCATGTAGTTGATCGGCTTCAGGACCTCGGAGGAGCGCGAGAGGGTTCCGCGCTCACGCAGCAACCAGGCGTGCATGTCCTCGAGAAGCGGCTTGCTCTTTTCCTGGCGCACGACGCGCCGCTCCTCGGCGCCGCTGCCGTTGATGGCGCGCTCGATCTTGAACAATGCATTCAGGCGTCTGACCGCCTCCAGCGCGATCGGAGAGACCGGTTTGCCCTTCTTACCTTCCCGAGCATTTTTCTCGATGTCGGCCAGCTCGAAGAAGCCCCGTCGTGCATGGGCAAAGCAAAATGCCGGCGTAATCGGCCGCGCCTTCTTCTGCGGATCGAACAGCGGTTCGAACCCGCTGTAGCAATCGGCTTGCAGGATACCACCGAAGGCGACCAGATGCTTCTGGGGATGCTCGCCTCGTCGGTCGCTCGAGGCGGCGGCGCGGGCCCGGCGAAGGGCCGGTCATCCCGCACATAAGTCCAGATCCATCCGGTGGTACACTTGCCCTTCGCCTGGACGGATGGTGGGGTGAGTAGGCCGGAGGGATTTCACCTCCGGCCTCTCGCAGAACCAGGGCGTGAGGCTCTCACCCCACCCGGCTCCCATCAGGGCAAGCTTGTCGCCAATACCGAGTTGCCAGTGAGCAAAGAGTCTGCCGTTCTCGCGAGCGATCTTCTCCAAAAAGATGCGAGCGCGCCCCAACCGATGGCGGAAGCGCTTGTACTTTCGTTTCAACCAGATAGCTATTGTTTGGTTGATGTAGCGGGCCATCGGATATAGCGCCGAGCGCATGTATTGCCCGTAGTACGCGATCCCCCCGAACTATCGGGTTTAGTTCGCGGGCAATGTCGTCCAGCGTCAGATTTGGCCGCCTACGAAAGTTCAAGCCTCGGATCGTTGCCCGCATCGCGTTCAGCACTGACTTGCTGAGCGCCGGAGTGAACCCGCAGAAAATTTTCTGCGAGTACGGCCCCCGGACTGACCTCGGCCTTAAGCAATATCCGAGAAAGTCGAACATAACCGTCTCGCTCTTGCCTCGGCGTCGATCGTCCTTACAGTAGACAATCCTCGTCTTCGTCGGATGAAATTCCAGACGACACTCGGCCAGTCGAGCTTGCAGCGCCTCGCAAACGCTCTGCGCCTCCACCACACTCTGGCAGTGTATCAACCCGTCGTCAGCATACCGGCACCACCTGAGTTCAGGGTACGTTCGTGCTATCCAGAGATCAAATGTATAGTGCATGAAGAGATTGGCGAGAATCGGGCTCACTACTCCCCCTTGCGGGGTGCCGCAGCTTCGCTCGACTACAGCTCCATCCTCTTGCACAATCGGCGCTGTCAGCCATCGTTCGATGTTGAGCAACGCCCACTCGCACTTTACATGCTTCCGGACAGCCCGCAGCAGAAGCTCGTGGTCAATGTTGTCAAACAGTCCCTTGATATCGAACTCCAGAACCCAGTCGTACTTCCAGCAACGCTTGCGCGTGACGCCTACGGCATCAAGAGCCGATTTGCCCGGCCTATAACCAAAGGAATCCGCCAGAAAGATTGCGTCCAGAGTCGGTTCAATGAGTTGTTTGACAACTGTTTGTGCCACGCGATCCGCCACAGTTGGCACCCCGAGGATCCTTTGGCCTCCGCTCTTCTTCGGAATGGAAACGGCACGAACAGGTGGCGGAAAGTAGCCGCCTGAGCTCATTCGATCCCAAATCTTGTAGAGGTTACTCTTCAAGTCGGATTCAAATTCCTCGATCGTCACTCCGTCGCCGCCGGCTGCGCCACCATTGGATCGCACCTGCAGATACGCTTCGTACACCTTTCTTTGTCGATGTTGAACGGCTTGCTTGGCTGGTTCACGCCGTCCTCCTGTTGCCAGTTGCAACGATGGCCAGCCCACCTGATCCGATCCCTTCGCTCCAGCCCCATTACGAGCCTTCGTCACTTGTACGGATCGGTCCGCCCCAGTGCTCCGCATCGGTACTCTTGCCTCGCAGCTTTCTCCGCTTGTGCTTCTCCCTTTGCATCGGAGCGACTGGTTCCTGCAGTTCCGTGACAACGCCTGCATCCGGTTCACGTCCCTTCAACGCCGGTCGCCGCCCGCCCAATCATCAGGCTTCCAGCGGACTGATCCCAGAGGGACGACACACCCCTGGTTTTTGACGATTTCCATGTTACGACGCTTCATCGGCGGGTTCATTTTCATTCGTCTCTCGGGTGCTCATCCGCTCGGGTATTTCCCGATCGTTAGCTTCAACGCTCACGACCGCGCCTCTTAAGCGAAGCCGCTTGAAGTGATTTGGGACCTGCTCCTGAAAGCCGATCCCGAGGGGCCTTCCCTCATCGCTGTCACAGCTTGTGCTCACAGATTATCAGATCATCACGATCATCCTTTCTGTGTGCTTCTACAGCACACTGTCATCGCCATGAAGGCGCTCGGCCGCGAGCACATGGCGCTCGATCAAATGTAACCGGTATGAGCTCCCACGTCCGCGGTGATTAGCGGTCGCGGGCGTAGCGGATGGGCATCCAGTGCTGGCGCAGCGCCTCGACGACGGCTGGGATATCGAGGTAGGCGTTACGGAGGAAATCCTCGGTTTTGCGACCGCTTCGTGGCGGTCCGAGCAGCGGACGGGCCTGATCGTCGCGACAATGCAGCAGGATGGGCAGCAGCAGGCCGTGATTGACGTTGTTGACGTCGAGCAACGGCGCCCACGCCGATAGTCTGAGCCGCATCGCAGCATAGAAACCCTGGCACCAGGGATGCGCATCGATGTTGCCGCTGGGGTCGCGCCGGTGCATCGGCTCGAACCGATCGGGGGCAGTCGAGAGGGTGTTGCTGATGTCGTTGTGGCGCAGCGCGACGGCGGAGATCGCGGCGAACTCCGGCGTGCCGCCATGGTTGAAAGCGTCGGCATCGATCGCGAGCAGCGGGCAGATCCAATCGAGCGGGCTCATCGACACCGGTCCGGCCACGATCGCGGCGGTATAGCCGTCGAGCATGGGAATGCTGGTGGCGGCAGGATGGCGATCGACGCGATCCTGGAGCCATCGCTCGAGCTCCGCAAGCGACATCGCGGCTGACGCCATCGACGATGCTGCCTTATGGCGACGTGGGCTCATGCCGCTGCCTGCGGTGTGTGCCGGCGCGCCGCCTTCCAGTTCCAGGCGAGCAGCTCGTGCAGCTGATGGCTCTTGGTTCGCCCAGACACGATGCGCTCCAGCACATCGGTCAGGTAGGCCTGCGGGTCGAGCTCATGGAGTTTTGCCGTGTTCACGAGCGACGCCAGGATCGCCCAGCTCTCGGCGCCGCCTTCGCTGCCGCTGAACAATGAGTTGCGTCTTCCCATCGCAATCGGGCGCATGGAACGCTCGACTGTGTTGCTGTCAACTTCGACACGGCCGTCGCGGAGAAACAGCGTCAACCCGTCCCAGTGATTGAGTGCGTAGTTGATGGCCTCCGCCAGCTTTGATTGGGAGAAGAGCTGGCCGACCATTGCGGTCAGGCGCGTCCTGAGCGCCTCCATCAATGGAGCGGACCTGGTGCCGCGGGTGGCCAGCCGCTGCTCGGCACTGCTGCCACGGATCTCTGCTTCGATGGCATAGACCGCCTGCAGGCGCTCGATCACTTCGCGCGCGAACGGCGACTGGGTCGTCTTATACACCTCGACGAATTTGCGGCGGGCGTGGGCGAGACAAAAGGCGAGTTGGATCGCGCCGCCATGATCGCGGGCGAGCGCTTTGTAGGCGGCATAACCGTCGACCTGCAGAATGCCGGAAAAGCCCATCAACTGTCTGGCGATCTCCGCCGTGCCGCGGCCGTCGGCGAACACGTAGGCCACCGCCGGCGGCGAGGGACCGCCCCATGGCCGGTCATCCATGGCATGCGCCCAGAACTGGCAGATGCGCGGGCGATGTCGTCCGGGATCGAGCACCGGCATCGGCGTCTCGTCGCAGAACAGGCGCGGCGCGGTCTGGATCGTGCGCAGCTGAAGCGCATAGAGGCTCCTGAGCCACCAGGCCGCACGCTTCACCCAGCCGGCAAGCGTCGCCCGGTCGAGATGGACACCCTGGCCGGCCAGAATTTGCACCTGTCGGTACAGCGGCAGATACCAGGCGAACTTCGAGACTACCACGTGGCTCACGAGTGCGGTCGAAGCCATGCCGCTCTCGATCAGGCGCGGCAGCACCTTCGCCTGGATCACACCATCGGTGCAGCGGCGGCAGCCGTACTTGGGACGGACCGCCCGCAGCACCCGCAGGATCGCCGGGATGATGTCCAGCACCTCGCTGACGTCCTCGCCGATCTTGTGAAGCTGGCCCTGGCAACACGGGCATGCGGTCGCCTCCGGCTCCAGCACATGCTCACAGCGCGGCAGGTGCTTTGGAAGCGCGCCGATGTTGCGGCGCGCCTTCTTCCGCAGTGGCTTGCCGGGCGGCTTTGCCGCAGCTGCATCGTCGTTGGCAGCTGCAGGCGGCGTGACGTCGGTCTCAAGATCGCCAAGCTCAAGCGCGAGCTGCTCGGCCACGAGCGCGGCAAGCCGCTCCGAGCGCTTCCCGAAGATCATGTCCTTGAACGTTTGCATTGCTACGCGCAGCGTCTCGTTCTCAGCGTCAAGCGCGAGCACCATCTCGGTCAGAGCTGCCCGATCGGTCGGGAGAGTGTCGGGGCGAATCGCCATGACCAGACGATACATCCGTGCGACCCATGCTCCAGTGAAATCCTCACTTCTCAGCCGACAATGGCCGGCTGCTTCACAGGCTTGGGCGACACACGCGTCCACTCGAGCCCGTCGAGTAGCATCGCAAGCTGCGTCGCACTGAGATGCACAACGCCGTCGCGGATCGGCGGCCAGGTGAAACGCCCCTGGTGCAACCACTTCGTTACCAACACCATGCCGCTGCCGTCCCACGCCAGAAGCTTCACTCTGTCCATGCGCTTGCTGCGGAACACGAAGACGTCGCCGCAATATGGGTTCGCGCGCAGTGCTTCGCTCACCAGCGCCGACAGCGTATGCACCGACTTACGAAAGTCGACCGGCTGGGCCGCCAGCACCACCTTGAGGTCTGACCGTAGAGCAATCACCGGATCCCTCGAAGCGCCGATAGCACCACCGATAGCGTCGCCAGTTCCACCCCCGGCTCGACCCGGATGCGCGCCCCGTTCACCTCGATCTCGACCACTCCACAGACCTTGGCCGGCGGCGTGGCAATCTCCACGGGCTTCGTCTGTACCGGCGAAATACACTCGGACTTGCCAACCCTCCCGCCATCGCTCTCGGCGCCAATTTGGATAGGCACGAAGTTCTGGGCTTTGCCGGCCAGCACCGCCGCTACCTGGCGGCGCCACACCGTGAGCAGTCCGCGAGAAACGCCATTGCGCCGCGCCACCTCGGAGATGTTCGCCCCCTCCTCAAAGCTCTCTGCCGCGATCCGGGCCTTCTCCTCGCTCGTCCACCGTCGCCGCCGGCGCTCCCCAGTGATCACCTCAACGCGGCGATAAGAGTCACCTTCCTCCCTGGCATCAAGCATGGCATTTGCCATCGCGCCACCTCCACCGATCAGCTCTTGCCAGCCTGTATCGCAGACAAGCTTCGTCACTGCGAGGTGAGGCCCTCATGCCGGTTACTTTTGAGTCGCTGATCGGCGACAAGGCCTTCGACAACAACTGGCTGCACGCCAACCTCAATGAACGTGGCGCTGCAGCCTTTATTCCGTCCAAAGCCGATCGCGCCGGGCGCATCCCCCATGACGCCAAAATGTACAAATGGCGCCATTTGGTCGAGAACTTCTTCTATTCCCTCAAGGCATTCCGGCGCATCGCAACTCACTACGAAAGGACCGATGCCAGCTTTGCCGGCCTCCTCAATCTCATCGCGAGCTTCCTCGCCAGTCGCTGACTGTAAACAGGCCTTAGCCGTCCAGCCAAATTGTACAGGCCAATGGGTCCGCCCAACCTCTTCACTTTGAGAAAGATCTCGAACGGGCCTGTCGCCTCCCAAGCACTCGGTGCCCCCGCGCATTTGCGAAAACTGGCCGAGCGCCGATCACGAGCTGTAGCGTCTCGCTGATAGAAGGTCGCGCCTTCTTCGACAGAACAGTTGCCGTCCCCCCCGATGATAATGCCTAAAAAACACTCGCGCGTCCGGTCTAGAATGACAACCGATGATTCCGTCGTCCCCGACTGTGGGTCTGGCACTTTTACATCTTGGGTGCGTCACGTGGATGTGAGAAGCACCGCCGCATTCGCTCAATATACGAGCCACCTCCCCCATTGCACTTCGCCTACTGTCCGAAGACGAAGCCGCCATTGACACCGTATGTCTGCCCCGTAATATAACTGCCGGCCTCGGACGCTAGGAACAGCACCATATTCGCGACTTCCTCTGGACGGCCGAGACGACGGATTACGTACTTTTGTAACACCTTCTTCGCCCGCTCCGGATCAGCGTTCATACTCTCCTCGACCGGCGGTGTCGACACTCCCGCAAGGGCAACGCAGTTAGCGGTGATCTCGTAACGACCAAGCGCACGTGCTGTTGCGCGCATGAAGCCAGCCGCACCAGCCTTAGCGCCGGCATAGACTTCGAGCCCTACGTCGCCGTAGCGGCTTGCTTCGGAGATGATGGTGATAATGCGACCCGGTGCTCCGCGTGCGATCATGCTAGGCACACACGTACTCGTGCAGTTGATGACACCGTAGAAGTTTACCCCAATCGAACTATTCCAAGCACCTGGTCCCGTTTCCCAGAATGGCTTCTGAGCGTCGGCATGAGGCCTAGCACCGAAGTTTCCCGCATTGTTGATAAGCGTGCCGATATTGCCGAGCGTAATCTCGGCTTTTTTTACAGCAGCCCTCACGCTCTCCAGATCGGTCACGTCGGCTTGCACCGCCAAAGCCTTGCCGCCGGTGGCACGAATTTCTTCGGCAACCCTTTCGGCCCGGTCGAGCAGATAATCATTTACAGCAACGCCACCGGAATTGTTCGCCGCCAGACGCAGCGCGATCTGCCGGCCGACACCTTGGCCGGCTCCTGTCACAAAAGCAACTCGGCCGCCTAGATCCAACACGTCACTCATAGCCGTACTCCACTGCTTCTAGTCACAAAAGACGATTTCATGCTCCGCTTCCCTTCTGCGTAGTTTAAATATCAGGCTGCGGCACGTTCGGGGACACTAGGCCTTTTGGAGCACGTGCGCGTAGCACATAGGGCCATTGCCGACCATTTGAGCTAATCCGATCTTCGCCCCCCTGTGCTGACGCGAGCCGGCTTCCCCCCGCAGCTGCTTTGTGATCTCCCCTATCTGGCCGACACCAGTCGGGCCAACCGGGTGCCCCATAGCAATCAGGCCGCCCGAGGGACTTACAGCCATCCTTCCACCAATGTCGAAAGCACCTTCCTTTAACAAGTGGACCGCCTCGCCCGGCTTACAAAGCCCCATCGCCTCGACGTATTGCAACTCCTCGATCGTGAATGCATCATGCACTTCCAGTACATCGACGTTCCGCGGTTGCACGCCTGCTTGCTGTAGCGCCTCCGCTATAGTGTCTTGCGTGAGCCTGAAGTCGGCCGGCCCATCCAGTCCGGCCCGCTCGCTCCGCGCTGCCGATGCGGCAACGCGGATTGCCCGAACGGGATCGATATCAAGGCGCTTGATGGCCTCCTCCGAAGCGACGATCACGGCGGCCGCGCCTTCTCCGACCGGGCAACACTGCAATGGAGTCAGTGAACCCGCCACCTGCTTACCACCCAAGATCTCGTCAAGTGAGCGCTGCTGCTGCCGATGTGCGTTGGGATTGAGCGAACCATTGCGATGGTTCTTAACGGCAACTAACGCGACATCGCGCGGCTTCACCTGATGCGCCTTGGTGTACTGATCCATCAGCAATGCGTAGTGAGTAAAAAATGCGATTGCATCATCAGCTAGATTTGAGACCCCGGTAGGGGCGCGACGTGCGACATCCGGCTTGTCGACACCGACGGCCAAGCCAACGTCTGCCATTCCGGATGCCACCTCAATGCAGGCGTGGCGGAATGCGGCAGAGCCTGAAGCAGAAGCGTTTTCAACATGTACTAAAGGTCGGCCGATGGCTCCAAGATACCGCAGCATCGGGAGACCAGGTGCCATTCCGAGATAACCTGTGCCAACATATGAAGTGTCGACGTCGCTCCACTCAATTTCGGCATCCGCCAAGGACTCTCGGATTGCCTGCAGCCCTAGCGCGACATAAGACGTCTCACTTAACCGTTGATATCGATGCCAGCCGACGCCGACAATATATACAGGGCGCAGGTCTTTAAGTGATTTAGCCATGATGTTTGGTCCTAAGGGCGATCACGAAGCTGGGGCAAAGCGGATATCGAGAACTCTGCGGGGGCCACTGCCAACCTCGATGAAGTGGCTCACCATCCTATGCCCCGGCTTGAGATTCCGCTCGTTAACCTCGACTAAGATAGTCCGGATTGTTGGCCCATCGTCGAGCTTGATCATTCCGATCGTAAAAGGAGCCACGAGAGCTTTGACATCTGTTCTCCCTGACGTAGCACCGTTGCTGTGCATGTGCACTTCCGCCGACGCGATTAACGTCCCAGAACCGGAAAGCGCAATTGGGTGCAAGCGGTCGCCGGCTTGTCCACAGACCTCACATCCATAAGCTTGCCGCGGAAAAAAAACAAAACCACAGTGCGCGCATCTAGCTCCCTTGAGAGAAGGGTATCCAGGAGCAGATGTCGTCCCCTCTTGGGCATAGAGATCGGGCTTCAGAAGTTCCGGCATGCTATTTGACTTTCTCTTATTGTGACGCTCGCTGATGATGCTTGCGAGCTCTTGAACTGCGCCTAAGTTATCGGCTCTGCCAAAGCGCAGCGGGGTGCTACCGCGCGTGCGCAACCCGGATGAACAAGCGACTTCAGCGCCAGCACTTCTGCTCACTGTCGTAGGCACCAGAGATCGGATCATTGATTGCCATCAGCTCACGCTTAAGCACTTTATCGCTGGATGTTCTTGGAAGCGCCGCAGTAAATGCGATGTAGCGCGGAACTTTAAACACGGCTAAGCGCGCACGGGCATGCTCGAGAATACGATCCACGAGCGCGTCGTCCGCCTCGATGCCGCCCTTCAACTCTACGCAAATCTTCACCTCTTCACCTCGCATCGCATCGCGTACCGGCACGGCAGCCACATCCGCGATCTCGGGGAGCTCGCGTATGATGGCCTCAACCTCGCGTGCAGCAATGTTCTCGCTTGAGCGACGGATCACGTCCTTCTTGCGACCTACAATCCAAAAAAACCCGAGTTCATCACATCGAAACAGATCGCCAGTCTTAAACCACTCCCCCTCGAAAGCAGCAGCGTTTGCTTCGGCATTATTCCAATAGCCATTGAAGAGTCCGCGTCCCCTCACCCATAGCTCACCCACTTCGCCGACCGGCGTCGGGCTACCATCGTCATTGACCAGCAGCAATTCCCGAAAGGGCGCACGAATTCCAACCGAGTCGGAGGTGTCAATCACCTCGATGCCGATAGGTGTCCGAGTGCCCCACCCAATTTCCGTCATCCCGAATACGTTATAACCAGGTACTCTAAACCGCCGCCGGAACTGACGTATCGAATCAGCACTCCAGCCGACGTACTGCTGAACTTCCTTGAGGCACGTACACGCGTCGGCGACGGTTCCGGACTGACGTGCAATCTGCTCTGGAATCGAACACCACTCAATGCGGTACTTCGTGAGCCAATCAAGAAATCGCGTCGAACTGAGCTTCTGAGCCAAATACAGCGTACCGCCTAGTCGATATGACTTCATCAGCTGCCCTTGTCCTTCGGCGTAAAAGAACGGCGCCCAACTAAGATGCCGCCCGTACACCTGACGATCCAAGGATGCACTGGCATATGACGCCACGCTCAAGAATTCGTGGCTCAACATGCAACCCTTTGGAAAGCCCGTCGTCCCTGAGGTGAACTGGATGACTAGCAAGTCGTCGGGGCAAACATCCTCCTCAACCGGCGACCTGTCGATTCCATTGAGCATGGATTCCAGCGCACCAGCGGACACTCCGGAAACGTGTCCGACAAGAAGCACTCGTGCCTTGGCTAGCTCTTTCGGCCATGGATCCATCGCGGAAAACATTGGCCATGCGGACTCGTCGACAACCGCGAATTTTGCCTGGGTATCACTCAGAACGTATTCGATCTCCCGTGGCGTATAGCGCATGTTGATCGGGACGATTACCGCCCCGAGCTTTGCGATTGCGAACCACAGGATCGGAAATTCCACGCGGTTCGGCAGCATCACTCCGATACGATCACCCTTCCGCACTCCGAATGCCCGAAGCGCATGTGCAACGCTGTTGGATTGAATGTCCATCTCCGAGTAGGTCACGCGCTCACCACGCTCGAAAACGTCGATGGCCGTTGCCGAACCATGCGTGCGCGCCCGCAACGAAACCAGCTGTGCAACAGTGATGGATTCGTATGCAGATTCCAGCGCCTCAATCCTGCGCAATGCATTCGCTACGCCGTCCCGCAGCTGGATTGACGTCGATCTAGGCATTTTTATAAATACAACCTGTCGTTAGAATACAAACCAACAACGCTGGATCGCGGCCAACCTCAGCGGCCCTTCCACAAAGGCTCGCGCTTTTCCGCGAACGCTCTCAGTCCCTCGCGCATGTCCTCAGAGTCCAGAACTTTCTGGGCGACCGGCAGTTGCTTCGCCCAGTCCTCCTCGTTATCGAGAGATTGGAAGACGATCTCCTTGCTTGCTGCCAACGCGATGGGTCCATTCACGAGCAACGACTCGGCAAGCTTGATAGCTTCCTCAAGCGCCTTTCCTGGTTCCGCAAGCCGGTTCACGAAACCGAACCGCTCGAAATAAGGCGCTTCCTTGAAAGCACCAGTAAGTGCGAGCTCCATCGCTAGGTGATATGGGATACGGCGTGGTAGCCGGAAGAGGCCGCCACCAGTTGCCAAAACATTGTGTCGGACCTCTGGCAAACCGAATTTGGCGTTCCGCGCCGCTACAATTAGGTCGCACGCTAGGCAGGTCTCGAAACCGCCGCCGACAGCGTAGCCCTCGACCGCGGCGATCAACGGCTTACGCGGCGGGCGCTTCATGATGCCAAACCCACCTCGGGCAAGCTGCGGAAATGGACTGCGCTTAGCCGCTTCTTTGAGATCCGCGCCAGCCGAGAAGTTGCCGCCTGCGCCGGTGATGATGCCCACGAACAGCTCGTCCTCGCGATCGAGAATATCCATCGCGGACTCCATCGCCTTGGACGACTCGAAATCTACGGCGTTTTTGACCTCTGGTCGGTTAAACGTGACGATCAACATAGGGCCGCGACGTTCGGTCAAAATCCGCTTGGACACCTCGTTCACTCGGCTCTCCCTTTCTTTTAACTTTCTTTTAAATTCCACTTCGTCTGACTACCAGAACTTTACCGCAGCAGCTGTAGCGCCAGCTCATTCAGTTGCCGCAGGTCAGCTGACGACGAACCTCACGTCAGCAGGTATCTTGCAAGAACGCGGTGCTTGAGAACTTCGGACGCCCCATCGTAGATGCGAGCCATGCGCTGATTGTCGTACCAGTGGGCGAGCGGTGTCTCATATGTGCAGCCTGCGGCGCCGTGGATCTGGATTGCACGGTCAACAACGCGCCCGACCATCTCGCTGCCAACCATCTTCAGCATGCCAGCTTCGATGCGGGCATCCTCCCCACGATCATGCTTTTCCGCGCAGGTGTACATCAGAAGGCGAATCTGTTGAATTTCGACCCAAGAGTCGACAATCATTGATTGGATAGACTGCTTCTCACTGAGCGGCCCTCCGAAAGCGACGCGCTGCTTGGCATGTTCCACCATCATTTCGTAGCAGCGCTGGGCAATACCTAGCGCAGTGGCGGCAATTTCAAAGCGCACGGGGTTGAGTGCATCTTGGGCGCTCTTGAATCCTGCGCCTTCGGCACCGATGCAAGCAACGTCGTCAACCCTGCAGTCTTCAAAGGCAAGTTGATGGGTCACGTGCCCGACGCCAAGCATCGGCACCGGGCGTGCAATCAGACCGGGATTGCCCTTTTCTACGGCGAACGTCGAAATGTTGTTTGCAGCCCTTTCCTTGCCGGTGCGAGCGAAGACGAAAACACGATCAGCATTGTCAAAATCCGTTATCCAGATTTTCGAGCCATTGATCACCCAGCCTTTTTCATCCCGCCTCGCATGAGTCGAAAGGGCTCCAGCTGGATCTGACCCACCACCGGGTTCGGTCAACGCAAAGCAAATGGCTGTGGAGTCAGACAGAAATGGATCAAGATAACGAGCTTTCTGTTCACCCTGGACATGGATCAGGCTGGGAAGGACCTCACCACCAAAGCGGATCGGCGTCAGGCATTTTCGGTTTTCTTCAACCACGGCAAGTCGATCCACGAGTGACAGGTCTGCGCCGCCGAACTCTGAGGGGAGGCGAAGTCCCCACAAGCCTGCCTGTCGGGCCGCCTCGCGTCCCGGTTGATAGTCAGCGAACGTCAGCTTCTCGCCGCGGAGCATTTGCGCCTCAAGCGGCATCTGATGGTCCCTAACGATCCTCCGAACCAGTTCGACTATAGCCCGCGTCTCTTCCTTGAGTTCGTACATTTTTTCCCTTTAATCACTTGCCCTTAGTAGCTGCCTGCGGGACGGCAGCGGCAACGCCCGATCTCGCCGGCGAAGGACATCAGTCGTCGCCATACCCGGACATGCTTATCTTGATCTGCGGACGCATTCGTTTGCTTTTGTAAGAAGCGTGGAAACATCTACGCGGATAGGCTCGCACGATGCCAATACCAATTCTTGAAACAACAATACCGGATGAGCATCGCCGTTGATGAAACGCGCGGCTCCCAAATGCACCCGGCGTGTGCACCACACGCGGACGAAGCCGCTCGCAGACTAGAGGCGTTACCTCACACTGAAAATTGCGCTCCATCCCAGAGAGGGGCCATCCGCCGTTGCTGTTGATAGCTCAGCCAAATTGGCTTTCCGGAGCGCAATCTCGCCGAGCCGAAATCGCATAGCTTGGAAACGAAGCATCGGCGTCGATGTCGTTCCAGCTGACCGGTGATCGCAAAAGAAACGGCATCAGTTGAGGAACGCGTTCGTATCACAGGCGCCCAGTTATCTCGTATCTACGCGCGCCTCACGTCGCTCGGACCAATTTATGCTTTAGTTTACCTTTTCCAGAGCGACTTGTGGTCGGACGCGGCATACGAACCCAGTGTTCGTGTTGCTGCAAACAATCGAATATCACATCGACAACCACGCGCGTTAGTCCAATGCATTCATCTGATCTGCAGACGACCGAGGTCCACCAATGGATCGGCGAGCCCTCCAAAGGCTTCCAGATGAACTCTTTTGTTCCGGATTCGCCGCGCCGTTTGAGAAGAAGCGCAGCCGCGAGTGTCACTGCGCACTGGGTCTTTAGGAATGCCGCCGTCATCCTCCCGCTCTGAAGAATTCGCGGAGGAACGTAACCTCCAGCACGGCACAGATCCAATATTTCGTCGTAAAGCTCAGGCCCGAGCTCACGTGGAAACTGCACAAGTGGATAAGGGCTTAAGTCACGGAGATGCAGCGTATTCAAATTTGCAAGTGGATGCTTTGCATCAATGATTACGCCCAGAGGCTGCCCGAGCGGCGGCGACATCTGAAGCCCACGTTTGTCAAACGGATACCGAAGGACACCGACATCAACTTCTCCGGCCGCTAAGAGCCGTTGTTGCTCCAAGGTATAGGCCTCAAGGAAGCTTACTTCCACCTGCTCCTGCTGCAGGCGGCTTATGACGTCTAACAATACGCTTCGCGAAGTTTCGGGGGGAAATGCGATGCGCAGCCGCCGCGACTGGCTCGGCGACAGTGACCGGGCTGCACGCAAAGCAGCGTCAAATACTCGGATAGCTTCCCGTGCATGCGGGAGGAAGGCCTCACCCGCCGATGTCAGATCGACCTTCTTACTGGTGCGATCAAAGAGCCTAAGGCCCAGCTCTCCTTCCAGATCGGCAATCCTCCTCGAAAGAGGCGGCTGGCTCATGTTCAGACTGCGGGCGGCCCTCGCGAAGCTGAGAGCTTCCGCAACTGCCACGAAGTACCGGAATTGCCTGATGTCCATTTTTTGACTATAAGACTACACAGAACAAGGACAAGATACTCAGCGGTTTGTATCGGCGCCAAAATCTTCGTGACCACGATGCGCGCCCCAGCCAGATTATTCTTGAACGAAAAGTCCTTGCCGGGCAGCCGACGCGATAGCCGTCTCTGCGAGCTCATCGAGGGACCAGCCGCTCGAGCTCGACGAAAGCGCTGCGCGTTGTGACCAGGCCGCATATGGAGCATATGGATCTGTGCCGCGTCCCGCAGAAGACATGCCCTAACTGATCGGCACGCGCCGCATCAATGCCGATTTGGTATCACTCTATCTGCGATTGGTGTTGGCCTCGTCGAAGCGACGTCACCCACAATGCTCAGAATTGACAATACTTCTGGAGGAGACGTCTTGCGCTCGATACCGAAGCAATCGTTGCTGGTGCTGCTGCTCACGTTGACAAGTTATTCATTTCCGACATTTGCCGAAACGGAGGACCCTCTTTTCGCCTCGATCCGCAAAGCCGGCGAAGTCAAAGCGGCGTTGGCCTCGAACTCTCCTTACCAGTTCGTGTCTCCGAGCGGAGAGGCGAAAGGTTCTTCGGTTGATCTGCAGAGAATAGTACTCAAAGCCATGGGCCTGCCCGCACTTAAGCCGGTGCTCACGGAATGGACCGCTATGGTTCCGGCACTGCAGGCGCATCAATTTGACTATGTTGGGGCTGGTCTCAATATTACAGAAACTACCTGCAAAGCAGTGGTGTTTTCGGCGCCCACTTACGCAGCTCAGATCGGGCTGTATGTCCTGCCTGGAAACCCAAAGCATCTGATGAGCGTCGCGGACCTTGCGCATCGACCCGACATCACGGTGTCGGCGATCCGGAGTTCGGCACAGTACGACTACCTGCCGAAACGGGGAGTCAAGCCCGCGCAAATCACGATCGTCCCTGACATTCAGGCTGGCATCGCGACGGTCATTGGCGGTCGGGTGGACGCGTTTGTCCTAGGTCAATTCACTATCCCCCACCCGGAGGAGAAGGGACTGGAAGTCGTCGTCGACAAGGAGTCGCCAATATATGCGGCGGGTATTGCATTCCGCAAAGAAAACATACGTTTCCGCAACGCGTTCAACCAGCAACTAGTCCCGCTTATCCGAGGCGGCATGCTTCAGAAGCTTTATGCGGAATACGGGATCCCCAACGGAGATTCGGTGGCCCGCCTGCTTGCCAGCTTTGGGAAGGCCAGCGACGTCGTGCCGGGTTGCGAATAGGGAGCGACAGCATTGAACGCAATTTTGGAGTACTGGCCAGCACTCGCGCAGGGCTTGTGGGTTACGGTGTGGGTAGCGTTGTGCATCATCCCCGGTGCAGCGCTCGGCGCGATCGCTCTCGGCGCGCTAAGGATGTGCGATGCCCCGACCCTGCGATGGCCGGCGATGCTCGCGATCGAGTTAATTCGCGCGCCCTCGGCTCTGGTTCTCCTATTCTGGGTGTTCTACGCGCTGCCGCTGGTCCCGGGCATGCCGCGTCTGAGTCCCATCTCAGCGGCGATCCTCGTTCTCGCGCTTGATGGAGCCGCGTACGGCGCGGAGATCGTCCGTGCCGGTATCGAGACCGTGCATCGCGGACAAACTGATGCCTGTTATGCACTTGGGCTAAGCAAACTGAAGAGTTTCACGAAGGTTATTCTGCCTCAGGCTCTCTCGCAGATCGTGCCTGCTTTCGGCAGCCTGGCGAGGAGTATGGTCAAGTGGACCGCAATCGTGAGCTTCGTCGGTGTGCAGGACGTGCTCTATGTTGGAAATTACATTCGCGGCCAGACGTACGACACGGTCTCTGTCTTTTGCCTCCTTGCAGCCGTCTACTGGATCCTGACCGTTCTTTGCGGTGCCGCCTTTCGAGCGATTGAGCAGGTGCTCCCGCTGAATCGTGCGTTGCGAACCGCGCGCTTGTCTGTCCAAGCAATACCCGACCTAGATGCGCCTGCAGGAGCCGCCCAGTGACGTGGGATTGGAGCTTTGTCCTGAAGATCCTTCCTGCTCTCATAACGGGCGTTTGGTATACTATCGTGGTAACGCTTGCGGCGTCGACTGTTGCACTGATTGGGGGACTGCTGCTTGCAATCCTGGAGAGTGTAAGTATCAAGATCGGACGGGCCTTTGTGCACTTATGGCTTGAACTCATGCGGGGTGTGCCGACGCTTGTACTGCTGTATTTCGCGTTCTACGTGCTGCCAGAAGTCGGAATTATCCTTCCAGCGATCCCTATTGGCATCGGCGTGTTAGGAATTGTCTACGCCGCGTACTGCTCGGAAGTGTATCGAGGCGGCCTGATCACTATCCCAAACGAACTGCGCGATGCCTGTGTGGCCCTCAATTTGAGCCCGTTTGTTACGTGGCAACGCGTGCTCGTTCCGCTGATGATCAAACGGGCTACTCCCGCCCTGCTCAACTACGTGCTCGGAATGTTTAGGGAAACCGCGGTGCTTTTTGGCATTGGCGTACCGGTACTGATGAGCCAGGCTAACGAGATCGGGTACGAGAACTTCCGCTATCTTGAGCCCTTTACCGTGGCAGGCGTGATCTATTTGGGCATGAATTTGCCATTTCTTTTCCTTCTTTCTCGATTCAGGAATAAGCATGCTTAACGTCAGGGAATTTAGTCGTTCAGGCCCCTTCAGGCGCTCCGCCGAAGGTTCCAGCGCGATGGAGGCAGGTGGATCGGCTCCCAAGCCGCAACAGGCCATGTGGGCTATCGAATTCGAAAAGGTTTCGAAATCCTTCGGTGCTCAAAGCGTGCTGGCCGACCTCGACCTGCAAGTGCGGCCCGGCGAAAAGGTCACGCTGATCGGCCCGAGCGGCTCAGGAAAGACGACAGTGCTACGCTTGGTAATGACTCTTTGGAAGCCCACGAGTGGCGATATCCGGGTTTTCGGGAACAGCATCCTGTTCGATGCGGTAGGCAAACCGATATCGAACTCGCAGGAGGCGGGGATTCGCCGCCGGTGTGGCATGGTATTCCAGCAATTCAACCTGTTTCCCCATCTGACCGTCCTGCAAAACCTAACCTTGGCGCCAACAACGGTATTGAAACAATCCAGACAGCAGGCTGAGAAGAGCGCGCTTGGATATCTTCGGATGGTGGGCTTGGAAGGCAAAGCGCATGCATATCCCGCTCAGCTGTCTGGAGGTCAGCAGCAGCGCATTGCGATTGCTCGGGCGCTAATCTTGAAACCTGAGATACTCCTACTCGACGAAATCACCTCAGCGCTAGATCCCGAGCTCGCCGGAGAAGTTTTGGATGTGGTGCGAGATGTCGCGCAGGAGACCAAGGTAACGCTTTTGATCGTGACGCACGAGATGCGCTTCGCACGGGAGGTCTCCGACCGCATAGCCGTCTTCGACGCCGGTCGTATTATCGAGCAGGGGCCGCCCGACAAGATCTTCACCGATCCCCAGTCCGAGCGCACTCGCATATTTCTGCAATCTGTTCTGAACCATTGAACTCAATATACGGGTGGTGTTGGATTTTCTGGCAGGTCGCCGCCGGGAACAGTGTTAGGCGATTCTGCTGTTCGCCTGCGTGAGAGGACCGCATACGATCAGCTCCTCGATCCCAAGATATAGCGTGCGGATTGAATGAAGCGGCGTCGAACCCACGCCTCTAACCGGTACCGATAATTCAGATTTATAGATAAGCAGAATCCCTCCTATGCTAGACTTTAAGCTGCTCGAAACATTCATGTGGGTTGTAAAGCTCGGTAGCTTCCGTGGCGCCGCCCAGCGCCTCAATACCACTCAGCCCGCGATCTCGCAGCGGATAGCCCAGCTGGAGCGCGAGATGGGCATGAAGCTCCTCAGGCGCGATCATCGCGTCGCTTCACCCACCCAGAGCGGTCGGCAGATGATGGTTTACGCAGAGAAGCTGATCGGATTGCGGGCGGCCATGATGGCCGAGGTCACAGACGCCTCCGCCATGCGCGGGGTCATGCGGCTGGGAGTTGCCGAGACAATCGTGCACACTTGGCTGCCACGGTTCGTTAAATACGTCAACCAAGTCTATCCGAACCTATCGCTTGAGATTGAGACCGACATCACGCCTAGCTTATGCGCGCGTCTGCTCGCGCAGGAGATCGAGCTTGCATTAGTAGTTGGCCCGCTGTTGGACTCCGGTATACATAATCGCATGCTGGGTCGGTATCCCATCGGTTTTCTCGCAAGCCCTTCGCTAGGACTCGGCAACGGCCTCGTGACACGGCATGATCTCGCGCGATTTCCGATCATCACATTCCCGCGCAACACCCGGCCCTACGAGGTGGTGCGTGAGCTCTTTGACCAATACGAACCGCCGCCGCTCAGGTTGCATACCTCGGCATCGCTCGCAACCGTCACTCACATGGCGGTCGCGGGGCTGGGCATTGCAGTGATTCCCGCAGCAATTGTCGAAAACGAGCTCGCCGATGGACGGCTGCAGCTGCTCGATACCGACCTGAAGCTCGCGCCGCTCACCTTTACGGCAAGCTGGCTGGCTTCGCCTGATGTGGTGGCGGTGGAGCGGGTCGCCGAGCTCGCCCGGCAGATCGGCCAGTCAAGGCCTGCCATCGGTGAGCTAACGTCAAAGCGATGAAATCTTCTGCTTAATGCGTTGCGAGATCGGGTGATCAGCCAAAATGTAACGCAAACTGATGACGCGAGCGCTGTACGACATCCGGCGGAGGCCGGACTCGGCCGGACTATTCGGGCCGCCATCGCTTAAGCAATCTCAGACATTCTGCATCCAGACGAGTTCGATCAGGCCCTTCGATACCAAAATCGGCCGACGCCTAAATGCCGTATCTCCGACGCCGCAGACCCGGAAGACGCCGTTCTCGATCGCCATTCGGTTGGTGACGTAACGTAGCCGTCCTAACTCGTTCGCGTGGTCATACGGCTCGAGCGGAGATCACTGATGCTGACATCCAATTCCAGGGCGGTAGCCGGTCGAGCCCGATGAGCTGGGTTGGCGGCGATATGTAAGAGAAACTCCGCGAGCCAAGCCTGCGGATTGACGCCGCTCATTTTAGTCGCGACGATCAAGCTAGTCTAGTCGTCCGTTAAGAAGCCGAATTGAGCGGGGCTGGACGGGCGAGCATGCGCCATAGCTGGAACAGGAAGAGGCACAAGAGTTCTCTGAGCCAGGCAAGGATGCGGCGGAAGTTGTGGCCCACGGCCGGGAGGATGACGTTGGCGGCATCTCCTGCGCGGCCCTTGAGGTAGCAGCGTCCGAGGTGACCTTCGGTCTTCAGGTGTCCGATGATGGGCTCGATGGCGGAGCGGCGGCGCAGCTCGCGCTTGATGACACCGAAGACGGCCGCGCTTCTGGCCGGAGATGAAGACGCGACGGGGATTTTGTCCGTCGTGGCCGCGGTATCCCTTGTCGACATAGGCCTGCTCGATCGAACAGCCGGTGAGCGTCTCGGTGCGGTCAAGGACGTCCCGCAAGTGTGACCATCCTACGGCTTATCAGGCATCGCCCTGGCGTGCAGCACGAACAGGCCACCGGGAGCCCGGCGGTTGTTGGTGACGATGGAGGCCTTCACGCCGAACTCGTAAGGTGCGCTGGCCTTGCCGATGCACTCGACCTCCGGAGCATGGAAGGAATACAGCTTCCAGCCGCGCTGGCGCTGCTGCTGCGAGCGTGGGTGGCTCGGCTCAGCGGGAGGGCGAACGCCTCCTCCAGTGCAGGCTGGCCCCCGATCTTGCGGCGGATGTCGCGGATGATCCGGCCCTTCCGCCGCATCGTCCCCCTCCGATGCAACATAGAATTATGGTCCGCAGCGAAGGGAGATCCATAAAACGAAATTGCAGGGTTTGGGCTTCTCAAGCTCCCAATCCCTGCAATCTCAAATGCCTCCGCCATCCAAAAAACAGACTCCCGCTCAATCGCTTAGAGGCTTGTTCACGGACGACAAGCTACAGATGGAAGCCGTGCACCGCTTGCCGTGACCGGAGCAGCAGAACACCAAGATTTTCGCCCGAGAGCTACACTTCTCAATCCTCGCTCGGCGGCTTGTTCGAAGACAGACGCGGAAACGCAATTCTTGGCCAAGATTATCATAGTCGGATACACCGCCGATAACAGCACCAATGTCATCTTGCCGATCCGGAGCCACCCTCTTCCGTGGGCCTATCGTGGGCTTCTGCTAGACCTGTTCTTTGCGGACAACTAGGCTCGGTGGCGTCCTTTCTGGCATGACCTCGCCGGCAAAAAAACGTCTCGGATTGTCCTCCAGGATCGAATCAATGTCCGCCTGGCTGATATCGCGAGCGTGCAGGAGCGGGATGAAGTCGGTGAACATGTAGGTGTGGGCTTGATGAAGTCCCAGCGACTTCAGGTGTTCCATCTCGGCCATCTCCTCGACTGTGAGCTGGCGATTGTATTTACCGAGTCTGCCGCAGAGACGGTCCATGCTCATCATGATCTGAGCGCGAAAGCCGTCTCGCACGAGCTTCGCCAGATTGTCCGCGCGGACTTCGTCCGACTGGTAGTAGAACATCCCGATTTGATCAAATCCGATGTAGGAACCAGCATCGACGACCTGGCGATGGTAAGCGGGATCGACGTTGGAGCAGCAGTGGCCAATTAGGCAACGATGGGCAGCAACGCCGCCGGCTGCGAGCAATTCCTGCTGCTCCGGGCCGGCACAGCCGTCAGTGGTGTGGGTGATGATCGGCACCCCAGTTGCCTGGTGTGCGATGCAAGCAGCTTCGAGAAACTTCTTCTCGTGCGCGGTGACAGCGGGCGCGCTAGTCGAGACCTTGATGGCGCCCGCCTTCACGCCAGTATCGCCAATGCCGTGGCTGATCTCGCGGATATAGAGCTCAGCGATCTCATCGACGGTACGACGTCGCCAGTAGATCGGCAGTCCCATCTCCTCGTAGTAGAAACCAGTGGTGCAGATGATCTGCATGCCTGATTTTTCAGAAATCTCCTTCATCAGGGTGACGTCGCGCCCGAGTTCTATCGGACAAGGGTCGACGAAGGTACGCACGCCATGCTCGGTGCGCAGTTTCACTAGCCGCCGGATTGCCTCCTCGATTAACTCCCCGCGGTCGAATTTCGCGAGGGGATCGAACCAAGCGCCGGGAAAGGCGATGAAGAGATGCTCATGCATCAGCGTGCGTCCCAAGCTCTCCACCGAGATCCGCCCGGACACAGTCTGAACCATCATTTGTTCATCCTTTCGGTATTCCTAGGTATTGACTGGAGTGTGTGGAGCATTGCTCCTTTTCGTCACGGGACGGACTGCCCCGCTGCCGGAGTTGGCGAATTAATTGGATGGCCGCCAGTGAGCGCGCGGCCTAGCACGAGTGAGCCGCCGATGCCGCACAGGTGTGGGAACAAAGAGCACGATTGGAGCACCAATCCAAATGCGGGCCTGCGGCGTCGCATTCACAACATCGACTGCTAATGTAGATGCGGCCCGCAGTCGGCTGGTGGAGGGGAACCTGCAAAGGGAAAGACGTATTGGCCGCCCCCACTCGGACCAACGCTAGTGCGAACTCGCCCTGGAAAACCGTTAAATTGGCGTTGTCCACTGCCGCGGAACGGCCATGGCGTCTGATCGTTCCTTCCAATCCGATGTTCCACATTTGAAGATCCCCTTGACGCCTGCCATGCCGCGATTCCGCCGATAGATTGTCTGCGTGGCTCGTAAAATGCGCATCGAGGCGAGAAGCGTTTCTCGGTTTATGCAAAACCTCGAAAGCGAGCAGCAGTGCCAGCAGCGAACGGTGGTTCTCAGTCGTATACCGCTCTCCCTTCCGGACTCATCCAATTTTATTGTGAAGGAGCCGCGCCCGACCACGCCAATACCAAATTTGGATTGATAAATACCGGATTAGAATTGATGCGCGCGCTGCAGAATCATGTGGTGCCTCAACGCCCGGGCCATGGGCGCGATCGGGTCTTTCATCAATTCACTCCGACGGTTCGAGATCCACGCATGGCCACCAATGGCTACTTGTGGCTGTCGCGGAATTGCCTTGAGTTTTGAGAAGCAGCATTCCACGAGATGGCGCTGGGCATAGAGATGCTTGTCGAGCGGATATTTGAGCGCGCGTGACGGGCCAACCATTGGCGATACGCTGAAGTGTTAGGGCAAGCCAGGCGAACGGATTGACGTTGTTCATTTCGCCGTCTGCAGCAATGTTGCGATGGTCGCCCAGGCTTGTCCGCCACCGTCCGAGCCGGGGCCATAGTGCCGGGTTTCTGACATTCGAAGCCGTGATCACCTATCCGTACCACCCGCTGGTCGGCCGGACGGTCCTGGTGACCGGCGATCATGAGCGGGACGGTGTTCATTATTTTGTCGTGCGCAAATGGATCTGTTCCTTCCCCTAACCCGGCCCGGCGATATGAGTGGCGCCGAACGCCAGAAGGCGGTGGCGCTTCTGCGAGTATTGCTAACGGACGCGGCGGCGAAGCCGGCCAACGAGCCTCAAGCCAACGGCAAAAAGGGAGCAGGCAATGAGTAAGATCACGCCCGCGCACATGGCCCGTGCCGCTTTCGTTTACATCCGCCAATCCACAGCGTATCAGGTCGTCAACAATCTTGAGAGCCAACGACGCCAGTATGGCTTGGTCGAACGCGCGCGGCAGCTTGACTGGAAGACGTCCAGCTAGTCGATGATGATCTCGGCCGATCCGGTGGCGGAACGGTCCGACCGGGCTTCGAGAAGCTGCTGTCCGCGATTTGCGAAGAACGGGTTGGCGCCGTGGTATCGCTCGAGGCATCACGCCTTGACCGGAACGGCAGAGATTGGCACACTTTGCTGGAGTTCTGCGGCCTGGTCGGCACGCTGTGTCGACGAGGAAGCCATCTACGATCCACGCTCAGCCAATGATCGGCTGTTGCTTGGCATGAAGGGCACCATGAGTGAGATGGAGTTGTCGATCTTCCGGCAGCGGTCCGTCGATGCCATGCGCCAAAAAGGCACGGCGCGGTGAACTTCATTTGACGGTCGCCGTTGGCTACGTGAAGACGGATGACAGCCGTATCGAGAAGGATCCTGATCGGCGCGTCCAGGACGGCATCTTGTTCGTCTTCCGCAAATTCGCCGAGCTCCAATCAATCAGGCAGGTGCTGCTTTGGTTCAGGCAGGAGAACGTTCTCGTTCCAGCGATTGTGGTCGCGGTAAACGCCCAGTCGAATGGAAGGCACACGTCTATCACACGCTGCACCACATGCTGACGAATCCGGCATACGCTGGCTCTTACGCCTATGGTCGGCGGGAGACACGGGTGACGATCAAGGACGGGCGCAAGCGGATCATGCGCGATACACTCCGGCGCAATTGGAGGGACTGGGACGTTTGACCACGACCATCACGAGGGCTATCTCGCCTGGACGGAGTTCGAAAGGAATCAGCACCTGATTGCCGACAACGCCAATGGAAAGAGCTATATGGGTCGCGGCTCGATAAGGCGCGGCGAGGCTCTGCTGCCGGAATTATTGCGGCGCGCGCGCTGTGGCCGACGCCTGCACATCCACTACACTGGAAAGGGCGGGAACACACAGCGATATGCCTGCCGCGGGGCGTTCGGCACCAAAGCGGCCGACAACTGTATCGGCTTTGGCGGCATGCGGGTCGATCGCATCGTCGCCCAGGAGGTGCTCGATCGACTGCAGCCTCTTGGGATTGAAGCGGCGCTGGCCGCGATGGAGGCCCAGAGCGTGCATCATTGCGACAAGCGCCAACACATCGAGAACGCAATCCAGCACGCTCAATACAAGCCGCTCGGGCACGGCGACAGTACGACGCCGTCGATCCCGATAACCGGCTGGTTGCCAGTGAGTTGGAGCGGCGCTAAAGCGAGAAGCTGGTCCAACTGCGCGACCTGGAGGTCCAGCTCGAGCCCCTCAAACAGACGCAACATGCTCCAGCGCTTTCCGCCGCGGATCGCGCGAGGCTGATGACTCTCGGCAAGGATTTGACCAAGGCGTGGGAACAGTCCCGGGGCGTCCATCGAGACACGCAAGAAGATCATCAGGCTGTTTGTCAAAGAGATCATCGTCGATGTCGTGGGCGATACATTGGCGCTCATCATTCACTGGCAAGGCGGCGACCACACCCAGTTGACAGTCAAAAAGAACAAGATCGGACAGACCCGCTGGACGGTCGAAGCCGATGTCCTCGATCTCGTTTGCGTATTGGCGAGGCAACTATCGGACACGGCAATCGCTGCGATCCTCAATCGGTCCGGCAAGCTGACTGCACATAGCGCGAGTTGGACACGATCCCACGTCTGCAGTCTCCGGAACACCAACGGCATTCCTGTCTACCGCGAAGGTGAACGAGCCGAGCGCGCCGAAGTGACGTTGGATGAAGCCGCCGACATTCTGAAGGTGAGCCGCACAACGGCGTATCGGATGGTCAGCAGTGGCACCCTTCCGGCCCGGCAGCTGTGCGGCGGGCGCCATGGATTATCCGGCTCGCCGACCTGCAGCGAGACGCTGTGTGCCGCGAAGCCGATGCCAGACGATCGCGTCGTCCGATATCTCGAGATCCGCAGCAAAATCTCCTTCCTTTATAAGGGCATCACCAGATTAGTAGTATGACGCGCCAACGTCGGATCCGGCAAACAGCGCGTTCTTGCGACTGAGCTTGATGCCACGGATGGATCGTTCGACCGTGTGGTTGTCGAGTTCGATGCGGCCATCATCGATGAAGCGCGTCAGCCCCTGCCAGCGCGAGAGGGCGTAGCGGATGGCGGCGGCGAGCTTGAGCTTTTGGCTGATGACAGCCAGCTTGGCGCTAGCCAAGCCTCGAAGGCATCGGCCAGCGGCCGGCTTTTCTGCTGCCGCGCGAAGCGACGCTCCTCGGCTCTGCGGCCGCGGATTTCTTTCTCAATCGCGTAGAATGCAGCAATGTGCTTCAGCGCCTCGCTCGCGATCGGCGCGGGGCCGGCTGTCGCGAGTTCGTAGAAGTTGCGCCGCATGTGCCCCCAGCAGAAGGCGAGCTCGACCTCGCCCCGTTCGGCAAGCTTTGGGTAGGCGGTGTAGCCGATGGGGTGGACGCCCCTGACGGCATCGATTGTGCCAAGATGTGCGGGCGTTGAAACCCGGTAAGGAGGACGTCAGTGGACGAGGTTAGCATCATTGGTTTGGATTTGGCCAAGAACGTGTTTCAGGTCCACGGTGCGGGGGAGCATGGAAGGATGGTCCTGCGTAAAAAGCTCAACCGCGGCAGGTTGCTCGAGTTTTTCGTCAAGTTGCCAAGGTGTGTGGTCGCAATGGAGGCCTGCGCCAGCGCCCATTATTGGGGACGGGAGATCGGTAAATTCGGTCACGAGGTCCGGCTGATCCATCCCTCTTACGTGAAACCCTTCGTTAAGCGTCAGAAGAACGATGCCGCGGATGCGGAAGCGATCGCCAGGCTGCGTCTCGACCAACGATGCGCTTTGTCGGCATCAAGAGCGCCGAGAAGCAAGCCTCCTCCATGGCATTCAAGGTTCGTGATCTCTAGGTTCGACAGCGAACACAGACGATCAATGCTTTGCGCGGACATCTTGCGGAATACGGTTTGATCGTGGCTCAGGGCGTCAGGCATATCCCCCGATTGCATGAGCTCCTAACAACATATCCGGACCTACCCGACCTCGCTCGTGGCCTTTGCCAGAATCTCTTGAAGCACGTGGAATCCCTGTCGGAGCAGATTGCAGAGCTGGAGAAGGGACTGCGAGTGCGCGGTAGACAGGACGAGGTGGCCTCTCGGTTAATGACCATTCCGGGGATCGGTGCAATCTGCGCCACAGCGATAGAGGCTTTGTCGCCGTCGGCGGAGACCTTTTCCAAGGGGCGCGATTGGCAAAATCTCCAAGATGGGCCGGCAAGATCTCCGGCGCCTCCTTGTGCTTGGTGCGACCGCCGTCGTGCGGTGGGCAAGACGATATGGATCGCCGGCAGGATCCTGGCTTGCGAGAATGCTCTCGAAGAAGCCACCAAAGCTGATCGCGATCGCTCTAGCCAACGAAATGGCGCGTATCGCCTGGGCCTTGATGGCCCGCGGTGGCGCTTACCAAGCTCCAGCGTCTGGCACTGCGTAACGCAAGGCCAGACGCCGGAAGCCGTCGGGATGTGGTAAGGTCTAACGGAGGGTTATGGGCAATCGGTCAGGGACTGGGATTGGAAGAATCAAGAGGTTGATGAGTGCCAGCGAGCACGCGTAGCCGAAGTGGATGCAATCCACGCATTCCATAAGGGCCCGCGACGTGTCGAGGTCGCATCACGAGGCCGGACACACGTCGGCACCCGACCACATGCCTGTTCCGAAGCTAGATTTTGCTTGCATTTACCGGGGCGTCCACACACATCAACCTGCAGGATGCCGTGATAACCATTAAGATGCCGGACAACGCATTCGCCGGCGCGGCTGTCTTCGAAGCGATAAGCCACCATCGGCGGTTCGCTGCGGCCAAACGTTCGGTCATCTCGGGCAAAGGCCCACAAATAGGCTGTCTTCGTCGATCCGGAGCCGGGAGCGAGCGTCGGCAAGGTGGTTTCGTCGGCAAAGACCCGTTCGGCCTTCTTGACCTCGCTGAAGATGTAGTCGGCCACGATCTCCAACTCGAAGCCGAGCTTGCCCATCCATTGCGCCATCAGTTGGCGGTCGAGCTCGATCTGATCGCGGGCGTAGATGGCCTCCTGCCGGTAGAGCGGCAGGCCATCGGCATGCTTCGAGCCGGCAATCTGGGCCAGAAGCGCTTCCGTCGGAATGCCTCCTTCAATGACATGGGCCGGGGCCGGCGCCTGAATTACGCCGTCCGCGTTCTTGAACGCATATCTGGGACGGCGCGTAACGATTACACGGAACTTCGCCGGGACCACATCCAGACGCTCCGACACATCCTCGCCGATCAGCACCTTCTGCTTGCCGGCATGCTCAGCCAGGTCTTCTGGCTCAATGACAGTTTCGATCCGTTCCAGATGGGGCGCAAAGCCCTTGCGCCGACGCGGTGCACGCTTGCCGTCCGCTTGCTCACGGCTCTCGCTGACCCGAGCCTTGATCGCGGCGATGCCGGTCTCGATCTCCTCGAAGACGAAGGCCTGCTGTTCATCGTCGCCGTTCGCCGAGCCGAGCTTTTCCGATCGTCGGCCGAACCGGGCGCGGTCGAAGCCCTTCAGGATCTGCGTCAACCGCTCGATGCGTGCATCTGCATCGGCGTTCCGGGCCTTCAGATCAACGACTTCGCTCTCCAGAGCATCAGCGCGGGCCGCCTTCTCGGCCATGGCAAGTACCATGGCCTTCAGCGTCTCTATGTCATTCGGGAGGCTGAGATCGGGCGGCGTCATTGATCCGACGAGAGCACATTTTGCTCCGTTTCTCTTGCCCTTTCCAGCTCACTGATTCACTTCGCCGCAGTGCTTTGGCTTGGGCCACGGTAGTTTTTTGTCGACATCGGCGATTGATCAGCATCTCAATGCTGATTTGCTTCGTTGCGAGTCCTCAACGCAGCGGAGAACAACGATCAGAGCTGCTGTTTGAATGTTAGTAAGCTCCTCCTTCCGCAAACGTGCATGCGCCGCCTTTCGCGATTGCATCACTCTAATACCAATTTGGTATTGATGCGGCCGAAATTGGTATTGGCCTCCCTAGACGCGGCTCGTCCACAATCCGTCAAACTCCTAAATCAGAAAAAACATGAGGAGGGAACGATATATGTTCTGGATCTTCTATACCGGAAGTAGTTAGGCCGACGAGGGGCTCGTTTCGCTTTAGATGGTTAACTGACCCCTGAGCATCGATCCCGTTATCGAAAGCTTAGGACGTCAAAAAGGTGAATGATTATTCCGCCTCGGAAGCGATTTCTGAGTTCATCAATCAGCTATATCTGAGACAGGTACTGTTTGGGCTGCGTGCGGGCAGAAGCCCTTCATATCGTCAATTCGCTCGTTCAGGCTCCTACGCCAACCTTAACGGTGATCTTGAGAATTATTATCTATGCTGGGCGATAATGGACTTAAGGCAGCTTCTGGTGTTCTCCCAGCCAGCGACCTGGATCGCGCGGTAAGTCGTCAGCACGGGGGCCGGATCTACACCACCGGGACGAACTGGATGGAGTGCGCCGTCGCCTGGCCTCATCTGAGGGGCGATCTTACGGCGACCCGGCGCTGCGCCGCCGTCTTCTTAGACAATCTCGAGGAGATCTACGCTCGGCAGAATTGGGTCTCAAGGTGGACAAATATCGGCGATGCTAACTGCCTCTTTGCTGACTTGAATATCAAAAAGGGCGCCTTCGAGAAGGCGACTGAGGCTTGGCTTTGTGCGCTAACCGCATTTGAAATTGTTAGACGACTAATCGATGAAGACGATCCGCGAATTCAGGATATTTCTGCCAAAATCGAAGCAGGTGTTCTAAGGCTGGGATTATCTCTGGAACGGCAGATAGAGCGGGTACGAATTGCGTGGTACGAACAATCCGAATTCCCAGCCTATTACTTGCCCGCTGGCAGTTCGGATTTAAACGCGCCGGCGGTCATTTGCATCAGCAGGGAACAAGAAACAGGAGCGACGCTGCTAGGAAGACTGCTGCCCCTATTGATTGGTCGATGCATGTCGGTTCTTGTTCTTTCTCGCAAGGACATCTCAGCTCTCTCGCGCGGCCAATCGGAAACCATGTTGTCTTGCTGTTTGGATTACTTATCGCGCCGCCCCGACGTCGATGCCCGTCGAATTGGCGTCTATGGAGAAGGATTATCGGCTGTTCTGGCCACCGATTTCGCTGTATCTGATCAACGCGTTGCTGCGGCGGTTTGTGACGGTGGTCTTTGGAATTGGGCGCGAATTCTGGCGTCGGTTGGATGGAGGGCTGGGGATGGGGTGGACGAGGAAGCAGTGTCGGCGCGTCGCTCACGTTTGGTTCGACAGCTGAGATGCCCCGTTCTCGTAATCGCGGGGGGGCGCGGCACCGTTAGTGTGTCCGAGGCGATTAAGCTTCAAGCTGACTGCGCGGCGGCTCGCATTGCTCTGGAGTTGGCCATACCGCGGCTCGCCCGGACGCCCGCGGGGGAAATGGAAAACTTTGTGACTTCCGATGACTTCATCTTCGGATGGCTAAGGCGTGCGCTTGCAGATGCACCTTGGTAGCCATTTTAGTCGACGTCAGTTGGTCCGATTAACTGGCCGCACGACATGCTCAACTTGTTCGGAAGCGTATTCTCGCAGGCAGATTGAAGAAGACATGGCGATGGAGGTGAGACTCGGAGGTACAAGATCCAGAGCTACGCAAGCGCGTAACCGCTCGACCGAAGGGCCCCTACGTAAAATGTGGATGATGAGCGATGAGCAGGAACGAGGTTCGGAATGACGAGCCCATTTAACGGAGTTACGCCGCACGCTTGGACCACGCAATCGCATTGTAGTGACGACCGCAGTTCGGCTATGGAAATCGACAGAATCGATGCTCGCCTCCTAGATCTCGTGCAGCGCAACAATCGCTTGAGCAGCGAAGAACTAGGCGCGAAGGTCGGCTTGTCTGCTTCCGGAGTTCAGCGTCGACTGAAGCGTCTACGGTCGGAGAGCATTATAGAGGCAGATGTTGCGATCATTTCTCCCAAAGCGATCGGACGGAACGTCACCGCGTTGGTTCACATTTCGTTTGAGCGCGCCCGAGCCGACATCGTTGATCGCTTTAAGCAGGCAATCTGTAAGATGTCGGAGGTAATGAGCGCCTTCTACGTTACAGGCCAGATCGACTTCGTTCTTTTAGTCACAGCAAATGACATGGAGGATTACGAGCACTTCATTCGTCGCCTCGTGCACGACAATCCAGACATAAAACGCTGTGAAACTATGATCGTTTTGAATCGTGTCAAAGCAGGCTTCACAGTACCAATGGCTTCCATCGCATTCTCGTGACTATTTTCGATCCCGCGCCACGCCTGTGCGTCACCCAAAGATCGTCGATACCCGCCCCCGGGCATTAGAGTCACCGATCGACAAGGCTCTGACGGCAAGTTCTGTATCGTCCACTCCATACCTATAGTATGCCTATACTCAGTTTTTGAGATGCCAGCCGGCTATTTTTTGCAATCGAGCGTAGCCGCTTGTTGAGATAGTGAAGGGAATCCTCGTCGAGCCCACTAAAGATCGCTGAGTTGAGGGCTTGCCTTTTTATCGAGAGATTCTTGATTTCCGCATGCGCTTTTTGAGTAAGCGAAATCTGCAAAAATCTTGCGTCATCAGGGGACGTCGCGCGGGTCAGGAACTCTATTTGCTCGAGTTTCTTCGTTTGATTGGTAACGAAGGCTGGGTGAATCCGAAGTTTATTCGCAACGGCTATTCCTGGTACTCCGCGACCTTCGTCGAGTTCGTCGATAGCCATTAGGATCAACCACTGCGCTTCGCTAATTCCCAGCAACTGAGCCCAACTCTTATGTATTTCCTCGAGTTGGGAGTGGATCTCCACAATGTTCCAGATGAAGTCAGCAGCGGCTCTATCGGGTAGTTCTTTTTCGGCCATGTTGGTCTTCCGCCAGCCTCGCTGACGCCGGTACGGCGCACAGATGATTCGTATTAGCGGTAACGTACCTAACCTCCTTGCCCCCCTGAAAAAAGAGCCCGTCGGACAGAGCAGCCATTACATAATAAAATTGATAAAAACAATTAATCTCTAGCGAGATATTAAGCAAGGTAATAAAAGGAGAGACCCCACAGCATTGCGCTCAAGCGCAACTTTTGGCCGTGGAGACCTCGGCTTTGGCCTTAACCTCGATCAAGCCCCCCCCCCCCCCCCGGCACGGAACGCCTGCAAAACCGCAACATCTTCCAGACTAAACAACATTCGTATATTAATTTATTGAAACAATTGTTTTTTGAAATTATAATCGCGACCTCGAGTCATTCCGTCGAGCAGTCGTGAGGCATTCGCGGCGGATCATTTGAAGCGCGGAAACCGCGTATCCAACTTGGAGGTTCAATCCATGAAACTGACAAAGAGTCTTATGCTTGGCTCCGCGGCAATATTCGCGGGCGCGGGGGTGCAGGCTACCGATCTTCCCGTCAAGGCGAAGGCGGTTGAATACGTAAGGGTCTGCTCGCCTTATGGTGCCGGATTTTACTACATCCCCGGCAGCGACACTTGCATCAAACTCGGTGGCTATCTGCGTGCCCAAGTAGGGCTAGGCACGAACGCTCTCTATGATGCCGCCAATTCAGGTGTGGCTGGCGCGAAAAACCGCCTCAGGAACTACTACACTGCTCAATCCCGCGGAGACCTCACCATCGATACGCGCACCGCGACTGAGTACGGTGTACTTCGCACGTACTTCGATGCAGTGTTCAGTTGGACGACGGGTGGCTATTCCGGCGCGGGCACAAGTCCCGTAAATGGCTCAACAGCTTATACAAGCTCGACCGCTTCTCAAGTCGCTGGTGGATCGCTTGGTGTGTACTATGCCTTCATCCAGTTCGCTGGTTTTACGCTGGGCAAAGCCCAGTCGCAGTTCTCCTCACCTTGGGCTAACTATCCGGGGAACTACATCGATGGTCTGCCCGGTGGTGGCGGTTGGGACCCTGTTAACCAGTTCACTTATACCGCTGATTTCGGTCAAGGCATCACGGCTTCTTTTTCGGCGCAGGATCAGGTAGCCGAGTACACGACCAATATCTGGAACGTGAGCAGCGCGACGGCCGCCGGCCTCGCATCTGGTGCGTACGGAGGGAATGATATCGGCGGTTCGCGCGTTCCTGACCTTATCGCTATGCTTCGCGTTAACCAGGCTTGGGGCCTTTTCCAGGCGTCTGTCGCCGCGCATGAGAATCACGCCGCATACTTCGGCGCGGATGAAACGACCGGACATCCGAAAGACAAATGGGGGTGGGCTGGTCAGCTGGCGTTGTCGATCAAAAACATCCCGACTGGCCAAGGTGACACGATCAACATGTCAAGCGTATATGCCAACGGGGCAAGCCGATACAACTTCAACGATTACATGTCGACGACCTTCGCGATGTACGGCGGCACGGGTTCCGCGCGTGCTTACCAGAGCATCGGCCTCGCCGGCCTATCTGACTCTGTGTTCGTGACCGGAACCGGCCAGCAGCTGACCACAACGTATGGCTTCCAGGGGGCCTATACCCACAACTGGGATCCGTACTGGAACTCTGGCATCTACGGTGCTTGGGCTGCGGTGCGGTACAACAACACAGCCAAAGGATACATCTGCGGCGCGTTCGTTGCCACTCTCGCGCTCTCGAGCGGAGTTGCCGGCTGTAATCCCGATTTCAATTATTCGGTTATCGGTACGTTCACACGCTGGACCCCAGTCAAAAACCTGACCTTCTCAGCTGACCTCGCGTACATGATGCTCGACCAGAAGTATGCAAGCGGGAATACGGTCACGCTGCCGCTGCAGTCGGGGATCGCCAAGCCAAGCGCTGTGTATGAACTGAAGGATCAGAACAGCTTCACGCTGCTGCTCCGCGCTCAGCGCAACTGGTGAGTTTGTGTCAACAACAACACAAAAACACGGCTCTAAGTATAGGTTGAACCTCCAAGAATGCCTCCGGCATGCCCGCCGGAGGCCTTTGTCAACTCGGATCCAGCTCACGGTCATGCGCGGCGTGGCGGGCGTCAACTCGGAGTTCCGGCCGTCGGTCAACCGAGATAACCAACTATTCTGGCCAGCAGGGTCTGAATATGTAATATGCAACTTGCGAAGCTGGTTTATCGACAGCATAGCCTTTTTTTGTCTCAATAGCTCGTCGCTTCGGGCCAAAAGAGCCGACCGAATAGAGAATCATAGGGATGACTCCGGCGTGTGCCCACTTAAGAAGGCGAAGTTCTATTGGCCGCTGATCCAGCATCAGCGGATGCAAATGAATCGTGCAGCGCCAAATCGTCAACGAGGTCGCCGCAGTGCTGGCGGAGGCAAGTCATGAAATCCGAGCTGGTCAAGCCGATACATCTGGCGCGACGGGCGGTCGCGTACATCCGGCAGTCGACGACCCATCAGGTGGTGACCAACCAGGAGAGTCTGCGATTGCAATACGCGCTTCGCCAACGCGCCATGGCCCGAAGCCGGCATCGACGTCATCGACGCTGATCTCGGCATCAGTGGAGCGTCGGCGGCTCAGCGCAGCGGCTTCAAGGAGCTGATCGGACGTGTTGGGCTCAAAGAGGTTGGTCTGATCCTGTCGATCGACGTGACGCGCCTTGCCCGCAACTGCTCGGATTGGTATCCGCTGCTCGATATCTGTGGGCTGCACGGCTGCCTCATCGCCGACCGTGACGGCGTCTATGACCCTGGCAGCGCGAATGGCCGTAAGCGCTGTTTTCAGGCCACGCTTTGAGTTCGTGACGGCAATAGGCCCACGGAAGCAACTGATCGATGTCGCTATTCGGATGACCATTGACGATCCTGGTGAGTGCGTCGGTCACGTAAGCAAGCGGATCGACGTCGTTCAACTTACAGGTTTCGACCAGAGAGGCGATGATGGCCCAGTGCTCGGCGCCGCCGTCGGAGCCTGCGAACAGCGCATTCTTCCGTAACCGGCATGAGGGCCTCACCTCGCAGTGACGAAGCTTGTCTGCGATACAGGCTGGCAAGAGCTGATCGGTGGAGGTGGCGCGATGGCAAATGCCATGCTTGATGCCAGGGAGGAAGGTGACTCTTATCGCCGCGTTGAGGTGATCACTGGGGAGCGCCGGCGGCGACGGTGGACGAGCGAGGAGAAGGCCCGGATCGCGGCAGAGAGCTTTGAGGAGGGGGCGAACATCTCCGAGGTGGCGCGGCGCAATGGCGTTTCTCGCGGACTGCTCACGGTGTGGCGCCGCCAGGTAGCGGCGGTGCTGGCCGGCAAAGCCCAGAACTTCGTGCCTATCCAAATTGGCGCCGAGAGCGATGGCGGGAGGGTTGGCAAGTCCGAGTGTATTTCGCCGGTACAGACGAAGCCCGTGGAGATTGCCACGCCGCCGGCCAAGGTCTGTGGAGTGGTCGAGATCGAGGTGAACGGGGCGCGCATCCGGGTCGAGCCGGGGGTGGAACTGGCGACGCTATCGGTGGTGCTATCGGCGCTTCGAGGGATCCGGTGATTGCTCTACGGTCAGACCTCAAGGTGGTGCTGGCGGCCCAGCCGGTCGACTTTCGTAAGTCGGTGCATACGCTGTCGGCGCTGGTGAGCGAAGCACTGCGCGCGAACCCATATTGCGGCGACGTCTTCGTGTTCCGCAGCAAGCGCATGGACAGAGTGAAGCTTCTGGCGTGGGACGGCAGCGGCATGGTGTTGGTAACGAAGTGGTTGCACCAGGGGCGTTTCACCTGGCCGCCGATCCGCGACGGCGTTGTGCATCTCAGTGCGACGCAGCTTGCGATGCTACTCGACGGGCTCGAGTGGACGCGTGTGTCGCCCAAGCCTGTGAAGCAGCCGGCCATTGTCGGCTGAGAAGTGAGGATTTCACTGGAGCATGGGTCGCACGGATGTATCGTCTGGTCATGGCGATTCGCCCCGACACTCTCCCGACCGATCGGGCAGCTCTGACCGAGATGGTGCTCGCGCTTGACGCTGAGAACGAGACGCTGCGCGTAGCAATGCAAACGTTCAAGGACATGATCTTCGGGAAGCGCTCGGAGCGGCTTGCCGCGCTCGTGGCCGAGCAGCTCGCGCTTGAGCTTGGCGATCTTGAGACCGACGTCACGCCGCCTGCAGCTGCCAACGACGATGCAGCTGCGGCAAAGCCGCCCGGCAAGCCACTGCGGAAGAAGGCGCGCCGCAACATCGGCGCGCTTCCAAAGCACCTGCCGCGCTGTGAGCATGTGCTGGAGCCGGAGGCGACCGCATGCCCGTGTTGCCAGGGCCAGCTTCACAAGATCGGCGAGGACGTCAGCGAGGTGCTGGACATCATCCCGGCGATCCTGCGGGTGCTGCGGGCGGTCCGTCCCAAGTACGGCTGCCGCCGCTGCACCGATGGTGTGATCCAGGCGAAGGTGCTGCCGCGCCTGATCGAGAGCGGCATGGCTTCGACCGCACTCGTGAGCCACGTGGTAGTCTCGAAGTTCGCCTGGTATCTGCCGCTGTACCGACAGGTGCAAATTCTGGCCGGCCAGGGTGTCCATCTCGACCGGGCGACGCTTGCCGGCTGGGTGAAGCGTGCGGCCTGGTGGCTCAGGAGCCTCTATGCGCTTCAGCTGCGCACGATCCAGACCGCGCCGCGCCTGTTCTGCGACGAGACGCCGATGCCGGTGCTCGATCCCGGACGACATCGCCCGCGCATCTGCCAGTTCTGGGCGCATGCCATGGATGACCGGCCATGGGGCGGTCCCTCGCCGCCGGCGGTGGCCTACGTGTTCGCCGACGGCCGCGGCACGGCGGAGATCGCCAGACAGTTGATGGGCTTTTCCGGCATTCTGCAGGTCGACGGTTATGCCGCCTACAAAGCGCTCGCCCGCGATCATGGCGGCGCGATCCAACTCGCCTTTTGTCTCGCCCACGCCCGCCGCAAATTCGTCGAGGTGTATAAGACGACCCAGTCGCCGTTCGCGCGCGAAGTGATCGAGCGCCTGCAGGCGGTCTATGCCATCGAAGCAGAGATCCGTGGCAGCAGTGCCGAGCAGCGGCTGGCCACCCGCGGCACCAGGTCCGCTCCATTGATGGAGGCGCTCAGGACGCGCCTGACCGCAATGGTCGGCCAGCTCTTCTCCCAATCAAAGCTGGCGGAGGCCATCAACTACGCACTCAATCACTGGGACGGGTTGACGCTGTTTCTCCGCGACGGCCGTGTCGAAGTTGACAGCAACACAGTCGAGCGTTCCATGCGCCCGATTGCGATGGGAAGACGCAACTCATTGTTCAGCGGCAGCGAAGGCGGCGCCGAGAGCTGGGCGATCCTGGCGTCGCTCGTGAACACGGCAAAACTCCATGAGCTCGACCCGCAGGCCTACCTGACCGATGTGCTGGAGCGCATCGTGTCTGGGCGAACCAAGAGCCATCAGCTGCACGAGCTGCTCGCCTGGAACTGGAAGGCGGCGCGCCGGCACACACCGCAGGCAGCGGCATGAGCCCACGTCGCCATAAGGCAGCATCGTCGATGGCGTCAGCCGCGATGTCGCTTGCGGAGCTCGAGCGATGGCTCCAGGATCGCGTCGATCGCCATCCTGCCGCCACCAGCATTCCCATGCTCGACGGCTATACCGCCGCGATCGTGGCCGGACCGGTGTCGATGAGCCCGCTCGATTGGATCTGCCCGCTGCTCGCGATCGATGCCGACGCTTTCAACCATGGCGGCACGCCGGAGTTCGCCGCGATCTCCGCCGTCGCGCTGCGCCACAACGACATCAGCAACACCCTCTCGACTGCCCCCGATCGGTTCGAGCCGATGCACCGGCGCGACCCCAGCGGCAACATCGATGCGCATCCCTGGTGCCAGGGTTTCTATGCTGCGATGCGGCTCAGACTATCGGCGTGGGCGCCGTTGCTCGACGTCAACAACGTCAATCACGGCCTGCTGCTGCCCATCCTGCTGCATTGTCGCGACGATCAGGCCCGTCCGCTGCTCGGACCGCCACGAAGCGGTCGCAAAACCGAGGATTTCCTCCGTAACGCCTACCTCGATATCCCAGCCGTCGTCGAGGCGCTGCGCCAGCACTGGATGCCCATCCGCTACGCCCGCGACCGCTAATCACCGCGGACGTGGGAGCTCATACCGGTTACATTCTTCCGGTTGAGCGTAATCGGGCGGATTGATCGCTCGACCGCGTTGTTGTCGAGCTCGATGCGGCCATCATCGATGAAGCGCGTCAGCCCCTCCCAGCGTGAGAGCGCATAACGGATGGCATCGGCCAGCTTGCCCTGTTGGCTGATCAACGCGAGCTTTGCGCGGAGCCACCGTTCGAAGGCTTCCGCCAGCGGCCGGCTCTTCTGCTGCCGGACGAGGCAGCGCTCCTGGGCGCTGCGGCCACGGATGTCCTTCTCGATCGCGTAGAACTCGGCGGTGTGCTGAAGCGCCTCGCTTGCGATGGGCGCGGGACCGGGTGTGGCAAGTTCGTAGAAGTTACGCCGCATATGCGACCAGCAGAATGCAAGCTGAACGTCGCCACGCTCGGCCAGCTTGCCATAGCCAGCATAGCCGTCGACCTGCAGGATCCCCTTGAAGCCTGCCAGATGGGCGATTGGTCGGTCGGCTTTGCGATCGGGAGCATAGACATAGGCGACGCCCGGCGGATCGGCGCCGCCCATGGCCGGTCGTCTGCCGCATAGGCCCAGAGCTGACCGGTCTTGGTACGCCCTCGGCCGGGATCGAGCACCGGCATCGTCGTCTCGTCGGCGAACAGCTTTGGCCGTTGCCTGAGCTTGCCGAGGAGACGGTCATGCAGCGGACGCAGGTGGAAGGCGGCTTGTCCTACCCAGTCCGCCAGCGTCGAACGATCGAGCTCAATGCCCTGGCGGGCGTAAATCTGCGCCTGCCGGTAGAGCGGCAGGTGATCGGCATATTTGGACACCAGCACCTGGGCGACGGTGGCATCGGTTGGCAATCCGCCCCTCGATCAGCCGGGCCGGGGCCGGCGCCTGCATGACGCCGTCCTCGCAAGCCCGGCAGGCGTATTTGGGACGCCGGGTCACGAGGATCCGGAACTGCGCCGGGACCAGGTCCAGCCGCTCGCTTCGATCCTCGCCGATCCGGTGTAACTCGCCCTGGCAACAGGGACAGGTCTTGCCCTCGATGTCGACGACGACCTCGATCCGCGGCAGGTGCGTCGGCAACGCGCCACGGTTGCCGCGGCGCGTGCGAGCCCGTGCCTCACGGCCTTCAGGTGCGCTGATGTCGTGCGCTGTCTCGCTGTAGGCTGCGACCTGCTCGACGTCTTCCAGGCCCAGCAGCATCTGATCTTCAGGCAGCGTCTCTGCCCGCCGGCCAAACCGATGCCGCTGCAATTCCTTGATGATCTGACGCAGTCGTTCGCTCTCGCACCGCTCGGCAAGCAGCATCGCTTTCAGCGTCTCAGGATCGTCAGGCAGGGCGTCACTCACACCCAATTCAGAGCATATTCGCCGCCATCTGGCGACACGTCCCACGCTCTTGATTCACTTCGCCGCAGTGCCGCTAACAACTATCCCGCTTGCGTTGGCGCCGGCGTCTCCCGCGCCTCATGCACAAGCCGCCAGTCGAGTCCTTCCAGCAGCGCAGACAATTGCGCCGCCGACAGACGCATCACGCCGTCCTCGACCTTCGGCCAGCGGAAGATCCCATCCTCGAGCCTTTTGGTGAACAGACACAGGACCCGTTCCGTCCCAGAACACCAGCTTGATCCGATCCGCCCGCTTGGCCCGGAACACATAGACAGCTCCCGAGAATGGGTCTGCCCGCATGCTCTCGCGCACCAGGGTCGCAAGCCCTTCCATCCCCTTGCGGAAGTCTACCGGTTTGGTCGCCACCATCACCCGGACCGCAACCGACGGACCAATCACCGGTTCGCCTTCAGTGCCTGAACGATCGACGCAATCATCGTCGGGTCCGCACCACGACCGGCCCGGATCGTGATTCCGTCGACTTCGATCTCGATGATCCCGGCATCGCAACGGCGAGCCCGGGTATCCGCCTTGGCCTTGCAGCGCACCGCTTTGCGCTCCCGGCCAACAGCGGTCGCCGGCATCGCAGCATCTACCACCGCCGGCACAAACTCTACTTCTTGCTCTTCGGAACAATCGACCGCAGCTTCTCGCAACTGACGGCGCCAGCCAAACAACTGCTGCGGCGACAAACCATGCCGTCGAGCCACGGAACACACCGAGTCGCCGCTCGCCACGATCTCCGCAACGATCCGCGCCTTGTCCTCGTCGCTCCACTTCCGCCGACGGCCAGCTCCGGTGAAGACCTCAAGCCGTCGCACCGGCTCCGTGATAGCACTATGCGCTGTGTCCATTCTAAGCCTAACGGTCCAAACCGATCCGCAGACTCGCAGATCAACCCGTCATCCGGTAGGTGGCCGCGGAACAGCGCTTGCGAATGGCCGACTGCTGCTCGGCCTAAAGGGGACGATATCGGAGCTCGAGCTCCCATACGATACGCAGTCGATTGACGGCTGGTCTTCTTGCCAAGGCGGAGCGCGGTGAGCTTGCGCTCACCTTACCGATCGGTCTTGTCCGCGATGGCGTCGTCGTCAAGGACCCGAACCTGGAAGTGCAGGAACGGCTCGAGCTGCTGTTCGAGACCTTCCTGAAAGCCTGAAAGTGCGCACCATTGCCAAGGTCATGCGTGAGTTCAACGACCGTGGTCTGGGGCTGCCGCGCCGCAATCGTCACGGCGATCTGCATTGGGCGCGGGCGACGACATCCGCGGTCGCAGCGATTCTGAAGAATCCTGCCTATGCGGGCGTCTTCGTCTACGGACGGACACGACTGCGCAAACCGTCGGACGCAAAATTACCGACGAAGGTGCCGAAGCCGATCGAGCAATGGCGGATCATCGTCAAGGACCGCTATCCTCCCTATATTGGTTGGCAAAGAACGAGAAGATTAGGGGCATTGTCAGCGACAACCGAGCAGAATACATGCGCAAAAGACCAAGGGTGCTCCACGTGAGGGCGAACTACTGCTGCAAGGCATCGCATGGTGCGGAAGATGCGGTCACAAGATGTACGCTCGCTACAAGGGGGGAGCCGAGTACGTCTGCAATCACCTGCGTTCGCATCACGGGCTGCCGGCGTGCCAATACATCCGTGCTCGCCGCGTCGACGCCGCCGTGGCGCAAGCGTTCCTCACAGCGCTGGCGCCGGCCGAGATCGACGCATTGTCGTGCGCTCGTCGCGCTCAGCAACAGGCGTACAAAGCAATGCAGAGCGGTGCCGAGCAGCAGCTCGAACGCCGGCGCTACGAAGCTGCGCTCGCCGAACGTCAGTTCAACCGCGTCGATCCTCACAACCGGCTTGTCGCCGCCGAGCTCGAGCGCCGTTGGGAGGCGGCTCTGAAGGAGGTCCGGGTGGCAGAGGAGGCCCTGGTCCGTTTGAAGTCACCCCAGGCTATCGCTCAGATCACCGTCGGCAACAAGGCGCGGCTCCGTGATAGCACTATGCAGTGTGTCCATTCTAAGCCTAACGGTCCGAACAAACCGCAGACTCGCAGATCACCCCGTCATTTGGTAGGTGGCCGCTGCAGCGCTTACTCGTCGACGATGGCAGGATATGCCTCAGCAATAATGCCGCTGAAAGAGCGTTGCGCGGCATCGCGTGGGGAGGCGCAACTGGACCTTGGGCCAAGCCGGCAAGCCCGGCGGTCAGCAGGCCGCCTGACCTTCACGCAACGCCATCATAGAGATCGTCGTGCCTGCGCGCACGCGTCAATCGGGCGGTCTTCATCGTATGCATACGAAAATGGCAACGGCGGTGATTGAGCAGGATGGGAAAGGCTCTAGGAAGAGTAGATGCGCTCCTCTGTCGCGGATGGCATTGCGGGCAGACTTGCCTTTATGACTGCCGAGATTGTCGAGGATGACGATCTCGCCTTTTGCCAAGGTGGGCGCCAACACTTTCTCGACATAGAGCGTGAAGAGCTCCCCGTTGATCGGGCCGTTGATGACCCAGGGCGCGCTGATCCGGTCGTGGCGCAGCGCTGCGATGAAGGTCATGGTCCTCCAGTGGCCAAAAGACGCAGATGCTTCAAGACGCTGCCCACTCGGTCCCCAGCCGCGCAGTGGCGCCATGTTGGTTTTGATCCAAGTCTCGTCGATAAAGACCAGGCGTGAGGCCTCGATCCTGCCCTGATGGGCCTTCCAGCGCGTCCGTTTAGGCGCGATATCGGGGCGGTCTTGTTCGGCCGGCCGGAGCGTTTTTTTGAATCGGCGTGAACGAACGTCCATACCGCCCGCACGTCTGTCTTGATCCCGCGCACAGCCAGTTCCTGCGTCAGCTTCCGTAAAGTGAATGGTCCGGAGCGAATGCGTTTGCGCAGCCAGTCGGCGTTGGTGCCGGACAGAACCGGCTTCTTGTGACCGCCGATCTTGCCGGGAGAAACGCCTCCGGTCTCCCGCCGCAGATTCTTCCACTTCGTCACACAGGGAAGGACTGATCTGAAACGCTTCTGCCATCGAACGAACCGTCTCGCCAGCGTCAGCCCTCGCCAGAGCGAGTTCGCGAAGGTCTTCCGAATAGGGTCGCGTCATCCATGCTGGCCCCCGTTCCCCAGCATGGAGTTTGAATCAGAAATTGTCTCCTCTGGGAATCCCGATTCCGGTAAAAAACAACATGCTCTAGCAGGTCGAAAAAAAGGGCGCGGTCAGAGCCCCGACACACGCGTTGCCGCGCGCCAGCAAGCCTCCGGTCGTCGCAGACCTCTTCGATCTCTGGCAGCAGATCTTGCGGCGGATATCCGGCAAACTAAAACTTCGGTGAGGCGATCCGCTATGCGAGTCTCACGGCGTGCCATCTGCGAACTCTTCCTGACCGATGGTCCGCATCGAGCCCGACTCGAACATCGTCGAACGCGCTATCAGGCCAAAACAATACGGACCGACGCCACACGAGATATCTTTGCTTATATTAGCCTTCTATATTCGATGTCGTCGTTACTCCGTAGCAACTTCACCAAAGCGAGCTGTTGAGGCAAGCCAAATCGCGGATTTCCACACCAAACCAGACGTCGGATCAAAGACTCTACTTCGCATGCGGCAGGTAGTCAGAGCCGCGGGCGCTTGTCCGCCCATGGCTGTAGCTGCTCGAATGCCGCCGAGGCCTGCAGCACGCCCAAATCATCGAAGCGCTTGCCAACGATCTGCAGACCGACCGGCAGCCCAGCGCGAGTAAAGCCGCATGGCACGCTCGCAGCCGGGTTCCATGACATGTTGAACGGGTAGCAGAACTCCGCCCACATGATCCAATCCCACGGATGCGAGGGCCAATGATCGGGCATAAGCTTCTCGGCAGGGAAAGCAGCGACTGAAACGGATGGCGTCAACAGGAAGTCCCAATCTTGGAACCAGCGATGGATGTTAGAAACGTAAGCCATTTTGCGCTGGCGCATCTCTTGGTAGCGCGCCACTGAGACGTTTTCTGAATGCCTGACACAGGCGACAAGCCCAGGGTCCATCTCCGCCTCCCATTCTGGAAAGTATCGTGCAAGACGGGACATATGTGCGGACCAGAAGAAGCGGACTAGCTCTGGTCCGTCCTTTGCCCAAGGTGTGGGTGCCTCCTCGACAATTGCGCCAAGTTCTTCAAAGCGGGTCGCGGCCGCTTTAACGAGCTTCGCAACTTCCGTGTCAACGCGAGCGACGCCTAGATCGGGGCTGTAGGCGATGCGCCTACCTTTCAGGCTGTCGCGCAGCCGGGCGAGATAGTTGGCCGGGCCCGCCTCGAGAGAGGTATGGTCAAGGAAATGCGGACCGGCCATCACCTCAAGCATCAGCGCGCTATCGGCAATGGTCCGCGTTATCGGTCCCATATGGGTTGTCATGTCGCTGACGCTGAGTGGATAACATGGCACGCGCCCGAAGCTGGGTTTCAGTCCGAACACGCCGCTGAAATGCGCAGGCATGCGGATGGACCCAGCTCCATCACCGCCTTGGTGCAGGGGTCCGTAGCCTGCCGCTGCCGCAGCGCCCGCACCGGCCGAAGACGCGCCGGCATTGTAGTCAATCTTCCATGGGTTACTTGTGATGCCCGTCAGCGGGCTGCGCGACACACCGCTCCAGCCGAACTCCGAGACAGTGGTCTTGCCGAGGATAATCGCGCCCTCACCTCGCAGGCGGGTTACAACTGGCGCATCCTCTATCGATTGATCACCCGAAAAGATCTTACTTCCGCGTTGCGTCGGCATGTCCTTGGTGGGTACAAAGTCTTTGATTGTAGCGGGCACGCCGTGCAACCGGCCGATTGGCGCACCGCTCATCAGGGCAGCCTCCGCCTTTTTTGCATCATCCATCGCGCGATCTGCGGCGAGATGGGCGAAGGCATTTAACTTTGGCTCAAGCACTGCAATGCGGGCCAGCAACGCGCACATGTACTCGACTGGTGAAATCTTCTTGGTGCGAATGAGCTCAGCCAGCTCAACGGCTGGCATAAATCCGATAGTCTCAGGGTCCATGCGCTCAGGTCTCACACAAAGTGTCACGCCGCTGTTGTCGCGTCGACGTCCCGACTTTCGACGCCTCACCCCTTTCGGAGATACTACAAACGCATGGCACGGCGTTTCCTCCAATCAGAGAGTTTGCCTCGCTTCGGTGAGGCCGCCGCCATAAAAAGGCCGCCGGGCCCAATCTCCAGTCTCGACCCGTCCGAGGAGTCGCATAGCCCCTTTGCGATGCATGGGCCTGCTCTGGACGAGGGCGCTGCGTATCATCCAGATAACTACCAGAAACGAAAATGAAAGAAATTTGCTTGGCACTACCGCGATTCATTCAGCTAACTTCCATCTTTTGCTGACCGCTGCGACGAACGTCTCTCAGCCGCAGATGCTCGTGATCTCCGCACCGGTGATCCGTCGGTGAAAGGTCCATAAGCCATGTGGCCGCAGCCCATGTTATCGGCCGCCCAGCACCGCATTTCCCCAATCTAGGGCTCTCATTGCAGAAATTCTGCATGAGGGGCGGGTAAACGTGAAGCTTCTATACGGCCGAAGCCTTGGACCGCGGTCGGTAGCACAGATCTGAGCTCTTGAAGGATGGAACTCGGCCGCCCCTCTGCCGAACTCCGATATCGTCTCGCGATGCAGGTGTTCAGACTCTTCAGTGTCGAAATCGCTTATCATTTATGCCTCAAGCGATCAGGCGCGAGCTGGCTCGCAGCTCGCGCGAAAACCGATTGATAAAGGCCCACGGACCGCATCAACTGCCCCCGCACGCATCCCACGCCACTGCCTGAGAACTCGTGACCACCGCAATTCCGATCTTGCCTTTTAAGCTACTCATGTACGGCACGACGCGCTTTGCGGGAGATGATGCAGAGACAAGGAAGAGCCCCAATGTCGATGGCTCATTTTGCAAGGTTCGGGAGCGCGCGAGGTCCCTCCGGCCTCGACCGCCACCATGTTACGTAGAGAGCGATTAGCCAGAGGACGGGCAGAAGCGTAAGCAGCGACGCCACTGCGGCGATGGTAGGGTCGATCTCGTGGCGCATGTTTTCCCACATCTTCAGCGGTAGAGTGCGAATCGCGAACCCACTGACCAGCGAAGTAATGATGACCTCGTCGAATGAGTGGATGAACGCGAGCACAGCGCCGCCGATGACGCCTGGCCGGATCAGAGGTAGCGTCACTCTTGTGAAGGTTTGCAGTGGTCCGGCTCTCATGCTCTTCGCCGCCTGCTCTAGACGTGGATCCAAATTCGACAAGGTCGCCGAGACGATGACGACGACATAGCCGATTGAGCCGATGCTATGCGCCAAGACTATGCCTGGTTTTGAGCCGATCAGTCCTAGTTTGATGAGACCAAGATAGGTCCCGACGGCGACAACGATGCTCGGAATAGTAATCGGCGTCAGAATCACCATGGTTAGGAAGCCGCGTAGCCGCGGAACGGCCCGACTAAGACCGAAGGCCGCGAGCGTCCCGACGGTGGTTGACAGGATGGCGACCCCGACGCCGATTTGCATGCTGATCCAGGCGGCGCCGTACCAAGACGGATCGCTGAAGAAGGAGTGGTACCATTGCAGCGAAAAGCCCGAGGGCGGGAACTCCAGAAACCGTCCTGCACTGAATGACATAACGATGACGATCACCCCGGGAAGCAGCAGGTAAAACATGACGAGCGTAACGAACATCGTGCCGACGATTTTTGGCAAACGGCTTTCGCCCCCAGCTTGGTAAAGCTGGGCTGTCCAGCGCTTCGCCCTACGAGGAGCGGAGAACTCATGGACAATTCGTTTCAGCGCCCCGATTGAGCGCAGTCGGCGGCACCAAGATTTCGGACTTGGCTGCGCACTGGAAGGATCGAGTCCTAGAATGGAGAGCGCGCCCGCGATTCCCAAGAGGATGAATGCGGAGGCCCCGATTTGCGCCATATCGAAGGAACTCTCGACCTGCGCCGCGATGAACGTTGCGAGCATGGCGTCGCGTAACCCGCCGAGGGCGGCCGGCGTGATGTAGAAGCCGAGGCAAATAATGAACACTAGAAGAGAGCCGCTGCGTACCCCAGGCAGGCTCAGCGGCAAGAAAGCCCGCCAGAAGGCGGCAAGGGGCCGTGCGCCCATGCTGCGGGCTGCCGCCATCAACGACTTGTCCACGCCCAGCATGACGCTAACCAGCGACAGGATCATTAGCGGCAGCATGATGTGCACCATTCCGATATAAACGGCCATGCGGTTGTAAACGAGCGGCAGCGGAATGGAGATTAGCCCGAGGTCAAGCATCAGATTGTTGATCAGGCCACGGTCGCCAAGGATAACTACCCATGCATAGGTGCGCACTAAAGCACTAGTCAAATACGTTATCATGGTCAGTACAATTAGAGCCGTGCGTACTTGTGCGGAAGCGGCTACGATAAGGAAGGCAGTGGGGTAGCCGATAATGAGGCAGATGGCCGTGGCCGTGACGCTCATCTCGATGGTCTGGAAGAGCACGCGGACGTTCGACGGCTCGCCGAAGAACGCCTGATAGTTGATTAGCGAGAATGCCGGAGCATTGAGGCTGGCTAGAAATAGCCGGACGATCGGTATGCCGAAGACGACGAGCAGAATTCCGAATGCAGGCAAATTGAGCCCGATGGGCGAACGGCCGAGGTTCCGAAGCGTTTCCATCATTCCCTCACGTGGCGACGAAGCGGATGTCGGACCGCAGCCAATCGAGCCTCACCTCATCGCCAGGGCGGAAAATTTGCTGCCCCGAGGCAACATGCTCGCGCACAGTGAGCAAGCTGCTGCCGACGCGCACGTGGTACTTACGCAACGGGCCAGCATAGATCATGTCGTCCACTGTTCCGGTGACCGATTGGCGCCGGTCCACATCGCCGCGCCCCAGCGCGACGGAAACGCCGACGCAGATCCGCTCCGGTCGAATCATGGGCACGGTGCCAACGGGCTGCGCCGTATCGGATTCGACGTTGAAACCGGGATCTTCGAGGATGTTAGCCTCGCCCAAAAAATTCGCCACAAAACGCGTTGCGGGCCTGTCGTAAAGAGCTTCCGGGGTATCGGTCTGCTCAATCTGACCTGCTCGCATGACAACAATGCGATCCGATAAGGTGAGCGCCTCCTCCTGATCGTGCGTAACGCATACGGTGGTCTTCCCGAATTCCTTGTGCAGGCTCTTCAGCTCACTTTGCATCTGCTCGCGAAGGTTGCGGTCGAGCGCACCGAGTGGCTCATCGAGTAGGAGGATTGGAGGATCGGCGATGAGCGCGCGGGCCAAGGCCACACGCTGCTGCTGCCCGCCGCTCAATTGGGCGGGCATCCGGCAGCCAAAGTCCCCGAGATGCACGCGCTCGAGCATGCGTTCGACTAGCGTCGCCCTCTCGGCGGCCTTGACGCCACGCATTTCCAAGGGGAATTCTAGGTTGCGGCGGACCGTGAGGTGCGGAAACAGGGCGTAACTCTGGAAAAGGATGCCTTGGTCGCGCCGGTAAGACGGCACTGCGGCCACTGATTTTCCGCCAATCAGGACGTCGCCGTTATTGGGCGCCACGAAGCCGGCGAGCAGCATCAGCGCTGTGGTTTTACCCGAGCCGCTTGGGCCCAGAATAGTCAGGAATTCCCCCGGACGGATTGTGAGTGACAAGTCCTTGACCGCCGCGATTGGTCCATACATTTTCGTGACCCGGCAAAATTCGATTTGCGCGGAACCGAAACCCCTCTGTATTGCTTCAGTCCCTGCAGATGTGGCGACGGGGATGAGACTCGTGACATGCACAGTCACCATTCGTACTCCAAATGATTTGATTTCGTGACCATCGGATACGGCGCGTCCGGCCGTACGTGACAGAGCGGACCGGCCGACTCAACACGTCCCATGATGAGTCCGCGGCTAGATCGGCGATCTAGGCCAAAATCCACCTGTTCCAGCGCTGAACAAGCCGCTGAGTATTCGACATCCCGTCCGACCCAACTTCGGCGTACCACTGTGCATTCATGGGAATGCTGCTAGCCATGTAATCAGGGTAGGTAGCAAGCTTACGAACCACTTTATCTGGTATTAACTTCAATGCGTTCCGATTGCTAGGCCCATAGGCAATCAGCTGAGATAGGGCCGCTTGACGGTCCGCTCGGGTGGCGAACTCGATGAACTTCTGTGCGTTCTTCGCATTTGGGGTGCCTTTTGGGATGACCCAATTGAGCCACGACAGCTTAGCTTGGTTCCGATTGATCTCGATGGGCGCGCCCTGATCAACCAACAAGGTCGCTCGCCCATCAGGGGAATTCATGACGTCTGCAGCCTTATCGTACATCATCTGTTGGATTTCGGACGCTTGAAACCACCACTTGCGAATATGCGGTTTAATTTTGTCTAGGCTGGCGAAGATATGATCGATATCCATTGGGTAGAGCGCGTGGGCAGGCACGCCATCCGCTAGGAGAGCCTCCTCCCACGGGCCTTCAGTTCCAATTTTGCCGGCCTGCAGCATGCGAACGCCGGGAAATTTCTTCACATCCCAGAACTCGGCCCAAGTGGTCGGCCTCGACTTGCCAAGCGGGAATTTTTCGGTGTTGTAGACCATAACAAAAGAGTAGACGATGTTGCCCACTCCGTAAGGCTGCTTACAGAAATCTATGATCCCATCCAGCTCGGACTTTTGATAGATCGAGTAATCGATGCTCTCAAGGTAGCCTTTTGAAGCGTGCTCAAGCACCGAGTGCGGGCTTGCCTCTAGGACATCGACTGCGACTTGGTTCGTGGTCACCATCAGCTCAAATTGGGGCCGGGTGATCGAGTCGGTAATCGGAGTAACCTGTATCCCGGTCTCGGCCTGGAAGGGCTTAACAAAAGCTTCGATGTTCGCCCTTCCGTAATCACCCCCGCCGACCAAGACTCTTAATTCGCCAGCGACTTGCGCCGAAGCCCGGCTGCTGGCAGCCAGCGCGGCCATTCCCGCTGTTGCTACGAATTCACGTCGGGTAAGCGTCATAGTCGTCTCCTCCCTCTTATGGAGAAATATTATCGGCCGCCTAAAGTCGAATTCCCCTAATTTCGCGCCTCGCACGGCCGAAATTTTGCGTTTAATCGGCGAATTTCAAATTTTTCATGCAATCAGTGCCGCCATGACGCCTTGTGCTGGGCCCTCAGTGCCTTGGACCAGTATTCAAATTACGCGGGTCGAAAGACTTGCCTGCAGACCTCTAATCCCGCGATGGAGTCCCAACGTCGACACATCGATGAGGCCGCCTTCGCCAGTACCATGGCGATGCAGCAGCGCCGCGCAGATTGAATTGTATATATGCCCACCGCTATTTCAGTAATCGAATTGCCTGTCTTGCAGGGAGCTCTGGATGTGTCTGTGACCGACAGAAGGCCAGTTGATTTGAGGAAGGACAATGCTTCTCTAACTGCGCGGTGCCGAATTTGTGCGTATCGGGGACCGCAGTCGATCTGTAGATTGATACGGTGGCCGACTTCATTGTGTGCCGCCCCAATATCAACCTCGTCTCCGATCACAAAGAGTGTCGACGCCTTCATAACGTTTACGAACGATATGTTCGGCAGAGCGGCAGAATCGCGAACCTCCATTCCTGAAACACATTCGAACCAGACGCACGGCGCGTACGATTTCGTCGAATTCTGCCAAGATTAGCGCGAGGCCACCGTACTATGAGAACGGCGTCCAGGCCCCGCATGATCGCATTCATGAACGCAGCCAGATGGAGCGTAAGTGTGGATGACACGCACCGAGATGAAACTTCAGGCAGCCAATATCGTCTCGACCAGGTTCACCCAATAGCCGATGCCATAAGGGAGGGCTTCATCGTTGAAATCGTATGCGGGGCTATGCAACGAAGCGGTCAATCCGTTACCAAGGAAAATGATGGCGCCCGGCCGCGCTTCAAGCATGTAGGCGAAATCCTCCGCCCCCATCCCCGGCTTGACTTTGTCATTCACTGAGGCGGGTCCCACGAGATTGCGTGCGATCTTGAGCGCCGTATCAGTCTGCTCTGTGTGATTGAACATGACGGGGACGGATCGACGATATTTAAGCTCGACATCCGCTCCAAATCCGCGCGCAATGCCTTGGGCGGATGCCAGAATCTGTCGTTCGGCAAAGTCCCGTAGGGTGGGTGTGAGGGTCCTGACAGTACCAGCCATTTCAACGTGATCAGAAATGATGTTGTAGGCCTGAGCGGCATTCAACTTGGTGACAGAGATTACGAGCGCCTCCCTCGGGTCCGTGTTGCGCGAAACCAAAACTTGCAGGCCGACGATGATCTGCGCCGCAATTACAACGGGATCGATGGTCCGGTGGGGCGACGCCGCATGACCGCCCCTGCCCCTCACAACTATGTCGAAGTCGTCCTGTGCAGCCCCGATCGGACCATGACAAATGCTGAACTTGCCGATCTCCATTCCCGGCGCGTTGTGCAGGCCAAAAACCTGGGAGATACCAAAACGGTCCATGATGCCTTCCTGGACCATCCTTAGGCCGCCCGATGGCAGCTCTACTTCTTCCGCCGGCTGAAAGATCAAGGCCACGGCGCCTTTGAAATTCCGCGTATTGGCAAGGTATTTTGCGGCACCCAGCAGCATGGCCGTGTGACCGTCATGGCCGCACGCGTGCATCTTGCCAAATATTGTCGATGACCAAGGTTTGTTTGACGCTTCGACAATTGGCAGGGCGTCCATGTCCGCCCTCAGCCCAATCGTTGGCCCGTCTCCGCCTTCGCCCTGAATCAATGCAACAATACCGGTGTCAGCTATACCAGTTTCGATGTGATTGATTCCAAACGAAGCCAGCTTCTCGGTCACAAACCTCGCAGTGTTATGCACCCGATAGTCAAGTTCGGGATTTTGGTGGAGGTAGCGGCGCCACGCGGTTGCCTCGCTCTGCAGATTCCGAAAAGTTTCGATGTCGTGCATGTCCAAGCTTTCCCAACCTACGAATCACGCACGATAAAGCGTGTGTGGTGTACGGCTGAGAATTTCAGCGCCGCGCTCCGTCACCACGACATGCTCGCTGCACCCGATTATGTAGTCGCTTTGCCCGAATAGAAGGATCGGCAAATGCAAGGTCATGCCGGCCTGAAGGACGTCGGTCGCGCCCGGCTCTAAGCTCAGGTTACCCCGTCCCGACCATTGGGGACCGGTTGCGTATCCGGTCCGGTGGCGAAAGGCTTGCGGGCGCCCACACCGCTCGATCATCTTGCGTGCAGCAGCATCTACCGCACCCGCCGCGACCCCCGGCTTGATCGCGGCAATCGCGGCCTCGAGAGCGTCCTCCGCCAAGGCGTGCAGAGATTCTGTCTCAGGATGCCGACCAATTACGGCGCTCCGGACAAGGCCTGTGGCGTACCCGTGCTTCGAGCAGCCGATTTCCACCATGGCCGGCTCGTTGATTCTGATCGGATGGGGCGCGGGGACCCCGTGCGGCAGCCTCGTCCGCTCGCCGAATCCCAGAGACGACACTGTAGAGATTTGGCCACCAGCCTTAGTGACCTCCCGCTCAATGAGCGCGGCCACTTCCGCTTCGGTGACGCCTTCTCGCAACGAATGCTGAAACGTTTGCACAGCGAGGTCGGTCATGGCCATCGCGCCGCGCATGGCATCGAGTTCCGCCCCGCTTTTCACGGCCTTCACCAAGGAAACCACGCGAGTCGCGTCGACGATCTGCAAATCGGTAAGTTGCGCCTGGAGCGCGCTCACATCGGCCGGAGCCAAGTTCCAGCAACCGAGCTCGAGACCTACCCTCCGGCGCTGCAGTCCATACCGCTTAAGGACATCGGCGCACACCTTGGCAAAGTCGCCCTGCTGGGCATAAGGAACGATCTGATCGATGCAGCTGTCCGCGCGAACGGCAGCCATCTCGTACTCTCGGACAACATATGTCGGCGCCCGCCCCGGCATGAGGATCAACGGGAACGGTGCAAAATACGCACCACGCCCGTTGTACCCGGTCAGGTATTGGAGATTTGCGTGAGCGGTGACTAGGAGTGCGTCGAGTTCGGCGCTGACCACCGCCTCAAGCACCTTCTGCTGCCGGCGTTCGTACTCTGATTTCGCGAATGGGACGCCGGTTAGAGGTATCGGTGAGAATGTCATGGCCATGTATTAACCTCTTTCGGTCTTATAAGATTAGCCTTGCACTTGCGTTCACATCGCGCGTTTTTGGGGTAGACTCGCAGTATTGCTGCATTCTGTCGGATGTGGGTTGGGAAAGCTACGAGATGTCGAGTGACCACGATCGCCATTCGGCGCTGCATGCCACCGTTCTCCAACGCTGCTCCCGTAGCGCGGCGATGCTGAGCGATTCGTCCGCCCCCTCTACTGAAGGTAGTCAGAAGCGAGCTTGGACCCGTGGCGGCCGCAACGATGGACTTCGCAGTCCTCGTTGAAATTCTTGCACACGGTTATCGATTTTCCGCCTGCAGGACTGAGCGAATGGCTTGCGCGGCTGCATCCACCTCGGCGTCGCTAATCAAATAATGGAGAACAGCGCGAACGACGCCTTCACGGAGCGTTCCCATCCTCACCCCCTGCTGCGAGAGTGCAGCCAGAAACTCTGGGATCGACAGATCATTCCATTCGACCCTGAAGAAGACCATGTTCGTCTCGATCACGCTGGGCTCGAGGCGAATACCAGGAATTGCGCGGATGCGGTCGGCCAGCAGCTGAGCGCGCCGGTGGTCCTCGGCTAAACGGGACACCATGGTCTGAAGCGCCACGATACCCGCACTAGCCATAATGCCCGCTTGGCGAAGGCCGCCTCCCAAGAGTTTCCGATTCCGCTTCACTCGCTCGATGAAAGCCCGCGTTCCACACACCATGGAGCCGAATGGCGCAGCGAGTCCCTTGGACAAGCTAAACATGATTGAGTCGACATCTTCAGCCATTTCTGCCGGCGCCCTCCTCAATGCGACTGCAGCGTTGAAGATTCGCGCCCCATCGAGATGCAGCGGCAGGTCGCGTTCGTCAGCAAGCGCACGCACCTCCTTGATATAGGACACAGGCAGGACACGCCCGCCGAGTTGACAGTGGGGATTTTCCAGCACAATGACTCCAGCCGGCGCGCATTGATAATCGCCTTTGTCCCGGATCGCCGAGCGCAGGTTGTCCAGCAAAAGCCGTCCGTCTGGCTCCGTCGCAACCGGGTGCAAGACAAGCCCTCCCAACGCGGACACGCTGCCGGCTTCAAAATCATAGAGGTCCGATCGGTCGCCCACGATCACCTCGTGGCCGCGGGGACAATGCGCGAGCAGCGCCGCAAGATTTCCTTGGCATCCGCTCGGCATGAAAGCGGCCCCCTCCTTGCCCAGCATTTCCGCCGCCAAAGACTCAAGACGGTTTACAGTCGGATCCTCGCCGTAACCGGAGTCACCCACTTCCGCGCTGAACATCGCTTGCCGCATTTCCTGCGTGGGAGGGGTTACGGTATCGCTGAGCAGATCGATCATTCTTTTCTCCTACGGCGGCCTTGCGATCAAATTTATGCGACGAACCCTAGGCGCACGCATCGATCCAGCGGTAAGCGGCCCGTGAGCAGGGTCCCGCAACAAAATGGCGAATCTCTTCTTGGACCGTGCAACTGCGGTGAACAGTCGAAACGCTAGGGATAATCACTTGAGATCCTGTAGCATTCATTCCTCCAAGCCAAGACGGCCAGACCATGGCCGCAACCCCACTTTTCAGAATTTCGCAGCGCGACTGCTGTAAAATGACCATTCTCTGATTGTAAACGAGCCCGCTGTTGTTGCGCCGCCTCAGTAACGCGCAGCGATACCCTCAGGCGACGGACGCTAACATCATCCGGGCGAGGCCGATGATGTCGTAGACAGGCAGCTTTGTGATATCACGGATCGCCGGCGCGACCATCGGGAACACTGTACATTCGAACAAGAGGGCCGCGATCTCCGGATGAGCGACGCGGAGTCGCTCGACGCAAGCGGCGACGTCCGCCTCAAGAACGGAGATATCTGTCGGGGGCGTCGGGCGCTTCAGTTCGTCATACCAGAACTTGCTGCCTTCGAGACCGCCGATCACGATCCTCGATCGCTCGGCCGGATCATCAACCCCGAGCAGATCTTCGCCCAAATGAGTCGAGTCGTAGGTCAGAACGGCGATCTTGGCCAGCTTCGGCAACTGGCGGAGCAATACCGGCATCAGAAGCAGGCTCGACATAGCAACCGGGACGCTTACTGACGCAGCCACCCCTACTTGATGCCGGATAGAGAAGCCGCAGCCCGAACATATCGCGACTGCGCCCCGCTCGACCAAGCGCCGAGCGGCTGCGATAAAGGCGGGCTCGAGGGCCGGCTCGCCTCGGACGACGTTCTCCGCCCAAGCCCCCGCGACGGTTTCCGAAATAACTGGGAAGTCGAAGGTAGCCGGACTCAGCAACGAGCCCCGCTTCGGCGTTGGGCGCGGGGCGCCGGGGGGCATCCCGCGTTCGAGAGCCAAGATTCCGAGAGAGCGTGGCGTCGGCGATGCCATTCAAGACTCCGAGAGAGCACAGAATCTACGCCGACTAACGACGCACTTCGTGTGTGTTACCGTTGGGAGGATGACGCATGGAATGGCCAGATTTGCGCCAAAACGCAGTGGCCGCTGAAACAAAGATTGCACAATGAGGCACGATCTGAAATGATCTTTGGCTTACATGAGCTCAGCAGATCGTTTGCGAGCGAGGAGCGGTTTGTTTGGTTCAATTGGGGAGGAGAATCGCAATAAACGTCGCGCTACATTCCTACAATCCCCAGCGTTGCTGAGGGGCTCTATGGACCACCTAGATCGCAGGATTCTCGCAGCACTGCAGAAAAACAACCGGCTTTCCTTTGCCGAACTAGCGGACCTTATCGGTTCCTCGCCGGCCTCGTGCATGCGTCGAGTGAACAAGTTGCGTTCGGCTGGTGTGATCGTTGCAGATATCTCGCTGGTGGATCCGAAGGCTCTTGGCAAGTCGCTTACGGTTGTCGTTACGGTAGAGCTCGACCGCGAGCGTCTTGACCTTGTCGACGATTTCAAGCGCGCGATGCGAGCTGCTCAGGAAGTTAGCCAGTGCTATATGGTTACGGGCAACGCAGATTTCGTCCTGATCGTGGCGGTCGAGGACGTCGAGGCCTTTGACGTCTTCATTAAGACGAAGCTCTATACCAACCCCAATGTACGGAAATTCCAGAGCATGATCACCCTTGATCGTGTCAAGTTCGAGCCGCGGCTTCCCGTCTAGCTTTCGGTAGGGCGAGCGCGGAGGCGAAGGATTTGACGATTCGAGGCGACGTTTAGTCCAGATGCTGCGCTTCGCGATGTTCAAGGCGGAATCGTCGGCCCTGCGTAGGGTCGCGATCCTCAGCGCCGATCTGCTTCGCGTCGATGCCAGCTCGAGGAGCATGCTGGGCTCGCAACAAGAGGCGAACCCGAGGTGGAGGTCGTAAGCGCTGCTCACGGTCCCTATCGGATGAGGGGTTGATCTGCGAGTCTGCGGTTCGTTTGGACAAGCCAATAACCTCCAGAGCTGGAGGTTTGATTGGGAACCGCCAAAGGCGGTTTTGAGGGATCTTAGGACGATTGCTGAGATTTTGGGGTTAGCTGAGACCTTGAGCTCCAACTGATCCAGCTGCTGGTTCGCCATTTCCTGATTCTTGATGTGGGCCCGGATCATTTCCTCATCGCGGCCGACGGTGGTGACAAAATATCCGCGAGCCCAGAATTTGTGGCCGAGGAAATTTCGCATCTTCCGTTCGACATTCTGCGCGAGCCATATCGAGCTCTTCCCCTTCATATACCCGATTATCTGCGCCACCGAATACTTCGGAGGATCGATATCAGCATATGAACATGATCGGGCATCAAGTGGCCCTCCTCGATCCGGCACTCCTTCCGTCGTGCCAGATCGTGAAATACCTGGCCCAAGTGCCGCTTGATCTTCCCGAACAACAGCTTCTTGCGGTACTTCGGCGTAAACACGACGTGGTACTTGCACTCCCAGGTCGCGTGATTAAGATGATTGTACTCTGCTTCATCATGGTCTCCTTGAGGGTTCTTGGCGGTTCCCCAAGGAGGCTCCATGACTTCATTCTCGCAGCTGTAGAAACTGCCGGTTTTCGCCCCGCCATAGGCGGGGGCTTAGCAGGTTTGGTTAGGCTTAGAACGGACATGGCGCATAATGCGATCGCTGAGCCAGTGCGGCTCGAAGTCTTCACCGGAGCCGGCCGTAGGCGGAAGTGGAGCGACGACGACAAGGCACGGATCATTGCAAGATCATGACGAGCGGCGACTCGGTCTGTTCAGCCCCCCGACGGCATGGATCGTCACCGCTGCAATTGTTCGGGCTGGCTACAGCTAAAAGAGACCGTGGCGATCAATCCGGGACGGAAGAGGTACAGTTTGGGCCGGCGGTGGTGGATGCGATGACGCCCAGCCTAACGATCCCGAGACGCTGAAAGCGATGTTGCTTGCCGAGCGGCGCGAGAGCGAACGGCTGCGTCAGTTCATTAAGGAATCGCGGCAGCATTGGTTGGCCGGCGGGCCGAGACGCTGCCTGAAGATCAGATGCTGCTGGGTCTGGAAGATGTCGACAGGCACGTCAGCACACCCGAAGGCCGTGAGTGCTGGCCCGTAGGCGCCGCGGCAACCGTGGCTCCGCGCCAGCGCACCTGCCGCAGATCGAGATCGTCATCGACATCACGACCGTCCGTAGCTGAGTTACACCAGATCGGCCGGCATCTAATCCGCGCAGTGCCCTCCGGCACGACTGGATACGAAACCGGAGCAACTAGGATGCCGACTTCCATCAAGAAGTACAGTAATCTGGACTTCTGTCGCCGCCTCCGTCATCGCCAGCCTCCTGTCAGGGATAAACGACGGCCGTCGACCAAGCCGGATCATCGTGCTTTTGCCAGTAGAGGTCCATGAGCCGACGAGTGATGGATCCGACCTGCCCTTGGGAGATGGTGGCATCGTCGATGCGCGTCACGGGCATAATACCGCCCGCTGTCGAAGTGATGAACACCTCGTCTGCCTCTTTGAGCTCAGCACGAGTGACATCAGCAGCCACCACCGAGAGTCCAATTTCGGCACAGAGATCGAACACAGTCCGACGCGTGATGCCCGGCAACACTCCAAAAGCTGGTGTTCTTAAAGATCTTCGTTTAACAAGGAATACATTGAAACCCGGCCCCTCCGCAATGTGCCCGTTCGTGTCCAGAATCAACGCCGTCTCCCCTCCCGCGTCGTAAGCCTCAAAAAGGCCCTTCACGAGATCAAGCCAATGATAGTTCTTAATGGTGGGATCGACTGAGCTCGGCGGGATGCGGACGGTCTCACTGACCGCGACATGCAACCCTCTTTCCAATTGCTTCTCGTTTGCAACCGAGCCGAACGGGACGGCAAAGGCAATGAAGCGGTTCTCCGCTTCGCGCGGATCGCGACTGAATGTCGGCGATGAACCGCGCGTGCAGATCATCTCCACATACGCCGATCTGTGACCTGACAGAGCGACGCAGTTGTTGAGGATAGCGGCCAGCTCGTTGCGACCATAAGGCAGATTCATCCGTAGGCTCTTAATGCCCGCCCAGAAACGGTCAAGGTGCAAGTCCAATCGGAAGAACTTTCCTTTCCAGACGTGCACCGTATCGTACGTCGCATCGGAGTGCAGAAGGCCCCAATCGAGCACGGATAGTTTGGCCTCGGACATCGGCAGGTACTGCCCATCCATGAAGGCGACTCCATGCGGATAGCACCTTCGGTCGGTATGATGCTCATCGATATTTGGAAGCGCAGCTGAGAGTTCGGGCACAGGGGAGTTCATTTTCTCTCCTTATTAGGTTACTTTGTTGGACAATTGTTACATGGAAGAGAGCCGCGCCGACGCTGAAGTGTCATCGCGTGGAGATGATGGCGGCTTGGCGCACTTGGCAAACTCTGCGTGCTCTGACCGGGATACTCGGTCGCGCATACGCGCACCTCGACGAGAGCGCTTGGCGGCAATGGCTTCGTTTCTGGCCAAGATGCTTTGAGACTCACGCATAGCGGCTCCCTCAAAGGTTGGTGGGATAGTCGACGGGATTGTCGCCGCCGAAAATCTTAGCGGACGATAGGGGCCGCATTCCTCTAATGTAGGGCCTCGTGTGGAAGAAATACTGCGTCGACGTGTATGCGAAGCATTAAGGAGCGACTCACAAGTAAGCTGTCGGACGATAGATCGCGTGGCGCTGTGCCGGCCGGAGTGGTCAAAAAGCAATTTGCGCCTCCCAAAACTCAAAAGCTGCGCGGCTCTCCCGCGCAGAACGGTGTGACCAAGCCCTCTTCTTGTTTGAACTCCTAGTAGTAATGCTTGGTGCGCCAACGCAACTTGGCAAAATCGATGAAAACAAAGCAGCATCTTGCGCGAGGCTCCGTCGGCCCTTGGGCCGTTCGATCGTAACCGGTATGAGCTCCCACATCTGCCGTGATCAGCGCGCGCGAGCGTAGCGCGTCGGCATCCAGTACTGGGCATGGCCTCGACGACGTCCGGGATATCGGTATGGGCGTTGCGCAGGAATTCCTCGGTTTCGCGGCCTTTCTTTGGTGGTCCAAGCAGTGGACGCCCCTCATCGTCAACGCAATGCAGCAGGATGGGCAGGAGCAAGCCGTGGTTTATGTTGCGGATGTCGAGCAGCGGGGTCCATGCCGGTAGCCTCAGCCGCATGGCGGCATGGAATCCCCGGTACCACGGCCGCGCATCAGCGTCGCCATTCGGCTTGCGGGCATGGGTGGGCGCAAACCGATGTGGCTCGGTGGAAAGAATGCTACTAATGTCGTTGTGGCGCAGCGCGACGGCCGAAATCGCAGCGAACTCACGCGTGCCGTCATGGTTGAACGCATCGGCGTCGATGGCGAGTAACGGACAGATCGAGTCGGGCGGACTTATCGACACCGGCCCGGCCACGATCGCGGCGACATAGCCGTCGAGCATAGGAAGACTCGTGGCGATGGGATGCTGCGCGGCGCGAGCCTGCAGCCAAGGCTCAAGTTCGTCGAGCGGCATCGCGGCTGCCGCCATCGATGATGAAGATGATGATGAACGGCGGCGCCGGCTCATGCAGCCTCCCATGCGCTGAGCTCGCGGGCCGCCTTCCAGTTCCAGGCGAGAAGTTCGCGCAACTGGTGGCTCTTGGTCTGGCCGGAGATGATGCGCTCCAGCACATCGGCCAGATAGACCTGCGGATCGAGCTCATGGAGCTTTGCCGTATTGACCAGCGATGCGAGGATTGCCCAGCTCTCAGCACCGCTCTCGCTGCCGCTGAACAATGAATTCCGCCTTCCCATCGCAATCGGGCGCATTGAACGCTCGACAGTGTTGCTGTCGACCTCTACGCGGCCGTCGCGGAGAAACAGCGTCAACCCATCCCAGTGATTGAGCGTACAGTTGATAGCCTCCGCCAGCTTCGACTGGAAGAACAGCTGGTCGAGCATCGAACTCAGTCGCGCCTTAAGCACCTCCATCAGCGGTGCGGCCCTGGTGCGGCGGGCGGCAAGCCGCTGTTCGGCGCTCGAGCCGCGGATCTCGGCTTCGATGGCGTAGACCGCTTGCAGGCGCTCGATCACTTCCTGAGCGAACGGCGACTGCATCGTCTTGTACACTTCGACGAATTTGCGCCGGGCATGGGCGAGACAAAAAGCGAGCTGGATCGCGCCGCCATGACCGCGGGCCAGCGCTTTGTAGGCGGCATAGCCATCCACCTGCAGAATGCCGGAGAAGCCGGTCAATTGTCCGGCGATCTCCTCGGTGCCGCGGCGATGGGCCGCCCCATGGGCGATCATCCATCGCATGCGCCCAGAACTGGCAGATACGAGTGCGATGTCGTCCGGGATCGAGCACCGGCATCGGCGTCTCGTCGCAGAACAGCCGCGGCGAAGCCTGGATCGTCCGCAGCTGAAGCTCATAGAGGCTCTTGAGCCACCATGCCGCACGCTTCACCCAGCCGGCGAGCGTTGCGCGGTCGAGATGAATGCCTTGGCCAGCCAGGATCTGCACTTGGCGGTACAGCGGCAGATACCAGGCGAACTTCGAGACCACCACGTGAGCCACGAGTGCCGTCGATGCCATTCCACCTTCAACCAAACGCGGCAGCACCTTCGCCTGGACCACGCCGTCGGTGCAACCGCGGCAGGCGTATTTGGGACGAACCGTGCGTAGTACCCGCATGATCGCCGGGATCACGTCCAGCACCTCGCTCACATCCTCACCGATCCTGCGCAGAGCGCCCTGGCAGCATGGGCACGCTGTCGTGTCCGGCTCGAGCACCTGCTCGCAGCGCGGCAAATGCTTGGGCAACGCACCGATGTTGCGCCTCGCCTTCTTGCGCGGCTTCCCAGCCGGCTTCGTCGCAGGTAGATCGTCGTTGGCTGACGCAGGTGGTGTGGCGCTGGTCGCGAGATCGTCCAGTTCGAGCGCGAACTGCTCGGCCACGATCGCCACCAGCCGCTCCGAGCGCTTGCCGAAGGTCATCTCCTTCAGTGTCTGCATCGCCACACGCAGCTTCTCGTTCTCGGCGTCAAGCGCGAGCACCATCTCGGTCAGAGCCGCTGCGTCGGTCGGAAGAGCTTCGGCGCGAATCGCCATGATCGAACGATATATCCGCGCATCACAGGCTCCAGCAAGATCTTCGCCTCTCAGCCGACAACGGCCGGCTGCTTTACAGGCTTGGGTGAGACACGCGTCCACTCCAGCCCGTCGAACGCGCAAGCGATAGGTCATCGGCCGTGGCCGCAGCGCGTCATGCATGGTTACTGAACGATGCCCTGCATCGGCGATCTTAGCTGGCTAGCGATGTTCCGCGTCCGAGTCTGTCGGCTTGGTTACAAGGGCAGCCAAAGTTCGCCCACAACGTTGGGGAGAGATGCCACCGCCGCAGTCTACGTTCGCAACGAACCTACCCTTCATCCTGCCCCAATCAACGCTTCGCGTATGACTTAAGGCAGAATCCGAGTGCAATAGTGCCGAGCGTACCGACATCGCGAGGGGGTGGAGGAATCTACGTCCCTCCCGCAACTACTCTGCGATTGGCAGGCAGTTTAAAGCAGGTTCGGAAAGCGGTTTCGAAACGCTCAAGGGCGTCTCAGTTTTTCCGAGATCCATGATGAGCCTGCGTGCCAGGCTTCGCGTTGGTTAGCGGAACGACTACCAAGCTTAGCAGGTTCGTTGCTTCACGTTCTCCGGTAGGTGAGCGGTGTCCGTTCTGGTACATGCGTCGTACACTAACTCCCGCCCGAATGCGCACATTCGGGGCGCTTCTGTCCAACGCTCGCGCAATCTGATAGAAGGGTGACTGTTCATTGAACCGCTTCGTCTCCGAGGAAACGACATGGGTCGAACGATTAACGTCCCAAACGTACCGCTCGTGCTCAAGTTTGTTTCCGACCATTCTCGCGCCATTTAATAGTGATACGTGCCACACCGCCGCGTGAATTTCAAAACATTTTCCCAAGAAGGGGTAACCTTTCGATCTCTATTAATGATGTCCATCAATACTAACTCTCGAGAAGACCACGTCGTAGCTCGTCACGATCGAATAGGTGCAGCAATGAAAGTTAACCCATTGAACGTCTCGCGCTTCCTTCAAGTTTATGACGACGCAGCCGCCCAAAAAGGCATCAAGCTTTCGATAGGGTTTGACTTCGATAAATACGTCTCCATCGCGCGCGTCACCCCAACAAAAGGTCCAACATTTCCAAATTTCCGGCCGGATCGCTTGCCAATTAAATCAGGTGAGGGATATTGGATCATCGGCTTCGACAAAGATAGCCAAGTCGCGCTTTTAGCGGCTGCTCGACTGTATGACTTATCAAACAGCAACTTTGCGGAACATCTCCAATCCCTGAAGGCGTTTTATGCCGACCCGGTTAGACAAGCACATCCTCAAGACAGTTGTGCTTGCACAGCACCAAGCGCAAAGAAGCTGACCGGGAAAATAGCCTACCACGGGGATCTTTGGGTTCGCAGTGACTTTAGAGGAAAAGGAATGGCCAAGATCGCGGGAGGAATCGGGCGCGGCGTGTCTTTTGCTATGTGGGCTCCTGACTTCCTATGTGGACTTGTACTGCGCTGGTCACTGGATAAGGGCGTCTACGAAGTGGTGCATCAGGAACCCGGCGGGGCGATATTGCGGCTGGCGGAAGATGATATTGTTGAGGACAATTGGCTTGTTTGGCGAACCGGCGAGGAATTGAGGAGCCTGGTTGATCGCCACGACGGAAACGACCTCAATCTTTCGTGATTTTCACCAGCCTGAGCGGGCGGCACTTGAGCTTGGAGCACAGCCACGCATCGGCGACCGTTTGTCTTTGCCGCATACCACTCTTCGGTAAAAGTGCATCGCTCAGCAGTCCATCATGATGCGTCGCAAGCTCTTCATTCCGCCCCCTCGTCGAAGCCAAATTGCTATTGCTGCTCGCCGCCAAGATCGCTGTGCGAATCAGGATCATCCACACCATCCGCCTGGCACGCAGCCGCAGCTTGATGACATTCCGCAGTAGAACTGAAAACCTCTAAGCGGCTAATTGCAACCAGTACTGCGCTCCGAGATACGAGATACATCTACTTGCCTATGCGGCCGACAGGGGGGCTTTAGGGCGATGTGGACACTCATCGCATTCATAGGACAATGGCATTGAGATTAACGACGGCTCGATAATTCGGACGGTCTTTTCGAAGCAGTTGCAACGCGACGGATCTGATTTAGCTTGCTGAGGCAGCATTACACGAGATGGCGCTCGACATAAGGTTTGTCGAGCGGGTACTTGGTTGACCGTTAAGAAGCCGGATCGAACTTAGCTCAGCAGTTTCGAGTGCGCACGCCAGAGCAAGACCAGCAATAGGCGCAAAAGTTTTCTGAACCAGGCGAGGATGCGGCGGAAGTTGTGGCCGACGGCTGGGAAGGACAACGTTGGCGGCATCGCCCGGCGCGATCTTGGAGGCAACACCTGCCAAGGTGCCCTTCGGATTTGAGGTGTCCGATGATGGGCTCAATGGGAGAACGGCGGCGCACCTCGCGCTTGATGGCACTGAAGACGCCGCGCTTCTGGCCCGAGATGAAGACGCGGCGGGGATTCTGCGCGTCGCGGCCGCATAGCCCTTGTCGACATAAGCGCGGTCGATCGCACAGCCAGTGAGTGTCTCGGTGCGGTCAACAACGTCCCGAATGTATGACCGTCGTAAGCATTGTCGGGCAGCGACTTAGCCTGCAGCACGAACAGGCCACCGGGAGCCCAGCGATTGTTGGTGCGATGGAGCCCTTCACCCCGAACTCGCAAAAACGCAGCGCGCCTTGCCTTGCCTATGCACTCCACCTCCGGGGCATGGAGGAAGAAAGCTTGGTACGCATCCGACCAGCACCCCGGGCATGTGCGCCGGTCTGCCGCGGCGCTCAGGCAGCAGTCGCTTTGGACTAATGGGTCGCCTTCCAATTCCACGGAAGCAGGTCGACAACTCGGTTGACGGGGTGATCTGGAAGCCTGGCCAACATGTCAGCGAGCCAGGCTTGTGGATCAACGTCGTTCATCTTGCAGGTTTATGCCGCCCGCCGAACTATGCCGAGTCGGGTCGTTTTCCCCAGATTTCTCGCTGACCGGCGTTTGGTCGGTTCGGCATAGTTCGTTCTGTGCCTCCGCTTTCAACAGCGGAGAACAGGAAGATGGAAGTTGAAGAGTACTTGGGCAGAAGCCGGCTGTACCGGCGTCTCAGAAGCGGGCCGCACGGACAGTTCGTCGAGCGCTACGCCGTTCGTCTCGTCGAAGAGAGGCTCGTTCGGCACGGCACGTGGCGTTGCCTCAACGTGGTTGGCGGGCTCCTGAGTTGGATCGCGGGCCGTCGCTACAAGCTGATCGATCTCGATGAGCAGGTCGTTGAGCGGTACCTCCGACATCGAGGCGGGAGGCAGTCTATCCAACCCGGTGACCGAGCTGCGCTCAAGCGATGGCTGTCGGTGCTGCGCGAGGAAGGCGCGATCGCGCCGTTGGTGCTACCGCCTCTCACCCCGCACGAACGGATCTTCAAGGAGTTCGATGCCTACCTGCAATCAGAGCGCGGCTTGGCCCCGAGGTCCGTCGTCCGCCATCTCCCAGTCATCCGCAGGTTCCTGCACGAGGTGTGCTCCGGCGGCGCCGGCGCCCTGTGCAAGATCAGCCAAGAGGACGTGATCCGCTACGTTGAGCGCCACGCCCAGGATTGGAGCCCGGGAACAGGCAAGGCGATGTGCTGGTCGTTGCGTGCCTTTCTCCGTTACCTCCACCATCGGGGGCTGAACTCGCGCTCGTTGGCGGATTGCGTTCCATCGATGCGCCGATGGAAGCTCGCAACTCTACCGACCTATCTGCCTGCCGCTCAGGTGCGGAAGGCTCTCGACGGTTGCGACCGAGAGACGGTGATGGGACGGCGCGAGCGCCATTCTGTTGTTGCTGGCCAAGCTCGGCCTGCGGGCCGACGAGGTTGCGACGCTCACCCTCGACGATATCGACTGGCGCGCCAGCGAGATACTCGTTCGCGCCAAGGGCCGACAGCGTGCACGAATGCCGATACCGCCAGACATTGGCGCGGCTATCGTTGCATATCTGCGCAATGGCCGCCCAAAGTCGTCGTGCCGACGGCTGTTCGTCCGCACACTCGCGCCACACGTCGGCTTTGCTTCCGGATGCGCGATCAGCATGATCGCCAAGGCCGCTCTCGATCGCGTTGGAATCGAAGGTTGCGCCCACCGCGGCGCCCATATCTTCCGACATAGTCTCGCTACAGAGCTTCTCCGATCTGGGGCGACCTTGTCGGAGATCGGACAGTTGCTGCGGCACGAGAACCACGACACCACCCGGATTTACGCGAAGGTCGACATCGATGCGCTGAGAACATTGAGCCTGCCCTGGCCGGGAGGCGTGCAATGACCGATCTGCGCTCCGCACTCGATAAGTACCTGAGCATGAGCAAGGGGTTGGGATACAAGTATGAGCACCAGACCCGTCGGCTCGCCGACTTCGTCGCCTTCATGGAGAAGCGCAAAGCCAGGATCATCACGACGAAGCTGGCAATGGAATGGGCAACGCTGCCGCCCGATCGTCATGCATCCTGGGCGCTGCGATTGAGCGACGTGCGCGGGTTCGCGCGCCATGTCGCCAACTTCGATCCGAGAACGGAGGTGTCGCCCGTCGGCATGCTGCCCGGATGGAAGCGCGCCAAGCCCTATGTCTACAGCGACGCGGAGATCGATGCGTTGCTGACGGCAGCGCTGGCTCTGCCGCCAGCGGACGGGTTGCGCCGATGGACCTACCATACCTTGTTCGGGCTGATCGCGGTGACAGGCATGCGTATATCCGAGGCGATGGGCCTGGAGCGTGATGACGTCGACCTCGACGCCGGCGTGCTGACGGTCCGGCTGACCAAGTTCGCCAAGTCGCGGCTCGTGCCATTGCATCCGACGACGAGAACCGCGCTGCGCGACTACGCCCACCGGCGCGATGCGCTGCTCGGATCACGCTGCGGCTCGACCTTCTTCGTTGCCGAACAGGGAGGCCGATTGCTGCACCAGTACGTTCATCGCGTCTTCTGGCGATTGTCCAGAGAGATCGGGCTGCGGCGCCCAGGTGATCGTACCGGCCCACGCGTGCACGACTTCCGTCATCGCTTCGCCATCCGGACGCTGCTCGACTGGTATCGTGAAGGCAAGGACGTCGAGCAGCAACTCCCAGTTTTCTCCACTTACCTCGGCCACGCCTGCGTGCGCGATACTTACTGGTATCTCTCGGCCTGCCCCGAGTTGATGGAAGAAGCGGCGCGGCGTCTCGATCGGCGATGGGAGGTGACGCCATGAAGCCCGCCTGCAATGTCGCCACGTTGATCGAGCGCTTCTTCACCGAGCGCCTCATGCGCCAGCGCAATGTTAGCGCCAACACGATCGCCTCCTACAGGGACACGTTCCGGCTGCTGTTCATGTTCGCACAGGTGCGGCTGCGGAAGTCCCCATCGGCCCTGACGCTCGCCGATCTGGATGCAACGTTCATCGGCGCGTTCCTCACCGATCTCGAGGTAAAGCGCGGCGCCAGCGCGAAGACGCGTAACCTGCGTCTGACGGCCATCCGATCCTTCTTCAGGTTCGTGTCCTTCGAGGAACCGGCACACAGTGCGCTGATCCAGCGCGTGCTCGCCATACCGAGCAAACGCCATGACAAGCGACAGGTGCACTTCCTGACGCGCCCCGAGATCGAGGCGGTTCTCGCCGCGCCCGATCGAACGACGTGGCTTGGTCGCCGCGATCACACCTTGCTGCTGGTCGCGGCCCAGACGGGCTTGCGCCTCTCAGAGCTGACTGGCCTTGACCGGGATGCCGTCCACCTCGGGTCTGGTGCACACGTACGATGCGTCGGTAAAGGGCGGAAGGAACGGACCACTCCGCTGACCACACTCGCTCGGTGCGCGCTCCAGGCATGGCTCAAGGAACCGTTGCGGAAAGGAGCAACAGCGTTGTTCCCGAACGTGCACGGGGGCCGGCTCAGTGCCGATAGCGTCCAGTCCCTGCTGGGAAAGCATGTTCGTGTCGCTCACAAGAGTTGCCCGTCTTTGAAGGCCAAGAGCGTGTCACCGCACGTGCTGAGGCACAGCGCTGCGATGGAACTGCTGCAAGCCGGCGTCGACTGCTCCGTGATCGCGCTGTGGCTCGGTCATGAATCGGTCGAGACGACGCAGACGTACCTGCACGCCCACCTCGCCCTGAAGGAAGCTGCCCTGGCGAAGCTCAAGCCGTACGAGCGCGGCAAGCGAACCCGCTTCCAGCCGAACGACCGCCTACTCGCCTTCCTCGAGGCGCTCTGAACGACCAGACTATGCCGAATGGAACGGGGCTGCCCTGCACGCGATCGACGGTGCCAGCGTGACAACGGCGTGCCATACCAAATCCGTTCGGCATAGTTCGGCGGGCGGCATAAACCTGCCTATGCCGAGTGCGGCATAGGCAGGTTTCGATCAGGGTATAGACGGCGGCGGCACGATTGGCGCCAGCATCTGAACCGGCGAAGGTCCAATTTCGTCTTCCGACAGCCACACCGCGTAACGCTCGTTCGGCAGCATTGTTCGAGAGACAGGCGCGGCCATCGTCCAGGAAGCGGGTGAACGCCGCCCAGCGGTTGAGCAGGTAGTTGATCGCCTTTGCAGTATCATTGCCTGAAGAGAGCAAGGTTCGCTGCTGGCGCATCCAGATTTCGAGATCGGCGACGATCGGCCTCGACTGGTCACGACGTACCGCAAGCCGCTGTTCCGGCGTTTTGCCGTTGATGGTGCGCTCGATCTCGAACAGGATATCGATGCGTCGCACGGCCTCGCTGGCAATCGGCGCCTCTCCAGATTTCGCCAGGTCGAAGAACTTTCTGCGGCCGTGGCTCCAACAGGCCGCTTCAAGGATCGGAGCCGGCCTTCTTTGGGCCTTGTAGAGCTGGTTATATCCATCAAAGGCATCGGCCTGCATGAGGCCTACATAGCCGGCAAGATGGCTTTGCGGATGTTCTCCAGCCCGATTGCGTGAGTAGTAGAACAGGGCCGCCGGCGGATCCGTGCCACCAAACGGCCGGTCATCGCGAACATAGGTCCAGATCCGGCCGGTAACCGTCTTAAGCTTGGCCAGCACCGGCACCGTCGGGTGAGTAGGCCGGAGGGATTTCACCTCCGGCCTCTCGCAGAACCGGGCGTGAGACTCTCGCCTCACCCGGCTCCCATCAGGCAAGCTTGCCGCCATCGCCGAGTTGCCAATGCACAAAGAGCCTGCGCTTCTCACGCGCGATCTTCTCCAGGAAGAGACGCGCGCGTCCTAAACGGTGATGGAAGCGCTTGTACTTTCGCTTCAGCCAAATAGCTAACGTCTGGTTGATGTAGCGGGCCAAAGGATAAAGCGCTGAGCGCGTGTATTGCCCATAATAAGCGATCCACCCCCTAACCATCGGGTTTAGCTCGCGAGCAATATCGTCCAGCGTCACCTCGGTTCGCCTGCGAAGTTTCAAGCCTCGGACCGTCGCCCGCATGGCGTTCAGCGCTGGTTTGCTGACCGCTGGGGTGAACCCACAGAACATCTTCTGCGAATGCGGCCCCAGGACCGATCGTGGCCGGAAGCAATAACCGAGAAAGTCAAACATGACCGTCTCGCTTTTACCTCGGCGTCGATCATCCTTGCAGTAGACGATCCTCGTCTTCGTAGGATGCAATTCCAGGCGGCACTTCGCCAGCCGAGCCTGGAGCGCTTCGCGAACGCTTTGCGCCTCCATCTCATTCCGACAATGTACCAACCCGTCATCCGCATACCGACACCACCTGAGATCGGGGAACATCCGTGCCATCCAGAGATCAAATGCATAGTGCATGAAGAGGTTGGCGAGGATCGGGCTCACCACGCCCCCTTGTGGGGTACCGCGGCTTCGCTCGATTACCGTTCCATCCTCCTGCACCATCGGCGCTGTCAGCCATCTTTCAATGTAGAGCAGCGCCCATGCGCACGTCACATGTTTCCGGACGGCCCGCAGCAGAAGCTCGTGGTCGATATTGTCGAACAGTCCCTTGATGTCGAACTCCAGAACCCAATCGTACTTCCAGCACCGCTGTCGCGTCACGCCTACGGCATCGAGAGCCGATTTACCGGGTCTGTAGCCGTAAGAATCTGCCAGAAAGATTGCGTCGAGAGCCGGCTCAATCAGTTGTTTGACAACCGTCTGTGCCACGCGGTCTGCCACAGTGGGAACCCCGAGGATCCTTTGGCCGCCACTCTTCTTTGGAATGGAGACGGCGCGAACAGGCGGCGGGAAGTAAGCGCCTGAGCTCATTCGATTCCAAATCTTGTAGAGATTGCTCTTCAAGTCGGACTCGAACTGCTCAATCGTCACTCCGTCGACACCGGCTGCGCCACCATTGGATCGCACCTGCAGATATGCTTCGTACACCTCTCTCTTGTCGATGTTGAACGGTTTGCCCGGCTGGTTCACCGTCGTCCTCCTGTTGTCAGTTGCGACGATGGCCGGCCCACCTGATCCGATCCCTTCGCTCCGGCCCCATTACGGGCCTTCGTCGCTAATACGGATCGGTCCGTCCCAGTGCTCCGCGTCGGTAATCTCGCCTCGCGGTCTTCTCCGCTTGTGCTTCTCCCTTTCCATCGGAGCGACTGGTTCCTGCAGTTCCGCGGCAGCGCCTGCATCCGATTCACGCCCCCTCAACGCCGGTCGCCGCCCGCCCGGTCTTCAGGCTTCCGGCGGGCTCATCCCAGAGGGACGACACACCTCTGGTTTTGACGACGATTTCCACGTTACGACGGTTCATCGGCGGGTTCATTTTCATTCGTCTCTCGGACGCCTATCCGTTCGGGTATTCCCGACCGTTAGCTTCAACGCTCACGACCGCGCCTCTTAAGCGAAGCCGCTTGAAGTGATTTGAGACCTACTCCTGAAAGTCGATCCCGAGGGGCCTACCCTCATCGCTGCCACAGCTTGTGCACACAGATTTTCAGATCATCTCGATCATCCTTTCTGTGTGCTTCTGCAGCACACTATCGTCGGCGTGGATGCGTTCCGCGCTCATGACGCGGATCCGGATGGCCTCAATGATGGGATCGAGTGCGACCACGCAGGCGCCGACCCGATCCGCCAAGGTCGAGACGTCGATCTCGACCCCTTCACGGGCATACGTCTTGCTTTGCCGGTTCAACGGCTGATGTAGCAGGAACTTGTTAACCAGCACCATCGCCAGCAGGTTCGGCCCGGCAAAGCCTCGCGGGATCGGATGGGAGGGCGCCGGCGCCTCTGTGATCGCCTCGCAATCTCGGCAGGAGAACTTTTCGCGGACACGCTCGATGATCTTCCAGCGCCGCGGCTCACATTCCAGGGTCTTCGAGACCACCTCGCCGAGCTTGTGCAGCCGCTCGCTGCCGCACTTGCCGCATACGCAAGGCGCGGGTTCGACGACGCGCTCGATGGGCAGATTGTCCGGCAACGGACGTCGCGGCGGCCGTGGATTTTGCGCGCGCTGCTGTTTGGCGGCTTCCGGTACTGCAAACTCGGCCTTGGTTTCCTGCTCCGCCTGGGTCTCTTCAAGATCCTCGATGGCGAGTTCGAGCTGCTCGACCAGCAGCTTGCCGCGTTCAGAAGATTGCCCGAACTGTTCTCGCCGCGCCTTGGCCAGCATCAGCTTCAGCCGCTCGATTTCCAGTCGACCGACGGTCACTTCGCTCTTCGCCAGCACCAGTTGTTCGCGCTGCGCAAGGATCATTGCGTGCGCAGCGGCAAGGTCGGCGGGAAGCGGATCGGAAGGCGTTGTCACGAGGGCAAATCAATCATATTCGCCGCTAAAATTCGCGACCGATCTCCCTCGTGAGTCAATAAGCCACAGCTTAACCGGAAGCCTGCGGACGCCAGGTTGCCTGCGGCATTCGCCAGTCAATTCCGGACAGGAGATAGGATAGTTGCGCAACGCTGATTGTCACAACGCCGTCCGCCAGCGATGGCCACAAAAAGCGGCCGCGCTCCAACCGCTTCGTGAACAGACATGCGCCCTGGCCATGGTGAGTCGGCCCCGGGAGTTGCACCCGGAGCCGCTCTCCGAACCGTACGTGACGCTCTCACGTCATACGGCTCTCAACAAGTACCGAAGCAGAACTCAACCTCGCCCAATGAGCAAACAGCTTTGGCCTGCGGCGGCGGATCAATCTGAGCCAGGTGGAGGCTCTAACTTTTCCATTCTTCAGCCCTTTGTATTTGCGTCGCGCCCAGCGGTTAAGAGATTCGTCGACGTATCGATACAGGTTGTGCATTTCTGACCGCCCATATCTGCCGTAGTACTGCATCCATCCACGAAGGACGGGATTCAGTTCCAAGGCGATTACGTCGACTTCCGTCTGCGAGCGAAGCCTGAGCCGGAGCTGCCGGATCGTCATACGCATAGACTTCATCGCCGCCCTGCTGGCCGCTGGCGAGAACGTACAGAAGTTTTCTTTCTTCTGATGATTTCTTGCCCTGCGCGGTCGAAAGGTAAATCCCAGAAAGTCAAACGACTGACTGGTATGGCTACCCGGGCGGTTGCTGTCTTTGCAGTAGACGATCTTGGTCTTGTCGGGATGCATTTCGAGTTCGCATTCCTCAAACCTTGCTTGCAGCGCCGCCTTGATGGCCTCCGCTTCAGCCTTGGTTCGGCAATGAACGAGCCCGTCGTCTGCGTATCGACACCATGGTGACCGCGGGAAGTTCCGCGCCATCCATGTATCGAACGCATAATGCAAGAACAAATTGGCAAGGACGGGACTGATCACGCCGCCTTGGGGTGTGCCCCGGTCGCGAGCGGTGATCGCTCCGTCTTTGCCTTGCATCGGCGCTATTAGCCAGCGTTCGATGTAGAGCAGAGCCCATTCGTCTTGCACATGCTTCCTGATGGCCTTCATAAGCAACTTGTGGCTGATATTGTCGAACAGGCCTTTGATGTCGAACTCCAGCACCCAGTCCATCTTCCAACACCGTTGCCGGGTGACGCCGACGGCGTCCAGCGCGGATTTTCCGGGCCGGTAGCCGTAGGAATCGGGAAGGAAGATTTCCTCGAGTGCTTGTTCAATCTGCAGCTTGACGACCGTCTGCGCCACGCGATCTGCTACTGTCGGCACGCCTAGAATGCGTTGTCCGCCGTTCTTCTTGGGAATGGGGACAGCCCGAACGGCAGGTGGAAAGTAGCTGCCAGAAGACATCCGATTCCAGACCTTGTAAAGGTTGCCCTTCAAGTTCTTCTCGAAAGCTTCCAACGATATCTTATCCACGCCGGCTGAGCCCGCATTGGCTTTGACCAATCGGTAGGCCTTCATCACTGTTTGCTTGTCGATATTGTACTGCTTACGTTCGGTTACACCCATCATGTCCTCCTGCTCATCACAGTTGCATGCGGGTGGAACCACTTGCCTCGGCCCCTTCGCTCCAGTCCCATTACAGCACCTTCATCACTACTACGAGCCAATCCGCCCCAGTGTCGTGCTTCGGTACTCTCGTCTCGCGGTGTGCGCCGCTTGAACTTCTCCCTTGGCATCACAACGACTGGTTCCTGCAGTTCTCTACAAGAGCCTGTATCCAGATCGCGTCCCCTAAACGCCGGTCGCCACCCGCGCAGTAATCCAGGCGCCTCACGGATTGATCTCAGGGATGGCACGCGCCCCTGATTTTGGCGACATCTAAATAATTTTCGACGCGTCATCGGAAGATTCGCTTTCGCTCGCCTTCTGGATACTCACCTGCCCCGTAAACCCGGGACTTTTGCAACACTTGCTGATGACCGCGCCTTTTAAGCGAAGCCACAGTGTCGTGGTTTTGCATCTGCGGCTGGAACGCCGATGCAGGAGGGCCAACCTCCATCTCTCATAAAGCTGTACGCATCAAATTCGGTTATTCACCTCCTTCATGCTCTGCAGCACACCATGCCAAATGATCTTGATCAGGTCGCCGCGGCGGCCCCTAAAAACGTAAAGATCACCAGCGTGCGGATCACGCTTCAAGCTCTCCTGAACCAGACGCGCAAGGCTCGGGAAGCCTCGGCGCATATCGGTATGGCCGGTCGCAAGCCACACCCGCACATTACCCGGTATGGCGATCATCGGCGCTCAAGCACCTCGAGGACCCGCGCCAGCGCCTCCGGGTCGACGTGCGTATCCACCCGGATGCGTCGCCGGTTGCCAAGATCAATCTCGATCAATCCAGTACGCGCGGACGCTACGGAGCGCACCCGGCCGTCACCCGCAGGCAAAAGCTTCGGAGTTTCCTCCACCCCCGCAGCGACGATCTGCACCGGCGCAAAAGATGGTACAACTTGCTCTGATGTCCGTGCTTGTCGACGCCAGGTAAACACCAGGCTGGCCGCGACTCCGTTGCGGCGCGCAACCTCAGTCACCTTCGCGCCCGGCACCAACGTCTCCTCGACAATCCGCGCCTTGTCGTCCTGCGACCAGCGCCGCCGCCGCTCCAGCCCGCCCAAAACCTCGACCCGCATCGCCTGATGACCTTAAAGCTAGACTTAAGGTCACACGCTTCGCGAATTACCTCGCGTCACGCAAGACGGCGCCCGTCGGATGCGTACAAAGCTTGAAGCCGCGCTGGCGCTGCTGGTGCGAGCAGATCTGCGTGACTCGCCCAATGGGAGGGCGAACGCCTGCTCCAGTGCCGGCTGGCCCTCGATCTCGCGGCGGATGTCGCGGATGATCCGGCCCAGCAGGCTGCGCAGGATGGCGCAGCTGCCGCTGATGCCGCTTGAACTGCTTGGCACGAGCGTAACGGCCCGCCACTATCACCGCACTTTTTGCTATGCGAGAATAGGATTGCTGCAGCCTGCCCCGTGCTTCCTCGCCAGGCGGTTCACCCCCCGGATCGCTGCGTCCAGCAGTTTGGCGTCCGTCGGAATCTGATGGCCTTAGGCAGCACTGTGGTGTCGGCTGCGTAACGCACCGGCTTCGCGCGCCACCCGACGGCTCTTGGCCAACAGCCGCGCCGGCTTGTCACCGAGCCGCTAGCCCCAATGGCTCAGATCCGAGCGCTCGTGCGAAAAAGGCGCTGGAAAAACTCTTCGCCGGTGAAGAACTGGAAATACGGGTGGACCGAGCGTTGGCCCCCCTCACCGGACAGCCGGTAAATGGGCTTGAGCACAACAACCCGATCACGAAGCCGGTCTCGCCCCCCGGCCTGCCGTTCTCGTTATAGAACGGGGCGTCTCGGCGTCGATCCAGTCCCAGTCGATCTTACCGGCCAGCGGAAACAAGTCTGTGCTTCATGTTGATGATCTGGTCCAGCGGTGGCCGGAACAGATCGTTCGATCCCGTCGTCTTGTGCTTCTCCGGCCGCATCGTCCCTCCTGTGCACCACAGAAGCACAGTTCCCAACAAAGAGGAATGCACAAAGCGAATTTGCGAGGTTTGCAGCACTCAAGCGCCAAATTCCTGCAATCTCAAACGCGATCAGATCCTAAAAACAGATTCCCGCTCAACCGCTTAGATGCTTCTTCACGGGCAACTACTCGAGGGGGACACGAAGACCGGTCAGCTCTGGGCTATGCAGCGGACGACCGGCCATGGAGCGACCGCCGATCCACTAGGCGTCACGCAAGGAGAGCCCGTGCCCACGATGCAAAGTTCGCCTCCCACGAACTCCGGTTGTCCCGTCCGGACGAGCCCTCTCTGGTCTGGCCGGCCTATGATCAGCGGTGCCATCCGCTTCCAAGCCGCTCGCTCAACACCAAACGATCCATCACACCCAAGGCCGCCTCCTAAAGAAGAAGCCTTGAAACGTGATTTGCGTTCAAAACGGAATCCTTAGACCTCACATCGCATAGGTGTTTAGTACCGGCATTTGCTGGAGCGGATTGAGTTTGAGTCGTTCTGGCAGGGAGTCCCATCCCGCATTTGCAGATGTATTCGTAGTGCGCGAGACCCTTCAGGGTCTTCAACCGCCGGGCGTCGTTTGTAAGCGGCAATGAAGTCGGTTCGGTGAGCTTCGAGCTGATCGTGCCGATCGTGCCGATCGTAATGGTAGCGTTGGACAGTCGCTTCCTTGATCGTGCGGTTCATGCGCTCGACCTGGCCATTGGTCCATGGATGCTTGATCTTGGTTGGCCGATGTTCAATTCCGTCTTACTGGCATCGCATATCGAACATATGCGTCACGTATCTTCCTGTCGGGCCGTCCGCATAGCGCGGCGCGAGGGCAAACTGGACCGCATTGTCGGTGAGCACCGTGTGGATCATGTCGGCGACCCGCGATCAGATCTTCGAGAAAGGCCGAGGCTGAGGTCCTCCCCGTCTTGCTGGTTATTGCACGAACGCGAACTTTCTGGTGCGATCGATTGCGACGTAAAGGTAGAGCTTGCCTTCAGTAGTCTGGAGCTCGGTGATGTCGATATGGAAACAACCGAACGGATGAGCCTTGAACTCTTTCTTCGACGGCTTGCCGCCTTCAACCTTCGGCAATCGGCTAATGCCGCGGCGTTGGAGGCAGCGATGCAGGGACGATCGCGTCAGATGCGGGTGATCGGCTGCAGAGCATAGAGGCAATTGTCGAGCGGCAGCAGCGTATGCCGCCGGAAAGCGACGATGATCGCCTCCTCCTCAACGGAAAGGACGATCGACTTGGCTTTCTTTGGGCCTGTCGAACGATCGGCGACGGTCTCGCGCTTCCACTTCGCGACAGCTTTCTGGTCGATCCCGTAGCGCATTGCGAGTGCTCTCACGCTCGCTTGAATATTCTGTATTGCTCGACGGACTGCTTCCGTCGTGGTGGCGCAGCCGCGTAAAATGCTTCTTCGAATCTTGCGATAAGGATGCACCATCAAAGTCTGGGACTAACCAATCTAGAGCCCATAGTGCGCTGCAGTTAGCTTTCGACAAGGAAGCCGACGGCAATATGTTCTTCAGAAAAGTCTGGATGCTCTCCCATTGTTTCTCCGCCGGCTGAGGACAGGACTCGGCTCGGTCGTGATATATAAAGCCAACGATCGAAACCTTGTCGACCAAGAGCGGATCGTCCGATCGGCGCGGTCACAGGTCAAATGCCATGCACATCCGGCGGACGGGTAGTGTAGAACAAACAATGCCGCAACGATCGAGCAGTGTGTGCCATCAGCCGCGTCGTGTGGCGCGCTGCGCATTGTCCTTGGTCGAAACCGACTTTGCGGAGGCCGCCAGCGGCACGATCCGGGCATGTTCGACTAGCCGCGACTGGGCCACGCCGCATGTCGCCGGCAATGCTGCCCCCACTCCTGACGCGCGCCGCTGCGCCCCGAGCTAGCGGAGATCGCAACATCTTCAGCCGCACCGACTTGAGGCGCGACGCTCGCTCGCAAAGCGCGACCCGCCCCAAAACTCATTCCCGCGCGACAAGGTCAGGTCGCGGCAGGAGAGATGTGAATATCTGACAAACACCCACGATTCCCAAACTCGGACAATGTAGGTATCGCTTGGCAAAACGCACGAGAACAAGCGCACATGAGTCGGATTAGCGTCGGGAACCAGATGACGAGATTGTCGTAAGTTTCAGATTAGTCGGTGCATAAAGCAAACGCTGAGTGAGACGAGGCATAAGCGCTCGAGACTAGCTTGTAACAGCAGCATGCCCGTTGCTCGAGGGATTCGCGCTGATCGATCTGCAAGACGCCGCGCATCTTGCGAATTACGCCTTGTTCTTCGAGTCGAATGAGGCTCTCAGTAACCCCAGCACGGCGCAATCCTAGGACGGAAGAAAGGTAGTCATGGGTAACTGGCAGCACGCGAGCGTCAACAGCGTCGCTCGCCAGGCACAGCCAACTCGCGAGCCGTTGCTCACGATCGTGTCGAACTCCACACAATCCGGTCTGGACGCACTGAAATGTCAGAGCCTGAAGGTAGTCAAAGAGACACTCTCGGATCCCCGGACGGTCCTTCATCACGCGACGCAAATCCTCGATCCGGATCCTGTGAGCGCTTCCGGGGAAGAGCACTACAGATTGATGGATCGAACTATGCCACCCCCACGAAAACGACGGGCCGACCACACCCTGATATCCTATGACGGCAGTTTCAAGCATGCTTCCGGCAGCGACGAGCCTTAACGAGACGAGGCCCGACTCGATGAAATAGACGTGTTCGACAGGTCTTTTCGGCTCTTGCAGAACCTTACGTTGTTTCAGGACGACCGGCTCAAGGCTTCCCCTTAGTGCAGCGAGGTCTTCCAGAGAAATTCTCGCCAGAATTGCATTCTTCTTGGAGCGCACCATTAAGAGGTCCGTGAAGCGGCTGTGTGGGCACACGCTTGAGAGCCGGTCTCCACAGCAGTCAAGCGCCTCACGGACCGTAGGCACGTGATCGGTCATCGTTCCTCTCCTAGCGGGCGGCTTTGGCGTCCGCCGCTGGCTGATTGTAACGAGAACTGGTCTACGACCGTAACATCAATCTTCATACTGTTTGACGCAACGAGCGCCGCACCGACGCTCAAATACTGCGCTAAGAGGCGCTCCTTCAACGGAATTCAACCTACCCGCAATGCGAGTCCCAAGGACGAATATCAGCACTGCTCGCCTCCGAAGAGCGCGCTGGATGACCTTTGCAACCAGTTATCGTCCCATCGATAACGAACGACGGATTGATCACAGCCGCAGGTCGTCCATGCTCTGAGGATTCGAGAAGTCACGCCTAGATCGCTGATCCGGCCTTGAATGCCGACTCGGCCATCGTGGCGGTCTCGCTGACGAGCCGCAACAGATAGGGCGGCCGCTCCCTATGGCTTGTAAGCAGGACACCGCGCAGCTAAGAACAGCGCTCTACGAACGCCGATGAGCTTGGCGACCGCTGGTGTGATCTTCCGCTCCAATTCAAAAAGGGCAGTTTGGCTCTGTTGGAGTTCATTAACTCTCGTACCGAGACCGCTGCTTGGCGCGGCGCGCGAGATACGGAAGCTCGATAGGTGATTAACGACGTTGAGAGTGAACAACTCTAATGCCATCAAGTCGATCGTATTGGTGTCTTGAATGAAGTGTGAAGCCACACTGGCGCGAATCTTTGTCCGCGATCTCAAGCCTACAGCGAGCGCATCGGTTGCGGAAATGGCCCAGCCGGTTGAGCATCGGGTAAACTGCGAGCTACTCCGGCCACCGCTGCAGGCGCTGCGTGCCCTAGCTCATGATCGGCGCCGCCGCGCCATCGCAATGGTGGCATTACGCGCTGACGCATCGCAATCCGCGTCTTGCCAAAGCAGGTCGTTCCCTTGTAGGCAATTCGGCAGCATCGCGCATATCCTCGAGCGTCCCCAGCGTCCGTCCGCTTAATGGTCAAGATTTTTTGTGTTCGTGCACGAGGGGCGATTACTCCGATGCTCAAGTCTTCGATTCGCTTGTGGCAATATCCGAAATAGAGTGGGCCGGCACAGTCACCTGGCCTGCGCGATGCCATTTCCTACGCGAGCGACACCTCGTGGACTTGCACGCGTTGAAATTCCAGCAATTGTGCGCTGAAAGTTCTTCTTCCAGTCCCCGCCCCGCATCTGCAGATGAACACTATGCCGAGACGAGAGCGCGCAAACTCTTCGATGAAAGCTTATCGCGCTTGCGATCTGGAGAGCGGACAAGCACGGCTTGGATCTGGCCCATCTTCGGCCAAATCGCACAGCCGTTCAAGTACAGCGGGCAATAAACCCGCACCGCTAAAACTGCCATCTTCGATACCCGCCACCCGCTCACCCAGCAGTTCATTGATCCAGCAAGCTCCGATCGCGTCGAGCGGTTGCGCTGGCAGAAAAGTCGAACCATCTCAGACAGCGATAGCGAATTGTCCACGGTTCGGTATCGACGATGCCGCGCCCAATCGACTAACCACGGCATCATTGCGCAGACGTGACACCTACACGTTCTCCATCTCTTAGCGAAAGGCGCGCGCGTTCTTCTTTGCGGCGCAATATTCGATTTTGACCGCAAGCGGATCACGGCCTATGAGATAGGACGCGACGCAACGTCTAGTCATACTTTGCGCGTTGTCACCTCGCGTCATCCAACGCGGCCGTCAACCTCGAATGCCTAGTTTGTACAGCATCATAGAACAGAAGAGCCTGCGAGTTTCCTGCATTCTATAAGACAAAACGACAAAAAAACGCGTAGACACACAGAAGCGCGAGGCAAGACAGCCGAATTAGTCGTCGGACGGAACCGCAATTGGAACGACGAAGCCAGGCTTTATACGATCCATGACTACCATCGTCTTGAACCCCTTGATGTCCGGATTCTCACGGAAGAAATGCCGGGCGAACCGCTCATAATCGTCCATGGTTCGCGCGGTAATGTATAAGAAAAAGTCAGCCTCGCCCGTAACGTAAAACCCATTCACGACTTCAACTGAGGATTTGATGGCCTTCTTGAACCTATCAACTATATCTGAACGCTCCCGCTCCAGAGACACGAGCACGAGCATCTGAATAGGCCTTCCTACCGCCTTCGCCGAAATGATCGAGACATCAGCTTCGATGATGCCTTCCGAACGGAGCCTCTTCAGTCGACGCTGACAAGCCGTAGCAGAAAGCCCTACCATTTCGCCGATCACCGAGGACGTTAGACGGTTGTTCTTTTGAATGATCTCGAGGATACGGGCGTCTATTCGATCATATTGCATAACGGCTCGAACCTTTAGGTAAATTTTGTCCCAAGAGTCCTGCGAGATGCAGGGTCGTCCGCGCGGCGGGAAAGTGCGAAGCGAACTATGTTTGCCGCAGTAGTATCCTGAGTTTACAGGCACTTTCAACAGATGATCGCGTGGGACCTCAAATTGAGCCCTTCGAGCTATAAGTCCGCTTCGACACGACCTTGTCGCCCCCTCGCAGAATGAGGGCGCAAGCGGGTTGTTGGCCGCTTCGTGAGGAGACCCAACACAAAGGTGCACACGCGCGCATGCCAAGCGCGGCTGATCGCCACCTGTTGTCGCTTCGACTGGTAGGATTGTGCATGAAGCACGGGTTACGCCGGCGCCATCCCAAAGGGGATAGTTGTCAGCGGCGCTGCAGCTAAGTGATCGGGAGCGTTGGCAGCCTAGTGGCGAATATACTCTCAGCAATATGCTCGCATTTGTGTATCCCTCCGTTGAGGCTTTCAATTACCCACATTGTCGACGAGTTCTGATTGAGAGGCCGAAGACGATGTCATGGAGGCGTGTTAGTCCTCGCCAGACAACCATGTTTCCTGGCGGCGGATCGTGGTTGCGAGCGAGGTAGCCGCCGAGCATGGCGATCTGGAGCAAATAGGTGGCGAGGGTCTTGCGCAAGATGCGCGGCTTGGCCCGCGCCGCGTCGATGGCATCAAGCGTCGCAATTTCGGTTGTGGTGAGAACTGTCTCCGGCGCAACCTCGGGCTTTGCTCGTGCGGACATGGTGAGGAAGAAGATACGCCAGCTGACCATCGCGATGAGGGCGAGGAACTTGGCCAGCCGCTCGGCGGTCTCAAGCCTCGCCTCTTCGGCGCGGCAGCCAGACTTCATTACCTTATGAAACACCTCTGCTTTCCAGCGCAAGGCGTACCATTCGAGCTTCTCGATGGCGATGGCGAAATCTCCGACCGGCAGATTGGTCACCAGCTTCCAGTCGATCGGCGGACGGCCCGCCGGCGGGTCGATCTCAAGGGCTTGGATGTAGGTGAGAAGCTGAGGACTGTATCGCTTCTGCTTGCCGACGGGCGGCAAGGTTTGGATGGTGGCGAACTTCACGTGCACGCACGCCGTCTCATCCTGTCCGATCGCGACGTAATGGCGTCCCGCCCAAGGCGCCGCCGAGAGCTGGGTGAAGACCCGATGAGCTCTATCCCGTGGCTCCGCGCCGGCGGGCGCGGCGGCCAAGCGATTGGTCTGCACTCGCACCAGAAAGCGCGTGCCGAGATCCTGCGCCAAGCAAAAAAGCTCGTAGATATCGCTCTCGCGGTCGGCCACATGCACGCAGCGCTCCGGCGTGCCCACGAGCGCCATCGACTGGCGCAGGTTCTCCAGCCAGCGATAGCTTTCCTTCGTCTCGATCGGCACGCGCGTGGGGTTCACGTGCCGCTTGAGCGTCCAGGTCCCCTTGAACTTCGTGCGTGTCCAGAACTTCGCTGCCGTCAGCCCGAGCGGCGTGCCGCCGAGGGTTACAGCCAAGCTCGAATGCATCAGCACCCCACACAAGGTCACCACGTTCGGCTGACCCGCCTTATAGCGTCCGGCGTTGATGGTCTTGGTGAAGCCGATCTTACCCGGCTGCGCACGGCTGTAGATGAACTCGGTTGTATCCTGCAAAATGAGGATTGGTCCGTCGTTCGCCGCGCAGCGCCTGGCGGTCGCGGCAAAATGGCCGGCCAGCATCCCATGCTCGGTCACGCGCGGATTGTCGAAGAAGCGATAGGCGGCCTTCGTCGCCGCCCAGTCGCCGCACGCGGCCGGGACCGGTTGGCCGGGTGCCGCCGACATCTGATCAAGCAGGCGGCCAAATCGGCGCGCCAATCGCTTGTCCGGCAGCCCTGCCGCAACGACTTCGTCGTCATGCCAGCCTGCAGCACCAGCTCCCGTGTCTCTGCTCATCTGTGACGCCTCCGCGAATCGGCGTCACAAACAGAATCACAGAAGATTCAACCGGTGCAAATCCTACGCGCGAGATGTGGGTAATTGAAAGCCGTTGAGGGCCGCCTTGTTTGATGGACGCGAGCGCTGCAGGTCCTAGGGGTAATCCTAGGAGAAGCGCTATGACGATTTCGCGGGCAGAGGTGATCACATCGGTTGAGCGGCGGCGTCGGTGGTCACAGGATGAGAAGGAACGGCTCGTTGCAGCATCGCTCGAGCCCGGAGCCACTGTTTCCGAGGTGGCTCGCATGGCTGGCCTTCATGTGAGCCAGCTGTTCAGGTGGCGCAAAGAGCTTTGCAAGCACGGTGAAACGAGTGTCGCGCCGTTGGTGCCGGTCGAGATTGGGCCGTCTGTGCCGCCGCGGGGTGTGGCCGAAGCGCCATTGACGACGGCGCCGGTGCGTCGACGGAGGAGCCAGGGCATCATCGAGATTGATCTCGGTAGCGGACACCGCATCCGGGTCGATGGTGACGTTGATGGGGACGCGCTGCGGCGAGTTCTCGATGCCCTGGTGCGCCGATGATCCCGGTTCCGACAGGCGCGCGAGTGTGGCTCGCGACAGGCTACACGGATATGCGCAGAGGCTTTCCGTCGTTGGCGCTCCAAGTGCAGGAGGTGTTGCGCAAAGACCCGCTCAGCGGTCATCTGTTCGTCTTCCGCGGTCGCCGCAGCGATCTTGTGAAGATGATCTGGCACGATGGCCAGGGAGCATGCCTGTTTACCAAAAGACTCGAGAGAGGAAGGTTCATCTGGCCATAGGTTGCCGGTGAATCGGTAACGATCTCTCCGGCGCAATTGAGCTATCTGTTATCCGGGATCGATTGGCGCAACCCTCAAGAAACCCGGCGTCCGACGCGCGTCGGTTAGGTCGTTTTACAGGTTTGAATCTGCTGCTTGATCTGATTCAATGGCTTCATGATATCGAAGCCGGACGATCTTCCATCGGACCTTGCGAGTGCCCTGGCGGCGCTGCAGGCCGAGCGTGAGGCGCGGCTGCGAGCCGAGGCGATGGCTGCCAGTGCGCAGGCGGAGCTGTCGGACAACGAGGCGCTGATCGCGCATCTCGAGCTGCGGATCGAGAAGCTCAAACGCGAACTGTACGGGCAGCGCTCCGAGCGCTCGGCACGGCTGCTCGAGCAGCTGGAACTGGAGCTCGAAGAACTCGTCACCACAGCGAGCGAGGATGAGCTTGCCGCGCAGGCCGCAGCGGCGAAGACGCAGAACGTCCGCCCCTTCATGCGCAAGCGGCCGGTGCGCAAACCATGGCCAGATGACATCGAACGCGAGCGCGTCGTCATGGAGGCTCCAACGACCTGTGCCTGCTGCGGTGGATCGCGGCTGGCGAAGATCGGTGAGGATGTGACCAAGACGCTGGAGGAGATCCCGCGCCGCTTCAAGCTGATCGAGACGGTACGCGAGAAGTTCACCTGCCGCGATTGCGAGAAGATCAGCCAGCCGCCCGCGCCGTTCCACGCCACGCCGCGCGGCTTCATCGGCCCACAATTGCTGGCGACGATCCTGTTCGACAGTAGGGTCGAGGGCTGGCGCGCCGCTCAACCAGTTTTCCCAGTTGTGCACGTTTCCAGCCCCCGCCACATCGCACGCAGCATGCGGATTTCCCGCACTACGCGCTCCCATTTGCTTCATGACAAGGCTTATTGGACCTATCTTGCTGGAGCAGCTTTCACCTCGCCGGCACTCGCCCTGTAGCCGTTGAACAGCTTCAAGGTGTCGTACAGCCACGAATTACTCCACTGCTTCCAGCCGAAGCCTTTTTGTTTCCGTGCCTTCGCCAGATGACGTCTGACCTTCTTCTCTACCCAGTTCCTGACGTAGGCGAAGCATTTGCTGGAATCGCCTATCCGGAAGTAGTTTACCCATCCTCGGAGCTTCGGATTGATCAAGCTTATCACCCGACTAATCGGTTGCGACCGATAGCTGCGAAACACTTCCTTGAGCCCCCGCAGTAACGCCGTCCGCTTTTTGAGCTTGGGCATGTAGTACGGCCGCATCACTCCGCGCAGACTGCGGAGATAGCGGAAGTCGAATCCCAGAAATCCGAAGCTCTCGCCTCGTTCCAGATTGACCGTGCGACTCTTCTCATCATTAACTTCAACCTGCAGTTTGGCGAACTCTTCACGCAATCGCTTTTCCACGGCACCGAGCAGCCAGTCATGTCGCTTATGGGCATCGATCAAGACCACCATATCGTCAGCAAATCGTGCATATTCGATATTGGTGTACTTGCCGCGGCGTGTCACCTCACGCGCTCGCTCCAGCATCTTGTCTACCTCGTTGAGGTAGAGATTACTGAGCAAGGGGGAGATTACACCGCCTTGCGGAACGCCCTTCTTGCCGGAAGCTTTCAGCATAAGCCGCAGAAGGTGCATGATTTCCTTGTCGTCAATTCGCAGAGCCACCTTCTCTAGCATCCGATCATGTCGGATGTTGTCGAAATAAGCGCGCAAATCGAAGTCAAGAATCCGCGTCTTCCGCTCGGCTATTGCCTGAGCAACTCGCTTGATCGCGTCATGAGCTGTACGCTTGGGCCGATATCCAAACGATCCCGGTTGGAAATCCGCCTCGAATACAGGTTCGAGTATGAGCTTGAGCGCGCCCTGAACCACTCTGTCGCGGATAGCCGGGATCGAGAGAACGCGGACCTTAGAGCCCCCGTCCTTCGGTATTTCCCGCTTCCTTGATGGAAGTGGCTTATAGGTGCGCCCGATCAGTTCGTCTCGTAATTGCTCGAGTAGCGTCTCCACGCCTCGCGCTTCGATGGCTTCGAACGTCACTCCGTCTATTCCCGGAGCGCCGTCGTTTTCTTTCGCCATCTCATACGCTGCGCGCAGAGTCTCCATCTTGCACACGTGGACGTATAGACCCCAGAAACGCCAGGACGGTTCAGCCTTCGCCTTGACGTATAGTCTCCGCCTCAGGTCCTGCAAATCGATGGACGCCTTTGTCATCTCGTCCTTGCCTTCCTTACGTTGGAGACATCACAAATGGCAGGGCCCCTTCGCTCCACGGGCGTTACCCCGCTTCATCGCTACTACGGACCCGGCCGCCACCTTCACACCTTCGGTCGACTTCCCGGGGTCACCGGTTATACGACCTACCTTCTTCCGGCGATTTCTCCCCGGGGTGAGGAAGGCTTCTCCAGTTGCTTAGCATGTCCTTGTCACCGTGCTGTCGCTTTCACCCCGCCGAAATGACCCGTCGTGTCAGTTAGCATTCGCCGGGTCATGCTGCCTTCGCCCCAAAACTGCGGGCTCGGCCTTCGGTGTTCAGCATTTTCGAGGCCACAACGCGTTTTCTTTCAGATACGGCCCGGTGACTCGTGATCTCCCCAAGGGAGTCTTTGTCGATAGGCTTCAAAGGTTCTATTTCTATCTCCTTTGCTATCCACACTACGGGGGTCTAACTTTTTCCCCGGCAGGACTAACTCCTGCTGAACATGCCAGCCTTCGCTGGACGCACAGTTCGGCATGCATATCCCGCTCAACCGCCAGAGTGCGCGCTTCAAGGCCGAGGGGATCGACCTGCCGTTGTCGACGCTGGCCGACCAGGTCGGCCACGGGACCTTCGCCGTCATACCGCTCTTCCACTTGATCGAACGCCATGTGCTCGCGGCCGAGCGCCTTCATGGCGATGACACCACCATCCGTATCCTGGCGAAGGGCAAGTGCACGACCGGGCGGATCTGGACTTATGTGCGGGATGACCGGCCCTTCGCCGGGCCTGCGCCGCCGGCGGCGGTCTATTACGCCTCGAGCGACCGACGAGGCGAGCATCCCCAGAAGCATCTGGCCGCCTTCGCCGGTATCCTGCAAGCCGATTGCTACAACGGCTTCGAGCCGCTGTTCGACCCGCAGAAGAAGGTGCTGCCGATCACGCCGGCGTTTTGCTTTGCCCATGCGCGGCGGGGCTTCTTCGAGCTGGCTGACATCGAGAAAAATGCCCGGGAAGGCAAGAGAGGTAAACCGGTCTCTCCGATCGCGCTGGAGGCGGTCAGGCGCCTCGATGTGTTGTTTGACATCGAGCGCGCCATTAACGGCTGCGGCGCCGAAGAGCGGCGCGCCGTGCGCCAGGAAAAGAGCAAGCCGCTCCTCGGGGACATGCACGCCTGGTTGTTGCGTGAGCGCGAAACCCTCTCTCGCTCCTCCGAGGTCCTGAAGCCTATGAATTACATGCTCAGGCGCTGGGACGACTTCGGCCGCTTCCTCGACGATGGCAGGATCTGCTTGACCAACAATTGTGCTGAGCGCGCATTGAGAGGCATCGCCTTGGGAAGGTGCAACTGGACCTTCGCCGGCAGCCAGCGTGGTGCCGACCGTGCCGCCATCATGCTGACGATGATCACGACCTGTCGTCTCAACGACGTCGATCCGAAAGCCTGGCTCGCCGACGTCCTCGCTCGCATCGCCGATCTTCCCGCATCGCGTCTGCACGAATTGCTGCCCTGGGAATGGAAGCTCCTGCGCCAAGCCGACAAACCCGCCGATCAGTCCGCCTGACCTTCACGCGACGCCCAGCCATCATAGAGCTCGCCGCTCTCACGCGCATGTGCCAATCCGGCGGCCTTCGTCGTATGCGTACGCATTTGTCGCCTTGCCTTCGATCCCAAACGATGAAAGCGATGCTGCTTTCTGATCGGCGCGAGAGCGAACGGCTGCGTCAGATCCATGAAGGAATTGCAGCGGCATCAGTTTGGCCAGCGCGCAGAGACAATGCCTGCAGATCAGATGCTGCTGGGCTCGGAAAACGTCGAACAGACGGCAGCGTAGGACGAGACAGCGCAGGATGTGAGCCTGGCTGTGTGAAAACGCGGTGCCGCGTTTGTGATTCTCCTGTGATTCTCGGGAGACATTGATGGGTCTCTTCGTTGAAAGGCGGATCGTGGGCAATGGACGCTATTGCCCGAATGCCTCGATGATTTCAATAAGGACAACAGCCTTGCGCTGCGCAAGGTCTGTGCGGGCTTTGTTGAACTCTGCCGTGAGATGGGCCTTCTCGACGGCGAGCGTCGCCATCGATGAAAGCAAGAACAACCGGGACAAGAACTTCACAAAGGCGAAAGTGCAACGGCGGCGTGCTCAGCTGGAGGAGAGCGTCGCCCGCTATCTGAGCCAACTTGACAAGGCCGACCGGCAGGAGCCGAGCGAGGCGTTAGCCACGAAGGTAACAAGGATCGCCGAGAAGTTGACGAAGCTGAAGGAGGAAATGGGCAGGCTCGCTTTCTACGAGAAGCAGATGCTTGCTTCGCCCGGTCGGCAAATCTCCCTGACCGATTCCGACTGCCGCTCGGTGGCAACGAGCGGCCGTGGCTTCGGCGTCGTCGGCTAGAGCAGATTCTGATCAGACGCGATCATAGCCGGCAGCGGCGAAGAAGTTCAGACACTCTTGGGCGGTGAAGGCGGCCAAGGCGACGGCGATAGCGTTGACCAAAGCCTCGATAGATCTGGCGGCCGCTTTTCGAAGGGCGGCTTTGAGCTTGGCGAAGGCCATTTCGATCGGATTGAGGTCGGGCGAATAAGGCGGCAGATAGAGGAGCCGAGCGCCCGCTGGATTGATTGCGATGCCGACCTCGGCCCGCTTGTGTGCTGCGAGATTGTCCATCACCACTATGTCACCGGGCCTGAGTGTCGGTACGAGGACTTGCGTCACGTAAGCCTCGAACGCCGGACCATCCATGGGGCCATCGAGGACCATCGGCGCCGTCATGCCGGTCGCCCTGAGCGCGCCGACGAAGGTCGTCGTCTTCCAATGACCATGCGGGAACGCTGCAACACAGCGTTGGCCGTACGGCGAACGGCCATAGAGCCGCGCCATCTTGGTCGAGGCTCCGGTCTCGTCGATGAACACCAACCGGTGGATGTCGATCTCAGGCAGGGATGCCTTCCACGCCGCGCGTTCAGCGGCCACGTCCGGCCGATCCTGCTCGCTGGCGTGCGATGTTTTTTTTGAACGTGATGTTGCGCCGATCGAAGAACCGCCAGACCACGCTCGGCACGAAACGCTCGCCGTGGACTTTGAAGAGATGATCGGCGATCTCGGCCAGCGCCATGTCAGGCGTAGCCTCGACCAGGGAGAGGATCTCTGCAGCATGCCCCTCGATCCGAGCTGAATGCCGGTCGCCACCCTGCGCTCCCGCCTTACAGGCGCCGGTGCCTTCGCCACTCGCTGACCAGTTCGATCGCTGTCGACGGCGCCACGCCGAACCGGCCGGCGGCGCCCCGACAGCTCATGCCCTCATCTTCCACGGCCCGAACAATGCGAAGGCGAAGGTCCGGCGAAAGGGGTTTAGCCATGGGGGCTGGCCTCCATCACCAGCCCTCAGGGATTTGCCCCGGAAGGGAATCCCTTTTGATTCCGCCAGGCCGGAAAATGCTCTAGAACGGTCGCGGTCGACACCGAGCACCATCTGATTGTGGCGCACGAGGTGACGAACAGCGGTTCAGATCGGGCACAACTTGCCAATATGGCCAAGCAGGCGAAGGCTGTTCCCGAGACGCTCGAAGCCGTGGCCGATCGCGGCTACTTCAAGAGCCCAGAAATCCCCGCCTGCCACGAAGCAGGCATCACGGTAACCCTGCCCAAACCGCTGACATCGGGTGCCAAGGCGGATGGGCGCTTCGACGAGCAGGACTTTGCCTGTTTGCCGGAGGAGGACGCTTATCGATGCCCGGCTGGGGAGCGATTGCCGTATCGCTATACGAGTGAAGAAGACGGCAAGATGCTGCGGCGCTACTGGACCACAGCCTGTCAAAATTGTGCGCTCAAATCGCAATGCACAACCGGGCCGGAGCGGCGAATTGCGCGGTGGGAGCATGAGCATCTGCTCGAGGCCGTGCAGCAGCGCCTTGATGCAAACCCAGAAGCGATGCGCCAGCGTCGCGAGACAGTCGAGCATCCATTCGGCACGATGAAGGCCCGCATGGGAGCGACGCACTTCCTGACCAAAACGCTTCCAAAAGTAGCTACCGAGATGGCTCTTTCGGTTCTGGCCTATAATCTGACACGGGTCATGAACATCGTCGGGATCAAGCCGCTTATCGCCGCGATCGTGGCCTGAGATTCGCCAGGCTCTGGCTGCCAAGCCGGACATCCCTAAGGGTACACGGCCAAGCGCCACACCTTAAGGTTGTGAGACGCGGGCAGGCAAGCGCCGCGGCAACCGTGGCGTCTTCCGCGGTCGAGGTCATCGTCGCAGCCGACACTCTATCTAGTCGCTTCGCTCGGTCAGGCGACATCAGATTGATTTCCACAGCGGCGGGTAAGATGCCAAACGTATCGACGCCATGGCAGATGATAGCAGCTGGCTGGACCGATAGCAGACATCCTGATTTTTTGTGAGACGTTGAACGACAAAGCCGCAGATTGGCAAAACCAGCAGATCCCGAACCGTTACTCATTCGCTATACATTCTAGGAGCGAAAGGGTCCCCGACGCTTAGCGCGCCGCCAAGCCGGGACTCTGTCGATTGACCGGCTTGCGTGCGGGACGAAAGGACGAAAACAACTGTCGATCGGTAATCTGCTGTGCGATGTGTTGGACCAAATGGCTTGATGGGCGCTTGGGACCTGTGCGCTCCGATTGCCTCATATAAAACTGAACGCAGGCTCAGCGTCGTTCCACAAATTATGATGCCGCCAAAGGCGAAGGACAGATGGGCGCGGCTCACGCGAAATGAGGCTGCCTTTCGAGACGTCACGCGACAGCTCATAGAGTGTACTCCCACTCCTAGTAGGTGCGCATGTCTGTGCGCTTGGCTAATGTGGGGCAAGGGGATTAGGCAGATCAATTCGCGAACGTAGGTGAGTGAGGCGCTATCGCTACAAGCCTGGGATCATTTCCTAATGATAGTGGGCGGCTAATGCAGATCAATCTGATTCCCCTGGAGGTTCTGGTCTTATTTGAAAATGAATGATGCGAGTGCAGCATTGGATTTTAGCTCCGACAGTTGTTTCCGTCAGCTTCTGGTACCGCCTTCGCGACAGTTCAACTGCGGCGTGGTAGCGCGGTCACGGCAGGGGAGAGATATGGTCGAGATCCCACCGAAAGTTCCGGCGGACGGTGCTCGGGCCTTCCACCACTGGCCCGCGAAGGCGTGCGGTGTAGCTACCTGCCACCCGCACTTCGGCGAACTGCTCCAAGGCGCCTTCGATGTCGTGGAAGATGGGAGACGCAGGACAGTGCGTGCACTCGTCTCAATTCACATGCCGTACGACGATGGATCGGTCGCTCGCGTGGCATTGGCGCCCAGCCATATGGGAAAGTTCCTGCCCAAGGCCGGCCACACCGGCATCGACGTGACACCGGCCCATTTCCACAAATGTGAGATCGCCGCTCGGCTCGCCCTCGATGCCTTCGGAATGAAGAACATGGCGGGTAGGCTCGAAGTAACGACGTTCGTTCCGGAAGGCGTTGGCATGGGCTCATCTACGAGCGGCGTAGTGGCCTCCATCCGCGCCGTCGCCAACGCCGTCAGTGCCTACCGAGGGGCCCGCATCGTTCCGGCGCCTCATCTGCAAGCGAAGCTCGCGGTGGCGGCTGAGCATGCGTGCGACTCGCTCATGTTTGACTGTGCGGGTAGCACCGTCCTGTTGGCCCAATGCATTGGCAAGGTTGTCCGGTCGTTTAACGGTCCTCTTCCGCAAATGCATATTCTGGGTTTTGATACGAGCTCCGCCGGTGATTGCATCAACACCGACCGATTACCGCGAGCGCGCTACTCGCGCGACCAGATCGCCGCCTTCGGGTGCGCGTTGGCGGTCCTGGAGCGGGCAATTGCTGAGCAGAGCGTCGCTCTCGCTGGCCGGGTTGCGACCTTCTCCGCGATGACGAGCGAGGCCGCCGTGCAGAATCCGCTCAAGAAGCCGAAGTTCAAAGAGCTCATCCGCATTAAGGAAGGCACCGGCTCGGCCGGCGTCGTCGTCGCCCATAGCGGCACTGTCGCTGGCCTAATCTTCGACCCGTGCCTGCCCGACCTTCGCACCCGAATGGATGAGGCCAGCACTGCGATCGCCCGTCTTGGTTTCGACCGCCTTCGGACCTTTTCAACCCCCTATTGAGGATGGTGGCATGGGCGATATGCTTTCCGACATCATTGGCGCTCATGCGCCCCTCAAGATCGTGTCGTTGCGGCCTGACAACCTGGCCGCCATCGACTTCAGGATCATGAAGGTTTTTCCAGCCTTCAACATCATCGAAACAGGCCTTCGTAGCGGGGACATCCGCGCCAACACAACGATCGTCGAAACATCGAGCGGAACGATGGCTCTCGGCCTCGCCATCGTTTGCATGCACTTCGGGCTTAAGTTACACATCTTCGGCGATCATGCCATCGAGCGGCCCCTCAAACGCACGATAGAGGAGTTGGGGGCCGAAGTTCACCTCGTCGACGCGGCAGCGTCTGACGCGAACGTCCAGCTGCTCCGGAAACAGGCGCTCCTAAATTTTATGGATCGTACCGGCGCCACGTGGTCGAGGCAGTATGACAACCTCAGCAATTGCCTTTCCTATGCGCGTCCGGCTGAGGAAGCGATCAGGCAATTCGGCAAGATCGACGTAATGGTTGCAACGGTGGGGTCGGGAGGTTCATCCTGCGGTCTTGCCCACTACTGCCGCGCATTCTTTCACGAGATGAAGCTCGTCGGGATCGACACCTTCGGCAGCGTGTTGTTCGGCCAGCCACCGGGCCGCCGAGACCTGCGGGGACTCGGCAACAGCATTCTCCCTGGCAACTTGTTTCACGAGGCGTTCGACGAAATCCATTGGCTCGGTGCCAACGAGGCATACCAAGCTGCGCATCGACTCCATCGAGAGACTTCGCTGAAGCGCGGGCCCACGAGCGGGGCGGCCTACGTAGTCGCCAAGTGGTACGCGGAGCGTTTTCCTCGAAGCAAGGTGCTCGCCGTGTTCCCTGATGACAGCCAACGTTACGAGCACAACGTCTACAACCCGGCGTGGATACGCGATCACGGCTATCGGCCCGAGCTCGCCGCGATCGAGCCTATTCTCATCCCTCACCCCATTCGGCCCAACGGCGGATGGTGCCGTTTCGATTGGAACCGCCGCTCGCTGAGCGACGTGATGGGTCTCCACATTCCGCAAACTGAAGGCTACTGCAGTGGCTATCTCGGCCGCGATCTTCATTGAGTCGAATAGCTCCGGTTCGGGCGCCGATTTCATTGTGCGCGCCCGAGAACTGGGACTTCTTCCAGTCTTTATTACCGCCTCACCTGAGCGGTATGCGTTTCTGCGCAGAAGCGTGGATATCCACATACGTACATGCGACACGTCCTCAGAGGCAGCTGTTACTACAGTCGTAGATGACGTCGCCGCGGCAATGCCGATCAAGTTGCTCACAACGTCCAGCGATCTCTACCTCTATACGGCCGCGCGGCAAGCCATGAGGCTCGGGCTCGCAGGTCCGGATCCCGACGCTATTGCACTTTGCCGGGACAAGGCCCGCCAAGCTGCGGCCTTGCGCGCCGCTGGCGTTTGGGTTCCCCATAATACCACCGTTGGCGCCGACTGCGATATCCGCAACTCCATCATACGGGTCGGCTTGCCTGCAGTCGTAAAGCCAATCAGCGGGACCGGCAGCATTGGCGTCACCTTTGTGCAAACCGAAATTGACGCGACTCGTGCATTGCGCAACCTGCTCGCTACTACGGCCGATGTACGCGGCCGTCCCGTTCAATCCGGTGCGCTTTTGATGTCGTACATCGTGGGGGACGAATTCTCTGTCGAGATTCTCGACAGCCGGGTCATCGGCGTGACGCGCAAACACCTCGGAGCCCTGCCGCATTTCGTCGAGATCGGACATGACGCGCCGGCAAAAATGCCCCCTAAGTTACGAGCGCAAATCGTACGTGAAGCGCTTCGCGCGATAGGAGTCTTGGGTCATGAGCGAGGGCCGGCTCATGTCGAACTCCGGGCACACCAAGGTCGTATCACGATCATCGAAGTTAATCCGCGCCTCGCAGGCGGCTCGATCCCCGCGCTTTACCGTCACGCGACTGGTTTCGATCCGGTGCTCGCGTTTCTCCGCAGCCTGCTCGGAATGCCCTCCGAGACTCCGAACGCAGCTGCTTGTGGTTCGATTCGATTCATCGTGCCAGAGAGCGACGGCACCTTCGACCTTGATCAGAATTGCGAGCGGCTCATCGACCGTTTTGGACTCGCTGAGTTCGTTTTGTATCGCACTCTGCCGACAGAGTTCAGGCGCTACAACGATTTCCGCGACCGGATCGGTCACGTCATTGCAGTGGACGACGATCCAGCTGTTGCTGCCGGGCGCGCCGAAGCTGCCGCTGCTTTTATCCGCCACGCATGAGGAGAGAGAAGTGCCCGACACAGGCCGCATCAAATCGACTCTCCATCCTGAGGCGAGCGCCGTCGTTTTTGAGGCCGATCTTCGACGAGCAGTCAGCGACGAACTCCCTTTCTATGCTGAAATCGATCGTGCCCAGGCCATCATGCTTGAACGAGTCGGCTTGATTAATCGCGGTCTCGTCAAAAAGCTGCTGGTCGAGCTCGATAGATTGGAGGTCGAGGGGTTCCACAGCGTTGCTGCTTCACCCGCTCCCCGCGGCTCTTATCTCGCCTACGAGGATCATCTCCGCTCCGTGATCGGCAAAGAGGCTAGTAATCTCCATCTCGGGCGGAGCCGCAATGATATCAATGCAACGCTCGTAAAGCTCAGGCTGAGAGCGCCGTATCAGGAATTGGTCGGCGAACTCCTTGAGCTTTTGCGAGTGCTGTGCGGACGGGCTCGCGCTCACCTTGAGACAGTCTTCCCGCTGCACACCCATCGTCAGCCGGCCTTGCCATCCACGTTCGCACACCATCTGGCGGCGTTCGCCGTCGCGCTCGCGCGCGATCTGGATGCGCTGATGGCCGTGCATCCCCTCCTCAATCGTTCCTGTCTCGGTGCGTGTGTTGGGGGGGGCACAACCTTGCCGATACTACCGGACTTGACAGCGAGGTTGCTCGGATTCGTCACATCGCCGATCAATTCAATCGACAGTGTAGCATCTCGCGATCTGGTCCTTCGGCTACTGGCCGGTTCCGCGATCCTTGGATCTAATCTAAGCCGCATCGCCGAGACGTTATTGCTCTGGGTCGGCGAAGCCGGTCTGGCTAGTCTTCCGGATGAACTGGTCGGCTCTAGTTCCGCGATGCCTCACAAGCGGAATCCTTTCCTTCTCGAGCAGGTCCAAGGAAAGGCAGGCGCGATAACGGGCTGTCTGGTCGCCGCGGTTACGGGCATGCATAGCACGCCCTTCACGAACTGCGTAGCAGTCGGAACAGAAGCTACTCGCCAAGTTTGGTCGGGGATCGACAATTCTATTGGATCCGTGCGCCTTATCCGACTGTGCTTTTCGAGGCTGACCGTCGAGAAAGATGCTGCTTCCGCTATGCTCGAGAGGTCGTTCGTGAATGCTATGGAAATGGCTACGCGGCTAGCTGTCGACGGCGACCTCGATTTTCGCTCCGCTCATCATAAAGTCGGGCAGTTGGTCACCACTGCTGTCGAATGTGGCGCACCGAATCTCTTGGCGATCACGCACGGGGACCGGATGCTTGATCCCGACGAGTCGCTAGCGCCGGACGTCATTGCGAGGACGGCCCGATCAGGGGGAGGGCCCGCCTCGGAAGCCGTTGTCGCAGTGCTCGACCAACTCGAAAGGAGCATCGAACGATCAGCCGGAGTTCTAAGCCATATCCGCTCCGGTTGGTGCCATGGTCGAGAAGAACTTCGATCTGCAATCGCCAGCTTCGACGGACGAACAACGCTTTAACGGTCCGACAAGTAGAAGAAACCTCCGTGCCCGCACAAAAATCTCCGCAACTCTAGGAAGTGTGGAAAAGCACGAACAGTCTTACTGCAGAGTGGGTTGGGTTCAACGTATTCCTTGTAAAGCATGCCCCATCGTAAGATGTCCGCGTGCCCCGAGGCTACCAACGAACTCTTCCTTGGCGGCCGTACGACAAGGGCTTGACTTGCGGGCCGCCGCCGAAGCCAACCTGGACGAGGTCGCTGCCGAATTGGGTTCGGAAGCTTATCGAAGGAGTGCTGAACGTCCTGCGGCGCCTCGCCGTCGAACGGATATGACCATACTCGGCGTGAATGGCTCTGGCCTGTGACCCGGCCTGCATCCTCTGACCTGGCCTGCATCCTCGAATGCAACCGCTCGCCGCCGTACTCATCATCCAACGCCAAGCGAACTGCCGCTTAGATTTTCTGTTGGCAAAAGCATTCTGATCCGGCATGGTCCACTGCTGTCATCTATCCGTGATGGGAAATGAGCAATGCGACAGCAACTTCGTGAGCGGCTTCGTGACGATCGAGATAAACTAATGTCACGCAAGCTTCTGAAAGTCGAGCAGGAGATTTCCTCACCCCAGTCCACGCATATCCGCCTGCGCGCAATGGGCGAGCGCAATATCCTGAACATGTGTGCCAACAACTATCTCGGCTTGGCCAACCACCAAGTCTTGGTGCGAGCCGCGCATGAGGGTCTCGAGCGACATGGCTTTGGAATGTCGTCGGTGCGCTTCATTTGTGGGACGCACTCAGCTCATCGAGCGCTTGAAAGGAGACTCTCCGACTACCTGCGGACGGAAGACACGATCCTATTCGGCTCGTGCTTTGATGCGAACGCCGGTCTCTTTGAGGCCTTGCTCGACGCAAAGGATGCGGTGATCAGCGACAGCTTGAATCATGCGAGCATTATAGATGGGGTTCGGCTCTGCAAAGCTAAGCGCTTCCGCTATACCAACAATGACATGAGCGAGCTTGAGCGCGCCTTGCGCGAGTCGCATCACTGTCGAACAGTGCTTGTTGTAACTGATGGCGTGTTTTCTATGGATGGTAACGCCGCGAATTTGCCCGTCATTTGCGATCTCGCAAAACATTATGGCGCCCTAGTCATGGTCGATGACTCTCACGCGGTGGGGGTTATTGGACCGAGCGGCCGCGGAACGCCAGCTAGGCACGCGCTAGAAGATCAAGTTGATATACTTACGGGCACGCTCGGTAAGGCGCTTGGTGGTGCATCGGGCGGATACGTCTCTGGCCGCAGCGAGATCATTGCGTGGTTGCGACAGCGCGCGCGCCCTTACCTTTTCTCGAATTCGCTGATGCCGGCACTCTGTGAGGCCTCATTGGCTGCCATCGACTTAGCAGAAAACGCGGACGATCTTAGACAACAGCTCGCTGCTCGCACGTGTCGGCTTCGCCAAGGATTGAGCGATCTGGGATTTCGGGTGTCGGGCAGCGATCACCCCATTGTCCCTGTGATTACCGGTGACGCGGCAGTAGCCGTGCAGATTGCTGACTTCTTGCTCTCTCTCGACATCCTCGTGGTTCCTTTCTCGTACCCTGTGGTAGCGGAGGGTGCGGCGCGAATTCGCATGCAGGTGAGTGCGGCGCATAGCGTAGAGGACATAGAAAGGGTAATCGCTGCATTTAGGTCGGCCCAGACCTATGTCGATGGAGCGCGCCCCGCATGGGGGGCTGACATTCCGCAAATTGTGTGAGTTCGGACAAAGGGAAGGTTGAGTTTTCCCGATGCTCCCCCGAAAAAGAAACCTATTTTGCACTCCTAACCTGACCACCCTGCGCTAACCGGCGTCCACCTCGCTCATACTCGTCTTGTTCTGATCCGCTACCGCACTTGAGCGGCGACATCAGGACTTTGTTGGCATCGGCAAGATTAATAGGCTGATGTAGCTTTTGGCGATCTCGCCGTTTTTCTGCAATATGTTCAGCAGAACGCAGCAATTCTGCAAGTCGTGCAAAACATACGCACGAGACGGACGCAACGACGGGTCTAATCTTTTGCTCAAACAATGAAGCGAGACTTCGACAAAGTCCGCGCATCGCCTCAAGTCTGATCCGATTAGGCATTCGCCAAAAGTGTTTTCACCATTCTGGCTCAATAGGTTGTCTATGAATGCTATGGAAGTGGGTGACGCATCTTGCGTTCGGCGGCGACGCTGCTCTTCGGACGGCATTCAATGGCTTCGGTCGCTTTATCGTTCTGACGATTGGATGGCGTCGCTGCCCGACATAAGAGTTGCCGGCCGCCACCGCGCCGCTAGAGATGTTAGTTGATCACGCAACTCGACTTGGCGCCGTGCGACGGGGCCCTTGGTCGAGGTGGACCGACTCCCCACGGTGTGGCGTCGACCGGCGACGAGCGACAACGAACGCTGCGCCGTTCCACGAAGCTTCGAGCGCCGTGGAACCGAATTCAGGACGACTTTAGTACGTCACTTAGTTCGTCACCATGCACCTCACGCTTGAAAAGGAAGGAGCCTACGATGAGACATGCTGTCTTCATCTTCTGCGTCGTCCCCGAAAAGGATCCGGTAGCAGGTCACGTTCTAAATGCCCTCAAGGCCGAGTTTACCCTTGTTCCAACGGGAGCAGAGATTGATGGCTATCCTGTCCTCGAAATCGTGGGCTTGGGTGATAAGACGATATCGATCGTGACCACGGACGAAGTTGTAAGTAACAATTATGCGCGTTACGCACCAATCTTGAACGACCGCTTCGAGGACGCCGACGTTGTCGGAATCGTGAATTGGCACGAGGGCGCTAATGCACCAAATGCAATCTTCACTGTCCAAACAACTGGCGATCTAGCGACCGGAACCTTCAGCCGAGTCGATCCTCGGATCACACGGGGGCTTCTTCTTGCCATCGAAGACGAGCGCATCGGCTCTGACCTTCATGCCTTTCAGGCCTACTTGGAGGCGACTCATTGGTCTGGTGTCAAAGTTGGAGACGCTGGCATTCGTCTCGCGGACTTGAGGCCTTCTGCAATCGATATTGAAATCGGGAGCTCTCCGGCGGACTGGGCAAATCCTATTGCCGCTCGAGTGCTCGCGCGAGCTCTCGTGCGTACGTTTGACCGTATGGAAGAACCCGTGCAATCCGTCCTCTGCATGGGCGGTATTCATTTCGAGCCAAGTTTCACGAGGGCGGTATTGCAGCCCCGCGAAGGTCTCCCCGTGGCAGTAGGTCATGTGCTTCCAAATCACTGGCTCGTGTCAGAAGGCTATGACCGCGAGAGCCGCTTGGTTGATCTAAGGGCTTGCGTGCATTCGATAGTAGGCGGGATTCAAAGCATCGTATATCACGATAAGCTCAAGGCACCGTACAAGGGAGTGGCCCGCCTACTTAGCGAGGAACTCTGCGTGCCAATACTTTCACATAAAAAACTACGCGGCTCTCGCGAATAGGAATTGTGAAATGAGTGTGCCGCGCTAGGTGTTTAGTCCCGGCGTTTGCTGGAGTGGGTTGAATTTGAATTGTTCTTGCTGGGAAGTTCAGCATTTGCAGATCTATTCGTAGACGTGAGGCCTTTCAGAGTCTTCAGCCGACGGGCGTCTCCCCCCAATCAACAAAGCATCCTCCCCTCCCGTCACACTTGCACAAGTCATGACGCATCTTGCTGACGAAGCAGCGCACATACTTGAGGCGCTCGCCTCGCAAGCCGTGCCAACCAGGCTATAATTCGGCCTTGACTATTGCCGCTCGCTGGCGATTAGGCTCGGTGCACTGTCGCGTTGTTTGATCGTGAACGACCGGCCAGATCAGCATGCTAGGCCGCCGCATGCCTCGTGCGATCGGTCCACATTATTTGATGATGCCACGCCAATCCTAAGCCCATGTCGAATGCTTTCGGCTAGACACAGCTCGCATGCGTCTGCTCACAGGGATGAAAACGCCACCCCACATGCGCGCGGCTCACCTTGGAAAGAGCTCACGCAGCTTGAGTTTCCAGAACTTGCCGGTCGAGTTTCGTGGTATGCTGTCGACAACTTCGTAGCGCTCGGGCAATTGCCACTTTGCGAAGCTCTTCGTCAGCAGATGCTCGTTCAGCTCCCTTGTTTCGAACTGGCCGCCAGGCCTGAGTACGACGCAGGCAAGCGGCCGCTCGCTCCATTTCTCGTCGGGGATCGCGATCACCGCTGCTTCGGCGATTGCGGGATGCTCCATCAATGCGCTCTCAAGGTCCGCCGAGCTAATCCACTCACCACCGGACTTGATGAGGTCCTTCGTGCGGTCCGCAATGCGCACGAAACCGAGATGATCGACAGAGGCGACGTCACCAGTGCGCAACCAGCCGTCCTCCGTGAACTTGTCCCGCGTTACGGGCACGTCGTGATAGGAGCCGGTAATAAAGGGCCCACGCACCTGGATTTCGCCGACGCTCCTGCCGTCCCACGGACGTTCGCCCTCATCCCCCCACAGACGCAAGTCCACAAGCGGCAATGGCACGCCGGCCATGGTAGCGCGGCGATACTGCTCGTTTTCGTCGGCATCGCGCAGTTCGACCCGACGATATGACCTGGTGCAGACGGGCGATGTTTCAGTCATGCCCCATCCCTGCTCGAGCCAGACACCGTGCTTGCTGAAATCGCGGATGAGAGATTCAGGGACCGCAGCGCCGCCGGTTATACCGTGCATTGCTTTCGGCAGCTTCCACCGCCCCCTGTTCGGCGAACCCTCTGCTTGTGACGCCTCGAAGGTCTGCATCAGGGTCATCCAGATCGTCGGCACACCGACGGCCAGGGTTGGCGGTTCGACCTGCATCAGATCGAGAAGGTCATCCGCATGCAAATGCGGTCCGGGGAACACGAGCTTCGCACCGAGATTCACCGCGCCGTAGGGGATGCCCCAGGCGTTCACGTGGAACATTGGTGTGGCTGGCAGCACAACATCCGTGCTGCGCAAGGCCCAGAACTCAGCGAGGCTTGCCGAAAGCGTATGCAGGATCGTCGAACGGTGCGAGTATACGACGCCCTTCGGGCGTCCGGTTGTGCCCGACGTGTAGCACATCGCGACCGGATCGGTTTCTTCGTGCGGAACGTATTCAAAACCGCCGGGATCGCCGCGTGCCAAAAGGGTCTCGTAGTCTTCCATATCTGGCGGAACCTGCGTCCCGGAGAACGGGAACACGATCACGCGCTCGAATCGACGCAGATGTGCGAACTGCTCGTACAATGGCAGCAGGATGTCATCGACGATAAGGAAACGATCCCGGGCATTGCCCGCGATCCAGCCGATCTCGTCCGGCGGCAAGCGCAGATTCAGTGTGTGCATTACGCCGCCCGCGGCCGGGATTCCAAAGTAGCACTCGAGATGAGCGTGATGGTTCCAGCAAAGTGTAGCGACGCACTCCCCTTTTTTAAGGCCCAGCTGTCGCAGCGCCGAGGCAAGCGAGCGCGTGCGTCGGTAAAACTCGCCATAGCTGTGGCGGCGCAGGCTCCTGTCAGGCAACCGGGAGATGATCTCGTTTGTGGAGAACAGCTTTCCTGCGCGCTCCAGCAGGTGGTTGATCGAGAGCGGCACATCCATCATCGTGGTTTCCAACCTGTATCTCCTTGCTTCGAGATAATTTTAAGAGCGGCGAAGCGGCGGGCCATCATGTGCCGACACACGTCCCTGCCGCGCGACACGATGAAAGATACCTGACACGAGCACATCGTGATCTTATGCCACGATCCAGGCAGCTGGGACGTGCCAAAGATCGGGATCTGGTCTGGATGGAGGGCCTGCGCGATTCCGGCCACACTTTTCCGGACCAGAAACTGAAATCGCCACACGCCGGTGCGTCGATGGCCATCTGTCTTTAGTAATGCAATTCATCCCGGGCACCTCACGCCACCTCGAAAAGGCCGGCCGCTCCCATGCCTCCTCCGACGCACATCGCGACCACGACATACCTCGCCCCGCGGACCCGGCCCTCGATCAGGGCATGCCCCACAAGCCGTGCACCGGTCATGCCATACGGGTGGCCAATCGAGATACCTCCGCCATTGACGTTGTAAATGGCAGGATCAATGCCGAGATGGTCCCGGCAGTAGAGAGCCTGGCAGGCAAAAGCCTCGTTGAGCTCCCACAGGCCAATGTCGCTGAGCGTCAGCCCGTTGAGTTTCAGGAGCTTCGGAACGGCATATATCGGACCGATTCCCATTTCTTCCGGGGCGCAACCAACGACTGCGACGCCCCGATAGATTCCGAGCGGCCGCAAGCCGCGCTTCTCCGCCAGCGATCGTTCCATAATAATGCAGGCTGAGGCGCCATCCGAAAGCTGGCTCGCGTTTCCGGCCGTCACAACACCGCCCTCGATCACGGGCTTCAGTCCCTGCAGGCTTTCAAACGTTGTTTCTGTCCGGTTTCCTTCGTCGACAGCGATGGTTACGTCTTTATGGCTTGTCTCACCGGTTGTTTTGTCGACCACGGCCATCGTGGCCGTGAGAGGAACGATTTCCGCGTCCAGTCGGTTCGAGGCCTGGGCTGCTGCGGTGCGCCGCTGGGATTCCAGGGCGTATTGATCCTGGACCTCACGGCCGATGCCGTACTTCTTCGAGACAAACTCGGCGGTCTGCAGCATCGGCATGTAAATGTGCGGCGCCCGCGTGGTTGCAGCGTCATCGTGCGTGCGGCCTGACCACTGGTAGTACTCGTTCTGAACGGCGGAGATATTTTCCACGCCGCCAGCCACAGTCACATTCGTGCCGTCAAGCACGATTTGTTTGGCGGCCGTCGCGATGGCCATCAGGCCTGAAGAACATTGCCGATCGATAGTCTGGGCGGAGACCTGCGCAGGCAGTCCGGCCGCAATCACCCCAAGGCGGGCAACATTCATGCTCGAGGTACCCGCCGCAAGGCAACATCCGATCACGGCGTCCTCGATCTCCGCACCATCGACTTTCGCGCGCATGACCGCGTGATGGATGGCATGGCCGAGAAGCGTTGGCGATTTGATGTTGTTGAACGCGCCCTTGAAGGCGCGTCCGATCGGAGTGCGCGCCGTAGAAACGATGACTGCTTCGCGCATGAGGCGATGTCCTTCGGTTGTCTTTTGCGTCTAGGTCGATACCGGAGATGTCGGCGCGGGTAGCCGCACCTCTGTCTTCGCTTCGGAAACGAGACGATGGCCGCTGGTCAGGCGCTGTGCCACAATGACGGCAGAGCCGGCGATTTGCGTCACCTCACCTTCCACCCGAAGTGTCTCCCCGGCGAAGGCCATCGACTTCATTTTGAACGACAGGCACGCGACAAAGGCCTGCGGTCCGGCCCAATCCACCACGGCGCGTGCGAACAATGCGCCGAATACCTGCCCGTCGATGACGACGTTCGGCAGTTTCATGGCCCGGGCGAACTCGATGTCGTAATGCAGGCGGTGCCAGTCCCAGGTGGCAGCGCCGTAGGCCATGAGATCGACGGCCGTAAAGGTTTTCTCCAGCACCGGCAACGCTTCCCCGGCCCACACCATCGCGACGCTCCTGATCGGCCTGATCATGCATGCCCCATCGGCTGGTAGACGATTGTCTCACGGTTGATGGCGACCACCTCGCCCGATGCGTCCGTGTAGCGGGCGAGCGAACTGACAAACAGCTGCGTGCCGCCACGCGAGGAAGCGCACTCCACGATGTCTTCCAGTGTCCAGGTAACGCAGATGCGATCTTCCGGCAGAACCGGCCGCATAAACTGATACTCGTTGCCGGCGCGGATCATGCGGCAGTCGGCGACCGGCAGCTGCCACTCGTGGCCGATGTAGCCATTCTCGCCCGGCCCGCGATGGGCGTATTGGCAAGTTTCGCAGACCAGCGTTGGCGGCGCGATCACGGATGGATAGCCGGCTTCCCGCGCGTAAGCTTCGTCGAGGTAGAGCGGGTTTTCGTCACCCAGGACCAGAGCGAAGTAGCGGATCGAGGCTCGACCGAGTTCCTCGCGCGCCGGATAGTGGACTTCGCGCCCGATCCAAGACCTGAGTTCGTCGGTCAGCAGCGCCATCGGTCAGTCCAGGACGGCGAGGGCATCGACATCGATCCACATCCCGGGATACAACAATGCTTCAGTGACGAGGCCTGTCGAGGCAGGCCGCGGTTCCTGGAACATCTTCGAGCGCACGCCACCGACTTCGCGATAGCGCTCCAGCGAAGCCGGCGTCACGTACTCGATGGTCTTGACCAGGTGATGTGGTTCGCCTCCGGCAAGCCGCACCAGCTGGAGCACGTTGTTATAGGTGTATTCAGCCTGTGCGACGATGTCTCCCTTGTGCAGGACACGTCCGGTTGTCGGGTCGAGGGCCGCTTGGCCTGACATGTAGAGCAGCTTTCCGGCCCGCACGGCCGGGCTGCAGGCCAGTCCGTCGTAGCGCTTCCAGCCGGGACTCACCGCCACCGGCGTTTCATGCGTGGCGATAAAGTCGCACTGGACCATCGCCTGCGGATGCAACAGTCGCGGCATCACGATGTCGACGGCGGCTGGAAAGACAGGACCGAGCCGCTCGTGCCGCGCCTGCACGGTGTTCTCGTAATCGGGCAGCGCTCGCGGCGTGATGTAAGTGGCGGTCTTCACCACGCGATCGAGGCCGAGGCCCAGCGCTGAAAGCATGCGCGCGGCGCGGTCGTAAACGACCCTGGTCTGGGCAACGAGATCGCCGGCGCCGATGATCTTTCCCTGATCGTCCACAGGCTGGACCGACGGGAGGAAGACGGCGCCGGGGGCAACGCCAGGTGCGGCCGCTGCGGTCACCTCGATCTCAATGAAGGCGTCCGGCCTGAGCAGGCTTTTCACCGGGACGGTATTGACCACGGGCTGATATCCGTCGAACAACTCCTGCCTCACGGCCGCCGCTTCGGCATAGCGTTCGATGCCCTCGGGACGCACGTATTCAACGATCCTCGTCACATCGCCGGGTCCGAGGCCGCCGCCCTCCAGGATGGCCGCAACCTTGGCGTAGACCGTGCGTACCTGCTCGGTCATTCCCCCTCGCACGACCATGCGCCTGCTTGCTGGCTGATACTCGGAGGCTGTATGGCCAGACAGATAAGCGCCCGCGGACGTCTTCAACCCGAGGGAAAACGAGTAGCGCTTGTAGTCATACCAGGGGAAGTGCCCGGGATGTATGGGCGTAATCGCCATCGGATCCGTCCACTTCGTCTTTGCTGTTGCCGGAGGCGGCACCGTCAGTAGCTTCGGGGAAGCCCCAGGCGCTCTCCGATGAAGTTGCGTACCATCTCATTGGAGATGGGGCTGAATGGCCCCAGACGCGCGTCGCGGAACAGACGCTCCAGGGGCGACTCCTCAACCATGCCGAAGCCGCCCAGCACGCGCATGCAGCGGTCGGTCGTGCGCACCGCGACCTCACTGGCCGCGAGCTTGGCCATCGCTGCCTCCGTCGCGCAGTCGTGCCCGTTGCTTTGCAGCCAGGCGGCCTTCGCGGTGAGCAGGCGGATCTGCTCGAGCTCGGCGGCTGTGTCAGCCAGCGGATGCTGCACCGCCTGATAGGCACCGATCGGCCGACCGAAAGCCGTGCGGTCCTTTGCGTACTGCAATGCCAGATCCAGCGCGGCGGCTGTGATGCCGACATACATCGCAGCACACAGGATGCGCTCCTCGTCCAGTGAACGCAGGAGAGTATGCCACCCGCGGCCCGGTTCTCCGACCACCGCATCGCCCGGCGCACGGGCATCGTCCAGGAACACTTCGCAGGTACAGGCGGCGCGCTGGCCCATAAGCTCGAGGCGGCGCACCTGCACGCCCTCCTGATGCCGTGGCGTCAGCACCAAGGATAATCCCCGCGAGCGCTTCGTGCCCTCGGCGGGATCGGTGCGGCATAGCACCAGGATTGCGTCGGCATCATCGGCAAGCGAAGTGTACAGTTTCTGCCCGCGCACCACCCACTCGTCGCCCTCCAGCGTAGCGCGCGTTTTGAGGCCGAGGACGTCCGTTCCTCCACCCGGCTCGGTCATCCCGAAGCTCATCAGGAATTCGCCGGCAGCGAGTTTGGGCAGGAGCTCCGACTGCTGCTTCTTGGTGCCGGATTCACGCAGCACGCGCGCGGTCATCGAAATCAGCAACCAGTCGGTAGCAAGCGACGGGAAACGCCGTGCGATCTCCTCACAGAGGACCGCGCCAGTCATCACGTCCGCGCCACTGCCGCCGTATTCCGTCGGCACCGAGAGCCCCGGCCAGCCGAGTTGGGCTAGACGCTTCCACAAATCGCGCGGGATACGTCGTGCGCGATCCATTGCGCGGATTTTCGGCTCTTGAAGCTCACGATCAAAGAAATCGCGCACGCTATCGCGGAGCGCTTCGTGCTCGGGGATGCTCTCGAAGTTCATCGGCGGCATCGAGGAAACTCCCGTCTCATCACTGCCATCTGCTCTTCTCGCCTCACGTGCATCTCTTGACGCCGTTCCGATTTTCGGTATGATATACCGCCTTTTGAAACGATGACTCGCCTGGCTATCAAAGTCAAGCGATACAACGTCTGTTGAGTTGGAGCCCGAGCTTTGGAACCACAAAGGACAGCTGAAGATCCGGCCGGACCACTTGAGCGCTACATGCGGATTCTTGAGGTGCTCGCAGCCTTTCCGAGTTCTCTCGCTCTGGGCGATGTCGCCGCCTTGCTCGAACTGCCGAAGACCACCGCCCATCGTTTGTTGAGAGGTTTGGCGCGCTCCGGGCTTGCCAAGGGAGGAGGGAATCGCCCTTACGAACTTGGCGAGCGGCTGATGAGGCTGCTTCATGCCTCCGCTGATGAAGGTTGGCTGGCGTCACTTGTTCGCCCCCACCTCCGGACGTTGACTGACAGCACCGGAGAAACTTGCTATGTTACCCGTTTGATCGGTGCACGCGTTGTCGTCGTTGCATCTCTTTCACCTGACGCTCGATGGCGAGGTTACGTACGACCTGATGTCGAGATGCCGATCAACGCTGCGGCATCGGCAAAGGCGATTATGGCCTATCAATCGAAAGGGACCGTCGAAGAAGCACTCTCACATGAATTGCCGATGCTCACAGTCAATACACGAAGCGATCGCGTCTGGATTGAACAGCAACTCGCTGAGACCCGTCACCGGGGCTACGCCACCTGCATTGGAGAGATAGATGAAGGCCTTGCCGCTGTCGCCGTGCCGATAAAGCTTTCGAATGGGATGGTTTTGCACTCAGTTGCCATGACGGGCCCCCTGCAACGCATCATGAACGATCAATTGAGTGACAGGCTGAAAGCTTTGCGCAGTACGGCCAATACGCTCGCGGCATTGCTCTCTATCGGAGAGCAATTGAGACGGATGCGAGAGATCAGCCGTCCTTGAACGCCTGGCTGGCTTTCGCGCTGCCTCTCTTTCAATTGACGCGGAGGATCACGGAATCATCCAAACGGCTCTCGCAGGCTGTGCAGGGTCATTCAATGACCCGGCTCCGGCCAGAGCGAGATGTACAAGCGAACAACAGCCTACCGTTGCAAGAATGCCACAACCGTGGAGCTGGAGGCAAAAAATCTCGCCCCGGGCAATATCATCGAGCGGGCGTAACTTGCCCCCTGTCCGAAAACACGGTCAGTCATGAGCGTGAGCTTGCCTGAAAGTTATCCAGGCTACCCTTCTCGTGCCCATCATCGAAGAGGCCGCCGAGGGCGGCGAGTCGGCGGACGTGATGATCGACATCGCCAAACAGCGTGTCGATCATGGTGCCGCGCTTGAAATAGTGCCCAATGCGGTACTCCATCGTCATGCCAACCCCACCATGGAGCTGGATTGACTGGCGCCCGATCGCCTTTGCCGACTGACCGACCTGGGCCTTTGCCGCTGACATCGCGCGCGCCCGCTCTGTCGTGTCGTTTGTGCTTGCCATCATCGTGGCGTACATGGCCATTGAGCGTGATTGCTCCAGATCGACGTACATGTCGACCGCCCGGTGTTGCAGGACCTGAAACGAGCCGATCGCCTGGCCGAACTGTTGACGGATCTTTAGATAATCAAGCGTGAGCGCCTGCATTTGAGCGAAGCAACCGACCGCTTCCGCGCAAAGAGCCGCAATGGCCTCATCCGCGACCTGCGCGATGACCGGAAAAGCGCGTCCAGGCTCGCCAATGGCATCGATTGCCTCAACTCGCACGTTTTCCAGCTTGATCTCGGCCGCGCGCAGTCCATCCTGAGTCTGATAGCCACGGCGCGTGAGGCCCGGGGCATTTCCATCTACCAGGAATAGGCCAATTCCGTGCTGGTCACCCGAAGTTCCGCCGGTCCGCGCCGACACGACAATCTTGTCGGCCGCAGCGCCGTGAAGCACCAGCCCCTTGCTGCCATTGAGCAACCACCCATCTCCGTCTTTCTCCGCCTGCGTCTGAACCGCAAACAGGTCGTAATGGGCCAGCCGCTCGGCAAAGGCGAATGCGAGCTTCATGCGGCCTTCCGCGATCGCCGGTATTAGCTCGGCCTTCTGTGCGTCGCTGGCCCCGTGTCGCAGAATTCCGCCGGCGAGCACAACAGTTGCAAAATAGGGTTCGAGGATCAGCGCCTTGCCAAAGGCTTCCATCAAAATCATCGTCTCGACCGCGCTGCCGCCGAGACCACCGTATTCCTCAGGGAAGGGTAGCGCCAGGAGGCCGAGCTCGGCATAACGCGTCCACATTGCATCACTGAAGCCCAAGTGCTCGGCCTGATACTTGCGACGCTGATCAAAGCCGTAGCTATCGAGCATCAGCCGCTCGACGCTGTCTTTCAGGAGACGTTGCTCCTCTGAGAGATCAAAGTCCATGGTTGGGCTTCTCCTGAAAACTGGGGTCGTGGCAGCCGCCTTCAGGCATCCCCCTCTTTCCCTTGCTGAATGATTCGTCAGAGACCAAGGACCGCCCTGGCTATGATGTTCTTCTGGATCTCATCGGAACCACCATAGATAGATACTTTGCGGAGATTGAAATAGGCGGGTGCAATCGCCGCCGCCCAGTCGGGACCGATGGACGGCTCATTGGGTCGTCCAAAATCTTCTTCCGACTGATACGGTAGGGCATAGGGGCCGACCACTTCCATCAGAAGCTCTGAAGTCGCCTGCTGGATCTCCGCGCCCTTGATCTTGAGGATTGAGCTTGCGGGATCCTGCGTTCCCTTCTGTCGTTTCGATTCATCGGCAAGCACGCGAAGCTGCGTGATCTCGAGTGCCTTGAGCCGGATCTCAACTGCGGCGACCTTCTCGCGGAAGCGGGCCTGATCAATCAGCCGCTCGTTGCCGAAACGAACCGATGAGGCGAGGTCCTTGATGCGTCGGATGCGCTCTTTAGAAACGCCGACGCAAGCGATGTGGAAGCGCTCGTTGCCGAGGAGGAATTTGGCGTAATCCCAGCCCCGGTTCTCGTCGCCAACGAGGTTTTCGGCCGGCACGCGCACGTCATCGAAGAACACCTCATTGACCTCGTGGCTGCCGTCGATCATTTGGATCGGGCGCACGGTGACACCGGGCGACTTCATGTCGATCAGCAGGAATGAAATGCCTCGCTGCTTCTTCGCCTGCGGATCTGTCCTCACCAGGCAAAAAATCCAGTCCGCATATTGTGCCTGCGTAGTCCAGGTCTTCTGTCCGTTGACCACGTAATGGTCACCGTCACGCACAGCCCGCGTCTTGAGCGAGGCGAGATCAGAGCCAGAACCAGGCTCTGAGAACCCCTGACACCACCAGTCCTCAAGAGTGACGATGCGCGGCAGAAAGCGCTTCTTCTGGACGTCACTGCCGAAGGTGTAGATGACCGGGCCCACCATATTCACACCAAAGGGGAGCGGCGCGGGCGCAGGCGTTTGGTTCATCTCCTCGGTAAAAATGTACTGCTTAACCGGACTCCACCCGGTGCCGCCATATTCGACTGGCCAGTGAGGCACACCCCAGCCCTTATCGGCCAGAATTCGGGTCCAGCGAACCATGTCAGCCTTGCTCGGTTGGATTCCGGCCACAAGCTTTTCGCGGATATCGGCCGGTACTGCAACTCGGAAGAATGTTCTGACCTCGTCGCGGAAGGCGAGTTCGTCAGGGGTAAAACTCAGATCCATTTTGATGCCTTTTCAAAAGATCTCGAACAGGCCACCGGCGTCCAGACGGCGGCCGTGGATTTTCACTGGCGACCGCTTGCAGCGTGCCGCCGGGGCTTCGAAAGGAATATTCCTAGAGGAACGCTGGAAACTCGGGAGATTGCCAATGGAAATCGTGGCTCGAGTCAAGCTGAACAGGGTAGAGGCCGACCTTGGCGCTGCAGTAGCGAAATGCGGCGGCGGAGAAAGCGCTCCAAGCGAAGAAGGCCGCTGGTCCCGTATCGATCGCCGCGAACCAACACGAGATGAGAACCCGTGCCGCCTCGCTGAACGATCCTAATGATAAATAGACCATTGGCCTCAGGCTATGCTCCAAATAGTCCGAGCCAAGCACCTCTTGGATTACGCGCCTGGTTTCGCGAAATCCCCTCTTCGAGCGGGCACTCTCGCGACGATCTGGCCAGCAACGCAGATTTGATCATGACCGGTCAGAAGGATCTCCACCGTCAGCCGCACTCTTTAAGAGCAAGCAAATTATCCTTCCAAACGCCGTCGGAGTACGTTTGCAGGAACTTGTTGCCGGCGGCACTAGTCCGTACGCCAACCTCGGCTCTCGCGCCACCTTCGACCGTATGAAACGAGTGAATCCGCGGCTCAATCAAACGGACGACGTTCGGAACTGTATCCTTCCAGCGCCCCGTCCCCGCCGGCTGGGGCCCGCCCACGTGGGTGATGTGCTCGTGGGGACTCTTACGATCCGGCTTGTTGACGCAATCAATCCTGTAGTCAGCCATGCTTCCACACCTTTCATAAATATGATGACCCGTCCGAAGCACCGAACCGTTAACTCGCAGAAGGAGCCAGCTAGAGCTCTAAGTTTAGGTACGCAGCTAGCGAGGCTTCGGCCCTGGTTTGAAAATCGATTATCAGCTCAGCCGGGAAGCACTCCAGGCTTGATCGGTTGTCTGGCCGCATAGCGGTCCGCAGCCCTCTATCAACAGAGACCTGCGTCTCCATCGATGCGCAGAGCATCGATCACCGGTAGCCCACCTGCCGAAATGACGTAGAGCCGGCCCTCCCTGGAAAGCCGCGGCTCTGATCCGAGCGCGCCTTTGCAGATAACTCCGCTGGCAGACATGAAATACCGAATGCGTTGCGGGCGCCAGTTCAGCCTGACAACGAACCAGCGGTGATGGCCTGAAGGGGGAAACTGATTGGAGCAAACGTGGTACCTTAGTGTCCTAGCGCGAGCTCTTGTCGAGCATTGCTGATTCCTGACAGCGCATATCTTTCAATTAGGCCGAAGTGCTATCTCTATGAGCAGTAGCCAACCTTTGCCAGTGATTAAAGGAATTTGTCCGTACGAAACGTACCCCCTATTCCACTCCTGCTTTTTTCAGAGGCGGCAACGCATCTCGAGTATCTGCTCTTGTGAGCCGCGCGCTGGGGCGCCCGCATAGACCGCTATGTTGGCCCAGGCCCTCGAGCCGCAACGAAATCTATTTGGAGTCGAGGCAGCGCGCACGGGGCCTCGATTTACGATGGACTTCAGCGAGGAGCCCGGCCGGGCACAGTATGGGGCTGAGGACAACACGCCGACCATCGTCGATCAGATGAGCATCTGTCGGCGTGACGCTCAACCTCGCTCTTCAGCTCTTCGCGTTTGTCCAGCTAGTCAAGCGCCATTCACTCTCCCCGATGCAATCACGTATGCCGGGTTCGTGATCATGACGTCGTAGACGCCCGTTTTCACCATCCGACGCGCGACATGTCCACACACGGATTCAGGAGCCCCGCATCGACAATGACTCACTCCGCGCTATTCCTCCAATGACCCTGGCGATCGCACCGCACTCGGAAGTGTCCGTGGATCCAGCCATCGCCGTGATAGGCCATTCTCCCGGTCATCTTCGTCGCGCTGGTGTACACTAATAGAACGTCTCCAAGACGTACCTTTAGAACTGCGATCTCATCCATCTTGCCAACGCCGTAACCCAATATCCCTCACCAGCGCTAATCGGTAAACGACCGAGCCGAAAATCCGGGTATTGGCGCCTTTTTCCGGGCGGCCCGCGGGATCGAGGCCCTTTCTGAAAAAGAAAACCTATGGAAACGGTTGATGTCTCTTTGAGCGGCGGCAGCGTCATATATTGCAGGAGACCCGAGACCGCCGGATTGAAAATGCGTTCCGTTTATTCCTTTGTGATGAGCGACGCCGGGCTTCGGCACGCTACTGCATATTTGTCCATCATTTATGAGGGAACGAGACAACTACCTATTCTGTAAGCCAACCCGTATTCAATGTCGGAGGCAGCGGTTGACGCTTTGTCAGCATCTGGCTGTTCACGGCATTAAGCAGCCGCGCCTTCGGATCCAGACCTCGATCGGTTGAGAATGTCCCACGACACCATCTTCTCCAATCCGAGGTCGTTCGTCGCTCCATGACCTGTGCTGTCGGATCATGCGCCCCTGGCCTGTTTCATTGTCTCGACTAGAGATACTTCGAATATGTCAATACCCTGATTTAATGTCTCCGGGTCAATCGTAAGCGCAGGTAGAAACTTCACGACCTGATCACGGGGGCCGCACCGTTCGATGATCAATCCCTTTTCAAACGCTTTGCGTGTCGTCGCCTCCGCAATCTCAGCAATCTGGCAATCAAACCCGAGCGCCATGCCCCGCCCGCGAACAGCAAAACTGTTTCCGTGCTCGGATGCAATGGCGTCAAGCCGGCGTCGCATAAGTTCTCCCATGCGCTGCACTCCTTGCGAAAAGTCCGGGCTGCGCCAATAAATGTTCAAGGCGGCGGTAGCGGATACGAGCGCAAGGTTGTTTCCGCGAAAGGTGGCCGTGTGTTCCCCCGGCTGCCACGCGTCACGCTCCTCCTTGATCAACAGCATCGACAGGGGCAGGCCGTACCCGCTCAACGATTTCGACAGCACAACAATGTCGGGCGACAGTCGGGCGAATTCGAAGCTGAAGAAATCGCCTGTCCGCCCGCAACCCATCTGGATATCGTCTACTAACAAAAGGGCACCAACATCCCTCGCGATGTTCTGAAGTGACTGCAGCCATTCCCTGCCGGCTACATTTACTCCCCCTTCTCCCTGTACGGTTTCGACGAGAATGGCTGCCGGCGCATCGACGCCACTGCTCTCGTCCAGCAGTACCTTGCGCAGATAATCCGACGTATCAACACCCGGCCCGAGATACCCGTCATAGGGCATGAAAGTCGCGCCCGACAGCGCCACGCCACTTGCTACGCGATAATGACGACCACCGGTCACCGCGCTCGCTCCTAAACTGAGACCGTGATAACCATGCGTGAACGAGATGACGTTCTGACGCCCTGTTATTTTGCGCGAGAGCTTCAGGGCTGCTTCAACGGCATTGGCGCCCGTTGGCCCCGTGAACTGAAACCGATAGTTCTGCAAGCCGCGTTCGCGAAGAATGACAGAATGGAATGTCTCCATGAATTCGCGCTTTGCTGGGGTGGCCATATCAAGTCCGTGGACAACGGCATCCGAGGCCAGATACGCTGCAATGGCAGCCTTGATCTCATGATTATTGTGACCGTAGTTCAGCGCTGAGGCGCCCGAGAGGAAATCAATGACCTCCCGGCCACCATCCGTCAGCATGATGGAGCCCCGGGCCCGGCTGAAAACGTCCGGAAGTGAACGGGAGTAGAGACGGACGTTCGATTCCAGGGCTTCGAACGCTCGCAGGTTAGCTGGCTCAGCAGTCACCTCACGCATCGTATTCTCCTTTACAGCAAGGCGTGCTTGAACAAGCAGACTTTCGTCTGATCGGGGCTGACTGTGGACACAACGACTGGATACACGCACGTCCAGCCCTGCGTCGGCAGGCACGACGCACATGATCCCAAGCACGATGTCATCTACTTACATGAGAACTGAAAATCGCGGACCTATCAGGGCAGGCAGTACCGCTAAGCATTCCGGCCGCTATAATCCATACCCGGAGCAGGACACGGCGCGTCTACCCTGACAGGCCAGCGTACGTTCAAGCCCGGACCAATTCGACCGGCGGGGCTGCCAGCGAGCCCCTGACAGAATTGGAATTCCCGCAGTCAGGAGTGACCTGGCTTGGCCCTCAGTCCGATAGATCTGCGTCAACAAAATCTCTGCTCCGGAACAAACCATTCGTTGATGCACTCGATCCGCCTTATCCGCAGAGCCTCTGGTCGTCATAAATCGCCCTCGCGGAAACTACTGCCGCTGGTCGCAAGCGTGAACGGGCACCATCAGCGGAGCGTTTTCACTCGCGGCCCTCAATACGCGTATGGCCACGCCCACTGACACTCCTATGCTTGCGCAACACAAGCACCTGCGGGAGCACGAAACGCACGGCGAATACATCGCGGGCGTCAGCTCTGGAGATTCACGATCTCCATACCGGGTTTGAACGCAATGCATCAAATTAAAAGATGCAGTGACAGAAGTAGTGCCGACCGCAATGTCAAGCGATTAACCTGTCAGCTGTCGTTTCGCCGCTAACCGTGAATATTGATGGTGACTTTCCAGACGGGAGCCCAAGCGCCCCCTCGCCTGCCGGCAGGCCCTGTTCGAGATGAGGAGTAAATCATGAACGTCGCCGCACCGATCCGTTGCACCAGCTACAGCCTGAACCCCGGTGATGAGCTGAACGACCTCCGCATGTCCGAGGCGGTGCGTCCGTTGTATGACCGCGTGCGCAAGTTCATCCGCGAAACCGTGGAACCGATTTCGGCCGAGCTCGAGAAGCTTTCCGGGAACGTAACCGACCGCTGGAGCTTCACCCCGGCGCAGCTCGAAATGATTGAAAGGGCGAAGTCCAGGGCCAGGGCGGAGGGCCTGTGGAACTTCTTTCTGCCCGATGCGCACACCGGCGAGGGAATGAAGAATCTGGACTTCGCCTACATCGCGGCCGAGCTTGGCAAGGACCTGCTTGCACCCGAGACCATGAACTGCGCGGCGCCCGACACCGGCAACATGGAGGTGCTGGAGCGAGTCGGCACGCCTGAGCAGAAGGAGAAGTGGCTCAAGCCCCTGCTCAACGGTGAAATCCGGTCGGCTTACGCCATGACGGAGCCACAGGTAGCCTCATCCGACGCCAGGAACATCTCGACAACCGCCACGCTTGTCGATGACGAGTGGGTGATCAACGGCGAGAAATACTTTATCTCCGGCGCGGGCGATCCGCGCTGCAAGATCATGATCGTGATGGCGAGAACCAGCCCGGATGCACCGCCGAGCAGACAGCATTCCCAAATTCTGGTGCCAAAGGACACGGCCGGCGTCGAGATCCTCGGACCCATGCACGTGTTCGGGCAGGACCACGCGCCGCGCGGTCACATGCACCTGCGCTTCAACAATGTCCGGGTGCCGAAGGAAAATATCCTGCTCGAGGAGGGGCGCGGCTTCGAGGTCTCGCAAATCCGCCTCGGCCCAGGGCGCATCCATCACTGCATGCGCGTCATCGGCAAGGCGGAGAAGGCACTTGACATGATGGTACGGCGCGGACTCACCCGCGAGGCCTTCGGCAGGAAGATCGCCCGTCTCGGCGGCAATCTGCAGATCATCGCGCAGGCACGCTGCGAGATCGAGGCCATGCGGCTGATGGTTTTGAAGGCCGCGAAAGCCATGGATGTACTCGGTAACAAGGAGGCGCGCGTCTGGGTCAGCATGATCAAGGCGATGGTGCCGGAGCGTGCCTCCCGTATCATCGATCAGGCGATCCAGATGCATGGCGCTACCGGCATTTCGAACTGGACGCCGCTCGCCGAGATGTACACGGATGTCCGCCAGCTGCGCATGACAGACGGTCCCGACGAGGTCCACTGGATGGTGGTGGGCCGGCACGAACTGAGCATGGAGTAGAGGAGGACGGCGCGGCTAATTTGGCTACCATGTACCCATTTTCGGACCGTGTTTGGGGAACACGAGGAAGCTGGCCACCTCAAGGCCCGTCGGGCAGCAGCCGTCCCCCTCATTCGAGCGCCGAAGGTGACTCAAGTCATCCCTTTAGTGACGCTTGGCGACATTTCATCGACGAGACAAGATGTGCGGCGCAGGACCAAGACTCAAGCACCGCGTATCGCCGGGAAAACTCAGGGTGAGCAGCCGAGGCTTCATCGCTATCGAAAAAATCCTGGACGCCCCCGGAATGCAGGGACTGGTCTGATTGGAATGCGTGGCGAAATGTCGTTGCCCCAACGGCGCGCTGGCACAGCTGACATGTTCTGTCCTTGCGAACCCGGCGATCCATTCAGTGCCGTGCGCAATGGCCTCGATATCACCCCTGCAGACGCGAAGCCACTCTCATCGCGGAAGCGGTGAAGATGCCGTCACGGTGACAGACATGAGGGATTCTGCATCAGGCAAGCACATAACGATGTGATAACGAGCTTATTGGTCAGCAGGTCACAAATGACGCCAAAGCGCGTTGTCCCATCATTGATTGACGAGGTTCTCGCATTCCAGGTCAGGAATACCCCGGCTTCCGCTCGCGAATGATGTAGGCAACCTCGAGAAAAGCGTGCTGGGCCCGCGAGGCGCGCGCCCAACGGATTTGAGGGCGTTCTTTCCTTGAAACGGCAGCAAACGCCAGCAGTCGAAAATAGCGTGGGTGGAAAAGCAGAAGCAGGAGGTTGTGCTGCGGGATCATCCTGCCTTGCAGGTGCGAATGTCGCCGTGGATCTTGTGGCGCTCGCGGAAGTGTTTGGCCTGAAGGTTGCGCCGTCTGTAGCGGGCCCATTCGCATGCGAATACCGGGAGCTTCCCATCGTATATAAGCAGCGACGAATTCCTCCCATACGCGCGAACAATCCGATTGAGATGAACGTCGCTTCGTCCTCATCGTCATAAAGGAGCAAACGCAGCTTCATCCGGCGCCGAATTCGAGGACCGGCTTCGTTGGCCTCAAATCATCTTGCCGAGCCGTCAGACCTCGCGTTCGCAGCACGCCAGGCTCATGGCGCCTCCCGGAATGGTCAGCCTGCCCGCGGACGAGGTCAACAATCCGGCGCGCGCGTCCCCGGAGAAGAATTTCGACGAAATCCAGTTCGGCCATGGGAAACGACCCGGGCCAGGGCATTTCGTCAGGTTCGTACATTGTGACGACCGGCTTCCCCCTGCTCACAACCCGGAGCTGCGTACCTCCACAGGTCGGGCTACACAACTTTCAGTATTTAGGTGAAGCCCTGGTTGCCCGCCAGCCACCCCTGGTGCTATTGCGGAACTGCAGGGGAAAGCTGTCGATGGAAACAGGATTTGCGGGCGAGATCGAAGTTCGGGTCCTGCGCCGCGGGCGCGAGGTTGCGCGTGTCGTTCGACCGCTCCGGACCACGCCGCACGGCCCGGTTGTGCGCTACAAGGGGCGGCTCTGGCCGCTGAACGGCTCCAGCATCAACCTTGACGGGCGTACGCTCGAGGAAATCGTTGCTGATGACAGGCCAGCGGCGTCCGGTCTGCCGGAGCCCGCGCCGGCGGACGATGGCCTCCAGGATGACGTGATCGGGGCGGCGCCCGACCGCCGGCTTCTGGTCGATGCCGGGCCGGGCACGGGAAAGACCTGGGTCGCCTGCCAGCGCGTGGCCCATCTCATCCGGGGCGGTATCCCGCCGGGCCGCATCTGGATCGTCAGTTTCACACGAACGGCAGTTCACGAAATCCGCAACCGTCTTTCGGGCTCGCTCGACGAGCCGTCGGACGCCATCGCGGTCCGCATTGCAACGCTCGACTCCCACGCATGGGCGATGCAGTCGGGTTTTTCCAGCGATGCAGGGCTGACCGGCTCGTTCAACGACAATATCGAGGCGACCACGGCGCAGATTCGCGGCAGCGAAGAGGTGCAGGACTATCTGATGCAGCGCGTTGGGCATCTCGTGGTTGATGAGGCGCAGGACATCGTCGGAGCCCGCGCCGAGCTCGTCGAAACGATGATCGATGCGCTCGCACCGGAATGCGGGGTGACGGTCTTTGCCGACCGGGCGCAGGCGATTTATGGCTTCACGGAGGACAGCACTGTCGCGGGCGATGAGGGTGAATCCTCGCTTCTCGCCCGGCTCGAGGACAAGGGCTTCAAGGCGGCCGGGCTGTCACGCGTGCACCGCACGAGCGAACCTGGACTCCTGAAAATCTTCACCGACGTCCGCCGCAAGGTTCTCGACGGCAAGGGATCGGCCCTGAAGCGGAGAGCGGCGATCGGAAGCGAGATCGAGCGTCTTGCCGGCCGTGATGCCGGCGCGGCGAAAGATATCCGCCTTGAAGGTCTTTCGGCCGATACGCTCGTGCTGCTGAGGCGCAGGTCTGACGTCTTGATGGTGTCGGGTCTGTCGTCAGAGGCACCGCATCGCCTGCGCATGTCGGGCCTCCCCGCCCGCGTTCACCCGTGGATTGGCGAAGCGCTCTGGAATTTCGCCGGGCGCAGGATGACGCGCGAGGAATTTGCCGGGCGCTGGTCGGGGCAGGTCAGGCACGCCGGCGGACAGGATGCGGAAGGTGCCGCATGGAATCTTCTGCTGGAGAGCGCGGGCGAGAGCGAGACGGTCGTCGACGTCGATCGGCTGCGGACCATGCTTGCGCGGTCAAATCCGCCGTCGCTTTTCACATCGGCGGAATATGGAGATGCCGGCCCGATCCTGGGTACGATCCATGCGAGCAAGGGCCGCGAGGCCGACGACGTCCATCTTTACCTGCCGCCTGACGACCAGGAGGAGGACGAGGATAGTGACCTCGACGAAGAAATCCGTGTGATGTTCGTGGGCGCCACCCGCGCAAGGAACCGGCTGTTTGTCGGCCGCTCGTCATCGCGCGGTGCAGGCAATCTGAACGGCCGCGTCTGGCGGAAGATGCCGAGGAACGGCCTGCAGTTCGAAGTCGGACGGGCGGGTGACCTCGATGCGTCGTCTCTCGTCGGCCGCGCGGTTTTCGCAAGCGAAGAAGATGCGCTGGCAGCCCAGGCGCGCTTGCGGAAAACACCTGTCATGACGGAGATGTACGCGCATGCGGTGCGCGAGCTCGACTATCGCTACGCGCTGCGCACCGCTGACAGGGAGCGGGTTTGCTTCCTGAGCAGGCACTTCAAGGACGATCTCTACAGCGTGGCGAAGTCCTGTGGCCGTCGGGCGGAGCCGGGTTATCTGGCGTATGTGCGTTCGATCGGGATCCGGACCCTGGCGGTCGAGCCCGACGATCCCGTGCTGGAGCGACTTCATGAACCCTGGCGGTCGAGCGGCTTCATGCTGGCGCCGATGCTCGCGGGTTTCGGGACGACGAAGTTCAGGGCAGGTGAAGATTGAGTGCGCTCTCTCCGAGGGAAATTCTGGTCGACCGGCTCGAGACTGACCTCGTCGGGCCGCGTGTGCCTGACGAGATTCTGGAATCGAAGCCGGCAGACGTCTACGTCTCGGGCATTCTCTGGCCGAAGAACACGCCTATCGCGCCGGAGGAGGACGAAAAGCTGGATGCATCGGCCGGCGGCGAGGATGACGGCGCGGAAAGCGCCGATCAGGCCCAGGCCCGGGCCGTGGCGATGCGTCGTCCGTCGACGGCGGGAATCTCGTTTGCGGTATCCGCCGGAGCGGGAGCAGACCCGTCCGTCAGTGTCAGCATCCGCTTTGCGACCTATGCAGAAGCCGACGGGAAATGGAAGCGCGTGCAGCATGTCCTGGACAACGTGCCTGTCGCGCTGCGCGAGGGCAATGCCAGCCAGAGCCTGGTATCCGGGTCAGTAACATGGCTGAGGCTGCACGTCCGCAGTGTGCCTTTCGGGCACGGCTGGCTATGCACGATTACGCTTGTGAATGACGGCACGCCGGCCGAACCCACCCGAACCGCAATCGAAAAGGTAACGCTATTCCAGGTCGGCTTCGAGGTCAGGCCGGCGGGAGCAACAAGGCTGATATCGCGGCCCAGCCGGCGCTCGCCGGTTGATGACGACGACTGGTCATCTGACCTGCTGTATCGGGATGCCCGCGAGTTTGCCGCCGGTCATACGTGCTCGGCCGACTGGACCGAAAGTGCGGAGGACCGGACGGTCGCGCTTGCGGTGCGTACGACCTGGCTGCCGCAGGCGATCGTGCCCGCGGTCAGCCCCGACGGTCACGAGGTCTTTCGCAGCCTTGCTGCCAGGGACGCGGATGTGCTGTCCGCCGCATGGCTTGCGACGGCGGACACGCCCCGCCTTCATGCCGCTCTCCAGAAACTCTGCACCGCCTACGGAGACTGGATTGAACTGCAGGCGGCCGGGGCCGCCGGACTGACAGGCAGGCGGGCCGAAACCGCGCGGGCGCATCTGGAGACGGCTGCAGGGATCCGGGCAAGGATGGTAAAGGGGGCCGATTTCCTGAAGACGGACGCAGATGCCGCGGATGCGTTTCGGCTTGCGAACCTCGTGATGGACACCCAGCGGAAATGGTCGGGCAATGGCACACTGCGCTGGCGCCCGTTCCAGCTCGGCTTCCTGCTGCTCACGCTCGAGAGTGCCGCGAAGGGCGATCACCCGGATCGTGGCATCATGGACCTGCTGTGGTTTCCGACGGGAGGCGGCAAGACCGAAGCGTATCTCGGCCTGATCGCGTTCGTCGCCTTCTACCGCAGGCTTTCGTCGAAGAAGCCGGATGACGGAGCGGGCGTTGCCGTCATCATGCGCTACACGCTGCGGCTCCTGACCACGCAACAGTTCATCCGGGCGTCCGCAATGATCTGTGCGTGTGAGGCTGCAAGACGCGGTGCGATCCCCACTTCCCTCGCCTCGCGCCTCGGCAACGAGCCGTTCTCGATCGGGCTCTGGGTCGGTGAAGGTGCAACGCCCAACCGCCGCCAGGCCGCGTTCGACAGCCAGCGCGATAGCTCGAAATCCAGCCCGCGCCAGCTCGCCTCCTGCCCCGCCTGCGGCAAGGGACTGAATTATGTGCAGCATCGTCCGACCGATCCCGTGCATGTGATCTGCGAAACGAAGGGCTGCCTGCTTTCAGGTCCGCTTCCCCTTCCGGTCTGGACTGTCGATCAGGACATCTACGAATTCCGGCCGACGCTGCTGATCGGAACGGTGGACAAGTTCGCGCAGATCGTGCGCCAGGAGGCGACTGCAAACCTCTTTGCGGTCAGGAGCGGCATGCAACCGCAGCTGATCCTGCAGGACGAACTCCATCTGATTTCGGGACCGCTCGGAACATTGTCAGGTCTGTATGAGTCGGCGCTCGATCTTATCCTGTCGACCAACGGCACGTGTCCGAAGATTGTCGGATCGACGGCCACGATCCGCCGCGCATCCGAGCAGGTCCTTGCGCTGTTCGATCGCAGGACGTGCCAGTTTCCGCCGCCGGGTCTGGACGCAGGGGACTCCGGCTTCACGGTGACCGATCCGAAGCTCGCCGGCCGACGGTATGTCGGCGTCACGACGGCAGGCCGGTCAGTGAAGTTCACGCTGCAGGCCGTCACGGCCTCGCTCATGCAGTCGGCCCTTGCCGGTCTCGAGCCGGCGGAGCGGGACCATTACTGGACCCTTGTCGCCTACTTCAATTCGCTGCGCGAGCTCGGGGGTGCACTCGTGCTCATGCAGGACGACGTCTACGACACCATCGGACTGATTTCGTCGGCCCGTGGAGGCGAAGCCGGACGCAGGCTCAAAACGGTCGAGGAACTGACTTCGCGGCGGTCGCAGAAAGACATCCGCGACATGCTCGATGAACTGAAGCGGCGTGCGGGAGATGATGCGGCGATCGACGTCGTTCTCGCAACCAACATGGTGAGCGTCGGCGTCGACATCGAGCGCCTCGGCCTCATGGTGGTGAACGGTCAGCCCAAGACGATTGCGGAGTACATCCAGGCCACGAGCCGCGTCGGGCGAGGCAACATCCCCGGCCTCGTGGTCACAGTCCTGAACAATGGAAAGCCGCGCGACCGATCGCACTTTGAAACTTTCCGCTCCTCCCATGCGACCCTTTACCGGGAAGTCGAAGCCACCAGCGTCACTCCGTTCGCCTCACGGGCACGGGACCGGGCTCTTCATGCTGTCCTTGTTGCCGTCATCCGGCACATTGTGCCGGGTATGATGCCGCGGCCCGTGCTGGACGATGCTGCCGTCGCCACGGCCGAAGACCTGATCGAGAGGATCGCGGAGCGCGCGTCGCGCGTCGACCGGCGGGAGACCGCGGTGGGCGACGAGCTTCGCAGGCGGCTTCAGATGTGGATCCGCCGGTCGCCCCGGGAGTACTGGAACCGGTTTGCAAAAGACTCCCTGCTGCAGGGCGCCGAGGAGGCCGCGGCGAGACGCGCCTCTGGGCGCAGCGAGGGGCAGGCCTGGCCGACGCCGAACACAATGCGCGGAGTCGAGCCTTCCGTTCACTATCGACTCGCCGAATGGCTGAAAGCAAGGACCGATGGCGCGTAACGATCTTGGCGAACTGAGGCGCAGTGCTGCGGTCGCAACCTTCGGCCCGGGGGCCGTTGTCGACTTCCGTGCGGACAGGGCGACGGTATCTGCCGTCGCTGCGGGTCTTGAGGAGTGGGACAGGAATTTCCCGCCATCGGGCATGGTCAATGAACAGACCATCCGCGAGGAAAGGCTCGAGAAAAAGCTGAACAAGAGAGGCTTCAGGCTGCCGCCTGTCCGCGATCCCCTCAAGGAGAAGGACGAGAAGGCGCTTGTCGCGGTCCGTTTTCCGACATGGCTGCAGTGTCCGCAGTGTGACCGGATCGGCAGACAGGACATGTGGGCCGACCAGCCAGGCAGGGCGGGCCGGTTTTGTCCGGAGTGCACGCGCAGGGCGCCGGGGCGCAAGGAAGTCTATGTCGTTCCGGTCCGCTTCGTCATCGCGTGTGAGGCAGGACATCTGGACGAGTTCCCCTGGCACATGTGGGTTGATCACGACGCCGCCTGTTCGAACAGCAAAGGCTTCCTGAAACTGGTCTCCGAGCAGGCAGGTCTTGCGGGGCTGATCCTCAGCTGCCCGACGTGCCAGGCGCGCAAGTCCATGGAGGGCATATTTTCGACGAGAGAGACCTCGCGTTTGCCGGCCTGCCGCGGACTCAGGCCCTGGCTGTCAGGACCTGCGCAGACCTGCACGCATCGTCCCCGTGCGACCCAGCGCGGCGCATCAAATCTTTATTTCCCGGTCATCGAGTCCGCGCTCAGCATTCCACCCTGGTCAGACAGGTTGAAGGAGGCCATCGGAATGGCATGGGAACTGATCGTCGGCGTGCTGCCCGAGGACCGGCCGCGCCAGATCGAGATACTTTCAAGGACGGTGCTGGCGCCCGTGCTGAACGAGCTGGAGATGACACCGGACCAGTTCCGCCTCGAAGTCGACCGACGCATCGCGGCCGAAGCAGCCATCGACACTGAAAACCTTCGACTGGAGGAGTACCGGCAGTTTACCGGCGGCACCTATGTGCGCGGTATCGACCGGGAATTCGAGATCAGGCCACAAACGGTACCTGAGGCGCTGAAGCCCCTGCTCTCCCGCCTTGTGAAGGCAACGCGGTTGCGGGAGGTGCGCGCGATGACGGGTTTTACCCGCATTCATCCGCCGGGCGACAGCCTGGCGCCGGTCGCGCAGCTCTCGTCATCGCCGCTTGACTGGCTGCCGGCGATCGAGGTCCGCGGTGAAGGCATATTCATGGAGCTGAACAATGCAAGGCTCGCCAAATGGGAAAACCGGCCGGCCGTGATCGCGCGCGCATCGCGGATCAACGAGCGCTGGATCGTAGAATGGAAGGCGCGGCATGGTTCGGACCAGCAGCCCGCCCGGCTGATTTCCGCAAGGTTCCTGCTCATCCACACGTTTGCGCACGCCCTGATGCGCCAGCTCACCCTCGACTGCGGCTACTCCTCGACGGCACTTCGCGAGCGTCTGTACGTGGAGACAGGTCCGAATGCGATGGCGGGGCTGCTCATCTACACGGCAACGACCGATGACGACGGCACGCTCGGCGGTCTGCAGCGCCAGGGCGACCCGGAGCGCATCGAGCGCACTGTCCTTGCGGCAATCGCTTCGCAGGAATGGTGTTCGTCCGATCCCCTTTGCATCGAAGACATGCTCTCGCGGGAGGAAGACCTCTCGCTGGCGGCATGTCATTCCTGTGTGCTGGCCCCCGAAACCTCCTGCGAGGAGTTCAACCGCTTCCTCGACCGCGCGCTGCTCGTCGGAAAGCCGGGAGCAGGCGAAACCGGATATTTCAGTGAACTGCTGCGGAGCGGTCCGCAATGAGCGGAGCGCGGATGTGGCCTGCCCGGCTGCCGCGGCAGGTGCGCGACAATGAGCAACGCCGCGCGGAGGTTCGGGTCTATGATGCGCTCGAGAGCGCGCTCGGGCCTGAATGGATCGTCTTCTACAGCCGTCCGTGGCTTGGAATCACACCCTATGGCGAAGAGAAGGATGGCGAAGCCGACTTCGTCGTCGTGCATCCCGTGCGCGGCTTTCTCACGATCGAAGTCAAGGGAGGCGGGATTTCCTGGGATCCGGAAACAGACGTCTGGATCAGCGAGGACAGAAACCGCATCCGTCATGTAATCAAGAACCCGGTCGAGCAGGCGCGATCGTCCAAGCATCAGTTGTTCGACAAGGTCCGCGAGATGCCAGGCTGGCCGCGGGGCCGCTTCATCCGGATGCGCCATGGCGTGGTCTTCCCGGATGCAGCGGGGCCCCCCGGGAATTCGGGACCCGACCGTCCCCGCGAACTGTTCTGCTGCCGGGGTGAGCTTGCCGATATCGGCGCATGGGTAAGAAATCGCCTGTCCGGCGAAAGCGCACAGGGGCCAGGCGCCGGCGGTGTGCAGGCCTTTGTCGACCTTCTCGCCCTGCCCATGACCTTGCGCGTGCCGCCTGCGCAGCACTATGACGAGGACGAGCAGACTATCGCAGTCCTGACGCCCCAGCAGTTTCATATACTTTCATCGTTCATGCACCTGCCGCGAGCCGCTGTGGGTGGCGGCGCCGGGACAGGCAAGACGATCGTGGCAATGGAGGATGCCTCGCGGCTCGCAGCGGACGGCTCGCGCGTAGTGCTGCTTTGCGCCGGCAAGAAGCTGGCAGTCTTCCTCCGGCAGACGCTCGGGCGCTCGCCGGTACGGGTCTGCAGCATCGACGAGCTGTGTGTTGCCTTCGCTGCGGAAGCCGGTATCAGGCTTGCGCCTGCACGAGGGCTGCCGGATGACGAAGCTCTGGACGCGCTTGCAAAGGCAATACAGGCAAGGCCGCAACTGAAGTTCGATGCGGTCATCGTGGATGAAGCGCAGGATTTTCGCCCGCAATGGTGGATCGTCATCGAAGAGCTGCTTGCCGACCCGGTCTGCTCCAAACTTCACGCCTTCTATGACACCAACCAGAGCGTTTACGGGGATGTCACGAGCGCGCTTGCATCACTGATCCCCGTCCCGATCCGCCTGACCCGCAATCTGCGCAACACGCAGCATGTGCATGACGCTGCCCGGAGCTTTTACAGCGGCTTCGAGATCACCGCTGACGGTCCCGAGGGCCCCGTGGTCGAATGGCACGTCTGCACGGCAGCAAGCATCGCTTCGAACGTCGTGGCAAAGCTGCGGTCACTGACCAATGAAGACGAGGTTCATCCGGAGAAAATCGCCATTCTGGCGGCCGACGACGATCTTGTCGTCGCGCTCGGCAAGCAGACTGCGGCGTTCGCGGGGGTTACGGTTGCGCATGTGCGTGATTTCAAGGGGCTTGAAAAGCAGGTCGTCATTCTCGCGGCTTCCCGTGGCATGGCCGACGTTCGCGAGCTCGCCTATGTGGCGCTCTCCAGACCGCGGGTTCACCTGTCGATATTCGGGGAGCCTTCGATGATTTCCTGGCTTCAGGGCGCGTACTGAAAGCCGCTTTCAGTCCGATACGGACAGTGAGGCGCTTTGCCGTTTTCCGGAGTATGCGTGTGAAAGATTTGCAAAACGCAAGGTGTGGTCCTTGAATGCAGGCTTGATGCAATGGTCGCGGCTTCAGCCCCCGTGTGTTTTCTGAATTGCCTTTTGCGCAACTCACGTGCGCCGTTTCCGGTGGTCCTGTGCAGGCCGCGCCGCCTGTCGACACGTGCCGGAGACGCTTGGCACTGGCCCGCGACTGCGCTGAACGATTCACTGTAACGACACGATTTGCAGCGCTCTTGACCGTCGGAGATGCTCGTCGTTAAATTGAACATGCGGGATGATATTTTTCCGGAGTTGAAAACAACCTTCGGTTGATGTATGGTACATCGTCTTCAATAGACGGACTTGTCGAAAGAAGTTGCGGGCTGCCGCACGTGAAATCGCCGGCCCCCGGATTGTTGCCGCGTTTGCGATCCAATTCAAAATGGAGATTTCAGATGAGCATCGGAGCAAAGAACCTGGGTGCGGAGCATCTCAATATGGCGGGAGAGCACCTTGAACTTGCAGCCAAACAGTTCCGTGATGCAGCCAGGTGTTACGATGCCGGAAATGGCGAAAAGGCAGCGCACCATGCGCTGGTCGCCCGTGGTGAACTGATACTCGCGCAAGATCACGAAAAGGAAGCGAGCAAGTATCACGCCTCGGAGCACGGCTGACAGCAACGGCAATGGATGCGCGGCCGCAAACCGCGCGCCGCAAGCCCGCTCTGGCGTGTCACCGGGCGCACGCCAAGGCGGGTTTGCGCAACGGGAAGGTCAACTGCGGCCTTCGCCAAAAAAAGTTCCCGGCATCGCGCTGGTTTTGCGAACACGAGGGCGGGAACGACATCGTCGCGGTGCCTCGACCGGGGAGAAGAGCTGTTTCCCGGTGAACGGGACCGCCGACAATGGTCGCTGCGAGTGCGCCCGATTCAAGGTTGAGCAAGAGCGGCGCGGACCCGCCAGACTTCATCCAGGTGCGTGCCGCATCGTACGTTACGTACCGGATAATCGCATGCTTTGGCTCCGGCGATTGCGGGAGGAAGGGATATGTCTTTGAGCGCGCCGGTCTTGTACCCGGAGGTCCTGCCGCCACAACGCTGTGCGCAGTTGATTGCGGAAATGTCGGGACGACTGAGCCCGGCGATGTTCTGGACCAAGGGAGAACGCGTCTACGATCCCAAGGTTCGCGAGGCGTTCAACTGCAAATGGGTCGACGAAGATCTCGCCGGGCTGACCTGCGGGCTGATTGGTCGGCATGAAAGGACGGCCATCGCCCGGGAGCGCGTCGAGCCGATGGAGATCGTCTGCTACCCGCCGGGAAACGGCAGTGAACGTCATCTTGACGGCCCGCACCGCTCGCACTCGATCGTTTATTTCCTCAACAGCGGCTACGGTGGCGGCGAACTGGCGTTCGACAGCGGCGAGGTGTTTCGCAACCTGCCGGTGGGCAGCGCGGTCGTCTGGCAAAACGGGCCGGAGGCCTGGCACGCCTGCCTGCCCATCACGAGCGGGTTCAAGTGGATCGTTGTCAGCTGGGTGCGTCATGCGCACGCCCTGGGCGCTGAAAGCGAGATTCACGCCCAGTTCCGGCCAAAGGCCGAAGCGGAGTCGGCATGACAGGGCTCCCACAGTGATTGACCGGGTCAGTTATTTTCAAAGGTGAAAGATGCGAGCTCCTGATGTCCTGACCAACATCGATGCGGACGGTTTCCTGCGCCGGCTGGATAAGTCGATCTCGGCCTTGTACCCTGACCACCCCTTCGGCAACGGCATAGACCGGGAAAATTTCGGCGCGCTGATGGGGCAATATGCAGCGATGTCTGTTGCCTTCCCTTATATCCAGAGCGGCGCAATTTACCGGGCCTACCGGACGGGCCTCGGTCGGTCCGCATGGAAGGACAACATTCAGATCAGCGCTGCGGTCGGAGCGTTCCTGACGTGGGACGAATTTGGCGGGCATGAGCTCGTCATGCGCAACGGGCCGGATGGACTGCCGGGCCTGACCGAAGTTAAACGCAATTTTCACTCGGCGATGCTGATCACCGATGTGCGGAAGCTGATCGGCGCCGGTTTCACGGAAGCCCTGCCCGACCGGAGGACGGCCGACTATCTGGACCGGCTCTACGATGGACTGTCCGATCCGGTCAGAAACCGCAATATCGCCCATATGCTCGCTTTCGAGCGGCATGCCTTCGCAATGATCACGGCGCTGTATGAAGCAATTCAGTTGCTGTTCGGTGCGGACGCTTCAGAAGGGCTGGACTATTTCGAAGCTCACATCGGAAGCGACAGCAACGGCGAGGCCGTCCACGTGGCAATGACCGGCAGAATGATCGAGAAACTGATCAGGCCTGATGAGGAAGCGGACTTCCTTGAGGAATGCCTCAGGGCTTACGCCATGAACCACGAATGGTGTGCCGGTCTCGTGGCGGCTTCGCCGGTTCCCGCGTAACCGCAGGGCATCAGGGATGCCGACCATCATTGTCATGAATAATGCGACCGAGCAGATGCTGGGTCAGCGGCTTGACCGGCAGCAGGCGCTGTTCGCCGCCCAGGCGGCAACGCGAAACGTCTGGCTCGCGCGTCCTGGCGATGTCGTGGTGGCAACCAGACGACCCGGGGACGATTTTCTGTCGTATATGGCAGCGGTCCCCGGTTGGCAGACGCAGGACGGGAAAGCGCCCGTCCGGTTCGTAACACCCGCGACCGGCGCAGCCAGTGTCGTTCTGAACGACGAGGTCCTGCTGGATCAACGGACGATCGAGACACTTCGTCGCGCGATCGGCGCACCCGACGAATGGTCGATGCTCGCCTGCTACCAGACCGCCGGGACCGCGCGATTGCAGGAGGAGTTGCGCCTCGGCGCTTCGGGTGGCCAGGCGATCGCCCGACGCCATGCTGCACATTTCGGCACCGACCTGCTCAACCGGAAAAGCCATTTTCGCCAGTTCGCGGTCGGCACCGGATTGCCGATACCCGAGGGCGCTATCGTAGCCGCAGAGGCTGATTTCAGGCGGGTCATCGACGCGCTTTTGCCCCTGACAGGCAATGTGATGGTGAAGCTCGACAATGGTGCGGGCGGAACCGGCAACATTGTGCTGAGCGAAGCGGAGACCGGCCCATTCGCCGGCGCCTTCCGGTGGATTCGGCTCCCGGCTGCAAACGGGGACGAGCGAACGGAGATGATTTCTGCACTATGGCAGACCTTGCGGGGACGCAGTTCCGGCCCCCTTGTTGTCGAGGCCTATCACCCGGCCGACGCCATGTTCTATCTCGAGTTTCTGATCAGGCCTGACGGACAGGCCGAGTTTCTCGACTCCGGCTCGATCCGCCTGCGCCGCAGCGCCGATCCCGCGGCCACCAGCCTGTTCTGGACAGGTCTTCAATTGCCTGCCGCCCTGCCGCCTGCGCGGCTGGCGGAGGCAACCCTGCACTGCGGCCGATTGCTGCAGCTTGCCGCGATGATGGGCTATCGGGGCCACATCAATATTGACGCGATCATCACCACCGACAACCGCTTGCTGTTCAATGAGGCCAACGCCCGCTGGGGGGGCGGCACTGTGCTTCACGAAGTTGCGAGCCGGCTGCTCGGCTCCGGCTTCACCGCATCACATGTCGCAGCCTCATTCCGCGACGTGCCGTCACCTGGTTTCGGACGACTTGTGGCCCTGCTCGAGCGAAGCGGCCTTGCTTTCAGCGCCGGCAATCGTTGCGGCATTGTTGTACTGGCCTGCGACGATGTGAACACGCACACCTTTGAGGCGCTGGTCATTGCCCCGGGCAGCAATGAGGCGCGTGCGATGGAGCAGCGTCTGCTCGAAATGCTCCGGCACGAGCTGGATGTCGCAGCATGAGCCTCGCTTCCGGAACAGCCTCAATGCGTGATTTGAATCCGCCAGCACCGCTGCCGAGCCCGGTGCGGACCCTGGCGCGGGCAACGGTGATCCTGGCTGCCTACGCGGTCCTTGCTTCGGCAGCGATGGTAATCTCGCCTCGCCCGTGGGCGGCACTGCCCGTCCTCGGCTGCGCCTTCATCCTGTCCGGCTGTCTCAACGCCGGGCACGACTGCATTCACCAGACCCACTTCGGAGGCCGGTGGGACCGCGTTGCCGGTGCCCTCTGGTGCACGCCAATTCTGGTGAACTTCACGATCTATCGTCGCCAGCATCTGATACACCATCGCTTTTCAGCGACTGAGGGTGATTCCGAGCCGCGGATCCGGTTCGCGAGTTTATCCGGCTATCTTCACGCCCAGTCGGGACTGGGCTTCTGGGGATCGATCTTCCGCCGCATGGTCCTGACCTTCAGGGGCGAATTTCCGGCAGGCATCAATAGCAGGCGCTGGGCGCGTGCCGCCCGACGCGACAATCTTGTCATCCTGCTCTGGCTGGCGGGCTGCGGAGCGGCGACCGTGTGGCAGACACGGACCATGTTCATCGCCTACTGGGGGCCGCTGCTGTTCTATCCGGCGTTCGCGCTGTTCTTCAGTCTGGCTGAACATTTCGACCTGGCCGAAGAGGGAACGCCGTGGCCGAGGGCGCGCAATATCCGCTCGAACGCCGTCGTCCGGTTCTTCCAGTGGCACGCGAACTATCATGCAGTCCATCATCGCCATCCGGCGCTGCCCGCCTTCGCACTCCATTCAGCGCATCGCGCCGACACCGCCTGCGCAGATCCGGTGGAGACGTCGTATCTGGCCTTTCATCTCCGGCTCGCCCTTCGGCTCATCCGGCGCGTGCCCATGTAAGGCGGACTTGCCTTGTCAAGACGGAGACTGCAATTGATCGACCTGCCAGCCGAATTCCTGGACGAGACGGGCGTCCGGCGCTTCTGGTACCACGGCAGCTGCCATTGCGGAGGCGTGGCGTTTTCGGCTGCAGCTACAAGAAATCTGACAATCACCGTTTGCAATTGCAGCATCTGCCACAAATCAGGCCATCAGGAGCTGATGGTACCTGAGGAGCATTTCCGGCTTCACCGGGGGCAGGAATACCTGAAACAGTATCGCTTCGGTGAGTTCCTCGCTGTTCATACTTTTTGCGTCCGCTGCGGCATCAAGCCGTTCTATCAGCCCCGATCACATCCGACGGGGTTTCGCAGCGTCAATGCCCGCTGCATCGAATTCCCGCCCGATGTCGCGTTCGAGTATGTCGAATTCGACGGGAGGAACTGGGCGACGAGTATCGCGGCCGGGACGCACAAGACCACGGAATAGACGTGAACCGCAGCGCGATGGACCAGGGGGTGGATGATGCGTGAAGCAATCGAGGAATCGCTCGCCGACCGGTTCAGGCAGACCGGCTACCTGGCGTTCGGATCGCATGACTGCCCGTTCTCACCGGAGGAACGAGCCCGCATCCGCCATCTTGTCATGAATGATCCCGATCGCTTCGTCGTCGTCACGACCGGCGATACGGACGAGGCTGTGTCCGTGCGCGTGCACCGTTTGCTGGTCGATGGCGAGCGGCCGCGCGCGACAGACGCGGTGCTGGTAGATGCGCTGCTCGCCATTGTCGCAGCGCCCGGCAAGCTGGCGCTGTATGAGACGATCCTCGCCAGCGATCCGCTCGTCGTGCGCCGCATGCAGGCGCATGAACTGGCCGAGGGCGAATTCATCGGCCGGCATCGCGACAGCGAATCCAGCAAGCGGTATCTGGCAGCGGTGATCGTCCAGCTCAACGCCGCCGAGGCAGGCGGCGCCTTCGCCATCTACCCTCCCGACCGTCCCGCGCTGCTCCTGCACGATTTTACGGTCCTGGTGACCGACGCTGAACTGGAACACGAGGTGACGCCGGTCACGGCCGGGCAACGCTGCACGCTGGCATTCTGGCTGGCCCGCGCCGAGACATGCTGATCAGCTTTCAGCGTCCGGCAGTGGCGATCCAGCGGAATGGATCCTTCCGGCCGGATCTGCAAAGCTCTCTTGCGGGTTGGAGATCGCAATGGCTCTGACGAAACGGCATAACTACTTTCCGTTCGATCTTTTCGAATTCTGCGAACTGCCAGGGCAGCTCGGGAGCGATATTCGAATGCTCGCCCGCTATAGCATGTTTCCCCCGTTCCCCTGGGGGCAATGGCTGTATGGGCGACTGATCGAAGAGAACATCGGGCAGATCGAGGGTGACTTCATCGATCTGGGCGTTGGAATGGGTGGGATGTCGCTCTTCCTCGGACTGCGGGCACGCGAACATCAACGGAAGATGTATTGCCTGGACAGTTTCACCGGCCTGCCGGCACTTCATCCCGAACTGGATAATCCGGTGTTTCGCAAAGGCGACTACGGTCCCCCGGACGGACGCCCTGTTACACAATGGAAGGAGCGCCTCGAAAAAAGGATCGGCAATTTCGGGCTCCGGGACGTCGTCGAGATTGTTCCCGGTTTTTTCGACGACACACTTCCCCGGTTGTCCCCCGGGGCGAAGTTTGCGTTTGTCCACATTGATTGCGATCTTTACACAAGTGTCCGCCCCGTGCTGGACGCACTTTATGACCGGGTTTCGGACGGGGGTTACATCGTCATCGACGACTTCTTTCATCCGGCCCAGGGACCGCTTCGCGCAGCAGTGGGCTTTTTCAACGCGAGACGGATAGTTCCGCTTTTTCACATCTCCTTTCCCTACACTGTTGTGATCAAGAAAGGAGAGAACGCCGACATTGAGAGAACGCTCTCAAGCGTTGACGGAAACATTTACAGCCTGGATTATCTCCGGAGTGATCGGTTCTTCATCGAGACGCTGGAGGGATGCTGGCGCCGCGCCAGGGACAGTGCCGACGCTCGGGAGCCGGCCGAGAATGCCGGCCTGCTGCTCTCGCTTCTAAGAGCTGGCGAAACTGCCAAGAAGTCCGACATTTACGGGTATTGGTACGCCCTGCGCGATTTCTGGAACGGATTTCAGGATCACCGCCATGACAGGCCGGTTTATACCATATAGATTTCCACTGCCTGTCGGCTCCTGCGGTCTTGCGCGAAGCCGGTCTGGATGAGGCCGGGCGTCGGCTCCGTTCTATTCGAAACGAATGAGATGAAGAATTTCTACTGGATCGATTCATTCGACGGATATCCAGCGACGATGGATGAAGTCATCAGGACATCACTTGATGTCTACAACGGGTTGTACGCCACGTATACGGAAGCTCTGGGCTACAAATTCCGGTTGATCCATCTTGAGGATATCTACATCGCGAGCGGCGAGCCCTCCGTCGCCTGGCACAGTGAATTCGGGAACATACTGTCCCGGGATGGAGCCGCCTACGTCGGTTTGATACATCCCGATCTGCAAAAGGAAAGAAAGCAGGAATCGCTTTATCGATTGATCGCGAATTCGACGAACGTACGACTGCTGAATTATACGGCGAAATTCCCGATGGCCTGTAAAGACAAGTTTCGCGGAGTTGATATCGCACGGAAACTCGGGCTTCGCGTATTGACTACGGCGCTGCTCGGGGCGGAGCGCTCCACTCGTTCACAGCTGGACTTTGCCGAGCAGACCATAGGCTCCTATCCAATGTTCATCCGGCCACGCGATCTGACATCGGGGCTGGGGAAGAAAACAATAAACGACCGGTCCGGGCTGCAAAAGTATATTGAGAACCCTCCCTTTCCAGGGCGATTGCTTGTCCTTCAGCCCTGCATTTCGATCGAAGCCGAGTATCGCGTTTATCTCGACCGCTGCGAGATTGTCGCGTGCCGCAGACGCGAACCCTTGAAGGAAGGAGAATTGTGTACCACGCCGGATGCGCTGCTGGACGGCTCGCGGGCTCTCGCAGAATACCTGGAAACGACATACCTGTGCGTCGACTGGCTGTGGACCGGCTCCGAGTTCTGGTTTTGCGAGTTCGAGACGGGCGGGGGATTCGGCGAACTGGGTGAACCTCACCGGAGCCGTGTTGCTGCAGCGTTCTTTCGGAAGCTTGCAGCATAGCTGCGGCTACGAAACGTCAGCTCCATGGCGGAGAAGCCGGGTGAGAAGCGCGTCGTACCGGCCTGCCACTGCGTTTTCATCCGGCAGCGACAAGAGTCGTGGACTTGCAAGCCAGGTGGTGCGACTGACGAATCGGCGCAGCTGGTCGGGGTTGCGCAGCCGTCCGTTGCAGTGAGGTGGGCGGCACCGGTCGCAGGGTGATATATTTCGGGAAGGAGCGAGGCTCTTGCCTGGCGTCGTTCGACAATCGCCGTCAGTTCGCGGGCGATACGCCGGCCGGCGATCGATGTATCCGGAATAGCCTCCAGGCACTACCCGATTGCGCCATCGATGATGTTGGAGATGCGAAAGCATCGACCATTGGCAAACTGGTCATGAGAGAAATCCAGCGACCAGCGTGCGTTGGGCCTTGTCTCAACAAGGCGCTCGGCTTCCCGGCCTTGCCGGGATTCCACGACTTGCGGCAGGCAAACACACTTGCCGCTGCGAACTGGCCGGCGCCGCGAACGGCGGCGGTCGACTGCATTTGATTTATCGCGACATGTGACACATATTTAGCGACGCATGACGCGAGGGCTTCCATGAGTGCTGCAGCCGGGAAACCGGCTCCAGAAGGGCCTGGCAACGAACTCCAGAAAGTGACCGACTTGCTGGGCGGGCCGCGCATTCTGGCGCGGCGTATCACGAGCCCTCTCGAGGCTCACGAACTGCTTGTGAGCGGATGCCCGTCTCCGCGCTGGATCATCTCGTGGATGGCCTGCTCGTGATTCACAAAACGGACTCAGCTGGTCAAAGCCGTCGGCATGAGCATTCGTACATTCCAGCGACGCAAGATGCCCCGGACAAACGGCTCAGCCAGGAGCAGAGCGGCCGAACCTGGAAATTCGCGGAAATCCTGGCCAGGGCCACGGACGTGTTTGGCTCGCAGGAAGATGCCGAGCAATCGCTCGAGCGTTCGGCGATCGGTCTTGAGCAGCGCCGCCCGATCGATCTTCTGACCACTCCGGCCGTATCGAGCTCGTCGAACGGTACCTCACGCGCCTCGGCTGCGGCGTCTATGCATGACGGCTGCCGTAGAGTCGTTGGGTGGCACAGGCTCATTGCCTGGCGCCTCGATCAGGCGCGCTGGAATGATATGTCTGGCGAGCCGTGGCGGACTACAGGGAAAACGGGTCCAAAGCAGGATTTTCGACAGAGCAAGCGTCTCCCGGGCCTCCACGGGCTCGCGTCCGCAAGAACGTGCGCTGGAGTGAATGCGAAGGCCCCCCGGCGGGCATGCCGGAGGCCTTCCTGGAGGTCAAATGCAGATCAACAACGCCGTTTCGTCTTCTCCTTTCGCTGATGACAGGAGACTCACTCACCAGTTGCGCTGGGCGCGGAGCAGAAGCGTGAGGCTGTTCTGGTCCTTGAGCTCATACACAGCACCTGGTTTGGCGATACCTGACTGCACCGGCAGCGTAACCGTACTCCCGCCCTTTCAATTACCCACATCTCGCGCGTAGGATTTGCACCGGTTGAATCTTCTGTGATTCTGTTTGTGACGCCGATTCGCGGAGGCGTCACAGATGAGCAGAGACACGGGAGCTGGTGCTGCAGGCTGGCATGACGACGAAGTCGTTGCGGCAGGGCTGCCGGACAAGCGATTGGCGCGCCGATTTGGCCGCCTGCTTGATCAGATGTCGGCGGCACCCGGCCAACCGGTCCCGGCCGCGTGCGGCGACTGGGCGGCGACGAAGGCCGCCTATCGCTTCTTCGACAATCCGCGCGTGACCGAGCATGGGATGCTGGCCGGCCATTTTGCCGCGACCGCCAGGCGCTGCGCGGCGAACGACGGACCAATCCTCATTTTGCAGGATACAACCGAGTTCATCTACAGCCGTGCGCAGCCGGGTAAGATCGGCTTCACCAAGACCATCAACGCCGGACGCTATAAGGCGGGTCAGCCGAACGTGGTGACCTTGTGTGGGGTGCTGATGCATTCGAGCTTGGCTGTAACCCTCGGCGGCACGCCGCTCGGGCTGACGGCAGCGAAGTTCTGGACACGCACGAAGTTCAAGGGGACCTGGACGCTCAAGCGGCACGTGAACCCCACGCGCGTGCCGATCGAGACGAAGGAAAGCTATCGCTGGCTGGAGAACCTGCGCCAGTCGATGGCGCTCGTGGGCACGCCGGAGCGCTGCGTGCATGTGGCCGACCGCGAGAGCGATATCTACGAGCTTTTTTGCTTGGCGCAGGATCTCGGCACGCGCTTTCTGGTGCGAGTGCAGACCAATCGCTTGGCCGCCGCGCCCGCCGGCGCGGAGCCACGGGATAGAGCTCATCGGGTCTTCACCCAGCTCTCGGCGGCGCCTTGGGCGGGACGCCATTACGTCGCGATCGGACAGGATGAGACGGCGTGCGTGCACGTGAAGTTCGCCACCATCCAAACCTTGCCGCCCGTCGGCAAGCAGAAGCGATACAGTCCTCAGCTTCTCACCTACATCCAAGCCCTTGAGATCGACCCGCCGGCGGGCCGTCCGCCGATCGACTGGAAGCTGGTGACCAATCTGCCGGTCGGAGATTTCGCCATCGCCATCGAGAAGCTCGAATGGTACGCCTTGCGCTGGAAAGCAGAGGTGTTTCATAAGGTAATGAAGTCTGGCTGCCGCGCCGAAGAGGCGAGGCTTGAGACCGCCGAGCGGCTGGCCAAGTTCCTCGCCCTCATCGCGATGGTCAGCTGGCGTATCTTCTTCCTCACCATGTCCGCACGAGCAAAGCCCGAGGTTGCGCCGGAGACAGTTCTCACCACAACCGAAATTGCGACGCTTGATGCCATCGACGCGGCGCGGGCCAAGCCGCGCATCTTGCGCAAGACCCTCGCCACCTATTTGCTCCAGATCGCCATGCTCGGCGGCTACCTCGCTCGCAACCACGATCCGCCGCCAGGAAACATGGTTGTCTGGCGAGGACTAACACGCCTCCATGACATCGTCTTCGGCCTCTCAATCAGAACTCGTCGACAATGTGGGTAATTGAAAGACTCCCGCCCGCATATTTCTGATCGAGCATCGAGTAGGCCAGGTCGGCCGAGAACGTCAGGTTCTTGACGGGTGTCCAGCCGGTCGTCGTGCCGACAACCGAATAGTTGAAGTCCGGGTTGCAGCCGGCCGCGCCGCTTGACAGCGAAAGCGTTGCGATGAACGCGCCGCAGATATAGCCTTTGGCAGTGTTGTTATAACGCACTGCCGCCCACGCACCGTAGACGCTGGTGGCCCAGCGCGGATCCCAGTTGTGGGTGTAGCCGCCGCGGAAACCCCAGGTCGTGGTCAACTCCTGGCCCGAGCCTGCAACGAAGACCGCGTCAGAGAGACCACCCAGTCCGACGCTCTGAGAAGCACCGGCAAGGCCCGTCCCGCCGTACATCGCATAGCTGGTCGACATATAGTCTTGGAAGTTGTAGCGGCTCGCGCCGGTCGTATAGACACCTGTCAGGTTGATCGTGTCACCTGGACCGGTCGGGATGTTCTTGATCGACAATGCCAGTTGCCCGGCCCAGCCCCACTTGTCGGCCGGATGACCGGTCGTCTCATCGGCGCCGTACCAGGCGGCATGATTGTCATGCGCGGCGACTGCCGCCTGGAAGAGGCCCCAGGCCTGGTCGACGCGAAGCATGGCAATGAAATCCGGAGACGCGGTACCGGCGATATCGTTCCCGCCATAGGCCCCGCTCGCAAGACCCGCTGCGGTTGCCGCACTCACGTTCCAGATGTTGGTGGTGTCGTGCTGGACCTGATCCTGGGCCGAGAAGGAGAGGCTGATGCCCTGACCCAGATCTGCAGTATAGGTGAACTGGTTGACGGGGTCCCAGCCGCCGCCGCCGGGCAGGCCGTCAAAATTGTTGCCGGGATAGTTTGCCCAGGGGGCCGAGAACTGCGACTGCGCCTTGCCCAGCGTGAAACCGGCGAACTGGATAAAGGCGTAGTAGACACCCAGCGTCCCGCCGGCGACAGTCGCTCCACTGTAAGCGGTCGAACCATTCACGGCGGTTGTGCCGGCACCGGCATAGCCGCCCGCATTCCAGGTGAATACGCTGTCGAAGAATGTGCGGACCACGCCGTAGTCTGTCTGCGTGCGCGTGTCGATGGTCAGATCTTCACGCGAGCCGGTGCTGTAATAGTTGCGCAGGCGATTTTGCGCGCCGGCCACCCCGCTGTTGGCCGCATCATAGAGAGCGTTGGTTGCCAGCCCCGCCTGGACACGCAGATAACCACCGAGCCTGATGCAGGTATCTGTGCCAGGAATATAGAAGAACCCGGCTCCATACAGGGAGCACGTCTTCACGTACTCGATGGCTTTGGCCTTCACAGGTAGATCGGCGGCCTGCGCTCCGGCGCCGAACATTGCAGCAGAACAGAGGACAATACCTTTCGTCAGTTTCATCGATGACCCTCCAGGTTCGAAAAACGTGGGTCCCGTGCACCAGAGATCCGTCGCTGCTGATTTCACTGCGACGGACTGTGCTTGACGGAACGACTCGAGGCCCCCCTCGATGTCTGACAAAAACGTTACCTAGGTACCGAAGTCGGGGTTCATCAATCCGGGCCCTCCCAACCTCCAAATTCTGCGCGTGAGGCGGAGCATTCGCAGCTTTTGTGCGCTGAAGCGGTCAACCTTACCTTTACCGTCCCGGTCGACCATGGGACTCACCCGACTGCGCGATCCACGCGGACGACCGCTGCTTCAATGAAGCATTGTTCTGGATTGTGGGGCTCTCGCTGACCGCCTGGCTGGATTGATTCAGGCGCCCCGCCAGTGGCACCGGGACCGTGTGGAGCACGACGAGAAGCGATTTGCCTTTGCAAGCCTGATGGATACAGAACTGCGTACGATCGAAAATCGTCTGGTCGACCGGCCAGAAGCCTCCTGCCTGAATTGGACCCCGTGCCAGCGAGTGAACCGCGCTGCGAAAGGGACCGGCTCGACCAGCTTCCACCGGCAAAGCTCCTGGAATCCGGACGGCCTGACGGCAAGGCGCCTTCAACGGCCATGTTTTCTGAACGACGACGACCAGATCGGAAGCCGTCCGGGCCGCGCGACGTACGACGGCTCGACATTCGTGATCCAGATCTGGGACGCGCCCGTCGCAAGCCGCTCCCTGGCGAGGTGCCCGCTTCGCCATTGATAAAATGGATTGGCATGACTGCGCGTGAGAGGGACAGCCAGGGAAATCTGGTGAGAGCCTTTCGTCTCTCCGCAGTGCGGCTGCACGATCTCGTTCGGGCCGGGCGGGCACATCGAAACAAACGGCGACGCGGCCTGGAAATGCGGACTGCTTCGCTTTCGACTCACCCGAAGCCGACACCAGACGAAGCTCGCAAGGAGCAAACCGCAAACGGTACGAAATGGACAAAGGCAATACGGACTATTCGCAACTAAAGATTGCAACCATTTACAGGGTATGGCAAATTCACGCCGGAGCTTTGAATTCAGTTATTTGAAACCAGGCGATATTTTACCAGCGGGGATGTGCTTGCGCATTCCTGCGAGCAAGACGAGCAATCGTGGATGACCGGTTGTTGCGCAACTCCACGCAAGGAAGCTCCGGCAATTCCTGACGTTGGCGATGTACTGCTGGATGAACTGAAGGCGGTTCACAGGCGGCGGGGTCTGGACGCGGACCAGGTGGCTGATATCTCCGCCGGAGCCTCGGCCACAGACAAGGTCAAAGCCTATCAGGATGGCGTCCAGAAACTGCAGGACCTCTCCGCGTTGTGTCTGTCCGGTGGGGGCATTCGCAGTGCTGCATTTGCGCTGGGCGTTATCCAGGGACTTGCCGACCGCAGGATCCTTTCGAAGTTCGATTATCTGTCTACCGTCTCCGGCGGAGGTTATGTCGGCTCGTTATTGACGGCCTGGGTGCAGCGCGCTGGTTACGACGAGGTCGAGGCTGAACTTCGTGGCGGTTTGCCGGCCAGGGCGAAGATTTCACCGCTGCAGCATTTGCGCCGGTATACAAGTTATCTGACGCCACGTGCCGGCGTTCTGTCCACCGACACACTTACTCTCTTCGCGCTGTTCGTACGAAACCTGCTTCTGAACTGGCTTATTCTGATTCCTGCATTGATTGCCGGTATTGTCGGAGTAAAGCTGCTGGTCCAGCTCTGCCTGATCATTCCACGCGACAGCGCCTCCTGGATCGCCGCTATCGGCGGCTTCGGGATCGCCATGATCGGAGCCGCCGTGCTGGACTCTGTCCAGCAACGTCCCGGGTGGGGCGACGAATCGTCCGGCCGCGAACGCTTTATCTGGTATGAGATGCTTCCGGTCCTGATAGGCGGAAGCCTCGTCAGCATTGCCGCGCTGAAGTTCCACGAGTTTTCGTCAAGATCCACGATCAACGCGACCGCCGCCGTGATCATGATCGGTGGTAGCGTGTATCTGATCGCGGCCGTACTGGCATTGTCCTTCACGCGGCCGAGGCGCAAGGATGACACTTCGACAATCGAGAATATCCGCACGCTGTCCGCGATACATTCGTCTGGAATAATTGCGGCCTTCACGGCGTCGGGCGTCCTGACGGGTTACATTCTGGCCGTCATGGTGGAGGCCGTCGTGTCATCACACTTGTCGGTCAGCCATCCGTCCTTCATACCATTCGTACTGATCTGCCTTGGGCCACCGCTGTTCGTAGGCGCGTCTTTTGCTGGCGAGCTGCTGTACTGCGGTATTACGAGCTATGTTCGATGGGGGGACGCCGAACGGGAGTGGCTGGCGCGCGCTGCCGGGTATCACGGACGGGCCGCCGCAGGCTGGGCGATCGCGATGCTGCTGATTTTCGGCGGTGCTTATCTGGTCCTGCATTTTATTAACAGCGATGGCGGCAAATTGCCGACCATAACGACTTTGGCCGTCGGGGGTGGAGGTGCAGGTCTTGTTGCGAGCCTCATTGGAAAGGCTTCGTCAACGGCAGCAGTTATCAAGAAGGGCTATGCGACCATCAAGGACAGATCAGCAGCCCTGATTCTGGCGGTTTCCGTTCCGCTGTTTTTCGGAGTGCTCGTCAGCACACTCTCGGCGATCGTCGACGCAACAATCCACGATGGCAAATTCATCGGTTTCGCCGCACCACTCGAAAGCAGATCGCTGAACCAGCTGATGACATTCTTTGCTGCAGCGTTCGGGCTCGCCATTGTCGCATCATGGGCGATCAACACAAACCGGTTTTCCCTGCACGGCATCTATCGCAATCGCCTTATCCGGGCGTTTCTTGGCGCATCGAAGGCCGATCGAAGTCCAAATCATTTCACCGATTTCGACCAATGGGACAACATTCGACTGAATGAACTATGGCCTGCGGTAAATGGCCCGGACAAGCCGCCGCATCTGCACGTGATCAACATGGCGCTTAACGTTGTCGCCACCCGTGAACTGGCCTGGCGCGAAAGGAAGGCGCTGTCTTTTACAGCGACACCCCTGTCCGTTGGCTGCGGTGATCTGAGGGATCCCGCGGAGCCGCCAGCAACTGACCTGCGATGGGCAAGAGGTTATTACCGCTCCGCCGCAAAGTACGGGGGGACAATGGATCTCGGCACCGCGATGACGATCTCGGGCGCGGCCGCGAGCCCTAACATGGGCTATCATTCGTCCCTCGGTCTCAGTTTCTTGCTGACGTTCTTCAACGTGCGGCTGGGCGCATGGCTGGGTAATCCTGGTCCGGCCGGGAACCACACGTTCGAGCATCGAGGTCCCGTGCTTGCGGCCAAGCCGATGTTCGAAGAGGCGCTCGGGCTGACGGACGAAGGGAAGGCTTACGTCAACCTGTCCGATGGCGGCCACTTTGATAATCTCGGTCTTTACGAGATGGTGCGCCGCAGATGCCGTCTGATTGTCGTCAGCGACGCAGGAGCCGATCCCAATTGTGCATTTGAAGATCTGGGCAATGCCTTGCGCAAGATCTCGATCGACCTTGACGCCGAGATCGATTTCCAGTCCCTCAAGATAGTCAAGCGTACGAATCCCCCGACCGCGAGCGGGTCTTACTGTGCAGTTGCAGATATTTCTTATCGTGAAGGCGGATCCGGGCTTCTCCTCTACCTGAAACCGGATTTTCAGGGAATCGAACCGGCACCAGTTCGAAGCTACGCGATCAAGAACACTCAATTTCCTCATGAACCGACAGTCGACCAATGGTTCGGGGAAACCCAGTTTGAAGCCTATCGGGCGCTCGGGCGGTTCGTTGTCAACAGCATCGACGGCAAACCGGGCACCGCTTATCCCGATATCGGCAGCTTCATTTCGGCGGTCGCGATACGGAATTCGCAACTGGCGGCAGCTGCGAGTGATACCCGCAGCCTGATCGAGGCCGCAGTGAGACGGGCAACAGACGCGTTGGCTGGATTCCGGACTGACCTGCGTGATCACGCTGAAAAAGCGGCAGAGGGCTTGGTCGAAGTCGTTCCCGGCGGAGCGGCCGAGAATTAGAAATGGAGAGGTCTATGATCGGGTCAAGGCTGGTTTTTGCTCTGTCGGCCTGTATTCTCGGGCTGCCTGACCCGGTTCACGCACAATGGGTTGACGCCGACCAGCTTTGTCCCCGATTGCGGCCACCGGGACTTTATTATGCTTACACAGGTTCCAACGGAGAGGTCGTCGCGCGCCTCGTAGGAAGCGGGAAACTGCACTATTCGGTCAACAGCAGGTTCATTTACTCACCGCCAGGGCCCCCGCCCGCGGACGGTGACGAGGGCGTGTGGCACATTCGGACGCAGACGACTGCAGCCGCCTCGCCTCGCGCAAACAAGGTTTATGTGTACCGTCCCCCGATCGTCTCTCGCTGCTCTGGCGGAAACCCGTTGCTCTCGTTTAATCGCGATGACCGTTTCGTTGAACTCAACAGATACATCGACTATCACGCCGCAGACGGAAGCCGCGAGCAGGAACGCCAGCTGCACGATTACTTCCACTTCAAGATGCAGAATCCGCAAACCGGTGATTGTGCCAAAGGCATCCGGACGGATGATGCCAGCCTGCTGGGTCACTATGTCTTCCAGACAATAAGAAGACAGGATACGCCGACGGATTATGAGGTCGCGAGCACCATCGCGCCTCCGGCAAATGCGGCTCCAAAGCCAGAACTCACCAGCCGCTACCAGGGAATTTCGTCGGAATTTGCGTACCGTGAGACATCTGGAATGGCCTGCGTCAGCTTCAGTCCGCCTCTACCTACGGGACCGGTCCGGCGAAAGGGCTGGTTCTCCGACGCCGAGTCCAATGCTCTCGAAGCTGCCACGGTCTGGAAGCCGAGGACCACATCGGTCGTTCTGAAGAGACTTCGTGGCCGCAGGGTTGATGAGTTGGTCAATCAGGTTATCAACTGGGACGGACAATGATTCCTGTCGCGGCGATCGCAAGAGAGTATGGCGAACTGCTGTCATGGTCGCGTTTTCCGGTCAATCTGCTGGTGGCCGATTATGGGCTTCGCCGGTGGGTACCCAAGTTGATCTGGTTGGTCATCCCCCTTGAATATTATGTGATCACACGTTTCGCTGGCGGTGTTTCGACTGAAAGTTACCTGTCCGCGGTGATCTTTTCCGTGATCTGCGTATTGAGCTTTCTTCTGGCGGGATTCGTTCTGGCGGGGATAATGCCGGTCAGAGCTGATTTGCCGAGTCGCCGTCGCGGGGCCGTCGCTGCGTTACTGATCGTTTGGGGCACCTCTTTGCTTTTGCTGGCCTTGTCTTATTGGCTGACGCATTTGTGGTATGGGTATCCAAAGGATATTCTTGCAGATCTGGTTTTTGACGTGTGGCCGTCCGGCCATTCGCCCCATAAGCCCAGCCCCCAGAACTTCATCTCGCACCTGGGATATGCGGCTCTCGCCGCCATCATTGACTCGTTGGTCATTCGCGGGATTTCGAAGATCCGCCTCGCTGGCGGCTCTGCACCCGGGAAGGCGGAAACGCCACCGGCGATCGAATGGATCTACGAACCCAACCTGTTCTTCATTGCGGTTGTGGTCGCTCTCCTGATGATGTTCCTGCACGCCACTACAATAGCAGAATTCACCGGCATCCTGAAGGAATGGGGCGCCTAGACGCGCCGTCCGGCGCCTCGTATGGACGTGCACAACTCTGCACTTCGTCCTGAAGATGCAGAGGTTGAGACCTGCTTTCGCCGGATGCGGCGCGAAAGCCTGCAAATGCACCGTTCAATGTCAATCTCGCGATCGGTGCGACGCTGCGTCAACCGGCATTCGCTACCTGCCGACGGAAATATTGGGGCGAGGAGAAGCGCTTCTGCACCTGTCCCTCAGCTTCGGGACGAACGTTCGCCGGCATCGGGGAGAAGGCCGACTACGATCCTGCCGCGATTCTCTTCTATGAGAATTCTGTCTTCGCTTCCGCGCTCCCTTCTCTACGGGCGAGCGCTACCCCCGCGGCTGAAGAAGGTCCTGACGCCGGCGGGTGACAGCGCCTCCGCTCTCCAGCGCTCAACGAAATGCTCCGCGAGCTCCCGACGCCCCGCCGGAATCAGGCTTCAGGAAAGGGCCGACTCCTTCGAGAGCTCGTCGAGCACCTGCTTTGTCGCTCCGTGCGCGAGTTCGACAATCTCGTCGATCTCGGCTTCGGAGACAACAAGAGGCGGGGCGAAGCCGAGGATGTCCCCGTGTGGCATCGCGCGGGCAATAAGCCCGCGATCACGGGCAGCCTTTGAGATGCGGGCACCGACCTTGAGCTGCGGGTCAAAACGCCTTTTGGTGTGGCGATCTGCAACGAACTCGATCGCACCGAGCAGGCCAACGCCTCGCACTTCCCCCACGATCTCGAGCTGCGCGAAGCGCTCAATGAGCCTCTTCTGGAAATGCGAGCCGACGATCCTTGCGCGATCGCCCAGGCGTTCCCCTTCAACGATATCGAGAACCGCGTTGGCCGCTGCGGCCGCAATGGGGTGCCCGGAATAGGTATATCCGTGTGAAAACACCCCGACCCTGTCCGCAGCTTCCTCCATGACCGCGTACACCCTTTCACCAACGATGGCGGCCGAGAGCGGCACGTAGCCGGAGGTCAGGCCTTTGGCGACGGTCACGAGGTCAGGCTCGATCCCGTAGAGCGTGCTGCCGAAATCGGCCCCGGTTCGCCCGAATCCACAGATCACCTCGTCGGCGATCAGAAGCACGTCGTGCCGTCGAAGCACGGCCTGGATTTCACGCCAGTAGCCCGCCGGCGGCGGCGTAATACCGCCCGTCCCCAGCACCGGCTCTGCGATGAAGGCGCCGACCGTCCCGGGGCCCTCCCGCAGGATGAGTTCCTCCAGCTCGGCGGCACGGCGGCGAGAAAAGTCCTCCTCCGACTCGCCTGCCTCCGCGCCCCAATAGTGATGCGGAGCGCCTGTGTGCAGGATGCCCGGAAAGGGAAGATCCATATGATCGTGGTAGAACGACATCCCGGTCATCGAGCCCGAGACGACCGAACAGCCATGATAGCCGCGCTCGCGCGAGATGATCTTTTTCTTCTCTCGCTTGCCACGCAGGTTGTTGTAGTACCAGACGAGCTTGGCCTGCGTTTCGTTGGCATCCGATCCGGACAGGCCGAAGAATACTCTCGCTGGCTTGCCCGGCGCCATTCGCACCAGACGATCGGACAGCGTCGCCAGCTCTTCGGTCGTGTGGGCGGCATAGGTGTGGTAGTAAGCCAGCTTGTGAGCCTGCCGCGCGATGGCCTCGGCCACCTCCGTTCGACCGTACCCGATGTTGACGCAGTAGAGGCCGGCAAAGGCATCGATGTAGCTGCGTCCTTCGGCATCCTGGATGCGAATGCCCTCGCCACCTGTAACGATCGTCGGATCGCCGCTCCTGCCCCGGGCGAATTCCTTCAGCTGGGTGAAGGGATGCAGGACACTGGCGCGATCCCGTTCAGCGATGGTTTTTATGTCAATCATTCCGTTTCTCCTAAGCTGCCAGATCGCCGAAGCAGACGTATTTGAGTTCCATGTATTCCGCCAGGCCGTGTCGCGAGCCCTCGCGGCCGAGGCCGGACTGCTTCCATCCCCCGAATGGAATCGGCGGTCCGGTGAATGAGGCCGTATTGATACCGAGCATGCCGCACTCGATCTGCTCGGAAAGGCGAAGTGCCCGGCGCAGATTGTCCGTGTAGATGTAACCGGCCAGCCCCATTTCATTCGCATTGGCGCGGGCAACGACCTCCTCTTCCGACTCGAACGGAAGTACGGCGGCAACCGGCCCGAACGTCTCTTCACGCGCAATGAGCATGTCTTCGGTAACATCGCCCAGCAGCGTCGGCGTGATGAAGTTTGAACCCGGACCGTTCCCCTGATGAGCACCGCAGACAATGCGCGCGCCCTTGTTCACAGCATCAGCTATCTGGGCTCTGCACTTGTCGGCGACCGACAATCTGGTCATCGGCCCGATGTCTGTTGCAGCTTCAAGACCATGGCCGACTTTCAGTCGGGCCATTGCGCCGGCGAAGGCCTCGACGAAGCTCGCATGGATGCCTTTCTGGACATAGATGCGGTTGGCGGCCAGGCAGTCCTGGCCCGACGTCGCGAACTTTGCCGCCATGGCACCCTGGACTGCCTTCTCAATATGGACGTCATCAAAGATCAGGAACGGAGCATGTCCTCCCAGCTCCAGCGAGACCTTCTTGATCGTGTCGGCCGCGCCCTCAAGAAGCAGACGACCGACATCGGTAGAACCGGTGAAAGAAAGGGCGCGTATCCTCGTGTCTCGCAGCAGCGGCGTCGAGAGCTCGAGCGGACGACCAACCACCACCTGAAATACACCGCGTGGAATGCCTGCCTCTTCGGCCAGCCTGGCTACCGCAAGAGCAGAAAGCGGCGTCTCGGGCGCGGGCTTCACAATGACCGGACAACCGGCGGCGAGCGCGGCCCCCGCCTTTCGGGTAATCATCGCGACAGGAAAATTCCACGGAGTTATCGCTGCCGCCACACCGACCGGCTGCATTCGCACCTGAAGCAGGCTTTCCGGCTTGTGGCCGGGGATAGTCTCGCCATATGCGCGCTCGCCCTCTGCGGCGAACCAGTCGAGAAATCCGGCACCGTATGCGATTTCCTGGCGGGCCTCCTTCAGTGGCTTGCCCTGCTCGCTCGTCACCAGAACGGCGAGTTCTTCGGAATGGTCGAGCATCAATGACGCCCAGGACCTGAGGATCGCTCCACGCCTTGCCGGCAACAATCCCCGCCATGCAGCAAACGATTGATCAGCCGCCCCGATCGCAAGACCCATATCCGAAGCGGAGCAGCGGGCCACATCCGCGATCTCCTCGCCGGTCGCGGGATCGACCACCACGTCTCTCTGGTCGCCCGCAACCCAACGTCCGTTGATCAGCGCATCTCCTGCCACAAAATCGCGACGGCGCAGGTTCTGCAGGTGGCTGGCAGCAAGACCGGGCAAACGAGGGTTTCTGTGCTGGATAGTTTCAAGGGCCATTCAAGGATCCGGAGCGGTCATCTTGTTGAAATTTCCTGTGCATTCAGGATAGTGGTGCCGCACAAGACATTTGCATCGCATTTCCTGACGCCCGGATGATTTCCTGCATCGCGCAGGCATTTTGCGACGAAATTCACCTCAAGGCTGGAGACGACTATGCAGTACGATCGGATAGACGCCCGAATCCTCGAGATCGTGCAAAAGAACAATCGTTTGACATCCGAGGTGATCGGCGAAATGGCAGGCCTTTCCGCGACCGCCTGTCAGCGACGACTGAAGAGGCTCCGTTCAGAGGGCATCATCGAGGCCGATGTTTCGATCGTTTCTGCAAAAGCGGTGGGACGGCCTATTCAAATGCTCGTCCTGGTAAATCTGGAGCGCGAACGGTCGGATATCATCGACCGGTTCAAGAAGGCGATCAAGTCGTCTGTTGATGTCGTCAACGGGTTCTACGTTACTGGCGATGCCGACTTTGTCCTGTATGTTACCGCGCGCACCATGGAAGAGTATGAACAGTTCACCCGGCGATTTTTCTATGAGAACCCGGACATCAAAGGCTTCAAGACGATGGTCATAATGGACCGCGTGAAGGCGGGCTTTGCTGTTCCAATTGAGCCTCCGCCCGGGGATTGAAGCTGCCGTCCCGCTTCGCGGGATCGAAGTGCTTCATGTGCTTTCCATGGCCAGGCGTACCCATCTCGCGAACACGGCGCAGATCATTTTTGTTAGGCAGAACTCGTATCGCTTCTAGTTGTCCTTATGAGCTTATGAGACGCTAAGAGCGACGATAATCCGGTTTTTTCCGCCTCCTGCCTGACATCTCTGGTTGGCGAGGCCGGGAGTTGATTACCTGTCCGGTCTGTCAAATGTTGCAGCCCGGACTGTTTGCAAAGTAAGCGTAGCGCCGAGGCCCGTCGGATTGTTTGTGCGGAGTCTTAGGAGCACCGTTAGAAGAGTCATCTTCGGCAAGGGTGCTCATAATGGACGACCATTCGGACGACATAAGACGACCGTTGTCACCGCGTATCGAAGTGTACGCAGGCGCAGGTCGAAAGCGCTGGCCGGACGATTTGAAGGCACGGATTGCCGCGGAAAGCCTTGAGCCGGGGGCGATTGTCACAGATGTCGCGCGTCGCCATGGGTGCCGGCCCCAGCAGGTGCACGACTGGCGGCGCCGGGCGCGTTTGGGCCAGTTGGTGCTGCCGGCTTCGGCGGACACGCTGTCGTTCGTGCCGGTGGTATCGGAATCGGCGCTACCGGCGGCCGCAGAGCCCACCGTGTCGCCGGAAGCAGCCGTTGTGACGGTCGAGCTCCAGGGGGCACGCGTGGAGGTGCGAGGGACACCTGGCCTTGCTGTGCTGAGTGATGTGTTCTTGGCGCTTCGACGGACACGTTCATGCTGACACCGCCCGCGAGCCTCATGATTTACGTGGCGACGCAACCTGTGGACTTCAGAAAAGGTGCGGAGGGCTTGGCGCTGTTGGCGAAGGAGACGCTGGGCCATGACCCGATGAAGGGCGTGGCGGTGGTGTTCCGTGCGAAGCGCGCCGATCGGGTGAAGATTGTCGTCTGGGATGGCAGCGGCCTTGTGATGTATTGGAAGCGGCTCGATGGCAGCGGCTTCAAATGGCCTCCCATCGTGGCTGGCGTAATGCGGATGAATGCCGCGCAGCTGTCGGCGCTTTTGGCCGGCATGGATTGGACACGCATGCACGCGCCTCGAATCCCGCAGCCGAAAGCGCTTGCGTAGGACATAAAATCTTCGCTGCATCGGGGCGCGAAGCATGGCAGACTCGGGCCAATGAGTGATTTGCCTGATGAGCTGCCGAGCGATCCAGCTGAGCTGCGTGTCTTTGCCGCGGCTCTGCTGGATCGCTGCGCCAGGCTTGAGCGGTTGCTCAAGCTTGCGAAGGATGCGCAGTTCGGTCGATCGTCGGAAAAGCTGGACGCTGATCAGCTGCAGCTTGTTCTGGAGGACATCGAAGAGGCCGTCGCGGCTCTCGAAGCAGCTGAGGATCGCGCCAATCCCAGAGCCCGCGAGAAGAGAACTGCCAAGCGCAGAGCCAACCGTGGTCAGCTTCCGGAGCATTTGCCGCGCATCGTCGAAACCTTGATGCCGGCTGCAACCTGCTGCCCGTGCTGCAAAGGCGATCTCGTTGAGATTGGCCACGATGAGAGCCAGAGGCTCGACGTCGTTCCGGTGCAATACAGGGTGATCGTCACCCGCCGGCCCAAGCTGGCCTGCCGCGCCTGTCATGGCATCGTCCTCCAGCACGCTGCGCCTGAGCGATTGATCAAGGGCGGACTGCCCACCGAGCGTCTCGTCGCGCATGTCATTGACGCCAAGTATCATTGGCATTTGCCGCTCTATCGTCAGGCTCAGATGCTGGCGACCCACGGTATCGCCATCGACCGTTCCACGCTCGCCTTCTGGGTCGGCTACGCCGCCCAGGAATTGAAGCCCTTGTGGCATCGTCTGCGCCAGCTTCTGCTCGCCTCTTCGAAGCTCTGTGTCGATGAGACCCCGGCGCCGGTGCTGGATCCGGGGCGCGGCAGGACCAAAACCGGCTACTTCTGGGCGCTGTCACGCGATGACAGGCCCTGGGCCGGACCTGAGCCACCTGGCGTGGTTTACGCCTATGCACCGGGCCGTGGCGCCGTTCATGGCTTGAGGCTGCTCGAGGGCTATCGCGGCATCATCCACTGCGACGGCTATCAGGCTTACAAGACCATGACCCAAGAGACGCGTGCGGACGCCTTGTCCGGAACGCTCGCCTTCTGCTGGTCGCATCTGCGGCGCCAGTTTGTGAAGATCGAGCGCGAGGCTGCTCCGGCGCCAGCTCCGGTTGCCCGCGAGGCTCTTGAGCGCATCGCCCAACTTTACGCGGTCGAGAAAGCGCTCCGCGGCCGATCGGATGCCGAGCGCCGTGCTGGCAGGCAGGCGCATGCCCGACCTCTTGCTACAGCCTTGAAGCAGTGGTTTGAGGCCAAGCTTGATTACCTTGCGCAGAAGAGCGACACGGCGAAGGCCTTGCGTTACGCGTTGCGTCATTGGGACGGCCTGACGCTCTACCTTGATGACGGGCGCATCGAGATGGACACGAATGCTGTCGAGCGTGCGATGCGGCCGATCAAGCTCAACGCCAAGAACTCCCTTTTTGCCGGTTGCGACGAGGGCGCCGAGAATTGGGCAGTTCTGGCTTCGTTAATCGAGACCTGCAAGCTCAATGGCGTCAGTGCCGAGCACTGGCTCGCTGATGTTCTCGCGAAGCTCGTCAATGGTTGGCCTGCGGCGCGACTGGACGAACTGCTCCCCTGGGCGTCGACCTACACGATGCATGCGCGCGATCCGGGGCTGGCAGCATGAGCCTGAACACGACCGCGGTCCGGATCAAGGTGACCCTCAAGGACGTGAAACCGGAGGTGATGCGATGCCTTGTCGTGCCGCTCACGCTGCGCCTTGATCGGCTGCATCTGACGCTTCAGGCGGCGTTTGGCTGGACGAACAGCCATCTCTTCGAGTTCCTGGCCGGCGAAGGACGTTGGGGTATCCCTGATCCCGATGGAGATTTTGGCCCTCAGGCCATCGATGCCCGCAAGGCGCGGCTCTCTAATATCGTTCAGGAGACCGGCGCGAAGACGATCCATTATCTCTACGACTACGGCGACAGCTGGGATCACGTGATCAAGCTTGAAAAGTGGTTCGACAACACGACAACGGAGGGTCTTCCGTTCTTGCTCGAGGCCGTCGGCCGTTGTCCTCCGGAAGACGTCGGCGGTGCGCCCGGCTATGCCGAATACCTCGATGCCATCAGCGACCCCGCCCATCCGGAGCACGAACATATGCGCCTCTGGGGCCCGGAGCGGTTCGATCCCAACGTCATCGACCGGAAGGCGCTCGAGGCCGCCGTCGACGCGTTGTCCGACACATGGAAGCCGCGGCGACGCGCCACGCGGACAAAATAAGCGTCAAGCGCCAATCAAAAGGGCCGCAACGCTACGCTTACTTTGCAAATGCTCGCTTCGGCATATGACTGTACAGATCAAGGCGCCCCGCGCAGATCACACAGCCGCGTGCAGTTCGAAGTGAAAGATGGGATGAAGCAGAACGCCTGGAGCGACATTTCAGTATCCGACATTGTGCCGGTCTGGTTCATGACATCCGACTGAGCACCGCGTGATCGACGCTTGTAATCGAGTGTAGAAAATCTACTTTGATTTCTCGACTGGACGGACTGCGGTGAGTAATGCAACTACGTCTCCGGCCCGCGCACTGCCCAGGACCAGTCATCTAACCGCTTGCCCTTAGATTGACGATCGAGGCCTCCCGACAGCAACGACCGTGCCACTGCGCTAGAACACGTTTCCGGTCAGTCTTCAGGCGCGCACCCGGCCAGGCATCCAGAGCGTTTCGAAACCGAAAGCCCATCCCCGGACGTCAGGACGTGGTCAGGTACAGGCCGTGCCCCCGCGCGAAAATCCTCGTCCTGGCTTGTTCTCGGGGCAGCTGCCGGAACGGCACTTGCCGCCCTTTTGCTCAAAAATCGCTGAGGATCTGCAGGGAAGATTTCTTCTCAGGCCTCGGGCGGCTGGCTGCCGGACGCGTATCACGCAAGGCCGCGCGCCGAACACTGCCTCGCCGGATACGGGTCTCATACTGCCATCGGGCGGATAAAACTTTTCGTTCAAAGAACGGCTGTCATTTTTATTTGACTATTTTTTTTCACAACTGGTAGGGTTGGTGGATGGACATCCCGTTCTTCAGCTTCTGTAGCCATCATGACCGTGCGTGAAACAATAAGGCGTGAAAGCGCCAATCTGACCGCCAGCGAGCGCAAGATTTCCAACGCTGTTCTGGCGGACTATCCGTTTGGCGCCCTCCAGACCATTCAGGAGCTGGCCGAACGTACAGGCGTCAGTGCGCCCTCGATCACACGCTTTGTCACCAAGATCGGCTTTGCCGGCTATCAGGAATTTCAACGCCAGCTGATAGCGGAATTGCGGGAAAGCCGACGCTCGCCGCTGGAGCTCAAGGCCACTGAAAAACCCGGCAGCCGTCGTGCATTTCTGGCCGACTACGCGCGGCGGTCCTCCGACCGGATACAGGAGATGAGCGCAAGTGTTCCGCAGGAACTTTTTGACCGGATCCTTGAGCTCATCGCCGATCCCGCCCGCGCAGTCTTCATCCTCGGCGGGCGCGTCAGTGACAGCATCGCTGGTTTTCTCTCGGTGCACCTCAAGCAGATCCGGCCGAAGGTCTATCATCTTCCGCCCAATCCGGAGCACTGGCCGGATCACCTGCTGGCAATCCGCAAGCAGGATGTCCTGGTACTGTTCGACTTTCGCCGGTACCAGCCCGACCTGCAGACGCTCGCAGACATCGTCGCACGGGAGTGCCGGCCATCGATTGTGCTGATTACCGACAAGTGGATGTCGCCGATCGCCCGTCACAGCGATCATGTTGTTGCCCTGCCGATCGAAATCGAAACGGCCTGGGACACGCTCGTCTGCGCACTCACCCTCGTCGAGGCCCTGATCGTCAAGGTATCGGAATCGAACTGGCCTGCGACGAAAAAACGCCTGGAGGCCTGGGACAGACTTCGCCTGGTGCCCCCGGATCCGCCTTCGGAGGAAAAAGATGATCGCTGAAGAAATGCTTGTTGCATGCTGCACGGATCTTGCCGGCAAGCTTCGTGGCAAGGCGTTTCCCGCCACGCAGCTCGACAAGCGCACAAAGCGGGGCATTGGCTGGACGCCCACCAACGCCCTGATCACGTGTTTCGACACCATTGCCGAAAGCCCGTTTGGCTCCCTCGGTGACCTTGTCCTCATTCCCGATGAAACCGCGAGGGTGCGCGTGCAACTAAGCGACGATTTGCCGGTAGAGCATTTCGCGCTCGGTGACATCCGCCACACCGATGGCCGGCCGTGGGAATTCTGTACGCGCTCGATCCTCAGGAGTGCTCTCGAACGCCTCGATCGGGTGACCGGCCTGACGCTGTTCGGTGCTTTCGAACACGAATTCCAGTTTCGCAATGACGCAGGCCGCATTGGAGAGGCGTACAGTGTAAACGGCTTCCGTATCGAGCGACGCCTCGCCGAAGCGGTTGTGGCGGCCATGCGCGCGGCAGGTCTGGAGCCGGACACATTCATGAAAGAGTTTGGTGCGGGACAGTATGAAGTCACGATGGGGCCATCGCGCGGGATCGCCATAGCGGATCATTCCACAATCTTGCGCGAGCTCGTGCGGCTTGTTGCGTACACGTTCGACAAGGAGGTTACTTTCACCCCCATCCGGAACCCGGCCGGCGTTGGCAACGGCGTTCATATTCATCTGAGCTTCCTCAATGGCGACAGGCCGGCAACCTGGGATCCGAACGGCAAACATGAGCTTTCCAGGATCGCAGGCCAGTTTGTTGCCGGCATCCTCAAGTATCTTCCCGCGATTGTCGCGATCACGGCTCCGAGTGTCATATCCTACCTGCGCCTCACGCCACATCGCTGGAGCGCCGCCTTCAATAATCTCGGCTTCCGCGACCGCGAAGCTTCAGTGCGTATCTGTCCTGTTTCTGATTTGAGCGATATTTCCAAAGCAGCTCAATTCAATTTTGAGTTCCGCGCTGCCGACGCCACGGCAAGCCCGCATCTGCAACTCGCCGCCATCGTACACGCCGGCGTCCAGGGCATCGAAGAAGAACTGCCTGCACCGGACGCAACCACCGAGGACCTCTCGCTTCTTGATCCATCGGCGTTGGCGGCACGCGGGTATGTCCGCCTGCCAACATCCCTGCCCGATGCACTTGATCGCCTGCTGGCGAATTCCGCGGTAAGCGGCTGGTTTCCCGTCGGGTTCACCGAGACATACGCAAAGCACAAGAAGGGAGAGATGGCGTTCGTTGAAGGAAAAAATCAACAAGAGATCTGCAGACTGTATGAGCAGGTCTACTGAGGGAACGGAAAGCTCTATTGTCAGTCCGATCGGCGATCGGGCTACTGCTTCGGGTACAAACTCCCCCATCTGCCATTTTTGGCAGAGGGCGGTAAATAGCTCCCCTTATGAGAGCAACCAGAGCGCGGACTCATCTGTGGATGCCTCCGAGATGCAAGCGATCTTTGTAGACGGTTGGCACGGAGTGGACGCAGCCATCTGTCCGGCCTCTGATGCAGCGATGGAGCTGCGAGCCTGCATGGGAGTTCGCGGGCCGGAACTAAATCATTAGCGGTGCTCTAGACGCGATGAGTCCGTCTGGTTCTACGGCCCCGTCCCGCCGACCGTTGCGCCCCCGTCCTTCGACCGACTACACCTCTGACGACCCGAGGTCCGGCCGAGATAACGCCTTCGACGCGACTGCGGATTCCGCTCGATGTCGCCCGGCATTCCGAGATGATCTCGCCTACCTTTCCGATTTGAAGTCGCCTACCCATTCCGAGATGATGTCGCCCACCGTTCCGGGATGATGTCGCCCGGGTGACAAGGCCTCTTCTGGCTCCCTTAGGGTCCCCCTTTCGGCTTTGCGAAGGGGGACCTTGGATGCCGACGGAGAGGCTTGCGATGCGCCGCGTGCGCGATGTGATCAGGATGAAGGCGGCTGGGCTGCCGAGCCGCGAGATTGCTCGGCGGATGGGCGCGGCGCCCTCGACAGTGCGGCTGACCATCCGGCGGTTCGAGGCCGCAGGCCTGAGCTGGCCGTTGCCCGACGAACTCACGGACGCGGCCCCTGGAGGCCCGCCTGTTCGCCAAGACCGGCCACGGTAACCGGCAGGGTCATCGCCGCATCGCCGAGCCCGACTGGGCGGCGGTGCACCGCGAGCTCAAGCGCAAGCACATGACGCTGTCGATCCTATGGGAGGAGTACATCGGCGCCGAGCCCGGCGGATACCGGTACTCGCGCTTCTGCGAGCTTTACCGCGCCTGGGAGGGACGCCTGTCGGTGACGATGCGCCAGGCGACGCGGCCGGCGACAAGCTGTTCGTCGACTACGCGGGCGACGGCGTGCCGGTGGTGGTCGACCGCCTCACCGGCGAGCGGAGGACAGCGCAGATCTTCGTCACCGTGCTCGGCGCCTCGAGCTTCACCTACGCGCAGGCGACGTGGACGCAGGGGCTCGCCGACTGGATCAGCGCCCATGTTGGCGCCTTCGCGGCGATCGGCGGCGTCCCGGCGCTCTTGGTGCCTGACAATACCAAAGTCGCAGTCATCAAGGCGAGCCTCTACGACCCGCAGATCAATCGCACCTATGCGGAGATGGCCGCGCATTACGGCACGGCCGTCCTGCCGGCGCGGCCGCGCAAGCCGTGCGACAAGGCCAAGGTCGAGCAGGCTGTCCTCATCATCGAGCTGGCTGCTCGGCCGCCTGCGCCACCGCGTCTTCTACAGCCTCACCGAGGTCAACGCCAGCGATCGGCGAGTTGCTCACTAGGCTCAATGAGGAGCGGCCGATCCGACGGCTCGGCGTGACGCGCCGCCGGCTGCTCGAGGAGGTCGACCGGCCGGCGCTCAAGCCGTTGCCGGCAAGCAGATACGTCCTCGCGGAGTGGCGGATCCGCCGCGTCAGCCTCGACTACCACGTCGAGGTGGAGAAGCATTATTACAGCGTTCCGCATCGCTTCGCGCGTGCCGAGGTCGAGGTGCGGTTCACCGCCCGCACCGTCGAGATCTTCCACAAGGGCGAGCGGATTGCCGCGCATCAGCGCATGAGTGGCAATCACAAGCACACCACCGTGCCGAAGCACATGGCCTCCAGCCATCGGCGCTACGCCGGCTCGACCCATCGGGCCTATCCGCCAGGACGCCGCCGCGCCTCGTCCACAATGCCCATCGGCTCGACCTCACCGGCGAGAGCCTGCGCCGAACTCGGCAATCCGCCCGAAAGACCTGAGCCCGTAACGCTGTGGACATGCCGCTTCGCTCGGACAACGCCAGGCGTTGCCCACATGCCCACAGCAACCGCAACAGAAGCAGAAGAAGTTCAAGCCGCGATTCCAGGTTGACCACGCGGCTCGCCAAATGCCAGAGAAGCTACCGCCAGAACGCCTCGTCACCGGGCGAGATCAAATCGGAAAGGTGGGCGACATCGTGCTCGGAATCCCCGAGCGACTTCACATCGGTACACCCGGGCGACTTCGTCGGAATCCGCATCCTTCGCTTCACAAATGGCTTTACATAGGTCGGCGGGATCAACCGAACCTCGTGGCCAAGCTGAGCACGCTGGCTGGCCGGTGATGCGCTCCACCACATGCCTCCAGCGCGACAGTGCAGCACGGCTGAGCCGTAAAAAGTCGAACACCTTCCGTGGCTGATCCGTTTGACGAACAACGCGCCACCCCTCTGTCCATCCCGTGAAAAACATGCTTGCCAATATCCACACCGATCGTGGTAACCATTGACATGGATGCTGCGAGTTTGGCGAACGCCGCATAGTTGCCTGCGAGCTTGTCATATTGGGTCGCGACACGCAGGCCCACGCGCCTTGCTGGCGGGCAAGCTCCCTGACCCAATCTGCATTCGTATCCGCTATCCGCGAGTAACGACGTTTGTGGAAGCAAGGCGCTGAGGCGAACCGAACACAGCCGATTGTCATAGCCTCACCGGGCATGAATACGACCAAGACCTGATGCGGACATTATGACCCCAAAAGTCGACCACTGGTCGTATATCGTGGCATTGGGAGCGCTTCGCGATCGGCTTCCCTACGCCCAACTACCCCCCTAAGACGGAGCCGCGGTTGGACATCTGGGCTCGGCGCACTCACTGAGTTCGTGGCGACCGCAACGCCGTAAGTATATGGTACTATACTTGTAGTCGAGGAACCTTCCTCTACGCGGACTCTCCTATGTCGCTCATCGGCCGCACCCGATCCGTGTCTCAACAGTTTTCCATATTGTTACACCAAGCGTTGAAGGCATCGGTTGGCGGTTGCAGATCGATACTGAGCCAAACCCGGTCTTTGCTGCATCAAGCATCGCGCTGTCTCGCGCGTCGCATATCAGTCACCCGGAACAGCGTTATTGTTAAGTTCTACGAGGCCAGAATTCAGATCCTTCGGTTCGTGCGTGCTTCAGCGCGTCCCGGCCTGCAGCGGCGTGTGGGTGTGGGGACTACGATTACCATCTGGACGGCATTGATCCTATACTTAGATTTTAGCTTGTGGCTTCGCGACCAACCGCTTGTGGTTGCCGCTTGCGTATCCTTCCTTCTGGCATTGATCACATTCTGCCATGTTGCAAGATGGACGTACGACGCCGCCGTCGCTTGGCGCGCCGTAGATTACCCCTGGGTGGGTGCGGCAGTAGGTACGATCGTCATTACTACCGCCAATCTTCAACTCGCGGCACAGCGTAGCGAGATCAGCGCCCTTCGCAGCGACATCCAGGTCTCGGGCAGCGCCCTGGTCCGATCAATCGACCAGCTGCACAGCTTTTGTAACAAGATAGAGACAGTGATACAGGGCAAGCAAAACGGGACCCCGAGCTCAGACACCACCATTCTCTTTCAGAGGCGTAAGGATTACGGTTCGGCCTTCGGATGCCAGAACATTCCGCTGCTTAGGGATGATATCAAAGATCAGATTTCCTTACCAAACTGGCCAATGCGTCGTCCGTGGATTCATGGCTATCTAGGTCTCATTTGTGATGGAACGCTGCAAATTCAGGGCGTACCTAAGACCGATTACGATCGAGTCCTCGTGGCTAAGATGCAAGATTTGACCACGAGTTCTCGTGACGAGATTTGCACGTCTGCCTACTCGCTCGATCACGTTGGACAACAATTCTTAGATTCCGACAAGCGGCTCGCTTCCCTAACGAGCAATCCACTAGTCGGCCGTATTGCATCCTCGCACGGTCTCTTTTGGTGGTACATGGCACTCGCTTATGCTGCCGGTCTTAGGCTGGGCAAAGTCCACGCGGAAATCTTGCAGGAACGGCGACGGCGAAAGCAGGAGCAGCGACGGCGAACGCCGATGGCGTCGTAGCGGACGTTGACTGCGAGGGAGCAAATTCCGTTCTCACATCAGTTAGGATAAATTCTTCTGTCAATGAAGATGCCCGCGCTATTGATGGCGTGGGAGATGGTGGCGCCACCTCCATGATTACGATGCCAATTCGGAGTCGCGAATGATGAAACCGAAGGCGAGACCGACCGTCTGGATTTGGCCCTGTGCCGCAAACTTTGGGCGCTATCGGTGCATAGCGGTCGCTGGCAAGCCCTCCAAACGGCTGATGTATGTTCGCAGCTAAAGGAATTCGTACGAGTTGAAAGTCGCGGCTGCGTAAGGACTTCGCCTGGTGACGCTCATGTTCTCGAACGAGTAGCCCCGCCGCAGCTGAAAAGAGAGCAGCCCGTGCCAAGGGCGGGCAGGATGCCGCCATAAAGGGAGCCGGCGCCGACTGCATTCTCGATATCACGGGTTATCAGGAGCCGGCGCGGCGCGCCGAGTTCCTCCTGTCCGGAAGAAGATCTTTGACCATCAGGAATCTCTCAATCTGTCGCAAACGCGACAATTACCTAGAAATTTCGTAGCATTCTTCGTCGACGTACCTGGCCCAATTCATGCAGCTGGGTGACGCAGTTCAACCTGCCATCGGGAGCACCGTACGCCTTGAGCCTTTTCACTGAGACCGGATTGACTTCCGGCGCCTTCTCGATGCGATCCTTCTCCGTATCTGTCATCTTGACGCGAGTAGAGTCCATCAGATGCCGCGAAGCGAGCCCTCCCCCAATGGGCGCTTCGCTATGGCGATCGCTGGCTGCGTCGCGCAGGATGGCCCACGGCTAGAACAAGACACGCGTGTCTACCGCGAGTTCGGTCCGCAATTGCAAAAAACGAAGGGGGCAAGCCTCCGACGTAACCCAACGAAACCCCGGCTATAGACTTCGTCGCTGGCCAGCTGGCGATTGCAGTGTTCTGCCTATGCGCCCGGATACAACACGGTGAGGAGAGTTGGCGTCCATGATGGTTGAGACGGTTACGGGGCCGATCCCGGTTGAGCGCCTCGGACGCACGCTGATGCATGAGCATCTGTTCATCGCCTTTCCCGGTGCGTGGTTTGATCCACTCGCCAGCTACAGCCGTGCGGAATTGATCGCGGAAGCCGTCCGGCGGCTGGTGCAACTGCGTACTGAACACAAGGTGCGCACCTTCGTGGACCCCTGTCCAATCGAGCTCGGCCGCGACGTCACCCTAATGCAAGAGGTATCTGAAAAAGCCGGCATGCAGATCATCTGCACGACCGGGTTCTACTACGAGGAGCGGGGGCTGCCGTTCTACTGGCGCGCCCGCACCGAAGAGGAAATCGCGGAGCTCTATATCCGCGAGATCACCCACGGGATCGGCGAGACGGGCGTGAAGGCAGGCGCCCTCAAGGTCTCGACCGGCGCGCCGGTTGTTACCCATCAGGAGATGAAATTCCTCGCCGCAGCCTGTATCGCACAGAGGGCGACTGGAGTGCCGGTCATTACTCACACGACAGATGGCTGCGCCGGGCCCGAACAGCAGCAGCTGTTCGCAGCCGCCGGCGTTGCCGCGCATCGATGCCTTATCGGCCATTGCTGTTGCAACGCCGACCATCTTTACCACCGCCGGATCGTGGACGGGGGCTCCTACATCGGGTTCGACCAGATCGGGGCGCACCACTTCCAGCCTGACGACGTTCGCGCCGATAATGTGGCGAAGCTGGTGCGCGATGGTTTCCGCGCGCAGGTCATGATGAGCATGGATCGTCTCTGCGGCCACCTGGGCAAGCCGTCGGCACGCAAGCTAAGCTTCGAGGAGATCGCCAGGATCGAAGAGCTGAAGTCACGAGGCCTTTGGCAAGAGCACACCTACATGTTCAACGACTTTATCCCGATGCTGCGAGCCCGCGACATCAGCGAAGAGGATATCGTCTCGATCCTCGAGGACAATCCGCGACGATTCTTTGCCGGAGAGGTTCTGCCGGCAAGGTCCGCAAACTAGAACGGGCGCCACTCTGGATCAGGCAAGAGGGCACACCTGTTTTGCCCGACACTTTGGCCGGGATTGCTGCAGTGGGCCGGAGAATGCGTGGCGTGACGTGGTTTCTGTACCGATCATCCGGTTGGTGAGGTGATCCGTGCCCGGCAAAACAGACCGCCCGGGCCAGGGCTCGCCACTTACCTTCTTCCGGGGGCGAGGAGCGAAAAGACGATTGGCCTCATTGATCCTGACCCATGAGTGATAATGGCCTCCAGCAGCAGGAATCCGTCGCAAGGCGTGGTCCGCCATGGCAACGAGGTAGTAGCAGCCGTTGAGGACTGCCGGACAGAAATGCTGGCGTCGAAGCAGATTGACCAGGAGGACAGAAAACTGCAGGCGTGGCAGAGCTCTCGCCTCACCGGCAGAAGCTGCTGCACGAGATCGCCCGGAAGCCATGAAGGCCGCACCACAGGCTGGCCAACGAAGTCACGGCCAGTGGCAGCTCTTTAATCGCAGTTCAGCCCGCCCGGGTTTGACAGATGCGGGTATGCCTTGAACAGCAGATCAGTCCAGGCCGGTTCTGGACGGATTGGCAACCATGAGCCCACACCAGATCGCGCATTCACCCCCCTTCGATACCGGTGTCTGGTGCAGCGCTTCACAGTTCGTCGCGCACTTGCAAGCACGCCAAGTAATCACATCACTCGATGCCCCCTGAGGATGCCTATGGATCCGAAAGTCAACCCGATCGACGTGGATTTCATTCCCGCTCGAAGCCGTGCGGACTACCACCGGCGCTCTCTGCTCGCACTATGGCGCAGGGCAATCCAGCATCCTGGCGTGCGCCATCAGTTCCCGGCCGAGGCCGCACAACCGACCCTGGCCAACATCCAGTTGGCCTGGGGAAGGGTGGCTGTGAGGAACGTTTACGATCACCGTGAGCATCTGCATTCGTCTGTTTCCCCGGACACCGGACGATCATGCCATGGCTCTGATATCGTCCGTTTCGCAGAAGGGACAGCGAGGAGGCCGGAGACTCTCATCGGAACTTACGAAGAGATGCTGTACAATGCGTGCTTCAATGGAAAGGCGTACTGTCTTTCAGGCATCACACCCGATGACAGGGTACTCGTATTCGGGGGCAGCGAGACCTCTGACATGGAGCATTGCAACCTTCACGCTCTCTCGCGAACGGCGTGCACGATCATATCGGTCAGGGACTACAGGAGAGGGCGAGAGAATGCTGAAATGATGCGGGAGCTGCGCGCAACTGCGATCCTTGGATCTCTGGACGCGCTTGCTCCACTTCTGTCCTGGCTGGAACTTGGCGGCCAGACTTACGCCGGCATCAGGCACATCGTCAGAGGCCGCGAGCCCCTGTCGGCGCAGCTTCGATCGAGACTCGTGCGACTATTCGGGGAAGACTTGTCCTTCCACTCGGTATTCCAGACGCCTGACCATGGTGCGCTGGGTTTCCAATGCTCCTCATGCGGCCCTGGCGAGTACCACCTTCATGAAGGCCTCATCTACGCTGAGCTCGATGCAAGGAACGGCGAGAGTGCGACGGAACTCATTATTTCGAACCTTCACCGCTCCCGCATGCCAGTCGTCCGGCTCAGGACCGGCGATTACGCCGAGTGGACCGATCCCGAAGGATGCTGTCGGTGCGGACTCACCTCCAGAAAAATACGAATTCTAAAAAAAGCAACTGACGACGCGCGATAACGTGGTCCATGCGCTCCCTGATCAGCAAACCAGAGAAACGCCGCCTTGATGGCAGCATCGATCCTGGCCAGGCGCGGCCCGCAATCGTCAACATCGAATTTATCCAACCATGAGGGCCGCCCGGACGAATTTGTTCATCACCGTAAGCACGTCTCGGCAGGCAAGCAGCCAGCAACAATCTCGTCAATCAGCGCATTTGTACAGACCTGACGGCAATACCCTTGGGTCACCAGCAAACTGTGCTCGTGGCGCTCCTGGCTGTAGGTGGCGCAGGCATCCGGCACGAGCGTCACGAGGTAGCCGAGGTCGCACGCGTCACGCACCGCAGATTCCACGCACTCGTCGGTCACCACGCCGGCCAGAACCAGCTGCCTGACGCCAAGATTGCGCAGCAGGTAATCGATATTGGTGGAGACAAAGACGCCCGAAGAGGACTTCGCCAGTACGATTTCGTCATCACGAGGTGCAATCTCGTCAATGACCTTGCCATCCCATGAGCCTTTCGGGACGTTGAAGCCAACGATCTTGTAGTTCAAACTGCGATCGCGACCATCTTTTGTGAGATTCTCGATTCTCGTATAAATTACCTCTATCCCCGCCACACGGAACGCCGCCTGCAAGCGCTGCATGTTGGGTATGGCAACGCTTTTCAAGCGATCAAAATAATAGCCGAACCTGCCGGCGATCCCGGCGTCCGGCACATCCTTGAACTCTCCGCCGTCACGTCGAATGCAAAAGTTCTGCACGTCAATGAACAACAGCGCCGATTCCTTCGGATTGAGCGGCACCTCGCGCGTCATCCGGGGTTCAGTTGTTGACATCCTTTGTTCCCACAGCGATCAACCCAATCCGCCAAGCCCCGATCTGCGCCGCCGCTCGGAGGATCAATTCGGACGCGACAAGCGGTGCGCTACTCATCATGTTCGGAGGGGCTTCAAATGACCGGATTTGCGAGTTCTCACATGCGAGGCCCGCAACCGGCTGGCCCCTTACCACCTAGCCCTTGCGGGCGGCGGGAATCGGCCCGATTCGAGTTCGTGCCGGGCTTTACCACATCCGATATACTGGCGAACGTCACGATGCCAGCATCAGCCCAGCTTCCTCCTGACGAACAACACGGCTCCTCAACTCTTCGCCAGTCAGCCAGATCAACCAATCATCATCAACAATGTCCTCTTCGACCAGCCGCAGCACCGAACCGGCTCTCTCGTGATGAGCATAGCCGTACTGCGACACAACGCCTTTATCGATCAACCACTGCGCTACCAGTCCACACACGAAGTCAGGACCCCACATGGCAAAGGACACGCCAAATGCTATTCCCGCCATGATTCCGGGCATGCCGGCGCCCCTGAAGTCCCTGCGCACCCAACCATCTCCGTGATACGCAACCTTCCCGGACATCTTTTTCGCACTTGGTGCCCTGCAGGTGCACGCGTCCTCAGGATGCGCATGTCTGGCAGGGTCGGCGTAAAACGCTTTCAGGGATTCAAGATGCTCTGCAAAGTTGCTGCGCGAAAGGTCATAAAGCCGAACAGCCTGCAGGACTGCAACATTGTTGCTCCTGTCCATGCCAACCATCCAGAATCCCTCGCCTGATCCGATTGGTGAGCGGTCCGGCCGGAAATTCGGATATGTAGGCCCCTTCGTTGCAGTCGCCCGCGTGATCGAGACATACTCGTGAAAGTCCGTTCCCAACGTAAGCCTGATGCCCTTCTGGGCGGCAGCCGCCTCATAGCCTTGAATGAAACGTGAGACATGCAGCAGGTCAACTACGCTCGTCATTGCTGCACTTTCTCCTGACGATGCGCAGGCTCCGATTGCTACCGCAATATTGCGGATCCAGACACTACCTACTGCGGTAGGGAAGATCTGCTCCGGGATGAAGTCTTCACCGGGCGGAGACGATATCCTGTCGCGCATCGGCGCGATCAGCGCGCCGTGGAATCAGAGGCTTTGCCAGTAGGACGGAGAAGGCGATATTCGACGTGTTTGACTCCATGGCTTTTGCTCTTCTTTAGCTTGCCAGCATGAAGAGCTCGATGAGTCCGGGCCGCCTGCCGATCGGTCACAGCTCGCCGCGAGAAAGGCACCAGCGCACGCTTTGGTGATAGCGCACAGACCCGATCCTCGCCGGGCCCGCGGCAGTCCCCAGTGCGCAGGCGAGCGCTGCGCTCCGGCAAGGGCGCCGGGATACCGACAACCCGGATTTTTTCGATCGACGCCGGATCATCGACCACCATGCCGTGCCTCGTTCCATCTCCTTCAACGCAGCAAGGAACCCTGTCAGGGCAAGCACCGATTCTCTACCGCGCTCAGGATCTGGCAGGTCTTGCCAACCTTCTGTTGAGCCTGCAGTCCGTTTTCTTTTGCCAGCCCGCCGGTTAGCAGCGTCAACGGCAGGTGCTGAAGTTCAACGATGACAATTTCGGCTTCAAGACTGTCCTGCAGGGAGCCCGGCAGAATCTTCTGTCTCCAGTCGCGCAGCGGTCTCGTGCGCCGTTGGTTTCAGATCACCGAGCTCCTTCGCCAGGAGGATCGCTCTACCCGACAGATCGTCAACGATTGACCAGTCGAGATGGGCTACCCAGGCTTGGGTAGTCGACCCGACTGATAGCAGTCAAGAGCATGGTGTGACGCTTCTGGCTGGAGGCCGTAGAGTTTTCTCAATCCTGTCTGCCAACACCTGACGGGATGGCGAAGTAAGGCGAACTTGATGAGGAGAAGCGCGAGGTTGTCCGAGACGCGCTACGTTGGCGAGGTCGGCTTGGATGCAGGCCCGCGCTTCTACAAGTCCCTTGAGGAACAGAAGCATGTTTTTCGTACGATCCTCGAGCGCTGCGCGGATGCAGGAGAAGAGATACTCACCGTCGTCCACAGCGTGAGGAGCGCGCCGACAGTACTGGACACGATCGAGAAACATCTGCCCAACCGTCGTTCTTCACTGGTTCACTGGCAGTAAGCGCGATATGCAGCGCGCGGTCGCCCCGGGGGATGCTATTTTTCTGTCAACGCCGAGATGACCCGCTCGGACCGGGGTCGCATCCTGGTCACCGAGATGCCCTTGGATCGCATCCTCACCGAAACGGGCGGCCCTTTCACTCAAATGCAAGGAAGGCCGGCAGAGCCAGCAGAGGCTCGACTGACGGTCGCATCTATCGACGGTGTCAGAAAGATGGCAACCAGCACGGTCTCGGATACCGTTCGCAAGAACCTGCAGGCGCTTCTGAAGGCCTAAGCTCCGCTCTCACTCCGGTTCTTTCGGTGGTGCATGACTTGGACTGCGCTTCGGATGGCGATCGAGCGCGCGCAGTCGGTCGGCGAATTTCTGCAATCCTGCCCGACCGCCCGGGTCGGCGACATATTCGTCCCAGGAGGGTAAACTCCTCGTGAGATTCGACGCTGCCTCGCGCGTTGCCGCCTCGATGAATTCCGGTGCTTCGTCGAACAAACCGACGAGAAACTCGTCCGGCGGCAACACGCGAACGCCGAGCTTGGCGAGCTCTTTTACATCGAAATCGACAAGGTTGTTTGTGATCAGCACGCATGGCGCGACGGCAACGGCCGCGCCAGCGACGTGGCGGTCTTTGGGGTCGGTATCTCCGATGGTCTGGTCGGCGTCGAAATCGCGAACGATCACTTCCAGAAAGTGCTTGCGAATGAGAGGCAGCGTTCGCTGCGAAACCCGGTGTCTCGTCCGATCCTCCAGATTACGAAGCCACTCATCTTCGATGAGATCCGTCCACCTGGCCTCGAACGCGTCATTCAGCGCAAGCTGACGCAGGAGTTTGCGAAGCGCGTTCGAATACAGAACGTTTGCATCAAGGAGTGCGGTTACCGGTCTCGGCATAGTTCGCCTCGAGATCTTCGGTATCGGCAGCTAGTTCGGCCGCAGCCTTCCGTCGCTGCTCCTCATGCTGCTTGAGGCGCGCAACATCCGCGACACGGATCCGTCTATGGGTACCCACCTGCCGAAACGGCAGTTTTCCCACATCCATGCGCCTGTACACGAGGGGACGAGAGATCCCCAGTATCTCAGCTGCCATCTCGGGAGAAACCTCATTTTCCGCCTTGAAGACCAAGGTTTCGCCCGGCTGCGCAATGGCATCGAGAAAATCGTGCACTGCCCGCAGAAGCGACAATGGCATTTCGATCAGGATCGGCTGTCCGGAGGGATCGGTAAGAAACAGGCCCCCGCGCGCCACAAGCTCGCTAAGCAGGCCGGCCCCCTTCCTTGCCTCCTCCCGATCACGATCCTCAATTTCGAACCTGGTGACCGCGTCAGTCATGGTCCAAACCTCCACTCCTGTAATAACTGTAAGGTTTGTCAGGCATGGCGATAACCTAATAATTTACGCGAATTGCAAAGCGAAACGGTCGCAATCAGGGCGATCGCCGTCGAGGGACGCCACCGTCGTCCGTCAGGATTGCGCAAGCGCCCCGGCGGCGGCTTGACCCGGATTTCCGCGAGCCTGACGGAGTGCGCCGCCGGCGCTCACGGCCGGCGATCCGGCCTCCCTTGCAGCGGAGGGCAAAGCCATGAGGACCCCGGCGGATATCCCGTCTCCGACGTTCACGAGCCCCGTCCGCGAGTTTACACGCGCTGGCACCTACGTCCCGCCCTGGCGCTTCGACTTGATGTGGCTGGCCGCGATGCGGTTGATCGCCTGCCCCACCGGCCCCGTCGGCGTCGACTGCTGGATGAAGGACGCGACGGCCGCCTTGTCCGCGACCTGAAGCCTGTGACGATTTCCGAACTTCCGCTCCTCCAGCACGCCCGTCCTGATCAGCTCGTCCAGAAGGTCGTGGCCCACGAGCGAGGCCTTGGCGGCCTGGTTGCGGATGTCGTCGTAGTTTCGGTCCCTGAAGCGCATCTGCCCGATGTGGAACGGCTTGAGCGTGTAGTGGCAGGCGTCCTCGATGTGCGATCTGTCGATCGGAATTCGTCCGACCTGGTTCTTGTGCTGGCGGAAAGTCGCCTGCGCAGCCTCCGACAGCGTGCAGTTCTCCACCACCACGTCTCCCAGATGGCGGTTGCTCGAGGTTGCTCCGAATTCTCCTTCGAACACGCAGTTGTCGAAGCGGGTCGCCGCATCGAAGGTGCAATGCTCGAGGTGGACATCCTTGAAACGGGAGTTGGTGATGCTGATGCCTCTGAGGTCCAGCCTGGAGATAAGACCTGAAAAGAAGGCGTCCCTGACGTATCTGCCGGAAGGATCGCCGAAATATACGCATATCTCTCTGGTGATCTGGCCCGCGGCCAGACTGGTGTCCCGCAGCACCCGGAACAGGATCTGGACGAGACCGGCCCGTTCGGGCTGGACGTCGCGGCCGGTGATCCCGACGTATCTCTCGCGCTGTTTCGAAAGCGCAAGCAATATCTCTTCGGATGACATCCGCCATCTCAAAAGAAGCGAGATGAAGTCCACGAGGCGGGTCTGCTCCACAGCGCACTTCCTGAACACGTCGTCGTCGCCGATCGCGACGGGTGCGCCGCCGATCGATTCGACGGCCAGGCGGGCGCGTAGATAATCCTGCACCTCGGGATATTCGAACCGGCAATTGTAGGGCGTTTCGTTGCCCACGATCCGCAGAAAGCCGTGTTTGCGCAGGAATTCAACGTGTTCCTTGCGGTTGGGATAGTCGGGCTGTTCGGAGAGGAGCTCGTGGATCGAATCCACCTGATCGATTGAGAAAAACTCGTCGCAGAGAGCAGCCAGCGTGCTGAAGAACCTGATCTGCCCCTCGGAAGACATCGAGATTCCGATCCGTTGCTGCTCGCGGCGGCAGAACTGCCACAGCACGTGTCCAAGCGGATCGGCTTCCGGCGGAGCTCCCATGGAGTCAAAGGCCGAACGGGACATGACAGCGTCGCTGATCGCCTCTGCCGCGAACTGAACCACCCAGGGAAGAAAGGACAGGTTGTGAAGCTCGTCGCCCTGCCCGCGGGTGGGCGCCCGACGGATACTTGCGATTTTTTGCAGGAGGGAGATGGTCTTGTCCTTGCTGGACCTGGTCTCCGGCTGGTGGAAACGTTTCGAGAGATATTCGTCGCGCTGATCCTCGGAAAATGGACTGAGGCGGAATGCCGTCACCTGGGACTGCAATCGGACGTCGACGTTGTCGTGCCAGAAGCTTTCCCGGCAGGTGAGAAGAATTCGACTGCCTTCGACACCCTCCAGCGCCGTGATGAGACCTGCGATCGTATCATCGGCGTTGAAGTCCGCGGGTCTGGTCGCACAAAGCTCGTCAAAGCCGTCGAGAATGGGACAGATCGCTCCATAGCGAAGACATCGTTGAATGCGTTCGATCGACGGCTGAAAGCCGGATTGCTTGTAGATGGCGTGGCCGACCAGATCCGCCAGGTTGTCGGAGGCATCGCGAAACTCATGGTTGATCCATGCGAAGCGGTCGATCAGCAGCGGGTACGGCGGTTCGGTCGTACGGAGCGTTCTCGGATCTTCGGGCTTGTTCTGCAGGAAGTCATTGAACAGTTCCCTCGCAAGAGCCGTCTTGCCCGTGCCGGCGGGCGCCAGCAGGACGCCGACCCGGCTCGGTGCGGCATTGCCCCCGATTCCACCCCGCATCCAGCGGAGCAGCGTGAAGATCGCACCCCCTTTGGGCGTCTCCCCGGACGCCGTCGTAATCGTCGGCGGGACGTAGAAATTGATCGGAGAAGGGTCGCCCGGCTTCTGGCCTCTGAAGATCGATTGACGCAGCCTCGCCCCGACTGTCATCACGCGGGCTTCCGGGAAGGTTGACTGCACCCTGGAAATGAGCGCGAACGCGGGAGTGCTGTCTTCGAAAAGGACGAGATGAGGGGCCGCCGATCCGAGGGAGATGAGCTTCTGCCTGGCCTGCGCGACGTGCTCTTCCGCGAACTGCGAGTGAAGGATGAGCGTGCGGACCGACTGGCTGTGAGAGACGTAGGAATCATCTTCGCCCAGCCAGAGCTCGCATCGCACGAGGTGCGGAGGCTTCTGTATGGATTGGACATTCGTAATCCCGATGTCCATCAGGATACCGGGAGCGTCGAGGGGCTGGGTCATGACAGCTTCAATGGTGAAATGGCCGAGACAACCGCGTCTCGCGTGGCCACAGGGTGGATCTTGCGCTGCTTCTCGGTCGATTCGATCCGGAGGACAGCAAGCGCAGCCGACTTGCAGGCCCATTCCGCGACAGGAGGCTGTGAGAGGATTTCTTCCCACGGCGCGCGCCGGGATGAGGCGGACAGACCCGTGGCGGCTCTGACCGCGTCGCAGGCGCTCAGGAGAAATTCGGAAGGCCTGTCGAAGTCGTGGTGAACGATCGCATTCCGAAGGGCGTTCAGGAGGAAAACGGTCGAGAACTCTGACTCGAAATCGGCGATCAGCTTGTGGGTTCGCTCGGGACACACGATCAAAAGCAGCGCCTGCAGCTTTTCGCCGATGTTCATCTCGCGCACGTCCTGATATCTTTTCTTCTCTTCCTTGCCGAGGCCGGTCAGCGAGACGTGTGCTTCGGCGACCAGCCGCCAGCGCTGCTTCGAGAGCCGCGGGCGGGACGAAGGACCTTCCGCGAACTTCACCATGTGGGGAAGGCCGCGCAAGGCGAAGAGTTCGTGAAGATAGGCGTCCAGCGCCGTCCTCGCCATGATGAGGGCCGTGTGCACCTCCGCGGTCCGCGCAAGCGTCCTGGAGCGGGCACGGACCGCGGCCTGCGCCGCAGCCGACAGCAATGTCGGCCAGACACGGGTCGCCCGCCTCGCATAACCGGTTGCCGCGTGAGCTCCGTTGGATTTGGTCATCTACCGATCCGAGGCGTTGTCATGCGCATGACATGATCGCGAAAGTTATCGTTCGTGCAAGGTGCACCTGACAGTTGTCGACCTAGTGCTTTCCCTGGGTTTGCAGGGCAGCCGCCCGTCCCCGGAACTTTCCGGCCTGCTCTTCTGATCGATGACCCCGCACACCCGGCTTCATCAGGAGATGGTGGCGTTCATGAAGATTGACCGAGGTTCGAAGCCAGGTGGAGGCGAGCCGGCGGAGCAGACCGCCGTGAGGCAGTCGAAGACCCGTGATGCCGTGAGGTGACGGTCTTCGCATTGGCCCGCAAGACCTGCCCGCTCGTTCACGGTCTCGATCCATGCGTCGCGTCCGGTGCCGATGGTTCAAGAGGCTCGATCACGCCACACAGAATGGCTCGCCGGACCAGAAGGGCCCGCCTGTGCGGGGATCGATGTACGAGTCCCGCCTTCGACCTCACCTAGTCTAGAGCGCGCATCGAGGGGATCGATGTGTTGCGGGTTCTTGCCGCCCGTCGCATTTCGAGCGAAGATCCGTGAATGCCACAACATCCGTTCTTCCGGAATTGAGCGTTCAAGCCACACTATCTCCGGCATGATGATGATCATCGGCCGGTCGCGCGATCAAGGGTGCCTCGACAGGTCTGAGGTTTCTGTAATGGCGCTGCACCCTAGCAAGGAAGTCGCTCCAGCCGTTTTCCTTGTGCCGCAGGACCCGGGGGCAATCCTTTCCGGACCAGTCGTGGTGCTGGTAGACGCCGCTCGGGACGTGAATCCCCAGTCGGTACGACAGCCAGGCTGTCAACAAGGCGGCCCGGTCATAGCAGGCGTCGACGTTGCCGATATCAGCATTCATGCAGATCTCGATTCCGATGCTGGTCGCGTTACCTTCCCTGGTCGCCGTGTGCCAGGCCACTTCGTTCGTCGGCAGGCTTTGATAGACGAACCTGTCGTCTACCGTGAAATGCCAGGAGACCTTGCGCATCTGCGCATCCGGCCCCTTCATGTAGCGGGCATGCGCCGCTGCGTTTGCACCGGGAGAATCGTTGTCGGTGTTGTGGATGGTGATCGACGTCGCGGCCATTTGCGTGCCCGGGCGATTGCTGTTGCCGACCGGCACGTAGTCCTGGACGATGTTAAGCTTGAGCTGCGCCGTATCGAGGTTCATGGTTTCTCCCGTCTGCGAGGTGATGTGCGCGGCCTCCCCTGCAGGGTGGTCCGCCAGCAATTCCCAGATCTGGTCCGGCGCCGTATCGGCGCACCAGAAGCTGCACGATCGCAATCCTTCGTTTGCGACGAGTTCGAGAAATTTCGACGTTGCCGAAAGGCAGGTGGCGACATCGGGGAAACGGACGTCCTCCGTCATCGTGATGTTGCCGGTCGGCTTGTAGCGGGTTGCGAAATCGGCGGCGGCAATCATCGTCTTGTAGTCGCGAATGGATTTGCGCAGGCGCGTTCCGGGATCCGCAGTGGTGTAATACACCTGAGGACAAACGTCCTCGATGCGATCCAGGAACGGTGCGAAAGGCATGTCGGCATGCAAGGACGGCTGGTCGTGGCTGGAGAAGGCGATGCCGCGCCCCGAGGATTCGAGCCCCTGCCTGAGCGGATCGAGATAGGCGACGGCCTCGGCTTCGGTCCCGCGAAATCTCGGGCTTTGGCGCGTCCGCTCGGCGTCCACCACTATTCCCGCGAGGTCTGCTTCGTCCGTCCAGCCCAGCACGTTCGATGCTTCGCGAACGGCGGCACTGCGGTCAGCACAGAACGGAACGTGCCATCCCCACAGCTGCAGGCCGCGTCTCGACAGTTCACCCGAAAGTGCGGCCAGTTTTGCATGCCGCAGGTTGCCGTCCCGGTCTGCGCCCCGACCGATGCGGATCCAGACCCCGGCGAAATGCGCAAGGGCACATCTCTCCGCAAATTCCGCTGGCTCGGCGCCCCGCAGAACCTGCGCCAGGCTGGTGATGAAGAGGTTGCGTCCTTCGGTGCGCTTCATGGTGGCCCGTCGCCGGCTGCGCCGTCACCGGACAAGATTGGGCCATTTCGCCGGATCGGCGCACCAGGGAGTCGCCTGGGACGGCGCGCACCGAAATTGCTCTACTATCCACGGCGCGCTCGCCAGTGTCGCAAAGGGAGTCGTCCTGCCGGCGCCGCCCGTATCCTGACGCATGATGATCGCAGGGGAGAAGCGCCAGCGTGATCTCTTGCTCCCGAACGGTGGATCTCATGACCATTCATTCGTCGGCAGTGGCGGTCCTCTCATCTTTGCTGGCAATCGGCGTGGCGCTGCCCAGCCGGGCGGATCCCGAAGTGAAGCCGCTCTCCGGGCCGTGGGAAAACGGCCAGTTCAGTTTTTCCTCGCATAGGGACAAGACGCGCAGGTCGCTCAGCGGAATCGCCTGCCCGGCTGCCGGATCGCGCTGCCTCGTGGTCTTCGACGAGGGCACGACGGCCCATTACGTCACGATCTCGGGCGATGGATATTCGATCGACAATGCGTTCGTGGAGCTGCTGCCTTCCTCGCCAGGCAAGGAGCTCGATGCGGAAGGTGCGACGACGGACGGGAAGTACTTTTTCATCACCGGCTCTCACTCGGTGAAACGCAATTCTTGCGATGACAATCCGGACAGTCGATACGTCATCAGATTCGCGCTCGATCCCGCGTCCGGAAAGGCACGCATGGATGGCCCGTCCGGGCTTTCAGGGTACAAGGCAACCGGTGCGCTGTGGGAGATGATGGCTCGACATCCCCTGCTCAAGGACAGTGTCGGCGAGCGAAAATGCCTCGGTACCGAATCTCCACGCGATCGATCCGATCTGACGGGAAAGCGGGGCGTCAACATCGAAGGAATCGCAGCGCGGGATGGACAGCTGCACTTCGGATTCAGGGGCCCGGCGAAGGATGGCCACGCACCAATCTTCACCGCCGGCTCTCAGGACCTGTTCGAAAGCTCCGGTCCTGACGGGAGGGTGACGATGCTGCGGGTCGGAAAGGGACGCGGCATCAGGGATCTGGCGCCTGTAAAGGACGGGATTCTCGTGCTCGCGGGCCCCGACGATGACAAGAGAAACGCACAGGCCGGCTGGGTCGTCGGCCTGTGGGACGCAGTACCGGCAGCCCGGGTGGAGCTGAAGGAGCCCACCTACCTGGCGCTGAAGGGAGTGAAACTGCGGGATTGCGACAAGGAGCTGAAGCCGGAAGCCCTGGCCGTCATTGGCGACAGACCGGATGCGTTCGATATCGTCGTCCTGTCAGACGGCATGTGCGACGGGGGCCCGCTCAGGTTTACCATTCCCCGCAAACGCTAATAGAATGCGTCTCGCGCGACGCGTTTCGGCTGCTCGCCGGTCGCCCGCCAGGACCCGGAACAGCATCCTTCCGGCAAAGCCGTTCCGCAGATCTCTGATCCGAACGGCCGGTGCTCGCCGCCAGGATCAACGGCCTTTTTCAGGAGGTCGGATCTCGGTGCGGCCGAACAGGTCGCTGGCAGGCATGGCAGTTCAGGTCAGGCCGGGCGAAAACGGCGCGCCGGCCAATCCGGCGTTCGAAACGGGGCGTCGCGATCAACGTATGGGCCTCAAACCGGCTCGAGGGGCCCGGCGGAATCTGCTGCGAAGACTGCAAGCTTGCCGGGGACCGCGATGAGGCCGAAAAACCCTGGATGCTTCGGCGCGGCCGGCGCAGATCGCCGTCAGCACGGTCTGCACTTTCAATCGCATCGACGCGGATTGCGATTGGCTCAGGAACCCCAACGCCGCCTCGACGGCATCGGAATTCTCGTCGGTCACCGCCAGGCTCGTGCTCGAACGCCCGCAACTGCGGCGACGGCACGACCGCCTCGCCGGAGGGCGCGGGTCTCGAATACGCAATGTCCCTTGAGCTCTAGTCTAGAAACGACGCGGCACGTTGGGCAGCCGGGGAGCATCGAAACCGGGCGTCTTCGGAGCGTTCAGACCATCCGGGGGACGAACGGCGTTCGTACCCTCGCCGCCAGTGCCCTTCCTGGAACCAATGCCGCCTGAATCGTTCGCACCAGAGCCACGAATTCCGTTGCACGCGGCGGGATTTCGGTCGCAGATACCGCTCAGATCGGGTATCTGCGCGTGCGCTGACAGCGAGCAAAGCAGTAAAACAAGCGCCGCACCAATGAATGACGTCCTCGTCATGTGCCATCCCCCGGAATCCACCTTACGCTTCGATACCCGAACGCCACCGGCCTCTGAAGAATGTCTACGGTCGAGATCACCGACGAGTTGCCAAACTGCAAGGACGTCGTCACCCCCGGTGAAGTGGATGCCGGCTTCGTCATCTCGCCCGTAACCGCACCTTCAGTCTTGCCGGATGCAACCATGGCGCCTGCCGGAGCGCTGTTCTCTTCCGGCCTCGCGGGCGGCGGTGCGACCGGCAGCATCACAGCACCAGCCGCCGCTGACGCACTTCCCTTCCCGGCTCTTCTGATGGTGGTGTGCATTGAGCGCGTCAGAAACACACGTGAGACCATCGCGATTTCCACGGAATAGCGAGGCCGCTTCTTTTTCGTCCCCGGATCCTCGACCTGGTCGAAGATCTTGCTCCCGACCACGATCGACATTTGCTTGCGGGCCTCCGCATCCGTGCACTGCAGTTTCATCACCGGATCCGTGCAAAATTTGATCAGCTCGGCCTCGGCGACGAGGCCTGGCAGGCCATAGGATTCGGCGGCCGAAATCCTGACTTCTGTCGTGATGTCGGAAGTTGCGGAGCCGCCGAATGCTCCGCCAAACCAGCGGGTCGAGTTCGCGCCTATATTGGCCGCCCGGGTATTTGCGATCGTGAATCCGGGAAAAAGAACGAGCGGCAGGTCGCCCCGGGTGGTCTGCGTTCCGAAAATCGAGTTTTCGGAAGAAGTGAATTTCCAGGGCTTTCCATCTCCTGGCGGATCTGGAGTCTCCGGAAATTTGTACATTTCGGCATAGGTTTGCTTAAGCGGCGCGGACAGATCAAGGTGCCACAGTTTGAGCGCCTTGACAGCGATCGGCTCCTTTCCCAGGTCATTCAGGGCATCGTCGGTGATCAGGACGAACACGTCCCCCACGGCGATGTCTTCCTGAGGAGGATAGACCGGCTCGATACCAAGACGTGCGATCGCTTCGTTCCATTGCTGTGCGACGGACATCTCTGCCGGGGCAGGCTCGACCCATCTGAAAGACAAATAGCCCGCGGTGCCAAGGGCCCCCAGCGCGACCACTCCGATCGCTATTCGCTTCAGCCACGGACGCCCGTTCGCCAGGGACGGCCTACCGTCTGCGATACTCATCCGTCAAATCCTCCACATCGGAGCGGGCAGCATGTCCGATGCCGGAGAGTTTCTGAACCAGGGAGATCACCGGGGGAGCGTTCACCTGCACCTTTGCGCCTTGGCCGCCAACACTGCGACATGGTCGATAAGGAACCGCTCGGAATTTTTCAGCATGTGGAGAAGACGGCGGGCGCATGCAGACAGGCGGCAAAAAAGGCGACTTCGTCAAGGCCAATTGGTCGACATTCAGCTCTGACTCGGGTTGGCCGGCCGACGTTGAAAGACTTTTCTGAATGACTTTTCATTCCGAGGTGTCCCGACCGTTGCCCTCAAGGATTTCGAGGACTTTTTTGACGGCCAGATCCTGTTCAACGTGAGCCTGGGCAAGGGTGGCAGCCTGTCAGGCGGGGCCTTCCGGAAGACCTTCCAGAGTCCCCGGTCAGCGGCCGCGGATCCCGAAACGTATCTGAACGAGCCCCTCAGACGACGGGAATTCGCAAAGCGCCTCAAAATCCGGGCGATCGACCGCAGACCGACACAAGAGGTCAGAATCGCCTACCGCAGATACAAATTCGAAGTTGTTAACGTGATTTCGTCCACCGATCGGGATTCGCCTTGGTGCATCCTACCGATGCTGGGGGGCGGTTCAGGACGGCTTGTTGGCGCGCGTTTCAATGTCGGCACAGCGCTGCATCAACTCATCGAACTTGTCTGGTGTGTCGAGCAAAAGCCCGTCGTCCACCATGTGCTTGAAATCTTGCTCCAGGACGTCTCGCGTCTCTCCCTCAGGGACGAGCTTCAATGCACTACCGACAGCAGCGCGATAGTCGATGACCGAGCCTGCAGCATCCTTTTCCGAGAAAAACCCAGGATTTGTGCTCCGCGACAACCCAGCAAGCTTCCGGTCTTTCAGTGCCTTCTCTGCAATTCCGGCATTGTCCAATCGAACAAGATCGTACCAGTGGCGAGCAAAACGCTCGCCTTTTAATTTGCCTTGAACGCAAAAGACATGGATCGCGGTAGCCTTTTCCCAGAAGGTACGCTCCGCTTTCATGGTCTTCGGCTTGGCCGTGGGAAATTCGAGCGTCTCGAGATATTGGGCGGCGTCGCAAACGACCTCGTGTATCTCGCTCGGCTCGCCCGTGGATCGTGCGCCGAATTCGAGCATCACCGCAGGACTTACATAACCGCTGCCGGTCTCCAAAGGATCGTATGTGACGAAGATCTTGTCGTCCTTGGCTTCAGCCTTTGCGTTAAGCTTGTCATCCTTCAGGCGCTGGTTAATGACGGGCAGCGCCTGGTCTCGAACCCAGACGGGAAGACGCTCTCGCGCCTGCGTGCTCCATTTCTTGCCCTGACTGCGATTCTGAGGGACAGGATTGTCGTCGTTCGTATTCACGAGATCCGGAGCTATTGTCCGGATATCGTAGGTCAGATCGACATCTTCCGAAAAACGGCGGATGGCACCGTAGGCCTTCGAGAGCGACGTTCCGCCCTTGAAGACGAGATGCTCGCCCAGCGCCGAGGAGAAAAGCGCGTTCAAACACCAGACGACCCAGACGTCCTTCTCGAGCAGATGGGCTGGCCGTCCGGAGTTTGAGGCAGCAACACCGAGCGCCTCTCGACGCTCGGCGTCCGTTAGATTTAAGAACTTATCCGACACGCAGTTCGCTTACCGGTCTGGCAAGCCAAGTCGGCAATGAAGAGGCGGCGGACTTCAGCTCGCTCACTTCAGTCGGAGTGAGTTTCTGACTGACGGACCGCAGCGCTTGTCGTGCCGTCTTTGGACCAACCCAGGCAAGCGCGCGCACCACCTCGCCTGCTCGACGGTTTGCAAGGGTGAGCTGCCAACCAGGTGCATGCTTGAGCTCCACGATTTGCTTGCCGAGGTGAAGCTCGCGAGACGGACCGGACGTCAGGTAAACTTGGCGAACAGGTACCTGCGTTGTCAAACCAAGACGGTTGGCCGCCGCAGCTCCGCTGGACACGATAGTCTCACCGCTACGGACCCTGGTTTCCTCGACGACCTTCTCAACCGACGGAGCTCTGACTCCGAAACGGCTTTCGACCGGACGCAAATATACCCCTCGTCTCGCGCGCAGGAGTTTTCCTCGCTCGGTAAGACGCGACAGAGCCTGATCGACGGCAGCCCGCTTTCCAAGATGCAAAAGTGCCCTGGCAGCAATCGGCGCGCCTTCCGGCAGCTCTTTGGTGAATTCCAGAATCCGGGTGCTCAGGGTGGTCATGACACATACTCCATGTCAGAAACATAGGCGAGCTTCTGACACTCCACAGGCGCCGAGTTTCAAAAAATTTTCGGTACTAAATCAATAGCTTACCACAACAAGACCGATTCGGCCCCTACTTGGAGCGGCAAATGGACCTCTCCCCCCGGGAAGCGACCTATGCCAATCCGCCCGATGGTTCCCGCCTTGGAGTTGGGCGGGCGGCTCCCTTCGCTTCAGATATTGTGGGAACTATCGACCTTCAACGAAGGCAGCCCGTCTCCCACCAACGAAGATCTCCAGATCCCGGGAAAACAAGCATACGAGATCGACACCGGCACTCAGCGACAACGAAATTGCGCTGTTGTAAGCGGCGCCTCTGTTTGCCTCTGCGGCATCGGCGACGCCTGTCGCAACAATACGGTAAGACCAACCTACGCACTTATAGGGGCTGAACTTCCTTGATCGGCCGAACGCAATCGCTCCATCGTGGGCGCTCTCGTTATCCACCATCGCTTGCCGAACTTGGCTGCCGAAATCTTCGCCAAAGACAAAGCCTCCACTTGGCATCGGAGCGCGAAGCATCGAAACACAGTCCGGCGGCTCATCGCTTCCGGTGAAGAACACGACCAGCAAAGGGTAGCGAGGAAGGCCTTCAGAATGTACTTTCCGAAGCAACGCTTCGGTATTCATTTCCTCAGACATTTGCTTGGAACATGCCTTCAGGCTTTTCGATCTCAGTCATCATCATCGTTGCGGCCGCGGTCTGGGCGATTTCACTGCTGTACTTCGGAGTAGACCTATCCTGGGACTACGCCAAGCCATTTTCCGTCACGGTCGCGGTCGTCACCGCCCTCTTGACGGCCTTCGACCGGGTATTGTGGCGATACTGGCCGTTTCGGCTTTTTCACAAGACGCCCGACCTCTCCGGCCAATGGGCCGCCGAATTATTGTCATCCTACGTCGAGCAAGGAGGTCGAGAGAACAAGACGATCACTGGCACTGCCACGATCACGCAAACCTACTCATCGTTATCTGTTCGTTTGGTGACGGGCGAAGAGCCGAACACGAACAGATCCTTTCAGCTTGCGGGACGGCTGATCCGCCACGATGACGGTGTCTATGAAGTGATTGGCGTTTACCAGAGCGATCCCGACATTCTCGCTCGCGGCACGCAAACCGAAATCCACTACGGTGCATTTCGCTACCGCGTCATCGGTACGCCCCCGAACAAGATGAGCGGTCACTACTGGACCGATCGCAATACCAGAGGATCGATCCAACTCAAGAAACGCCTGTGAGAGCCGATCCCATAAACTTAGTCCCGGTTGAGGTTACGCCGGGAAACTCGGGCGGATCTGGCACGTGCGTCAGGAATTCTTGAAGTCGAGGATCGGCGGAAACTTTCTGGAAGCTGCCTTCGGCCAAGCCAAGTAACGTGCCTTGCGCGTTCGCGTCTGCGACGTCCAGCGCCAGATCTGCCTGCTGCTCTTCCGATTGAGTGGCATCGATACGCAGATAACGGTCGCCCAGTTGATGACGGAGCATGTAATCGACGAGTTGCTGCTGCGAAGATACGATCGTTCGCAAGAGCCGGCCTCGCATCATCCATTTCGCACTCCCGAGATCTCGACCAAGGGACCGCTTGAGTGAAAATCCGGTCGACGTGGTGCCGATGCTGAGGATCGAGACCTGACATACGTCCTGCTTCAGAAAGTGCGTCGCCTCGTGAAGCGCGCATTGGTCGGGCGCATTGGCAACGAGACCACCATCTGCGTAATGCGCGTGGCTCACCTCGGCCAGCGGAAAGTAGGTCGGGGCCGCACTCGTGGCCATCACCACGTCCACCAGCCGCCGCTTAGGGTCCAGCGTGAAATCCGGATGATGTCCCGTCTTGAACATCTGGACACTCCCCTTCGTCATATTGACCGCGGGGATGATCAAGCGATGTCTACAGTGAGCCAACGCGGTTTGGTCGCCAATGATCTCGGAGATAACACTTCGCAAGGCTTGGCCATCGTATTTTGCACCAAATAGCGACCGCCCCGCATCGATCCAGCCGAACTTTGGCCGCGGCCGCCCCGAAAAGATCTCCCGCCCCCGTTCGATGAAGAGGTCTCGCATCCGGGCAGCCGGCACGTCCAGAGATACACCGGCGGCAAGGATGCCACCGACCGAAGTGCCCGCGATCAGGTCGAAACAGCTTCCAATGGGTCTGCCAGCCCTGTCCTCCAGGCGAGCAAGGATCTCGCAAGCATACAGCCCCAGATAACCGCCCCCGCTCAGGGCAAGTATCTGAAACGGCTTCTTTTTTGTGGATTCTGTTGCCAATTCGCTCTCCAAAGCCCCCAAAGGCGCTATTCGGTGCTGTCCGTATTTAAGCCCCCGTGTCCTAAGTTGATTTTCGGAGTTGTCCTAATTCGGATTAAGCGAACGGAAACCGTAGCTTGGCCGATGTTGAGTCGCCCATCGGATGTTCTGCCCATAGCAATACTTATGGTCCGCCAAGTGTTCTCCCTCTACAGAGGAGAAGTGTTACCGGGGTTCTCCGTGGGTGAACGGAGCCTATCTAGAAAGATACCTGAACTCGCGGAACCAATTTAGCAAAGCTGAGTTTTGTTCACCCCCAAGCAAATTAGAGTTGGAGTAAATTTCTATGGGAAGTCTGAAACACGCTGACCAAGCGGCTCAGGAACAGAAGGCCATGTCCTGGTATAAAATGGCCCGGCGCAAGAATATCGTATGTGACCGCTGCGGCGGAATTCCGGATTATCAGGAAGGCCTATCGATCCGTGGGTATTGCATTGAATGCGAGTACCGCCTAGCGAAGCTAGAGAGGGACTGAAGGTTGTGGGAGCCTCCTTTCGTGCAGGTTCCTGCACACCGAGGTGACGGGGCTCCATTGACAAAGCTGCCTTATTGGCAACATTCCGGGAACTAGTCAGGATTGCCACAGATCACTTAAAGTTGCCCGTTTTTCTTACAAAAAACTATGGAACTACAATAAGTTAGTTGAGTTGACCCTAGCCACTTGGGTGGGTCTGAACTTCAGATATAAGTTGACAATTTGGAGGGAAGAATTATCTTCTGGCTCTGAAACGAGGGCGTCGGATAACTAGTTACCCGAGATCGTTTCACAGAAAGGGCTGTCCTACGGGGCGGCCTTTTTTGTTGGCTTATTGGCGTCTCCCTTCGGCATGACGGAATACAGTTCCGCGCGGGGTTTCTTGGCGGTCATCTCGAAAACCGCGCGATCATTCACCTGGTTTCCGTAGCCATCATCCCGAGCGTTCGGGTTCTGCGTGTATGAAACGAAAGTGTCGATATGCGCTAGCGCCTCCTCGCTCAGGGCGCTTAGGATTTGCCGCACGATGTCGTCTATGCCGTAGCCGTCTTTCGAGCGACTGGCGAACAAGTGGCGCCCGATAAATAATATCTCGTTCTGCTCTAAAAGATGCAGCTCGAGCGCAGCGCGTCCTGCGTTGATCGCAGCAAACTGGACGTCCGTGAAGCATCCAATAACCACCATCGGCACCTTGTCGCCATTTGCTAGGCGCTCAAGGTGCTGTCGGATAACGGCCTCCATCCCTTCGAAAAGCGGCAAAATTCCCCCAGTCAAAATAAAATCTATGCGCAACCTGTAATCGCGGCAATATCTACCATGCATAGGAAAAGAAACGGCCCCAGCGAGGAGACCAAGCCGGGGCCGCGTATTTGGTGCGGATGAAGGGATTCGAACCCTCACGGCTTTTGGGCCACCGTCTTGGAAAGGGTCTCTGAAGAGGCCCTTTGGCAAGACGGCGCGTCTACCAGTTTCACCACATCCGCGTTCAATGAAACTAGCACGGGATGGCGCTTCGATCCATTTCTAGAAGCGAGAAAAACAAGTGTCCTAACTCCCCTCCGCGAGTGTCCTAACTAGGACAGCACCCGCTATTCTATAGTGGGAGCCATCGATTCGTGCCGCTGGATGCAAGCCGTCCCCGACGCCCGGATCGCCGAACCGTCGGTGGCGAGCGACCTGCAAACAGAAAGGTACCAGAGTGGCAAACGTCGATAAGCTGCTTCACGGCGCCCAGGGGGGCGTCGACCTCCTCGCCAAACTCGAACTGCTTGCTGACGAACAGGGCAAGCTACAGAAGGCCAAGCGAAAGATCCGCGACCATCTGAGGGCGGTGATCGCGACCGAGACGAAGCGTCAGTTCGGAAAACAGATCATCCCGCGCTTCTTCACCCAGGGCAGCGAGGCTTACAAACTGCTCAACCGGCGGGCATGGATGCCGCCGCAGCAGATCGATGTGGACGACGGCCTCTATCTGCCGATGACGTTCGTCAAGGGCAATGGTCCTGCCGAAGCAGCGACCCTTTATTTCGCCATTGTCGATGCCGCGCTGAAGGTGCTGATCGGGCGCGAGAAGTGGAAAGGCTTCGAGGAGAAGGACACCTGTGCGCGAGTCATCATCGACGATTGCCTCCATGTTGACGTTCCCTTGTACGCCATTCCCGATGACCAGTTTGGCAGGCTGACCAAGGCCGCAATGGACCGGGCGATTGCCGATTCTGAAGACAACATCGACTTCATGAGTTCGCGGAAGATGCGGATCGAGAGCTGGGATCAGGTCGATTCCGACAAGGTCCTGCTCGCGCACCGCAAGGAGAACTGGAAGCCGTCCGATCCGCGAAAGATTCACGACTGGTTTCTCAATGCCATCGACTTCTATGGCGAACTCTTGCGGCGCGAATGCCGCTATCTGAAGGCCTGGCGCGATCATCACAAGCTTGATCATGTCTCATCGATCATCCTGATGGCCTGCGCCTTCTACGCCTTCGAGGACGTTGGCCATCTGAGCGTCCCTCGCCGCGATGATCTCGCGCTCCTCGAGGTCACTTCGCGTTTGGCCAACATGTTCGCTGGTGAAATTCTCAATCCAGCCGACCCCGCCGAAATCCTCGGATCAACGTGGACCCGAGAGCAACGCCATCAGGCCATCAATGCCGCCAACGCGATGCACGAGGAGTTAAATGACGCGATCAACCATTGCTACGTGCCCGAAGTCGCAGTGGACCATCTGAAGGCCATCTTCGGCGAGCGAATTCCCAATCGTCCTGATCTCGTCAAGGCTCACGCCGCTGCGGCTGCGGCAGTCGTAGCTGCACCGGCCGTCATTTCGCCGGCGCCGGCTGTGGGACGGTCGACCAGTGGATGAGCAGGACGGCCTCCGGGCAATCGATGCCGCGCTGAGACAGGAGGGCTTCAGGAAGGATTGGAGCCAGAGCGCACATCCATACTACGTCGGCCGCATCGATCGCCATGGTCTGGAGGCCGAGGTGTCGATCGAGGTGCCTGACCTTGACTTCGTCGATCCGCCGGTCATCAAACTGCTCTCGCGCGGTAAAGCGGAAGGTAAGCGAACGCCGCATTTGCTTGGGCCAGACAACATGGTCTGCTATGTCGCAAGAAACGCCATGGTGTTCGATCGGTACAACCCCGGGGGAACCGTTCTGCAATGCCTGAAGCTTGCGGAGAAGGTTTTGGGCGATGGGCTTCGTGGCCGTTCCGATCTCGACTACGTCGACGAATTCAGCCAGTACTGGGCTGCCGGCCCGTTAATCTTGGTGGATTTGCCGGAGGGTTTTCGAGGCGAGGGTGAGATATTCTTTGTCGGGCTGTCACGGACGGCCAACGAAAAGCTTGTGCTCGCGCCGAAGGGCGGCCTCGCCCCTTCCCTCAAGGCACTGCATGCGGCTAACCGCGGCATCAAGGCTACTCCGGAAACTGTACCGTGCCGGATCGTGCGGGTAGATCTCGATCTGGGCGCAGATGGGGGCGGAGCCCTGCCCCGCAATCTGCGAGCCCTTGCCGCATTCCTCGACCGGATTGGCGTAGCAAACGAATTGGAAGCCGCGCTGGGGCTGGGCACCGGTTTGACGCGTTGGATCGCAATCTGCGCACCCAATGCCGTCTGTCTCGCCGAGATCCAGATCCCCAAACGCTTTGATCGCCCCGAATTCATGAAATCCCGGAAGTCGGCTCTGCCCAGGATCCTGCTCGACCACCCCGAAGATGTGGCGGTCGAACGCCATCTGGGATCTCCGATCGATGAACGTTTCCTCTACCAGCGCAATCTTGGGGCTGTGCCGAGCCTCGCCGGAAAGAACATTGTCCTGATCGGTTGCGGGACCATCGGTGGCTTTCTCGCCTACAATCTCGCGCAAAGCGGCGCCGGATCGCTGGGAGGATGTCTCACGCTGATTGACTCCGACAGAATGTCGCCGGCCAATCTCGGGCGACATATTCTCGGAATCTCGTTTCTGGGCCAGAACAAGGCCGACGGTTGTGCCGAGTACATTCACGGACAGCTTCCGCACCTTGCAATCGAAAGCCGCCCTCTGGACGCGACATCGATCCTCAAGTCATTGTCGGGCGACCTGATCATCGACGCCACGGGTGAAGAACCGTTCTCGATTGCTTTGAACCATCATGCTGTGTTGCAACGACCGAACTTTCCGCCGGTTCTTCACGCCTGGATCGTCGGCAACGGCGGTGCAGCTCAGGTTTTGCTGTGCGACGGATCGGAACACGGGTGCTTCAAATGCCAAAAACCCAAACTTGCCGGCGAGCCGCGCCACCGCGTCATGCGTCCAGACGCCGATAACGAGCTACGACGCAATCCGGCCTGCGGAGACGGGCTCTATGCGCCGTTCCCGGTGTCGGCGTCGATGTCGGCGGCGGCCTTGGCGCTCGATCTCGTCCTCGCATGGAATAGCGGCGATCCAAGGCATCGCTACCGGACCCGTGTGCTCGATCCGGATCGCAGCTTCCAGATCAAGGACATGAACCTCACACCGGCTCCAGAGTGCCCGGCTTGCCAGACGCGGGCTCAATGATCTTCCGCGCTGGCCTACGGCTCGTCGCCGTTCAAAGGCAGGTGACGATGAGGATCGATAGCTACCTGCGCATTCCCGAGCGCGCGACAGAGGCTGGAGGGATTCTGATTGGCTGCTACAGGGGTCCCCATATCGAGATCACCGAGTGTTCGGAGCCTCTGCGGCGCGACCGCCGCGCGCGACTACGCTTTGATCGAGACGATCCAGGACATCAAGGTCTTGCCAGCAGACGATGGAGCGAGAGCGGACGCACTCACACGTTCGTTGGCGAGTGGCATACGCATCCGGGATTCTCGTCGACGCCATCCACGATCGATCTGAAGACGTGGCGAGAGATCACGCGGCACAATATCGCCGGAAGCTCTGTGTTCCTCATCAGAGGCGACGATGGCTGGTGGGCGGCCCTTGGCACGGCCCGGAGCTTGACACAGATGTCGCTCGTTCCACCCGACGACGAATGACTGCCGCCGCAGTCCTGATTGTATAGTGAGAAGCCTCGACGTGGTCACTGGCGCAACAGGGGCGCAACCAATTTTGGCACGCGTTCCACAGGTGCAGGCGTTGGCGCTTCCAAGGATTCGAACGACGCTCACGGGCCGTTCGCAGAACAGGACTCACTAACGCAGACGCAGGATTCGCGCTCAGTTGTCCGGGCGCTGTATGAAAACCAGGAAAGACGCCAAAAACTCACCCGCCGAAAGCCGGCAAGAAATTGTTTTTGAACTAGAAATTTGCTGGAGCATTCAGCTTGAAAGGTCTCGGCAGCTGAATACCGTCGACGTTCATTCGGACAATCTACCCCCAAAAGCAACCATTGAACCGCAACGACAATTTCACTGTGTCCGAAGGGGCCCCGAGCACCGATCCTCGACGCACGGCGGCCCTTGGAGACTAGCCAGTTTGCGCCAGACGCCCTTGGCAAACGCATCTGCCCAAAGCGCGGGCTTTCGTATCTAATTGTCTCATGGCAACGAATCGCAATGCTGGATGGGTAATCGATATCGAGTTTGTGTTCACCGAATGCATGCGGATCCAAAACGCAATCTCGGCTGCAGTCAAAGATGATCCGTCCGGTTTGCAGGACCTTGCGAAACAGGACATGTGGGGCGACCTCCCTCACCCGAATGGTAAGGGAACGCTGAGGTGCGGGCACGCGGCTGACCATCGGATCTGGCGCCTCGCAGAACAGGCCGTGAAGTACAGCGATGCTGCAGGCACCATCGAAATCGCGCCGGTGCACAAGTCGCTCGGTAAGATCCTGGTCCAGCGCTTTCTGACCGAGCGCCGGCCGATCGATGAACAGCAGGCGGAACGGGCTCTCTCGTCGGCAGTCAAGGAAGCCAAAAAAGCCCGGATGAACCGAACACATTATTTCCCCTGTCGACTGATGCACAGTAAGGAACCGCCAAGCTTCGCTATCGGGCCAGTTACGTTCTACACGCCCGAACGCTTCAACGAACTGATGGCTCCGCATTACGAAACTTACTTACAGCGTGGTGGTGAGGATTGGAAAAAGGAGTCGGACGAACGACTGCTTGCCAGCGCGAAGCATTATTATGACGGCTTCACCTGGGTTGGCGAGGTCAACATACTAAATTGCGACGACGGCACCTCGTTCGATCGCGCCAGAATGGCGGTGACTGGAGCGGTCAACATCGTGCATATTCTCTTCGGGGCGTATCACACGCGCCGAATGGATATCGGTGGCCCGCGGCTCCAAACAGACCGCCGGGCGCATATGTCACTCGATCCGAAACACCGTCTGTATATCTCATGCTCCAGCGCCGCGACTTCGGCAGTGGGTTTCGAGGACGATTGGGGCAAGTTTCTCGAAGGCGAAGATATTGCGGTGCTACTTCGCGCCGCCAACAAAGCACTGGAAACGGTTGTCAACCCGACGATCAAGCGGACGCTGGGATCACGCTTGTTGGACTCCGCCGCATGGTTCGGCGATGCCGTTCGCGAGGAATCCTCTGCCGCACAAATCATCAAAGCGGTAACCGCGCTCGAACGGTTGGTGCTAACCTCAGAGCATGAGGACATCAAAAAGACGGTCAGCCAGCGCAGTGCGGCGATCCGGTATGACCCAACCGGCACCAAGTCGTTTGAAGAGCTGGAAAGGGACCTTGCGGAAGCTTACGTGATGCGGTCTCGCCTCGCTCATGGCTCTCTATCGCCTTTCGATCCGGAAGTAAGAACCTTCGCGCCGGTCTGCCTGGAACGGATCGAACAGGTAATCTGTTGCGGATTGGGTTTGTTTGAATCGTACGGGCTCTTCGACCGTGAACTGACGAACAGGCAAATGGCCGACGGGTTTGACGGTCTGGTCTCATTTGCACAGAAGCGTGACGCCGCGTCCGAGGATGATCCCGCCTGAAACGTTGCACCGCATTTGTCGCAGCTGGAACGCAATCGGCCCGCGACAGGTGGCGCGGGCCGATCTTTCGGAGCCAGAGTGAAGGAAGGGGTCACATCATCATCACCGAACCAACCGATCGCGAGAGGATCGATCGGCACGCATGTGGATCGCATCGCCTCGATTGCAACTTGTAACAACTGCATTGCACGATCGCAGCGACCATCTGCAGAAGCATTCTTGCGGCGGCCTGCTCAACGTCGCGAGAATAGCGGCGCGTTGAGATCCTGCTTCCCCGCAGAACGCCGGTCAGATCCTTTGACCTGCCGCCCCGATACCATGGGGAAGAACGTGTTGACGTACGCCAAATGCGGCCTTTTTCGCTAAAACCTTGCCGTGTAGAATGCGCACAACCACTTCGAGGATCCGTGATGTCAGCAGAAGGTATCAACATCTTCCCTTCTATCGTTTCCGGTGTGTTTGGCTTCGTCGGAGTATTAGTGGGCCTCGGATGGAACGCTCATCTAACGACCAGAACAGAACGGCGCTTGCGCGAGAACACTCGGATCGTGCTGCGCACCTCGTTAAAGGCTGAGCTCACCAGCCTGGCGAGCTTGATGAGATCAGAGATCGAATATGTTAAGCACAACGATTTCACCTGGATTCCTTTGGTCGAGAGCTTCAAAGTCTACATTGCCAACATTCAGAACCTAGGTTTGCTTACACCAATCGAGGTGCAGAAAATTACAGAGGCCTACTATCAGTACCAGGAGAGTGCGGGGTACATCGCCCGGATCGCCAAAGATCAGCCCGACAAGCCGGCAATCGGCAGACATATCGAATTTGATTTCACGAAGGCTGAAGCGCGCACAAGGCAAGACGTTATAAACACGCTCACAGACATCGCGACCAAAGCCGATGAAGCGATCCAAGAGCTTGAAGCCCAACTGAGCGCCCAACATGACCACGCCGCGCATCGGTGATGATCAGCGCTGCCCCAACCGGCAGGTTATCGCTGTCGGCGTCACCGCCCAGATCACGCGTGCGATCGCACCGTCGACCAATCCGGCCAGCAACGCGCATCGCAGCTCGCAGCGATCACATAGAGACGCGCGTGCTGGATGAGGCCGACGCAGCACATGATCTTTTCTCACGCGGAACAGGCAAAGATATCTGCGGCGAACAAAACCTACGAATTGCAAAAACCCACGCAAAATCGACGCTTTTGCGACACCGACTTCATTAGCACGCAGCAGGATAATTTCGGCGTAACCAAGTTTTTCTCACGCGGAACAAGCAACGCACGAAGCGGGTAGCTGTTGGCAGGAATCCAGAACGGATTGCCCGAGCGGCCGCGCCTACACGCCGGCGCGGGCGATCGAGGGGGCACGCTACCAACCACCCCCGGCACGATCCCGGCGATCCGGCCGAGCCGCTCCAGCAGCGTCACCAGCCCGGCGCCGGCCGCGCCCCTTCCGGCGATCGGCACTCCGATTCCTCCAATACACCGGACGGATGCGATCGAGCGAGCAACCCGACGCCAAGGCGATCATTGAGGAGGCCCGGGAAATCCGGATTCCATGGCGCATCGCGTAGCCCTCTTCTTGGTCTCAGGATACCACTATCGTTCTGGTTGTTCTGGCCGACCGCGGTGTGCGGCGCAGCGATTTGCCGGGCTTCTTCTCACAGAATTCGGCCAAGCCCCACAGCCGCAAGCGGAAAATTCGTGCTATTCACGCGCCGGTAAGGGGGCGCCATGGCCGATAATAGACGCATTGTTCTGCTTAATCGCTTGATCAGCCGATCCATTTCACACGCACCGAGAGAACACAAGCCACCGCTCGTTTCGGGGCGCGACCTGTTCGACGTCGTCCAGAAACGTCAGCGGAAAGGCTTTGCCGTCGAGTACCTGGGTGCTGACGACGACAGCGACGACACGGCGCGCCTCAAAAAGGGCGAAGGGCACGACTGCTTTCGGTTGAGCCAACTCCGTGTCGATAACGATGGGAGCTCACGTTTCATTGTGATGCTGTTCGAGTTTATCGACGACTCTCAGGGCAGTTTCGCTGTCGTCGACCTCGAAACGTTTGCCGGCCGTGAGATTTCCGGCAAGGCACTGGAGCGCGGCGCGAGCAGCGCACATGTCGTTGTGCGTCTCCCCAATGGGGCCGAGTTCGACGATGGAAACTATCGCTGCGCTTTGGAGAACGTGCAGCCGATCACGCGGAAGGCTGTCGAACGGTTTCTCAATAGACAGATTCGGCGCGATGGGTCACAGGTGTACTCAGTCACTTCGATCGATAAGAAGACCAAGCGGTCCGTTTCAAAGGACTATAGCTATCACGGTAGGTTCGATCTGGTCAGCGATCTCGGTCGGAGCCTCACGCAGGGAGCGGGCGAGAAGATCCTATCTCAGGTGGTTTTCACTCGCCGGCAAGAGAGGGTCGCGATTGGACAGCCGACCGCTGTTAACCACGAGGAGGTTATCGCCGATATGGAGGTTCGGATTTCTGGCAAACAAGCGCCGGCCGAACCTGAAGAGCGGCTCGGGTGGATCAGCAGGCTGCGCAAGAAGTGGGAAGATCAAGGCTACCAGACGAAGCTCTATTTCCGGACCGTTGGTGGCGGAGTAATGGGCGGAGACATACATAGGGATGTCGAGAGTGCGACGGATCTGATGCTTTGCCCAAAGGAATACGTTACACTGTCGAGGCCACCGAAGCGTTGGACGGAGCGGTTCAACCCAGAAATGGTGAACAAGCTCAAGGATATCCTCCGGAAGGAAGAGCTATGGCAGCGCCCTGGGTAGGTCTGCGAGATGTGACGCAGCGTCGCGGCAGCAGGCTACGCCTGCTTGCCCCGTTGCGCTATCTCTCGATCCACCACCCTGAGAAAGCAACGTACGACATCATCGTGCCATTGGGCATGACTGCGATCGGCTGTCTGGTGTACTTCGCTGTGCAACCTCATCCGGCGATTTTCGGTGAAGCAGGTATTCTCAAATTCACCCGCGACCTGCTCATTATGGCTGTGCCCTTCATGGTGGGAGCGCTTGCGGCTGTGGCCATGGGATCGCCCGGGACGCATATCGACAAGCGGCCGGCGGGCGCCGATTTGCTGCTAGACGGAGAGGTGCTGACGCTCCGGCAATTCGTTTGTTATCTGCTCGGCTACCTGAGCTTCGTGAGCCTCGTGGTTCTACTTCTCTCGATTACCGCGACGGTATTGCACGATCCCACGATGCTGTGGCTTTCGAAGCATCCTGCTCTCCTCGAACCCGTCAGGGTCGGTGGCGTTGTTGTGCTTTGCTTTCTATTGAGCAGTCTGACGGTGACGGTCTTGTGGTCGCTTTACTTCCTCACCGATATCGTCAACCGCAAGCTCTGACGTCGCGAAGAAATTTTGGCGCGACCAGGCAATCAGAAGCGGTAGCGCGGAAGCATTAAGGCCATCTCGTCGCGCAGGTTGAGGTATTCCGCCCGGCTCTTGCCGGGCATCTTCTGCGCGAGACTATCGGCGCAGCGGTGCACCGCCTGAGACCGCGGGACGGTGGCACTGCCGTTGTTCATCGCTGCGTAGTCCGCCATCATCGCGTTACAGGCGGGACGCGTTGTGTAGAAGCTGGCGCGATCGAGGTTGCACCGCACGGTGTCGTCAGCGTGTGCAGCCGGCGCGGACAGAAGCATAACGGTATGGAACATCCGTTCCGCGCGTGGCTACTCGCCTACTGCTTGCGAGAGTTCGATCTTGTGGCCTTCGGGGTCGCGCAGTATGCAGCGCCGCCCCCCAACCGGATCCTTGCGGTCCGACAACAACCGGGCACTTGGCCCAAGGCGCTCAAGTATCTCCGATATCGACTGTACGCAAAAGCCAAGCCTGACGCCGCGCGAAGCTGGTTCGTCGCCGCGGCGCGGGTAGATCTCGAATACAGCGCCGCTCCCGGTGCTGGCGAGGTGCTCGCATCCGTTACCGTGTCGCTCTGTTTCGAAATGCATGCCGAGACCTTCGTAGAAGGCGGCGAGATTCGCCGGATCTTCAGAGCGAAGGACCACCAGATTGATCGTGGGGGAATTCATCAGACGCTCGCCTTCAGGCCGGTCAATTCCAGTTTTGCTTCCATGTCCTCGAAGACGACGCTCATTTCCAGCCGACCGCCCATGGCATGGATGTGTCGCGCGAGCGTCTCGATCTGGACGTTCCCGCGCCTTTCGATGCGTTGAACCGAGGGCTGCTTGATGTCCAGCGCGTTCGCGACGTCCACCTGCGTCAGACCGGACAGGACGCGCATCTCGACCAACGTCAGGTGCTTGAGCACGCCATTTCTGAAGAAGGACTCCCGAAGCTGTCCGATCCTTCTGGCGGCCTTGCCGGCGTTCCGGAAGACCTCGTCGGGTCGCTGACCGAAAGCTCCGGCGGTCACGTAGATGCCGAAACCGAAGTTCGGCCGGTACGATACCTCGGTGTGGAAGTCGCCATCCGAAATGTCGATAAAGGACTCTCCTCCGTCCGACTCGGCTTCGTCCACGTCGATTTTTGCGTCAGGAGCAAGTTCCCGAAGGGCCCTGACGAAAGCTTCTATCGATTGAGCGTTCATTCCAGTCTCACCGTTCGTCCGTCCTTGCCGGGCTTGTCCAGGCAACAGCGCTGACCACCGCTTTTGCCGGAAAGCTCCTCGATGCGGATCGCGCCGTTCAAGCCGATCCACGTATTGTGGCCCTTCGAACGGTAGCGGACCAGATCCGGCCGTCCCGGGACCTTTCTCCGGCTGTCCTGCCGGGGAGGATACAACCGGCCATTATCGAGATAGTTGTCCGGGTCATCCGGAACTCCGGACAATTCGTCCTCGACGGCCGTCAAGGTACGTCGCAGCAGTTCGAAAGCCTCGTCGTGCGACGCTGCAGGGGCCGCGGACCCGAGGCGGTCCAGAAACACTGCGATCCGTTGACGACGATCGAGCATCAAATAGCGCCTTTCAATATACTCCGCAAGGTATACATACTCTTGGCGGACTCCAGTCCGACGTTGTACCGGGTTGTTCCAGAGGGTTGACACAGATCGGCAAGCGCGTCAAGAATTCTGGCACAACAAGGAACAACGATATGGCTCAACCCAGATACTCCGCCGCAAAGGCGCGCGCCCAGGGAAGGCCCGGCTGGACCGTCACCTTCCGCCATCCGCTGCGGAGCGACGCGAAGAACAAGCCGGGCCTCAAGGTTCGCAGGGGCCTTGGCACCGCGGATGCCGAAGAGGCCGATCGCCTCGTCGCCGAACTCAACGTCATACTTGCGGACACCTCATGGTGGAGCGCGCTCAGGCGCGATGAAGCCGAACGCAGATTCTCCAAAGTCATCACCGCGGCCTTCTACGACGAGATACAGGCGGGCCGTCCGGATCCCTGGGATGTTCGCGAACGTCACATCCGTTTGCGCGACGCGACGGAGGACTACAGCCGCGTCATTTTCGTGGGCACGACCGGTGCCGGCAAAACGAGCCTGCTGCGTCACGTGATCGGCTCGGATCCCGACGAGGACCGGTTTCCTTCGACCTCGACCGCGAAGACGACCGTCTCCGACATCGAAGTCGTCCTGGCGGACGGACCCTTCGCGGCGGTCGTCACGTTCTTTTCGGAATTCTGGGTGCAGGCGAATCTCGAGGACTGCATCGCGGACGCCTGCTCCGCGGCCTGGAGCATGGCATCTCCGGCAAGGGTGGCGGATCGCTTCCTGAACCACCGGGACCAGCGCTTCCGGCTGACCTATACGCTGGGTTCGTGGGACGACGGGGGGACGAAGGTTGATGACGACGACTGGGCTTTCGAGGAGGACACCGCACCCGTCGGGACGGGCGAAGGCGATATCGACGAGGAGCAGCGACGGGCGAACGCTTCCCTGCTGCGGACCTATGTGGAGCGGATCTTCGCGATCAGCCGGCGCGCGACGCAAACACTGTCGAACGAGCTGGAGGAAGACATCAGCAGGCTCGCCGGCCCGGACCTTGAGGCCGCGCAGGAGCTCTTCGAGGAGCGGATACAGGACGATGCCGACTTCGACGAATTGGTCCACGATGTTATGGACAGCCTGCGTTCGAAGTTCGACCTGCTTTCGAGGGGCGAGCTGGAATTCCATCCCTCGGGCTGGCCGGCCAGGTGGACATTCGAATGCGGGGAGCGGCGCGAGTTCATCGAGCAGATCCGTTGGTTCTCGAGCAACTACGCTCCGCAGTTTGGAAGACTGCTGACCCCGCTCGTCGACGGGATTCGAATCCTTGGCCCCCTCTTTCCGACGTTCACAGGAACCCAGCCGAAGCTCGTGCTTCTCGACGGTCAGGGACTCGGCCACACACCGGACTCCTCGGCGAGCGTAACGACGGACATCACGCGCCGTTTTGCGGGAGTCGATGTCATTCTGCTCGTCGACAACGCTCAACAACCGATGCAGGCCGCGTCCCTTTCGGTGATACGGGCCGCGGCGACCGGCGGCCATCAGCAGAAGCTGGCCATCGCCTTCACCCACTTCGATCAGGTCAAGGGGGTCAACCTGCCGGGTTTCGCCGAAAAGCGAGCTCACGTCATGGCGTCCGTCACCAACGGTCTGGCTAATCTGAAGGACGTGCTCGGCAACTCGATCATCAGGACTCTCGAGCGATCGATCGACCGACAATGTTTCATGCTGGGCGCTCTCGACCAGCCGAGCAACAAATTGCCGAAAGGGGTCAAGGGCGAACTCGAACGAATGCTCGAGACATTCAGGAAGGCAATCGAGCCCCCGCCCGCGCCGGCGGCCAATCCCGTCTATCGTCCGGACGGACTTGTCCTCGCGCTCCAGAGCGCCGCAAGGGGTTTCAGACGGCCATGGAGCGCCCGACTCGGGCTGCAACCGCACGAGACCACCTACAAGGAGCACTGGGGACGCATCAAGGCGCTGAACAAGAGGATCGCGGCCGAGATCGGCACGGAATACGACAATCTGAAACCGGTCGCCGACCTGCTCGCCAGGCTCAGTGAGGAGATATCCCGCTTCCTCGACGACCCCGCGACCTGGCATCCCCGCGCTCCGGACGAGACGGAGGCCGAAGCCGCGCTTTCATCGATCCGGCAGCAGGTCTACACGGATCTCCACCGGATCGTCGAACGCAGGCTGCTCCAGGACCATCTCGACGACTGGCGCGCGGCGTACGATCTGCGCGGCAAGAACTCCACGTTCGGGCGCGCTCAGGCAATAAATGCCATCTTCGAAGCGGGTGCGCCGATCGCGTCTACCGTGATAAATTCCGTCGCAGCCGAATTCATTCGGGAAATGCGGCGTCTCGTCTATCAGGCGATCGTAACCAATGGAGGCACACTGCAGGCCGACGATCCTGGTCCGGAGCCGCCGCGTTCTGGTGCGGCGCGGGATAGTGGGTCAATTTGATTGTGGCGGCTGATTGGGGTGGCGCACTCTCTATTTCATGGCCATAATTGGGAGTCATGAAAAGGTCGCTCCTGATCCTTCCAGTTTTCCTCTCATTGGTTGGCTGCTTCGATCCAGCAGCCGGCTGGAGAGCCGATTGCCAAAAAGAAAACCCGAATGACCAGGCAAAAGCCGATCAATGCTTCGCCAGACGCGAAGCGGAAGCCTCCCGACTTGTCTGGATATGGTGCAAGGCAGGCGGGTGCCGATGAATAACCACCCCAGGCGCCCTAGAGACCCCAACCAGCTCGCCAGGCCGATCATTGATATCGCGACTGGCGAAACGCCCGACCGCTGCGCCCGAGGAAGAGGGCAAGGACCCGGCTCCGGTGGTGCCGGGAAAGAAGGGCGGGAAGCGCGGGCGGACGCTGTGACGCCGGAGCCGGCGCCCGACTACGAATCCGGACAAGGCTCCGATTTCGATATAACCGAAGCGCCGACGCCTTGCCTGTTCGCTAACAGACGGCCACGCGATGTGGCAAGTCCGCAATACGGCCTTGCCGTCCTTGATCCGCACCTTGAAAGCGACCAGGCTTGTTGTTCTTGCCCCTCCACTGCTGATTGCGACGCGAGTCTGGGGACGCCGGAGAAACCTTTTCAGTTGACGGGTCGAGGCCGGAGTTCGGCCGGTCCAGAGGTTGCGCCGCAAGTCCCGTGCCTGCCGGTGCTCTGAAACGAGCGGAGATTAGGCTCGGGATTCCCCTGGTTTTCGCCTCGTCGGCCGGGTGCCACACTTGGTTCGGGGAGGACCAGGGATGGGCACGAAACCAAAGAACGAGCCAAAGGCAGCAGCGACGCCGTTCGCGCAGGCGACGGTTCAGCATGCGCAGGCTCTGCAGGCCAGGACGATCAGGGATGTCCAGATCGTTTCGCGGATCGTCACGGCTCTCGGGCTGAGACCGCCGATCAAGCCGGCCACGCCTCTGTCCAGACTTCTCGGCGGTGATGCAAACAACTGGGATATCGCGCTGATGCTGATGGCGTATCCGTCGTTCAAACACGATGGTCTCGTCCTTCAGAAGGGCGACGCGATGGACGCGGATACGCTCGGCGATATGGGGGATCTGGTATTCGCGTGGTATGCCTCCGACGGCTGGACGATCCAGACATGAGAAACCGTGCCGCGATCGCGCTTTTGCTGCTTACGACCACATCGATATCGCTCGCCCGGGCCGCAACTCCTGACATCGAGCACGCCAGCATCGACGAATTGAAGAAGCGGGATGCTGCTCTCGAGAAGGAGAAGGCGGCCATCCGGAAGCGTCTCAGGGAGCTCTCCCGCAAGCAGGGAGGCGCTTTCGAGCGTGGCGCCGCAAAGCTCTTTCCCAATCCGCCGGACAGTCCGGCCGCGGATCCGGAGAAGACCTCGTTCTGCAATCAGGACCAGCGTCTGTTCGTCAGAGCCGACAGCCTCGACAATTTTCTCTACATGGCGCCATCGGCCGAGAACGCGACCGGCGCTTCCGTCAGCTACACCGGCGACAGGGTCGGGAGGAGCGACACGCTCGCGGTCGACGGGCAGGTATCCTACGTGCTCTTCCGCGACCTGTGTCCGGACACTCCGAAACAGTACATTCCCTTTGTATCGGGCTGGGCCGTCGTGCCCTTCGTCTCCGCCAGCGGAAGCCTGACCTCGCCGCGCGCCAGGAGCGAGGAAAGCTCGACCAAGGCCGGCGTCGATACCCAGTTCGAGCTTGCGCGCAGTTTCGGCATCTTCGGCGACTTTCCGCTGCGCCAGGTGTTCACATTCTCTCCCTACTATCAGACGGATTTCCGCGGCGAGGCACGGGCCTGGGGCTTCAACGGCTATTGGGACGCGTACGACCTTCGGTACCATCTGGGTGGCTACCTCAAGACCGATCCCTATCTCGGATGGTTCGTTCAGATACGCGGCGAAACCGACATCCGGCAGGTCGATATTCCGGGCGTGACCGGGCTGACGAGATCGAGCTACGAGTGGGCGGGAGCGACCGCGAGGCTGACGATGGTATTCCTGCCGTTCGCGGACGTCCCGGACTGGCTGCAGAACAGGTTCAGCTTCGTCGCCACCGGCAAATACTTCCACGACTTCAATTCCGGAATGGACGTCAGTCTGTATCAGGCCCTGCTGAAATACAAACTCAACCCCTATTCCTCGATCGGGTTCGAGTACACGAACGGCACTGACAAGGACACGCTCACCTACTCCCGGAAGTACCTGGTCAAACTCCTCTATGCTCAATGAGCCGGGCCGTGATTGACAATGAGCCCGGGGACGGCGCGGGATCGCGCCGGTCCTGACGCGATATCTTCGGTCATGCGTCCCCGCTCCGGCCGTTGTTTCGTTCGACGCGCAAATTCAGCCGGAGGCTGCGTACCCGGAAACGCCCGAAGGATGACTGACAGCCTTTCGCGGATGTATGTCTTTCGGAACGGGCCTGTCATCGACATTTCGATATGTCGCGCGAAGATTCGAGATTCGCAGCGACATATCGCCGGATCAATCGTTTCACAGTCTGCAACGCATGATCCCGAAGAGGTTTTCGCCCCCCTCGGTCACGGGCCGCAAATAGCCCCCTCCATTCAATCCCAGGGGACGCTTCGTGACCGAGTCGCCAACGTTGCCACCCACCACCTGCGCCTGACCGGCGGCGACTTCGACCACGACGTCGCAATGGCCCGCGTAGTGACCACCGTTCTGGTGCTGGTAGTCGATGCCCGCCTGACGCGCCCAGCAGACAATATCTCCTACCTGGGGCTTCCATTCGTTCAGTTGATAACAGTAATAGCCTGCCTCGGAGTTGCCATGCAGCAGGTCCCTGATCGCGCGGAAGATGTAGAACGAATGCTGCGGATAGTAATTGAAGCGGCCCCCTGCACCCGCCGTCTTCATGACCCAGGAAATGAATGCCGCGGACCATGGAACGCTGCGATCTCGCCCGGTGAGAGTACCGTCGCCAACCCCGTCCTTCCAGTATTCGCCTACATACCGGTAGTACGGATCCTCACCTTCCTTGTGTCCGATATGGGTGGCATGTCCGGAGATATCATAGGTCTGCTCGCCGAACCTGTGCCATTCCCCGAGAGCCACGCTGGCCGCGCGCGGGCCGAAGCCGCCAGGGGTAGCGGGAACAGCGGCAGCAACTGACGCAGCGGCTGCAGCGGGAGCCGGTGCCGCCGCGAGGGCAGCCGCAACATCGGGCGCAGCGACCATGGCCGCCTCGAGATTGGCGTTGGCACGACTTGTCATCGTATCCGATGCGTCCGCTGACGCGGGCCTGACCCAGACGGATTTCGTCTTCGCCAGCCAGAGGCGCCGATCCCTTATGCCCGTCTGGCCGCCGTTGATCGCGTAGGTAACGCCGACGATGTCGTCGCGATCGGCGAGCTGGTTGCACGTCTTCCCGCCGTACCCGCTCGCGGCCCACTCCGCCGCGGCTATCTCGAGGCAATGATCGCGATGGAATGCCAGCTCCGGATTGCCCTCGAGGTCGATGCCCAGTTGCTGTCCGTACCGGGCGTACGAGGCTCTGCCGGTGATCTGAAGCAATCCTCGCCCACGGTAGCGGAAGCCGTCTCCGGGGTTCGTGTTTCCAAGCCGTCCGCCGTAGACGTAGTTTCCGAGCTTCTCCTCGTTGTAGGCGTACTGCGCGGCGATATCGAGGGTCGGAAAGCGGCGAGGCCAGACTTCCATCAGGCGCGAAGGCGAATACCGGAGACTTTCGATCTGCACGTGGAAGCCGCCCGTCTCCTCAAGCATCTGGGCGAAGAAGTGCGCGAGCCTCAGGCCGTTTTCCGAAAGACTGTATCTGGCAAGAATGTCGTTCACGTCGGCCGCTCCGAAAGCGGCGGCGTATTCATCGTTCATTCGGGGAGCCAGCGAATGAATCTGGGCAAACGTTACGTCCATGGCAATTGATCCTCACAATGTGCATCAAAGATTTGCTTGCGCTCGCGAACTCGGAATCGGCGCCTCGCCCGGCTCCTGTGCCTGCTCCCGCCCGTTGCCCCATGCCGGCGGCGTGTGCTGTTCGGCCGGGGGACCATCGCCCCGGCCTCGGGGTGGCCCGGATTGGCTGGCGGCCGCGTCGGCTGCGCGCGCTCTCGGCCTATCGGGCAGCGGATCAGGCCGGGCCGCTGCCGCCTCGGGCGGAGCCGGCGGAGCTGCAGAGAAAGCCGCGACAATTCGATCCATGGCGGCAAAGACGAGATCGGCGCTGTAGCCCGCGACAAAGGCCAGCGCGAAAGGTGAGAGAGAAGCCGTCATCGAACCGGTGGCTGGCTGCAGCAGCCACCCGGCCGCGAGGCCCGAAAGCGCCCCGATCGGAACGCGCAACGAGTACCGTCTCTTCAGGGTGCGGGCTTCTCCGGACAAGCTCTCGTCGGACAGACGCCTCAACACGAAGGCGATCGCTCCGAGCATTCCGTAGAGAAGCGGCAGCAGGAAGCCGCCTGCGAAGGAAGTAGCCAGTTCGAGTTCGACCTGTGCAACGATTTCGGGTCTGTTGGCCGACTGGGGATCTGTCCCGAGGCCGATCACCGTCAACAGCCCTCCGAACTTCCGCGGGACTCCCATCAGGTATTCTGTGGCGTTGAGGTAGGTCTTCCGCTTTTCGTAGAGATCGTTCGTTTTGAGATCCGCGTTTCCGGCCGCGCCATCCACCGGCGGTGCGGCCTCGGCGGCCTCGATCATGCTGCCGACGTTGAGCAGTCCTTTTTGAACGGTAATGAATGAGGAATAGTAGAGCTGCAGAAGCAGCAGCGCGGAAAGAATGCCGTAGAAGAATCTCCGATAGTAGCGCTTCGCCTCTTCCGGCGATTTTATCCTCGAGTTGAGTGTCCCGTACGCAGTCCAGAACTGCTGCTGGAGCCCGGGCGTCGCGTTCGTCAGGTCACCCAGCCGCAGCGCCTCTATGATCGGTCCGGCGATGTGAGAAGGAATTTCGATGCCGAGCTCCGAAAGCTCTCGAAGTGATGCGCGAGCCGCCTCCAGTGGACCCTGCTTCGTGGCTGTCGTCCTGGCAGGCCAGAAACTCATGAGATGCGACCGACACGCGGAGACCTGCAGGATCGCGGTCTCAACGAGGTCACCCTGCTCCAATCCGCAGCGGCGCAAGCCCAGGTATTTCACTAGGCCCAGGAGGTTCACTAGGCTGCGTGCGCGACGGTTCGCAACGGACTGCTCCCGGGTCATGATCGTGCCCGGCGCCGAACTCGAAGAGGCACACCGCGTCATGCGGTTGCTGCTCGCCCCGGCACAGGACGGTGCCGGATCCGTACTCGTAACTGTGTTCGAGGCCGCGGCTCATGCTGCGCAGATTGCGACCAGCGCCGGGTTGAAGCTCGCAGCAGTCGCTCTTTCTGACAGGCCGGATTCTGTCCGCGAGGCAGGGAGCGATCCACGCTCTGTACAAAACGCACCAAATCAATGGGGCCGTCCGCTGCGATGCACGCATGAAATATGTTGACCGGCAAAATTGTTGGTGCATCAATACGGGAATATTTGGTTCGATGTTTCCGAAGGTTGTGTGAGTTCGTATTTTGAAAAATATTGCCGCTCCTGCGCAGGCGCAGGCCTCATTCCGTTTGGCGGCCATCCATGCGCTCGCGTAAGCGCGCGATCGAGGGGCTGCGGCTGGGTGTCCTGGAAAGTGCTCCAGGCCTCGTCGGCGTTCTTTTGATCCACGGCAATTCTTCCTCGAAGGAAGTCTTTGCCGGTCAGTTCCGCGCGCTGGAGAATGACGGCTTCGGGGTCGTGGCCCCCGATCTTCCCGGACACGGAGCATCCGACTGGTCGTGTACGCCACGAAAGACCTACAGTTTCCCGGGCTATGCGGGCTTGCTTCACGGCCTCATGACCAGACTTGGTTATCGATCATACCATGTCATCGGATGGTCGCTGGGCGGCCATATCGGGCTCGAGATGCTCGCGCGGTATCGCGAGGTGAGGTCCCTTGCGCTCACGGGTACGCCTCCCGTGAGGCTCAATCCTGAAGGAGTGGGAGCCGGCTTCCGATGGACGCCGTCGACCGCCCTGGCTGGCCGCCAGAGGTTCTCCCCCGACGACTGCCAACGATATGTCCGGGCGATGATGGGAACGAATCGCGCTTCGCAAGTTCACTTGCGCGCTGCCGCCATGACTGACGGTAACGCCCGGTACTGGATGGTCCGAAACGGCATGGCCGGCGTGGGCGCGGACGAGGTCCGGACCGTTGGCACCGACGATCGTCCGCTGGCAATCCTTCAGGGAGCCCGGGATCCGTTTCTGAAGATCGATTACGTGCAGGGGCTGAGATACCGGAATATCTGGAAGGGAGGACCCGTGTTGCTAGAGGCCGGCCACGCGCCCCACTGGCAGGTACCGGCTGCGTTCAACAGGCACATGAGGGAGTTTTTGAAGCACGCTGGCTAGATCCGATGGAGCCGGGGGAGGCACCATGATTACGACTGTAGAGGAATTCATCGAGAGAACCCGGGAAGCGAACAACGACGTCGAGCTGAAGAATCTGTTCCTCGCGACGATGCGCGAGGTTGGCTACGAGAACGCAGTTTTCGCGAGAGCCCGTCACAACCGCCTTATTTCAATTCCATGGAGCGAATTTCCGCCGGGTTATCTCGACACATACCGGTCGATGGAGTGGGACAAGATCGACCCGGTCGTCCGGCACGTGCAAAGCGCGCGCGCCCCTTTCCGGTGGTCCGACACCTGCAATCCGGATCAAATCAGCAAAGCCCAGCGAAGCTTCTTCGAGGAGTGTCGGGAATTGGGCGTCCATTCCGGAATTACCATTCCCATACGGGGACCGGCTCGCGAAACCGATCTGATCAGTCTCAGTTTTCGCGAGAAAGGAGTGCCGGACGCCGACAAGTCTGTCTACGTCTACATGGTCAGCATTCAATACTGGCTCAAATACTGCGAATTGATCGACAGACGAAATGCGGATGCGGTAGTCCTGACCAGCCAGGAAATCGAATGCCTCAAGTGGTGCAAGGAAGGCAAGACCAACTGGGAGATCGGCGAGATCCTAGGCATCTCCCAGAAGACTGTGGAGTTCCACGTTGGCAACAGCATGAGGAAGCTCGGGGCCGGCAATCGCATCACCGCGGTGATCATGGGGATCAGAAACGGCATCATCTCGCTCTAGGCGGAGAACAGCTTTGTTCGATCCCAGAACCGAATCGATGATCCGCGCGAGCCGCTCCAGTGTCGAGGAAAAGAGACCGATCTCGATATTGAGAGGAGCCATGATCTTGAGAACTTCGTCGCGAGGTCCGCAACATTCGATAACGATACGCTCACGAGCTGCGCGTTCAGCCACCCGGGCGGCGTCGGAACACTCCGAAAACCGCAATCCCCGCATCATGCCGATTCCCTTTGCGGAGAGACGGCCGCGATACCGGGCGACCATCGAACCACACCAATCCGCCAACAGCCGGGAGCGCGCCTCGATGCCGTCGATGAACTCTCTGGTCCAGAGATCGAGGGCGGCCGCAGCGGTCACGAATGCGAGCGAGTTACCGCGAAACGTCCCATTGTGCTCGCCAGGCGACCACACGTCATGCTCCGGCCGCAGCAGGAGCAAAGACATGGGGAAGCCATAGCCTCCGATCGACTTCGCAAGACATACGATGTCGGGCTGAATGCCAGCGCGCTCGAAGCTGAAGAACGGGCCGGTGCGACCGCATCCCGTCTGTATTTCGTCCACGATCAGAAGAGCCCCGAGCCGCTTCGCCACAGTGGCCAGGCCACCGAGCCATTCGATCGACGCAACGTTCAGCCCGCCTTCCCCCTGCACCGTCTCGACCACTATGGCTGCGACGGGCTCCACTCCGCCCGACGGATCGGCAGCCATCCGCCCGAAACGCGTGATGTCATCGAGGCCTGCACCGCAGTAGCCGTCGTAGGGCAATCTGGTCACGCCGCCCAGAAGTCCTCTTGCGGCCGCCCTGCACGAGGACGAGCCGGTCGCGGCCAGTGATCCCATCGAGACTCCGTGAAATGCGTTGGTGAACGCCACGATGTTCAACCTGCCGGTGACCTTGCGGGCGAGCTTTATGGCCGCCTCGACGCAATTGGTGCCGGTCGGGCCAGGAAACTGCATGACGTAATGCAGCCGGCGAGGAGCGAGGATCCGCGCTTCGAATTTCGACATGAAGTCGAGCTTGGCTTCGGTATGGAAATCGAGGCCCGCGGCAAGCCCGTCCGACAAAAGATAATTCACGGCCGCGGACCGCAGTTGCGGGTGATTGTGCCCGTAGTTCAGCGAGCCGCAGGCAGACAGAAGATCGACATAGTCGTTGCCGTTGGAGTCCCGGATAACAGCGCCCCGGGCCGAGACGAGGAGAGCCGGCAAGCGTCTGCAATATGAGCGCACTTTCGATTCGTGATCCGCGAAGAAGCCAACATGGTCGAAATCGGAAAACGTCGCTTTCGGCTTCATGCGTTTGCCCTCCCGGCCCGTTCCGCCTCTTCCGCTCTTGCAATGCAGTTCAACTTGTCGCGGATCGCCAGAATATCCCCGACAACCGCGTGATAGCCGGCATCGCGTGCCACCCGTCCAAGATAGGTCAGCGCGTCCGCCATGTTCCGTGCCGTATCCTCGCTCCATGACTCGCGGCAGGTTGCGGTCATGCTGCATTCCTTTCGGAAGCCGTTTCGGGCCCGAGGGCCAGAACGCTGCTGCTGATGCCAAGCTTTTCGCAGTGCCACGTTGGCCGTATACCCTGGGTCGGGACAAAAAATGCGCGCTCCATCTCACCTTCGATCAGCCGCGCTGGACCCAGCCACTGGATTCCCGATCGGATGAAGTGCGCCAGCAAATGTTCGCGGGTCACCCCGATCATGCCGATACCGTGATTGAGCAGCAGGAACTCCTGAATGGCGCAAAGAAGCTCGGGAAAGATTGTCTGCCGGATCACTGGCTCGACGCGCTTGTCGACACACACGCGAGTAACCTCGAAGATTTTCGAGGAAGCGGGAAGGTCACGATTTTCGACCAGATGCGGCCAGTAGCTGCGGAGCATGTACGGTCGGCTCGTGCGTAGAAGCCGGGCCAGTCCCCGCACCACCCTTTCCCGGTCTCGCCAGACCAGGTAGATCGCAGCCGGGGTGTCGAATTCGTCGAACTCAAGCCCTTGCCAGGACGAGTGATCCAGCTTCCTTCTTCTGACGAAGACCTCGTGTCTCAACCGGGCCTGGGAGGCCAGGGCATCCTGAAAATGATGCACTGTCGCCACGGAAAACGCTTCGATCATGCGATGTCGCTCCGATGAACTCCCCCATCGGATCAAATTGCGCCGTTGCGGTGTACTGGGAGAGTCCCTAAGGCGCCAGCGGTTTGGCCTCTCCCCTGATCCTGAGCCGTCGGGCTACCCGCCTCCCAGAACCGACGGACGAGGACTTTCCTGCAAGCACGGATGAGGGCTGGCAATCCGTGCATTGTCAGTCTGGCTGATACCGCTGTACTCGCGGTCGGCGCAAGATGGCAATTCAAACGCGCGAAGAGAAAGCAGTGCGGTCCGGTATCCCAAGGGATCTCCCGGTTACGCTGCGCATCCCTGCGGGGCGGTGTGCAACGCTGGCCATTCTTTTCACCATCGGCAGGAGCGGAATATGAAGTACGCGCCACTGATCCTCGTGCGCGGCTTTCGAGGACCCCGGCAAGGGCTGTCGCGACGGAGTTCTGACCGGCAATGTGCAACGAAAATCTCGAGCTCATCCTCGAACGTCTGGCGGTTCGCTCAAATCCATGCTCCGCGATGCTGCGGTCAATGTACCGACACCAACGGTCGCTCGAGCAAGGCCGAACCTCGCCGGCAACACTCCTGGACGAGTGATGCGTCCATCTTCGGCTGCCATCGTGACTTGCGCTCCGGACTGCTGTTGCAGGATGGTCGACCGCCGGACAGTGATTCAGACTGCAAACAAGCCTTGCGCCGACATGACCCGGGGTGCCAGCGAAGAAGACGCTGGCTCATAAAGAGCCACGCTCGAAATGTTCTTCGGTGATCGTGATATTGAGACGGCTTGCGACAACCTCGATCGCACCAAGCATATAGGACTGACGATCACGGTCCATCTGCTTGTAAAGTGCCAGCAAACGGTCCAGTACCGCTTCGGTCGCCAGCGCTTCGAGCACGTTCACACCCGCGTAGTGCAGATTGGACCGCCGTGCCCGGATGAATGCTTCAGCCAGGTCCAATGGCAAGTGCACGCGCATACGCCTGAGCTCGTCGAGGCCGTGCCGAAGATGGTGTCCTTCCTGGTCCTCATCCCATTCGGAAGAATCGGGATCGACGGCACTGAATACGATGTCCCTGATCCCCTCGATGAGTTCCGGGCGATGCTTCAACAAACCGCTCAGCGCCCTCAGTCGCTCGATTTTCGTGAGACCGTTCGTGGCGATCCATCGGTCGAACATGATCGACCAGGCCTCGAGCGAAGGGTGGGGCCCCGCAGGGTCAATTGCATAGTGGGACCAGCCATCATGGCTGATCCTTTCCGTCAGGCCAATAAGAGCCGCTCTGGACAGTCCGGGGATCTCGGAAGGCCTGTCGAGGCGGCCTTGCACCTTCTCGAGCGCTCGCAGACCAATGGCCTCTTCGGGGAACTGGTTGAGCGATATTAGCACGGCCTGTGCCATCTCACTCGATAGCGTATCCAGACGCTCAACCATATCTCTCATCGCCTGTCGGTCACCCGCCCGGAGACGATATATCCGCAGAATGTCGGCATGCCGCGGGTTGAGATTTGGAAGCTCGAGGATCTTGCCGGCAACCTGCCCCCTTGTCGCCGGATCGCGCAGCGCCATGCTCATGTGCTCGACAAGATATGCCTTCGCCTCATCGGTGACGTCGCGGTCGGTCAGGATTGTCCCGAATGCTTCGGCCGGGTCGAGGCATCGTGCGAACACTCTCAAGGCGGCAGACTGGGCTTTCCATTCGCGGTCTTCGAGTCCGTCTCTGGCCATCGAAAGACTGCTCTCGTCCGGCGGATCGGCAATCGCACCCCGGGCTGCGAGCCGCAGATGCAAAGGAAGATCGACGTCGTGAACCATGCCTGCAAGCGGTAGCGCGTCTGCGCCGGATACGCTTATCTGACGCAGAAATTCCACCAGACCTTCAACAACGTTCGCCGTAACATCGGGATGCCGCGCACAGGTAGCGATCCTGGCCGCAACTTCGGACGCGATCGCCTGAAGAGCGTCCTTGAAACCGTGCAGATTCATGAAGCGGTCGAGCTTGCGATCGAACAGCTGCTGCACGACTGCGCGGGTAAGAGCGGGATCCGCCGTACGGCTTATGATTTCGCCTGCGCCGCTGTTCAACAGCCAACGCCAGCCAAGTCGCTTGCGGACCTCGGGATGAAGGGGATCCGCGTAGGCATCGACTATCAGTCGGCCCACCCGTTCTCGGATATGGTAGCTCGATTCCCCCCAAAGCCTGGCGAGCCGTGAACCGATTTCGTTGCGCAATTCGGGAGCTACCGCTGCTCCGTTGGCGACACAACGGCCGATCAGACGCAGCCCTGTCGAAAATACGTCGTCCTGCGCATCCAGCATGGCCTTCACGTGGGGCGTCGGGTCAGCAAGGAGTTCGAGCGCGAATTGAAGGACCTGCGCCCAGGGTCTCTTTACGACATCACCAATGCGCACCGCGATCTGGTGGGATTCCTTGTCGACGAGGTGTGCCGCCGCCAGATATTCCTGGACGACAGGATAGGAAAATTGAAGCCGACCGTCACTCGCTGAACGCAACACCCCTGCGGCCACCAGTTGGCCCAGCACTGCATCGGCCGGAACGTCGGCGTGCAAAGCGATGGCCTGCAACGCTTGCCGCCTCGACAATCCGATTTCCTCCCGCTCGAGACTGTGGAAGGCAAGAGCTTGCGCAACCTGCCGCAACCGGGTCCCTGTCAGTGTCTGCAGGAACTGACTTTCATGACGACCGGGGTCGAAAAGCGTCCCCAGATAGGTCTCGATTACATCCGCTCGCTTTCGAGGCAGAACGGCGTTCGGCGACCAGCTCGCAAGCATGATTGACAGGAACAGCGGTATCCGCGCGAGCCGCGCCAGGTCAGGATATGCCTTCAGATCGTCGGTAAAATTCCAGCGATCTAGGTCGGGTGACCAGATCTTGAATTTTTCGACCAGGCTGGAAATCTCTGGATTGTCGAATGGCTGGAGCTCCAGCAGTTCACCATCCAGCGGACCATTCAGTGCGGCCGGATCGCGAACGGTCAGCAGCCATGGCACGTCGGGAAAACGCGATGAGAAGAGGCCGATCTTGCGCAGCAATGGCCCGCGCCTGGAGGTGGCCACCTCGTCGAGACCATCAAAAAAAACGCAGATCAGCCCCTGATCGGCAAGCCGTTGCCAGTCGACGCGTACCGAATATTCCCGATTGATCGGCCCTTGCAAAAATTCCATCACGCTCTCGCCGTTCGCAGCGAAGGCGCCAAGAGGAATTTCGACGGGAATGATCGGGGTATTCACCAAACCGGCCACCAATGCAGAGATCAGCGTCGATTTGCCCATTCCTGGTCCCGCGATCAGAATGCAGCGAGCAAGATCGGCTTTCGGAAAGCGCGAGAGGTCGACGTCGCCGGACCCTTGGTCGGGATCCCAACGCGGGATTTCATCTTCGAAGTCCTGTGCCGGTCCGGCATTGCGCCGTCGCACCCGCGGCCAGACGACAAGGTCTTGTACAGCCGCGCTGATGCCTTTGCCGGGCACCTCCACGCGTGTCGAACGCTGCAGGGTGCCTCGATAGGCCGCCAGCCCCCATTCTCTCGGCTCGAACAGGTCCGTGCCGAAACCTTGCGACAGTCTGATTCGCAAAGGCAACGCCCTGAAAGTGCCTCTAAGCCTGGCCGCGCCGCCGACCATGTCGCGAAGATTGGAGAGTAGCGGTCTCGGCACGGCCGAGGCTGTGCCCAGATCGAGCCGGGCGAACCACGCCTCGATGTCCTCGAGCGGGAGAACACGCAACTGCGTACATCTCAAAAGGCGGAACGGAGAAACGGAGTCGGGCAAGACCTCTTCGATCGCTCGATACGTCCGAGCGGAATCCGGACCTACACGAGCCAGCAGTTCGCTTGCGCTCTCGGAAGTCGATGCGCGATCTATGATCGCCTGCAGCCGATCCGAAAGGCCGGTCCGCCGTCCGATTGCGATGACGAGCCGATCATCCGGACCAAATGTCCGGCTTGCCGCCTGGTCGGCGAAAGATTTCCAGAGATCGCCCCAGGGCTCGCCAGACTGGCGCAGACTGGACTTCGCTTGTATCCAGTCGCGATGTCCATCCGCGTATCGCACGACCATATCGTCGACGTGCGCAGGAGCCTCCATCCTGACCTCCACGACGCGCTCTCCGGGCGGGGTCGGCCACAGGCTCAACAGTTCGGCCAAATACTGCGCGGCGACGCTGTTCTGATAGAGGATGCCCTCCTGGTTGGAGGGACCAGCCGACTCGGCCATTGGATTGCTTTCGTTGAACCAGAATGTCTGAAACTGCAACCATCAAGCTTTGGCGGCTACGCGAGCCGCCAGTCCCGGGATTCTGTCCGTTTCTCCGATTCGACGATTGGTAACCAGACCAAGAACTGCGAGCAAGAAGATCGCGATATGCGCAGAATCAACGAGCAGCCGGCACACAGACGGCGCCGAACGAAGCTTGCGCAGCTCTTTCGAGCCGGTGATCCCCTTCTGGTTGACCTTCCGAACCACCGGCATGACCACGCCCGGGCGTCACTTGCTGACACGCCCATCAACTCGCGCGCCGCCGACGATGGCGACGATCCGGCGACGAACTCCGTTTCGCGATACCGCAGGACCGGATTCGAGCATGAAACCGGGCTTCGTCCGCAAGTCTGCGAGGCTGGTGGATCGCACACCCGTATCTAGGGAGAGCGCTCCAGGCTGGACGAAATTGTCTCCAGATCCCTGAAGGCGTCCGCGGCTTGTTCGCTCGCGAGCTTCATCCATTCTTTGGATAATTCAATCCGCCCTGCTTCAGGAGGCATTCCGCCCCTGGTTACAGTAAGAAGTTGTTCGCAGACTACCTTGAAGTCCTGGGTCAGGTCGTAGATCAGATAGGCCACGTTATCGAGCGTGAGTACGTTGGCGAAATATGGTTCCTGTTCGCCTTCGAGCTTCATTTCGACGAAGGGGACAAGCACCGGACGGCCGGGCGCCGATTCCCCGGTTGGCGCCTTGTCGGGCTGATCAGGTGCGCCGCCTTCGATGCTTCCAACCGCGAGCAGCAGAGACATCAGGGAATTCTTGACGACGGTCACATTGTCGAGGAAATCACCATACATCCGGACGGCATCGGGGCTGCGTTCTTCCGTCCCGGAGGTGTTGCCAACGGATCGATCATCTGCCATTTCAAGATCTCCGGTCCGGACCGCTCGCCGGCTCAACCCGCGACGGCCTTGCTGAAGGCGGCGGGCTCGTACTGACTCGCACTTCTGGTGGGGTGGAGAAGCTCCTTGGAGTGTCGAACCTGCTGTGCACCCTGATGTTTCACGGGATCAGGCGTGTGGTACGTTGTTGCAAGCCCTGCCCGCCGCGGACCAGGAGCAGGATTCTCGGCTTCGGCGATGAGCTTGGCGGCGCGCAGCCCCACAGCCGTCAGACTGAAAGCTGCGTGTTTGCCGAAACTGGTACGTCGAATCAGACCGGCTACCGTCATCAGATTCAATACCCGCGACAGATTGGCCTGGCCGAGCCCGAAGTTTCGCAAGAGCGCTGCCCGGTAGGCGCGACGGTTCGGCTCGCGGAAAATCTCCATGAGAATGTCGCGCACGTGTCCGCGCTGCAGTACTTCCTGCACTGACAGCCGTTCGCTTGCGGTAATCGATTCCGAGACGAGCTCCTTCAGCACGCCGATCTTGTCCGCGAAGGTCCTGTGATCGACTTCGAGGTATGCTCCGGTACGTGCCATGATCTCGTGCCAGACCCGCAATTCCTCGTCGCGTCTGCCGTCGGTCAGGCATTTCCAGGTCCAGGCCCGCAGAGCACGGTAGACGCTCTCGGCCGCGCGCGCGCTTCCGTCGGCCAGAGCGGCGCGAATGACCTGCCGCGCTTCCGCCGGAGATGCTTCGCCGAGGGCGATTTGGTCAAAAGCCAGCATGGAACCGTTATCCCATCCAAGGTTTAAGATATCGTTTTACAACGTTTTACACCTGATTTGGTCCCAACGTAACCCCAGGCTTCAATCAGGGATAAATATCCATTTATTCTTTACCTTCAATGACTTGGGTGCAACGGAACTTGGCGAGGGCGGCATCGGCAGCACGAAACCCAACTCGCTTTCTGTGGCCTGCCGGGCGTCGGTTTGCTGTACCACGAATGCGAGCGCCCCGGTTTTCGCCTGAACCTCGGCGGCCACATTGAGGTGTGCCGTCATCGTGGAATCCTCGCCCATGGAGGGCACGACGAACAGGTCAACCGGCAAGGCAAGATAGGGTGAGGTCTGGGATGCTCGATCGCAGAAATCGCGACAGATCGCCAACCCGATCAGTTTCGTCTCGGTGATCAACACAGGAATGTATTCTCCCGAGACGATATCCTCGAGACGGCCGGCCTCGTCCCGGGCCGCAATGACCTTGTCGAAGCGGTGCAGCACCCGTCCATAACCATCCAGTACCGTCGCGCGATTGGCGAACCCCCTGTCCGTGAGCTCGTGCCAGCTTCCGGCCACCAGCCAGTGCAGCGGGAATTCGTCTTCCCGGACGATCGTCCTTTCCTTCAGCATTCGGCAAATCCTGCTCCGGATCGCAGGCTCGATCGTCAATTCGGGCCAGACCACACCCGCGCAACCGTGCTGCATGGATTGGTCAATCTGGGCATCAAGGGTTGCTTCGATGTCGTCAAAGCTGACGCTCTCGGCGATGAAATTACCCTCCCGCGTCTGGCGGGTTGTCAGGCGCAGATTGGAAAACAGCGACGCCGCAAGCCCGTTCTTTTCTCCTGACGCGCGCAGATCCACCCGGAGGGGAAGCACCTCGAGTCCGCCCACCTCGCGTGGCAGCAGCCGATGCCTCAGCGTGCCCCTTTTGAGATAGGGGCGCCCGTCGAGCCGCGACGCCGGCAGGTTTCTGGGTCGGGGCACGACGATCATGCCGGTTGCCGGACAACGCCAATCGTCGAGTCCGGAATCCGGATCACCGAAGTCCGTGGGTGCCGTCGTATAAAGCAACTCGTCGACCGCACGGATCTGTACGGCCAGGGCCATCATCCAGACCATGGCATTGTCGGAATCTGGCGTCCACCGCTGATTGCCCCGGACAATCGATTCCATCCGCGCAGTGGCAAGCTTCCTTAGCTGTGCCTCCTGGATCCTTTCATAAGCCGCCAGAACGGCGATTGGCGCTTCACAAGCAAGCAGATGGAGGCGGGACAAGGCCGTTGTCAGCAGCTTCCTCTCTATCGATGACGTGGAAGCGAGCTCGCTCTCGAGGCCCCTCGCCTTGTCTGTCCAATCCTTGAAATTCATGTTTGATTCAGCTGTTTCTGCCGTTCGACAATGATGGCAGCCCATGCGCAGCGCAAGCCGGTTTTGATCCCTGGTCGCCTAGTGTTTTCCCTGGGTCACGAATCGTCCGGGCGGGGCGTCGGCCAGATCGGTGAAATGCACGATCATGACGAGGTCGCGGCGCGGCGATCAGCGTCTCCCGGGCCTCGAGCACTTCGTCCATGGTTACTTCTTCGGCAGTCTGCCTTAAGCCGTGCGTGAATTCCCGCTCGATGTCCTTGCGACAAACGAGGACCTCGGAAATCGGCCGGTCATGGCGAGTGAGATAGACGGTGAACGCCTTGCGCGAGATCGCCTTTCGTCAAACTGGCCGCAAGGTTTCAATCCCGCTGTTTGCGTAGCCGGACTACGCAAGATCGACAGAACTCAAACCGACGCCCTCGCTCGCCGGCCGACAGTGGCGAAACGAGATCAAACTTTTGACGAGGGCGCGCAGATTCTGGCAGGCACCATCACCGCAACTTCCAGGCTTCGACTACCAGCCAGCGAAGGCTCCGGGGAGCGACGGATCCACCTTACCCGCCTCGACGTCGGCAAGAGCCATGTCGAGCATCTGGATACCGAGATCGGCTTCCTCCCGCGTCAATGTCAACGGCGGAGTGAGCTCGATCACGTTCGACTTGACGCCGACATAGAACATCACCAATCCGTATTCGAAGGCGCGATAAACAGTCATTGCGGTCTGCCGTTTTGCCGGCGATCTTGTGGCCCGGTCGGTGACCAGCTCTATTCCGATCGCCAGGCCCTGTCCGCGGACGTCGCCAATCAGCGCATGCCTCTGCTTCAACGCCTGCAGACGGGAGAGCAAATGGGCCCCCACCCTGGCAGCGTTTTCTGCCAGACCATCGGTTCTGATCGCCTCAAGCACAGCCAGGGCTGCGGCAGCGCAGACCGGATTGCCATGCAAGGTCTGAAAAGAAAATGCTGACGCAAAATTCATGACGGCTTCCGGCCCAGCGACTGCCGAGATCGGCAATCCGCCGCCGAGCCCCTTCCCGAACACCACGATGTCGGGCTCGATTCCATGATGCGCAAAGGCATGCAGCTGCCCGGTTCGGCCCAGTCCGACTTTCACCTCGTCGCTGACAAGCAGGATTGCGTGCTTGCGGCATCGCCGCTCGATTTCTGCAAAGAAGCCCGCTGGAGGAACCAGCATTCCGCCGTCGGACTGGATTGGCTCGATGAAGAAAGCGGCCACCTCTTGCGGAGGGACAGGGCCGGCAAGAAGGCTATCCAGCCGGGCAAGCGCTTTTTCCGCAGCTTCTTCACCGTCGGCATAGCTGTCGGGATAAGGCACAAGCGTCAGGCCTGGTGCCTTCGGTAAGGTTTGCGACGGGTGACCGGAGACTGCGGCCGAGCCGGTTGTGCCACCATGATAGGCGCCCGAAAAGGAGATGATCCGCGGCCGGCCTGTCGCTGCAATGACCATGCGCGCGACGGTCTCATTGGCATCCGAACCGGAATGGCCAAACCAGATCCTGCCCGCTGCGCGGGCGGGCACCAGCGAGAGAAGTTCTTCCGCCAGTTGCACTGTCGCCAGACTGGCGCCCGAAAGGTAGCTTGCTCCGGCCTGGCTGGACAGCGCGCGGTCAACCGCCTCCCTGATACGGGGATCGGAATGACCCAGGCTCGCAGCGCCCCAGGAGGCCGCAAAATCCAGAAGCCGTCTGCCGTCATCTGCAATCAGTGTCGCCCCGGCGCCACCTGTCACGGCCAGCGGATAGAAGCGCAAATGAGCCAGTTTCGAGATTGACCGGGCTTCACGTTCATACAGGCGCGTCATCTCTCGCTCCCGGATTCAAGGGCCGGATACGGCCGCCGCCAGTCTGGCCTTGCGACCGGCGCGAGACCGGGCGCATTGGCGCATCTTCCAGAAATCTGCACCGCTCCACCTCACCATCGTCATGCCTGCGAGGACATCGGGCAAAGAGCCGGCTCCCGCCTCAACCTTTGTAGTCAATGCCGGGACCAATCATGCAATTCAGATCGGTCCCCCGGATTCGCGGCTTCAATCCGGCTTCGCCGCTATCCGGATTGTTGAACGTAACGCGGACTGGACACGTTCAACGGACCACAGGGTGACCTGCAGCTCCAGCCTCGTTCTCCTTGCCGGTCGGGGTCGCCGGCGCCCGATCTGCAGAGACCATGACGGGTTGTCGCGGTCGCTTTTGGTTTGCATTCCTTGCAAACCTTGCGGGCAGTGCGGAGGCGAGCCCCTTCGGAAAGAACAGCAGCACGATGATCATTGCCAGAGCAACCAGCATGAAGCGGCCCTCGGCGAAGTTGTTGATGCTTGCGAGTCCTTCCGAGATGAAGGTCAGGAACAGCGCAGCAAACAGCGGCCCATAGATGCTGGACGTGCCTCCGACAAGCACCATGCTCAGGATGAGCGACACCGTCGAGAAGTCGAAGACCTCCGGTGAAGCAACGCGGAGGTAGATGACGTAGAAGCCGCCCGCCAGTCCCGTAAAGAACGCACTCGCCACGAGCGCCTTTAACCGCTGCCACGCAATCGGGATTCCGCGCGAGACGGCGTAATCCTCATTATCGCGCAGAGCCCTGATCGAGAGGCCGAAATCGGAGCGCACCAGCCAGCGCAGACAGACGGTCGTGATGACAAGCAGCCCGAAGGCGACGTAGTAGTAACCGAACTTGTAGTCGCGCAGGAAATTGTAGCCCGGCAGCCATAATGTCGGCACGCGCACCATGCCTTGCGTTCCGCCGGTGATACTGGACTGGTTGATCACAAGCTGCATCACGAGCTGGCTGAAGGCAAACGTGACCAGCACCACATAGACGCCCTGAAGGCGTACGACGGGCAGAGCGACGATGGCCGCAGCAGCGGACGCGGCAAACCCGCCGATCAACATCGCAAGCCAGGGGTCAATCCCGAGAAGTTTTGCGGTCAGTCCCGTCGCGTAAACTCCGACGCCGAAAAAAGCGACATGGGCAAAATTGAAGATGCCGGCATAACCAAGGCTGAGGTCCCAGCTCGCTGCGACGATCCCGTAGACGAAAGAGATGATGAAAAGATGCCGCAGATAGCTGTCCTGGACGAAGACCGGCACAAGGAGCCCGGCCACAAGCACGATGCCGATCAGCCACATCCTGCCGTTGCGGATATTGTCGCTTCGGGGGCCCGTCATCAACGCACCACCTTTCCGAGGAGCCCCTGGGGCCGGACCAGCAGCACAAGGATGAGCATGAGAAAGATCACCGATGGTGCCCAGTAGATGCCTGCGAAAAACACGAGGGCCGCCTCGAGGATGCCCATCAGATAGGCGGCGAGAACTGTCCCGCCCAGCGAGCCGAGCCCGCCGAAGATCACGATGATCAACGCCTTGACAAGCGGATCAGAACCGAATTCCGGCGTGAGCAGGCGGATCGAGCCGAGAAGCACGCCCGTGAGCCCGGCAAGGACAGCCGAGAGGGCAAATGTAATGATAAAAAGACGGGAGACGTCGATGCCGATGAGCCTGGCGGCATCCGGATTCTGACCCACCGCCCGTATTCCACGTCCTGTCCGCGAACGATCGAGGAAAAGCCAGAGCGCACCAAGCAACAACGGCGCCACGATAATGATGAGCGCCTCCTGCGCGGAAATCGTCGTTTGCCAGATTTTTACGTTGCCGGTCGCGACCGGAGCCAGCTGCTTGAGTCTTGCCCCCCAGAACAGCTGAATACCCTTCTGCATGAATATCATGGCAGCAAGCGTCGTCATGACAGTGATGAGCAGGATATCGCGATGGTCGTAGAACGGCCGGACAATGACCCGCTCGATCAGAATGCCCGCGCCGATCATAACTGCTGCTGATATGGCGATCGCCGCAGCCAATCCGAAATTGAGCCCGGCCGCATCCGACACGGTCCATGCGATATAGGCGCCGAGCGTCATCAGCACGCCGTGAGCGAAATTGAAGATGCCAAGCGTCGTCCACACGAGGGAGAGTCCGCTCGCCATCAAGGCATAGCCGGAGCCGAGCACGATGCCGCTGACGAGAATGGCGCTGAGGATGTCGGTTGTAATCATGCAGCCTCCGACCCGAAATACATGTCCATGATTTCCTGATGGTCGATCTCTCCGCTCCGGTCGATTTCCCGGCTGATTTCGCCGTGGTCGACAAGGTACATGCGGTCGACCAGAGACAGGATGAATGCGATATCCTGTTCGACGAGAAGAAGCGGAATGCCGCGTGACGAGATTTCCGAGATTGCCCCGGCAAGCTCGTCCTTGAGCTTCGGAGAGAGCCCGAGCGTCGGCTCGTCCAGCATCAGCATGCGAGGCGCACACATGAGCCCGACGCCGATTGACAGCATCTGGCGTTCGCCGCCTGACAGTGTCTTGCATTGCTGCCGCCGCCGCTCGGCAAGCCGGGGAAACAGATGGAGCACATATTCAAGATTTGTCTTCAGTTCCTCCCGCGCGCGCGGCGTGAACGCCGCAAGCTCGAGCGTCTCCATGATCTGCATGTCGGGAAAAAGACGATTGGCCTGGGGCACGTGAATCAATCCGCGTGCCACGATCTTCTGGGGCGCGAGCCGCTCGATCGGCTCGCCCATGAAGCGGACTTCTCCCGCTCGCGGGCGGATCACCCGTGAAATCGTGTTGAGAAGCGTGGTCTTGCCGTGCCCGTTGGGTCCAAACAGTCCGACGCGCTCCTGCGGCCCGACGTGGAGGCTCATGCCTGCCAGAACGTCGGAGGCATCGTAACCGGCGCGCAGGCCGACGATTTCAAGTGCGTTTGTACTGTTGCTCAAAGCCTCGCCTCCCGTTTGCCGAGATAGGCCTCGACGACCTGCGGGCTGCGGACCACCTCTGCCGGACTTCCCGAGGCGATGATTGCGCCGTGGTTGAGGATCATCAGGCGTTCGGACACGTTCAGCAGAAGTGGCAGGACATGTTCGATGAGCACGACCGTGATGCCGCGCCGGTGCACGGTAAATATGAGGTCGGAAAGGCCGGATATCTCGGGCCTGGTGAGGCCGGCGGCAGGTTCATCGAGCAGAAGAACCCTCGGGCCGGCCGCAATTGCAGAAGCAATCATCAACTGCTTGCGTTCGAACACCGAGAGGTCGGATGCGGCTTTCGCCCGTCGGTCAGCGGCCAGCGACACGTCATCCAGAGCCTGTTCGGCGGCATCCCCGGCTTCCCTCGAGGTCATCCGGGCGCAATAGGCGGCACTTGCATAGACGTTTTCCCGTGCGCTCAGCGTCGCAAACTCCGCATCTTTCTGGAAAGTGCGAAGGATGCCTGCGCGGCTGATCTGATGCGGGCTCAGCCGATGCATTGGCTTGCCGGCGAGGAGCACCTCACCCTCGCTCGGTGGAAACGGAATGCCGGTGATGACGTTGAACAGCGTACTCTTGCCGCTGCCGTTTGGACCGGCGATGCCGAAGATCTCGCCCTTGCGGATCGAGAACGAAATATTGTCGAGTGCGACCAGTGCACCGAAACGTCGGCTCACCTGGCGTATCTCGAGCAGCGGCTTGTCATCATTGAGGTCTGGCATCGTGTGCTCTTCGCTGGTCGCGCCTTGATCAATCGGCCATGCGGCGAGGCCGCGGCCACAAGACCTGCTCGCACTATTGCCGCATCCATGGAGGCATGCGGAACTCGCCGTCCGCATATTGCCTGGGGTAAAACAGAACCCGTTTGCCGTCCCAGATCTGGAAGAACTGGATCGGAATTGAGTTGTCGCCCTGCTCCGCAAGATGCGTCTTCGGATCAAAGGAGAGCTTGCCACTCACGATCTGCTTGCGCGTGTCGCCAATGGCCTTGCCGATAGCCAGCCGCCTGGTCGGATCGCCCACCTTCGCCAGGGCGTCGGCATAAACCATGACTTCCTCGTAGAGGGCCGGCCCGTAGGTGCCCGGTTCGCGGCCATATTTGTCCTGATATTTCCTGATCACCTCGGCAGCCCGCGGGTTCGCAGGCGTGTTGAGCGTGCCACCCAAAAGATTATAGACGACCCCCGTGGCCTGCCTGCCCGTCAACTTCAAAAATTCAGGCACCGAAGGCGCATACTGGATGAAAACCAGGCTGTCAGTCGGCTGCTCGAGGAACTGGGTCAGGAATTTTCCGGCATTGCCCGGCTGGTAGTCGGTATTGATGATGACGGCCGGATTATCGAGGCGCACCTTGGCAAGGAACGTTCGCCAGTTGTCGATCTCGCCGAACGGCAGAAGGTCCGCCGATGTCACGGTCCAGCCGGCGACTTCGAAGCTCTTCTTCAACCCGTTCATGATGGTCTTCGAATAGGGATTGTCCGAAGAGATCAGCGCCACCTTGGTATTCGGCAGCTTGAGCCTGCCATCTGCAAGAAGGCCCTTAACGACCGGGACCATGGCCGTATTGTACTCATCCAGGGACGGCGCCATTGACCAGACCGTCGGGAACTTGTCCGGATGGGGCGCGATGATGTCCCGCGTCTGGGCCGAATTCGCCCAGATCAGGTACGGCATCTCCTGCTCGGCCATGTTCTCGATTTCAAAATTGCTGCCGCTGGCATAGCCGGTGAGGATGACATTCAGGTCGCGATCACCCGCCAGGCGCTCGATCGCGCTGGTGACGGCATCGGCGGACTGGTTCTGGGTGTCGCCGACGACCACCTGCAGCTTGTAGCCGGCCACTCCGCCGGCCGCGTTGATTTCATCGACGGCGAGCCTGGCGCCCTCGATCATTTCGTTTCCATCCGCAGCCGAGTTTCCGGTCAGGGGCGCGAGGACACCGATCCTGGCTATTCTGTCGGCAGAATGGGCAGGTACTGCCGCGGCCAGCGCAGCAACGACCAGACTGGTCCAAAGACTAGAACGCTTCATGATAGCAATCCCCTCTTTCACTGCATTTGCGATCAATCATTTGATTCCGCACCAGTCGATGATCCCGGCGGCCAGGGTCTTGGTCGTCTCCTCCAGCGAGGCAATGTCCACATACTCGTCGGCACCGTGGAAACCATCGCCGGTTGCACCGCAGATCACAGCATCAACTCCGGCGCCCGCGTAGTGCGCCGCGTCGACAACGGCAATCATTCCCGAGATCTTCGGCTTGCCGCCAAGTTGCGTTCGACGCGCCAAAAGCGATTGCACGAGCGGATGATCCGGCGCGGTATCCATGGGCGGAAAATGCAGGCCACCGAGCTCCCATTGGACCTTGATCGGATTCTTCTGCAACCAGAGATCCTGCTGGCAGAAATGGTGGACGAACGCTTCGAACTCAGACCGGATCTCCTCCCTGGTCTGGTTGGGAAGGAATTTGTAATCGAGGTCGATGACCGCCACATCCGGAATGATGGCTGGATTGGTCATGATGAGCGGCAACCCGTCCGGCCCAAGGCCCGCGCCGGCGCGCATCGCCCCGACATTGATCGTGTTCATGCCGGGCGGCAGCAATGGGTGCTGACGTGTGCGGCACCTCGAATATTCGAAGTTCCTGAGCGCCTCCAGAAAACGGGCTGCGATATCGATCGCATTCACAGCTGGCCGCAGCCGATCAGGTGAATCACGCTGCGGCCAGATCTCGTTGTAGCGCCACGCCGAATGTCCTTGCCGGCCGGTAATGGTGACGCGTATCCATTCCAGACCGCCTTCGCAGACCTGGATATCGCCCATCGTCAGCTCGGTAATGATCGCGGCCCTGGCCAGATAGCCGCGCTTGACAGCGTCTATCGCACCAAAGCCGCCGGCTTCTTCGTCGACCACGGAATGGAGGGCAACGCGCCCCTCGAGTTCGATGCCTGCCGCCCTGATGCCCCGGATGGCAGCAATGGCGGCTGCGACGCCGCTCTTCATGTCGATGGCACCACGCCCGTAGAGCTTGCCATTCTTGATCTCACCCCCGAAGGGATCGACCGTCCAGGTGCCGGCCTCGCCGACCGGCACCACATCGATATGGCCGCACAACAACAGGCTACGCTCTTCCGAGCCAGTGAGCTGACCGATGACGTTCGGCCGGTCCGCAAAGACGTCCCACCGGTCGATCGACATGCCAAGTGACGTCAGCTCCGATTCGACCAGGTCCTGGACGGCGCTCTCGCGGTTCTGGTCCGGATCGTTGACGAACTTCGGGTTGACCGACGGAATCCGGACCAGTCTTTGAGTGAGCTCGGTCGTGTAACTACGCTCGCGGTCGATTGCGCTCCAGGCGGCCTTTACTGCAGCGTCCAGATTGCCCATTTGCAACCCCTCCCTTATTTCCGGCAAGTGATATCGCTTCACCATGGCAGCCAACGCGTGGCCGCCGTCTCGTAGAGCAGCATGCCTGGCCGGCCACGCGGTAGCGCCGCGTGGCCGCAACGCTATTGCTTCATCCAGGGCGGCATGCGGAATTCGCCATCGGCATGCTGCTGCGGAGAAAACAGGACCCGCTTGCCGTCCCAGACCTGGTAAAACTGGATCGGAAAGCCATCGTCGCTCTGGACGGCAAGATGCGTTTTCGGATCGAAGGAAAGCCTGCCCTGCGCTGTCAGTTTGTTGATTTCACCGATGGCTTTTCCGATCGCGAGCCGCTTCTTCGGGTCGCCAACCTTCTTCAATGCGTCGGCGTAAAGCATGACTTCCTCGTAGACGGCCGGTCCGCTCGAGCCCGGCTCGTAGCCGAACCTGGCTTGAAATCTTGTATTGATCTCGGCCGTGCGCGGATTTCCCGGCAGCGTTCCACCGATGAGATTATAGATTACACCTGTTGCCTTCTCGCCGGTCAGTTTGAGGAATTCGGGAATGTGCGGCGCATACTGGATGAAGACGAGGCTATTGGTCGGCTGCTCCAGAAACTGGGTCAGAAACTTTGCCGCGTTGTCCGCCCTCGGGTCGGTATTTATAACGATTGCCGGGTTGTCCTGGCGGACCTTGACGAGGAACGTCCGCCAGTCGCTGATTTCCCCGGTCGGCAGAAGGTCAGCAGACGTGACCGTCCAGCCCTCTTCCTCGAAGCTCTTTTTCAATCCGTTCATGATGGACTTCGAGTACGGATTGTCGGTGGAGATCAGGGCCACCTTCCTGTTTTGCAGCTTCAACCTGCCGTTCTTTTCCAGGCTATGCAGCACCGGAAGCATTGCCGTTTTGTAGGCGTCATAGGAAGCGTTCAACGACCAGACGGTCGGGAACTTGTCCGGACGGGGTGCAATGATAGCGCGCGTCGAGTCGGTACTGGCATAGAGCAGGTACGGCATATCCTGCTCGGCCATCAACTCGATTTCAAAATTGCTGTAGTCCGCATAGCCGGTGATGACGGCATTCAGATCAGGGTCATTCGTCAGTCGCTGCACGGCGCTGGTTACCGACTCCACCGACATGTTCTGCGTGTCGCCCACGACGACCTGAAGCTTGTAGCCGGCCACGCCCCCGGCCGCATTGATTTCGTCAACAGCGAGCCTGGCGCCATCGACCATTTCGTTGCCGTCCGCCGCGCTGCCGCCAGCCAGCGGCGCAATCACACCGATCTTGCTGATCTTCTCGATGGCATGGGCGGGGCTGACCGCAATCAACGCGGCAAACCCCAGACAAGTCCAAAGACTGGAAAATCCCTTGATCATATTCCCCTCTCCTCCTTCATGGCATTTGCCGAACAATTCAAGCGGAGCAAGTGATGATCCCTCGCCAGGTTTGATTCAGACGGCCTCCCGCCCGGTTGCAAATCGGCGATTTTCTCGCTCTCGTTCACTTATCCGGAGCACCTGCCGATCTCGTCGATCAGCGCGTCTGTGTCGACCTGGCGACAATAACCCTTGATCACTCGCAAACTGTTGTCATGACGGTCCTGGCTATAGGTGGCGCAGGCATCCGGCACGAGCGTCACGAGGTAGCCGAGATCGCACGCGTCACGCACCGCAGATTCCACGCACTGGTCGGTAACAAGCCCGGCCAGCACCAGCTGCTTGACGCCGAGATTGCGCAGCACGTAATCGATGTGGGTGGATACAAAGACGCTCGACGACGATTTCGGCAACACGATTTCATCATCGCCGGGCGCAATCTCGTCGATGACCTTTCCGTCCCATGAGCCTTTCGGGACATTGAAGCCCGTGATCTTGTAGTCGAGACTGCGATCCCGACCATCCCTGGTGAGACTCTCGATTGTCGTGTAAAGTACTTCCATGCCTGCGGCACGAAACGCCACCTGCAGGCGCCGCATGTTGGGTATGGCAACGTTCTTCAAGCGGTCGAAGTAATAGCCGTATTTTCCGCAGATCTCGGCGTCCGGCACGTCCTTGAACTCGCCGCCGTTACGCCGGGCGCAAAAGTTCTGCACGTCGATAAACAACAACGCCGCGCGCTTCGGATTGAGCGGCACCTCGCGCGTCGTCGGCAGTTCAGTCGTTGACATGCTGTTTCTCTCGCGCATCGATCAGCCCATCGGCGATCAAGCTCGCCCATCTGCGCTGTCCCTCGGGATCGCAAATCAGATCATTACGAATTTCCAGCAGCAGGTGCGGCAGGCCGCGCGCCTCACCGTGCACAGGGATCGTGTAGTCCCCCTCGTCGTCGACGACATACGGCTGGTTGTGCGCGCAGATCGTCGCTGGATTGCGTTGTTGAAAGGAGCCGAGAAAACGCTCGGCAAAGCTGGCGTCACGGTTGGAGAGCACACCGATTTCCCAGGGTCGCCTCGGGCCGCCCGCCAGCCGCGGCGTGAAGCTGTGCACCGCGACCAGGATCGCCGGCGAACCTGCGGTCGCGCGCCGATCCAGAAGGAGCGCCACCTCCCGATGGAATGGCTCGTGGATCTCCGCATAACGCTGCCGGCGCTGATACTCGGCGAGGCGTAGATTGCCTGGCACGACCGTCCCGTCGCTCACCTCCGGAATGCAGTCTGGCGCGCCAAAGGGACGATTGCAGTCGACAACGAGCCGGCTGTATCGCTGCAGGAAAAGCGGAGCATCGAGCTGATCCGCAAGGCGACGCGCCACAGCTTCGGCACCGATATCGCAGGCAATGTGCCCGAGACTTTCGCCCGGCGGCAGACAGAGATTGTCGAGGCGCCGCGGAACCGCGGCCCCCGCGTGCTCGCAAACCAGCACAAAGTCAGCACGTCCGCCGGCATTGACCAGCTCGACCGGGCGCGGGTCCGACGGCGAGAGCAAATTCGGCAAGGTTTCTGAGTACTGCAACACGTCACCCGAAGTTGGCGCATGGCACCTGCAGCCATACTTAATTACCCCAACAAAACGAAATTCAGGAATCAAAGTCAAACATTTTCTTTCGTTTGATATATTTTTTTCATATGCCTATTTCCGGAACCAGGCTTTACCGGGTTCGGAAATGCTCGGCTGGACGTGCGTGACGCCGCGGGGAGTAACCGGGCGCGCCACGCCAATGAGCAGGGCACCAGACACGGAGCTGATCGAGTTTCCGTTTGGCTGCCTCCGGGGTTTCGATCAATGCAGGGCGGGATCGTGCGCTGCGCGCCTCAGCACAGGACAGGTTAGTTCGACGCCAGTGTCAGGAAGACTTCGCTGAAGACCAGAGGCTGATAAATGGCTCGCACATGCTCATCCCGTTCCCGCAGATTGCGCGACAAAGTTGGCTGCTTTCTAGCGACAGAGGATAAGTAATGCTCAGAAAAGGAAAAACGTTCGATGAGATTCGAAACGGGTTTCGGTGGACTATTCCCGATTACTACAATATCGGTGCCGATATATGCGACCGGTGGGCCGATAAAGAGCCCGGTCGAGTGGCGATCATTGACGTAGAGCCTGGCAAGTCGACGCGCGAATACAGCTTCGCCGACTTGAAGGCACACTCGAACCGGCTGGCTAACGCCTTGAGCCTGCGCGGCATTGGCCGCCCTCATGGACAGATGGGCGATCGTGTCGCCGTTATGCTGCCTCAGCGCTTCGAGACAGCAGTGGCGCACGTTGCGCTGGCAAAACTCGCATGCATTTCCATCCCGCTATTTACATTGTTCGGACCCGACGCCCTTCTCCATCGCCTGGCAGATTCCGGCGCAAGAGCAATCGTGACAGACGGCCCGGGCGTCGAGCGAATAGAACCTCTCCTTCGACAACTCCCGGCACTGGAGCTTGTCATCTGCGTCGATGGCGCGATTGGACCGGCCAGGAGTTTCGCTGCGCTTTGCGCGGCAGCACCGGAGGTTTTCGAGCCTGTATCGACGCGCGCAGACGATCCAGCAATTCTGATTTACACGTCAGGCACCACAGGAAACCCGAAAGGTGCCCTTCATGCCCACAGGGTACTGTTGGGACATCTTCCGGGAGTTGAAATGAGCCACGATTTTCTCCCTCAGGACGGAGATCGCTTCTGGACGCCCGCAGACTGGGCATGGATTGGCGGCCTGCTTGATGTGCTCATGCCGGCGCTTCATCATGGCATCCCGGTCGTCGCCTGCCGGTTTGCGAAATTTACCGCAGAGGCAGCTTTCGAACTGATCAAGACCTGCCGAATACGCAACGTCTTTCTGCCTCCCACCGCCTTGAAGATGATGAAGCTCTTGCCCGCGGCCGACACGCCCGGATTGCGCCTTCGCTCGGTGGCAAGCGGCGGCGAACCGCTGGGGGCAGAATTGATCGAATGGGGGCGTGCGACGCTTGGGGTGACGATCAACGAGTTTTACGGCCAGACCGAGTGCAACATGGTGGTTTCTTCCTGTGCAGCGCTGGAGCCCCCTTTGCCGGGCAGGATCGGCCGGCCTGTGCCCGGCCACGTTGTTGATGTAATCGATGCTGCGACCGGCATTCGCCAACCTGACGAGACAGAAGGGGCTGTCGCGGTTTTATCGCCCGACCCGGTGATGTTCATCGGCTATTGGCAAAATCCCGCAGCGACGCGCGAAAAGTTCATAGAAGGGCCGGACGGGAAATGGCTTCTTACCGGGGACCTGGGGGTACGCGACGCCGGGGGCCGACTTCGCTTTGTGGGGCGCGCTGACGATGTCATCGGCTCCGCCGGTTACAGGATTGGCCCTGCAGAAGTCGAGGATTGTCTGCTTGCGCACGAGGCAGTCCGTCTTGCCGGGGTCGTCGCAAGGCCAGATCCGCTGCGAGGCGCGGTCGTTGCCGCATATGTCGTGCTTAAGCATGGATATGTTGGATCAGACGCATTGGCTGACGACATTGCAAATTTCGTCAAGTCACGACTGGCAGCACACGAATATCCGCGTGTGGTACGGTTCATTGACGAGATGCCCTTGACGACGACGGGCAAAATTATCCGTGGCGCTCTACGCAAGATCGCCCGGGATGAGGCTGCGGCAGAACGTGTTGCAGCGAAGGGATGAGAGCGCAGAAGCGGTCGTTGCCTGAAAGGGTCGGGGATTGCCCCAATTGCGCGGCGGCGCTCGCGAACGGGTCCTGGAATAAGTGGATGTCTTGAGGACACGTCTCGGCGGCTCCGTGATCGATATGCCGATCGAAAATCAAGACAGCTGGAGGCCCTCGCCTTTCGAGGATCGACGCGCAACATCGGGGCACGACGCGCTAACTTGTATCAATCCGGCCATACCGGGCCTTGATTGATGACGCCCGTCCTGCCCCTTCGAGCAAACGCGAGCCGGGAGGACAATCTGGTCGGCCGGGTTACCGGTTACTGCGTGGTCGGCAAAGCTGTTCAACGGCACCAGACAGCCGGTTCCCGACATGCGCCAGCCGCCAGTGTGCCGATGACAGTCCTAGCCGACGATTCTCCTGCTGCAGCGGCATGTCCACGGGAGAGAATTTGCTTGTCCGGCTTTCCAGAAACCAGGTCAACATACTCTTTCATTCGCCCGATACGCGCCGCCGGAGGCGAAGACGCACATTCATCCAAATGATCTTCCAGCTTTTCAAGGCGCATCAGTGGTGTTCCGCCGTCACAAAAAATACTGCGGAATACCGGGATGGGCTTGATGCTCTCGATGTAGGTGCGGCGAGCGCCATTTTTGCTCCCCTTCGACAATTTAATGTTCAGGACCATGCTTAAAACGAGGTGCGGAGCGGTATACCATCCCCACGTCAAACTCCCCAAAGAATAGGCAATAACACCGATACGATCCGGATCCCTCTTTGTCCGGTAATATTCGAGCGGCTGAATAACGTGAGGATGATGACCCAGTATCAGGTCCACTCCCTCCTCGATCAATGAATGAGCGGTCTCGATTTGTCTGTAGCGCGGGAAAAACTCAAATTCGTAGCCCCAATGAATCGATGCAATGACGAAATCACAACCTTGCTTCTTGCAATCTTCGATTTGCTTCTTGAGCAACGCTAAATCCGTCGGGACATGCCTGGACAGGAGTTTAGCCGCGTGCACACGAAATGTTTCGCCCCCGGTCAGCTGATTGGCATTAAGTCCGAATGTCGCCGATATGAATCCGATCTTGATCTGATTTCTGGCAAGAATATTTGCTCGCCCATACTCCCCGGGATGACGGGGAGTACCAATGTCAATGACCCCGGTTTGCGTCATCGCTCTCCGGGTCGCTTCAACACCCTCTGTCCCCAGATCCAGTATATGATTATTAGCGGCGTTAAGAACAGTAAAATGCTTGCCCCGATGTCCGGTCAACGCAGCATATTGTGCGAATGAGCAACACATCATCGCCGTGCGTCCGTCACCGATGGCTTTTCTTACGACTTCCTCTTCTGCTACAGGTGATTCATAATTCGCGAACGAAATGTCAGCATCAAAGAGGGCAGAAGCAACGTTTTCAAAGAGGAAATCCTTGGAGCATTCGAGGCCATCTGCCTGAATAAGATCACCCGACGCGCTCAGCGTCATCGACGCAACGCTCCTGAATTTCTCCGGCAACTTCACGGCGGATTTGTCGCGCAGGAACAAGACCTCGGATACGTTCTTCTCTGCCCTTATGATCGGCCTTGCGCTCTTGTAGAACCAGTATGCCATATCGATAAATCTCATCTCTTCCAGATCGGTTGCAACGTCCTGAAGCGGACGATCCCACAGACGCAACCAGGTGGCACATCGTACGGCAGCGCGTGTTCGCGCAGAGGCACGGAAAACCTCGGCAGGATTTGTGGGAAGGCGACGCAGCATGAACTGATGTCTCTGGACTGGGAAAACAGATGGGACTTTGTGATGCGTGGCCCGCCACTCGCTGTCGTCGATGGGATCAGACATTCACGCTTGCGTGGCCACTTTCGACGGTACTCAACCCGATTGCCGCCTCCGCATCTGGATTTGTCCAAATTGTTCTGATTCGTTTGTCAGTCGGTGGGTGGGTTGAGGTCCGGCGTCCCGGGCAATGGATACAACTCGAAAAACCGACGCGGGATATCAATCGAACGGCTCCGGCCGGTTAAATCCGTTGTCTGAAGTTGTCTCTCTTGCTGGTGGCGGACATTGGAACTGCTTCCTTATCCCGGAAGCATTTCCACTCGTCTTGATGCGCTCAGACTATATGGAGGGTCGCGCCTCGAAACTACCAGGCTCGATAGTTGATTGATGGACGTCCGTGCTCTGCCACTGACTTCAGGGCGCCGGGCGAGCCGTCGCTGCTGCCCTGGTCGCTCTTGCGTGCATGCGGCCAGGATTCCGGGGGACATCGTTGCCGCAGGTCGAGCGCATGCCACGATCCACCTCATTTTCAACGGCGCGTTGCGCGCCAGGTCGAGGACTGCTTCTTTAGCCCCATGGTGAAATCATCGCGACGGAAGGAGGCCTTGAACCCAGCTTGCAGCGTGTCTGCTGTCAAGGGAGCAATCCAGGGCAGTCGCCCCAACCACCGCACCCGGCCAATCTCGCAAATCGCTCTCACAGCATCCGGATTCTTTTCGCCGACGAAGACGATTCCGAGCATATCTATCTGGCGTCTTCGGAGAGCCTCTATGGAGAGCAGTGAGCAATTGACCGTCCCCGGAGCCGTGCTCGCGCAGAGCACGACAGGGAGTCGCCATCTCTCGAAGAGGTCAATGTAAAGCGTACCGCAAGTCAGCGGCTCCATGAGTCCGCCGGTCCCCTCGATGACGAGCGGCTGCGCGCCGATGTCCGGCACCTCGAGCGAGTCCGTGTCGATCCGGACATCGTCAACCTCCGCGGCGCAGTGGGGCGAAACGGCTGTTTGAAGGCGATAACGCTCAGGCACGATGCGGTCGGATGGAACACTGCCAAGCCGGGCGACGCGCTCGGCGTCTGTCTCTCCTTCCAGGCCAGCCTGAATCGGTTTCCAGAAATTTGCGCCGAGGAGATGGACGAGCCCCGCGCAGAAGACCGTCTTTCCGATCCCGGTGCCTGTACCGGCCACTACAATCCGCAGCTGGTTCATCGAGCTTGACCTGTTGCCTCCTCGACCAGAGTATCCAGCATTGTACGCAACTCATCCTCCACGACATTCAATGTCAGTGAGATTCGCAAATGATGTGCCAGTCGAGACCGGTCCTACACCTGGGAAATCGGTGGCTTACGATCGGCGCATAAACCGGACGCCCAAAGAATCGAGCAGAGCTTTATGCAAGATACCTATCGCGTTTGCTGCGACATCGCTCCTTGTCCGTATGCCGACTGACAGCGTTGAACCATAGAAATTTGCGTGCCATGGCGCCTTCCCAGAGTTGCGTTTCATGGGTTGTGACAGGTTAAGATTGTTGTCGGCGCACAAAAACTGTCCAGATCGGACGAAGGCAGTAGCGTTCGGCAGAGTGTGTATCCTGATAGATGCAGAACAGTACGCTTCGAACGACAACCATACGATTGACGACCGAGTTCGCCTTGTTTTGGTGTCATTTCCTTCCGCTAAACTTGAACCGCCGCAATCATCTGCCCTGCTGTTCCTGATGAAACTATAACAATAAAATACATTGTGGATGAGCTCGCAGTGGTCGCGTATGGCGCTCAAGCACACCTCCGGCTATTTTGGTGCGCATCGACCACGCCTTGATCGAAGCACAATGCCCAGGCAATTCAGAAGAGTTGTCAGGCTCGCTTTTCGTAAAGTCCTGCCGGCATCCTGCGCGACGACGCGGCTGCTTGCCCGCAAGGATCGACGACAACTTATAGATTGGTATTAGCGACTCGCGCATACCAACGCCTGCCTGGCATCCCGGATCACGAATGTCGCCGGTTCTGAAAACGTTCAGAACACGCCACGTCGATCAAGCCTCACCTGTTCGTACGCCACGCCAAGGAATTGGGCATCGGCCAACACCCGCGTCCTGCTCAGGCAGAAGTTCTGCAAGCTTCTGCTGCAGGGTCGGCGCGTCGCGCAGGCGCGCCTCCTGCGCAGCGCTTTCCAGCATTGCGCTGAGCTTGATCACGATATAAGAACGCGCAAGTTGCGGCGTCACGTTTGCGGCCATCATGATCCGTCACATTGTCTTCTTCACAGCCAGGGATAAGGCCGGGATCGACCAGATCATCGAAGGCCTATCGGTTCTCACCTCGATCCCGCATGCACGTCGGCTCGAGATTGCGCGCAACCGCAAGAGCGATCAGCTCGGCGATGAGATCGATGTCGTCGTGTACGGCGAGTTCGACAGCGAGGCGGAACTCGCTGCGTACAAAACGCACGATTTGTACCGAGAAGCGATCCGGTGCGTCCGGCCACTTCGGGAGCTGCGGTTTGCCGCTGACTACGAGCTTTCAACAGATGTGCATTTCGCAGGAACGGCAGGGTCAAGCCAGGTCGCTCGACGCAACCGATCAGCTGGCCGAGGCTAGCGTGATGGTCAGCCTCGAGGCTTTGTACGCGTCGGACGGAAACAACCCTTATTTTCCACGCGACCATGGTCGGAGCCGGCTTCACAGTCTGCTGGTCGGAAACCAATAGCCGTATGCACGTCCGCGAGTTGCAATGGATCGAGCCTGTCAAAGCGCTGCGATGCCTTGCGCAGAGGCCGCAGCTTACCTTTCTTGATAGCGCGGCAGGACATGAGCTGCTTGGCCGTTACTCATATCTGACCTGCGAACCGTTCAGCACCTATTTGGTCGCCGATGGACAGGCAAGCTGGAATGGAACGGCCCTTGCGGGTGATCCATGGGCCGTCCTCCGCGACCTGCTCGCCAGATACCGGGAAGTGCATCGCCCCGATCTCCCGCCGTTCCAGGGCGGCGCTGCCGGCTTCCTTGGTTATGATCTGAACCGAACACTGGAGCAGCTCCCGGCCCCGTCAATCCCCGGTCTCCGGTTACCTCAATCGATTCTGCATTTCTATGATGTGGTCGTCAGCTTCGATCACCGGGACCACAGGTGCTGGATCGTCTCGACCGGATGGCCGGAGCAGGACCCCGTTCGACGAGCCGAGCGCGCCCGTCGTCGGGCCGACGAGTTTGAAGCGCTGCTTGCCAGGCCAAGGTTGCCGCGGATTATAATCCCCAGCACGACAGGCGCCTGGAATTCGAACTTCAGCCGTGAAGGCTTCATAACTGCGGTCCAGCGCGTCATCGAGTTGATTCTGGCGGGGGAGATATTCCAGGCGAACATCGCGCAACGTTTCAGCGCCAGGGTGTCGCCTTTGTTCGACCCGCTCACCTTCTACTGTCAGCTCCGGTCATTGAACCCTGCGCCCTTTGCAGCACTTTTGCGCTACGACAAGCTGACGATTGCATCAAGCTCCCCTGAGCGATTTCTGAAACTTGACGGTCGACACGTTGTCGAAACGCGGCCCATCAAGGGCACAATCGCACGCTCCGCTGATCCAGCGGAAGATCAGCGCCGCGCCGAACTTCTTGTCGGATCCGAAAAGGACCGCGCCGAAAACATCATGATCGTCGACCTGGTGCGCAACGATCTGTCACGAGCCTGTACAGACCATTCGGTCGAGGTTACGGCACTATGCAACCTCGAATCCTATGCCTCAGTGCACCACCTCGTCTCGATCGTCAGAGGCACGCTTGCTGCGGGCCAGGACGCTGTCAGTCTGCTTCGCGCCTGTTTTCCGGGCGGCTCCGTAACCGGCGCTCCCAAGGTGCGGGCAATGGAAATCATTGCGGACATCGAGGGAGTGGCTCGAGACGTCTATTGCGGGGCGATCGGCTTCATCGGATTCAATGGACACATGGACACCAACATTGCGATCCGCACTGTGATGATCGACGACGACCTGGCCGTGTTTCACGCAGGTGGCGGAATAACGGCGATGTCGAATCCCGAAGCCGAATATGACGAGACGCTTGCCAAGGCACAGCGGATCTTCGACGCCTTTGTTGCCGATCGATCCGGTGCTCCTTGATTGTCATCATCGACAATTACGACTCCTTTGTCTTCAACATTGCGCGCTATTTCCGCAAGCTTGGCGCCGATACGGAAGTAATCCGCAATGACGCAATCAGCTTCGGCGAACTCGGAGCGCTCAAGCCGCGTGCAATCGTCATCTCGCCCGGTCCCTGCACGCCAACGGAGGCCGGCATATCCACTGCCACCGTCCATGAATTTTCGGGTCGTGTCCCAATTCTTGGCGTCTGCCTTGGGCACCAGTGTATTGCGAGCGCCTTCGGCGGACGCATCGTACGTGCACGTTGTCCCATGCACGGCCGGGCCTCACACATAACCCATGACGGCCGAGACTTGTTCAAACAACTCCCGTCTCCGCTTTCTGTTGGGCGTTACCATTCTCTGGCGGTCGAACTCGATGAGCCGGACATACCGCATCTCCAGGTGACCGCCCGGTCAAGCGAAGGGGAGATTATGGCCTTGGCCCATCGGCATCATCCAACCTATGGCGTACAATTTCATCCGGAGTCCGTCCTTTCGGAACAAGGTGACGTGCTGCTCAAGAATTTCTTGCGATTGGCAGACAGTTTCCGAGCTTGAATTGGAGACTTTATCGCGCGCCTGATAGCTAGTTCGCAGAACCGGAATGGCGAGCTGCGGCCTGATGACACCAGTTCAGCGCAACGTTGTGCGGGCCTGCCCCTGTGAAGATGTGACAAGAAGGCACGAAAGAGCTCGGTTGGTACGCCCCGTACTCAAGTTTTTCTTTTCGTGCAGTCTCAATTGAATTACTTGGGGCCTGCATTTGCGCAGACCTCTTCACACGACCTCCATTCGATGGAGGGGCGGGTCATCTGTAGTCTGGCCGCAAGGACGCTTATTCGAGATCCGCCAAGAGATTGGCGGTGCCGTGCGGTAGGTCTTGCTACCGCTGCCCTCACGGGCGTTTCCTCCCTTGACTTGGCCGCCGGTCCCGTAGGACCGGCGGTCCTCTTCGGTATCTGGCAACGTCTTCATGATCGAGGAATGATAGATCTGCACTCGACGGACGTGAAGCCGGACAGAAGCAACGCGTGTTATTGGGGTCGAAGTAGTTTATGCAACACAGAGGCGTGCAATTCAGCATTCGGGAAGCATTGCCGGGCGAATGGCGCTACAGTTTCAAGATCGATGGCAAGACGATCAGTGGCAAGACCCAAACGCGATTGCAGCTTCTTGCGGTCCGTCGGGTCAAGGATCGCATTAATCGTGAACTGAATCGCGGCGCGGAAACTCAGAGTTGATATTAGCGTGGGTGGCTCTCCAGGACGCGCGGCTCGGCGGCTTCTGAGGCGGCCGCTTTAGCAGGACGCCGGGGGATACGTCCCCGCGCGCATCCCAGCCCCTCATCAAGCCGATGCCGGCCATCCGAGGCCATCCGCCGGCCGGTTGAGCTTGGGCTAAAGGCTAAGACCAAATAGCCACTTGAACTCGCCCGCAGGTTGCGGAACATTGTCGCTCTTTGAGAAAAGCTGTTTTCAGGACGATTGATATGAAAAGGTTTTTGCTGGTCGCTGCGGCGCTGTCCGCGGCGGTAGCGTCAACGCCATGTTTTGCGAGAGCCGGCGGGGGCCATTCCTACGGTGGCGGCATAAGGTCCGGCGGTTCGTATCGGGCGGCTCCTGCAATGCGATACGCGCCCGTTTACCGGGCTGCACCAGCGGCGCGGGTCTACGCACCTAAGGTGCACTTCGCTCGTCCTAGGTATGCCGCTCCCAGTCTGTACAGAAGGCCGAGCGCGTATCGGCCAATCTATGTGCCACGCAATCCGGTCTACGCTAATCCGGCCCGCCGAGCCCCAGAGCGGTTCGTGAGGCTTCACGGGCGTACGATAGGCATCCCGGCGCTTGCTGGTCTGACGGCACCCGCAATCATAGACGTACCTGGCGTGGGCGAGATGATCGTTCCCCAGGACGTGTATACGACGATCTACCCTCTCCTTATTTCGGAAGATCAGGCAGACCAGGAGCGCGCATTCATGCTGCTAAAGGAGCGTTCCAAAAGCGATCCGGACAGTCTCTTGCAACAGTCCACAGTTTCCGCACCTCCAATGAAGGACCCCTGCCCGGACTGCCAGGACGACAAGGTTGAGGTGCTGCACACGTGCCGACCGATCGGAGAGTGCGACACGTCCGAACGGTTGGTGAATAGCTCCAGGAATTCAATATACCTGGTCCCCGAGCGCGGCCTGGATCGACGCGGATTGATCTTCTGAAAATCGAAGCTGAAATAGACCTAGTATCCGATCGACTCGCGCCACTGCCAGTTGTTGTATGTCCATTTCCACCAGTGGGAACCACAAACTGCGCTCCGTCGCGGCTTCGGGTCACAAGCAACGGTAGAGGACCGCACACAGAGAAGTCCGGTCCTCTCGCGACAACCGACGCGCGAAAGACTTACGCATCAGATTCTATCTTCACCAAAACTTCCCCGGCGATGATTTCGGGGTCTCCAAGATTAAGGTCATGCAGGCTTGCTTGAACGAAATCCAGCACTTTATCGTTCGCAGCATTGGCGCTTTCGCGGTCCTCGAATATCATCACGGCGACACCGACGCCATCGCCCCCATCCAATACGTAATAAGATCTGAACCCGTGCGATTCCCTTAGGATCTGACCGATGCCGCTTTTGGCGCGGCGAGCAGCATCCGCAACCGAACGAACCTTGGTGTACTTTCGAATGAAGATGTACATCAGCCACCCATGCGTCTCAGTCCTAACCGGCGCATCAAAGCATATTGGGCCTGTGCTGGACTAGGACCTACTTCCGCGTTGGTGCGTCGATTTAGTATGCCCGCAGCCACGTCCGATCCCCCCAAAACAGCCGCGCCAAAGTGAGGGGCACGGTTCAGACACCAAGGGCGAACAGGCGACATGGGTCGAAGCCCTTGCGCCGGAGTGTCACAGACTTATGTGAGAAGCGGTGAGCACTCGCTCATTGCGACTGCCAATCCAGCAATAATCACAAAAGCCAAGGAGGATCGCATGAAATTCCGTCCGCTTCACGACCGCGTCGTGGTCAAGCGTATCGACGCCGAAGAGAAGACTGCTGGCGGCATCATCATTCCGGACAGTGCCAAGGAAAAGCCCTCGCAGGGCGAAGTCATCGCCGTTGGCCCGGGCGGCCGCGATGAAGCTGGCAAGCTGATCCCCATCGACGTCAAGGTCGGCGACCGTGTCCTGTTCGGCAAGTGGTCGGGCACCGAGGTCAAGATCGACGACCAGGAGCTTCTGATCATGAAGGAGAGCGACATCATGGGCGTTCTCACCGGCGTCGCCGGCTCCAGGAAGGCGGCCTAACTCTGACCGCCGCAAACGCTCATCCCTGCCTCGCAGGTGAGAGACGAATTTCAAATCAAGGAGGAAAATATGTCAGCTAAAGAGGTCAAACTGGGCGTCGATGCCCGCGATCGCATGCTGCGTGGCGTGGACATCCTCGCCAACGCGGTGAAGGTCACCCTCGGTCCGAAGGGCCGCAACGTGGTGCTCGAGAAGTCGTTCGGCGCGCCCCGCATCACCAAGGACGGCGTTGCCGTCGCCAAGGAGATCGAGCTCGAGGACAAGTTCGAGAACATGGGTGCCCAGATGGTGCGGGAGGTGGCGTCGAAGGCGGCGGATGCTGCCGGCGACGGCACCACCACCGCGACCGTGCTGGCTGCGGCGATCGTCCGTGAAGGCGCCAAATCGGTTGCCGCCGGCATGAACCCGATGGACCTGAAGCGCGGTATCGACCTCGCGGTCGAAGCCGTCGTTGCGGACCTCCAGAAGAACTCGAAGAAGGTCACCTCGAACGAGGAGATCGCCCAGGTCGGCACCATTTCGGCCAACGGCGATGCCGAGATTGGCAAGTTCCTCGCCGACGCCATGAAGAAGGTCGGCAACGAGGGTGTGATCACGGTCGAGGAAGCCAAGTCGCTCGAGACCGAGCTCGACGTCGTCGAGGGCATGCAGTTCGACCGCGGCTACATCTCGCCCTACTTCGTCACCAACGCCGACAAGATGCGCGCTGAGATGGACGACGCCTACATCTTGATATACGAAAAGAAGCTCTCCTCGCTGAACGAGCTGCTGCCGCTGCTCGAGGCCGTGGTGCAGACCGGCAAGCCGCTGGTCATCGTCGCCGAAGACGTCGAAGGCGAAGCCCTCGCCACCCTCGTCGTCAACCGTCTGCGTGGCGGCCTGAAGGTCGCGGCCGTCAAGGCTCCGGGCTTCGGCGATCGCCGCAAGGCCATGCTGCAGGACATCGCGATCCTGACCGGCGGCCAGGCCATCTCGGAGGACCTCGGCATCAAGCTCGAGAACGTCACGCTGCAGATGCTCGGCCGCGCCAAGAAGGTGATGATCGACAAGGAGAACACCACGATCGTCAACGGAAGTGGCAAGAAGGCCGACATCGACGCCCGCGTTGCCCAGATCAAGGCGCAGATCGAGGAGACCACCTCGGACTACGACCGTGAGAAGCTGCAGGAGCGTCTTGCCAAGCTCGCAGGCGGTGTCGCGGTGATCCGCGTCGGCGGCGCGACCGAAGTCGAGGTGAAGGAGCGCAAGGATCGCGTGGATGACGCGATGCACGCGACCCGCGCGGCCGTCGAGGAAGGCATCCTGCCGGGCGGCGGCGTCGCCCTGCTCCGAGCCTCCGAACACCTCAAGGGCATCCGCACCAAGAACGACGACCAGAAGACCGGCGTCGAGATCGTGCGCAAGGCGCTGTCGGCTCCGGCCCGCCAGATCGCGATCAACGCCGGTGAAGACGGTTCCGTCATTGTCGGCAAGATCCTGGAGAAGGATCAGTACCCGTTCGGCTTCGACAGTCAGACCGGCGAGTACGTCAATCTCGTCAGCAAGGGCATCATCGATCCGACCAAGGTCGTGCGCACCGCGATCCAGAACGCCGCCTCCGTGGCCGCGCTCCTGATCACCACGGAAGCGATGGTTGCCGAGCTGCCGAAGAAGAACGCCGGCGGCCCCGCGACGCCTCCGGGCGGTGGCATGGGCGGCATGGACTTCTAAAGTCCGCGCTCAAGCGATCCAGGAAATGCAAAACCCCGGCAGCGATGCCCGGGTTTTTGTTTGCGCGCAAACTGCCCCGGCGTAGCGCGGCCAATGCCGATGATGCTTCGCACAACCTCACGCCGATACAGGATCCTTCCGCTGCTCGCAGCACGCACATTATGCACAACTCTCTCCATAAATATACGTTGGCTTGATTTGACAATTTCAAAATATTCACCGCGAGAGTCGCAAACCGAACCGACAGTCGCGCCTTCGCCCGGCAGAGTAGTGTCGGGGCGGGATCGAAGCTCACCCAAAACTCAGAATCGAACACGGAGCGTCAGCGCTGGCGTGACGCATGCAAGCGTTGCGAGGAATGCTTTCGCGCGAGAAGGGGACTGCGCCTTGAGTAAAAGTGAAATGAAAGTCACGGTGAACGGCACGAACATCTTCGGAATGCCGTTGTTGGGTTTCCCGAAGATCGCATTGCCCGGAGTGGTCAGCGATCTAGCTGTGGAGAGCCTTGCTCACGCGCGCACAGCCTCTGAACAGATGACCGAGGCGTTGAGCGAAACATACTCGCGCAACGCGGGCGTCGCGACCGATTGCGGGCTCAAGGTGCTCGAAATCTCTCACGCCAATACCGCCTTCGCGTTCGATTTGTTCGCCCATCTGCTTGGCAGCGGGTCGGCGTCCGAGGTCTTGACCTTGTCCACCGAGCGAGCCCGCAAGGCCTTCGACCAGAACAAGGAATTGTGGGAGCTCGGCCAGAGGCTTGCGACAGACATGCGCGGGCAAGTCAAGAAGCACGTCGACAGGGCTCTCCATCACGCCGCCTGAGGAAGGACGGCAGGCCGGCGGCCACAGGCGGCTTACGGCTCCGCGCCGGCTCTAAACCTTGATATAGTTGAACATGAGGTCGGTTGATCGCTACAATTGTTTTCGCGTCTTCCTTGACCCCACTTGGCTGACGCACCTTCCAAGTTGACGGCCCTGGCTTGCCCCGCCGGGGCCGTTTTCTTTGAGTCCGTCCGGGTGCGACAGCGGCAAAAACGCCGTGCGACGCGCCCGCGATGTTCAGCTCCATTCCGCGTATCGCCCAGCGCGACATCGAATTGGGTGGCGTGGTGATCCCGAAGAATTTCGCCAGCGCGAACCGGACGACGCGGCCGAAGTGGTGCGTGGCGACGGTCCCGCAGGCGCTGCACGCCGCCGTGAGGCTCGCGGCGAACAACGCGCGCAACTTCCAGCCAATCTGCCCCCTCAGCACCGGCGTCAAGTAGCCGCATTCGATGGCGCAATGTCATCGACAGTCAAGTAGCGGTTCCCGCGCTGAAAAGTCTCCCATGCAGCTTTAGCGCCAGGGATGTCGATCGTTGTGATTGCGAGAGTATCCATCAAGCGTTTTTAATCGAACGGAACAGCATGGCCCTTTGTACGAAACGTGCCGATTTGAAGCCTGGAGAGCCCACTCGGGTAAGAAGCGAGATAGTTCGTTCGTCGCGTACCGTGCTAGTGAGAGCGAAGCCCTCAATGTTGCCATTGTATCAGCGCGCATAGGGCACACACCTCAATTCGTGCAGCATCAGTCGGGTCGAGATCGCGCAGGCCATGGTGGAAAGGCTGGGAACGCACTATTTTTTAAAATGTCCCCGTTGCGGGAACAGCGGCTCTGACGATGCTATTCATAAATGTCCGAACTGCGGAACAGTTTTTTGCGAAGAATGCGGAAGGTCGCGGCTCGGAGACGTGTGCCCGCACTGTGATGATGGCTTCGCGCCAGAAGTCGGGCAAATAAGATAGAGCGCGATTCTGCAACTGCCCTTTGATCGAGGTGAAACGCGAATGCGCCATCGTGACCACGAGGATGGCGACCACCCTGGGGCTTACTTCTCAACAGTGAGGGCCACAGGACTCGGGCGTCGGGAAGCGATTGAGTGCGTCGCGCGCCGTTGATCAGCAGCTTGACCTCAACATCAAGGGCGCAGCTAGCACCCAGGCGAGCGGCCCTGCCGCGCAGAGAGCACGATAGGGCCGCCGCCAAGGCAGCAGCGCCAAGGGCAACGGCACTGCGAAGTCCACTTAGCCTGCAAGAAGTAAATATACACGGAATCGACAGCTCAAAGGTTGATCTTGATAGGCAGGCGTATCGTTGGAGCTTCTCAGAGAAGACGCGGTCCCGTTGAGCCAGATGGATCTACGTACGATTTGTACCGTATTTGCTTGAGCCGATGCTGCAGGATCTGATAGCCATCTACAAGTCGCGTTCGCGCGAGGTATTTCGTGCATATCCAGCATCTTCCGACGTCTCGCGCGATCTTTTCAAGCGGATGATGCGAAGATGAAAGAAGTACCCGCACCTCACATTCAATATGACAAGAAAGCCACCGGGCAAGAAGAGCAATTCGAGAAGGCCTTTGATATTCTATTTGTAAGAGTCTTGAGGAGGCGATCATCCAACACCAACCGATTCAACTCCCATAGGGGAGCATTGGCTTACCCGCGGCTCGATGAGGCACTCAAACGTCGGCTGCGGGAGATTTACCGCACGCCTGATCCGGTGGCATTGCTGGCACAGACGCGGGACTCTCAAAATGAGCTGGGCAAGCGCGTTGATCAGCGGGCTGGAAAGCTAACGATAGCTGTCGCGCCGGTGCAAAGCGACTTGGCGAGCTTTGCCCGCGAGCTCGGCGATGGTTGGAAACAGGGTGAGCAGCGGGGTATTCATCGGCGCCGCTACGTGCGGCGCAAACCTGTGCCAGGTCGGCCATCGTTGCTCGACCCTAGGCGGTCAGGGATTGAAGTGTGCAACAAATCGATTCTTACAATCGATCGAGTGCAACATACCGATATTGGCGCCGTGCATGCCAGTGGCGGAAGGCTACGCCTCCCTTATGGAGAGCTGCAGGCGCTTGCAGCGCTGTGACCCAACTGTCGAAGAGCGTCGGTACGGGAAATCCGTACGCCACGTTCTGGGAACCGGGGGCGGGACGACCGCCTCCGGTGACCCGGCGCTGGTGGCGAGAATTCCCCAGCCTACTCACCCGTGGCACTGTGCAGTTTACCACGAAAATCAGTCTAGTCTTACCGGCCTAAATCCGAAATCCGTCTGCCCGTCAGCTTCTGGAAAGCTGAGCGCCACACCATGAAAGCGCGGATGCCTGGACGGCGATGCCGCCCGGCGAACGCAGTGGACGTGCACCTTTCGGGATACTCGATGCTCGAACGGAAGCAGGTTGGCACCATTTCGGCGGTAACTCGGAGGCCGGCGCTCAACGCGAGCCTTTGAAAGTTCTCCGCAGGTCGCAACACGAACGACCTTCGTCGAACGAGGGCTCGAGCGGCTCCGTCATTTGAGAGGATAGACAGGATGGATTTCAACCCAACAGACCCAGCGAACACGAGCCCACGGCCCGACGCACCACCGTCCTCCGATTCAGCGGGCTTTGAGCATGAGCTGAGCGCATTGCAGGCGCTGGCCGAAGCCCCCGATTGCGACCAGGATCGGATTTGGCAGGAGATCGCACCCGCGCCATCGCGGTCAGGGCCATCCCGAGCTGCGGAAGCTTCCGATTTCGGCAGCTATTCGATTGGGCAACACCTTGAACCCGAACTCATGCGTGGTGAGCCATCGCGAGCTGGCCCGTCGCGAGCCAGGCCGTCGTCGTCCGCGGGCGCTTGGTGGCCAGAAGTCGGAAATTTCGTCCTGCAAAGCGGACGTCGCGCCAAGGAGTGCTTGCGCGACTACGACGCGTGACTTTGAGCCGCGACTCTCTGACTTCTGAACGCAGCCAACCATCCGGTCAAATGCGGCCGGTTTCCGCTCGATCAAGAAAGCCGACAATGTTTGAAACACTAAGCCGTAAACCCAACGATCCCCTGCTTGCGCTGATTGGGCTCTTTGACGCAGATCCCCGACAAGACAAGATCGACCTTGGGGTCGGCATCTATCGCGACGAGGCCGGTCATTCGCCGATCTTTCGTGCCGTAAAGGCTGCCGAGCATCTGATTTGCGAGACCCAGAACACCAAGGCGTACGTGGCGCCGGAGGGTGATCAAACATTCCTTGATCTTTTGTGGTCGTTGGTTGGCGGGCATACGGCAACCATCCACGCCTCTGGTGTGCAGACACCCGGTGGCTCGGGTGCGTTGCGGCTCGCCGCCGAGCTGATTCGCGGGACCGGAAGGAGTAAGATCTGGCTAGGTCAACCGAGTTGGCCGAATCATGCAGGAATTTTCTCGGGTGCCGGTCTCCCGGTCGAGACTTATCCATTCTTTGATGTTGCCTCGCAGACCATCTTAGTTGACAGCATGATGAATGCATTACAACAGGCCGGGCCCGGCGACTCAGTTTTGCTCCATGCTTGTTGTCACAACCCGAGCGGCGCTGTGCTGACGGCGGACGACTGGCGCCGGATCACCGCGATGATCGCTGCGCGCGGGCTTACGCCTTTGATTGATCTTGCCTATCAGGGTTTCGGTGCCGGGCTCGACGAAGACGTCGCCGTGCTTCGTTCGATAATTTCTGCCGTTCCAGAGGCGCTTATCGCGGTGTCCTGCTCGAAATCATTTGGACTATATCGCGAGCGTACGGGCGCGGTGTTTGCGGTCGCGTCTTTGCAATCAGCTTCAGAGACTGCTCGGTCCAATCTTGTTGCTATCGCCCGCGCCAGCTACTCAATGCCGCCCGATCACGGCGCCGCAATCGTGAAGACCATCCTCAGCTCCCCCGAACTATGCCGGGACTGGCGTGAAGAGTTGGAATCGATGCGTCATCGCCTCCTCGCGTTGCGAAAATCTTTCGCCGACGCATTGGGAGGAAGATGGTCGAATGCCGTCGCCATCGGCTCGCAAGAGGGCATGTTTTCCATTCTGCCGCTCTCTCAGACCGAGGTGCTGAAACTAAGGGAAAAGCACGGCATCTACATGCCGACATCTGGCCGCATCAACGTCGCCGGCTTGAAGCGCACCGATGTGGCGCGTGTCGCAAGCGCGATCAAGGGGGCTGTGAGTTCCGCACGGGGAGATGGACCTTGATAGAGGCCTCAGACCGCCGTCAAAGGTTCGATTCCCTACTGGCCCGCCTGCCAGATCATCCCTCCAGGCATATCCACGAACTCCTGCCTTGGAACTGGCGCCCTCCGCGCATCGCTCACGCCGCCTAATCGCAATCGGCGATCCGCCCAAAGCGACCTGACCAGGGCCGTCGCCGGGTGCGTACGCCTGACTTTAATCCGATCGAGAATGCCTTTGCCAAGCTCAAAGCGCTCTTGCGTCAGGCCGCAAAACGAACCGTCGAAGGCCTCTGGACCGCGAAGGTGGCATCATTGATCGCTTCATAGCAACCGAATGCCGCAACTACTTCATCGCCGCAGGATACGCTGCAACATGATCGGCGAATGCTCTAGCTTGCGCCGCGGTCTCCTCCACGTTGGCGAGTTTCAGCTCGAGCTGCTCCAGCAATGCGCTTCGCTCGGAGGACTGTCCGAACTGCTCGTGGCGGAGCTTCTTGATCGTGAGTTTGAGCTTCTCGATTAGCAAGGCCCCTGGGCTTCGGCTTCCGCGGCCAAACAGGCGGCTCGCTCGGGCGAGCCCCCCGGTGTAGTGTCCGGGAGAGCCACTCCAGCCAGCTCCATTAGCCCAAGCCGGGATGAGCCAGTCGAATCTGGAGGGACCGCCGATTGGCGACGAGGTTGTCAAGGTGCAGCGGCTCGTGCGCTGGCCGCTCTCCTTGGGCCAATCGTCGAACCAACGCCCGCGTGCCGTCCACCACAAAGACGCCGCAATCATAGCTATTCCGCTGCTGGGCCATGTTGGGTGACTCCAGGCGGGCGCGCAGCCGTCGTGCGAGCTGCGTTGCCGCCTCATGGTTGTGTCCCCGGACAGAGTCGTAGTGATAGGCAACCGGCTCTCCTCGCGTGTGGCGATCAAGGAACAGCAGCGACCAGTGCGTGCCGAGGCGATTAGGATCCATAGCGTCGTTCACTGGCAGGAACAGAAAGTCGGCCGTATCATAACCATTTGGATCGTAGACGATGCGCTGGAACGCGCGGAGCATGTCGGGCTCGGCGCCGAAGCGCAGATGATAGTGAGCTATCAGGGGGTCCACGAACTGCGTCAGGGCGGCGAGTTCCGGACGGCCCCTCCGCAACTCCTCCGCCAGGAGCTCGTAATCCCTGTTGATATGCTTGTCGCCCAGCCATTCCTTGGCGCCGAGCTCTAGTTTACTGCGGCCGTAGGAGGAGTCGGTCGGATCCATAGCCCCGATCTGAGCATCGGCGGATGTGCGCGGGAAAGGCGCATAACGAGCATCATCATGCAGCTCCGGCAGCGTGGGCGGATTGAGATCAATAACTTGCGGTCTGGGCGCATCCCGACCAACAAATGATACAGAACCAGCGTAGGCGTCTGAGCGAACCCTGGCAGGAGCGGCCGGCGCAAAGTGAGCATCCTCGCGCAACTCGGACGGCGCTGGCGCATTTAGATCAACAAATGGCTCAAGACCAGCGTAGGTGTCTGAACGAACCCTGGCAGGATCGGCTGGCGCAAAGTGAGCATCGTCCCGCAACTCGGACGGCGCTGGCGCATTCAGATCAACAAATGGCTCAAGACCAGCGTAGGTGTCTGAGCGAACCCTGGCAGGATCGGCCGGCGCAAAGTGAGCATCGTCCCGCAACTCGGACGGCGTTGGCGCATTCAGATCAACAAATGGCTCAAGACCAGCGTAGGTGTCTGAGCGAACCTTGGAAGGATCGGCCGGCGCAAAGTGAGCATCGTCCCGCAACTCGGACGGCGTTGGCGCAATCAGATCAGCAAATGGCTCAAGACCAGCGTAGGTGTCTGAGCGAACCCTGGCAGGATCGGCTGGCGCAAAATGAGCATCGTAGCGCAACTCGGACGGCGCTGGCGCATTCAGATCAACAAATGGCTCAAGCCTGCCCTTAGCATTTGACGCGGGCCTGGATGGTGATCCTGGTTCTTGCAGCTGTTCACTCAACCAAACCCAAGCTCCAGCGCTTAGGCTGGCCGGCGTTGAGGCAAGATCCTGCGAAGAGCCGGAAAACCGATCGCCCAGCGCGGCCGGCGAGCTCGGCTGCTCAGGGCCTGGCAGCCCCAGCTCTCGGTTTGCCTCGATGAGTGTCAAATAGCTGCGAAGATGCGACAAATCGGGACCGTGTACTCTGCCTCCAGTCCGCTGGAATGCTACCACGTCATTGTCGAGGGATAACTGCTGCCTGCTGGAGCCGTTTAGCCGCCCGACGATGCTCCCTTTGCCATTCCCTCTCAGCCACGCACTCAGCGCACGAAGACGCCTCGCCCGCTGTTGCGCAGACTGCCTCAGCTTCGCAGTCGGAGTTTTAAGATCTTTCAGAGCTTGGTTCAGCGCGCCCTCGATGAGGGGCGCATCTTCTGGATGAGGAACTAGGCGACGGGGGGCACCGAGGACGCGGGGTTCGGGTGCTTCCACGTCTTCACCCCCACGCAGCAGCCGCCGGAGATGATCCAGAGCCGATCTAATGCGGTTCTGGGGGTCACGGCCCAAGCTCCTGTACTTCGCTATTTCCTCATCGAGCGATGAACCATCTCGCAGCCGAGAAGCTACAGGGCCCCTATGACTTGCGTTGACCCAGCGGACAAAAGTCCCAAGCCCGGAAACACTGTTGTTGATGGCCCCTTCGGTGAGCTTGCGCCCCTCGGCGTCTACACGAAACCTCGCCAAGAGCTCCGCGTCTTCGGCCGGAAGCTGCGCGCCGATCAGCTCCTCCGGCGACGACATCGGAGCTTGCCTCTGCGATGGTGACGTCGCCAGTTGATGGGATGGGGCTTGCATCAGCTGCCGCTCAAGCGCGTCGCCCTGCGGAGACGGCGAGGAGCTGGGTCCGTCCATCGTCTCCAAAAGCAGATCCTGCTGGTTCGCGGGCAGAGTCTCTGGCCAGCTCACAGCTTCGTTCGACCCGCTGTGCTGCGCAGTCGCGGTGAGGGTCGGCTTCGTCTCGGCGCGAACCGCGTCATCGAGATCAGGAAGGGGACGAATATGACGCAGGAGTTCGATCGCTCGAGCACCCGCCGGCGACCTCAGGAGATGAGCCAGTGCGGCTCCGGCTTTTCTGCGGCCATGGGGGTCCGCCTCCTTATACCGACTGACATCTTCATCGAGCGAGTCGTGGCCAAGCCGGGCAGCAATGCCGGGCTTATCGTTTTCACGGAGGTAATCACTGAAATCGATAAGAAGAGTTGCATAGCTCCTGGCGGTGTTGGCGGTGCTTGGGGGTGCTTCTTCCTTGTACCTTTTGATGAGATCCGCATCCTGGGGATAGGGATTCCGCTCAACCCGGCTTGCAAACGGCGTGATGCCGCCCGGCGATTGGGAGGCTCGAAGATGATCCAGTGGGGTAGCGATGGCCTGCTCCTCCTTCTCGGCGAACTCCTGGGCATCCTTGTCCAGCGACTTGTCGTAAAGCCGGGAAGCAATGCCCAGCTTGTCGTTCTTCACGAGCCAATGCCCCAGGCTGAGGAGACCACGTAGATTGCGACCGACCGTGCTCTCGGAGGCCCCGGCTTTGATGAGTGCCGGCCTCAGCCCCTCAATAAGAGAGGCATCTTCGCAATAAACAGGATCCAGGCTGCTACCTGCGAAAACCAATTTTGCATGGCCGGGCGGTAGCGCCGAGGCATTCAGCATCGTTCCACCGCCTTGACCGTGCGGAGGCGGCGGAGATGGGTGCCCACTCGCCCGCATGACGGGAATCTGCTCGCCTGGCATGAGGATGTTGCGGTAACGTTCATCCGTCAGCTCGTCGTCCTGGTGGCGCCAGTTCACGGGATCAGGGGACTCTGTAGGATTCAATGCCGGGCCATGCCGCGGTGGCTGAAGACACGACGATGCAGCGGCTTCGTCGACCGTCCCAAAGAATAAATCTCGATCATCCCCCTCAGCGAGCGCCGTTGGCCAACTGAAGGCGGGCTGCGACCCGCCCTGCTTAGCCGCGGCCTCAATGCTTCCTGCCCGGGCAGTGATTGACGCGACTCCGCCCGGCGACTGAGAGGCGCGGAGACGATCTAGTGCGGTAAGAACGAGGTGCCTGCGACTTTGATCGAAGATCGCAGCGTCGCTGTTGAGCGATTCGTCGTTAAGCCGAGCAGCCACTCCCGGCTCGTTTTTTGCAAAGAGCCACTGGCTGAATCTGCGAAGAGGACGAACATAATTCGTCTTAACGGTGATCTCCTCGTACCCAGCCTTAACGAGTGCTTCTTCAAGTCCGGAAATCAAGGGCGCGTCTTCGGGATGAAAAGGCGGACCGTTGAGTTTTCTCGCTCCATTACGCAGATGATCAAGTGCCGCGTTGATACTTTTGTTGCCCCCGGCGTCCTTGTAGCGCGTGATCTCTTCATTGAGCGGTTCGTCCTCGTTCCATTTCTCGTCCTGAAGCCGAGCAGCAATGCCAGGTTTGTTGTTTGCACGAAGGTAGTGGCTGAAATCCGTGAGAATGGATGCATAGGTTTTGGCGGTACCTGAAGTTCCGGCCGCCACTGCTTGCTGTCTGTATTCTTTGATGAGAGTTCCGTCCCTGGGATAAGGAGTGAGGTCAGGGCGGCCTGCGATCGGTACGACTCCCCCCGTCAATTGAGAGGTCCGCAGATGAGCTAGTGCCCAACGGACGTTCGCCGTCCCACCTTTGGTTATGAACTCCTCGACATCCTTATCCATCGACTCGTCATGAAGCCGATCAGCGATGCCCGGCTTGTGTTTTGCAAAGAGCCAGCGGCTCAAGCTGAGCAGATAACCGACGTAGCTCGTGGCGGTGCTCTCGGCGGCTCCCAGGAGCGCCTGCTTAAGGCCGGAAATAAGGCGCGCATCCTTACCATAAAGCGGATCCTTGCTGCGACCTACCAAGACCCAATTTGACTGAGCGGTCTGGAGCGCTGCGGCGCCCAGCACCGCCTCATCCTTTCCGGCATTCGCCTCAGATCGCGATGCCTCCGCTTGATGGGCGCGGACCTGCATGAGCACGGGAGCGGACGGGACAGCGATCTCGCTCAGCTGCTGCTCAAAGGCCGCCGCATCTGTGGACCGAGCCGGTGAGCTATCTTGCGGGCCCGCGGTGCCCGATTGTTGACGCACCCAGTTGGTGGATTCGAACTTCATTCGTTCTCACTTTCGGACGATAGGCCAATTTGAAGCCTGAGGTCGGCTGTGATTTGCCACGGAATCGACTCGGCAGCATCGAACCCAGCAGAAAACTATCGTGAACGCCCCAAAATGCCGCGTCCAAGCACTCCGACCGCGCGCTCCAGTATTCTTGCAGCGATCGCCAGCTATGATCGCCTCTGGAAACCCTGCTCTATGTGCGATATCTGTCGAGAACCTGACGCGGAGCCGCCAACTTCCTGCAGCGGACACGCAGGCTGCCCCCATGGCCGGAAATCGATAGGGAACCTTCCGAAGAACGGTTCTGTGGGCGTTCTTGAGTCTTCTTGTATGATCGTGCCCCGTGGCGTGGTGTAGCTGAGTGCGGGTCACCACGTTCGCCGGCATGGGCCGGATCGGTCAGCTGGCGATAGCCGGAAGGCTGACGGCGGGATCATCGCCCAACGGGCTGCGATGGTTTCCAGCGTCATGTAGCGTCCACGCTCGACGCCCCACCCGTCGTTCTGCTCGAGCAGGATCGCGCCGACCAGACGGGTGATGGCGTCCTCATTGGGAAAGTGCCGACCACTTCGGTCCGCCGCTTGATCTCGCCGTTGACGAAGCCGGCGCATGCTAGCCTCCAGCAGCGTCGACGCGGTAGCGGCTGGTCGAGGTCTGGTAGTACTGCGCGCGGATGGCCGCCATGGCCTCGATCAATGCTCCCCAGGGCGCGGGAAAGCGCTCTTTCGCCATCACCCGGTCCAGCACGCGCGTAAGGCCGGCGAGCTCGTCGTTGAGGAACTCCACCACAGGCATAGCCGGATAGCGCTGCAGCAGGAGAATCGCCGCGTTGTAGGCCTCGCCGGCCGACCTGTCCTTGTCGCGTCCATGCAGGTCGTTCTGCAGGCGCCCTATCGCGGAGATGAGCCGCAGGACCTGGCGAAACGCCGGGCGCGCGCGCAAGGTCGCCATGTCCAGCCCCCACAGCAACGACAGGCAACAGAGCACGTTCGCGTAGGCGATCGAATCGATGCCGTTGTGCAAGTACTCGGTGTAAGACCAGCGCTCCGCCCCCGCCGCTTGCGCGTGTTCGGCGCGCAGCGCCGCGCAGTAGCACCGGGTATCGTCGAGAAGCTGAGCATAGTCGCGACAATCGTAGGCGAGCGCGGCCAGCGAAGCGCGCAGCACAGCGCAGCCTTCGAATCCGGGAAGCGCGCACGGCGCGCCCTGCCCCAGCGCCTGCTCTACCGCGGCGAGTTGCCCCGGCGCGATCAGGCCAAGATCGTTGCAATCGTCGAGCCAGAACAGCAGCGCCAGTTCGCGATAGAATGCCACGATCAGCGTTTCGTCCTGCGGATCGCGGCCGGTGCGGGCGCTGATCTCGCGCAGGCTCAGGTGGATGCTCTGCAGGATGTACTGGCCACCCCTGACCGCTTCCACGGCATGCTCGTCGGCGAACCCGGTCAGGGAACGCCCCCACTGCAGCACCTGCTGCAGCGCGCGTTCGGTCTGGATCATGGCGTCGCTCCTGCTTCCTCGGCCGGGATGCGCCGTCCCCAACGAAGCGCCAGCCATAACCCGGCGAGTTCGGCGACGCGCACGACCCGAGTTGGGCAATACAGTTCCTTGCCGATCCACAGGGGCGTCTGCGGCAACGCGTGCGCCGCATGGCGGGCGAGCATCCACTCCAGCGCACGCGCCACTGTCTGCGCGATGCGCCGGCGCCCTGTCGGCTCTTCGCTCCCGTTCATCACGTGCAACGCGAACAGCGCATAGGCGGTTTCCTCGAACGTTGACGCGCGCCCCGCGCCCCAGCCGCCGTCGTCGCGCTGCGCCAGCAGCAGCGCCGCCAGCGCGCGCTCATCGCGCCACTGCACTTTGCCTTGCGCCAGCGCAGCGACCGCATGCGCGGTGGGATACAGCCACGAAACGTGCCATTTTTCGTTGTCCCACAGACCGTTCGGGTTGCGATTGGCCTCGACGTAGGCGCTGATGCCCGCGGCGGGCTTTCCCAACAGTCGCAACGCATGCAGGGCATGGATGTTGGTCGACACCGAGGCATTGCGCTCGCCGGGGAAAGTGACGAACAGCTCGCCGATTTCGAATTGGCGCAACGCATCGACCGCCGGGTCGCGGCCTGCAAGGCGCAGGACGCACAACGCAACGGCGGTGTCGTCCGCATCGGCCGCAAAGTGCAAGGCCGGGCCCAGACCGCGCACGCCCAGGCGGGCATCGAGCTGCGCGACGATCACGCGCACCGCCTCGGCGAGCGCGGGATGCGCAAGCAGCCCGGCCAGATGCAGGGTGTACAGCGACCAGCATGGCTCGAACACATTGATCGGCCAGACGTTGGGAATGACACTTTCGATGCCGCTGCGCGTCGCCCGCGATGCCATCTGCAGATACGCATCGGCGCGCCCGAGCTGCGGCGTGCTCGCCTGTGTCACGGCGTACGCACGCCATGCGGCGGTGGCCGCCGGACTGATGCCGATGCTGCCGTCGTCATCCGGGAAAGCGGTGGTCGGCGACGTCCCCCAGGCTTCCCAGGAGTGCAGCAGCGGATGGCCGCTCGGCAGCGTTGCCACAGCCCCCAGCTTGACCAGGCACGCTTGCCGCAACGGCAACAGCGCCGGGTGGCGCGGAAACGCCACGTCGCCCAGCAAGGATGCGGCCTCGCCGCAAAGCTGCGGCAGGATCAGCTCCGCGCCGATGGGCGCATCTTCCGGCACCGCATGCGCGTAGGGATCGGGCTGGCGCTGGAGGAACTGGGTTGCAGCCTGGACTGCGTCGGCAACGCCGGGAAGAGAATTGGCACGCTGCAATGCCAGCAACGCCGCCCATGTGGGCGCGTGGCGGAACCGCGAGAAGTCCGTACTTCCCCAACCGCCGTCGGCCTGTTGCTGCGCGATGAGCCACGCGTATGCGTCCTGCCGACCGGTGACGTTGCCGTGGAAGCGCAGCGCTCGCGCCGTGTCGTAGACGGACGGACCGACGCTGCCACCATCGCTCATCTCGCTCAGCAGGTGGCGCAATTCGGAAAGGATCTGTTCGGACAGCGCATTCACGCGGGATGTTCCTTCTGCAAACGATTGACGGGAACCAGGATTGGGCAGACGCCGCGCACGTCGCCGCAGGCCCGTCGCGGCCCGGCGCCTGTGCAGCGCCGGACGGCCGCGCGGGCTTGCGCGCAGCGCGCCTCGTGCGCCGCGGTAATGCTGGTCAACCGCTGCGATCAGCGGCGCGGACTTGGGACACGGTGCAGCATGCACCGCTGGCGCCGGCCGATCGCAACGCCACAGGGGCGACGCCATGCGGACGAGCTCGCTCATGCGGAGGGCGCGTGCTTGAACAGATACGCGTTGGCCCGCTGTAGGATTTGCGCCAACCGCTCCGTACGCGGCCCCAGCGGCGTGATAGCCTCCCCGGCATCGCGCAACAGATCCAGCGCGAACTGGCGTGCTGCCTGCAGTCCCATGATCGACGCGCAGGTCGGCTTCTGCGCCGCCACGTCCTTGCCGGGGGTCTTGCCCAGCGCCGCGGTATCCGCTGTCACGTCGAGAATGTCGTCGATCACCTGCAGCGCCAGGCCGAAACAGGCGCTGTAGTGATCGAGCGCACAGTACAGCGCAGCGTGCGCGGCATCATCCACCACTGCGCATAGCGCGCCCATGCGAACGGACGCGCGCACTAGCGCTCCGCTCTTCATCCGGTGCATCGCCACGATCCTGTCCAGCTCGACGTGCTTTCCAACCAGCGACAGATCGATGGCCTGCCCGCCTGCGGCACCCTCGGCGGATACCGCCTGCGCCAGTTCGCGCACGAGCGCGATACGGTTGTCGGGCGGCGCATCCAGGCTCGCCAGGGTCAGGAAGGCATGCGCCTGCAGCGCATCGCCGACCAGGATCGCAGTAGCTTCGCCGAACTTGACGTGCACGGTCGGAAGGCCGCGGCGAAGCACGTCGTCGTCCATCGCGGGCAGATCGTCGTGGACCAGGGTACAGGCGTGCATCATCTCGATGGCGGCAGCGACGTCGTCGAGCATGTGCGCCGGTGTGTCGGCCAGTGCGCCGGCAGCCAGACAGAGCAAGGCGCGGGTACGCTTCCCGCCATGCAAGGTGGCGTAGCGCATCGCCGCCATCAGCTCGGTCTCACCGTCATGTTCGGCGCAGAGAAGACGCGCCAGCTCCAGTTCGACCCGCTTTGCGCCGTCCTGCATCCAGATCTCGGGGAGCAGAGCGCCGGATGCGCCGCGCGCCTGCGTGCCCGATCCGCCGGGCGCGGAATCATCAGTTCTGTCGTCCTGTGGCGTGGAACCGGTCTGCATGTTGTTCATGTTCTTGTCCCTGACAGGAAACCGCCACGGCGAGCGGCGCGCCGCCAGGGTGTTGTCGGCGTCGCAGCGAGCGCGCGCGCCGAGTGCAGCAATGCCGCGCGTCGCTGTCTCGCCACAGGGGCATGCGATGCCAGCTCATGAGAATCCGATGCGGATCGTCATGGAGGGATGCGCGGTCGGGTAATAGCGCCGGCCTTTTTCGACGCCGCTCAGCAACCGCGGTCGCACCCCGGCCTCATGCATGGTCAGCGCCAAGGCGATACAGAACTGCACCAGTTCCAGCCATGCCAGGTGGTAGCCCATGCAGACGTGTGGGCCGGTACCGAACTGCAGCATGTCCACCGGCCGGATTGGCTCGGTGCGTTGCAGCCACCGCGCCAGCCGAAACTGATCAGGCGCCTCGTGCAGCAGCGCCGAGGTCGAGAAATGCAGCAGTGGGATGCACAGATCGGTTCCCGCGGGAATGCGCCATTGGCCGAGTCGCAATTCACGCAGTGCGCGACGCACTAGGAGCGGCGTCGCCGGATACACGCGCAGCGTCTCGCGGAACAGCGCCTCGGCGACCGGACACTGCGCCAGGTCCGCATGCCGGGTCGGCACCGCGCCCACGCGTTGCGCCTCCTCGACCAGGGCGTCCCACAGCCCAGGCTGCCGCGCCAGCTCGATCACCATCCAGGCCATCGTCGAGGCGGTGGTGTCGTGACCACCAAGCAGCAGCAAGCGGATATTGGCGACCAGGACGTCATCGGAAAGCGCATCGTCGCTGCGATCGAAGGCGCTCACCATGTCGTTGATCAACCCGGTGCGCGAGGCATGTTCGCGCGCGGCGCGGACGAACTCGCGCAACCGCGCATCGATCCAGTCACGGGCGGCGCGGCCGCGCCGCAAGGGCAGTCCGGGCAGGTCGACCGGGGGCGCGACGATCAACTGCAGCAGTTGCTGGTACTTGCGACGCCATCCCGGCAGGTCCTGCGCGGGGATTCCCATGAGACTGAAGATCAGCTTGAGCATCAGATCGCCGGTTTCGCGCAAGATGGTTACGTCGCCGCGGTCGCGCCACCTCTGCACGCGCGCCCGGATGACGGGCGCGAACAGCTCGCCGATGCCGGCCTGGGTCAGCCCCTTGGGCAGAAGCGCCGCCTGGATCGCATCGCGCGCCTGCCGGTGCGCGATGCCGTCCTGGGCGACCAATGTTCCGCCGAACAATTCGGGCGCGATGTCTTCGATCAGTGCCGAAGACACGTCCTTGTGCCGGAGCAGTGCGAGAGCATCCGGAGCCAGACTGGTCATCAGGTGTCCGGCAGGGCCGAAATCCAGCCAGAAGTGGTTGCCCAGCGTCCGTTCCGCGCGCCGCAGCAGGCGCGGCAGGTCGCAGACGACGGCGGGAAGATGACCGACCAAGGGAAAAGCGCCGGGCACGATCGGGATGTCGTGTCGTAGCCGATGCCGACGGTTCAGCGGGTTGAGCAGCATGTCCATCAGCAGCGCGACGCCGCGTCCGCTTCGGCGGTCTCGCCGGAAGGCCGCGCGGCGCGGCTGTTGCCACCGTCGGCGTACGTCGGCACATGCGCCAGCATGCCGCCGTCGATGCACACGACCTGGCCGGTGATGAACGCAGCATCGTCGGAGAGCAGGAACGCCACCAGTGCGGCCACGTCGTCGGGGCGGCCGACGCGCGGCAGGAGCTGGTGCCGGCGCAGATGCCGTTGCGTGCACTCGTCCAGCTTGGCGAGGAGACGATCGGTCATGATGAGACCCGGCGCAACCGCGTTGCAGCGGATTTGCGCATGACCGTACTGGGTGGCGAGCGAGGCGGACAGCATGTTCATCGCCGCCTTCGATGCGGCATAGGACGTCTGCGCGGTGTCACCGCTGAGCCCCTGGCACGACGACATGTTGACGATCGCGCCACCACCGCGGGCGATCATCCGTGGGATGGCCTGCCGGCAGCAGAGCAACGTGCCGCGTAGATTGGTCGCCATTGTCTGATCCCAGACCGCCAGGTCCAGGTCGAGGATCGCGCGGTCGCGCGGAGTCAGATGCATGGCGCTCGCGTTGTTCACCAGCAGGTCGACCCCACCGAAGTGGCGCTCCGCCTTTTCGAACAGCGCCGCCACAGCGTGCGCATCGGCGATGTCGGTGGCCGAGGCCAGCGCGCGGCCCGCTTCGGATGCAATTTGCGCGGTGCAGGCGATGGCCGCCGAGCCATCAATGTCGGCGACCACCACTCTGCCTCCCTCGCGCGCGATAGCGAGGGCGCATGCCTTGCCGATACCTGCGCCGGCGCCGGTCACCACAGCCACCTTGTCTTCAAACCGTCCCATCGTGTCCTCCTGGGATGGCGTTGGTCTCTCGCGGCATGCCGCTCGGGTCGGCGCTGGCGCGCTCGCCATCGCCAGCGTCGCTTTCGATGACCCGAATGGCGGCGACCGGGCACTGGCTAGCCGCGAGCCTTGCGGCGGCGTGCAGCGCCTGCGGGACCGTCGCCACGCACACTTCGGCCACGCCGTCCGGTTCGCGCTGGCGAAAGGTGCCCGGCAGCGTCAGCACGCACTGCCCGCTGGTCCCGCACAGATCCTGGTCGACTACGACGCGCATCTCAGCTCCCCTGCGCATGCAGCCGCACCGGCAGCGCGCGGAACGTCCGAAGAAACGCGGAGGGCTCCCGGGTCGGCTGCTCGGCCAATGCCAGCGTGGGGAACCGGGCCTGGATCCGCGGCAGGCTCTCGGCCAACTGCACCCGGGCCAGTTGCGCACCGAGGCAGAAGTGAATGCCGTGACCGAAGCTCAGCATGATCTTCCCGTCGGTCGACATGCCTGGACTGGTGCCGTAGAATCGCGCGGGATCGAAGCGATCTGGATCAGCGAAGGCCTCCGGGTCGCGATTGCCGGACGCGATCAGCACGCGCACGTCCGCGTTCTTCGGGATCACCACGCCGCCCAGTTCGATGTCGCGTTTGGCGATACGCGGAATGGAGCTGAACATCGCGGGCGCGTCGCAGCGCAGGACTTCTTCGACGAATGCCTTCACCCCCACGGCGTCTCCCTGCAGCCAGTGCCGCTGTTGGGGATACGCCAGCATCGCCAGGACCGCATGGTCGATGGTCGCAGCAGTAGTGGCGAAGCCGCCCAGCAGCATGCCCCACAACATGCTGATCAACTCGGCATCCGACAGCGTGTCGGCATCATCGTCATGTGCGCCGACCAGCATCGACACGATGTCGTGCCGGGGATCGGTGCGCTTGCACTGTATGAGGCAGCCGAAGTAGTCCTTCACTCTGGCACTGGCCGCGTCCGCCGCGGCGAGCTGGGGATCGCTGGCGTGCGGGCTCAGGCCTTCCAGAATGGCGCCGACGCCGGCGGCAAGCCCGAACATGTCGTCCTGGGGCATGCCAAACAGTTCGGCGAAGACCAGCATGGGCAACGCCAGCGCGAATTCCCGATGCAGGTCCACGGCCTCCCCGCGTTCCAGCGCAGGCGCCATGCCGTCCAGGCGCGCGGCGACGATGCGCGCGATGCCCGGCCGCAGGTCGTCGATCTGGCGAATGGTGAAATCGCGTGAGATCAGGCGGCGCAGACGCGTATGCGTCGATGGGTCCTTCATCGCTAGCGTGGAGGCCAGCAGATTGAGCGACAGGCTGGTCGCCGCACGCGGGAAATAGCGCGCCAGTTCGTCCGGCGCCGGTCCCCGAAACGCATCGCCCGTGGCCTTGAGCGCCCAGTAGATGTCGGCGTGGCGGCTCAACAGAAAGAGGCCCGACGCCGCACGATGCACCGGATCGTGCTCGCGCAACCAGCGCATGAACGGATACGGGTCGTGGATGCACGCTGGCGACGCTAGTTCAGCGAAAGCGTCCCGGTATGCTGCCGTGGCTTCTTGCACGTCCATCCTGGTTACCTGTTGGCTGGCTGCTAATCTGACCGGCGCGCGCCATGCGCGCCGGCAAATTGCGGAGAAGATCGCGATCCCCGGCGGCGTCCGCCACATCACCAGAGCACCGGGAACTCCTTGACCCGCCAGGATGATGTCCTCGCGCAACTTCAGTTCTTCGGCCGCCGCGGCCAGGCGGAGCGCGGGAAGCGCTGGAAGATCGAACCGAACACCGTTTGAGCTCCAGTCTGGTGCGCCGTGCCCGTCCCGAAGAACATCGCACTGCGGTTGGTGATGATGCGTGAACAGAGCAAATCGCGTGCCGAAGTGAATTCGCAGGCCCAGCAGGCACTCCGTAGTGGCGCGTAGTGTCAGGTTTCTGTCGTTGAGTCTCAATACCGACAACCGGCGCAGCAAGTGCCGACAAAGGCCTGCTCTCGCGCTGAATGTACGAGGCAGCCCTTGCGCGATACTTCAAGCATCCGGATTGGCTGCAGCAGGTGTGGTTCGCCGGAAACCACTTTGATGTCGGCGGTAGCGATCCGGAAAACGACGCCGCCTCTCCGACATCTCGCTGGGTTGGATGGCGCATGCGGCCGAGACCTTGCGGACGGCAAGACGCCCGACGGCTTCGGCATCAAGGTAGACGATAGATTCCTGAAGCTTGCGGAGATCTTCAACCTCAAAGAGGAAATCATAAGGGCCGAACCGGATTCCGAGGAGTTTCGCACCAAGATCAATGAGCTTTCGTGGAAATATACGTCATCTCTCAAAGCATTTGACATGGCGAACCTGTCGCAGTTGATAGTCCGCCGCGCGGCGAGCGCGTGCAGCTCGTTGACGTCGATCCCCGGAATCGCCATTTTGGCGACGAGTTCGCCAAACAGGATCTCACGCTCTTTCCATTTCGTGCCTTTTTCTCCGAGCGCGCCGCGCCAGCGCGACAGAAAGTCGTGACGCCGAGGCGGCCTCGACGGGACCGCGTTTGCGCGCGCCCTCCCTCGATCCAATTGAGATCGGAGATCGTGACCAATTTCGAGAGCCATGCGTCTTAATCCAGCGAGGACGCGTGCAAGATTACTTCTTGTCGCTGTCTGGAGAGGGCTGTCGTCCATTGAGAACAGGTTCTTGTCGTGAGAGTAGAAAATGTCCTCAAACGAACTGAGTAATCGGCCGCTCGTGGGTGGCTCAAAATTCCAGGTGCGCCAAATCAGGCGAATGGATGCGTTCTCATAGAAATCTTCGCGTTGCACGATGATGGGGATTTGCGTGGTTGCAAGTTGAACCTCCACGACGAGTGGCATGCCATCATAGATCGCGCGCACGTCCGGCCGCCTTCGTCCACTCTCTAGGATGAGATACTCATCGACAACGACGCTTCCTGCGGTCGTGCGCGGGGTGTTCTGACCGAGCGCATGTATGGGTCTATTGGCCGCGTAACAGTAGTGCTGCCGAGTGGCCGCGAACATCGGCCTTGGCCAACATTAGCGCCTGATAGAATTTAAGTGGCACCTGCCTTAATCGTCTATCAGACGGAGCTATGCCGAGGTTTGCTCAGCGTCTCGAACTAGAGCTACTACATCAAACGGTCGACCATGAGTCGCTGGGATTGCCAACTCGATCAGACGCTATCCGAGGAAGCTGCGGCCTGCGCCGATCTTCAGATCGACCTTCTCGATATTGTCCCTCGGCGCGGCAAAGCTAGGATGCGCTGTCATAACACAGCCCCTGCGCTCCAGCACGGCTCGAGTAGGTCGCGGCGCGTTCATGACCAGGATCCGAGAGGAGAGAGCGAACGGATTCCGCTCGATTACCTTGATTGAGTCGATCTGCAACGCGCCGATGGCGACGTATGCTGCTTCCACGCAGGATGGTTCGGCTACGGTTCCTCAGGCAAATCGATCCAAATATCCGCGGGACCTTCCAGGAGCGTATCCTGATCGGGAACGTAGATGCTATCAAAGACCCTGAGGCCATGAGCCATTGCCGCACCGATGATTATGAAAGGGAGCTTGACCTGCTCCAGATCTTCGAAGCTATCAGCGTCTACGATCCGAACGAAATCGAGCTTAAACTGTCGGAATGCGATCAGAGATGCGGCTGATGCTATCAGATCCTTGATGCAGGACGTCCCTTTAGCGATCTCTTTCCTCGAATGGTTCAGTGCCATGAAGAGGCACGAAAGCTCATCAAGCTCAGAGCGGCTAAAGCGTCGTAGCCGCGACGAAATCGGCACTCCGTTCCTATATCTCACCGTCGGCACAAATCGTATTTCGCAATCAAGAAGCAGGTCTGCGACGGCGCGCTTTACCAAGATCGCCTGACCGATATCTTTCAAGCCAAAATAGCTGCGGGTGGGGCGTGCATAGCAGATCCAGCGGATTGAACCGGTAACAGCTTCCTTCAAGTGCTCCTCGGGCCCGTCCAGACGCAGATCATAGTCGTCTTGCGTTAGAAACGTTCGATAGCCCGCCGGAAACATCTCGGAATCGCTGGACGAAAGCACAGCGGTCGCTCCCGCGCGTAGCGCAAGCCCAATGTCGTCGTCCAGATTGAACTCGTAGCTAACACCGGGCTCAAACTGGCTCTTGTTCGGGTAGACCGTGACGATTGCAACATCATTCTCAATTGCCGCCCTTCTGATGAGTTCTGCATGGCCGCGGTGCAGAGCGCCCAAAGTGTGCACCGTGCCAATCGTCTGGCCTGTTCTCGCGACCTCCCGGAGAAAGGCCCTGCCTGCTGAAAGGGAATCTAGATGCATGTGTCTTGATCCAGTTCTTCTGAACACAAGGACCGCCTTGTCCCATCGCTCAGACTACGGAAGACCTGGCCTGAGCGCCGCATCGACCGCGCGCGGCCAGCTAACATCGACGAGAGTTTCATGTCTCACCTCACGAAGGGGGGCTCAGTCCCAATCGGCCTAGTCTGTCTGACATTGTATTTCCCAGTCATTTCGGCCTTCTGAAACAATCAGGTTGATCCAGCTCGACCACGTCTTATCAACGACGACAACTCAGCCAGATAGCTTTCCGGTTCGCGCGGCGGACCACCCTTCAGAGCGGCCGGTAGTCCCGGACATCTATCTGCAAAGAACGGCGGCTCGAATGTGGTTACCGTTGCGCCCGAAAAATCGACCTTTACGAAGCTTGCCTGGAAGGGGGATATTCCACTCAGGTTCGCGTCGCGCAAGGACGATTGGTTCATGCGAATGTATGCGACGCGCGCAGCCTCGAGGTTACTGCCAGTCATTCCCGCCGCGAGATACGCCTGCACTAGATTGGATCCTTCGAGATTTGCGCGATCCAATGCCATTGATTGCGGGGGATCACCGGTAAGTATCGACCTGTAGAGGTAAGCCTGAGATAGGTCTGCATCCTCAAGATCGCAGTCGCGCATAAACGCACAGCGGCCACGAAAGCCCGTAAACTTAGCGGCTCGCATGGTGCTTTCTGTTATCGAAATGCTTTCGCCTGATGCCCGGGACAGGTCCGCTCCATCGAGCTGGCAGGAACGAATAGATGCACCGTTCAACACGGCGCCGACGAGGTTCGCGCCGGACAAGTTTACGGACAGGAGCCGTGCATCGGTCAATTCTGCCTGTTCAAGCTCGGTCCTGGAAAGATTTGACAGGTGCAGATCAGCAAATGGGGCGCTTAGTGCTCTCGCCGTAATCCGGCCGCTCACCTTTGAGAGTCTCAGATACGGAAGATGAGCGCCTTCCAGGACAAGGCCGTCGACCGACGTGGGACGCACGATCGATAAACAGTCACCCTTTGACTGAAAGAACGAGCACGCCGCCAGATACGTCTTCGTGATCGTGACTTGGCTCAATTTGGCAAAGCGAAAAGAAGCGGAAGAAAGGAAGCACTCGTTAATAGTCGAGCCTTGCAGTTCCGCCCCATCGAATACAGCGTAACTCGCGTCGCATTGATAGGCGAAAAGTCCACTGAGCATCGCGTTATCAAAACGCGTTCTTTTCATGCTGCAGCCGTGAAACAGACTGCCGGTCGCATCAACTACATTGCGCAGACTGGCATCATCGAAGTTGCAGACTTGTGCTGCAATCGCGTGCATATACGCACAATCGAGCTTGGCGCCACGGAAGCTTGCTCTCTCTAGCCCAGGACAGATAAGGTTCGCCCCTGAAAGGTCTGCCCGATCTAACGTTGCTCCGTAGAGTTGCGCGCGATTGAGGGTGCAGCGCCGCAACGGGAAATCGGATAGGTCGAGACCGCTCAAGTTCTCGGAGGATAGCTGCAGGCCAATCCCCGTTCTTCTGATAGCCTCCTCAGTTCGTCTGCCAACGGCCGCCACTGCGCGCGGCCGATCAGAAGCTCGGCTCCAGTGTCGAACAAATTCTCCATCGCATGAAACGTTATTTATCGGCCCGGCCCAGTTTTCTGATTCCTCATTTGCGCTGCACTCGATGTTAGCGTCGATCGTTTGCGACATGTCGACGATTCCATATTGCCCGGATTGCGAGTGGGCTTCTCGTTGTTAGCTCTTGTCACTCGGCAAGTGCGGGTAGGCTTAAGCGATTGTCCCCCTGTCGTCTGCCAAACCGCGACTCGATGGGTCGATGACGCAGCAATTGCAGTGCGGGCCTTCGCAGCCGCGGTGGTGCGCGCGTCGACAGAATGTACCATGGCCCCTCCACCACTGCATGTTGCGATGATTCAGCGGCCCGCCACGTCAACAACGCAAGCTCAACGACTATGCCGATATGCCCAAAGATGCGATTTGGCTTGATACGGCTCTCCCCCGGCAAATGCATCCGCCAACGGAATGCGCGAAGTTCACGTTCTTGCTTCTTTCTCAAAATGAAGCCACGGCTTGCGGCCGAAAGTGATCGCTTATGTAGCGCCGTACTCGGCACCACCTGAGCAATGACCGTGCCAGCCGATCAGCTGTAACAAGGGCCTGAATAAATGCGATGAAATCGAGATCGTCGGATCGACGCCAAGTGTTTTGAACCCGACAAAAGCCGTTTCTTGTCGGGGATCGCACCAGGTTCGCAGGGATATCGTAAAAACCAAGTTCCGAGCTCGCTCGCGAGACGGCGATGGCCGAGAAGGGGCACATAGTCAAGGAATTCGGCACGTTCCAACCGTAGAGGCGCGAACAGGGAGTGTACAAGCTCGACTGGCCCGCTCCGCGCGCCGGCCGCCCCACCGCGAACCACACACTGTGCCAGCGGAGCGATGAACGAGCGCGCGATCGTAACCAACCGGCGCGCAAAATGGTAATACCTCCGCGATCGAAGATCAGCTATTTATGATCCAGAAAGTCGAATTCGGCAGCATTCACGCGATGCCTCTCTCGAGAATCGTTGACGAACGACTTATCTCAGGATCGCGCACAAGACGGGGCATGGCGGCGATAAGGCTCCTAGTATATTCAGATAGTGGATTGAGAAATATCTCTTCAGTATCGCCACAGTCGACAATTCTCCCCTGGCGCATCACGATGACGCGATCGCTAATATGACGAACAACGCCGAGATCATGGGAGATGAAGAGATAACTCATGCCGAGGTGAGCTTTCAGATCGCCGAGCAAGTCCAGGACCTGGGCCTGGATCGAGACGTCTAGCGCCGAAACCGGCTCATCGCAGACGATCACGGCAGGATTTGGTGCAATCGCGCGGGCGATCGCGACGCGCTGGCGCTGACCGCCCGAGAGCTCGATCGGTCGCCGGTCGAGGAGGCTCTGGGATAATCCGACTAGATCGAGCAGCTCGATGATGCGCTCCTGACGCTTGCTCGATGTCTCGACGTTGCTCGAAAGGCTATCGGATAAAATGCGGCCGACCGTCCAACGTGGATCAAACGAGCCAAGAGGATCCTGGTAAATGATCGATATCGAACGTCGGCGAGCCCGCCTTTCGCGTTCGTTAAGCTTGGTCCAAGCCTTCCCTTCAAACTGAACGCCCCCCTCGTCGGGTTCCTCGAGGGCCAAGACCATGCGCGCCATCGTGGACTTTCCTGAACCAGACTCACCCACGATGCCCAATGTCTCGCCGGATCGCAATTCGAAGGAGACACCGTCGACGGCCGCCCGCAAAGCTCCATCCGGGCCGCTGAATCGCTTCACGAGGCTTGTGGCTTCGAGCACGATGGGACGAGATCTCGGCAGCAATTGCACGGGTGGGTGCGTTTTTCCGCCAACGGTCGATGGTGGAAGGCGTGAGCCGCGCGGCCGGCCTGATGGCACGGCATCTAGCAGCTGACGAGTATAGGAATGTCGTGGATCTCCAAATATCTGAGCGGCGGTACCGCGTTCGACGACCTCGCCTTGACGCATAACCAGGACCTCATCCGCCACGCGGGAGACCACCGCCAGATCATGACTGATCAGGATCAGAGCTTTACCCCGGGTTTTGGTTTCCTCGAGCAGTGCCAGCACCTGAGCTTGCGCTGTCACGTCGAGAGCGGTGGTCGGCTCATCGGCGATAAGGACGCGTGGCTCGAGCGCAAGTGCTGCAGCGATGAGAGCCCGTTGGCGCTGACCGCCGGACAACTGGTGCGGCAGTTGCTGAGCCTTGATCTCGGGCTCAGGGATGCCGACGAGCTTGAGGAGAGCAATCACGCGCTGTGCGAGCTCCAGGCGTGATGATACGGCACCATGCAGGCGTAAGCCCTCGCCAATCTCTTTGCCGATCCGGCGGAGCGGGTCCAACGAGACGAGTGCATCCTGTAGTACGAAGCCAATCCCGCTGCCGCGAATGCGCCGCCAGCCACGATCGTTAAGGCCGATCAGGTCCGTCCCATCGAAGCTCAGTTGGCGTGCATGGACCCTGGCGTGGCGACCGGCAAGGCCTATGAGAGCCCGCGCGGTCACACTCTTTCCTGAGCCGGACTCACCGACGATCGCAAGGCACCGCCCCGGTTGTAAGGAGAAGGACACATTGCGCACGACCGCTTTCGTGGCGATGTCACGCCCGAAAGAGACACGCAGCGAATCGACCGTGAGGAGGTCTGCCTGCTGCGAGACGGGCCTGGGAGGAGCCTGTAACATTCAAGTTTTTCCTTCCAGACGGTCCTGCAGGTGGCCTCCGACAATGGTGAGGCTAAGGGCAAAGATCGTCACGGCTAGTCCGGGTATGACCTCCAGCCACCAGGAATAGATCACATAGTTGCGCCCGGCATTGAGCAGCGCGCCCCATTCAGGGGCCGGGGGAGCAACGCCAAGACCTAGAAAGGCTAGCCCCGACGCCCAGATAATCGCCTGACCGACGCCGATTGTCATCATAGCTGTCAGGGGGTTCATCGTGTTCGGAAGAATATGCCTCCAGGCGATACGGGGAAACGGATGTCCGAGCGCCTTGGCTGCCTCCACGTACCCGGTCCCCTTGATAGAAAGCATCTGGCCCCTGATCATGCGCGCATAGCCTGGAGCCGTGGCGATTCCGACGGCTATGACCTCAGTCAGCACCGACGGCCCAAAGACGGTGACGAACACCAGGGCTAGCAAGAGCGTTGGAATTGCGAAGAGCACGTCGAAAATCCGGGTGAGGATGCTGTCGACCACGCCACCGGAAAGTGCGGCGGCGACCCCGAGAATGAGTGCAACGGATATGCTCAGCGCGGTCGCACCAAGTCCGATGGCAAGCGATTGGCCAGCCCCCTCCAGCACACGGGAGTAGAGATCCCGGCCCAATTGATCTGTACCCAACCAATGGACGATCGAAGGCGACTGCAATGACGAGCTCAAATCGATAGCGAGCGGGTCGTGCGTCTGCAGCACCTTTGGCGCGATGGCCGCGAGGACAAAGAAGCCAATGATGGCAAGCGAGGCAGCAACACGGAATGGAACATGGCGGATGAATTCCAAGACTTCTCTGAGCAGCTGAGACACCGTGACTTCCGCGAACCTGCTCATGTCAGCTTCATCCTCGGATCGAGCATCCGGTAAGCCAGATCGACAATCACACTAAGAAGGACGAATAGGCCCGCCGAGATCAAGACAGCTCCCGAGACAATCGGGACGTCCCGCGAGGACGTTGCTGCGACGAGAACTCCACCCAGGCCTTGGCGGGCGAAAACGACCTCTATCAAGATCGCCCCCGAAAGAAGCTTGCCAAGAGCCCAACCTGACAACGTAATGCCGGGCAATGCGGCATGACGCAGGACATGGTGAAGTCTGACGCCGAAATCACTCATACCTCGAGCTCGCGCGGACGTAACGAAGGGCTGCTCAAGCACGCGCGTGAACTCGTTCAGAACGACTTGTCCGAAAAAGCCCGACAGTTCGAGAGCCAGCGCAAGGGTTGGGAGAACGAGTCCCATGGCTGAACTTTCCCCTACAACGGGAAATATCCGCAAGTTCACCGCAAAGACGACGAGCAGAATTGTAGCTAGCCAGTAAGGCGGCACGGTTGCCAGGAAGATTTGCGCGCCGCTGAGCAGCTTCGACCATATGTTGTTTCTGCCGGCGATCAACAGGGTGGTCCAGATGGCAATAGCCCATGCCGTCAGCAGCGCGGCGATCGCCAGAACAATAGTCGGACCAATCTGCTCTGCGATGATCCCTGCGACGGGCCGATGCTGCTGGTATGATTCACCAAGATCTCCGTGCAGGATTCGCCATATGTACTTCGCGTATTGAACCACGAGCGGTTGATCAAAGCCATATTGCGCATTGACAGCTGCGAGTTCTGCCGGAGGGGCCGGCCCGACGTTACCATTCCGTATATTGATGATGATCTGCGCGCGATCGCCTGGCAGAGAACACTGAATTAGGAACGCAAACGTTGCTGCAGCCCACACGACAGCCACGCCGGAGAGTATGCGGCGCGCGAACCAAACAAGCCGATTGTGGGCTACGAGCTTCACGGCCTCATTTCCTTTCATCAAAATGAGCGTCGTAGAAGACGGGCTCGCCCACCGACCCGCGGTCCAGCCATACGTCTTTCAGATTAGGGCTGGTGGCCAAAGTCACGTCCAGCACCGTGAAGCCAACCACCGGAGCCTCATCCACGATCTTCCGTTCCGCCTGCTGATAAAGACCGGTACGCTCAGCGCCGCTGAAATCCTGCTCCGCCCTTTGGATCACCTCCCAAAGCGCCGGATCCTGGAAGCGCGACGGATTGAATCGATTGGGTTCACCATTCTGGTCCGGCTTCCATGAAATTCGGAAGATCTCGGCGCCGGGTGCAACCCAATAGAGCAGCACGATTTCATAATCGTCGGGGCCAAGGTTTCTTCCGGCGAAGAAATCAGCGGGATTAGTGGGTTGAAGACGTACGTCAAAACCAGCCGCCCTTGCCTGCTGCTGGATTACTTGCAAGGCTTGCTCGCCATCGGGCTTCAGAAAAGCGTTCGAATAGGAAATGCGCACCGTCAGTGAATTGCCGTGCTTGACACGGATGCCGTTACGGTCGCGCTCAGTCCAACCCGCCCGATCAAGCAGCTGATTGGCTTTGCGAATATCGTACGCATACGCCCGCCCGAGCTCGTGCAGGTATTCCGGCGAGCTTTGACTTAGCGCACCGTTGCCTTCAAATGGCAAAGAGCCAAGAAAGGATGTGTCAACCGCGGCCTTTCGATCAGTAGAATAAGCGAAAGCCTTGCGGACGAGCACGTCGTCAAAAGGAGGCCTGGCCGCATACAACGCAAGGCGTAGAGGAGTGCCGCCAGTAACATGCCGCAATACTCCAAAGCGGGAATTAGCGTCTTTCCATGCAATGGCCGGGATATCGTATATGGCATCGGTCTCGCCCGTGATCAGTGAGCCGTATCGGACAGTCTGATCTGGCAGAAACTTCCAGCTTATTCCGTCAACGTAAGCCGGGCCCTGGTGTTTCGCGGTGGCCGGCGCCGAATTGTAGTCAGGATTGCGGCGGAAGGTGACTTCCCGCCCATGGCGCCACTTGTCGACGATGAAAGGACCCGAGCCGATCGGATTCTCGCAATTCACCGCAAGTCCACGTTTGAGCGCGGATGGCGACAGAATGCCTTGTGAGGATTGGGCGAACACATTGAGCAAGGGCTGGAACGGCGTTTTCAAGGTTACCTGCAGCCTCTGAGGAGCGATTGCCTTTGCCGATTCGAAGCTGTCGCTAAGATAGGGAGCGGCAGTGGGATTACGAAGATCGGGGTCATTGCTGAGCCACCCGTTGATATTGTCAGCGATGGCCTGCGCATCGAGGGCAGTCCCGTCCGTGAACTTCACATTCGGCTTTATCTCGAATGTGTACACTTTTTTGTCGTCGGAGATGGTCCAGGACTCGGCCAACCATGGCGCAATCTTGCCGTCGTCGCTGCGAGCAACCAGATTGTCGCTGTACTGGCGTTGCAGGTACCATTGCTGCACCCACCCGCCGAACAGGCAGGCAGGCTCTTGAAAATGCCCATAACGGATAACGCCTCCCCGCTTCACGGCTCCCCCCTCTTGAGCATGAACGCTGGGTGCCCATTGAGACAGGCCTGAGAGCACGGCAAGGGCGGCCGCCATCTTTCTTGCTAGATGGTTCGACTGGCCAGTGAAGCGCCTCGTGGGTCGCGCAGTCGGTAAAAGCATATCCAGGCTCCGGAACACTAGCGTTAAGGAAATGTCACAGCGGTGAGCCAGCCGTGGCTCTTGCCGGCTCGAAAGGAATCGAAATCCCGAAATGCTCCCGCAGTGTCTGCCCCCGATATTCTCTGCGAAACAGTCCGCGCTTCTGCAGGATGGGCACCACATTGTCGACAAAGGCCGGAGTGCCATCCGTCAGCACGTCCGGAATGATATTGAAACCATCGACCGCGCCAGCGCGGAACCATGCCTCAATCGAATCCGCGATCTGCTCGGGTGCGCCCACGATCAGGCGATGCCCAAACGCTTGAACGGCACTGATGATCTCGCGAACCGTCCGGCCTTGACGTGCGAGAACTTCAATCGTGCGATGATGGCCGACAGAAAACGGAACCTTATCTGCATCGGGCAAAATCTCCTGCGGGATGGTCCTTTCGAGGCTGAGCTTCTCGACTGCCGCGCCCATGCTTCGTGCAAGGGCGGCCACGGCGCGCTCTAGATCGAGCAACTCGTCCAGCTGCTCTTTGCGACGAGCTGCCTCTTCCTCGGTTCCCCCGATGCAGGTGACCAGGCCTGGCAGGATGAGCGGAGCCGCGGGGCGTCCGAATTGCCGAGAGAGCGCGCGCAGACGCGCGGCCTCCTGCAGCGCCGTTGCCAAGTCTCCGGCTGCCGCAAACACGACATCTGCACTGCGGGCACCAAGCCGTAATCCGGGCTCCGAACCGCCTGCTTGAACGATGACGGGATGACCTTGCGACGAAGCGGGATGCGTAAGTGGGCCTCGGATACCGAAGCTATTCGTAGCCGGGTCGAGTAGCCGAAATTGACTCTGATCTGCGTAAACTCCCGCAGCCTGATCGGCGATGATCATCTTGTCGCCCCAGCTCAGCCAGAGAGCACGGACGGCTTCAACGAAGTCCTCGGCGCGTCTGTACCGGTCCGCTCGTGCGATCTCATGACCGCCAAAGTTCGCAGCCGTCGCCGAGTTCGAGGTCGTGACGGCGTTCCACGCGACGCGGCCGCCGCTGATGACATCGAGAGATTGAAAACGCCGGGCGAGATTGTATGGCTCATTGTAGGTTGTCGACGCGGTCGCGATCAGCCCAATCCGCTCCGTTTCGCGGGCAATTACAGAGAGAACCAGCGTAGGCTCGAGCCCGTTCAGCGGCGGCTGGTGCGCAATGTCGGAATTTATCGCGGGCGTGTCGGCGAGGAATACGGCATCCAGCAGACCGTGCTCCGCAAGCTTCGCAGCCCGGACGTAGTGCTCGATATCAAAAAAGGCGCCTGGATCTGTGCCCGGCCAGCGCCACGCGGCGGAGTGCCCACCAGCGCCATGAAGATTCAAACCCAGGTGAAGCATGGAGTTGACCGAAAACATCACACCTCCGAATGCGACGGCCTCTGAGCCGCTCGCAGGGTCTTGTAAACAGGCCGATCTCCTCCTGCGATGTCGGCGGCCACGCCGTTTCGCGCAGGGCCGCCCTGAATGCCCCCGAGCAACCTATTTGAGAGCGCTGATAATAGGCCGCCGATTGATGCCAGGCGGGTATCACCGAAGAGGCCTTGGCTAGGCCTTGCGATGTTCTCCGAGCCGGCGCGCCCCAGAAGACCTGCGACCACGATAGTTGCCAAATGACGCCGAACTATGTGCAGCTCTTTTGCACCCCCGATTTGCTTCCACACGAGTGCACTCACATCGGCTCTCCATTATTCATCAAAAAGCTCGCTTCGTTCTCAGGAAGGTGCCGTCGACGCGCCCATTCGCGATCGTAACGCTTGGACCGACCGAGCGAGCTCAAGCTAGACGATCTCTAGATGTCCAGAGCAGCCAAACGCAATAGTTGAGTATTTCAATCTAACATCCTCGGTTGGCATCCTCTTCTATTCGATGTCTATCTTCCATCGCTGAACCAGACTGCTCTCTGGTCAAATTCACCGAAAACGTCGATGCATGATTACAGCGACTTCAAGCGGCAACCGCCGGCTTGCAGCTAATAGATCGATGCGTTCGACGACACATAAGACATTTGGCGCGACAGTTTTGATCGACCGCTTTCTGCCGCGTTTCAACGTTAAGGTCAGCCAGGTGAAGCCGAGTCAATCATTCAATAATACGATGAAACATTCCAAATTCTCGATGCATCGGTGACACAATCCTGGCAGCTGAGATTGCTACTTGGTCACGCGCGCCCTCAAGGCCGCATTCCTTGGCGGGCCGGATCAGCGGCCTCAGGAATCAGCCTCAATCTCACTTGGCCGACGCGGTGCTGAACCGGCGCAAATGCCGGTGGTGAGGTCGAAAGAAATTATGCAACACAGAGGCGTGCAATTCAGCATGAAGCGTCGGCAGGCAAATGGCGCTACAGTTTTGAGATGGGCGGCAAGACGACCAGCGGCAAAGCCCGAACGAGATTGCAGTTTCTTGTTGTCCGTCGGGCCAAGGATCGCACTAATCGTGTGCGGAAAGTCAGGGTTGATATTGCCGTGGATGCTTCTGCCGGCTGCGCGAGCTCAATCTCTGCCGTCTTGGGATCAGGATGCTAGTTGAGCCGCATATCGAACTTGATGCGCGCGCGCCGCACCGGGCCAATTCACGATTGGACATCGCCATTAGACAACGAGCGGTACCTCTCCCTTTTTTCGGCTCGGCTTCTGGCCGGGCGTCCACCCGTATCGCAGCATCCCCGCCGGCATGGTGGGACGAGGGGTACATGCAAATCGTTTGCTTGGCGGACAAGCGGCCCTGTCCGCGACAGGACCGACGCCTTGCTGACGCTCAACAGGATAATGGAGCGGACCTCCGGAGTCCCCGACGACAAGACGGCGAGCAGGCGCAGGGCGTCGTCGCGAACCTAATGGCGGCTGTAGAGGCGTTCTGAAGCTGGCCGGCCGCGACCAGTTTACCCAGTTCATCTTGATGGACGGCTCGAAGATGGATGCACGCCTCGCCACGAATTCCCGGCCGCAGGGATCCCCAATCCCGGTAGCTTCGTTGGCTTCGGGCTTCGATTAGGTATTTGCGAGGAAGGGCCGCGGCGGCTGCTTGATTGTCCTGAACGATAGGGACTCGCGAATTGCGTAGGACAATCTCACGAACTCGCCGGGGTAACTGCCCGCCAAGGTATCGTTGCCTGGATCACCATCATGCTTTAATCCTTGGTGATGGCATCGGAGAAAATGGCCGAGCCCGCACACTGATGACCGGGTTCAGGCCCAGCGGGTCGGATATTATCTACTTCGTGTGAACGTAGAGAACGCGTTGCTTATCGGTGATCTGTCGATTTCCTGGAGCCAGCGGTCGAAGTTATTCAACTCTACCTTGTGGCTCACGTACGCGTTGCGGCTGATTTTTCAGCACGCTTACAACGTAAGATCTGCCATAATACAGGAACAAATCTTCCACCCTCGAAGACTCGAACAATGGCTCCGCGAAGCGATTGCTCGCGAGTACGATTCGGTCTGTGCCTGATCAGCCGATTCTGATGTCGTCATTTGGCGTGGGAGGGCGAGGAGGCTGCGCTGCAGCGAGATCCCAGAGCATATAGGTCGCAGCTTCGCCGTAGCATGCTAACTTTGCGCGCAATTCCGCATCGGTCGTGACGGACCGAAAGCCGAACCGTTCCCATAGCGGCCGCGTGGCATAGACCGAGACCAGCGCTAGAACTGCCCCCGACGAGCGTGCGAGTTGCTCGAGAGTCCGGATATAGGCGGCCGCTACACCACCGCGGGCGAAGGGCAACACGGCCACGTCGTGCACGTAGAGGCAGTCCGCATCGTCGGGCAAGCTTGCTAGGAAGCAATCGAGCGGCGGGATCTGATGCTGCTTCCAGGGGTGGGCAAGGCCGTAGCCGACTATCCCTTCGTCCCCGACGAGCACGCGGCAGCCGTCGGGACAAAGCCGCATCTTCTCCGCAAACACGTCAGGCCGCTCAAAAAGATCGGGATGGATGCGCTCTGCGATCGCGATAATCGCAGTAATGTCGGTCGTGCTGGCCGGACGCCAATGCGGCTTGCTCACGTCTATCCTCATTCACTCTCATTCGTCCAATCGATTCGCTCGCTACGCTTGCTCAGAATGCCGAGCTCGAAGTGCTGCAGGAGAGCGAAGATTGGCTACCCATATGAGCACGAGTTTATTGCGTTGGCCAAACATGATCCTAACGCGGCGATCAACATGTGCTAGGCATGGATCATCAATCCGGTGGCGGGCGTTCGCTTCTTGAAGGAGTTTTTGATGGCGGTTCCGTCCGAGAAGATCTTCACCTTCGGCGGCGACTATGTCGCTGTCGAGCCAATTTATGGCCATGCGCTTAAGCGGTGGGCAACGCTTGTCTCGATGAAGCGTTCGATTTTTCTAAGGAAGCCCTGGTGTTGCGCCGTGCCTTCTTGTCGGGTTTGGGTCGGCTCGGAAGAACCTGTCTGCCGCGCTCTTCTCACCCGGATCGCGGCTATCGTCCTGGGCGACAAAATTCTCGACAGTCTATTGCCCGGTCATGCCGCAAAGGAATTCTTCCAAGACCCGTCAGCTTATCGACAGCTAAGCCTCATAACGTCATATGCCTATCCACGTTGACCGGTCCCGCTGATTTCTCCTCGATCTGGCGATGGATAATGGAATGGATCTTTAAACAATATCAAGCAAGCCAACGCCCCGGATTCCGTACGGACGTCCTGTGCCCGGCTGCAACTGCTCGGCGCGTGGATCAGGTGGCGTGTTCGGCGGTCGCAACCGGGGCCTTGATCGCCTGCATATCGTTCGTCCGTTATCGTCCATCCGCGGTGACAAGTATCGGCTCGAAAAGCGCCGATCCGGCGCATCTCCGCGATTTGGCGTAAGAGGCAGTTAATGGACACGGGGCGGGCCCAGCGCACCACCATTGCTCCCGAAGCTTCCGAGCGAGCCCATCGGCAAGGTTGCCTGTGCGGTCTCACCCGGGCCGCAACGGAGTGGGTCGGAGCGTTGACCAGAGCACGGGTCCCCACCGCCGATCCAACGAATGTTGAGGGCCCCGCCGCCGGAGAGCCGTCGATGGATCAGCTCCTGGAGGGCTGGGCTGCCGAAGAGGGGCAGGGCGAACACGAAGACGGGCAAGAGGCAGTCAGACGAACAAGAGCTTTACGGGATGCGGCAGCCAACATGGATGTGCCGCAGTGGCTGGAGCTTTCATCGCTGTCCTTGACCAGTTTATCCGCCGCGCTGCCGGCCGGGCTCCAGCGCCTGACTGTCAACGAGAATCAGCTGAGCAGCTTGCCGGCTCCCCTTCCCGCCGAACTCCTGCGACTCTCCGCCATCAGCAACCGGCTAACTAGCCTACCCACTGCCCTTCCGATCGGGCTCCAACGTCTAAACGTCGACCACAATCAGCTGGACAATCTGCCTAATACTCTTCCGGCAACGCTTCGGGAGCTCGACGCCAGCGGTAACCGGCTGACCAGCCTGCCCGACCTTCCGGCCGGGCTTCAGCGCCTGAGCGTCGATGACAATCAGCTGGACAGTCTGCCCGATAACCTTCCGGCAACGCTTCAGGCGCTCAACGTCCGCGGCAACCGGCTGACCAGTTTGCCTGAGACGCTCCCGGCTGGAATCCGCCAGTTCGATGCCGGTCGCAATCGGCTGATCGCGCTGCCCGAAACCCTCCCAAGTGAGCTCAGTTGGCTTAGCATTAGCGGTAACGAGCTGACGAGTTTGCCCAACACCCTCCCGCCTCCGCTTCTGACTCTCTTCGCCGACCACAACGAGCTGAGCAGCTTGCCTGAGACCTTGCTGACGCAGCTCAGCGCTCAATGCACCATTGATCTGGACGAGAATCCGCTGCCCGAGCGGGTGCGGACCAATCTAGCGGCAGCCCTCAATGCTGCGGACTATGTCGGCCCGCGAGTCTTCTTCTCGATGGGTGAAGGAGCGGAGCACGGTCAGGCCCGGCCCCTGGGCGAGGCAGTCGCGAGCTGGCTCGAGGACGAGCCGGCAATTGTAGCCGCCTGGCAGGGTTTCGCCGATGAGCCGGGTGCCCAGCAATACTCACGCTTCCTCGACAGGCTGCGGGATACCGTGAGCTATGGCAATGACGCATTCCGGGAGACGGTGGCGGAGGATCTGCGGCAAACGGCGACCAGGCCGCAATTGCGCGAGCAGTACCTTCAGCTAGCCATCGGAGCGAGTGCCAGCTGCGAGGATCGGATCACTTTGACCTGGAACGACATGCAGACCGCACGCCTGAACGCTGATGTGGAGGACGGGGCCTATGACGAGCGGCTCGACAAGCTCCTGCAGCAGGGCCGCGTCATGTTTCGCCTGGACGCGTTGGAGCAGATTGCGCGCGACAAGGTCAGCTCGCTTCGCTTCGTCGACGAAATCGAGGTCTATCTCGCCTATCAGGTCAAGCTGCGCGATGTGCTGCAGCTGCAGCACATCGCTCCGAACATGCGCTTTTTCGCTGTCTCCCACGTCACCGAGCACGACATTGCCGCAGCCGAGACGTCGGTGCGAAACCAGGAGGCGACGGGATTCGCCGACTATCTGGCGACGCGCTGGCAACCCTGGGAGACGGTGGTGAGCCGCATCGCGCCCCAGGCCTATAAAGCAATGCAGGAGCGGCTCTTCGCTGCGATGGGCGACGAGTTCAACAGCCGCCTGGTGCAACGGCTTGCCGAGCATGGTCTGACCGGCGACGCCGATGCCGAGCGGGTGTTGGGTGCCCAGATCAACAAGGAAATCGCTCGCGAGATCAAGGGCGCGCTGATGCATCAGGTGCTCGCAGACCGTGGCCTTGCGCTGTGAAGCGCGCCCTTCAATTAAGAGGCATTAGGGACTCTTGACGCGGCTCTCATCATTGGTCCCCTGGAACCTCAGTCAACCGTGGCGCGCGCTTGCACCATCGAGCAAGAATCCCTCATCCCGGACCTTCGTCGGCGCTCAATGCCCGATTAAGACTAATATCAGCCCTTGCGGACGAGCTCGTGGCGAGCCCGGTCGGGTTCCTTTCAACAAGAGGTAAGAATGGGCGGCTGCATTTCACGACTGAGCATACGGCGCGAGACTTCTCAGGACGATGGACCGAGCCAGGAAGCTGATTTTGCCGCTCAGCTGGATTCCGTGCAATCGGTCCCGCCTCGATCCATTGACGAACAGGAGCACGCGGCCGGACCCTCTAGCGAGGCCGATCGCGGAACCACGTCGCAACCTATTCGGCCGGCCCGCATTGACGAAAAGCTCCAGCTGCTTGGGCAAACACTTCAGCGCGCCAGCCAGGCGGGACTTTCGTCCGGCCTAGTCGACTACGGTCAGCAAGTCGCTCGCTATCTGTCTGCCGACATCCAGACCGATGAGAAGCTGCTCTCTCTCGATGTCGACAATATTGATCGCTTAGCGGACAGCTACAACGAGCGCTACCCGGACCTTAATCTCAGATATATGGGTTCGCCTGCCGGTTTTCTCGAAGCGTTGACAGACCGATCATCGACTGGTGCCTGGCGTGCCATCGTACGGTTGGCGGATGGCGAGGCGCACCACTTTGCTGCGGATGTTCGAACCCGGGCCGGGGCGGCTCCGACGGTCATCGCGATGGAGCCGGCCGACCTTTACACCTTTATCGCTCCATACTCCCGACTGCGACGGGAAACACTACAACAGCTGGGGACGGAGCCGAAGTGGGCCTTTATCGGGGTTGGTGTGCAGAAATCCGCTAGCGATTGCGTAATGTTCAGCATGCAATCTACACTGGCGGCACGCCAAAATTCATCAACCTTCGATGACTGGCACAACAATCTTCGTCGGCGCGGAACGATTGCCGACGAGCGGGATGTTTCAAGCGACTATATGGCTTCACCCGACGCCATGCTGGAACATGTCGATATAAACTTGTTTCACGGGGAGAAGATGCTCCCGGCGCTGTTTTACAAGCATTCCCACTCGGGCAACGTCATCGAGGAAGCTGCAAGCAACCGGCTTGGTTTCAGAGACGAAGACGTGAGCACCAGCAGTCGCGCCCCAAAATCGGAGTCATTGGCCGAAAGGCGCGACGCCTTTGCTGTCCAGCGCGGGCCTCTAAATTACAGTGCATCTATCGAGACGTCGCGGGCGACCAAGATCCGCAAGGCATTGGACAGCATGCTATCTGACTAGGTGTCTGGGATGCTGGACGTGCAGCCTACAAAGCCGGCGCGAACGATATGGCTAAGGGCGTGACCAGGCCCCAGCACGCGCAACTGATATGCAGCGGCGGTCAGCTTCAGCGTGTCCAGAGCTGGATCGGTAAGGTCGCCATCCTCTCATCTAACGGTAATGGGAAGGGCATCTATCAATCATGATCGGCAACAATGTGCACGTGAAAACGTGGAACAATTTCATGTCTGACGCCGGTACGGCCGGCGCCCGATCGAAAATGAGTTCGTGGTGATCCACGAAGACCGAACGGCCTCTGGATCAGGTGGGCGACTGAGCGCAGTCCGGCGTTCTGGACCTATGTCGTCAGTGGCGCTAGTCCTCCCACCATATAGCGGCGGCCGATCTGAAGACCGCCAGGAACTGCTTCCATCAGGCCTCAAAGCGGTTCTATGGTGATTGAGCATGCGTATCAGAACTTCACGTTGAAGGTGGCATTCAGTCCGTTCTGGGTGATGCCTGAACCGAACTGACCTTGATAGGCGATGCCAAGGGTGCTGTTGCTCGAAAGCTGGAAGTCCAGACCGGATTCCACGAGTGCCACATCCTTGCCAATGGATACGCCTGAAGCTGCAAAAGCGCTGGAACCTGCAGCAAAGCTGGCTATCGCCAGCGGAATAATGTCACCCAGGGCATGACGCCAGCCAACGTCAGCGCGCGCAGTCGTGGCAATGTGGCCAAGTTGAAAACGGGTGGTCGCGTAGACGCCGAGCGTGGAGAGCGTCGTATCCATCGTGTCAGCGCGAACATCAAGCGCCGCCCCGTTCAAACCCCTTTCGTAAAAAGCATCCGTTGCGACGCGAACGTGGGCGAGATTGGCATAGAGTTCGATCAGAGAAGACTTGCGGACATGGACTTTGTAACCCAGTTCTCCAAAGATCTGGGAAGTGCCTGCTCCGTGATCCGAGATCAAGTTGTCGTTGAACCCGGGGAACCGAACGTTGCGGCTCATCTCAAGATCGTGCCATGTATAGGCAATGCCTGAGCGGAGGGCGAGGGCTCCTTCCGGCAGGATCCACTCGGTGCCTGCATAGGTCCCGACCGTGTAATTGTCACTGCGGCCCGACGAAGAAGCAGCGCCAGCCTTGAAAGTGGACCGGCTATAGCCCGCAAGAACACCGAAGCGCCAGTCCTCAAATACCGGCCTATCGATACCGGTCATAAAGCCGCTGATGCTGGATCTCGTGCTTGCAGCATTGCCATCCCCTGACTGGGCCGTCCATCCGCCAAAGGCAGAAGCCCACGCGGCATAACCCTGCAGGTCATAGGATGGCGGATCAGAAGACGCCGCGGCGATGGCAGGGACGGAATCGCCATCTGACCTTTTTTGCTCAGGATAAAAACCGATCGACGCCATCGCTGATGATGGCGCCCCGCCAAACGCCTGTTCCAGGCGGTCGTAGACGGCCGATCGCGCATAGAAGCTGTCATTGATACGTCTGCCCTGTTCGGACGCATAGATGGAGGGCGAGAGCTGTCGCAGCGCAGATGTCACCGCCGCGCCGTCAGGCGAGGAGAAATCGAGTGCCGCGACGAGCGGGTGCAGCCCCGACGCAGCGTTGCCGGCGACTTGATCGAGCGTCGCGCCTACCTCGCGGCTGTTGGCATTGGCCCCATATCGCGAGTAAGCATCGGATGGGCGGGAAAGCTTCAACGAATAGGTGTTGCCGCCCTCGGCTGTAGCACTCGCCAGCAAGGTTGGTGATTGCAGCGATGTCGTCACGTTCGGAAAGGAGCCCGAGAGATTTGTTGCATTCAGCCACTGATTGGAGGAGAAGCTGAAGCCGCTGCCATACCAGCCGCGCTGCGGGGTGATCGTGAGCGTGCCGTCGAGCGTCGCATTGCCGTTCACCACCAGACGACTGAACGCACCGCTATCATTCACCGCGACCTGCAAGTGACCGGTCGAGGTCTGCAGATAGTCGCCATTCACCGTTATGCTGCTGTCAAGGCGACCGATAAGCGGCGCGACAGTACCGCTATTGGTGAAGCGGCCATCGGTATTGAGCAGATAACTGCCATTGCCGGACAAGGTTGCGCCCTGCGCGACAGTTGCGTCATACAGTTCATGATTTCCGGTAAACAGCGTGACGCCGCCCGACAACCGCAGCGACAGGTTGCGTCCAATGATATTCCCTTCATAACGGGTCGCAAAGGTTTGGTCGGGCTCCTGCGTTGAGTGACCGTTCGCATCAGGCGTCATACCGAATGTCAATTTGGTCAGGCGCAGAGCACCGCTCTCGTCAAGCTGGGCGTAGTCAGACAGGATGTCCCCTGACAGCATTGCGCCACGCATGACATTGATCTCGCCGACATAACCGTTGTTCGACATGTACATCGCTGCATGACTGCCAGCCAGGCGTCCGGTCAGATCGAACTTGCTAACGAGGGGACCCTCGATTTCGTTCAGCATCGCCGCCGCGTCATTGCCGATCGTGCGAATATACGATCCACGATATTCATAGTCGTTGCCCATCCCGTTGTTGCCAAAGTCGAAACTTGCTGCGATGCCATGCTCGCCGAGAGCCTGCACGTTTCCACGCTGAGTAAACGTATGATCCTTTCCATAAGCGAACATGACGCCGCGCCCATAGGCGCCGTCGGCGTATACGCGGGTCCCAGGCGGAATTATGATCTGATTGTTTTCGCCGTCGACGCGGATGCCGGCGCCCCCTGCTCCTTGAGAAAGCAGGTCGGCACGCTGGACCACAGTATTGCCGCTGCCATAGACGTGCAGCCCAAGTCCAAGCGTAGCCGTATTGTACGTATTCGGCAGATAGGCCGTGCCGTCAGCGTTACGAGCGAAGAAAGGATTGTCGTTTACCAGATTCTGGCCGTTCCCGTAGGTTGAATAACCGAAGAATTTGCGCCGGTCGATGCTGTAGCCGATATCCTGCAAGGCGGCGATCTCCGCCTCCATCAAAGAGGTGTAGTTACGGTATCCCTGGTGGCTCATCAGGCTGTTCTTAAGTTCGATGTGCGAGGCGAAGGGTACATCGCGGCGTTGACCATGCTCGTCCATCACTCGCACCGGAATACCTGGCATTGCGCCGGCCAGCACCTCACTCACATGCTTGCCAGCGAAATACCCCTGATCGTGACGCAGGTCAAAAACGCCGTCGGCTCGCGGGTTCGCGCAGACCGCGCAATAGATCGTCTGTCCAGGCTTGGCTTGTTTGCCATTGTCGTCGTACAAATGCTCTGTCCAGGCATTTATCTTTTCCGGGAAATAGGTTGATAGCGGCCCAGGGAAATCCGGGAACGGTTCATAGCCGATAGTACTGCCGATTCCGAGATCATGGCCGAGCTCATGAATCATTACCGGTGTAAGACCTATCTTTGGAGTCATCGGCAATTGCGAAGGGATGTATGCTTCGGACGAAAACCCCATCTGGCCGATTGTAACCATGGCATGCGCGCCGTATTGCAGCTCGCCCGGATCTTGACCCGTGAGTGCCGCCTGCACTTTGGTACCGCCACCGGGGGACGTATCGAAATTGGCATATGCGGTGTTGGCGCGAATTCCACCGATGTTGACGAGGGCCGGCGACTGCCCCGGTATGACGTTGATGATCTCGGCCCAATGCCGAATCGCCGCAAGCGAATGATCTACTTCCCACTGCGGCAAATTCCGCAGCGATCGCTGCTGGCTGTCACCTTCTTCCCAATAAGGGCCATCGCTGGTACCGAATATCCGTGCCCGCATGAAGGGCACACCGTTCGAATCGCTGACATCGTAAGTTTCAATGGCCCTACTGGGCGAACCTAGCAACGAATTAACCGCAAGTATGATGGTCGTAACTGTCTTCGTCTTCATACTACACTTTCTATTCGAGGCATTGATTGCAGGCGTGCTTTGCCATCTAACTCGAGCGCGGATGCATGCAGATGGGCGAGCGGAGCGCGGCCATCATTGGTCGGACATCGGCGCGCGCAGTTCGCGCCCCATACCTGACGGCAGCACTTCAATACGAAAGGAAGACTATTTCCCTGGGTCGGCCTTGATGAACCCAAGTCCACTCAATGAGATGTCTTCCCATTGCTGGTGACTTTGATTTCAAATTCCTGGAGCTCAGATTCTGGCACATCACGCTTGCCATATGCGTACCCGCGGAGCCGCTGCTCGCCAAACCGAATATGACCGCCTGATGCCTGCGGCGCCGCGCCGATGTCGATCAATTTCATGGTGCCGTTAACAATGCGAACTCCTGTTGTCTTTTGATCGCGCGAAGGTCCTGCATTCTGCAGCAGACCAATCAGACAAGGCGGCGGTTGCGCGCAACTAACAAGCAGCTGAGCAAAAGTCGGGCCAAATTGCCCGATGCGTCCGCCGGGCGCAACCAGCTGAACGCAGCAACATGCGCGAGCCCTTCGTGCGAAAAACAGGCACTGCCTGTTCGGCGCCCGCCAACGTTGTCGCAAACCCGCCACTGCACTGGAGCGGCCCCCGGCAGTTGGAATGTGCCTCCATTCATCCTTGCTGGCGATTGGCGCGATCAGTTCAAGTTTTGAATGGGATTGCGAGGCACAGGCATTTTTATTGCACTCACCGTCGTGAGCTTCGGTCTCGCATGCGTCAGGCACATACAGAGCACCAAGACGCGGAGCCGGCCACCTCAACTAGACGGCGTAGAGAGAAAGTAGAGTGCAGTGCGCGGCCTCACCGATCGAAATGCTCAGGCCAGCCATCGCGCTTCAGACGGATCGAGGATGGCCGAACAATTGACTCGAAAGAAGCCGGAGGCGATCCTCGTTCCGGCAGAGGAACGCTTGACCGGCCGCGCCATGTTGGGCGCAACCATCGGCAATATTCTCGAATTCTACGACTTTGGGACTTATAGCTTTTTCGCTATCCAGATCGGTCAGGCGTTCTTCCCGGCAAGCGACCCGTTCGCCAGCCTCATGCTGTCGCTCGCAATCTTCGGCGCTGGTTTTGTGACCAGACCGATCGGGGCCATCGTACTCGGCTCGTATTCGGATCGGGCCGGCCGCCGGCCCGCCATGACCGCGAGCTTTGCAATGATGGGCGCGGCGATCCTTGCGTTAGCAGTTACGCCCTCGTACGAGACAATAGGAATTGCCGCTCCGCTACTGGTGATTTTTGCGCGTTTGGTGCAGGGCTTCGCGCTGGGCGGTGAAGTTGGTCCGACGACCGCCTATTTGATGGAAGCGGCCCCGGCCGAACGGCGCGGTCTTGCTGTGTCGTTCCAGCCCGCCAGTCAACAGATTGCTGCGACGGCCGGAGCGCTTGTGGGAGAAATACTCTCCCTTACCATGACAAGCGAGGCGCTCAGTGCTTACGGATGGCGGATCGCGCTTTTGCTCGGCGCCGCTACGCTGCCGTACGGACTCTGGTTGCGGAGCAACCTGCCCGAAACGCTGCACCGCCCCGACACGCCGGCTCCCGGCGGCCAGCCCGTAAGGAGATCGCCAACCGCTCGCCGCATCATAAGTCTGGGATTTGTCATTTTGGCCAGTTGCACGATCATCACCTATGTCACGGGATATATGACCACCTATGCGCTGAACACCTTGCAGGTTTCCGCGCCTCTCGCCTTTGCTGCCACACTCATCAGCAATGCGGTAGGAATTGCCGCCGCACTGCTGGGCGGCTGGCTCGCAGACCGCGCGGGCCGCCGGCACATCATGATTTGGCCGCAGATCGCTGCGTTGCTGATGACCTATCCAGTGTTCTTCTGGATCTCGGAGAGCCGCAGTGCTCTCGCACTTCTCGGAGGCCTCGGCGCGCTCACCCTGATCGGAACGATTCCATATAGCGCCTTCTATGTAAGCATGGCCGAGGGTTTGCCCAAGAACATTCGTGGCGGCGCCTTCGCGACGATCTACGCTTTCGCCATAGCGATCTTCGGAGGTACAGCTCAACCCATCGTCACCTGGCTGATCCACCTGACCGGGAGCGCGCTGGCGCCGGCCTGGTACATGCTTGTCGCGAGCGCGGCCGGGCTCTGTGCCATGCTCATGATTCCCGAGACTGCGCCGCTCAAGATTCGGAACGCTGCGCTCAGGTAAAGTCGGTCATGGCACAGCGCTGGACAAATTTGGTTGCGGGTCTCTTCCGCCTGATGTCGCGTGCTCGCGCCGGTCAGCAAGAATGCAGGTCTCCGCCTTTGACGTGGTCGTTCGCGCGGGCCATCGAGAGCACGGACGGCACAGATAGCCCCGAGAGCACCCGGGATTGCGTCGATTGTCATTGGCTTCATCAGACTGTCGGGCGCTCGCAGCGGTGAACACGACGCGATCGATGGAGTGCCCGGAGCTAAGAAGCGAGGACGTCCGGCCTGTCCGAAGTACCAAAGCCTAGGTTCGAACCGCGATTCTCAGCGCGCTCAAAGATGGTGCTGGAAAGGTAGATTTCGCCGAGGATCTTCGGTTACATGTCTCGACGCCTGCCCTGTGCCTGGTTCATTGATAGGATCGTGTGATCAGAAGTTACGGCCCGCGGCTAGCCACGGCAGCTAGCCAAAACTCGGTTCCTCCTCACCTCCTGATCGCATCGCATGTCCTTCCAAGAGCTTCCAGCAAAAGGAGCTCGAGGGCATTCGCGAGGGCGGCCGCTTTCAGTCCAGACGGGGTAAGGCGAGACGGTAGCAGGGCAATTGACCGGCAACCTAGCCACGCTTCAGGCTGCCGGCAACCTATGGTCGATCCTGGTCGGGGAGATGGTGGGCATCTAAATACCCATCAACCGCTTCCGGGCCTCTTCGTCGCTATGGCTGGTGAGTTCATAGATAGCCCGCGCGGCTTCTGCCGCATCGACCGAGACCGCTACGTGCAATCAAAGTCCTTTGACCATTCTTGTTCATTGGATCGATCGGCAGGACGTTCCAACGCGGCTTGGAATTTCAAGGAATGATGGATGCAACGAACGTCTGGAGACTGCTCGCCCAATCCGAATGCGCAGATTCACATAGTACAATTGACTTGCATGCCGATGGCGAGCCTAATTGATGGGTTGCAAGGCTTATAGAGAGCTAGTGAATTTTGGAACGCCTGCGCAGGCCAGATTTATCGTTCGAATGGGGACCTCTGGCTGGATGGTTTATGATCGAGAACGCAAGGGACCAGCGCTGATAAAGGACAGCCACCTGGCCGAGAAACTGACAAGCTGAACACATAAAAGAGAGCCTGACGAATACTCGGGGCAACGACCAAACTTAGTCTTCGTTGTCCTGGTGCTCGGTTGGCGCCCGCAATCTAGTAAGGGTCAAATCCTTGAGGCTCGATTGGGCAAACGCAGTCCCGGTTCTCGTGATCGCTGCCGGCCTCGCGCTGGTGCTTGTCGGCCTCATCGGCATAGTCCGGCGCCGAGGTCCCGAGCGACGCCACGCAGTGCAAGCAAAAGAAGATGTGTCCGGATCCAGCGAGCCGCCGAAATCCCCGAGCGCCAAAAAGCGGGACAAGAAAGCGCGGCCTACTGAAAACTCTCCCGCGAAGGACCTGGAGGCCCGGCCAGCCAATGAAGAAGAAAACTGAATGGCACAAAACATCTAAGCTCTGCACCGAGACCGCTCCCGAAAAGACAGGACTTCACAGCTGCTATCGCCGCAATGCTTACGACACTCGCTTGACTGCGCGGACGAGTTCGCATTCCCATACAGCAGGATTCGCCAGGACGCCTGAAGGCAGTGACGAGCCGTAAAATCCGCATTGGCCGCATCTGCGAACGCGCGGGCACTTGAGCTGAGCAGATATCAATGGCGACGCCTAGTAGGTGTGATTCACGACACGGTGCCGCCCTGGTGCAAGAAAGTGCTGTGCAAAACGGTTCTCATCTCGCCCTGGAGCGATGCTGGGTGAATGGACGCCAGATCGAGAATTTTCTTCATGGCTCGAATCCTCGCGACGCGGAGGCGTTGAAGCCAGCTTGCACCGCATCTGACAAGCCAATAAGGCAGCCGCCTGAACCGGGCCATTTCGCATTGCTCGCACAGCAGCCGCATTTTCTTCAAGGAAGGCATTTGCCGAGAATATCGATCTGGGTGTCTTCCAAAAACCTGCAGGGACAGAAGTGCGCCTCATGTCCAATCCTGCTTGGAACTAGCTCGCAGGCCGTGTCCGCCCGAGTCCCGGCCCCGGGGGGATCCCGTTAGCCATCCCGTCGCTTGACGGCGCCAAAACAAAACCCCGGGCCCGAACTTTTCCGCGAGCGCGATGGTCAATTTGTCCAATTGGCTCACGACGAACCCAGCGACGACTGGCCATAGCGATCAGTTGAAAGGCCGATCGAGCTGACGATCGGCGCCATCAAGTAGGATCGGCGTCACTGTCCACGAAAAATAGCCAGCCCGAACCAGAACGGTCCGATGATGAGTGGAACGAGGCCGATATGGGGGAAATCCGCGCCCAGCTCGAAATGATAGCTGCCGAAGTGAAAGCCCAAGGCTTTCCATCGGTGAGCGCAATCGTGCTGCACGAAGCAAACAGGATTGAGGCTCGGCGCGGACCATAGGCAAGAGCGGCGGATCAGCGCGCAGGCGATGAAGATTGCCGCGAACGCTTGCGCGAGCGGATTTGCATTCCAGGAAAAACCGATTGCGGCTGCGAGAATGCTGGCGATAGAAGCCCAAAGTGCAATCTCCTGCCAAGTCCAGAGCCCGTTGTCCGAAATACCGTCTCGTCTCGTTGTGTTTGCCCCATCGTAAGTGACGGCGCACACGACGAATCGTAGCCGGCGTCTCGCGCCTCGAAGCGAGGCGCTAGGACTTCTTCTGCACTCGCTGAGAGAATGTGACTACGCGCGCCGGAACACGAGCTTGCTTGTGATCAAGTTCGTCGCCGGCACTACTTCATCATCGCTTCGACCTCTGTACGAAACGCTTGACGCGAATTGTCCCGCGAATAGAACATGTGGCCGCCGGGAAAAACGACAAGTTTGACGCGCGGAGCCGAGGCAAATGGCGGCAATTGATCGAGCAGGATTTGTGATTCGAAATACGGCGTGACGAGGTCAAACAGGCCGTGCCCGACCAGCAATTTCATGCTCCGATCCGTTGCCAGGATTTGGCGTAGCTCCGAGAGCGACTCGGGAGGGCTGCGGCCGAAGTCCCAAGCCTGGACGACGGCGCCGTTGGATAGCTCATAGGAGCCGTCGGGCCGCCAGTTAAGCTTGCGAGTCAGGAGATCGACAGTGGCGCTGGTCAGAGGCGCCAGCAGTGTATCGCTCGAGGGATCCCCGGAAAGGTGAAGATCCGACTCCGGATATGGATCTAGGCCATGCACCGAGGCGTCATAATTGCCGATTAGCTTGCCGTTCTTACGATTGAATTCACGGCGGAATTCGGCTAGGTCGAAGCGGCCCGCGAGCCGGCGACTGACCGCTTGGTCGATGCCGGTCAGCGCCGCAGCCTTATCGGCCAGACGCATGGTTGCTTCCTTGTCCGCCTGGCCCTTGATGAGGTCGACCAGATACTCCCCGCGTGCATAAGCTTCCACGTCGGCGAGATCGGCTCGCTTTACCGGACCTTCTGCTTCACGCAGGGTAGCGACATAGCTCGGCAGTCTTGCGACGTACTGCAGCAGGCTCGTGTGGGCAAACTGGCTGGAGTCGAATCTTGGCGAGACCATGATCAGCCCCTTGACACCTATGCCCTGCCGCATCTGCAACTGGTGCACAACCTTTGGCCCGCGAATGCCCCCATAGCTTTCACCCACAATGTATTTCGGCGACAACAGCCGGTCATGCTTTTCGAGCCAACGGCGGACCACCAACGCGAGTGAGTTGACGTCGCCCTCAACGGAGAAGAACCGCTTGCGCACGTCATCGCTGGTCCCCACGAAACGGCTGTAGCCGGTGCCGACGGGGTCGAGAAACACCAGATCGGTGAAATCGAGCCAGGTTTCCGCGTTTGGCCTCGCCTCCGGAAATGTCGATGGCGTGACCTCGTCAGCATTGATCGGCAGCCGCCACGGTCCCGCATTGCCGAGCTGCAGCCAGGCCGATGATGAGCCCGGTCCGCCGTTGAAAAAGAACGTTACCGGGCGTGTGCCGCGATCGGTGCCGTCGAGCTGATAGGAGGTATAAACGATGTCTGCCTGCGGCTCGCCCTTGTCGTCGAACAGGCGGATGGAGCCGGCGGTCGCGACGAAAGCAAGCGTTCGTCCAGGGAGCTCAAGCGTGTGCCTGGTGCTGGAGTCCGGCGGCAGACGATGCGGCTCAGCAACAGATGGCATACTCGGCGTTTGGCCGGCGCCACTCTTTAGGCCGGACGGCGTCGTGACCTGGGCGGGCCGCGATGGATCGTCGGCTTGCGCACTGCCCATTACCCCGCAGGCAAACAGAATCAGTGCGAGAGAAGTACGGTACAGTGCGATCAGCTGCATCGGGTTTTCCTGGTCTGGCGCGCGCCTTGGTCCGCGAGACGTGCCGTCAAACGGCCTTACCAGTAGCTCATGCCGAGGAACTACAAACCCACTAGATCCAGTAGTCGCGCCACCGTGCCGCGAGTTGGAATGGGATTTCCTCGTCCGGAAGCTGGCCAGCCTAACAGCATCCGCGGTCCATTGAAGTCGATCTCTTTCCACTTTTGCTAATCCCTCATTTTCCCTCTTGAGCGGCTTTTCAAACGAGCGTTGGGTAATATTGGGTCAGATGCATCACTCGGCTGACTCAGATCGAATTGAGCTCGACTGGACCAGCTGTTCGGCTGTTACCTGTTCCAGGCCGGGTGTCGCGGCGTTTGAATCGCAAGTCGGCTGACATGAGCCTTGGCAGGAATTCCCGAGACGACGTGACGACTCGAACGTCCCGTTCTGTCCAGCTTTGGCCAGCAGATTCGCCGGCCGGCTGTTGGCAATGGCTTGGTTCGTCTAACTTGCAGACATTCCGCAACCGGCATTCTTAGACCGGCAGAGGCGCGGGCTGAGCATCCGCCTTGCCTATGTCTGACAACCGCAGGGGGTCAGATCGACCACGACGTCGGTTGTAGAGATGACGCCTCTGCGATGCGTAATCGCCAGCACGGTCACATCTTCCGCTAGGCTGCGAATATGTTCCATGATGTCCCGCTCGGTTCGCTCGTCAAGGGCCGAGCTGGCCTCGTCGAGAAGAAGGATCGCGGGCTCGCCATAGAGCGCACGGGCAATAGCCATACGCTGGCGCTCCCCGCCTGAAAGCTTCAAACCGCGTTCTCCAACAGTTGTTTCAAATCCGTCCGGCTGCGTCTCGATGAAAGAAAGAATAGCGGCTTTTTCCGACGCGGCACGAAGGCGCACCTCATCGCGGGGCCGTCCTAGCAGAATGTTGTCGGCCAGCGACTCGTTGAGCAACATCACGTCCTGCGGCACGACAGCAACTGCAGTATACCAATCCGTGCGATCGATATCCGTTATATCGGTTCCATCGACCAGAATACGGCCGCAGTCTGGCTCGATTGATTTCAGGACGAGCCTAAAGATTGTCGACTTCCCCGATCCTGATTCGCCGATAAGAAAGGTAATCCCGCCGCGTCCAGCCGAAAACGAGACGTTCGCAACGCCACGACCGTTTTCGTAGGCATAACCAATGCCCTCGAAAGACAGCTGGCCAGCAGAGGGTGCGAAATCATGAGCATGGGACGTTCGCCGCTCTTCTGGTGCGCCCCACAGTCTGGCGAGAGGGATGAGGTCGGCGTGCGACCGCGACGCGTCAGAGATCGCGCGCGCGACCATCTCGAAAGGCATACTGAGTTGGAGTATAAGCGTGTTGAATAGCACAATGTCGCCGATCGTGACCACGCCGGCCTGGTAGTCAGGAACTAGAAGGAGAAGAGTGACGGCGAATTGTAGCGCGACGGCTAAGCCGAGCACGGCGATGTAGGGCAGTCGTTGAAGCACGTAGGCTCGCAAGTTATCGCGCACCTCGCACGCTTTCATAGTAAAGCGCTGGCTCATCCAGGCATGACTGCCAAAATGGCGCAACGTGTCCATGGCGTTCGTGACGTTACCGACGAAACGCGCATTCTCCTGTCCGGCGTCGGCGGCCCGGTCCAGAAATACGCGCGCCCGACGCGTCGAACTCCATGTCAATGTGATCGCGGCAGCCCCATAAGCGACGACGATTGCAGCGATCTCAATATTGACCAGTGCACCTAGAGTAGCAATCGTAAGCAGAAGCTGCGCTGCAGCAGGGAGGAAGATCGTAGTGCCAAGCTGGACCATCGTGATCAACGCGCTGCGCCCGCGCGCGGCCGCACTCTGTATCTCCACGGGATTATGCTCAAGAAAAAAGGCTGCGGTTTTTCTCAGGATTCGATCGAAAAAGCGAGTTGCAGCGATGAAGCCAAGGTTCTCTGCTGTCATAAAGGAAAGATACTGCAGCATACTCTGAAATGCGGACGCAATTCCAAGCAGGACCGCATAGCCAGCGAATCCCCAGCCGAGCACCGACGCGCCTTCACTCCGCGGCAGACGATCAATCAGAGACGAAAATACATAGGGGGCTGCAACGCTGCTCGCGCTTGAGATCAGCACCACCGTGGCAACGACGAGAAGCAGGCACCGATCGGACCGCCAGTACGCATGCAAGATTTCAGAAATCGGCGACAACGCTGTGTACTTTGACATATCTGTGACGAGTCGAGGGAACGGCGCTTTGCTTTGCGCAGAGGGCGGCATGGCCTTGCTCGCACGAACTAGATTTGAAACGAACTCGCGTAAAGATACTCGATGCGTGCTCACCGGAATTTGCTATCGTTTACCGCCAGTGGGCTTCAAATGAGCTCCGTCCAGCGCTGTCATCTAACCCCGCCAGTCTTGGTAGGTTGTCGCCCGGCTTCCCACATGAAATACTTCATTTGCGGCCGACACGCTGCCACGCCACGCTATCCAGCTCCTTACTGAAGCATAGGATGTCGAGATGACGAGAAGCCCGATCCGTAAGGAATACGACATGAAGAGTGCAACTGCAGACACGCGCAAACGGCCCGAGTCTGATGCAACTGACCTTCCTCTACCGGTTCTGCCGCCCCCCACCATTAAGACGCCAAAGGGACCTCTGCCTAACGATAGCGCCACGGAGGGCTGGCTTTAAGATTGATTGTATCATTCTTCACTCTCTGTTGCCGCCCCTCACACGAGGGGAGCTTGAGTTTGCATCGAGAACAATGCTCAAGGCTACTCTGAGAATAGGTGATCTGGAAACCTTCGATCCTGCCGTCAGAGACTGCTCAATAGCGATTGGTGAAAGCTACATCCGGCCATTCCAGCATAAGAGCCTTGAAAGCTTTTTGCTAAAGAACTCTGACCAATGGTTCTTCGTCATACGGGAGCGTCAACGAGTAGCAGACGAGTTCGGCACACACCCCATCGCCACAGCTAACGCTGCTGCGGATCAGCTTCGTCAGCACTACCAACAATGCATGCACTGGCCGCTCGACTTTGTCGTGATCGAGGCCGCCCGCCGAGGTCCCCGCTTGCGGGTACGAGCTGGCCATATCGGCAGCCTGCCGATCTACTTCCACGTGGAGGAACGCACTCGTACGGTTACGCTCTCTTGGGATTTCGTCGATTTTTTGAGTACATCGCGAGCGCTTGATAGAGAGATTATGGCTCATCATTTGTCGATGAGAACGTTTTACTCTGCGCGGCAGCCCTGCGTCGGGGTTAACTTACTGACTGCCGGCGCAACCTTGTACGTCGACAGGTCGGAAACTTTTTTTGAGTACGGTTCATTAAATCCGTTCACTGATGAGCTCTCTGGGCGGGAGCAGGGCAATGGCCTCCTTGAGTTTGCGGATACTTTGCAGGAAGTTGTTCTTTCGCGGCCAACGGGCATTTGTGCAAGCGCTGTGGTGCTGAGCGGAGGTATGGATTCCGCTTCGGTCGCGATTGCTGTTGGCAAGAGCGTGAAAACCCTAAGATGTGGCGGCATACTGTTGGGCGACGGGAGTAGCCCCAGGCAGTCTGATCGGCGAGCGCGCATTTTGAGCGCACTGAATTGCCGCGATCACTCCCTTGAAATGCATACCCACATGCCGGCGATTGATCTGAATCTTGTCCCAGAACAACGCCTGCCACTCACTTCAGAGTATTACCTTGAGGCGTTTGAGGCACTCTGGGACAGGTTTCGCGCGGACGGCTGCGAAATCATCTGGTCCGGCATCGGCGGCGACGAGCTTTGCGCTTGTTCCACCATCGAAGAGGAGGCCCCCAGATCTTCGTCTTCACGTCACCTTAAGATCGCCGTCGAACTTGCAGAAGGCCTGTTGACAAAGCGCGCGCTCGACGCCGCTCATTCATCTTTCCTGTTTAGCGCGCCGCTTAGCGCGACTGTGTCCACATTTCTGCTCGCAAGCCTTTGTCATGCTCGTCCACTCGCAAAGCGAGGACTTTGGCCCGTTCGCCCGCTAGGCGATCCGAGATTGATTAATACTGCAGCGAGGCTTCCACTTGCACTTCGCGCCGGCAAGGAAATACTCCGCTCTTACCTGCGCAATCGGCTGGGCTGCGATGTGTTTCCGCCCGGTTATGTAAAGGAGACGTTCGCGCTTGTGTTACCAAAGGCGATTGCGGCTCGTGCAGACACGATTTCATCGCAGCTTTCCTCTTGCGCCCTGGCCGACTTCGGCTTGGTTTCGCGAGAGTCCGTTATGGCGCTCTTGAATAGGGTGTTAACAACGCACGAGTTTTCTGCAACGAGCGCCTTGGTTCGCTTCCTGTGGGCGGAACGCTTCGTTCGGCAACTTTGTTGAGAGCGCCACCATCAACAACCACCCGTCAGAACAGCTGCCACATCAGAGAACGGTTGGAATTGGACGTTCTCGCCCATCGGCACGATGGAACGAGACAGTGTCGGCGTGCATCGGCGGGGCTCTTGGCAGAGACCGCGACGCTGGACGCTTCCGCTTACCTCTGTCGTTGCATGCAGTTTTAGCGACTTTTTCCGTTAGGTAGATTCGTCCTTTGGAGGCGGGTCGGCCGCGAACGGAGGCGCCGTCTGGCGCGCACTCTGTCACGCATCTCGGCAAGCCATATGGATATGGATAGGACTCTTCGGCTTCCACTTACCGTTAGATCACCAGCAGACCTCTACCGGCGAGCGCATTTGAATGGGTTTCGTCGGACCTATGACTACTTGCGGTTGACGGACCTGCGATGCCCCGCGCGCGGTCGCTGGGCCTGTCCATATCGAGAGTCGAGGCCTCGATTGAATCAACGATTGCAATCGCTTTAAATTCTTGTCCCGCGCTCGGATGATAACGTGCAGCTCCGCGGTGTGCTTTGCATGATCCTTGATGGCCAAGCTGTGCTGGAAGATCCGTTCCACGCGCTCATGCTTCAGCGGTGGAACTGGAACGGCTTCAGAGACTAGTCGAAAATCTCTTTACGCGAGAGGACGCGGCCGCTGTTCCCACGAGCGGCCGCGCTGCGAGGCCTCGATTCTCATTTTCTGCCTGGTTTGTATCCCGTGGTCAGTGCTGTACGCACGCCGGATCGGTCAAACAAAAGAACAGATCGCAGATACCATTCAACGGGTCGTCCGCGCATTGAGGATATGACGTATCGGCCACCTGCACCTTGGTGGCGACGGGCTGAGCGGCGGCCTCAGCAACACAGGCCGGCACCGCCGCCGTTGCAAGCGCGATGGCGCTCGCAGTCACAAACAGCAATTTTTTCATTCCAGAGTCGCTCCTTAGATCGGCCCCAAGCCGCCCTCACGGATATATGACGGCACCACAGGTGGTAAAATTGATTTTCTCGATCAGGCCTATCTACGGGATGGATGAGTTCGGACATCTGCGCGGGCTCGGTTATAAGCCGCTCGGACAAGCCGTTTATGGTCGGCTTCTCGCCGGCCTCGAAGCGGTCCGCATTGATCGGAGCAATCGGACAACGCGATGACTGCATCGTCCCGGCCCGATGACTTGCACTCCTTTGACTTGCACTCCTTTGACTTGCACTCCTTGGAGACCGGACGTCTGCCCGAGCGGTCAGTCATATTCGGAATGAGTGCACAAGCGAACTCATCATGACGGATGCGACGACTGCGGCGATCGCTGAAATTCCAATCGTTTGTTCGGCTATGCTACAGGCTACACCGCAAGGCTTCGACCCGTTCAAGTATGGCGGCATGCTGCCAATGAAGCGGGAGTGCGTTCCTAGCTAGAACTTTCCACCGAGGGCGACATGGTTGTTGCGCGCGCGGCCGACTTCGCCGCGCCTCGTGGCGTACCGGCTGCAGCCATCAGCGGACTTCCTCGAAGCTCCCGATCGCGGCTGCCCCCTACAAGAACCACACGGTACTCACTGCCAACGAGAAGAACCATGGTCCAAACAGATTATCACCATGCCGATAGCTTTTGCGAAAGTAGAACCACCAAATGACCATTCAGGGATATGCCGCGTTAGCATCCAGGACCGGCATCTCACCCGCCAGTTCGACACCCTAACGGCGACCAGCGCGACCGCGATCTACAGCGAGAAGATCAGCTGTGTTCGCGCCGATCGGTCGCAAGTCACACAGTTGATGATCGCAGCCTCCAACCCGACGTGGTGCTGGTGACAAAGCTGAACCGGCTCAGCACTCGCGAGCTGATGGCTTGATCGAACGCATAGGCAGAGCTTGTGCTGCATTCCGCTCGCTCGGCGATAGCGCTCTTCACTCGCACGTCGCCTAGAGAGCGAGGCGGTTGCGGCTGCCATGCCGTCGGCGGATGGCAATGTCGAAAGCTTGTCGAGATGATGCTCGACGCCGGCTTCGCAAAACGACGCAGCTTATCGCAACCGCGCGGTGACCGGGCATCCCGTTGCCTGCCAGTGGGTCCAACGATGCGTACCCACTGGCGGCGCGAACAATTCACTGCAGCGCGATGAATTGCCTGTGTCGGTAACAACAACCGAAGCGATCGCGGGGCTCCAGGCCGGCGCGATCGGTCACAGTCGGGGGCGTCTCATACCCGCGTAAGCTTAACGAACCCACCTTCGGCCAACTCGGCTTGATAAGCCCTTCCGTTAAGCTGGATTGTTGTGGGGGTGTTTGCGGTCGGCATGAAACCTTCTTCGCGCAACTTGTCCATGAGGGCAGGTGTGGCCCATTGCTGTGCTAGCGGCGTTCCGAAGCGCCGGTTCTCCGTGAAGAAGGCCCCGAAGTCCGGTATCCCCGCCCGGCCTGCCCCAACCACTTGGTCCCCCGCAGGGTTATGAACAAGACGAACGCGATTGGACCCATCCAAACCGGCCGTGTAGCGGTGACCTTGGATTTCATAGGTCATCGTCGGCTGGTCCGCATCCGGCAAGAGACCACGGTGGAACAGCCTCTCGACCATTGAGTCAGGGGCGATTTGCGAACCGTGGGAAAATCTTTGGGGAGCGGCGAATGAGACATCTACCGCTTCTTCAGGCTCGGCAGATGATGATGGCCCGGCTTCATTCATGACCCGACTGAACAAATCATGGTCTTCCTGTGTCCAGACGTGCGCCGTTGGTGATCCTGGTGAGCGGGCATTATCGATCGGATTGGGATCCATTCAGCTCTCCTATCTGTTATGAGAACAAAGGCCTCTTGAAGACTCTCGGCGGCGAGTGAAGCTGAAGTTCATCACGAATTCAGACATGTGCGGCTTCGTCATCGAGAGGCCAGTTTCGAATGCTAAAAGAGCTGGCTTTCGAGAAGCTGACGAAAGTCGAAGAACGGAGATAAGACCGCGGCCGCGTCTGCCACGTCTGATGCGACCATCTCCGAGCCAAGTCCCATTCCGCTTGATTTTCGCAGTCGGTGCGCGCGTCCGAGTGGTACATCGCGTTCCACTTGGTGGGGGCTTTTCGGAGGTCTAGGCGATGCGGGCAGACGCCGGGCACAGTCTTGCACCGCATATGTGCATCTGGATCTCAGCCCGCGACTAGTCGTTCTGCCTTACACTTCGAGCCTACGCTCGGCTCGGGTTGCCAACCAGTATGAGCGGGATAGCCCGGCCAGCGCGACAACGAGGCGCGGCCTACGAGAGAATCCGGCAAGCGAGAAATGAACTGTTCACCCGATTGTGGGTGCGGAACGAACAGGTCCCAGCACCTTCTGGGGGCCATGGAGGCCGATGCTGGGACCGTCGTGGCCATATCCGAGGATAGAAAACGGACAGGCAGCCTTATTGTGCATCGTCAATTTGATTCGTCAAATCGGCCCAAGGTGCGTCTCGCGGGATGCCGATCACCGGAAATCGCTCGAGATTCGCCGGCTTCAGCCAGCCGAACCACAACTCAGCGCAGCGGTCCCCCTATGCGAGCGGAATGGACATGCTCGCATACTTGCACCAATGTTGGCGCGAATCCTGATCGAGCTTAAGCAGGATGAGGTGCGCCCGCGGTAGTCGCAGGAGCGAGCGACATCTGGCGCTCCGCCTGCTGCCTTCAGTGGTGCACAGTTTCTCGCCCAGCGGCCGACCTCGCCGCAATCGACCGAATTTCCTCATCGCGGAAGACGCGCTCGCCTTCTGCAGTGGACGAAGATCGTGGTCTCCTCATCAGGGCTCCATCCTCACCCGAGTCGAAGTCTCGGACGTCCTGGAGCGGATCAGCGGCCAGCATAGAATCCGGAATCGGAGGCATTATTGATGGTGTCAGCGCAAGCGGCACCCTATCGCGAGATACGCGCGCTACATCCCGTGTCGAGCGAGCTGCATCGCGCCGAACTCCGCCTCGAGACGGGGATACCATGACTGGCCGTCAACTGTGCTCAACAAGGACTTGCAGAACGCCGGCGTAAGCTTGCCGCGGTGGATCACGACGTCTTCGTGGCCCATTGCAGCTCGAGCATTCTGCCAGAGGCGATTGTAGCCGCGTTGTTCATTGGATTTCACGTGGCAAGCGGCGAATTCGGCGTCGTCCAATGCCGCCAGCTGCCACGCATAGCCCGGCCGCTTCGTATGAATATGCACCCACATCGGACTTGGCATTGCACCATTGCCCAGTGCCTTTGGCTGCAACTTGATCTCGAACAGCGTCCCAGGCTCGCCCTTCAACGCGCGCGGTGGCTCCAGGGGAGCTAATTCCTTGGCCGCCTGCAAGCGTTCAAGGTACTGCTGCGAGGGGAAGGCATAGGTCTTCATGCAATCTATCTTGATCATGGCCTTTCGCGCCTTCAAAGCGTTTGCCTGCCCCTGCACCTCGGACAACATTGCCTTGAGGCGGACGATTTTGTCGTGCACTTCGGGCACTTGCACAGGCGTGAGTAGGCCGCGTCGACGAGGCTCCTGCAGCGCGGCTACACAGGCCTCGATTTCGGCGGCCTGGTTCTGCAGGCGCTCGACGACGGTGTGCACGACGTGATCGGCATCTTCAGGTTTCATGTGGCGCGCTTGCGAGATGGCCCTTTGCTGACCGGCCAGATCGAATTGCAACAGTTCGTCCAACCGCTGGAGCAGTCGTGTCAGTGCCTCTTTCGATGGCGGGGCCCGCCACATCGCCAAGTGTTCCGTCGCCGACGATGACGCCCTCGCATGTGCCTCCTCTGCAGTCGCGAGTTTCTTGGTGCCCAGATCCGAAAGCACGATAACCTTGGCTGCTGGCGCCGTGTCGGCGCCGGGCCCAGAGGGCTGCAGCTCCGGCCGCCCGACGGCCGAACTGCCCGCGCCAGCGGCCGGCCTGCGCTTACCTTTCCCCTTCCTGCGCGCCGCTGTGCCTTCGGCCACCGCAGCTCTGCCGGTTGTGTTGACAGGCAACGCAGCTCCAGCCTCGGTTAAAGGTGCAATGATGGCGGGCATCTTCGGCTGTAGTGCCAGGAGGCCCATGATCTCATGGGCAGTGACCCACGCGGCTTCCTCGATCTGATCCAACAGTTCCAGCGGCAGGTTCCCACCTGCTCCGACATTCCTTAGCTCGGCAACCATGTCGTGCAAAGCCGACGCAAATTCCGATAGCCGCTCCATGACCCCTTCCAGAACGGTGCAGTGCTCTGCGTCGAGGACCCGTCCTTTGCTGTTTAGAACAGCATCGCCCGTCGAGAGAAATGCCGGAACGACATCCTCGATGAAGGTTCCGAGTAGACGCGCCCGACCGTTCTCACCCAAGAGGATTTGCCTGACGGCTGGCTCGAACGTGCTCGCCTGCGATTCAATCATGACCCGCGCGAGAGCGACCTGCGATTGCAGATGCATGTTCTTGGTAAACAGCGCCCAGCCGGTGTGCAGCCGTACTGCAGCCTGTTCGGCCTGCCGCATCTCGGCCGTTGTGCTTGGCAAGTTGGCAGTGGCCGCGCAGATGGACTGCATCCGCTCCGAGCGCAGTGCCTTCTTTCCCCACCACTCCACGCAAGCCAAATAGTGTTTCGCCACACTGGACGCCGCTCGGATCAGCTGCTCTGGTGGAGCGTTGGATTGGCGGATCCTCTCAAGCACCTTGCCCGCATTCTTCCTGCTCCCCTCCAGTGCGTAGGTCGTCGGGGTGCCCAGCGCATTGCATTGGTCCGCTGCCTCGAGTGTCTCGTCACGAAGTCGATGAGCCTGATCGTCAGACAGAATGCTGCGCGCTACATGTGAGGGCAGGTTCGCGTAGTAGTCCAGAACTGCTGAGCCTGCCTTGACGAACCGATCGATCAGTTCTTGCTCCTCTGGCGAATTCTGGGCGTTCACGGCCGCATTGCGGCAAGTATCAAGTTCCACAAGCAGGCTGTTCATTTTTCGCATCGCTGGCTCGATCCCCTCACCTCCAGAGGAAATGGGGACTGTCACACCCGAACCGGACGGCTGGCTCGTGAGCACCGCCGTTTCATCTTCAGGCGCGGAGCGCATGCGCTCCACGACGACGTCAAAAACTTGGCTGCCTTCCGCAGGGATGACACCGCTCTCCGAGCGCGAACTGCTCGATCCCGACGTGCTGTCGGCTCCTGCAGCCCCAATGTGCGGTTCGCCAGGTAGGCCTATGCCCGTCATATTCCATCTCCGATACAATCAACAATGCGCAGCCTAGCTGGATAGACCGCCTGGCTGACGACTGGCTGACGAAGGGCGCTCTTCGGATGCACAAGAGAATCCGAGTCGCCCGAGTTCCGATTCCATGGAAGCTGCTGTGGCGCTGGAGACGACGATGCAGCGAAGAACGCGACGCCGCAGGATAGTTAGTGCTGTGCGGGGCCGCAGCCTGGCGTTGCCTCGTCGTGAGAGCCATGTGCGCTGCCAGCTGCGCAGAATGGCCCTGACGGCGATCCATAAGAACTCGGCCGATGCCGGCGGCTTTGTCTATGGAACAGCCTTGCCAAGGGCCATCCCGAATCCTGAAGAGCCGTCACAAGCATGCCCGCATCGTCGAACGGACTGGAGAATGATGGTGAAAGAAAGTACCGCCGGATGTCGATCTGCGGACCTTCGGCAGCCGCAAGCGTCCTGTTTGCGGGCAGGAGATGCTGGTCTTCGATCGAAACGTTCACGGATCCAACGATGCGCAAATCCCGGCTGTGTGTGGACAATTCGTCAAAGCAACATCTTCTTCTTGCATTCAAATTGAGCAGAACCGACGTTGCGCAACTCCAAAATGGGATCCCGCCGAAGACGCCGTCCATCCAAGCGCACTTAGAATACGCTCATAAAAATATCGCAGCGAGCGTGCCCAGCGCACCGAGCGCCAACCCGATCAGCGAGCCTGCCGTCGGCACATCTCGAAACAGGAGCAGGGTTAGAATCGGCTCAACCACTAAAATTGCTCCCACCGATATCGCGATAATGATCCAGATGTTCTCGAGATACATGTAGCCCAGTGCATATCCGAAAACGAGCAGGATGCCGCCGAAGGATATCAGCAGACACATCGGCAGGAGCGTTGCCAGATCCCCGCCGGCCTTTCCAAACTGCTTTGAGGCAATCAACTCTGCGATGATCGAAAGCGCCTCTCCAAGGAAAATCGCCCCTACCGCTACAGTCTTCAATGTTGAGCTCATCGCCGGACGTATCGAAAACGCTAGGTCAAAGGTCACTTCCAATATTGGCATCCATCTGGGCTGCCTTTGACAGCTCGCAAAGACCTCGGCCGGGCATCCCGTTCATCCCCCTCGCAGGCACTCTATGCCTGCTGAATGCTGCCCAGTTCCCGAGATGAACATTCCTTCACGCCGATCAACCGCTTTTGCGGACTATGTAGCGACGAGAGAGGTCAAAGAGGAAGACCAAACCGCACTGCTGGCGGTGCCAAGCCGGAGCATCACGACCTACACTGGAATCCGCACAGGAAGAGCGGAATAACCGTGCACAAAATTCGACGCAATTCGCTCCGGTTCGCCGACAACCTTGACTTTCAGTCGCGCTTTCAAGATTTCTTCCCAGAGGATTTTCAGCTGTAGCTCCGCAAGATGTCGACCAACGCAGCGATGGATCCCGAATCCGAATGAAAGATGCTGCCGCACGTTCTTGCGATCGATGACGAAGCTGTCGGCGTCCTCGATGACCTCATCATCGCGGTTTCCAGAGATGTACCACATGACGACCTTGTCGCCCTTCCTGATTTGTTTCCCACCGACGATGACATCGGCCGTGGCGTTGCGGCGCATATGTGCGATGGGCGTTTGATATCGAATAATCTCGGACACGGCGCTCGAGACCAGTTCGGGATTATCGCGGAGCTTTCGCAGCTCGGAGGGGTGCTGGTTCATGAACAGGAGGCCGCCGGTAATCGAATTGCGCGTGGTGTCATTCCCACCGACGATCAGCAGAATTAGATTGCCGAGAAACTCACTCGGCTCCATGTGTCGAGTTGCAGGCGAGTGTGCCATCATGGAAATCAGGTCGAGACGCGGCTTGGCATTGATGCGCTCGTTCCAAAGCCGCGCGAAACACGCCAAGCACTCGGACAAGATCGCACTTCGCTTGTCCCAGCTATCGATCGGCTGGCCAATTCTCGGCATTGCAACAGCTACGTCCGACCAATAGGTCAAGAGACGCCGATCCTCAAAAGGAAAGTCGAATAGCGTGGCAAGCATTTGCGTCGTCAACTCGATGGAGACCCTATCCACCCAATTGAAGTCATCGTTGCGCGGCAAGCCGTCCAGAATCGTCCTGACGCGACGACGGATCAAGCTTTCGAGCTTGGTCAGGTTTTCCGGCGCGACTATCGGACTTACAGTATCACGCTGCTCGCGATGCTTAGGCGGCCCCATCTTGATGAAACTCTGCGTCCAGTGCTTGTCAGGCACGTCGACAATAGTGACGCCTTGCTCCGACGAGAATGTCTTGTGATCAGTATCCACCTCTACGATATCGCGGTATTTCGTTACGGACCAATATGGACCATAGGGACTATCTTGGCAGTAGTGAACGGGATCTTCCCTTCGCAGCCGCTCGAAGTAACCCCATATGCTATCATCTTGAAAGCGCTTGCCTTCGCTTACATCTAGATTGCTCAGCGGGATCTTACCCGCGCCGTCGGTTCTGTAGTCTGCAGATTGTGTCTTCATAATCGCCTCCGCAGATTTTGCTCTCTTGAGAGCTTGCGGATCCACAGGTCGCGATCCATCGTTTCGAGCTGCCGTGACGTTTTGCTGCGAGCGGATCGTCGCCTCCAACAGAATATCCCAAAGCGCGGGCAGTCACCCCTACCAGTTCCGGCAGGTAAAGATCGCATTGACTTTTCAACTCGATCTGCCCCAGTGGATCGATGAGAACGATCCGCCACAGGCATCGCCCAATGCCGGCTAGATCGCTGCTCGAGCCACCAGACAGTGCAATATGAGGGTAGCCTCCCACTTCTTTAAGATGCCAGATGCGACGTCTTCGGCTCCTCACGGCCCCACCTCGGCCGCTGGGATCGTGCGGCGACCACGAGCCGCGCTGGTCGTCGGGCGAAATCAGTTAGCGCGCTGCTCCGCCGAGAAAGGCCATTTGGTCCTCAACATGGCAATAAGCGTGCTTCATCCATCATCCTGACCAGCAACTTGCCATCTAACCGGAACAGGAAACGTTCGCGGACGATCGCCGCCAAGAGCTTGCGATGCTCGACCGCTTGTCCATCGCATTCATGGTGCCCGAACAGTTCGCGAGCGTAATCGCTTCGCGACAAATAGAAAGATGGTCCAGAACCTGCGTTGCCATCGGGAGGCTTGGGATGTCCCGTTTGTGCGGATTCGGCGCTGGTTCCGCATCGATACGGCTGCGGAAGCATCTCCGCAGCCCCTTCTAGCGAGGACACCGAGCCCAGCATCTGGCGTACGCCAACTCGGAACGAAGATGTTAATGACAGCCAATGGTGCTACGCAGCGGCCAACGCATAGAGAGCCGGGTTGGCACGCCAGGCCTATCCGACCTTCGGTAGCGCATGGTCGAGCCCGGCGCATTGTTAGCAATGAGACAGGAGTTTGGTCTAGTCATTTCGCCAACGGGCATATCCTGTATTTGCAATCCGTGAGGAGCAAAGCAAGCGGCTCCTCATCGAACGCTGCGCTCCTTCTCCAGCAGTTTCGTGGCTCCGGCGCCTGAAAGGACCAGACAGAATGACAGCATATCCCATGGTGTTACAAAACTTACGCGCTGCCAGTCCTGGTCGCCGGGTATTGGAGATAACGACGACCGCAGGATGCATCGTCCGGTGTACTTATTGCCCCCAAGACAAGTTCGCCGACCGGCAAAGACCTGTGTCTCAAGCGAAGTACCTAGGTCTTCAGGATTTCGAGCGGTGTCTTGCACGCGTGCCGAGGGCTACCGACATCAGTTTTGCCGGCTACTCGGAGCCTTGGCTCCATCCGAAGTGCACCAGGATGGTTGAGCATGCTTACACACGTGGGCATGACATCCGAATTTTCACAACCCTCGTCGGAATGAACGGGAGTGACCTGCGGCGCTTGCAAATGCTGCAGTTCAGAGCTTTCATCGTCCACGTTCCTGATGATGGCACTTATATGAACAGCCGGCTCGTCGGAAAGTCCTATCTCAATGTCATGCGCCGACTCGTCGAGGCGAACATTCCCTCGATTCGATTCGTTGTCCTTGGCAAAGTCCATCCCGACCTCGCCGACATCATTCCCGCAAAAGCGCTGGAGCGCTTGCGTCCGTTGAGTAGCAGGCGAGGACGTCTAGAGTCGAATATCATCAAACCGCGACAGCCGGTCGTCGGACCTTTGACGTGTATTGGCAAACAACAACATCGGAATATCCTTCTCCCAAACGGCGACGTTACTCTGTGCGGGATGGATTTTGAGCGGCGTCATGTCCTGGGCAATCTTTTGCGCGACGAATACGCATATCTCTTCGAAAGCCCAATTTTTCACGAAATCGCCGATCGCATGAACGGAATGGATGGCTTTCTGCTCTGCAGGATGTGCGAGTTTGCTCACCCGCAGACGTCGGGATGTTACATGGATGCCGACCAACAGACGTGACGGCCGGCCTGCACGAGTGTGGATGTCAAGACTCTCTCTGAGGAACGCGACCGAAGCCAATTCGCTCGTCACGTGCCGGGAATTGCCAAACCGATGGAAACCCGCCGGATCCGATATGCGATTGACACGAGGCAGATCAGAGCCGCGCTTCAGTGAGGTGAACCAGTTGAGAGCCGGCTCTGTAGGGGGCCTCACGGGCGGCACGAAACCGCCGATATTCAACCGGCGCAGCTGGAAGCGGTAGATCCTCTTCCGCAAGGCGGCCGAGAACGTAGGACGCCAACACGCGGCCGAGGACGGTCCCAGGTGCAATCCCGCGCCCGTTGTAACCGCCGAAGGACACGAGGTTACGGTCGAGCTTGTGAAAGCGCGGCAGGTGGTCGGAAGTCATCCCGATCATTCCGAACCAGCCGGCTTCGAACTCGACGTCGTCGAGTTGCGGAAACAGCCTACGGAGCGACCTGACCGCCCAGGCTCGGTGAACCAAGGCGCCGATACCCTCTAGGTGTCTGGTCCCGGAGTGTGGGGGAATCAGCCAAACTGGTCCTTCATTCCGGGAGGACCTATGGGCCAGATACTCCATGGCAGCGCCACGACCACGCACGCGATCCGAGCGGCAATACAGCGATCGAAGGCTCCGCTCAAAGAGCTAGCCGCCCAGCACGGGCTCAACCAAAAGACCGGTCGCCAAGTGGCGTAAGCGCACCTTTGTCCACGATGCGCCGATGGGGCCAAAGACCGTGCGCTCGACCGTGCTTTCTGCCGAGGAAGAGGCGATGGTTGTCGCCTTCCGCAAGCACACGCTCCTGCCTTTGGATGACTGTCTCTATGCGCTGCAGGCGACGATCCCGCATCTCACGCGCTCGTCCTTGCACCGCTGCCTGCAACGCCACGGGATCAGCCGCTTACCCGGGATCGCCGGCGAGGCAACCCTTCAAGCGCTACGCCATTGGCTACTTCCACATCGATATCGCTGAGGTCCGCACCGCGGAAGGCAAACTCTATCTCTTCGTGGCGGTGGACCGGACCGCCAAATACGCCTTCGCCCGGCTGGTGAAGAAGGCCACGGGTGCAGCAGCCAGGGCCTTCCTCGAAGAACTGGTGGGGGCCGTCCCTTTCCGGATCCACACTGTACTGACCGACAACGGTATCCAGTTCGCCGACCTGCCCAAGAATCGTGATGGCGCCACTGCAAGCTGGCGCGGCCATCCCTTCGACCGCGCCTGCCTGGGACACGGCATCGAGCATCGCCTGACCAAGCCCAATCATCCCTGGACTAACGGTCAGGTCGAGAGAATGAACCGCACGCTCAAGGAGGCAACCGTCCGGCGATACCACTACGAGACCCACGAGCAATTGGAAGATCACCTCGCTGCCTTCCTTGATGCTTACAACTTCGCCAGACGCCTTAAGACCCTGCGTGGTCTCACGCCCTATGAAGCTATCTGCAAAGCATGGGCCGACGAACCAAACCGCTTCAGGATCGATCCCATCCACTTGACCTCGGGACTGAACACCTAGAGCGCCAATGCTGCCAAACACCAGACGGCCGGACTGGTCGAAGCGAAACGAGGAAAGGACCTCGTGGGTGTCCCATGCTCCTTGGCGTTCGGGCAAGATTGAGGTCCTGAGACGATCTGGTAAGGGCCGCGTTGCCAAATTGAAGTAAGGTAGACGGATCTGCTCTCGCTGAACCCGCAACCAAGGTCTTTTGCCGTAGGCGTCGGTAGCGACGATTACCCACTTAGCACATACAGATCCCATTGCCGTGCTGACCCTCCAACGCAACCCCATGTCGCGGACTGTGAGGACCTCCGTCTGCGCGAATATCCTCGCGCCCGCTGCAAGCGCAACGCGCGCCAAGCCGCGCGCATAGGCCAGTGGCTGTATTGTAGCGGCGCGCGTGTCGAGCAGCGCGCCGGTATAGTTGCCACCGCCAATCTTTCTGCGCGTTTCCTTCGCATCAAGCACCACGACCGGAGCGCCGCGTTTCTGCCACTGTTCGGCACGAATCTGGATTTCCTCCAAGCCCCTGCGGCCGACCGCGCAATGCAGGGTCCCCGCGCGCTCAACTTCACAGTCGATCCCATGTGTCTCGATCAGTTCAAAAACCTCTTGCGGTCCGCCACCTAGTAATTCGATGAGCCGCTCTCCAAACGGAGGGCCGAGGGTGTCTGAGAGCGTGTCGGGCACGACCCACATGCCCGCATTGACGAGCCCGACGTTGCGCCCGGAACCACCGAATCCAATTTCGGATGCCTCCAGCAGGATGACGCGCGCGCCGCCCTCCGCGAGGTGGATAGCCGTAGAGAGTCCAGTATATCCACCGCCGATCACAACGACATCGGCTTGCAAATCGCCCACGAGAGGGCCGGTATACGGCGGTGCTGGCGCAGTCAGCTCCCATAAGCCGTGCGACTTGCGATTGCCCTGCATCCGACGAACTCGTTCTGCAACGCATCAAGCATCGGCCGGCGGTCTTCGTTATCGAACTCCCGCCCCGAACACGACCAGGCCTGAACCGGCACACTTTAACAGTTTGACTAGCAGCAGCGCTTGGCGGGATCGAGGAAGCGGAAGAGGCTTCACCGAACCGTTAGCTCCCAGATGATCCGGATATGCCCCCCATGAATCGATGGTCGGAAAATATGCATATTTCTAACACGCAGGTTACTGTTATCGATCAAGTTCAGGACGCGCCCAATATCGCCTTGATCAGAAAAGACGACATACATTAGGCCGTTGGCGTTGAGCCAATTATGCGCTCCCCCGAGAGCTGAGGCCATGGCGCTGTGATCTTCATCAAAGCAAGAGCGCTCCAAATCGTCTCTTGCTTTTCGGTTCCAGTATGGGGCGGCAAACAGAATAAGGTCGAACTTTTCTTCAGGCTGCAGCGCAGAATAGATGTCACTGAGCCGCGCTTCTGCCTGCTTTGAATGACCTAACCGCTCGATGTTTAACTTTGTGGTGAGAACGGCTTGCGGATTGATATCGAGAGCCACCAGGTGTTCTGCCCCGGCGCGAAGTGCCGCCAGCCCCAGGACGCCTGATCCGCACCCCAGATCCAATACTGTTGCTCCAGATTGGATGTGCCACTTCGATATCAAGGCGTCGGGAGCGTGACTTAGGCGTGGCGACAGAACGCCGGGGAGAATGTGCAAGAGCATACCGCACACTTCCACGTCGTGCGGGTGCTCGCATGACCGCAGATCCGCGATCATAGCGTCTACATCGGTCGTTTGGCGCCGCGCCGATATGGCTTGGGGGGCAGTCATCCAACTCTCCAGTTCGCTAGCCCGCGCTTTGCCTCATCGTCCTGCCATCCAATCGAAGGAACGCCCTATTGAGCAAGTGCGGCAGCTGTTATACGCGCGGTGCACTGTACAGGGCCTACTGGTTTAAAGAAGTTTCGGGCAGGTTTGTCCCAACGTGTCTGAATGCGCTTTGCGCCTTCGCCGACTATCGTTGTCTCTCAATAAGCAACGGCCGTGCCATTGGCTTCAAAGCGCCCGGCTTCTGATTTTCCTTGCAGAACGACCGCCGGCAGCTCTGATGTTCTGCCGCCCCGACGATTGTCAGCGGCGGTGTCGGACTCCGAACACGTATGACCGAGTTGGTGTACGAATGGCTTCTATCCCGGCGAGTTTCAGGGCAGTCGAATTTCGACGGTCTTTTAGAACTCACGTTTCGATGAAAGCGCGTCAGGAAGGACAAGACTCAGCTCAATTAACGATTTTGATGCCGCCCAAATGACGATCTAGCGGATCTAAAGGAGCGCTACTTCGCACTGCGCTGGTCTCGGATCATCGAAACTCGCCGAATGGCATACCCGTCGTCGCGATCATAGCGCGGATCGCCTCAATCGAGAGCTGACGGACCACGATCATCAATGGAGCGGCACACCCCTCTTGCAGCTCAAATTTCAACCGTCCCCCTCTTTTGTTACGAACTTTCTTTGGGCCCCCGCCCGCTGCAGCGCCTCCGCGCAGTCATGTGCAGGACCTCGTGCATTCTACCTGACGGAAGGCCACGTCAGGTTTTGGAAAGCTGACATTGGTAGCAAAGGAACCAGAGAGCTATGCTGGCAGACGAGAATCATGGACCGATTGAATACTATCAACCAAGCTGATCATGATTCGGCTGCATCCAATACGGCCGCGGAACAACCGCAACAGCCGCAAGCGGAGTTTGAGCAACAGCTGCTAGAGGCGCCAAGGGCCGGCCCGATATATCCCCACAGAGAGCTTTATGATGTTACTGAGGAGGACGATCGCCTCATCCAGGCAGCGTCCGGTGCTGCTCTCGAGCGAGGGCCACCGCCTAGTTCTGTCACCATCAGTATTTATGATCGTCGGCTTCGCAATTTGGCTGAGGAGCTGAAGCGGTCGGGCAAATCAATGGCTAGCCTGGATGACGATAAGTTACTCAGTTACGCCAGCAAGCTGCTGCCAAACGACAAGATCATCGCCCCAGCATTGTCAATGGTCAGTCGGTACCGCGAGCCTGACGCAGACGCTCTCCCCCTCAGAACACATTATCGTCCTTCCAGGGAAGATGAGCGTCTCATCAGGGAGGCTGCCGAGGCACGTTTTGGTCGACAGATCGGCGAGAAAAGGGCCGGGGGCTATGCGAGCGGGCTGCGGAAGTTAGCTGTAGCGCTCCGCCCGTCGTCCATTGCCAAGCTCAGTGATGACAAACTGCTCGGCCACGCATACCGTTTGTTTCGAAATGACAAGAGGCTCATCTCCGCCTTGAACGCTCTGCGCGACTATCGCGCGATCGTCGGGCGGGGTAATTTGGGCGCAGAAGGAGGCAGCTCGCGCCAGGTCATTCAACCGCCCGCTCCTTTGCCCATGCGGCCGGTCGATGAACAGCGCTTGGGAAGCGCTGCGGATCGCGACGCCTCACTACCGGCTGATGGTTTCAATACTCTGCAGGTTTGGCACGTGCCGGGTTTAGCCCTTCATTCTGCGATACGTAGTGTGGCCCAGGATGCGCCTTTCGATACCGCGGAGGAGAGCGGCGAGCTTCCAGCTCCTGGCTTCGATGCACCAGTGCTTTCGCAGCAAATGTGTTCAGCGACTTTATCGCCCGCGCCAAGTTTCACTCAGGAAGAGCTTCTCGTGCCGTGACCGGTTTGCAACGAATGCACTCAGCGACTTCATCGCCCGTGCAAAATTTCCCCCAGGAAGAGCTTTTCGATGCCGCGGATCGCGAGGGTCTGCTGGCAGCGACCTTCAATGCACCGGCGCCGTGGCCAACGATGAGTTCTAGCGTCCACTCGCCGGTACAAAGTGCCGCTCAGGAAGAACTTTTCGATGCCGTGACCTGGCAACCCAGCCCGCGGCCGCAGAATTTCGTCCCTGAAGACTATTTTAGACGGATGATGGACCAAGGTGCTGCGGCCCAGAGCACACTTGAGCGGACGTCCTTTCCAGCCAGCGACAGCTTTGATGCTTCTTTGGCCGTTCCCGAGGACTTCTCCCACGCCACCCAGCCTGCGCCGGACATGATGCGCTCCAAGCTGCGTCGATGGGGTCTGTTGCCCGATGCAGCACAGTGGGTAAAGACCTACGACATTCGCGGTGAACGCTATACGGGCGTGTTGGGACCGCGAGGGCCCAATGATGTTCAGCTCATCCATCTGCGGTCTCCCGCTGTCGGCGATACCTTCGATGTGTCGTTTGCCGTTCCCAAGGATTTTTCGCATCGCACCCAGCTGGCTCCCGACATGATGCTGTCCACGTTGGGCAAGTGGGACTTCTTGCCTGTTGCGGAACATCCGGTCATGAACTACGAGATTGGCGGCGAACGCTACACGGCCATGTTGGGACCGGGAGGACCCAACGACGTTCAACTCATTCACCACCCTCGGCCCGCTTTGCTGAGTGAAGCTACGCCTGCGGTGGGGAGGGCTTCCCCAGCTATCGACGTCGGTCTTGCGCCAGGGTTTGATGCACCGGCACCTTTCGAATGGCGCGAGGACGCTCCTTCGGCGCTGGCGCCAAACCGTCCCCTGCCGTCTACCGCACCGGCATCGGGCCATCAGCCAACCCCGCAAGTGCCTGAACGCGGGGAGTTATTCGGCGACAACTGGAGGCATGGCCCCAAAGAGGCTTCGCCCGTCGTGATCGACATGCTGCAAAACCGTGGTCTCCTGCCGAGCCAGGATGTCCCAATGACCCGTTTTTTGATCCACGGTCAGCCCTACACGGCCGAAAGCCTAGCCGGAGGCCGCGTTCTTCTCTTCCATCGGCCGCCATTTGGCTAAACGAGGGGCTCGTCGCCACGTTGGACAGCTGCCCAAGGGGCTCCCGAAGCCATGAAGATCTTTTGCTTCCAGAGATCTTAGAACTGCGTTCCAACGCTGTCAGCCAAACCCGACCTTGCCAGTCACAGCATGATCTCAAGCAGGATGTATCTATCGCGTTGTCGTCGCATTCGGCAGCACCGGCACTTTCAGCCGAGCAGATCCGAGAACCATCGGGATACAAGATGCGCACGCGCTACAAGACCATCGCTTGGCCGACGATCAAGTGCGAATCATCGCCGGCCGGTGGACTAATCGGATTGGAAAGAATGTCTACAAGGGTCGCGGACAAGGATACGAACGTACTTTGGCGACCCGGTTTTTGGTCTAATGAGCCCCTTGGCTCCAGATCATACCAGCATAGTCGGCACTGGCGATCCGCCGATCACAAAGATCCGATGAGGATCGTCCGCCCTCATATGGCGCCTTTGAGCGAACTGGCGCAACTTCGTGCAACTCGGCACGTCGGACGAAAGACGGTCAGAAACAATCTGGCCGTCTTCACGATTTAGATTATCGTACCATGTTCGGTGAAGCATCCACGCGTTAGGGAAACGGCTTCGAAGCGCGGTCCCAGCGCGGTGCTCTTCGTTTACCAGATGAACTTCGCGCCATCAGGCAAGTCGCAGATGAATTCGCCCTGATTCACGAGTTCGGTGGTCCCGACGACAAGCTTCGAAGCCCGCACCGTGAGCTTGCCTTCGCGGCTGAGGCTATGGCGGATGTACTCGGTTACGGCATGTCCGGCGCTGTCCACCGTTTGGTGCGCATTGGCGAAACTGATGCCGTTCTGGGGCGTAACCCTGAAGGCATTGATGACCAGACCGGCCTGCGTCGCCGACGCAGGCTTGCTACCCTCCGCGTTGGCACAGCGGCTCATGTCCAGGATGAGCTTCACGTTCTTTCCGGTCTGCAGGGCATTGAGCACCTCGGTGTATTTCGGCGAAGGCTCGTCGGCTCTCGCCATCGTGCTCATGCTTGCGGCCGAAAGCAAGGACAACAGAATCGCCAGCCCTTTGCCAGTAAACTTCATATGCTCATCTCCCTCGATAAGTACCACAGATCGCACGTTGCAAGACGTCGTCCTCGCAAGCCGTTTGGCGGATTCCAGACATCAAGCACGCCGCGCTTGCGACAAAAACAACCTGTCGCGACCAGGCACAAGTGGTTGTGACGGCTATTCCGACGTCACAACCTCGTAGGTCAGGTTTGCTAAAGTGGCCTGATCTCGCGCGACATCGCTGGAACGATTCGATCGAGCGTCGCCCGCTAGAACTACAAACGGCAACCGGTCGCGCTAATCCAACGGAGGCCGATATGGCCGAGGAAATGCGGCCCCAAATGTGCCTAAGCGAGCGACTTCCGAAAGAACACTTCGACCAACCGCATCTGCCAGCTTGTCCACGTTGAGACCTGGCAAGGTCTCTCTGCCACCGGACGATAAGCCGGCAATGGGTGGTTGGGCGAACAAGCTCAGTCAAGGCACCCGATCTCGCCCTCGTCGAAACAGGAACGCCAGATGGCACAAAGAAGTGTCGACTTCTAGTATATCGCTTTGCGTGGCTTCCGTCTGGTTGACCGCTCACCTCACTGAACTGAATTCATCCGGCACCCCTCAAACGGATACTGGCTTGCTTCCAGGTCCGTCAGCTTCTCGAAAGCTGCACCTGCAACACTCCATGCCAACGACCGGCACTCGAGGGGAGATCGAAGAGAAATGAATGTTGATCCACGGAATCCCGCAAATACTCCCCTTGAAGCTCACGACGTCGGGCAGCAGCCGCACCGGGTGGACCGGCAGCCAGACGAGCCGAGCGCACACACCGACGCGCCGGCGCACAGGTCCGAGGATCAAGCAAGCTTTGAGCAGCGGCTAGATGACTTGGATTCGGTCAACCCCGCGAGCGATTCGGTCTCCCTTATGGCAAATCCCGGGACGGCCAGGTCTGCGCCGAACGAGGTCGCCACGGTACCCGGTCGCTATCCATCCATATCATTTGTCAGCGCTCGCGCTAAGCTTGCGGCAACGCTGACAGGCGCCACGCTTGATGCGCTCAGACACGAGATCGACCTCGCCGACCAGCAATCAGCACGTTGGTCGCCAGCGACTGCAACTTTCGATGACAGTGTCGATCGGGACCGCATCTTCGACGAAGTGGCGGGGTCATCATATGTCACTCTGCGGCGCTTTCAGAACCAGGACAGCGATTCCAAGCCGCGCACGGAAGTCAACACGAGCGCAATATCGCATGTTCGCAACACGGCGAGGGACCACTCTTCGGTTGGAGATCCTCTGGAACGATATCCTATGGACCTTGCGCGCCTGGCTGGATGGCATATGCGCGGCAAGACAACAGCTTCTCCTTTCGTGTCGTTAGTTGAGGATCCGTCAAAGCTGGTCGTTTCGCGCGACCATTGGGCGCGAGCGATCGCTAACAATGCGAGCACGTTGCACACATACACCGTACCGAGGTCCTCGGTATGGACGCCAGACGACGTTCTGAGCAGTATCGGGCTCGGAATGAATGTCGAGGATCAGGACAACATCGATGCAGATGTGGATCTGATGTGCTCGCTGGGCCGAGCGCCAACCAGAGAGACCGAACGCCTGTTTCTAGGCGGCAATCTCGACGACTACCGGACCGCCCGCGACGCAAATCCGTACAGGCGTGATAGCACTGAATAGATAACCTACCGACGTGCTCTATTGCGAAAACGTTCATCCATGTGCAAATACCGAAACAGCACATCACGCGGCCATCAAAGGCTCAATCGCCGCCGACATCCCGAGAGCGGGATCCGGCGCGTGGTGCCCATTCGACCGCCCCTTCAAACCTGTTCTTCGACGTCACTCATTCGGGCGGGCTTTGGCTATTGCCTGACATCGATCCGGTCGCCGCGTTCGTTTCGAGATCGAACTCGTGTCGTGAGCCGGAGAACGCCTTCCGTCTGATGCGGGACATGCGTTTGATCCGAAGACCTCAACAGGATCGCATGACTGAGCGCAGTAGACGCCGCATCAGCCACGGCAAGCGGCGCAGCCGCCCGACGCATATCCGCCGCTTGAATGTGTTCCATCAAAACAATTGATTTTGCCAATCCTGCATGAAGCCTCCATAGTCGGCTGCGGTCTTTGGAGGCAGCATTCAGGAATGTGGTGTGACAATCGATTCTCTGTTCAATCCCTTGCCGGTCAATTCCACCTCGGCAATCGCGCGTCTGCATCCAGGACGTTAAGCTCACGCGTCAGATCAACGCTTCTTGCGGCCAGCCACAGTCTGCCTGCCAATCGCCGCGTGTGAGGCAATCTGGCAATCGCACGCTTACGCGCGCTACGGCTTCCCCCTTAACGCGCAGCAAGGATGACTGCCTCATGCCATCTTTGCAGGTGAGGCTGCGCGTCATAGAATTTGGAGAGACGAAATGCTCACGACGTTAGAGAAAGTAAGACCGACCGCAATCCTCAAAGCTATGACCGTGTCCAGACTTCCTCGCTATCGCTTCAAGACGCGCGTAAGTGTGAGGGTACGTTGTAACCAATTGTTAAAGACACTTGAATCTCACCCAACGTCAGATTGTAGGATTTCCGACAACCTCGCGACACACAACCACGCTCGCGCGAACACTTCCTGACAGGCGGCAAGAATTGCGAACGTCTTCCAAACTCAACACCGCGCCGCTTCGCTCCGTCACACGGATTGATCACTTCGCCTATGTGCAGCACGAAGGACGCAGCGCCGCCCCTGTTGCAGCCGGATCAAGATTTAGCATGCGGGCCGAAAGCGGGCTCTGTTTACCTCGCGCTGTCCATGCAACGCGCGACCAAAAACTCGAGCTCCGATTATTCCGCCGCCGCTCATCCAAGATGAGATGCAGCTGGCGCAATGACCTCGATCAGAGGCGTCGTAGCCCCGACGAGCGGCTCCCCTATCTGCCCCTCATTCACTACTGTCGATGGGGCGCAGCATCGGACGCGGCAAAACATCGGGATCGTTGGCGCCCTGCAAGTCTATCACCGGCCAGGGAGCGGTTTTCTCAGTAGTTCGGGAGGCACATCGATCTGTTCGTCGTACATCGTTGCGCCGGAGGCATCGTCCAGATGCGTGGCCTGAAATTGTCATTCACGCGGAAAACCTTGCCTCATCGGGACTTGGCGACGCCACAGGCTCGACAGCATAGCAAGATTGACCGCGGGGCCGGGGCAATGTGGGAGTGGTGGGGAGTTCCAACAATGTCGGTTTCACCAGGCTGTTCAGCCACAAATCCATCGGCTCGCTCCTGGGCATTGGCTTCGATTGCGCGCTCTAGTGCCATCATGATCGAAGCCGGCTACTCAGTGCGTGCAGACATCGCTGCGATCGATGCTCAGATCCGCCAATCGGCTGCAACCGCTCGCGGCCTCGTAAATTATGTCGCATTTTTTCCCGGCACAAAGGGCCCGCTTGGCATCGCCGACGACGCATGCAGTCACTGTCGGGTCATCGCATTTTTCAATCTCATGATAAGGAAGTCACCGAGATTGATCACCCACCACCACGCTCCGCTTCGTCGCTGCCGTACCTTTGCACTCATGTCAAAACGGACGTCTGTCAGTTTCGCCGAACCTCTTGGTCAACCGTGACCCGCTTAAGGTCTTGGCGTGGATGGACGAGAGGCGATGAAATGCGAATTCTCCTGGTTGATCATCATGCGGACTTTGCCCGTGCTGTGAAGGAAGCGCTCCCCTATTGCGGGTTCGCCGTTGACGTGACACGCACGCTGGATGAGGCGGCGGCCGCGCTGGATTGCGCCAACTACCACATTCTTTTGCTCGAATTGGTTCTGCCCGATGGGGACGGCTTGGATTGGCTGAAGCAGCTGCGGCGCGAGGGACGCTCAATGCCGGCCATTATGATGAGCAGTCTCAACGATCTCGGCCGGCGGATTGCGATCTTCAATGCGGGCGCGGACGATTTCCTCCCCAAACCCGTATCTACCGACGAACTCATCGCACGCATGCGAGCCATTCTGCGGCGGTCGACGCAAATGACGGCGCCGCTCGTGACATTCGGCAATCTGCATTTCGACCCCATTGCAAGGCAAGTCGCGGTCGGTGGTCGGATACTGAAGATTGCTCGCCGCGAAGTGTGCATTCTTGAACATTTGCTCAACCGTGCCGGCCGCACCGTGCCGCGCGCATCGCTGGAGGACAGCCTTTATGCGTTCGACGATGAGGTCTCGGCCAATGCGTTGGAAGTCGGAATCTATCGCTTGCGCACGCATTTGAGCCAGTCGGGTGCGACGCTCAGGATCAAGACCGCGCGCGGCGTCGGTTACACCCTTGAACTCATTGAGGCAGCCTCGGCTGCCTGACTAAATCGAACTCGAAAGCAACAATCCCTTGAAGGTCATTTACAATGCTGCCGGCACTGATGGGCCGTCGATGCTCGTCAGGACGTCGCGCTGTGCCGTTTTGTCTCGCCTCTGCTACGTCCTGTGCGGACTTGCTCTGCTGTTTTCATATGCTGCGGCAGCCGAGATCAAGCGGGATGGCAAAGGAGAACCGCCACGCGCGGCGCCCGGCGGCACCTCCGGCACGCTGAACCTGACTTCTTCACAAGGCAAGACAGTTCATCTGACCGCTGCGGCGAGCAGCATCTTTGTTGCTGACCCGACGATTGCGGATTATCAGGCGCCGTCGAACACGACGATCTTCGTGTTTGGCAAGAAATCCGGACGGACCAGCCTCTTTGCCCTGAACGAAAACGGCGAGGCTCTCGCCGAGCTGCGCGTGGTCGTTACACAGCCGATCGAGGACCTGCGAGCAACGCTTCGAGCCGAGGTTGGCGACTATCCGATCCAGGTGAGCTATACCCCACGCGGCGCTATCCTAAGCGGTACGGCGCCCAATGCCGAGGTCGTCGAGACCGCCAAGAAAGTTACCGAGCAGTTTCTTGGGGCCGGGTCACTGGTCGTCAACAAGATCCAGGTCGCCGGCTCGTTGCAGGTGAATCTCAGCGTACGGGTCGCAGAAGTCTCCCGCAGCGCCGTCAAGGATCTCAATATCCATTTCACCGCATCCAGCCCGAACGGCGCTTTTCTGATCAGCGGCAAAGATGGCGGGTCTGGCGCCGCCGGCGGCGGCGGCACGATCGGTATCGGGTTTAGCGCCGGCAATACCAACCTCAGCGCTGTTCTCGACGCGCTCGCCAGCGAACACCTCGCCTCGATCCTGGCTGAGCCGAATCTGACGGCGATGTCCGGCGAGTCCGCAAGCTTCCTGGCCGGCGGCGAATTCCCCATTCCTGTGATGCAGGATAATCGGCAGGTTTCGGTTCAATTCCGCCAGTTCGGCGTGAGCCTCGAATTCGTTCCGACGGTTCTCAACAATAATCAGATCAATGTCCGTGTGAAGCCCGAAGTCAGCGAGCTGTCGAGCGAAGGCCAAGTCAAGATCAATGGCATGGAAGTCCCTGCCCTCTCGACGCGGCGGGCCAGCACCGTGGTCGAGCTCGCCAGCGGTCAGAGCTTTGCAATCGGCGGGCTGATCAGACGCAACTTCAACAACGACATCGGCGAATTTCCCTGGCTCGGCGACGTGCCGATCCTCGGCGCGCTGTTTCGCTCCTCATCGTTTCAAAAGCGCGAAACCGAGCTTGTCATTATTGTCACGCCTTACATCGTGCGGCCCGGATCGAACCCGAGCCGGATGAGTGCGCCGAGCGATCGCATTGCACCGCCGTCGGACGCGGGCCGCATTTTGACGAATACGCTGGCGCGACCGCCAAAAGACCGCGATGCGCCCCGCACCAGCGCACCAGGATTGACCGGCAGCGGCGGCTTTATTATCGAATGAGGATCGTCAAATGACTCTGCGACATCTGTGCCATTTGATCGTTATGGCGGCAACGTTGGGTGGATGCGCAAATAGTGCTTCGGTCCGTTCCGAGCCGGCTGAGCAGGCGATCCAGGTGGAACAGAAGAGCAGCGTCTTGTTCTTGCAGAGCCTTCGTGGCTCTGAAAGGCATCGGCTGCGGAGTTTCATTGCGCATGCCAGTGGCGGTCGGCGGGATGCACTCCATATTGATGTCACCGGCTCACCCCGGCTCATTGCACAAGTGGCCCACGAGGCCCGTGCCATGGGCATCGCCCCCTATAACATCCGCCTGGCTGCCTCCCCGATCGATCTGCCCGCCCGCTTCGGGGTGCGGATCGAGGCCATCACCTTTGAGGCCCATCCTCCCGTTTGTCCATCGCTTTCCATCGTCGGACCTGCGGTAAACGACAATTCGTTCGATCCGACCCTTGGCTGCTCGACCAGAAACAATCTGGCAGTCATGGTCAACGATCCGATCGACTTGCTGGACAATCGATCTGTCATGACAAGTAGTGGCGATCGCGCCGCCATTCCTCTTGCCAGCTACGGCACCTTTGCCCCGCCCAACAAGAGCAAAGAGGAAGATGGAGCGAGCAACAGGGCAACACCGGAAGCCCCCGCGGCGACGACGAGGGACGTACAGCCCTCTCGATGAGGGGCTGGCGCCACCGTCGAGATGATCCAGTTTTTTTCGCTCCGATTGAATTGGAACGAGTCTCTATAGATTTTCGCTCTGGCGCGTTTCTTCACGCGAACCGGGCCCCGCTTCGCCCGGAAGCACTCTAGACCAGGCCGCCAGCGTAAAGCGCTTTTGCGACCGCCTCGAAATATTGCGAAGGAACCGGGTTGCCGAGCTTTGCTGTGCCGAGCAGCTGTCGCGCCAGGACGTCGTCATCCACAACCTTGAGGCCCAGCGCGCGCGCCTCGCCAAGCAGTTTGGAAGCAGTTTCGCCCTCGCCACGGCAGACCAGGATCGGCACGCCGGTTTCGCCGCGAACATAGCGCAGCCCAACCAGGGTTGTGGATCCCGCTAGGATCAGGTTGGCGCGATGAACGCCAAGGGGAGCCTCGTTCGCGGACTCCTGGCGCAGACGCCGGTGTTCGCGTTTCACTTGCGGATTGCCTTGCTGTTCCTTGTTCTCGCGCTTGGCCTCGGTTTCGGTCATGCGCATCTCCTGCAGGAACAACCAGCGCTGGATCAGAAGATCAGTCAATCCGCCGACGAGAAACGCCCCGCCGGCAATCCCGGCCAGCAGCTTGACCTCGGTGAAGACCAATCCGAGACAGCCCATGCCACAGACCGGCAAGTACACCAGCGCTTTCCAGCTAGCGGTCACGGTGAAGAAAAAGCACGTCCCGAGGAGCACTACCTTAACCAGAGTCTTGCCAAGTTCGATGGCCGATCGTTTCGATGCGATCCGCGTCAAGCCCTTGATGGGATCCAGTTTCTCAAGCTTCGGTTTGAGTGGCTCCAAAGCAATCATGAAGCCGCCATTGGCCAGGACATTGGCCAGAAGGGCAGCTGCCACGGCCACCGCGAGTAAAGGCCCGACCGCTGCAATCGAGAGTTCCAATAGGCCGCTGAGCGCCTGCGGAACGGCGCTCGTGAAAGGCTGGTCCTGCAGTTTGTCGATCAGCCGGACCGTTTCATGCCACTTGTCTTCGATCGCTCCCGCTCTCCACCACAGACAGGAAAGACCGGCGCAGGCGCTGACCCCGCTCACCAAATCCGAACTGCGCGCGCTCTGCCCCTTCTTGCGTGCATCGCGCAGCTTCTTGGGTGTCGGAGGAAGCTTTTTCTCCTCGCTCGTGCCGCTCATTTCAAGAGCTTCTTGAAATGCTCGAGCACGTTGTTCGACGTCAGGATTTCAGCTCCCGCATATTCGAGGAGATAGACGGCGTAGCTGACCATGATGACGCCGAAGGCGACATTCTTGATCGTAGGCGAAAGATCGTTCAGCTTGAGCTGCGATGCAAAGCGGCCGAGCATCATGACCGACACGTCGATCAACAGCAGCAGGGCCAGCACCGGCCCGGCGACCAATAGCGTCGTCAGCATGATATGATCGAGAAGGGTGAGGCATTCCATTGCCCCTTGTGCCGTGACCGCAGGCAGGAACTGATACACGGGCCAGATCAGATAGCTGCCATAAAGGCTGCTCACCGTGGTCCGGAGGCCGCCGACCAGAACGAAGATCGTGACTGCAGTGACACCGAGAAAAAGCCCGGTTCCCGACGCCTGGCTGTGCGTTGCAGGATCTTCCGCCGCAACCTGGCTTGAGATTCCTCGCTGGGTATCGATGATGTCGCCGACTGCCTGGATACTCCATAGGGGAATGCTGAGCAGGATACCGAGCATAAGGCCGACGAAGACCTCCTTCAGACCGAGCATGGTGACGCTGATCAGACGCGTGTTCGGGTCCAGCGCTTGGAGGCCTAGCTTGATCTGCGCCAGACACGGTAGTCCGATCGCAATCGTCAGGCTGCCCCGAATCAGGCCGCTGATACGCGGCCGCGTAAAAACAGGAAGCACAAGCATGATGCCTAAGGCGCGGGCCGCGCTTAGGCCAGTTGCCGCGACAAGTTCGATGCCGCCCTGCACGAGAGCGTACGCATCGGTGAGTGACAGGCCAGCCATCCAGGTCCCGCTAGTATCTTGCGGTGAGTGCAGGAAACTCGCTGAAAATGCGCTCGGCCTGCTCGATGAGCGGTGCACTGAGCACAGGAGAGAAGCCGGCGAGCACGGCGACGACGACCAGAAGCTTCACCGTCAGGGGCAAGGTTTGATCCTGGAGCTGGGTTGCCGCCTGGATGAGGCCAATGATCAATCCCGAAATCAGAGCTGCGAGGAGCGGCGGCAGAACCCAGATCATGAAAAGCACGAGCGATTGGCTCAGGTGCATGAGGATGCTGGCTTCGTTCATTGTCAACCTCCGGGCGTCGTGTAGCTTAGTACCAGCCCGTGCATGAGACGTGACCAGCCGTCGATGGTGACGAATAGAAAGAGCTTGAATGGAACAGATATTACTGTCGGCGATACCATCGACATCCCCATGGCCATCAAAATCGTCGTGACGATCAGATCGATGGTGATAAAGGGAAGATAGAGAAGAAAGCCGATTTCGAAGCCGCGCTTGAGCTCCGAGATCAGGAACGACGGCACAAGAATCACAAAATCATCAGCCGTGGCTGTGCCGCGCATCTCCTCCGACCAGACATGTTCGGCCGACGATAGGAAGAACCGGCGTTGCTCTTCATTGGTGAACTTCTTCAGATGGGCGCGCAGCGGCTCCTGCCCCTCCTTGGCGGCCGTCACCCAGTCATCGAACGTTTGGTAGCGGAGTTGCGGATCCGTCAGGCGGTTGTAGGTCTGCTCAAACACCGGCGCGCTGATGAAGACCGTCAGGATCAGTGCCGCCCCATACAGGACAATGTTGGGCGGTATCGATTGGGTTCCGAGCGCGTTGCGCACCAGGAAAAGCACAACGGAGACCTTTATGAAAGCGGTCGTGGTAACGACTGCGAACGCCAGCAGGCCGAGGCCGACCGTGATCGCAAGAAGCGCCAGGACGCTGGGTTGAATCTCAGTCATTGACCGCCAACCTGCCGCGTAACCTGACGGCAAGTTCCTCGCCGATCCGCACGATATCGCCGCGGCCGATACGATGCCCATTGGCAAGAATATCGACGGGGCCGTCAAGCGACCGGCCGAGTTCGAACACATGGCCTTCGTTGATGCTCCGCAAGGTTCCAATCGACATCGGCCAGCGGCCACATTCGAATACGAGCGTGATCTCGAGAGTGTCGATATCGGCCTCGGAGGGGAGCTGTTGTGCTTGGGGTTGTGTCGTCATGTGTCCACTTTTCAGGGGGTGGGATTGCGAGCGAAATGGCCCCCGCAGGACCAGCCTTTCGCCGGCGATCTCGGCAGGAGCCCACAATGCGCTCGCAGTGAGGATGACCTGGCCTCGAGCAAGCGGAATAGCGTCTGGCAGCAGCGCATCGCCTTGCTGTGCCTGACGAACAAGGCCGATCGTGATGCGGAGCGAGCCAACCTGGCCTGCGACAATGACAGGCAGTTCAGAACGAAGCCTGGGCGTCTGTCGCGGCAATCGGCCAAGCAGTTCGCCCAGGACGCTGAACGCTGGTGGAACCAGAGCGTCAAGAGACGAGAATAAAAGCAGGCGAACCTTAGTCGCGAGCTGACCATAGGCGACGTCGAATTCCAGGTATGGACCTGATTTCGCCGCTTCATCGGTGCGGAGAAGCTGCAAATTCCGCTGCATCAGTCGCTCCAGTGGAGCGAGCAACGGCTCTAGCGCCAGTTCAAGGACCAGCGAACGCGTCGGCTCGGAAGGTAGGCTCAGGCCGTTCTGTACGGTCGCAACCAGCGCTTCAGCAAGCGGGACGGGCAAGGACAGGACGAGCATTTCGCCGCCTGCGTCAAAGACACAATCAAGCAGCGATGTCTCAGTCGGCTCGACCTGCCAGACAAGCCGATTTATACGCAGCGATAGCGGCTTGTCGCCGAGACGGCTTTGCAGAGGTCCGCGGAAAACCGCGATCTCATTGAGCCACGAGACCACAGCATGCGAAAGGGCCAGCTGCGCTCTGAATGGCACCGATCTGTCCGGCCTCTGCGTCGCAGGCGACGCCTGCTCCTCACGGCATGCTGGCGTTAAGGTAGAAGTATCGGCCATCAGCTCGGCTCGTCTCCCCTTTGGGCGGACGCGCCTCTGCGGTAGCGAAGCAACACCTCATCATCGGCTTCGACTTCCGTCGCGGCTTCAACATGAGCATTGGTGCTTCGCTCAACGTCACGCTCGATCTCTTGCCATTTGTGGGACGCCGCCGAACGTTTGGCCCAAAGCGCCCGCGCCTCAAGGACTGCAGTCTCGACCTGATCTTGAGCGGAGCGCGCCTCGTCAAGAACCCGCTGGGCTGCCGCGATGTCCTCTGCGAGTCGGCCGATGATAAGATGATGGCGGCGCTCGAGTTCGCTGACGGATATCGCGTTCTCCGATAACATCTGCCGATAGAGCTCGGCTTCGACCCTTGCGCGGTGTCTTTCGGCATTTGCAAGCTGCTCGCAAGCCTGTGCGACAGCTTCATCTACGACGCGGCGCTTGGCTTCCATGTTGGACAGCTCACGAAGGGCACTCCGCTCCCTCATGTCCTTCACGAGCCGCAATTTCGACGCATGAACACAGTTCATGCGGTCAGACGCGACATCCATGCCACCGTCTCCCCAAAATTGCATGCTTCGTCCTGGCCCTGACGCAGGAACGTGCGCAACTCCTCGATCGAGGCGATCGCCCGGTCGGTCAGCGGATCGGAGCCTTGCTTGTATTCGCCGACCTTGATCAAGAACTCGGCCTCGGCGTAGCGCGAGAGCAGATCACGGAACAAGGAAGCGGCCTTGCGATGCTGAACAGACACGATGGCATCCATGACGCGGCTTCGGCTCGACAGCACATCGATTGCCGGAAAATGCTCTCGCGAGGCTAACGCGCGCGAGAGAATGATGTGCCCGTCAAGAATGCCGCGAGATTCTTCGGCGATTGGGTCGCCCGTGCCGTCACCTTCGACAAGCACGGTATAGAAGGCCGTGATGGAGCCATGCTCGCCCATGCCGGCGCGCTCCAACAGGCCCGGCAGCAGTGCAAAGACGGAGGGCGGAAATCCGCGCCGGGTCGGAGGCTCTCCTGCGGCAAGGCCGATTTCGCGCATCGCGCGGCTAAAGCGCGTCAAGGAATCCATCATCAGAACGACGCGCAGCCCTTGATCACGAAAATATTCGGCCAGCGCCGTCGCCATATGGGCGCACTGAGCCCGCTCCATGGCCGAACGGTCGGAGGTCTCAACAACGACGACCGAGCGGCGGAGCGCTTCGCCAAGATGGCGCTCGATGAATTCACGCACCTCTCGGCCGCGTTCGCCGATCAACGCGACAATCGTCACGTCGGCGGCTGCCCCCTTGACGATCTGCGACATCAGTGTCGACTTGCCGCAACCGGCGTCTCCATAGATTCCGATCCGCTGGCCTTCTCCACATGTCAGGAGCCCATCCAGGACACGAACGCCGAGCGGAAAAGACTGTTCGATACCGCGTCGTTTCATGGGGTTAGGCGCCTTACCGCGCAGCGGGCGCACTTCGCCAGCCTTTATGGGGCCCTTACCATCGAGCGGACGACCGAAACTGTCGATCACGCGGCCGAGCAAATCGGGGCCGACCGGCACTTCCTGCATTCGCCCGGTCGTGACGACTTCCGCACGGTTGGACAAGCCGACCATGTCACCGATGGGCGTGAGTAACACCCCGTCCGGCAACAAACCGATCACCTCGGCCTCGAGCGACCATCCGCTGCGGGGATCCTGCAAGAGGCATAGTTCCCCAACCCGGGCCTCCGGCAGGACGGCATGGAGCAGTGTACCGATCGCCCGCGTGATCCGACCGCGGACGGCACGCGTGTCGATATGCTTAGCGGAATATCGCAAGGATGAGAGTGCGGCGTGGACGGCCCCTTCTTCAGCAGCAGCATTGTGGGTCGGTCGTTGCGTGGTCATGGCTCACCTGCGTGCGAAGGCAAGCCAAACCCCAAACGAAGCGCGCGGAGCTGCGCGGCAAGTCCGAGGTCGACATTGCCAAATTCGCTCCACAAAACGCATTGGTCCGCCGCGAGCGCCGGATCCGGCTCGATCCTGACCTTGGGCCGGCCATCCTGTCCATTGTAGGCTGCAAATTCACTGGCAAGCAGATCGGCCTTTAAGGGCGATACGTGAAGGCAAACTTCCGTGTTCTTGTACTTTTGCTCGATCGCGTGACGAACACTGCGCACCAGCATCTCGCCCGGATCAAAGGCGCCAAGCAAATCGCGTACGATCTCAATGACCAGTTCGGGCAATTGCTGCTCCAGAACGGCCTTTCGCTGCGCGACTTCACACGCAGACTGCGCAATCAGTCGTGTCATTTCCTCTGCGCCCGCCTTGACGCCCTCGGCATGGCCGCGCCCCCGTTCCCGCTCATAAGCTTTGCGTCCCCAGCTGCGAACACGCTGCAGGTGCCGTTCGGCAGCGGCCCGCGCGTTTACGGCGTCATGCCAGATCTCGAGCTCGGCTGCCGGGATCAGGGGTCCAAGCGGGCAGATCTGCGGGGTCACGGGCAATGCTGGGTCGTCGACTGTCATACCGTGGCAGCCTCCGCCCGCAAATGGGCCATAACCAAGGAAAGCAGCGGCCCTGCGGCACAACGGTGCTCAGCCGCCGGATTCTCAGCAGCGGTCCCAACGGGCAGGCGTAGTAGCACGCGGATACGGTCGAGCGCTGGAGCCTCGTCGAGCCAGGCGCCAAGACAGGCATGTCCATCATGTTCAATCTGTCGCAACAGGTGCTCCGGATCGGCAATGGGCGTTGTTGCGACCGCACTGGATAAATGCCGGATGGCGAAAGCATGCGCTTCAGCACCGATCGTTTTGATCAAAATTGATAGATCGTGCTTTGAAACCAGCTTCAGGACGGAGCGCGCATGCCAGAGACCGCCGGCGAGCAGGGCAGCCCGCCGCGGATCATGCCCGAGCAAAGGATCCTCGTTCCAGCCAGCTCCGCTCACATCGACTTCGTGGCCGACCAGCAGTGCGGCCAGTCTTGGCTGCAGCCTAAAACACTGTTGTAGTCGGAGCAACGTGGCAGGCGACAGCAGCGGATCAAGACAGGCAGCAAAACGGCTCGGATGAATCGAGGCAACAAGCTCGCGCAATCGATCGGAAGCCAGCGTGAACGAACGATTGGGTTCGGTGGGAGACGTTGATACCGACATGAGCGTCCTGGCTACGTCGCATCAGACATGATCTTTTTATCAGCAGCCTGAACGGCGGGCACATTCGAGCGCCTGCTGAACATGATCAGGTTGCGCGATGATTGCCCGAACTGACGAAGACGCCCACCGAGCAACACATAAGATGCAATGACAAATACGGCGCCAGCGCCTCCAACCCCAAGCGAAAGCCACGGCGTTGAAGAAGATTTTGCGCTTTGAGCTGAAGCGGCTGCCGGCGACGCTGGCTGCTCAAGCGGAGTTCGCTCAACCGGCACGAAGACCACAGCCACCTTGTCGTAGGACAGCCCTTCTATGCTGTTGGCTACGAGCATCTTGATCTGAGGCAACAGCGCCGAGAGCTTTGCGTTGGAGCCATGTCGGATGAAAACCGACGCTGATGACGGGGTCGCATCTTGCCGCAACAGATCGTTTTTAGGAAGGACCACGTGGACCCGGGCGGAAAGGACGCCATCTATATCGCTAATGGTGCGCGACAATTCTTCGCTGAGGGCATAAACGTAACGGGCCCGCTCCTCGATCGGCGAGGCAACGAGGCCCGACCCCTTGAACACCTCGCCAAGATTCTTGAAAGATTGGCGCGGCAGCCCCTCAACATTCAGCAAGTCAATCGAATAGGCGAGCTGCCTTTCCTCGACCTGGATCGTGCTGGTCCCATCCTTGGCGACAACACGAACTGCATCGACACCCTTGCCAAGGAGAAGCGCAAGCATCTCATTGGCTTCACGCTCCTGAATCTTACTGTAGAGATCAGCTTTGCAGCCGATCAACGGAACAAGAAGGGGTAGAGCAAGGCAAACGCGAAGCCGTCGCCACGATTGACGGCTACCGCTGCCCGCACTGCACATCACACCAGGCATCAGCTTCATTCAGCCCGCCGATAGCAGCTTGTTCAGCGACGAACTCACGGCGCTGGTGCTCTTAGAGACAAGTGATACCTGAACGACGTCCCGGTAGACATCCCGCAGATTCACTATCATCGAATCGAAATCTGTCGCTACCGGTTTAACCGTCGCATGCGCACCGATGTCGGGCGGCTGCAATAGCGGCTGCGCGGCAGGTCCAGGCTGGATGACGCTCGGCGCAGACGACACACTGCCGACGGCCGGAGCACCGACATGGCTGTGGTACATGGTAGAAAGCGCTTGAAGGATGCGATCGCCCGGCGGATTCGCCAGCGTGTTCGCGCGCTGCACTTCCGATATGGGCGGAACGACGGCGGCTCTATCTGCGACCGATGAGGTGGCCCCCTGATTGGAGGCCGCTTGCGCAAGAGACTGCTCAAAGTGCGCCTGCTCGCCGGGAGCTGCCGGCGAGCAGGCGTTGGCAAGACAGTCGGCTGAATTGGGTGAGATCGGCGTTGCGCCTAACATCATATAAGGAGTCATTGCGCTCGTTGATGAAACCAGGCGTTGTCTGACACTGAACGGATCAAGATCGTAGAGCGGTGAGCTGACGAAAACCTGACGAGGATGCGCCGCCTTGCGTCATCTAAAGATCACGTTTGGCGTCCAGGCTGGACCGAAATTCCAAGTTTAATTCTTAGAAGGCCTTCAGGAATGTTTGTCCGATCCACGATCGTATTGAAGAGAATTCTTTACGCCGGAGGTTTCATCTGTCTTGGAATGGTCAGCGCGCTTGGCGCCCCCCTCTCGCTGCCGTCGGCCCCTTATAGCTACACGGTTCTGGATCAGGACCTTTCTGCCGCCCTGCAGGAGTTTGGCAACAATCTCAATATCAGGGTCAATGTCAGCACTGAAGTGAAGGGCCGGATTCGCGGACGGATGCCGGACCTGCCACCGCGCGAGTTCCTCGAGCGTTTGACCAACCTTTACAATCTTCAATGGTATTACGACGGCCTCGTGCTTTACATATCCGCGGCCCACGAGGCGCAAAGCCGACTGGTGGTGTTGAGCCCGATCAGCTTCGATGCGTTCAAGACTGCGCTCGATGCGCTCAACATCTCCGATGAACGCTATATCGTGAAACCGGCCCCGGGCGATGGCCTCGTCCTGGCTTCGGGCCCGCCACGCTTCATCGCGCTGGTGGACCAGACGTTGAAGGGCCTTGTGGCGGAGGCGCAGGCGCGGCGCAATCCTGCCGCCGCCGAAAGGCCGCCGCGGGATTCGGTTTTGATGTTGTTTCGCGGCTCCTCGAGCGTGGTTATTCGGGACGGACGCCCGGAAGGGCATTATTCGCCCGACGCGCCGCACCAGGACGGCACCATGCGCGAAGCTGGCACGGGCCAGAGGTGACCAACCGATGCGAGACATCTTAAGCCGAAGTCGATCCGATCTGCATTGGCTCAAATCCGTCCGATCGTCAGCTTTTCGAAAGCTAATGCGCCCAGCATGAACGTGCGGATGTCTGGACGGCGGTGCCTGCTACCGACCGCAACGGACGTGGGCAACCAGCCACCGTAGGCGCGAGCGGAAGTTGGTAAGCGCCAGTTTTGACGGCAGCTCGAGGGCTTAAGGGTCAACGCGAGTCTCCGAACCAACTGCGTCGGAGCGCTGGACCGATTGCATTGAAATCCATCCTGTCACTCCTTTCCCATAATGGAGCGGATCGAACGATACGAAGGCTCATGCCCTGCGGCTGAATACGAGCCGAGAGCCCGACTCACCGGAACCGTCTACGGGACGCGACCGGCTTTGAGCAGCGGCTCAGTGGCGCAAGCGAGGTCGTGTGGCCTCTTGGTATTCCGTTGAGCCGCCAATGCCTGACCAATTCTCTGAAAGGACGCATAACTAATGATTGAGTACATTCATCTTGGCGGGAGGCCAAGATGGCCAAGATAGTCGACGCCGGCCGGAAAGGACGTCGCCAAGCGCTCCTGCCGTCGGCGACGTCGCAAAGGTCTGCTGGCGGCGCGAGTATGCCCGCTCCGCGGGCTGGGCTATGGAATGCTTACCCAGTGGGCGCGTCGCCGTGCGATTGTCCAGGCCAAGGGCCCGCGTCCATCGACGGTTTGATACGAACGAACCCCTCTTGCCGAAATTCGGCTGTGTGGGGCATACCTAGCATGGTGAAAGTTGTGGTCCGGGAGGTATTGCTAGGCAAGAGGCCGGCCCTCCTTAGTATGTTGATCTGGGCATCCGACGCCGTATGGGGAACGAAGACCCAGTGGTCGGCTATGAGACGCTCGTTCTCGGGAATGAAATTTGTAAGCTCCGACAGCGCAGCCCCGGCGGACGAGGACGGCCCGGCTTGCGAAGGTCCAGCTTGCGATGGTCCAGCATGCGATGGCCCGGCTTCCACATTCTGCCAAATCAGATCAGGATCAAACTCTGGGAGTTCCGCGATGGCTTGAGCAATCGGCTGCTGCGAGCCGGGCTGCGGAGAGCTTTCTCTGGCGGCCACCAATGGCCCGGGGGAGCGCGCAGCCGGCGCATATAGATCATCGTCCCGATCCAACGGTGATGAATAGGGATGCCCCGACTCCAAATATTGCGAATAGGGATGCCGGGCGTCCAGATATGGCGAGTAGGCTTTGCCCTGCTGCACGGGAGATCCCGCAGCAGGTGGCAGAGCACTATCTTCGACTTCGCGCAGCTGGTGCTCAAAGCCCGCTGGACCCGCAGGCGCTGATGGTGAATCGGGCTGCGGGCTTGTGTTCGTTGGACTGATTGAGTTGAAATCCATCCTGTTCCTCCTTTGAAAGTTTGGCTCGAGCCATAAGTTCGACGAAGGCCATTTGCATTGCGACCTCCAGAGAACCGTTTCGAAGGCTCGTGTGGAGTGCAGCCTCCGAGCTACCGGCAGAGCATCGGGTGCTCGACGTGCATCTCCATTAAGATGGATAGGCGGTATCGCCCTCTAGACATCCCGCTCTCTCATGCTAAGAGAGTTAGCTTTCGAGAAGCTGACGAGCATCAAAAGAATTCGCAATGAGCCAATGGAGAAGGCATTGACCTGCGCCGAAAGCTGCTGCGCATTTTCAATTCATCTCTGCTTGGCGCAGGCTCGCGCACGATGCTGTCCTGACGCGGCTCGTCGGAAGAATAGGGAGCTTCCGGCCGTCCGTCGCGAACGACCTTGGTTGAGGAGCCACGAAAAAACTTCAGGACCGACTCCCGCGAACTGCTTTCAGACGGCCGCGTGCGGCCGCGTCTGCGCCTCCGCTACAAGGCCGTCTAGCTCTGGTCCAAGAGCGCGATGAACATGGTGGACCAGAAACCAGGACGAGGCCATCTCCTGGTGACGTTCTCACAAGATAGCGCTCGTCGGAGATGTTGAGTGCATCGAGGGCCGCTTTGAATGCATCGAAGCTGATCGGTTTCAACACAAGCAGACGACTTTGCGCCTCATTTGCAGCAGATACATGCAGCACGAGCCCATCGTAGTACCATTGAAGATTGTAGAGGTTGGTCAAAGGCTCGAGGAACTTGCGCGGTGGCAGATCTGGATGCGCCCACTAATCTGCCCGTTCACCTCGGCGCTGACGTTTACTCTGATATTGAGGTTGTTGCCGAATTCCAGCAGTGCGGCAGACAGGTCCTGATCAAATCGTGTAGCTATAAGGTGCCGAAGGCAGCGAGAGCAGCGTCCCAAACGCCGTGAGTGCCCCGGTGCAAAGGAAAACTCCTGCGCCCGCAACTTGGTTTGGATGGTTCGGACCGAGTGATACCAGCCAGTTTTGCCCAAAGCCACCATCAGCATCGGCGCGCTAAAGATCGCCTTTGGTGCGTCCAAGGACGCGACACTTACTTGGTGCGCCCATTGGTGATGGAGCTTGATCGATAAAGCGAGCTCCCGTCATAGATATGTCGCCAGGCGAGATAATCGCGCATTGGCCCATCGTCGAGTAGCATTGGCTCGTCGCGGGTAAACCGTTATGCCTTTCGGTGTCACTGCTCTTCAGTACAGACGAAGCAGAACCGCACAATTGAATTATCCTGATAACTCCTCAGCTTCTAGAAAGCTAACCATCCTAAAATGAGAACCGGATCCTCGAGGGCGAGGCCGCCTAGCGAGCGCAAATGGAATGGACGTGGCAGCGCGCGGTTCGTGTGGTCGGGCGGGCTCGATTAACCGGAGGATCGCGGCTTGCAGCTGCGCCAACTTCTTGTTTGTTGCTGTTTCGAGTGGACAAACGAGCTTTGCTGCTGAAACCTCCCTCGCCTTGAGCCGTGCACACGTCCGAGTGGCGGATTTGCGCACAATCGACATTCTCAAGGACGATTAGAGTGGACCGAAACAACATCAACCCATTCAGCCCTGGTGAGTTTCAGGCGTACAACGCCCCGCTGGAGCAGCAGGAGCAAGAACCGGGCAATACGAGCCAGCAAGCGAGGTTTGAGCAGCAGCTGAGCGAGCTGCAACACAGTGCGTTTTATGAGCGCTCCGCAGAAGCGGGTTCGCCTGATAGGCAAACCGCAGACGGCGGTGAAGCGATTCGGCGCACTGATGTCGGCGGTTCGATGCAGGTGCCGTCCATTCAGGGCCACTCATTCAGCAGCACGCGCCAAAGCTTGGACATACCCCATACTCCCTTCGGCCGTTCGACTGAAGGGCCGTCCAAGCGAAGCCGCGAGAACGAAGGCCCGGACGAGGAGCTTTTTTCTAGATTCCGCGAGGCATCAAAGAAACGCCGAGCCAGCGATGGCACTATCCGCGAGGAAGCCAAGAAAAGCGGGCCAAGCGATCGCACGATCCGGAGGGATCTAGAGGTACTGCGCAACTTCAGCGCCTGGCTTCAGGCGAAGCAGAAGCCACCAATCAGCAGCCAACTACAGAATCTTCAAGCATTGCGTGCCGAGGGGAACGAGTTTGCGGCCAATGTTGTTCACTTGGGCGCTCGTATCGAGGCAGCGTTGACAAGGCTCGAGCAATTCGTAGTCGGAGCGCCGGTGACAACGTTGACGCGAGGCGGCCGGCCAGTCGAGGCTCCGGTCACCGCAGTCGGAGCGTCGGTGATGACATTGCCGCCGGGCGGTCGGCGGGTCGAGGCTCTCTTCCCCGAAGACGAGGCGCTCATCAACGCTGCGTGTGACGAAGGCGTTAAGCGCGGCTTTGCGCCGGTAACCATGCAGGAGTACCGTAGGGCTCTTAACAGCTTCGGTAGGTGGCTCAACAAGCGCGGGGTAAGTATTACTCAGGCTGATCCCGAGAAGCGAGACCGCTATATTAACTCTGGGAAGGGCTCCTATCTTAGAGAGTTTCCACGCGCGTGGAATCTTCTTCAGAACTACCGACAACGCGCCAACGTGCCCCAGCCGTTCCCGCCTCAGGAAGTTTCCGCCAGCGCGGATGACGAGGCGCTTTTTCTCGGCTTCAACGAAGTGGCCCCGAAAATCGGGGTGAACCTGTGGGCACTTCGCCAGTTCAGCGCCTGGCTTCAGGCGACACAGAAGCCCCCAATCACCGGTCGGATTGAGAATCTAGAGGCTTTACGTGCCGAGGCCGACGAGTTTGCGGGCGATGACGTTCGCTTGCGGAATCTTCTCAGGACGGCGTTGCCAAGGCTCTGGCAATATCAACAAGCTGTCGAGGCGAACCGAGCGCTGGGGTTGGGTCCACCGGGACAAGCCGGCTCGCTCGCCGGGCAAGCCGCTCCGCAGCCGAGTTCGCTTCATGAGCTTCCGGCAACGCCCGCTACCCCGAGCGAGGGAGCGTGGGATTGGTTTAGGGAAGTGATGCAACAACCAGCTCCGTCATTGTCCGCACCACACCGTGGCCTGCAGCCCAGCTCGTATCAGGAGCTTCCGGCAACGCCAGCCACCCCGAGCGCGGGGGCCTGGGATTGGTTTAGGGAAGCGATGCAAGAACCCACTCCGTCGTCCACACCACATCGTGGCCCGCAACCCAGCTCGTATCGGGAGCTTCCGGCAACGCCGGCTACCCCGAGCACGGGAGCTTGGGATTGCTTCAGAGAGCAGATGCAAGAACCCACTCCGACGTCGCCTACGCCGCATCCTGGCTCGCGGCCCAGCTATTCGAACTGGCTTAGCGAACAGGTGCAACAACCCGAGCCACGGTCGTCTACCAGGGCTGCGGCGTCAAATATCTACGGTGGCGTTGAGCCAGTGCCTCATCCGAATGCATCCACAGTGTCTGAGTTGCGTGACTATGCGCGCTCTGCGCCGGCGCGTGGTATCGCAAGACCCCCGTCGTTCATCGGACCATCACTGCCCCCTCAAGAGCTACCGGAAATCGGACATATGGTCGACAACTGGCGCCACCGTTCCCAACCTGCCTCGGACGCCCTGATCGACATACTCGGTAACGTCGGTCTCTTGCCGAATCAGTTCGGCCCAGCACAGTTCACCATCGAGAGTCAGCTTTACTCGGCCACATTGGGACCGGGTGGACGCAGGGACGTTCAACTCGTCCATCATCCGCGCGCTAGCCAGATGAGTGAATTCCGGAGATCCCGTCAGCCGCTCCACGAGCCCGCGTCATCGTCGTCAGCCAGCGCTCCCTCAGATATTTATAACAGTGTTGAATCACTGGTTGATATCAATCCAATCACACGGTTCGAGTTGCGTGACCATGCTCAGCCGGTGCGGGGCGCCGGCTCGTCGTCTCCCGGATCATCAGAGGCCTATCGCCGCGGAGCGGAGTTACCGGATATCGGACCTTTTCTCGGCGACGATTGGAACCACAGCCGCTGGGACAATCAAGGCCAGGGCCGAGAGGTCTCGCACAGCGGCATGATGTACATACTGAACACGTGGAATCTACTTCCGACCCCGCAGAACCGGCGCATACAGTTCACCATAAACGGTGAGCTCTACACGGCCGAGTTGAGGAGCAGGCAAAGTAACGCGATCTTGGGGTCCGGCCACGTCGTTTATCTCATCTATCACCCTCAAAGTGACTGAAGAACGCGCTTGGGCTGGGAGTCCCCGAGTTCTTCGTTTCGATGCGCCCAACATCCCATGGCAGCGAAACTGCGAATTCGAACGATCTCGCGCGCGTGTACCGACGCGCTGCGGCCTGCGCATTCCGAGATGATTTCGCCACCATTCCGGGATGATCTCGCCGGGCGTGGAGGCGTCTTCTGCGGACGCTTCTGGCTCCGAGTAAGTCGCACTGGATTGGGGTCTGACGTGCCAGCGAATAGGGAACGCCCGGACGGTCCTAGACATGAACTCCGCCAGCGCCCTAGTGCTCCGCAACAACATGCCGCCCCGCCGGTCCGCAGGGTGATGCCTATTCGCCATATTTGGACGCAGGCCATCCCTATTCGCCGTACCTGGATTTAGCGCATCCATCGCCCGACTTGGGTTGGGAAGATGATGCGCATACGCCGGCTGCACGCCGCGCCAGAACCGGAAAGCCCCCGCAGTATCCCTCCCACCAGACGATCGCTCAGGCGATCGAGGCTCATCCTGGTGTCGATCAGAATCTGATATGGCAGGATGTGGATGCAGGCCCTTCGCACGTCGGGCCGTGGCATGCCGAGCCTTCGCATGCCGGGCTATCGCTTGCAGGGCCATCGTACGCCGGACCATTGCAGGCCGGGCCGTCCGAGCCAGGTCCTTCCGAAGCCGCACCACCAGAACGTTTCGAGTTGCGTATGCTGGACGGACGTCTCGCCAAGGATTACTGGGTTTTCATTGGCTAAACAGCCACAGGCTCAGATCGATATGCTGACGCGCAGCGGAGTGAGGCCCAGCAAGGACCACCTCACAAAGGTTTTCAATCTTTCTTGGAGTGCCTCACACAGCCGAACGCAGAGAAGAGGGCTTCATTCGTCTCGCACCGTCGCTGGACCCGACCCTTTGGCCCGAAGACCCGGCTGAAGATCGACGTGCGGACCGTGGGGAAGATCCGCCTCCCCGCTAGCGACCATGGCCCGTGCCTCGGCAGGGCCATGTCACTGGCGCCGATAGATTGAAATTGCGGACGGCAACAGCAGTTGGTGACGGCCCCCGGCCGGCGGAAAAATTGCCAAGCTCCCTCTTTAAGGCCCAATCGATCAGTGCAGAGAGCTGGTCGCGTCGTCAAGATCGCTGCACGGCGCGGGACAAACGATCACCAATGCGCCCTCTTCTCACTTTTGCGTTCTCCGCCTTGCGCTTTACATGGACCGACGCCACGAAGTCGCCGCCTTGACCATCACGCGCGATTGTCACGTACACAGCCGCCCCGATGAGAGCTCGCATCATTCAAGTCAGGTTTTACCCCGTCCCTTTGGCTAAGGTGCGTAAAACAGTTTCCGTCCGCCCTCCCCAACAGGACGGCGAGCGTGTGCAACCAATCTTCTCAAGCCGCATTGCAGGCGGCCTTAACGCAAAACCGCGTGGACATCGATTGCCTCACGGGCCTCGTGAAACCGGGATTGAGTTCATTTGCGCATCGGCACATCAACGGGCGCAGTTTTCTTCGATCGGTTGCCCGATACCGCGCTGCCTCTGCTCATTCCAGCCGGAGCGTTTTTGATAAACTCCGATACTGGCGGACACCCTAGGTGTGCTCAACACCTCCACTTTGGCACGTCCATCCCAAAGGCCCGCGACCATGATTTCGAGCGGCATAGATCATGCCACTTGAGGTCCGCTGCGGCCCCGCAAGCAGCGGCAGAGCCGACTTTCGCAAACGTCCGAAAATGCGGGGGCGCTCCAAAGCGCTGTTCCGTCTGGCTACGTCCGGCCGAAAGCTGCCCACACCCCGTCTTCGCCGTCCCAGCTGCCGCGGCTCGCCGCCTTGGAGTACTCGGTGGCGCGCTGCTCGAAGAAATTGGCGTGCTCGACGCCATTGAGAATCTCGACGAGCCAAGGCAGCGGATGCGCCTTGAGCTGGGTGAACCCGCCCTCCTTGGCTTCGAAGAAGCCGAAGACCGGGGCAATCCGCAACTGGGTCAGTCGCCAATCGGCGACATAGCGGACGTAAGTGTGGATCTGCTCGGGCCTCATGCCCTCGATCTTGCCTAGGCCGAACGCGAGGTCGACGAAATTCTCCTCCAGCTTCACCATGGTTTTGGCGACCTCGACGATATCGTCACGGACGGAGCGCGTCACCGCGGCGGTTTCGCGGTTCCATTCGTGAAACAGCTTGATAATGCCCTCACAATGCAAACTCTCGTCGCGAACCGACCAGCTTACGATCTGTCCCATGCCGTTCATCTTGTTGTGGCGGGGGAAATTGAGCAGCATCGCGAAGCTCGCGAACAACGCCATGCCTTCGGTGAAGGCGCCGAACATCGCCAAGGTCCTGGCGACATCGGCTACTGTGTCGACGCCAAACTCGTGCATGTAGTCCGCCTTGGCACGCATCTCGGAATAGCCGCGAAATGCCTCGAACTCGGTCTTGGGCATGCCGAGCGTTTTGAGCAGCAGCGCATAGGCGTCGATGTGGACCGTTTCCATATTGGTGAAGGCCGCCATCATCATCTGGACGGTGAGCGGCTGGAAGATCGGGATGTAGCGCTTAAGATAGTTATCGCCGACTTCGATGTCCGATTGGGTGAAGAAACGGAAGATCTGAGTGAGCAGCGCGCGCTCACTGTCGGTAACGCGGTCCGACGCCCAATCCTTGAGGTCAGCACCAAGCGGCACCTCCTCGCCCATCCAATGGGTCTGCTGCTGGCGCTTCCAGAACTCGTAAGCCCAGGCGTAGCGATCGACGTCATAGCTGCCGGTCGAGTCGAGGAGGCCGACGCACCGTTTGCCGATCAGTGTGCGCGGATCGACGGATGAGAGATCGATCACTGACATGCGAGGCACTCCTCATAGTCAGTGTGCCGCTGCGGCGGCTGCGGCGGCGCCGCCTTGTCGCCGTCAGCGATGTTGCCGGCGAACGCCGCGCGCGAGATCGATTTTGAACGGCAGTAGTAGAGGCTCTTCACCCCGCGCTTCCATGCCGTCCAATGCAGCATGTGAAGGTCCCACTTATCGACGTCAGCCGGCAGATAGAGGTTAATCGACTGGCTCTGGCAAATGAACGCGGCGCGGTCTGCGGCAAGCTCGACGATCCAGCGTTGGTCGATTTCGAAGGCGGTGCGAAAGACCGCTTTCTCGTGCTCCGACAGGATGTCGAGATGGGCGACCGAACCCTCGTGCGCGATGATCGACTGCCAGGTCTCCGAAGTATCGGCGCCCTTGGCGGCCAGCAGCTTGGCGAGATGCGGATTACGCACCGAGATGGCACCGGACAAGGTCTTATGGGTGTAGGTGTTGGCCGGGATCGGCTCGACGCAAGCGCTAGTCCCGCCGCAGATGATGCTGATCGAGGCGGTTGGCGCGATCGCGATCTTATGGCTGAAGCGCGCCATCACACCGCGTTCCAGTGCATCCGGGCACGGCCCACGTTCGCGCGCGAGCGTCACGGATGCCGCGTCGGCATCGCGACGGATTTTCCGGAACATGTTCAGATTGAACGACTTGGCCACGACACTTTCCATCGGAATGCCCTTGGCCTGCAGGAACGAATGGAAGCCCATGACGCCGAGGCCGACGGAGCGCTCGCGCAAGGCGGCGTAGCGGGCACGCTTCATGCCGTCCGGCGCCACCGTGATGAAGTGGGTCAGCACGTTGTCGAGGAAGCGCATGACGTCTTCGATGAAGCCTGGCTTCTCATTCCACTGGTCCCAGGTCTCGAGGTTGAGCGACGATAGGCAGCACACCGCGGTGCGCTCCTCGCCGCGATGATCGATGCCGGTCGGCAGGGTAATTTCGCTGCACAGGTTGGAGGTAGAGACCTTGAGGCCGAGCTCGCGCTGGTGCTTGGGGAGCGACCGGTTCACGGTGTCAATAAACAACAGATAAGGCTCGCCGGTCTGCAGCCGGTTCTCCAGGATGCGTTGCCACAGCTGCCGGGCGTCGATCTCGCGGATGACATCGTTGGTCTTCGGGCTGCGCAGGGCGAACGCGGTGCCGGCGCCCACGGCACGCATGAACGCGTCGGTAACGTTGATCCCGTGGTGCAGGTTGAAACTCTTGCGGTTAAAGTCGCCGGACGCCTTGCGGATCTCGAGGAACTCCTCGATCTCGGGATGGTGGATATCGAGATAGACCGCCGCAGAGCCGCGCCGCAACGAGCCCTGGCTGATCGCCAATGTCAGGCCGTCCATAACGTGGATGAACGGGATGATACCCGAGGTAACGCCGCCCTTCACCTTCTCGCCGATCGAGCGAACGTTGCCCCAGTAGGTGCCGATGCCGCCACCGTTAGAGGCAAGCCAGACATTCTCGTTCCAGGTGCCGACGATGCCTTCGAGCGAGTCCGACACCGAGTTAAGGAAGCACGAGATCGGCAGACCGCGCGTGGTGCCGCCGTTGGACAGTACCGGTGTGGCCGGCATGAACCACAGCCGAGACATCGCATCATAGAGACGTTGGGCATGCGCAACATCATCCGCGAAGGCGCAAGACACCCGCGCGAACATGTCCTGGAGCAATTCGCCGGCGAGCAGGTAACGGTCGGTCACCGTCAGCTTGCCGAACGGCGTCACCAGGTCGTCGCGCGTCCGATCGAGCTTGAGATCGGCCGGCCTTGGCGATGGCGCAAGGGGGCGCGGCAGCGGAGCTGGCGATGGCAACACAAGACCAAACTTAGGCGGGGTAGGCCTTGCCTGCGCTGGGCGCCGCTGCCCGTGCGGCGGCTCAATGAGATGACCATGCTGATCGAAATTGTAAGACGGCGACATCGGCAACCCCGCGATGTTAGGCGCGGGCCGGGCGGACGACTTGCGAGGAATCCGGGCAAATGTCCCCGGCTGCAAGCGACCCACCGGAGCACCCCGCCCGAGGACTTTCATTCGGTCGCGGCAGGTCTCCTGGCTCGCGGGTCACTGCGGCTGTCGGCCTTCCCGGCGCTGTGTCGCGCCAGTGACCATGATGACAACCGCTCGCCGCTTACAGTTGCGGGGGCAGCCCCGGAGTTGCCGTTTTGGCGCACCGGGTTCCCTCTTAGCTTCCGCCCTACAAGGTGTGGGGAACGGAAGACCGTGACTGACTATAGATAGGCACTACGCGCCGGGATTCGTCAATTGGAGAGATCAAGATTTAGAAGGCAAAAACATACCGACCTGCCCGGACCACTCTATCGCCGCTGTCACTTCCGCTGCAGATGATTGGAGATGCCGTTGGGCTGCCTTTCCGGTTTCCGTTGAGCTTGCGCACAGTCGAGGAAATTCTGACCCACGTGTCGCATTGATGCGATCTATGAAACCGCGCGTCAGTAGAGAGGGAATTCGGCAAGGCGCTCTCCGATCTGAATAGCAGCGCTCGCCGCGACAAACGGCATCTGGACGAGTCGTTATCCATCGTCGGCGAACAACATTGGCTCTGGCGCGCCTTCGACACAGAATGACCTTGTTTTTCGACGTCTTGATCCAGCGCCGAAGAGATTCGCGCGCTGCACAGTGGTCCTTAACTGTCAGGGCTCCAGCGCAACCTGAAAGCCCTCGTTGCTTTCAACATGAACGTAACGGGGTCCAATCGGCCGTCCCCTGCCGCTGGCGACGGTGACAACGTCTTCCAGAGGCGTGGCCCGCGCATCCGCCTCTGGGCGAGACAAGATCAGATCCGCATGCAACAGCCCTTCTGATTCGAGGCCGGTCGCATCCACGCCAAGGGCCGCCAAGCTGGCCAAACAACTTTCAAACTCTTCAGCATCGCGAAAGCGACGCTGGATAAACGTCGCGCCGGTAAGACGTTCTGTCACAAGACCACGCTTTGCAAACGCTTCGGCCAACGATTCAAATGGGAACATTCGTAGCACGAAGGAGATGATCCATGGTTGCTTCTCTGTCGCATCGAGAATCTCGCTGAACGTCTTCTCGGTAACGTAGCCGATGCATCCGGTTGACATGATAACATCCACGGAGCGGAGAATGCGCGCGCTATCCGTCGATAGCGCCTCCTTTTCAAGGTCAGCGACGATGCCCTGCTCCAAGAGGCCAACAGTCTTTGCATAGCTGATCGCCCGTGCCGACACATCGAGGCCGATAAAGCGCGCCACCCCGACATCAGGCCAGGCTGCATAAAAATTGCGATCGAGACTCACCAGTGTTTCAGAACTGATCGCCCTCATCTCACGCCGGGCGTAGCGGTGACGCAAGCCCCCGAAGGTCAGCGGAAAGCGATGCACCGCTGCGTTGATGCCGTATGAACATCCAACATCGAGCACGATGGGCTTAAGGCCAGTTGCCGAAGCTTTCGCTGCCAGGATTTGGCGCACAACCGGCTCAGCCACGTCCGGGATCATATAATCCAAGTCTCCGAGGATCGAGAAATATGCCCTCGGATCATCAGAAGCATAAATATCATAGAATATAGCTTTAGACCGATTAATACGCGAAAAATCCATCCGCAACGCAATTCCTCCCATCTCATTTGCAAGCGAGTCGACGACAGGTGCCTTCGTACTCGCCCGCACTTTGGTATACAGGTCGGTCTTACACCCGCCGATGCGACAGCAGAAGCGGCAAGCGGACAAGAGCATCCGCCTGCGTAAGACTATCATGAAACTGGTCCCGCACCGATGAACAGCCGCTGGAGATACATTCGGCCGAGTTGAGAGCAGTCGAGGCAACGGCAGGCAGCATGAGAAGAACCGTTTCTGTCGCGTGATAAGATTGGCAGCATTCGTGAGCGCGAATGGGCCAGCACTTAGAGAAGCGAGCTGACCGAAAGCTGACGAACGTTCGTTACCTGATGACCGCGGCTGCTTTCGATTTAGAAAGAAAGTATCGGCCTCCAAATTTGGGACGAATTTTGGTGTCGATCCTGTCGTGAAAATAGCAGGTATACTCATCCGATCTCGGAGGCTGTCATCTTGAAGAAAGTACTATGTGTTCCTGTTTTCACCTGCCTGACGTCGCCAAGGACGCTCGGCGCGCCGCTGACGCTGCCATCGACGCCTTACAGTTACACGTTCTGGATCAGGACCTCGCGACCGCACTGCAGGAATTCGGTCACAATCGGAATATCCGGGTCAATGCAAGTACTGGGGTGAAGGGGCGGATTCGCGGGCGGCTACCGGAACTCCCACCGCGAGAATTTCTCGACCGCTTGATCAAGCTCTATAATTTTCAATGGTACTACGATGGGCGGGTGCTTTACATATCCGACGCGCACGAGGCGCAAAATCGACTACTGATCTTGAATCCGATCAGCTTTGATGCATTCAAGCGGCACTCGATGCACTCAGCCATGGCACCAGGCCAGGCGAACGCAACTAAGCGAAGCTGGCACCGGCATTGAAATACGTCCAGGTCCCTTGCGGGCAAGGCTGTTTCATCAATCACCTTGAAATCGTCTGAGTGCCGTCAGCTTCTCGAAAGGTTGTCCGTTTTACCATACGGCGTGAATATTTAGACGGCGGCGTTCCCATGGATAGTCGCGAAACTGAGCGCTGAAGGCGCACTGAGCAACAGGATGCAAGTGGTAGAACCTGTTGAACTCTGCCGATCAACACTCCCTGTTCGTCGCGATCTAGGGCCGCGCCGGTGACCGTCTTGTGGTGCACACTTACATCGGAGGACGTGTAATGTCAGTCGACCTATCGCCAACCGCCAATTCAACTGTGGCTTTCTCCGGAATGCCCGCCCCGCCCTCCTCGGTGCAGGACTTTTCCAGCTTTCAGGCGATGCTGGCCAGCCTCTCGTCGAAAGACACGACCAGCGATCATGCAGCACCGCAGGAGCGGGCCCCCACAGAATCGACCAAGCAACTGACTGAGGAACTCACGCAAGAGGCGCGGAATATCCTGCCACCAGAGATAAGGGCAGCATTGGATGCATATCAGGATGACCCACAGCCGTCCTGTGCTGCCGGCAGCCCAATCATTGCGGAAGCGCCCGTACAAAGCTCAAGGATCACCTGGAACGGTGGCACGCTGACTAGTGCGGAACTGCAGATTGTCTCTGTGCTGAACCGCCACAAGGACAAATGCCCGCTTGATTGGAAGTCTCTGGGAGATTTGGCCAACGATCCCTCGACACCGCCGGATCTAAAGGCGGCGATCGAGGCACTGCAACAGGACCCGGAGCTCTTCTATGCGATCGGTTCGCAAGGCGACGGCCGCTGTGGCGGCAGGATCAAAGCGGGCGATCTCAGCGGCTTTTCCGACCATCACCCTCAAGTTGCCGCGTTCCAGGAGCAGCGGGCGCGGACCTACGAGCAGAACTACATGCCATCCGACGGTACGGGGAACGGTGAGCCATCGGTCATGACACTGACCGATGCCTTGCGCGAACTCTACCGCTATTCCGATAACCTGCCCAAGAACTTGAGCCTTGCGGATTTCAGGCGCATCGTGGACGGCAACGCCGACATTGGCAAATGCCCCCCACAGGTCCTCGCGGCGGCTCAATATTTTCTCGACCACCCGGATCAATGGAAGCAGTTGTACGGCGGCTCGATAGATAAGGTCCACAAAGAGGACTTCCTGCAGGTCGCTTCGTCATCGATGAGTCTCACTCGACCCGAGCTGAGCACACTAAACACGATCAACAAGAACCAGGACGCTTTCTTTGGAAATGGCGATCTGACCCGGGAAAAGCTCGTGAGTATGGTGGACGACAAGAGCCTTTCCCCTGAGGTGCGAAGCGCGGCTTCCCAGCTGCTCTCGGATCCTGTGCTGTTCGGGTTGATGAACAACGCGATTACTGGTTACAAAACCCACCACAAGTTTTTCGACTTCGGCGGCGGCCATACGGTCGATTCCGGAAACATCAGCAGAAACGATTTCAACCAGTTCTTCAACAACATGTCTGGTGCGAACCGCGCCGCTCCGCAATTGAAAACGCATGCCGCTCAAACGCTGGCCGAACAGGAGGCCACCGCGGACATGATGATTGGCGTGGCAGATCAGCCCGACATCAAGTCTCCCAAGAAGAACGGTGGCGCCCTCATGCACGCAATTAATGACGTGCTCAAGGTAGGCTCAAAGGTACTCGACTGGACAGCGACGGCCGTTGGTGTACTCGGCTTCATTCCAGGGCTGGGCGAACTGGCCGATCTTGCTTCAATGGTGATCGAGGCCGAAGCGCAAGCTGCAAATCTTCTCCACACCGCGATCAGCGGCGGCAACATGAAGAAGGCGCTGGAGGAAGCCAGGCTCAGTCTTGCGGCGCAGGCCGTGGGCTGCATCGCCGGCCCCGAGGTCAAGATAGCGATTCGAGAAGGCTTGGTGAAGCAGGCAATTCAAGAAGCGGCGACGGCCGGCATCAACCTGCCGGTGTCGATGGCCCAGTCCTACGCGGAGGACTATCTGAATAACCTCAAGGCACGGATAGAATCCGAGCGCACGCAAGCTGCAGGTGCCTACGCCTAGTCGTAGCGGCGCTATCGACGCAGGAGAATGCTGCAACGAAAGGCCAGCTTGCGAGGCCACCACGCGGTAGGGTCGTCCCCGCCGCGCAGGTCGCGCAAGCATGCTCGATGCTTACACTGACGAGCGTATTTGTCGCTAGCTAAACCAGCGCATTTGTCGGCTGCACTCGAGCACCCGACGGGCGTTCTCACATCGCGTGCGCCACCGCGAAGATTTCGACGGGCCGATTGCGCCACCCATCGCGGACGGTAAACTTGTTGATGCCTTCACGCCGCGACGGAACCGGTGGAGTGGCGTGCCTGACCGGTTTACGTCGTCGGATCGAGAGCACATTAGTGGACGTGACGCTCAAGGTCCTTGTCTCCAGCGCCTCCTGATCGCTGTCCACGAAAGTGATCCATTTGTATGGGTCTGCTACGAGCGGGAATGGAAGATCGCTCTTCGTCGTTGGCTCGCATGAGCAACTTTAACCTGCCACCCCGCCCGGGGCAGGATTTAGACAAATCGCTGCATGGTTCGAGGTACCTAAATTGCCGAACGAGCTGCGAGGGGTCCCAGCCAGGCGGGCCCGAGATTGGGCCACGTCAAAGCTTAAGCCCATTTTATCCGTCCGGCGCTTACATTCCGCTCATCAAAGCTGCGCTTTGATGAACAACGGCTTGCCTGATCAAGTGCCACATAGGCGAGATCTTGTACCAACTCTGATCTGCAGCTTTCGCCGGCAAACTGCCGAAATATGAGGCGGCCTGTCCATAGGCAACACCAAAGAGATTGGCTCAGTATTTCTGAGGCTCGTCAGCTTGTCGAAAGCTAATGCTTCCATAGTAGACGTGACGGAGACTGCTTCCTCCGCCCGAACGAAGTTTTGAAGTAGGAGAACCCGATGCGCATTTCCAGCTCCAGCGCCGCTGGGCACCTTGATGCTGACCTCCACGCGACTGGCGGCGGCAAAAAGGGATCTCGGGCGCCTGGCGAGCACGATGATCATGGCCAATCGCATGGTGCAGGAGCTCCCTTAAATGGCGGCGCGTCTGGTCCAAACGCTGACTCGCAAGCCGCTGCTATGCAGCAAGCGTTCAACGTCGCTCTCGGCGCCGTCGCTATCCAGTTTGTAAGTAGTGCAATGGGTCGTTTCGACGATGCCATGGCCGAGACAGAGGAGGATTCCTGACCTCGCATGTTGCGGCGTCAGGAAAATCGGAGCCGCAAGGCGCGGCAATCTTCAAATAAACAGGAGAAACAATATGGCTGATAAGGTTGGTGCTTCTCATACCTCGACGGCGGGTGGCGCAGCTGGTACTGTTACTGCAGCCGCGGGTTCCGCCGCTGCTGAAGCTGCGGGAGAAGCGGCATTCAACAGGCAACTCGCCGCCCTGACTGCCAGCAGCACGAAGGCTGCTGAAAGGGATGTAGAACTTCGCGTCGTCTCGACAGAGCTCTCGACCGTCAAGAAGGTGGCCGACGAGCGGGTGCAGTAACGGATGAAGCGGGACGAAATTATATCCTCCCGCTTTTGCCGGCCGCATGATCTGTGAAGTCGCAACAGACCGTACGGCTTTGCCGTACGGTCTCGTTCTTCATTCAGGAGACGATCGTGAATGAACCAGCTTCCCCGCTATTCGAAGTGTTGTCGGGGTGTTATACCGGGTTGACCGGCAAAGCGGGGAGCGGCTCCTGCTTGATTGGCAGCAGCCTCGATGCTGATTTGGTCTTCATCGAGCAAGGCCTCGAACCGCACCATCTTCGCGTCAGCTGGCATGTCAGTTCGATCGAGATCGAGGCCCTTGCCGCGGACGTCGCGATCGAGGGCCGCGGCCCTGTTTCGCCAAATGAGACCGTTGTTGTCCCTCTTCCTGCCGTCATCCATATGGGCGCGATGTCCATTCGCTGCTCGACCGAAGCCACTCAGCATGCCGGCTCTACCGGGCGCTGGCATGTACCGATTATCCCGCTCGCCCTGGTCCTCATCAGCTCTGCCGCAGTTGGCACCCTTTCAACGAGATTTGTCCAGTTCGACAGCGCCGCAGCGCTGAGCACCTCGTCCTCCGCCACGGACATTGCCCCCAAAATCGCGCTCGCGACCCCTGATGTTCCGGCCACCGACGCAGCGGCTCAACGGCTGCAAGGGGAAGTTAACGCAGCGGGCCTGCTCGGTATCAAAGTCAGTTCTGGGCCGGGCGTTGTGACCGCCGATGGCACTATTACGCCTGCCTCGCTCGCTAAATGGCGGGAAGTCCAGCAGCGGTTCGATGTCCAAAGCAATGGTGCTTATACGCTCGTCAGCGCGGTCGCCATCAAGGAGGAGAAGGCGCCCCCCGCAATTGCCGTCCAGGCAGTTTGGCGCGGAAACGACCCTTATCTGGTCATTGCTGGTCAAAAGTATTTCGCGGGTGCACTCCTGAGCAATGGATGGACCGTAAAGGAGATCGAGGACGGACGTGTGCTGCTGACACGCAATGGCCAGCTTGCTGCTTTGTCTTATTAGAGTTTTAGCCCGCGGCCAACGAAGGAACGTTTCATGACTAGGCTGCCGCAGCGGTCCGTAGAGCCTGGCACCGCCTTTCAGGGAATTAACAACGAGCATCATGCAGCTGTCATCGCCCCGACCACATCTCAGGCCAGCAGCATCGGCATCGACAAGGTCCATGGAAACGGCAAGGGCCACACGTCAGTTGTCCAACAGCGCGAAGCGCAGGAGCGGTTGGCTGCCAGCACGATCGATAACGCGCTCGAACTCAAGTCAATCGATTCAATCTCGCGGATCAATCCCACCGATGCCACCGAGCACGCAGGTAAGATCGAAACAAGTTCGGAACTTGCCTGGCTGACGGGCCCCAATCTCGCGCATAGCCTGCTCTCCTTCGTCACGCCCCGCCTGCGTCATTCGCATGTTGTACGTCCAGAGCAACACGGCCTTCTCCTCGAGCGTCTGGCCGATGCGCTGTCAGCCGCGCCAGAGGGCTCCGTGGCAGGCGAAGGGGCCGCGCTTCTGCGGCTGGAGCTGCGGCGGTTGATCCTGCTCCGGCAGAATCACAACAGCTTGATCCAAGGCTAGCAATGCCAGATCCGCACGACGTGCAGCACTTCACGCCTACCCAGTCGTCGAATGTTTCCAAAACCGATCGGATCGTTCCGTTCTCTGGGCCCGAGCGCGATTTGCTCTGCGCGCTTTCCTATGTCCACCTCGCGTGCGGGCAGAGCGCACACAGTCTGACTCTCTTGCGGCTCGTCGTTCACGAACATTCTCAGGACGTCGAGCTGCTTCGCATTCTCGCCTATGCTCTCATCTCACAGCGCCTCGGCGAGGAAGCGCTATCGGTACTGGACAGGCTGGACATGCTTGATGATCAGCCATCGTCGCGTCTGCCATTGCTGCTGCTGCGCAGCCATGCTCTGCGTCAGGCTGATCGCATGGCCGAGGCGCAGGCCACCTTCAAGCGCTATGTTTTCTTGCGGGGCAGTCCGGCTCCGGTCAAACAATAAGGCTTTGCATGGCCAGGCACCTACGAAATTTCGTCGCCCGCGCACCGGCCCATCCGGATATCATGGTCGCACTGATGCTGCTTCTGGCGATCGGCATGATGATCATGCCGATCCCTATCATCGTGATTGACATGCTTATCGGCTTCAACCTTGGCTTTGCCATATTGCTGCTGATGGTTGCCCTCTATCTCAGCACGCCGCTTGATTTTTCGTCGCTGCCGGGCGTCATTCTGATTTCGACGGTTTTTCGTCTGGCGCTGACCATCGCAACAACGCGCCTAATTCTTGCGGAGGGCGACGCCGGCAGCATCATCCACACCTTTGGCGACTTCGTCATTTCGGGGAACATCGCTGTCGGAATCGTCATATTCCTGATCGTGACCATGGTGCAGTTCATGGTCCTTGCCAAAGGCGCCGAGCGCGTCGCAGAGGTGTCAGCGCGCTTCACGCTCGATGCACTTCCGGGCAAGCAGATGGCGATAGATGCGGAGCTGCGCAACAACCATATCGATCAACACGAAGCACGTCGCCGGCGCGCGGCACTTGAGCAAGAAAGCCAACTTCATGGTGCAATGGATGGCGCCATGAAATTCGTGAAAGGCGACGCGATCGCCGGACTGATCGTCATCTGCATCAATATGCTGGGCGGAATCAGCATCGGCCTGCTCTCCAAGGGTATGTCGCTCGATGCCGCGATGCATCACTATACGCTGCTGACGATAGGTGACGCGCTCATTTCACAGATTCCGGCACTGTTGCTGTCGATTACAGCCGCGACCATCGTCACGCGCGTCAACGGGCCCTCCAAGCTCAAGCTTGGGGCCGATATTGTCAGCCAACTTACGGCGAGCACGCAAGCGCTTCGGTTGGCCGCCTGCGTCTTGTTGTTAATGGGATTCGTTCCTGGCTTCCCCTTGCCCCCGTTCGTCATCTTGGCCGCACTCTTCGCTGCCGCAAGCTATGTCAAGGTCGGCGCGAAAGGCGACAAGCCTGCCGCGAAGCCAGGCGCAAATGTCACCGCTTCGGCTCCGGCTCCGGCTCCAGCACAGACACAGAAGCGAGCCGCTCACGCGGAAGCACTTCCGATCGCGTTATTCCTTGCGCCGAACCTGATACATTCAATCGACAAAGACGAGTTGGAACAAAGCATCGCGCGCGTTTCAACGTCGGTATCGGCAGATCTTGGAATCACGGTTCCGCGTATCCCGGCCCAGATTGACCAGAACTTGTCCAAGTCGCAGTTCAGGATAGATGTCGATAGCGTGCCGGTTGAACGGGACGCGATCGATCCGACCCAGCTCGCGCTCAACGATGATATTGCGAACGTTGAACTAAGCGGCATTCCATTTCAGCAAGACCCGGAGACGGCTCGCGTATGGATCGAAGAACGCCATGCAGCTGCGCTCAAAGCCGCCGGGATCGGACACCACCGTCCGGTCGAAATTCTTGCTTTACGTCTCCGTTCCACATTGACACGCTACGCACAGCGCCTGGTCGGCATTCAAGAAACCCGTCAACTGCTTGCCCGAATGGAGCAGGAGTACGCAGATCTGGTGAAGGAAGTGCTTCGTACGGCGACCATTCCTCGGATCGCAGAGGTCCTGCGCCGCCTGCTCGATGAGGGGATACCCATTCGCAACACTCGCCTCCTCCTGGAGGCCCTTGCAGAATGGAGTGAACGCGAGCAGAACGCCGTCCTGCTCACTGAATATGTTCGCGCCGCGCTGAAGCGGCAGATCTGCTTTCGCTATGCCAATGCCCACCGCGTTGTGGCCGCCTTTATCATCGAGCGTGAGACTGAAGAGATAGTGCGCGGTTCGGTGCGCGAAACCGCTGTCGGACCATATCTCGTTCTGGACGATTGGCAGAGCGAGAAGCTGCTCTCACAATTCCGTCAGATCCATTCGACCATCGCACAAAGCCAAAGCCAGCCCGTCATTCTCGGCTCGATGGATATCCGACGCTTCGTACGCGGCTTTCTCACCCGCAACGGGATCGATCTGCCCGTTCTGTCTTATCAGGATCTCGCCTCGGATTTCACAGTCCAGCCGATTGGGTCCGTGAAACTTCCGGCTGCCAAGGAAAGGGTTCCTTCCTCGGAGCGGGGCGGGCTGCTTCCCGCCGCAAGTTAACAGAGCACAGCAGCTCGTCGTGAGATAGCCTATGAATTCCTACGAGATAAGCCTCTGGCGACACGCTCGCTTCTTTCGCTCAGCGTTGTGCTCAGGCACGCTCGCTATCGTTCTGCTGGCAGGCTGCGCTAACCCGGATAGGTCGGCCCTTTCACCGCGGCAGACACTCTCGTCAGAGCTAGCTAACGCCAAGGCGATCGATCCTGGCGTGCGCGAACGAATTGCATACAGCCTCGGTCGGGATGCTGATGAGCAAACTCTGCGCGATACGCTGAAGCAACAACCAAACAATGTCGATGCGGCAATCCCACTTGCGCGGGTCCTGCTGGCCCGCAAATCGCCCGATGAAGCGCTTGAGGTTCTCGATAATGTCCTCTTGGCGGCTCCCGGCGATCTGCGCACACTGAACGCCAAGGGCGTTGTCCTCGATCAGAAGGGCCGCCATCAAGAGGCACAAGGGCTATACCGCAAAGCTCTCGAAAGAGAACCCTCAAATGCAATGTTGCGCAACAATCTCAAACTGTCGCTTGCGCTAGAAAGTAGGACGGAGACCGAGGATCCACAACCGCAGATGGATGACGCCTTGGCCCGAGCAAGATGGCGCGGCAAATAATAGCGTGCAGAGCTTGACGCCTGAGTGGCCGGCTAGGCTCGCCCGAAGCAGCCGCACTACACGCCGCCGCCAAACCTCAAGAATGATAAGCCATGTGGTCGATAATTATACGAATCGTCACGTGTAACAACATTGCAACTTATCCATCACTTACCTTGCAGATGCTTGCGACACTGCCACCTTGCATCGGCAGAGACCAAATTATGCCTGCAGTCCGACATTCGTGAGAGCTTTCGCGGTTTCGATAGAATAGACAACATTCTCCGTGAACCGCTGCTTGGCGCCTTTCATCCACCCCTGAAGAATGCCGATCTGGTCGGGCGCTGAAGATGTCGAGGAGACATCCTTGAAGAACTCAGTCAACTGTGTCGATTCGATTTGAATGCGCTCCTGCCAGTGCCAATAGGCCTCTGAGTACTTTTTCACAAACTCGTTTTGCGCTCCAATTGCTCGCTTTGTGAAGTCCTGAAATGCGCCGGCTGCAATGCCGATGTCATCGTTGATCCCGGTTTCTTTCATCATCACCATCTCCTGTGTGGTTGTATATGGGCGAGACGATGCCTGAGCAGAGCTCCCGCATATCTCCCATGATCACTAATTGGCGCGTCTGCACGCCAGCTTGCAATTGTGAGGCCACTATTGTCACTTCTCGACCGAGCAAGTGACGTGCCACAAACGATCGTGAGGGCTTGCCGTCCACGAACAGGAAAACCATGTGCTTGATACAGTGCTCCCGCAGCCCTGATCCGTGGCGTCGGACTCTGGACATGTAAGTATCATACCGGACAGGGCAGAATGCGACAGGAATAAAGGGCAATGGCAGTTCGTGCTAAACAGCGACGAAGGTGGACCGGGGCGCATTGCCAACCGCTCCGATGCTCTGAGTCTGCTCAACTGGCACTCTCGCACAGCACGTCGCCTGGCGCACGTCCCATCGCTGGACGCTCCACGGCAGAAGATAATGGCGGCAACGTTGTCGTGCAGTCCGAGCAACCGGTCCATGGTAGACGGACGATGCTATGCGTGTCGATCAGTGCGACGTAACCAGTCGGCTTCACGGGAATCGACGTTCGACCCAAGGAGCGGTAATCGCGCGTATTCCGCTTATTCTTGGCTTGCTTCTCACCGCGATAAACTTTCGCTAGAACCGGGACCTTCGATTGGCCGAGAACACTACGACCCGGAATTTACCCCGCCAAAACTAAGAGGCGACGGCCGTTTCGTATGCAGCTAATATTTGCCAGGGTTCGGGCAGACAAAAACGTTCGCCCGAGCGCTCGCGGCTAGGGGACAGGGATGATCACGCCGGTTCGACGGGACTGGAATCCAAACGAATTGTTCAGCGCTCTTACACCTGCGATGTTCTGCGCCGAACCATCAGCCATACGCGCACGTTGGGATAAATTGTGGCCTGACCTATACACGGAATATGACGCCCGGTATTTGAAACAAGAACTTGCCGCCAGAAATCTCATCGCGACTGATGAAGCTGCAGCATTTCTCAACGCCTGGGCGATTGATGAAGAGCGACACACCAATGGCTTCATCCGCATCATTGAACTTGTCGCGAACGGATCCGAAAAGGATCTTCGCGAGAGATTGGGCGCTCGATCGCATGACTTTGGTCCGATCACCGAATACCTGAAGGACGAATTCTCCTTGCTGGTTATGATTGCGTTCGACGAAATGTGCACTTGCCGCGCCTACGCGGCAGAAAAGCCGTTTTACGACGCTCTTGGCAACAACACGTTTCATCATTGGCTGCGAGAGGTAATTGCCGACGAGGCGGTTCATTCGATGAACGCTGTTAATGTCATTCGCGCGCGCTATCGCGACCGCATTGGGCAAGTCGGCGCAATGCTCGATAGCCTAATCCACGCGTGCGATAATCTACGCTATTCTGGCACCTTCGTCCTCGACTACTTCGGCACAGCGTACTCCAAGGAGCTTCTCGTTAACTCTCGCCTCGCAACCATGAGAAACATCGCCAAGCCACTCCCGGCGTAGGACGAGACAGTAACAAGCGAGAGGGATTTGATCCGGCGTCATATCGCGGCTCAATTCGTCTCTCCCTACTGCCATTCTAAGGTTTGTGCCAGATTGTCGTGCGCTTTCTTGCGCAATGTCGTGTTCACGACCTGCCGGCCGTTGACCTTTGACCAGAACACGCGCGCCGGATCGGTTTTGCGTCCGGTTGGCGCGCCGTGCGGTCGTGCCGCGCAGCGGGCAATTGGCCCGACCTTTGCTCCTTGCCAAACCGTGTGCAGCTTCCTGTTTTGTCGGTCTATCTCCCACAAAACATGGATCTCTATGGAGCGAAGGCAAGCCCATGAAGGACCAGAGTTCCGTCAGCGCCATGGCGGCGGGCATCGCTACTGGCGCTATCGATTCAGTGACACAGACCTCCTCGACGGTCGAGCACAGGACGGCTGATAGCACCGATCGTAACCTATACTCTTCTGAGCAGGAGAGCATCTTTGCTGAGGACAAGACCAGATCGGATCGACCGGCTACCCTCACGCTTCCAAACGGCCTGCAAGTGGTGATGATTCCGGATCATCGCGCACCCGTTGTGACTCAGATGATCTGGTATAAGGTCGGCTCCGCCGATGAGCCGGCGGGCAAATCGGGGCTAGCGCATTTCCTTGAACACCTGATGTTCAAGGGCACAACCAAACATCCGGCGAGCGAATTCTCCCAGACCGTGCTGCGTGTCGGCGGCAAAGAGAACGCCTTCACGGGGAGGGACTATACCAGTTATTTCCAGCACGTGCCGCGCGAACAGCTCGGCAAGATGATGGAATTTGAAGCCGACCGCATGACCGGTCTTATTCTCGAGGACCGGGACGTCTTGTCGGAGCGCGACGTCGTGCTGGAGGAATATAATATGCGCATCGCCAACAGGCCGGATGCGCGGCTTGTCCAGCAGATGATGGCGGCGCTCTACCTCAACCATCCCTACGGTCACCCTGTGATCGGCTGGCGACAGGAGATCGAAAATCTCGACCGCGAGGACGCGCTCGCTTTCTACAAGCGTTTCTACGCGCCGAACAACGCCATCCTGATCATCGCGGGCGACGTCAAGGTCAGCGAGGTCCGTCCGATGGTGGAGACGACTTTTGGCGGCATTCCCCCGCAGCGATCGATTCCTGCGGAACGCCTGCGAGCGCAGGAGCCATCGCCGGCCGCGGCGCGCACCGTGACGTTGGCAGATCCCCGCGTCGAGCAGCCAGCCTTGCGCCGCCGCTATCTCGTACCCTCGGCTCGCACCGCGGCCGCCGGGGAGAGTCCAGCGCTTGAGGTGCTCGGCAAATTGATGGGTGGTGGCATCAACTCATATCTCTATCGCGCGCTGGTAATCGACAAGCGGCTCGCGATCAGCGCCTGGACGCACTACCGCGCCACCGCGCTCGATCTCTCGCAATTCGAGATTTCTGCCATGCCGAGGCCGGGCGTTAAGCTCGGGCAGCTCGAGTGCGCCATTGACGAAACGGTCGCCAATATTGCGCACAATTCCCCGCAGGCAGAGGATCTCGAGCGGGTCAAGACACAGCTGATCGCGCAAGCAATCTATGCCAACGACAACCTGGAAGAGCTCGCGACCTGGTATGGCGGCGGGCTGACGACCGGATTGACCATCGACGACGTCCGAGGCTGGTCGGACAGCATCCGCGCCGTACGGGCGGAGCAGGTGCTCGAGGCCTCGCGCAAATGGCTCGACAAGAAGCGCTCCGTGACCGGCTATCTCATCAAAGCGACGTCAAAGCACACGGAGAAACGATCATGACCTGTTCCTTTACACGGCGTGCCTTCTTCATCGGCGGAGCTTCATTGTCAATTGGGATGCTTGTTTCGCCAGATTCGCTCGCCGCCGCCAAGACCGTTGCCGCGACCAAGATCCAGCGCCTGGTCTCGCCCTGTGGTGTAGAGGCCTGGTTCGTCAGGGACGCAACTGTCCCGTTTATTGCGATGGAATTCGCTTTCGACGGCGGCGCGACACAGGACCCCGCGGACAAAGCCGGCGTCGGCTACATGGTCGCTGACTTGCTCGATGAAGGCTCCGGCGATCTCGACTCCAACAGCTTTCACGAGCGGCTCGACCGTCGCGCCATTGAGATGAGTTTTGGATCGACCCGCGATCAGTTCCGCGGTGCCTTGCGCACGCTCGAGGAAAACGCGGATGAGGCCTTCGACCTTTTACGGATGGCACTAACCTTACCCCGTTTCGACGCGGAGGATGTTGAACGGATCCGTGCCAGCCTGCTTGCGAACCTTAGGAATGATTCAAACAATCCTTCATCGCTCGCCAATCGCAAGTTCCTCGAAGTCGCCTTTAACGATCATCCCTATGCTCGGCCGGCCGGAGGCACGCTCGAGAGCGTCCCGAAGATTGGCGTCACCGATCTCAAGGGCTATGTCCGGCGCGTGCTAGCAAAAGACACCCTCAAGATCGCTGTGGTCGGTGACATTCAGCCAGACGTCCTCTGCGGACTGCTCGACAAGGCCTTTGGCGGCCTGCCGGCCAAGGCGGACTCGGTGCCGATTCGGGACGTCGTCGCAGCAAAGCCGCCGCAGCGCGTCTTCATTCCGCTCGATGTGGCCCAGACGGCTGTGACTTTCGGTGGTCCCGGCGTCCGCCGCAGTAAGCCCGATTTCATGGCCGCCAATATCGTCAACCAAATTCTCGGCGGCGACGGTCTGTCGTCACGGCTGTTTCGCGAAGTTCGCGAGAAGCGCGGGCTGGCCTATTCCGTCCGTCAGCAGTTGGTCTGGATGAATCATTCCGCCGTGTTCGTGGGCAATAGCGGCACCCGTGCCAATCGTGCCGGCGAGACGCTCGAAGAGATTGAGAAGCAGGTCCGCCATATCGCCGACGAGGGGCCGACCCGACAAGAACTCGACGACGCAAAATCTTACCTGAAGGGCTCGAAGATGCTGGCTCTTAATTCTTCATCAAAGCTAGCGCGAACGCTGCTGCAACATCAGCTTGACAAGCTACCTATCGACTATATCGAAAACTACAATGCCATCGTCGATGCGGTGACGTTGGAAGACGCCAGGAGGATCGCGCAGCAGCTGTGGGGCCAGGGTCTGCTCACCGTTATCGTCGGCCGACCCCCACCGGTCGCAGCCGAGTCGGCACCTGTCCCATCGGGCACGGCGCCCCCGTCACACGCCGAGCAGCTAGGCGCCACACCATCACCCGCTTTACCGAAAACACCCAATTAACTCTCAGGCAATCCCAGCGCCGCAGGTAGGCTCGCCCTCCATTTCCTCCGGTAGAAGCGGAATTCTTGGCCCGGGGGCCTTCGCAGAGCTAGAGTTTGCTCCTGTCGGCGGACTCCGGGGCAGAGAAGCAGGAGCTATGAAGTCGACGCTTCTTGTTTCCGCTCCTTACCCGATTTGCTAGCAAATATCTGCTTTTAGCTGCCTTGCGCTTTACAGGTGTGCTCAGCTGCTGCGACCGTGGCGAACTGGCGTTATGTTCTGTGGTGTCACGCGGCCCGAGCCTGAATACCTGTGGCGATGATCAGCAGCGGCCCATCGTGGTAGTGGCAGACCCACAATAACGGCGGGTTCCCTCGACGGCCCCGCCTGGGATGCCACCTGATCGGCCGCATTGTCGCGGACCCGATTGTATGCACGAGAAAATTATCGCTTTCGACGTGTCGCGGAGCGAACGGCGATACTCCGAGCGACCAACCTCCGTGTCGCTAGATGCAAGCACGGGGGGTGGTCGGTGACGCCCATGCTCAAAGGAGGATCCCTAATTGAGATGGTCATCAGGCTCGCCGATCAAGCAACTACAGAAGGCCCGTCGGATACCGCTTCCCGCCGTCGAACGGGTCCACAGAGCCGAGGTTCTGGGCCGAGCTCTCAGCTCGGCGCTCTGACATTCGAATGTGCAACGAGGCTTTAAACAGGCCGCTGCTCGATACTTTTCTTATTGTGCTCGCTCGTCACTTTGCCTGCCGGATGAGACGCCGCCATGATTGTCGAGTTAGATGTCTGGCGATCGACTGGATCAACACGGCCGTGCGACCCAACGCGCCGAAAGCGTCTTAAGCACCGGTGCGGAACACCTCGGTCATGCCCACGCCAAAGCGCCACTTTCCTGACGTACGTGAGACTCTCGAGTTGTTTGCACTGATCAAAGATCAAATTGAACGAGCATGATGGCGATCGCGATCATCAGCGCGCATGGTCTACCGCTCGATGAATCTGGCCTTTCAGCTCATCACAAACCTCACGTGAAACGCGATCACGAGAGATTGGTTACTGTCATCGAATTGCATCGTCGTTGCAATCAAAGAGCTCTGACGGCTCGGCACTGGAAAACCTCATCAATCACGCTGCACCCGCATCGAAGATACAATAGCCCCTTCTTTCTGCCATGTTCGCATCCAAAGCAAAGACACGCCGATTGCGCACGTCGCGCGCGGCAATAGCGAGTGTCTCAGGAGAATTCCATGGTGAAGCCGGTTGTGATTGTGGTGGGCGCGGACAAAGGAGGCGTCGGCAAGACGACCGTGTCACGAACGCTTCTGGACTACTTCAACGTCAATAACGTGCAAACACGCGCATTCGACACGGAGTCGCCGCGGGGAACGTTGAAGCGCTTCTATCCCGCAATCACCGAGATCGTCGATATGACGACGACGGCGGACCAGATGAAGATCTTCGATACCCTGAACTCAGGGCTATCCGTCACCGTTATCGATGCTCGCGCCGGCTTACTATCCACAGCACTGGCCTCCTTGCGCGACATCGGCTTTTTGGATTCGGCGCGATCCGGCCAGATCACTTTTGCCGTATTCCATATTCTGGGATCATCCATCGCTTCGCTGGACGAGATCGCCGAGACCGCGACCTACATGGCCGGCGCAAAGTACTATCTGGTGAAGAACTTCATCAACGATACTCAATTCTTCCAGTGGGACCAGTCGACCTATAGTTCCTATTTTCACCGCATCAAGCATGCGACCGAGTTGACCATCCCGAAGCTCAACGAGATGGCCTATGAGCAGGTCGAAGTCGCTTCTGTCCCATTCGTAGATTTTGTCGCAAACAAGGGCCGGAACGAGGAGCCGGCGAACAATTCCTTCGTTCTGCGCGGCTATGTACGGCACTGGCTGGCAAATGTCTGGAGCGAGTTTGATCGCATCAACTTGACGGAATTGGCCGGCGCCAAGTCAGCGACTCGGAGCGACGATAAGTAGTCGCATCATCGGCGAGCGACGGGTTGAGCCCAGGGACGAAGTGAGATTGATCTGCTGGCTATGTTAGCGACTCCTATCTACATCATCTGCTCTCCTAGCCCGCAGGTCGGCAAAACTCTCGTCGCTCGCCTCGTGAGCGAGTACTTGCTGCTGAAAAATGGTACGGCGCTCTCCTTCGATGTAAATCTCAAGGAGCCATCATTGCTCGATTATCTCCCCAACATCACGGAGACCGCAGATGTAATTGACACTTACGGTAAGATGCAACTGATGGACCCACTGATCATACACGATCGGGTAGCCAAGGTGATCGACCTCGGCTTCCACGCGTTCGACGAGTTCTTCAAGATGTGCGAGGAGATCGGCTTCATCAAGGAAACAGCACGCTGCTGTGTCGCGCCTGTCATCCTCTTCGTCGCGGGCGCTGACCGCCATTCCTTCCGTGGTTATCAAATGCTGCGGCGGCAGATTCCACCGGCGGCGCTGGTCACCGTCCACAATGAATTCGTGCTGCGCGGAGGACTACCTGAAGCGATGGATTGTGAGCGAGTGCTCCGGATTTCCGCGCTGCCGTTGTTTCTAAAGAGATATGTCGATCGACTGAGCTTTTCCTTCACCGGGTATCTGCGCGACGAAAAGGACTGGACCACCGAACTGCATCAGTGGATTCGTCGAAACTACACCATGTTTCGTGATTTGGAGGCGAGCGTGATGCAGCGAGGGTCCTATCGGTCTCGCGCAACGAATATCGAGAGCCTACGAGGCACAAGGGCGACTGAGGGACCGGCTCACTCTCCATTTCGCTATCAGAGATGAACGAGTGATATTCGACAGAATGCTCGCCTGGTCGAGCAGCGAGAGAGGTATTTCTCTTGATCGTCCGCACTACCAAGCGACCAAGACCTGCCGGCAACTCATTCGCTCGACGAAACTTCTCCATTCGTTCCTCGATAAGGATCGATAGCCGCCTGCGATTGCGCGCAGCTGGCCGGATCGACGGCTCCCGCTCGAGGGCGCTTCAAAGCTCAAGTCCGAATCTTTCGAGGACCTGATGCATAACCGGGCCTTTGATCTCGAGGGCGATCTCTTTGCGAATCTGGGCACCAAGCACTCGCTCTGCATCGGCATCGCCCGTCAGACCATTCTCGGCCAGTCGTCGATCCAAGCGGGCTTGGAATTCATCGCCCATCGCGTCGACGAGCCGCCTCTCCATTGCAGCATAGTCTTCTGGTGCGATGCGCCTCAATACGCTCTCCCATGGGTGCCAGCGCGTTGCCAGGTAGTCCGGAAATTCCGCTGCCTCCTGATTGCGCACCGACGCCTCGGCCCTGGCAATATCGTCCTCGGTTACGTTAGAGACATTCAAGAAGCGCATGTCCGGAGCGATGTGCAGCAGATGCAGCGGGTCGCGCAGCTGGGTCTGGTAGGCAAGGTAGACCTCGATCTCGTCGACGTAGGCGTCAGGATCGGCACGACGAAGCGAGTTGACCGTCTCGCGTGCGATCCCATCCAGCGCCTCCAGCCGAAACAGGACACGGCCCTGCCGAAGCAGCTCGGCCAACCGCCCGTCATAGACGCCGTCTTCAACGTCAGCGTTCAGACGTGCGCTCTGCATGCCGTTCCAGGTCAAGGTAACCCGATCTTCGCAGCGCTCGCTCGCTCCCGAGGCCAGCTGGAAAAACTGCTCACGCAAACGCGGCCTGACGGCTGCCTGCCGCAGATCCTCGACGACCGCCTGCCGGAACCCGTCGTTGCCATAGTTCACGGTACCCCGGAGCCTGTCGAGGAAGCGTGCATAGTCCCGCGCACCCGGTTCTTGGGCAAAGCCCTGCCAGGTGGCCGTTATCGAGGGCTCGGCCTCGAGCCAGTCCGCCACAACCTCTTGCAGGGACCGCGGCTCGACTTCCAGCGCGCCTTCGGCCGTCGATAAAAAGACCTGCGGGCCTGCATAGTCTGCTGCATGTATCGCTGCCGCCAGGCCGGCCTGCACCAAATCGGGGAGCGGATTATTCTCCAGATCAACGCTAGAATCACGGCCTAGCTGTGTCAGCAGGGTCTCGGGTACGCTGGTCAGCTGGTTGTCGCTGGCGCCGAGCCATAGCAGGTCGGGAGGCACCGTTTCGGGCAGACTGGTCAGTTCGTTGTGGCTAGCGCTGAGCCATTGGAGCCCGCCCGGAAGAGGCTCGGGCAAGTCCGTCAGCTGATTGTAGTCGACGTTCAGGCGCTGGAGCCGGGATGGAAGGTCGGGCAGATTCGTCAAGCGGTTGCCGCTGACGTCCAGCTCCTCAAGCGTCGCCGGAAGGCGATCAGGCAGATTGGTTAGCTGATTGTTATCGACCCTCAGGCGCCGCAAGCCGGGCGGTAGCTGTGCGGGCAGGTTGGTAAGCCCGTTACTGATGACATAGAGCCGCCGCAGGCCATTTGGAAGCTCGGGCAGGCCGGTCAGCTGGTTATTACTGGCATAGAGGCGCTGAAGACTGGCCGGAAGGTCCCCAGGAAGGTTGTTCAGCTGATTGTCGTCGACATTCAGGCGACGCAGCCCGGCCAGGCTCGGCGCAGGCAAGGCGGTCAGCGACAGGGACGACAGATCGAGGGCCTCATTGACATGGCCTGTGTCCTGCCAAGCCCTCGTACGACTTACCGCTTCTTGCCGGTCCTCGTGTTGCCCCTGCCCGACTTCGGCAGCCCAGTTCGTCAAGACCTCGAGCTGCGAGCTGGACGCCTCGCCGGCGGACGCCAGCGCATCCGTCAGGGCTTCGCCCCACTGCGTTGCAGCCGGAGATCCCGGCTCGGAGGTCTCCGAATCGGAAGTTTCGGAAGGAGTGCCTGAGCCAAGCTGTTCTGTATTCATCGCCGTCTCTCCGTATCCAAATCAAGCGCGTCTGCAGCCGCACCCTTAAACCGTCAGACTTCACCAGGGTTGGCGCGCTGATCGGCTGCTGACAAAGCTGGCGGTCATACCGCGCAATCACCGCCCACGGCTGGCGCGAACACCTGCCGGCCTGCGGGCGAGCAACTTCAGCTCACCGCAGCACAGCCAAAGCCGCGGTGGCAGATCGCTTGATGGATACCATCCAATTCTCTTCTGCCAGATCTGAGCATATCAAGCCGGACCAGCCAGCCAGTAAAGACGTTCCTGCTACGAGACGTAGCTGTCGATAAGCTGACGGGCTTCGGAGCGACGAACAATGGGCGGACGGCTGGCCATCAGCCTCTCCCGAAGCTTAGGCGTAGATAGCGGACCGACCAAAAGCAGACGAGGATCAACCGAGTTTTAAGCTTGGCAAAATGCTCGCTGTTTACGGCGCCTCGGCGGCGCGGCGCTGATAGCCGGCGAGTTGCGGCTCCTTTACTCCCGAGGCAACAAACCGCCCCCTGCTCATTCAAGAAGGCCACGTTGGGACGCTAGCTTGAAAGCCCGCGATCCCATGTAGCACCGCTCACGCTTCACTGCGAGGCGGTACGCCCCGGCGCAATCGGCAAAGGCTGGCTGATAACCTCCTGGATAGCGAGTTCCCACCTATTCTGACATCGGCGGCAAGGATCGATCTTGCCAGATCGGTTCAGACTGCCGCAGGTTTCGGCCAGCAAAAGCGGACGACTCGGCCCTTGCCGGGGCGCTTTCTCAGTCGAACAACGCGCGCCCGGCTGCATCTGACACTGATTCGATGGAAGTTTCTTAACTTCGAGATCAATGCAATAGATCCGCCCCGCGTCCGATAAACTCGAGCACCGACTGCGCCTCGTTGATTTCGCTTGAAACGCGCTTCAATATCCGAACTGCCACCTCTTCCGTCGCGATCAGCCCCGCTCTTTCGCAGGCTAATCCGAAATGATGCATCACCTGTTCGTAGGAGGGCGCAACACGATTCTGCAACAAGCTGATCGCCAATGATGAGAGCATCTGCTCGACGACATCCTTCTCAGCCTGGATCAACAACTACGTCCTTCCGATTGTTTACTCAATTCTGTGGCTGTGCACGCCTCCGACTGCATCCCAAGAGGGTCGCTACGTGGGATTGTCGTGTTGTGACCTCGCCGCATACTACGCATGAATACCGCTAGGAAGAGGCTTCTTTGGCCGATTGCCTTGTTTGGTGGGACCACTTCTCCCCTGGCCGGAGCTGAGCGGCTCCACCTTGTATGAGTTGCAGCTCCCCGATGATCTTCGCTATCGCCTCATGCCCTGCTTCGCCTTGCGGCCACCTATTGAAGCCATCCATCAGACTCTCCGATTCCGGTTTGGTAAAGTCAAAGAACCGGACACCGCGGCCTAGGACCTCATTGACGATCGCGATCGTGGCTTGGCGAGCGGCGCTCTCCAGCGGCCATCTGTTGAAACCGATCACCAGGCCCCTGAGATCCTGGGCAGTGAAGTCTGAGAGTCCCGTCCTGCGGCCGGCACGGCGAAGGACCTCGTCCGCGAGCACAACGGTCACTTGACCACACGGCACCTCCTTCGGCCAATTGCTGAAGCCATTCACTAAGTTCGCGAGTCCCTGCTGTGAAAAATCGTAGAGCTGATTGGCACGCCGCAGAACCTCACGAGCGAGTGCGACCGCTGCTCGGCGAAACGCCGGCTCTTCCGGCCACTTGCTAAAGCCATTCACCAGGTTCGCCAGGCCCTGTTGGGTAAGATCGGGGAGCTGGACAGCACGCCAAAGTACCTCACCAGCGATCGCAATTGCAGCTTTACGACAGGTCGCATCTTCAGGCCATTTGCAAAACCCGTTCACCAAGTTTGCCAGTCCTTGTTGGCTATAGTGAGGAAGTTGGTCAGCACGGTGCAGGAGCTCACTTGCGATCGCGATTGTGGCTTGACGAGAAATTGCCTCATCCGGCCATTTACTAAAGCCATTCACCAAATTTGCCAGATCCTGCTCGCTAAACTCATGAAACCGGGCGACCCGACAAAGAACTTCGCCTGCGATCGCAATCGTGACTTGACCACACGCCAGCTCTTCCGGCCACTTGCTGAAACCGTTCACCAGGATGGCCAATCCCTGCTGAGGAAGCTCGCAGAGCCTGCCGGAACGATGCAGAATTTCGAGTGCAAGCGCGGCGGCGGCCTGGCGCGAAGCCGCCTCATCCGGCCACTTGCTGAACCCGTTGACCAGGCTCACCAATCCTTGCTGTGTAAAGTCGGAGAGTTGGTGATGGCGGCCTGCGCGCCGAATGACATCGCCCGCAATTGCAACCGCCGCCTGGCGAAAGTCTGCTTCTTCCGGCCATTTGCTGAAGCCGTTTATCAGCGCCGCCAGGCTCAGATTGTTCAACTCTTGAAGCGGCCTGCTTTCCTCGCGACAAAACTTAGCTATTCTGATCGCCCCTTTGCGACATTCTGCTCTGTTGGAATGCCGACCGAATGATGCGGCGAATATGGAAAGGGCTCTTATCCCGATTTTTCCAATCAGCGCATGATCAAGCAGCGACACGCGAGAAGCTATTCTTTCGCAAACGTCCCGGCCGACCTGACCTCCGGCCTTCCGGCTCACCGCATTGCATGTCGTGGCATATCCCCACGATCTCCCGGCACGGATGCTTTCCTCGAAATTCGGCAGGAATCTAGATTGAAACTCAAGCGCAGCCTTTTGCAGAAAGACCGGATGGTCCGTCTTGCGCAGCTGCTTGTCGCGCGCAACCACCACGGTTGAGAATTGAACGATGTCGCGAGCACAATCGATCTCGCTTAGCGCCGTCGTCAGATTGGCTTGAGTAGACATGGGATCTTCCGAGCTTTCACCGCGGCGCCTTGTCCAGCCACAAGCTCAATGCGACTAGTCACCGCTTATGGCTGAATGTTAACCGCCTACGCAGTTGAAGCATCTCTTGCGAGGGCCGGCTGTTCACTCGGCGGGCCTTCACTGCACAGCGAGGAACGCGATTAAAGCAGTTGTCAGCGACATCCTGCCGCGCGCATCACTCCATCACCTCATGACATATCACGACTCCGGTTGTTGCAGCGCGATTGACAACGGCCAGCACAGCAGCTCGCCGATGGACCAAAGGTCTTGCCCATGGCCCGCAAGCGACAATGTCGGCAATTAGGAAGCCATCCCTGTCCGATCATGCTGAACCATTCGACGCCCGTCCCGCCTGCCTTTGTCTTTGCGAGACTACAACCTGACGCAGCGTGGGGTTCAAGCTACTAAATTGGTATCGAAGCGTGGCGTTGCTATCGCAGCGGCTACCAATGGGGCGTCCATTCAGTTCGACACGATTTCGAGTGACATTCACCCAGTGAGGTCCTGCGCTCGTTCGATCGGGTCGCGCCCGGGATATCGCGGTAATGCTCGTTTTTATCTATAGGGGAAAACACTGCCGCCATGCCTTTCCAGGATGTTGGTGAGCGCGCGCACCTTACTCATGGACATGCCCATCGGGAAACGAATGTGATGGTCCGACGGCAACACTGACCATCGTCAGGGGAACACATCGCGCCGTTTTCCAGTCGTGAGTTGCTGCCCTGCGTTTGCACGTGACTGCGCGCCGATCGACCCTGTGGAGCGCAGGAATTCCTCAACCCAGATGATCGTAGCGCCGAAAACCCGCAGCAATCCGCAGAAATTCCGCTCGCACGCCCAGCGTAAGGTGATATCGGTTGATAGCAGTCTTGAATACATCGAACCGCTCGCCACATCCGCCGAGCAATGGCGACGAACTCCATCGGCATGAATGCGGACGGAGGGACTACGCAGTGCTGAAGCGTACGCGTTGCACCCCCAATGCCCAAGTGAACCTGCATTTGTGATGACTTCGATTGATGATAGATTAAGTGAGATCAGATGGGTGAGAAACGAGATCTGGCGCTGCCGTCGATTGCTTAAGACGGAACTGCCTCGCGAGGAGAGTGCTGCCGTTGAGAAGCGTCTGCTTGAACAGCTTGCAGCCTTTGAGCGGCTCCTGACGACCGCGTTTCCTCTGGTCTTGAGCCCTTCGGCGAACTCAACCAAAAGCAGTCCCATCGGTTCAAGTGAATCCACTGAAAAGCTCGTTGAGAACTCCGCAACGGCATCAACCGGTTCCTTCCGGGCCTCGATCGGAGGCTAATGCGAGCATTCCGGTGCTTAAGAATCCCCCCGCTCCGGTGCCTCATTCTCGATGCAGGATCGGAACGTTTTTGACGCCTCGTCTTTTCGACCCACCGTTTCTCTCCGCCGCGGTTGGCATCACGCGGCGACATTCGACGCGCAAGCCTTTGAAATTGTCCCTAAGGCAAAACATGGCCGCGTCCATATCGCCACGCCCTGTAAAACGGTCACAGAATCGCATCACGTCTGGTCTGCAAGACGTCAAGATCTCTTCCGATCTACGTTCTCGCGCGCTGGCGTATCCCGTGAACCACGCGATCGCAACAAGGGCGGTGACATGGCGAGGCGCGCGGTAAGCCCAACCGGTTCGTCGCTTTTGGCTCAACAGAACTCTCTTAAGTTGCACAATCTTCACTATTGTTCTTTGCCTCGCGAGTATCGTTTGTCTAGGAAAGCAGGTCGCCGCATCGGCAGGAGCGGCCGGCGTCATTTGCGGTCCGAATCACCGTTGCATCGCGCGCCAGACCTTGTTGCCAAGATCAAAGCGCAACGCAGGCTGGCTACATGCAGCGGACGCAGCCCGCTGTAGGTATTGTGTCTAGGCTTGTGACATTCGCGATGTTAGTTCCCAACATGACATTTCTGCAAAGGCGACCGATCCTGCATGGCACTGCCTACAACCTGACGTTACGGTCGATTCAAGCACTTTGATCGTCGAACAAGTGTCAATACGCTCCAAGATAGGCATATCCATATCTCGACGGGAGCTCGCAAGGAGAGTTCTTCGGCAATTGCACGCTTCACTGGACGGAGCGCATACGAAGCCTTATCCAACGACGGCCGATAACTGCTCGGCCACGCTGGAACGCAACGCATAGTTGATGGATTCGCAAGGTCACACAATTTCGTCGCGTCAATGACGCGACGAATTGCGTCGATGCTCCGCGTTTTTGCTCAGCGTCCGATCTAGTTGTAAGCCTACACGTCTAAAATCGCGAAACCGACAGCTTTATGGGTTGCCTGTCGGTTGAGATAGTAGGCCGAAATACACTTCGTCAGCATGGCCATCGTCGCGTGTGGAATGCCAAGTTGATCCCAAAGGTTCGAGCCGACTGCTGGCATTCCTGCAATTGTTCAAGACCAAATCAACGGCCCCCCTTGAACTCCATTGGCACGGCGGTTGCTACTACGCAGCAACGGCGGATCAGACTTGGATGAGTACCCCAATGGATGTCGCTCGTCTTTGATCGCTGGGAGTCATTTCGATAATAGGCAGGCTAGCTGCGACCTCGCACTCTGTTCGCGGCTTTCACGAACTACGACAAAGGCAAGCCAAGGATGAGGAAATCAGCGGCACGAACGCTTTACATCGCAGCCAAGTCATGTGTTCTGGCCGCTGGGATCCTGGCTTCGTCAACAGCAGGCGCCGACGATGATTTGATGAGTGTAGCGAGGCAGATTTTCAAGCCGATCCCCTCCATCGTGCCCGCGGTCAGGGACAACCCTATTACCCACGAAAAGGTTACACTCGGCAAGATCCTGTTCTTCGATCCGAGGCTATCGGCGAGCGGGGTCATTAGCTGCAATACATGTCACAATCTTGGGACCGGCGGAGCAGATGCCGGCCCGAGGTCGGTTGGTCATCGCTGGCAGCTAGGTTCACGTCGAGCGCCAACGGTCTATAACGCAGTCTTCAATGTGGCACAGTTCTGGGACGGGCGCGCGGCTGACCTCAAGGCGCAAGCCGTAGGCCCCGTCCAGGCCAGCGCGAAAATGAATGCGACGCCCGCTCGCCTTCTCAATACGTTGAATTCAATGACCGATTATATCGTCATGTTCAGCAAGGCGTTTCCTAACGACGCGACGCCCATTACCTTTGACAATTTCGCCAAGGCCATCGAGGCTTTCGAGGCGACCTTGATCACGCCCGCCGCTCCCTTCGATCAATACCTCGAGGGCGATGCGTATGCTCTCAGTGCTCAGCAGAAAGCTGGATTAAAGCTGTTCATAGAAAAGGGATGCTCATCTTGCCACAATGGTATCAACGTCGGCGGCCAAGACTACTTCCCGTTCGGCGTGACGGAACGGCCAACTGCAAGCCTGCTGCCGAGGGACGACAAGGGCCGTTTCGCCGTCACCAAGATACCCAGCGACGAGTATGTTTTCCGCTCAGCGCCGTTGCGCAACGTCGCATTGCGTCCTCCCTACTTCCATTCGGGCCAAGTTTGGAGCCTCAAGCAAGCTGTTGGCGTGATGAGTGAGATACAACTCGGCGCAAAGCTCAACGATAGAGAAAAAGACGACATCGTCGCGTTTCTAAATTCACTTACCGGGCAGCTGCCTAAGATCGATTATCCGATATTACCCGCGCGCACCGACACAACGCCAAAGCCCTCTATAGACAAATAGGCCGCCGGCTTACGGAGCCAGGCTCGTCAACTTGCCAAGGGAAGATGGTGCGAGCGCCAAAGCCTCCCGCAGCGATGTCAAAGAGCACCGTGTCAAGCTGGAGCTCACAATGAAGCGAATCCGGCGCTGAGTTCTGCCGGCTTGCTTGGGCGCCCCCGCTTCTCGACTCTCACTTGGAGCGAGGATCGGGCGCGGCGTCGCGGGCTTCGCAGCCGACCGCCGCGCGCAGCGTTCGCGCCCTGATCTGGGGCCAATTGATGAAGCCGTTGTCGGCATCAGCAGCTGCGTGCGCCAATCAGGATGGAGGTACGCATGACAGCATGTGCGAGAGACCTCGTAGATGGCAACGAGCATTTCTCAATTTCGAGAACGCGATCGTGGAGCGCCACGCACCGGGGCCTGGATCCCGATGCATTGTCAGCCATCATGGCCTAATTTGCTCTTCGGCAGTTCCATTGAGCCGGTGTTCCAGTTTGGCTGTGTTTGCTCGAGAATGTTACGGACCAAGAACTCCAGGAGCTTGAGCTGTGCATAACTGCCAGGTGTTCCGTGATCTGCGCCTGGCACGTACAGCATGTCGAAGTATTTTCCCGCCTTGATGAGCCGATCGGCAAGCTGGAACGTGGCGGAAGGATCGACGTTGCGGTCCATTTCGCCGACTATGAGAAGCAATCTACCTTGCAGTTTGGCCGCATTGTCGATGGCGGACGATTGTGAATATTCGATGCCGACCGGCCACCCCATCCACTGTTCGTTCCACCAGATCTTGTCCAGCCGGTTGTCGTAGCAGCCACTGTTCGCGACCGCGACCTTATAGAAATCGGGATGGAAAAGTAACGCGCTCACCGCGTTTTGCCCACCGGCGGAAGTGCCAAAAATACCTACGTTGGATATATCATACCAGGAGTACTTCGCACTCGCCGCCTTGTGCCATAGGATCCGGTCCGGAAAGCCGGCGTCCCTCAGATTTTTCCAGGCAATGTCGTGGAACGCGCGCGAGCGATGGTTGGTACCCATTCCATCAATCTGAACAACGATAAAGCCGAGTTGTGTGAGCGGCTCGATTGAAGCTGAGAAGGACTTGGGAACGAAGGAACCGGTGGGGCCTGCATAGATGTGCTCCACCACTGGATATCTCTTGCGCTGATCGAAATTAGTCGGCAAGTGAATGACGCCCCATATGTCCGTCTTGCCGTCGCGTCCCTTGGCGTTGAAGCTGAGCGGCGGCTGCCAGCCAGCGGCTACGAGCTCGGAGATCTCCGCGCTCTCAACCTGCATCAGTTCGGCATTATCACTGGCACGATACAGCACCATGCGGGGCGGAACGCCGATGCGTGACCACAGGTCTACATAGTAGCGACCGCTAGGCGAGAACTCGATGTGATGATTGGCTGGCTCGGGCGTCAGCGGCGTGAGTCCTTTTCCATCAAAGCCAATGCGATAGGCATGGACGAAATAGGGATCCTCATCAGGGTTCATTCCGCTGGCGGCAAACCAAATCTCACGCTTCACTGGATCGACACAATACACCGCACGGACCACCCAATCTCCTTTGGTGATCTGGTTCTTGAGCTCGCCTGTTCGGCCGTCGAACAAATAGAGGTGCTCGTACCCATCGCGCTCCGAGGCCCAGATGATCTCCTTTCCATCATCGACGTCATAGCGAAACGTTTTTCCACTATTCAGCTGCTTCATCACCAATGGCTGGTAGTCGACGAAGGTCTTGCTTGCCTCATCAATCAACGCGCGCTTTGCCCGTGGCGGCGTCGACCTCCACCAGGCGATAGAGCTGATGGCCACGCTGATTGTATTCGAAGGTAAAGCCCCGTCCGTCCTTCCACCATCGGATCGCCGAAAGGCCGTAGGGATTCTGGAACGCGGCATTATCGATTGTGACCGCGCGTCGGCTGCTGACTTCAAACAGCACGGGTTGGAGCAATGCCAAGGCATCACCGGGTTTTGGATACACCATGGTCAGATGTCTGGGTTGACGCTGGTGCGCCGGCGACGATTCGAGGTAATGGACTTCCCGTTGGTGGGCTGGACGGATCCGGTAGACGGCCAGGTGAGTTGAGGCTGGAGACCATCTTAGTGTCGAGAGAGCATAATAGTCACTCTCAGCTCCGTCCCAGGTCAACTGGATGTCCTGCAAACCGTCTTGGCTGCGCAGGGAGAGATTGTAGTTTCGAATGTAGGCCAGCCATTTGCCATCAGGTGATGCGCTTGTCTTGTTTGGATCGTTCTCTGCCGGTGGCGTGTCGTCGTAGGGGCTCTGCTGATTGGCGCCCGAGTGCATTGCATTGCCGGTGCAGGCATAGCTTGCAAGCTCGCAGCTCCAATGCGTATGCTCGAGGTCGAAGCTCATCCTGCCACCCTTGTCGGTCAGGTCGAAATGGTCGAAGGGAAGATTCTCGGGCTGATAGTTCTTGTGGCTCGCTCTGTTCAGAGCAGCCGCGAGTCCGGCTTGATCAAAAGCGGACTCCTTTACGCCTTTTTCGGCATCAACCAGGATAAACTGGTGCTTGCCATGGGTCGTCCGCCGATAGATGAACGCCTCGCGCTCGCCGAGCCAAAACGGCACGTCGGGGACATTGACGGTAAGCCGGCCATATCGGTCTGCGGTCGTCAGTGCACGCTCGTAATCCGACCGCGCGAGGGGCACATTCACGACATCCTCCGCCGCGTGCGCCTGCGCTGCTTTGCACTCCTGCTGAGCCAACAGCGCAAGCATTAAGGCAACCAATCTGTACATTATGATTCGCGTCCCCTCTTAGTGCGCGGACCCCGATGCGAGGTCACTTCGCGATTGATGCGCGGCTCTTCGGTGCGGCTGGCCTTCTTGCTACTTTAAGCGACATGCCCCTTCGGCTCAGCCTCGGGCGGATTCGTACCTGACGAACATTCGGCTCGGCGGCTCGCCAGCAGCCGCAAGTGCCGCCAACAATCCTCACACAGCAACATGAGCAAACGCCGCGCGCCATTTGCAACGAGCGCTGCAGCGCCGACATTGTCGCATTACTTCCGTGCTCCTTATGCTGAGCAGAATCTATGCCAACTGATGTATATCGCTGCGGCTTCCTCTGCGCACAAGTTTGCCGATTATTCCGAAACGAGGTGGGCGTTTGAGGCCAAACAAAGCACTACGCGACGCTCGCCGCTTCCTCCACAAGCGCCGGTGTGGCCGTAATTCATTAGATATCCGAGCGGCTCTGCCTCGCCAGATCGCGTGCTCCCATCTCAACGGCTATCGAGACCAGGCGGTAGGTGCCGCCGATCAGACGGATCATTTCACCTCCGTTGACACTTCGTTGACTATCGCGGCGGCCCACCGCAATTGACGGGCTTCCAACGATCAACTCAGTGTCGGCATCAGTACAGATGACCCTAATGGGTGTCGTCGGGTCCGTCTCCAGGACTGCGATGTCGCACACTCGATACGGTGACTGGGGAGCGCTAATGCGAAGTCGGGCGATAGTCATGGCTTCTTGCGTTCTCCTATGCGCCCGCAGCAGGACGCGAGAGCGGTCCAGGCAGCGGGCGCAAGCGATTGTTCGCAGGCCAAACCACCTGCGTGCTGGTGATGAGATCAGGAGATCATTCGTGAGTTCGCGCTTGAGGCGTCGTCCTGAGGGTCGCAAGGGAGATCGCGCTAGGGGGGGACGAGAGCTAGATCGTGATGCTGATAAGCTCAGGGTAAGGCGGATTTTCGAAATGTCCTCCAAGAGATCTTGCTAAATGGTCCAATGCAGCCGAAGAGCGCCCCTTTTGTCGACGCAGATCAGACGGACGACAGATTGTAGCGACGCCTCCAACATCGTTCTCGATGCAAGAGCCGACGGCATCATCTTCAGGTGTCTATCTCGTGCGTCCTGCGTGGCCGATTGGCGACGCGAACGTCCGAAACCGGACGACACGATGAGGCCATTCTACACGCTGGGTGTGACATATAAGAGTTTCACATGAGCCAAGCGGGCCGTGCGCCATTTTTTCGAACCGGCACGCAGATTGCTGGGTGAGCAGCAAGTAGCTACCGCGACGAAAGCAGTCGTGGCGGTCCATCTTCAAGGTCCCAATGAGGTTTATCCGGTTGATCCTATTCGATCTGGCTTTGATGCTGCTTGCGCCTGACGTTGCGGAAGCCGTGAATGTGGGCACCGGCGCACACTTCACATTGGTCACCAAAGCTGTGGCGACTTTCAAGCCGATTGCTGGCCCCGAGGCGGCATCAAGCTCTGGCGGTAGCCGACACCTCTACAGCCAAACGACGCAAGCCTTGCCAGTTCAGCCAGAGGACAACCGGCGTCCAGCCAAGCAGCCTGAGGATTCCGCGGTATTGGATTCCCGCCTTGCGTGTGTGATTGGTATACGCGGCCCGGCAGCGTTCGATTGCCACGATCCTCAATGGCACGGAGACGCTCAAGATGCCGGCTGTCGTAACACCGTCGATCTGCAATGCTGCCCCCGCGCCTTTTGGCTTCCTCGGGGCGGAGACGCCGCGCTGGAGCCAAGCAGAATGGATTGTCGGCGGCATGGCGATCATCGCCTTTGCGGCCATTCTCCTCATGATTTGACGGCAAGATACAGCATAGGCGCGGGCAGGTGAGAGAAGCAAGACCGGGCTATATCGAAGTCGCCTTCGACGGTGCTCCCGCAAGCATCCCGCTGGATGCGCAATTCATCGTACCGGCCAAAGGTGTCACGGCAATTTTCGGTCCTCCGGGGTGCGGCAAGACCACACTCGCGCGTTGCATCGCCGGCATCCAGCCTCTACCGAGTGGATTCTGCGGCGTTGATGGTGAAATTTGGCAGAACGAGACGACGTTTCGGCCGCCTCATCTGCGTCCTGTCGCATATGTATTTCAGCGACCCATTCTTTTTTCTCATTTGTCTGTCAAGCGCACCCTTCTGTACAATGCATCGAAATCGAGGGCGACACTGATCGACTTTGATGGTGTGGTCAAGTTGCTCGACTTAGCGTCACTGCTTGACTGTTCTCCGTCACATCTTTCTGGCGCCGAGCGACAGCGAGTTGCCCTAGGCAGTGCGCTACTAACCCAGCCGCGGCTACTTTTGCTGGACGACCCGCTCATTGTGCTCGACCGTCCTGCCAAGCGGGCGATTCTGCCATTTATCGAGCGCATGCGTGAAGAGCTCAGGTTGCCGATGATCTATGTCTGCCATGACATGGCTGACATAGAGCGCTTTGCCGATCATCTCGTCATGATGAAAGATGGCACGGTGACTGCGGCCGGACCGCTTCAAGTCGTTCAGAGTTATCCAGCGCTTGCCGCGCGTGGCGAAGCGGCGGTTTGCGTTGATACCGTGGTCGGCGGCTACGACGGGCGCTATGGACTCATCATCGTCCGCCTCAGAGGCGCGCGTCTGCTAATACCTGGGCCGCCCCTCAGACCTGGCGCGCAGCTACGGCTGCGCATTGCAGCCGCCGATGTCAGCATCGTGCGCGAGGCTCCACGCGCAAGCTCCTTCCTGAATGTCTTTCCGGCACGCATCAAAGCCTCCCTTCCGTTCGACGAATCGGAGATCACGTTGGTTCTAGCGGTCGAAACTGGCCGTTCGGGCGTGCCGCTTTTGTCCCGCATCACACGCCGCTCCTATGATGCGCTAGGGCTCAGCAACGGAATGGACGTATTCGCCGAGGTCGCGCGAGCCTTGCCGGTCTCACCCCCCGAGCGGTTGCTCATAACCCCTGCGATACCACTCCGAGATGCTCTACAGCGGCGCGCCGACACCCGAAACGAACAGAAATCGGATCACGGCCATGATCGACAATTTTGACAACGTCGATTCGACAGCTTTGGCGGCGATTCTCTACCAGCCAAAGGACGATGCCGATGGGCTGATTGCCGATTTCGTCCAGGATCTCGCGCGGCATGACGTACGCGTCGGCGGCATCGTCCAGCGACACTTTAGAAATACAAACGGCACGCACGTTATGCTCGCCGTCGACGTTGCGACAGGGCGAGAGATCTCGATTTCCCAGCTACTCGGCAGCGGGGCAGCGTCCTGTAAGCTCGATACAAACGGACTAGCTGAGGCCGCAGTTGTCGTTTCCCAAGCGCTTCGCGACAAAGTCGATCTCCTCGTGATCAGCAAATTCGCCAAACAAGAAGCGGTTGGCCGCGGCCTGCGCGCTGAATTTGTTGACGCGATCACTCGGGGTGTGCCGCTCCTGACAGCTGTTCCAAGAAAATCCCTTGCCGACTGGAGCGCTTTTACGGGTGACGTTGGCATGCTGCTCCCTTGCGATCGTCAAGCCGTAGAGGATTGGTGGCGCGACGTCGCCACGCGCCCGGCGCGACGCCGCGCTTTCAATCCCAGCTGGAGCTATTTGGGGACTATGATACCGGACAGCTTGATGACGGCTGCGAGAATAATGCCAAGGTCGGCTCCGAAATCGCCGATTGCGCTCCTTCGCGGCCTACGAAAACGACCCTAGCTTCGCAGCCGTTTCACACCGCGAGATATCCGGATGCTATGCCGCCAGCGCCGAGGGTCCATTCTCGGTAGGCAAGTAGCCGTTTCGACCAGCGGTTCAATCGCTAGTCGAGGAACCTGGCTGCGACTTTTTAACTGCGGTACCCCACTCGTGATATACGCACGCGCTCACCGAGCATCGCGTTTCCACGCGGCGCAATGGAGGCGGATGTGAGAGCCATCGGACCTCACGATCAGATGCCTGCGCCCGGGCCGCTGGTCAGCTTCGTTGCGACGATGCGATCTTGATAACGGATGGCATATAGCTTGCTTCACCAATGATGGCACAAACGCAAACCAAACTTGTGAGGTCAGCATGCTCGGAATTGGAAGTCAGTTGCCGCCGTTCGAAATCACAGGCGTGAAGCCCGGCTTTCAGGCGCAGGAAGAAGAAGGACACAGCGCGTTCGAGACGCTGACCGAAACAAGCTTCCCCGAAAAATGGAAGATCATCTTTTTCTATCCCAAAGATTTTACGTTCGTCTGTCCGACCGAGATCGCCGAGTTCGGTCGGTTATCCAAGGAATTCGCCGATCGCGATGCTGTCGTAATGGGTGGTTCGACTGACAACGAGTTCTGCAAGCTTGCCTGGCGGCGCTCGCATGCGGACCTGCACAATCTACCGATTTGGCAGTTTGCCGACACAAAGGGGACCTTAGTCGATGGCCTTGGCGTGCGTTCGCCCGAGGGCGTCGCATATCGCTATACCTTTATCGTCGATCCCGAGAACACAATCCAACACATCTATGCGACCAATCTCAATGTCGGGCGTAGCCCCAAGGACACGCTCCGCGTTCTGGACGCGCTGCAAACCGACGAACTTTGTCCTTGCAACCGCGAAGTCGGCGGCGAAACACTGAAGGTTGCGTGAGGCGGCATGTCGTCGATTGAGCAGTTGAATGAGACGATTCCCAATTTCGCCAAGGACGTCAGGCTTAACTTGGCATCCTTGCTGGCCGATGATACGCTGTCGCCGCAGCGACAATACGGCCTGCTGCTGGCGAGCGCGATTGCCACTCGCAATGCAGCCCTGATTACCGCGATCGAAGCGGCAGCCGCCGCCGTGATGACGCCCGCGGCGATCGCCGCAGCGAAATCTGCAGCCTCTGTGATGGCGATGAACAACGTCTACTACCGATTCGTTCATCTCGTATCCAACCCGGAATACAAGACCATGCCGCCACGGCTGCGCATGAACGTGATCGGCAATCCCGGCGTGGATAAGTCCGATTTCGAGCTGTGGTCGCTGGCGGTCTCGGCAATAAACGGCTGCGGTGCCTGTGTCGACGCTCACGAGAAGACGCTGCGGGCTGAGGGCGTCAGTTCCGGAGTGATCCAGACTGCCGTGCGCTTTGCTGCGATTGTGCAATCAGTGGCGGTTGCAATCGAGGCCGCCGACCCGGCCTCCTCCAAGGCGATGGGCTGAATTTCCTTTGCGCCGTTGGATCGACATCGTTCGTGGCACCACTCAATGGTGCCACAACCAATCCCTCGCCGGTCCGGAGCGGGTGTAATATCCTCAAGCTGTGCCTTGCCGGGCGTCACCCACGGCTGCGCGCCTCGTTCGACTTTCATCTGCAGTACAGATGAGCCAGAATGCCCACAAAGGCGGTGAAATCCCCCGTCTCACGGCGATCACACCGCGGCCCTTCGTTGCACTTCACCCAAACTTGAACAGCACACCGTAACCGCCGCGCGGATAACTCCACTTGATGTCACCGGTGGGTTCGGCGATCACACGGCAGGTGCCGCACTCAATGCAGCCGTCGACGGTTATCTCAACTTGGCCGTTGTCGTTGAGTTCGTAGCATCGCGCGGGACAGGCGTTCAAAAGCGCAAGTAGCTGTGGCGACGGCGTCGTGTGCGCGCGCACCGTGACGTGAGGGCGACCGACGTCCACAAGATAGCGGTTGTAGTACAGCTTGTCTTCGACGCGTACTGTAGGCTCGACATTCATGCTTTGATCTTTCATTGCTGGACTTCACTGTTGCCGGTCAGCGCCAGGCCCGGGTAAAACGACACGCATCGCCGAACAGACCTGTCCATGACCGCGCCTTGACGAAGGATTTCAAGGTCGCCTTCTCCTTCTCAACCTTCGGCGTACCATCGACACGTACAAAGTTCTGCAGCGCCTTGGAAATAAGCTGCGGATAGGTAAGGAAGAAGTTTTGCGAATAGGTGTGCATCAGCATCGGCATGTCCTTGTACTTCTTGAGATCTTTGATGACAAAGGACTCGTCGAGCATCTTCTTGTAGAGCGACAGATTTGTCGCGGTCATCGGCTCGCGGCGCGATTTTACCTGGGCGATCGCTTCGGCTGCGATGCGGCCTGAGGTCATCGCAAGGTTGGAGCCTTCGCGATGAATGGCATTGTTGAGCTGTGCCGCGTCCCCGACCACCACCCAGCCCTCGCCGTAGAGCTGCGGGATTGCCTTGTAGCCGCCTTCAGGAATGAGATGCGCTGCGTATTCCTTGACTTCGGAACCTGCGATGAGCGGCGCCACGGACGGATGCTGCTTGAAATGATCGAGCATGCCGTAGGGCGTCTGGGCGGTGCGCTGGAAATCAGCGACGAGACAACCGATGCCGAGCGAAATGCACTCCTTGTTGGCATAGATGAAACCCATTCCGGTCATGCCGCGGGAAATGGTACCGGCCGCCTCGATCACAACGCCTTCGTCGCCCTTGAGATTGAAACGGGCCTCGATGGTCTCGCGAGGCAAAAAGTGCATTTCCTTCACCGCGAGTGCCACATTATCGGGTTTCGGCCGCGACCGCAGGCCCGCGCGCGTCCCGAGCAGGCCATTGACACCCTCGGCCAGCACGACGACGTCGGCGTGTATTTCGCCGTCGCGGCGATCAGTACGAACCCCGACGATCCTCTCACGGTCGTCCCGTACGAGCTCGGTGACTGTCGTCTCGCATAGCACGGTCGCGCCGGCCTCCCGCACCTTCGAGGAGAACCATTTGTCAAACTGCGCGCGTATGATCGTGTATCTGTTCGGCCGCTCCTCGTTGAAGTCATCCGAGCGGTAGTGCATGCCAACATGCGAGCGATCGTCCATCATCCAGAACCGCTGTTCGACCAGATGGCGCTCGAGCGGCGCCTCCCCGCGAAACTCGGGGATCAGCTTTTCCATCATGTCGGCATAGAGAATTGCGCCCTGCACATTCTTCGATCCCGGATATTCGCCTCGCTCGAGCTGCAGCACCTTCATGCCGCGCTTGGCCATGGTCAACGCCGCTGCGTTTCCAGCCATACCGGCTCCGACCACGATCGCATCGAACCTCTCTTCGATCATCACAGCATCTCCTCTAGACCGCGAGCCGGGCGCGAGAATCCGGCAAAAGCCTGGCGCGAAATGCGGCCGTCAGCGACGGGAGCAACTGCATGGCATCGCTGACGATCGCGACATGGGCGAAGTCGAAGATCGGCGCGTTTTTGTCGGTATTGATGGCGACGATCAGGTCCGCCCCCTCCACGCCGACCCTGTGCTGGATCGCGCCGGAAATGCCGGCCGCAATATAGAGCTTTGGCCGAATGGTCTTGCCGGTCTGGCCGATCTGCCGGTCAGACGTCACCCATCCCTTCTGCACCAGGGGACGCGAGCAGCCATACTCGGCGCCAAGCAGAGTTGCTAGCTCGCGCACCAGCCGAAAATTCTCGAGCGATCCCAGTCCTAGGCCGCCAGCGACGACGACATCGGCATAGGCTAGATTTGACGTTTCGGAATCCCGGTCGGGAATGAACGTCAGCACCTTCGTGACGATATCGTCTTCAACAAGGCCGAGCGGATGGATGATGATACGAGCGGCATCGCGTACGACGCGCTCCGGCATCGGCATGACGCGCGGGCGGACGGTTGCCATCTGTGGACGATAGTTCAAGGTATAAATCGTGCACAGCAGCGAGCCGCCAAAGGTCGGACGCGTCGCCGCAAGCGAACCGTCGGCGTCGACGTCGAGCGCAGTACAGTCGGCTGTGAGTCCCGTCGACAAGGTGGTCGCCACCGAACCTGCAAGATCGCGACCGAGTGTCGTCGCGCCTAACAACAGGATCTCAGGCTTGTAGGTGTTGACGAGTTCGGTTAGCGCTTTAGTGTATGATTCGTTGCGGTAATCCGACAATACATTGTCGCTCACGAGATAGGCCAGATCGGCGCCATAGCAAAATGACTCCAGCGCGGCGTTGCGCGTCGGCTGCCCCTCCGGACCGATAACGACCGCGGCAAGATTCACCTTCAGCCTGTCGGCAAGCCTGCGCCCCGCTCCCATGAGCTCCCAGGAAACCGGATGCACCTGGCCACGCTCCTGCTCGACAAAAACCCAGACATGCTTGTAGGCCTTGAAGTGCTCCGGAAGTTCCTTTTTGGCCGCCGCGCGGCCGGCCGCCGGCGCGGCCGTTTTGGTGACATTGCTCATGCTTTAAATTCCCCTCAAAATGCGCGCGCCCGCGCCACAGGATTGGTTTCTACTTCGGCTGGCTGGAGATCACTTTTGATCAGCAGATGGCTTGCTGCTCGTTGTTTCCGCTTGCGCGGCCCGACCGCGCAACGCGAGGCGTCGCACGGGGTGAACGTACCGGGCGGGCCAAGTTCCGAGATGGCGCCGAGACAGATTCATTGCGCGCTCTGTTCGACAAGCGCCAGCAAGGCGGCCTGGCCGCTGCGATCACTCTAATTGACTCTCTCCATGGCTGACTACGCCGGTCCGCTTGCTGCGCAATAGCTGCACCTTGCTTTCGGCCTAGCGCTCCGCATCGGCCGTGACGACCCGGTCGATCTTGCCACCGCACTTTCATGCGATGAGTGCTCGGCCGCCAGCGCCGCTGACTCGCAGGGGACGTTTGCCTCTTTTTCTGGCGCATGTTGCTATCGGCTCTGAGGTGGCTGTGGATCTGCGCGCAAGTGGGCACCCGCCTGATTCGGACGATGATATGCATACGTTTCCCGGGTGTGGCGCTGACGGGCGAGTTACCCATTGTCTCCCATCGCGGGCTCGATGGCAGTTTCAATTGTGTCAAAAGCCATTTGGGGTGCCACTGCGCGAGCGTGAACCACGAGATGATGCCGCACAACTCGGCCGGCAGTAGACGTAGCGTGAAAGGTCTTCCTTCAAATCTCATCTCGAACGGCTACCATTTGTCTGCATCGATGACCGGATCGACCCGACAACAGCAAGTGTCGTACCAGTTGCAAAAATCGGGGAAGATTAGGCGAACGCAATGACTCAGGGGAGACTTGGAAGGGCTGCTAATCCCCAGGACACGACCACTCCGAACATGGGTCGGGAATACGACAGCGCCGCGCGAGCCATGCCTGCGGAGAGTCGATCGATCCGGAAGAAGACGAAGCTTGCACGAGGGATCATCACCACGCCACACTTGGTGACAAACTTTGAAAGCGCGAGATCACTTCAGCTCGCTTAATGGGACAAAGGCCATCGGCTTGTCATGGTCCGCAACAGCATCCTTCAAAACCTTGAACACCCGCTGGTCGATTGGCGACGATGCCACGAAGTCGGCATAGGCCTGTTCCAGCATCGCTTTGCAACGAGCTCTGATGTCCGGCTCTGCGGCACCAGCGAATTGCTCCTTGGCAAGATATTGTCCCATGCGCTTTAGGATGTGAAGGCGCGCGACATTGACGATTCCGGGGTCGTACTCGACGCCTAGCAGTGAAAAAAACTCTTCCGCGGACGAGGCTTTGCTGAGCCGATCCAGGATACCGGCTGATGGGTGCGAGTTACTCATCGAAAACTCCCTTTGAATTGGCACGTGGACGATAGACGACAACGCGGCATCGCCTGATGATCCTGCTGCAGCCACCCTCGCGCGGCCATGCTGAGGCAGGCCGTCGTAGCCGCCGATTAACGATGCCCGCACCGTCCTCGCGGCGCTTCGTTTTCGAATGGCCTGTCCGGACCTTGCTGGGCACGCCTCTTCAGGCGGGGTGGGACGACAAGTATCCGCACACATCGCGCCAGATCGCTGCTACTGTTTCGCGCTCGACCGACACCTTGTGCTTTATGGCATGCTTGCGGACTTGCGTCAGGATCTGTCTGGCTTGGTCGGCGCTGGCGACGAGCTGTAATTCATTGAGCAACGCGGTGATCGCCGACAGGCCGGAATGCTTACCGATCACAAAACTGTTGCGGCGCCCAAGCAGAACCGGATCGAGCGACTGGTAGGTACGTTGATCTTTTAAAAGGCCATCCACGTGAATGCCCGATTCATGCGTAAAAATATGCTCTCCGACGATGGCTTTGTTCAGAGGAATCGCACGTGCGGCTGCGGCTGCAACCACCGCGGCGACGTTCTCGAGCTCCGGCAGTATGATGCCGGTCTCGTGCCTGTAGAGCTGCTTGAGCGCGACCGCGACTTCCTCGAGCGGTGCATTTCCAGCCCGTTCGCCGAGACCGATAACGGTTACCGAGGCGTGGCTCGCGCCGGCCTTGATGGCGGAGAGCGTGTTGGCGGTTGCGAGGCCGAGATCGTCGTGACCATGAAACTCAAGTTCGAGATCGGTGGTCGCCCGCAAATTTCCGACCAGAGCGGAGGTTGTGTCCGGGTCGAGCACACTGAGCGTATCGGCAATACGAAAGCGACGCGCTCCCGCCGATTTTGCCGCGGCTATCAGTCTGATGAGAAAGTCGATGTCGGCGCGGGAGGAGTCCTCGCCGCCGACGGCAACCTCAAGACCCCGCTCACGTGCATAACCTACCACTCGCTTCACTTGTTCCAGCGCCAGGTCGCGACGACCGCCAAGCTTGGCCGCGATCTGGATATCGGAACTCGGGATCGACACATTGACCATGGACACTTTCGCTTCGATCGCCGCGTCGATGTCGGCTTCGCGCATCCGGCACCAGCCTATGGTGGTCAGCGGAAGCTCTGCTTCGACGATTGCGTGGATGGCGGTGATCTCCTCGTTGCCCATCGCGGGCGTTCCCGCCTCGATCTCCGTCACGCCGGCCCGCGCCAGCGCCTGCGCGATCGCCAGCTTTTCTTCTGTGGTGAACGCAACGCCAGGCGCCTGCTCGCCGTCGCGTAATGTCGTGTCGTTGAGCACGGTCGGCTTGGCGCTCGCCTGCTCGGGCCAAGCCGGTTTGGCGGTCTTGGTAGCGGCCATCACGAAAGCGCTCCTCATTGCTTTTGACCCACAGGCGCTTCAGCAACCCCCATGCCAGCCCGCCACGCTTATTAACCCGTTGAAAACAATATGCTTACTTCAGCGGCTACTTGCCTTCGCTAATGGATTGTCGCAAACGCGACAGGCTTATGAAGCGGACGGCTCATCCTGCCTCTCGCAACGCCGAGCTCGAATGTTAACGCGATTGCGACACGCCGGCAGGCACGAATGTCGCGGAGTATTTGTGGCCCGCACCGCCTTAGACCCATGGTCGCGCGCGCATCGAAACGGCGTTAGCCGCGCCCTCCAGCTCCTGCTGAACTCGCCAAAGCGCCCGCGGGTTCTAGCTGACTTGGGCGATCGAGCCTTGCAACGGCTTAAATGGGCCAGTCGACGCCGACGACCGGGCGAGCTGTCTGCAACAGAACGTCACGCCGACGTTCTGCCATCCGGCTCTCGCCGCTTTCTTCGCCGAAGCAGAGATTGAAATCGCTACATTGCGTGCAAACGGGCGTTGTGCACATGACGAGGCCTTCATCCTCGCACAGCGAGCGGTAGAAGAAGCGCTTCCAGCGCATATTGTTGTTATTGCGCGCGGCGAGCGGCGCGAAGTGGCGGCTTAGCAGCCGAGAGAGTTCGCCACGATTGCGCAATCCGAGATCTTCCCACAAGTGGTTTGGCTCTATGGCGCGGCGTGCGATCATCGCGGCCAGCCAAGCCCCGATACGTCCTTCCGTTGAGCGTTTCTTGAGCAAGAGATCGCGCACCATTGCGATTTCGTCGTTCTCATCGCACTTGAAAGCCAGGAGCTGCTCCGAAATCTTGAGCCCGACTGATGGAAAATAGTGCTCCAGCAGGGCCGCCAGCTCGTGGCCGGACAGGCCAGCCTTCTCGGGAAGCGGGCCACCATCCATCGAGGCGGCCGCCAGAATTGACGCCAGGACATGGCAATCGAAATTGCTGTCGGTCGTAATGTCGGCCTCTTCGGGAGGCACACCAGTGAGCGCTCGGTAGGTCGCAATTCCTCTTTGCACCTCGCTGCCCGCGTCGGCGCAAACAGCTGTAAACGGATGGAAGTTCGCTTCGGGCATGAATCTTTTTACAGTGTCACGTTTGCCCCGTCCCATCCAGCTGGCCGGGTAATCGTCAGAATGCCGGTCTCCCCGGATGGGGGGTGAGGGAGACCGGCATCCGTCGCGCGCCTTCACAAGGCCGCGACCCGCGACCTTAAGAGGCCGCGAGCTCGGCGGCGGTCTTGCCGACGATGGATTCGTCGACGGGCTTCATTATGCCATGCTCCATCAGCATGTCCTCGAGCTCGTCCATGGAGATCGGGGTCGGAATGATGCCTTTGCCGCCATTGTTGTGAACCTTGGTCGCAAGATTGCGATAGTGATCGGCCTGCTTCGACTCGGGCGCATACTCCAGCACCGTCATGCGGCGTAGCTCGGCGTGTTGCACCACATTGTCGCGCGGTACGAAGTAGATCAGCTGAGTGCCCAGCTTCTTGGCCAGCGCCTCCGCCAGTTCCAGCTCTTTGTCGGTCTGCCGCTCGTTGCAGATCAGGCCGCCCAGCCGCACGCCGCCAGAGTTGGCGTATTTCAGGATGCCTTTGGAGATATTATTTGCGGCATACATTGCCATCATTTCTCCAGACATGACGATATAGATCTCCTGCGCCTTGTTTTCCCGGATTGGCATCGCAAAGCCACCGCAGACGACGTCGCCGAGCACGTCGTAGGAGACATAGTCAATGTCCTCATAGGCGCCGTTCTCCTCCAGGAAATTGATCGAGGTGATGACACCGCGGCCGGCGCAGCCGACACCCGGCTCAGGACCGCCGGACTCCACGCAGCGGATGTCCTTGTAGCCGACCTTCATCACGTCCTCGAGTTCGAGGTCCTCCACGCTGCCGGCGCTCGCAGCAAGGCTCAAAATCGTGTCCTGCGCCTTGGCGTGCAGGATCAGGCGGGTCGAGTCCGCCTTAGGATCGCATCCCACGATCAGGATTTTCTGACCCATTTCGGCCAGTGCCGCCAACGTATTCTGGGAAGTGGTCGACTTGCCGATGCCGCCCTTTCCGTAGAACGCGATTTGTCTCAGTGAAGACATGTTGTTCTCCATCAACCGATTTGCCAAAAGTTGCGCGCTTCCTACACGCGAGCTTGTTTCTCTCTCAGAAACGGGGCACACGGGTTCAAGGGAAGGAGCGCATCGCTCGCCTTACGCGTCGGCGTGCACTCAGCCCTCACTCAGTGTTGCTGCCGCTTAATAGCAACCGCCATGCCAACGCTGTCCACGCTCATTAAGCTTCTGATTGCGCTCTAAAAACCCAACGAGCCGTTGAGTAATCCCGGAGTGTTTTGCACCGGACAGGATCCGCTCGGCTGTCAGAAAACGAACACCGGCCAACCAATCAGGCTGGAAAACGGCAGCTTGTCATGACCAGATCCAATGCTCTCAAATGGAACGGGACTTGCTCCTCTTCTTGCAAGCAGGTGGTCGGCAATTTGGGCAGAGCGAGATGCAGGGCGACGTCGGCATCTCTAAGGCACGTGACCGGCGATGAGGTTCGTGGTCGATGATGCGAGCTAAATTGTGCGGCTAACCTACCAATTGATCCAACTGATCAGAACGACGCGCCTGAGCTTAAAGGCAGCAAGAAGCGACTTACAAGGGTGCCTCGGATCGAAACTAGCTGCGGCCCTGCTCCGCACTTCGTTTGCGAGACATGAAAGGCCAATTCTCGTTGATGAGTTAGTGGTCCAACGAAGGCGTTAAGAAGGGGGCGCAAGCACGGTACAGTGCTCAAGCCGCTTATGTGCGATCGTTTGCACGAGCGTCAAATGCGCTCTCCGACATAGCGGAACCCGCCGCCGATCGTTCAGCTCGGCGACCCACATAGGCATACCATGGCGACAATCCTCTTTTATCAAAAGCCCGGCTGCGTCACCAATGCACGTCAGATGCTGGCGCTGAAGGCCGCCGGCCATGACGTGATAGCCAAGGATATATTGAAGGAGCCGTGGGCTGCGGAGGAATTGCGACACTTCTTCGGCAAGACGCCGATTGCATCCTGGTTCAACCGAACCGCGCCTCGTATCAGGTCAGGCGAAATTAATCCTGACGCAATCGACGCAGCGAGTGCACTGGCGTTAATGCTGGCAGATCCGCTCCTGATCAGACGTCCGCTAATCGACGTCGATGGTGCAAGATGCGCCGGATTCGATCATGAAGCCGTACTGTCGTTGCTTGGCCGGAACACGCAAGATGACCTTGAGGGATGCTCCCACGAACAACAGGGCACGCACTGCCCGCAGATGTGAGGATACGATCAATCATACGACTGCCCGCCAACCAATGCGAACAACGATCTTCCTTTACCGGCTTTGTCAGGATGGCCGGCTGCATGTTCGGCGAGAACGCCGACGTGCGTGGCTCTTCGTAACCAGCGGCGCTCAGATTGCTCGGTTTGAATAAGACATGTCGTCGCCTGCGGTGTGGGAAACCACCGCAGTTTGATCGCGTTTATCGCGCAAGATTCCTGCAGTCTGGATTTGATCAGAGCTTTGAGCCGAGACACGGTTATTGAATAAATTCGGCTCAGACGGAACATTGAACTGAATAAGCGATCCGAACAGAACCACGGAGCTTCGCGGTCGTGATCCTTATGCAACGTGGCTGCATAATCGCGCTACGTGCGCCGCCATTTTGATCAGCATCAAATCAATCGCCGTCTCCCATGTGTGACAGAGATCTCGCGCGACTCTTCGCGCGGACTTTGGAATGGAGAATTCGATGAGGATCAAAACAATTCTGACGACGACATCGCTGCTCGCGCTCGCAAGCTCGTTGGCCAGCATGTCGGTTCAGGCCGCCGATCTCGCGCAGGCACCTATCTACTACAAAGCCTCCCCCATCGAACCCTTCAATCCGTGGATGATCCGTCTGCGCGTTCTCGGCGTTTTACCTGATACTGCAGGCAGCTCCGTCAATGTCGCCGGGGCGTCGCCGCTATCCTCGCCAGCTTCCGGACTATCGATCAGCGACCAAGCGGTACCGGAGCTCGATATCACCTATTTCTTCACAAGAAACGTTGCCGCCGAACTCATTCTCGGTGTGAGCCGCCATCACATCAGCGGCACAGGTACGCTAAATGGACTAGATATCGGCAAGGCTTGGCTGTTGCCGCCAACGCTGACTCTGCAATATCACTTCACTGATTTTGGCCCGCTCAAGCCTTACATCGGCGCGGGCATCAACTACACCGTATTCTTCAACCAATCGGCTGCCAATACCTCGCTCGCCGGCCTTGCCGTGACGGATTTGCACATCGCCAACCAGTTCGGCGCCGCGGTCCAATTCGGCTTCGATTATATGCTTGACCGCCATTGGGGCCTCAACTTCGACGTGAAGAAGTTGTGGTTGCGGCCGGATTATTCGGCGACCGTGAACAATGCGATTGCCGTCACTGGTCGCGCCAATATCGACCCATGGCTCGTCAGCGGTGGCATCACCTACAAGTTCTGAGGCTGGAAACACGCTTCAGTGAACTTCCCGGACGCGCCGGGTCGCCGGACGCTTCTCTCCGTTATAATACAGTGCAAACGCCAGCGAGATGATGCGTAAAGACACGTCGTCTCGCCGGTGACCAGGAGCCATCCCCAGCATTGCTCTCGCTGTGCGTCACGAATGTGTCGGTAAGTGGTGGAAAACAAGCAAATCGAGCCACTAGCGATAGGCTCCTGCCCGTGTTTCCCGGCATTAACAGAAGCGGCCGCCTGCTTATCGGCGCTGAGAATTCAAGGCGGTCGCCCCTGCGAGAGAACGACCGCACTTGCAAGGGACATGAGCTCAGGGCTCTTCGGCCCCGATCATGAGTAGAATCCGATCAAGGCTTACCTTGAGCGCATGTTCTTGAAACCAAAGCCATAGCCGACAAGTAAGCAGTCCCGTGTTGGGCACGTACTGGAAGCGTTAGGGCACCCGATCATTGTCAAACGTTCCAAGATGCCAGCTATTGGGCGGATATGCCCGCGATGTTTGATACAAAGGGCGAGCGGCGCTCAAGCGACGCCTTTAGCTTCGCCTCAGCACCATCACGAGGCGATCGACACGTTTGCCCTGCTTGAGATGAGAGTCTACGATTTCATCAACGTCCTCAGGCGTGGTGGCGCGATACCAGATTCCGTCTGGATAGACGACCATCAAAGGACCGGAGTTACAAAAGCCAAGGCAGCCCGTCACCGTGAAGCCGACATCAGTGAGGCCTTGCGCTTCGATCGCTTTGCCCATCCGATCCCAGAGGGCCTGCGCCCCAGAAGCGCCGCAACTGCCGTGCGGATGATTCGGCGGACGCTGCGTGTTGCAGGCAAAGACGTGATGTCTATAAAGTTGAGGAAGCTCGAATTCGGTTTCTGCGTTCATGCGCCTATCCTGAAATCAACGGCTTCCATCATCTGAAAAGAGACAAGATCCGAGCGCATCCGCCCGAACAACCTGCTCCTCAGTCGAACGCCGCATCGACCAATTGGTCCTACTAATTCCCACTCCGGCTTGCGGAAAGCGGGCGACATGCCGATGATGATCGCTGACGATCAGCGATACTCGACATCTAGAATATCCTCCTTGATCAGTTTCAATCTCGCGGTGTCTCCCTCCGCCTTACTTACGCAACCATCCAACTTCTCCAAGCAAGTTCCGCACCAGATGCGTAGCGCTCATTTCTTCAGCGATCTCATTCTCTGCTCCGGCGCGACTGACAATTATGCCGAGGTTGCAACATTGTCGCCCTCCCTTGGTCCATGCGTGACATATGGCACATCGCGTTTGATACGCTCCCCGCTTCAGCGTTTCGCGTTGCGCACAGTTCGCACGCACAGTAGCCGGACCACACCAACGCGCCCGTTCGTGCATTCGACCTTGGCCGCCGCCATCGGCTGACTATGGTGCGGCACTCGCTAAGGGCATCGCATGAACGAAAGCTTGGCATTGCAATTGCTACGCCCGCTTCGGCGGTCGTCCAAGAATTGTGACACAGGATCGTCATTCCTCCAGACCAAACGGTCCTGTCAGTCTGGGTCCCCCCATTTCAACCAGCCCAGACGGTGCCCTCGGCGTAACCGCCGAGGGCATTTCCTTCTCAAAGACATCGTATCCAGCAGCGGCAATGGCCTGCTGGCTCGATTTGGTGCGCTAGCGCCAAAGCACCTCCTAGATGCCGCGAAGGTCGCGGTCGCACGAGGTTCGCCTGTTCGCCTTTTAACTTCAAAGCATTGACGCGCGTCCGCGCCCAGCACTCACTGGTACGATGGCATTATTCGGCGACAACGCGCCGGAAACGAGTTGAGCAACGGCCAATTGACGCCTGTTAATCGGGATGGATCGTTATATCCATGGTTTCGTCGTTGTCCTCGAACGGCTCGGAAAGCCGATCATCCTCAAGTAGCTTGATGCCACACAGGCAGATGTCACCTTCGATGACGGCGAGTGCGACCGGCTCAAGTGTTTGTCCGGTGCAGGGACCATCGATGCACAGCCCGGTGTCGATCTCAAATCTCGCACCGTGCCGTGCGCATCTGAGAAAGGAGCGATCGGAGGAGAAGAACTCGCCGGAGCCGATGTTGAGCCATAAGCTGTCATGCGGACAACGATTGACGTACCCTAGATAGTCGTCGTCAAAAGTGCGAACCACAACAATTGGAAACGGCCGGCTCTCGCCGCTGTCGTCTACCTGCGACAAGCTAAAGGCCTTGGCGCCACACCGCTCGATGGCATCGGCCGGACAGACGGCGAACACCTCGATCTGATCACACATCGGGCCGATCATCCCTTTGCTTATCCAGGCCTCGCAGTTTCCTGCTTGAAAGCTTCGACTGCAGCCCGGGCCAGCCGAAAAACGCCGCGGCCACGAGCGAGCGGCCGATAGGCCGAGCCGGCACGGGTATTGAGGACATCAAACCATTGGTTCGGCGTGAGCTTCGCCGGGCGCTCGCTGATTTGGATCACTCTCCCGTTTGGAGCGAAGCGGACGTGAATGATGACCTGTTGAGAAGTCATGGCAACCCCTATTTGGCCGACTTTAAAGACCCGAGCCGAAACTGAGGATCTCTGTTGTGACGTGCTTCGTTTCCGGCAGCTTGCGTGGCCTCCAGCCGCGGCTTGGAGACCGCGCCTCGCTACTTTCGAGCAGGTCTTCTTCGTGCTCACGGCCCCCCCTCGGTCGCTCCGCTCGTTTCGCGCGACGTCGCAAGTGGGATCATCGCCATTTAATCGTCGTCCTTCGATGTGTTGGATGACGTGCATCTCAGTAGATCGCGGCCCCTGCGCCCACGTTGATCGAGGCATCTTTCACGGCTTCGACGATGAACTCGATCTTGTCGTTCGTGAGATGGGTGTGAAACGGCAGCGCCAGGGCGCGATCGGCGATCTTTTCGGCAACCAGGAAATTGCCACGTCGATAGCCGAGTTCGAAGTAGTGGCGTTGCAAGTGCAGCGGATGGCTATAAGCGACGGCTTCAATTTGGGCGACGCGCAGATCATCGACGATTGCATCGCGACCGGAACGCGTGAAGCGCGTTCCGAGATGGACGAGATAGAGCAACCAATTCACCTCGGTCACATGGGGACCAACATAAGGCGGCTTGATGCCCTCAAATGATTGCATATGCGCGTTGTAGAGCTGCTCCACCAGCCGACGACGCTCCAGGATTTCATCGAGACGCTTGAGCTGCGCCAGTCCCAAGGCTGCCGTGAGATAGCTCATGCCGGCTTGGTATGGTGCTGCGGCACCGACGATCACGGAGGAGCGTTCGTCCAGGCGGTGGGCGCGATAGCGACGCAAGCCAACCGCGATGTCGATATCGTCCGTTACCACCATGGCGCCTTCGCCACAACTTAGGGCCAAGGGCTGGGCAAAGTCGAAGACCGCCAGGTCGCCAAACCGGCCGACGAGCTCGCCCTTGTAGCGCGATCCGATTGCTTCGGTGGAATCCTCTAGAAGCGCCAGATGGTGGCGCTGCGCGATCGCCCGCAGTTCCGACCACGGCGCGGGATGGCCGTTGGGATTGCCGGCGACAATCGCCCGCGTGTGGGCCGTGATGCGCTCTTCGGCTTTATCTGGGACCAATGTTCCCGACCAATAGTCGATGTCGGCAAATACCGCCCGTGCGCCTGCAAGACCGATCGCATGGACCGTCTCGCGGAGGGAATAGGGCGAAGCGATGACTTCCTGCCCTGGCCCGATGCCGACCGCCTTGAGCGCAAGCAGGAGCCCAATGGTGCCACTCGAGACCGCAACGGCATATTTGCGGCCAAGATAGGCTGCAAAAGCGTGCTCGAACGCCTCAGTGACCCACCCATTGGAGATCTGCGGCGAGCACAGAATCGTTTCCACGGCGGAGAGCTCGGCGAAGGTGATATCGGGATCGGACAATGGAATGAAGGACGTGTTTGCCTCCATCCTGTCCGCACCATCAAGCCGATGCGCTGCCAGTTCAATCCCGCTCACCGCGCAACATTCCTTCTTGCCAACACGATGCCGGTCGCCCGCTTCGGATCGGGCGTAATCTGTACGCAGTGATCCGACCCGTCGAGCAAATGCAGGTCGAAACGAGGAAACCGCCGGAACGGCTGATCCGTCACATCCGACGCATCGCAGTGAACGCATGCAAGCTGCGGAAAGCGGCGCCGCAGCTCGACAAGGGGGCCCGTGTCCGCGCCGTCGACAGCAAGCAGCCGTTCGATTTCAATCAATTCCTCCGCAGTAAGCGCCATCGTGGCTCCTCTAGGACTCGCTAAGGTGGTCGTCATTGCCAGAACAGGCGCTCCGGATCCGCGTTCAACTCATCGATTGCTGAAGTCAAGCGGTGGTAAAGGCTGTAAAATTCCCAGATCCCTTGCGCGTGGTTCTTGCAAAACAGCTTCCAGATCCCACTGACGGTGTCGTAAAGAATCAGCGCGACATCAATGAGACCACCATCCTGGTCGATATTGCGCGAGCAACAGGGACTCTCGATCAGATAGCCACCCCTCACTGGCGTCACGTTCGGCGAGACATACAGATAGCGCTTGCGCGAGCTCAAGCCGCGCTCGATCCGCTTGCGATCGAGCTCGTTTGGGTGAGGAACCAACCCGGTCTTTACCTTCCTCATCAGCGCGGCAGTCATCGCGAAAGCTCCCCTTCAGAGCACCGTGATTTCTTCTTCAAAACAGCCAATGAGCCGTTGCACACCAAAATCAACAGTATAGATCGGCACGTCGGCTTCGGTATGGATAGCGACTCTGACGATCTCGCCGGTTGCTCCGGCGCCGAGCACGATCCCTTCGGGTTCCGTATTGGAAAAAGAGCCATCGTTGATGAGGTCGACCGCCGCTTTAACGCGTTGGCCCCGCCGATATTTCGGAAAGCGGGCCTCAGTCATGACACAGCCTCTTCCGGCAATGGCAAATCATCGATCTCCTCGCACTCGTCCACCGACTCAAGCTCCTTGCGCTTCATGCCAACGCGGTAGCCACGTTCGAGAAACTCGACGCCGTAGATGTAGAATTGCTGCAGGAACGTTCCGATCGAAACGACGTAACCCACCTCTCCCTTCTTGACCAACACCTCGCCAATCTCTTTGCCGCGAAAGGTGCCATCATTACGGATGGTGCGATTGGCCCGTACCTTTTCGCTAAAGCTGAAAACAGGCGGCCCGCTAAGCTCGACGACGTCGCTATCGCGAAGGATTTTATTCATGCAGCGCTCCCTATGGACACGCAGTGCCGCCGCCATACCAGCACAAGCGAGGTCCTGCATCGATTTGTCCTCATTCCCGAAGACATCCGGCGATTCACCAGCGGCAATGCCGCACGCCATTTCAAGGCGGAGATACCGGTCAGGACCGCGCTGCGGTGCAGTTCGCACCCTCGGCAACAGTCCCTGCATATTCTCGAATCGCACGGAGGCGTTCGCGTCGTTCGCCATGGCTAACGGCCACTCATCGTGGACAACCCATGCCAGAGAGTGGCGGCACTCGACCTCCGCATCGCTCATCAATCGGTCGAACAGCTGCAGCGATGCGGCGCGCAACGGCGCGATCAACTTCATTGTCCTGGCCGGCCAGCATCGGCGCCATTCCTCGCACATCAAGCGAAGATTCGGGCCAGACGGCGAGGCTGCGATGGGGCTCGCTTCGCAGTCGCAGGAGCAGGCGCATGGGCTCATTCCTGGGCACGGTCCGCATCATCAAGCGGCGGCAATCCGTTCACGGGGCTCACCTTTAGGCTGGCGTCTGGTAGCGCGCCAAGGATGTGTCAACGACGCAGGTATTGTCGACTGGACAGGCGGCGACGCATTGCGGCTCGTCGAAATAGCCAATGCATTCGGTACATTTTGCCGGTTCAATGACGAAGCTCCCCGCCTTCTCAGAGATTGCAACGTTCGGGCACAAGGGTTCGCAGGCTGAGCAGCTCGTACACTGCGAAGCAATGATCTTGAATGGCACATACCCCCCTACGCCGCAGAGATTACGGCTTTCTGCCGAATCGACGCGTCGCCGCGCTTCACGTGCTGGATCTCACCGCTTTTCACCCGGTCGAGATAAGACCGGAACCAGGAGATCGCCGACTTCTCAAACAACTCATGCGCGTATTGATCAACCGGCTCGATTCCGGCCTTGATCAGATTGCTTTTCGGGCCGCCGCCGATTTTGGCCACGAACACCGCGTGGCAGTCATTGATGCCGCGAATGATAGTCGAAAGCCTATCCTTCTCCCCATCACCGCCTTGGCAGTAGACGTCTACGCGGCGGTGGCCGACGAATTTTGCGCCGGATGTGGAAAGTTCGTAGATTTGGAATTCCTTCGCATGTCCAAAGTGCTCGTTGATCAGCCCGGAGCCTTTGGTTGCGACTGCCACCAGTAGCGTGATCTCGCTCACCTCTCCAGCCAATTCCCCGAGCTCCTCTTTGCTGGCCGCGGCCTTCGCAGCACGCTCATCCTCTACCCGGTCATGGTAAGCCTTGCGCATCTCGAGGTCGTATTTGACGTCCATCTTCATGACTCGGTCGGTCGTAAACTCTGCGCTGCGATCTTCTCCGAGTAGACCCACAGCATCGGCACGGCACTGACGGCAGTGACGCATCATGTTCATCTCCCTTTCGCAAGCATCTTGCAGCGCCTTCAATTCCTGCGCTGTCGGCCCGCGCTGACCGTTGAGGCCAAACACCGTGCCGTACTCGGGTGCGGAGATCAGCGGCATGATATTGTGAAGGAAAGCGCCGCGCGACTTCACCGCCTTGTTCACTTCGACCAAGTGACCGTCGTTGATATGCGGGATCATCACAGAGTTGACCTTACACAGGATCCCCCGTTCGCTAAGCATCTCCAAGCCTAGCAGCTGGCGATTGGCAAGTACCCTTGCCGCGTCGAGGCCGGTGTAGCGCCTGTGGTTGAAGAAGATCCAAGGATAGATCTTGGCGCCGATTTCGGGATCGATCATATTGATGGTGATCGTGACATGGTCAACCTTGGACTTGGCGATGGCGTCAATATAATCTGGCAGGCTCAGCCCATTGGTTGATAGACACAGCTTGATGTCCGGAGCCGCTTTGGCGACGAGTTCGAACGTCTTGAACGTCTTTTCTGGATTGGCCAGCGGATCGCCGGGACCGGCGATGCCAAGCACGGTCATCTGGGGAATAGTGGCCGCGACCGCAAGCGCTTTCTTTACCGCCTGCTCCGGCGTGAGCTTCTCGCTCACCACGCCCGGACGTGATTCGTTGGCGCAGTCGTATTTGCGGTTGCAGTAGTTGCACTGGATGTTGCAGGCTGGCGCTACTGCGACGTGCATGCGCGCGTAATGATGATGCGCCTCTTCGCTGTAGCAGGGATGGCTCTTCACTTTTTCCCAGATCTCGGTCGGCAGATCGCCTTGCCCTGCCCGCGAGCCGCAACTCGCCCGCCCGGAGTTGGACGAGGTGCGGCAGCCCTTATGCTCGGCGGCCGGCTGCACCATCTCGCTGGCACTTACTGCAGCTTTGGCACATTTTCCGCGCCCGACGACCGCGTTCATTTCCCATGTCTCCCTGCAGGCAATCTTCGGCTTCTCAGGACCAGCCCCGAGAGCCTCAGCAAGAGCAGTAGCAACTCATATGCCATGGTAGAGTCGATGCGATTGTAGCCATGCGCCAAACAGTTAGCTGGAACAGCAACGCAACCGAATGCAAGAACAGCAACCATGCGCGTGTTTGAAAGCCAACAAGCACGTCGTATTCCTGCCGCCGAGCTCCACGGCGGGTGCATTCATTCAAACGCCAAGCATGCGCGATCCCGGCTCCTTCCCCGTTGACCTTGATGCGATACGGCATCTGACAATAGGCCGATGCGAGCTGGCGGTCCGGCTTCGCAACGCGCTAATGGGTGAGCAGTATCTCGACTGCGCGAGGCAATCCAATCGCAAGCGGCGTCAGGCCCTGCTCGCGCAGAAAGCGGAGCTCATTGCGTGACAGCGTATCCAGATCAACGATCGCATAGTGGGTTTTGGCTGTACGCTTGATGATTTGCCGGGCATAGCTACGCAACAGCAGGTCGTTGAACCGACAGCCGATGAAGAGAAAGCTCTGTCCGATCCGCCTTTCCTTGATGATGTCCGGAATCGGTGTCTGGATGTCGATTTCGGTCAGCACCTCGACATAGTCCGCGTCGGAGATCAGGAAGTTCTTTGCCGGCTGCACACCGCCATGCGGCTTGTACAGCACCGTCGCCCAGCCATCCGCCACGACACCGTCGACCTCTTGGCCAATCGAGTCATAAAAGCGATACCAGCGATTCTCGCCAATGCTGGCGCGGGTGATACCCTGCACTTCGCCCCATCCATCGCGCTTATCCAACGCCCCGCGCATCGCGCCATCATACCATGTATCGACTATGATGGGCAGCGACAGAGACGCAAGATGATCGTGCAAGGCGGTCGGCTCGACCGGCCGAGCGAAGGCCTGCGCCATCAATGCCGTCACGGTGGAGCGATGTTTGCTGATTTCGATGTGCTGCGCCGCGGCCCATGCATTGCTCTTCGCCCGTCGCGGCAGCGCGACCTTGCTGGCGAAGAAAGCAGATAACGCCTCAGGCGTCGTCGGCACATCGGGTCTGGACAGTTCGGCAAGGCCAGGACCGATATAGGGAACAATGCTCGCGGCCCTCAGCCCGGCAGCAACGTCCGCGAGAATGGCCTTAGCATCGGTTGCGTTGACAAAATCGATTTGCACGGGCGCATTCACGGATCGTCACCGTTTTCGCCTCGTTTCTTGGCGTTGATTGTCACCGGCAAGCGCGTATCGCTCGCCATCTGCGGCAAATCGAGCACCCAGCCATTGGCTATTTTGATCCAGCCGCCCCATAGCGTCTCGTGCTCGGATTCCACGATCGACTCTTCGAGATCCTTTTTCGGCACGTAGATCGACAGGCCCGAGTCCGGAGCGCGGCGAATCATGATCTTCACGAGCTCAACTCCCTCGACTGCCGCGCATAGCTGGCCAGACCGGCCGATCCCCGCAAATTGGCGCGCAGGCGAGCCACGATGTCGGATAGTACGCCCACGACCTCATCGACCTCCGCAACGGAGGTTTCACGCGACAGAGAAAAGCGCACCGCGCCGCGCATACTCCGCTCAGGCACCCGCATGGCGCGCAGAACATGCGATGGCTCCATTGAGCCGGACTTGCAGGCTGCCCCCAGCGACACTGCAATGCCTGCACGATTCAGATGATGGACGATTGCTTCGCTTTCAAGATCATCGAACGCGATATTGGCCGTGTTCGTTAGCCGATTGCTAGCATCGCCGAGCACCGCGCACTCGCTGCTGTGCAAAATCCCCTGCTCCAGGCGGTCGCGCAACGCACCAATACGAACACGCTCCGGCCCGAGCCGCTCCACCGCCAGCTCCGCAGCTTTTCCAAGACCAACGATGCCAGGGATATTCTCAGTACCGCCGCGGCGCCGACGTTCCTGCGATCCACCCCAGATCAGCGGCCGGAATTTTGTCCCTTTGCGCAGATAGAGCGCGCCAATCCCTTTTGGGCCATGCAGCTTGTGCGCCGAAAGCGACAGCATGTCGATCGCACTGTCCTTCAGGTCGACGCGTTCCTTACCGACGGCCTGGACCGCGTCTGTGTGAAACAGCGCGCCTGCCTCACGGGTCAACCCGGCCAGAAACTCCACGGGAAAAATCGTACCGGTCTCGTTATTGGCCCACATGGTCGAGACGATCGCCGTGCGGGGCCCGAGCGCGCAGCGAAACGCCTCGATGTCGAGCCGGCCGCGGGAATCTACCGGTATGATATGTGTCTTGACGCCTTTCGGCGCCAATTGCTCGACCAGCGAAAGGATGGCGGAGTGCTCAACCGAGGTGGTAACGATCTCGTCACGGCCTTCCTGGCTCGCAAGCGCCGAGAGGATGGCAGCATTATTTGCCTCTGTCCCACCGGAGGTAAAAACGATCTCATGATCGTGGGCATTCCCCAACAGATCCTGCAAGCTACGGCGCGCCTGCTTCAGCGCCATTGCGGCCTCGCCGCCAAAGGCGTGGCTGGATGAGGCATTGCCGAATCGCTCGGTGAAGTAAGGCAACATGGCTTGCACGACGGACGGATCAGTCCGCGTCGTCGCGTTGTTATCGAGATAAATCGGCACCTGATTCCCTGCTCAATCTCACGCCTTGGCTGCCGCAGCGACCGGGATGAAACGGACGAATTCGCCGAGCCTCTCGACAAGCCGCGCCTGAATGCCTTCCAACGATCCGCTCAAAAGCTCGCAAAACGCGCCGCCACCAACGCAGACCATGTTCCTGCTGCCACCGATCCGGATCACTCGACTGCTGTCACCCCGTTGCAGAATGGGGCGGATCTTCTCGAGTACGGCGCGAATGCGCGGTCTTCGGCCGTTCACGGCGGCCTGCAATTGCCTGAGTTGCTCTGATTCGGCCAACATGCTTGATGTCTCTTCCATATCAGCTGAACGATTTTCCGCAGGAGCAGCTCGAGGTGGCGTTCGGGTTGTGAAAGGTGAAGCCTGGGCTCTCCAGCGCCATCACGAAGTCGATGGTTGTTCCGACCAGATGTTGATGACTCTTGTCGTCGACAAACACCTTCAGGTCGCCGCACTCAATCACTTTGTCGTCGGGCTTCGGTTCCTCGGCCAGACCCATCGTGTATTTGAACCCGTTGCAGCCGCCTGCCTCGACCATAATGCGCAGGCCGCCAGCTGGCCGCGTCGATGATGAAATCGCACTCTTGACCGCATTCACCGCGCTATCCGTCAGGTTGATCATGGCTTATCCTTCATCTGCTTAGGACCGCGTGCTCATGGCAAGTCATGTGCCACCGCGCGGACATTTGATGATGCTTGCCTTTTCGGGCCACGCCTGTTGACTTTGGTACTCGTGTCGAATTTCCGACAAGGCTGCTTCAGGCAGTCGGAGCCCATTCACGCCTTTTCCTTCCAGGCTATGCCGCAGACTGCTGCACATGGGCGGCAAGCAATTTGCATTGCATCTCGCACCGGCGCCGAAGCGTTGGTGAAACGCTTAGATCGAGGAACGTTCTAATGACTGCAATCGAGAACACCGCACTCGGCAGACTTGAGAAGGAGGGTCGCCTGCTCAATGCCGTATTCAAAGGCGGGACCATTAAGCCTGGGCGGTTCGGCTTTCGCGGTGACGTCGCACTGAAATTCCAAACCCAGGTCGCGGACGAGAAGCGGCCGCCGGACTATTCGATCGAACAAGTTTTGACCATCGCGCAGGATGGAGAGCGAACCATTCCAGTGCTAGCCGGCTATCTGCATTCCTTCGCCTATCTTGCCGACGTTGCTGGCGTGCTGGACAGCGCGTTAAGCCCCGACGGCAGCTACTTCATGTTCTGCAACAACATAGATCTGCTGGCGAAATACCGAGTCAAGCTTGGCGATGCCACTTTCCACGTCCTTCCGTGCGACGAGTCCACAGTTTGGAAGGAGATGATGGACCTGGTCGGAATCAACAAGGACGACATCAAGAAGCTCGATTCAGGTGGCAAGCTGGATTACCTGCTCGATGCGGCAAAGAATCTGGATCTGTCCTGTGACGAGATCTCGTACGAAGATGGACTGAAGAGGATGGAACCCGTGAAGAATCGGAACGAAAATCGGCCGGTCTGAGCGCAGGCTTCATGCATCGGAGGGCGCATCGTCTTCGACAAGACGCACGCCGACGACGCAGATTTCGCCGTCCAGAACTGTCAGCGCGATCGGCGTGAGCGCTCTGACCTTGCATTGACCTTCGACGCACCGCCCGGTGCTCAGTTCAAAGGTCGATCCGTGCTTGCCGCACATCAGCCGGACGCCATATGGATCGAGGAATTCGTTTCGCTCCCAATCTAGTTTGACGCTGTTGTGCGGGCATTTGTTGACATAGCCAAGCACTTTCTTACCTCATCGGATCACAACGATGGGCCACGGCCGCTGATTGCCCTCGTCATCGACGACCATAAGGTCAAATCCCCTCGCCCGTCGGTTTGGAATGTCGTCGAAGCCGCAAATCGCATAGATGGCATTGACTGCTCGTTGATTGCGAGACGTGCCTCATTATCGCTGTACGTCAATTAGGCAAGACCCGGTAGGAGCGCCCAACCGGCTCAGCTTTGTGGCACTCCAAGCGAGCAAGCTCGACAGCAAGCACAACTCATTGGCGCAGGTGCGGCCGGCCGCGTCGCTTTCGCTTTCGCCCATCAGCTTTTCCGATCACTTGATGGAAACCGCTAAGCTGTCGCTCACAGAGCGGCAATGCCGTTCTGGTCAGCCGAACAAACCAGACCTGAGGATTGGCGTGGCCGTCACTTTGGCGTGTCTTCGACGAGAGGCGGTACACCGTCTCTCTGTACCCTCGATCTTCGGATACACGGCGACGTTCCCGTGCATGCGCGGGCCGTAGCGGCTTGAACAGTGATGAGAATGATGCGGTCCGATCAGAGCCGAACAGAATACAATGAATCCTGGATGCTCGCAGGCCGTCTCGCTGAGCGGCAGCTAATCGAGAGCGGCGATGCAAACGTTTGCGTTACGACTAGCGCTCGCCGGTCGCCGCTTCGCCTCGACGAGCAGACTGGCTTCGGCGGCGACATCAGAATCGATGTGCCAATACCGAGCGCCTCGTTAATGAAGCCGATTTGATAGCTGGCAATGATTCACGCTTTGCAGTCGGGCGAGCTTGCCGATGGCGGCAACCCTATCACCGCCAAATCCGAGACAGGTTTTCCTTAGGGCGCACGCAGAAAGCGTGCGCCCTATCAAGCGAGAAACGTCGCTGCTGCGTGCACTCCGCGAATGCAGGCCGGCCACTTCTGGCCGGGTGGCATTATCGCGACTGCTTTACTCCATGCTCAGCCCGGCAAGAGCGCGCTCTAAGTAGAATGACGGATCATCGTCAGAAGAGTTCCACTCTTCAGTAGCAGTATCACCGTCATCTACCTTAGCAAGGTACTGTGTGGGCTTGCCTACTCGCTGCCACTCGTTGTTATCATTCTTCGTCCACACTTCGGGATGCTGATGAGGATCAAGCACCCAGTTATTTTCTTCCCAGTGAACAAAACCCATTTCCGCCAAGCGGGGTTCCATGCCGGGCAAGGCCGGGTTTGACAAGATCAACGGATCAGCGCCATCCTTTCTCAATTGGTGTTCCAGCAGAATATCGCCCGCATTTTCGGCCAGGGGATGCGTCACTCGAAGGTCTACGACAGAAGTGATATCGTTGCGCCCGAACTGTTGCCGGAAATCCTCTCTATCGATGAGAACCGGACCTCCTGCTCTTAGGAGCCCAACAGTTTCGTTACCCAACTGATAGCTGTAAAATCGGGCGGGCCTGGTCGGATCGTAATGAGTGCTTCTGTAGGCTCCAGCAACAATTGCCGCGCGCTCAGCCTTCTTGGATACGAAATCCGAGTACTCTTGTGGATTCCTGGCGATCTGCCTGATGTCGTCGCCCAAAAATCTCCGCAGCCCTGCATTGAAGGAAGATTCGGTGATGTCGTCTATTGGTGGATCCGAAGCGAGAAAGTATGACGCCGGCGACGACCCACCTGACCCGACGTCTGAAAGCGTTTCCGCAAAGTGCGGGCTATCTCCCGCCTCTTCCGATTCATCAGCTTGGCTGGCGTTTGGGGACTGGCTGGATGAGCCAACGATTCTGCCATACATCAGATCGCTCTCCTATCGGCACAATTGCACCTGTAGAGCTCGTGCCGCGCAAGCTCTGACGACGAGGATACGCGGCTTAGCTGACCGTAAGCTGACCCACACGGCGCAGAACATCTGTCCGGCTTCCACGTAACGACCAGGCTATCAGCACGCGATTCGTAAACACGCGTTGCTCATCGAGCTGCAATCGATAGCCGCGCATTGCGTGATATTTCTGATGGTTGAGTTTTCGGAGACCGGCCGGTTGTCGATACAGATCCGCGACCACCGCCACATCAGACCGCTGGGACGTCATAGGTTTGAGCAAGCCATTGACCAAATGCAACCATCCGTCGAGGACCGGCCCAGAGCTTGCCCCCATCGGCCGTTCCATGCTTTTCTTAGTGTGCTACCGATCTCGACGATCTCGCATACGCACTTGCACCGTCCCTCCGGTCCGATGCAACGACACCGTCAGTGCCAAACCAAGACGGGTACGGAATGAACAACTAACTGCTGCCGTCACCAGATTCCGCGTCAACGCGATCGGTCATGAATCTATCATTGGCGGCACCGAGGCCAAGGTACGGCGCCCCCTCTTCCTGGAGAGGACGAGCTACGGGACATAATCGGAACCATCTGGAGGAGTGCGCCCTACTTCGGGGAGCCAGCATTCTCCGACCGATTACAATCTGGATCGCGTCTAGTTCAGCCGATTCTGCGAGCCCGGATCGGTGCAGGACGTCCTTCCACGAAAACATAGAGCTTGCGGAGGATCTTCTCCACAGGATTACGACTCAAATGTATGGCTTGCCTTCTGCGAGCCTAACCGCAATGTCTCCGCTCGCTCCGTCCAACAATCGAGGCCATCACCCACGCCGGCCCAGCCTCAGTTTGGGGTTACACGAGATCGGCTATGGGTCTCGTCCGTCGCGTCCATTGCGCCTGCCGCGGAGAACGATCCTGCCTTCGCTCACGCAGCTTCGGCCGCGGCTGAACCGTGGGTCTGGCAGTTGGCCGGACAAACTCTGGCGCAGGCTCCGCAGCCGATGCAGGCGCCGTGATCATTCAAAACCATGATTTTCTTTTCAATTTCCCCGTCCTCGTCCTCGTCGAGGTCGACGAGCTCGCCCTCCTCGTTGATTCCCTTCAACGTCATGACGTCTCGACCGCACACCTTGAAGCAGCGGCCACAGCCGATGCACTTGCTGGCATCTATCGAGATCAAATAGTCCGGCGTCCAGTCGCGGCCATCGCGCGTCGCAAATGACATGAATCGGACTCCTTTAGCTATTTTCCAGGGCCTTCAAATCATGGCTCTTGCGTTCGAGTTCAGCATAGGCATCATACGCCTTCTGCGCCACCACCATGATCGATGTCCAGTTGATGGGAAGTTCTTCCGAGAGGTCGTGCAGATCCATTTTGGCTTGTAGCGCTTTGGCCGAAAGTTTCTTTAACTCCGCCTTCAGTAGTTCACGATCGCTCATTAGTTCCCTCAATAGTTTGCCACGTCCGGAAATTTCCGGATCAAGTCGATTCCGGCCCTGACATATTTGTCACCCTCCTGCGCGAGCTTTGCGAGGTTGTCGAAGCCGAACCGATGCATATCGCGCAGCTGCTTGTTCACGGCGATCAGCCGACCCGCGATCAGCACCATGCGGCCAAAGCCTTCATGATGCATCTTCAGCATCGGCTGGATCATTACGCCGGTGGCCCTCTCGATCGAGAGTCCGACTGCGTTGAAGAACAGCTCCAGCCGCCACAGGGTGTCGGGATCAGGATCGCCGACAATCGGCAGTGCCCGCCGCTTCTCCTTGTCCAAGATATAGGGTTCAAGCAGCTCGAAATCGCTCTTGGCCTCCCAGACTCCGTTGGTATCCTGAGCGCGCCATATCTTGACCAGCTCCTTGAGGAACGGGGAATCGAGGGCGTCGCCCTGCTGCGCCATTTCTGTGGCCTCGGTCATTTCACCTCATTCGTCGAACTCGAATGTGCGCCGTTGGTCCTTCGCCAAGGCCTTGCGTAGCCAGGGCGGCGGCGTGCCCTTCAATACGCGCTCGAGCTTTTCGAGCAGCGCCAGGATGTTTTCTGGCTTATTCACCTTGATAGGATGGATGTTGTTGGCCACCACCCGCGCAGCACCGGCACCGCCGATGGCGGCAACATACAGGATTGCACAATCCTTGATCGCCTCGATCTTCGGCGCCAGCTTGTCGTCGTCACCGTCTTCCTTGAGATCTCCCTCGAACTCAACCGCTTTGAGAAACACGTGCCCGTTTGGCGCGACATCGTAGATGGCGATATTCTTTGCCCAACCAAAATGGGCATCGACGCTTCTTAGGTCTTGTGTGGCGAATGCGACCTTCATGCAGTCGACCTCTCAGCTGCACTGCGGTGGCCCGACATTAGCGGCTGTGCCGCCGAAGGCCTCCATCTATCGGGTGTCGGCTGATGATTCTCCTCGCGGTCCGCGATCACAAGATTGGCGATATCAAAGATCAGATCGCGCGTACCACGATAGCCGACGGATAGTTGGTGCCCTGCACCAAGCCGATCGAACATCGGAAAACCGGCTCGATAGAACGGGATTTTCAGCCGGGCCGCCGCCTGCCTGCCATGCGAATGCGTGATCAGCAGGTCGCAATGCCTTGTTCTGGCTAGCTCTTCCAGATCCTCAAGATCGCCGATCAGCACCTCCTCGGTTTTTATCCGCTCGATTACCGCCGACTGCGTGGTCGTCACGGCCGCGCTCACCTGCGCACCCATCTCGTGCAACATACCGGACAGGTCGAACAGCAGGTCTGGCTCGGCCGCGATTGCAAGTTTGCGACCGCCAATATGGAAGTGAGCGTCCAGCATTGCGTCGGTGAGCTGGCCGCGCTGGCGCCGATATTTCGATGGCACGGGGCGGCCGCTGATCTCGCTCAGAAAAGTCATGAATTCATCGCTCGGACCCAGACCGCATAGCCGTTCGAACAGGCGAAATGGCACGCCGGTCCTGGACTGCATGAGCTCTGCTGCTCGCAGCATCTGCCCGCCTATTGCGATAGTCCACCCTGCGCGGCCCATGCTCGCGATTTCGTTCACGCTGATGCCGCCGATGGTCGTTGAGGTAAAGTCATCAGGGATATGTCCATCGAGCGACCCCGCCAGATCAGGCAGGAAGGACGGCCGCAACCCAAAATCCTCCAGGATGGCACGGAGTTCATCAAGATCACCCGGCGTGAGGTGGCATCCTGGAAGAACATTCACCCTCAAAGGATCGCGCAGGCCATTGATATTTGCCCCATCAACCAGCAACTCCACAACGCTCGCCACGGCCTTCTCCCAGCCGTCCTGGAACGCCCCTTTGAAATCAGGCGTCGAAACATAGACCAGCGGCAATTTCGCAAGCTGCGGATGCTTGTCCCGGATCAGCTTGAGGTAGGCATCGACATCGTCTCCATTGGTCTCGGTGACACCGGTCGAGCAGATTCCGATGATCTTTGGCTTGGTACGATTGTAGATATTGAGTATCGCCTGCTCGAGATTCTCATAGCCGCCGAGCACGGTCGCGACCTCGCTCATCGCAGTGGTCTGCAGCGGTACAGCCTCCTTGAAATGCCGCACAAAGAGGGTGAGCCCGAAGGAGGTGCACCCTTGTGAGCCGTGCAAAAGCGGCATCGCCCCGCTTAGCCCCATAAAGGCAAATGCGCCGCCGATCGGCTGGCTCATCTTCAACGGGTTAACCGCGCATGCTTTTGTCGGCAACGTCGCGATGGCCATGACACCTTCCTATTCGGCGGCCTGCAGCCCGGCGGGCGGCGCGGACGCCAGGACGTCCTCGATGCGTCGCTTGCAGCAGCCACCGACGGCATTGGTGTGACTTCTGACTGCCTCGACGCTCTTCAGGCCATGCGCGTAGATTGCATCTTCGATCGTGCCGAGATCGACCGTGTTGCAGGAGCAGATCTTTCTCGCGCGCCGCGCCGCTTCGGCGAGCGCCGGATCGCGCGCGATCGCTGCCACCGGCGATTGCATCTGCACCATCGTCTTGGCCAACGCCTCCCATGGCGCCGGTCGACGTAGCTGCTCCCACATCGGGTTGGAGAGCGACTTATCGATCTCCTCCACCAGCTTGACCATTCCGACATAGCCCATATAGGCGTAGCAACGCTCCTGGTTGACATCGAGCCAGGGCATCGCCGCCTTCAGTGCAACAAACTGCGATTTGCCGCCCGAGAGCATGATGTCCGCTTTGGCGTCCTTCAACATCCTGTACATTTCGCGCGGCGTCATATCCTCGATCATGTGGGCATCTTGCCCCATGAGCAGCTTGATGCGTTCCTTGTCCTCCCTCGTCGACTTCTTCACACTGGTTCCGACCATTTCGAGGCCGGCTTCCTGTAGCGCCGCAACGACCGACCATGACTTGACGCCGCCGGTAATCAATAACGCCTTCTTGCCTTTGAATCGTGGCTTGTACGGCTCGATCGCAGCCCACGCTCTCGCCTCCTCGCGTGCGATCACCGCTTCGGTGCGCCCGAGCAGCTCTTGTGGCGCGCCACGTTCAACCAATAAGCGGGCAATCTGGCGCAGCGAATAGCTCGAATCCTGAATACCGTAGAACGACCCTTCGAAGAACGGGATCCCGTAGCGTTCCTCCATCTTGCGTGCGACGTTGACCATGGCCTTCGAGCACACCAGCATCGCTGCCCGTGCGCGATGGGATGAAGCGACTTCGCGATATTTGCCATCGCCCGAGATGCAAGACAGAATCCGGATGCCAAGCTCTTCGAACAACGGCTTTACCTGCCAGAGCTCTCCCGAGAGATTAAATTCTCCGATCAGGTTTACATCGTACGGCGTGGCGTAGTCCGGCTCCTGCGTTCCGATTACATAGTCGAGCAAGGCCTCGCCGGCGAGCTTGTTACCGAGGTTCTTGGAACCAACGAACCCCGGGGAATTGATCGGAATCACCGGCTTGCCGAACCTTTGAGACGCCGCCTTGCAGACCGCGTTGATATCGTCGCCGATCATGGCCGGGATGCAGGTCTGATAGACGAAGATTGCGGGCGGGTCGTGCTTGTCGATGATCTCTTTGATCGCTTTGCAGAGCCGCTTCTCGCCCCCAAATACGATATCGGTTTCGCTCATATCGGTTGTGAATGCCGTGCGCCACAGACTAGAGCCGGAGGACGCCGCGCCGCGATTGTCCCAAGAATTGCCTTCGCATGCGATCGGACCATGCACGAGGTGAGCGACATCGGTAAAGGGCTGCAGCGCAATCTTGGCGCCGTCGAAGGCACACCCGCCCGCAGCGCTGCCCGGCTGCAGTTGCTTGGTGCAACCCTTCTTGCGCTCAGCCTCCGACTTATTGCCATTCTTGGCGCAGCCCGGCTCGCTGAAGATATCCTGGACCGTGGCCGCTAGCGAACTCATCAGCTTTTTCCTCTCTGCGAAAGCAACTCTCTGCCGACCATCTTGCACGCGCGCCATCGGCGAGTGTTCCGGCGACGGCACGCGCACTCTCCGCCATCAACGAATGATGTCGAAGCTATAGTCAGTCTTGCCAAGAACATTGGTCTTCTTGTCGATTTCATCGAAGATCTTGTCGAGGATCTTCACCAGTACATTCAGGCCGCCCTGATAACCCCACACAGGGGAGCGGTGATGGTGATGCCGATCAAAAATTGGAAACCCGATTCGGATCAGTGGCGTTCCCGTGTCCCGTTCCAGGTACTTGCCGTGTGTATTGCCAATCAGAAAGTCAACCGGCTCCGTGAACAGGAGCGAGCGCATGTGCCAGAGGTCCCGCCCCGGATAGGCCTGGCAGGCCTGACCAAATGGCGAGCTTGCAAACAGGGCCTGCATTTTTTCCTGCCACGCCTTGTTGCCATTGGTGGACAGCACATGGGTCGGTTCGGCGCCGAGTTCGAGCAGAAAGGCAGCCAACCCATAGCAGAGATCCGGATCGCCATAGATCGCGAACTTCTTGCCATGGATATGCGCGCTTGAGTCCGCAATGGCATCAACCAAGCGGCCGCGCTCTCGCGCGAGTTCCTCCGGAATCTCCTTGCCGCTGATGTGTGACAACGCCACGAGAAAATCATCTGTTGCGGACACACCTACCGGGTAATTGAAAGACACGACGTCCTGGCCATGCTCGGACACGAACGGCAGCGTTTTTTCCGTACACCATTGCTGCATGGAGATTGTCGCCTTGGCGTGAATCGCATTCGCCGCGTCTTCCAGCGTGGTGCCGCCGTCATACATCCGGAACTCGCCATCGGTCGGGGTATCGAAGACTTCAGAGTTATCGGCGAGAATCGTATGTTCGATGCCCATCAATGCCAAGATTCGCTTGATCTCGCGAAGATTTCCAACGGTATTGCCATCAAAGCCGCCGATGATGTTGATTGCCTCATTTGGCTTGCGCTCCAGCTTCGGCGCCGTTCCGGCCTTGCCGTCCCAAAAATGCTCGAGAATGCCCTTGAGTGCGTTGTCGTAGCCCGTGACGTGGCTGCCGACGAACGCCGGCGTATGTGCGAACGGCACGTCGAACTCTGCCGGAACCGAGCCTTTTTCCTTCGACGTCTTGATGAAGGCGTTGAGGTCATCGCCGATTACCTCAGCCATGCAGGTCGTCGAGACCGCAATCATCTTGGGTTTGTACATGTTGTAGCTGTTGGCGAGGCCGTCGATCATATTGTTCAGCCCCCCGAACACAGCGGCGTCTTCCGTCATCGACGAAGACACGCAGGAGCTCGGCTCCTTAAAGTGCCGCGACAGATGGCTGCGGTAATAGGCCACGCAGCCTTGCGAGCCATGGACGAAGGGCAGCGTGCCCTCAAAACCGACTGAGACGAAAACGGCGCCAAGCGGCTGGCAGGCTTTGGCCGGATTTACCGCAAGCGCCTCCCGCGCGAAATTCTTCTCGCGATATTCGGGGGTTTTCGTCCATTCCTTGATACGTTCGACCTCGGCAGGATCGCGGGGATTTTCGAACAACTTCTTGTCGGCCAGCATTTGTTGGTATTCTGGACCGCGGAACAGTTCGAGATGATCGAGCACATGTTCTGCACTCTGCGCCATGTTAGGATCCTTCACTATCGAAATTGATGTCGCCCAACTCTCCGCAGAGAGCGGGATCGGTTGCTCTATTGTGGAAGCGAGTGCTTGTTATTCTGCAGCCAAGAGCTTGGCTTTCGAGGCTTCCTTCCAAGGTGCTTTCATCTTCTTCCAGATCGGCGAGTTGACAGCCATGTCCATGTCGCGAGCAAAGATCGCAAAGCCGTCATAGCCGTGATATGGGCCCGAATAGTCCCAGGAATGCATCTGCCGGAACGGCACACCCATCTTTTGGAAAATGTACTTTTCCTTGATGCCCGAGCCGACCAGATCAGGCTGAAGCTTTTCGACGAAGCGCTCGAACTCATAGCCGTTGACGTCGTCGTAGATGAGCGTGCTGTCCTTTACATAATGCTGGGCGGTGCGCTGATAGTCATCGTTATGACCGAACTCGTATCCGGTTCCCACGACTTCCATGCCGAGGTCCTCGTAGGCGCCAATCACATGACGCGGACGAAGCCCGCCGACGTACAGCATCACCGTCTTGCCCTGCAGGCGCGGGCGATATTTTGCGATCACGGCGTTCACCAGCGGCTGGTACTTTTCGATCACCCGCTCGGCACCCTCCTTGATCTTGTCGTCGAAATAGCCGGCAATCTTGCGCAGCGATTCTGCGATCTTTGAAGGTCCGAAGAAGTTGTACTCGCACCAGGGGATACCGAATTTCTCCTCCATATGACGCGAGATGTAGTTCATCGAACGGTAGCAATGCAGAATGTTGAGCTTCGCCTTCGGCGTTGCTTCGAGCTCGGCGAGTGAACCGTCGCCGGACCACTGTGCAATCACCCGCAGCCCCATTTCCTCCAGCAGAATTCGCGATGACCAGGCGTCGCCGCCGATATTGTAGTCACCAATGATCGCAACATCGTAGGGCGTCGGCTCGAACTTTGGTTTGCCGTCGGGGTCGAGCTTGTCGAAAATCCAATCGCGCACCGCGTCGTTGGCGATGTGGTGGCCAAGCGACTGCGACACGCCGCGAAAGCCCTCACAGCGGACAGGCACGATGGTCTTGCCGCCATATTCCTTGGATTTCGACCTTGACACGGCCTCGATGTCGTCCCCGATCAATCCGATCGGGCATTCCGATTGGATGGTGATGCCGTGGTTGAGCGGGAAAAGCTCCTGGATTTCGTCAAGGACTTTGACCAGCTTCTTGTCGCCACCGAATACGATGTCCTTCTCCTGGAAATCGGAGGTGAATTGCAGGGTTACAAAACTATCGATGCCCGTTGTGCCAACGTAATAGTTACGACGCGAGCCCCACGAATACTGGCCGCAGCCAACCGGGCCGTGGCTGATATGGACCATGTCCTTGATCGGCCCCCAGACCACCCCCTTGGATCCTGCATAGGCGCAGCCTCTGATCGTCATCACACCAGGTATGGATTTTATGTTGGACTTGACTCCGCAATCGGACTTCCCGGACTGGTGAACGTTGAGATGCTTGGCACGCCGCTTCGCGGTCTTCTCTGGATAGACCTTCAGCACCTCGTCGATCAGCTGTTTGTTACGAGCCCTGATTTCTGCAATGCTCTGGGTCGTGGCGAGACTCATGCTGATGTCCTTCAAGGGTTAGCGGTTAGAAGTGCTTCTTGCTGACCAAGACTTTTGCAACGAGCATGCCAGTCCGTCGGGAGCGCAAAAACCAGAACAAATAGACACAGTTAGCGCGGCTCGTCCGATGAGGCTGGTTGTTGTTGCGAACGCGACATCGCGCTTTGCGCGGAGACCTCTTCGTTGACCCTGTTCGAAATGGAACAAGTGCCGGCTATGCGCGAAGTTGCGCCGCGCAGTTCTCGAAGACGCGAAGTTGCCGCCGATTGCAAGATTTTGCGATCGCGCTCGGCGGGACGGCTGCTAACATGGACGAGCGGGTGGCTGGCGGCTCCGGCTTGCCAATACCATCTATGCTGCCGGGCACGACGGATGCTTACCTTCAGCGAAGACGATGATGGTCTTGTGCATGACGTCATCGCCCGCCGAGTTCGATGCAAGCTCCCTAGCCACTTAGACTTGGCACACTCGCCGTCTCACGAGAACAGCTGCCGCGCCTTGATGAGCGCACCGACGAGCGTATCAATCTCTTCACGTGTGTTGTAGAGGCCGAAGGACGCACGGCATGTCGCCAGAACACCGAACCGCTTGAGCAGCGGCATCGCGCAATGGGCCCCTGCCCGCACCGCCACACCTGCGCGGTCGATGACGGTGGCAATATCATGCGCATGCGCACCCTTCATATCAAAGGAGATGATCGGCCCCTTCTCGGCTGGTGTCCCGATCAAGCGCACGGAGTTGATGTCCGCCAGCTGCTGCTGAGCGTAAGCAAGCAGTGCGCTTTCGTGCTCGCGGATCTGCTTCTTGCCTATTGAATTGATGTAGTCCACAGCCGTCCCCAGACCGACCGCCTCGACGATCGGTGGCGTACCCGCCTCGAAGCGGTGCGGCGGATCACCATAGATGACGCCGGTACGTGAGACCTCACGGATCATTTCGCCCCCGCCATTGAAGGGTGGCATCAACGCCAGATGCTCAGATTTGCCGTAGAGCACGCCGATGCCGGTCGGACCATAGAGTTTGTGGCCCGTCATCACGTAGAAATCGCAATCGATGTCGCAGACGTCGGCGTTCAGATGGACGCATCCTTGCGAACCATCGATCAGCACCGGGATACCGCGAGCGTGCGCGATCCTCACCACCTCCTTTACCGGTAAGACGGTCCCCAGAGCATTGGACATTTGTGTGATCGCAACCATCTTGGTGCGCCGGGTCAGGAGCTGCTCAAAGGCATCCAGCAGGAAGTTGCCGTCATCATCCACTGGTGCCCATTTGATCACCGCACCGTGGCGCTCTCTGAGAAAATGCCACGGCACGATGTTGGAATGATGTTCCATCATCGAGAGAACGATCTCATCCCCCGGGGTGACGCGTTCACGGCCGAAGGTCTGGGCGACCAGATTGATTGCCTCGGTGGCGCTGCGGGTGAAGATGATCTCTTCGTTTAGACGGGCGTTCACAAATTGCGCCAGCTTGGCACGCGCGCCTTCATACGCCTCGGTCGCAGCGTTAGCGAGGTAGTGCAAACCGCGATGAACGTTGGCATATTCGCTTGAGTAGACCTGCATCATGCGGTCAAGTACCGCCTTCGGCTTCTGAGCCGAGGCGGCATTGTCGAGATAGACCAGCGGCCTGCCATAAACCGTCATGCTCAGCGCAGGAAAGTCTGCACGTAGACGGTTGACCTCGTACCTGCCATTGCTCATCGCGGGATGCACGCTCATCTCCGCGCCTGCATCCAGTGTTCAGTTTGCGCGGTCACGAAATCGCGCAGGCTCTCTGGGGCGATTTCCTCGATCGCCTCGCCCAGGAATGCTGTAATCAACAATGCCTGCGCGTCCTTTTCGGATAGACCACGAGCACGCAGATAAAATACGAGAGCACTGTCCAGCGCACCTGATGTCGATCCGTGGCCGCAAGTCACGTCGTCGGCCAAAATTACGAGTTCAGGCTTATTGTCGGCCCGGGCCTCGTCAGACAGAAGCAGCGCTCGCGTCGTCAGCGTGGCGTCCGCCTTCTGCGCGCCAGGGCGAACGACAATCTGGCCTTGGAGCACCGAACGGCCGCATTCGTCGATGACCGCATGGAACTTCTCCCGACTGGTGCAATGTGGCACGGCGTGATCGACGACCATTGTCGTGTCGACGTGCTGCTTGTGCCTGATGAGATTGACGGCGTTCGCCGAGAGCTTGGATCCCTCGCCAGTCAGCGTGACGAATCCCTGGTAGCGACTGACGGAGCCGCTGCAGGTCATGCTGAAGAGATCCAGCTTCGCCCTGGCGCCGACCGCGATGATGCTTGATGAGATATGCACGGCGTCAGCGGCGTCGGCCGCCAGTCGGATATGCGACAGGTTCGCCTCGTCACCAACCAGGGCAATTGTCGCATCGTTGGTCTGATAGCCGCTCGCGCCTTCAACCGAGACGAAACTCTCCACTAAGGCCGCATGCGCGCCTTGGCCAAGTTGCAGATAGGAACGCGTGAAGTTGGACACCAACGATCCGGTCGTGACGTGAACGATCTGAAGCGGACGCTTCACCGCTTCGCCGTCAGCAATCGTAATCACCAAGCCATCGGTCGCCATTGCCGCATTGAGCGAGATCACCGCATCAGTCGTCGTCGACAGCACCAGGCCGGCCATCGCGCTGTCGGTCGTATCTTCCAGGACCTCTCGGAGCGACCGCACAGCGACCCCGTCTTCCAGACTGTCCACATCGGAAAGCTCCGGTACGAATACACCATCCACCAAGACGAGTTTGACCGCCCGATCGACTGCTGTTTGCTTAACCGACGCCGCTGCGCGCACCAGCGCAGCCGCATCGGGTCGCGGAGCGAGCGGCAGCACCTCGCGCATCAGCGCGCGCAGGTCGGTGTATTTCCAGGCCTCGATCCGCCGATGCGGGAGGCCGGCACGCTCGTAGGCTTCGAACGCCCTCGCACGGATATGAGCGACGAGCCCGGAGCCAGGCAGCCGTCCATGCGCCGCGGCAAAGACATTGTCCGTTGCGCGCCCGGCGGCGGTTTTGGTCACAACCTGCTTCATCGGGAACTCTCGTGCGCGGTCACGCCGCGTCTTCGAATTGTGCGTAGCCACAAGCCTCAAGCTCCATTGCGAGTTCTTTTCCGCCGCTCTTTCTTATCTGCCCTTTCGACATCACGTGGACAACGTCCGGCACGATGTAGTCGAGAAGCCGCCGATAGTGGCTGATTACAATCATCGCGCGCTCCGACGAACGCAGAGAGTTGATGCCACCCGCGACAATCCGCAGCGCGTCAATGTCGAGGCCGGAATCTATCTCATCCAGGATGCACAGGCTCGGTTCGAGCAGCGCCATCTGCAAAATCTCGTTGCGTTTCTTCTCGCCGCCGGAAAATCCGACATTGAGGCCGCGCTTGAGCATGCCTTGCGGTATATTGAGCGAATTAGCAACCTCGCGAACGCGTTTTATAAAATCGGGGGTGGAGAATTCCGTTTGTGCTCGCGCCTTACGCTGGGCGTTCAGCGCCGCGCGCAGGAAGGTCATGGTGGTCGCCCCGGGAATTTCCACCGGATATTGGAAGGCAAGAAATACGCCCCTAGTGGCGCGCTCGCTTGCTTCCATCGCGAGCAGGTCCTCACCGTTGAATAGGATTTGGCCAGCGCTAACTTGATAGCCGGGCTTGCCGGAGATAACGTGACTGAGCGTGGACTTTCCGGAGCCGTTCGGCCCCATGATCGCGTGCACCTCACCCGCATTGACCGCAAGATCGAGGCCGCGAAGAATTTCGCAGCCCTCGATACCAACATGCAAATCTCGGACTTCGAGTAGCGCCATTTTAACCTGCCCCTGAAATGCGTCATCCAGAACGCAAGCCGCAATCGCAAGGGCTCGCGGAAACGTTTAGTTACCCGACGGATCCCTCGAGCGAGATAGAGATCAACTTCTGCGCTTCCACCGCGAACTCCATCGGCAACTTTTGCAGCACGTCTGTCGCGAAACCGTTGACGACGAGGCCAGTGGCCTGTTGCTCGCTCAAGCCTCTCTGCACGCAGTAGAACAGCACGTCCTCGGAAATCTTCGACGTCGTCGCTTCATGCTCGAACGTCGCCGAGGAATTCTTGGCCTCGACATAAGGCACGGTGTGCGCGCCGCATTTGTCGCCGATCAGAAGCGAGTCGCAGGCAGTGTAGTTGCGCGCGCCGGTGGCTTTACGGTGCGCGCTGACAAGGCCGCGATAGGTGTTCTGCGACTTGCCGGCCGCGATGCCCTTGGAGATGATCCGGCTCGACGTGTTCTTGCCGAGGTGAATCATCTTGGTGCCGCTATCGACCTGCTGGAAACCGTTCGAGATCGCGATCGAGTAGAATTCGCCGCTCGAATTGTCGCCGCGCAGGATGCAGCTCGGATATTTCCAGGTGATCGCCGAACCGGTCTCGACCTGGGTCCAGGAGATCTTCGAATTGCGACCACGGCAGTCGCCACGCTTGGTGACGAAATTGTAGATGCCGCCCTTGCCTTCCGAATTGCCCGGGTACCAGTTCTGCACCGTCGAATACTTGATCTCGGCATCGTCGAGCGTGACGAGCTCGACCACGGCGGCGTGCAGCTGGTTCTCGTCGCGCTGCGGCGCGGTGCAGCCCTCGAGATAGGAGACGTAGGAGCCCTTGTCGGCGATGATCAGCGTGCGCTCGAACTGGCCGGTGTTGCGCTCGTTGATGCGGAAATAGGTCGACAGCTCCATCGGGCAGCGCACGCCCGGCGGCACGTAGACGAACGAGCCGTCGGAGAACACCGCCGAATTCAATGTCGCGAAGTAATTGTCCGAGGTCGGCACCACGGTGCCGAGATATTTCTGCACCAGCTCGGGATGCTCGCGGATCGCCTCCGAGATCGGCATGAAGATCACGCCGGCCGCCTTCAGCTCCTTCTGGAAGGTGGTCGCGACCGAGACCGAGTCGAACACAGCATCGACCGCGATCTTGCGGTTCGGCGTCTGCTCGCCGCCGGGCGGCGGCTCGACGCCCTCGAGGATCGCGACCTCGCGCAAGGGGATACCGAGCTTCTCGTAGGTCTTGAGGATTTCCGGATCGATCTCGTCGATCGAGGACAGCGTCTTCTTCGGCTTCGGCGCCGCGTAGTAGTAGATGTCCTGGTAGTCGATCTTCGGGTAGTCGACGCGCGCCCAGGTCGGCTCGGTCATGGTCAGCCAGCGGCGATACGCCTCCAGGCGCCATTCCAGCATCCAGGCCGGTTCATTCTTCTTTGCGGAGATGAAGCGGACGGTGTCTTCCGACAGCCCCTTCGGGGCCTTGTCGGACTCGATCAGCGTCTCAAACCCATATCGATACTGGTCGACGTCGATGCGCCGGACGCGCTCGACCGTCTCTTGTACAGCTACCATTGTCTACTCCGCTCCCACACGGAACACTCCAGCCGGCGATGATTGCCCCGCGCGACCTCTAAGCTGATCGCGCAAGTCATGGCCAACGCGGGATCAGCGGGTGAGAGGATCAGGCCCCCACCCCAGAGAGCCGTCGCTAGAGTCTTCATCCTGCTTTGCGCCGGAGTTCCCCTCATCGGCGACCTCATGCCGGCACGCAGGTGTCGGGCACTGGGCAAACGACAGCGCATTGCGGCGCCTCAAAATGACCCTCACATTGAGTGCACTGGGCCGGATTGATCACATATATATCGTTCTTCAGGCTGATCGCCGCGTTGGGACATTCGAACTCACACGCGCCACAGACGGTGCACTGGGACGCGATTATCTTGTAGGCCATTACTGCGATTCCATAAGCAAAGTGCGAACCGCTTCTTGCTTTCAAGTCTTATGCCAAAGAGCCTGAGCTTGATTTGTCTCGGCTATTTCCAATTGCATGACGCCGCCTCAACGGTTGTCGCAAATGCTACAATTGGCCTCACGGCAGCTTGATTTCGACGCATAGTTGGAGCGCAGGGCCGATCCGGCGGCGGTCGGCCGATGAGGCCGTGTTCGCCAGCCCAGTTCGCCTCTCCACAGCACAGCCAGAAAACGTCGTGCCCGATCGCGCAAACAAAGGTCGCTTCGATGATCGCGGTCCCTCTGGGCGAGCCGCGGCAGGCAATGTTCGATGCCCGCGGATTACCGGAAAACCTGCTTTCCCTGTAGAGGACGGAAGTACTTGGCTCGCATCACGGGGACGAGGGAAAGCCAAGCGCGTCTGGTGATCCCTCGGCTTCGTTCCGCGCACTAAAGGAATGCCGGCAGGACTGAGCAGATCGAATGAGCCGAAAAAAAGCCACCCCGAAGGGTGGCCCAAGTCAGGGAGGAAACGCCCGTGTGGGCCTCTGGGAATCAGGCCGCAGCCTGTTCGATCGGAGAGAAGGGGAGCCCGAGACTCTCGGCAACCGCCTTGTAAGTCAGCCGGCCCCGATGGACATTGAGGCCCGCGCGCAGGTGCGGATTCTCGAGCACGGCGGAAAAGCCCTTGTTGGCCAGAGCCAAACCAAACGGCAGCGTAGCGTTGTTCAGTGCCTGGCTCGAGGTTAGCGGCACAGCGCCGGGCATATTCGCCACGCAGTAATGAATGATGCCATCCACTTCGTAAGTTGGATCAGCGTGAGTGGTTGGGTGCGATGTCTCAAAGCAGCCGCCTTGATCGATAGCGACATCGACGATGACCGCCCTTTTGCGCATTGAGCTCAGCATGCTCCGGCGGACCAGCTTCGGCGCGCTCGCTCCTGGAACGAGCACCGCACCAATGACCACATCGGCCGCAAATACCTCCTCCTCCACGGATTCGATGGTGGAAAATCTGGAACGAACGCGCCCTTCGAATAGCTCGTCCAACTCGCGGAGCCGGGGTATCGAACGGTCGATGATGGTGACCTCCGCGCCCAAACCGACCGCCATGCGTGCGGCGTGCGTGCCGACGACGCCGCCTCCGATCACCACGATCCGAGCCGGCTGAACACCGGGCACTCCACCGATCAACAGCCCTCGTCCGCCTGCACTGCGCTTCAGCGCACTACCCGCAGCTTCGATCGCAAGCCTACCCGCGACCTCGCTCATCGGCGCCAGCAGTGGAAGACCACCATGGGCATCAGTTACGGTCTCATAAGCGATCGCGGTGCACCCAGATTTCAGGAGCCCCTTGGCCTGCTCCGGGTCCGGCGCCAGATGCAGGTAAGTGAAGAGGATCTGGCTCTCGCGCAGCTGGCTCAATTCGGACGGCTGAGGCTCCTTAACCTTTACGATCATCTCGCTCGATGCAAATATCTCGCCTGCGGAATCCAGAATCGTTGCGCCGGCGGCGCGATAATCGTCATCGGTTGCACCAATGCCGGCGCCGGCATTGGTCTCGATCATCACGCGGTGGCCCGCTGCCACATATTCGCGGACGGCTCCAGGGGTAAGGCCCACGCGATATTCGTGCGCCTTGATTTCCTTGGGGACTCCGACCTTCATTTGACAACTCCCTGCCTGGAAGGCTTTTTAATCGCAAGAGCGCAGCGATATTGCGAGGCAGGCGCCTAAATGGCGCAGGAATTCGGCGATCTTTGATCGGCCACGCAGGATTTCAAACAAGCAGGTACGAAGCGGATTGAGACGACCATGCTCGCTGAGCTTAACCATCGTTCCCTCATGCTCCCCGCAAATGGGTGTGGCGTGTCAGCAGATCCGAGGCAATTGTTCGCCTGACAACCAACCGATAATTCGTCCGCCGCCGAAACTGGTCGCCATTTGCACAAATTTGTGATCGTCAGCTACGGCCTCGCCAATATCGGCTGCATCGCATCCGAGCGGATGCGCCTTCATGGCTGCAAGCACGGCATCAGCCACATCAGGCGCGACGATCGCAACGAGCTTGCCCTCATTAGCGACATGGATCGGATCAAGCCCGAGGAGTTCGCAGGTGGCCGCAACCGCAGGCTTTACCGGAATGGCCGCTTCCTGCAGACGGAACCCGAGGCCAGATTGATGCGCAATCTCGTTGAGGGTGGCGGCAAGACCGCCGCGCGTGGGGTCACGCATCACGTGGATGCCGCGCCCGCCAGCCGCCATCATGACGGCCACCAAGTCGTGCAGCGATGCTGAATCCGAGACGATCTCAACTTGAAGAGCGGCGTTCTGGCGCGTTGACATGATCGCCACCCCATGATCGCCAAGGCTGCCCGACACCAGCACACGGTCCCCGATCCTTGCTTTGTCGGCGGACAGATCGAGCCCATCGGCCAGAACCCCGATCCCGGTCGTAGAGATGAACAACCCATCCGCCTTGCCGCGCTCGACGACCTTGGTGTCCCCAGTGATGATGTAAACGCCGGCACCGCGCGCCGCCGCGCCCATCGACTGCGCAATCGTCCTTAGATCCGAAAACCGAAAACCCTCCTCGATGATGAAGCTAGCCGACAGATAGAGCGGACGCGCGCCGGCCATCACGACGTCATTTATCGTGCCGTGCACAGCCAATGACCCGATATTGCCGCCGGGAAAGAACAGTGGCGAGACCACATAGCCGTCGGTCGTCATCACCATCCTGCCTGCCGCAACCTCAAACGCCGACTGATCATTGCAGCGGGCGAGCCATTCATTACCGAAGGCTTGGTGAAAAAGGCCGGAGATCAATTGTGCCATGGCGCGCCCCCCGGATCCGTGGGAAAGATCAACGCGTCCGTTCTCGACGTCGAGCTTGCCATGATAATCCTTGACGCTCATGACAATCGCCTTACCTGATCATCGCGAACTCGGCCGTAGGTCCAATACGCGGCACAAGCGCCTTCCGAGGAAACCATGCAGGACCCAACGGGTGTTTCCGGCGTGCAGACGGTTCCAAACAGCTTGCAGTCAACCGGCCGCTTGGCGCCGCGCAGGATCGCGCAGCACTCGCATGCCGGATTGTCGGCGACACGCAGTTCGTGCATCGCAAAGCGCGCCTCGGCATCAAATCCGGCATAAGCCCGCTTCAGCTTCAGTCCGCTGTTGGGGACGAGCCCAAGCCCTCGCCACTCGAACTGTTCACGCAGTTCGAATACCTGCGAGACCTCGTCCTTGGCGCGACGATTGCCTTGGCGCGTCACCGCACGGCTGTATTGGTTCTCCACCTCGTAGCGGCCTTCGTTCACCTGCCGCACCAGCATCAGGATGGCCTGCATCACGTCGAGCGGTTCAAATCCCGCGATGACGATCGGCTTACCGAATTGTTGCACCAAGGGCTCGTAAGGCTGCGTACCGATGATCGTACTGACATGTGCAGGACCAACGAAGCCATCGATTGCGACCCCACCGATGTTGCGTATCTTCGGGTTCTCGAGAATGCTGTGCATCGCAGAGGGCGTAAGCACGTGGTTGCAGAACACGCTGAGGCTCCTCAGCCGCTTCTTTTCGGCAATCCGGACCATCACCGCCGTCGGGGGCGTCGTGGTCTCAAATCCGATGGCAAAGAAGACCACCTCCCTGTTTGGCACCTGTTCGGCGAGCCGGATAGCGTCGAGCGTCGAATAGACCATCCGAATGTCTGCGCCGAGCGCTTTGGCGCGCATCAGGGACTGCCCCTGCGACCCGGGCGCGCGCATCAGGTCGCCATACACGCATAGAGTGACCTCCGGACGCTCGACGAGCCGGATCGCCATGTCGATCCGGCTGGCGGGCAGAACGCAGACCGGACAACCGGGCCCGTGGATCATGCGAACGTTCGCAGGCAACAAATCCTCGAGGCCGTAGCGGGAGATCGCATGAGTGTGCCCGCCGCAGAATTCCATGAACCGGTAAGCCCGTCGCGGACCGGCTTCGGCGCCAATCGCCCGCGCGAGCCCCTGTGCGATGGTCTTGTCACGAAATTCATCGGCATATTTCATGATCGGGGTTCCTGCCCTGCACTTCCTAGTTCCTGCAGGAGCTCCAACGTGCGCTTGGCTTCTGTCGGGTCGATCTTGGATAGCGCGTAGCCGACATGGACAAGAACGCTGTCGCCGACATCGAGCTCCTCGACGAGAGCGATCGATATTTCCAAGCTGACACCATCGATGGATACGATCGCCATATCGTCGGGAAGAATTTTCGAAATCTTTGCCGGGACCGAAAGACACATGTCAGGTTGCTCCTTCCAGGGCTGGCGACTGTTCGGCAGTCTGCAGAGCGGCAATCCAGGCCTGACCAAGGCTCAAGCCGCCATCGTTGGGCGGCAGCTGCCGTGGCACCAGCGGGGTGAGGCCTGCGCTGCGGCAACCGCGCTCAATTTCATCCGCCATCACCGCGTTCAGAAAGCAGCCGCCGCTTAGAACGATGGTATTGAGCCTGGTTCTGCGCGCCGCGCGCCTGACCCAGTCAATGCAGGCGGCGGCAAAGGTGCCATGAAACAGCCCGGCTCCGTCCGTGGCGTCCAGGTTGTCTGCAATCAACCGCGAAAATAGCGGACGAAGCGACAGCACGCCGCGGTCGACGGTCCAGCCGGCTTCGAAAATCTCAGTTCGCCGCACCAGCGCCTCGAGCTTCATCGCGGCCTCGCCCTCATAGCTCTGCAAACTTGCAACCCCCAGCAGCGCCGCCGCGGCATCGAATAAGCGGCCCGCGCTGGTTGTCGTGGCCCCGCCCGCTTGATCGAGTAATGCCGACACACGTCCTGCCTGCCGCTGCGCAGCAAAGCGGGGCCCGATTTCATGACCCCGGCCGAGCGCCTGTAATATTGCGCTTGCCATACGCCACGGCTCGCGGGCTGCGCGATCGCCGCCAGGCATTTGCAGGGGCGCGAGATGCCCGATGCGTCGAAACCTCGTTCCTTCGCACAACAATAGCTCGCCACCCCAGTTACCGCCGTCGGAACCGAAGCCATGGCCGTCGAGCACCAAGGCAAGCGCAGGTCCGGCGTGCCCATGCTCAGCGATGACAGCGGCAGCGTGGGCGTGGTGATGCTGGACGGCGACAAGCGCCCGGCCGCTTGCTTGCGCAAACCGGGTCGACGCCATATCGGGATGCATATCATGGGCAATGACGACAGGCTCCACATCAAGGGTCGATGTGAGGTGGTGGATCGTCTGCTCGAACACGCAGATCCCTTCGGCCGTATCAAGATCGCCAATATGCTGGGAGACGAAGGCTTCGTTGTCCCGCGTGATGGTGACGGTTGATTTCAGCGCGCCGCCGACGGCGAGCACGACCGGCACAGACCTCGCAAGTCGGATAGGTTCGGGAACATAGCCACGTGCCCGGCGAACGAACTGGGGCCGGCCGGTGACCACCGACAGCACGGTGTCATCGGCACGCGTCAGGATATCTCGATCATGGGTCACGACAAGGTCGGCGATCCCCTCAAGCCGCCGCAGCGCCTGCGCGTTGTCGATCACGAGCGGTTCGCCGCAAGGGTTGGCGCTGGTTGCGACGATGACGGGGCTCGCCCCCGCAAGCCATGCTCCTGTCGAGTGAAGCGCATGAAAAATGAGGTGATGCAGTGGCGCTACCGGCAGCATGACACCTACGCGCGATAAGCCAGGAGCTATGGCGGACGCCAAATAATTGCGCGAAGCTAAAAGGACGACGGGACGTGCTACGGATTCGAGCAGCGCAAGCTCTGCCGCGTTCGCTTCCGCGATTTCGTTGACACGCTCTATGGAACCGACCATGACCGCGAACGGCTTCTGGGGGCGCTGCTTTCTGCTGCGCAAACGCTGCACGGCGTCCTGGTTGCGCGCATCGCAAAGCAGCTGATACCCGCCGAGCCCCTTTATCGCCACGATTTGGCCGCCGGCAATCGCCGCAACAATGGCGTTGACCCCATGGCTAAGCCGAGGACCGCATATCGGACACGCGATCGCCTCCGCATGAAACCTGCGGCTCGCTGGATCGGCATATTCGGCCGCGCAGGCGGCACACAGCCTGAAAGCCTTCATGACCGTGTTGCGGCGATCGTACGGAAGCTGTTCGGCGATCGTGTAGCGCGGGCCGCAATGGGAGCAGCTGACGAAGGGATAAAGGTAATGGCGATTTTCTGGATCGAATAGCTCACCCAGGCATTGCCGGCAGGTCGCGGCATCGGCAACCATCCGAGTTGACAACCTGCCGCCTTCGCTCGTGCGAATCGAAAAGTCTTGTGCCGCGAGGGCCCCGGTCCGCTGAACGCAGATGTGGTCGATACGTGCCAGTGGAGGCGGCTCAAGCGGCAAAGCGGCGACAAACTCGGGCGCCCGGTTACCCTCGACCTCGATTGTGACGCCCTCGGGGCCATTGACGACGAATCCCGCCAATCCGTATCGCGCGGCGAGGCCATAGACGTAGGGGCGAAAGCCGACTCCTTGCACGGCCCCGCTCACGCGCACGCGCAGCCGTGTTCGCTCGCAGATGGCAGCGGCGCTCATCGCCTGGTATCCTCCAAGGCGCGCCTTTGATGCGCTGCCTGCTTATCGATCCAACCGTAGAGTGAGCCAAAACCCTCGCCGGTCCGCGCCGAGACCGTGAGCACTTCGATCTTGGGATTGACGCGTCTTGCGTATTCGACGGTCCTGCCCAAATCGAACTCAAGCAGCGACGCCAGATCAATCTTGTTGATCAGCATGAGCGAAGAAGCGGCGAACATATCCGGATATTTGAGCGGCTTGTCTTCGCCTTCGGTGGTCGACAACACCACGACCTTGCAGGCCTCGCCTAGATCGAAGGCAGCGGGACAGACCAGATTACCGACGTTCTCGATGAAGAGAATACCGCGCGTGAGCGGCGGCAAGCGGCGATAGGCCTCACCAATCATGGCAGCATCGAGATGACAGCATTTGCCGGTATTGACTTGAATAGCTGGCACGCCGGCCGAGCGAATGCGTTCGGCATCGTTCGAGGTCTGCTGATCGCCCTCGATGACTCCGATCGTCCAGCTGCGCTTGAGCTCGGACACGGCGCGGACCAACAGCGAGGTCTTGCCTGCACCAGGACTGGACATAAGATTAAATACGAGCAGTTCGTGGGCCATGAAGAGGGCGCGGTTTTCCGCCGCGATCCGGTTATTCTTGCCAAGGATGTCGCGCCCGACCTGAATGATATGCTCGCAGCTCTTACCCGCGACCTTCAATGCAGCCGGGTCGGCGCCGCGGCTCACAAGCGCCTGCCCACCATGCGCCTGATGACGGCCAGGATGATGAGGGTGGTCGTGGCCGGCATGGTGTGAATGCTGCAGGCCCTGGTCGCCCTGCAGATGCGCCTCATGGCGATCGCAATTGTCCTGCACATCGGGACGGCCGCGAACGCGACCTTGCGCATCATGCACTTCGGCGCGTTCGGTTGAAGACGCCTGTCCGCTGCAGCCGCATACGCTACACATCATTCGATCTCCAGCTCTTTCACCCGCATCTCTTCGCCTGCTGTTACCTGCAACTGATAGCTGCCGCAGCGCGGACAGCACTCATCGCGTCGTGCAATCTCGACACTCTTCGAACAGGTCATGCACCAGGCCACGCCGGGACATTCGATGATTCTAACAGCCGCGCCCTCGGCAATGGTCCGCGTTGCAACGACAGCAAAGCAGAACCTGATCGCTTCAGGCGCAACATGGCTCAACGCCCCGATCTCCAGACAGATGCTCCGCACCTGGGAAAACGATCGGCGACGCGCCTCCTCCTCGACGATTTCGACGATGCTTTGACAAAGCGCCAATTCATGCATCGTCAACTTTGCGAAACTTGAGTGTGAATCCGACGCAGGGATCAAGCGATTCAATCACCGCACGAACCGCTTTCTGATGTCGTCTCGTCGTCAGCCCCGCGCCCTGCAGATTCCGGACAAGTGGTCCGCGCCAATGGAAATTCCATTCCGTCGGCGCAAGACATTCGAAGCGGGATATCTGGCCCTGAGGATCAAGCTCGACCGCGTGATAGAGCCGGCCCCTGGCGCATTCGATCGCGGCCGCTCCTCGTCCAGGACCTAACCTGTAGCTTTCGATGATCCCAGGCTCGGCCGATTCGATATGAGCACCGGACTTGAGCCAATCGCATAGCTGCCGGATTTCTGCAATTCTGGCCTTCAGCCGCGCGACCGCACCCGACCGACCCAGCCAGAGCCGATCACGCGTCATTTGGCGCGCCCATGGACCCGTCTCGGGCGCATGCCCACCAAGATCGGGACAATGGCAAAATGTCGGGTCATCGCCGAGCAGCCGTTCAGTGATGTTGCGGTCGTCGGCAACGGACAGGAACGAGTGCGCGATCGAGATGGACTTCAGGTCGACTTCGTCAAGCGCTGCAATGCAAAGCGCGAACGGGCTACCGGGCCTCGGCGCGCCATCTTCATCCGGCATGCCGAGTGCCGCGAGCGAAGCCACAATCTGCGCTATAGCCTCACGCCGAATAGAGCCGCGTGCTGGCCGTGCGCCGCCCACAAGCATTGACAGTCCTCGTATGAGGGACCGGATCGCCGCCGCACTGACGTTCGGCGTAGGAAACCCGACCAAGAGGCCCCGCAGCAATTCTGAGATGCGCTCGGCAACGACCAAGAGCATACGACGCTGTGTCGTCGCGAGGATGATCTTTTCGTCACGTGCCGCCTCGATCGCGGACAGCAATGCGGTTTGTTGCGCAGCGGCACATACTGGGAAGAGATGCGGCAGCGCCTTGAGCAACGCCGAGGCCGGTTTGCCGGCGAACAGCCGTGCCAGTGGCGGCCGGGCTCGCGGCAGGATCTCGACCGCGGCGATGACGTCGGCAGCAAGCGATATGGTGACATCGATTTTGTTGCGAGCGACGAGGCTCATGCGCACCGCTCCGTCATCATCTCGCGCAAGAAATGCCGGCGGTCGATCAGACAGAGACGTGGCGCTTCGGTATGATTTAGCGCTCGGCGGTTGGGCGGCCACATCGTGGCAAGGACCGCTGCTTCGGCGCGGGCGCCACCCATGTCGTTGCGTGAGATCGCCGAAAGCAGGGAGCAACAGGCAATCGAGCCCAATGATGCGATTTCGCTGCCACCAAGCTCAATGTTGCGGAATCGAACTCGCAAGCGCAGGTTCGATTTCGGTCCAGCATGCCGTTGGCGGTTGCTCTTGCGCAAGAAGGCGACCAACTTCATGGCCCAAGGCGCGCCCATCATGCTAACAAGCCCTGCCCTCTGCACGTGCGAAACCCCGATCGCTTGGACCCTGAACACGGATCGTTCAAGGTCGGTCGCGTGCGCACGGCTCGACCGGCGATATCGCAGTCGGCTGCTACGAGCATCTCCTCAGGTGCCGACACATCGGGGTTCTTGCTCCTGCGAAGGTCCTGTTCGCGCTCAAGCATCATTTTCAACCGACCCGAAGCCGGACATCGACGTGCGAAAGCCGAAGACGCTTTCAATTTTTGGGACGCAACGCACTCGCGCAGCAGTCTGTGTCGCCATCGCTCTCTGGTCGATTGTGCACGATCCAGCCAACGCCACGTCGGGCGCCGTCCGTGAGAACCGGCCGAATGCCAAATATTCTCCAAGTTCTTCACGTGACGTAAGCCTTCATGATTTCCTGCAGGCGTTCGGCGGAATCCTCGAAATCCTCGTCGGCAGCCAACGCAACAATCGGCACGCCGCCGATCTCAAGCGTATCCAGGATGATGTTGTCGATAGAATTGAAGAACTGCACCGACCACACATTCCGTGTCGCAGTCGCCTGCACTCGGCATGCGCCGTAGCCGCGAAAGATGAGCTGGACCGGACCATTGCCCACGCTCTGCTGGAGAAACGCCAGGTCGATGTCGTTCATCGGCAAAAGCGTGAGATTGATGACATGCGTGCGCATGCCAGGCCGCCAGGCGCGGGCCCGCTCGCGTGTTTCGGCGAGCACCGGCAGCACGTTCATCGCCCCATCCGGCGCGGTGCCGATCGCCAGATCGGTCGACGCCAGGTCCGTTGCGGCGCGCTGCACGATCTGCGGGATCGCCCCGACTTCAACATATTCGTGTGCCGGATCCGTCCCGATGCGCACGCGCCAGATTCCCGCAAGTACGGACTCCTGGATTCCCGCCTGAGAGCCATCTGGCAGCGCAACGACGCCGGCGACCTCGCCTTCCCCAAGCACTTCGGCAATCAGGTTGCGCTCGAGATCACTGAGATTCGAAAGCCTGTACAGTTGCGTGCGTTCGCTACTCTTCTGGCCACGAGCGGCGGCAGCGGCGTTCGATAGCAGAGTGATGGCATTCGGACAGTTTTTTGCAAGCTCGTCGGCATCGCGCCAAGCGCGCCTGGCCAGCGTCGCCACAGCCGTTGGCTCGCTATGGACGATGTCGCGACTATCCGCATTCACGGGAAACCCGCCCACCGCCGCAGCGGCGGCTTCGTATCGAATACGCGCCGCCGTTTTCATGATGCGAAGTTCCGTGGGGCTCGCCGAGAGGCAATGCTATCGGCGGTGCAGTCGCCGCCGGCGTGTGGTCCGACGATCGGTGCCGAGATGCGGTCGACCTTGACCAAACGGATCTGGCTCTTGCCGACCCGGCGCAGTGTGCCGCGCTGATGGCACTCGATCTGCGTCGGCGGGCCACGCAGGCCGAGCCGCCCACCCAGCTCGCTACCGGCGCCGCGCGCGGTTGCGCCCCCTTGCATGGGCCGCCGGTGCGCCTTGATCTGTTCAGAAAGCGCGTTTGCGACGTGGTTGGCCCACAGCGAATTTACGGGACCCGCTGCCGACAGCAGCTCCACGCCCCAACTCCCGGGATCCTGCGCGGTCAGATGTGCACCGGCGTTCGCTCTCGCTACCTCGGACAGAGCGGGCCGCGCCAAATCATGCTGCGCCGGCTGGAATTTCATCAGACGCCTTTCCGATAATCTTCTGGTTCTGCTCGGCGAGCTATTAGCAAGGCACATGCCAATCCATCGTCTCGCTGCAATCGCGTGCGCGCGCCCGGATCAGCGGGTGTAAGCGCTTGACATCTGCTGTGCATAGGTTGCCTACGATGCAGATTCGATTTGCGAGCAAGGCGCGGTAGCGCGATGTCTGTGCGCGGCGCCGCTAGCGCAGGTGGTCGGGCAATTGCGGCTCACGACCGATCAAATCCGCAAAGAAGCGATCGCAGTCCTCGCCACTGAGGCCGGCCTCGAGCCCGTCGAGTGCTTTCGAGATTTGCCTTGCTTCGTCCTCCTCCAAGAGCCGCACCGCTGTGTCGATATGGACGAGGACCTTGGCGCCGACCGACGCGCCGGAGAGCAGCATGACTGAGACACGCCGCTGTTCATCGCCATACTCGCATAGCGCCGTGATGCGGTCGGTCTCAACAATCGTCATTGGTAAGCCAAGGCACATGAATAGCCGCGGGCCGCTAGATCGGCCGCTCCCTTTCATAATTGACATGGTCGATATTGTTCCCCAACAGCCGTTCTGATACAGGCAGCGGCGAAGCCCGCAGTTTCGCCGGCGAGCCCCACTGGGCCAGCAGTTTGCAAGCCAGTTCAATCGCGGGCGCGATCTGAAAGCGCACCGGTGCAGTCAGCGGACCGCCCCAACGCTCCAGGTCCAGCGGCTGACAGCCGATCAGAACGAGCTCTCGCGGGCAGCGATCAAGCAGGTCGGCTGCACTCAAGACCTCTTGAAAGCCGGTCTGATGCAGGCTCAGCTTCTTGGCAGCGGTAAATTTCGGCACCTCGTCATTCCGCACAAGCTTCAACTGCCCGGGCGAAAGTCCATAGTCGATGGCATCGAACACGATCAGGCAATCGGCCTGCTCAAGGAAGCTGACAAGGTAGAGCCCCTGCGTGCCACCATCGAGGATGGAGACGTTGTCATCGACGGTATAGCGACGATGAAACTCTTCTACCACTCGCACGCCGAATCCCTCGTCGGCCCATAGGATATTGCCGATGCCGAGCACCAGGATCCTTTTCTTGCTCTCCGGAGTCAGCATCCGCTTCCCAGTCAATCGCGAAACTGACGCTGGCCGGAAATCATCGAGGAGATGCTCCGCCCCGACATGATGTCTTCCCGGATCACCGCGTAGATGTGAACCAGCGCAAAGGTCACGACGATCCACAGCCCGAGATGATGCCAGGTATGGACGTCCTGACTGTTAGGCCAGATTGCAAATACCCAGCCGAACAGCTTGTACTGCCAGCTGTCACGGCCCGCACCCTGTCCATAAAGTGCAAAGCCTGTGACGATCATGAACGTGATCGTCTGCGTGAACATAAAGAACATCGCAAGTTGAGCCAGCCGATTGTGCCCGACGCGCCTGTCGGGCTCAACTGCGAGAAACGCGTACCAGCGCATCTCATCGTACACTTCGCGCCAAATGCAGCTGCGCCAGAGCGGCACGCGAAATATTTGCATGGCATGCGGGTTTCCCATCAGGGCCCAGTAGATGCGCAGCAGGAAGCCGACGCCAAGCACATATCCCGCAGAGAAATGCGCAAAGCGGATATAGCCGAACAAGAAATTGCCGCTAGCCTCTCCCGGCGTCGCCGGTGTCCCGGTTCCAATGAGATAGCCGGTTACGCCCAGCACCAGAATGGCCGCCGCATTGACCCAATGCCACAGTCGCACCGGCGCTTCATAGACGTAAGCGGCGCCACCGCCGCCGCCGCTAACAGTTGGCGGCGCATCGACGGCGGTAGGGTTTTGCGGAGCCTTGTCGGCCATGTCCCTACCGAACATTGACTGAAGCCATTTCTTGGCCGTCAGGACTGATCACATGGGTTGAGCAGGCCAAGCACGGATCAAAGGAATGGATCGTACGCAAGATCTCCAGGGGCCGCTGCGGGTCCGCGATCGGGGTACCGATCAGCGAAGCTTCAAAGGCGCCAATATTGCCCTTGGAATCGCGAGGAGACCCGTTCCACGTGGTCGGCACGACACATTGGTAATTGTCGATCTTGGTGTCCTTGATCTTGATCCAGTGCCCGAGCGCGCCGCGCGGCGCCTCAGTGAAACCGTAGCCCTTGGCCTCGTTAGGCCAGCTTTCCGGCTTCCACTTGCTGACGTTGGCGGTCGCGCTATTGCCGGCCTTGATGTGGACGACCAGCTTGTCCTGAAAATAACGCATCTGATGTGCCGCCCACTGGCATTCGAGTGCCCGCGTCGCAGTACGGCCAAATGTCGAAAACAGCGCGCTCAGGGGAAGATTGAGCCCCTTGAGCAGTCTGTTGGCCGGCTCCTTGAATTCGGCTTTGCCTTGCGCATAACCGATGATGTATCGCGCCAATGGTCCGACCTCGACGGCGTGGCCGCGCCAGCGCGGCGCTTTGATCCAGGAATACTTGCCGCCTTCGTCGAGCTCCTTGATATCTGTTCTGCTGCCTTTGACCTTTGCCCCTAGCTCAAAGTTCGGCTCGGTGATGCCCTCCCAGGGATGCAGTCCGCTGAACTCGCTCGGGTATTTATACCATGAATGCGCGACGAATTCCTGGATCTGCTCGGGATCGCCATGGTCGATCGGCAAAATCTCCTCGAGATTGCCGCCAAGAATGACACCGCGCGGCAGCTTGAGACTTTTCGCGGAACAGTCGTTAGCGTTTTCAGGGATGTCGCCGTAGGACATCACGCTTTTGCTGGAAAGTCCGCCGCCATGCAGCCAGTCTTTATAAAACGAGCCGATCGCCGCAATGTCGGGCAGGTAGACCTGCTCGACAAACTCGATTGAACGGTCGATGACCGAGGACACCAGGTTAAGCCGCTCCATATTGATCGCACCGGCCGCACCAGTTCCATCGATATTGATCGCGCAGGCCACGCCGCCGACCAGCCAGTTCGGATGCGGGTTCTTGCCGCCATAGACTGCTTGGATCTTGACGATCTCCTTCTGGAAGTCGAGCGCCTCCAAATAATGCGCCACGGTGATCAAGTTCACCTCAGGTGGCAGCTTGTATGCCGGATGACCCCAATAGCCGTTCTTGAACGGACCGGGCTGCCCTGATCCGAAGAATTTGGTGAGCCTGATCTGCAGATCCTTGAAATAACCAGGGGACGAAAGCGGCCAGGGCGAGATAGACTGCGCCAGCGCCGAAGTGGACTTGGGATCGGCCTTGAGCGCAGAGATGACGTCGACCCAATCCAGCGCGTGCAGGTGATAAAAATGCACGAGATGATCATGCACAAGCAGGCAAAGCTGCATGATGTTGCGGATCGAGTTCGCATTTTCCGGAATGGTGATCCCTAGCGCGTTTTCAACGGCACGCACCGAGGTGAGCGCATGGGTGCCGGTGCAGACACCGCAAATCCGCTCGGTGAACGCCCAGGCGTCGCGCGGATCCCGCCCGCGCAGAATGACTTCGATTCCACGCCACATCGTCCCGCTCGAGACCGCATTGCGGACCACGTTGTCCGCATCGAGGTTGGCTTCGACGCGCAGGTGGCCCTCGATCCTGGTCAGCGGATCGATCACAATTCGCTTGCCGGAACGATCGAGGTTGAACCCATTCGGTGTCTGGACCACCACCGTCGCCCCCTTTAAGTCGGCTTATCTTTGCGAACTGCGCGATCCGGCTTGTGGGTCAATCGCTTCACGGCCGTGATCGCCGCATGTGCGGCGACGGTCAGCCCAACCGCGCCGGCAGCGGCCATGCCGATCTGATCGGCGTTCTTCTCGATGCCGAACTGCTGGATGGTCGTGAGCCGATCGTAAAACGAACCTTTGTCCCAAAAGCCGTCTTCGGAGCAGCCGAAGCAGCCGTGGCCTGATTGAATGGGGAATGAAACGCCGCCGTTCCAGCGAAGGGCAGAACAGGCATTGTAGGTGGTCGGCCCTTTGCATCCCATCTTGTACAGGCAGTAGCCCTTGCGGGCGCACTCATCGTCCCACGCCTCGACAAATTGGCCGGCGTCGAAATGCGAACGTCGATAGCACTTGTCGTGGATGCGCTCGGAATAAAACATCTTTGGGCGTCCTTGGCGATCGAGCTCAGGAAGCCTTCCGAACGTGGTGATGAAGGTCACTAGGCCGGTCATGACCTCTGCGATGGGGGGACACCCGGGAACCTTGACGATCGGCTTGTCGGTGATCACCTTATCGATCGGTACAGCGCCGGACGGATTGGGCTTGGCCGCTTGCACGCAGCCCCAGGATGCGCAGGTCCCCCAGGCAATGACCGCCATGGATGATTCCGCCATCCACCTGAGCCTCTCGACGAACGGCTTGCCGCCGTCAATGCAGAACATGCCCCCCTCATTCAGCGGCGGGTTGCCTTCGACGGCAAGCACATATTTGCCTTTGTACCTGAGACGGGCTTCCTCGAGGATGGCTTCAGCCTGGTGACCTGCCGCGGCCATGATCATATCGTCGTAGTCGAGCGAAATCATCGACAACAGGACGTCTTTAATTAGCGGATGGGCCGAGCGGATAAAGCTTTCCGAGCAGCAGGTACACTCGAGCCCGTGCAGCCAGATGACGGGCATACGCGGTTTGGTCTCTAGGGCATTGGCAATCCTGCTTGCGGCGAGCGGGCCGAGTCCGAAGCTCGAGGCCGTCAAACTGCAAAACTTGTGGAAACTGCGACGCGTGATACCTTGGCGTCTGATCACGCTGTAGAAAGTTTCCGTTGCCCCACTCATGAACCCCTTCCAAGTTTCTCGTCGGCCCTGACGAATTGCTCACATTCAGCAGCAAAAAATGGGCCACCGCCCGGCAAACATCTGACGGTTACCAAGCCGCCACTCCGTGATTTGCAGTGGGATCGGCGAGCTAAGCGCAAGCTGCGCAACTGAGCGCGCTCGCCGTGCCAATGGTGTCCGGTTTTGACCGTCGATGTCAGAACTCCAACAATGCAGCACAATGGCTCGTCCCTCGCGGCCAATGCGTTATACTCGCTCTTTAAGCACGGTCCCGACACCGGCCGACACGGCAATTGCCGCAGTTCACGCGGCACCGCACTGCTCACCGATTTCAATGGGACTTGTTCGCCATTCTCAGATGCAATGGAGGCCGCGATCGTCGCAACTGCGCAACGACACCAAAGTGGCAGTCACCAACAACCCGAACCGGCGACCAAGAACGGCGCGATAGCGAGCCCTCCGCGCCGCAGTACACCGCCTTCACCTTTCAGGGCGGATCGATCCAATCTGCCTTGGGTCAATGACGCGCGGTACCAAGCCCGCCGGGATTGCGGGCGCAAGGCTGGGCGCGTTTGAGAGCTTTCATCCAGAAACGTTCATCGTTCATCGCGCGAGCCAAGCGCTAGCGAGGCGATGGCTTGGCGCATCACGAAACCACACCTTTCTCCGGTGAGCTTCGCAGCGATGGCAGAGGCGATCTCGCCGTTTCCATGTACTGGGTCCGATTCGCGCGACGCGGATAGCAGACGACGGTGTGGTATTTTTAGTTTGACGTCGATCCGCAGCAGCAAACATCACTTGCTGATCATCCAATCTGTTCGTCGCGCTTTGCCGGCGGCAAGCGAGCTAGCGAACTATGCCGGCATAAACGATATTCTGGACTTGCTCGCGGTAGTACTTGCGGATCTCTCCGGGCGCAGCCGTTCCAACCACCACGACCAGGCGCTCCTTTGGATCACAGAAAAATTGTGTTCCGTAAGCGCCGGTCCAGGTGAACTCACCTGGATTGCCTGGAACGGCCGAGAGACCCTCGCTTATGCGTACAGCCACTCCGAGCCCGAACCCAAAGCCGGCACGGTGCGGCTCCACATTAGCGACCTTGTTTTTGATCTCTGGCCCAAGGTGGTTGGAGATCATGTGATGCACCGTCCTGGGACCGAGAATGCGCTGGCCATCGAGTTCCCCACCGTTTAGCAGCATTTGCCCAAAGCGAACATAATCACCAACTGTCGCGAATGCACAGGCTCCCCCGCAGTCAAACTTCGTCGGACTTTCGAGGAGCTCGATGCCCTGTGGCTTTCCCGTCAGTGGTTCGTCTTTAAATGGACGCGCGAGCCGCTCGCGTTGCGATCCCGACAAATGGAAAGTGGCATCCAGCATTCCGATCGGCTTCCACAGGTTGCTAGAAAGATACTCGCCTAGTGGCTGCTCGCTAACCTGTTCCACGACAGCGCCAAGCACGTCGGTCGAGAAGCCGTATTCGAATTCCGTTCCCGGTTGGTGCGCCAACGGCAGCTTGGTAATGCCTTCGATGAAAGCCTTCTTATCGCCCTTGACCGGTGGCGCTGCGAAATCCGGATAGAGACGCGCCACTTGGTCTGAGCTGTCCGGCGGCGCGCCATAGGTGAGACCTGATGTGTGGCGATAAAGGTCGTGGACGTAGATCGGGGAACTCTGCGCTTCGAATTTTAACGAACCGTCAGGCTGCGGTACTCCCACTTTCATGTTTGCAAATTCGGGATAGTAATCCGTAAGTCTGGCCCGCAGAGGCAGGCGACCTTGTTCCATGAGGGTAAGCCCAGCAACCGCCACCATCGGTTTGGTCATAGACGCGAGCGCGAACATCGCATCGAGCCTCATCGAGGTTCCTTTTTCAGGATCGAGTTGCCCGTACGCCTTGTAGTGAATGAGCTTGCCGTCTCTGGCGATTGCAACCACTGCGCCCGGCACGCGCTTGGCTGCGATCTCGCCAGCAAAGAACTCGTCCAGTTTGGCAAGGCGCTGCTTGGAAACTCCGACGTCATCGGCCCTCGCCTCGGGCAAAGGCGCGGAGTGTGCTGAATTGAAGCTGATACCAGCGGCCGCCGCGGCTGCAACGAGCTTATTCATTGTGTCCTCGTCAAGAATGGACGGATCTGACTTGCAATACTGCTGCTCGGTTATGACCGGCCAGCTTGGCCAGTACGCCGAAGATGCTTCGATCCGGCTTAGTGCGCCTGCCCCTCACGTGCCTCTCCTGGCACATCGTTTGTCGATGAGGGTCAAAGTGAACATGACCGCAAAGGCGAACATTACCATACCGCCGGCAACCCAACCTGCCTCGCGCCAGCGCGATGCTTGGACGTAGTCAATGACATAAGCTGACAACACTTTGGTGCGCCCGGGAATGTTGCCTCCGATCATCATCACGACACCGAATGTGCCGATCGTATGAGCAAAGCCAACCAAACCAGCCTTGAGGAACTCCAGCCGTGCCAGCGGCAGGCCGACGGTAATGAAGGCGAACAACGCAGAAACGCGCTGACTCGCCACAACTTCCTGCGGGTGGTTACCCATCGCAACAAAGGCGCTACGGATAGGCTGCACCACCAAAGGGAGCGCCGAGAGGACCGATCCGACCACGATTCCCGCAAAGGTAAAGGCGAGCGTGTGCTCGCCCCAGAAAGAGGCGAGAAGCCCCCCTGGTCCGTTCGGGCCGAGCAGGACGAGTACGCAGAAACCGAGCGCCGTGGGTGGCAGCACAAGCGGCAGCGCGACCATTGTCGCCACCGCCTCGCTCAAAACCGTTTTTGACCGTGCCAACCACCACGCGAGCGGCGCGCCAATCACCAGCAGGATCATTGTCGTCACGCTGGCGAGCTCGACCGTGAGCGCAACGGATTGCCAGATTTCTGGCGAAAGGGCATCCATGTGCGTCAGCCCACCGGCGAGAGCACGTCGCCATACCGGCGCAGCGATCGCGTCGTTTCTGCGAGCAAATGCAGAATCGCAAGGCTCATCGGAAACTCCTGTGACAGGGCAGCTTCGACCGGCCTGACGGCGGCCGCTTCTCAGCTCGCCATCCAGCAATCCCCGTGCCGCTTGCGAAATGTGGTGGGCTCTGTGTCCAGCGTGAGAAAAACGCGCATAACTGCCAGAGATACTGCGGGGTGAACCTAACGCGCTGTCAAGTTTCCGGCATCTTTGTTCTCAAGCAGACAGCGACGGCAGAATGAGACGGCAGAGCGGCCGCCCGAGATGCGCATCCGCAATGTCTCGATGCAAATCCTGACGTGGATGCTGCTTCGACATGTTGGTTGTTTGTTGGTGTCGCTCAAGGGCCGGCGTGTATAAGCGCAGAACTCCCGTCACAGCCCCATTGCGAGAATGGACGAGACCGGCTCTCGGAGTTCATTCCGTCCTCAACTTTCGCCTTGTCGAGGAGAAAGACGGGCCGCGGACCGCCATCCGGCAATCATGCGCCACTGTTCTGTGAACGTAACAAACCATAAGCATACGTTAGTTGCCGAGTTCTGAGGCAACGATCTGCTACCTAAAACAAGGAGTCGCAGTGAACCTATAGCGCGTCCGGTCGGTGCAGTATATCGACGGTGATCGTGCCGCGGGCGCGAGAAACACATGCACAGATCTTTTCGTTCGCGTGCTTTTGCTCCTCGCTGAAGAAAACGTCGCGGTGGTCAAGCTCACCGTCGATTTTGACGAGATCGATGGCGCAGACGCCGCACTCGCCGCGCCGGCAATCCGAAATCACCTCGTAACCGGCCCCATTGAGCACGTCCAGCAACGAGCGATCGCGCGGAATCTCGATCTCAATGGCCTGACCTGCAAGGCGCACCCGAAACCCCTCGGTCGGCAGTGAGCCGCTCGAACCGAAGGTCTCGTAACGTAGGTCGGATAGTGCGCGTCCTGCACCAGTCCAGGCCCGGCGCGCGGCATCGAGCATCCGGATCGGACCGCACAAGAGGGTCAAGGCGTCGCGCGGCAGCGAAGCGAACAAGTCATCCAAATTGAGCCTGCGCCCTTCGTTGCCCGCATGGACAATAAGCCGCTTGTTCAGCAGGGGAGCGAGAACATCCAAATAGATGGCTTGCTCACGAGAAGTAACGGCATAATGCAGAGTGAAGTCGGCATCGCGGCGCGCCAACGCCAAAGCTGCCCCGATCAGTGGCGTAATGCCGATGCCGCCCGCGATTAGGCAGTAGTGCCGGCGCGCCCAGTCAATCGGCAGCAAAGAGGCCGGCAATGTAATGGTCAGTCGGGCGCCCGGCGCGAGCGACCACATGTACTGCGAGCCGCCGCGGGAGTCCTCCGCGCGCCGCACGGCGATACGATAGCCGGTTCGGTCGGGTTCGCCGACCAAGGAATAGGATCGCGTATCCGGGCGCCCATCGATAGTGACGGCGATATTGATATGGCTGCCGACCGGATAAGCCGCGCCATCAAAGTTTTCTGGTTTGATCAGGAACTCGCGGATCGAAGGTGTCAGATCGCGCGTCGCGACGAGCGTTGCGGGTGTCCAGCTTTCAATGAACCGCATGGAGATTTCCTTTAATCGCCTGCCATCCTGATGAGCGCCAGTCCTGGCAGCAGGTCAGAATGCGTCTTGTTCCTGAGCACCAGGCGCAGATTGCGCGCCGCCACTCGGGCGTGCTCGCGCATGATTGCCTCGGCCCGTGCGCCTTCGCGATTTTCGATTGCATCGATCACGACGCGATGTTGATCTTGTGCAATCAAGAGTGTGTGGCGCGCATCCGGCAGTGTCGATTGAGTCATCACAAAGCCGCTGGGCGAGGCGAATGGGAGCGCCGACGCGCGATCGACCTGCCGGATCAAGGGAGGACTGCGCGACAATTCGGTCAATAGCGCGTGAAAACGCGCATTGAGCGCGACGTAGGAGGAAAATGCCTCGACGGAGATTGGATCCTGCCGCACCAAGCCGTCGATCTCGTCAAGACATCCTTTTAGAGGCTCAAGATCGCGCGACGAAACACCGCGCTCGGCGGCAAAGCGCGCGGCCAGCCCCTCCACCGTACCACGCAGTTCGATCGAATCCAGGACATCTCGCTCGGAGAATGCCTTCACCATGAAACCACCAGAAGGGATCGCTTCCAGAAGTCCTTCCTCCTCCAGCCGAACCAATGCCATTCGCACCGGGGTGCGCGATGCGCCGGTCGTCTCCACAGCCTGCAACTCGGAGATCCGCTCGCCTGGCCGCAAGTCACCCGAAAGGATCAGGTCGCGCAAGCTGAGCTGGGCGCGTACTGTTTGCGAGACTGAACGATCGCTGTCGCGCTCGACCATGCTCTACTCCGCGGCCTGCTGACCTTGCGACGGATTCTCGGCCTCGATCATGCGATCTATCAAGCGGCGAGCCCACATCGCGCCCGCATCAATGTTGAGATTATAGAAGACCCGGTCTGGATTTTCGTCGATTGCGCGCTGCTGCGCCTCGAGAATGACCTCGTCCTCGCGGAAGATGCCAGAAACGCCTTGACGGAGTTCGGTGGTCAGGCGCTGCTCGTTCAGGCGATAATTGCGCACGAAGGCCCAGAAATAATGGCAGCTCATTTCCGTTTCGGGCGTAATGGTGTTGAGGACAATACCATTGACGCCGGCCGATCGGTTGCCTTCCGGCGCGCCTGTTCCGGCGGGCGCCACTCCGACGTCGATATTGATGGTGCACGGCGCCTCGAAACGAATGATTTGCCAGCGGTCCACCGGACCAGGTTTTTGCAATTGCTTGGCCCAGAACGGCGGGGCGCTAATCCCCTTCATCCAGCGCGTTACGGTAGCGGTCTTCTCACCATGGGTGACGTCAAACGGCGCTTCCGCAATGGCGTTATTGCCGATGCTGGCACCGTGCACAAACGTTTCATGCGTCAGGTCCATGAGGTTGTCGACAACCAGACGATAATCGCATTTCAGGTGAATGGTGTCACCGTCACCGGCCCAAGCGGAATCATCGTTCCAGTGCATATCCGGCACCAAGCGCGGGTCGGCCAGCGCCGGATCACCCATCCACAGCCAGACGAAGCGATCGCGCTCGACCACAGGATAGGCACGCACACAGGCGGAGGGGTTGATCGTCTCTTGCGAGGGCATGAAGGTGCAGCGGCCCTGCGCGTTGAATTTCAGCCCATGATAGCCGCAGACAACGCTGTCGCCCTCAAGACGCCCTTTTGAGAGCGGCACCAACCGATGCCAACAGGCGTCCTCCAGTGCCGCCACCTCCCCGTTGGCGCGCCGATACATCACAACGTGCTTGCCGCAGATCGTGCGCGGCAACAGCGCCTGCTTCACCTCTGCATCCCAAGCGGCCGCGTACCAGACATTCGTCGGAAAGCAATGGCTCATGTGCCGATTCCTCGCTTAGGGACACCGACTGTATACATAAATTTGAAAGGGGCCGAAAAAGTGACGAATATGCGGGCTTACAATGGAATTTCTGTATACAATAATAGTCCCAAGCTGCTCGGTCGGGCTCCGCTTCGGTGAAGATTTTTTGCGGCGCACCAAAACTGCTAGCGGATGAATCCAAGCTCGCCATCGTGCACACCCGCTGCATCTCGTCCCTGCACTGTCGCAGCCTCGGCTATCGGCGAGATTCCTGGCCTGCGAAGGGACGCCGGATTGGGGCTTCTTGGCCGGCAGCACAGTTCCCTTGCCGGGATCAGACGTCGACGTCTTGGTGCCGAGATCGGCCCATGCTCTCAAATCGTCCAGTGCGTAGATGACGCGGCCGCCGATCTTTCGATACGCTGGCCCCGTGCCATACGTGCGGTGCTTCTCGAGCGTGCGGCCGGATAGGCTAAGATAACGCGCAGCCTCCGGCGTACGCAGGAACCGGGTGGATAGATCTGACATCAAATAGGGCATTTGAGGGCTCCAGGTGAGAGGCCGGCCGCGAACGGCGGCACTATCGCGCCATCATCATGGAGAAGCGCGCTCTCTGGAGGGATACCGAATATCGATGAAGCGACTTTCGGCACCCCAAGTTGAAAGCGTATTCGTGGCGGCAAAGCTCACTCCTATCTAGCGCCCGTCCATTACCGTCCAGCCTACGACCTTGGACAATCATGGACATGGCAAGCCGATCGGGCGACCTTCACAAGGCGGATGATGCGCAGAAATTCTGCCGAACCATCGGTCTTACCGGACCATACTGGAGCACATTCACCGCCATCCGATTGTCGTAACTCGATTCGAGCTCGCCCGTATATCTGCAGCAAGAATAAGTTGGTCTCGTGCTGCCTGGCAAAGAGTTCAGAGCAGAATGATCGAGTCGAGAACCCCATCGTAACGCTATCGGCTCGGCGAGCGCCGATGCCGATACGACCTCACATCGACCGGCCCGCTAGATGTCGCACGCTTCCATCGCCTGGATGCCTACGATCCAAACAATCAATTTTACCAATGTAACGTGCTGTTGCATCAAGTCGCGCACTTGAAGAGTACTGATCACTCTAGGATTTCTATGCCAAGAGGTGCCTCGGGACACTTGCTAGCAAAATGCGGCATGACGCTGAGCAACGCCTTCGCGATCGACCTCACAAATGCCGTTCGAAGATTCAAAGACCCGTCAGAAGACAGGTGCTTATCCGATGGCGACTCGATCGACTGCAGGTTGGCTCTGGTGCGGATCTTGCTTGACGAAAAAAGATAACGTAACTGAACGCCTGCCTTTGGAATGACGCGCCGGCTCCCGGAATCGTCTTCAATTGGACACGGCTAAAATGACAGCCTCGTATGATGCCGTCGCCTCTAACGACGCAGCGGCTCGCATTCGAGTGTATTCGGGAAGGAAGCGTCATGACCACCATGGCAACTGCGGCGCCCGCGCGCGCGTCGCAGACTTGGTATAAAATTCTCTACGTTCAGGTGTTGATCGCGATCGTGATTGGCGCCATCGTCGGCTGGCTATGGCCGTCGGTCGCGACCAACGACTGGGTCAAGGCGCTTGGTGACGGCTTCATCAAGCTGATCAAGATGGTGATCGCACCGATCATCTTCTGCACCGTCGCATCCGGGATCGCACATATCCAGGATGCAAAGAAAGTCGGGCGCGTCGGCGTTAAAGCGCTGGTCTATTTCGAGATCGTATCGAGCTTTGCCTTGGTGTTGGGCCTTGTCATGGGCAATCTGGTCCAAATTGGCCATGGTCTTGCGGTCAAACCGGACGCTGCGGCGGTCGCCAACTACGTCAAGCAGGCGGAAGCCTCGAAGACCGTCGATTTTTTTCTCAATATCATTCCCGATACTGTGGTCGGCGCCCTCGCCCGCGGCGATGTTCTGCAAGTGCTCCTGTTCGCGATCCTGTTTGGCTTTTCGCTGATGGCGCTGGGGGAGCGTGGAGAACGACTGCGCGGCATGATTGACGACGTCGCGCACGCAGTGTTCGGCGTGATCGCCATCATCATGAAAGCCGCCCCGATCGGCGCGTTCGGCGCGATGGCCTTCACAATCGGCAAGTTCGGGCCGGCTGCGCTCGGTAATCTGATCGGACTGATCGTACTCTTCTATGCGACGGCCGCGATATTTGTGGTCGTCGTGCTCGGCCTGATCGCGCGGATCGTCGGCTTTTCGATCTTCAAGTTCATTATCTATATCAAGGACGAGCTTCTGATCGTGCTTGGCACCTCGTCGTCGGAAAGCGCGCTGCCGCAATTGATGGAGAAGCTCGAGCGGCTGGGCTGCTCAAAGCCCGTGGTCGGCCTCGTGGTGCCAACCGGCTACTCCTTCAACCTTGACGGCACCAACATTTATATGACGCTTGCGACATTGTTCATTGCCCAGGCACTCGGGGTCGATCTGACCTTTGGCCAGCAGCTCACGATCTTGCTCGTGGCAATGCTGACCTCGAAGGGAGCAAGCGGCGTCACCGGCGCAGGCTTCATTACACTCGCCGCGACATTGTCGGTGGTCAACCCGGCATTGGTGCCGGGCATGGCGATCGTATTTTCGATCGACAAGTTCATGAGCGAGGTGCGAGCCCTTACCAACATCACTGGCAATGGCATCGCCGCTGTGTTCGTGTCCTGGTGGGAGGGCGAGCTCGACGACGCGACGCTACATGCCCGGCTCGAGCAGCCCACCGCCGGTGCCGATACACAAAGCTCAAGGATATAGGCTCCAGGTCCTGTCCGTGATTTCAAGGCACGCTCGAACTGAGCGTAGCCAACTCCGAATTTTTCGCAGTTCAAATCGGCACAGCCAAATGAACTGCGAGCCGGATCCTCTCGCGGAATCTGCGGCTCGTACCACGACTCGGTGTCGCGCCCCAACGCGATCCGGATGACGGCGCAAGGTCGGCCGGGGCAGACAATGAGATTGCGACTGAACCTTGGCGGCCTGACGGGCAAAGGTACTGGATCTATCCATGAAACGGCTTGGTGCGTGGCCAGCGAACTGGCCTCGTCCATCGATGCTGCGGCAGTGATGACTCGTGAACCAGATCGGCACCTTCACCAGGTCGGGATAGATCGCATAGAGCAAACGTCACGGTGCTCTACTGCTTGTCGGCGCTCTTTAGAGATTCAACGACGGGCCTCTCATTGTTCAGCGTCACGTCCTGGCAGACCTGCGGCTCACAGCTCCCCGCCGCTGGACGTGCCTTGGCTGCATACTGTTGTGCTCGGCCGCGGCCTCCACGGCCGCGCGCGCCTGCCAAAAGGCTATTGCAGTGAAGGAAAACAGACATCTGAGCCTCGATTGTACGCACGTCGGCGCGCCATTTGGAAAGGTTTAGAACAACTATACCTACGTTTGTAATGCGCCTTTCTTCGGCACGTGCTGAGCTCAGCTGTAAGCAATTTACCCGGAACCGCTCTTGAGCGTGGAGCGGAAAGGATTGCCCCATTTTTGCCTAAAATGTTATAACTCTCCCGCCGGAGAAAGGCCGGACGGTCCAAGAATGTATAACCAGATCAATAACTTCAAACGTTCCGCCACGCAGTTTACTTTCGGCAGCATAACGCTGGCGGTGGTGACGCTAGCTTCCTTGTACCTTCAAACACATTTCGCTGCCACGGCGTTCGGCTATTTGCTGGTAATATTGCTGTTTTCATTGATCGGCAGCTTTGTCGCTTCATCCGCGCTTTCGGTCTTAGCTATCGCTGCTTTGGCGTACTACTTCGCACCGCCGGCGTTCAGTCTGCGGATCGATGACCCTCAAGTTCTTCTGGTGGTTGTCGCATTCTTTACCGTCTCGATTGTCGGAACGCACCTGATTGGAAAAATCCGCCAGGAAAGAGAGGCTGCGCATGAGACTGCCGCCGAACTCCGGCGCAGCACGGCCGATTTGAAGGACCGTGAAAAGCGGTGGCGCGCAATCTTTGAGCACAATCCGGCGATGTACGTCATGGTCGACGAAGCCGGTACCATCCTCAACGTCAATACGTTCGGCGCGACACACCTCGGCTATGGGCGCTCCGAACTCATCGGTCAATCCGTTCTGAGGCTCTTTCTGGAGGAGGATCGCGAGTTCGCTCGCACATGCATTCGCAGATGCCTTGAAGATATCGGTCAATCGCAAACCTGGGATGCCCAAAAAGTCAGAAAAGACGGCGCGGTCCTATGGGTGCGAGAAAATGCCAAAGCCATGCTTTGGGCCGATGACAAGTCGGTTGTCCTGATATCCTGCGAAGATATCACCGAAAAACGACAGACGGAGCTTGCCTTACAGCGCAGCGAAGCCCATTTGGCTCAAGCGCAGGAGTTGAGCCACACAGGCAGCTTCGGCTGGAACTTCGTCACTGGCGAGGTTTTTTGGTCAAAAGAGCTTTTTCGAATTTTCCAGTTGGATCCGAAGACGATACCGAGCCCGCAACTCGTCGTCGAACGCACGCACCCGGAAGATCGAGCTTCCGTCCAACAGACGATCGATCGAGCGATGCAAGACCCACAGGAGTTCGAGCATGAATACCGGTTGCTGCTACCGGACGGCTCGGTGAAGCACATCCGCGCGCAGGCGCGAGCCACGACAACTGCCTCTGGCGAAATCGAGTTTGTCGGGGCAGCGACGGACATCACAGTTACAAAGCAAGTAGAGCAGCAGCTACGCCGCAGCGAGGCCTATCTGGCCGAAGCCCAGCATCTCAGTCATACCGGCAGTTGGTCATGGGACGTCCACGGACTCGATTTTGTGTATCGCTCCGCCGAAGTGAATCGCCTCTTCGGCTTCGACCCGCATGAGACCGTGTCCATAGAGACTATTCGTTCGCGGATCCATCCGGACGACCTGCCGCGGCTTCAGGAAGTGCAGCGACTTGCGAGAGACGGCAAGCAAGACCGCTTCGAATATGATTTTCGAATTTTGCTCCCGGATGGCTCGATGAGGCACATACATTCTGTGGCCCATGTCGTGGTTGGCTCCGACGGCAATATCGCCGAGCTCATCGGGACACATATGGATGTCACTGAGCAATACGCAGCCAGAGAACGCCTGGAAAGCACACTTGCTGCGCTGCGCGAAAGCGAGCAGCGCTTTCGCGACTACGCTGAAACGGCTTCCGACTGGCTCTGGGAGACCGGGCCAGACCATAAAGTCACTCACTTATCGGAACATACCAGCGCTGCGGGAATCCTGGCCACAGGCCTCCTGGGCCTGCCGCGTTGGGACATTGCTTGCGACTTGGAAGACGAACCTGAGAAATGGCGGCAACATCGTGCAAGGCTAGAGGCACATCTGCCATTTCGTGATTTGGTCTATCGCACCGTCAACCGGATGGGATGTCCGATCTACGTCCGGACGAGCGGTAAACCATTTTTTGACGTAAGCGGCAATTTTCTTGGCTACCGTGGCGTCAGCACCGACATCACCGCTATTATCCGCGCAGATCAGGCCGAACAAGAGCTGCGGAAGGCTCAGGCGGAGCTCGCGCATGTGACGCGCGTGACGACGTTAGGAGAGCTGACCACCTCCATCGCCCACGAAATCAACCAGCCACTCGCCGCGATTATCAGCAACGCCGACGCGTGCCTCGGTTGGATGGGCCGCAAAACCCCTGATCTTTCCGCCGCGCGCTCATCCGTTGAATGGATAATCGAAGACGCAATCCGGGCAAGCGAGGTCATCCGTCGCGTTCGCGCCCTTGCGAAAAAGGGCGAGATCGAAATGCTGCCGCTCGACATCAATGACGTCGTCAAGGACGTCATTGCGCTGGTGAATCGTGAGCTGGTTAGCCACCAAGTGACACTGAAAACAGAGCTGACGGCAGCGCTGCCCGCCGTCCTCGGAGACCGGATTCAGCTGCAGCAGGTGATTATCAATCTGGTGATGAACGGGATCGAAGCTATGGACGCAGTTACGGACCGGACGCGCGAACTGTTGATCCAGTCATCTAAGGACGATATGGAACACGTGCGGCTTGCGGTGACTGATAGTGGCGTCGGCATCGCGGAGAATGACGTCGATCGGGTGTTAGACCCCTTCTTCACGACAAAATCGAGCGGCCTTGGCATGGGCCTTTCGATCTGCCGCTCGATTGTGGAAGCTCACGGAGGGCGTCTTTCTATCGTCCACAGGCAGGGGCCCGGAGCGAGCTTTCGGTTTGACCTGCCGTTGCACAAGGAGGTGGTGTCGTGAACGAACGCTCAAACTCCCAGCGCGAAGGCAGCAGAGCAGAGGCATCGGCAAATGCGATTGTCTTCATTGTCGAAGATGACGTCTCGATGCGTCGGTCGCTTACAAACCTTTTTCAATCCGTCGGCCTGGACGTCGTTGCATTCGGATCGGCCCGAGAAATGCTGCAGAGCAAACTTCCGGACGTCGTTAGCTGCCTGGTTCTTGATGTCCGGCTGCCTGGCTTGAGCGGCCTTGAGTTCCAGACTGAGCTAGCCAAGTCGAACATTCATATTCCCATCATCTTCATTACAGGCCATGGCGACATTCCCATGAGCGTCAGGGCCATGAAGGGTGGAGCGGTCGATTTTCTCACAAAACCGTTTCGCGATCAGGAACTGCTGGACGCTGTGATCGCGGCGACTGAACGTGATCGCAAGAGACGGGCAGCCGAGCAAACCGTCGTGAACCTTAAGTCCCTATTTGAGACCCTCAGCCCGCGCGAGCAGGCGGTTATGAAACTAGTCGCTACCGGCTTGATGAACAAGCAGATAGCTGCCGAGCTGGGGCTCGCCGAGATTACGGTCAAGATCTATCGGGGACACGTGATGAAAAAGATGCGGGCCCGGTCGCTGGCGGATTTGATCAGGATGACTGAGACGCTGGGACTCCGTGCTAACCGTCCCGAACAAACCTAAGTATGATTTTACAATTTAACCGCGCAAGCCCACTTTTCGCCCAGGGATGGCTAATGCCTCGGCAGTCGCTAGTCCCGCGCCAGGAGGGCCTGTCTTGTCCACGCCTTTGATTTCTGTCGTTGATGACGACGCATCGGTCCGTGCGGCGACAGAGAACCTTTTGAAATCGCGTGGCTACGTCGTTCAAACGTTTGTGTCGGCCGAGGAGTTCTTGAGGTCACCGCGGTTGAACGAAACCTCTTGTGTAATTACGGATGTGCAGATGCCGGTTATGAGCGGCTTGGACTTGCTCGCGGAAATGCGGACCCGTGGCTACGGTGTGCCATTCATTTTCATTACTGCCTTCCCCAATGACCGCGTGCGCGCCTCTGCCCTGAGCGCGGGAGCGGCTGGCTTCTTGGCCAAGCCCTTCGCCGGACATACGCTGATCGAGTACCTCGATGCCGCACTGGAGGAGAACGGCGGCGGCGGAAACACTTGAAGCGATCAACCGGCCGCCAATCTTATGTCTGATCTGAGCGCTTCGCGCGAGACACGATCCCGATCAACTTCTTGGAAGCTAAGCCCGCTGCCCTGTCGTTAAATTCCATGAAGTCGGGTTGGCGCTTTCCAATAAGGTTCCTTGGACCCGTCACGTCGCCAATGACGAAGCCCACAGCGTCAGCGTATCTTCAACCGACGTGCCACCAATCATCAGATCCCGAATCATGGTCGCCATGGATTCAGTGTTCTCAGGAAGATGCAACTTTAATGCTAACCTAGATGAGCCAGAGCCTCTCTTCGCGAAAAGCCTAATCAGTCTCAAATTATCTGACGTCGGACAGGCCGCCAACTGCGTTGTTCAACAAGGACCTACAGAATGCAGGCGTGAGCTTGCCGCGGTGGATCACGACGTTTTCGTGCCCCATCGCGGCTCGCGCGCTCTGCCAGTGCCGATTGTAGCCGCGCTGTTCATTGGATTTAACATGGCAAGCGGCGAAGTCGGCGTCAGCTGTCGTCGCCAACTGCCACGCATGTACCGGCCGCTTCGTATGGATGTGCACCCACATCGGATTCGCCGCCGCACCGTTGCGCAGTGCCTTGGGCCGCAGCTTAGTCTCGAACAGCGTCCCCGGATCGCCGCTCAACGCGCGCGGTGGATCCGGAGGCTCCAACTCCCCGGCCGCCCGCAACCATTCAAGGTATTTCTGCGAGGGAAAGCCGTAGCTCTTCATGCAATCGATCATGATCGCGGCTCTTTGCCTCTTCAATGAGTTTGCCTGTCCCTGCACCTCGGAGTACATCGCCTTGAGCCGGACTATCTTGTCGTGCACTTCGGGCACTTGCGCAGGCGTGAGCAAGCCACTTCGACGAGGCTCCTCCACCGCGGCTACACAGGCTTCGATCTCGGCGGCCTGTCTGTGGAGGCGCTCGACGACGATATTTAGGACGTGGTCGGCGTCCTCGGGTTTCATCTGACGCGCTTGTGAGACGGCGCTTTGCTGAGCGGGCAGATCGAACTGCAAAAGTTCGTCCAATCGCTTGAGCAGTCCCGTCAGCGCTTCTCTGGAGGGCGGAGCCTGCCACATCGTCAGGTTTCCGCTCGCCGACGATGACGCCCGCGCGCGGGCCTCCTCCGCGCTCGTGAGTTTCTTTGTACCCAGATCCGAGAGTACGATAACCTTGCGTGTTGGGCTCGTGCCAGCGTCGGACCCGGCGAGCTGCGGCTCAGCGCTCCCAGCTGTCGAACTCCCCTCGCCTGCGGCCGCTGCGCGCCTGCCTTTGCCCTTCCTGCGCGCTGCAGTGCCATCGCCCACCCCGGCAGTATGTTCCGGCAGCGCAGCCCAAGCCGGCGGTTGAATCGTGGCTGGCGTCTTTGGCTGAACTGCCAGCAGCCGCGTGACTTCGTCCGCTGTAAGCCACGCACATTCCACGATCTGGTCCAGCAATTTTAACGGCAGATCGGCTCCCGCTCCGGCGTCCGTCAGGCTGGCAACCATGCCGCTCACTCCTGATGCAAATTCCGAAAGCCGCGCCATGACTCCTTCCAGAACGTCGCGGTGCTCAGCGTCAAGCGCCGCTCCGTTGCTGTTCATCACGGCCTCGGCCGTCGAGTCGAATGCCGGAACAACATCCTCGATGAAGGTCCCGAGCAGACGCACCCGCCCGTTTGCATCGATAAGGGCGTCTCGCACGGCTGGTCCCAACCTGCTCGCTAGGGAGAGCTGCGCGAGAGTGATCTGCGATTCCAGATACTTGCACTTCGTATTGAGTGCATAGCCGGTATGCAGCCGTAGCGCGGCCTCTTCGGACTTCCGCATCTCGGGCGTGCTGCTTGGTAGGTCGGCAGTAGCGGCGCAGACGGACTGCATCCGCTCCGAGCGCAATGCCCTCTTTCTCCACCACTCCATGCAGTGCTCATAGTAGGGCTCCACGCCTGAAAGCACGCGGTTCAGCTGGTCAGGCGAAGCGGTGCGGATGATCCTGCCGAGCAGGGCTGCTGCTTTCTGTCTGCCCTTCTCGAGGCCATCGAAAATCGTAGCAGCCACGGCGTTACATTCGTCGGCCGCGCCCAGCGTCTCATCGCGGAGTTGGCGAGCCCGATCGTCGGGCAGAATGCGCCCCGCCAAACCTGGGGACAAAGCAGCGTAGTAGTCCAGAACTGCTAAGCCTGCCTTGACGACTTGATCGATCAGCTCTTGCCTCTCGGACAAGGTCCGGCCGCGCGTGGCTGCCCTACGACAAGTATTAAGGTCCTCAAGCAGGCTGCCCAACGTTCGCTTCGCTGCCTTAATCTCGTCTCGTGCTGGCGCCGCCACATCCGAAGTTGGTTGCCGGTTCACGAGCGGCGCGGTTCTATCTTGAGGCCCGGAGCGCATCCGCTCCACAACGGCGTCGAAAGATTGACTGCGTTCCCCAGGGACGAGGCCGAACTCCGGGCTCGATACCCCAGTGCTGTCGGCTCCTGCTCCAACGTGCGATTTGCCAGCTCGGCCGATGCCCGTCATATTTTATCTCCGATAGAAGAGTCGAGAATGCGCAGCCTTCCTGGTTAGACCGCTTCACTGACGAGTAGCTGACCAAGAGCATTTTTCCCGATGCACAAGCCCATGTCGCCTCAGGTCCAATTCCATCGCTGCTGCTGTGCTGCTGAAGACAGCGATGCCGCGATGACCGCCTCAGCTGCGGGATCATCACCTGCAGTACATGACCGCAGCCTGAAGCGCGAATTTTTCGCGAGCGCGCTGGGGGCAGCACCCCGCCACTCGATAGCCTTGCATTGGGGGGGCATTTTCCTCTGGAAATTGCCCGCGATCGGCGCAGCAATGCGCGCGCGGACGTTTCGGGCGAAAACCCGTATGCGGGACATCGCGCATAATCTAGTGTCCTAAACCAGAAGTTCATGGCGTTTTAGGCCTTGGCTGACGCATTGTAAGCGCAGAAGCGTTCGATGGAGCTGAGAATGTCGTCGGCTGATTTGGTCCATCGGAATGGGCTGGGTCGGCGTTGTGCTGTTCGATGAAGGACGTGATCTCCACGTATCTCCGCCACGCTGCGGTAGATGCCGCGCCTGATTTTGCGCTCGGTGATGCGGGCAACGAAACGTTCGACCTGACTGAGCCAGGGATGAGCTGGTTGCCTAAATGGACGTGCCAGCGCGGTCTCTTGGCCAGCCAGTTACGGATCAGCGGCCTCTTATGGGTTGCGTTATTGTCTATGACGAGATGTGAACATCCAGATCGTCCGGCACGGCGACTTCGATCTCATCAGAAACTTGCTGAATTCTGTGGCGCGTGGTGCCCGTAACACTTGCCGTTGACCCGGCCGGTTGCGATGTCGAGAGCGGCAAATAGCGATGTCGTGCCATGGCGCTTGTAGTCGTGACTGCGGCGTTCCACCTGACCAGGCCGCATGCGGAACGAGGGTTGGCTCCGATCCAGCGCCTAGATCTGCGGCTTTTCGTCGACACACAGCACGATGGCTCGCTCGGGCGGGGCCACGTAGAGGCCAACGACGTCGCGAACCGTGGCGACGAAGTCAAGATTGTTTGAAAGCTTGAAGGTCTCCAACCGATGCGGTTGCAGGCCGAAGGTGCGCCATATCCGCTGTACCGTCGAGACCGACAGTCCACTGGCCCTCGCCATGCTGCGCGAGCTCCAGTGAGTGGCGTTGGGCGGTTTCGTCTCGAGGGTGCGGACGACCACTGCCTCGATCCGGGCATCTTCGATCGTGCGCGGTGTCGCTGGTCGATCCAGGAACTCCGTCGCATCGCTATCAAGCTCGCTCAACGGCGCATCTCGATCGACCGTGTTCTCGCATGGTCGCTCTGGCGGCGAGCTCACCAGGCCGACGCACGGCCCGCTCACCTCAAACGAAAAATGCAACTGTAATGCTAGGCGTCCATCACGAATGAAGGCGGCCGAAAGTTCGCCTTTTCGGGCCATCGGATCGCCCTCCTTCCGAGGGTCAGTTGGCGCCGGACAGAGCCTACCCAGATCGTAGTCTCCATAATCTCCGCCAGGACGCGGCGGCGAACCAGACTATTATCTGTCATGTTCTTGTATCGCAGAACTGCCGCTGGAGAGCACGTCGACGTTGCTGCGGCGTCTATTCAACAGTGACCGATTTTGCAAGATTACGCGGCTGATCCACGTCCGTCCCCATAACCACGGCGGTATGATAGGCCAGCAGTTGCACCGCGATGGCATAAACCATGGGCGTAAAGCTTGCTGCCATGTTAGGCAACACAATGGTCATGAGCGTATCCACCGTCGCGTCCGAGGCGCCCTTCGCATCGGTGATCAAAATAATGCTGCCGCCTCGAGCGGCCACTTCCTGCATGTTCGAGACTGTTTTCTCGAAGACGTCGTCGTAAGGCGCTATCACCACCACGGGCATGGTCTCATCGACTAATGCGATTGGTCCGTGCTTGAGCTCGCCGGCGGCATAACCTTCCGAGTGGATATAGGAGATTTCCTTCAACTTGAGCGCGCCTTCTAACGCCAGCGGCGCCGATGTGCCCCGGCCGAGATAGAGCACGTCACTCGACTTTGCGATATCACGCGCGAGCTTCTCGATCTGTGGCTCGACCAACAGCGCCGCAGCAATCAGCCGCGGCACTTCGATAAGCTCGCGTACGAGCTTAGATTCATCGATCTCGGACAGTATGCCGCGCTCCCTGCCTGCTGCGACGGCAAGCGCCGCCATAACCGCCAGCTGGCAGACGAATGCCTTGGTGGAGGCGACGCCGATTTCTGGACCCGCCAGTGTCGGCAGCACGGATTCACTCTCGCGCGCGATCGTCGACGTCGGGACGTTGACCACGGATATCGTGTGCAGACCCTGGCTCTTGGCATAGCGCAACGCAGCCAGCGTGTCGGCGGTTTCCCCCGACTGCGAGATGACGATCGCAAGATCGCCGTGGCGCAGAGGCGCCTCCCTGTAGCGGAACTCGGAGGCAACATCGATTTCGACAGGCAGGCGCGCCAACCGCTCGAACCAGTATTTGGCGATATAACCGGCATAACTTGCCGTACCACACGCCGTAATTGAGATACGCTGAATGAAATTAAAGTCGAACGGTAGTGTGAGCGGCAGAGCTATGCGCTCGGCCGCCATATCGAGATAGTGCGCCAATGTCTGCCCGACCACTGTCGGCTGCTCGTGGATTTCCTTGGCCATGAAGTGGCGATAGTTCGCCTTGTCCACCAGCAGTGACGACACACCAGACTTTGATGTTTCCCGATGGACGACAGCCCCGTCTGCGCCATAGATCATGCAAATCGTGCGGGTAAGCACGGCCCAGTCGCCGTCTTCAAGATAGGTGATGGCATCGGTCAAGGGCGCGAGTGCGATCGCGTCCGATCCCAGATAAACTTCGCCGGTACCATGTCCGATCGCAAGGGGCGACCCCTTGCGCGCACCGATCAAAAGATCCTCATGGCCTTTGAACAGGAACGCCAGAGCGAAAGCTCCGCGCAGTCGTGGCAGCGAGGCTCGTACCGCATCCTGCGGCGAGTAACCATTCTTGAGGTACGATTCGACGAGATGCGCCACCACCTCGGTGTCGGTCTCTGAGCTGAAATGAGCTCCATTCCGCTCTAGTTCGGCCCGCAGTTCGCGGAAATTCTCAATGATCCCGTTATGAACGACCGCGACATTGTCCGTTGCGTGCGGGTGAGCATTGCTTTCGGTCGGTTTTCCATGCGTCGCCCAGCGAGTGTGACCAATACCGCTATGGCCCGACGGCGGATAATCGCGCAGCCGCTCCTCAAGGTTTCTCAGCTTACCTTCAGCGCGCCGGCGCTCGATACGGAGACCTTCGAGCGTCGCGACGCCCGCGGAGTCATAGCCACGATATTCCAATCGTCTGAGCGAAGCGACCAATTGCCCAGCGACCGGACCACGTCCCAAGATGCCGACTATTCCACACATATCGATCAATGCAGCCCACATTCAAGAAGCCAAATGTCCCCTAAAGGAGCATTTTCACGAAATTCGCGCGCCCGGTTGGGAATGGGTATCAAGTTCTGAATTTGATGCAGTTGCCTGTCACCGTCGCATTCACAGGCGTGAGTTCGATGTCTTTCAACCATCATCGCCTCGCCCAGCCACGCTCCGCCTTTGGTTGTCCGCTATCGAGTACAAACTGCGATGCGGCCGCGAATGGCGGGTGGGCTCTATGTGCAGGCGCGCTTGCGCGGCTTGGTGCGGCATCTAACCCCGGCACAAACAGATCCGTTGCTCGATGGCGACGATAACAACCGGCGTCGCAACAAGCCCAGTGCGAGGATATATCGCGCAGGGCGTCAGGCTTCATAGATTGAGGACATTTGAACCAGATCGACAGACCCGTTGTCTCACAGTAAAACGTCATGTCATATTTGGCTCATCGTCGCTGATGAGCCATTCACGGCTCTTCAGCTCAAACTCCCGAGAAACGCGCGGCGACGCGGCCGATCCGGTTAGCAGCTGGTGTGGGGGCACTGAATCCCCGCACCTCACCGAGGGTCTCCACGAGAGGCTTGCACCGGCCGCGCTCCATTGGACAGAAGGATGCAGCCTCACGGCACTCTCCACATGGCCGGGTGTAGGCGTGTTTACGCAGCCGCTCTAGGCCGGCTTAAGACGCTCATCATACTCGGATGTAAGCTATACGATTGGCATCGAACACTCTATTGTACGAACGTAAGCTTTCGATATCGAAACGTTCGAAGAACTATACCGACGTTTGCTACTCTTCCTCATTTCGTCTTGCGTCTCCCGTGCACTTCCTACGCGAGCTGCACTATTGGCAGAAGCGCAGAGGTCGATGCCCCTAGCGACCAGATCGCGTGCTCTATTCGGAGGCGGGGCCGCTTTGTAGAATACGATATTGGTGTGTAGCTTCACTGTGTGCTGGCTTGCATGCCGTCATTCTCTATAAATGCGTCGACAACCGCGCTTCAGCACATCGCTCTATTCGGCCGTGGCCGACCCACGCAAATGGATACAGCATGTACCTGGAGACGGATAAGGAACACAGACCGTCGGCATCCATCTCATAGGAAACATCGCTGGATCAGCGCGTCTAACTGGGTCTGCGTGTACGGCGTTTCGTCCAGCTCCGGTTCGCGTGTGTTAGCTGCCGTTCTTTTTGACTCTGAATGGTACAGTCGAGAATAAATCAATGTATATAGTGCGCATTTCTATGTGAGGTGTATGACTAGAGTTGCGATCGCTTTCCTCTTATTGCGGGTGGTGCGCGCTTGTGCATCTAGATCGAGAAAGCGCTCCGCAAATCGCGTTTCGAAAGGGCGCCCTCGTTCTAGCGGAACTAAGAGAAGCAATGGCGGCTCAGGACTCAAAGCGGCGCGTTGCGCTGATCACCGGCGTGACCGGGCAGGACGGCGCGTATCTCGCCGAATATCTGCTCGGTCTCGGCTACACCGTGCACGGGATCAAGCGCCGGTCGTCCTCGTTCAACACCGCGCGCGTCGACCATCTCTACCAGGATCCGCATGCCGGCAACGTGCCCTTCCTGATGCACTATGGCGACATGACCGATTCGACCAATCTGATCCGCCTGGTGCAGCAGATCCGGCCGACCGAAATCTACAACCTCGCCGCCCAGAGCCACGTCCAGGTCAGTTTCGAGAGCCCGGAATACACCGCCAACGCCGATGCGATCGGCGTGCTGCGGCTCTTGGAGGCAATCCGCATCCTCGGCATGGAAAAGGAAACGCGGTTCTACCAGGCCTCGACCTCGGAGCTTTACGGGCTCGTGCAGGAGGTGCCGCAGAAGGAAACCACGCCGTTCTATCCGCGCTCGCCCTATGGCGTCGCCAAGCTCTACGGCTACTGGATCACGGTGAACTACCGTGAGGCCTATGGCATGTTTGCCAGCAACGGCATCCTGTTCAACCATGAGAGCCCGATCCGCGGCGAGACCTTCGTGACGCGCAAGATCACCCGCGCCGTCGCCCGCATCGAGGTCGGCCTCGAGAACAAGCTCTATCTCGGCAATCTCGACGCCAAGCGCGACTGGGGCCACGCCCGCGACTATGTCGAGGGCATGCACAGGATCCTGCAGGTGGACGAGCCCGGTGACTTCGTGCTCGCGACCGGCGAGACGCGGTCGGTCCGCGAGTTCGTCGAGCTGGCGTTTGCCGAGGTCGGCCGCAGCATCGAATGGCACGGCAAGGGTGTCGAGGAGGTCGGTGTCGACAAGGCGTCCGGCAACACCCTGGTGCAGATCGATCCGACCTACTTCCGCCCGACCGAGGTCGATCTTCTGATCGGCGACGCCAGCAAGGCGCGCACCAAGCTCGGCTGGACGCCGAAGACGCCGTTCGCGCAACTGGTGAAGGAAATGGTCGCCAGCGATCTCGTCGAGGCCAGGCAGGACGCGGCCAATGGCAAGCACGGCGTTTGAGCTGAAGGGCAAGACGGTCTTCGTCGCCGGCCATCGCGGCATGGTCGGCTCGGCGCTGATGCGCCGGCTGGCGCGCGAGGAGGCCGATCTCCTGACGGTGTCGCGCAGCGAGGTCGATTTGCGCGACCAAGCCGCGGTCAACGCCTGGTTTGCCGCCAAGCGGCCGCAGGCCGTGTTCCTCGCCGCCGCCAAGGTCGGCGGCATCGTCGCCAACAACACGCTGCGGGCCGAATTTCTCTACGACAATCTGGCGATCTCGAGCAACGTGATTCAGGCGGCGCACGCCAATGGCTGTGAGAAGCTGATGTTCTTCGGCTCGTCCTGCATCTATCCGCGCCTGGCGCCGCAGCCGCTGCGCGAGGATTCGATGCTGACCGGCCCGCTGGAGCCGACCAACGAGCCCTATGCCATCGCCAAGATCGCCGGCATCAAGATGGCCGAGGCCTATCGCAGCCAGTACGGCGCCGATTACATCAGCGTGATGCCGACCAATCTCTACGGCCCCGGCGACAATTATCACCCCGAATACAGCCACGTCGTCGCCGCGCTGATCCGCCGCTTCCACGAGGCCAAGGTTTCGGGCGCCAGCAGCGTCGTCGTGTGGGGCACCGGCACGCCGCGCCGCGAATTCCTCTATGTCGACGATCTCGCCGACGCCTGCATCCATCTGATGAAGACCTATTCATCGCCCGAACTGGTCAATATCGGCACCGGCGAGGACATCACCATCGCCGAGTTCGCACTCATGGTCGCGGCCGCCGTCGGCTATCGCGGTGAGATCAGCTTCGATACGTCGCGCCCGGACGGCACGCCGCGCAAGCTGCTCGACATCAGTCGTCTGGCCAGGCTCGGCTGGCGTGCCCAGACCTCGCTGGAAGATGGCATTCAGCTAGCGTATCGGGCATATCTCGCCGACAGCAAATGGACGGCACTGCTTATCCCCGACAAGTGGCGTAAGCAGGCCCATCCGAGGATCCGTGCGCGGGGATCCCCTCCCTGGCCCCGTTGCTCGCGTAACGATTAACTTTGCCGCGGGTTGCCCAACGCTCTTCGTCAGCAGCGCTCGGTTGGCGTTCGATCATCCAAGTGACACCCACACCCTAGCTACGGTTCAGCGAGCCAACTCGCATGAACAGAGGAACGGTTGTGATCGAGACTTACCATTTTACTGCTATCAGGTTTAGACCTGATCGACTCTCAGCCTTGAACGCTCGGCGCCGCGGCCGATCATTGGCTCGAAACGTGCCGATGTCCTTTCCTCTCGATCGGCGGCCTAGCGAGGGTCGGCAATAACCATCCGCGCCGACAGCGTGACAATGCACATGAGCGCGCCTAACATGCCGAACGCAAAAGGCAAGCCGGTCATGTGTGCGACGAGCCCGATGCTGGCGGGACCCATCAGTATACCCGCGTAGCCAGCTGTCGTGATGACCGCGATCGCAACGCCTACCGGCATCACCTTCTGCTTGCCAGCGCGGCGACACAGTACAGGTACAACATTTGAAATACCCAATCCAATAAGAAGGAACCCCGCCATGGCAATCACCGCAACCGGCGCGGCGACGACAGCCAGGAAGCCTATCATGATTGGTAGAGTTCCGAGCATCAATGTGGCACGGTCGCCGATTCGCTCCACCACGGCATCTCCACCGAGACGTCCCGCAGTCATCGCGATGGCGAAGAGCATACAGCCAAGACCTCCATGCGCCTCAGCGAGAAGATCTTGCCCAACGAGAAGCAAAGCGCTCCAATCAAGCATTGCACCTTCGACAAGAAACGTAATAGCCGCGAGCGCAGCTATTAGCACCACATTGCGATGAGGCAAGACAAACACAGGCCCCCGCTGCCTTACACTCGTCGCGGTCAACCGCGGCCAGGCCGACACAATCGCGATCATCATAAACGTCGAACAGACTAACGTCGAAAAAAGCGGACCAAGCTGAAGCGAAAGGAACAAAGTTACTGCGGCAGAGCCGGTGAATTCACCGATGCTGTAATGGGCATGGAAGCCGGACATCAAGGGACGGCCGGTGGCCCGCTCCAGTTCAATCGCATAGATGTTCATGGCTACATCGATCGCACCCAGTGAAACGCCGAACGCAAACAGCGTGGCACCGAGCGCAAGAGTTGTTCCGGCGATAGCAAGCCACGGCAGGATAAGCGCGAGGCCGAGTCCACCCACGAAGATAATGGGCTTGCTGCCGTACCGCGCATTCGACACGCTGGTCAAAAGCATAGCGAGAACGGATCCCATTCCGAGACAGAGCAGCAGAAGACCAAGCATGCGGTCATCTACCGCGAGGCGCTCCTTGGCGAGCGGCACCAAAGGCGCCCACGCCGCGAGGCCAAATCCGGCAACAAAAAACGCAAGCCGCGTCCCAAGCAGGCCGGCAGCCCAATTGGCAGATGGAATCACGGGCACTCCTGAGAGAACGGGCTGGTGAGCGCGGCGCCCCTCATCCTGTGTGCGCCGCCTGCAAGCGATCCGCAGCTCGACGATGGTGGCCTCACGTTGACATTTTTCATCCCTGCAAATGCGATGCCATCGCAAGAACTCGAGCCACCCCCAGAGGGCAAGCGCCAACGCGGAATGATCGTCAAGCTCCAGACACCGGTTTGGCCTATCTTTCTCGGATAGGCTAGCCGTACGAAGGACGCTAGTCTTAGCTTGTTTCTGACGGTCAGAGGCGCAACAACTCGAGTTGGCTTTGTCGCAAAGCGCACAAAGCCGACGGCACCCGGACCTTGCGTGTACTTCGAGAAGAACACCACAACTCGTGCGAACACGGCCGTCAGCTCCCCGGCAGCATTTGCTGTCAGTCTGGAAGCTCTCGTAAAAGCAAAGGCGCTGCGCTACGCCTGAGCTCAATACAACGAACATTCACGGAGGACCGGAGCTGACCGCGGGGAGCTTCTACACTACACACCGGGGCATCGGATCGCGGCAGATTGAAGACATTCGTAACAGGGCCTACCGTCTTTGGAAGCGGGCTGGCGAACCGGCATGAGCGATGGACACCTTCTGGTACAAAGCGGAAGCCGAGTTGTTAACCGATGACGTCCCCAAGGGATGACAGACAATCTGCCGGTTCGACGGCCCAGCTCTCGAACCACTTGCCGACGGCCTAGCGCAATGGCAACCACTGACGGCATGGCGTTGGCTTAGGAACCATCACCTCATTAGGGCGTCGCTTCCTCTTTCCGGAGGTCGCGTTGACTTGCGGCCCGCACGCTTGCCGAAGATACCCCAGGGCCCTGACGTACAATGGAACGACGCTTGCCGTCGTGATGGCGGCATCCGCCGATCTCACTCATCTTGCCTTCGGGTTCAGCTTGACTGAGGGAATCATTGCTGCGCCGATCCGAGATCGAGGACCTCGACATCGTCCGGCACGCGGACAACGTGGAGCGCGAATGTGGCTCACCTCCGACCGGAGCGACCGCCTTGCGGCACGGCGGCGGCGACTGGTCGGCTCGCTGCGGCCTCCGCGGGACCGAAAGCCTGGCCGACGCCTGTTCGCCCACCCCACATGTCACGAGTGACCTATCGCTCGCCGGCGAAGACATTTTCTTGCTGTGCACGGGCTGACCGCGGCACGGGATATCAATCGTGCGACCCGGGCGACGCACGCCGCCGGGCTTTATCGGCCTGGTTCAGGGTTATTGTTCCTACGCGAAGATGTCGGCCGGCAAAATGCCCTCGACGAGCTCGCGCGAGCGATGGCCGCAGAGAGGGGTCGTCGGCTCCTTAGGCGCGCTGGTTCTCACCAGCCGCGTATCGTCGCAGTCATCGAGAAGCTGTCGAAGCAACTCGGCAATACGCCGGCAATCTGCCGCAAGAGTTATGTCCATCCGGAGATCCTGAGCGCCTACATGTCCGGCGATCTCGTCAAAATGACCGAGGCCAAGATTGCGCAGAAGTTCAAGCGCCAATACGCAACCTCACTTCGGATGAGATCATGGTCCTCGCCTTCCTCCACAAGCGGCTTCCGACTCTCAAGTCCGCGGATCAGCCATAACGCTTGGCCTTGGCGTACCACGCGGCGTAGGGGGTGTTCTTGACGGCGTATCGGTTGTCGGGGGCGCCGTCGTCCCACCACGCCGGCCCGCGCTCGCCCAAGCTGCGCTTCGCTTCGTCGATCCTGCGATGGGCTTCCAGTTCGGCGTCGCGATCTCTCGCGCTTTTCGAAACCTTGACGGCCCACCGCGCATCCATGAGCGCCTTGACGAGACGCGCCTTCGCGGCTCGATGTTCGGATCGCTCAGGCGCCAGAGCTTTCCTTTCACGACGAAGTAGCGCCCATCCGGGGTGACGGGATGCTTGATGCCGGCCATCTCAAATGAAGGGCTTGCCCCCTGTGACCGCGACGGTCGTCCCCGACGTGTAGCTTGAGAGCGGGTCAGCCAGCATCACATAGGCCGTGGCAAGCTCCGCCGGTTGACCGGCGCGCTTCATCGGCACTTGCTTGCCAAAGTTCTTGACCGCGTCGTCCGGCATCGACGAGGGGATGAGCGGCGTCCAGATCGGGCCCGGCGCCACGGCGTTCACGCGTATGCCTCTTTCGGCCAGCATCTGAGCCAGGCCGCCGGTGAAATTCTGAATGGCGCCCTTCGTCGTGGCGTAGGCGAGCAGAATGGGGTTCGGCATGTCGGAGTTGACCGAAGCAGTATTGATGATGGCGGCGCCCGGCTTCATGTGCGGCACAGCCGCCTTCGCAAGGAAGAACATCGCGTGGATGTTGACCTCGAAGGTCATGCGCCATTCCTCGTCGCTGATGTCGCCGATGTCGGCGAAAGTCGCCTGGTGCGCGGCGTTGTTGACGAGAATGTCGACGCCGCCGAGGTCCCGTACAGCACGACCGACCACGGCGCGGCAATGGTCGGCCGAGCGCAAGTCGCCATCGACCAGGATAGCTTTGCGGCCCTCCTTCTCGATGAGCGCTGCGACTTCCTTGGCGTCGTCGATCTCGTCGAGGTAAGCGATCAGGATGTCGGCGCCCTCGCGGGCGAACGCGATTGCAATCGCGCGCCCGATGCCGCTATCGCCGCCAGTGATGATCGCACGCTTGCCTTGGAGTCGTCCCGATCCCTTATAGCTGGCTTCTCCATGATCTGGACGCGGATCCATCTTCGCGGTCGAACCGGGCATTGGCTGGCGCTGATCGGGAAAGGGGGGCTTAGGATAATCTGGCATGGGCCGACGCCTTAGTTCGTCCGGACGAGCTTGGCACCGACGCCCTTCAGAGCGTCGGCAACGCGCGTAGGGACGTCCTCGTGAAAGCCGAGCGACGCCTCGATCGGACTTTCGAGCATTCCCCCCTGCTTCGGCATCTGGGCCGCCTTCGCGTCTGCACCGGCCGGACGGTCGCCGGTGGTGTTGGCAGCGCCCGCGGGCCGCACGAAGACGTCTCCCCCCGGAACGCCGCAATCCTGCACGATGTGCTCGACAGCGAGCTCCGCCGCTTGCCGGGTGTGGAATTCTGCGATGACGGTGCTTTCCATTCGGACTCCTTGCGGCAGGCGGCTGCCATCAACCGATCGCAGACGTGACAGTTCCTATATCCCGCCGCCTCCGCCGGCCCAGTAGCCAAGGAACGGCGCAGGGATCCGCTCGTTGCATTCGAAAACTCCGCCCGAATGTCGAGACTGACGACGGAAACGTTGTTGGCTGCGTGGCCCGCTTAGCCATCGCCGGCCAGTTAGGAACACTTCCTATTTGTCGTCGTTTGCCGTGCGGCAATTCAATAATGGGAGACATCCATGGGTTTCTTCACCAAAGACATCAAGACGCTGAACGACCTCTTCGTGCACACCCTGCAGGACATCTATTACGCCGAGCAGCAGATCGCGAAGAATCTGCCGGATATGATCGAGAAGGCAGGTGACCAATCCTTGAAGAAGGGTTTCGAGACTCACCTCGCGGAGACCAAGAGCCAGATCACTCGGCTTGAAAAGGTCTTCAAGATGCATGGTGCCGAGGCCAAGGGCGTGGACTGCCCCGCGATCGACGGCATCCTCGAGGAAGCCAGCGACGTAGCCAGCGACGTCGACGACACGACGGTTCTCGACGCCGCCCTCATCGCGGCCGCGCAGGCCGTCGAGCACTACGAGATCACGCGCTACGGCTCGCTGATCGCGTGGGCGAAGAAGCTCGGGCGCGACGACTGCGCCTCCGTTCTCCAGGAAAACCTCGACGAGGAAAAGGCGACGGATAAGAAGCTCAACGACATGGCCGTCAACAGCGTGAATCAGCGCGCCGCATGATGCTTCCCAATCCGAAGGCCGGCTGCCGACACAGGCGGCCGGCAGCCTTAGGGATCCAAACGCCGGCGGGCCGGAACGCCCGTACACTGTGATGGGTGAACTCTCATCGTACGTCGGCGGCATCGCGGCCTCCCTGGCGTCGCTGTCCTACATTCCGCAAGTTCAGAAGGCCTGGCCGCGCGGATCGACGCAAGATCTCTCTCTGGGCATGCTCGCGACGCTTATCTCGGTCTCGCGCTATGGGTAGTCTACGGCCTGCTAAGCCCACGACTGGGTCGTCGACGGCGCGAATTCGATCGGAGCCGCCCTGTCCGCCGTCGTGCTGGGCTGCAAGATCCGAGACCTCTAACCTAGATGACTAGGCCGATCGACGACATCACCGCCTTTGGAGGACGATTTGCTCAACTCCGTCGCCGCTGAGAGGCTGTGGAAGCTCGGCACATGCTACGCGCTGCGCAGCCAGTCCGACGGCTGCAATTCCGGGCCGCTCTCTCCGAAGCGTCGAAGATCATACCTTGATCCTTCAGGATCGATCGACGCTCATCTTGGGATGCTTCAGGGACCACGAGCTGCAAAGTCTGATCGCCGTCGAGCCCCCGAATAGAGCTGGAGCGTCTGAATGGGAACACGATATCCCGACCTTTCAAGCGAATCCTGGAGGCTGCGGAGCTTCTGCGGAACGCTGTCGACGATCCTCCACATCAAATACGAATCCTTTGAATATCGAACGCATCGTCCTTGATTTCCTAAGCTAAAGCGAGCCGGGTCATCGCCACAATGCGCGACCTTTTGGGGCCGACTTTTCTCGCCAGCAGAGAGAGAGAGGGAGAGAGAGAGGGAAAACGACGCGCGCCTCGTTCAGGCGCCAAGCAGTATAGGAAGTCGGTCGAGAACATGATGCGGTCCTGGCAAGCACCTCGATGGCGCAGCGCAGGTCTCTCGGGCTCCATGCCGCTCGGCGTCATCGTGACGTTGCTTTAGAAGCCTTCGGCAATGGTCCTCTTGAGGCTAAAGTGCCTTCGCCAAATAGGTCGCTGTTCGGCTTCCGGATGTGGCAACCTGCTTCGGCGGCCCTGACGCCACGATGCGGCCACCCTCGTTGCCCGCTCCGGGCCCCACATCGAGGATCCAGTCGCTGTTCGCGGCGACGGACATGTCGTGTTCGACCAGGATCACGGTGTTGCCGGCGTCGACGAGGCCCTGAAGTTGCCTGCTCAACTTCCGCACGTCGGATGGGTGCAGGCCGGTCGTCGGTTCGTCGAGAACGTAGAGCGTCCCGCCGCGCTGCGCCCGCTGCAACTCGGTCGCGAGCTTGACGCGCTGCGCCTCACCTCCAGAGAGCTCGGTCGCCGACTGACCGAGCCTGATATAGCCCAATCCCACTTCTCGGAGCACGCCCAGCGACCGGGAAAGCGTTTCGTCTTCTCGGAAGAACGCGAATGCCACGTCGACCGTCATCGCCAGCACCTCCGCAATCGATTTGTCGCGAATTTTGATCTCGAGCGTCTTCGCGTTGTAACGAGCGCCCTTGCAGGTCGGGCAGGGCGTGTAGACGCTCGGAAGAAAAAGAAGCTCGACGCAAACGTATCCCTCGCCCTCGCACGTCTCGCAGCGGCCCTTGGCGACGTTGAACGAGAACCGGCCGGCGTCGTATCGCCTGGCGCGTGCCGGCTTCGTCGCGGCGAACAGCTTGCGCACGTGATCGAGCAACCCGGTGTAGGTCGCCAGATTGGACCGCGGGGTTCGTCCGATCGGCTTCTGGTCCACGACGACGAGTCGCTTGATCCGATCGAGACCTTCGGCGATCTCGCCGCCCAGTGTGCGCACCCGCTCCTCGAGTTCGCCTTCGTCCGGATCCGCCTCCCGGCGTTGACCAAGCCGCTCGGCAACGGCTTCGACGAGAAACTGGCTGACCAGAGTGGACTTGCCCGAGCCCGAGACGCCGGTCACGCAGGTGAGGACGCCGAGAGGGAGGTCGGCATTCAGGCCGCCGAGGTTGTTGCGCGTGACTCCCCGCAGCTTCAGCCAGCCAATCGGCTCGCGAACCTTTCGTGTCGGCTCAGCGGTTTCGCCGAAAAGGAAGCGCCGCGTCTGCGATGATTTCACTTCGGCCAATCCCGCAAGTCGTCCGCTGTAGAGTATCTTACCGCCCTGCTCTCCCGCGGCAGGCCCGACATCAATGATCCAGTCGGCCCGGCGCACCACGTCGAGCTCGTGTTCGACGATGAAGAGCGAGTTGCCCGAGGCTTTCAGATGCTCCAGCGCTCGCAGCAACGCTTCAGTGTCCGCCGGGTGCAGGCCGGCCGACGGCTCGTCCAACACGTAGACGACGCCGAACAGGTTTGATCTGACCTGCGTCGCGAGACGAAGCCTCTGCAGTTCGCCCGGAGACAAGGTCGGCGTGCTTCGCTCGAGCGTCAGATACCCAAGGCCGAGATCCAGCAAAACCTCGAGGCGCCCCGCGAGGTCTTTGACGATCCTTTGCACGACGAGCGCCTTTTCGGGATGAGACTCGTTCGGCTCCGCTCGATCGATATACGGCTTGACGAGCGCTTCCAGCTTCTTCAACGGCAGGCGCGACATCTCGGCGATGTCCAGTCGGGCGAACTTGACGGAGAGAGCTTCCGGCTTGAGCCTCTTGCCCTTGCAGACCGGGCAGTCGTCGCTCGACAGGAATTGCGCCACGCGCCGCTTCATCATCGCACTCTGCGTAGTGGCATACGTCTGCAGGACGTATTTGCGAGCCCCGGTGAAGGTGCCCATGTAGCTCGGTTCTTCCTTTTTCTTCAGGGCCCTGCGTGTTTCAGCGGGTGTGTATCCGGCGTAAACCGGAACGGTCGGCTGCTCCTCGGTGAAGAGGATCCAGTCGCGATCCTTCTTAGGGAGTTCGCGCCACGGCCGGTCGACGTCGTAACCGAGCGTGACCAAGATGTCTCTGAGGTTCTGCCCCTGCCAGGCCGACGGCCAGGCCGCGACCGCCCGCTCCCGAATGGTCAATGCGTCATCGGGCACCAGCGTCCGTTCGTCGACCCGATGGACACGCCCGATGCCGTGGCAATTGGGACAGGCGCCCTCCGGCGTGTTGGGCGAGAAGGATTCCGCGTAGAGCAATGGTTGGCCGCGCGGATAGTCGCCGGCGCGTGAGTACAGCATCCTCAGCAAGTTGGACAACGTGGTGACGCTACCCACCGAGGACCTGGTCGTCGGCGATCCGCGCTGCTGCTGCAGCGCGACGGCCGGCGGCAATCCTTCAACGACGTCGACGTCGGGCACCTGCATTTGGTGAAACAGCCGACGCGCATATGGCGACACGGATTCGAGATACCGCCGCTGCGCCTCCGCATATAAGGTTCCGAACGCCAGCGAGGACTTTCCGGATCCGGAGACCCCGGTGAAGACCACGAGCTCGTTGCGGGGAATGTCGAGCGAGACATCCTTGAGATTGTGCTCGCGCGCTCCTCTGACGCGAACGAAGCCGTCACGCGCTTCGGGCGGCGGTTCTTCTGGTCTTTTTGCTTTGGCATCCATCTGGAAAGAAGCTCGGCCGGGGCGCAGGGTTCCGTGCAGCGCTATAGTGCAATTACGGGCACCGCGGTTGTCGGCAGGCGCGCCATGACGTTCCCTGAGATTTCAGATGCGCTTCGACAAGCCCACGCGGAGTGGACCCAAGCCGCAGGCTCAGTGAGATAGCGCTTACGACAATCGGGCGCCGCACGGAGCGTCTTCTATAAGCTTTCATAGGAACGTTCCCGCTCCCCTTACCGTTGTGTTGCGGAAAAGGGACCATTCTGGGATCGGTGGCCGGCAAACGCGAAACTTCACGACCGACTTCGCCAGACGCGATTGGCGCCTGGCCTCTCGCGGCGGCGGGCGCGTTCGGTTGCACGTTCAGCATCAATCCCGACGCACATTCCGTTCCGGAGCTCGACCACATGCACTGGGGCGTAGAGATGGCCCGCAAAGGCGGCGTCCCCGCGGACCGCGTCCTGAACGCGATGCCTCTCACCGAAATCATGCGACACCTGAGGCGCAAGCGCCGCTCTGCGGCGCGCGCCGCATGACGCCGGTAGCCATGGCGCTCGAAGGAATAGTCTTCGCCGTCTCGATCGACAGCAAGCATCGGTTCAGCAAGATACCCCGACTGTCGGTGACGCTCATCGCCGGTCATGGCATCGAGGGCGACGCGCACTATGGTCAATTCGTCAAGCATCGGTACTTGACCCGCCGCTATCCTCGATCACCCAATCTCCGTCAGGTCCACCTTATTTCAAGCGAAACGCTCAAGGCTCTGCGCGTCGCAGGCTACGATGTCGGGCCCGGCGAACTCGGCGAGAACATCACGACGACCGGCCTCGATCTCGAGACCTTTCCGCTCGACACCAGGCTCCGAATTGGCGCCTCGGCATGTATCCTTCTTACCGGCTTGCGGAGCCCATGCGTCCTGATCGATCGATTTCAACCCGGCTTGAAAAGCCGGCTGAGCGACGAGCCCGGGCAGCCTTTCAGGGCCGGCGTCATGGCAATGGTGACCAAAAGCGGCGACGTCTCGCCCGGCGACGCTGTCCGAGTCATCCTTCCGGCGACGCCTCACAGGCTGCTTCCGCCGCTTTGACGCGGTGCCGCAGTGCGTCAGGCGGCTTCAAGATCGTGGATGAGAGGCCGGATCCCATCCGGTGTCACATCCAGCGTCGCAAGGGTGATCGGCAGCTTAAAGCGGCGCCGGCCAGCGCTTCCGGGATTCACGTACAGAACCCCGCCGACCGTTTGGATTTTCGGTACATGGGAATGGCCCGATACGACAACGTCGATGCCCTGGGCGACGGGATCGATGGACATGGCCTTTAGGTCATGGAGCACGTAGACCGTCTTCCCGGCTAGGCTCACTGTCTCGATTTCAGCGTAGTCGCGACCCCAGTCAGCGGTGTCCACGTTGCCGCGGATTGCGGAAATAGGCGCGATCCGGCGCAACGCCGCGATGATGCCGGGATCGCCGATGTCGCCGGCGTGGATGATGTAGTCGGCGTCGGCCAGCACCTGCAGCGCCTTTGTTCTCAGAAGCCCGTGCGTGTCCGAGATGATGCCTATCCTAAAGGGCATTTTGCACCATGAGCGAGTTGCAGGAATATTCTAACCTGTGCAGCGCATCTCGTCTCTCCGCATGCGATCTACGGCGGCCTCGGCTGGCTCTCGAACGCCCTTCGCTCACGTGATCGTGCACTTTTCGTTCGGCGATAGTTCGATGCAGCAGGAGCTCAGTTAAGCCCCTCTACAGCGCAAGGCAGGCGGCGATTCCGAAGCCGACGACGGCCACATCGCATTGGCTCGCCCTAGAGCTGCCCCCTCCGGCAATATCGCGAAATCCACCCATAGCTAGAATGCTGACCATCCTAAACTCTGAGTAACACCGCAAATGTCCGCAGGTGCCTTGGTTCCTCCTGCCGCGGGAAATGGCCCCGCATACCGATGACCAAGGCGGCGACCCGATCTATGCGACCGAGCTGTGGCATCGGCGGCGAGGAACAAAGCCCGATCGATGCCGTTCCATCGCTTTGAACTCGAGGAGTGACGTCATGGGACTATTCACAAAAGATATCAAAACCATGGATGATCTGCTGCTGCATGGGCTGCAGGACATCTATTATGCCGAGCAGCAGATCCTCAAGGCGTTGCCGAAAATGATCGACAAGGCCACCAACCGGGATCTGGTCACGGGGCTCAGGAACCATCTCGAAGAGACGAACAAGCAGGTCGAGCGCCTCGAAAAGGCCTTTGAGAAACTGAGCCAGTCGCCGAGCGGCACGCAATGCCCCGCCATCGACGGCATCATCAAGGAAGCGGATGAGACGGCCGGCGAAATCGAAGACAAGGCGGTGCTGGATGCGGCGATCGTCGCCAACGCTCAGGCCGTCGAACATTACGAGATCTGCCGATATGGCACGCTGATCGCCTGGGCCGAGGCGCTCGGCCACGACGACATCGTGCGCTTTCTGAACACGAACCTGAACGAAGAAAAGGCAGCGAACACCAAGCTCAACACTGTGGCGTTGCGTAAGGGCGTCAATAAAAAGGCTTCCACCGCCGCCTGATCGCCAACTCCGGGTCTGGCGAATGATTTCGCCAGACCGCCTCCCTCCCGAAGCTTAATGAGTAGTTGACTGTCGCTATGACCAACCTGACAAAATTGCCGAGCTGGGCTGACAAAGACAATATCTTTACTGTTGTCGAAACGCCGCGCGGCAGTTCGTGCAAACTCGATTTCGATCCCAAGCTCGGCATTTTTGCCTTGGCAAAGCCCCTTATGGCGGGCCTGACCTATCCGTACGATTGGGGTTTCATTCCGTCAACCAAGGCCGAGGACGGCGATCCGCTGGATGTGCTGATCCTGCACGACGCACAGACTTATCCGGGCGTCGTGCTGCGCTGTCGTCCGATTGGAATTCTCGAAGTCGAGCAGAAGAAAAAGGGCAAGACGGAACGAAACGACCGCATTTTTGCGGTTCCTGATCGGTCGCCGCTCGAAACGAATCTCAAGGATATCCGCGATCCTCCTTCCCATGCGCGCGACGATCTCGAACAGTTCTTTCGAGCGACCAACGCGCTGGAGGACAAGGAGCTGAAGTTTCTCGGATGGCATGGTCCCAATCGAGCGACCAAGGCCATCAAACGGCTGGCCCACTGAGCCGAGCTTAATTCCGGATCGAACTAGAACTTCAGGGTCGTTCGTAGACCAAGCACCGTTGCATTATGAAGAACCCTGCCGGGCACAGCACTTGACGGGCTGGTGGCACCTCCGCCTGGATGGATGATATATTGAAAATTGGGCTGCAATGTCCACCCATCCCTGATCTGGTATTGATACACGGCGGTCAGAAGTCCTTCGAAACTTCGCATCGGCCAATTCGGATTAACAAGCGCACGATAATCGGCATCCAGCGATTGTGCGCGTTTCGACACATGCGCGTAGCCGGCCGCAATGCCGAATTTGTCGTCGGGACGCTGGTCGCTGAGCCCAATGAATTCGATGCCGCTGTCCGCATAGAGATCGATGAGATTGCGGTCGGCGGGCGCGCCCGAGACGCGCGTAAAAATCCCGATGCCTCGATCATCGCTCTTCGGGACGCGATAGATCTTCTGCTCGAAGACCATCCAGCCGCCGATATCGCCGGACAGGAGCAAGGGTTCGCCGCTGCTGGTTGGCGACGCGAGCGAAACACCATTGGAGTCTAGTCTCTGATCGGCGAAAGACCCAAAATGCCGCCAGCCGCCCAACTTGATTTGGCCAGCCGGGTTCGGATCACCGTTCTTATTGTTCCAGGCATATTGGATCTGCCCGAGCAGCAAGGGCGGATCATTGACGCGAAAGTTGACGCCATAGCGGTTGCGCTCTTGCGGATCGCCTAGGCCGGGGCCGGCCTGGTCGCCGTCGAATACGCCGCCAAGAACAGATAACTGCTCGGTGACGTTGACAAGAAGCCGGGCGCCCATCGCAGCCAAGGGGGGCGATGGTCCGCCGCTCGGCAGATCAAGTGAGGTGATCGCGGGCCAGCCCATTGAGGCGTTTGTCAGCACGTCAGTGTATCTGGTGTTGAAGAATTCGCTGTCAGCGGCGAGCTGACCGGCCTTCAGCGAGATTTTCTTATCGCCCCACTGCTTTTCGAAGTAGGCCTCATAGAGACGCGTGGATGGTAAAGCCTCGATGCCGCTGACCACGAAATAGTTCTGTAGACTACCGCGCGACAGCCCACCGCCATGGATCTGGAACATGTTGGCGTGGAATGTCAGTTTATCGAGGCCGGCAAGCTTCTGCAGGTCCAAATCAACAGCGAGATTCAAGCGCCCTTCATACACAGATCCTTGTTTCAGTCCGCCAGAGGGATTGCCCAGCACTTCGCCGATATAGGTGGCCGCGAATTTGACGCCGTACTTTTGTAGGGGATTGGGAAGGAGACCGAGCGTTTTTTCCTCTACGGTGCTTTCGCCCGTGTCGGGATCGGCTGGTTTGTCGTCGTCAGTCTTCTTGTCCTCCTGGGCGACCGCTGTCCCGGCCGCAAGCAGCATGGCAGCGAAAAGCAAACGACTAAGGCGCTTTTTGGCATGGCTCACAGTTTTCGATCCCGCTCGGCGTGTTGCAAGCATATCGGGCCATGTGATTGCTCGGAATTCAAGCCCGTTGATGGAGTTCGCCTTGCAGAGGCTAACGTGTGTTAATCTAGACTGCGGAACGCGCGTGCGCTCGGTCACCCACCGACTAACTTGCCAGCATAAGGGCAACGGGCGCCACCATCTGCAAGCTGAACCGTTTAGTGTGGAGATCGATCAAAGCATCAGGACCTTCATCGAACCAGCTGCAGAGCGCGTCTTCGGCGAGGATCGCCCCGTCTCCTATCGATCGCCTTGAAAACCGTTCCCGGTGAGGAACTGCACGCCGGGCGGACACGTTGGAAGCCGGGACAGACGACGGAGGAGAAAAGCCATGGGCTTTGGGCGAGGTGCCTTGTTGTGGCTGCTGGGCGTACCGCTGCCGATCATTCTGCTGCTGGCGATCTTCTGGCACCATTAGGGCGGCGAGCCGCGGCTCGCGCGGTGCGGCTGCCGCATCGCACTTTGAACCCTGGCCGTTGAAGCCCTCATGGCATCCTAACGCGGCAAGCGGTACGCTCGGTGGACAGTCCCCATCCCGAGGAGCACATGGCTACGGCCAAAGTCAAAAGGCGAAATCGAGGTACGGGCCTCCTCAAACGCCTTGGACCGGGCCTCATCACCGGCGCGTCGGACGATGATCCTTCCGGTATCGGCACTTATGGCCAGGCGGGCGCTCCGCTTGGTTTTGGCATCGGCTGGACGATGCTCTTGAGCTATCCTCTGATGGTGGCGATCCAGGAGATTTCGGGCCGGATCGGCCGGGTGACCGGCCACTTGCATCGCAGGCAATGTCTGTCGCAATTACCCCGGCTGGGTCATCTGGTCGCTGATCTCTTCTCTTTATCGCCAACACGATCAATATCGCAGCCGATCTCGGCGCCATGGCGGATGCGGCAAAACTGGTGATCGGCGGGACGGCAATCGTCTACGTCGTTACCTTTGCAGTGATCTCGGTTTTGGCGCAGATTTTCATTGCCTACAAACGATATGTGACCCTCCTGAAATGGCTGGCTTTAGTGTTGTTCGCTCAAAGTAACTTGGACTGAGGCGCTCAAGGGACTGCTCGTACCGAAGATCGAATGGAGCGGCACCTTTCTGACGACGCTGGTTGCCATTCTCGGAACCACCATCTTGCCTTACCTTTTCATCTGGCAATCCTCGCAAGAGGCGGAGGAGCAGCGCATTCATCCTGACAAGAAGCCGCTCGAGGAGGATACGAATCCCCACGAGCGCGAATTCTGGCGCATTCGCATCGATACGATGATCGGCATGGCCTTTTCGAACCTTATTGCGATCGCCATCATCATTACGACAGCGGCCACCTTGCACCAGCAGGGGGTGACCGATGTGCAATCATCGGCGCAGGCCGCGGCGGCGTTGAAGCCGATTGCGGGCCCGCTTGCTGAACTTGTTTTTGCGCTCGGCATCATAGGCACAGGCTTGCTCGCCGTTCCGGTACTGGCCGGATCGACGGCTTATGCCATAGGCGAAGGCCGTAAATGGCCGGTCGGTCTTGCCCGCAAGCCGAAGCAGGCGGTCGCCTTCTATGCGGTGCTCGCCCTCTCCGTTGGCCTCGGCGTGGCGCTCAACTTCGCGCATCGATCCCATCAAAGCGCTTTACTGGAGTGCGGTCATCAACGGGGTCCTAGCGGCACCAGTGATGGCCATGCTTATGCTACTCGTCAGACGGCGCGATGTGATGGATAGGCTCGTTGTCGAAGGCTGGCTGTACTGGCTTGGTTGGGCATCGACGGCCGCGATGGGCCTTTGCATCGTCTGCATGGCGGTCAGTATGCTGATGCCTGGATCGTCCTAGAAATGGCGGGAGGCGTGGTGGATTACGCATTGCGCTTTCCAATTGGGGGCTTGGTCGTCTCCTTGTTCGCTATCCTCGGTGACGTGCTGCGACCCAAGAATTTCGCGGGACTGTTTGGCGCTGCGCCCTCGGTGGCGCTCGCAACGCTCGACCTCCCATTCTACAAGCATGGCGGCGACTGCGTTGCAAGCGAGAAGGACGCTCGATGATCCTCGGCTCGATCGCGCTCGCGCCTACAGGGTTGTTGTCCGCAGTTGCTGATGCGGGCCGACTGGTCGGCGCTGAGGGCCGCCCCGCCGCTCTTGCAATCTGGCTTTCGATGGCTGCGGGCCTCAAGCAAGTATTGATCGGGCGACCGTCATGGTCGTGCAGGTCAAGCTGTCAGCACTCAAGCAGGGGCGCGCCTGCGAATATGTCGGGTTTTGCGCTCGGCGGATTGGCGACCATCGTGGCCGGCATGGTCGCGGACTGGGCAAGCCTGCGGCCGGTGGGCTGATGCGGGCCTTTCCGGCGATCTTCAGCGCCAGTGCGACCTTGATCGTCAAAGGCCAGCTCGGCTTCCCGAGCGGGCCTTTTGCGGAGCGTTCGCCAAGACGAGGCGCGAATCCGCCCCGCCTTTCCAGTTTAAGAAATCACAGACTGGTCGGCCGGATGCTAGATTGCTTCTCGCTTACTTCTCGGGAACCCAAGTCGTGCTGGCCTTATCGTATTTGAAGCCCGGTGCGGCTTTCAAACCATCCTTCGTTTCGTCCAACGTGAGCCACCACTTATCGTCCTTCTTTTCGGTCCTGACCGCAGTGAACGGCACGATCACATCCTTCTCGCCGGCGCCCAAGAATCCGCCGACGCCGATGACAAGCCCGGTCACCTTGCCGAACTTATCGACCAACACGTCGTCGATCGTGCCGATCTTGGACTCCTTGGGATCGTAAACGCTCTGCTTGTAGTAGTTGGTCACCGTCCAACTTTCAGGCGGGGCAGCCGTCATCGTGTCCGCGGCGAAAGCGGCTGAACAAGATGCGATGATCGCGGATGCTGCCAGGATAGTCGTTAGCTTCATGTTCTCTTCTCCGATAAGCCCTGAGACGGGCTGCGGAAACGACAACCAGCCCTCATTGTTCCAAAACGCACGATAGGCATTTGCAGGACCGGGCTGAGCAAGACTTCGTTCGCTTATCAACGGTAACGCGAGGTCCGCCGGATAGCTTAAGCGCTGCCGGGGAGCATCCTCATTAGGACGGCTCAGCTTCGGCCTCCGTCACCTTGGATTCAATCTCGAGCATTCTGGGTGCTAACCACCCGACGCTTACCCGCGCTCTGCTCGGTATCATCAATTTCGACCCTTCGATCTGCGGCGGCCTCTACGCTGCCTGCCGAGTTAGAATGCTCGGACCATGAGCTTGGTATTCGAAAGAGAAATTTGCAAGCCCATCGAAAGCATCGGCCCTCTGCGGCAGCGGTCCGAAAAGAGCGGATACCGAGTTATGACTAGAGAACAGGACGTCAGCGCAGAATGCGCAAGAGAAGCTCGCAAGCAAGCCGAGCTCCTCCCTCCAGGTCCGGTTCGAGATGCGCTGTTGGAGAAGGCTCGCCAATACGAGTTGCTCCTTCAGGTTCACAATGTGGCACCCAGGCCGAGCGGCACATCAAAGCGATGCCAAGCCAGTCTGCTGCTAGAGAGAGGCTTCGCATGGCCCGAAGTATTGCTTCCAACACCACAACGAGCACCAATTTTCTAGCTTCTTCTATCCCCGCTGCGCTCGATCGACCCGCGGCCCGGCCGCGACGTTCGACGAGGCACGCTCTGGGTTCGAGGCGGCATGGGGCGAGTTGCTGGCGACCCTGACCGAGGCGGACTTCCGGGCCTGGCGCGATCAGCGCGACTTGATCGCGCGCAAGCAGGCCATGTGGGACCACGCGAAAAGCTGTCTTCTCAACAGCCATCGTCGCTGATGCGCTGTCCCTGCGGCGCGACATTTGATAGCCACCGTCCGGCCGAAAGCCAGATTCACACCCCACATCTTTGCTGCGCAAAGGCGCGATGGAATTCGACGATGAAGATGAAGGAAGACCGCCGCCAGGACGATCCCAAGAAGACGCGTCAAAAAGGCGGTTCGGCCGATCTGAGGAACGCTGACTGAGCTTGATTGTTAGGAAGCATTATGGCGCCTCCCGTCACCGTTTATTTCATCTGTATCGGCTGCGGCATCGTCTATTCAGCGAGCCAGGAACGCAGCGCAACCCATACGAATACTTCCGGGGCCTTCGATTGCTGGCAATGCGGAAAGCTTGTTCATCACTGGGCTGGGCTCTACGACTATAACGAATGGAGAATCACCTCCGTACTGCCCAAGCAACCCAAGATGAGAAATGAAATACGAGGGTGATCGCCCCTACTCCGACCTCAGAAAGCCGGCCGCTGGATCATGGAGCATGCGCGCGCCTTTGAGCCAATCAATCTCTGGAGGAACGTCTAGCCGACGAGGCCATGCGCCTGCGCTCGCAGGCCAAGGCACTCCCCGCATCGGCCACGCCGCGGGTTGGTCGCATCTGACTTGGTCGATATCGTCAGTGTCCCGCCACCGCGGGCATGGCGTGGCGCGCGTTGATCGACAGATTGAGGATAGCAAGCTCAAGCTGATTCATATCAGCCAGCGCGTGCGGCAACCCTTCGAATAGGTCAGTTTCGACCGTAATTTCTGCACCCAGCGTCTGATTAACAAGCGCACCCATGCCCGAAATCAAGGCATTCAGATCAACCGGGGCGGTCGTGCTCCGCCTGGCGAACGACGCGAGGGTGGATTGCGCGCACGCGAATCATGTCGAGATTTCCGACGACTGCGGTGAGGAGATAGTTGAAGTCGTGCCTTAGGCCGCCGGTCACTTGACCGACCGCCTCCTTCTTCTGCTATTGTACACGTGCAGCTTCAGCACGTTCGCGCGCTTCGATTTCGCCTCTCAGTTTGAGGTTTGCCGCTTCCAGATCAGCTACGCGATCCTTAATGCGTTGCTCTAAGCTCGCGTCGAGAGCGCGCATTGAATCTTCGGCTGAGCAAATCCGTAACAGTGCATTAACGGCAGCAGCAGTTCGAGGGGTTCTGCCGGCTGCACAAGGTACGCGCGTCCGGTGGACCGAGGCCGTACAGGATTGCGCCGTCGCCGATTGCGTAATTTTCCTGGACAGGAATCGTTCCTACTGAGTGTGCCAATTTCTTTTGGCCAGTATCGCTGTTGACCAAGCCCGCTCTAGGATGCGCATGATTTCGCGGGATTACGCTGTGAAGGCGGCAAAGCACTTCCACGAAGTCGGCGATCCGGCCGGCATCTCGGAATGGCGCAGGTCAAGGCGACGGATGCCGACTGAATATCTTCGGCTGCTGGGCGGCTTTATCCATCTCTCGAAATCTATAGTTCGATCGTGAATACTGCTTCGGTCTCCGGTACGGTGACGATTGGGCGATGAGCCCTTATAACGGCGCCAAGGGCCATCCCGCGCCTTTGGCCAGCCCTCTCGCAAAAAAGGCCCGCTAAGGGAAAGCGGGCCTTTCGCTTACACAGCTTAGCAGCTCAATGCATCTGACAACATGGTTAGAACTCCAGGCCGTCTCAGAGCGAACCTACTGCTCGGTACAGACCTTGGTGGTCTTCACGGCAGACTCGGCTTCGGTCCTGGTCTTGTAGACGCCGTCACCCACGACCGTCGTTGTGGTGGTCGTCGGCTTGGTGTCGACAACGGTGCACTTCTTTGTCGATGCGTCGCGCACAATGTAAAACTCGGCGGCGCTGGCGGCCTGGGTGCCGAGAGCAAAGGCGGCAAGAGCGCCGCACACGATCAGCTTCTTCATAATGTCCTCCTCCAGTGGATGCTCGTGGTGCGTCCTAACGACGGATTTCGAGGGATGTTCCACTTTTCCCGACGCGATAGCTCTTCGTGAGCTTGAATTCGAATTCAGCACGGCTTCATCGTTAATAATTTTCCGAACAGGCCACAGCTATTGCCAACATATCCCGAGTTGGAACTAGCTGCGTCAAGCATTGTTGTTGGCCACCACATTCAGGGAGTTTTCAGATGAACAGGCGTTTATTATTGGCTACCACTGCGGCGGCCGCGATCGCGACGTCGGCTTTTGCGCAGACCTCTCCAAGCACCTCGAACGCGAATCCGCCAGGCGCGCAGCGTCAGCAGGATTCCACATCGACGACGACGCCCTCCTCGAGCACGACGCCGTCGTCCACGACGTCTTCGGGACCCGCCCAGGGCAACGCCACTTCGACCAATTCTGCTCAAACTCAGTCGTCCCCTTCCGCGGCCCAGAGTGCGACTGGTCAATCATCCCAGACCGGCGCCAACACTGCGCAGACACCGGCCTCGGGCAACTCGCCCAGCCAGGCGCAGACCAGCCAGCCGTCAAACCAGGCCAACCCGCCGTCAAACCAGGCGCAGACCAACTCGCCTTCGACCGGTCAAACCCAGAGCGCAAATCCGCCGGCGTCAAACAACAGCAATCAGGCCCAGTCGCCGACCGGTAGCAGCTCGACTAACACGGCCCAGCAGCCGAACAGCCAGCGGGAATCAGCCGACCGCTCGTCGAGTACCAACGTGAACGCTGCCGTCAACATCAACGACCAGCAGCGTACCCGCATCAGCACGTCGATCTCGCACCTCAACGTCCAGCCGCTGACGAACGTGAATTTCTCGCTATCGGTCGGCACCGCCGTGCCTCGGGACGTGCGCCTGCAGCCGCTACCAGCCGAGGTCGTCGAAATTGTTCCGCAGTATCGCGGCTACGACTTCGTCCTGGTGAAGGACGAGATCGTGATCGTGGAGCCGTCCAGCTACAAGATCGTTGCGGTCATGCCGTATTCGGGCCGCGCAACGGCGGCGGCGCCGGCGCAGTCCGAGCAGCGCAAGACGACCTTTAGCGATCGCGATCGCGAAGTGATCCGAAAGCACGCCAAGGCGCGCCCCGTGGAGCGCGAGCGGCGCACCACCGGCAGTACGGTTCGCACCGAAATCCGTACCGGCGAGCGCGTGCCGGACGACGTTGAGATCGAAGCATTTCCCGACGAGGTCTACCGAGACGCGCCGACCTTGCGAGAATATCGGTACATCCATCGGGACAGCCGCACCTACATCGTCGAACCGCACGAACGTCGCATCATCGAAGAGATCGACTGATCTCATCAGAAGAGGAGACAATCATGAAGATCATCGCCCTGGGCGTCGTCGGCGCCGCCCTTTTGGGGTCGGCTGCGACCGCAGCTCCCCTCAGCCCCTCCGCCGTGAGCTCGCCCGAACTCTCCGGCATTCACCAGGTCCGGCTCGTCTGCAACGAGTACGGTCGCTGCTTCCGCAGCTATGGTCCCCGCTACGTCCAGCGCTATTACGGCGATGACGGCTATGTGGTACGCCGGAGCTACGGTTCCTACGGCGGACCCGCCTACTATGATCGCGGCTATGGTTATTACGGCAGCGGCCCGGGCGTCGGCTTCAGCTTTGGCGCCCGCGGCTGGTAGCCGCTAACAGGGGCCGCTCCTTCGCAGTAGCGGGGTGGCGGTCCGACCTCGACAAGATATGACGTTTTGAGGAAGCAGCGCGAATTCTTCGTCGGCGTGAATCCTAACCACACGGTCGGCATCCTGGGGAGCACTCGAGGTCTGCACCACAGAGCCTCCGACTAAATTACTAGGCGCGAGTGTCAGGAAAAACAGGAAACATCGGCCCGAGCGCGAGTTGCCTTCACGGTATTTTTCTTGCGGGAGCCGATACATGGTCAACGACGTCCCGCTCAGAAGCGTGGTGGATACGATTTGGTGCCTCTATTGGGTAAAACATCGCGATGTTGACATTGCGGACAGCCGTCGTTGTTTGCTGGAGCGTCACCTTCAAGGGAGATGGGAAGCGAACTGAGCGAAGCCGATGAACTCACTGGATTGGCTTATCTCGATCGTCTTCCCAAGGACGAATGTTGAGGCTGATGGAGGAGTTCGTCAGACACGCGGTGATCGGCAGCGCAAGACCGGAGTGGACGCTGTTGGTCATTGCTGAACTCGCTTCAGCGGCCATCGTCTTACTCCTCGGAGCGATGCTTCCTATCTAACGGATCCATTGATGCGCATCGCTCAACTTGCTCCCCTCGCTGAAAGCGTGCCCCCGAAGCTCTACGGAGGCACCGAGCGCGTGGTGGCGTGGTTGGTTGACGAGCTCGTCGGGCTCGGACACGACGTCACGCTGTTTGCAAGTGGAGATTCCAGGACGAAGGGCAAGTTGCATCCCGTATGGCCGCGCGCCCTACGCCTAGGACGTAAGGGCGTCGATCCCAGTGCAGCCTGTGCCATGCTCCTGGAAGCCGTTGCGCGACGCGCGAAGGACTTTGATGTGATCCACGCTCACATCGATTGGCTGCCGCTTCCGCTGCTTGGCCGGCTCTCCGTGCCCTTCCTGACCACCATGCATGGCAGATTGGACCTCCCGGGCCTTCCTGACGTTGTGCGCCAATTTCCGGACGCGGGGTTCGTCTCGATCTCTGAGCATCAGCGGCTGCCGCTTCCGGGGGCGAACTGGATCGCGACAATTCAGCACGGGCTGCCGTCGCATCTGTTCAACCCGTCGAATGAGCAGGGATCCTATCTCGCGTTTCTCGGCCGCTTCACCGCGGAGAAAGGTCCCGAAGATGCAATCCGAATCGCACAGGCGGCTGGAAAGCCGCTGCGAATCGCGGCCAAGATTCCTCGCGGTGAGACCCGATACTTCAAGAAAACCATTGAGCCGCTGATCGATGGCCGAGCGGTTCACCTGGTGGGGGAAGTCGATGAGGCAAAAAAGCAACCTTTTCTGGCCGAGGCGGCGGCCCTCCTGTTTCCGATTGATTGGCCCGAGCCGTTTGGTCTCGTCATGATCGAGGCCATGGCTTGCGGAACGCCCGTGATCGCCTACCGATCCGGCTCCGTGCCGGAAGTTGTAGAGGACGGTGTAACGGGCTTCATCGTCGAGAATGTAGATCAGGCGACAAGAGCGGTGGCCGAGCTCGGTCGGTTGGATCGGAAGAGGATACGCGCCCGGTTCGAGGCGCGCTTCTCCGCGAGCCGGATGGCGACAGAGTACGAGCAAACCTACCGCGGCCTAATCGCCACCTGAAGGGCCACCCCTTTCACCTGCCCTGAGTGCGGTTAAGCGGCCACTTCCACCGGCGGCGCCGGGGTGTCCTCGGCGCGCCTGTGATTTATCAGGTTCAGTAGCCTGGCAGCGGCGCGGGCGTCGCACAGCGCGCGATGGTGATCATCGAGCTCGATGCCGTAGATCGCGCAGAGCTTGCCGAGACGATAGGACTTATGGCCGCGATATCTGCGACGCATGCCGGCGCAAGTACAAAGCTTCGGAAAGCGGAAGCGCCGCTCTCAGCCGTTAGTATTCGTACGATAGAAAGCCATATTCAAAGTTCACGTTGTGGGCGACGAAGATGCCGTTGCCCATGAACGTCATGAAACGGTCCGCGATGTCGGAGAATGCGGGCGCGTCTCGAACCATCTCGTTCGTGATGCCGGTCAGTTGCACAATCCTGGCCGGAATCGACCGCTGCGGGTTCACCAGTGAATGCCACTCGTCGACGACTTCGTGATTCTGGAGGTGGTGGCCCCGGTCGTGCCACGCGCTGAACGGCTCCTTCACCGTTTTGTTGCTGTCCATTGCTGGCCGCAATGGAAGCGTGAAATGCCGCGTTATTTCTTCGATGCTCGGGGCCTCTACCCCGATGATGAGGGCTTCGATTGGCCCGACCAACAGGCCACGGAAGCGGAAGCTATCCGCACCTTGGGAGAGCTCGTGAAGGACGTGGTCCCCAATCGAACCGATGTTTTGATCGAGGTGCGAACCGAAGATGGCCCGCTCTTCAGAGCTGCATTCATTTTTGAGACGAACAATTCGAAGCAGTAAGGCGCGCGCCGACATGGATCGCAAGAGAGCCGAGGCAAGAGCTCGAACGGAAACTGCGCGGCTATCTCGGGCTTTCCGAACGCTTCACTGGCGGCGCCGTGAGAGTTTGCTCGTCGACATAATCAAGGACATCGAAGAGCAAATCGCGGAGTGGGAGAAACAGCCCTAGCAACCTTCCGCGCATCAACGCGTATGTTCCGCACTGGAGGATTGCAATTTCCAGTTTGAGTGCCAGCGCCGCCAAGTCTTATATCGCTTGGTCGCGCTGTGCACTTGAAAGCAAGCGCCGTCCTCCGTGATGCCGATCTCCAGACGGATCGCCACAAAGGCGGCTCAGGCCCGCTGTCCGAGCAAATAAGTCCCAGCGCTCTGGGGAGGAGCGCCGGGACTGAGGTGGATGCGCCAACTTGGGGGCCGGGAACGCATCCACGATTACCTAATTTTCCCGACGGTGGATCGTTCCTAAGGAGCGGTCAGTTTTCCCATCCGCGGAACGCCATCGCCTCCAATGAAACAGTCCCAGCGCCCCGGACTTACATGCTCAGGCCCAGACCAACGATATCCGGCGAGGGCCATTCTATTCGATGAGAAAGAAGCCCGACGCCGGCGACAAGACCGACGAACGACAATCCCGCGAAGCTGAGAAATACGTATTCGACACGGTTGATTTGAGTGAACTTCATGCCTCAATCTTGGAATCGGGCGGCAGTTCCCGCAGTTGCGTAGACAAGTCAGCGCCCCCTAGCAAGAAGGCTCGCCAGGCTGAGCTGGCAGGCCACATGAGCGAATGGCTGCGTCGCCCGGCCTCCGCTCTCCGAAGTGACAACGCTGAATTACCAGCGTGTGTTGGAGCTGGTGCTGGGGTCAGTTATTCCCGGCCTTATCGGCGCGATCAACGATCAATTCTCAGCAGGCTCTTTCAAGGTTGCCACTTTTCCCTATGTGTTTGACGCCGCCCAAGGTAGTTTGAATTGTTCCTCGGCCCTCTCCAGGCCGAGAATCCTACCGCACAATGCGAGGCCACGGAGACGCGCCAACCGGGACCACTGCTGCGGATTCGCAATCCGCGCCTGGATAAATAAGTGTCATCGGTCAAGGAACCGGACTTCAAAAGGCCGGCATCCAAAAATGAGCGCGAGATATGACTGGGTCATCTGGCTGGCGGCGTCTGCGTGGCGCTGCCCCTCTTGCGATCATTGCCTCTCTTTTGCCCTAGGCTTCCCTAAGGAAAGCACGTGGAGCGGCCACTGGAGCCGGTAATTGTTGGCTAACTCCCCGTATACTACCGGCTCCGACGTTCCTGGCCACGGTTGAAGCACTCAATTGCAGCGCCTTATCACGCGGCAAGGGCGGCATGGTAGATCATCATGCTCCCCGAGGCCAATCGCTCAAAGACCGATCAAAAAGCGAATGGCGAAGTAAGCACTGACTCCAACAGCCGCAGTTACCGCAAATGAAAACAGGACGCGCCAGAGGTCGCCCTATTTTTGTTCGAAGGCCGGTTCGTTCGGCACGTTCCCCCTCGAAGGCCATATCGGCTTTGAGATGGACACGACGGAAGCCGCATTGCGCGTTAACATGGGTAAAGGCGTTTCCATCGGAACACCCGACGCGCCACAGCACTTGCAGATGCAAACCGCTGGTTTCGGAGGAACGCTCCCGCGCTCGGCCGCATATAATGGAATGAGCGCAAATGACTATTTGGAAATGGCGAAACATTGTCGCCGTGCAAAGGAAGCAACCCGGGACAGTTTCACGCGCCGCTACCTGGAGGACATGGAGCGCAGCTACCGGCTGCTGGCTGCCAGCGAGGCCGCGCTGGAGGCGTACAAAAAGGCGCAAGCGGTGCTGGACGAAAGCAAGCCATGAAAGCCTCGCTCTAAAGGTTGAAGGAGAAAGGCCGCGTCAAGCGGGGCACGCTGCCATTCGGTCATGCTAGCGTCTGCTTGACCTAGCCGGGTTAGCTTTCGCAACGATACGAAAGAGCGCGCCGGATCCGCGCCGATGCATTCGGGCCACGCGACGACCGCTCACAAACATCACACGCGGCACCATCGGATGTGCTCCTCGTCCGATACTGTGCATGACATTTCGCTGCATCTCTACGCCCAGTGCTTCGATTCCAGATCGAGCTCGCGGAGCGGGCGAGGTGCTGAAATCCTGGTGGCCCCAGCAACCCTCGGGGCGTGAAACATGACCGCGAGGAACAAGGCTGTTTTGATCGCGTTTGACGTTTTTAATGCCAACTTTCGGAGAACGTCCATGGCAGAACGCGAAACAGGTAACCTCATCGGCAGTGACAAGGTGGAAGGCACGGCCGTCTACGGTGCAGACCAACAGAAGATCGGCAGCATCGAGCGTGTCATGATCGACAAGGTATCGGGCAAGGTCGCCTATGCCGTGCTGGGTTATGGCGGCTTCCTTGGCATCGGCGACGACCATTATCCCACGCCTTGGTCCAGCCTGACCTATGACACCAACCTCGGCGGGTACCGCACCAACATCACCAAGGACCAACTGGATAAAGCGCCACGCTACACAAACGACAATGACTGGAGCTGGAATCGCGCAAACGATCAGCGCGTCTACGATTACTATCAGGCCTCGCCTTACTGGTGAGAGAATTCCATCGACGCTCTTCAGCAGCCCGGCGTCTTGCACGCCGGGCTTTTGCTCTGGAACCTCGCAAGGTTCTCCGGCTTGTCGTGTCGATTTGCCAACCGGAGGTACCCCGTAGGCAAGACCAAGACCCTGAACTTCCTTTTTCGCGACACGCTCAAAGACGTCCATTCGCTGAGAAGAAGATCCTGAGCGCTCTGCCCAAAATGGCCGAGGCGACGAGAGCAGCGCGCTCCTTCACTTGAACGGAAGAAAGAGTGCATTTGAGAAAGAGCGCCGTAAGCGCAAGAAGCGAATCCCGAGTTTCAGTGAGCGCCTCGCCCTCGACCGGCACTTGAATATGCCAGGCCGTTTGCCACCGCCTCGCGGGCTGAGGAGTTGACGAGCCAATAAACGCAAGATCCATCGGCCCTGAGAAATATCTGGTTATCGTTTGGCTGCTTCTCGCGCGGCGTCCACGGCATCCGGACCGGCCTGTCTGGCGCGGTCCAGCGCCTCGGTTCAGATGTCGGCAAATTCGGCCTTCACTGTGTCCGAGGCTTCGCGGAGGCTCTGTGCTACGGCCTCCGCGCGCCTGCCGAAATCATTCTTCACATCGTCGCCCAGCCCCAGGAAGCGCGCGCGCTCGATAGTGAGCCGGTCGTCGGCATCCCTCAAGCGCTAAAATCCGCGGAGCGCCGCGACTGTCGCTCCGACCAGGTCGGACTGTGCGTGGTAAAGAATGAGTATAGCAAGCAAAAATCGATCAGTATTGTCGCCGTCATCACGCTGTAAGCCCAGGCGTTCTGCACGAGATCGAGCTCGATCAACACTCGTGACAGACCGAATCCCACGATCCAAGCATCAAAGCTCATGCAAATGCGTCGAAACATCTCCGGATCAAGCCGCCGAATGACGTAGGATCCCAGTGGGATACCGAGCAAAACACTGGGTATAAAGGCATAAAGTAGGCTGCCGCTTTCGGAAATGAAAAGGCCGAGCTTGTAATAGACAAAGGCAGTCGCGCTCGATTCCACAACGCGAACCAGGGCGAGGCCGGCGCGAAATTCGTTTTTGACCAGGCCCTGGTTGTTAAACAGCATGGCCAAAGGCGGGCCGGAGATAGTCGTCACCGAATAGAGGATGCCCAGCACCGACCCGAATGGCAGACCGATCAACCAGCTCGATTCGATAGGGCGACGCCAGCCCGCAGCTTGCAACAAGATCAGGGGCAAAATGATCGTGTACGTGGCGAATTTCATCCAGCCCGGTTGCAGTGAGGCCAGCGCATAGCCCCCGAGCGCAATGCCTGGCAAGAGCCCAAGCAAGATAGGAAACACTCGTCTCCAAACCGCCGGCACGCCCTTCAGATTGATGACGAGGACGTAAAAATTGACGAAGACTTCAATGATAACAATGGCCGGATTGAGAATGCGATTGGTGTAGAACACCAGCGCAAGGGGTACAGTGAGCGACGAAAAACCGTAGCCAATGGCTCCATTTACGAACGCGGCAAAACACGTTGTTGCCGCCAAAAACAACATAGCACCATCAAACTCAGGCATTTCCTTAACCTTCCTAGTCCGGAGCGCGTCCGATCACACGTCAGCGAATCAGACGTGGACATTGGTCATCAGGATTGCGGCAGATTCCGCCCTCGCTTCACAGCTCCGGCGGCCTTCACATTGGCTTTTGGCCGTGGCCAAGCGCGCTAGTTTCTCTTATTATCGACTTCGGTCGTATGAAGCTGCGTTGTACTTCCCCTACCCGACCGCGATCACTCAGCTAATATTTTTTGGCTTGGTTTTCGTATCGAAGCCATGACTGCGGCGGTCGTATATGCGAGGCTCCTGACGACCAATTCCGAACGGTCCCAGTAGACTTGAACTGTCGGCAACTAAGCCCTAATGCCATTGCAAGCCAGAGGTCGTCGTTTTCAACTAACAATGCGACGCGCTCAGACGGGGTAAAGCAATTCGCTCCAGAGCCGTTGGGAAAATAGCAACATCACCTTTTCAGCGTTGACAAGCTCTTCGCCGGGCGCCTGACGCTCGCCAAGCTGGGCAGCATGTGGCGACGATCTCGTTACGCGAGAATTATAAGGCCGTCCCAGGCGCTATCGCTGACCACACCGGCATCATGAAGCGGCCGCATTTTTGGCAGTGTGCAGTCCTTCACCTCCGGCGAACGATGGGTCAAAACAGGCGCATCAGTTGGACATCATCCTTCGGTACTCTCGTGAATTTCGAATCGATGAAATCACCGCGGTCGGCGAACGACGTCCTATCTGGAGCAGCAATCGAGCGAACACGGATTGATTAATCGTTATTGTTTGGCCAGCTGGGCATCAGCAGCGCCGGTGAGTTCAACCTCGGTACCGTTCTTCGCGTGACCGACACTCGCGTTGGCTCGGTGATCGGACGCGATCGCGACATAGACCGCCGGCAGCACGAAGAGAGTGAAGAGCGTGCCGATAGACATGCCAGCGACAAGCACCAGCCCGATCGAAAAGCGACTCGCGGCGCCAGCTCCAGTTGCGGTCAACAAGGGTATGAGGCCCGTGACCATCGCCGCCGTCGTCATCAAGATTGGACGCAACCGGACGCGCGCCGCCATCTCTATAGCCGAGCGACGGTCAAGTCGTTCCTTGAACTGCAGTTCATTGGCGAACTCAACCATCAAGATGCCATGCTTGGAAATCAACCCAACCAGCGTCAGCAGTCCGACCTGGGTGTAGATGTTGATCGTCGACCAGCCAAAAAATAGCGGTATCAGGGCGCCGACGATTGCCATCGGCACGCTGATCATAATAACGAGGGGATCGCGCAGACTTTCGAACTGCGCCGCAAGCACCAAGAATATGACGATAAGGGCAAACGCGAAGGTAATGGCCAGTTGGTTACCCTCGTGCACATATTGCCGGGCGTCGGCAAGGAAGTCGTGGCTGAAGCCTGCGGGCAGTTTCTTTGCCTGCGCTTCCAGGAAGTCCACGGCCTGACCGATCGTAACGCCGGGCATCGGCACGGCTTGAAAGGTCGCGCAGTTGAGCTGGTTGTAGTGCGTGAGTGCGTTCGGATCAGTCGCAGTCTCCACCGAGACTACGGTAGACAGCGGAAGCATCGAACCTTTCGCGGTCTTCACATAATAGTTTCCGATCGCTTCCGGGGCCAGGCGTTGTTCGCGGGGCACCTGCGGAATCACTTGGTACGAACGGCCTTGCAGATTGAAGTGATTGACGTAGTTTCCGCCAAGTAGGGTGGCGAGCGCGTTACCGATATTCTGCATGGTGATGCCAAGATCGTTGGCCTTCGATCGATCGACCTTGATTCGTACCACGGGCTGATTGAACTCGAGGTCAGAATCGCTGACCATGAACAGACCACTCTTGCGCGCGGCATCCTTCAGGTTCGACATCTGCTCATAGACGGATTGGAAACCTAGCGTCGAATTGATCACCATCTGCACTGGTAGCCCGTCCGTGCCTCCCGGAAGCGACGGCAGGCTAAACGCAAATGCGTTAATACCTTCGATTTTGGACAGCTCGACCTGGACAAGGGACTTTAGCGCGATCGATGACCGCTTGCGCTCATCCCAAGGCTTGAGCAACATGCCGGCCATCCCTCCCCGCGAGCCGCTAGTGCCGTTGAGCACGAAGCTCAAATCGGTCTCGGGAAACTTCTGAAACGCCTTTTCGAGCTTGGCGCCGTAATAGTTGAGGTAGTCGATGTTGGCGTATTTCGGCGCTTTGGTTAGCGCGAATACAATCCCTTGATCTTCCTCCGGCGCGAGTTCCTTGGAAGTGTGCATATAGAGAAAACCGACGAGACCCAGCATGGTCAGGGCGAACAGCCCGGTAATCGGACGATAGTCGAGCGAGCGGTCGAGCTTGCGTCCGTACCAGCGTGTCGTGGCGCCAAACACGCGGTTCACAACTCTTGCAAACCGCCCCTCCTCAGCGCTCTTCAGGCAGACCGAGCACATCATCGGCGACAGCGTCAAAGCGATCACGCCCGACACGATCACCGCCCCCGCCAGCGTAAACGCGAACTCGCGGAACAGCGCGCCGGTGACGCCCCCGAGAAAACCGATGGGCGCGTATACGGCGGCCAACGTAATCGTCATGGAGACGACGGGGCCCACGATCTCGCGCGCGCCTCTCGCAGCAGCCTGGAGGGGCGGCGCACCTTCTTCCAGATGGCGATGAACGTTCTCCACCACGACGATCGCGTCGTCGACCACGAGACCGATCGCGAGTACCATCGCAAGGAGGGTAAGGAGATTGAATGAAAATCCCAGCGCCAGCATCATGCTGCAGACACCGACGAGCGACAACGGAATGGTAACGACGGGAATGATGACCGACCGCAGCGAGGCCAGGAATAGAAAGATGACCACCACCACTATCACGACGGCCTCAATGAGCGTCTTCTCCACTTCATCGATCGACGATTGAATGAATTTGGTGGAATCGTAGGCCACTTTCATCTTCAGTGCCGGCGGCAGGTTGCGTTCCATTTCTGGAAACAGCGCCCGAACACCTCGCACTATGTTTAGCGGATTGCCCTGCGGGCTCGCCTGGACACCGATGAAGACCGCGTGCTCGCCGTTCATGGAGACGCTGACGTCTGTGGTCTGCGCGGCAAGCTCGACTGCCGCAATGTCCTCCATGCGTACAAAGCCGCCGTCATTCGCTTTGACGACCATGCGCTTGAAGTCATCGACACTCCGCAGGTCGGTGTTTGTCGTGACGTCGGAGATGGTGAAATAGCCCTTGGTCTGACCGGACGCGGCCTGGAAGTTGTTGGCGGCGATTGCAGCCGAAACATCTGCCGGCGACACGCCGTGCCCCGCCATTTTCGCAGCATCGAGCCATAGCCGCATCGCAAAACTTTGGCTGCCCAGGATGTCAGCCGCCGCAACGCCGTCGACGGTCGACATAACCGGTTGCACGACGCGCGAGAGATAGTCCGAGATCGCGCTGGCCGTCAGTTCCTCGCTGGAGAAGGCGATGTACATGACAGCGGTAGCCTGACCGCTTGACTTAGTGACGACCGGATCGCTCGATTCTTTCGGGATTAACGATTTGACTGAATCGACCTTAGACAGCACCTCGGTGAGTGCCTCGTTGGGATCGAAATTGAGCTTGATGTAGACTTGGATCGTCGACGCACCGAGCACAGATGAGGAAGTGACATAGTCGACGCCCTCTGCGGAAGCGACCGCCTGCTCCAGAGGAGTGGTGATGAACCCCTGGATCATGTCGGCGGAGGCGCCAGGATAGGAGGTCGTGATATTGACGACCGTGTTAGACAGTTTGGGATACTGCCGGATTGGCAGAACAGCGGCCGCGCGAAGGCCGATCAGCAAGATCAGTAGACTGACGACGATAGATAAAACCGGACGCTTGATGAAAAGCTCTGTAAATGTCATCTCGACTCGCATTCAAAGAGGGTGACGCAAACTCGCTAGCGAGTCGCGCGACAGCCATCGTCATTAAAGCGGCAACTGCGGCCAGGCCCCTGCTATAAGCGAAACTAAAGTGGCCGCTCTAAAGACTCGTATGTTGCCAAGCAGAGGCTCAGCCTTCCGCTTCTTCCATCCTCGCTGCTTATGATGAACGCCGACCCCGCTTGGCTGAGTGCGATCTCGAATAGGGAGCGCCTTCGCAAGATAAGACCCAAGTCCTTTTTGCGCGTAATCAGCCTGAGGTCCGCCTCAGGATGTGGAGGTGGGCTCACGTGCTTCCATTTACTCTCGTGCTCAAGTCTGAATGGAGCGCAAAACCGTCTAGGTGAATCGCGTCAGTTCAAGGCTTCGACCCGTTCGATCGAATTCAGCTTTGAAATTGAAAGTATGGACAACCTGGCAGATGCTCAACTCTACAAAGGTAAGCGGGTGATATCGCATGGGCTACAAAGCCTATACCAAGGTTTGTTCTCGGTCCGACTCAAACTTCCACAGTATTCCCCCAGGCGGGTCGGGCGACGGTCCCGTCTTGTACGCGGCCTCGTGCCACTCAAGCTTCTTCTTGGGCTTTCTCATCATCCTTAGGTCGGCTTGGAAGCGATCGACTGCGCCACTCGTTTTGCTCGAGGCGGGATGCAAATCTCATCTCGAAGGACCTAATCCGCCCACACGATCGGGTTGTAAAAGCCGACATGCACAGAATTGACTCAGAGAGTCCGCGTGCAGGCGATATGCTCTCGCATCATTGAGAGCTTTGCGCTGGACGGCAATGAATGTGGCGACATTTATGTTGGCCGGCGTACGGGTGACAAGATGTTCTACGCCGGCAAGGTCGACCACGGCTTCGACAAGGCCTCGGCCACCGATCTCCACAAACTAGTGACGCCGCTGATCCGCAAGACCCAGGCCGCCTACACCAAACGCATCGAGCATAAGGCGATCTAGGTTGCGCCGAAGCTGTTCGTCGAAATCGAGTAATCTTGTCAACTGCCGAAGGTAAGGGGCGGCATTCGCTCTTTCATGGTGTCGGGGAGGATCCATCATTACCTCACCGCGCTGCAGCTTCTGCAATGATACCCGCTGGCTTTGGGAGGTGAATCCGGCTCAGGCATACAAAGACCACGCGCCTGCATGCGCGGCGCACTGTCAGGATGCCGCGTCCGGTCTGTTGCAAACCCGACGATCACGGCTTTGTCACGCCCTCGCCGCAAGAATTCAAGCCGGATCTGGATCGGCGCTAGGGCGCCTACTCATAATTCGCCGTGTTCGCTTTACCACTAAAACCAGTCATCGCCGGGCGACCAGGGCATGTCGGTGATGGGCGATGAGGCGACATCGCGAGCTATTTTTGATTTTGACGCGACGAACTCCTACGAATTTCTTTAAACATGCGTATTCAGATTGGTACGTTGCTTGCTTTGTTCAGGACCTCATCACCCACGATTATCTTCTGAGCGGACCTGCGTCGCTGCAAATGCAAAGTCCGCCCGGAGATCGCCGTGCGGCGAAACTATGGAACCGGTGCAGACCGGGGTATCGGTCTAAATAGCAGACTGCAGCGCAAAGGTGGCGATGCTGAACTGGCCAGTCGAGGGGAGCGATTGCAAAGGCCGTCGTGACTTCTGGTAAGTCCATCGTTGTACACGATAACGCCATTGACCCCGTCATTTCACGCGCACGACCTCATTAAACTTCACGTCTGATTCTGATCTAGAATGATGAGGTAGAACATGCAAAGGCGTGGCGCGGTGGTCGACCAGCCACTGAAATGAAATCAGGTCGTTCTTTAGTGCGTCAGAAGGGACCTAATTCGTTCTCACGATGAACCGTAGTTTGCTTCCGGACCGTAGCTGAGGAGATTGGGGCGCAATGACGTGTATTGTTGGACTGGTTAATAAAGGCACTGTTTACATCGGTGGCGATAGCGCCGGTTTGGACTCGAACTACTCTCTCGTCGTCCGCAACGACAGGAAGGTATTCCGGAGCGGTGATTTCGTCATGGGCTTTACCAGCTCATTCCGGATGGGACAGCTTTTGGCGTTTGGCTTCCATCCTAACAGGCCGCGCGTGGGTGTCGATGTGATGACTTACATGGTCACCGACTTCATCGACGCCGTGAGAGCTCGAATGAAGTATGGCGGCTTTGCTAGGACGAGGGATTCTGCTGAATACGGCGGGACGTTCCTTGTCGGCTACGCCGCCCGGCTGTTCCATATCTCGGACGATTACCAGGTTGGAGAATCGGTCCATGGGTTCGATGCGTGCGGATGCGGTAATGCGATAGCGCTCGGCTCGCTGAGATCAACACGCGACTGGAATGACCCCAAAGCACGCCTCCTTGAAGCTTTGGGCGCCGCCGAGACGTTCAGCGCGGGTGTCCGCGGGCCGTTCTATTTAGAGCAGACGGACTGCACAAATAATTGAACGATCCTTATCGTCCTCAGTCTATCCGACGACGTCATACGTGCCAGCCTGAACCTGTGTGCAGTTGAATTTGCTTGAGTGAAGGTGTTGCTGGGCAGTCATTCAGTTTAATTGCGGGTGATCTCCGCATTGTTGGACCGACCTGCATCTTAGCCAGAAAGTCCCTTGAGCATCGAAGCCCATGTGTTCGACTCAAAGTCGTGTCTTTGTCTCATCGTCTATGAGGGACAGTTACCGTCATCAGACCTTGTTCGGAGCAGGGCCCATTACGGCACCGGCTGGGGCTCGAAATGAGACGTTCTCACAAATCCGATATATGCCGTGATGACCACCATGAACGGCATCGCCGCGTGGCTGCGCGGTAAGCAGATCCGCGTAACCGCGGCGACCTTCGCTGTACCGGAGCCAAACCGGAAAAGATAAGTGATAAGGAGAGCAGCCCGAACCAAGGCGACCTTACCTGGGTTTGCATATGGTTCCGTGTCCGTCTTTTATCGTTAATTCGCCGTAGCAAGCAATGTGATACTTGCGTCCCACAATAGGCATCTCGTCTGCTTGAGAGAATGAAGGCACGTTAATCGAGAGCTTCTTTACGAGAACTTCCTCGTATCCACCATCTCTCTCCAAGATCACGCGCCATTTCCACTCCCCGCCCGGGCTTTCGTCTGCCATTGTGTTGTAGCGGAGTCGGATCAAATTGCTCATCGAGAGTACCTGAAGACCATGTCCGATACGAGAGATAGAGAAAATCTATCGCCATCGCCGAATGAGAGGCGAGCGGAATGCCCAACCGAGAACGCCTCGCCGATGCCAGCTTGCTCTTCCTTGAAGCAGTTCAAAACATAACTGCTCAAAGATCTTTCTCCAAGACATACGAACGTTTGCGCGATAGATCGCTCAGGATCATGCAAGCTCGGCCCCACATCGTGATAGTCTTTTTGTGAAGAGAAGGAACGCGGTCCGCGTCACTGCTCTTAGCGGCCCAAGCGGCCTAAACAGATCTCGGATTGTGAAACCGATTTGAGGGGTTATGGCGAAATCCTCAAAGCTTGTCGTTGCGAAGAACGGGCGTGCGCTTCTTGTCAGACGCCGTCGCGACGGGCTCTGGATGTTTCCGGGCGGCCGCAAGCGTGCCGGTGAGAGTGACAGGGCGTGCCTTCGTCGAGAGGTTGCGGAAGAACTTCCGAAAATCAAACTCGGACCGTTGAAGCTCTGGAAGGAAGTGAAGGGCACGAACCGCCGATCTGGGCGCAAGATGAGCGATGCTGTTTTCGTGGCTAAGAAAGCGTCCGGCCAATTGAAGATTGGTGACACAAAGGAGATCGACAAGGCGGTCTGGCGCAAGCCGCGACGGATCAGGCTAACGCCGACGTCCCGCTACATTCGGGACAAGCTGTTTCCCAAGTGAACAATAGCCGGTTACTTGCACGTTGATTTCCGCTCAAGGCAACAAACTTCGCCGCATCGCATATTGGCTCTTACCATCGGACGGGATTACCTTCTATCTCTTTGTGAACTTGATCTCGATGCGCGACGACTCGCTCTTAGAGCTCGGTCATAGGGCCGCAGGCCTTAATCAGGCGTGCGCCAGGGCGCATCGCCTTAAAGAGAAATGGCACCCGCAGGAGCGTGAGCATAGCGACGCCGAAGGCGGCACGCGGGACCGAGTGCAGCGACGAGACCGGTTAAACGGGCACCCGGGAACGGGGCAGTGATAGCGACGCCGGCATACTTCATGACGGCGGGCCCCTTTCCCGAGTGCCCCCGGCGAGGAGCACCGAAGCTCTGGCGCGAGGGATCGAAGCCGCACGGCGTGCGCCGTTGTGGCGTGAAGAAGAAGGGAGTGCTCGAAAGAATGGAGCCTACTGGTTGGGCTCTTACTTACCCGGCTTACCGGTGTCGGAAACGACTGAGACCTCGAAAGAGGAACGGGACCAGAGCATGCCGGGAAACGTCTCGAAATCGGGCGCCGCAGCCCGGTGGAGAGCACAGAGTAAGGTGTGCATGGTGAAAGCTGTATTGCCTGAATCCCAGTTTCCAGTCGCCAAAGGGCTGGCAGTAGCGAACGCGGCTGACACGCTACGCCACGCGGGGCGGATCGCACCGGCCAGTGCGAACTGCCACCAGTCCGCGTGGGACGACCACTATCCGTGGGTCAAGGAGACGAATGGGACACCTAAACACACCGCAACTCCCCGCACACGTAACTACGGGATCGCCTGCAATAGGTTCTTTCGAGGCCCTGTATGGCGACGGAGCCGTCATAGTACCCAAATGCCCGGCGTAATGGCCGGGACAGCCGAGCGAGGCGGACGATCATGCGTATAAGGCCGGGTGACCGGACCGAAAGCGCCTCCGATCGGGGGAAGGACGATGCCGCTAACAACGGCATTTGCAGTATGCGTAGAAGAGATTCTTCGACGGAAAGGTTCTGCTGATGCAGGCCGTTACCATCCAGAGAAGAATTGAATCACTGCCGACTTTGTCGCGGTCGGGTAAGCGCGTAAATGGCCTTCACCGCCTGATGAGATCCCCGCATCTCTTCGAGTGGGCCTACGAAAAGGTCTCCCGCAACAAGGGAGCCCTGACGCCCGGTGTAGATGGCAAGACCTTCGACGGCATGTCGCTGGAGAAGCTCGCCGACATCGCCAGGCGCGTGGCAGATGGCACTTATCGCTTCCGGCCGGTCCGGCGGGTTTATATCCCGAAGGACAACGGCGAGACACGACCGCTGGGTATCCCCACGGTGGAAGACCGGCTCGTTCAGGAGGCGGTCAGGATTCTGCTCGAAGCGATCTATGAACCTGTGTTCCTCAATGAATCACATGGGTTCCGCCCGGGGCGATCCTGTCATACCGCACTCAAGCTTATCAAGAAGAGTTGGACGGGCTGCAAGTGGCTGGTCGAAGTGGATGTGCGTGGGTTCTTCGACAACATCGACCATGACATCCTGCTTGGGCTTCTTAGGAAGCGGATCGATGACGATAAGTTCATCGGTCTGATCGAGGGAATGCTCAAAGCAGGCTACATGGAAGATTGGGTCTACGGACGCACTTACAGTGGTACGCCACAGGGCGGCGTTGTCTCGCCCTTGCTCGCCAACATCTATCTGCACGAGTTGGATCAGCACATGCAGATGATGAAGGCGGACTTCGACAAAGGCAGTGAGCGACGTCCATTCCCGCGCTACGTGGCGTTGGAACGGCGCGTCCTCAGTCTCCGCCGGAAGATTGAACGGCTCCGTGCCGAAGGTGCGGATCGGGCCGAGATCGATGCTGCATTTGCGGAGATCAAAGCCGTCAATAAGGTGAGACGGAAAGTGCCTTCCGTCGATCCGATGGACCCCAACTTCAAAAGGCTCCGCTACTGCCGCTATGCCGACGACTTCCTCATCGGCGTGATCGGGAGCAAGCGGGACGCGTGCGAGATCATGGCCTGCGTCGAACGATTCCTGACGGAGACCTTGAAGCTCGCCGTGTCGCCCGAGAAAAGTGGGGTTCACGCCGCTTCAAAGGGAGTGACCTTCCTGAGCTATCGCGTCTCGACATACACATCCTACGGGGCTGGACGAAAATCCAGCCGCAAGGGACCGGCTGGACGGACATGGCGCGTAATGCGTCGGCCGACCACCGGCAATGTCAGCCTGCGGGTGCCGCGCAAGGAAGTCACCAAGTTCTGCAAGCAACACGGCTATGGCGATCTCGCCAAGAAGACCGGCAGTCCGCGCGAGCAGTTCCTGGTAACCAGCGACGTTGCAACCGTCCTCGCCTATAACTCAGAGTTCCGTGGGTTTGCGAACTACCATTCGTTTGCCGACGACATCAAGAGCGCCTTGGGATTGCTGGAGCTTGTCGTGTTCCGCAGTCTCGTGAAGACGCTGGCGATGCGACATCGGACGACGAGGGCAAGAACCATGGCGCGTCTGTGGAAAGGCACGGACTACGAGGTTAGCTCCGTGGTCCGCGGTAAGCTTCGCAGCATCAAGCTGTGGAGACTGAAGCATCTGAACCGAGCCTACTGGACAAGTCCGACTATCGACAACGTCACGGCAGGTGCGTGGTGGGTCAAAAGCCCAAATGATCTGATCGATCGACTTAACGCTCGCAAGTGCGAAGCGTGCAGCGATACGACGGGACCATTCGAGATGCATCATCTCCGCCGCCTAGGAGACTTGCAAAGCGGATCGCTGACGGTCTGGAAACGGTCCGGTTGGCGGCGCAAGACCATTGTCCTGTGCCCGTCATGCCGTGCAGCCGTCTCCGGTCGAGAGCATGCGCGTACGGAAAGCCGTGTGCATTGAAAGGTGCCCGCACGGTTTGGGGGGAGGCGTAGGGATATCCTCTTCGAGGTGTCCCGCGCCTACCCTACCGAGACGCTGCGCGGCTCGGTTCACGAGAGCCCGGTGCGGCTCCGGCCGCACGCGCAGACACAGTGAAAAACCTATTGAACGTGATGCAGGCATCCTGCGAGAACCGCCTGGCATTTTTTCACAAGGGCCTCAGAACGGGCGAAAACATTGTCCCTCTGCTGACTGGAATCCCAGCCTTGTGCTAGCAGCCGGAACAAACGACGGGTCACGGGATTCGTCGTATTCGGAGTCTATTTCAATGCTGATGACCATTGAGCGAAAGCCGACAACACGGACCCTGCGCGGATGGGCGATCCAAGTGCTCCAGGAAGCGGGCGCCATCCGCGAGTGCGAGGAGCACGGTTGGATGCAGGACCGCGCCGATCCGCATGCACGAGAGCGCGCCTTCGATATCGCGCGTCTTCACCCGCCAGCAGACGTCTCCCCTCACGCAGCGGAGGCCGCGGTTCGCGATGTGCTGGACTCGATTGGTGATACCTGCCCAGAATGCTCCCCTGACGAGGAGGGCCGGCGCTAAACACCGACGCCCACCCCTCCTCGACCTCAGCGGCCTAGCCGCCTTTCCACCCGCTTCCGCGTATTGCCGACCTTTTTGACAGCCTTCTTCACCGCCGACGCCGACTTTCGCGTCTTCTTCGCCTCGTACTGCACTTCGTAGTCCTGCCTGCCGGCCACCCGAGCCCGGTCCTGTTTTCGCCCGCGCGCCGTCTTCGACTTCTTTGCTGCCGCCATGGATACCTCCTGTTCGTGGCGTCGAGGCAACGCAACAAGGATTCGCCGGTTCCGGAACGATTCGAACTGTGCCAGTTTGAATCGGCTGTAGCGTGGAGTTCTTCAGTGGCGTTTCAGCGTAAAAAGCCGGCGGCTATCGGCGTCAAGGCGCCTTTGCCCGGCTTCATCGAACCGGCCCTGGCCACCTCGATCGAGAAGGTGCCATCCGGAGAGCGCTGGATCCACGAAATCAAGTTCGACGGCTACCGTGTTCAGGTCCATCTGGTCAACGAGACGGCGAAGATCTTCACCGGGCGCGGCCACGATTGGACGTATCGCTTCAAGAAGGTCGCTCATGACGCCTGGCGGATCAAGGCGAACTCGGCGGTGGTGGATGGCGAAATCGTGGTACCGGCCGCCGACGGCACGACCGACTTCTCGGTCCTGCAGAACGAGCTCAAGGGCAAATCGAAGAGCATCGTGCTCGTCGCGTTCGATCTGCTCTATCTGAACGGCCGGGATATCCGGAAGCTACCGCTCTTTCAGCGCAAGGCCGAACTCAGGAAGATCCTTGGCGGTACCGACATCCAGTTCAGCGAAAGCTTCGAGATAGACGGCCGCGAGATGTTCGCGCACGCCTGCAAGCTCGGCCTCGAGGGTGTCGTCTCAAAGGTCCGGGGCAGCGCCTATCCGACGGGACGGACGAATGATTGGGTCAAAAAGACCTGCGTACAGCGTGAGACGCTGACCATTGCCGGTTTCGCACTCGATGGGGCAAAGTGGGACGGCATCTACGTCGGCCGGCGCAAGGCCGACGATCTGGTCTACGCCGGCAAAGTCGACCACGGCTTCGACAAGGTCTCGGCCGCCGATCTACAGAAACGGCTTAAACCCCTCATCAGAAAGACCCAGCCTTATACCAAGCATATCGGTCACAAGGGCATCTGGGTCGAACCCAAGCTTCTGGCCGAGATCGAGTATCGCGCGAAGTCGGCCGAGGGTAAGGTCCGCCACCGCTTCTTCCGGGGCCTGCGGGAGGACCTGTGATGGATGCGTTCGATCGCTTCTGGCAGTGGGCGAACAAACCCCCTCGAAAGTCCGCTGACGATTCCGGCCGAGCTGCATCGAGCGGTCATGGAGCTCGCTCCCGAGGACCGAGGGGACCGCACAGCGGTGAACCGAGCCGCAGCGCGCGTACCAGATCCCGAACGATGATCGCTCGACGGCACCCCTTTGCCTTCCCTCGGTGCCGCCGAGCAAGAACTGCCAAGAAACTAACTCCGCGCACGCTGCAGCGCAGCTTCCAATCGCTCCCTCTCCTTATTCCAGCGATCGTCTTCGGTTTGCGATCTCTTCGCGAGAGCCTCAACCTCGGCCTGGATGGCGGCAGCCCGCTTCGCGTGCTCCTGCTCCGCCTTGTCCAGCGCAGCCTGCGCCTTGTCGACCGCCTGCTGACGGCGCTCACGTTCTCTCTGTCTGGCGGCCTCCTCCCTCGCCCGTTCACTCTCCCGGCGCCTCACCTCCCGTTCGTAGGCAAGCGCAGCCTTCCGCTCGGCCGTCTTGTCGACTGGACGTGAGGAAGGTTTCTTCGCAATTTGGCCCTTCGATTTGCGCGGGGCGTTCGTCGATCTTCTGTCCCCGCCGAGATCGGAGGGCAGTTCGGCTTGCTCGCTGAAGGATCGGTTGGTCCCGACCGGGCGCCTGAGAACGACGCCTGGCTTCTTCATGGCCGCAGCGATGACGTCCGGATCGTCGCTTTCCTTCGCCGCGCCCTGGTGGAAGAGATTGCTGTTGGCGCCCCAGGCTTCGAGGGCCGCTTTCATGGAAGGAGCGGCGATCGCCAGATCGAAGAAGCCCAGCGAAGTCTGAAAGGTTTTCAGTTTTCTCGCCATTGGTCTGATCCGCCCTCCTCAATCGGTCAACGTCGTATGCCACGGAGCCTGCGGAACACGACGCGGCTCCGAAGCGTTCCCTAATCCTTGAAGGACATCCATGCATTTCGCAACGCGCTCTTAAGGATTGGCCTCGAATGAGCCGGACGTCGACCCTGCCCAAGCGCCTGCAGCCGATGCTCGCTACGCTCACCGACGCGCCGTTCGACGATCCCGGCTGGGTTTTCGAGGACAAGTATGACGGCTTCCGGATGATCGCGGAAATCCGGCGGGGCAAGGTTGCGCTCTACAGCCGAAATGGCAAGATCATCAGCCGCAGCTATATCGAGGTCGCCAAAGCGCTGGAGGGCGTGAAGGGCCATGCCGTGATCGACGGGGAGCTCGTCGCGATCGGAAAGGACGGCGTCTCGCATTTCCAGTTGCTTCAGAACGCCCTGCGCCATGAGGCCAAGCTTTTGTACTGCGCGTTCGACCTCATGTTCGCAGAGGGCGCGGACCTGCGTGCGCTACCGCTTCTCCAGCGCAAGAAGCGGCTCAAGGCCATCCTTCCGCGCCACAAGCTCGTCGCGTTCAGCAACCACCGCAAAGGTAAGGGAACGAAGTTCTTCGCAGAAGCCGAGCGGAGACATCTCGAAGGCATCATGGCCAAGCGTGCCGACAGCCCCTATGCGTCCGGACGCCGGACCGCCGACTGGCTGAAGGTGAAGACCGCGCAGCGGCAAGAGGTCGTGATCGCCGGCTTCACGGCGCCGAGGCGAACCCGGCCTTTCTTCGGCGCTCTCGTCCTCGCGGTACGCGAAGGGGATGCATGGCGGTACATAGGCCACGTTGGCACCGGCTTCAGCCACCAAGTTCTCGAAGAGCTTCACGGCAAGCTCATGAAGCTCAAAACCGCCAAGTCACCGTTCCCTGCCAAGGTGAAGGATGAGCAGGTCACGACCTGGGTGCGTCCTGCGTTGGTCGCAGAAGTGAAGTTCGCGGAGTGGACCAGCAACGGCGAGTTGCGCCAGCCTGTCTATCTCGGGCTGCGGTCCGACAAAAACGCAAAGGACGTCGTTCGCGAAAAGAACTGGTCGCGAAAATAATGTCGGCGAGACCAGCCGTACGACCTGGAGTCAGCCGGCGGGTCGCTCAGATGCCGAAGGCCATGGCGGCAAAGGCGGCAACCCGAGAGCCTTACGTACCGGTCCGAACGACCGCCGGTGAGCTGCGCATGCGCCTAATCTGGCGAGCGCTTCATAATGAGCCGGCACCGGGTAGCCCTTGTGATCCGCGAAGCCATAGCCGGGGTGTCGCACGTCGAGCGTCCGCATGACGGCGTCGCGCCCGACTTTCGCCAGGATGGAGGCGGCGGCGATGCTGGCGGACTTGGCGTCGCCTTTGATGATGGCCTGCTGAGGGATGTCGATTTCCTTCAATCGCTTCGCATCGATCAGCAAGTGCTGCGGCGTCAAGCCTAGCCCCCGGACCGCACGCTGCATAGCCTGAATGCCCGCCCAATAGATGTTGATCGCGTCGATCTCCTCGACCTCGACGAACGCCACAGACCAACACTCCGCCTTTTCCTTGATCTCCTTCGCGAGTTCTTCGCGAGCCGCGGCGTCGAGTTTTTTCGAGTCGTCGATTCCGAATATCCGCGTGCCCGGTTTCAGGATCACGGCGCCAGCGGAGACCGGCCCGGCGAGAGGGCTCATTCCGGCCTCATCCACGCCTGCCACGGCATGATAGCCTGTTTCCCACAGAGAAGTCTCGAAGCGGAGCATCTTGCGGAGGCGCTGCCCTTCCGACCTATTTTCGAAGCGGCGTTTATCGATTGAAGCCAGGATGGCACGCGCTCCGGCGCGGGTGTCGGCCCGCAAGATCTGCTCGACGCTGGCCTCGAGCGGTCTTTTCTCGACGACATAGCGCTGACGCAATACATCGAGTGAGTACTGGAACATTACGGCCTTCGTGAAGATCGACTGTTGGGGAGCATGTCAGTGAACTTTATGGCGATTGTCTGAAGTAGCTATACAGCCTCACCGACCGCGCAACGCCCTGTCAAAAGGAACCCGGCCAGCTCTCCCGCGCGGGTTCGGCCTCCATTTCCTCGCCATATTGTCGCTCGCCGGCTCGGTAGAAGGACCCGTGCTCAGTCGCCGTCCCGAGTAGATCGGGGCCGGCATGGCCGCAAACAAGGTAACGGCGGTACGCTTGGGGCTGGGGAGGCAAATCGACAGTCCGGGACTATCAAACCGCTGCTCCCATTTGGCGGATTTTTCTTCCCTCAGTCGCTACCTCAAGACGCGTTTGCTCTCGCCCATTCGCGCGCCTCGCGCCGACGTTCACGTCTTTCGCGCCGCCGCTTGGCACGATCGGCAGGCTGCCGCAGCGGAGGAACAGGCGCCGGCGAGGTCGCACTCGTCTCCAGAAGTGGGGGCGCCTCGGCCCTTTCCAGGGCCGTTGGCCGCGCTTCCATCAATTCGAGCAACGCCCGTCCTTTGGGCGTGATCTTCCGTCCTCCGCTTATCCGTTTGACCAATCCTTGTGAGAAGATGTCGAGGTCGGGCACTCTCGCCGCGAGGCGCCTGGTCCGGTCCGCCCAGTCGCGGCCACTCGTTGCCAGGATGGCCATATCCCTCTTGAGGTCCTCCATCACGGCAAAGCCGTCCGGATAAGCTACCAAAATCTTCAGGACGGTGACTTGAAAGTTCACGTCCGCCCCGCGATCAGCGCCACATCGTCGGCGCGTGCGAGAGGGCGTCGCGACCAATCTGTTTGAGACCTTCGGGAGAAATCTCGCCTCTCGTCGCAGCCTCTAGGATTTTCGACTCGACGTGAGTACGTGCCCCGATCTCGCAGTGCGAGACGCTTTCACAGACTTCATCGAGAACCGCGCGCAAAAGCGCGGTGGTTGCCGTCTCGAACATAAGCTGCCCCCCTAAGGGAAAATCTAATCCTAGCGCGGTTTCGCCCGCTTGGGGATTCAAGCATGTTAAACTTTGCGGACGGTGCACTGCACCCATAGCTGCGTCTCGCCCCCAATGGATCGCCTCTCTGGCCGAAGCCCCCAAAACCGAACTGATTAGGCTGAAAGACTACTCCGCCCAAACACTCTCCACAGCGCAAACTTCCGCAGTGGCGCGGCCTGCAGCGCGCAAAGTCTCCCCTCTCATTGCAAATCGCGAGGTCGACGGCTCTATGCGCCGTTGGTTCGGCCTCGCGGCTGTCGCCTTTCTGCCGGTCAGCGCGATAGTCTCACGCGACCTCGTCGAGATGGGATTTACCATCCGCCAGAGCCTGGGCGGATGACGAAGGAGTGACCGTCTGGCGTGACCGGTGCTTCACGATAGGCTAGGCCGACCTTCGCTGCGGCTTTGCGGCTGGCTTCTTGGCCGCGCCCTCCTTCGCCGGCTTCTTGCCTGCGATCGGCATCAGCATTTCCTTCTGCCCGGCCGCCGCCTTGCGCGGCTTCTTGGCTGTCTTCTTTGGCGCCTCTGCCGGGCCCGCCGCGTCTCGTCCGATGCTCTTGCGCAGCGCGTCCATCAGGTCCACGACGTTCTCGCCTCGAGGGCGCGCTGTGGCGGTGATGGGTTTGCCGGCGCGCTTCTGATTGATGAGATCGATGAGGGCGGTTTCGTACTGATCTTCGAACTTGTCCGGCTCGAAATGGCCCGCCTTTTGATTGACGATGTGCTTGGCGAGATCAAGCATGTCCTTGGTAACTTTGACGTCCTGGATATCGTCGAAATACTCATCCGCGGAACGCACTTCGTAGGGGTAGCGCAGCAGCGTGCCCATCAGTCCCTTATCGAGAGGCTCGAGCGCGATGATGTGCTCGCGATTGGTCAGCACCACACGGCCGATTGCAACCTTGTTCATCTCGCGGATGGTTTCCCGAATGACGGCGAAGGCATCGTGCCCGACTTTACCGTCGGGACGCAGGTAATAGGGGCGAATGAGATATCGCGGATCGATCTCGCTGCGGTCGACGAACTCGTCGATCTCGATGGTTCGTGTCGATTCCAACGCGACGTTCTCAAGCTCCTCCTTGGTCACCTCGATGAAGGTGTCGGTGTCGACCTTGTAGCCCTTGACGATGTCCTCGTTGTCGACCTCCTCGCCGGTGTCGGCGTCAACCTTGGCGTACTTGATCCGATGGCCAGTCTTTCGGTTCAGCTGGTTGAACGAGACCTTTTCGGATTCCGACGTGGCCGGATACAGCGCAACCGGACAGGTGACGAGGGAGAGACGCAGGAAGCCTTTCCAGTTGGCGCGGGGGGCCATCGCGGGGAACTCCATTACTGATGCCGGATTCAAGACGAACGGCTTGCCTTGGTTCCGACATCCGACCCGTCCACCCGGCCGATTTTTCTCACCCAGGCCCCTTGGACGGACTCGACATTTGTTCTTGTTATATTCTAATTCGGGCATGGCCGACCGACCCGCGAGCTGGCGCATGCCGACCCCGAAGCAAATGGAAAAGCTGGCTGCCGAAGCCGCCCGTAGGCCAAGCCCTTCGACTCCGGCTCCGGATTCGCAGCTTCCGGCCGAATACTGGGAATCAGTCCTCAAAGACCCTCGCGCCGGGACGACAGGGGCCGAAACGCGGCAGCGACGTCTTTCCGAAATTCAGCGTCACGTGCTGCGCGTCTCCTGCCGCCGCTGCGAGCGGACCGTGGAAATCCAGACCGCCGATGCGGTCCGCTTGTATGGCGCCAACGCGGTTTGGAAGGACGTGGCGCAGCGGCTGCTCGACAACACCTGCCAGCAGCGCACCGGCAGGCATGAAGAAGACGGGTGCTGGCTAGCGTTCGAGACGCCGTAGCGCTCAGGATTTGCCGATCCGATCTCTTTGCGCCTGGATGTCCGGATGGCCCCGAAGTATCACCCTACGCCCCTGTCGGGTGGCGATCGCAAGGCTCTGGCAAAAGAGCTCGGCAAGGCACGCGCGATGGCTAACATCCTGGCGACCCAATCGGCGGAGATGCGGGCCAAAGGCGAGGCGATGATCCAGCAAGCCGATAGGCTGCTTTGCGAAAGCTGGAACGAGCGGATGTGGAGTGACGGCGAACCGATCGATCCGTCGCCGACCATCGACCAGGCCGTGAACGGAGGCTTCCCCTGGCTGGAGATCAGGTGCGCGCGCTGCAAGACGCCGAGCGACGTGGACCTCGCGGAGATGAAGCACCCGCCGACCACCTTCGTGCACGATCTCGCCAGCCGTCTGCGCTGCCGCAAATGCGCCAAGGCGGGCCGGCGTCCATCCGCGATTCTGCTACAGTTGACGCGGCAGCCGCGCCATCCTCGAATCGACTCCTGACCGATGTGCAATCTCTATTCTATCACGACCAACCAAGCCGCGATCAGCGCGCTGTTTCGCGTCGTGAACCGCTACGTTGGTAATCTCGCGCCAATGCCGGGAGTTTTTCCGGACTACAAAGCACCGATCGTGCGCAACGGGGCTGAGGGCCGCGAACTTGCGACGGCGCGATGGGGAATGCCATCGTCATCAAAAGCGCTGATGGACGCCACGAAGAAGCGAGCCGAAAAGCTGCAGGCCAAGGGTAAGGCAGTGGATTTCAAGGAACTGCTGCGGATGGAGCCGGACGGCGGCACGACTAACATCCGCAACGTGAGGAGCAAGCACTGGACGAGATGGCTGGGAGCCGAAAATCGCTGCGTGGTGCCGTTCAACTCCTTCAGCGAGTTCAACAAGGCCGAGGGCGGTGATGTCTGGTTCGCGCTCGACGAGACCCGTCCCCTCGCCTGCTTCGCCGGCATCTGGACCAACTGGACGTCCGTCCGGAAGATCAAGGAAGGTGAAACGACCAACGATCTCTACGCGTTCCTCACGACAGAGCCGAATGCCGAGGTCGGCGCCATCCATCCCAAGGCGATGCCCGTCATCCTGACAACGCCGGAAGAAGTCGAGACCTGGATGACGGCTCCTCCGGACGAAGTCTTGAATCTGCAGCGGCCGCTTCCGGACGGATCGCTCAGGATTGTCGCCCGCGGCGTCAAGGAAGACCCAGCCGGGCAGACAACGTGACCGCCGAGGACGACGACCAGGCAGAGCCCTCGCCCCGCCAACGCAAGATCATCCACGTCGACATGGACGCCTTCTATGCGTCCGTCGAGCAGCGGGACAATCCGGATCTTCGCGGCAAGCCGATCGCCGTCGGCGGATCCCGGGAGCGCGGCGTCGTGGCGGCCGCCAGCTACGAAGCGCGCAAGTTCGGCGTTAGATCGGCCATGCCATCGGTTACCGCGAAACGACAGTGCCCAGACCTGATCTTCGTGAAGCCGCGCTTCGAGGTGTACAAGGCGGTCTCCCAGAAAATACGCGAGATTTTCGCCGAGCACACCCCGATCATCGAACCACTATCACTGGACGAGGCCTACCTCGACGTGACCGAAAATCTGCAGAGCATTCCGTTGGCGCGGGACGTCGCGTTGGCGATCCGTGCAAAGATCAAGGAGGTAACCGGCCTCAACGCATCCGCCGGGATCTCCTACAACAAGTTTCTGGCGAAGCTCGCCTCAGACCACCGCAAGCCGAACGGCCAGTACGTCATCACGCCGGAGATGGGGCCTGCCTTCGTCGAAGCCTTACCCGTAGGCAAATTCCACGGCATCGGCCCAGCGACCAGCGCCAAGATGAATTCCTTGGGTCTCTACACCGGCCTCGACATGCGCAATCAGTCGCTCGAATTCATGCAGGCCAATTTCGGGAAGGCCGGAAGCTACTACTACTGGATCTCGCGAGGCGTCGATAACCGCGAGGTCCGCCCCGACCGGATCCGCAAATCAGTCGGCGCCGAAAACACGTTCTCCACCGACCTCACCGACTTCGACGCCATGGTCGTCGAACTCAAGCAGCTTATCGACAAGGTCTGGCGATACTGCGAAGGCGCCGGCAACCGGGGACGCACGGTGACGCTTAAAATGAAGTTCAACGACTTCGAGATCATCACACGAAGTAGATCCGTACCCGTCGTGGTTTCGAGCCGCGGCGACCTGGAACGCCTATCGGTCGCTTTGCTGCAGAACGAGATGCCGGTCCCCAAGCCGGTCCGGCTTCTGGGAGTCTCGCCATCGGCGCTGCAGCATGTCGACGACGCGGAACCGCAGCTAGCGCTGCCGATTTGATCGTAACCCGTCATTTCCTTTTCAGGTCAATCGATGAGCTCGATCTTTCCCGATAGGATCAGCGAGCACCTCTCGCCGCAACGAATGGAATGATACCCGATCTCGCAAGTTTTTGACAGCGGCTGTGACGTCGGAAGCGGACCTTTATGAGCACACGCCCTAGCTGCCGCTGAATACTTCAACTTTCCAACTCTTCGAGGAGCACCGCCGCCTCGATTCTGTTTACCGCATCATCCCAAGACTCGCCCTTTTTCGGGGGCGGTAGATGCGGCTTAAGGGCAGCAAAGCGGTCGTGAAGTTGCCTGCGCGATAGCTTCCCTCCTCTGAGATAGAATCCGAGCGCGGCATGCTCGTAGGTCTGATAGCCATATCGGACGCACGCGCCCAACTTCGTCAGCGCGGGCCCTAAGGTGGCCTCCTTGCCCTCCGCCGCGCTCTGACGCTGTTTCAGCAACGCAGGTACACCGAACAAATAGCCCAACTCTGGCACAACGCGGAGTACGAATTTCCGCGCGCCAAGACAGGCTTTCAGTTTATCGGGATGTGTACCGAGCGCTTTCTCGAGGTCGGTCAAAGGATGTCCTCGTACCCATAGCTTCGTAAGCTTCTCAAGGTAGGGCAAGGCAAACGCGCACCTATCCTCGCTGGTTTCAAGCGATGTGACGTCATTGCCAAACAAGTCGTCAATGGTCTCCGGTCGGAAAATTTGAGCGAACAGATCGCCATTGGCCTTCATCCAGTTGAAGAACCACTTCCGCCAATCAGTGACCGTCTCGTAGTCTGTCGCATCGTTAAGGTCCTTGGAGAGGCGCTCCATCACAGGCAGCGCGATCCCCAAGGTCGAGGCAACTTGGTGGTCCACCAAATCGTCGTCAGATTCTGGTTTTTCCTTGTGCTGGAAAGCTACCGCTGCCGCGAGTCGTGTCTGGATCCACCTCTGATCACCACGCTTACGCGCCCTAAAGCCGGACAGCGATTTCTTGACTGCATCCTCAAGCCCCACTGACGCCAATCGAGCAATCGCGTAACGGTCGACCTCCCCGTTGGCGCCCACTGCCGCATGAACGCGGTCGAGAATGGCCGTCAACGGGTCGTCTATTTCCAAGCACTGATCGGACTGGCCGAAGACCTTTTGCAACTCGGTCCAATGCGCACCGATCGTGGCATCCTCTACATCAATGCCGACCACCTTGCCGGGGATAACTAACACAATACCGTTCGCATTCTGGCCGGCGCGGCCGGCCCTCCCCGCTGCGTTAAGGAGCTCCTGGGCCTGCAAGACCTCGCGGCGATCTTTGGCTTGATCAAAGCGGCTGTCCTCTGCGATGATCACCAGCTCGCTTGGAAAGTTCATCCCCTGCGACACCGTGGACGTCGCCGCCATTATCGTTGCGCCGTTTGCGCGCTGGTAGAGGGACTCACATAGCTGCCTTTCTTCGGGCAGCAGCAGGCCGTGATGAACGACGCACGGAGACACTAAATTCCCTTTGCTGACGTCAAGAAACAGATGGTCCGCGCCGCCGATCTCCAGCTCGCTTGTCGCAAACCACCCTCGTTCATCTTCAGTGAGCTCGATCTGAACCGCGCCAAGGCGCTTTGTTATCTTGTTCTTAGCGCTTACCGCGTTCTGGATCGTTTGGAAGAAGACTAGTGTCTTAACGCCTGCGCCAGCCGCCGCTGACGCAATCTCAGATGAGACTAATCCGGAATTCGGGGTTAATTTCCACCACTTGCTGGCTCCAAGGTTGATGGCCTCTCCGAGGAGACCAAGTAGGGTGTAGTCCTTAATATTGCGAGTTGCCCATGTCTGCTTGAGGCTGAAAAGGCCCATAGGTACGCTTTTCAGCTTCTCTCTGTCTTTAGTCGACGGCGCTTTGGTTTTTCGGGCGCGGGCAGCCTTCACGAGGCCGTCGCTTAGTTGGTTCACGTCGCTCTGCGGATACACAACGCTTCCGCGCAATTGCCGTGTAGGTTTCCACGGAAGCGAGAGCGAAAGGCAAGTACGCCCCGTCATCTCTTGAATCCAACCCGCGATCTCGTCTGTATTCTTCATCATTGCGGATAGTAGGAGGAAGCTAGCGGTTGGCACCAAGCCCCCAAAATTGAGCAAACACAGCATTGCGTCGAGCGCTCGCCTCCCTCGACCTTCTTCTGGATGCAGCAGATGACATTCGTCAAAAATAAGCAGGCCCACATCTGCAAACACGGTGGGCTCGATGCTCATTTGTGCCAGGCAGGACTCCGGTGTCATCACAAAGATTTCTGGTAAGTTATCCTCCTCACTCAAAAAGCCGATTTCATCGAAGCGCTCCTGCTCGACCTTGGCCCGTCTAAACGTTTTTCGAAGGCCTATCGTCGTTTGCCCCACGAGAGCATTAGTCGGCGCGAGGAAGATGACCTTTTTATCACGGAGCAGTGTGGCATATATCTTTAACTCCGAGAGCGTCGACTTTCCCGCACCTGTAGGGAAGCTGACAGCAGCAGAGTTTTCTGACTCCAAATAGCCCTGCGCGACGGCTTCGCGATGATTTCTCCAAAGGTAAGGTCGCTTGCGTGCGATGCGTCGCATCGCGTTGAGCCACTTCTCACCCCCGATGCCCGATGGAGGCGCAACGCCCGTGACAGCACTACCCGACAGATCGCCTGAGACAGCAAGAAGCAGGGAGGCCAAGTGGTGCGGACCGGAGAACGATCCAACCTCATCACCTAGCCAATCCTTTCCATCCGGTCGGGCTGCCGAGCTCAAGCGCAAGACCGAGCGGAAAATCTCCCTTGCTTGACCTGTGTCATCGTCATCTCCGCGCAGAAGCTGGTCCGCCAACGCGCGCACACCGATCAATAGTTTGTGGTATAGCGCCAGTGCGGCGGCCTCAGCGGCGGAATCGCCGGTAACGGCATCCTTCGGTGGCAGGGTAGCTGATGTGATCCCTACGAGTTCCCCTCGGGCCAACGATCCTAACGATTCGATCAGCGTACGTTCAACGCGTGAAGCAGCTTCCAGATTAAATCGGCTGGCGATCTCGCTGGCATCTGCCGTTGCTTCTGCAACGAGGAAGAGCAACATGGCCGCGATGTCAGACGAGATACCATTAGCATCGACATATGTGCCGCTCACTTCATCCTCTGCGCCGATCCGCCGGGCGTTGAAACAGAGTTGATGCGCAGAGCCGGCAACGAATGCCGCCGCCGCGCGGTCGTCACGATCCGGGGAGACCGCCACCAAGATTTCATTCGTGAATGCCAGCCGTTGCATCTCTGCAACGAGGGCAACAACGGCTTGATCGTCATCGACCCCACCTTCTCGCAGGCGGACGCGAGCTGCCGCAATGCGTGCGAATGCTTTCGAGAGCTCTTCGGGAAGTCGACTTCGGTCCATCCCATCGAGCGATGGAGCCGATCGTATCAGTTCAGCGGTGTCGGCATCATACATGCACAGCCACCATCGCCGTCGCCTTCTTGGTGGCGCGATTGGCGAGCACTGCCATCCATGCTCGCAAATTCTTTAAGTACAGCACCTCACCGCGACGTCGGATGACCTCTCCATTCACCACGGCGTCATATCCGTCAAAGAGCTTCTGATAACCGCTCGCGTCGTTGTGTTCATCGCCGATGGTGATCGCTATTCGATAGTAACGCGCATTCTTCCACACGATTGTTTCTACGGCTGAGTCAACATCCACACTCTTCGCCGTCTCCAAAAGCCTCGTGACTTCCGCCGCCAACTCGTTGTCGCGCTCGCCACTCTGCATTCCTTCGAACTCTTTCCAGATACGATCGCGCACCATCTTTCGAGCGTTGTCTGTCGCCTTCTCTTCGCAGATCACAACGGAGGTCACTAGATTAGTTTTGGGATCAATCTTTACGTGAACGCCGTCGAAACCCTTGTGCGCGTGGATCATATGCGGCGGAGCGATTAGGCCGTTCGGGTCCTGAAGGTTTGCTGCGATCCAAGAAATGACCTGAAACAGCCAACCGTCACGATGCCATGGATTTTTGGGATCTGTGGCCGTTAGCAATTTGAGCGCCCCAGCAAGTTCCGTCTCCTTTGCGTCCGGAGCGGCGAAACCTGTTTCCTTGAGCACACGACGCACATATCGGCTTTGACCAAGAGCAACCCTTGCGATCAGCCCTGCCAATTCATCGTCGTTGGTAATTGTCCAACTACTACCAGCCCAACCATTTTTGCCGCCAATAACGCTAAAAGTAATAGGCATCCCCGAATCCCCCAAGGATACTAGTAGGTCTTGCCGGGACGCCCTTCAACCATAGATGTGCATTACCCAACGACAGTCATTAGGATCTGGGCTTTGGCTGGTTAATGGCACCGTTGAGATCATCGCGTGCCTTGCGGTCGATTTGGCTCCTCACCGCAGATCGTTGCTCCAAAAAACTTGGCTTGAACTTGGCGTTTCTGCCTTCTGCGGCGGCCAAAGCTTCGTCGGCAAATGCTAGAGCTTCTTGCAGGTTACCCAGCCCAAGATTTGCCTTCGATAGCGAAAAGGCAACGAAGGGTTGGCTCTCCGGATCGGTTATGCTGCGCAGAATGTCATCGGCTTCAATGAACCGGCCTAGCTCCAGCAACGTCTCTGCGTAGTTTCTCCGTTGGTACGCACTCGGCCGGTTCAGCGCTTCAAATCCCTGCAGCGCCAACTTTAAATGTTTGTCCGCTGCTTCCCCTGATTTCGTCTTTGCAAGTTTTTGCTGGATCTCGGCGTACGCGCCACGACCGCGATCTTCGCGTATATCGTGCGCCGACGCCGTGTCGATCAGACCGGAAAGCATCTCCAGTCGTGACGGATTCGTCCATGCCCAATTTCTGACAATCGATGCCAAGGTCTCGTAAGCTTGGGGAATACCTGCCAGCAGCCCGCGCGATACGTGAGCCATGCACAAATCATAGTTCACATCGAAGATATTGTTCGACCAATCCTCCCGTGTCCAGTGAAGCGCTTCAATGAGGCCGAGCGTCACCGAACTCGAAAGGCCTTCACCGCCGGCGGCGATCGAGGCCATGAGTTCATCAGCCAACTGCTGCGCTCGCTCCACATTTCGATTCGGTTCCTTAGAATAGAGGCGAACCAGTTGCAGCTTTGCCTCGGAGAGCGGCACTTCGCTTTCTAGCACCTGCTCGAACAGCTTTGCCGCCTCGCCGCCCTCGTCGATAGAACGATGCAACTTTCCTCGATGATGGCTTATCTCGGCCCTTTGGCGGGGATTGAGGTCAGGGGTGTCGTCGAGAATATCAAATACAGATAGGCGTTCGCGGTACCTCCGCTTCGCCTCAGTAGAGCCCTTGACCTCACGCTCATATCGAAACAGCGCTTCCACTGTTTCAATGACCAACATTAGCTGCATGTCCCTTGTTGGCCCTGAGGCGCATCGTAAACTTCGCGCTAGGTCCGTTGGGTCGGGCAGCGATGGCACATCGGTATCAGCGGCATCCCAAGCGAAGATGAGAGCATACAGATAGGTGGGTCGGCGATCTCCTGCTGCAACCCTCGCTTCGAGTTTCCTCCGATGTGTTGCCGCGACCGTTTGTAAATTGTGCGTGTCGCCTCGAGTCAGCGACGCAATGTATAGTTCGAGGGCGTCGTCGAGTTCAGCGGCTCTGGCCTCGCTGCACCAGCCGCCGCCCCGAAGTGCGGCAAAAACGATCTCATGGAGTCTTATGACGGAAGCCCTGTCTACCGCAGTGAGCGCGTTCGACTGAAGATTACGGACACCGACAGGTTTAATCGCGCATCTCAAGAACCCAGTGTCGCAGATGGGCTGGTCAGCCCACGCAAATACCGCCAGCTCCCCTTGTAGGCTCGAACGCAGGCGACCGAGAATGCGCTCATAGAGCCTAGTATCTCCATCTGTAAACTTTCCGATCGCCTCGCAGTCAATAGCGATGTCGCCCCAACTCGTATCATTAGCCACGGCAGCGTTGATCAACGCCAGGCTCAGCGGATGGCCACCCGCGGTCGCCAAAACTTTTTCGAAGATTGGCCGCGGGCATGGATCAACGCCATCTGCTTCGAGGAGCGATTGGGACTCATTCTCAGTTAGCAATGGCAGGCTGTAACTACTTGACGCGACCCGACGAGTGAGGATGATGTGCGAGCCTTGCCCGCACAGGTTAGACAATTGAGCCGGTTCAAGGTCCGCCCTTGCATCGTCAATGACAAGCAAGCATCGCCTGGTGCTGAGAAGACCGACAACATTGAGGGCGTCTCCCGCCCTTCTGATCGTGACGGCCGACAGAGCCTCGATCCGTTCAATGTCCGCACCGTCCAGCCAGATCGTCTGCACGTACTCGTTGCGATGCCTCTCGACATAGGCGGCGGCGGCTTCAGATTTCCCGACCCCACCCATACCGGAAATCGCGATGCATGGTGATCGTCCAAGGGCGTCGGCGATCGCAGCGTCGACATCCGGCCTTTCGATGTGACGAGAGCCAGGACGGGGAGCTCTGAGATCGAGTGCGTGTTCATCTCGCACCGTTGCCAACACCGGAATAAACTCCGACAGGTCGTCGATCGCATCGTCGCTGACCATCAATCGGTCAACGATCTCCTCAGCGATTCGTCTTGCGTCGAGAACGTGGACACTTCGGCCCTGACTTACGTTCGATTCGACGAAGGTGTCGATGGCACCAGCAGGGGCGACTTGAGACGAAACCAAGTAAATCTGCTTCACAGACGGGTGCCGGTGAACAAGGTGAGCGAGGTCGTTCCTAGGTTTGTCGCCGGCAAAGTAGCCCTTGTCGGTCGAGAACTCGGCCACTGTGTTGTCATTCAAAGCTGTAGCGTCCACCGTCCTGCCGATAGGATTGCCCCTAACGCTGACGCCACGCTGCACCAGGGGAATGTCGAGTAACCGGGCGAGAAACCGGGTACCGAAAGTCTCAAAAAGAGGACCCGGTCCCATAGCCTCGATGTTTGGGACGAGCCGCTCGATGTGGGCCGCTCGCAATAACCGGTTCAAGCTGAAATCCCGAAACTAAACAGTCGACCGAAGAACACTCTCAACGATGTCACAGTGTCAGCGCGCCAGCTGGCCGGCGAACGGCGGCGTCAGCCCGTTTACAGCTGGGAAGACGCGCCCGGTGCGGGCCAAGGCGGCCATAAGCGTCAGATGAGCCCGCCACCCGCGATATTCGGGATCATCGTCGATCCCGAGCGCGCGATCGCCCATAGGTGAAAAGCGCATCAGCTGCTGGCTAATGCCTTGACGGCCGAAAACCCAACAGGCGATGCGGTGCCTCGACAACATGACGCAAAGACGGCCCGCGTCCAGGTGGAACGCCGTTGCATCGGCCCTTCCAGACAGAGGATGATGCACGAACATGAACGGTCGCTCGATCCCCTGGAAGCGATTGGCGGTCTCGACGAACACGTCTGCCATCGCAGGGCCAAGCCGTTCGCGTACCGCGTTGACCTGGCTCACATGCGCGCAAACAACGCCGATCTTGTCAGGCGTCACTTCCGAAACCCGACCGTCGTCGCTCATCCACGCGCGCCGCCGTAAAAGCCTTGCAAGCGAGGCGACAAGCTCTTGCGCAAGGTCACCGTCGGCCTCTCCCGTAATCTGTGCAGGCAGCTCGACCATGACAATCGATGCTCCCGCAGCGGCCACGTCTAGCGCGGCGTCGAATGGCATGATCCCCGCGACCTCGAAGCGCACCGACCGATCCTGGCTCATAGCTCGGAACGGCATGTCCGGGTAGAAGGCTGGCTGAATGAGGCGTACCGTATCGTCATTGAGGCGGCGCGAGACCGGGAGGTCGAGTTGGAGCACGGAAGGATGACGTTTCACCAATGCCGCCGGGCATGAAACCTGAGGGCCGGCAGGATCGCAGCGCCAGCGTTCGATCTCACAGTTGACGAAGGGATCGATTTGGCCCGGGTCGCCGATTAGGACGTGACGCGGGGCGAGATTGGAGATCAGCTGGAAGCGATAGTCAGGAAGCTGGAATGCCTCATCGACGATCTGCAAGTCAAAGCACGGCTCGGTAGTCTGGATCCATGACCATTTGGCCGCGTTGCCGATCGTTATCGACGGGTGCTGGGGCAGGCTCGGCACGTCATGCACGATCACCAAGTTCGGCAAACTCGCGACGTCGGCCGGCAAGCTTAAGCCCCGCCGGGCAAACAGGTGAATAGGCAATGATTGCGCATTTCGGGTGAGCCGGCGCGTCAGATCGAAGGCCTGCTCGTTGGTCTGCGTCACAATCATGCAGCGCTGATCGAGCATGGTGGAGCTCTGCAGAGCAACGCGCTGGGCGACACCTGTTTTACCTGCGCCGGGAGGCGAACGCAGCACTAGCGCTGGGACACCCTGCCATTGACTGGCGAGCACTTGCTCAAGGGCGGCATCGGCGGCGGCTTGAGGATTGAAGGCATCCGTCATGCTAGCCTCTCCACCGCGGCGAGCAGATCTGCAGGCATGGGCCGGCCAACCGGGGCCGATACTGGTGTTATGTCGCTGTGCGTCCAAGGCGCATTGGTGAGGCGCACACTCATCTGAGCGAGTTCATTGCCGATCGCCTGCCAGTTGGGCGCCTCCGGACCAAAGTCCAGCGTCGTGCCAAGCGACATGCGTTTCGCCGCGTTCTTACCCACCAGCACCCTGCCAGTGACCCAGGTGAACGGGCCACGCCGCTCCACACCGTCGATACGCAGCGACATCTTTGGATCATCCAGTGTCCACAGTTCGTCGCCTGCGCGAAGGTGAAGGCTGTCCTGATGGCTCGACAGAACGAAATCATACTCAAAAAGACGTGCGCGAACTTTCTGTTGACGGATGTCTACGACCTGCGCGCGTAGCACGCTGCCGCTGACGACCCCCTTTTCGCGCGCGGCTCGATCATGGCGAAGCATGCCCGCTTCCAGGTTTGACTCGGCACGCTCGCGCGCGACGATCTTCATGGCGCCGGCCTTCGGCTTGTCATGATACGGCAGACGAAAGCCCTCATCGCGCGCCGCCATGAAGCGTTCGAACTCTTGTGCCTCTTGGTCCGCCAGCGCATCAAGCGCAGGGTTGGGCTGCCATCGAACCGCCGTCAGCAGTGACATCGCACGTTGGGTAGCTGCATAGATTGGGCGAATCACACCCTCAAGCAACTGCTGAATGCGCGCATGATAGAATGAGAGAACGGCTTCACTCTCGCCGGCAGAACGAGCCCGGTTATAGTCTTGAATGGCAGGCTGAAGCGCCGTCCGGTCGAAGCGCGGATCTGTCTTCTCCGCCATTGGCTGCGCCTCCGCGGTCGCGACGGCTGCAAAGATATCGCGCCCTGCGGGCGGCTCGATCCACGTCAGCAGCGAGCCGAGATGCTCGTCCTCGCCTTCCTGCTGGCCAGTCGCAAAGTGGGCGCGGAGTGCCTTAGTAGCAGCAACTAGGGCCTGCTGCCCGGCCACAGGCGAGCGCTCGCCCGCATAGGTCCACAAGCTTCCGAGCCGTTTGATATCGTCTTCATCAGTAAAGCGCAGACGATCGGCAAGTGTGTCGAGATGCCCGAGGGCGCCGGAGGAAGACACCCAAATCTGCGGAAAGGTTCCCGCTGCACGGCACTCGGCATAATAGGCCTCGAACAAGGGCAGCAGCCAGCGTAGCAGACCATATTGATCGTCACGACGACGAGGATCGGCGACAACGTTAATCTCGGGCGAATAGCCGAAACCGCCGATCGCTGCAGCATGCACGGAGGTATCCTCGCCGGCCATGGCAAGCAGCGTCAGGATGCGCGCATGAGGTTGGATTACGAGCTGGCGCTGCGCGACAATCGGGACGGCCTGTCCTCGCTGGAGTGCCCGCAAGCGGGCTGCTACATGGACAAGGTCAGCCATTTGCAATCCGATCGAGTAAGAGGGCCGCGGCGCGTAGCTCGGCTCCAAGAGCAGCCTCTGCGTGATTTTCGGGCGGCCGGCCGCGCCCATCCAGCAAGTCGAGCGCGCGTGTGATCGAGCCCGCCGCGGCGAGCTGCTCGGCAGCAGCATCGCCCAGGATGATGGGTTGGCCAGCGGCGAGCGCTTGAGCGCGACAGTGTTCCCACAAGGCGCAATGCTCCTTGCAATTAGATCTATAATTATTGGGAATCTGGTCGATGACGTCGCGGCTCGCAAAATTGGCGCCCGCAGGCACCAAGCGCTCGACCTCATCGAGGTCGGCGGGCGCGGTCGAGAGGGCCCTCACCAGCGATGCCATTTCGGACTCAGCTCGCATGGAGGCAAACAGCCGCGGCACGAACGAACCGGGAGCCCGAAGCACCATGTCGATACGATCTCCGGCTCGATCCGGATCATCATTGCGGCTTTCGAGGTGCTGACGCAAAGCCAACGTCCCCACCGACGCTTCCCGGCAGGCGGATCGTAAGTGGGCCTTGTCGGTCTTGCCGCCGCGATCTGCGTAGGACTTGATGACGCCAACGCGGTAGGAAGGCGCGTCATCGCTTGCGACCATATAATCGAGTTCGATCGCGTGTGTGACTCCGACCAGCGCGAGCGGCAGTCGAGGATTGAGAATGAGATTCGGGGCAAGTGGATTGCCCGAATGCTTCATGTCCAAGAGACGCTGGGTTTCGAGTTCCCGCCGCTGGCGGGCGAGCCGCCCGTCGCCAGGCGCATGATCGGCCACCGATGAGATCTTGACCTCGGTCGGCCCCAAGTGCCCCTTGTCGCGATAGGCAGTCAGGAGCGAGGTCCCACCGTTCTCCAGCAGGCGGCGCTCATAGGCTTGGCTGAGCGTCATCGCGAACGGCGACATGATGTCGGGCTCAGCGCGCAATACGTGCTTGACAATCTCGGTGGGGGTGAGCCCCGCGATGACGATCGCGCGCAGCCGGGTACAGCCGGCGTTACGGGCCACGCTCTCAATGCCGCGCGCTCCCACCTCCACGGCCGGGATACCTCCACGCAGACGAGCAAGGCGCGCGTTGGCCGGAGTCACCTGATCGCCCTTTCGGCTGCCTTTGTGTCGACCATGACGGGACGACCCCAAAGCTTGAAAGAGGCGGCACTCGACGAGAGCCGAGCAGCAGCGGACTGTCGCTCGGCGAAATCGGCATCATCGAGCATCTTCAGTTCGGCCTGCGCAGCGTCGGTCACGCGCTTTGGATCGATCGGCTGCCCCGTATCACTGGCGCCCGGGATTGATCGCGCGAACGAGAACAGCAGCCGCTCAACGCCCTTTGCCTCGGCCGCCCCGACGTCGCGAAGATGAGCCAACCGACGCGCGAGATTGGTTGCGATTCGCAGATTGTCGGTGCGCATGCTGCGCGAGCCGATAATTCGGCGTTCGAGAGCCCAGGTGGAACTCGTGAGCAGCCTCGGAATAGCGGTAAGCTCGACGGCGCTGATCGCGGGCAGGATCCAGGCGGGGCGCGCTGCAAGGTTCCGCCGCGCCGCATTTTCCTCATCCCGTCGGAGGCTGGCGAAGCGCGAAGGCGAAGGTCGGTTACCTGTGAGCGCCGCCGTCAAATCTGCGACGAGTGCAGGTGCAGCCGGGACACCCAAATCATCGAGTGCGTCAAGCGCGAGCTCGCGAAGGGGTTTGCCAGGTTTACGCAAGTGGGGCGTCGCGATATCGCGCGCTTCGAGTTCGCTAAACCGGAGGGCGTCTGAGAGACGCTGATATTCCGCAGTCAGCTCAGTGATTTTGGCCTGCGCACGCTCCCGGCCAGCCGTATCTCTTGCGCCCAACGCCTTGGTCAGCTCGGCATAAGCCTCCTGCTGCCGACTGGCATTGCGGGCGAGTTGTTCAGATATGGTTAGGGCGCGAGGCATATCCTCTATATAGCACTCCACGCTCTTCCATGCAATACCACGCTTGTCCTTGTATCTCCATGCATATAAGCGACTGATTCTTCAGCGAAATTCACTGGATGAGGGTGAACCCAAAAGGCTTGCTGGCCAATTACACTATGCACTATTGCATATTCTGCCTAACTTGCCTATTCTGCCTTGAAGAGGATATCCTATGAGCACTTCTAAACAGGCGCACCCGGCTAAAGCCGCTCTGACCAAGGCCATCGAGAGCAAGGTTGAGCAGATGGACATGGCGGGCCTGCTTGAGCTCGCCGTGACATTGAAGGTCCCGGTACCGCCATCGGCCAACACAGCTCGCGGACGCGAGCGAAAGCCCTTTGCACGACCGTCTAATCCGAAGGACCGAGTCCTACAAGGCAGTGGAATCGGGCCAGTCGTATCGGCCGCAGAAGGCGGTCGGTTACTCGATGCTATTACGAGGGATGACAAGTCTGCAGACTGGGTCGAGAGCGATCTTCTTGGCGCAGGAGAGTTGGTCAATCGACTCAACATCTCGCGTGGGACGCTCGATAACTGGCGGAAGGCGAATAAGATAATTGCTTTGCGGAAGGGGCTTCGCAACTTCCTATACCCAATTCGTCAATTTGAGCGGCTGAGGCCCCTTGAAGGTCTCGACGTGATCGCATCATTCTTCACGTCACCCGAAGAGACATGGGAATGGCTGGTTTCCCCCAACCGGATGACCAGCGGCAAGCCGCCGATCGACAAGCTACGTGATGGTGACCTCCCGCTTGTCAAGAGCGCGGCGGAAGGCGCATTTGACTACGCGTGAAAATCGTCATTTCCAAACTTCGCGCGCGAGTCATCGAGGCCCGCATCGCCGACTGGCCGCGCATTCTCCCCAGCCGGCACCGCTCGACGCCTGCCAACGCAGGTTACGGATCGAGTCGCTTCTCGAGTCCGTCGGGAGCGTTCCGGGTGCTATACGCTGCCGACAATTTCCCGACTGCGTTCGCGGAAGCCGTAGTAAGGGACCGCTTCGAACGCAAGACAAAGCGCTTTCTCTATCGACCCCACCTCGAACAGTTGTGCGTGACCTCGATCAGTTCGAGCCGAGAGTTGTCGCTGCTCGACCTACGCGGGGCTGGAGCGTACGAAGCTGGGGTCGACACCGATGCCAATCGCGCACGCGCGCATGGCGCCGGCCAAGCCCTGTCCGAAGCAGTTTACGCTGAGATGAATGATATCGATGGCATCCTCTTCAATTCGCGCCTAACGACTGGCGACTGCGTGGCGGTCTATGATCGCGGCCTTTCGGCGCTTTCGGGCACGCCGCCGGTAGCCTTGCTCCAGGCAGCACTGCTGCCTACCGAGCTTACCCGGCTTGGCATCACAATTCGCAGCAAACGCGGATACGCGACACCATGAGACGCGCAGCTCCGATGAAGGCGCGCGAGGCAGCGCAAATGGCGCCACGATTTCGTATTCTTTCGCCCAAGCGTAACAAGTTGCTGCAGACCGGCTGGGAAGGGTTCTTTCCCTACTACGCCGGCTTCCCTGAGGTGTTTGCGCGAGAGTTGCTACAAAGTGCCGAGCTCCCCAATGGTGCGGTCATCCTCGATCCTTGGAATGGCAGCGGTACCACCACCTACGCTGCGAGCGGTCTTGGCCTGAGCTCGATCGGCATCGACCTGAACCCCGTGATGATCATCGTCGCGCGCGCGCGATTGCTTCCGCCAACCGAGGCCGATCATTTGAGGCCTCTCGCCGCGACGATCCTCTCTCACGCCTATTCCACGCCGCCGATTTTGGACCCGAACGAAGCCTTGCTTGGCTGGTTCAAACCATCCACAGCTGCCTTTATCCGAGGCATTGAGCAGAACATTCGGCGTAGTCTCGTGGGCAACATGACCAAGTCGCCGGACGGGATTCATCTCGACAAAATCTCAGGCACTGCGGCGACGCTCTATGTGGCGTTGTTCGCCGCCTGCCGTAAGCTCGTTGCACCGTTCCGCTCGTCAAATCCAACGTGGCTGCGCGTGCCGAAAGAGACCGACGCCCGCGTTGCGGCGACGAAGGCTAAAGTCGCGCAGTACTTCGCGGCAAATGTACGGGACATGTCCGGGGCCTTGGCGGCCACGCTCGACGCAGATCTTCGTATTGCGAACCCTCCACGCGCCGGGGAGTGCGAGATCAGCCTCTCCGACACCGCATCAATGAAGCTGAGGAAGGGCAGTGTCGATTTCGTGCTGACTTCACCGCCGTATTGCACGCGAATTGACTATACTGCCGCAACGCGCATAGAGCTCGCCGTTCTGGGGCCATTGCTGACTATCAGCGCCCGCGCACTTGGCAAACAGATGATCGGATCAACGCAGGTGCCAAGCACTTTGATCGAGGTCGATGAAAGCTGGGGCAAGACTTGTGCCCGCTTCCTAAGGGCTCTGCGGAAGCATCCGTCGAAGGCATCAGGCGGATATTACTATCGCACGCATCTTGACTACTTCCACAAGATGTCGCGCTCGATCGAGCGTATGTCCCACGCACTGAAACCTGGCGGGCATGCGGTCCTTGTCATTCAGGATTCCTACTACAAGGACATTCACAACGATTTGCCCGAGATCATCTCCGAGATTGGAGTGACACATGGGCTGAGCCTTAAGCAACGTAAGAACTTCCACTTGCGATCTATGTCCGACATCAATCCCGGTCGTCGGTCTTACGAACGCCCGTCGGGAGCAACCGAAGCCGTTCTCTGCTTCGTCAAATAGTGTGATAACTTTGGGCGATGACGCCGCGTAGACGTTCACAGGCTATTCGTAGGGCGCTCGGGTTTAGGGCCTTGAGGACCGTTGGGTGCTGAGCCGGCTGCTGGAGAAAGCATTGAAATTCGCCAGACCGGTCGCTGCCGTTTTGTCAAATGACATTAGCGGCGGCAACCCAAGGCTCGTCATTCAACGTTCCAGTATGAGTGTCTGACCGGAAATCCACCTAGCCGGTCGGGATTTTTCTCTGAATCTTAAATTCGGCAACCACATCGCGCGTGTCCTCAAACCACGCATCGACCGCCTTAAATAGGTCGCGCTTTATCACACGCGACCATTCTTGAACCGTCGCATCCAACGCCTGAGCGTTCGCTCGCACAAAGTGCGGCCGATCGAGCTTTTCCTGTCCCTTACTCATGAAATAATCTACAGCAACGCCGCCCGTAGCACCTAGGGCCCAACCCGCAACTGTACCTAGGCCCGGCTCGACCATTGTCCCTGCGGCGGCGCCAAGCATCTGCGGACGCATCGCAGCTAAGACTTTGCCCGCTGCCTTCGCGAAGATGGGAAGGACGGCCCGCTCAATAGCGGGCGCGAAACTCAAAGCGACCAGAGCCGAAACCGATACGGCCCCTGTTCCCCTGAGAACAGTCCAGAATGCTTCATCATCCACCGCGTAGCGCGGCGCTTTCCATTTTTGTTGGTCCCATCCGAGCGAGAAGTCCAGCTTTGCCAGCGGGTCGAGACGCTCAAGGTGCTGTGTTTCGCGGCTGAGATAATCTTGAACGCGATCGTCAAGTCTTGTGAGGACGGCAAGATAGTCTTTATGCGCCTCGGCGAGGATTCGCGCGATACCGGCTTCGAGTACAGGGTTTCGAAATTCAGGTTTTAGCACGAACCGCTGATAATTCCGGACAAGATAAGACTCAACGGCATTATGGCTCGCCTCAACGACCCCCTGCACATTGTTAGGTGCAAAGCCCGTCAAGCCTCCCATAGAAGCCTCTTTTAGGAGCGCCCACGACCGGCCCCAAGCGAAGTACCAATCCGCATAGGCAGCAATGGAAGCCTCGCGGTCCTCAAATGCCGTCGCGAGAAGTGCTTCTATTCGAACGGCCGTGTTAGTCTTTATTATCTGACATTCCGTATCAAGGTTGATCAGCGTTTCGTTGACGAATTTATTGACTCCGCTCTCGTCGGCCAACAACAGGTGCAAGGTGCCGTTCACATCTCGGTAGTAGAGAGCAACGGACCGTTTGAACTGTGTGGCCACGCCAGTGCGGATGACACTATCGTCCCGGTGCACGGGAGTTCGATGCAACGCCCGTTGCTGCATTGAGTCGAACAACCCAGGTCCGACCTCAAGAACGGCATATCCAATAAACACAAATGCAGCTGCCCCAGACAAACGTCCCATGACAGACGCTCGCCCTTGAGAAGGAATGGGCTTGGACCCACGCCGCAGTACCACGCGAAATAAACGTGAGAATGAGCGCTCGCTTCCTGCGACAACATCTCTGAGGTCATCGCGCCTTTCGATAAGGCTTGAATTTGGACGCTTTGTCGTCACATTTTTCTCCATCGCGGTGGGCCGTACGATCGAGACAGGCCTTGCAAGATAGGCGATTCCACACCTGCTTGCAACGAAGTGCGGTCCGCAATCCCCCGCGATCCGATACGCAAGCGCTTCGCGATGTGGAGCGTGGACGAGAGCGACGTGCAGAATTGCAGTTCCGTCAGAGCGAGAAATTTCAGATGATGGCGCAATATGGAATCATTTCTCATCCGTAGGCTAAGCGAAGAGGATCTAGACACGGTCATCGTTTCGGCCGGTGGTCGCCGTGCCCATCCCGATGCGGATCGGCGCGACCGGGTGGGCGCCGACTACGTGCTCGCCGAAGCAATCGTTGAGCTTAAATCGCTTGATGAAGAGGGATTGAAAAAGCCCGTTCGACAACGCAAGCTCGCGGAGCTATTTCGAAAGCACCGCGAAGCCCGACCAGTCGTTGTGATTGATCGCGAAGTCTTATCGGACCATGGGAAACGCGAATACGACCGCATCATTGCTGGACCCATCAAACAAGCGGTCGCATCTGCGCGCAAGCAGGTTGAACAATCTCGGAAGGAGTACTCCGAAACTTCGACCAATATTTTGCTCGTGCTGAATAACGGGTACAGCGCGCTAAGCCACGAAAGTCTTCTCAAGCTTGTCTGGGAGCGCGCAAAGAACGATTCACGGAAAATCGACGGTGTTGTGGTTGCCGGTTGCTATTTTCATAGCGACGGCTTCGACAGCTATTTCCTTTGGCCCATGGACTACCGACTGATCAATGTGGAGCGGCCGTTTCCATCGTATGAAAAGCTTCGAAAGGCATGGAACGAACTGGCCAGCAAGTTCATGACCGACCTGATGCTGGTATCGCCGCAGCAGAATTCAACCAAGACCGCAGTCGCTGACCTGTGTTTCGACTACGGCGGCGTAACCTACGTTAAGCCGGCACCTATTTTGGGTGGAGCGTCGACGTTCTTCGTCAACGGCCGGCCCCGCGCCAAGAACACCGATCGTTGCCCGCCGGTCGCAACAACCTTTGCCGATATGAACCGAGAGACGTGGCAAGCCATCCACAAGCTACCCGGAATGCCACTGCTATCCAACTCGTACGAAGAATGGCTTCGAGAACGTGGTCGGGCCGCTTCGTCGAACGAAGCGTTGAGGCCGTTCGTGCCGATACCTATTGGCTTCGATGACTGGATGTCGTGGTGCTCGACCCTCACCGATGGCGACGACTGTTCAGTGGGCCAATACGCCAACCGCCTATTTGACGAACGAGCACGCCATCTGCTCCTGACAGCTCGCGAACGCTCGCCGTCATCAATACTGCCATCCCGCTACATCTTTGCGATCACAGAATTCATCGGCCAGGATCAAGCGAACGACATTTCGCACGTACTCGATGTCCGCGAGTTACCGCATGGCGAGCCCAGCGTCCGAGTACTCGTCGAGAACGCGCGCATTGGCCATCTGCACGCTGTCGCCGTGGCTGCAGCTTATGCCGTTCTCGGCAACGCTGAATGTGTGATGTGGCAGAAGGATCTGCGGTACGCGTGGATGTAGCTCCCATTGCCGGGACCTACTCTGCTCACTACCCTTTCGCTCGGCTTAATCGTGCGAGAGGCCCAAGTCGAGTGGGTAGCGCGCAGCAGGTTTCCGCTCGTTGACAGGTATACCTGCACGAACGAGCTGGCTGCGCATCCAGCCGTCACGCTTAGAGGGACCTTGATGGTCTGCGAGCACCAGGCGCGCGATGCGAATAGCTTCACGCAATTCTCGCGCAGATACGGATGTACCCTCTACCCTCTCATCCGCCAATTCTGCGAAATCCATCCACCACTGATCGTTGTGCCCCCAATGAAGGAACGTTCCTGGATAAACATTCCCTTCCCACAAGCGCATAAATTCAGCTCTTCCGAGATGCTTTCCGTGGAGGGTACACGCGCTCGGGTGATCGAGAGTACGATAAAGCCTCCGGATCAAGCAGCAATATTCGAGGAGTTGATACCTGCCCGTACCACCGACATGGCTACTCGTTGGGTGGTCCCAATTGAACGTGACCCAACGAAAATCGTCTATCTCGGCCACCAAAATGGATTCAAAATCTTCCTCTCGCTGCCGCACGAAGATGATCCGCCTTGGATTGACCCGTTGGATAGACTCAAACTGCTCTTCTGCACCTCGATAGTCTCCTGGATCCACGAGGAAGGGCGTTTGTTTTCCTTCGAGAAGCCAATGTTCGCTTATCCCCAATGCCCGCGCAACGTTGACCAACTCGGCTGCACTTACATCAGAACGCCCCTCCGCAACGGCTTCGAGCTTGCGCCAGTCAGGAAATCCAAGGTGTTTTGAAATGCTCTGCAGGGTGAACCGTTCGTTCACGCTGCGCTGATCGTTCATTAATTCAACTGCCGTCGTTAGGCGTGAGCCTATTTGCTTTGCAATTGCTGATGCGGTCGCAGCATCGTGAAAACTCGGGTTCGCGACGGTGATGAGGCCGTACCGGATGGCAAGGTCGGCGTGCTCGCTCAATCGGCCTTCAAGCCAATCCCAACCATGTACTTGGACCTCAAAGCTGCCGTCTCGCGCATGGCGCGCGCTTATCTCCGCGGCAGCCTTCTTTAATCGCACGTCGTTCGGCCCCGGCGTGAGGACCACGAAGATGTCGAGCTTTGGATAGAAGCTGCGCGCCTTCGCCACTTCTTCACGCAACTCCTTCTGTGTGAGCCGACTATTCGTCCAAATTGAACCGTCACCGCGACCACGACATTGGATACCGACCTGAATGCGCGTTTGCTGATCAACACCCGAAACATCAACACCCGATTGCGGCTGGCCATTGCGGCCATGCAGGTCCATGTGGACGTCACCCGTAATCCTGATGTACAGATCCCGAGTTAGGCGTTCGAATGCCTGCCAATCTTTGGGACGGTTGAGCGAGGTGGCACTGCTTAATCCAGCGGCGAAAGCTCGCACCGCTTGACTGCGTTCGCGTTGGGCCAGCGGTGCCATGTCCCCCTCAATGTGCGCCTCCGTGCACTGGACGCCGACGCTCGCAAAAATCTAGGGTGGCGGTCCAAGCCGTCAAGGACATCGCGTCTTTTTAAACTCTTATTTTGCGAAGGATTCGTTTGGCTGGTAGGCCTGAAAGCTCCAAGAACCCAGGACCCTACATTAGAATCGGGACAGGCTTCAGTGCGCAAGCGCTGCAATTCTGCTCGGCCGTCGGAGAGCGGGGATTATGGTCACAGTGCAGTGTACGTAACCATGCCATTGCGCAGCCACGCCGCCGAAACTTTGGCAGGAGCGCGCGCGGATGTGGCAGGCGAGTTCGACCGGCTGAAGGAGCACCTTCATGTCATCAGAATGAGTGCCTAGGGAAAAGCGCGTTCAAAGTGAGGTTGCTCGCTTAAGTCGCACGTCCATTAGTTCGACATGTTGGTGTCAAGGAGCGCCAGAAGTGAACGCACCACTACTAGTCGACGACGTCCAATCGTTCTCGTGACGATACGCCCAGTTCCTATCAACTCGTAAAGCTTCGTGCGTCCCAAGCCGGTCACTTCGCATGCATCGTCAATCGTGCAGGTGAGACGCTGGGCGAATGGCATCGTGCTTGGTTCTGCGGCCTTCGGAGCGGATAGACTGACTTGCAACTGTTGTCCGCCAATTTTCTCTCGTCGATTGTATCGCACGTGGCCCTCCTATTCGCACAAAGCTCGACAGGACAAGAGTTGATTGTGCGACGAGCAACGTCAATGCGAGCATCCGACGGCGCTCGCGTACGACAGCGCACGTCAGCGGTCGTTTGAATATTTCCGGACACCAAGGGCGACGGAGAAATTTATGGCGAATGCGCCAACCACAGTGAGGCATCGCGCCGAGGCAAATTTGGCAAATGTCGGCAGCAAATTCCGCAAGCGTTCGCCGCTGTTCACCAGCGTCTTATTCAACCATTATTCAACGAACGCGGCTGATGGCTAGCTAAGTGCCTGATTTTGCTGGCGCTCCCTAGGAGCCTCTGAGTTGATATCCGCCAAGGAAGATCGTAGCGAAATTCACTCACAACTTCAAGGATTTGTTGCAACGCAAGCAGTGACTTGCTTCTACAAAAAATTCTTGGACGTTATACGCTTTGTTGGACGATTTTGTTGGACGGTTTAGGCTTCATCCGCACGGGCTGGAGGGGATGAATTTGCATGGGATTGTGCCGCCACTTCCTGCGCACCCCGCGAGATTGAACCCGCGCTATACAAGGGCAGTGGGGGGAGGACCTATCTTCAGGCGAGCCAACTATCGCTTGTTCTGTCGGTTGTGGAGAGAGATCATCGACCACGGCAGGAATGCTCCTTCTCGACTTCCAAGATGGAAAAAGAGGGGCCGCTGCCATGATCAGGCAGCGGCCCAGTCCAGTCTTGGGAGTAGAGCAGACAGACCGGTCTGCGAGCGGATTCTACGCAGCTTGTCTGCCGGTCGACTGTCTCTTGACATACAAGATGACGAGAACCGGCGAGTGCGAGTTTTCCACTCGCCGGCAACCAACAGACTCGCGTGATCAACTATTGATGTCTCGACCACGGGTTTCCGGCAGCAATAGAGCCCCGACGATCGCCGTCGACGCTGCGAAAGCGATCGTGTACCAGAGCCCTCCGAAAATGCTGCCGGTCGCGATGACGACTGCGGTCGCGACGAACGGCGCAAAGCCACCAATCCAACCGTTGCCGATCTGCAGAGCCACGGAAACGCCGCTGTATCGGATGCGAACCGGAAACAGTTCGACCAGGAGTGCCCCGAGCGGCCCGTAGACCATCGTCGCCAGGAACACCAAGGCGAAGAGGATGGCGACGACCATGGCTCCGTTGGGTTCTGCTGGCGTCTTCGCAGATGGCAACCCCTTGTCGGTCAACGCCTTCAGAAGCTTGGCCTCGTCGAAGGCCATGCCCGCTTCATTGCCGATCTGGATACTCAGAGTTGCGGCGTCGGCCTTCACGACATAGGGGACAGCCCTCGCGGTCAGGAACGTCTTCACGCGCGTGCACTCCTTCGTCGCCTGGGGCGCGAAGAGTTGACCAAACAACGATTGATCCTCGCTGCAGTCATTTCCGTGAATCACGACCGAGGTGTTGGCACGGAATTCGGCGAGCGCCGGATTGCCGTAGGCGGCCAACCCCTGGAAGAGAGGTATGATCAACAGTGCCGATAGCGCGCATCCGGTCACAATGATCCACTTGCGCCCGATCCTGTCCGACAACCAGCCGAAGAACAGGAAAAATGGAGTTCCAAGCGCGAGAGCGACGAGAAGATAGAAGTTGGCCTGCTCCTGGCTCATCTTCAGTGTCGTGGTCATGAAGTAGAGGCTGTAGAAGTGCCCCGTGTACCAGATCACCGCTTGGCCCGCGACCACCCCGAAAATGGCAATAAGCACCAGACGCAGGTTGCGGCTGTCACCGAAAGTATCGACGATCGGATTCTTTGAGCCTTTGCCTTCAGCCTTCATCTGCTGAAACACCGGCGACTCGTGGAGCTTCAGCCGGATATACAGAGAAAGAACCAAGAGGCCGATCGATCCGATGAACGGAACACGCCACCCCCAGCTCGCGAAGCTCTCTGCCGACATGGAATACCGGCACAGAAGGATGACAACGAGCGAGAGGAAGAGACCGAGCGTCGCCGTGATCTGGATCCAGCTCGTGGTGAATCCCCTCTTCTCTGGCTCGGAATGCTCGGCAACATATGTCACCGCCCCGCCGAACTCGCCGCCAACAGCCAGACCTTGAAGCAAACGCAGACCGACCAGGATGGTCGGAGCCCACCAGCCGAACGTCTCGAACGTCGGCAAAAGGCCGACCGCTGCGGTAGCGAGGCCCATCACGAGCATGGTGACGAGGAACGTCTTCTTGCGGCCGACCAGATCGCCCAGCCGCCCGAAGACGACCGCGCCAAACGGCCGAAGCACGAACCCGGCACCGAACGTCGCCAGTGCCGCCAGAAGAGCTGCCGTCTCATTTCCCTTCGGGAAGAACAGCGTGCTGAAAAAAGCGGCCAGCGAGCCGTAGACGAAGAAATCGTACCATTCGAAAACGGTGCCCAAGGCGGCAGCCAGAATAATGCGCTTCGTGTCCCGGTCGAGTCCTTGCGAGGAAGAGGCGCTGGTTGTGATTGCCTGCACTGACATGTTTCTCCTCCCGTTCAAATGGTGTGCGCCGCGCCGGCAGTCGCAATGGCGTGTGGTGGTTGAATGTCTTGCCGCATAAGGAAGGCACCCAAGCTCAGGTTGAATGTTGCCGGTTGCTCAAGCATCGGAAAGTGCCCTGCCTCAGGTATGATCTCGAGCCTGCTGTTGGGAATGCCCCTGGCGAGGGCCTGTGACTCGCTTGGCGGCGTGATGATGTCCTCATTGCCCACCAGAACGAGCGTCGGCACGCGGATCTGGCCGAGCCTATCGCGGCTATCCGACGCGTTGAGCGAAGCGATTGCCTCGCGCGCCACGAAGGCCGGTGTCTGCGCAACTTCGTGCTTGGCGAACTCGACAAGATCCGCGCTTGCGGCAGAACCGAATGATCGCTCGATGACCTTCTGGCTGGCCGCAACGACGCCCAGATCGGCGATCGCCTTGAGGACATTGTCGACATTCACGTCGGCGCCCAGCCCGTGCGGCGTAGCGCCGACGAGGACCAGAGCTCGCACCCGCTCGGGATGAGAGAGCGTAAAGTGCTGGGCAATGGTTCCGCCCATCGAGAGACCGACGAGAACCGCCGATTCGATCGCGAGGGCGCGGTAAACCTTGAGCACGTCCTCCACGAACGCCTCGATCGTGTATTTCCGATCTTCGGGACGCGGCGAACGGCCATGCCCTGGCAAATTGATGCGAACCACCTGATACCGGGCCGAGAAGGCGTCCACCTGCTCTCGCCAGAACTCCGCCGTGGTCGTGAAGCCATGCACGAACACCAAAGGCTGTCCTTCCCCGGCCACGTGCACAACAGTGTCTTCGATTTTTATGCTTCTTAAGGTCCTAGTGGGTGTCACTTTGTCCTCCCCGTGATCGTTTTCGATCCAGAAGGTTCGCAAGCTCCGTGCCATCCCGCGTCCAAGAGACGGGCCCACCTGCAAGCCTCTGCGAATCTTGCGCAATTTTCGCGAAGCCGAGTGACCGCCACGATTTGACGAGCATCTGCGGTCGGGTTAGTGTAACATTTTAGTTATACGATTGTAACCTTGGCGTTACACTCAGAAGGATTCTTCAAATGGTCCTTTCGCAATGGATTGTCGGATCGTCGGAAGAAGCTGGTTTTCTCAGGCTCGTCCTCGATCACGTGTCGGATTGTTTGGTGGCGGTGGATACGTCGGGTACGATCGTGCTGATCAACCACCCCTATTGCAGGCTGCTGGGCGGCACGGCGGAAGATTTCATCGGGCGCCACATTACCGATGTCGTGGGTTCGCAGACGAAGCTTCATCTCGTCGCACGTGGAGAAGGCAGCCATGTCGGCTACCCCCTCAAAGTGCGCGGACACCAGCTCATCACGCGGCAAGTTCCTGTTCTCCAAGATGGACGGATCATCGGTGCTGTAGGCCTCGCCCTGTTTTCGGATCTCGGTACTTTGAAGAGGACGTTTCGCCGCGTCTCGCAATCCGAATTGGCGATACCAAATGGCAACAAGCCGTGGCGCTCGCGGTACACGATGGAGGACATCGTTGGCGAAGGCGCGCTGATGGACGCGTACCGCAATTCGCTACAGGTCGTCGCTGGACATAACCTTCCTGTGTTGATCTCGGGCGAGACTGGTTGCGGCAAGGAGCTCGCCGCGCACACGATCCACGCACACTCGGCGCGAGCAGATGGACCATTCGTGTGGATCAATTGCGCGTCGATTCCGACCGAATTGATTGAGGCAGAACTGTTTGGCTATGAAGGTGGAGCCTTCACTGGCGCACGCAGTCGCGGAAAGCTTGGAAAGTTCGAGCTGGCTTCCGGCGGCACCTTGTTCTTGGACGAAATCGGAGACATGCCCCTGCATCTGCAAGGCAGCTTGCTGCGCGTGCTTCAGACAAACGAGTTGGTGCGCGTGGGCGGCACGACTCCCGTCGCGGTCAATACACGGATCATTTGCGCGACCAATCGATCCGTTCTTGAGATGGCGCGGGCCGGTCGATTTCGGCAGGATCTGTACTACCGCCTCAGCGTGCTGCCGATAGAGGTGCCGTCGCTGCGAGACCGAGATGACGTAGCGTTTCTCGCCCAACAACTTCTGATCCGAATCGCCGCCCGACTTGATGCCAGTCCGAAAGGCATGACCCGAAGCGAGATAGCTTCGCTGGCTCAACATCGATGGCCGGGAAATGTCCGCGAGCTGGAAAACGTGCTCACTCGGTTTCTCGTCACCGGCAAATTAACGTTGGGTACGGCTGATTTCATCTCAAATCCAGAAGCGGAAGAAAACGAGCCGAAATCACTCAAACAGGGCGTGCAATCCCAAACGGCGGTCCAGATTCGAACCGCCTTGGAGCGATCTGGTGGCAACAAGCGCCAGGCCGCGGAACTGCTGGGCATTAGTCGTACACATCTGTACCGTTTGATGAAGGAACATGGATACGAGCCGCGGCGAGGTACAGGATAAGTGGGGGCTCACTGCGAGAGCTCCCCGACCCGCCTATGCTGCCCTGACATTTGCGACAAAGCTGCCGACCTCGTCCTGCAACGATCGCAACTTGCCGGTCAATCGAGCGCTCGACTCAAGAACTGTGCCCGCTACCGCCCCGGTTTCCGACGCCGCAGTGTTCACGTCCGAGATGTTTAACGATACCTGAGTGGTGCCGGAAGCGGCGTCCTGCACGCTCTGGGCAATCGCCTGTGTTGCGACGCCCTGCTCCTCGACGGCCGAGGCAATCGAAGATGAGATCTCACTGACCTCCATGATCGTCGCGAGGATGTTCTGAATATTGCCGACAACTGAAGATGTCTCGGCCTGTATCGACGAGATTTGCGCGCCGATTTCGTCCGTTGCCTTGGCGGTCTGGGTTGCGAGCGACTTCACCTCGGCCGCAACGACGGCAAAGCCCCTTCCGGCCTCGCCGGCGCGCGCCGCCTCGATCGTCGCGTTGAGCGCGAGCAGATTGGTTTGCGCCGCGATCTGGTTGATGAGCCCGACGACCTCGCCGATCTGATTGGCTGCCGAGGCGAGCCCCTGCACGGTGGCGTTGGCGCGCTGCCCGTCATTGGCAGCCTTGTCAGCGACCTGAGCTGCTCGTACCACGCGCTGGCTGATCTCGTTGATGGAAGCGGACAATTGGCCGGCGGCGGATGCGACCGTCTGCACGTTCTCGGACGCCTGCCGGCACGCTTCCGTGACGACATTCGCCCTGCCGCTGGCTTGATTGGCGCTCGCCAACATGCTCTCGGCAGCCTTCTGCATCTCGCTTGCCTCATCGAAGACCTCGAGCACCACCGCCTCGACGCTCGCCTCGAACCTACCGGCGAGCTCCGCCATGAGCTTTCGCTTGTCCTCGTCTGCTCGCAGCTTGAGCTCCTCTTGCTCGCCATGCATCTCGCGAACGGCGGCAGTATTGTCCTTGAACACGCGGAGCGCTCGCGCGAGACTTCCCACTTCATCGCGACGGGCTGTGTAGGGCACGTCAAAATCGTCCTCACCGGACGCCAGCTTTTCGGTGAGCGTGGTGATCGTGGTGAGCGACCGTGTCACGGCACGACTGATAGCCAAGGATACCCCCAGCACCAGAACGACGACTGCTAGGCAAATCCAGGCGAAAGTCCAGGCGATCTGCCGAAAGATCGTATCGACATCATCGAGATAGATGCCGGTCCCGATGATCCAGCCCCAGGGCGCAAAACCCTTCACGTAGGAGAGTTTGCGGACCGGTTGGTCGAAGCCCATCTTGGGCCAGAGGTAGCTGTAGAAGCCGCCTCCCTCCTTCTGCACGAGATCGACAAAGCCGCGAAAGAGATAGTTTCCGGTCGGATCCTTGAGCTCTGCGACCGATTTCCCGTCAAGCTCAGGCTTGGCCGGGCTCATGATCATGTTTGGCGCCATGTCATTGATCCAGAAGAACTCGACCTTATCGTACCGCAGCCCCTTGATCTCGCCGATCGCAGCAGCCTGGGCCTGCGCGCGGTCAAGCTTGCCCTCGCTTTGAAGCTTCTGATAGTGCGCGAGGATGCCGTGTCCGATGTCGACCATTTGCTGGATCTTGGCCTGCCGATCCACCATCATCTGGTCACGTATCGTGTAGAGCGCCAAAGGCACCAGAGCGATCATACCCGTCAGCGCGACGGCGATAATGATGATGAATTTGGCTCTCAGACCACGAAATGACATCGGATTCTCGCGACAGGAAAAATGATCGTCAGACTGTGCCGGCCGTCTTACCGGACGCTTAAGTATCGCTGGCGTGCCACGCACCGCGCACGATGTTGACGCTGTTTGGCAGGATTTGCACGCTCAGCGAGATCGCACGAGCTGCACTCGCCAGGTTTTTAGGCTCCTCTGAGGCGCAATTGGGCAGCAACTTCCAAGCAGCATCGCATTTGGCCTGTTTGGCAGGATTCGCGCGCTGAGCAACGTTGTGTGCCCGTATCTCAAAACCTAGCCTCCGATGAATGGTAGGAGGAAACCGAGAGATGCCGATAGATACTTCGCGAAAAATTCCGGTCACTGTTCTCACCGGCTTTCTCGGATCGGGCAAGACGACGCTCCTGAATCAACTGCTCGAGAGCGACCTGCTCGCGGATACAGCTGTCATCGTGAACGAGTTCGGCGCGATCAGCATCGACGCCGAGCTCGTCGTCGGCGTCGACGAGGAAGTTCTCCAGATCAACAATGGCTGCATCTGCTGCACGGTGCGTACCGATCTCGTTTCGACGATCACCAACCTCCTTTCCGGGAAAAGACCGATCCGCCGTATTCTCATCGAAACGACTGGACTGGCCGATCCAGCTCCCATCATTCAAAGCTTCATCGTAGACGAAGTGCTGTCGGCCGCCACGACACTCGATGCAGTCGTTACGGTGGTCGATGCCGTTCATATAGATCGATGGCTTGCCGATCAGAGTTCCGAAGAGAACGTCGCAGCCGAGCAAATCGCCTTTGCCGACGTCGCGGTGATAAGCAAGCTCGATCTGATCGATGAAGACGGCTTCGCCAGATGCGAGGCCACCGTTCGAGCTATCAATCCGTTGGTGCGATCGGTTCGCGCGATCAACGGCAACGTTGATGTCGCTTCGATCGTCGATGTCAAGGCGTTCGATCTGAAGAACTGCCTGGCCATCGAACCGCTGCTGCTCTCCGACTTGGAGCACGAGCACGACTTGTCGGTCGTTAGCGTGGAAGTCCGCGAGGAGCTTCCACTTGACGGTCCGCTGTTCTTCCGCTGGCTTAACACGTTTGTTCAACAGAACGGCGAAACGCTACTGCGGTGCAAAGGCATTCTTTCGCTGGCAGGCGAGGCACGGCGATGGGTCTTTCACGGTGTTCACATGACGCTCGAAGGCCGTCCTGGGCGTCCCTGGGCCGCGAATGAGCCGCGCACGAGCGCGATTGTCTTTATCGGAAAAGGGCTCGATCCGGCCAGAATTCGTAGCGAGGTGTCCGGCCTTACGCGATCCGGAACGAGTCTCGTGGCCTAGCCGCTCTGTTCAATCATTCTGCAAAAGGGGAAGACCGAGATGACTCCATTACTTGCCTTGACGACAAGCATCGCCGTGCTGGGCGGCATCGATACCTATCTAACCGCGACCATTCTGCCCATCCCGGTGTGGGTTACCTTCATTGCGTGGGCTTCGTTCTTTGCGTGTGGTGGAGGGACAGCTGGTTTCGTCAAATCGATCGCCTCGAACGCGGTCGGGATCGTTATTTCCAGTCTCTGTCTGCTTGCTATCGCGGCAGTTCCAAACTCGGCAGCCTTCGCCGGACTTAGCGTCGGTCTGGGCAGCGGCGCCATGATCCTGGCCTCCTCCCACCGCGCGCTTGGATTTCCGCCTGCGATCGTCTTCGGCTTCGCCTCGACGGTGGGCACCGTGGCTGCGACGGGACATTCGATCACCGATGCAGGCATCGCCAATCCAGCCTTTATCGCAGCATTCTCCATGCTGGTCGGAGCCACATTCGGTTTCGTCTCCGAGAAATTTGCCGACATTCTTGCCACGCGCCGGGCTGTGGTTTGATCAACCTGAAGGGAAGCAACAATGAAGCTACAGCACTACCTTGGAGGCCTGGAAGGTCTCGATCCCATCGCGCTTGAAACGCGGGTGTTCGTGGAAGCCTGGGAAAAGAGGATTTTCGGCATCCATACGGCAATGATGGCGCTCAGCCCGCAACTTGACCTCGAGGCGACGCCAAGCACGTTCAAGACAACATGGACCTGGGCGGATCTGCGCAAGGGCGCGGAGGGGATGAACCCCTTCGATTACTTCAAGTACCGCTACTACGAGAAGTGGCTTGGAGGAATATCGGGGTATTTCGTCGCCAAGGGATACATCACGCAGGCCGAACTCGACGCACGCACCAATGAATTCCTCGCCTCACCTCCGGTAATGCCGAAGGGCGGCGACAGCGCCGTGGATGATCGTGTACGAAAATATCTCTTGATCGGTGACGATCCGAAGCGGGATCGGAAGGCCCCGCCCCGCTTTTCACCGGGTGACGCCGTCATCGTCGCTGATCCGAAATCGGTCGACCACACGCGCCTGCCCGGCCACCTCAGGAACAAGCCCGGTGTCGTCGATAGCGTCTATCACGACGCCTACACCTACCTCTGCGACACCGGTCCCGACGGAATCGGCGAAGCGATGCCGGTGTACTGCGTCAAGTTTGATCCCGAAGCCCTGTGGCCGGGTAACACCGAGAAGAACTTCACCTTCTATGCGGACCTCTTCGAGGCTTACCTCGAACCCGCGATCGCATCCTGAGGAGCCAACCATGCAGCGTTTTGAATATTCGAAGGACCGTGAGACGGCGAACGAAGCGCGCGCGCGCGCGCTGGAGGCGCTTCTCATCGAGAAGGGCGTCATTACGAACGACACCGTCGACAAGATCATGACGATCTTCGCGACCGAAATGGGTCCCTTCAACGGAGCCAAGCTCGTTGCAAGAGCGTGGGTCGATCCGGCCTTCAAGAAGCTTCTCGCCGAAGATACGATGGCTGCCGTCGAAAAAATGAACTTCGTCACCAAGGGCGCCGGCGCCGAAGGCGAGCACATGAAGGCCGCGATCAACACGCCGGACGTGCACAACCTCATCATTTGCACTCTGTGCTCGTGCTATCCTTGGCCGGTTTTGGGTCTGCCGCCCTACTGGTACAAGGACCCATCGTTCCGGGCCCGGGCCGCGCGCGAACCGCGGAAAGTGCTGAGCGAATTCGGCCTTAACGTCGATCCCGCCAAAGAGATCAAGACCTGGGACAGCAGCGCGCAGATCCGGTGGTTCGTGGTTCCCGAGCGGCCGACGGGCACTGATGGTTTCAGCGAAGAGCAGCTTGCCGCTCTCGTCACGCCCGAATCGATGATGGGCGTCGCCATCGTGAAGTCGCCAGTTCCTTAAGAGTTCGACGATGCAGACGAACTTTGAGCATTTTGCCCTGGGAAGCATGTTGGGGAAACCCGACATGCCACCCAAGGACAACGGAAGCCTTTGCTTTGGCGCACCGTGGCAGCGCCAGGCCTTCGGCATGGCGCTGGCGCTTTCAAAGCAGGGCGTGTTCGAATGGGATGACTTCCGCTCGGAAATGATATCAAGCATCGCCGCGTGGGAAGCCACGCACGACAAGGCCGACCCAAGCTGGGACTACTACGGAATCTGGCTTACCGTATTGGAGCGGATGGTCCAGCGATCAGGCTTGGTGGATAGATCGAGTGCACCGGCTTCCTAGGCTTCGCCTTGGTGCCAATCGATCTGCCCCGGAGGGCCATCATCAGACGACTTGCACCCTTTGGCCGGCTCGCATGATTGCAACCGGCCGCCTTACACATCCTGCTCTCCGGATTTCTGCTATCATGAGCGGTCCGAGGCGAGGGCCAGCCCCACTCCCCGGCTTCGAGGTTGAGTCCGCTACTGCACATGTTCGAGCGAAGGTCCGTTTGCTGCCGGACCCGTCGATTGGTCGTCTTCAGCCCAGATGATGTATACTCGCGGCCTGCCTGCTTCGCGCGAGCATCGCTCTATGCAACAGCGACCGTTAAGTACGGGACCGACAGAGCTACCGACTGGCCCTGCGCAGGTCGAGACACGCAAACCATAGCGGTGAGTCCGATTGTTGCGCAATTTTGGCCGAAAGTGACGCCTCTACGGCCGACGCTCGGAATGAAAGTTGCATGAAATTTGGGCCCACTGAGGATTATTGATGCGCATTGCATTGCTCGCTCCGCCAGGTGTTCAGTCACTCGATATCGTCGGCCCGGCCGAAGTGTTCTGGGAAGCAGCCAGACGACTCGGAGATCCGAACGCCTATACCGTGCAGGTTATAGCCGGCTCCACGCATCCCGTGCTTGGAACAGGTGGGCTTCGCTTTCTGGCTGACCGGCACATCTTCGAGCCCGACGAGCCGATCGACACACTCCTGGTCGGCGGCGACCCGTCATTCGAGACGATCGATCCGGCAATTGTGCAGTGGCTGCGTCGACGCGCGCGCACCGTGCGCCGGCTCGGCTCCGTCTGCACAGGTGTTTTCTTACTCGCTGCAGCCGGCTTGCTCGAGGGCAAACGGGTTACGACGCACTGGGAATGCGCGGCACGTCTACGGGCCGAATATCCAAACCTCGACATTGACTCCGATCAGATTTTTATCAGAGACGGCAATCTCTGTACCACCGCAGGTGTGACCGCCGGAATGGATCTCGCGCTCGCTTTGGTCGAGGAGGATTACGGGCGAGAGCTCGCTCTAATCGTAGCCCGATATATGGTCATGTTCCTGAAACGCCCCGGCGGCCAATCACAGTTCAGCGCGCATCTTGCCGCGCAAATGTCTGGCAAGACCAAGATCCAGCAGGTTCAGCAGTACGTTCTCGACAATCTGGCGGCGTCACTCTCAGTCGACAATCTGGCTGAGCAGGCGGGCATGAGCGTTCGCAATTTCACACGCGTGTTTCGCCAGGAAATGAGTATGACGCCCACCGAGTTCGTAGACGCAGCAAGGCTGGATGCGGCCCGGCTGCTCCTCGAAGACAGTGGAAAGTCGTTACAGCAGATCGCTCTACGCTGCGGCTTCGGTAACGCCGACGGCATGAGGCGAGCATTCATCAGAAACCTTGGCGTTGGCCCCGGCGAATACCGGCTTAGGTTCCGGAGTGCATGGGCCGGTACCGATCACGTTCCGGCGGGCCATTCAACGCCCCACAGACCGTAAACCGCTCAGAACTAGCTATCACACTTTGCTTCGCCTTTAGGTGAAACGCGCCAGCATGCGTTCGCGCCGCGTCATGTCGGAACGGCGCGCCCCTTCTGTAACCCGTCATCTCCCGACGCCACAACTTCATACGCCGATCCGCGCTGCGATTGGCCGACGCTGACGTAACTTTGGCCGCTGCATCGTGACGGATAGCTTACATTTCCTGCCATCGAACAGTCATTTCGACGACTGGTGATTCCGAAGTACGGCAATGACGCTGACTCCGGGAGTGGATCCGTGCGTCTGCAAATGACCTCGGATCATCGAACGTCGAGGCATCTATCGATGGCGATCGCCGACCCCCAGTCTTCTCATTCGTCTCACGACGACAATGAGGCTAACATCCCGACCCTGCGAGTTGGAATCGTGGTCATCAACGGATCCAACGCCATCGATTTCATGGGTCCAAGCGATGCCTTCAACGAAGCCAGCAAGTCGAAAACGACGTCAGTTCGCTACAAGGTAGATCTCATTGGCGCGGCGCCGGGGCCAATCGTGGGCTCGTCCGGCATCCGCATGCTACCGGACAAGATTATCTCACCCGACCTGGATATCGCCTACGACACCATACTGGTCGCAGGTACTCAGAGCCTTCCGCAATCCGGAAACGACTTTCCGCTATTGATCGACTGGCTAACCCGATATGCGCCGTCCGTGCGCCGGATCTGCGCAACCTGCGCCGGAACATTCGTCCTGGCATCGGCCGGCCTCCTAGATGGGCGCCGCGTTGCGACACATCATGAACATACGCAGCAGTTCTCGACGATGTTTCCGCAAGTGCGCGTGGAATCGGACCGGCTTTTTGTTCGCGATGGCGCCTACTACACCGCCGTCGGCGGAATGGCCGGGATCGACCTTTGTCTTTACCTGATCGAGAACGACTGCGGCCAAGCGACGTTTCTGGAGGTCGCAAGAATGCTCGTCGTTTTCTTGAGGAGGCCGGGCACTCTGCCCCAGATCAGCGAATTCCTCAAAGCACAATCGATCCGAAACACCCAGATCAGCCAAGTTATGGACTGGGCGCTGGACAACCTCACCGCCGATCTCTCGGTCGAAGCGCTTGCCAAGCGTGCCGCGATGAGCCCGAGAAATTTCAGTCGCGCTTTTATGGAAGAGATGATGACGACCCCGGCACGCTTTGTCGAAAATATTCGGGTCGAGGCCGCCCGCATCCTGCTGGAGACGACACCGCTACCCATCCAACAGATTGCGCATCGCGTCGGGTTTGGCAGCCCCGCAAACATGCGCCGCGCGTTCATTCGCGCCTTCCAGGCTCCTCCCGCGGAATACCGAAACAGCGTCGGGTGCGCCATGGCTCACTCCTAATGGATGGATTGAAGGCCTGACTAAGCCAGCAATATGTCAGACGACGGTGGAATAGTGATGGCGAACTATCGGTGGCCCCAGCGAGGGGCGAGACTCCTGGTCACGTTCACTATGTTGATCGCTGCCAACGTCGCCATCTGGATCTGGACGTTGCAGGCACTTAGCGACCGCCCCGGACTGCTCGGGACGGCGCTGCTGGCTTACGTCTTCGGGCTGCGTCATGCGTTCGACCCCGACCACATCGCGGCGATAGATAACGTGGTGCGGAAACTAATGCAGGAGCAAAAGCCATCGACACTCGTGGGATTCTACTTCGCACTTGGCCATTCGAGCATCGTCCTGCTGGCGTCGATTGCGATCTCCGGGACCGCCATATCGATGGACATCAGCGCGCTCGGAGACTTCAACCTTATCCGCACCCTCATCTCAGCATTCTTTCTGTTGGCGATTGGGCTGGCCAACTACTTCATTCTAAAATCCGTTTGGTCCGCATTCGTGCGCGTAAACCGCGGCGAACACCTCACGAGCGATCAATTTGAGCCACTCCTGTCGACGCAAGGTCCGCTGAGCCGTCTGTTCCGGCCGCTGTTCAATATCGTCACAAGATCGTGGCACATGTTCCCAGTTGGATTCATGTTCGGTCTCGGCTTTGACACCGCAACCGAGATTGGCCTGTTCGGGATATCTGCCACTCAGGCGGCACAGGGAACGTCGTTCTGGACGATCCTGCTATTTCCGCTGCTCTTCGCGGCGGGTATGACTTTGATGGACACTGCCGACAGCGCATTGATGACGAGCGCCTATGGATGGGCTTTCGTCAAGCCTGTCCGTAAGCTTTGGTACAATCTGACATTAACGACCGTGTCTGTCGTCGTCGCCATCTTCATTGGTGGCCTCGAAGTGCTCGGTTTGGTGCGCGACAGGCTTGGGTTGAACGATGGCGTTTGGAGCGTCGTCCGTAGCCTGAATTCTCATATGGACGATCTCGGCTACATCGTCGTCGCGATTTTTGTCGCGAGCTGGATTTGCTCTGCGCTCCTCTATCACTTCGGGCGCTATGACGAGCTGCCTGCCAATCAGGCACCGTCATGACAATCGCATTCGCAACACCCGCGCATTGCTGGGCGACTGGTCGCGATACACCGCAAATCTACGTCTGAGAGCTTGGGGGACACCTTGTCGAACATCGAGTACAATTTCGGCCACTATGTCGCACGTCTGTCGAGCACGACCAGGTGCCGCCGCTTTGGCGCCATTCTGATTGCAACACTTTCTTTTGGGAGTGCCTCCCCGGCCATTGGTCAGACGGCATCCCAAACAGAAGACAAATCCGCCAAATTGCCGCCGGTCGAGGTGTCCCCCGCCGCACCTCGATCCCGCAAGCAGGCCCAGCCTGCTGTGCGCGACGAACGGGGAACGCGCCGCACCTCCGCATCCAGACCGACCTCGGCGCCAGTCGCGCAGCAGTCGGCCGCACCGATCGCGACCGCCCAGACGCCGCTTAACACCAATGCTGTCGCCGAGAGCGCCTCGCGCCTCGGTCTCACCGTCCGCGAAACACCGGCAACCGTCGAAGTGATTTCAGCTGAAACAATACGCCAGCAGGGCTATCGGACCGTCTCCGACGTCGCGCAAGGCGCGGTCGGCGTCACCGCGGGCGATAACCCGGCCGAACCCTCTGCTTTCTCTATGCGCGGGTTCACAAACAGCCAGATCAACACGCTCTACAACGGCATCAAGATCGGGCCGCAGAACATGACGTCGCGCATCATGGACACGGCCAATCTCGAGGCGGTGGAGTTTCTCAAAGGCCCGGCGTCACTGATCTCAGGCGAGGGCGCCAGCGGCGGTGCGATCAATTTCGTGACTAAGCAGCCGCACACCGGACCGATCCGGAACGAGGCGTTCTTCGCCTACGACTCCCTCAATTCGTTCCGCAGCTATTACGGCTCGGGCGGCAGCACGAATGTCGGGGGGCTCGACTATCGCTTCGACATCAGCCGCTCCTCGCTCAACGGATTTGCCGACGACACCAATACGAAGACGCTCGATGTGTCTGGCCAGCTCAACTACCGCGTCACCGACAATCTCAAGATCTGGGGTGCGATCGAATATCGCGACGATCGCTCAAAAGCCTATTGGGGCGCGCCGCTGGTCCCTGTGGCCTTCGCGGGTTCGCACGCCACCGCCGGCATAGTCTCGGGCAACTACGTCTCCAACTATAACGGCACGAATCTCGGCGCTGTCACCATCGATGACCGCACCTTCAACACCAATTACAACGTGCTGGACAATCGCAATGTCGCCAAGGAGGTCTGGCTGCGTGGCGGTTTTGAGCTGAAGCTCGCGCCTGATCTGACCTTGAAGAGCCAGGCCTATGGTTACGGTGCCGAGCGCGAATGGTTCAACAATGAGGTCGAGGCGTTCAACGCCGGTACGAACCTCGTCAATCGGGAACGCTTCTACGTGGCGCACAGCCAGAGGCTGGTCGGGAACATCACCGACCTGGCGTGGGACGCCAATATCGCCGGCATGGACAACCGCCTGGTGACGACGCTTGCAGCGAGCAATCTCGATTTCGTCCGGCCGGGTGCGGCCAATTTTCCGGGCGATTCCGTCACGCTGGTCGATCCCGCGCGTGGCTACTACGGATTGCTGACGACGCAGCAGCAGACCGCGAAGATCGACAACGAGTCCTTGTCGTTCGAGGACCGCCTGAAGATCACGCGGACATTTGCGCTGGTCGGCGGGCTCCGCATGGAACATATCGGGCTCGACCGCAACTCGACCGACGTCAACGGCGTGGTGAAGGCGAACTTTCCGTTCTCAAAGTCCTGGACGCCGGTGACGTGTCGCATCGGCTACACTTGGGAAGCCGTTCCCGGCCTGACCTTCTTCAGTCAGTATGCGACCGCTGCCGATGTCGCCGCCAACAACAGCTTCCTGCTCGGCCCCACCCAGCCGCTCGATCTCACGACCTCGCGCACCTATGAGACGGGCGTAAAACACCTGTTCTGGGACAACCGGGCGGAGTGGTCGCTCTCCGTCTACGACATCGAGCGCAAGAACGTCTATGCGGCCGCCGGAGGCCAGCAGCTCAACATCGCCGGGCGGCAGGAGTCGAAGGGCGTCGAGCTCGCCGGCGCCGTGCGCGTCACCGATGCGTTGCGATTGTGGGGCAACATCGCCTACGTCGATGCGCGCTATGCCGACTATAATTTTGCCGGTGGCTCGTTCTCCGGCAATACGCCGCCGAACGTGCCGCGCATCGTCGCCAATGCTGGCGCGGCCTATCAGTTCTTCACACCGTGGCCGGTTGAGCTCGGCGCGGTCGGCCGCCACGTCGGCGACCGCTACAACACGGATGCGAACACTGTGACCATGAACGCCTACACGGTGGCCGATCTCTATGCCTTCGTGGACATCCCGAAATCGGTGTTCGCGGCTGTTGATCAGACCCGGCTGACATTCCGCGTGCGCAACATCGCCGACAAGCGCTACGCGATCTGGGGCGATCCGTTTTATCCCGACCAGATCCTGCTCGGCGCGCCCCGCACCTACGAGGTGTCGGCCGCGTTCAAATGGTGAGACTTGAAGCGCCATGGGTATAGTCGTCATTCTGCATCGCTGGCTGGGCATCGCGTTCTGCCTGCTGTTCGCGATGTGGTTTGCGACCGGCATCGTCATGCACTTCGTTCCGTTTCCGTCACTCTCGGAAGCGGAGCGATTTGCGGGCCTTGCGCCCATCGATCTTGCGCGCGTGACGTTTGGCCCGGCCCGCGCTGTTGAGGCCAGCGGGATCACTGACGCGACACGCGTTCGTCTGATCCAGCGCAGCGACGGTCCGGCCTATATCGTGTCCGATACGTCGCGGTTGCGGACGGTTCGCGCGTCCGATGGTGCCGATGCTGCGGTGATCTCGCCGGATGTCGCGCTCGCGACGGCCAGGGACCACGCCAGCCGGCGTGGTCTGGATGTTTCGCGCGCCTCCGTCTCCGGGATCGCGGATTACGATCAATGGAGCGTGCCGAACGGGTTCGATCGTCACCGCCCGCTGTTTCGTATTGCGCTCGGTGAGATCGCCGCAACCGAAATCTACGTCTCGTCCGTGACCGGCGAGGTCGTGCTCCACACCACTAGGCGCGAGCGGGCGTGGAACCTCGTCGGCAGCGTGCTGCACTGGATCTACCCGGCGATCCTCAGGAGCAACTGGGCGCTTTGGGATCGCGTAGTCTGGGCTCTTTCACTGCTGGCGCTGATCGCCGCCGTGCTTGGTACGGTGCTCGGGATCACACGAATCAAGGTCCGGGACAGCCAAGTCAACACACCTTACCGTGGCTGGCATGCCCTGCATCATGTCATCGGCCTGCTAACGGCGGTGTTCGTGCTGACCTGGGTCTTCAGCGGCTGGCTTTCCATGGATCATGGTAGGCTGTTTTCGCGAGGACAGTTGACCGCGGCCGAGGCCCGCGCGGCAGGTACTGTGCCGGACTGGACAACAGCCACGTCGCATGACCGTGAGCCACTGTCACCGTCCGCCGTTGAAGCCGAATGGTTTGCCTTCAACGGCAGCGTCTATCGACGTGACCGAATCGCGCTCGACAGACAAGTCCTATTCGGGACAGGCGACTCCGCCGATCGGAAGGCAGGGGTCCTCAGTCCAGGCGAAGTCCGGGAATTTGCGGCCCGCATTGCAGCCGACTGTGAAGCACCGTCCGTTGTTGCTGACAACGACGACTATCCCACGCGGTCCGCGTTCCGAGGTACGCCGGTCTACCGCATCAAGTGCGGAAATCTCTGGATCGACCTCGATAGTGCCGACGGAAACGTACTACAGAGGCTAGATCCGTCGCGTCGGGCCTATCGTTGGCTTTACAGCGCCTTGCATACGTTAGACATTCCAGTCCTGTTGGCACACCCGCACATGCGTGATGTGCTCATCGTCGCACTCTGTACGCTTGGCTTGTTCTTTTCCCTCACTGGCATTGTCATTGGCTGGCGGCGCCTGCGCGCAAGTTGGCGACGGGGGAGGTTGCGGCCCGAACCAGACTGGGGACAGCGATCCACGCTGTGAACCAGCAAAAAAGCGTGGCTGGCGCTTCCTAGGGGAATCGAACCCCTGTTTCAGCCTTGATAGGACGACAGCAAACCCAGGTCGGAGTTCTTGGAATGTTGCACCCAATTGGAAGGTGCTGCTATGAGTCTTTTAGATTTTAAAAGCGCGCGGTCCGCCGGATATTAGCCTTCGTGCCGGAGCCATTGGAGCGAGAAAAACCGCGCGCCGCCGCCACGGTGCTCGCAGCCTCTGATCACAATTGAGTCATTACATCGCACGCCAAGTTCGCCGACTTCACGCTGCGACTTACTTCCTGCCGCTTCCACGGCGCTTCCACAAGCAAAGATTCCAGCCAAACCGAGGACAGCAAAAAGCCCTTGAGAACGATGTGTTCTCAAGGGCTTGAAGCTTGGTTGCGGGGATAGGATTTGAACCTATGACCTCCAGGTTATGAGCCTGACGAAGCGCTGATGCGGCGTGACCAGATCAAGGTGCATCCGCTGTCCCGCTCGACCTAGCGGCACCGGAAAACTCGGATCGTTGAGCCTGATAGAGAGATATTCGCGATCGCCGTCGTGGGCCGTCTTACTTTCGAGCCGAGCTCGGTTGCTCCGCCGAAGATGCGGAAGCTTTTTGCTGCGATTCTAGGTCCACGGACCTGGAGACGAATTGCATATTGTTGTGGCTTTCACTGCCGTTCGAATCGTAAAGAACGCATCCGCGCGTGCGCGACTTACTGCGCGGGCGGGTCGGTCAGTCAGCGCGTCGGTGGCAGCGAACTCTAGACGGAGATGAAAGCGAGAATAAGCAACAATTGGGCTTACTGATTAGCCTGGCGGAGTTCGCCAACGTTCGCCATTGCTTATTCAACGGATATTCGACGACTTCTCTCAATCGGATCTAAGTCATTGAGATTTATGGCGCTCCCTAGGGGAATCGAACCCCTGTTTCAGCCTTGAGAGGGCCGCGTCCTAACCGCTAGACGAAGGGAGCGTTGAGAGGCAAGGCAATAGCCTTGAAATCCGGCGGCCGCAAGATGCCTTGTGCATTGCGGCGGGGATTTTGTCACGCATGCTTTACGAACGCCCCCCGGGGGCATCCGGCGCCATAGCGCTGGATTCCGGGTTCATCGCCGCGCGATGCCCTCTGCAATCGCGCACCCGGGAAGACGGGGCCGGGCGAGATGCCGCGCGTGGCTTGCCCGAGTGCGTCGCACCTGCACGCGACAGTGGCACCGCCCGCGCGATTGCATGATGGCCACCTTGAGATGTCATGTCTTGATCGTGCACGGCCCTGCTTTCGCCAAATGGCAATGCAAACACTTGGCTGTGAAGTCACCCGGCGTCCGTCTCTGCTAACATCGCAGCCCTTCACCATGCTGCGCCCCGCACGGCGCCGGACAAGCGAGAGGAGTGCTTGGAACAAAGCGCAAGCGCTTGACGGCCTTGGCGCACGGCAGATTTGGCTCACGAATATCTTGGCACAACAAACATCAGCGCGGTCGCAGGCCATGGAAGACGTTCCACACCTCGCGCCGCACAGGTCAATAGCTTAGGCAGAGCGAGGACAGACCATGATCAAACTAAAAATCAACGGCCAGGAACAGAATTGGGACGGCGACCCGGATCTTTCGCTGCTCTGGTATCTCCGTGACGAAGCAGGCCTCACGGGCACCAAGTTCGGCTGCGGCCAGGCGCTGTGCGGCGCCTGCACCGTGATCGTCGACAAGGAGGCGGTTCGCGCCTGCATCACCTCGGTGTCCGACGTCGTCGGCCGCGAGGTCACCACCATCGAGGGGCTGCATCCGACCGGCGACCATCCGGTGCAGAAGGCCTGGCGCCAGGTCAACGTGCCGCAGTGCGGCTACTGCCAGGCCGGCCAGATCATGCAGGCCGCGGCGCTGCTGGACCAGAACCCGAAGCCCAGCCACGACCAGATCCGCGAAGCCATGGCGGGCAATATCTGCCGCTGCGGCTGCTACCAGCGGATCGAGAATGCCGTCCATCTCGCATCGACGGGGGTGTGACATGAATATCCGCACCAACCCCAGCAAGCTTCGCGGCTTCGAGAAGCACGTGAAGGTCGAGAACGTTTCGCGCCGCAGCATCCTCAAGGGGCTCGGCATCGCCGGCTCGTTCGTGCTCGCCGCGCCGGTGATGACGCGCCAGGCGTTCGCCTATGAAACCGGCGCCGGCAAGATGCCGCATGGCGTCGTGGTCGATCCGCGCGTGTTCGTCGCGATCGCCCCCGACGGCATCGTCACCATCCTGGCGCACCGCTCCGAGATGGGCACCGGCGTGCGCACCAGCCTGCCCTTGATCGTCGCCGAGGAGATGGAAGCCGACTGGTCGCGCGTCCATGTCCAGCAGGCGCATGGCGACGAGGTCAAGTTCGGCAACCAGGACACCGACGGCTCGCGCAGCACGCGGCACTATCTGATCCCGATGCGCCAGATCGGCGCCTCGGCGCGCTCGATGCTGGAAGCCGCCGCCGCCAAGAAATGGGGCGTGCCGGTGACCGAGGTGAAGGCGCAGAACCACGAGGTGGTGCATAGCGCGAGCGGCCGCAAGGCCGGCTTCGGCGAACTCGCGGCCGACGCCGCGAAGGAGTCGGTGCCGAGCGTCGAGGGCCTCAAGCTGAAGGACCCCAAGGACTTCCGCTATCTCGGCAAGGGCCAGGTCTCGATCGTCGACCTGCACGACATCACCACCGGCAAGGCGCATTACGGCGCCGATGTCCGCCTGCCCGGCCTGAAATACGCCGTGATCGCGCGTCCGCCGGTCACCGGCGGCAAGCTCAAGTCGTTCGACGACAGCGCGGCCAAGAAGGTGCCGGGCGTCGAGAAGGTGATGGAGGTCAAGGGCTGGCCCTGGCCGTCCAAGTTCCAACCGCTCGGCGGCGTGGCCGTGATCGCGCGCAACACGGGTGCTGCGATCAAGGGCCGCGACGCGCTGAAGATCGTCTGGGACGACGGCGCCAACGCCAAATACGACTCCGTCACCTATCGTGCCTCGCTCGAGGAAGCCGCGCGCAAGCCCGGCCTCGTGGTGCGCAAGGAAGGCGATGCCGATGCGGCGCTGAAGAGCGCCGACAAGGTGATCACGGGCGAATATTATCTCCCGCATCTCGCCCATGTCAGCATGGAGCCGCCGGTCGCGGTTGCCGACGTCAAGGGCGACAAGGCCACGATCTGGGCGCCGGTGCAGAGCCCCGGCGGCACCCGCGAGGACGTCGCCAAGACGCTCGGGATTCCCGAGGACAATGTCACCGTCAACGTGACGCTGCTCGGCGGCGGCTTCGGCCGCAAGTCGAAATGCGACTTCGCGCTCGAGGCGGCATTGCTGTCGAAGGAGCTCGGCGCGCCGGTCAAGGTGCAGTGGACGCGTGAGGACGATGTGCATCACGACTTCCTGCACACCGTCTCGGTGGAACGGATCGAGGCCGGTCTCGACAAGAGCGGCAAGGTGATTGCGTGGCGGCACCGCAGCGTGGCGCCGACCATCGCCTCGACCTTCGCCGCCGGCGCCAATCACGAGGCGCCGTTCGAGCTCGGCATGGGCCTGATCGACAACCCGTTCGAGATCGCCAATCTGCAGTGCGAGAATCCGGAAGCCGCCGCGTTCACGCGGATCGGCTGGTTCCGCTCGGTCTCCAACATCCCGCGCGCCTTCGCGGTGCAATCCATGGTCGGGGAAATCGCGCATGCGACGGGCCGCGACCAGAAGGAGATGCTGCTGGAGCTGATCGGAAGCCCGCGGATCGTCAACCTGTCCTCGGTGAAGGATCCCTGGAACTACGGCGAGCCCTATGACAGCTACCCGATCGACACCGCGCGCTTGCGCAAGGTGGTCGAGCTGGTCGCCGAGAAGGGCGAGTGGGGTCGCAAGGTGCCGAAGGGCCACGGCCTCGGCATCGCGGTGCATCGCTCCTTCGTCAGCTACATCGCGACCATCGTCGAGGTGGCGGTCGACGACAAGGGCAAGTTCTCGGTGCCGCGGGTCGACACCGCGATCGATTGCGGCACTTACGTCAATCCGGAACGAATCCACTCGCAGATCGAAGGCGCTGCGATCATGGGGCTCAGTCTCGCCAAATACGGCGAGATCAGCTTCAAGGACGGCAAGGTGCAGCAGGGCAATTTCGACGACTTCCCGGTGATCCGGATGGACGAGTCACCTGTGATCACCAACGTCTACATCGTGCCGCCCGGCGCGGACACCCCGCCGAGCGGCGTCGGCGAGCCCGGCGTGCCGCCGTTTGCGCCGGCCTTGATCAACGCGATCTTTGCCGCAACCGGAAAGCGCATCCGCGCCCTTCCGATCGGCAAGCAGCTGGAGACGTGAGGCTGGAACGTCAGGCGAGATAGGTCGTTCTCATCGATCAACGGGAGCAGATCGATGAGAACCCCACCTCAAACATTCGGGACGCTCGCGGCAACCCTGTCCGCGGGCGTCTTGCTTTTTGCGACACAGACGGCACTTGCCCAGACCGCCTCGCCGCCAAGCGCGACGGCGCCCCGTCCGGCGCGGGTGCTGCCCGACCAGAGCTCGGTTCCGAGCAGCGGGCCGCCAGCGACCACCGGCCAGACCACTGGCGAGGCCAGCCGCGATCCCACGATCAAGCAGATGAACGACGACGAGAAGCGGAAGGTCGATACCAAGGGCAAATAAAGCAAGCGCGGACCGGGAAGCGGCGGTCTCCCCATCCGCCGCTTCCCGATCGCATCGCCCCCTATCGGTGAGAAGCGCTTTCGAGCGAAACCAACACCGTTACGCTTGAAGAAAACGCGTCATAACAAGCCGGCGCTTCGGTCCTGATTCAATCAGGACCGAAGCTCAGATCACGTGGCTTACTTCTTGTCGAGCGCGAACACCCAGATCACGCCGCCTTGCGGGACGTTGTTCTCGAAGCCCTTGACCTTGCCGGCCAGTGCATCCTGGATGCGTTGCGCGTCGACGCCCCAACCCGACTGGACCGCGATGTATTGCGTTCCGTCGACCTCATAGGACATCGGCATCGCCATGATGCCGGAGTTGGTCTTCTGCTCCCACAACAGCTCGCCGGTCTTGGCGTTGAAGATGCGGAACATCCGGTCGTTGGTGCCGCCGGCGAGAACCAGATCGCCCGCGGTCGCCGTCACCGAGCCGAACAGCTGCGAGGTCTTGAAGTCGTGCTGCCAGACCTTCTTGCCGGTGGCCGGATCCCACGCCTGCAACTCGCCGAAATGGTCGGCGTTCGGTGCCGGCGTCAGTCCGATGTCCTCCGGCTTGGTGCCGAGCCAGAGCTGGCCGGGTACCAGCGGCTGCTTCTCGCCCGTGAAGCCGCCGCAGAAGTTCTCGTTGGCGGGAACGTAGACGAGCTTGGTGCTCTGGCTGTACGCCGCCGACGGCCAATCCTTGCCGCCCCACAGCGACGGACAGAACTCGACCCGCTTGCCGATCACCGGCTTGTGCTCGGGATCGACGATCGGCCGGCCGGTCTCGGCCTCGATGCCTTTCCAGACGTTGGTCTTCACGAACGGCCAGCCGGACACGTAGTTGATCTTGTCGGGCTTGTTCTCGAGCACCCAGAAGATGGCGTCGCGTCCCGGGTGGATCAGGCTCTTGAACGACCGTCCGTCACGCTGCAGGTCGACCAGCATCGGCGCATCGACCTCGTCCCAGTCCCAGGAATCGTTCTGGTGATACTGGAAGTGCTTCTTGATCTTGCCCGTCTCGGGATCGAGACCGATCACCGAGCTGGTGTAGAGGTTGTCCCCGGCGTGAGCCGAGCCCGGCCAGGGCGCAGCGTTGCCGACGCCCCAGAGGATCGTCTTGTTGTCCTTGTCGTAGGTGCCGGTCATCCAGGCCGATCCGCCGCCCGACTTCCAGTCGTCGCCGCTCCAGGTCTCATGCCCGGGCTCGCCCTCGCCGGGGATGGTGAAGGTGCGCCAGAGCTCCTTGCCGCTCTCGGCATCGTAGGCGACGACATAGCCGCGCACGCCGAACTCGCCGCCCGAGCCGCCGACGATCACCTTGCCGTCGACCACCAGCGGCATCAGCGTCAGGTATTGACCTTTCTTGTAGTCCTGGACCTTGGTGTCCCAGACCACCTTGCCGGTCTTGGCATCGAGCGCGACGACATGATCGTCGGTGGTGGCGAAGTAGACCTTGTCCTGCCACAGGCCGACGCCACGGCTGGTCGGATGCAGCTGGAACAGATCGTCGGGAAGCTGCCGCTTGTAGCGCCAATACTCCTCGCCGGTCTTGGCGTTGAGCGCGATCACCTGGCCCATCGGGGTCGCGGCGAACATCACGCCGTTGTTGACGATCGGCGGCGCCTCGTGGCCCTCGATGACGCCGGTCGAGAAAGTCCAGACCGGCTTGAGGCCTTTGACGTTGGAGGTGTTGATCTGGTTGAGCGGACTATACCCCTGTCCGTCATAGGTCCGGCGATACAGCATCCAGTTGCCGGGTTCGGGATTTTCGAGCCGCGCCGAGGTCACCGAACTGTAGTTTTCGATCGGCCCTGCGACGGCATAGGTCGAAATGAGGCACGTGAATGCGACACAACTCGACAGTAACCACTGCTTGCTTGTCATGAGATGCTACCTCCCTGCTCTGTTTTGATTTTTTCAGTTTAGGTCATGCAGAAATCCCGATGTGGCCTCATCCTCCCTGCTGAGCACCCACCTTTCCGACGAATGGCGCTGCGACCGTGATCGCGCCGTCGGCAACCGTCAGCGGCAATGCCGCGAGGCGACGTGGCGCCGGCCCGAACACGACCTGCGCATTCTGCCGCGGATCGTATTCGGAGTTGTGACAGAGGCATTTCAGAACGTTCTTGTCGCCCTGCTCTTCCTTCAACCAGGCAGTGATCGGACATCCGGCATGCGTGCAGACGACCGAGTAGCAGACGATGCCGTCAGGGGCGCGGGCGCGCGTGGCATCGTCGAGTTCGCTCGGATCGAGCTTGACCAGCACGACCTCGTTCAGCCGCGAGCCCTTGCGAACGACCGAGGTGTTCGGGTCCTGCGGCCAGGCGCGAATGGGCGGGCCGCCCAAGGTCAGATCTTCCGACTTGATGACCTGGCCCGCCTTGTCGCCCTCGGCGCGCACGAGCCGATCGGCTTTTTGCGGCCGCTCGTTGGCACCGGGCTGTTCGTCATCATCGGCGGCCGCGGGCTCGATCGCGGCGAGACAGGCGCAGCTCGCGAGCGCGGTCAACACCGCGCGGCGCGTCGGGTCGGCGCACGAGCCCGACAGATCGGACTCACCAGACTGTTCGATGGAAGCGCTCGGGTTGGATCGCGGCATGGCGCAAGCTGAACGTGCAACTCGGCCGAAAAGATGGCGGCACACCTTCTCGATGCGCGAACGCATGCGCAAAAAATACGCTGCAGCTTTCGGTTGATCGACCGCGCGGCTTCGCGATTGCTGCGATCAGGGTTCGTTGACGAAGCTCAGCCTGCCGACAGGTTTCAGCGTCTTTGCATCAAATGTGCGAATCTCTGTTGCACCGCCCACGTCAAGCGTGAGGACCAATCGTTCGCCGGCGACACCGGTGGCGACGATGCGCGCGCCTTTCGGCAGCGCAGCAGTGACGTCGGAAACGGAAACGGGGCTTCCCTCGCTGCGATAAAGGCGGTAGCCGATGGCAATCAGTACGACGGCCACGGCCAGTGCCGAGGTCAGGCCCGCGATCAGCATCATGCGCCGCACCCGCGCGATCAGCGCGGCCTGGTCGGGGGTCGGTTCGGTCACAGCAGTGTCGGTCATCACAAGGCTCTATCTTTGCAAGTGTCTTCGCAACAAGTCTCTTCGAATGGCGGTCGGAAGCTGGAGGTCGTCGTCGCCGGCGACGAGGGCTCGGCCCGGCTCGACCGCGTGCTCGCGCAGCGCAGTCCCGAGCTGTCGCGGTCCCGGCTGAAGGCGCTGATCCTCGCCGGTTCCGTGACTGTCAAGGACGCCGTCGTCCGCGACCCCGCTTATCATGTCGCCAAGGGCGATACGATCATAATCGACGTGCCGGAGGCCGCGCCCGCCGAGCCGCAGGGCGAGGACATCGCGCTCGATATCGTGTTCGAGGACGACGACATCATCGTCATCGACAAGCCGAGGGGCCTCGTCGTGCATCCCGCCGCCGGCCACGCCACGGGGACGCTGGTCAACGCGCTGATCGCGCATTGCGGCTCGAGCCTGTCGGGCATCGGCGGGGTCAAGCGGCCGGGCATCGTGCACCGCCTCGACAAGGACACCACGGGGCTGATGGTGGTCGCCAAGAACGACCACGCCCACCAGTCGCTGACCGCGCAGTTCGCCGACCATGGCCGCACCGGCCCGATGGAGCGCGGCTACATGGCGCTCGTCTGGGGCGTGCCGAACCGGCCCCACGGCACGATCGACGCGCCGATCGACCGCCACCCGCATGCCCGCGAGAAGATGGCGGTGCGCCAGGGCGGCCGCGAGGCGATCACGCATTTCGAAGTGCTCTCGAGCTTCGCCGGCCGCGACGGCAAGCCGGTCGCCTCGCTGCTGGCGTGCCGGCTCGAGACCGGGCGGACCCATCAGATCCGGGTGCACCTCGCCCATCTCGGCCATCCCCTGCTCGGCGACAGCGTTTACGGTGCCCACTTCAAGACCAAGGCCGGGCAGCTCGGCGCGGAAGGTAAGGACACACTCACTGCGCTGGGCCGGCAGGCCCTGCACGCCTATCTGCTGGCATTGGAGCACCCCCGGACCGGAGAACTTTTGCACTGGGAGGCGCCTTTGCCGGAGGATTTGCTTCTTCTGCAACGGGCGCTGGAAGCGGCGGTATGACGCACCCCTTCCGGAAAAGCCGCGTTATGACAACAGGTTATACCTGCCACACGGGGACGTGACGTCAGCAATCCTTCCCTATCACGGACAGTTTGGTGTATGTTGCACCTGCGCTGAATATCCAGCGCGGAACATCGCAGCATGGCCGGCTTTAACCCAGCGGCCACCTGCCGGGCCCGCCGCTATCGGGGGCCTGAACCACTGGAGGGCGCTCAAATGGCCCGTACAGCTACGTTGCCGGTCCTCAATGGAGAATCCGGCCTCTCTCGATACCTCGCCGAGATCCGCAAGTTCCCGATGCTGGAACCCCAGCAGGAGTACATGCTCGCCAAGCGTTGGCGCGAGCATGACGATCGCGACGCGGCGCATAAGCTCGTCACCAGCCATCTCAGGCTCGTGGCCAAGATCGCCATGGGCTATCGCGGCTACGGCTTGCCGATTTCCGAGGTCGTCTCGGAAGGCAATGTCGGCCTGATGCAGGCGGTGAAGCGATTCGAGCCCGAGAAGGGCTTCCGTCTCGCCACTTACGCCATGTGGTGGATCAAGGCGTCAATACAAGAGTACATTCTGCGTTCCTGGTCGCTCGTGAAGATGGGCACCACCGCGAACCAGAAGAAGCTCTTCTTCAACCTGCGCAAGGCGAAGAGCAAGATCTCCGCCCTGGAAGAGGGTGATCTCCACCCCGACCAGGTCAAGCTGATTGCCAAGCGCCTCGGCGTGACCGATCAGGACGTGATCGACATGAACCGCCGCCTCGGCGGTGACGCGTCGCTCAACGCCCCGATCCGCGACGACGGCGAAGCCGGCGAATGGCAGGACTGGCTGGTCGACAACTCGCCCAACGCCGAAGCCCTGATGGCCGAGAGCGAGGAGTTCGATCATCGCCGTCAGGCCCTGAACGGTGCGATCGGCGTGCTCAACCCGCGCGAACGCCGCATCTTCGAGGCGCGGCGTCTGGCGGATGAGCCGATGACGCTGGAGGATCTCGCCGCCGAGTTCGGCGTGTCGCGCGAGCGCGTGCGGCAGATCGAGGTCCGCGCGTTCGAGAAGGTGCAGTCGGCCGTCAAGGGCACGATTGCCCGGCAGGAAGCCGCACTCGAAGCCGCGCACTGATCGCGCAGCAGCGAGCCAACAGACACGAAAGCCGGCGGCAACGCCGGCTTTTTTGTTGTTTGCAAAGTGGTGCTCGGCACGCACCTCGATCCGGGGCGTGTAGCCATCAATCCGCCTGCCGACGAATGTCCGCATCAGCCTCGGGTGCGGACACGCGAGGCGCACTCGGTCATGTCGGCTAAGGGGCCAGTTTCGGACCTTCCCGACAAGCTGCAGTGTTTTCGTGCAACGCTCCCTGTTCCCCGGATGCGTCAGGTGGCGTAGAATGTCACGGCCCTTGAAGCGGGACGCGCCGAAATCACCGTCCGGGCAAACGAGCAGCACTGGTGCTATCGGCAGGCACACGCTCTCCTAGAGGCCGTTCTTTTTTCGGTTTCACACCACCGTTCACCACGAACTTTGCGCGCTGCATTTGCGGCCGCTCGTTCGGTAACGTCGGGAGAAAAGCGATGAGGAAGGTCGATCGAAGGTCCGCACTGGGAATCGCGTTGGCAGCGGTTTCGACTGCCATGATCAAGCCCGCCAAGGCTCAAGCCACGGGCTACAAGGATGCGGCACCTTGGCCAGGTGTCGTGGTGCGTGAATATGAAGGCGACACACCATCCCTGATCCCAGGATTTAAGACGGTCTCAATGCGCGATGTCATTATGCAGCCGGGATCGAAGACCATGGGCCCCCCGATGATGAATGCCATGATCTGCCATATCACTGAGGGGGAGCTTCGGCTTGAACAGGACGGAAAGACCTTTACGGGCAAGAAGAATTTTGTCTGGACCTGCAACAAGGAAACAAAAGAGCAGGCGTACAACGATGGGAATGTGGTCGCGATCATGCGGATCACGGACCTGAAAGCCTAAGGCTCTCTTTCTTCGCAAGAGATAGCAAGAGACAGATTGCAGGAGCGGATGGCGCACGCGACGACGCGCCATCCGCGTGCAGGACCGCTTCGGGTCAGAAGGCGATATCCCTGAACTCGGATCGGGTTTCCGCTTCGTCCCCGAAAGCAGGCGTTCTGGATTTTGATGGAGTACGCGGCCCTGCTCGCCCACTGCCGCGCTTCGCCGCGACATCGCAATGAAACCCGAGCCGCGCACGCTCATTCCGCCGAAAACCACGGAGTGTCCTATGGCTTCGCCTTCACCGACTTCGACGGCACCTTCAAGTAGCCGCCGGGAATCCGAGGGCGACGATGAACCGGCATAAACTCCAAAGCGACCCATTGATACGCGGATATTGATACGCGGATATTTCAATCCGGGTTCTACCCGTTCCGCAGTCGGTCTCTCCGTTGGGAGATAGTCAACATGGCATCACCTGGAAAAATCCAGGAGTACGGATCGCAGGCACCGGATACGATTGCGGCGAAGTTATTCAACTTTGAAGTCGGCAAGTTCGCCATAAAGCCGGAACATTCCAATTGGCTGATCAGTGTCGTCGCTCCAAAATTGAGGAGCGGAGGAAGCCTTACAATCATCGGGCTTGCAAGCCGCACCGGCAGCGACGATTTCAACATGGAATTGTCGCAGAATAGGCTGCGGGCCGTAATTGATCTGCTTCGCAAGCAAGTGCCCAACAATTTCAAAGTTGCGCTCGAGGTGGCGAAAGGGGAACGCGCGGCCAAGTATGCGGGTGAAATGGATGGGGTGGAAAACGAAGCCTGGCGTGGTGTGATCATCTCAGTTTGGAATAAGCCAAATCCACCACCGCCGCCGCCACCACCGCCGCCGCAACCGAAACCTCAATTTTATCCGGAGGAACGCAAGTTCTTCAAGCGTTGGCTTGGCTTCGGCGTCAAGTCTGGCGGACAGTTGTTGATCGGCGGCATCGAGAGCACGACCGCGTACGTCGTGAACCTGGGAGATTTGGAGACCTTTGATCTCCAGATTATCAGCAGCCGGTGGGGACTGGGTCTTGGAGGCAGCGGAGGGGCCGTTGCCGTTATCGGCTTTGGTTTCAGCGTTCCATATGAGTTGCACCGTGAACCCCTGAATGACTGGGGCGTCAATGTCGCATTTACCGAAAAGCTGATCTCGAAATCGGCACTACAATCGATCCACAACAGCAAGTACTTCATCGATGGCTTGAAAAACGGCAGGTACGTGGCACCCGCGCTGAATACGCGAAACACCTTTACGGCTATCGGCTTGCTTCAAAACGTGAGAAATGCACTCCACACGCTGTACGGAGGATTCGAGGCAGCCAAGGGCTCGGGCGTCATTGTGCTCGACTTGCCGTTTTTAGGTGTGGGACTTGAATTGTCCGCATTCTTGACGCGAGGAACCATGTACGTCTCGAATCCTTCCCATTGGATTGAACCGAGTTGAAGGCTCGGACGAGACTCGCCAAACCCTTGCCGCTACTGAGGGACTTCCGGTTCACCTCGAAGACCCGACGTTCTCGATGGTCACGCAGGCCGTCAGCGATGGTGTCCGGCGGGCCCGCGACGGAGGGGGTTCCTTTTTGCTCGCCGCCGGTGTTTGCTCTGCACGGCGGAGAACGGGCATGCGGGGATCGCTGGGGGAAAAGATCGGTGAAGGCGTCTTCGCTGATGTCCACGCCTGGGCGCCCGGTCAGGTCGTCAAATTGTCCAAGCCAAGTATCCCACAGTGGGTCGTCCGGCACGAGATGCAAATGACCCGCGCGGTTTTCGCCGCCGGCGGCCCGGCGCCGGAGGTGCTCGGCGAAGTCACCCTGGACGGCCGCTTTGGCATCGTGCTGCCGCGGTTCGACGGGCCGACCCTGACGCAGGCTACGCGCACCGGCGCCATCACGCGTGAGCAAGCGGGCGCAATCCTTGCGACGCTCTGCCTTGCCGTTCACAAGACGCGACCGCCGCCGGACGCACTCTCGTTGCGCGAGGCGATGGACGCCCGATTGCGGTTCGGCGGCAGCGTGCTTCCGGAGCGCATCACCACCGGCGTCCTCGCGCTGATCGAGCACCTCTCGCCCGATGACGTGCTGTGCCATTCCGATCTTCACCCCGGCAACGTGATCATGACGGCGCAGGGTCCGAGACTGATCGACTGGCTCGGCGCGGCTCGTGCGCCCGCCGTCTACGAGATTGCACAGTGCCATGTCCTGATTGCCGAGCTTGACCCGGAACACGCCGGCGATCCGGAGCGGGCCACGGTCAATTCGGTTCTGCAGGCGGAGTATGCGCGGCTGGCCGGCATAGCCCCTGCGGCGCTGATAGCGGCGATGCAGCCCTATTTGCCGATCGTCCGCGTCTTCCTCCTGCTCGGCGGGGCCATGCCTGAGATGCGGGAGCGGCTGATCCAGCGCGTCGAGGCGGCCCTGCGCCCGGCGGGGTGATCATCCCGCCTACGCCAAGGCTGCGCCGGGCCAACATACTCGCTCGGCCGCCGAAGCTTCAGCGAAGGCGGCATGCCCGGCCATAGCCGTTCGAACAACGGCGTCGCTTCGCTCCGCCTATGACGAGTGACCATAGGGTGAGGGTCACAGCAACACGGAGGCTAAAGATGCAGGGATCGCTGGGGGAAAAGATCGGTGAAGGCGCCTACTCCGAAGCCTACGCCTGGGCGCCGGGGCAAGTCGTCAAACTGTTCAAGCCCGGCTTGCCGCGGCGGATGCCCTGGTTCGAGGTGCGCATGATCCGCGCCGTCCACGCCGCCGGCGCTCCGGTGCCGGAGGTGTTCGGCGAGGTGACCCTGGACGGGCGCTTCGGCATCGTGCTGCAGCGCCTCGACGGACCGACCCTGCTGCAGCTAACCCGAACCGGCGCGGTGACGTTCGAACAGGCCGGCGCGATCATCGCGGCTCTTGCCATGTCCATTCACAAGACGCCCCTGCCGCCGGAGGTCCTCTCCATGCGCGAGTATATGGAGGCTCAGTTGGAGCACGACGACGGCAAGCTCCCGAAGCACATCGCCACTGAAATCCTCGCGCTGATCGATCGCTTGCCGCCGGGCGACGGGCTTTGCCATACCGACCTGAGCCCCGGTAACGTGATCATGACAGCGGAAGGCCCAAGGCTGGTCGACTGGGTCAGCGCGATGCGCGGGCCCGCCGTCCTCGAGCTTGGGTTCTTGCACGTGATCCTGTCCGAGCTCGGGCCGGAAGTCGCCGACAATCCGGAGCGGCCGCGCGCGACCAATGCGGCGGCGCAATCCGAATATGTTCGGCTCAACGGCATGTCTCTCGCGGAGCTGACGGCGGCAATCGAGCCGTATTTGCCCATCGTCCGCACCTTCGCCGTTCTCGGCAACGCGGTGCCTTCGCTGCGGGAGCGGCTGATCCAGCGCATCGAAGCGGCACTGCGCTCGGGAGACTGAATGGTGACCTCTCCGCACGCTTCACAGCGCTCCGTCGCAGTTCATCGAACGGCGCTTAATTGCCTGGCGTTTTCGAACCTTGCTTGGGCCTCTGAGAGGGCACCGTCGATGGCGAGTCCCAGTCAATCATTTTCAAGCAAATGAGGAGTTCGACATAGCTTTGTACTTGCCCTGACCCCGCCATGAGTTCGCAACTTTCTCGCGGTCCCGCCGGGACAGTTAGCCAGATCGAGTTTAGCTGCTGCCGCGCAACCGCCTCGTCACTCACGCATTTACTCGCGTCCTGGGGAAGCCCCGACGCTTTATCGTCAACGGAAACGTCCGCGCAAAGCGACTTGATGTCGAAGTTGGGAACACTGTCTGAAATTTGTACGGGCGGCTGACCAACGAGCGATAATGCCAAGAGCGCTGCCTTCATGAGATCTCCCTCCCCGTCCGGTGCGCCCAGCTGGAAGGCGGATTGAGCTGGGACTGACGCCGCTTCGGAGGCTGTGGCGGCCGCCCTTCCGCCCACGACGTTACATTGCGCCTTTTTCCCAATTTCTATCCACTACGAACCGCAATGCTGCGGCGCGCTACTACTTTTGCGCATGCAATTTGCCTGCCCGTCTGTTGGTTAGGACCAGTTCCGAATGGCAATTGCCGCGGGCATTTGCCGATTTTCGCTCAACCGCAGCTTGGTGCCGGCCGGCATGTGCTCTAGCAGCAGATGCCGGGTGTTGGGCGCTTCGCAACAATCGAGACGGCCACTGCGAACTGCATCAGCGCTGTTCTGTGATTAGTCATTGCAATGCACTCCAAAACGAAACCGATTCAACGCCATCAAGCATGGGCGGATTCCAATCGGTCATCTGGCGCATAGCCTGTTTGAGGCATGCCAGCTTGCACAAAGTGTGCGTAGCTTCGAAGCCACCTTTCTTGATGGAGGATTCGGCGTGAAAGGACTGTTGATGGCGATAGCCGTTCTTGCGGCTCTCTACATAGCGGATCAGCAGTTCGCTCACGGCAAATATACTGATGCCGTGCAGCGAATGGCGGCTCAGATGCGACATTCTTTTGGAATGTAAAACGGGCCGTCATCCCAGGCGGAAGCGAAATGACCTGTTGCCAAGACACTCGACGCCATCCATCTCGATCGACCATCGAACGAGGAACCGGGCAAGCCCCAGCTCAGGGGGTGAGCCGGGGCTGCCGGGGCTGGAAGGCTGTAGCGGCACAGCCTCTACTCACGACGCTACGACTTTCCCGAATTTGATCCACAAGAAACCGCTGTTGCTGCAGCGCGCTACTACCAATGCCCCACGCACGCGATCATACGGTCTCATACAGCGCACCGACGCCTGGCATGCCGCAGGTTACGGTGCGGCCACCCAGCCCATTTTGAACGAGGCTGCTTCTCAAGTTGTAGATCTGAGACAGAGGAATTGAGTTACTGGGCGTCGGCCATCTTCGATCGAGAAGCCTGCGGTTGCGCGTTGACTGCCGAGGGCCGGTTCGACGGCGACGCCGGTTCCTGCGATGAGACGGCGGCGTCGGGCGGCGCGCCCGGGGATGGTCGATGGGCAGCTGGTGCCGGAAGCACGATCACTTTCGCGCCGACTTTCACCCGATCATAGAGGTCCATGACGTCGTCATTGGTCAGCCGGATGCAGCCGGAAGAAACGCGCTTCCCGATCGTATCGGGCTTGTTGGTGCCGTGAATTCTGTATTCGGTATCGCCCAGATACATCGCCCGGGCACCGAGCGGATTGCCGGGACCGCCCGCCATGAACCGCGGCAGATAAGGCTGGCGCGAAATCATCTCTGCCGGCGGACGCCAATCCGGCCATTCTGTCTTGCGGGCCACGACCTGCTCACCGGACCATGTGAAACCTTCGCGGCCGACACCGATGCCGTAGCGCATCGCCTGCCCGCCGTTCAGAACGAGATAAAGGAATGTGTTGCCGGTATCGATGACGACGGTGCCCGGCGGCTGGTGACTGACGTATTCAACGACCTGCCGAGCAAATTTTCCGGGAGCGTCAGCGGCTTTTGGTGTTTCGATCCGGGGCGCGGGGACCGGGATCGGAACCGGAGTTGGCGCTGGAGCCTGAACCGCCGCCGCTACGTGAATGGGAGTCGACGGCGTAGGACTAGATGGTGCCGGCACCTGATGCGCGGCTTGCTTCCGTATCGGTTGAACGCCCGCCGGCCGCCACAGCAAGCCGTACCCCAATGCGGCAGCGGCCACGACGCCAACTACAACTCTTCCGGCCACTGGTAGCGCGAGCGTCTCGGTCTTTCCACGTTTGGCCCGCTTACCCATACCTCTCCCCTGATCGCAATGCCCGGAAGAGGTATCCGGCAAATTTTAACAAGCTTCGAAGCGATGTCGCCCAGGCTGGAAATCGCCAAGCGTCGTTAACGCCAGCCCCTGTGCTGCAACACCCATCGTCCACATTCGATCGCCGGTTCGGGCAAAGCAAGGGCCGCCCAAAGGCGGCCCTCGCGCAAAGATGCAACATCACTTCAACGTATAGGTACCAGTCTGGTGATTGCAGTCTTGAAAGGTTCCCTCTTTGATGACCGGGAAAGGCCCTAAGGGTTGTATCGTTGCGGTCATGACCATGCCGTCGTACTTCCCAGTCCCCGCGACTGTCTCTCTGGTTACCTTTCCTTCTGACGTCGAGAAGTACGAAAGTCGCTTATCACCGTCTCGGTCAATGGACTCGCAGACCGTGGTGCCAGTAATTTTCCCACCAAGAGACGCACTAACCCCTACGCACCGGAATGTATCTTTGTCGAAAAGCCCACCCGGAGGATTGCTTCGGATAGAGCCGGTATGCTCATAGCTTCGCGCGATGTGGGTCTTGGAAAATGAGATAGTGCTGCTCGTGCCCGACCAGCACGCCGTGTAATCGAAGTTGCCTTCTTTTGGGAGCTCGGCGGCGAAAGCAGACGGTGCCAACGCAAAGACGATCAACGCTAAGGGATACCTGCACGCGCTTTCCATAGTACCCTCCGTATGGATTGGCAGAACGAACGATGCCAACGCGAGCGTGAGGGGACGCATTGATCCAGATCAATGGATGAAGACGAGGAAATGTCCGCGATGGGTCAAGGCTGCCCTGGCCAGTCCGTAGGATAGGTGGAGCGCAGCGATACCCATCATCCCACCGCGCAGCACAAGCTTGATGGGTATCGCTTCGCTCCACCCATCCTACGAAGCGGACAAAACAGGCGCTTTTGGCTATTTCGGCTAGGGTCCAAAAGCAGACGAATTATTGCGCCCCGGCGCGGAGACGGGTTGGCCAACCGACACGGACCAACGTTTCATCCGGGTCAGAGACCGCAAATTCGTACATCCCCCACGGCTTGTCTTCGGGTGATTGCTGAAATTCGCGGGCCGCAGCATCAACACTCTCGAGGTAAAGATAAAGCCCAAAAGGGTTTCTGCCCGGCGTCAGCCATCCCTCGACCGCGTCAGTCAGATGTAGATATCCGCCCTTCCCGTTCGACAGCATGCGATAGGTGTCGGGCTCTCCCGGAGCAGGCCTTTCGCCGTCCGGGCGCGCAAAGCCCAGCCGATTGTAGAACCGCTCGGACGCATCAAGGTCATTACACGGCAGGATCGCGATCAAAGCTCCGGAAGGGCTCATCCTGGTGCACTCCGACGTCACGCAACAACTTGCGTCCGCTCTTCTCAATGTCTGAAATTTGTCACCTTTAAGGTGGGAGTTGGGGTTGGGACAGGCAGATGACCGCTCACGGTCAGAAGGCGATATCGCCGAGGTCGGGTCGGGTTGCCGCTTCGTCCCCGAAGGCCGGCCTCCCGGATCTTGGTGGAGTACGCCGCCCTACTCGCCCCACTCTCGCGCCATGGTGGCGAGCGCGCAGCCTTCGCAGTAGCGGGCATCCTTGAAGTCGATCCAGTTGTGGGCGTAGACGCGCTCCGGCGGGATGCCGTAACGCGCGCGCAGCAGCTTCACCAGCACCCGCCAGGCCGCGACCTGTGCGTCGGTCGGGCCGGTCGTGACGTCGGGGTAATTGCCGGCGAACTCGACGCCGATCGACGTGTCCTTGTTCACCTGGTGATAGGTCTTGCTGTTGTCGATGTATTTGTTGTCGTTGCGATCGGCGCCGTCTGTGTGGGTCGGAACGAGGTTGTCGGCGACCGCCCAATAGACCGTGCCGTCGGTTTCGACCCAGACCATGACGCCGCGCCGGGTCGGGTTCTTGTGCTGCGCCTCGGCGCCATATCGCGCCGAGCCCTGCGGCCCCTCGGTCTGGTGCACGATGATGTTGCGCCAGGGATGCGATTTGGCGACGTCGCCCCAGGGCGCCAGCCAGACCATCTTCAAGCCGGGAATCTCGGGCGTGCCTTGCGATCGCGCAATGGTCGCGAGATCGGGCGTTTCGGCCGATGCGGCAGCGGACAGGACCAGCGCAACAAGCGCGGTGAGCAGGCGAGGCGTCATTGCGGAAGTCCCGGTGTCATTCCGTCGCTCGTTAGCACGCTCAGGCGCGCTTGCGCAGGCTCGCCTCGACCATCTCGGGCAGCTTCGGCTCGTAGGTCGCATAGCCGTTCTTGCCGCCCTTCTTGGCGTCGTAGAGCGCGTGGTCGGCGGCGGCGACCAGGCGATCGGGATGCAGGCCGATCTCGCGGGTCCATTGCGCGACGCCGATCGAGACCGAGATCGGAATGTCCCTGCCGGTGCACTGCTCGGCATCGGCGCGGCAGACCTCGAGCACGCGGCGCGCGATCATCGCGCCCTCGCGCAGCGTCGAGGACGGCAGCACGATGCAGAACTCGTCGCCGCCGGTGCGGGCCAGCATGTCGCCCGGGCGGAGCCGCGTCTGCGCCATCAGCGTGAAATGCTGCAGGCAGGCGTCGCCGGCGGCGTGGCCATGGGTGTCGTTGATGCCCTTGAAGCCGTCGAGGTCGATCACCAGCAGCGCGAACGCCTCGCCGTTGCGGTCGGAGCGCGCGCATTCCTCGGTCAGCCGCTGCAGGAGATGGCGGCGGTTGCCGACGCCGGTGAGATCGTCGAGCAGCGCGAGGTCGGCGACCTCGTTGCGCAGCCGGTCGATCGCCATCAGCAGGAAGCCGAAATTGAGCGCCATCGACAGGAACACCATCAGCAGGATCACCAGCGACTGTCCCGCAGAGAATCGGACGAAGGAGAACTCGCCGGGCTGCAGCAGCGCGCCGACGGCACGCAGCGCATAGATGCCGATCAGCACGGAGGCGACGATGCCGGCGAGCCGGGCACCGGGGCTGACGCGGCCGTTCTCGGACGACAGCAACAGCTTCAGCGTCAGCGCGAACGGCGTGACCTGGGCAATGGTGTAGACCAGGATGCGCATCGGCATGCTGTCATAGGCGAAGATGAAGGTGCCGAGACCGGCGAAGGCCAGCGCCGTGGTCAGCAGGGTGGCGCGCCAGGTCGCAGGCTTGTCGTAGAACCGCTCGATGCCCATCGCGGCAAGGCCGGCTGCGAACACCATCAAGGTCCCGGCCGCGAGCAGCGGCAGCAGCGAGTCGGTCAGCATCACGCGAAGCATCGCGCAGCTGGCGCCGGCGGAGGCGACCAAGGCGGATGCGGTCCAGAACCGCGCCGCGCCGAAAGCAGGATAGCTGCGCGCGACATACGCCCAGATCAGCCCGAGCGCGAGAAAATTGATAATGAATACCGTCCAAAGCGTCGGAACGCTCAACATCGCCCCTGTTCGAGAGCCGTATCGGCCTCGCCTCTCCTGAAATGACCGTCTGCCCCCTCCGGGCGTTTCCTCAAATGACAATCCCCGTTGTCTTACGGAACAGCATGCGGCCGCGCCGCTTAACGGAGCGTCACCCACAACGTGCCAATCCGCGCCGTGGTTTTGAATTGATGAAGATCTGCGCATGCGCCGTTTGCGCATCGTTAAGCATGACGGATGCGACGACGCCGCGACGCGCGAGATGCGCAACGCTTTGCGAAAAAGCTGGCGAAAACGCGTAACAGTTGTGGATAACACGATGACGGCGCCGTGACAGCACGCGGCAGCAGCCTCCGAATCTGCTGAGTTTGATATCGAGGATGTTGCGAGGCTGGCCCTCCGCCAAGCATGCCTCGGAGTCGCGTTCAATCCATGAAACCCTGAGAGGATACTATGGCTAAGAAAGCGAAGAAGGCGAAGAAGGCGAAGGCGAAAAAGGCCACCAAGAAGAAGGCCGCCAAGAAGTAACGAATTCCAGCCCGGGTAGCGGCTCTTGCCCTGCCCGGGCACCCGGACCGGGACAGCCGGTCGCAGCGACAGCAACCTCGAATTCACCGGCCCTACATCGATGGCCCCGAACTGGCGGGGCGCAAGGCAGCAGGCGCAACGCCTGCTTTTTTATTGCCTGCGTCAGGGCGCGACGTCAGCGCTCCGCCAAGGCGAGCCTGGCGCCGAGCAGGGCAAAGCCCGCGGCAAAGCTCCGCCGCAGCCAGGCCATCACCTTCGGCCGGGTGATGACGCGGTCGCGCACCGAGGCGGCGAACAGCCCGTAGACCGCGAACACCGCAAAGGTCATCGCCATGAACACGCCGCTGAGCTCGGCCATCCGCGCCAGCGGATGCGGCTCGTCGACCGCGATGAACTGCGGCAGGAAGGCCAGGAAGAAGATCGACAGCTTTGGATTGAGGATGTTGATCAGGATGGCGGTCACGATCACCCGCCGGCGCGAGCGCGGCTTGATCTCGGTGTCGACGGCGAGCGCGCCGCGCTCGCGCAGCGCCTGCCAGGCCATGTAGAGCAGATAGACGACGCCGCCCCACTTCAGCGCCGCGAACGTCACGGCGCTGGTGTGCAGGATGGCGGCAAGCCCGAGCATCGCCGCGATCATCTGCGGCACGATCCCGAGCGTGCAGCCGAACGCCGCCGCGACGCTCGCCCGCGCTCCCCGGGTCAGCGCCACCGCCAGCGTATAGAGCACGCCGGTGCCGGGCGAGGCCACCACGATCAGCGTCGTCAGCAGAAAGGACCAGGTCACTGCAAATCCGTCACTTCAAATCCTCGGCGGGCGAGACATCGTCCGCCAATATCACGGCGACGGGGACGGCGGAAGCGGCTGCCGGCATCCGCCCGACGCCAGCGTCGACACCCCGTTATGACGACCTGCGCCATCCGCGATGCGAAAGCTCCGACGCCTTCATCTCGGCGACCCGGATCACGTCCAGCGGCGCCCAGGGCTTGGCCCAGAACAAGGCGCCTTCGGGCAGGCGCTGCCGCAGCGGCTTGCCCGAGGTGACGATCACGTCGAGATCGGGTCTGTATTTCTTCGCGGCATAGGCGAGCTCGATGCCGGTCATGTGTCCGGCCAATTCGACGTCGGTCATCATCAGCACCACGTTGTCGCCGTTGCCCTGCAGCACCAGCTCGGCGGCCTCGGCGCTCTCGCAGGCGATGACGTCGAACTCGCTTTCCTCCAGCAGCAGCCCGATCATCTCGCGCTGCATCGGGTCGTCCTCAACCACCAGGGCCTTCGCACGGTAGGGCTTTGACTGTCCCATGGGTGTGGCTCCCTTGGTTTGAATGCTTCGCTTCGAGCGCGTAACATAGATTAAATGCCCAAAATCACTGGATGGTTCAGTTCCAATTTGAGAAAAGCGTGGAAATGCCGTGTTCCTCGCTTGGCAACCACCACCCCCGTTGAGATGGAGCCCACCTGACATGACCGCGATCCCTGGATCCGCCGCTGCCGTGACCGGAGCCGCCAGCGGCATCGGCCGCGCGCTCGCGCATGAACTGGCGCTTCGCGGCTGCGATCTGGCGATCGCCGACCGCGACGAGGCCGGCCTGCAGGCCGCCGCCGCGGAGATCGCGAAAGCGAGCCCGCGCAAGGTCACCGTGCATCGGCTCGATGTCAGCGAGCCGGACCAGATCACGGCGTTCGCGGAGGCCGCCGTTACAGCGCACCCCTCGCTCAACATCGTCGTCAACAATGCCGGCGTCGCGCTGCTCGGCGAGTTCGGCGAGTTCGATCAGGCGCAGATGGAATGGCTGTTCAACATCAATTTCTGGGGCGTGGTGCACGGCACCCGCGCCTTCCTGCCGCAGCTTTCGCGGCAGCGCGAGGCGCATATCGTCAACATCTCGTCGATCTTCGGCATCATCGCCCCGCCCGGCCAGAGCGCCTATTGCGCGGCCAAGTTCGCGGTGCGCGGCTTCTCGGAAAGCCTGCGCCACGAGCTTGCGGTGGCGAACAGCCCGGTGCGTCTGTCCGTGGTGCATCCCGGCGGCGTCGCCACCAGCATCGCGCGCAACTCGCGCGCCGGCACCGGCGTCACCGACAATGCCCGCCGCGCCGAATCGATCGAGCGCTTCGACGCGCTGGCCAGGACCACGCCGACCGCGGCCGCGCAGCGCATCATCGCCGGCATCGAGAAGAACCAGCCGCGCATCCTGATCGGCAAGGACGCATACTTCATGGACCTGCTGCAACGCTTCCGCCCGGCGACCTACTGGAAAACGATGCAACGGATGATGGAGAAGACGGCGGCGCGGCGGATCGCGCGCGATGCCGCGAGGGCGAGCCAGTAGCGCGATAGCGCGGAGTAACCCGCGCATCGCCGTCGTCCCGGCGAAAGCCGGGACCCATAACCACAGGATTGGATTGTTGAGCACGCCGGGGCCGCCGCGTCGTGCAACACGGACAATTGGGGTTATGGGTCCCGGGTCAAGCCCGGGACGACACTGAGGATGCTGCGCGGCCTGCGGGTCATACATATGCCTGCGAGTTTACACCTGCGCGTCATCGCGATACGAGATTACCCGCCCAGCTGCTTCTTCACCCCGAGCGCGAGCCGGAACAGCGGATCGCTCCGCTCCGACGGATAGAGCGCGCTCTTCGCGACCTGCGGGAAATTGTCGTTCTTCCAGAACGACGCCGGCGCGAACGAGAATTTGGCGACCAGCCGCCGGCCGAAATCCATCTCGTAGGGAAAGTAGTTTTCCTTCTGCTCGGTGCCGGACATCTCCGGATACTCGCCGAGCAGATAGCCCTCCTGGATGTGCGGCCGCACCGCCGACGGCGGGCAGACGCTGGAGAGGCGCACGATCTGCAGGCCGGCCTCGGCGCTCGCGGTGATCGCGCCGCTCAGATTCGGCACGCCGAGCACATAGAGGAAGGCGGTGCCGGTCTCCGCCAGCGAGGCAAAGGAGGCGGCGATCCGGATCGAATGGGTGACGTCGAGCAGCGGCGTGGTGCAGACCTCGTAATGCTGCAGGATCGACCAGCGCAGGATGCGATGCCGCTTCAACCGCTCGAGCCCGAGCAGCTTTTCCCTGGCGTATTCGGCGATCAGGATCCGCTCGGCGCGTTGCAGCGCATCGAACCGCCCGACCAGCGTCGCCTGATCGGGATTGCCGCGGCCGCCGCGAAACAGCGTCGGCTTCAGCGACGAGTTGCGCTTGATGTTCCTGTAGTCGGCGCCCTGGCCGCGAAACAGCAGCACATGATCGCGGTTGAGGAATTGCAGCTCGGCGATCTTGGTGGCGAGCTCGAGATAGGAGCCGACGCGATGGCCCGGCCCCTCCCGCACCGCCGAGTTCTTCGCGACCTGGCATCCGCGGCGGTCGAAGAACGACCAGATTTTTTGGCTGCCGATGGTTTCCATGGAGACACCAGAATTCTCAACCGTCATTCCGGGGCAGCCCGCAGGGCTGAACCCGGAATCCATTTTTCCATGCGTGATGCAGCCCGACGGATTCCGGGCCTGCGCCTATCGGCCTATCCCGGAATGACAGCAGATATGCGGCTCGAGATCCCGGGTTCGCGCCGAGGCGCGCCCCACGATGCGAAATTGCGCATCGGGGATGACCGCAGAGCGGTCACCGCCCCACGAGCTGATCGGCGAAATACCCGATGGTCTTGCGATAGATCACCGCCCTGTTCCACTCGCGCATCGCCTCGAAATTCGCGGTGCCCTCGCCATAGGGCGCGCCCATCTTGAAGCCGCTGGTGTGCAGGAGGTTCGCGGTCGAGGCCAGCACGTCGGCGACCGAGTGGCGCAGGTCGACATGGCCGTCGCCGTCGAAATCGACGCCATACTTGATGTAGGACGACGGCAGGAACTGGGTCTGGCCGATCTCGCCGGCATAGGCGCCGATCATGTCGTTGAGACGGAGATCGCCGCGCTGCACGATCTTGAGCGCGGCGAGCAGCTCGCCCTGGAACAGGTCGGTGCGGCGGCAATCATGCGCCAGCGTCGCGAGCACGCGAAACACCGGTAGCTTGCCCATGTCGCCCTTGCCGAAATCGGTCTCGAGCCCCCAGATCGCGACCAGGATCTGGCGCGGCACGCCGTACTGCTGCTCGATCTTCGAAAGCAGCGCGGCGTGCCGCTGCAGCATCGCGCGGCCGCCATTGATGCGCCCGGGCCCGACACGGGTTGCGACATACTGCTCGAACGTCTTGTTGAAGGTGTAGCGCTGCCGCCGGTCGAAGGCGAGCACCCCGCCATCCTGCTGCACGCCGCCGAGCGCCGCGGAGATCACATCCTGCTGGATGCCGGCGCTCGCCGCCTCCTGCGAGAACGACTGGACGAAGGTCGGAAAACTGCCGCCGCAGCGCGCGGCGTAGGAGGGGGTGGCAAGCAGCAAGGCGCCGAACACAACCGCCAAACGACACCTGAGCATGCAAAAATCCCCCTGCTTCGATTGGCCGATCATGCCATGGAGCAAACGAGGCAGTCAAAGCGTCGGCACGACACTCCATTCTCGGCGGGCAGCTACGCGCCTCAATCCATGTTCGCACGGTGAATGACCACGGCGCATCCATCAACCGATCGGCACGTAGCTGAAGCTCAACCCCTGAGCTGGCGCTCCAGATCCACAAAATCGATCTCCGCCCAGCGCTCGGAAATCCTGCCGTCCTGAATCCGCCAGAACGTCATGCCGCGGAATTCGACGTGGCGGCCGGTTGGTTGAATGCCGCGCCAGGGGCTGCGGTGGCGGCCGCGCCAAACGAAGCGGCCGGCGACGATGTCGCGCTCGGCCACCAGGCATTCCGCCACCGCCGACAGGTCGGCGAAGGTCTCGTGCATCGCGGCCGAATGCGCGATCACGTCCTCGGCGCTCAGCCGCTTGCCCACCGCATGGTCGAAGAAGTCGGGCGCCAACTGCGCGCGGATCGCCTCGGGATCGTGGCGGTTGGTCACGGCGTCGTAATGCGCGAGCACGAGCGCCTTGTTGGCGTCGATTGTGGCGTTGGACATCGGAGATCGATTCTCGAAGGAAAGGTTGTAGAAAGAGAAGGATGCGCCTCATACGCGAATCGGACGGCATGGCGCAAGTGACGATGGTCAGAAAAAGCTCAGCTTTCGGCCGTCGTTCGTTTGCGCGCCAATACGAAAGACGGCTGCCGGGAAACTGCGCCGGCGTGCGCGGCTCCGCCGCCAGCCACTCCCTCGGCTCGGCGCGAACGGCAGGCGGGCCGGCGCAACCGGCGGTAACATCATCCGATAGCTTGACTGCCGGTGGCCTGCAAGCGGCGGCGAGCGACCCACCGCACGGCAGCATTCGAGGACGCGACGCATGAACGCCGAAGCCGCCGGCCGCGACCAAGAAGCACTGGCTGGCAAGCCGCTTCCGCCGCCACGCGGCCGGCCGCGCTGTCTTGTTCATGCAAAGCCGCGTCGCTAAAGCCAGGCGCGCCGGCTGCAAAGCCGCCGTCATTTGGGGACGCCATCCGATGACGCGTTTGGGGATGAGGATGTGCTGCCGATGACGATCGCCGGGGGTTTCGCACGCGCGTGCAGGGCTGCCGCATCGATCGGTGTCGTGCTCGCGCTCGGCGCTGTTTTGAGCGCAGCGATCGACAGTGCCGCCGCGCAGAACGCCCCCGCCAAGCGCGCGCCGGCGCAAGGCGCCGGCAGCACGCAGGCGATCGCCGCGCAGGTCAAGAACGCCATCGCGCTGACGCGCGGCGGCAAGTTCGACGCGGGCTATGCACAGCTGCTTGCAGCACTGGATGCCGCAGACAAGCTCGACGACACCCAGTTCGTCATGGAGCAGTATTTCGACGCGACCGCGACGCTGCGCGCGGTCAAGCGCGACGATCTCGCCGAAAAACTGTTCGTGCGCGCGTTTCAGAGCAAGGCGGCGGCGCAACGGCCGCCCGGCAATGCCGACGTGCTGCTGATGTACGCGATCCTGCTGTCCGACCACGCCAGGATCGCCGAAGCCGTTCCGCTCTACATGAAGGCGATCGCGGCGTTCAACGCCTATTGGGGCGAAGGCTCCGAGGAATCGCTGATCGCAAACGACAAGCTCGCGGTCGCGCTGTCCGCCAACGGCTCGGCGGCGTCGGCGACCAATTTGGGCCGGCACAATTTCGAGCGTGCGGAGAAGGCGCTCGGGCCCGACCACCGCACCACCTGGAAGCTCGCCAACAATTATGCCGACATGCTGCGCGAGATCGGCGCGCCGGCGAAGGCGCTCGAGCTCGATCTGTTCGCGATCGAGAAGCGCGCCAGACATTATGGCGAGAACCATCTCAACACGCTGGTGACGGTCAACAACGCCGGCCAGGATTTCCTCAATCTCGGCCGCTTCGACGACGCCCGCCGCTACTTCCGCCGCCACCGCGCGATCGCGGCCGCGATGGCGCCGAAGGATCCGAGCTTTGCCGGACAGGCCGACGCCTGGCTGTTCTACACCGACATGCTCGCCGCCGGCGATGCCGCGATCGCGCCGGCCGATCTGGCGCGGCTGGAGGCGATCGTCGCCAATGAGGCGAATTTTGCGGATTTCCTGCGCATCAAATCCGCGGTGCTGGCTGCCGGCCAGCGCGAGCAGCGCCGCGAGCGGGACAAGGGGATGCGGCTGCGCGAGACCGCGCTGGCGATCTCGACCCGCGCCTTCACCGCGCAGCATCCGATCAGCTTCGAGATCAAGCTCGGCATCGCGACCGCGCTGATCGCCACCGATCCGACCCGCGCGGTGCAGGCCTTCGCCGCGCTCGACCGCGAGATGTTCGACTGGATGAAGCGCGAGGTCGGCACATCGGGCGATCGCGCCGTCGCCGAAGCGATCCGCGCCCATGCCGACCATCTCTTGTTCGCGTTCGGCCGCTTCGCCACCGGCGCCGGCTCCGCCGTGGCGCAGCCGGCCTTTGCCGCCGCCGTGCTGCGCTGGAAGACGCTCGGCGGCGCCGACGCCACGGCGCTGCGCCAGCTCGAGACGGAGGTCGCCGGCAAGGACGAGGAGACCGCGACGCTGCTGCGGAAGGCGCTCCGGCTCAACGGCGAGAAACAGGAGCTGTTCTCGTCGGGCAATATCGACGACTGGGCGAGGTCGGTGTGGGGACGGCAGGACGCCGCCGAGAAGGCGCTGCAGAAGCGGCTCGATGCGATCGGCATGAAGCTGCCGCAAGACCCGATCCGTCCGTCACAGCTGCTCGGGCCGCAGGAAGCCGTCGTCAACTATTTCATCACCCGGCAATGGAAGGCGGATCGCCAGGCGAAAGACCCGCTGGCGGCGACCGTGCTCTACGCCATCGTCGAGACCGCAACGAGCGAGCCGCGCGTGGTCGATCTCGGCGATCCCAGCCGGATGGTCGACACCGGCGTGCGCACCGAGATCGCGCGGCTGCGGGCGACGCGGGCCACCCCGCCTGATCCCGGCGCCGTCGCGCCCGACGTCAAGGGCCGCTTCCAGAACCTCCGGGCACGGCTGTTCGCCCCGCTGGAGCCGCTGCTGAAGGACAAGAGCACGCTCTATGTCGTGCCCGACGGCTTCCTGTTCGCCGTGCCGTTCGCGCTGCTGCCCGGCAGCGGCGGCGGCCTGCTGGAGGACAAGTTCACGATTCGGATGCTGACCAGCCCCGACGCGCTGATCGCGATCCATGCGCGCGAGACGCTCGATCAGCGGGGCGCGATGCTGCTCGCCGGCGGCATCGAATATGGCGAGCCGGGGCCGATGCCGCTGCCCGCGACCCGGACCGAGATCGAGGCGATCGCCAAACTCGCCCGCGCGCGCGGCGCGCCGGTCGAGATGCTGACCGGGCGCGGCGTCAGCGAAGGCACGCTGCGCGCGGCGATCGGCAAGGCGCGCATCGCGCATCTGGCGACGCACGGCTTCTATCGCGACGGCACGGCATCCGGCCTCGATACGCTGTGGCAGAGCGGCATCGTGCTGTCGGGCGCCGGCGACAGCCGATTTCCGCTGCGCGACGAGAACGACGGCTATCTCTATGCCTTCGAATTGATGGACTGGGACCTGTCCGGGCTCGATCTTTTGGTGCTGTCGGCCTGCGAAACCGGCCGCGGCGACGAGAGCTTCGTCAGCGGCCTGCGCGGCCTGCCGACCGCGCTCGGCATCGCCGGCGCGCGCCGCGCACTGCTGACGCTGTGGCCGGTCGCCGACGAGGGCACCGCGAATTTTACCGTGCGGTTCTACGAGCACCTCGCGAAGGGCCTGACCTATTCCGATGCGCTGCGCCGGACGAGGCGCGATGCGCGCGACGGCAAGGTTGCGAGCGCGGGCGACGCCAGCGTGTGGGCGGCGTTCGTGCTGTTCGAGGGCTGAGCCGTATATGTCGTTGATGTGACCGGACAGGCGCCGCGAGCGCAGGCCGGGCCGAACTGCGCCCGGCGTTGCGCAAGGGCCGCACGCAACCCCATCGCGCAGGGCAGACCGGCGCGCGGGCGCGGGCGATTTGCTTTGACAGCGGCTCCCCGATCGAGGACAAGCCGCGCATGCCGAAAAAACCCGGGACCAATCCCAAAGGCGAATTCGCCTTCTTCAACGTCTTCTATGAAGACGGCTCGCAGCGCTCCAACCGCCGCGTGCCGTCGGAGCTCATTGGCGGGCTCGACGGCGACGAGCCGGTGCGTGCCTTCCTGCGCGAGCAGGACCGCGAGATCGCCGAAAAGGGCGGCCGCCCGCCGCTCGAGATCAAGTCCATCGAGCGCGTCGGCGCGAAGAAGAAGTAGCGGCGTCCACACAACTCTATCCACGTCATTGCGAGCGCAGCGAAGCAATCTCCTCGCAATGACGTCGGAGACGGATCAAAATGAAAACGGCGGGCCTTGGCCCGCCGTTGTTGTTTCGATGGATTGCCGGGTCGAGCCCGGCAATGACAATCGGAAATATTAGTTGTCCAGGAAGCTCCGCAGCTTCCGCGACCGCGACGGGTGCTTCAGCTTGCGCAGCGCCTTGGCCTCGATCTGGCGGATGCGCTCGCGGGTGACCGAGAACTGCTGGCCGACTTCTTCCAGCGTGTGGTCGGTGTTCATGCCGATGCCGAAGCGCATGCGCAGCACGCGCTCCTCGCGCGGGGTGAGCGAGGCCAGCACGCGCGTCGTGGTCTCGCGCAGGTTGGACTGGATCGCAGCGTCGATCGGCAGGATCGCGTTCTTGTCCTCGATGAAATCGCCGAGATGCGAATCCTCTTCATCGCCCACAGGCGTCTCGAGCGACAGCGGCTCCTTGGCGATCTTGAGGACCTTGCGCACCTTCTCGAGCGGCATGCCGAGCTTCTCGGCGAGTTCTTCCGGGGTCGGCTCGCGGCCGATCTCGTTCAGCATCTGGCGCGAGGTGCGGACGATCTTGTTGATCGTCTCGATCATGTGCACGGGGATGCGGATGGTGCGGGCCTGGTCGGCGATCGAACGGGTGATCGCCTGCCGGATCCACCAGGTGGCGTAGGTCGAGAACTTGTAGCCGCGGCGATATTCGAACTTATCGACCGCCTTCATCAGGCCGATATTGCCTTCCTGGATCAGGTCGAGGAATTGCAGGCCGCGGTTGGTGTACTTCTTGGCGATCGAGATCACGAGCCGGAGGTTGGCTTCCACCATCTCCTTCTTGGCCTGACGGGCCTCGCGCTCGCCCTTCTGCACGCCGTGCACGATCTTGCGGAATTCGCCGATCTCGAGCCCGGTGAGCGCCGCCAGCGACTGGATCTCGTGGCGCAGGTCCTTGATGCGGTCCTTCTCGTGATGGACGAAGTTCTTCCAGCCCTTGGCCGACAGCTTGGAGACGCGGTTGAGCCAGCGGGGGTCGAGCTCGGAGCCCTGGTAGTTGCGCAGGAAGTCCTCGCGCGCGACGCCGTGGCTGTCGCCGAGGCGCAGCAGGCGGCCCTCGAACGAGACCAGCTTCTTGTTGATGTCGTAGAGCTGCTCGACCAGCGAATCGATGCGGGCCTGGTTGAGGCGCAGCGACTTCACCTCGACGATGATCTCGTCCTTCAGCTTCTTGTACTTGCGCTCCTGCGAGGGCGACAGCGACTCGCTCTGCAGCTGGTTGGCGATGTCCTGCTCCTGCAGGCGGCGCAGCTTCTTGTACTCGGACGCGATCTTGTCGAAGGTCTCGACCACCTTCGGCTTCAGTTCGGCCTCGATGGCGGCGAGCGACATCTGGTTCTCGAACTCGTCGTCGTCCATGTCGCCTTCGGCGGCGGCTTCGGCGGGATCCTTCTCCTCGGTGGCGGCTTCGCCACCGGCGGGCGCGGCGCGGAACGGAGTCGGCGACGGTGGCGCTGCCGGCGGCGCGACATGGGCCGGCGCACCGGCCTGCGCGTCGCCGCCATTGCCTTCGGCGGCGGCGCCCTCGGCGCCGTTGTTGCCGATCAGGTTCGGATTGATGCCGCCCTTGGACTCGGGGCCGGCATAGGTGGCTTCGAGATCGATGATGTCGCGGAGGAAGATCTTTCCTTCGTTGAGCTCATCGCGCCAGATGATGATGGCCTGGAAGGTCAGCGGGCTTTCGCAGAGGCCCGCGATCATCGCCTCGCGGCCGGCCTCGATGCGTTTTGCAATCGCGATTTCGCCTTCACGCGACAGCAGCTCGACGGTGCCCATCTCGCGCAGATACATGCGCACGGGATCGTCGGTGCGCTCGCCGGGCTCCGACTTCTTGACCTCGGTGACGGCCTTCTGCGTGACCTCGACGAGTTCGTTATCGGTCTCGTCGTCGCCGTCGTCCTTCTCGTCCTCGCCTTCGCTATCGTCGGCCTCGGTGACGTTGATGCCCATGTCGGACAGCATCGACATGATGTCTTCGATCTGTTCGGGCGACGTCGTGTCGGAGGGCAGCACTTCGTTGAGCTGATCGAAGGTCACGAAGCCGCGCTTCTTGGCCTGCTTGATCATCTTCTTCACCGCGGCATCCGACAGGTCGAGCAACGGCGACGGCGCGTCAGCGGCATCCTTCTCAGGAGCATCCGCTGCCTTGTCGTCCTTTTCCTTGTCCTTAACCTGCAGCGTCTTTGCCTTGGTGGCCATTCACTAAGCTCCCGAAACGCGGTCATGCAAAATGGCGCCACGCACGCGCATCCGCACGAAATCTAGATTTACTCTCTCGACGCACAAAGGGCGGCGCAATATCTCGCCACCCCTGTCATCCGTCTCGACGGTTTCCAATCTGCAATAGCCCGTCGCGTCTTCCGTAAAAGTGGACACCGGTTTTACGATCGGAAGACGCGACAGATCTAGATCTGACGCATTTTCTGACGGCGAACCGGGAACCACTTCGCCTGAAAATGCTACGGTAGCTATTAAGTTTCGCTTAACCCTGTTTTTGCAGCCAAACCATGGATTTGGCGAGTCTTTTCGCGGGTGCGGCCAGCGCCGTCCGCAGCATTTTTGTTATCAGACATTACGCTGGAACCGGCCCGATAATTCGCCGAACCCTTCAATCAGGGCTTCGGTCCCGTCGGCTTCTGCCATCCGGGCCTGGATATCCTGCAACCATGCCAGATTGGCCTCGCTGGAGTCTTCAGCCAAAGCCGCTTCCGCATCTTTTCTTTCCCTAAGTAAGGCGTGGGTTTTCTGATGCAAGGCAACGAGTTGACGCCAGGTTGATAAAACATCCTCGCGCGCCGCGCCGATCTGCGCGCCCCACACCGCCTGGGTTGTGATCGCTCGCTCAACCCTTTGAAGAATCGGGGATAATCCGCCCGCTTCGAGGTCGGCCCGCATCTTCTCGGCCTGCTCCTCGGCGTCAGGGGAATGGTGATGGTCGTGGGCAAAGGCGGCGATGATGGCGGCCCTGAGCTTGTGGGCCTCGGGATGGCCGAGCTCCAGCGCCGCCACCTCCTCAAGATGGTCGTGCAGCAGCCAGGGGTGGTTGATCAGGGATTGCAGGATCAGGGCCTCGCGGCGGGAGATCGCGCTGCGCTGGCCGCGCATGATCGGGCTGTTGGCCAATTGGGGGCTGGCGGCCTGATAGGGACCCCGTGAAATCCCGGGGGTGGCACCGAACCGGCCGCCCTGCGGGCCTCCCTGTCGGCCGTTTTGGGCAGGTCCCCGGGGGGCAAACTGGCGGGGTGATTCGCCACCGCGGCCGCCGCCGAAATTGCCCCTTCCGTAGCCGCCGCGGCCATAACCACCTCGGCCGCCCTCGGGCGCAAAATTGCGCTGCAGCCGCTCCTGCAGGTCCTGCCGGTAATAGCGGCGCACCACCTCGTCACGGATGCCATTGGTGAGCTCGCCGATCCGCGCCTCCAGCGCGGCGCGGCGCTCGGGCGTATCGAAATTGCCGCCCTCGATCTCGCGCGACCAGATCATTTCGGCGAGCGGACGCGCGGCCGAGATCACGTCCTCAATCGCGCCGCGGCCGCCGGAGCGGGCGAGATCGTCGGGATCCTGCCCTTCCGGCAGCAGCGCAATCCGCAGGCTCTTGCCGGGCTTGAGCTGCGGCAAGGCAAGGTCGGCAGCACGATAAGCCGCCTTCTGGCCGGCGCGGTCGCCGTCGAAGCAAAGGATCGGCTCGTCGACCATCTTCCAGAGCAGGCCGAGCTGGTTCTCGGTCAGGGCGGTGCCGAGCGGCGCGACGGCGCCGGGAAAGCCCGACGTCACCATCGCGATGACGTCGACATAGCCCTCGACGACGATCAGCTGCGCGCCGTCATGCGCGGCCTGCCGCGCGGTGAACAGATTGTAGAGATTGTCGCCCTTGTGAAACAGCGTGGTTTCCGGCGAGTTCAGGTACTTTGCCGGAACGTCCTTCTCCAGCGCACGCCCGCCGAACGCGATGACGCGGCCGCGGGCATCCGTGATCGGGAACATGACGCGGTCGCGGAAACGATCGAACGGCACCGGCTTGTCCTCGCCGGACACCAGAAGCCCGGCCTCCACCATGTCGTCGGTGGAGATGCCTAACGCGCCGAGATGTTCCTTCAGCGCGAAGCGGTCCGGCGGCGCATAGCCCATCCGGAACTGAAGCTGGGTCGCCGGCGAGATAGCGCGGTCGGCGAGGTAGCCGCGCGCCTTGGCGCCGCCCCGCGAGGCCAGCGTGTCGGCGAAGAACTTGGTCGCCAGTTCCATGACGTCGTGCAGGGTGCGGCGGTGCTGCTCGTGCCGCGCGGCATCGGGCGTCACCGCCGGCAGCGGGACACCCGCCATCGCGGCGAGACGTTCCACGGCCTCGGGGAAAGTCACGCCCTCGGTCTTCATCAGGAAGTCGAAGATGTTGCCATTCAGCCCGGACGAGAAGTCGAACCAGGCCTGCTTCTGGTCGTTGACGAAGAACGACGGCGTCTTCTCCTGCTGGAACGGCGACAGCCCCTTCCACTCCCGGCCGGCCTTCTTGAGCTTGACGCGCCTGCCCACGACTTCCGAGACCGGAAGCCGGGCGCGCAGTTCATCGAGGAATTCGGGCGTGAAACGCATCAGTCAGGATTTTGGGCTCGGGCGGCGAATCGCGGACAACCGGTTAGCCATATAGCGGCACGGCCCGCCATGCCGAACAATGTGGGGCTTTTCCGGGCTATTCACAGGTCTGGCCCGTCACGGCTCCGTCGAGCGGGCTACCCCCAAATCCACGGTGGAGAGCCCGTGCGGCAAGCTTGCCCCCTCCCCGCTTCCGGGATTGGATAGGCCATGTTCACGACATTCAGAGGCGGACAGAGCGGCGGCTGGCAGGTCACGTCCATCACGCGGGTGAAGGGCGAGACGTTGCCGAAGGTCGCGGCGTTGTCGATCGTTGCGAGCGAATCGATCGCGCTACCGCTGCTGCCGGCGCAGACCTCCTGGCGGCTCGCCGGCGTCGCCAGCCATCTGCGCTACACCGAGAAGGAGGAACGGGAGAAGCTTTTGGCCATGCAGGCCGGGCTCGGCCGCAGCGAGGCAACGCACGCGGCGCTGATCCCGATCCGGAAATCCGCGGCATGGTGGGAGCTGACGCAGGAGGAGCGCCGCAAGATCTTCGAGGATAAGTCGCACCACATCGAAGGCACCCTGAAATTCCTCCCCGCAATCGCCCGCCAGCTGTTTCATTCGCGCGACCTCGGCATGCCCTTCGACTTCCTGACCTGGTTCGAATTCGCCCCCGACCACGTCACCTTGTTCGACGAACTGGTCGGCATGCTGCGCGCGACCGAGGAATGGAGCTATGTCGAGCGCGAGGTCGACATCCGCGTGGTGCGGGAGGATTGACTTCTCTTTCGTGGTGGCCGGCACAGCCGTCAGAATGACGGCGTCGCTTCCGCTCGCCTATGACCCGGCAATCCATCAAAAGAATGACTCTTGCGAAGTGAGATGGATGCCCGGGTCAAGCCCGGGCATGACGAAACATGCGGTACGTCCGAGCGCTAATGCTCGAGGAATTTTCCTGACGCGATCCGCGGCAGCTCGGTGACCGGCCAGTTGTAGAGATAGGTCCACGCCTCGCTCACGCTGCCGTCGGCGAGCGTGACGGCAAGCATCTCGCGGACATATTCGGTCGGCGGCGGAAAGCCTTCGCCGCAGGCTTCGTACATGTCGAATTCACGCAGCATGGCCTCACGCTCCCGCAAGCGGAACAGCTCACCATGCACGATGTCGGCCGGATCGTCCGACACGACCAGGCCCGGATAATGCTTCACCAAATAGAGCCGGCCGCGGCACTGCGCCGGCCCGAGGAATTCGGCATTGCCCGCGAGCAGCTTCGCCATCGGATGGTCGAAGCCGCGCATCAGCGTGCCGTAGACGAAAAGAAGATCGGAGATCATGGGTTCAGTTGTCATTCCGGGATGGTCCGAAGGACCAGACCCGGAATCTCCAGATTCCGGGTCTGGTGCTAACGCACCATCCCGGAATGACAGAAAATCCCGGGGGACGCTAGGCCGCCGCCACCTCGTCCGTCACCACGACGAACTTCGTCAGCGTCATGCGGCCGAAGCTCGTGGTGAGGGCGACGTCGGCGGCGTCGCGGCCGGTCGCCATCAGGATGCGGCCGATCCGCGGCGTGTTGTGGCGGGCATCGAAGGTGTACCACTGGCCCGACAGATAGACCTCGAACCAGCCGGAGAAATCCATCGGCGCGGGGTCCGGCGGCACGCCGATGTCGCCGAGATAGCCGGTGCAGTAGCGCGCCGGAATGCCCATGCAGCGGCAGAAGGTGAGCGCCAGATGCGCGAAGTCGCGGCAGACGCCGGCGCGGCTTTCATAGACGTCGTGCGCCGACTTCATGTGATGGGCGTGCTGATAGCCGAACGTCACGTGGTGGTGCACGAAATCAGTGATCGCCTGCACCCGCGCCCAGCCCTGCGGTGTGTTGCCGAACAGCGACCAGGCGACATCGGTCAGCTTGTCGGTCTCGCAATAGCGGCTCGGCATCAGATAGAGCAGCATGTCGTCCGGCAATTGCTCGACCGGCAGCTGCTGTCCAGCCGGATTGACGATGTCAGACAGTCCGGAATCGCGCACCAGCGCGCTGCCGCGGAAGGTGACGCCACCGCTGGGGGCAACGAGCCGCCCGCAGACATTGCCAAAGCCGTCGCGATAGAGGCCGATCGGCACGTCCGGTTCGGTCGAAAGGCGCTCGGTGCCGACGATGTCGGCGTAGCGCGACGGATGGATCGACAGCATGATCACCATCGGGGTCGGTTGCGCCGCCGTGTAGGTGATCTCGAAGCCGACCTTGATCTGCATCGTCAGGCCGTCTCCTGCTCCGCGTTCTCGCCGACCGAGACCACCTTGATGTCGACATCCATGCCGAGAAAGGCGTCCGCCGCGCCGAGATAGACGCCGTGCAGCGGGATCGCCTGGCGCGGGTCGCGCGCCACCGCGACGCGGATCAGATCGCGCGTGCCGACGATGCCGTTGGTCGGATCGAACTCGATCCAGCCCGCGCTCGGCAGATAGACCTGCACCCAGGCATGGGTCGAGCCGCCGCCGACATAGCCGTGCGCGCTGCCGGGCGGCATCGCGAGATAGCCGGAGACGAAGCGCGCGGCGACGCCGAGCCGGCGCAGCGCTTCGATCATGAACAGCGCATAGTCGCGGCAGGTGCCGGACTGCGTGCGCAGCGTGTCGAGCGGATGCTGGGTGCCCTGCTCGTAGCGCTTGCGATAGCTGAACGCCTCGCGGATGCCGTGGGTCATGCCGCTGAGGATCTTGAAAGTCGGCGTCGGCGCCTCGACATCGAGGAAGCGCCGCGCCCAGGCCGACAGCTCGCCGTTCGGGTCGCCATATTGCGGCGTGATGAACTGCTGCAGATCGGGGAATTCCTCATCGTCGTAGAGGAACGGATAGAAATAGGCGGGATCGTCCGGCGTCAGCGCGAACGTATCGGCCGGATTGTGCTCCACCGTCGCGGTCGAGACGAAGGACAGCGTGTCGGCGCGCTCGTCGAAGGCGGCGATCGCCATGCTGTTGCCGAACACGTCGTGGATCCAACGCAGCGACATCGGCTGTGGATCGATCACAAGTGCGCTGTCGAGCACGCGCAGATCATGGCCGTCACGGGGCCGCAGCATGATGCGGTGCTCGCCGAACGCCACCGGGCGCGCGTAGCGATAAACGGTCTTGTGATGAATAGTCAGCAGCGGCATCTTCAAACAATCATCGTGATTTCGGGCTGCATAATCTATAGAGAAAGCTGCCCGATTCCAGATCAGCATGCCGCCTGAATAGGCAAAGTCGAGGAAAAAAGCCCTTGAATTACGGAGGCGGTCCATCGTTCCTGCTCGCGAGCACCGACGCTTCACCGGTTCTTGAACACAATGCCGGCGGCCGCTCGCCGTTCCTGTTCACCTGCGACCACTACGGCAGGCTGATTCCCTCTCCGCTCGGTGACCTCGGCCTGCCCGAAGATGAGCTGGTGCGGCACATCGCCTGGGACATCGGCATCGCCGGCGTCGCAACCCGGCTCTCGGAGCGGCTTGGCGCGCATTTGATCGCGCAGCGCTATTCGCGGCTCGTGATCGACTGCAATCGTCCGCCGCATGTCGCAAGCTCGATTCCGCTGATTAGCGAGGCCACCACGGTGCCGGGCAATGAAGGCCTGTCGCGCGAGGCCGCCGAGATGCGCCACGCGCAGATCTTCGATCCCTATCACAAACGCATCGACGAGATCATCGACGCGCGCGCGCGTCGGGGCCTGCCGACGATGCTGGTGTCGCTGCACAGCTTCACGCCGATCTACGCCGGCATCGCGCGACCCTGGCACATCGGCACGCTCTACCACCGCGACACGGTGCTGCCGCCGCTGCTGTTGAAGCATCTGCGCGCCGAGGGCGATCTCGTGGTCGGCGACAACGAGCCCTATGCGGTCAGCGACGAGACCGACTACACGATCCCCGTGCATGGCGAGGCACGCGGCCTGATGAACTCGGGCATCGAGATCCGCCAGGACCTGATCTCCGACCAAGCCGGCGAGACGGCGTGGGCCGAACGGCTGGCGCGCATCCTCGGCGAGATCGAGGCGACGCTGCGCACGGAAGCCCTGATCTAGCGACTGACGGTCAGCCAGGGCGTGGCCTCTAGCCCGAAGGCGGCTCGACGTGCTTTAATTGGCCGGGTTGAACTTCCAAGTTAGGGTAGTCCGTGGCGCCCGAGCGAGTGGAAAGGCGACTGGCAGCAGTGCTGGCGGCAGATGTCGCCGGCTACAGTCGCCTGATGGGAACGGACGAGGAAGGCACGCTCGCGCGGCTTAAGGCGGCCAGAAAGAATCTCATTGATCCAACGATCGCCGCTCATCGAGGCCGCATCGTCAAAACGACCGGCGACGGTATGCTGGTCGAATTCGGCAGCGCCGTCGACGCAGTGCGCAGCTCTGTAGAGGTTCAGAGCAGGATGGCGGAGCTTAACGCATCCGCACCGCAACAGCAGCGGATCGAATTTCGCATCGGCATTCACGTCGGCGACATCATCATCGACAACGACGACATTTTCGGCGACGGCGTCAACATCGCCGCGCGGCTGGAGAACATCGCGGACCCGGGCGGCATATGCCTGTCTGACGACGCCTACCGGCAGATCCGGAGCAAGGTCGATGCAGCCTTCGAAGACATGGGCCAACAGAATCTGAAAAACATCACTGAACCGATCCGCGCCTGGCGAATGAAGATTGGCGCCAGAACTTCGCCTGAGCGCCATCCAACTCCCGCCGAATCGCATCACGTGCGCCCGTTCTCGGGAAAGCCCTCCATCGCGGTGCTGCCGTTCCAGAACATGAGCGGCGACAACGAGCAGGAGTATTTCGCGGATGGGATCGCGGAAGACGTCCTTACGACCCTGTCGAAGATTCAGGAACTGATGGTGATAGCTCGCAACTCGAGCTTCGCGTTCAAGGGGCAGAACAGGGACATTCGCGAAATCGGGCAGATCCTGGGTGCTCGTTATCTGCTGGAAGGGAGCGTTCGAAAGATCGGCAATCGCATCAGGTTGACGGCGCAGTTGATTGATGGTCGAGACGGCGGTCATCTCTGGGCGGATCGCTTTGACGGAGACCTGGACGACGTGTTCGATCTCCAGGACCGAATTACGCAAGAGATCGTCGAAGCGCTTGAGGTCCAGTTGACGGTCGGCGAACGCGCAAGGGTGTGGAGAAAGCGCTCGGGCAGTCCGCTGGCTTATGAGTATGTTTTGAAGGGACGCGCCCTGTACGTTAATTTCGCAAGGCAAACTCACGCACAGGCCCGGAAGCTTTTTGAACAGGCGCTGGAGATCAATGCCTCGTTCATGCCGGCGCTCTACTTGTTGGGTCTTACCCTGACTGACCAGGCGCGCTTCGGTTGGATCAAGGATGAAAATGAAGCGTATCAAGCCGCACTGGGCTGCGCTGATCGGGCTCTCGCCGCCGACCCCAGCTTCGGGGAAGCATACCTGGTGATCGGCTATGTTCGTACCTATCAACGTCGTCATGATGAGGCTGTGGCAGCAGGAGAAACCGCGATCAGCCTCGCTCCCAGCAGCTCTGACGCCCATCACATGGCGGGCATGTACCACGGCTACGCCGGCAATTTCCGAAAGGCCGTCCTCTACGAGGAACACGCCCAACGGCTCAGTCCGATTGAGCGCAACGAATCCATGGTCGACGAAGCGCGCGCAAGATTTCATCTCGGAGATTTCGCGGCGGCGCACGATATAGCCTCCCGCGTACTGAGGCAGCGGCCGCTCTGGCGGACCGCGCAGTCGACCCTCATAGCGGCGCTCTGGAATCTCGGCCGGCAAGATGACGCGCGCAGTATCTCAACCGACTTGCTGGCGGGCCACCCCAATTTCAGCCTGGCCCGCTGGGCCCGGCTGCTGCCGTATCGTCGACAGAGCGACCTGGACGCATTGGTCAACCCGCTACGCATGGCGGGGCTCCCGGAGTGACGACCCGTCCTCTTACAATGCCGGCGCGACGCCACACGCCAGGCACCTGTGCGGCCGCGACTGCTTGTTCGATTGCCCGTTGGATTTCTTGCGCATCTCCGCGGATGAGACACCGCAGGGATCGGCATATTCCGATTGGACCAGCTTTGCTGATTGCACGACCGGTTCGAGGCGCGATCAGGAGCGAACCCGATCAATTCGGCTGGCGCCGCCAGATGAACACCAGATAGAGCAGCACAGGCAGGCCGAGCCCGGCCCATGAGACTGCATCCCACCAGCCGTCGCCGACCAGCGCGCTGATCAATCCGACCGTGCTCACGATCGCGATGACGAGCGGAGCGCCGAAGATCTGGGTCAATGAACGATGCGAGACCATGCTGACGTCACGACGATAATGCGGGTTTGTCGATGGAGGCGGCGTTGGCGATCGCACGTTCCTGGCTCACGCCCGCCTTGCGGCGGCGCATCCAGAGATACACGCCGGTCACGAGGATGAAGATGGTCAGGATGTCGAGCAGCGCCCAGACGATCTTGAGCGGCATGCCGCCATAGTCGCCGAAATGCAGTGGCTGCGAGACGAACAGGGTCGTCACATACCAGGGCATATCCCTTGTGTCGGTCAGCTTGCCGGTTTCCGCGTCGATCAGCGCCGGCTTCAGCAGCCGCGAGGTCAGCGGCGTATCGCCGTGCAAGAACACCGCGTAGTGACTCTTGCTGCTGAACAGGGTTCCCGGGAAGGCGACGAAGCTCGGCGTCATGCCGGGCACCGCATGGGTGGCCACTTCGACCGCCGCATTCAGCGAGGTCAGCTTCGACGGCACCGGCCGGTCCTTGTACTGCGCGGTCATTTCGGCGAGTTGGCCGAACTGCCACATCTTGAGGACGAGATCGGCCCAGGTGTTGATCACCCCGGTGAAGCCCACGACCAGCGTCCAGGCGACGAGCAGGATGCCCGCGAGATTATGGACGTCGAGCCAGCGCACGACGCGGGTCCGCTGCGCGCGGTAGGCGCCGAAACGCAGCTTCCGCATCGACGGCGCATAGACGACGATGCCGGAGATGATCGCGACGCAGAACAGGATCCCCATCAATCCGAGGAACAGCTTGCCGGGCAGGCCTGCGAACATGTCGGTGTGCAGCTTCAACATGATGTAGGTGAAGCGGCCGGTCACATCGGGCGCATCGAGATAGGCGCCGGTATGCTTATCCATCCGGATCAGCAAATTGTTGGTCGGATCGGCATCGATGGTCGGGCCGACGCTGACGAACATCGCGCTCGGATCGTCGCGATCCCAGATCAGGAAGTGAGGCACCTTTCCAGCCGCCTGCGCGAGCGCGTTGCCGAGCAGACGGTCCAGATTGGCCGGCGGCGTGCCTGGCGGCACGTCGGCCGGCTTGACCTGGCTGTGCAGGAGATCGTCGATCTGCTCGTGGAAGATCAGCGGCAGGCCGGTGATGCAGAGCAGCAGCATGAACAACGTGCAGATGAGGCTGGTCCATTTATGGACAGCGCCCCATCGCCGCAAGGATCTGGTCGTCGCAGTCAATTTCGTTACCTAGTTCCAGGTGTACTTCATCGTGCCCAGCACCGTGCGGCCATTGCCGAGGCCGCAATAGGGAAGCCCGGTGAGGCAGGATGCGACATAGAAGTGGTCGGTCAGATTGGTCACGTTGACCTGCGCCTTCCATCCCTTCAGGTCCGGCCGCAGATAGGCGAAGTCGTAGCTGACCGACGCATCGAGCAAGGCATAGGAGGGAATGACAAAGGTGTTGAAGTTGTCGCCGTAGGTCTCGCCGACATAGCGCACACCGAGGCCGAGCCCAAGGCCCGCGAGCGCGCCGTCATACCAGGTATACTTGCCCCAGACCGCGCCCTGGTCCTGCGCCGTGTTCATCATGTACTTGCCGGCATAGCCGGCGATGCTCGTCGTCACCCGCGGATCGAGATGGGTGTATCCCGCCGTGATCTCGAACTCGCGCGTGAGATTGCCCTTCAGCTCGAGCTCGAAGCCGCGGACACGCACGGCATCGGTCTGCACGTTGAAGAGCGGATTGAGTGGATCGGCGGTCAGTACGTCCTGCTGACGAATATCGAACGCTGCCGCCGTCACCATGAAGTTCGAGCCGTTCGGCTTGAACTTGACGCCGACCTCCGCGCCCTCGCCCGTCGTCGGCCTGAACGACCGGCCGACGCTGTCGGCGCCGAGGTTGGGCGTGAACGAGGTCGCGTAGCTGACATAGGGCGCGAGGCCGATATCGAACAGGTAGCTCAGGCCGATGCGCCCGGTTTGCGCCGAGTCATCGCGCGAATAATGGCCGGCCGGCGGATAGAACGCCATGCTGGTGAAGCCGGAGCTGACCCAATCCTGGCGGCCGCTCATGGTCAACATCCAGCGATCGAGCTTGATCTGATCCTGCAGATAGGCGCCGAGCTGCGACTGTCTGTCGTCGCGCAGAATGAACGGCGCCAGCGAGCTGGCTGACGGAACGGCGGTGCCGTAGACCGGACTATAGGCATCGATCGGCGCAATCGGCGTCGTGCGATAGTCGGTGTTCGCCCACAGATCGAAGTAGTCGACGCCGGCCAGCACCTTGTGGACCAGCGGCCCGGTCGCGAAATCCGCCTGCAGCTGATTGTCGAGCGCGACATTGGCGGCATTGGCCTTGACGTAGTTGTAGCTGCGCGCGACCAGACGATCCGTCACCATGCCCTCGGTCCGCACCGATGCGAGGTCGTTGCTGACCTGGGTGTAGCGGAGGTTTTGCCGGAACTGGAAGATGTTGTCGAAGCGATGCTCGAACGCGTAGCCGACCGCGAACTGCTCGAGATGATAGCCATCCAGCCCGGGCTCGCCGAGGTAACGGCTGTAGGGAATATGTCCGTTGGGGTTGGGCAGGAACGACACCTGTCCCGGGACGTATTGCTGGTAACCCTTGTTGTCGACCTTCTGGTACTGCGAGAGCACGGTGAAGCTGGTGTCGTAGGTCGGGCGCCAGGTGAAGCTCGGCGCGATGAACAGCTTGTTGTCCTGAACAAAGTCGGTCTGGCTGTTGCTGTCGCGGCCAAGGCCGACGATGCGGTAAAGCACCCGGCCGTCCTTGTCGGCGGGACCACCGATGTCGAAGGCGCCTTGGAAGCGATCGAACGAGCCGAACGATCCCTCGATCTCGTAATGCGGCGTCTCGGTGGGCCGCTTGCTGACCAGGTTCAACAGGCCGCCCGGATCGGATTGTCCATACAGGCCGGATGACGGGCCCTTCAGGACCTCGATGCGCTCGAGACCATAGGTCTCGATGCGCGGGACCGCGAAGGTCGTGGTGTCGGTCGGCAGCCGCAGCCCGTCGAGATAACGCGGCGCGGTGAAGCCCCGCAGCTTGAACTCGTCGAAGAACGCGTTGGCGCCAAAACTCTCGATCGTCACGCCGGGCGTGTAACGCAGCGCTTCGGTGATGTTCTGCGCACCCTGTGCCTGGATCTGATCCTGGGTGACGATCGAGATCGACTGCGGCGTCGTCAGGACCGGGCTGTCGGTCTTGGTTGCGGTGACGCTCTGGCTTGCGAGATAGCCGGTGACGGGCCCGTTGCCGCGCTCTCCACCGCCACTCGGCCCCGGTGCTGGAACGTTCTGCGCGGGCGCCCGGTTCGCGATCGATCGCGGCGTCGTACGTGCAGGACGCGCCGCGCGTCGCGCCGGCAGCGTCCGCCGCGCCTGCTGCTGTTGTTTCGGCGCCTCGACCGTCACCGGCGGCAGCGCCGATTGCGCAACGCTTTCACGCGGCATCACCACACTCAGCACGAACAAACCACTGCCGGCCATGTACCCGGCCGCCAGCGCAGTGCGACGAAACATCCGACCCCCGTCAACTCACATCGCCTTCATCCTCGCCGTCACTAACACGATGAAAGACGTACGCAGCTGATCGGTGATTAGAACACATCCAGTGTTGGGCTTATCGCCGATGGTGTTGCGAGCTCGCAACGTGAACGCAGCGAAACTGCGTCAATGCGCCTCAGATTTTTCGAGCGCTTCTAAGGACGATTCTAAACTGCGTTTCGCTCCGCGATACTTCGAGTCAGTTCCGCGCACGGCGATCGAACGACGCCGCGCGCGGAAGCGATGATCGCAGTTGCTGTGCTCTCGCCGAGCTCAGCGTCAGACTTCGGTGACGTGCTCCGGATCGGCGGATGCGAGCGCCGCGGCACGCTCGGCGCGCGGCGGATAGATCCAGACGGTGTTGATCTCCCGCTTGGTCTTCTTGGCGACGTCGCCGACCATCTCGACCTTCCGCTCCCAGCCGCGGGTGAACAGCGCGCCGGCCTCGCCGAGGTCGAGGCAGGTGACATAGGCCTTCTGGTGATACGGCCTGGTCGGGACACCGAGCAGCTCGGCGGCGGCGTTGTTGCCGGCAAAGGCGCCCATCCGCGTCGCGTGCTGGCACGACATCAGCGCGTAATTGCCGACATCGTCGCATGCGGCGCGCGCCGCGTCGCCGGTGGCGAACACGCCCGCGACCGACGGCACGCGCAGATCACGATCGACCAACAGCCGGCCGAAATTGTCGCGTTCCGCCGGGATCTGCGTGGTCAGCGGCGCGGCGCGAATGCCCGCCGCCCAGACCACGGTCACGGCCTCGATATGCTCGCCGCTGGAGAGCGTGACGCCGGACTTGCTGACCTCGGCGACGCCGGCACCGAAGCGGCCTTCCACGCCGAGCTTGCGCATCGCGTCCTCGATGATCGGGCGCGGGCCCTCGCCCATATCGGGTGCAATCGCCACGTTGCGATCGACGATCACGACGCGGGGCTTGGCGTCGCTGCCGAGAATATCCCGGAGCCGCGCCGGCATCTCGGTCGCCGCTTCGATGCCGGTGAAGCCGCCGCCGGCAACGACGACAGTGTCGCGGGCCACTGATGCCGGCTGTTTGGCGAGGTCGTGCAGATGGCGGTCGAGCGCGATCGCGTCCGCAAGATTGTCGACGCTGAAGCCATGCTCGGCGAGGCCGGGCACGTTCGGACGGAACAGCCGGCTGCCGGTCGCCACCACAAGGCGATCATAAGGCAGCGTCTTGCGCGCGTCCTTGGCGGTGACGATCTGCACGGTGCGGGCCTTGGTGTCGACGGCTTCGGCGCTGCCCTGCACATAGACGACGTCGATCGCGTTGAAGACGTCGAGCAGCGGCGCGGTCAGCGTCTCCGGCTTCGGCTCGTAGAGCCGCGGGCGGACCACCAGGGTCGGCTCCGGCGCGACCAGCGCGATCTCGAGTTCCTCGGGCGAGACGCCCTTGATGTCGCGCAGGCGGGCTGCGGAGAGCGCGGCGTACATGCCGGCAAAGCCGGCGCCGATGATGACAATTCGCATGGGTATCTCCTCTGGGTTGACAGTCTCTGATGTCCGCGCGTTGCCGCCGCTGCCTGCCGCTTGCGGCGAAGCCTGTCGCGATCGGCGACGCGAAGAGGTGAAACGAAAGCGAGCGCCTATTGCCGGGCGGCGCAGCTCGACAGGAACGGCGTGCGTGCCCCGGGCATGCACGCCGCGCGACAACCTCTCGCGCCCGACAGCGATCCATGCTGAAGGCCGATCGGCAGCGCGGCCCCCGGGAGCCAATCGCGGTAGAGTGCCTGGGCGGCGTCGCTGATCATCACCGACGTCATGGCATCGGCGCCCTGAACGGTCTGCGCCGGCGCATCGGCGTCCTCGCCGGTTGCCGACGTGAAGCGGACGGTGAGCGTAAGTCCGTACATCAGTGCAGTCGCGAGGACCCGGCGTCGCCGTGTGACTGCAAGGGAGCTACCGAAATCCTTCCAGGCCATCGCTTGTCTCCGTTGTTGGCGTAAGCGCCACGGTGATCTAGCGAATTGGCCTTATGAGTGCCCCAGAGCGATTGCCCGACCTGAAGAGCGATTGCGGCTAGAGCATTTTCCGTTATCTGCTCGAAAACGCTCTACCGCAGGCGGCGCCGCCAATCGCTCGGGGTCTCGCCGGTCAGCTTCCTGAACGCGGCCGCGAACGCGGTCTGCGAACTGTAGCCGAGCGCCGCCGCGATCGAGACCACGGATGCGTCGGTGTCGCGCAGCATGTTCATGGCCTGCTCGAGCCGGTGCTGGCGCAGCCAGGCATGCGGCGAGAGCCCGGTGCTTTCCTTGAAGGCGCGGCAGAAGTGAAAGCGCGACAGGCCGGCGTCCGTCGCCAGCGCCGCGAGCGAGACGTCCGCATCGCTGTCCGAGCGCAACCGCTCGATGGCGCGGCGCAGCGCGGTCGGCGCCAGACCGCCCACGGTCGCCTGCACCGTGGCAGGCACGCCGGCATGCGCCGACAGCAGGCGCGTGGCCAAGAGATCCGTCAGTTGCTGCCGGAACAGCGCATCCAGCGCCGCGCTGCCATCGAGCGCATCAGCGGCGCTCAGCAGCAACCGCGATGTAATCGGATCGGGATGCCCGGTGCGCTCCAGCAGATCGCCGGGAGCGGCGGTGTCGGCTTCGCCGGCCACGCGCGCCAGCGTCGCATGCGGAAGATAGAGCTGAACGACATGCAAGGACTGGTGAATATCCCAGCGCGAGGTCGAGCCGGCCGGAATGATCGTCACGACCCCGGACCGCGCCGTTCCGATCGAAGCCACCTTGCCGGTGCGCCGCTCCAGCCGCTGCGAGCCGGCGGGATAGCTCATGACGACATGGTCGGCCATCGGCCTGACCACGTCGTGCAGGGCGTCATGCTTCCAATAGGCGATCGCGCCGCTCGACGGGTCGGCCGCCATGCGAAGCGGCTGCGTCTTGAGCACGCGGGCCATCTCCTGGCCGGCCGGGCAGCGCGGACCGGCCGGCGCCTCGGTCTGCCGCGCATCGGATGCGGCGGGCGAATCCCGCAAAGCATCGTGCAGGATCGGCTTACTCATCACCTGTGCTCGCGTTTGAAGGCTCATGCGCTCCCTCCTTGCGGGCCCGGTCTGTGGGACCTGTGAGGCGCGGAACTGCCCGCCGGACCTAAGCGCCGTGCAGTTCAGCTGTCTTTCCTGAAACGGCCATGCTTTGCCCAATTCTGCGCCAAGCGCAGCGCTGCGACATTTCTGCGTCGGGTACGGCCGATCGAACCAAGGCAATTGAAATCGTTCTGGAATCGCTTGGCCGCGATCGGCCGGCAGGTCGTTCATGATCCCGTGAGCAAACTGGACTGCACGGCGGCAATCCCGGATAATGAGTGACTGCTTCGCAGGATGACTGAAAGGTCCCTGCCCGGCTGCGCATCAATGATGGACCCAACACACATGACACAGGCGGGCGCCTACGGGCAGCGGCTCGGGCAATTCCTGCGCCTGAAGGATACGCCGCCGGCGCTGATCACGCGTACGCTGCGCAGCGCCGAACTCGCGGTCACCGAAACCCGGGACGACAACCCGGTGCCCGGGCTGTCCGGATCACTCACCGCCGAGGATGCCTTTCTGGTCAGCCTGAAGCTGCACGATTATCCGGACTGCGAGCTGTGGGAAGGCGGCAAGTGCCTCATGAAGCGGGATATCCCTGCGGGCGCGACCTATCTCTACGATCTCAAACGCGATCCGCGCTACGTGATCGACAAGCCGTTCCACTCGCTGTTCTTCTATCTGCCGCGCTCGGCGCTTACTGATTTCGCCGAACAGACCGGCTCGCCGCGCATCGGCGAACTGGCCTGCGAAATCGGCACCGGTCACGACGACGGCGTCATTCGTCATGTCGGGGCGCTGCTGCGCGAGGGATTGCGTCGGCCGGACGAGACCAACCAGCTGTTCATCGACCACATGATGCTGGCGATGACCGCGCACGTCACCCGCACCTATGGCGGAATACAACACCCGACCGGACCGACCCGCGGTGGCCTCGCCGCCTGGCAGATCAACCGCGCCTGCGAAAAGCTCGAGTCCGACCTCAGCGGGAAGATTTCCCTGAAGCAGATCGCGGCCGAGCTCGATCTGTCGGTCGGCCATTTTTCGCGCACCTTCCGCATCTCCACCGGCCTGCCGCCGCACCAATGGCTGCTTCAGCAGCGCCTGAAGGTGGCCAAGCAGCTGATGGCGGCGCGCGACCTGTCGCTGTCCGAGATCGCGATTTCGGCCGGCTTCGCCAATCAAAGCCACTTCACGCGGGTGTTTTCCGCCGTGGTCGGCGTCAGCCCGGCGGCGTGGCGGCGCGAAATGCACCGCCCGGCGAGAAGCGAGAGCTGAACAGCGCCGCGTTCAACCGGCCGGCGCGGCTCGAACGGCATGCTTCGCGTGCCATTTGGGACCCGGTCCGCGCATGTAGTGCAGCTCGGGCCGGTAGGGATCGCGAATTCGCGCGATCAGATTCTGCAAGCTCGTCGTGATCGCGTTCCAGCTGTCGCGCAGAAGGAGCAATGATGCGTGCGGTGACAGCATGGCGCCCTCTCAGTGCGGCTTCCCAAGAACGGATGCGAAGGACAGGATCACGATCTCCTCGCCGGACTCGTCGCTGACATGCACGACCCAGTCGCGCCAGTCTTCCAGGCTGACCGTTGCGACCAGCGATCGCATCATGCACGTCGCCGCCTCGCAGGCCTCCGAGAGGCTGGTCACCGAGGTGCCGCGGCGATCCATCAGCACCCCGTGCGTGGTCGAGCAATGGAAAAAGACCTGGGTCATGTGCGTATCCTCGCAAGCTCCGGACCAGAAGGTCGTCTTTGGAGCTCCACGTTTCTTCGACGCGACCATTCGCAAGCCGGTTCACATGGGCGCGGGCCGCGCGGCGGCCTCGCGGAATGGTGATCAAGCCCCAGCATCGCCCCCTCACCAAATCGCGATTTGACAGTTCTTCTATATTTGTCAAAATCGTCAAATGGGACCGAAAACCCGCATCCTCGATGCCACCATGCTGGTGTTCCGCCGGCACGGCTTTCGCCGCTCCTCGATCGAGCAGGTCGCCGAGGCGGCCGGCCTGACACGGCAGGCGCTTTATCACCACTTCGAATCCAAGGAAGCGCTGTTCCGCGCCGTGATCGAGCGCGTGCATGAGAGCGCGATCGCGGCCGAGGAGACCGCCGTTGCCGCAGCCGAGACGGCGGGCGGCGATCTCGGCGACATCCTCGCCGCGGGCATGACCGCGCGGATGTCGACCATGATCGGCTCGCTGGACGGCTCGCCGCATCTCGAGGAATTGTATTCCGAGCACCTCGTGCACGCGCGCGACCTCTACCAGACCTACGCCGCGCGCTATGCGGAGCGCATGGTCGCGACCATCACGCGGGTCGTGCGCAAGCAGCAGCTCGCGCTGCCGCAGGACCTTTCGCCGGCCGAATTCGCGCGGCTGGTCGAGATGGCGATGTACGCAGCGAAGTCGCAATATCCGGCGATGCAGCCGTCGGATGCGTTCCTGAAGGACATGGCGATCATGGTGCGGACGCTCTGCGCCGGCGCCAAGTCGAAACCTTTGCCGAAATTGCAAAAACCGCCCGTCAAGAAGGCGGCAATCCCCAAGAGGCCGACACGCAGGACAAGCGGAGGACATTTATGAGCACGACGACCGTCAATGGCCGCGTCGAATCCCTGCCCGATGATCCCGATGCGCTCTTGATCGACATCGTGCGCGACCAGCTCAAGCTCACCGGCACCAAGCTAGTGTGCGGCGCCGGCGTCTGCGGCGCCTGTACCGTGCTGGTCGACGGCGCGCCGGTCGCAAGCTGCCTGATGCCGGCGCACGCCGCCGCCGGCAAATCGGTGACGACGGTGGAAGCCATCGGCGCGTCCGGGCTGCATCCGGTGCAGAAGGCGTTCATGGCGCATGACGCCCTGCAATGCGGCTTCTGCACGCCCGGCTTCATCGTGGAAGCGACCGCGTTCTGCGACCATTGGCGCGCGACCAGGGGAACGGCGGTGCCGTCGCGCGAGGAGATCGGCGCGGCGCTGTCCGGCCATCTCTGCCGCTGCGGCGCCTATGACGGGATCTTCCGCGCGGTGGCGGATGCCTGTGCCGGCCGCTTCGACGGCGATCACGTCACGGCGCCCCGCATCGAGGCGCGCGACAAGGTGACGGGCGCGGCGAAATACACCGTCGACATCCATCATGACGGCCAGCTCGAAGGCCTGATCCTGCGCTCGCGCGAGGCGCATGCACGCATCGCCACGCTCGATCTGGCGCCGGCACGCGCGCTCCCCGGCGTTACCGCGGTGTCGCTGCTCGGCGACGACCACATCGTGCGCTATGTCGGCGAGCCGATTGCGGCGGTTGCCGCCCGCGATCGCAAGACGGCGCTGGCCGCGCTCGCCGCGATCAAGCTGACCAGCGAGCGGCTGCCCGCGGTGATCGGGCTCGACGCCGGACGCAAGGATGATGCGCCCGTGGTGTTCGACAAGGCGAGCCGCAAGCGGGCCGGCAACGTCTCGGAAGCGGCCGGCGGGCCGGCGCCCTGGAAGCAGAACATCCGCGGGCCGACCGCTGTTTTCTCGACCCGCGCCAAGAAGGCCCGCAACTGGGTGGACGAGGCACGCCAGGCCAACAACAAGCTACTCGTCGAAGCCACCTTCCGCACCGCCACGCAGCAGCATGCTTGTCTCGAGCCCCACGCCGCGGTGGCGCGCTTCGACGGCGACCGGCTGACCCTGCACGCCTCGACCCAGCAGGTGTTTCACCTGAAGGAGCAGATCGCAAAACGCTACAAGCTCGATCACGACAAGGTCCGCGTGATCGCGGAGCACGTCGGCGGCGGCTTCGGCTCGAAAGCGAGCCTCGGCACCGAGACGATCGCCGCGATCGAGCTGGCCCGCGCGGCGAAAGCGCCGGTGCGGGTCGCCTATGATCGCCAGGAAGAGCTCTCCGTCGCAGGCTATCGGCCGGCTGCTGAGCTGAAGGTCGCGCTGCTGCCCTCCGACCAGGGCGGCCTGAAAGCGCTCTCGGTCACCGCGCACGCCGATACCGGGGCCGCGACCAACTCGACGATCGCGGGACTGGCGCGGCTGATCTATCCGGCCGAGGCGAAGGACCTTTCGGATTTTGACGTCATCAGCAATTTGCCGCCCGGCGCCGCCTTTCGCGGCCCCGGCGGTCCGCCGATGGCGTTCGCGGTGGAGCAGTCGATCGACGAGGCCGCGCTGCGGCTCAATGTCGATCCGATCGCCTTGCGCAAGCGCTGGGATCCCGATCCCAACCGTCAGCGGCTCTACGACTGGGCATCCGGGCTCGAGATCTGGCGCAACCGCAAGCCGGCGCAGAACGGGCGCTATCGCCGCGGCATCGGGGTCGCCACGGGCTACTGGCTCTATCTCTGGCAGCCCAAGGTGAAGGTCGAGGTCGCGGTCAAGGCCGGCCGCATCGTCGCCAGCACCGCGACCCAGGACATCGGCACCGGCACCCGCAGCGTGCTTGCCGACGCGATCGCGCGCGAGTTCGATCTCGAACCCGCCGAGATCGATGTGCGGATCGGCGATTCCTCGCTGCCCGAAGGCCCCGGCTCCGGCGGCAGCCGCGTCACCGCCTCGGTGATGCCGCCGACGCTGCAGGCGGTGCGGAAGCTGAAGGCCGCGATGCTCGAACAGGCCACGCGAAAGCCGGCGCCCGGCTCGAACGCGCCCTGGCGCGAGCTGATCGCGCGCTCGCCCGACATCGCAATGGTGGAGACGCGCGGCGAGGACGGCAAGAACACCGCGCCCGGCATCCGCTCGCCGCTGCGCGAAGTCGGCTTGATGGGCATGGTGTTCGGCTGGATGATGCGCCGCTTCTCGAACATCGCGGTCGGCGCCGGCGTGCCGAGCTCGGTGCAGGTCATCGAGGTGGAGGTCGACACCTGGCTCGGCCATGTCCGCGTGCTCAACGTGCATACCGGCATCGCGGTCGGCAAGATCGCAGCGCCCGCGCTGGCGCGCAGCCAGGCTTGCGGCGCGGTAATCCAGGGCCTCGGCTACGCGCTCTACGAGGCGCGCGAGCTTGATCCGACCAGCGGCGACGTCCTGACCGCGGGGATGGAGGATTACCGCATCCCTGGGATCGCCGACACGCCGGAGATCGAGGTCCATTTCGACGAAGCCGGCTTCGACCATGTGCTCGGCAACAGCGTCGGCATCGGCGAGGCGTCGACGGTGCCGACCTCGGCCGCCGTCGCCAACGCGATCCACAACGCGATCGGCGTCCGCCTCACCGAGATTCCGATCCGGCCCGATCGCATCGTCGCCGCGCTGAAAGGGAGGGATGCCGCATGAGTGTCGCGACTGCAGACGTCATCTCCGCGCCCGAATTCCGCGCCGCCGGCACCGATCTGTCGGAGCGTCGCCGCAGCGGCCTGTCGTGCGGCTCGATCATCGATCTCGCCGCCAGTCCCGACACGATCGGTGTTGCGTGGAACGCGGACGGCTCGGCCCGCATCGGCGCCCTGACCACGATCGCTGCGATCGCATTCGATCCGCGGCTTGCCCAGGCTTACCCCGGCATCGCCGCAGCCGCGCAGGGCCTCGCCACGCCGCAGATCCGGCACATGGCGACGCTCGGCGGCAACCTCGCCCAGCGCTCGCGCTGCTGGTATTTTCGCAATCCGCAGATCGCCTGCCTCAAGAAGGGTGGCGCCGACTGTCCGGCGCGATCCGGCAATCACCTCTATCACGTCGCGATCGATCTCGGCCCATGCGTCGCGCCGCATCCGTCGACGATGGCGATGGCGCTGCTCGCCTATGATGCGAAGGTCACCACCGACCGGCGCAGCGGCATGTCGATCTCAGAGCTGCTCGGCGACGGTAGCAACGGCGCGACCGACAATCTGCTTGCACCGGGCGAACGCATCGAGCGGATCGAGCTCCCCGTTCCGCTGGCCGGCGAGCGCGCGCTGTACAAGCGCGCCATCAGCCGGACGCATGCGGAATGGCCGCTGGTCGAGATCTGCGTGCGTGCGGTGATCTCCGGCGGCGCATTTCAGCAAGTGCACATTACCGCCGGCGGCATCGCTCCGGTCCCGCTGCGTCTTGCCGCGTCCGCGGCGGCGCTGCAGGGTAAGCAGATTAACGCGGCGACCATCGCGCAAGCGACCGAGCTGGCGATCTCGGGAGCCAGGCCGCTGCCGATGACCGGATACAAGCTCGAACTGCTGACGGGCCTGGTGCGCGACGTCGTCGAGCGGATCGTGGCGTAGGCTCAAGCGCCCATTCGCGGCCTCGAGGCAGCGTCGCGTCTGGAATGCATGGATCCAGGAATTCCTACGCCGGAATGCCGGCCTCACACAGCACGGCGACCATGCGGTCGCCCCATTCGACGGTCCTGGTCGGAAAATTCTGCCGCGCGTAGGACGCGCGGAAATCGGGCCGCAGCTTGAGCAGGCGGCCGGCGATGACGCGGGCCTCGTCGAGGCGCCCCGAGCCGACCTCGTTCATGATCAACGCGCTGAGCGTGTGTGCGTCCTCGCCGATCACCAGCGCCTTGGCGGCGGCCGCGCGGCCCTGCTCATACTGACCGAGCATGAAATGCGCGAAACTGATTCCGTTCCACATGGACGCCCGCCCGGGATCGATCGGGCTGAGCCGGAGTCTGTGCCCGAAGCTTTCGATCGCGCGTGCCGGCTGCGCGCACATGAGCGAAATCCAGCCGCGATATCCCCACGCCGCAGCATCGTTCGAATTGAGCGAGATCGCCTCTTCGATCATGGTCTCGGCGCGATCGTAGTCGTGGCCGAGATAGGCAAACATGTGAGCCGCGCGCGCCAGCACGAACGGATCGTCGCTCGCCAGCACGCAGGCGAGCCCGGCGATCCGCAGCGCCTCCGCCAACTCCTGCGCGCCGGGGGGCGTGCCGCGCGTGGTCTGTTTCAGCAGCGACGAATAGGCCAGCATGACCTGAGCGGCCGCATAGTTGGGATCAAGCGCGCAGGCCTTTTTGAACCACTCGCCCAGTTCGGCGTCGCCCCACTTGGAGCGATCTGCATAGGCCGCAATGCCTCTCAGAAAGAGGTCGTAGCTATCGAGACGGTCGGTCGGCTTGGTTCGGGTTCGTTCGATTTCGCTCTGCTGGATCTTCGGAGCGATGATGCTGACGACATTTGCGGTGACCTGGTCCTGCAGATCGAACACGTCCCTCAGTTCGCCATCGAACCTGTCCGCCCAGAGATGCGTACCGCTGCCAGCCTCGATCAGTTGCGCGGTGATCCGAACGCGGTCGCTCGACTTGCGCACTGACCCCTCCAGCAGGTATCGCACACCGAGCTCGTGCCCGACCTGCTTGATGTCGACGGACTTTCCCTTGTAGGTGAAGCTTGAATTGCGCGCGATCACAAACAGCGATCTGAAGCGCGACAGCGCGGTAATGATGTCCTCGACGACGCCGTCGGCAAAGTATTCCTGCTCCGGATCGCCGCTCATATTCTGGAACGGCAGCACCGCGATGGAGGCTTTCTCGGCAATCGCGGGTTGGGAAGCCGGAGCAGTGAACGCGTGCTTCGCGACCGCGGCCGCTGCGGAGGCGCCGCCGACGCGAAGCCTCCATGTACGAATAGACTCGGCAATATTCTTCAGGACCTGCGGCCCCATGTCCTCGAAGGTCGCATCGACCTTGCCGCGAATGTGCCGTTGCACGTCATCGGAAATGCAGACGCCACCCGGCTCGGCAATCCCCTCCAGGCGCGCTGCGATGTTGACGCCGTCGCCAAAGATATCGTTGTCATCAACGATGATGTCGCCGACGTGGATTCCGATTCGGAATTCGAGCCGCTGTTCCGTCGGCACGGCAGCATTCTGATCGGCCATTCGGCGCTGCACTTCGACGGCACTGCGCACCGCGTCGACGGCGCTGGCGAATTCAACGAGTATTCCGTCGCCGGTCGTTTTGACGACACGGCCGCGATGCGCCGCCAGCGCTGGATCCAGCAACGCCCGCCTGACCGACTTCAGCTTGGCCAGGGTGCCTTCCTCGTCGATTCCCATCAGCCGGCTGTAGCCGGCGATATCGGCCGCCAGAACCGCTGCCAGACGCCGATCCATGCTATCGGTGGTCAAGGACATGCCCCCGGACGAGGGGTTAATTTTCGTCGCCGATCAAAGCACGGCTGACGGCCTCCGGGCTAGAGCAAACGTCCGCGCTGCTTGCCCAGGCTGGAAATCGGCGGCTTGGTCAACGACGATCTTGAGGCTATCGCCCAGCGGGTCTATCGCGCCCGGGTCAGCGCCAGCCAGATGCCGCCGCCGATCATGAAGCCGCCTGATATGCGCGACATCAGCCGGGTCCGCTCCTTGGAGAAGAATTTGCGGGCGCGGCCGGCCGCCAAGGCGTAGGCGGCGTCGGTCAGCACGGCGGTCGCCATGAAGGTGAGGCCGAGCAGCGCCACCTGCGGAACGTGCGGCTTGTCCATATCCATGAACTGCGGGATGAAGGCGCCGAAGAACACCAGCACCTTCGGGTTAGAGAGCAGCACCAGAAAGCCTTGCAGGAAGAAGCCGCCGCGCGGCGGCGGCGGCGTGTCGTCGGTGCTGACGCCCTCGACCGGCGAGCGGATCAGCTTGAAGCCGAGCCAGACCAGATAGGCGGCGCCGGCAAAGCGCACCCAGTCGAACCAGTAGCCCATCGTCGCCATCAGCGAGGTCAACCCGACCGCGACGGTGCCGATCACGATCGCAAGTCCGACCTGCGCGCCCAGCACGTTGGTGAGCGCGGCGCGCGTGCCGTAGCGCAGCCCGTTGGCGATCACCATCGTGACGATCGGACCGGGCAGCAGCGCCAGCGCGATGCAGGCGGCGACGAAGGCGAAATAGGCTTGCAGGGACATGGGAGAACTCGTTTGTTTCTTATCGTCATTATGCACGCAAGAGCCGAACATGGAAGCGGCCCGCCGCCTCTCCCCGTTCTTCGCGGGGTCGAGACGAGCGAAGCTCGCTCTTAGAGGGTTGGGGTGAGGGGCTCTCTCCGCCAGGCGGTGCGAGTCGTTAGACCTGTACCCCTCACCCGGATCGCATCTGGCGATGCGATCCGACCTCTCCCCGCAAGCGGGGCGAGGTGAAGACGCACGCTGCGCTCAACGGCCTTCCATTGCCGCGATCATCCATGACCTGATCTCTCGCCCCTCCAGAAATTTCAACGTCGCGCCTTGCACGCGCCCAACATCGCCGCTCCCCTGCGCCACGACCGCCATCAGGTCGCAGCGATGCGACACCGCGATGCCGATCGCAGTGCGCTTCCCGTTGGGCATCTCGAGATCATAGACCCTGATCCGCCCCGGCATATCGGCGACAGCAACGACATCGCCGGCCTTCAGCGGCACAAAGCGCGGGCTGATCATGTCGACGTCGGAAACGCGGTCGACCTCGTCGTCATCGGCGACGCCGCTGTCGCAGTTGCAGAAGCCGAGTTTTGGCCTGAGATAAACCTCGAGGTCGTCACCGCACTCCGCCGCGCCGCAACGGAAAGCGCGGCCGGCGGGCCAGCCGTCGCGCGGGAACGGCCAGGCGATCTCGCGCCACGCGGCCGCGCGCGGCGGCGCCATCTCGTAGCCCGCAACTGCGGAGAGCCCGCCGAGCACGAGGACCATCGCCGCGATGACCGGCCAGGAGCGCATCATCGCGCGCTCACGGCAGACCGGCGACGGCGCGCGCCGCGCCGGTCAGTTCGAGAATATGCAGGCCGGTGTTGGCGCGGTCGACCGCGTAGATGTAGCCGCGCTCGTCGGTCTCGACATTATTGGTCTGGATCGCGACCTTGCAGCGGTCCTTGCCGTCGATGGTGACGCAGCGCTTGTCGGTCGCCGCCGTGATGGAGGGAATGAAGTAGCCGACTTCCCTGGGATGATAGGGATCGCGGATGTCGAGCGCGCGGACGCCGGCGTTGAAGAAGGCGATGAAGGCCAGCTTCTTGTAGTAGACCGGCGCCATGCTCTCGTTCGACGAATGCGAGCCGAACCGGCCGCCGCGCGCGCAGAACGCGCCGGAGGCCTCGGGCACCGTGTAGCTCGAGATCAGCATCGGCCGCGCCTCGGTGGTGACGTCGGCGAACCACACCATCTGCCGCGCCTCACCGCATTCGTTCTGGATCGCCTCGTCGACGATCATCACGATGTCGCGGCTCTTGCCGTCCTTATCGTGGGCGAACTCGGCGACCGGCATGCCGGGCAGCGGAAACACAGTATGCGCGCCGTTCATGGCGGACAGCGGCATCCGCGCGATCTCCGGGAATCTCAGATTGTCCGGCGTCGGCTGCTTCGGTCCGTTCAACAGCTTGTCGCGATCGACGATCTGCAGGAAGCCGCCCTTGTTGGTGCCGTAGCCGAAATAGACGCGATTGCCCTGCGGCCCGGTCGAGATCGGCCCGTGCAGTTCGGTCGGCACCGCGCCGGTCGCGCCCGGCTCCTGCCCGGGCAGGCCGAAATCCCTGATCTTCGTGGGGTGCGCGGGATCGGAAAGATCATAGACCTGCGTCATGCGCCGCGTGCGCCAGTCCGGCGCGCCCGACACCAGGAAGGCGATGCCGGTGCCGCATTCCCAAAAACTCTTGTGCGTGTCCTTCAGGCCGCCGATCCGGGTGACGAGCACCGGATTGGCGGGATCGGCGACGTTCCAGACCTCGTGCGCCTCGCTGCCGAAGGTACGCAGCATGTAGACCGCGTTGCGATCGCCCTTCGGCAGATCCTTGCCGTCGCAGATCCGCACCATCTGCGCGCCGCCGGATTCATACTTGCCTTCCTGTCCGGGAATGTGCCGCAGATATTTCGGGTGCGCGGGATCGGTGACGTCGACGATCGAGGTGCCGTTCGGCTCGGCCTTGCCGGTCATCGGGTTGACGGGATCGGGAATGTCGTCGGTGCCGCCGTGATGACCGATATAGGCGATCCATTTGTCGCCCTGATGATGGATGGTCGGCTGATAGGCGCTGCGCGCCTGCAAATCGCTGGTTCCAACCAGCCTCATGTTGGAGGCTTCAGGCGGGTCGCCGATCTTTGGCTGCTGGGCGCCCGCACCATTTGCGAGCAGGACAAGAAAGAACGTGCAGCAAACTGCCGTAACGCGACCGCCCATGCGCACCACCCAATGTTCCACACCAATCTGCGTTGGCTGCCGGCGAGGCTAGCACGGTGCTGCCGATGCCAAAACACACGCTCTTGACATGCAACCATTTGGTTGCATATTATCCGACCCATGGATGAAGTCTTCAAAGCCCTCGCGGATGCCTCACGGCGAACGCTGCTTGACCGGCTTCACGATCAGAACGGGCAGACGCTCGGTGAGCTCTGCGACGGCCTCGACATGACGCGTCAGGCCGTCACCAAGCACCTTGTGATTCTCGAGGAGGCCAACCTCGTCACCACGATCAAGCATGGCCGCGAGAAGCTGCACTATCTCAACCCGGTTCCGATCCATCAGATCGGCGAGCGGTGGATCAGGAAGTTCGAGCGCGGGAAACTCGCCGCGCTGAGCGAGTTGAAAAGACAATTGGAGAAGCGTGATGAGTAAACCGGACTACGTCTACGTCACCTATATCGAGACCACGGCCGAGAAACTGTGGCACGCGCTGACCTCGAGCGAATTCACCGAACGCTTCTGGTTCGGCTATCGCGTCAGCTCCGACTGGAAGGTCGGCTCGCTTTATTCTCTTACCAAGGACGGGCGACGCAGCGTGCAGGGCGAGGTGCTGATCGCCGATCCACCGAACAAGCTCGCCTACAGCTGGGACGTCGTGAAGGAAGGCGTCGAGCGCGAACAGGTCTCGCGCGTGACCTTCGACATCGAACCCCACGGCGGAGTGGTCAAGCTGACCGTGACGCATGATAATCTGGGTCCGAAGACGCTGCGCGACATCTCCGGCGGCTGGCCGATGGTGATCGCAAGCCTGAAGAGCTTCCTCGAGACCGGGCGCGAACTGCCGGCCGACCTGCTCACCAGCGGCGCCAGAGAGGCCTACCATGCCTAAGCCCGAATTCGCCTACGTCACCTACATCGAGACCACGCCGGACAAGCTGTGGGACGCGCTGACCAAGAGCGCGTTCACGCGGCAATACTGGTTCGACACCGAGTTGCAATCGGACTGGAAGGTCGGCTCGCCGCTCGCGCTGGTGATGGGCGGCAAGACCACCGACACCGGCGAGATCCTCGAGGCCGACCGGCCGCGGCGCCTCGCCTACACCTTCAAGCACGTGCTCGACGAGGACATGCGCAAGGAGCCGGCAACCAAGGTGGTCTTCACGCTGGAGGCCCATGGCAAGATCGTGAAGCTGACCGTGACCCATGAGGGCTTCGGTGCGGGCAGCAAGCTGCTCGACGGCATTTCCAAGGGCTGGCCGGCGATCCTGTCGGGACTCAAGAGCCTGCTCGAGACCGGCAAGGCGGTCACGATCCCGCCGGCCGCGCTCGGGATCGACGGCTTCGAATGACAATGAAAATCTATCGACGGGTGCGAACGGACATGAACATCGAGAAATTCAAACCGGCAATCGTCTACGCAATCTACATCGCCGCCACGCCCGAGAAGGTGTGGCAGGCTTTGACGACTGCCGAATTCAGCCGGCAGTATTTCTCCGGCAACGCGGTCGAGGTCGACCTGCGGATCGGCGGCGCCTACGTCGTGCGGACGCCCGACGGCGCGCTGCACATCTCCGGCGAGGTGATCGAGTGCGATCCCCTGAAGCGGCTGACCGTCACCTTCAACGTCAACTGGCCGCAGCTGGTCGAAAAGCTCGGGCCGACGCTCGTCACCTGGGAGATCGAACCGGCCGGCGACGGCGTGAAGCTGACGCTGCTGCAATCGCATGACCGTCCGATCAGCGACGACATTCTCTCAGGCGGCCGCACCGGCTGGCCGGCGATCCTCTCCAGCCTGAAGAGCCTCGTGGAGACCGGCAAGGCAATGGTGATCCCGATGCAGCCGCCAGCGCGCATGATGGCCGCGCTGAAGGAATTGGGAATTGCGATGCCGACGTAAGGTTGGCGATACAGCCGCTCCATACTCCGCTGTCGTCCCTGCGAAGGCCGGGACCCATTACCATCGCTCTGCGTGTGAAGTTCGCTGGGGCCACGGCGTCGCACAACAACATATAGCTGTGGTTATGGGTCCCGGGTCGCGCTTCGCTTGCCCGTGACGACGGTGGGAGAGATTGCGCCCAGCACCGGTAGCTCACGCCACAAGCAGCAGAGCAACGATCAGATTCGCCACGAACAGCGTCGCGTCGATGACGAATATCCTGAGCATCGGGCCCTTCAGCACCGGCCAGTAAGCGACCCCGACGCGCCCGCCGCGCATCAGCACAGGCAAATTGTAGGCGAACTGGCTGAAGTGACACGCGGCGAAGAACAGGAACAGTGAGAGCTGCGCCTCAACGCCCTGAAAGAACGGCGGCCTTGCGACCAGGAAATACAGCGACAGCAGCCCGATCGGCAGATTGATGCCGCCGAGAAATGCGACGCTGGCCGACAAGGTCGGCGCAATCGGGTTTCCACGCTCCTCGCGTGGGACCAGGATCTTCAGCGTGTTGCGCTGGGCGATGCTGAACTGGACGAATGCGGCGCCAAACCAGAGCGCGTTGAGCAGCAGGACGACATCCAAAAATCGCATGGGCTATTTTCCGTAGAATGCTTCGCTGCGCACCACACGGCCGGCGCCATCGAAGTCCATGAACTCGCTGGCGCGCGTATCGCCGAGTTGCCACCACACCGTCAGGCGCGCGATGGTCTCGTCCCAGCTCCAGTTCAGGATCTTGAGGTCCGCGCTTGCGATGCTGCCATAGGCCTTGCGCCAGTAGGCGCGGATGTTCTCGGCCCCCGTGACCACGGGGGAGTCCGTCAGTTTGAGCGCCAACGGGCTGCGCATCTCGGCATTCTCAGCGAAGTGCGCGACGACGGCGTCGATATCGACGTCGCACCAGTTCGCGCACCACGCCTCGACAAAGCGTCCGGCGGCCGCCCGGTCCATGATCTGTTCGCCCATGCGACTGCCCTCCCCCGCGTGACTGCAGGGCAGACTGGCACGGCGGGATTCTCACGTCAACTATGTTGACTTGAGAAGGCTAGTTGTTGTCGGCGATCGCTCCCATCACCGCCATCCATGCGGCGGTGCCGGGCGCGCCGACGCGACCGAACGCCTCACGGAGCACCTCGCGCTCGTGGTCGGACGCGCGCTGCTCGATGCGTTGCCCTGCTGCGGTCAGGTGCAGCAATTTGGAACGATGCTGCTCGGGCGACCGCTTTGCCGCCACGAGCTTACGCTCCAGCAACAGGCCAAGTGGCCGGTTCAGGGCCTGCTTGGAAATGCCGAGCACCTCGATCAGCGAACCGATCGAGATGTCGGGCCGCCGCGCAATGACATAGAGAATGCGATGGTGCGGCCGCGACAGGCCAACCGTGGCAAGATACTGGTCGGCCGCCAGTGTCATCCCGCGCCAGCCGTAATACATCAGCTCCAGCGCCGCATCCAGTTCGTGGAGCTTCCTGAGCGAGGCGCGATGCAGGCCGGGGGCCTGCGAGGCAGTCTTTTGCATGTGCGTATCGTGACGGACTTGCCAGAGAGAATCTAGCCCAGCGCCCTCAACTCCCGCCGCAGCACCTTGCCCGTCGCCGTCATCGGCAGGCTGTCGGCGAACTGCACGAAGCGCGGATACTCGTGGGCGGCGAGCTGGACCTTGACGAACTCCTGGATCTCGCGCGCCAAGGCATCACCCGGCGCAAAGCCCGGCCGCAGCACGATCCAGGCCTTGATCGATTCGGTGCGGATCGGGTCGGGGATGCCGACCACCGCCGACATCGCGACCGCCGGATGCTTCATCAGCGTGTGCTCGATCTCGGACGGGCCGACCCGATAGCCGGCCGTGGTGATGACGTCATCCTCGCGGCTGACGTACCAGAAATAGCCGTCCTCATCCTGCACGCCGAGATCGCCGGTCAGCAGGAATTCGCCGGCATATTTCTTCGCGGTCGCTTCCGGATTGCGCCAGTACTCGATCATGGTGCAGGGGCACGGCTGGCGCACGCCGATGATGCCGCGCTGGCCCCGCGGCAGCTCCTCGCCCTTCTCGTTGACGATGCGGACGTCGAAGCCCGGCGTAGCGCGGCCCATCGAGCCCGGACGGATCGGAAACAGATTGGAATTGCTGCCGATCACGAGATTGCATTCGGTCTGGCCGAACACCTCATGGGCATCGATGCCGAAGGTGTCGCGCACCCAATCCAGCAATTCACCGCCGAGCGACTCGCCGCCGGTGAAGATGCTGCGCAGCCTGACGCCGGAATTCTTCACATCGGCCTGCCGCATCAGCTTCAGCGCGGTCGGCGGCAGGAACACGTTGCGAATGCCGAGCTCGGCCATCATCTGCATCGCCGCTTGCGGCTCGAACTTGCGGGCGCGGTGCCCGACCATCGGGATGCCGTGGTACCAGAATGCGAACAGGCCGTTGATCAGGCCGCCGATCCAGGCCCAGTCGGCCGGCGTCCACATCAGGTCGCCGGGCCTCGGCAAGAAGTTGTGGCACATCTCGACATTGGGCAGATGGCCGAGCACGACGCGATGCGCGTGCAGCGCGCCCTTCGGGTTGCCCGTGGTGCCCGACGTGTAGATGATCAGCGCGGGATCGTCGGCCGAGGTTTCGACGGTCGCGAACTCAGGCGACGCCGACTTGATCGCGCTCCAGAATGGCTTCGTCCCCGCCGGCGTCTTTTCGCCGACGATATAGATGCTCTTCAACTCGGGCAGACGATCGCGGATTTTCGCGATCTTCTCCCAGCCTGCTTCATCGGTGATCACGGCCTTGGCAGCAGAATTCGACAGGCGGAATTCGAGCGCGTCCTCGCCGAACAGCGCAAACAGCGGGATCGAGATCATCGCTGCGCGAAACGCCGCGAGATGCGCGACCGGCAGTTCGAGCGATTGCGACAGGAACACCGCGACGCGGTCGCCGCGCACCAGGCCGTCGGCGGTCAGCACATTGGCGAAGCGGCGCGAGGCGTCCGCGACCTCGTCAAACGAGGTGCGCGTGGTGCCGCCATCCTCGTCGACATAGACCAGCGCGAGCCGCCCGGTGCCGTCGGCATGGCGGTCGCAACACGCGGTCGCCATGTTGAAGCGCGCGGGAACGTCCCAGCGGAAGTTGCGATAGAGTTCGTCGTAAGTAGCGGCTTCCTTGAGCATGGTGTGTGTTGCTTCCGTCCCTCGTCATGGCCGGGCGTTCCCCTGCCATCCGCGTTTTGCTGCGGCAGATTGTAGAGACGTCGATGCCCGGGACAAGCCCGGGCTGACGAAGAATGTGATGCCCGGATAAAGAACCCCGGATGGAGCGGTGCGCGAACGCGCGCCCGATGACAGGCTCCGCGCAATCCGGGGTTCTCATCGAGTGGACAGACTCCCCCGGATTTCGCTTCGCTGCATCCGGGCTACGAACATCCTTGAGGAGAAAGCCGTCAGGCTGACGCCCGCTCCATTGCGACCTCGGCCTTGAGGCTATCGAGGTCGCGATAGATCGATGCGACCGCGAGCACGCGCCCGCCGCGCTTGTAGCGCAGCACGCAATCCCTGCCGGCAATGCTGCCATCCACCGCGATCTCGTCCCACTGCTCGGCATGGCCGACATAGTTGATCGGCACGTCGTAATGCTGGCTCCAGAAGAACGGCACCGCGTCGAACACCTCGCGCTGCCCAAGCATATTCCGCGCGGCGGTCTGGCCCTGGCGCTCCGCCACCACCCAATGCTCGACCCGGATCGCCTCGCCGCTGTGCGGATCGGGCCAGCGCGCGATATCGCCGGCCGCGTAGATGCCGGGAACGCTGGTCTCGAGATAGGCGTCGACTGTCACGCCGCGATCGATCGCGAGCCCGGCCGCTTCGGCCAGCGCCAGCCGCGGCTTCACGCCGACACCGACCACGACGAGATCGGCATCGAGCACCGGCCCGCTCTTCAGGCGGGCGCGCTTGCCCTCGATCGCAGTCACCGTGTCGCCGAGGTGGAACACGACACCATGCTCTTCGTGCAACGCGCGGACGAAATCGCCCATCTCGGGCCCGAGCACGCGCTCCATCGGCCGCTGTTCCAGCCCGACCACGTGGACCTCGATTTCCCGCGCGCGGAGCGAGGCCGCCACCTCGAGGCCGATGAAGCTCGCACCGATCACAACCGCGCGGCGCGCTCCGCTGGCCGCGGCGATGATGGCCCGGCAATCGTCGACGGTGCGTAGCACATGAACGTGGGGCTGATCCGCGCCCGGGATCGGCAGCCGCACCGGCTCCGCGCCGGTCGCCAGCAGCAGCCGGTCATAGGTGAGCGTTTCGCCGCCGGCGAGCAGGACATTGCGGCGGCCGGTATCGATCGACTTGACCTCGGTCCTGAGCCTGAGATCGATCGACGCATCACGATAGAAATCGTCCGGTTTCAGCGGCAGCCAGTCTTCCGGCGCGCCGCCGGCGAGGAAGTCCTTTGACAGGTTCGGACGATCCACCGGCGGCGCGGCCTCGCCGCTCAACATGACGATGCTGCCGCGATAGTCCTGCCGCCGCAGCATCTCGGCGGCGGCGAACCCTGCCCCGCCGCCGCCGACAATCACGATGCTGCCGGGCGCATCGACCGGACCCTTGACGCGGAATTTCGGCTGCGCGCGCTTCTCGCGCACGATGATGCGATCGCCCTCGCGCTCGACCTTCCAGACAGTGAGCGCGTTGAAGGCGGGCGCGGCGGTCGCTTCACCGGTGCGAATATCGAAGCAGGCGTGATGCCAGGGGCAATGGACGGTCTCGCCCTCAAGGAGGCCTTCGGCGAGCGGGCCGTGGTAGTGGCTGCAATGCGCGTCGATGGCGAAGATATCCGCGCCCGAACGCACCAGCAGCACGTCCTCGTCGCCGACATGGCCGAGCAACATCGCGCCCGTGAAGTCGGAGAGTGCAACGCCTTGTGTCAGATCCGGACCGGAAGGAGCTTGCTGGTCGGCCATATCATTCCTCCATCGCCCTGTGGCGCTCTAAACCGCTATGCCGAGGAATTCCTGGCGGGTTAGCGCATTGTCGCGAAAGCAACCCAGCATGCGGCTGGTCACGAGATCGGTATCCGGCTTGTGCACGCCACGGGTCGTCATGCAGTGATGCGACGCCTTGATGATGACGGCCACGCCCTGAGGCTTCAAGACCTCGTTGATGGTGTTGGCGATCTGCGCCGTCATCTTCTCCTGAATCTGCAAACGCCTGGCATAGATGTCGACCACCCGCGCGAGCTTGCTGATGCCGACCACGCGGCCGTTCGGGATGTAGGCAACCCAGGCCTGACCGATGATCGGCGCCATATGATGCTCGCAATGGCTCTCGAAGCGGATGCCCCGCAGGGCAATCATTTCGTCGTAGCCTTCGATCTCCTCGAAGGTCTTTTCCAGGATCTCCGCGGGACGTTGGTCGTAACCCGCAAAGAACTCCTCGAACGAACGCGTCACACGCGCCGGAGTTTCAAGCAAACCATCCCGCTCCGGATCGTCACCGGTCCAGCGGATGATGGTGCGGACTGCGGCCTCGACTTCGGCCCGGGTCGGCTTGTCGGATTCGGTTTGAGCGGCTCTTGCACGATCCAGCGCATGCACAATCGGGTTCATCGGGGCCTTTCCTTTGCGGAGTCATCGCGAGGTCATGCCCGTCAGATGCTCCGTCAGCAGAAAGGTTCCCGCAATTCGGCCCGCGGCACTTTGCGCCGCAAGCCAGCCGGGACGAACGGCTAGCCCGTCAGCGCCGCCTTCACCAGGCCGCTGGCCTTGCCGAAATCCATCTGGCCGGCGTATTTCGCCTTCAGCGCGCCGATCACCTTGCCCATGTCCTTGATGCCGGCGGCACCCGTCTCGGCGATGATCGCCGAGATCGCGGCCTTCACGTCGTCATCGGACATCTGCTTCGGCAGGTACGCCGAGATCACGGCGATCTCCTCGCGCTCCTGGGCCGCGAGCTCGGCGCGGCCGCCCTTGTCATAGAGTTCGACCGACTCCTGGCGCTGCTTGATCATCTTCTGCAGCAAGCCGAGCAGGTCGGCATCGGAGAGTGGCGGCTTGCCCTGCCCGCGCGCGTCGATGTCGGCGTTCTTGATGGTCGAATTAACCATGCGCAGCGTGGAGAGCTTGCGCTCGTCCTTCGCCTTCATCGCTTCCTTGACCGCAGTATTGATGTCGTCGCGCAGCATTTCGTTGTCCTTGAACCAGCAATCCCCTCATCTAGGCAGTTTGCACCGGCAGAACAACCTAGTTCCTCAGCCATTCGACCAGCGCATCGGCGCAGGCCTGCGGCTGTTCCAGCTGCGGCAGGTGACCGCAATTGGCGAGCACTACAAGTTTTGCGCCGGGAATGCCGTTGGCCATCTCGTCCGACAGCGAATTCGGCACGGTGTTGTCGGTATCCGACGTCAGCACCAAGGTCGGGCACTTGATCCAGGCCATGCTCGGCCGCGAATCCGGCCGGCTGAGCACCGCGTTCTGCTGGCCGATGAAAGCCTCGGCGCCGACGTCCTCGCTCATGTCGTCGACGATCCGGCGCAGGCTTGCATCGCCCTGCCGCGACGGATGCACGAAGCCCGGAAACAGCTCATCGACCACGCTGCGATATTGGCCGCTTCTGGCACGCTCGATCATGCCGCGGCGACGCGCGGTCGCTTCCGGTGTATCGGCCCGCGCCTGGGTGCTCATCAGCGCCAGCTTCGCAACCCGGTCCGGCGCCTGCCGCATGATCTCGAAGGCGATGTAGCCGCCCATCGAGTGCCCGGCGAGCGCAAAGCGCGGCGGCGCCTCGGCCAGGATCCGGCGGGCGATCGCCCCCATATTGTCGTCCCTGACATGGTTGGCGACCGTCACCGGCCCGCATCGCCACAGCGCCGGGATGACCGGGGCGAAAATCCGCGGCGAGCAGATGAGGCCCGGGACGAGCAGGATCGGCATCGTATTATCCATGCGGGAGCTCCGGACGGGTCATTTTCGGCAAGCAAACGGCCGCTTCAGGGAACTTTAGATTAAAAGGCCGTTCGGGCCTGTCAAATCGGCCGGTATTGCCGTGTGAATCCGTGCCCTTTCGCTTTGACGCCGCAGGGTGCGGCGTCTATTTAAAGGGCTCATGACAACATCCGAAAACGCTCCCGCCTGGCCGGACCATAAACCGACCGCGCTCCTTGTGCTCGCCGATGGTACCGTGCTGGAAGGCTTCGGTCTCGGCGCGGAAGGCCACGCCGTCGGCGAGGTCTGCTTCAACACCGCGATGACCGGCTATGAGGAGATCCTCACCGATCCGTCCTATGCCGGCCAGATCATCACCTTCACCTTCCCGCATATCGGCAATGTCGGTACCAACGAGGAAGACATCGAGACGGTGAACATGGCGGCGACGCCCGGCGCGCGCGGCGTGATCCTGCGCTCGGCGATATCAGATCCCTCGAATTACCGCGCCACCCGCCATCTCGACCTGTGGTTGAAGGCGCGCGGCATCATCGGCCTTTCCGGCATCGACACCCGCGCGCTGACCGCGCTGATCCGCTCCAAGGGCATGCCCAATGCGGTGATCGTGCACGCCAGAAACGGCGAGTTCGACCTGCACGGCCTGAAGGAAGAAGCCCGCGAATGGCCCGGCCTCGAGGGCATGGACCTGGTGCCGATGGTCACCTCCGGCCAGCGCTTCACCTGGGACGAGACGCCCTGGGTGTGGGGCAACGGTTTCGGCCAGCAGACTGCGCCGGAATTCAACGTGGTCGCGATCGACTACGGCATCAAGCGCAACATCCTGCGCCTGCTCGCCGGCGTCGGCGCCAAGGTGACCGTGGTGCCGGCGACGACCGCCGCCGAAGACATCCTGGCGATGAAGCCGGACGGCGTATTCCTGTCGAACGGCCCCGGCGATCCGGCCGCCACCGGCAAATATGCCGTGCCCGTCATCCAGAAGGTGATCGCTTCGGGGACGCCGACCTTCGGCATCTGCCTCGGCCATCAGATGCTTGGCCTTGCCGTCGGGGCCAAGACCATGAAGATGCATCAGGGCCATCACGGCGCCAACCATCCGGTCAAGGACGAGACCACCGGCAAGGTCGAGATCACCTCGATGAACCACGGCTTTGCCGTGGACCAGGCGACGCTGCCGAAAGGCGCGACCCAGACCCATATCTCGCTGTTCGACGGCTCCAATTGCGGCATCACGCTTGAGGGCAAGCCGGTGTTCTCGGTGCAGTACCACCCGGAAGCCTCGCCCGGCCCGCGCGACTCGCACTACCTGTTCCAGCGCTTCGCCGATCTGATGCGGAAGAACAAGCAGGCCGCGTAGACACACCCGTCATTGCGAGGAGCGCAGCGACGAAGCAATCCATCTATCCCAGCTTGGAGCGATGGATTGCTTCGCTTCGCTCGCAATGACGGAGATTTTTCTCAATGACCGCCCCCGCCACCCCGAAGCCCGTCTACGGCGTCTCCTCGATGGCGGTGATGGCGTCGATGTCCGGGCTCGACTTCGTGCGCGGCATCTTCGCCCGGACCCTGCCGGAGCCGCCGATCATGGAAAATGTCGAGCCGTTCGACTGCACCGCCGAGACCGGCCATGTGGTGATCCACAGCGTCCCGGGCCTGCGCCACTACAACCCGATCGGCTCGGTGCATGGCGGCTACGCCGCGATCCTCTTGGATTCCGCGATGGGGCTTGCGGTGCAGACCACGCTGCCGCAAGGCTTTGGCTACACCACGCTGGAGTTCAAGATCTCCTTCGTCCGCGGCATGAGCCAGGACACCGGCAAAATCCGCACCGAGGGCCACGTGCTCAACGCCGGCCGCCGGGTTGCGACCGCGGAAGCGCGGATTACCGACGGCAAGGGCAAGCTGCTCGCGCATGCCACCACGACCTGCCTGGTGTTCGAGTTGCCCAAGACGACCTGAAGGCAATCGCGTCTTGGCGCCAGATCTTGGCGCCAGATCTTGGCGCATTGGAGCCATGACGAAGCGCGCTGGATCGCGGCCTGCGCTCTGTGATTGAGTTTCCCTGTCCGAGATCAGGCAAACATGATCCGGCCTTGAAAGGGAACGCCGATGACTTCAGCCCATTCAGACATGACCATCCGCGACATCCGCGTGACGATGCTGCGGGTGCCCTGGGCCAACGATCCCTGGCTGAAAGGCGCGGCGCTCGGCGCGACGCGCGACATTCTGATCTGTGACGTCGAAACATCCGGCAGCGTCACCGGCATGGGCTATCTGTTCGTGTTCAAGCCGGCGATGAAGTCGATCGCGGCCTGTCTCGAGGAATGCATCATCCCGCGCGTCATCGGCAAGGACGCCACCGCGATCGAGGCGATCTGGCGCGATCTGTGGACGGCGACGACGACCTATGGCCGCGGCGGCATCGCCGCGATGGCCATGTCGGCGCTCGACATCGCACTGTGGGACGCGGTGGGGAAACGGGCCGGCCTGCCGCTGCACCGGCTGTGGGGGCATTATCGCTCGGAAATCCCGATCTATGGTTCCGGCTGCTTCCGGGGCGCCGGCGGCGACGGGATGATCGAGAAGGCGCTGCATTTCGTGAAGCAGGGCTACAAGGCGATCAAGATGCAGGTCGCGCACGTCCACACGCCGGCGCAGGACCTCGACAATGTGCGCCGCATGCGCGAGGCACTCGGGCCCGACATCGACATCATGATCGACGTCAACATGGGCTGGAGCGCCGATGTCGCGATCGAGATGGGACGCAAGTTCGAGAAATACGATATCTACTGGCTCGAGGAGCCGGTGCCGGCCGATGATTTCGCCGGTTACCAGCGGATCGCGGCGGCGCTCGACATGCGCGTCGTCGGCGGCGAGACGCATTTCACGCGCTACGATCTGCGGCCGTTCTTTCTCAATCCCTGCCTGCCGATCCTGCAACCCGACCCGATGCGCGGCGGCATGACCGACCTGCGCAAGATCGCGGCGCTTGCGGACACGTTCGGCATCACCATCGCGCCGCACCTGTTTCCCGAACTCAATGTGCACCTCTTGGCTTCGATTCCGAACGGCATCTGGTGCGAGAACATGGCACTGATCGACGATCTCTGGGTCGACCCGCCCGAGATCGCCAACGGCATGATCACCGCGCCGGAACGGCCCGGGCACGGGCTCAGGTTCAGGGAAGACGCGTTGAAGTTCAAAATCTAGCTGGAACGGTTTGCGGACCGACGGTTTGATGGTCTGGAGACCACCTCGCAGCGCTGGAGAGCCACCATGTCGGTCGTCCGTACCGATATCGAACCCCAGACCATCGTCTTCCGGGACGACGGCCTGGTGCCGAACAACCCGATGCCGTTCCTGGTCTACAAGGCCGCCGTCGACGTCAGCAGCAATCCCGAGGCCACCATCGAGCAGCTGTTCGGCAACAACGGCTGGGGCGCGATGTGGCGCAACGGCGTCTACGACTTCGCGCATTACCACGCCACCGTGCACGAGGTGCTGGGCGTCGCGCGCGGCCGCGCGCGCGTGCAGTTCGGCGGCGATCATGGGCAGGCTCTGGAGATCGCAGCAGGCGACGTCGCGATCCTGCCGGCCGGCACCGGGCATCAATGCCTGTCGGCGAGCGACGATTTCTGCGTGGTCGGCGCCTATCCGCCGGGCCCGCCGATGGATCTGCAGCGGCCGACGCCGGAGAATCACGCCAGGGCGCTGAAGACGATCCCACAGGTCACGATCCCCGCGACCGATCCGGTGCTGGGCAACCATGGCCCGCTGCTGCGGCTGTGGAAACGCTAGGATTCAAGATTGTCGAACGGACTGTGTTTCGTTCTCCCCCTTGGGGAAGGTGACGGGATACAGGCAACCTAAATTGATTATCCGTAGCCCAATCGTTATGCGTGCGGCTCTTTTTGCGCGCTCAACGGATTCCCGAAACTATGCGGGCAGAGAATGCCCGTGATCACGGAAGGCCACTGACGATTCGGCCTGTCGCCATATTGAGCGCTACTCGCTCCCGCTTCCTGCTCGTGCTAGAGTGCCACACGTGGAGGTAGTGCAGCCCTTTTCAACGTTAAGCCTGCCGGCATCACTTTTCAAAGAACCTTGATTTAAGTCAGCATCGCTGCGGCGATTTATGCCGCCAATGACACCTTAAAGCGCGCGATTCATCTGCGGGAGTGACAGAGCTTCCGCGTCCGCTGCTGCTCTTTTTGCAGGAGCAACGGAGGTCATACACATCACCTGACGGCATCAGATGCTCCGCGCTTCCCACAAGCAACCGCAACAGAGATCAGGAGAGGAGAATTCGACATGTTTCGAGGAATTCTGACGCTGACATTGTCGCTCTGCATTGGCGCGGCTACCGCGCCTGCAGCGCTGGCCCAGACGGCGCCGGCAATCAACGAGCAGGAGGCACACGCGATCGCGGTGGACGCCTATATTTACTTCTACCCGCTCCTGACGATGGACATCACGCGAAAGCAGTTCACCAACGTCGAGCCCGGCAAGGACAACTTCAAGGGCCCGATGAATACCTTCGTCAACGTGCCCGAATACCCACCGGCGAATTTCAAGGGCGTGGTGCGGTCCAACTTCGATACGCTCTATTCCGTTTCATGGCTGGACATGACCAAGGAGCCGGTTGTCGTCTCCGTTCCCGATACCGATGGACGCTTCTATTTGCTGCCGATGCTGGACATGTGGTCGGATGTGTTCGCCTCGCCCGGCTGGCGCACCACGGGCACCAAAGCGGGGACCTTTCTGGTGACGGCTCCGGGATGGCGGCCTGATCTGCGCGACAGGTTTGCGGAGGAGTTCAAGCTTCCGAAGGATACCCAGCGCATCGACGCGCCGACGCCTTACGTCTGGGTCATTGGCCGCACCAAGACGGACGGCCCGCCGGACTACGATGCGGTCCACAAGATCCAGGCCGGCTACAAGGTCTCGCCTCTCTCCGAGTTCGGCAAGACTCAGAAGCCGACCGAGGTCAGGATCGATCCCAGCGTCGACATGAAGACGGCGCCCAAGGTGCAGGTCGATACCATGTCGGCCGGCGTCTACTTCGCGCAGGCCGCCGAGCTGCTCAAGCTTCACCCGCCGCACATCACCGATGAACCAATCATCGCGCAGATGAAGAGGATCGGCATCGAGCCCGGCAAGAGCTTCGAAATCAGCAAGGTGGACCCGGTGCTGCAACGGGCGCTGGAGACGGCGCCGCAGGACGGGCAGAAGCTGATGGCATGGAAGGTGCCGACGCTGGCGCGCGTTGCGAACGGCTGGTCGATGAACACCGACACGATGGGCGTTTACGGCAACTACTATTTGAAGCGTGCGATCGTCGCGCAGCTCGGGCTTGGCGCCAACCTGCCGGAGGACGCCATTTATCCGCTCAATCTCGCCGACAATACCGGCAAACCGCTCGACGGCGCCAACAAGTATACGATCACCTTTGAGAAGGGCGCGGCCCCGCCGGTCAATGCCTTCTGGTCGATCACGCTTTACGACCAGGAAGGATTCCAGGTCGGCAACGTGCTGAACCGCTTCGCGGTCTCCAGCTGGATGCCGTTCAAATACAACCCGGACGGCTCGCTCGATCTCTACTTCCAGAACGAAAGTCCGGGCGCGGACAAGCAAGCCAACTGGCTCCCGGCGCCGAAGGGCGCTTTCAACCTGACCATGCGCCTTTACGGTCCGAAATCGGAGGCGCTGACCGGAAAGTGGAATCCTCCGCCGATCGTGCGATTGGAGACAGCGGTGGGTCTGTCAGCTCAGTAGGCTTCAACCGCACTGACCGCAGCCGGGCGGCCAGACCGCAAGCTTCGCGAAGCAGTCCGGAGCAAAGCAGCTCTGGATTGCTTCCTCGCGGGTGCGGCAACGCAGCTTACGCCGCGTTGCTGCCTTCCTGGCGGCTGGCCTCGAACAGGAACCAGGTGCGGCGCTCGGTTTCGTCGATGAAGGTTTCGAGCAGGCCTGCGGTGCCGGAGTCCTCCTGGTCGTCAGCCAGCTTGTGCGCCTTGCGCATCGCAGCCGCCATGTGCTTGTTGTCTTCCATCAACTCGCGCAGCATTTCGCGCGGCGGCACATAATCGTCGTCATTGTCCTTGATGGTCTGATGCTTGGCGATATCGCCGATCGACTTCAGCGTCGCGCCGCCAAGCTTGCGCACCCGCTCGGCGAGTTGATCGGTGGCCGCGAAGATCGCCTCCGACTGCTCGTCCAGCAACAAATGGTAATCATGGAAATGCCGGCCGCTGACGTGCCAATGGAAATTCTTGGTCTTAAAATAGAGCGCGAAGGCGTCGGCCAGAAGCGTGTTGAGCGAGGCCGAGATCGTGTCCACCGCAGCCTGCGGCAGGTCGCTCGGCGTGTCGAGATCGGGCGAGATCTTGTCAGTCTTGGCTTTGCTCACGTTGGACCTTCCTGTTAGGAACCCGTATTTCGGCGCATTGAACATTGGCCGCCGGACCGCTAACGCATCATCAGCCCACCCGTTCCTGAGGCTAGGAACCCGTTCTGCCGGATACCAAACGCGATGGATGAATGGATCGATTATTACGATTCCACGCATACGATCTATGCGAGCCGACTGCACCGTGACCTGCATTTCCGGATCATCGCAAACGACATCATCGGCTACATCACGTCGCCGGATGCCGTGGTGCTCGACTATGCCTGCGGCGAGGCCCTGTCGGCGGCGAAGGTCGCCAATGCCTGCGCCCAGCTCTATCTGGCGGAGCCGGCGCCCGGCGTACGCGGCCGTCTGGTCGCGCGCTTTGCGCCCGACACCCGCATCCGTGTCCGCTCGCTCGATGACCTGAAGCACATGGACGCGGACTCGATCGACCTCGTGGTGATGAACTCGGTGACGCAATACATGACGCCGCAGGAGCTCGATTCCGCGTTCGACGTGATCCACCGCCTGCTGAAGCCCTCGGGCCGGTTCGTGCTCGGCGATATCCTGCGGCCTGAAGTCGGGATGGCGAGGGACGTCGCGGCCCTGCTGCGCTTTGCGGCGACCCACGGTTTCCTGCGCGATGCGCTGGTCGGGCTGGCTTCAACCGCGCTGTCCGACTACCGCCAGCTGCGCACCCGGATCGGACTGCAGCGCTACCGCGAGGACGAGATGATCGCCAAGCTCGGCGCCGCGGGGTTCAGCGCCCGGCGCGCGCCGCGCAATATCGGGCACAATCCGTGGCGGATGACGTTCGTGGCGCACCACTGATCCTGGGTTGCGCCAGCTATTAACGTTACCCACCAGTAAACGTGGCGGCCGCTGAAATAATCAGCAATGATCCGCTCGGCCCGGTGGCGGAAGCTTCGACGCGGCAGTGGTGCAACACTGTTTATCCTGGTTCAAATCCAGGCCGGGCCTCCAGCCTTCGCTGCTGACGCAGCTTCGGCTCGGCAGGCCTTCTCGTAGCGAAGGCTGCCGCGGCGTAGCCCGCAGGGCGAAGCCGGGCCGGTAGCCCCCTCCCAATCCCGAGCACCCCCAACCGGGCATACGCCGAATGCGGATTTTCCCCCAGAATCGCGGTTGATTGCGCGTTTTTGGGGGTTTCGCGGGTGCAGAAACTGGTCTAAAGACCACCCGCGCGCGAGGGATCGCGCTTCCGGCGCTACAACATGTAGCGCATGGCTCGAGGGACGCGCGGGAAGCGCGCCCTTTTTTTGTGCCTAAATTCCAGTCCGCGAGAGCCGATGCCCAAAAGAACCGACATCTCCACCATCCTGATCATCGGCGCCGGTCCCATCGTGATCGGCCAAGCCTGCGAGTTCGACTATTCCGGCACGCAGGCCTGCAAGACGCTCAAGGAAGAGGGCTATCGGATCGTCCTGGTCAATTCCAACCCGGCGACGATCATGACCGACCCGGAGCTGGCGGATGCGACCTATATCGAGCCGATCACGCCCGAAATCGTCGCCAAGATCATCGAAAAGGAACGCCACGTCGTGCCCGGCGGCTTCGCGCTGCTGCCGACGATGGGCGGCCAGACCGCGCTGAACTGCGCGCTGTCGCTGCGCAAGCAGGGTACGCTGGAGAAGTTCGACGTCGAGATGATCGGCGCCACCGCCGACGCCATCGACAAGGCCGAAGACCGCCAGCTGTTCCGCGACGCCATGGAGAAGATCGGGCTGCAGACGCCGAGGTCGCGGCTCGCCAATGCGTCGGCGCTGAAGAAGTCCGACCGCGACAAGTACCTCGCCGACCAGGCCAAGCTGTCCGGCCCCGAGCTCGAAGCCTTCGAACGGCAGTGGGAAGGCGGCGAGAACGAGCGGCGCAAGCGCTACCAGCAGCAGGCCTTGGCCGAAGCGCTGATGGCGCTGTCCGACATCGGCCTGCCCGCGATCATCCGCCCCTCCTTCACGCTCGGCGGCACCGGCGGCGGCATCGCCTACAACAAGGAAGAATATCTCGACATCATCGAGCGGGGCCTCGACGCCTCGCCGACCAACGAGGTGCTGATCGAGGAATCCGTTCTCGGCTGGAAAGAGTTCGAGATGGAGGTGGTGCGCGACAAGAAGGACAATTGCATCATCATCTGCTCGATCGAGAACGTCGATCCGATGGGCGTGCACACCGGCGATTCGATCACGGTGGCGCCGGCGCTGACGCTCACCGACAAGGAATACCAGATCATGCGCGACGCATCGATTGCGGTGCTGCGCGAGATCGGGGTCGAGACCGGCGGCTCCAACGTGCAGTTCGGCATCAATCCGGACGACGGCCGCATGGTCGTGATCGAGATGAATCCCCGCGTGTCGCGCTCGTCGGCGCTGGCCTCCAAGGCCACCGGCTTCCCGATCGCCAAGGTCGCCGCCAAGCTTGCGATCGGCTACACGCTCGACGAGATCGCCAACGACATCACCGGCGGCGCGACGCCGGCCTCGTTCGAGCCGACGATCGACTACGTCGTCACCAAGATTCCGCGCTTTGCGTTCGAGAAATTCCCCGGCGCCTCCTCCACGCTGACCACCTCGATGAAGTCGGTCGGCGAGGTGATGGCGATCGGTCGCACTTTCCAGGAGAGCCTGCAGAAGGCCCTGCGCGGGCTCGAGACCGGGCTGACCGGCCTCGACGAGATCGACATCGAGGGCCTCGGCCGCAGCGACGACAAGAACGCGATCCGCGCGGCGCTCGGCACGCCGACGCCGAACCGCCTGCTGCAGGTCGCGCAGGCGATGCGGCTCGGCTGGTCGAACGAGGATATCTTCAATTCCTGCAAGATCGATCCCTGGTTCCTCGCGGAGCTGCGCGCCATCGTCGAGATGGAAGGCAAGATCCGCAGCAGCGGCCTGCCGACCAATGCGTTCGCGATGCGGATGCTGAAGGCGATGGGCTTCTCGGACGCTCGGCTCGCCGTGCTCACGGAGACCACCGAGGCCGACGTCACCGCCAAGCGCCACGCGCTCGGGGTGCGGCCGGTGTTCAAGCGCATCGATACCTGCGCGGCGGAGTTCGCGTCGCCGACCGCCTACATGTATTCGACCTATGAGCGGCCGTTCGCCGGCGATTTCGCCGACGAGAGCGCGCCGTCGGACCGCAAGAAGGTGATCATCCTCGGCGGCGGCCCGAACCGCATCGGCCAGGGCATCGAATTCGACTATTGCTGCTGCCACGCCTGCTTCGCGCTCGAGGACGCCGGCTACGAGACCATCATGGTCAACTGCAACCCGGAAACGGTATCGACCGACTACGACACCGCCGACCGGCTGTATTTCGAGCCGCTGACCGCCGAAGACGTGCTCGAGATCATCGCGACCGAGCGCAAGAACGGCACGCTGCACGGCGTGATCGTGCAGTTCGGCGGCCAGACCCCGCTGAAGCTTGCCCGCGCGCTCGAAGCCGCCGAAGTGCCGATCCTCGGCACCTCGCCCGACGCGATCGACCTCGCCGAGGACCGCGACCGTTTCAAGCGCGTGCTCGACAAGCTGCGTCTCAAGCAGCCGAAGAACGGCATCGCCTATTCGGTCGAGCAGGCCCGCCTGGTCGCCGCCGATCTCGACCTGCCGCTGGTGGTGCGTCCGTCCTACGTGCTCGGCGGCCGCGCGATGCAGATCATCCGCGAGGAGAACCAGCTCAACGACTACCTGCTGGGAACGCTGCCTGAGCTGGTGCCCGCCGACATCAAGGCGCGCTACCCGAACGACAAGACCGGGCAGATCAACACCGTGCTCGGCAAGAACCCGCTGCTGTTCGACCGCTATCTGTCCGACGCGACCGAAGTCGACGTCGACTGCCTCTGCGACGGCAAGGACACCTTCATCGTCGGCATCATGGAGCACATCGAGGAAGCCGGCATCCATTCCGGCGACTCCGCCTGCTCGCTGCCGCCGCATTCGCTCGACGCCAAGACCATCGAGGAGCTGGAGCGGCAGACCCGCGAGCTTGCGCTCGGGCTCGACGTGGTCGGCCTGATGAACGTGCAATACGCCATCAAGGACGGCGAGATCTACGTGCTCGAGGTCAACCCGCGCGCATCCCGCACCGTGCCGTTCGTCGCCAAGGTGATCGGCACGCCGGTCGCCAAGATCGCGGCGCGGATCATGGCCGGCGAAAAGCTCGCCGACTTCAAGCTGAAGAAGAAGAAGCTCGGCCATGTCGGCGTGAAGGAGTCGGTATTCCCGTTCGCGCGTTTCCCCGGCGTCGATACCGTGCTCGGACCGGAGATGCGTTCGACCGGCGAAGTGATGGGCATCGACCGCTCCTTCGAGGTCGCGTTCGCGAAGAGCCAGCTCGGCGGCGGCACGCGCGTGCCGCGGCAGGGCACGGTGTTCGTTTCGGTGCGCGGCGACGACAAGATGCGCATCGCGGATGCGGTGCGGCTGTTGCACTCGCTCGGCTTCAAGGTGATGGCAACCTCGGGCACGCAGCGCTACCTCAGCGACAACGGCGTGCCGACGGAAAAGGTGAACAAGGTGCTCGAAGGCCGTCCGCACATCGTCGACGCCATCACCAATGGCGACGTCCAGCTGGTCTTCAATACCACCGAAGGTCCGCAGGCGCTGGCCGACAGCCGCTCGCTGCGGCGGGCTGCCCTCTTGCATAAAGTGCCATATTACACCACTCTTTCGGGCGCGGTGGCGGCCGCACGGGGAATCCGGGCCTATCGGGCCGGGGACCTTGAGGTCCGCACGCTTCAGAGTTACTTTTCCGAAAGCTGACCGCTGCCCGGGCTGAAGGCCCGAAGCGGTCAATTAGCCGAATGGCTGGAACTCACCGCGCGATTGGATGTTGTCACGGCCCTTAGCGGGGCCGAATATCACTGGGCTTCCGGGCGCGTTGGCGCCCTGATTCCTGCGTTAGCTGAACTGGATATTCGTGCACGGCCGCCGGGCGCGCACGATGAAGGACGAAGATGATGGATAAGGTTCCGATGACCGCGGGCGGATACGCCGCGCTGACGGACGAGTTGAAGCATCGCCAATCGGTGGATCGTCCGCGCATCATCGAACACATCGCGGAAGCGCGCTCGCACGGCGATCTCTCGGAGAACGCCGAGTATCACGCCGCCAAGGAAGAGCAGTCGCACAACGAGGGCCGCATCGCCGAGCTCGAGGACAAGCTCGCGCGCGCCGACATCATCGACATTTCGAAACTGTCGGGCGACACCATCAAGTTCGGCGCGACCGTGACGCTGATCGATGAGGACACCGAGAAGAAGGCGGTGTGGCAGATCGTCGGCGAAGTCGAGGCCGACGCCAAGAAGGGCCGCATCTCCATCACCTCGCCGCTCGCGCGCGCGCTGATCGGCAAGAAGAAGGGGACCACCGTCGAGGTGATGGCGCCGGGCGGCGCCAAGGCCTACGAGATCACCAAGGTCGAGTGGCGGTAGTTACCTTCACGTGACTGGTGCAGAAAAGCCGCGTCCCGCACGCGGCTTTTTTTATGCCCCGCGTTTCTCCCCGGTCTGACAGCAATGTGAATGGAGAGCCGCTGCACGCCATGCCAGTGAGGCCGTGACATGTTTATGCAGTATAATCATGTCGGGGGACGGAGTTCGGGCTGACGATCGCGTCGCAACACGCATCGCTGCGCGTCACCGTGTCACTGCCGCGTTCTCTCGCAACTGCCATCGCGCGAGGAATGATTCCAGGCGCAAGGTGTTGACATCACACTCCGGTGGCGGACACCGTGTGTTTCCGCATCTTGCAACGTTCCAGTGTGTCAAACAGGGGGTAAATGACAATGGACCAGATGTTCTCCAAGCTCCAGCCGGTGGCGCTCAGCCTGTTCCGGTTCATCACCGGACTGCTGCTGTTTCAGTTCGGCGTTGCCAAAATTTTCAAATTCCCACCCGGGACAATGTTCGAGAAGGTCGAGCTGTTCTCATTGATCGGCGCGGCCGGCGCACTCGAATTGGTGCTCGGCGGGCTCCTGATGATTGGCCTGTTCTCGCGGATCGTGGCCTTCATCCTGGCGGGTGAAATGGCCTTCGCTTACTTCATCGGCCATTTCCCAAAAGGGTTCTACCCGCTGCTCAATAACGGCAGTCTGGCGATCGCGTTCTGCTTCGCCTGCCTCTACCTCGCGACCTCGGGCCCGGGTCCGATCAGCGTCGACGCTGCGATGGGGAAGAGGTAGCAGCGCTAGGCGCTTCCCACTCCTTGATGACGTCATTCCGGGATGGCGCGTTAGCGCCAGATCCGGAATGACGCGCACAGTGCGTCAGCCGACCGCCTTCAATCCCAGCGGCACCGCGGCCTCGTACTTCGAATTGTGCAGCACCAGTGACGTCCTGACGTTGCGCACATGCGGCGCCGCCGTCAGGTGGGTGACGAAATCCTGGAACGTCGCCATGTCGGGCGCGACGCATTTGAGGATGAAATCGACTTCGCCCGACAGCATCCAGCATTCCCGCACCAGCGGCTCGGCGCGCACGAAATTCTCGAAGGCGCGGAGATCGGCGTCGGCCTGGCTCGACAGATGCACCGAGGCGAACACCGTGACGTCGTAGCCGAGGCGGCGCGGATCGAGCAGGCCGCGGTATCCCTGGATGTAGCCTTCCTCCTCCAGCGCCCTGACCCTGCGCAGGCAGGGCGGCGGCGAGATACCGACGCGTTTGGCCAGTTCCACATTGGTGATTCGGCCATCGGCCTGGATCTCGGCGAGGATTTTGAGGTCGATCTCGTCAAGGTTCTTCGACACGCGACTACAGTTCCCTAGGGGTTTGGAAGGCTTGGCGGATCCGCCGGCAACTCTCATAGCGCAGCCCGCTGGCATTGCGCAATTTTATTGCGCGTGCAGCGCACGATTTCGCGAATGTGACTTCAGTTCCGGGGAAAAATCGCTGCCATGGATTGCAAATCTTGCATAGCTTCCCAGATATCTTAGACTTGGATTTGACACTTTCAGCACCGCCGTGACCTGCTTCCGGGGTGCTTCCCACACAAGTCCCCGTCAAAGTCCCCAGCAGAGAGGGATCAGCTAATGCCCGCGCCTGTCCACGCCAAGGTCGTCATCATCGGGTCCGGCCCCGCCGGTTACACCGCAGCGATCTACGCGGCACGCGCGATGCTCGAGCCGGTGCTGATCCAGGGCATCCAGCCGGGCGGGCAACTCACCATCACCACCGACGTCGAGAACTATCCCGGCTTCGCCGATGTGATCCAGGGCCCCTGGCTGATGGAGCAGATGGAGAAGCAGGCGGCCCATGTCGGCACCAAGATCGTCACCGATCTCGTCAACAAGCTGGAACTCGGCCAGCGCCCGTTTCGCCTGACCTGCGATTCCGGCGACGTCTATCTCGCCGAGACCGTGATCCTCGCCACCGGCGCCCAGGCGCGCTGGCTCGGCCTGCCCTCGGAAGAGAAGTTCCAGGGCGGCGGCGTGTCGGCCTGCGCGACCTGCGACGGCTTCTTCTACCGCGGCAAGGACGTCGTGGTGGTCGGCGGCGGCAACACCGCGGTCGAGGAGGCGCTGTACCTGACCAATCACGCCTCCCAGGTCACCATCGTGCATCGCCGCGGTCATTTCCGCGCCGAGCGCATCCTGCAGGAACGGCTGTTCAAGCATCCCAAGATCAAGGTGGTGTGGGATTCGGCGATCGACGAGATCTGCGGATCGGAGAACCCGAACAAGGTCACCCATGTGCGGCTGAAGAACGTCAAGACCGGCGCGCACACGAACCTCAAGACCGACGGCGTCTTCATCGCGATCGGCCATGCGCCGGCGACGGAGCTCGTCAAAGGCCAGATCAAGCTGAAACCGTCGGGCTATGTCGAGGTGGCGCCGAACTCCACCGCGACCTCGATGCCCGGCCTGTTCGCCGCGGGAGACGTGGCGGATGAAACCTTCCGGCAGGCGGTCACCGCCGCCGGCCTCGGCTGCATGGCTGCGCTCGAGGCGGAACGCTTCCTGGCTCTTCGCGCGAGCGATCGCGCAGCGGCGGAATAATCATGGCACGATCTCGCGACGGATTTACGGATATGGATTGGGACAAGCTGAAGGTCTTTCACGCAGCGGCGGAGGCGGGTAGCTTCACGCATGCCGGCGAACAGCTTGGCCTCTCGCAATCGGCGGTCTCCCGCCAGGTCAGCGCGCTGGAGCAGGAGCTCTCGGTGTCGCTGTTTCACCGCCACGCCCGCGGCCTGATCCTCACCGAGCAGGGCGACCTCCTGTTCCGCACCGCGCATGACGTGTTCATGCAGCTGCAGGCGGCCCGCGCAAAGCTCACCGACAGCCGCGAGCGGCCGAGCGGTGACCTCAAGATCACGACGCCGCCCGCGCTCGGCATCAACTGGCTGATCCCGCGGCTCGACGAGTTCACCGCGCTCTATCCCGACATCCGGATCTCGCTGATCGTCACCGACGAGGATCTCGACCTCTCGATGCGCGAGGCCGACGTCGCGATCCGCACCCGCAAGCCGACCCAGCCGGACCTGATCCAGCGCAAGCTGTTCTCGATCGGCTTCCATGCCTACTGCTCGCCGGAATACATCAAGCGCTTCGGCACGCCGCGCACGCTCGATGATCTCGACTCGCACCGCATCATCATGCTCGGCGACTCGCAGGTGCCGGCGCATCTGCAGAACCGCAGCTGGCTGATCGATGCCGGCCGCAACGGCTCCGGTCCGCGCGAGCCCTACTTCAAGGTCAACAACATCCTCGGCCTCGTGCGCGCCTGCCAGCAGGGCCTCGGCATCGCCGCGCTGCCGGACTATCTGGTCGAACAGAACAACCTCGTGCAGCTGTTCGGCGAGTCCGACTCGATCGCACTCGACACCTACTTCGTCTATCCGGAAGAGCTGAAGACGGTGGCCCGGGTGCAGGTGTTCCGCGACTTCGTGGTCAGCAAGGCGCAGCGCTGGCCATCGTGATTAAGCCGCCCTTATAGGGCTGCTTTATAGGGATATCCGTGCTGCCCCCGGTCTCCGCATGACTGACATGCGACCTGGATAGTTGCTGCAGGCCGTCGATGGGGATCATATTGCTTACACGCTGAGCGTTCGCGTCGCGCATATGTCCCCCTCCTCCAGTGGCGCGGAAGTTCAGTAATCCCTCTTGGAAGGTGATTGTGTCGGCCTCACGTGGCCAATACCTTAAGCCGGGCTCACTCGAGCCCGGCTTTTTTTCATCGCCGTGCCTTTTCACCTCCACGTCATGCGCAAAACGCGCCGCACGCGCCGATCAGCATGTGCATTGACAACAACCTCGCAGCGCAGCATCATTATCCCATGATCACGACTTCGTGCGCCGTTCTGTCGTCGAAAAAAGCTCCCCTCCCGGGGACACGAGATCGCGCGCGATAAGATCACCTTCGCATTCAGACCGATCCCGAAACCCCGCCGCCTGGACGGGGTTTTTTGTTGGTCCCGTCTCCGGCTTTGCCTTCTTAAGGAGATGGAACATGACCGATCTACATCAGCAATTGCAGGGCCTCTGGCTGCCTTTGATCACGCCATTCCGTAACGGCGAGCTCGACGCCACGTCGCTGCGGCGTCTCGTACGGCACTACGCCAATGGCCCCGTCGACGGGTTCATTCTCGGCGCAACCTCCGGCGAGGGCATGGCGCTCAGCGTGGACGAACTGGAGGGGCTGGTGAGCGTCGTGCTCGACGAGCTCAGTGCCAGCTCCCGCCATTTGCCGGTCTGTCTCGGGCTCTCCGGCGCCTCGACCGCCCGGATGAAGGAAGCGCTGGATGATACGGCCGACTGGCCGATCAACGGCTATCTGATCGCCAGCCCCTATTACATCAGGCCCTCGCAACGCGGGCTCGTGCAGCACTTCAACGCGCTCGCCGATCACGCGTCGTGGCCGATCGTGCTTTACAACATCCCCTATCGCACGGCGGTGAACCTGACCAACGAGACGCTGCTGGCGCTCGCGGACCATCCGAACATCGCCGGCATGAAGGATTGCTGCGCCGACCGCGCGCAGTCGATCGACTTCCTCAACCGCCGGCCGGCCGGCTTTCGCGTGCTGACCGGCGAGGACGCGCAAACCTTCGATGCGCTCTCGGACGGCGCCGACGGCGCGATCCTGCTGTCCGCACATCTGGAAACAAACACCTTCGCTGCGATCCGCACGCTGCTGCAGCAGGGCCAGCACGACGCGGCGCTGGCCGCCTGGCAGAGCGTCGTCGGCCTGACGAGGCTGCTCTTCGCCGAACCGAGCCCCGCGCCGGCCAAGCACTGGCTGTGGCGGCAGGGGCTGATCGACAGCCCCGAGGTGCGGCTGCCGATGGTCGCGGTCAGCGAGGATCTCGCAACCTGGCTCGATGCTGAGATGGAGCGCCGCGCGCAGCTGTTGCTGCCGGCGTGATCGCTCCTCTCCTCTCCCCGTTCTTACGGGGAGAGGGCTGGGGTGAGGGGCTGCTTCCGCACAAAAGGCAAGAGACAGACTCGTGGAGAGTCCCCCTCACCCGGATCGCATCTCGCGATGCGATCCGACCTCTCCCCGCAAGCGGAGCGAGGTAAGAAAACTCAATCCAGCTTCACCCGCGAAAGCCGCAGCGCATTGCCGATCACGCTGACCGAAGACAGCGCCATCGCGGCGGCGCCGACCATCGGCGACAGCAGGATGCCGAACAGCGGATACAGCGCGCCAGCTGCGATCGGCACGCCGGCGGCGTTGTAGACGAAGGCGAACGCCAGGTTCTGGCGGATGTTGTGCATGGTCGCGACCGACAGCCGCCGCGCGCGCACCAGGCCCATCAGGTCGCCGGTGAGCAGCGTGACGCCGGCGCTCTCGATCGCGACGTCGGTGCCGCCGCCCATCGCGATGCCGACATCGGCGGCGGCGAGCGCCGGTGCGTCATTGACGCCGTCGCCCGCCATCGCGACGGTGCGGCCCTCGCCGCGCAGCCGCTGCACGACCTCGCTCTTGCGCTCCGGCAGAACGCCGGCCTCGACGTCGTCGATGCCGAGCGTCTTTGCCACCGCCCGCGCAGTGGTCTCATTGTCGCCGGTCAACATCACGATGCGCAGGCCCTCGGCACGCAGTGCCTGCAGCGCGCTGGTCGCGGACGGCTTGACCGGATCGGCAATTGCGATCACCCCGGCGATGCGGCCGTCGACCGCGACATAGATCGCCGTCGCGCCGTCCCGCCGTGCGGCTTCGGCCGCCTCGTCGAGCGCTGCCGTCGCGATCTTCAGCTCGGCCATCAGCACCGCGTTGCCGAGCGCAACCTGCCTGCCCTCGACCGTGCCGGTCGCGCCCTTGCCGGAGGGCGAGGTAAAATTGCCGACGGCAGCGGATGCGAGCTTGCGCTCCCTGGCAGCGGCGATAATCGCCTGCGCCAGCGGGTGCTCGCTGCCCTGCTCGACACTGGCGGCCAGGCGCAGCAGATCGCTCTCGTCGAACCCTGCGGCGGCAATGACGCGCACGACCTTCGGCTTGCCCTCGGTGAGCGTGCCGGTCTTGTCGATGACCAGCGTGTCGATTGCCTCCATCCGCTCCAGCGCCTGCGCGTCGCGGATCAGGATGCCGGAATGCGCGCCGCGGCCGACGCCGACCATGATCGACATCGGCGTCGCCAATCCCAGCGCGCAGGGGCAGGCGATGATCAGCACCGTGACGGCGGCGACCAGCGCGAAGGTCAGGCGCGGCTCGGGGCCGAACACCGTCCAGGCGATGAAGGCGAGCACGGCGGCGGCGATCACCGCCGGCACGAACCAGCCGGCGACGCGATCGGCCAGCCGCTGGATCGGCGCGCGTGAGCGCTGCGCCTTCGCCACCATGTCGACGATCCGCGACAGCATGGTGTCGCGGCCGATCTTCTCGGCGCGCATCACGAGGCCGCCGCTCTGGTTGACGGTGCCGCCGATCACGTTCTGGCCTTCGGCCTTCGTGACCGGCATCGACTCGCCTGTGACCATGGACTCGTCGATGACCGCACTGCCCTCGACGACGACGCCGTCGACCGGCACCTTCTCGCCCGGCCGCACGCGCAGGCGGTCGCCGACCTTGATCGCGTCGATGTCGATGTCCTCGTCGCCATGTTCGGTGATGCGCCGCGCGGTCTTGGGGGCGAGACCGAGCAGCGCGCGGATCGCGCCCGAGGTCTGCGCGCGGGCGCGCAATTCCAGCACCTGGCCGAGCAGCACCAGCACCGTGATCACGGCCGCCGCCTCGAAATACACCGCGACCGCGCCGTGCATGTCGCGGAACGCAGGCGGGAACAGCTGCGGCGCCAGCGTCGCGACCACGCTGTAGACATAGGCGACCCCGGTGCCCATCGCGATCAGCGTGAACATGTTGAGATTGCGGGTGACCAGCGACTGCCAGCCGCGCACGAAGAACGGAGCGCCGGCCCACAGCACGACCGGCGTCGCCAGCACGAGTGAGACCCAGTTCGACCAGTGCTGCGGCACCAGCTGCATCAATCCGAGATGGCTGCCCATCTCGAGCACGAACACCGGCACGGTCAGCACGAGGCCGATCCAGAACCGCCGCGTCATGTCGATCAGTTCGGGATCGGGGCCGTCGTCGAGCGAGACCTGCTCGGGCTCCAGCGCCATGCCGCAGATCGGGCAGCTGCCGGGGCCGACCTGGCGCACCTCCGGATGCATCGGGCAGGTGTAGATGGTGCCCGCGGGCGCCGGCGGCTCCTCTTCACGCGGCTTGAGATACTTCTCAGGGTCGGCTTCGAAGCGCTCGCGGCAGCGGCCGCTGCAGAACAGGTACTCCTCGCCCTGGTAGCTGAAGCGGTGCTTGGCGGTCGCCGGATTGACCTTCATGCCGCAGACCGGATCGATCGCGAACGCCGCCTCGGCCGGCGGCGTGTCGTGATCATGCTTGCCGCCGCAGCAGGAATGCGCGGCCGCGCCATTGTGGGGATGATCCGCGTGCGAATGGTCGTGCGTTGCGTGTGCCACGAAACTCTTCCCGGCCGGTAATCCGACCTCTTGATTTAGATACCCTAGGGGGGTATATGAGACCTATGAGAGACGAGGTCAAGACATCCTGCTTAAAACGGCTCAAACGGATCGAAGGTCAGATCCGCGGGTTGGCTGCCATGGTCGAGGACGACCGCTATTGCATCGACGTGGTGACGCAGATCGCGGCCGCGCGCGCGGCGCTGCGCCGCGTCGAGGAAGAGGTGCTGCGCGATCATGTGGCGCATTGCGTCGAGCATGCGATCTCGTCCGGCGACAAGGCCGACCAGCGGCGCAAGATCGCCGAGCTGATGGACGTGATCGGGCGCGCGGATCGGTAGAGCTGGTTGATCGCGGCGCGCCAATCGCGCTGATGGAAAGATCAGCAGCGCCTCTACGTATTAGTGTCGTCCCTGCGAAAGCAGGGACCCATAACCACAGGACGTGGGGATGGAGCGAGCTGGGGCCACAGCTCGCTTCAACAACGCGCCCCTGTGGTTATGGGTCCCGGGTCGCGATTCGCTTGCCCCGGACGACGTGGGAAAGAGCGCCACCCGTACATTCAGCGTCGTCCCGGCGAAGGCCGGGACCCATAACCACAGGAAGTTGTTGTTTGTGCGAACTGGGGCCCCAGCGTGCTTCATAGCCACGGCCGGTGGTTATGGGTCCCGGCCTTCGCCGGGACGACGTGGGGAGAAAGCGAGCTCGAAATCGATGCTCAGGTATTGAATCTGAAATGCATGACGTCGCCGTCGGCGACGACGTACTCCTTGCCTTCAAGCCGCAGCTTGCCGGCATCGCGCGCGCCGGCTTCGCCGTTGCCGGCGATGTAATCGGCATAGGCAATGGTCTCGGCGCGGATGAAGCCCTTCTCGAAATCGGTATGGATCACGCCGGCGGCGGCGGGCGCCTTGGTGCCGCGGTCGATGGTCCAGGCGCGCGCTTCCTTCGGGCCGACGGTGAAATAGGTGATGAGATCGAGCAGCCGGTAGCCGGCGCGGATCAGCCGATCGAGCCCGGCCTCTTCCAGACCCAGCGTCTCCAGGAAGTCGGTGCGTTCCTCACGCGACAGCGTCGCGATTTCGGATTCGATCTTGGCCGAGATCACGACCGCGACCGCGCCCTCCTCCTTGGCGCGCTCGAACACCGCCTTGGAGAAATTGTTGCCGTCCTTGGCCGAGCCTTCCTCGACGTTGCAGACATAGAGAACGGGCTTCGAGGTCAAGAGCCCGAGCATGCGGAACGCACGCTCCTCCTCCGGCTTGCGCTCCAGTCCGCGGGCAGGCTTGCCGTCGCGCAGCAGCACCAGCGCGCGGTTGACCAGCTCGAGCTGCTCCTTGGCTTCCTTGTCGTTGCCCTTGGCCTTCTTCGACAGGTTATCGACGCGCTTCTCCAGGCTGTCGAGATCGGACAGCATCAGCTCGGTCTCGATGGTCTCGATGTCGGCGAGCGGCGCGATCTTGCCCTCGACATGGGTGACGTCGGAATCCTCGAAGCAGCGCACCACATGGGCGATGGCGTCGACCTCGCGGATGTTGGCGAGGAACTGGTTACCGAGACCTTCGCCCTGCGACGCGCCGCGGACGAGGCCCGCGATGTCGACGAAGGTCAGCCGGGTCGGAATGATCTGCGCGGACTTCGCGACCGCCGCGAGCTTCTCCAGCCGCGGATCGGGCACCGCGACCTCGCCGACATTCGGCTCGATGGTGCAGAACGGATAGTTCGCCGCCTGGGCGGCCGCCGTCTCGGTCAGCGCATTGAACAGCGTCGACTTGCCGACGTTAGGCAGCCCGACGATCCCGCATTTGAATCCCATGTCTTCCTCAATAATCTCTGGATCGTCATGGCGGGCTCGTGCCGATGACGAATAAGGGAGATCAGGCAGGCTTCTCGCCGCCGTTCTCACCCTTGTCGAAAAATCCCTTGGCCTGCATCGTCAGATGCACCTTGTTGGCGAACGACGCGTCGTGCCCCGCAGCCAGCAGGCCGGCATTGTCGGCGACGGCCTGGCACAAGGCCTCCACCCACGCCCGGTCGCTCTTGGCGAAGTCCGACAGCACGTGGCTGTGCACGAGCTCCTTGACGCCGGGATGACCGATCCCGAGCCGCACCCGCCGATACTCGTTGCCGATATGCGCAGAGATCGAGCGCAGGCCGTTGTGGCCGGCGATCCCGCCGCCGATCTTGACCCGCACCTTGGCCGGCGGCAGTTCGAGCTCGTCCTGGAACACGGTGATGTCGGAGGGCGCGAGCTTGAAGAAGTTCGCCGCTTCCTGCACCGCGCGCCCGGACTCGTTCATGTAGGTGGTCGGCTTCAGCAGCACGACCTTGTCACGATCGACGACGCCCTCGGAGGTCTCGCCCTGAAAGCGACGGCGCCATGGTGCGAAACCATGACGCCGTGCAATCTCTTCGACCGCCAGGAAACCGATATTGTGCCGGTTGCTGGCGTATTTCGCGCCGGGATTACCGAGACCGACAAAAAGGCGCATGGCGCAGCATCCCGCGTCGGCGCGCCATCAGACGATCGCGCGCCGACCTGATCGGTTACTTCTTCTTGTCGCCACCGGCGGGGGCCTTGGCACCCGCGGCCGGAGCCGCAGCACCCGCAGCCGGAGCCGCCGCAGCGGCCGGAGCTGCAGCACCCGCGGCCGGAGCAGCGCCACCGGCAGCAGCCGCAGCCGCGGCCTTCTGCTCTTCGGCGTAGCCGGACGGCGGCACGAGGGTGACCAGGGTCGCGTCCTCGCGGGTCAGCGACTTCACGCCCTTGGGCAGCTTGATGTCGGTGAGATGCAGCGAGTGGCTGATCTCGAGGCTGCCGACGTCGGCTTCGATGTATTGCGGAATGTTGTCGACCGCGCATTCGAGCTCGAGCGCGTGGGTGACGATGTTCACGGTGCCGCCGCGCTTGATGCCGGGGGCGGTTTCCGCGTTCACGACGTGCAGCGGCACGCTGACGCGGATGGTGGCGCCTTCGCCGAGCCGCATGAAGTCGACATGGACCGGGAAGTCCTTCACCGGGTCGAGGTGGTAGTCGCGCGGAATCACGCGGTGCTTCTTGCCCTCGAGATCGATATCGAACAGCGTCGTGAGGAACCGGCCCGCCAGGATGCGCTGGCGCAGTTCACGGTCGTCGACCGAGATGGTGACGGGGGGCTGGTTGTCTCCGTAGATCACTCCGGGAACTCTCCCGGCGCGACGCTCTGCCCGGGCGGCCCCCTTGCCGCTCTTCGGACGCGCGGTCGCCTTCAATTCCTTGACGGTCGCCATAGCGTTAAGTCCTTGTATTTAAAAAGTTAAAGGCCGCAGCGCGGCCCATGCTCAGGTCCACAGCAAGCCTCCAGGGGTGCGGGGGCCGCGGACGTGGCGGGCTTTTAGCCCCAAAGGGCCGAAATGACAAGGAAATGAAGGGATTTTTCTTGGGTTACCGAGCGAGGATCGTAGCCCGGATGGAGCGAAGCGAAATCCGGGACCACTGCCTCTGCGGGCCGGCCCCGGATTGCGCTTCGCTCCATCCGGGCTACGGGGGCTGCGCTCCGGGCCGTTTCAGCCGGCCGTACCGCCGAGCTTGGCTTCCAGCGCCGCGATCCTCGCCTTCAGCGCCTCGTTCTCCTCGCGCGCCAGGCGGGCCATGTCCTTGACCGCGTCGAATTCCTCGCGCTTGACCACGTCGAGATCGCGCAGGATCCGTTCCGCCTGGTTGCGCATGACCGTGTCGACCTCGCGCTTGACGCCCTGGGCGGCGCCCGCGGCATCGTTCATCAGACGGCCGATCTCATCGAAAAACCGGTTGCTGGTCTGGGTCATTTTCGCAAAACTCTCCGCGTTCACTGCCTCGCGCCAAAGACAATGGCGATCTCAGCCATCCGGTTCAAGTCCGCCGCGAATGGCAGGCCTCCCGAGGCTTGCCTTGTCATGCTCCGGTTTCCTTGCAATCGTATGAACTCACAACAGAAATCGCACACATAACGCGAGCAGAAACGCCATGATCGACCAGACCGTCGAGATCCCGACCAAGGACGGCAAGACCACCACCTTCATCACCCATCCCGAGCGCGGCGGCCCCTTCCCCGTCGTCATCTTCTACATGGACGCGCCGGCGATCCGCGAGGAGCTGCGCGACATGGCGCGCCGGCTCGGCACGTCAGGCTATTATGTGATGCTGCCCAATATGTATTACCGCGCCGGCGTGATGGAGCTCGGCCCGATCAATCCCGATCCGGAATCGCCCGAGCGCAAGCGCATGTTCGAGCTGATGCACTCGCTCAACATCCCGCTGGTGATGGAAGACACCAAGAGCCTGCTCGCCTATGCCGAGACGCAGAAGGCCGCCAACACCAGGATCATCGGCACCGTCGGCTATTGCATGAGCGGCCGCTACGCCGTGAACGCGGCGGCGCATTTCGGCGATCGCGTCAAGGCCGCCGCCTCGGTCTACGGCACGCATCTGGCGACCGATCAGCCCGACAGTCCGCATCTTGCCGCGCAAAGGACAAAGGCCGAACTCTATTTCGCCTGCGCCGAGACCGATATCTACGCGCCACAGGAAATCATCGAGCAGGTGAAGGCCGGCATGAAGGGATCGAACAACGAGGTCGAGATCTATCCCGGCACGCATCACGGCTTTGCGTTCCCCAAGCGTCCGGTCTATGACCGCGACGCCGCCGAACGCCATTGGGAGCGGCTCCTCGCGCTTTACCGGCGCAACCTCGTGAGCTGAGTCTCAAGACGCACGATGCCGTTCCTGCTGATCGACTTTCCGGTGTTCAATCCCGTCGCGCTCTCGCTCGGGCCGATCGTGATCCGCTGGTATGCGCTGGCCTACATCGTCGGCATCGTGCTGGGCTGGATCTACGCTCGCTCGCTGATCAAGAAGGAGCGGCTGTGGGGCGGCCCGGCGCCGATCACGCTGCCGCAGCTCGACGATTTCATCCTCTGGGTCACCATCGGCATCATCGTCGGCGGCCGCACCGGCTATGTGCTGTTCTACAATTTGCCCTTCTTCATCGCGCATCCGGCCGAAATCCTCGAATTGTGGAAGGGCGGCATGTCGTTCCACGGCGGCTTCCTCGGCTGCGTCGCCGCGGTGATGCTGTTTGCCCGCCGCAACAACATCCCGATCCTGTCGCTCGGCGACATCACCACCGCGGTCGCGCCGATCGGGCTGTTCCTCGGCCGGCTCGCCAATTTCATCAACAGCGAATTGTGGGGCCGTCACGCCGATCCGAGCCTGCCCTGGGCCATGATCTTCCCCAATGGCGGGCCGCTGCCGCGGCATCCGAGCCAGCTCTACGAGGCCGGGCTCGAGGGCATCGTGCTGTTTGCGGCGCTGGCGATCATGATCCGGATGGGCGCGCTCAAGCGTCCCGGCCTGATCCTCGGCAGCTTTATCACGATCTACGGCGTTGCCCGAATCATCGGCGAGCACTTCAGGGAGCCCGACCCGCAACTCGGATTCCTGTGGGGCGGACTTACCATGGGCATGCTGCTGTCGGTGCCAATGATCATCGTGGGCGTTATCATCATCACGGCCGCCGTCCGCCGCAGGGCGAACGGTCCGGCACCGAGTTCAACCTGAACAAGTTCAATCTAAAGCAAGTGCAATCCAAGGAAGGCCGTGAACGAACCCTCCCCGCTGCTGGATGAGATCAGGAAGCTGATCAAGCTGTCCGGGCCGATGCCGGTCTGGCGCTACATGGAATTGTGCCTGATGCATCCGCGGTACGGCTACTATCTGTCGCGTGATCCGCTCGGCCGCGAGGGCGATTTCACCACGGCGCCCGAGGTCAGCCAGATGTTCGGCGAACTGCTCGGGCTGTGGAGCGCCTCGATCTGGCGCGCGATCGGCTCGCCGGAGACGTTCCGCCTGATCGAGCTCGGGCCCGGCCGCGGCACCATGATGTCCGACGCGCTGCGTGCGCTACGCGTGCTGCCGCCGCTCTACCAGTCGCTCAGCATCCACCTCGTCGAGGTCAACCCGGTGCTGCGCGAGAAGCAGTACGCGACGCTGGCGGGCGTGCGCAACATCACCTGGCACGATAGCATCGACGACGTGCCCGAGGGACCGGCGGTGATCCTCGCCAACGAATATTTCGACGTGCTGCCGATCCACCAGATGGTCCGCCGCGAGACCGGCTGGCACGAGCGGACGGTCGGGATGGATGCCAATGGCAACCTCTATTTCGCTCCCGCGCCCGAGCCGACGCCGCATTTCGAGGTGCTGCTGCCGCCGCTGGTGCGCGCCGCGCCACTCGGGGCAGTGTTCGAATGGCGGCCCGACAACGAGATCATGAAGCTCGCCACGCGGCTGCGCGACCAGGACGGCGCCGCGCTGATCATCGATTACGGCCATCTGCGCAGCGACGCCGGCGACACCTTCCAGGCGATCGCGCGCCACAGCTTCGCCGACCCGCTGAAGAACCCGGGACAGGCCGACGTGACCGCGCATGTCGATTTCCAGGCCATGGCGCGGGCCGCCGAGGATGTCGGCGCGCGCGTCCACGGTCCGGCGACGCAAGGCGACTTCCTCAAGCGTCTCGGCGTCGAGGCCCGTGCCGCCGGGCTGATGGCGAAAGCAAGCCCCGAAGTCTCCGCCGACGTTGCCGGTGCGCTGAAGCGGCTGACCGATTCCGGACGCGGCGGGATGGGCTCGATGTTCAAGGTCATGGCCATCTCCGACCCGCGCCTCACCTCGATCGCCGGATTGAGCGATCAGCCTGACGAGACCGAACAATGACATTGGGATCACCGCTGCTGTCGGCCATTCCGGGCCTGCGCCACGCCTTCTTCTCGCGCGAAGGCGGCGTGTCGGAGGGCATCTATGCCGCCCTCAATGGCGGGCTCGGCTCGCGCGACGATCCGGCCAAGGTCGCGGAGAACCGGCGGCGGATGGCGGCGCAGCTCGGCGTGCCGCTCGATCACCTCGTCAGCGTGCATCAGGTTCACTCGCCTGACGTCGTGGTCGTGACCGGTCCATGGAACGGCGCCGCGCGCCCGAAGGCGGACGCGCTCGTCACCCGCACCGAGGGCCTTGCGATTTCGGTCACGACGGCCGACTGCGGCCCGATCCTGTTCGTCGATCCCAATGCGCGGGTGATCGGCGCGGCGCATGCCGGCTGGAAGGGCGCGCTGACCGGCGTGCTTGAATCGACCATCGACGCGATGGAGAAGCTCGGCGCCGAGCGCGGCGGCATCGTCGCCGCCATCGGCCCACTGATCCGCAAGGAATCCTACGAGGTCGGCAACGAATTCGTCGAGCGCTTCATCGAGGCCGATGCGGAGAACGGCATGTTCTTCATGCCTGCCGAACGCGCCGGACACGCGATGTTCGATCTTGCCGGCTTCATCCGCATGCGGCTGGAAAATGCCGGCGTGCTGATGATCGACGATCTCGGCATCGACACCTATTCCGACGAGCGCTGCTTCAGCTACCGCCGCTCCGTGCACCGCAAGGAAGCCGATTACGGCCGGCTCGTTCACGCCATCGCGCTGGAAAGCTGACGCCGGGCACTCCCGCGATTTTTGTGCGACAAGCGCCTTGACTCTCCACCTGCTGGAGACCGGACAAGCGGCGCATGACACAACGCACCTACAGCATCGGTGAGGCGGCGCGGCTCAGCGGAATTTCCGTCCGCAAGCTCCGCTTCTATTCGGACCAGGGGTTGCTGCCGCCGGCCGGCCGCACCGCGAGCGGCTATCGCGTCTTCACCGACGACGAACTGGTTCGCCTCGACCTGATCCGTTGCCTGCGCGATGCGGGGCTCGGTCTCGACGCCATCCGCGAGGTCCTGACCAGGCAGCTCTCGCTGGTCGAGGCGCTGCAGCTTCGCCTCGAGACGCTGGAAGCGGAGATCGCGGCGCAGCGCCGCGTCGCCTCGGCTCTGCGGGCTGCGTTGCGTTCACCGCAACTCACCGAAGCAGATTTGAGGAGATTCCTGACCATGACGCAGCTATCCCGCACCGAGCGCCGCAACGTCGTCGAGCGCTTCTTCGAGAAAGTGTCCGACGGCATCAACATCGACCGGAAATGGATCCGGCAGATGATCGAGACCAGTGTGCCCGAATTGCCGGACGAGCCGACGCCCGAGCAGTGCGATGCCTGGATCGAGCTTTCGGAGATGCTCAACGACCCTTCCCTCGTCGCCAACATCCGCGCCAACGCGGAGGACGTCTGGAATCATCACGTGCTGGATCTCGCCGCCTGGCAAGCGGCCAATGAAACCGTGCTGGCGAGAGCCAGGGAGATCATCGCGCGCGACCTCGGCCCGACGTCGGAGGCCGGCCAGGCGCTGGCTCGCGACTGGCTGGAAACATCGGCGCGATTGCTGAAGCGAAAACCTGATCTGGAATTCCGCAACTGGATTCGCGGCAAATATGCCCTGCACGACGCCCGTGCCGCGCGCTATTGGGAGCTCGTCGCCATCATGCGCGGGCAATCGCCGGACGCGAGCCCGAACCGCGAATGGGCCTGGATCACCGCAGCCATGCGACACCATCTCTCTGACTGAGCAGGGAAATCCGAAACCTCGTGGCGCGCCGCCCGGATCGGTTAAGGGCTGTGGCCGTCCTGCCCTAGACGTTAAGCCGTTTTAACGATATCGCAGGACGCAATGAGGGAAGCGTCGAACCGCCAGTTTCAAACTGGGACAGCCGCGCGTGCCGCGATCGCAGGCGCGTGGCTCGCGATCGCGTGCGCGCTTGGCGGCTGCGCGGCCGGCGGCAATGTGGCCGACTCCTACGCCATGGCCACGCCGGCAAGCAGCGGCGCAACCGTTGCGTTCGAATCGATCGACGGCCCGCCGCCCCAGGTGTTCGACCGCATGGTCGGCGTGCTCGACAGCGAGTCCAAGCTGCGCAGCCTGTCGATCGTGTCGCGCCAGGGCGCTGCCGCCTATCGCGTGCGCAGCTATCTGTCGGCGCAGGTGGTGCGCGGCCGCACCATGATCTCGTGGGTGTGGGACGTCTACGACAGCAACCAGCAACGCGCGCTGCGGCTCTCCGGCGAGGAGCCCGCCGGCAAGGCCGGCCGCGACGCCTGGGCCGCCGCCGACGACCTGGTGCTGCGCAAGATCGCCCAGGCCGGCTTCAGCGGCCTCTCCAGCATGCTCAATGGCGGCCCGGCGGACGGCCTCGCACCCGCCCCGGCACCGGACCTCCGCGGGCCCACGGTGGCAAGCGCCCCGGCCCCCGCCGCGCCCGAGACCGTGGCGCTCGGCTATTCCGCCGACTAAACCCCGTTATCTCCCGGGGAAATGGGTTTTTTGCCCAGGAAAAACGGCGGCCAAGGCCGGCTAATGGGTTGCCATCGGAGGCGCCTGCCTGATATTCCCTCGCGCACCGAAAACCCGCCGGTTCTGTAAGGACTTGAGATGCTGAACGTCGTATCCAGCAAGGCGCGGGGGGAAGCATCGATGTCGGCAAAGAACGGATCAATCAAACTCGTCGCCGGCAACTCCAATCCTGCGCTGGCGCAGGACATCGCCAAGGGACTTGGCATCGAACTGACCAAGGCCGTGGTCCGGCGCTTCGCCGACATGGAGATCTTCGTCGAGATCCAGGAGAATGTCCGCGGCTCGGACATGTTCATCCTGCAGTCGACGTCGTTTCCGGCCAACGACAATCTGATGGAACTGTTGATCATCACCGACGCGCTGCGCCGCTCCTCGGCGCGCCGCATCACCGCGGTGGTGCCCTATTTCGGTTATGCCAGGCAGGATCGCAGGTCCGGCTCGCGTACGCCGATCTCGGCCAAGCTCGTCGCCAACCTGATCTCGCACGCCGGCGTCGACCGCGTCATGACGCTCGACCTGCATGCCGGCCAGATCCAGGGTTTCTTCGACATCCCGACCGACAACTTGTTCGCGGCACCCCTGATGGTGCGCGACATCAAAGAAAAGTTCGACCTCGCCAAGGTGATGGTGGTGTCGCCCGACGTCGGCGGCGTGGCGCGTGCCCGCGGCCTCGCCAAGCGCATCAACACCCCGCTTGCCATCGTCGACAAGCGCCGCGAGCGCCCCGGCGAGTCCGAGGTGATGAACGTGATCGGCGACGTCGCCGGCTATAACTGCATCCTGGTCGACGACATCGTCGATTCCGGCGGCACGCTGGTGAATGCGGCCGAGGCGCTGATCGCGCACGGCGCCAAGGAAGTCTCGGCCTACATCACCCACGGCGTGCTGTCCGGCGGCGCCGCCGCGCGCATCGCCTCGTCGCGGCTGAAGGAACTCGTCATCACCGACTCGATCCTGCCGACCGAGGCCGTCAACAAGGCGCCGAACATCCGCCAGATCTCGATCGCCGGCCTGATCGCCGAAGCGATCGGCCGCACCGCGGCGGAAGAGTCGGTTTCCAGCCTGTTCGATTAAGCCCCACTGTCGTCCCGGCGAAAGCCGGGACCCATAACCACAGGCCTCCATTGTGGAGAGCCACTGTGGCCCCAGCTTTCGTGACAACAAACATTCGTGGTTATGGGTCCCTGCCTTCGCAGGGACGACACCGAGTATGTGGCGCCAGACGCGTTAGAACCCCGGCCGCGGAACGTGGCTCATCAGCGTCCGCGCATAGCCGCCATCGACGATGATCTCCTCACCATTGACGTATGACGAGCGGTCGCTGGCCAGGAACAGGGTCGCGTCCGCCATGTCCTGCGGTGCGCCGATCCGGCGCATCGGCACCACGGCGGTGCGCCGTTCGGTGACGCCAGGCGTGTCGTAGAAGGCCTGGCTCATCGGCGTCACGACAAGGCCGGGGCTCACCACATTGCTGCGGATGCCATGCGGCCCCCATTCGGCGGCGAGTTGCTGCGAGAGCATCACGACCGCGGCCTTGCTGACGCTGTAGGCGCCGCTCTGCCCCTGCGCATTGCTGGCAGCGATCGAGGCGACGTGGATAAGGCTGCCGCGTCCGGCCTTCCGCATCTGGCGGCCGAACGCCTGGGCGCAGATGAAATAGCCGGTGAGATTGACCGCCAGCACCGCATTCCATTCCGCGAGCGCGAGCGTATCGAGCCCGCCCGGACGCAGCACCGCCGCGGTGTTGACGAGGATGTCGCAAGCGCCGAGCGTGCGCGCGACGGCGTCGGCGGCTGCCGCGACATTGTCCTCGCTGGTCGTGTCGAAGGTCGCGACGAGATGACCGTCGCCGAACTCGCCAAGCTTTGCCTTGGTCTCCGCGAGGGAGCGCTCGTCGCGATCGAGCGCGGCGACCCTGGCGCCGGCCCGCGCGAAACTGACGGCGGTGGCGCGGCCGATACCGCCGCCTCCGCCGGTGACGACGGCAACGCGGCCCGACAGGCCGAGCCAGTCGGAGGAATGTTGTTCGGTCATGGGGCGCCTCCCGCGCGTTTTGGTTTTATGCCGCAAGCATAGCCGAACGCGCCGCAGGCGAGAGCGATCCCGGCACGCATGCCGGAATCGCTTTTCCGCCGATGCTAGCCGGGAATCCCGGCCGCGACCTGGCCGCGCAGACGCTCGAGGCTGAGCAGCGTGTTGGCGCAGGCTTCCGCGACCTCGATCCCCTTGATGACGAAGTGCTTGCGGAAGAACTCGTAATGCACCTCGGTCTCGTGGAATTGCTGCGGCGTCAGCACCGCCGAGAACACCGGCACCTCGGTGCGCAATTGCACATCCATCAGCGCCTTGATCACGGTGTCGGCGACGAATTCGTGGCGGTAGATGCCGCCATCGACGACGAGCCCGGCCGCGACGATCGCGGTGTAGCGGCGGGTCTTCGCCAGCAGCTGGGCATGCAGCGGGATCTCGAACGAGCCCGGCACCTCGAACACGTCGACATTGGTGATGTGCCTCGCCTCGATCTCCTTCAGGAAGGAGATGCGGCATTCTTCCACCACGTCGCGATGCCAGGACGACTGCACGAAGGCAACGCGCTGCGGCTTTGCGAAGTGCGGATGCTCCGGCGTCGGAGGATTGGCCGGCGTATCGGGAGCGATTTCTGCCTGGGGGGTTTGGACTTGAGAAGCTTGAACGTCTTGATCTTGCAACATCTGATTCATGGCTTTCCTCTTTCAGGACCAGAATCAGGGCACACGGACAACGACACGAGCCCACGCGAAAATCGCGTTGGCTGCCGCAACCGTTCTCTTTCATCCGGACTGTGACCGTCGGCTTCGGAATTGCACCGAATCTGCTGACCCTTCCGCCGGCTTCGCGGAGGAAGGCGCTCGCGGGCTTGGGCTCATCACCCTTACCGCCGGTGGGGATTTTCACCCCGCCCTGAGAACTCGGCACGCCCGGGATGGACGTGCCTGAGACGAAATATGACCAAAGCGCGACAGCCGGGCAAGGCCTTTGGCATGGGGAAACGGCATGTCCCCATGAGCGCGTTGCGGCTCTGCGAGGTTGATGCGAGGGCCCGACAGCTGATTCACAGGCGCGGCGAAGCGCCGGCAAATGGTTAACAAAGCGTTACGCGAACGCTTAGATTCCGATTTGTTCTCAAAATCACAGATGTGGCGGAGATCAGCTGTGGACGATGCGCGCTTTGGCTGTGGACGGACTCGGCGTGCGGTTGCGCGGATTCCGCAAATCACATCACTTCATCGGCGTCAGGTCCAGGGGCATCCGGAAGCCCGGTCAAGGAACTGCACTCGGCCACGACGCAGTATGTCGCAAGTGCCGGCTTCCGTGTGCGTATCAAGCGATCATAAGAACAAGGTCCGAGACGGCATGTCCCTCCTCGAAAGCATTATCGATTCCCGGAACAACCCGCTTGCGGTGGTCGAAGATATCGCCACCGACAACAACTGGGCGTTCGAGCGTTCCGGCGAAGACGAGGTGACGATCGTCTCCAAGGGAGACTGGATCGATTATCAACTCTCGTTCACCTGGATGGGCGAGATCGAGGCGCTGCATCTCGCCTGCGCCTTCGACATGAAGATGCCGCCGGCGCGCCGCGCCGAGGTGCAGCGGCTGGTCGCCGCGATCAACGAACAATTGTGGGTCGGCCATTTCGATCTGTGGACCCACACCGGCATGGTGATGCACCGTCAGGCGCTGGTGCTGCCCGGCGGCCTCACCGCCTCCACCGCGCAGTGCGAGGCCATGGTGGTCAACGCAATCCACGCCTGCGAGCGCTACTACCCGGCGTTCCAGTTCGTGGTGTGGGCCGGCAAGTCGACCGCCGAGGCGATGGCCGCGGCGATGTTCGACACCGAGGGCGAGGCGTAAGCTCCACGGACTCAATCGTCATGCGCGGGCTCGACCCGCGCATCCATCCGACAAAGCTGCTTTCATTCCGATGGATTGCCGGGTCAAGCCCGGCAATGACATTTGGCAGCTTGTGGCTCGCGCTTCACTTCACTAGAACCGCCTGTGGTTATGGGTCCCGGCTTTCGTCGGGACGACACCGGGTTTGTGGAGACGCCTGTGAGCACGAGCAGCGCACTGAAAAACTCGACCGGCACCATCGCGCTCGCAGGCGCGGGCAAGATGGGCGGCGCCATGCTGACCGGGTGGCTGGCGCAGGGCCTTGCCCCCGAGCGTGTCGCGGTGGTCGATCCGCATCTCTCGCCGGAAATTTCCGCGCTTGCCGCAAAGGGCGTGCGGCTCAATCCGCAGGCGAGGGATCTCGGCACGGTCGACACGCTTGTCGTCGCGGTGAAGCCGCAATCGTTCCGCGACGCCGGCGCCGCACTGAAATCCTTCGTCGGTCCCTCGACACTCGTCGTTTCGATCATGGCCGGCACGACCATGTCAGCGCTGGAAGAGGTTGTCGGCGGCGCGGTGGTGCGCGCGATGCCGAACACGCCGGCGGCGATCGGCCGCGGCATCACCGTTGCAGTACCGTCGAAGCACGTCACCGCCGCGCAGCGCGCGATGACCGATGCGTTGCTGAAAGCGACCGGGCTCGTCGAATGGGTCGACGATGAGAACCTGATGGACGCCGTGACCGCTGTCTCCGGCTCGGGCCCGGCCTATGTCTTCCTGCTCGCCGAGGAGCTGGCGCGCGCCGGCGTTGCAGCCGGCCTGCCCGAGCAGCTCGCGACCACGCTGGCGCGGGCGACCGTCGCCGGCTCCGGCGAGTTGCTGCATCGCTCGGATCTGCCGTCGGCGACCCTGCGGCAGAACGTCACCTCGCCCGGCGGCACAACGGCTGCGGCGCTCGAGGTGCTGATGGCGAGTGACGGCATGCAGCCGCTGATGACCCGCGCGATTGCCGCCGCGACAAGGCGCTCAAGGGAATTGGCGAAGTAGCGCATGCACGGTCATTGCCGGGCTTGACCCGGCAATCCATCGAACAAGGACGCTTTCTTCCTTGATGGATGCGCGGGTCAGGCTCGCGCATGACGAGTTCGCCGGACCAACGACACAGGCCGCCTACTGCGCCGAACCCGACGTCCCGGCCAGCCGCTTGTTGAAGCTTTCGACATTGATCAGACCGCGGGCGTGGCGGCCTTCGCCGAGCTTGCGCGTGCCCTCAAAGGCCTCGACCTCGAAGCGGATCACGCGGCGTTCGACCGCGATCACTTTTGAGGTCGTCCGCACGATGGCGCCGACCAGCGCGGCGGCGAGATGGCGGATATCGACCTCGGTCCCGACCGTGACCCAGCCGGGCTGCAGCGCGGCGCGGATGGCATCGCCCGACGCCATCTCCATGTCGAGGATCATCATCGGCGTCGCATAGACCATCGGCATGCCCGGCACGAAGTGACCGACGGTGCGCTCCGGCGGCACCACGAGCATGCGCTCGGCGCTCATGCCGATCTTGATGAAGTCGCGTGCGTCCATGGATGCCTCAAAACAGGTGCCGTCCCGGGCAAGCGAAGCGCGACCCGGGACCCATAACCACGAATATCAATCGGTCGAAAGCTGAGGCCGCAGCCTTTGCCAATCACCGGCATCGGTGGTTATGGGTCCCTGCTCCCGTGCGCAATTGCGCACTCGGCAGGGACGACGAAATGAATGCGAATTATTTTTTCGCCGCAGCCGCGCGCTCGACGAACGACTTGCCGCCCTTCATCTTGTGATGCAGCGGCGCTTCGTTGATCTGGATCACGACCGCGTCGGCATCGACGCCGAGATTCTTCACCAGCGCCTGGGTGATGTCGCGCATCATGCCGAGCTTCTGCTCGTCGGTGCGGCCGGCGGCCATGCTCACGGTGATCTCAGGCATCGTTGCTCTCCCTCTTGTTGTCGCCATGGCCGGGCTCCTCCCGGCCATTCACGTCGCCGCGCATCAAACAAGAGGTGGATGCCCGACACAAGGCCGGGCATGACGTCACAAGCGAATGGCTATCCCCACGCCACGTCATGCCGCGCCAGGACCTCGCGGACCCTGGCGACCAGATCGGCCTCTGCGCAGGAGAACTGCGCCGGACGCGTCTCACGCCATTCCTGGTTGGAGGCGATCGCGGCCGCGGCCTTGGCACCCTCGATCAAATCCTTGATCTGCACCTCGCCGCGCGCCTTCTCGTCCGAGCCCTGGATGATCACGCAGGGCGAGTTGCGGCGATCGGCATATTTGAGCTGGTTGCCCATGTTCTTCGGATTGCCGAGATAGAGCTCGGCGCGGATGCCGGCCTGGCGCAACTGCGCGACCATCTTCTGGTAGTCCGCGACACGATCGCGGTCGAACACGGTGACGACGACGGGGCCGAACTCGGCCTGTGTGTCGAGCTGGCCGAGCATCGTCAGCGCGGCCTGCAGGCGCGACACGCCGATCGAGAAGCCGGTTGCCGGCACCGGCTCGCCGCGGAAGCGCGAGACCAGACCATCATAGCGGCCGCCGCCACCGACCGAGCCGAACCGCACCGGGCGCCCCTTCTCGTCCTTGGTGTCGAGCAGCAGCTCAACCTCGTAGACCGGGCCGGTGTAATATTCGAGACCACGAACAACGGTGGGATCGATGCGGATGCGATCCGCGCCATAGCCGGACGCCGCGACCAGCTTGGCAATCTCTTCGAGCTCGCTCACGCCGGCCTGACCAACTTCGCTCTTCGCCAGATAGGTCTCCGCTGCAGCAATCGCCTCTCGCCAATCGTCGCGCTGCTGCGTGACGGCCAGGACGATATCGGCATCCGCGGGGCTCAGCTCGGCGCCTTTGGTAAAGTCGCCCTTGCCCTCTTCGCCGCCATCCCATCGTCCGGCACCAAGCAGCTTGCGAACCTCCTCGGCGGGAAATTTGTCGAGCTTGTCGATCGCGCGCAGCACGGTGAGGCGACGGCCTGCATTCTCGTCACCGCCGAGACCGATCGCCTCGAGCACGCCGTCGAGCACCTTACGGTTGTTCACCTTCACGACATAGGAGCCGCGCGGAATCCCGAGCGCTTCCATCGTGTCGGCCGCCATCATGCAAATCTCGGCGTCGGCCGCCGGCGTCGCCGAGCCGACGGTGTCGGCGTCGAACTGCATGAACTGACGGAAGCGGCCGGGACCCGGCTTCTCGTTGCGGAAGACATAGCCGAACCGATACGACCGATAAGGCTTCGGCAGCGCGTCGAAGTTCTCCGCGACATAGCGCGCGAGCGGCGCGGTCAGGTCGTAGCGCAGCGAGATCCACTGCTCGTCATCGTCCTGGAACGAGAACACGCCCTCGTTGGGCCGGTCCTGGTCGGGCAGGAACTTGCCGAGCGCGTCGGTGTATTCCATCGCCGGCGTCTCCACCGGCTCGAAGCCGTAGAGCTCGTAGACGGCGCGAATCTTCTCCACCATCGCCCGCGTGGCATTGATCGCGGCCGGGCCGCGATCTTCCAGCCCGCGCGGCAGGCGCGCCTTCAGTTTCTGGGGTTTTTTGGGTTTCTCGGCCATGAGCGGCCGTTTACCAGCCGGCGCGCAAGGCGGCAACCGGTGCCGCTACGCTGTCATTCCGGGGCGCGTCGAACGACGCGAACCCGGAATCTCGAGATTCCGGGTTCGATGCTGCGCCTCGCCCCGGAATGACGTTGCGTCCGTCACTGGACGTTCCTGATCCAGTTATGCGGGTCGTTGGTGCGACCGTACTGGATGTCGACCAGCTTCTTGCGCAGGCCCATGGCGACCGGGCCGGCCACGCCGCCGCTGATCTGGAAGTCGCCGCTCGCCGAGCACACCTTGCCGATCGGCGAGATGACGGCCGCGGTGCCGCAGGCGAACGCCTCTTTCAGCTTGCCGCTGGCGGCGTCAGCGCGCCATTGCTGGATCGTATAGGGCTCCTCGCGCACACGCGTGCCGGCATCCTTGGCAAGCGCAATGATTGAGTCGCGGGTGATGCCGGGCAGGATGGTGCCGAGCGGCGGCGTCAGCAGCGAGCCGTCGTCGAACGCGAAGAACACGTTCATGCCGCCGAGCTCCTCGATGTAGCGGCGCTCGACCGCATCGAGGAACACGACCTGGTCGCAGCCCCGTTCGATCGCCTCGGCCTGCGCGCGCAGGCTGGCGGCGTAATTGCCGCCGCATTTGACGGCACCGGTGCCGCCGATCGCGGCGCGGGTGTAATTCTCCGACACCCAGATCGACACCGGCGCAGGGCCGCCCTTGAAATAGGAGCCGACGGGCGAGGCGATGACCGAGAAGATGTACTCGGCCGACGGCTTCACGCCGAGGAAGATCTCGCTCGCGATCATGAAGGGCCGCAGATAGAGACTGCCTTCGCCACCCGGGATCCAGGCGCGATCGATCCGCACCAGCTGCTCGACCGCGTCGATGAACAATTCCTCGGGCAACGGCGCCATCGCCATGCGCTCGGCCGAATCATGGAAGCGGCGGGCATTGGCGTCGGGGCGAAACAGGTTCACGCCGCCGTCGTCGCGCTTGTAGGCCTTGAGGCCTTCAAAAATTTCCTGGGCGTAGTGCAGCACCGCGCCGGCCGGATCGAGCGGAAAATTCGCGCGGGCCTCGACGCGGGCGCTGTGCCAGCCCTTGCCCTGGCTGTAGCGGACGATCGCCATGTGATCGGTAAAGACCCGGCCGAAGCCGGGGTCCACGAGCTTCGCGGCGCGATCCTTGTCGGATGTCGCATTCGGCGAAGGCTGGATGTCAAATTTCAAAGTCATTTTTCTTGCTTTCCGCTGTCGGAACTGGCGCGATACCCGGCGCCGGCCTGTTTCCCCCGGAGCCATCAGGCTCGGCTGGCCCGAACTTCACCACCGCCGGCCGCGCCGCCGGCTTCCCTCGCCAACATGCCGTTTAGACATGCTTTTGCGGAATGCTGAAGTCCAGTATGTTTGCCGAAATGCCGCTCGACAATCGCACGGTAGTCCAATTTGCGGCCCAAACCGCCTCACAGGCTCGTTCAGGCCGCCTTAAACGCTGTCGAGGACAAAACGACCTAATGTTTCGTCGTGACAGGCAGTTTTGTAACATTGAACCCAAGATACGTCAATATGACTGACATAAATTTCTCAGGCATGGCTGCCAAGCCCGATTCGCAGGGAGACGACCAGGCTCCTGGGGCGGGGGCGCGCGACCTGCGCTGGGACATCATCGAGCTGTTGTTCTTCGCCTACCGCGACTTCGTCGGCGACGCCGACCAGGAGCTGGAGGCGTTCGGCTTCGGCCGCGCCCACCACCGCGTCATCCACTTCGTTACCCGCTATCCGGGGCTTAAGGTCGCCGACCTGCTCGACGTCCTGCGCATCACCAAGCAGTCGCTCGGGCGCGTGCTCAAGCAGCTCCTGGACGAGGGCTACATCGTGCAGAAGACCGGCAACAACGACCGCCGGCAGCGCCTGCTCTACGCCACGCCGAAGGGCGAGGCGCTGGTCGCCAAGCTCGCCGGGCTGCAGACCGACCGCATCAACCGCGCGGTCGCCGGCATCGATCCGGCCGGCGTCGAGACGGTTCGCCAATTCCTCCGCGCGATGATCGACCGCGACGATCCCGACAAGGTGCTCGAAGCGATCTTCGGCGGCGGCAGAAAAACGAGGGAGTGAGCTGGTGCAGGCTGCAACCATGATGCGCGCGCCGGTCGAGCCGGCCGACGACGCGCCGCATCTTCTCTTGGTCGACGACGACCGCCGCATTCGCGACCTGCTGTCGCGCTTTCTCTCCGGCGAAGGCTACCGGGTCACGACGGCGATGAGCGCCACCGATGCGCGCGCCAAGCTGCTCGGACTGCATTTCGACCTGCTGATCCTCGACGTGATGATGCCCGGCGAGAACGGCTTCGACCTCGCCCGCTTCATCCGCAGCTCCTCGACGGTGCCGATCATCATGCTGACCGCCCGCCACGAGGCGGAAGCCCGCATCGAGGGCCTGCAGATCGGCGCCGACGATTATGTCGCCAAGCCCTTCGAGCCGCGCGAGCTGGTGCTCCGGATCGGCAATATCCTCAAGCGCACCGCGCCGCCGCGGGTCGCAGTCGTCGAGCAGATCGCGTTCGGCCCCTATATTTTCCACATCGAGCGCAGCGAACTGCGTCAGGGCGAAGAGATCATCCACCTCACCGATCGCGAGCGCGAGATGCTGCGCATCCTCGCCAGCGCGCCCGGCGAGACCGTGCCGCGCGCCGAGTTGACCTCCGGCGGCACCGTCAACGAACGCGCGGTCGACGTGCAGATCAACCGCCTGCGCCGCAAGATCGAGCACGATCCTGCCAATCCGCTGTTCCTGCAGGCGGTGCGCGGCATCGGCTATCGCCTGGTGGCCGCGCCATAAGATGCTGCCAAAGATGCTGCCATGAGCACGCTCGACTCCGGCCTGACCCTGATCAAGAACGCCTCGCAGCGCGTCTCGAAGGCGAACGGCTGGATGGGCAACGCGTTCAAGAGCTGGATGCCGACCGGCCTCTATGCCCGCGCGCTGTTGATCATGATCGTGCCGATGGTGATCCTGCAGACCGTGGTGGCGTTCGTGTTCATGGAGCGGCACTGGAACACGGTGACGCGGCGCCTGTCGGCCGCGGTGGTGTCCGATATCGCCGCGCTGATCGACGTCTACAAGAGCTACCCGCAGGACAAGGACCGCGCGCAGCTTCGCCGCATCGCCCAGAAACTGCAGCTGGTGGTCGACTTCCTTCCCGCCGGCGACATGCCGCCGCCGGGGCCGAAGCCGTTCTTCTCGCTGCTCGACCAGACGCTGTCGGTGCAGCTCGGCCGCCAGATCAGCCGCCCGTTCTGGATCGACACCGTCGGTAAATCCAATTTGGTCGAGATCCGCGTGCAGCTCGACGATTCGGTGATGCGGATCTTCGCCCAGCGCAGCGCGGCCTACGCCTCCAATTCGGAGATCTTCATCTTCTGGATGCTCGGCACCTCGACGATCCTCCTGATCGTCGCCGTGCTGTTCCTGCGCAACCAGATCAAGCCGATCCTGCGGCTCGCCGACGCCGCCGAAAGTTTCGGCAAGGGCCGCGAGGCGCCGAACTTCCGGCCACGCGGCGCGCGCGAGGTGCGGCGCGCGGCGCAGGCCTTCATCGAGATGAAGGCGCGCGTCGAACGTTCGATCGAGCAGCGCACCGCGATGCTCGCCGGTGTATCGCATGATCTGCGCACCATCCTGACCCGGTTCAAGCTCGAGCTTGCCCTGATCGGCGAAGGCCCCGAGATCGACGCGATGCGCAAGGACGTCGACGAGATGTCGATGATGCTGGAGGATTATCTCGCCTTCGCGCGCGGCGATTCCGGCGAGGTCGCGCAGCCGACCGACATGGCGTTGGCGCTGGAGGAATTGCGCAGCGACGCCGAGCGCCACGGCCACACCGCAACCGTTGCGTTCCACGGCCTGCCCGTCGTCACGGTGAAGCCGGCCTCGTTCAAGCGCTGTCTCGCCAACCTCGTCTCCAATGCAGCGCGCCACGCCAACACGATCTCGATCACCGGCCATCGCGACCATCGCTATCTCAACGTCACGGTCGACGACGACGGGCCGGGCATCCCCGCCGACATGCGCGAGGAAGTGTTCAAGCCGTTCCTGCGGCTCGACGATGCCCGCAACCAGGACGAAGGCGGCACCGGGCTCGGGCTTGCGATCGCCCGCGACATCGCCCGCTCGCATGGCGGCGACATCATGCTCAGCGAAAGTCCGATGGGCGGCCTGCGCGCCGTCGTGCGGGTGCCGGTGTAACCTACCAGCGGTAGGACAAGGTGCCGATGACCTGCCGCCGTTCGCCGGCATAACAGTAGCCGGACTGGCAGGTCTGGTAGTGCGTGTCGAACAGATTGGTGGCGTTCAGGCGCGCGGTCGCGCCGAGGAAGCGCCGGTCCAGCTTGCCCAGATCGTAATCGATCACCGCATCGAACAGCGTCGTCGCCGCATTCTGGAACGTGTTCTGGTCGTTGCCGAAGTTCGTGCCGATATAGCGCACGCCGAGACCAAGCCCGAGGCCTTCGACGGGCACGCCGGACTGGAACGTATATTTGCCGAAGGCGGCGAAGGAATTCCTCGGAATGCCGGAGAGCTCATTGCCGGTCGTATCGGGATTGCCCTGCGTGATCACGACGTTGAGATGGGTGTAGGCGGCGGTGAGATCAAATCCCTGCTTGAGCGCCAGCTTCGCCTCGAGCTCCACGCCCTTGGATTCGACCTGCCCGGTCGCTGCCTGGAACGCCATGTTGTTCGGATCGGTGCGCAGCACATTGTCCTGCGTGATGTCGAACACCGCGGCGGTCAACAGCACCGGAACGTTCGGCATCTGATACTTGATGCCCACTTCCTTCTGCTCGCCGGTGGTCGGCCTGAACGGCAATCCGGATGCGTCGACGCCGACCTGCGGGGCGAATGCCGTCGCGTAGCTGATATAGGGCGCAATGCCGTTGTCGAAGACGTAGCTGAGGCCCGCACGGCCCGTGAAGGCGGTGGCCTTTTGCGTTGACGGCACGCCGTCCAGACCCGCGGTCGTCGTCTGCGACACCCAGCTCTGGCGCCCGTTGAGCGTCAGAATGAAGCCGCCGAGCTTGGCCTGCTCCTGTGCATAGACACCGACCTCGTCGGTCGACTGCTTGTTGAAGATCGAGAATGTCGGCGTCGCGATCGCCTGGGCGCCGTAGTTCATGGTCAGGAGATTGAGATCGGGCGCCGGCCCGTAACCGATCTTGTCGTTGTAGGAGGAGTGACCGTAGTCGACGCCGAACAGCACGGTATTCTTGATCGCGCCGAGCATGAACTTGGCCTCGGCCTGATTGTCGAGTGTCACCGTGTTGAAGCTGTCCAGGATCCGCCAGGCCGACCGCGACGCCAGATTGGTGCTGCCGTCGATCGAATCGATCTGGGTGTATTTCGCGTCGACGTCGACCTGGTAGAAGCGGAAGTTCTGCCGCACCGTCCACACGTCGTCGACATTATGCTCGAACGCGTAGCCGATGCGATATTGCTTCTGATCCATTGCGCTGAACGCCGGATCATTCGAGTAGATGTTGGTCAATTGTCCGTCGGGCGTGCGGAAATTGCCGATGCTGGCGGCGGTTCGGCTCTTTTGATATTCGCTGAGGATGGTGAAGGACGTGTCGGCGTCCGGCCGCCAGGTCAGCGCCGGCGCGATATAGGCGCGATCGTCGTCGTTGCCGGGGTACCAGGTCTTTGCGTCGCGAAGCAGGCCCGTCAGCCGGTAGTACAGCTGATCGCTGCCGGGCACCGGACCACCGACATCGAAACTGCCCTGGTAACGGTCGTAGGTGCCGCCCTGCAGCTGCACCTCACCGAATGCCGTCAACGGCGGCCGCTTGGTCGTGACATCCACGATGCCTCCTGGAGAGCCGAGGCCATAGAGGCCCGAGGCTGGTCCGCGGAGGATCGACACGCTGTCGAGACCGTAGGGTTCGATCTTGGGAATTGCGAAGTTGCCGCCGCCCTGGCGCAGGCCGTCGCGATAGATCCCTGCATAGGTCGCGTCGAAGCCACGGATGTAGAAACTATCGAACCTCGGATCATAGCCGAACGCCGTGGTCGTCACGCCGGGCGTGTAGCTGACGGCGTCCTTGAGCGTCTGAACGTTGCGATCCCTTAGCTCCTTTTGCGTGACGACCGAAAGCGACTGCGGCGTCTCGATCAGCGCCGTGCTGGTCTTGGTGCCGGCCGTGCTCGCGGTCGCGACGTAACCCGTGGTCATGCCGATCGCGCCTCCTGTGCCTTGCGACCGCGGAGCCTGGCTCCGGGCGGGCGCCGCGGCACTGCGGCGCCGGTTCGCCGCGACCGCGCGCGAAGCCCTGGTGTTCTGGCTTGAAACGACGGCACCGCGCTTCCTTGCGGCGCCAGGTTCATCCACCGTCACTGCGGGAAGTTCGCTGACATTGTTCTGCGGAGGACTTGTCTGCGCCTGAGCGGTGGCGACGTCTGCACCCATTGGCACAAGCACGACCGAACCGAGTAGCGCTGCATTGATCGCAGCCGTTGATGCAAGCAAGCCGCGCTTGCTCCGCAACGAAGCCATTCCCACCGAACAAATCCCCACATTGCCTTACGCCTACATCGATCGAGCCGCGTTTGCGACAAGGCCGGCATCGATTGGGGCGGACTTCTATCGGCGGGATGATCGAAATTCCACACGCGCAAAATAGAATCGATGGAAGCAGCAACGAAGCGCAACACTGGAGTGATTCAAGATGCGCAACGCTGGAACGATTCAAAACGACATCTTGGCGCGTCAGGCTTTCGACACAACGAATGCGAATGCGATGCGCGTCGTCTCTCGCAGAGAGTCTCGAACGCGAGGCACGCAGCGATCATTCAATGATGTTGCATCCCGTCGACGTCATCGCACGCCGATGAGCGCACGAACGCGGTGAACCGTCACCCCCGCGCAAAGGCTATCGCATTTCGTGGCGGTGTGCTCGTGGCCATCCTTCGAGACGCCCGCCTTGCGGGCTCCTCAGGATGAGGTCTTGTTCTGCGGCACAATAGTAGACCCTCATGGTGAGGAGCGCCGCTTGCGGCGCGTCTCGAACCACGAGGCCAAGCACTTGCGCGGTCGCCAAGGGGCATATGCGATGGCCCTAGGGGTGACGGGGAGGGATCGGATGGATTGCACATCGCCTCAGCGCAAGATTGCTTTGCAATTTTGTCGCGAGCTACTCGAAGTGATGGTGGTGCAAGCGGCGCAGCCTCTCAGCATGCGAGGCGATGCATTCAGGCGCGCGGCAACAGCCGGATGCGCTGCGCGCTACTTCTGCTTGGGCAGGAGGCTCTTCAGCTTTTCCATGTCCTTGACGTTCATCTTCATGCCGCCGGGCATGATGATGTCGCCGGCCTTCTGGTCGCTCTTGCAGGCGCCGAGCCACTTCGCCTCGATGGTCATCGTGGTGTCGCGCGAGCCGGCCGCGCCGCCCTCGGCATGCGAGGTGCTCTTCACCGTGTAGGCGGAATTAAAATCTCCGACGATCTCGGCATGGCTTTGCATCGTCATGCCGGCGACGCTGCAGACGCTGTCGCTGACATAGCCGGTCGCGGTCTTCTGGATATCCTGCTTGGAGCAGACTTCCTTGGCCATCGGCGAGGCCGCCGCACTCATCTCCTTGTCGGTGGTCTCGTCGGTGCAGTGCTGCATGGTGATTTCCGGCATCGGCCCGCCGGTGCGCACCATCTTCATCTCCCACAGACCGGCCTTGCGGATCGGCAGGTCGACGGCACTTGCGGCGCCAGCGGACAGGACAAGGCACACAGCCGAACCAAGCAAGGCAAGCTGTCGGGTCATGCGGTCGGCTCCCGGCTGAACGATCGAAAGATCTGGTGCGCGCTCAGTAGAGCGTGCGCAGCGGCCTCTGGGCTGCGCCATAGGGCACCCAGCGACAGGCGAAAGAGATGTAGCCGCCCGGATAGTTCTGCATCGCAAGGAACTTGACCACCTTGCCGTAGGAGGCGCAGTGATCGACGGCGAGCTGCCGGGCGTCGTTCTGGGTCGCCAGCGTATAGGCGATGATACCGCCGGTATCATTGCCCTTGAATGGCGGCACCGGCTGCATCCAATCCGCCCGCGCCGGCACAACGGCCAGCATCCCGCAAACGGCAACCAGGCAAGCGGCCAATTTCCTTCGCATCGCAGACTCCATTTCGCTTCGAGCCAACATAGAGTGCGCCGGCGACCGTGAAAAGAACGAGCCGGCTCCCCAAAGTGGACTTCTCCGCAGGTGTTGCCGCCCTGCACTTGACCTTGCCGGGGCTTCGCGGCACCGTCCGCGGCATCGGATAATCGGGTGGATTCGCATGCGCAACCTGTTCAACTCCCGCAATAAACTCGGCCGCAAGCTCGGCCTCGGCGCCGCACTCGTAGTCGGCTTGCTGGCTTTCGGGGGTACGGCCCAGGCCGCCAATCCGCTCGAAATGAACTTCTGGCTGTCCGGCCCGCGCTATGACGGCAATGTGGCCCCATGCGAGAAGGCCCTGACGGTCATCAGCACGCAATTCCAGGAAAAGGAAGCCACCTTCTGGAATTCGCCGCTCGTGATCACCGGCTTCAACGGGATTCACGAAACCGCCTTCCGTCCCTGGCAGTCCGACAATATTCCGCGCCGTTATTGCACGGGCGAGGCGATGCTGAGCGACGGCAAGGTGCGCAAGGTGCACTATTCGATCATCGAGGATGGCGGCTTTGCCAGCATCAATCAGGGTGTCGAATGGTGCGTCGCGGGGCTCGACCGCAACTGGGCCTATAACCCGTCCTGCAAGGCCGCCCGGCCCTGATCTCCGACCAGACTGCTAAAGCAGGAGCCGCCGCCATTTGGACGGCGGCTTTTTGTTCTTGAAATGTTCTCGCGGCCTGCTAGGCTCCGGGCGGTCGAGTGAGGGAGCGTTTGATGCCTCGGTTGGACACGATTTCCCGATTTTTGATTTCGGTTGCCATTATTCTGTGCAGTGCGGTTGGGGCCTCGGCCCAGGATCGCCGCCAGAATGCGCCCGGTGAGTTCGATTTCTATGTGCTGTCGCTGTCGTGGTCGCCCTCGTTCTGCGAGGCGGCGAGCGAGCGCGGCAACAACGGCCGCGGCACGCAGGCGCAGTGCGGCGGACGGCCCTATTCCTTCGTGGTGCACGGCCTCTGGCCGCAATATGAGCGGGGCTTTCCGGAATACTGCCAGCGGCCCTCGCCGCGACTCGCCCGCAGCATCATGAGCTCGATGCTCGACCTGATGCCGGCGCCCGGGCTGATCTACAACGAGTGGGACAAGCACGGCACCTGCTCCGGTCTCGGCGAGCGCGCCTATTTCGAAGCCATCCGCAAGGCCCGCGCCACGGTGAAGATCCCCGAGGAATTCCTGCAATTGTCGGAGCCGAAGACGGTCGCGCCCGACGAGCTGGAAACGGCGTTCATCAAGGTCAATCCTGGCCTCAGCAACTCCGCGATCTCGGTGACCTGCGACAGCAAGCGGCTCAGCGAGGTGCGGATCTGCCTCAGCAAGGATCTGCAATTCCGCTCCTGCGAGGAAATCGATCGCCGCGCCTGCCGCCGCGATCAGGTGCTGATGCCGCCGGTTCGCGGTGGCTGAAACTCTCTGCGTCATGGCCGGCAGACCCGCGCCGCGAGTCGTCGCGCAGAACGCCCCGGCCACCTGCGCCATCGCGAAACAAGCAAGATAAGGCGCAGATGCCCGGGAGCCGGCTACGCCAAGCTCGGACGTTAACCCCGCCGAAGCCTTAGCGAAGGCCGGGACAAGCCCGGGCATGACGAGTACAACATGCGCACCCTTTGGGAGCGCAGCACGATCATCACATGAACTACCGTCACGCCTTTCATGCCGGCAGCTTTGCCGACGTCATCAAGCACATCGTGCTGGTGCGCATGCTCACCTATCTGCAGGACAAGCCGGCGCCGTTCCGCGTCATCGACACCCATGCCGGCGCCGGCCTCTATGATTTGACGTCGAGCGAAGCGCAGCGCGGCGGCGAATGGCTCACCGGCATCGCCCGGCTGATGCAGGCGCGGCTCTCCGACCAGGCATTGCCGCTGATCGCGCCCTATCTCGACATCGTCAGGGCATTCAATCCGAAAGGCGAGCTGAAAGCCTATCCTGGTTCGCCGTTGATCGCTCGGGCGCTGCTGCGTCCGCAAGATCGCCTCACCGCCTGCGAGATCGAACCGACGGCGCGCAAACAACTGATCGACGCCTTGCGACGCGACGCGCAAGCGCGCGTCGTCGATCTCGACGGCTGGATGGCGCTGCCCGCATTCGTGCCGCCGAACGAACGGCGCGGCCTGGTGCTGATCGATCCGCCGTTCGAAGCGAAGGACGAGTTCGAGCGGCTGGCCAGCGCTTTCACGGAAGCGTACGCGAAGTGGCCGACCGGCTCGTATCTTTTGTGGTACCCCGTAAAAACCCGGAGAGCCACCGATGAGCTAACGCGCAGTGTGGTCGCTGCAGCAGCAAGCAGCCGGCCCGCCGGCAAATGCCTGCGATTGGAATTCAGTGTGGCACCGCAAGAAGCAGGCGCAGGCCTCGTTTCCACAGGGCTTTTGCTGGTGAATCCGCCGTGGACGCTGGCGAATGAGTTGAAGATCATCCTGCCCGAACTCGAGAAGCCGCTCGGTCAAGGCGGCGCGGGACGCTTCAGACTCGAGACGCCTAAACCATGATCGACACCTCCTACTGAAAAGTTCAATTTTGAGCATAGGCAATTTGCGCGGAACCGTATTATGCTCATCCTGTTACGACTGGCTTTACGTTCCGCTTCCGCGAATGGTTGCGGCGGAGTGACAAGGCCGAAATAAAATCCAGGCGGACCGGCGGCGTGACGCCGGCCTGTTCAGGTGGCCAAGCTTCCGACAAGCGAATGTCGGTCAACCGGTACGCGGCGTGCGCGTAGCGGTGGAGCAATACGGGGGAGGAGTTTCCCGATGGCCATGACTGGGACAGTCAAGTTCTTCAACGGAGAGCGTGGCTACGGCTTCATCAAGCCTGATGATGGCGGCCGCGATGTGTTCGTTCACATCACAGCCGTCGAGCGTGCAGGATTGAAGGACCTGACTGAAGGACAACGCATTACGTTCGAGGTTGAGCCCGACAAGAAGGGCAAGGGCCCGAAGGCGGTCAACCTGGTGGTCTCATGACGAGCGCTCGCGATGCGCGGCTCGGGATGAACACCGAATGAGGCGTTGCGTGTGAGTTGACTGCCGAGCGCGGCTAGCGCTCGCTGGATGACCACCTGCATGATGCGGACGCGACTGGCGGTGCCGCATATCCCACACGTGCGGCCCACCGATTGGATTCGCGGACGCCGCGGCGTGTATACGGTCGTGCGCGACGTTGAGATCATCAACACAAAGAAAAACCCGGCCGCGCAAGGCGCGGCCGGGAGTTGATGGTCGACGTTTTCTTGTTCTCAGAAGTGATAGTTGATGCCGGCGCGAACCAGGCTGAAGCTGTAGCCGTTCGACACGCCACCGGTGATCGTGAAATTGCTGTTGGCAAGGTCGACGTAGAGATACTCGATCTTGGCGCTCCAGTGCGGGGCGAAGCCCATTTCGGCGCCGGCACCGACGGTGAAGCCCGCATTGGTGTGGCTCTCCGTGATGCCGAACGTCTCGCCGCGCAGCTCGCCGAAGGCGAGACCGCCGGTCGCGTAGAACAGCACGTTGTTGACCGCATAGCCGGCGCGGCCGCGCACCGTGCCGAACCAAGGGTTGGAGAACTTCCACGGCGCGAACCGGTCGTCGGCTGTGGTGCCCTGGATATCGGCCTCGATACCGAACACCCAGGGGGAGCCGTTCTGGAAGTTGTAGCCGGCCTGCACGCCGCCGACGAAACCGGACGGCTTGGTCGGGTTGTTCTCGACCGAGCCCCAGCCATAGCCGACATTGCCGCCAAGATAGGGGCCGGCCCAGCTATAGGCATTGAGCGGCTGATAGACGGTATAGGGCGATCCGTAATTGAGGTCGGCCGACGCGGCCGAGGTCGTCCAGCCTGCAACGATCAGTGCCAGCGCACGCGCAACAAACCGGGTCATTGGTACTCTCCAGAACGCAACTGCCGCAGCCCGCCGGCGAGGGCCGGCGTGGTTACGGAATTCCACTTTTTTCGCTAAGGTTTATCGAGAGTTTTAAGTTAAAGGGCTGTTAAGCCCGGTTACCGGCCCGCTCATCAGTCTTAACAAGGTGTTACGCACCCCTTCCCGACGGTCCGCGCAGGGCCGGTAACCTACTGCAATCGAGGTGCTTTTTGTTGGCGCCGTCAGCGCTGGCGACCGGTCGCCCAAGCACTTAGTTTACGGCCCATGGTTCACGATTCTCCCGAGCGCCCGACGCCGGCCCCCAAGGTTGACTCCAAGGCTGCCCCCAAGCCACGGCGCGGTTCAAAGTCCGACCTGCCACAGGACGATCTGGCGCTCGATACAAGCGACGTCGATCCCGAAACCTCCGCCGCCGAGGAGGAGGACGAGGCACGCCTGCCCGAGGCTTCGGAGGACGGCGCCGAGGCGGTCGCCGAGGGCACGCTCTCGGTCGGACATGCCGCGATCGAGAACGCGGTCCGCCTCGCCCCGACCTCGCCCGGCGTCTACCGCATGCTCAACGCCGCCAACGACGTGCTCTATGTCGGCAAGGCGAAGAACGTCAAAAAGCGGCTGTCGTCCTATGCGCGGGCCAACGCGCCGCTGCCGGCGCGCATCCTGCGCATGATCGCGGCGACCACGCAGGTCGAGATCGTCTCGACCATGACCGAGACCGAGGCGCTGCTGCTCGAAGCCAATCTGATCAAGCAGCTCCGTCCGCGCTTCAATGTGCAGCTGCGGGACGACAAGTCGTTTCCCTATATTCTGATCACCGGCGACCATTGGGCGCCGCAGATCCTCAAGCATCGCGGCGCGCAGTCGCGGCCCGGGCGCTATTTCGGCCCGTTCGCCAACGCAGGCGCAGTCAACCGCACCATCACGGCGCTGCAGCGCGCGTTTCTGATCCGCTCCTGCACCGACGGCTTCTTCGAAAGCCGCAGCCGGCCCTGCCTGCTCTATCAGATCAAGCGTTGCGCCGGTCCCTGCACGCGCGAGATCGACTTCCCCGGCTATAGCGAACTGGTGCGCGAGGCGACCGAATTCCTCTCCGGCCGCAGCCACGCCGTGAAGGAGCTGCTCGCGGCCGAGATGGAGAAGGCTTCCGGTGAGCTCGAGTTCGAAACCGCGGCACTGTACCGCGACCGTCTCGCGGCGCTGTCGGCGATCCAGTCGCAGCAGGGCATCAATCCGCGCACGGTCGAAGAGGCCGATGTGTTCGCGATCCACCAGGAGGGCGGCTATTCCTGCGTCGAGGTGTTCTTCTTCCGCACCGGCCAGAACTGGGGCAACCGCGCCTATTTCCCCAAGGCCGAGAAGAGCTTCACGCCCGAGGAGGTGCTGTCCTCGTTCCTCGCGCAATTCTACGACGACAAGCCGCCGCCGAAGCTGATCCTGCTGTCGCACGAGATCGAGGAAGGCGCGTTGCTCGCCGACGCGCTGTCGGTCAAGGCCGGATCCAAGGTCGAGGTCTCGGTGCCGAAGCGCGGCGAGAAGAAGGAGCTGATCGGCCACGCCCTCACCAACGCGCGCGAGGCGCTCGGCCGCAAGCTTGCCGATACCGCGACGCAAAGCCGGCTGCTGGAGGGCATGGTCTCGACGCTCGGCCTGCCGCACACGCCCAAGCGGATCGAGGTCTACGACAACAGCCACATCCAGGGCACCAACGCGGTCGGCGCGATGATCGTGGCGGGACCCGACGGCTTCATGAAAAACCAGTACCGCAAGTTCAACATCAAGTCCGAAGGGCTGACGCCCGGCGACGATTACGGAATGATGCGCGAGGTGCTGGAACGTCGCTTCAAGCGATTGCTGAAGCCGCCGGAGGGCGAGGCCGCAGCCAAGACGAAAGCGGACGACGATTCGTTCCCGCAATGGCCCGATCTCGTCATCATCGACGGCGGCCGCGGCCAGCTCAACGCGGTGCGGGAGATCTTCCAGAATCTCGGGCTGACCGAGGTCTCGCTGATGGCGGTGGCCAAGGGTCCGGAGCGCGATGCCGGGCGCGAAACCCTGTTCATGCCCGACCGTGAGGCCATCAAGCTGGAGCCGCGGGACCCGGTGCTCTATTTCATCCAGCGGCTGCGCGACGAGGCCCATCGCTTCGTGATCGGCTCGCACCGCAAGCTGCGCAAGAAGGACATCCGCGAGGCCGGCCTGCAGGAGATCCCGGGCATCGGCCCGTCCCGCAAGCGTGCCTTGCTGCACCACTTCGGAACGCTCAAGGAGATCGAGCGGGCCTCGATCGCCGACCTCGGCAAGGTTCCCGGCGTCAGCGCCGAGAGTGCCCGCAAGATTTTCGAGTTTTTCCACGCCCAGCCGGGTTAAACCAAAGGCGAGTCATCAGGGCGTCGCCTGCGACAGGGCATCTAGGGCATGATGCGGAAAAGTGTGAGGCAGTTATCCGAAAAGATCATGCTTAAACAACGAGCTAAGGCGCTATGACGATGCAGCGCAATCTGGTCGCGCTTGACGCGTCCGCACGGTTGACCTTCTCGCTTCAGCGGTATTGGTAGAACGGATGAACATCGCCACGACCCGGGGACAGACCAAGACCATGTCCCTCCCGAATATCCTGACCTACGCCCGGATCGCCGCGATCCCGGTGGTGATCGGCTGCGTCTACTGGCAATCGATCCTGGACGGCCCGTTGTGGCTGCGCTGGGTGGCGCTGGCCGTGTTCATTGCGGCGGGAATCACCGACTACCTCGACGGCTATTATGCCCGGATGTGGGACCAGCAGTCCGCCTTCGGCCGGATGCTCGATCCGATCGCCGACAAGCTGCTGGTCGCCTCCAGCCTTCTGATGCTGGCCGCCGACAATTCGATCCATGGCTGGACGCTGTGGGCGGCGATCGTGATCCTGTGCCGTGAGATCCTGGTCTCGGGCCTGCGCGAATATCTCGCAGGGCTCAGGGTCAGCGTTCCCGTGACCAAGCTGGCGAAATGGAAGACGACGATCCAGCTGGTGGCGATCGGCTTTCTGATCGCCGGCGAAGCGGGCGAGCAGGTCTTCCCGGCCACCACCCTGATCGGCATCGTACTGCTCTGGATGTCGGCGATCTTCACGATCTACACCGGCTGGGATTATTTCCGTGCCGGCATCCATCACCTCATCAAGGAGGATGAGGGATGAAGCTGAAATATTTCGCTTGGGTGCGTGAACGCGTCGGCAAGGCTGAAGAGATCGTCGAGCCGCCGGCCGAGGTGCGCACCGTCGGCGACCTGATCGGTTGGCTTGCCGCGCGCGACGATGCCTACGCCTATGCCTTCGAGAAGCCGACGGTGATCCGCGCCGCGATCGACCACGCCCATGTCAAATCGGACGCGGCGATCTCCGGCGCCCGCGAGATCGCGTTCTTTCCGCCGATGACCGGCGGGTAGGATAGCGTTTTCGAGCGAAGTGGGTACCGGTTCGCGTGAAGAAAACGCGTCAAGCAAAGAAGTCCACATGACCGTCGCAGCGACCATCCGTATCCAGCAAGCCGACTTCGACGTCGCACAGGAGATCGCGGCCTTGAGCCGAGGCCGCACCGATGTCGGCGCGGTCGTCAGCTTCAGCGGCATCTGCCGCGGCAGCGAGCAGGGCGAGCCGATCGCGGCGCTGACGCTCGAACATTATCCAGGCATGGCGGAAGCCGAGATTGGACGCCACGCCGACGAGGCGCTGTCGCGCTGGCCGTTGCAGGGCCTCACCATCATCCATCGCTTCGGCCGCATCGCGCCGGGCGAGAACATCGTGCTGGTCGTGACCGCCTCGGCGCACCGGCAGGCCGCGTTCGAGGCCGCCGAGTTCCTGATGGACTATCTGAAGACCAACGCACCGTTCTGGAAGCGCGAGGAAAGCGCGCGCGGCACCAGCTGGATCGAGGCGCAGGGCCACGACGACGCGGCCGCCGCGCGCTGGACCAAATCCTGATGGCCAAGCGCAGCAAAGTGCCGGCCAAGCGCAGCCCCGCCGTGCCGAAAGCGCCGAAAGTCGGCGCCGGCGAACTGCACACCCTGTTCGACTTCCTGCGCTATGCGACGAGCCGCTTCAACGCAGCCAAGCTCGTGTTCGCGCACGGCACCACCGATCCGGTGGCCGAGGCCGCGTTCCTGATCTGCGAAACGCTGCACCTGCACCCCGACCAGTTCGAGAACTTCGCCACCGCACGCGTCACCGTGGCCGAAAGCAAGCAGATCCTCGACCTGATCGAGCGCCGGATCGCGACGCGGCAGCCGGCCGCCTATCTCGTCAACAAGGTCTATCTGCGCGGCCTGCCGTTCTATGTCGACGAGCGCACCATCGTGCCGCGCTCCTTCATCGGCGAATTGCTGGATTCGCATTTCGGCGGCGACGAGGACGGCACCTCGCTGATCGGCGATCCCGAGGAGGTCGAACGCGTGCTCGACCTCTGCACTGGCTCCGGCTGCCTTGCGATCCTGGCGGCCCGGCATTTCCCCAACGCCGCGGTCGATGCCGTCGATATTTCAAAGGATGCGCTCGAGGTCGCCGCGCGCAACGTCGCCGATCACGGCCTCGACCATCGCCTGACGCTCCATCGCGGCGACCTGTTCAAGCCGCTCGGCGGCAACAGATACGATCTCATCATCTCGAACCCGCCCTATGTCGACGCCGAAGGCATGGCGGCACTGCCGCGCGAGTGCCGTGCCGAGCCGAAGATCGCGTTCGATGGCGGCGCCGACGGGCTCGACATCGTCCGTCGCCTGCTCGACGAGGCGAGGCAACATCTGACCCCGCAGGGCGGGCTGCTCTGCGAGATCGGCCGCGGCCGCGACAATCTCGAGGCCGCCTATCCGAACCTGCCGCTGCTCTGGCTCGACACCGAGGACTCCGAGGGCGAGGTGTTCTGGATCGCTGCCGCCGACCTCTGACCGGCGTGGCGCCGCCGGCTCCGGCGATTTACGGTGCCCGATCCGGGCGAAGCGAAAATCGTGTGCAGTTCCAGCCGGTTCCGAAGATCGCTGGCCCGTCGAATCAACAATGGTGCTAAGGTCGCGGTCCGGGGACGTTCGGACAGAGGGCGCGGGCGCGCGACATGATTCGCATTTCGACGATCTTCATCGCCATCTGCATGGTGCTGCTCGCAGCCTCGCTCGGCTTCGTTCTGTATTCGGTGGCGGGCATCAGCGGATCGGAATCGGCGATCGTGGCGCTCGCCGCCCTCACCTGCCTGATCCTCTACAACGCGGTCTCGATGCGGCTGCGCGATCGCAGCGACGTCGGCGGCCAGATCGCGGATCTGTCGCGCGGCACCGCCGACCTTGCCCGCCAGGTCGCCGAATTCGGCCGCCGGCTCGCCGCGGTCGAGGGGCGCGTCACCTCGGCCAACTCCACCGGCGCCGACCGGATGCAGGGCATGGCCGGCGAGATCAGCGAACTCGGCGGACTGGTGCGACAGCTCGCGGCATCCGTCGCGCATCATGAGGATCTGCTGGCGGCGGCTCCGGCGGTGCAGCCGGTCGCGTCCCCGCGTGACGATGTGCTGCAACGGGTTGCGCCTGCGCCGACCGTCGTGGTTGCGCCGGCGCCGCCACCTGCGGCTCCGTCGGAGGTCTCGCGCAGCCAGACCCAGCTGATCGGCGCGATCAAGCAGGCCATCGACGAGAACCGCCTCGACATCTACCTGCAGCCGATGGTGACGCTGCCGCAGCGCAAGGTGCGCTTCTACGAGGCGGTGACGCGGCTGCGCGACGAGCGCGACCAGGTGCTGGCCGCCGAGGATTTCATCGAGGCGGCCGAGGCCGGCGGCCTGATCGGCCGCATCGATCACATGGTGATGCTTCGCTGCGTCCAGGTGCTGCGCCGCCTGATGATCCGCAGCAAGGATGTCGGCGTGTTCTGCAACGTCTCGGCGACGACGCTGTCCAACCCGGCGCATTTCACCCAGTGTCTCGACTTCCTCGAGGCCAACCGCGCGCTGGCGCCGTCCTTCGTGCTCGAGTTCAAGCAGACGACCTTCCGCAATCTCGGCCCGACTGAAAGCGAGAACCTCGCGGCGCTGGCACAGCGCGGCTACCGGTTCTCGATCGACCATGTCAGCGACCTCCGCCTCGAGCCGCGCGAGCTCGCCGATCGCGGCGTCCGCTTCATCAAGGTGCCGGCGGCGCTGCTGCTCGACGCCAAGCAGATCGCGAGCACCGATATCCATCCTTCCGATCTGTCCGACCTGCTCGGCCGCTACGGCATCGACCTGATCGCCGAACGGATCGAGGGCGAACGCTCGGTGGTCGACCTGCTCGATTACGATGTCCGGTTCGGCCAGGGGTTCCTGTTCGCGCCGCCGCGGCCGTTGCGGCCCGAGGGGGCATCTGCTACCGCCGAGTCTGCACAGACCAACCCCCAGGATCTTAATGGCGCCAGCACTTCAGCCCCAGTCTCCAGCCCCGCAGCTTCGCCGCGCGCAACCGGCAGCGCCGCGCTGGCGCGCCGCGCCCTCGGTCCAAATTAGCCGGCAATTTGCATCATGACCTCACTGCGTTTCGTGGAGCAGCTGCGCGACCTCGTCGGCGGCGTCGATGTGGTGCTGTCGGACATCTGGGGCGTCGTGCACAACGGGCTCGAGTCCTTCCCCGAGGCCTGCGAGGCACTGCACACATTCCGCCAGCAAGGCGGTACGGTCATCCTGATCACCAACGCGCCGCGGCCGGCCGATTCCGTGCAGCGGCAACTGCGCAAGCTCGGCGTCGCCGACGAGACCTATGACGCGATCGTCTCCTCGGGTGACCTGACGCGCCACTTCGTCGCCGATCATCCCGGCCAGAAGATCTTCTGGATCGGCCCGGAGCGCGACAGCTCGATCCACCGCGGCCTCGACGCCACCTTGGTGCCGCTGGAGCAGGCCGACTACATCATCTGCACCGGCCTATTCGACGACGAAACCGAGTCGGCCGAAGATTATCGCGACACGCTGCTGAAGGCGCTCGAGCGCAAGCTCACGCTGGTCTGCGCCAATCCCGATATCGTGGTCGAGCGCGGCGACCGGCTGATCTATTGCGCCGGGGCGGTCGCCGAACTCTATCGCGAGCTCGGCGGCGAGGTGATCTTCTACGGCAAGCCGCACCGGCCGATCTATGAGCGCGCCATGGCTCTGGCCACCGAACGCCGCGGGCGTCCGACCGAGCTCAGCCGCGTGCTCGCGATCGGCGATTCCGTACGCACCGATCTCACCGGCGCCCTTGGATTCGGCATCGATCTCCTGTTCGTAACGCGTGGCATCCATTCCGAACAGTTCGAGGGCATCGAGCAGCTCGATGCGGCCTCGATCAAGGAATTGTTCGGCCACCCGCCGCGCGCGCTGATGCGCGAGCTGAAGTGGTAGCCAAAAGGTCGCCGGACTCCCTCGCCCTGCTATTCACGGGGCGAGGTGAAGGGGCGCGCCGCCAAAATATCGAAAACAACCCCATGCAAAGTAGCCAGCGGCGGCCGACGTTCGACAGCCAACTTGACACGTCGGGCAACTCAGCGATATTCTTCTAATATTCCGAAATCGTGCAGCCGCCCTCCCCCTCGTCTTGCAAGCGGGGCGGGTAAAGGGAAGCGTGATCAAATGCAAATGCCCGGGACAAACCCGGGCATGCGTGAATTTCAGCCGATGCGATCGATGTCGGGCGTCTTACGCCGTCGCCATGTCCGGGAACACCGCCTCGATCTTGGTCTTCAGCGTGGCCGCATTGAACGGCTTGACGATGTAGTTGTTCACGCCGGCCTTCTTGGCCGCGATCACATTCTCGGTCTTGGATTCCGCCGTGATCATGATGAAGGGCGTGGTCGCAAGGTTGGGATCGGCGCGGACTTCCTTGAGCAGGTCGTAGCCGGTCATCGGCTCCATGTTCCAGTCGGAAATCACCAGGCCATACTTCTTGCCGCGCATCTTGTTCAGCGCTGCGGAGCCGTCGGAGGCATCGTCGATATTTTCGAATCCAAGCTGCTTGAGAAGATTCCGGATGATGCGGATCATGGTGCTGTAATCATCAACCACCAGAACCGGCATGGACAAATCAACCGCCATCTTTCCCCCCAAAACACAAACGCAACTTGGCTTCTGCACAAACGCAGCTTTCCGCCAACGACTAACAGCAGCCGTTAAACAGCGCGTTAACCGGCTGAATCCGGATTGTTACGGATTTGACGCGATTTTCGTTAGCCTTGACTTCCACGCCGCCGCCGCGTCACGGTCCGGCCCGCACCAATCATGCTTAAGAATCCTTGAAGAATACCGCTCATGAGCACCGGCTTTACCGTTATCCGCGACAACACCCCCGCAAGCGCCATTCCGAAAGGCGCCGTGGTCGCGATGGGGAATTTCGATGGCGTCCATCTCGGTCACCGCGCCGTGATCGGCGCGGCGCTCGCGATGGGCAAGGCGCACGGCGTGCCCGCGCTCGCCGTGACCTTCGAGCCGCATCCGCGCAGCTTCTTCAGCCCGAACACCCCGCAATTCCGTCTCACGGACGAGACCAACAAGCTGCGGCTGCTCGCGGCCACCGGCCTCGCCGGTGCCGTCGTCATGACGTTCGACAAGGCGCGCGCCGGCACCTCGGCACAGGATTTCATTCACCACGACCTGATCGGCCGGCTCGGCATCAGCGGGATCGCGGTCGGTTACGACTTCCATTTCGGCAAGGGCCGGGTCGGCTCGCCGAGCCTCCTGGTCAGCGAAGCGCCGCGGCTCGGCATCGAGGTCGACGTGCAGGCCCATGTCGACATCGAGGAGCGCCCGGTTTCCTCCAGCGCCATCCGCATGGCGCTCGCCGAGGGCGAGATCGCGGATGCAACCACGATGCTGGGCGGACCGTGGTTCGTCACCGGCAAGGTGATCCACGGCGAGAAGCGCGGCCGCGACCTCGGCTACCCCACTGCCAATATCCGCCTCAACAAGCATTGCGGACTGAAGCACGGCATCTATGCGGTGCGGGTCGGCAAGGGCTCGCAACGGTTCGACGGTGTCGCAAGCTTCGGGCGCCGGCCGACCTTCGACAACGGCGCGCCGCTGCTCGAGGTGTTCCTGTTCGACTTCAAGGGCGATCTGTACGACGCGGTCCTTGATGTCGCATTCATCGGTTTCATTCGCGAAGAGCTGAAATTCGACACCATCGAGGCGTTGATACGCCAGATGGATGACGACAGCGCCAAGGCGCGCGCGGTGCTGGCCGCGGCGCCCGACGCGTTCCCACAGCTCGGAGTGATTGGTTGAACCGGACTGAAAAGCAAAAAATGCTGGCGGGCGAGCTGTATCGCCCGGATGCAGAGCTCGCCGCCGAGCATACAGCGGCGGAACAATGGATGGCACGCTACAATGCGTCGGGCGCATCGTCCGCGGCCGAGTTGCACGCGCTGCTTGGCGAGCGCTTCCGCAAGGTCGGCAGGGATGCCGTGATACGCCCGCCGTTCTTCTGCGATTACGGCAGCAATATCAGCCTCGGCGACGGCGTGTTCCTCAACTTCAATTGCGTGATCCTCGACGTCGTCGAGGTCGCGATCGGCGATCGGACCCAGATCGGACCCGCGGTGCAGATCTATACCGCCGACCACCCGCGCGATGCCGAAACCCGCCGCGCCGGGCTGGAATTCGGCCGCCCGATCCGGATCGGCAGCGACGTCTGGATCGGCGGCGGTGCCATCATCCTGCCCGGTGTCACGATCGGCGACGGCGCCCTGGTCGGGGCCGGCAGCGTGGTCACACGGAACGTCGCCCCCGGCGCGATCGTGGCGGGAAATCCGGCCCGGGCACGGCCGGCCTGAACCGCGCCATGCGCGGCCCTGCGAGCCACCGGGGGCTTTGCGATTTCCCCGTCCGGCTGCTATGGAAACCCCATGTTTTCGCGGCGCATCATACGGATTAGCGGCCCGGCTTCCGCCTGAGCCTGAAGGCTCGGCGCAAGACCGGGACTTCGCCGTTTCACCCGCGATTGATCGCGTATCCGCGCCCGCACCTGCCAAATCAGAGCTTTCATGTCCGACAAGCCGCAAAAGACCGACGCCCAAAAGACTGACGTTAGGGACTATTCCAAGACCCTTTACCTGCCGCAGACGGAATTCCCGATGCGCGCCGGCCTGCCCCAGCGCGAGCCGGAAATCCTGAAATACTGGAACGAGATCGGCCTCTACGACAAGCTCCGCCGGGAAGCCGAAGGCCGTGCCAAATTCGTCCTGCACGACGGCCCGCCCTACGCCAACGGCAACATCCATATCGGGCACGCGCTGAACAAGATCCTCAAGGACGTCGTGACCAAGAGCCAGCAGATGCTCGGCTTCGACTCCAACTACGTGCCGGGCTGGGACTGCCACGGCCTGCCGATCGAATGGAAGATCGAGGAGGAGAACTACCGCTCCAAGGGCAAGCAGAAGCCCGATTTCCGCGACTCGGCGGCGATGGTCGCGTTCCGCAAGGAATGCCGTGCCTATGCGACGCACTGGATCAACGTGCAGCGCGAGGAGTTCAAGCGGCTCGGCATCATCGGCGACTGGGACCATCCCTACCAGACGATGAGCTATCCGGCCGAAGCCCAGATCGCCCGGGAGCTGATGAAGTTCGCCGCCAACGGCACGCTCTATCGCGGCTCGAAGCCGGTGATGTGGAGCGTGGTCGAGAAGACCGCGCTTGCCGAAGCCGAGGTCGAATACGAGGACTACACCTCCGACATGGTGTGGGTGAAATTCCCGGTCACCTCGCCGGCGCATGGCGCGCTGGCCAATGCCTCGGTCGTGATCTGGACCACCACGCCGTGGACGCTGCCCGGCAACCGCGCCATCTCGTTCTCGCCGAAGATCGCCTATGGCCTCTACAAGGTGACGGACGCGCCGGCGGACAATTGGGCCAAGACCGGCGATCTCCTGATCCTGGCCGACGCGCTTGCCGGCGAGGTGTTCAAGCAGGCCCGCGTCACGTCCTATGAGAAGGTCCGCGATATTCCCGGCGACACGCTGGACGCCGTGGAATGCGCCCATCCGCTGCGCGGCTTCGGTGGCGGCTACGAATTCATCGTGCCGCTGCTCGCCGGCGAGCATGTTACCGACGACACCGGCACCGGCTTCGTGCACACCGCGCCGAGCCACGGCCGCGAGGACTTCGACGTCTGGACGGCCAACACCCGCGAGCTCGATGCGCGCGGCATCCCGACGGCGATCCCGTATACGGTCGACGAGAACGGTGCCTACACGGCGCAGGCGCCGGGCTTCACCGGCAAACGCGTGCTCAACGACAAGGGCGAGAAGGGCGATGCCAACGAGGCCGTGATCAAGGCGCTGATCGAGGCCGGCAGGCTGCTCGCGCGCGGCCGCCTCAAGCACCAGTATCCGCACTCCTGGCGCTCCAAGAAGCCGGTGATCTTCCGCAACACGCCGCAATGGTTCATCGCGATGGACAAGCCCATCGCCGAGAATGGCCATGCGAAGAAGGGCGACACGCTGCGCGCCCGCGCGCTGCACGCGATTTCGGTCACGCAATGGGTGCCGCCGGCGGGCGAGAACCGCATCAACGGCATGATCGCCAACCGTCCCGACTGGGTGATCTCGCGGCAGCGCGCCTGGGGCGTGCCGATCGCCGTGTTCGTGCGGGAGAACAGCGACGGCTCCGCCGAGATCCTGCAGGACGAGGTCGTCAACCAGCGCATCACCGAGGCGTTCATGGAGGAAGGCGCCGATGCCTGGTACATGGACGGCGCCCGCGAGCGCTTCCTTGGCAGCCGCGCGTCCGAGAACTGGAAGAAGGTCGACGACATCTGCGACGTCTGGTTCGATTCCGGCTCCACGCATGCCTTCGTGCTGGAAGACCGCCAGAACTTCCCGCAGCTCGGCAACATCGTCCGCAAGGTCGATGGCGGCAACGACACCGTGATGTATCTCGAAGGCAGCGACCAGCATCGCGGCTGGTTCCACTCGTCGCTGCTGGAAAGTGCCGGCACGCGCGGACGCGCGCCCTATGACATCGTGCTGACCCACGGCTTCACGCTCGACGAGAACGGCCGGAAGATGTCGAAGTCGCTCGGCAACACCGTCGAGCCGCAGAAGGTGATCAAGGATTCCGGCGCGGATATCCTGCGCCTGTGGGTCTGCGCCACCGACTATGCCGACGACCAGCGCATCGGCCCGGAGATCCTCAAGAACACCATCGAGACCTACCGCAAGCTGCGCAACTCGATCCGCTGGATGCTCGGCACGCTGCATCATTTCAAGCCGAGCGAGAAGGTCGCCTTTGCCGAGATGCCCGAACTCGAGCGGCTGATGCTGCACGAGCTCGCCGGCCACACCGAGACCATCCGCAAGGCCTATGCCGACTTCGACTACAAGACCGTGGTCGCAAGCCTCGCGGCCTTCATGAACTCCGAGCTGTCGGCGTTCTACTTCGACATCCGCAAGGACACGCTGTATTGCGATCCGCCGTCCTCGGTGGCGCGCAAGGCGGCGCTGACCACGATCGATCTGCTCTGCGACGCGATCCTGAAATGGCTGGCGCCGATCCTCAGCTTCACCACCGACGAAGCCTGGCGGATGTATCGGCCGAGCGCCGAGCCTTCGGTGCATCTGACGCTGTTCCCCGAAGGTCTCGAGCAGTTTCAAGACGACGCGCTTGCCGCGAAGTGGGAGACGGTCCGCAACGTCCGCCGCGTCGTCACCGGCGCGCTCGAACTCGAACGCGCCGCCAAGCGGATCGGCTCCTCGCTCGAGGCATCGCCGGTGATCTACGTCGCTGACAGGGAGATGCTGGCCACGCTGTTCGATATCGATCTCGCCGAAGTCTGCATCACCTCGAACTACGAGGTGCGCGAGGGCGAGGCGCCGGCGAACGCCTTCCGCCTCGACGCCGTGCCTGGCGTTGCCGTCGTGGTCGAGAAGGCGGTCGGCACCAAATGCGCCCGTTCGTGGAAGATCCTGCCGACGGTGGGCGAGGACGGCGAATATCCCGACGTCTCGCCGCGCGACGCGCAAGCGCTGCGCGAATGGAAGGCGCTGGAGGTCACGGCTTGAGCTCGCCCGTGCGCGCCGGTGTGCTTGCGGCGGTGATCACCCTGATCGCCGACCAGGCCTCCAAGCTCTGGCTGCTCCACGTCCTCGACATCGTGCATCACGCCCCGGTGCGGGTGACGCCGTTCTTCGACCTGGTGCTCGCCTGGAATCCGGGGATCAGCTTCGGCTGGTTCCAGAGCGAGACCCCGGCGGCCCAGATCCTGCTGATGGTGATCAAGGCCGCGGCCGTGATCGCGCTGGCGATCTGGATGGCGCGGTCGCGGACCTTGCTCGCGACGGTGTCGCTCGGCCTGATCATCGGCGGTGCCATCGGGAATGGCATCGACCGCTTCGCCTATGGCGCGGTGGTCGATTTTGCCCTGCTTCATGCCGAGATCGGGGGAAAAACCTTCAATTGGTACATCTTCAACCTTGCCGATGTAGCCATCGTTGCTGGCGTGGCAGCCCTATTGTATGATTCCGTGGTGGGGACCCCCGCCGTAAAAGCGCCCTGATCCCGGCCGATACGAGCCGGTCAGCGGCCCACACCTGTATCAAGCGGAACTGTGCCTAAGCCAGTGATCGCTTTGGCGAATTTTGAGATGGGAATGGCGCAATGCGCAACACCAAAGCCCGCGGTTACCTGATCGAGACGTCCCGGCTGTCGCTGATGCGCGGCCTGCGCCTGGCGTTCGTCGCAGCCGGGATCGGCCTTGTCATGACGGCCGGCCCGGTGCGCGCCGGCGACGATGAGGATGACGGCGACGACGGCCTGACCTTCGAAGAGCGGATCGTCGACAATCTGATGACCGGGCTCGGCGCCAAGAGCGCGGCCAGCAAGGGCATCGACTACCGCGAGCGCTCGCCGCTGGTGGTGCCGCCGAAGCTGGATTTGCCCCCGCCGGCATCGACCGCCCAGGTCAACGCGCCGAACTGGCCGAAGGACCCTGATCTCGCGGCGCGCAAGGCTGCGATCGCAGCGCGCAAGAAGGAAGTTAAGAAGGAGCCCTGGCAGTCAGCGGTAGCGTTGACGCCGGCCGAGATCGAGGCGGGCCGCAAGCAGCAGACCGCCACCGATGGCCGGAAAGAGCCGCTGGAGCCGGGCGTGAGCACCAATCCGTCGCTGATGCCGAGCCAGCTCGGTTACACCGGCGGCCTGCTCGGCATGTTCAAGGGGAACAGCAGCGAGTCCAAGCCGTTCAAGGGCGAGCCGACGCGCGATTCCCTGACCGAGCCGCCGCCCGGCTACCAGACGCCGTCCGCGGGCTATGCCTACGGCACCGGCCCGCAGGCGCCGATGGCGAAAGAAGGCCAGTACGACGTCATGACCGGAAAACCGGTGCAGTGATCGCTTGGCCTCCGCGGGCGAAGGCTGACATGAGCAAAGCTTAATGCGGGGCGGCGGGTGTCTCTCCGCTTCGTGACCATCGGCACGGGAACGACCGTGTACGATGGCTTGCTTTCGCGCCCCGGCCGGTGTCCGGGCTTTCATAAGGACCATGATGCGCTCTCGCCGATCGATCGCCCTGTTCGCTGCCGCATTCGTTTCCACCATCCCGCTGCCGGGTGCCAGCCTCCGCGCCCAGACCACCGTCACCTCGGAACGCCCCGCCAGTTTCACGCTCGACAACGGCCTGCAGGTCGTGGTGATCCCCGACCACCGCACGCCCGTGGTCACGCAGATGATCTGGTACAAGGTCGGCTCGGCCGACGAGACGCCCGGCAAATCGGGCCTCGCGCATTTCCTCGAGCATCTGATGTTCAAGGGCACCGCCAAGCATCCGGCGGGCGAGTTCTCGCAGACCGTGCTGCGCGTCGGCGGCAATGAGAACGCCTTCACCTCGGTCGACTACACCGGCTACTTCCAGCGCGTGCCGCGCGAGCAGCTGCCCACCATGATGGAGTTCGAGGCCGACCGCATGACCGGCCTGATCCTCAAGGACGAGAACGTGCTGCCCGAGCGCGACGTCGTGCTGGAGGAGTTCAACATGCGGGTTGCCAACAACCCGGATGCAAGGCTGGCCGAGCAGATCATGGCCGCGCTCTATCTCAACCATCCCTATGGCCGGCCGGTGATCGGCTGGCACCAGGAGATCGAGAAGCTCGACCGCGAGGATGCGCTGGCCTTCTACCGGCGCTTCTACGCGCCGAACAACGCCATCCTGGTCATCGCCGGCGACGTCGACGTCAAGGATATCCGCCCGCTGGTCGAGAAGAATTTCGGCCCGATCCCGGCGCAGCATGCGATCCCCGAGAAGCGGGTCAGGCCGCAGGAGCCGACACCGGCCGCGCCGCGCACCGTGACGCTGTCGGATCCGCGCGTCGAGCAGCCGAGCCTGCGCCGCTATTACCTGGTGCCGTCGGCGACGACGGCGGCAGCGGGCGAGAGCCAGGCGCTCGATGTGCTCGCGCAGTTGATGGGCGGCGGCGCCAACTCCTATCTCTATCGCTCGCTGGTGATCGACAAGGGCCTCGCGATCTCGGCCGGCGCCGGCTACCAGGGCACCTCGCTCGATCCGTCGCAATTCTCGATCTCGGTGACGCCGAAACCCGGCGTCGAGTTCGCGCAGATCGAGGACGCGATCGACAAGGTGATCGCCGATCTTGCGCAGAACCCGGCGCGCGCCGAGGATCTCGAACGGGTCAAGACCCAGCTCATCGCGGAGGCGATCTACGCCCAGGACAACCAGGCGACACTGGCACGCTGGTATGGCGGCGCACTGACCACCGGGCTCAGCATCGAGGATATCCGCAGCTGGCCGGATCGCATTCGCGCCGTCACCGCCGAGCAGGTGCGCACTGCTGCCGCCAGCTGGCTCGACAAGAAGCGGTCGGTGACCGGCTATCTGATCAAGGATACTGCGCCGAAACGCGAGGAGAAGCGCTCGTGATCTATTCCCTCACCCGCCGTGCGGCGCTGATCGGCGGCGCCTGCGCCGCGCTGCTGACGCTGACGTCGGCGCCCTCGCAGGCCGCGGCCAAGATCCAGCGGCTGGTGTCGCCGGGCGGCATCGAGGCGTGGTTCGTGCAGGACGCGACCGTGCCGCTGATCGCGATGGAATATGCCTTCAGCGGCGGCGCCAGCCAGGATCCGCCCGGCAAGCCCGGCGTCGGCAATCTGGTCGCCGACCTGCTCGACGAGGGCTCCGGCGATCTCGATTCCAAAACCTATCATGAGCGGCTCGAGCGCCGCGCCATCGAGCTCAGCTTCCAGTCGAACCGCGATCAGTTCCGCGGCTCGCTGCGCATGCTCAAGGACAACAAGGACGAAGCCTACGACCTGTTGCGGATGGCGCTGACCTCGCCGCACTTCGAGCCGAAGGACGTCGAACGGATCCGCGCCCAGGTGATCGCCAATCTGCGCCGCGAATCGACCAATCCGTCCTCGCTGGCCGGCCGCAAGTTCCTCGAGCTCGCCTTCGGCGATCACCCCTATGCCAGAACGGCCACCGGCACGCTCGACAGCGTGCCGACCATCCAGATCCCGGATCTCAAGGACTATACCCGCCGCATCATCGCCAAGGATACGCTGCGCGTTGCCGTGGTCGGTGACGTCGATCCCGATACGCTCGGCAAGCTGCTGGACAAGACCTTTGGCGGCCTGCCGGCGAAAGCCGAATTGACGCCCGTCCCCGACGTCGTGGCGACCCGGCCGCCGCAGCGCGCCTTCGTCCCGCTCGATGTGCCGCAGACCGTCGTCACCTTCGGCGGCCCCGGCATTAACCGGCATGACCCGGACTTCATGGCGGCCTATGTGGTGAACCACATTCTCGGCGGCGGCGGGCTGTCGTCGCGGCTCTACAAGGAAGTGCGCGAGAAGCGCGGGCTGGCCTACTCGATCTACGAAGCGCTGGTCTGGATGGATCACTCCGCGCTGTTCATCGGCAACACCGGCACCCGCGCCGATCGCGCCGGCGAGACCGTCGATGCGATCGAAGCGGAAGTGCGCCGCATCGCCGAGGAAGGTCCGACGCAGAAGGAACTCGACGAGGCGAAGTCCTACCTGAAGGGCTCGCAGATGCTGGCGCTCGACACCTCCTCCAAGCTCGCGCAGGCGATGCTGCAATACCAGCTCGACAAGCTGCCGATCGATTACATCGAGAAGCGCAACGCCATCGTCGATGCGGTGACGCTCGACGATGCCAAGCGGGTCGCCAAAAGGCTCTGGGGCAACGGCCTGCTCACCGCAATCGTCGGCCGTGCCCCGCAAGCCGCGGCGCAGCCGGTGTCGGCGCCGCCGAAGGCGAACTGACGCGTTTCGGCGGGCATCCACTTCTTCATACACCACCGTTGTGGCCACCCCTCTCCCCACCCTCCCCCGCAAGGGGGGAGGGAGCCGGAACAGCGTGCCCACCTCACAGCGAGTCATCGCAAACACTACAGTCCGTTCTCGGGCCGTCTGGGACGTATAGGCGGTAGGGCTCCCTCCCTCCTTGCGGGTAGGGCAATCGCATATGGCCGTTTGAGGCGATCGGAGTTCCCACAAACTCGTCATGCCCGGGCTTGTCCCGGGCATCCACGTCTTCGTTTCCACGCGAAGAAAAGACGTGGATGGCCGGGACAAGCCCGGCCATGACGGCGCGGAAGAATCGGTTCATTCCATATGCGATTGCCTTGCCCCCGCGGGGGAGGGTGGGGAGAGGGTAAGCCGCACGCGGCGCTCTCAGACGTACCTAACGCTGCATCTACGCAGCTGAAGCACGCACAGCACAAACCCGCTATCCTGCGGCCTGCCGATTCTTCCCTCCACGGGTGATGTCATGCTGCGGGTGTCCCGCGACCTTACGATCGACGAGAACGACGTTGAGATCGTCTTTGTCCGCGCCTCCGGCCCGGGCGGACAGAATGTCAACAAGGTCTCGACCGCAGCGCAGCTTCGCTTCGATACCAACAAGATTGCGTTGCCGGCGGACGCCGCGCAGCGGCTGGCGCGGCTCGCCGGCAGCCGCATGACCAAGGACGGCGTGATCGTGATCCACGCCTTCCGCTTTCGCACCCAGGAACGCAATCGCACCGATGCGATCGAGCGGCTGCTCGAGATGTTGAGGGAGGCGATGGTGCGGCCGACACCGCGGCGGCCGACCAAGCCGACGCTCGGCTCCAAGCAGCGCCGGCTCGAGGGCAAGAAGCGCCGCAGCGACATCAAGGCGGGGCGCGGCACACGCCGTTTCGACGATTAGGGAACGTCGACGTTAGGGAACGCCGGACGCAGCGCGCGCGGCACTGCATCCGGGATCCGGTCAGCCTAACCAGAAGCGTTTTCGCGCGAAGCGGATGTCGGTTCGCGCGAGGGAACGCGTCAGAACAGGAAGCTCGAGCCTTGGTTCCGATTGATCAGAACCGCGAAGGCCCTCGTGCTTCAGTACTTCTTGGTTGCGGGCGCCATCTCGGAACCACCCGACTTCGGTGCCGTGCGTCCGCTGCCGACCGTTCCCTTGCTGCCCGACTTGGCGGCGGCACCGCTCTTCTGCGTCGGCGCGCCAGGTTGCGCCGTCATTTCCTCATCGCCGCTGCCGGACATGCCGCCGCCCTGCTGCATGGTACCTCTGCCCGGTGCACCGCCGCGGGTATCCGGTGCAGTCGTTCCCTGTGCCAGGACGGGGCCGGCCATCGCGGCCGAGATGGCAAGGGCGAGCACGCTGGTTTTTGCAAACGTCATCCATTTCTCCTGGGATTTTAATTGACGATGGAGGAGCGGCGCAGATGGTGCGCCGTTTGCAGCGCCGACCCTGAACCCCATCGCGCGAGACTGCATTTTCCGCAAACGGCGCACGCGAGATGCAAGCTGCGTCGTGTGGTGATCGTGCAGGGATTTCGCGGTCATTTTGCGAAATTGTCGTCCGCATATGCGGCAACCACCGGTTCCGTGCCAGATCACCGCCCAGCTTTGTTCTGCTGTGAAACAGCCCGCTACTACCAACGGCGGATTTCAGCCTCCTACAGTCACCGCACAGAGGCGGTGATGTAGATGACAAAGCTGCGCGCAAGGTGGTCGTTGGGGCTGGGATTTTTTTGCAGCGCAATGCTTGCAGTGCAAATGGCCGGCGCGCAGATGCCCTTGCCCGCCGCCAAGCCGCCCGATGGGGCGACGCTGTTCAAGCAGCAATGCGCGACCTGCCACACCACCAACATGTCGGATGCCCTCCGGCAAGGCCCGTCGCTCTATAAGGTCGTCGGCCGTCACGCCGGCAAGGCCGACGGCTTCAAATATTCCGCAGGCTTCAGCAAGGCCAATTTCGTCTGGGACGACGCCAGGCTCGATGCCTGGCTGACCAATCCGCAGGAGGTGATCCCGGGCGCCGTGATGGCCTACCGGCAGGCCAAGCCGGAAACCCGCGCCATGATCATCGCCTATCTGAAGGAGCTGAACTGAATGGCGACACCCGTGCATTCGATGATCCGCGTGTTCGACGAGGCCAAAGCGCTCGACTTCTACCAGCGCGCGTTTGGCCTGGAGATCGCGGACAATCTGAGATTTCCCGATTTCGCGCTGATCTATCTGCGCCATCCCTCCTCGCCGTTCGAGGTCGAGCTCACGGTCAATTTCGATCGCAAGGAGCCCTACACGCTCGGCGACGGCTACGGCCATCTCGCCGTCATCGTCGATGACGTCGATGCCGAGCACGCGCGCTTCGAAAAGGAGAAACTGTCGCCCGGGCCGCTGCGCGACTTCAAGCATGACGGCAAGACGCTGGCGCGCTTCTTCTTCGTCTCCGATCCCGACGGCTACAAGATCGAGGTGATCCAGCGCGGCGGGCGCTTCGGCTAGAGCATGATCCGGAAAAGTGGAGACCGGTTTTCCGACAGGATCATGCTCAAGCAAAAAGAGCATGCTCGAACAACAAGGCAATTGCACAAATAAAAATTGACGGAGGAACCCATGAGAGAAATCGATCGACGCAGCAAATATGACCGGCGTGTCTTTCTCAAAGGCGCGGCCGTTACCGCACCCGCAGTCGCGATTGCGACCTCGACGGGGCTCGGCATCACCGATGCGTGGGCCGAAGGCGCCACGACGCTGACGCCGGCCACGATGAAGACGCTGCTGAAGATGGCGCGCGATATCTATCCGCACGATTTCCTCGGCGACAGCTACTACATAGCGGCGGTCAAGCCGTATGATGAGAAGGCCGCGAAGGATCCGGCGGTCAAGTCGCTGATCAATGACGGCGTCACGAGGCTCGATCAGGCGGCCAACGACCGCCACAAGATGCCTTATGTCCAGGTCGCCTGGGAAAACGATCGCGTCGCGCTGCTGCAACAGATCGAGCAAAGCGCGTTCTTCCAGAAGATCCGCGGCGACCTCATCGTCTCCATCTACAACAACAAGGAGGTGTGGCCGCGGTTCGGCTACGAGGGCTCCTCGGCCGAGCATGGCGGCTACATCAAGCGCGGCTTCGCCGATATCGACTGGCTGCCGAAGGCATAGCGTCGGAAACGGTCGGGAGGAAACAATGGCAAAATTCGATCTGAATGACAGCGGCGTTGTGGTGATCGTCGGCTCCGGTGCCGGCGGCGGAACGCTCGGCAATGAACTGGCGCAGAAGGGCGTCAAGGTCGTCATCCTGGAGGCCGGCCCGCGCATCGAGAACCAGGACTTCATCAACGATGAATGGGACAGTTTTACCCAGCTCGCCTGGTCCGACGCGCGCTCGACCTCGGGCAGCTGGCGCGTCCACCAGGATTTTCCGGGCCTGCCGGCCTGGATCGTGAAGGCGGTCGGCGGCTCGACCACGCACTGGGCCGGCGCCTCGCTGCGCTTCGACGAGCACGAGTTCAAGATCAAGTCGGCCTATGGCGCCATTCCCGGCGCCAACTTGATCGACTGGCCGATCACGCTCGCCGAGATGGAGCCGTGGTACGCCAAGGCCGAGGACAAGATGGGCGTCACCCGCACCAACGGCATCCCCGGATTGCCCGGCAACAATAACTTCAAGGTGATGGAGGCCGGCGCCAAGAAGCTCGGCTACAAGGAGGTGCACACCGGGCGGATGGCGATCAACAGCGAGCCGCGCGACGGCCGCGGCTCCTGCCAGCAGATCGGCTTCTGCTTCCAGGGCTGCAAGTCGGGCGCCAAATGGTCGACGCTCTACACCGAGATCCCGAAAGGCGAAGCCACCGGCAATCTCGAAGTGCGCCCCGGCAGCATGGTGATCAAGATCGAGCACGACCAGTCCGGCAAGGTCACCGGCGTGGTCTATGCCGATGCGACCGGCGCGATGCAGCGCCAGAAGGCCCGCGTGGTCGCGGTCGCCGGCAACTCGATCGAGAGCCCGCGGCTGTTGCTCAACAGCGCGTCCAGCATGTTCCCGGACGGGCTCGCCAACTCATCCGGCCAGGTCGGCCGCAACTACATGCGGCACATGACCGGCAGCGTGTATGCGAGCTTCGAGAAGTCGGTGCACATGTATCGCGGCACCACCATGGCCGGCATCATCCGCGACGAGGCGAAGAACGATCCGAAGCGCGGCTTCGTCGGCGGCTACGAGATGGAGACGCTGTCGCTCGGCCTGCCCTTCATGGCCGCGTTCCTCAATCCCGGCGCCTGGGGACGCAGCTTCACCAGCGCGATCGAGGGCTATCCGCGGATGGCCGGCATGTGGCTGGTCGGCGAGGACATGCCGCAGGAGACCAACCGCATCACGCTGGATCCGAAGATCAAGGACAAGTTCGGCATGCCGGTCGCCAGCGTGCATTTCGACGATCATCCGAACGACGTCGCGATGCGCGATCACGCCTACAAGCAGGGCTCCGCGGTCTATGAGGCGGTCGGCGCCACCGTCACCTATCCGACGCCGCCCTATCCATCGACACACAACATGGGCACCAACCGGATGAGCGAGAAGGCGCGCGACGGCGTGGTCAACAAGTTCGGCCAGACCCACGACATCAAGAACCTGTTCGTCTCCGACGGCAGCCAGTTCACGTCAGGCGCGGCGTGCAACCCGACGCTGACGATCGTGTCACTGGCGATCCGCCAGGCCGACCACATCGCCGGCGCGATGCAGCGCAAGGAGATCTAGACCAGACGACCATTCGAACCGAGTCGCGGATTCCGACTCACCTCGCCCCGCGTGCGGGGAGAGGTCGGAGCGCATCGTTAGATGCGTTCCGGGTGAGGGGGAGTCTCTGCGAACGCAGCTGTCACCGGATACGCGGAGACGGCCCCTCACCCCAACCCTCTCCCCGTAAGAACGGGGCGAGGGAGCACAGCGCCGTCGTGGTCGCCACTGCGCTTTAGCAAGAAAATACAATTCCCCTCTCACTGAAGCGGCCTTGCCCAACTGGACAAGGCCGCTTTCTTCTTTGCGTGATGGACCGGTGCGAAATCTATTCCGCAGCATCCATGATCGCCGCCGCCCCGCGATAGTCGGGAACGACCGCCGGCGCATTCGCCTTGGCGCGGTAGATCAGGCAGGAGCAACGCAGCAGCGACGCGAAATTGTTCACCTCGCCATGATGATCCAGCACCTCGTTGTGCAGGGTGGTGAGGAACTTGGCCAAGGTCATGCCTTCCTTGGCCGCGATCTCCTCCAGCGTATCCCAGAACGACATTTCCAGCCGGATCGAGGTGCAATGGCCGTCGATCCGCAACGATCGGGTCTGCGATTCATAGTCGCGTTGCGGCTGATGCGCGAAAAGATGGCACATGGCGTTCCTCCGGCGAGAACTTATAATTTTTCTAAACGATATACCTGTGCGCGCGGCCCCACAATCGGGACGTAGGGCGTAACGCGCCGGCCGCCGAAGCCAAGCGTCTTCAAGGCGATAGGCCGGACTCATCCCCAACCTGCTTGCGGCCGCCAGATCGGTCCCATGCATTTGCCGGCGCGGCGACTTATAGTAATGGCCAGCCTCGAATCGCTCCTCCGACCGTCCAATCCATGCCCGTCCGCCAGCTTCCCGAACAGCTCGTCAACCGCATCGCCGCCGGCGAAGTGGTCGAACGCCCCTCGAGCGTGGTCAAGGAACTGGTCGAGAACGCGATCGACGCCGGCGCCAGCCGGATCGACGTTTTCACCGATGGCGGCGGGCGGCGCCGGATCGGCATCACCGACGACGGCGGCGGCATGACCCGCGCCGACCTCGCGCTTGCGGTCGACCGTCACGCCACCTCCAAGCTCGACGACGAAGACCTGTTGCGCATCCGCACGCTCGGCTTCCGCGGCGAGGCGCTGCCCTCGATCGGGGCGGTCGCAAAGCTCGGCATCACGACGCGTCATGCCAGCGAGCCGCATGCCTGGTCGCTGTCGGTCGAAGGCGGCGAGAAGTCGGAGGTCATGCCGGCCGCGCTCGGCCAGGGCACCCGCGTCGAGGTCAACGAACTCTTCTACGCAACGCCGGCGCGGCTGAAATTCCTCAAGACCGACCGCACCGAGGCGGAGGCGATCCGCGAGGTGGTGCGCCGCCTCGGCATGGCGCGCCCGGACATCACCTTCACGCTGGCCGGCGAAGAGCGCGCGCCGGTCACCTGGGCCGCAGCGCTGCCCGGCGCGCCCGGCCGGCTGACCCGGCTCGGCGACATCCTGGGTGCGGATTTTCGTGCCAGTGCGATCGAGGTGCGCGCCGAGCGCGAGGGCGTCGTGGTCGAAGGCTTTGCCGCCGCGCCGTCGCTGACCCGCGCCAATGCGCTCGGGCAATATCTGTTCGTCAACGGCCGCCCGGTGCGCGACAAGCTGATCCTCGGCGCCGTGCGCGCGGCCTATTCCGACTACCTGCCACGCGACCGCCATCCCGTCGTGGCGCTGTTCGTGACCTGCGACCCCGAGGGCGTCGATGCCAATGTGCATCCGGCCAAGACCGAGGTGCGCTTCCGCAATGCCGGCCTGGTCCGCGCGCTGATCGTGCACGCCTTGAAGGAAGGCCTCGCACGCGAAGGCAGGCGCACCGCGGCCAATACCGCCGACGGCGCCGCGCTCTCGGCCTTCCGCCCCGCCTTCACCACGCCGCCGCGTCCGGGCAATTGGGACTGGCGCGGCTCGCCGTCCTATCCGGCTGGTCCGATGCGCGCGTTCGACGGTGCGGCGGCGCCCGCCTTCGCCGAGCCCGGACAGGCCGCCTTCGACGTCGGCGCGCCGACCGCCGATGTGCGCTTCGAGGCCGCGCCCGCGCCCGATATGCTCGACCGGCCGCTCGGCGCCGCGCGCACCCAGATCCACGAGACCTACATCGTCTCGCAGACCCGCGACGGCCTCATCGTGGTCGACCAGCACGCGGCGCATGAGCGCATCGTCTATGAGAAGCTGAAGGCCTCGCTGGCGAAGAACGGCGTGCAGCGGCAGATCCTCTTGATCCCCGAGATCGTCGAGCTCGATGAGGCGACCGTCGAGAAGCTGCTCGACCGCGCCGAGGAACTGGCGTCGTTCGGGCTCGCGATCGAATCCTTCGGCCCCGGCGCGGTCGCGGTGCGCGAGACGCCCTCGCTGCTCGGCAAGGCCAATGCGGCGGGCCTGTTGCGCGACCTCGCCGAGCACATGGCCGAATGGGATGAGGCGCTGCCGCTGGAGCGCCGGCTGATGCACGTCGCCGCCACCATGGCCTGCCACGGCTCGGTCCGCGCCGGCCGCCGCCTCAAGCCGGAAGAGATGAACGCGCTGCTCCGCGAGATGGAAGACACGCCGAACTCCGGCCAGTGCAACCACGGCCGCCCCACCTATGTCGAATTGAAGCTGAGCGATATCGAGAAGCTGTTCGGGCGGAGATAGTCTCTATCCCCGTCGTCGTCCCGGGCAAGCCAACGGGTCGGCGCAAAGCGCCGCCCGATGACAAACTCCGCGCGACCCATCATCTCTCCCACGGCCCGGAAGTTGATGGGTTTCGCCGCGCTCTACCCATCCCACGAATTGTTCCACCGGGCAAACACGTCCAGCACCGTGCGAAGTTGCGCGATCCATTCGTGACCGTCCTCGAACCTGCCTGCCGCGATCCGCGTGCAGATCTGATCGAGATCTTCACCCCCAGGTGATGCTTGATCCTTGCCGACCTGCCTCGCAATCGCGACATAGCCCTCCGTCAGCAGCACGAGGCCGGGCGCGCTCGCGATAACATAATGCTCGCGTGCTTCGCGAAACATGCTGATCGCCTCGTCGTAGCGGCCAAGCGCCAGATCAAACGCCCCCACCATCCAGACGCCCGTCGCCTCGCGCAGCGGTCCGAGCTCCAGAGTCCGCACCAGCCGGAGCGAGCGTTCTGCAAGCTCGCGCGCGGCCAGCAGATTGTCCGTACTGATCGGCTTCTCGGAAACGCTCCAGCCCGGCCAGCAATCGGCCGCCGCGTTGAACGTCCACCGCTGAACCATCGTGAGCGCGTCACGCGCGTCCCCATCCCGCGCGCCGCAACCGTGCTCGATCTGATCGGCAGCATCGCGCGCTGCCGCAAGCAGCGCCGCATCATCGCCAGCGCCGCGCAACGCCTTAACCTGCGTCTCCAGCTGACCGGCCAGCCCGGCAAGAGTGTCGGCCATGATTCGCGCTCCGCTAGCGGTGATGAATCAGCATCGCGTAGGATGGGTAGAGCGCAGCGAAACCCATCATCTCTCCCGCGGCCCGGAAGTTGATGGGTTTCGCTTCGCTCTACCCATCCTACGAATTCTTTCGCAGGGACGACACACTAGATTGCGGCGACAGCTCGCAGAAACACGAACTCGGTGTCGTCATACGCCCGCCGCTCGAGCTCCTCGAAGCCCTCGGGTGCCGCGAACGCCGCGGCCTTTGCCTCTTCCACCACGAGCAGCGCGCCCGGCGTCAGCCAGCCGCCGTCGCGCAGCGAGGCGAGCGCCTTGTCGGCCAGCCCCTTGCCATAGGGCGGATCGAGAAACACCAGCGAGAACGGCTCGACCGGATGCGCCGGTCCAAGATCAGTGGCATCGCGGCGATAGACCTTGGTCGTGCCGCCGAGACCCAACGATTCGACATTGTTGCGCAGCAGCGCCCGCGCCTCGGCGCCATTGTCGACGAACAGCGTGAACCTGGCGCCGCGCGAGACCGCCTCGATGCCGAGCGCGCCGGTGCCGGCAAATAGATCGAGCACGCGCGCGTCCTCAATCGGATTGTCGTAGGCGTGGATCAGAATGTTGAACACGGACTCGCGCAGGCGGTCCGCGGTCGGACGAATCTCGCGGCCCGCAGGCGAAGCTAGATTGCGGCCCTTCAGCCTGCCCCCGACGACGCGCATCGACCGTTACTCGTCCCGCGGCTTGAGATCGCGCTTGCCGTGATAGCCGCGCTTGGGACGGCGCGGCGGGCCGTAGCCGTTCGCTTCGTCTTCATTGCGGGCACGCGCTTCCTCGCCGCCGGTGCGCTGCACCAGCACGCGGCGACCCTTGCGATCGTTGATGGTTTCGCGCTTGCTGGGCTTCGGCTTCCTGGCGGGCGCCTCGTCGCCGTCGGCTGCGTCACGCTGCTCCGGCCGCGTGAAGTCCGCGCCCGCGATCTTGGCGATCTTCTCGCCGAGCTGCTCGCGCAGCACCCGCGTCTTGACCTCCTCGACCTTGCCTTCCTCGAGCTCGCCGAGCTGGAACGGACCGTAGGAAATCCGGATCAGCCGGTTCACCTCGAGCCCGAGATGCGCCATCACGTTGCGGACCTCGCGGTTCTTGCCCTCGCGGATCGCAAACACCACCCACACGTTGGCGCTCTGGTCGCGTTCCAACGTCGCGTCGATCGGCCCGTATTTGACGCCGTCGACCTCGACGCCACCCTTGAGCTGGTCGAGCTGGCCCTGCGTCACCTCGCCATGCGCACGCACGCGGTAGCGGCGCAGCCATCCGGTGTCGGGATGCTCCAGCGTCCGCGCCAGGCCGCCGTCATTGGTCAGCAGCAACAGGCCCTCGGTGTTGAAATCCAGCCGGCCGATCGAGATCAGCCGCGGCAGGCCCTCGGGCAGATTGTCGAACACGGTCGGCCGGCCCTCGGGATCGGCATGCGTCGTCATCAGCCCGCGCGGCTTGTGATACATGAACAGCCGGGTCCGCTCGCGCGGCGGCAACGGCTTGCCGTCGACCGCCACGACATCGTTCTCGGTGATATCGAGCGCCGGCGAGTTGATCACGCGCCCGTTGACGGTGACGCGGCCCTGCGTGACGATCTCCTCGGCATCGCGGCGCGAGGCAAGGCCGGCGCGCGCCAGCACCTTGGCGATCCGTTCGCCTGTCTTCTTCGGCTTCGGCTCGGGACGCTCGCGGCGATCGTCGTAGGCGCGCTCGCGATAGGCGCCGCGGCCGCCGAAGGCCGGGCGCTTCGCAAAGACCTTGCTGTCGTCCTCATTGTCGCGGCGCGGCCGGTCGGAGAAGCGACCCTCGCTGCGCGGGTGCTCCTGCCAGTCGGTGCGGCCTTCGGGCCGCTCACGGTGGCGGTTGTCGCGGCGATCGCCGGCGTCTTCGTCGCGATTCCAGCGCGGTCGGCCGAACTTCGGACGATCACCCTGCTCGCGGTCGTCGCGTGACCTGGAGAACCGCGGACGTTCGCCGCCACCGCGATCGTCGCGCGACCGCGAAAAGCGCGGGCGCTCGTCGCCGCCGCGGTCGTCGCGCGGTTTGCGATCCCGCTTTTGCCAGGGCTTCTCGTCGCCGCGGTCGCGGCCCTCGAAGTCGCGGTCGCGCTTGAAGCGCGGCCGATCGCCGAAATCGCGGCGCGGTGCGTCGCCATCCTCGCGGCGACGGAACGGGCGGCCTTCGCCCTTGTCCCCGAACGAGCGCTTGTCACGATCGCCGCGCGAAAACTTCCTGTCGTCGAATTTGCGCTCGGCGCGCTCGCCGCGCGGTGCAAAGCTCCGCTTCTCGCCGTCACGCTCGCCGCGCGGCGTGTAGGGACGCTTCTCGCGATCGCCATAGGACCGCTTCTCGCCGAACTTGCGGTCGGACGACCGGCCCTCCGAACGCGCGTCGCCGCGCTGCGGACGATCGCCCGCATCAAAGTCGCGGCGCTCGCCGCGCGGTTTGAACGGGCGCTTTCCGCCACCCTCGCCGCCGCGGTCGTCGCGCTTGAAGCGGGGCCGGTCGCCGTAATCGCGGCGCGGCGCATCGCCGTCCTCGCGGCGGCGGAACGAGCGGCCCTCGCCCTTGTCGCCGAACGAGCGCTTGTCGCGATCACCACCTTTGCCGCCGAAGCTGCGCTTGCCGAACGGCTTGTCCGATCCGCGGGAGCCACTGGGCCGCCCCTTCCCGGGCGCCCCCCGGTCCCGCCGGCCGCGCGGGGAATCGTTGTTTTTGTCGCTGTCGCGGGGCATGAATGTTCTCGCCTGGAGGTTCAATTGGGGCGCAGGGCAACCGGCGATACGCGCGCCATCTGGGCGCGACTGGCGCAAAACCGGCATCCACTTCTGCTGAAGGCGACGCTACTAGCAGGTTTCTTCCGATGATACGAGGCATGTCTGCCCCTTCTTTCATGGATTTGGCGCTAAAAACCGCCGAAAGTGCCGGAAAAGCTGGCGAGGTTCCGATCGGATGCGTGATCGTGCGGGGCTACGAGGTGATCGCCACCGCCGGCAACCGCACCCTGACCGACCACGATCCGACGGCCCATGCGGAAATCCTTGCGATCCGGCAGGCCGCCGAGGCCATCGGCACCGAGCGGCTGGTCGATTGCGACCTCTACGTGACGCTGGAGCCCTGCACCATGTGCGCCGGCGCGATCTCCTTTGCCCGCATCCGCCGGCTCTATTACGGCGCCGCCGACCCCAAGGGCGGCGCGGTCGAGTCCGGCGTCCGGTTCTTCGCGCAGCCGACCTGCCACCATGTGCCGGAGGTCTATGGCGCGGTCGGCGAGACCGAGTCCGCGCGCCTGCTGCGCGAGTTCTTCAGGGAGCGACGCTGACGAATTCGTAGCGCGGACGACCTGTAGCCCGGATGAAGCGCAGCGCAATCCGGGGAGACCTCTCCGCGGAGACCGTCCCGGATTTCGCTGCGCTCCATCCGGGCTACAGAGCTCTCAGCCGTTGATCCCGTCATCCCCGCGCAAAGGCTTCGCCTTTGTCGCTGGAGGAGCGCGTAGCGCGTCTCGAAGGATGCACGGCCGCCAGCCGGGCCGATTCATCCTTCGAGGCTCGCAAGAGTTCGCACCTCAGCGACTGTGTTCTTCGTCAAGCGGATTGCCATGGTTTTTGGTCCCTGAGCATGGCGTTGAGGGTTGTGAGGACTTTGCGTGCAACGGCGATGAGGGCGACCATCTTGGGCTTTCCAGCGGTCACCAGGCGTCGGTAGAAGACCTTGAGCTGCGGATGGTATCGGCTGGCCGACAGGGCGGCCATGTAGAGCCCGGCGCGCAGCTTGGCCCTTCCACCGCCGATCATGCTCTTGCCCTTCCAGCGGCCCGACTGGCGGGTGAACGGGGCAAGACCGGCGAGGCTCGCAATCTGACGCCGATTGAGCGTGCCGAGCTCGGGCACCTCGGCGAGGAAGGTCCGTGCGAGGGTGTTGCTCACGCCAGGAAAGCTGACCAGCAACTCCTCCTTGGCGCGCCAGACTGGCGAGCCGCGCACCAGCGTGTCGATGTCGTTGTCGATCTCCGGCAGCTCCTTCTCGAGGACCTTGATATGGCGGGCAAGGCTCTTGCGGACGCGGACGTTCTCGGCCCGCTTCTCGCGCTGACGCTCGGCAACGATCATCTCGATGATCTGCCGTCGGCGGCTGACCAGTTCGGCCAGCAGCCGGGCTTCCTGATCCGGCATCGCACGCGGCTCCGGCTGCACCGCCTCGACAAACCGCGCGATGACCGCCGCATCGATCGGGTCCGTCTTGGCGCGCTGGCCAACCGCCTGCGCGAAGTGCCGGATCTGGGCCGGGTTGACCACCACCAGCGGCAGCCGGGCGCCGGCCAGCGCCGCAGCAACGATCGTCTCGAAGCCGCCGGTTGCCTCCACCGCAATCAGCGCCGGCGAGATCGCCTGCAAGCGCGCAACGAGCTCTTCCAGGCCTTTGCCGTCACGCGCCACGGCAAAGGCTTCTCCGCTCGGACGGACATGCACGTCCAGTCGGTCCTTCGACACATCAATGCCAACGTAGATCGCGTCCATCTGCACCCATCCTTGCGCAACCGGGCTCGCCAGGCGGCCCTCGCGACTGTTCGGGTTCAATGGAACAACGGACGGGGCGCCGCGCTGAGGTCCGGGCTTCAAAGCCCTGGGATGAAGCGGTCTCCCGTCCGTTACCGCACCGGACACTCTATCCGATCCAGTGCGTCGTGGCTTACAAGGATGACGGTGGCAGAGCGGGGTCACCCCGCCAGGAAAAACTCCCGCAGCAGCTTCGCCGTCGCCTCAGGATTCTCCTCGGGCAGGAAGTGCCCCGACGCCACCGGCGCGCCGCTGACATTGGTGGCCCAGGTCTTCCAGGTGTCGAGCGGTGTCGTTGCGGCGCTCGCAACCCCGGCATCGCCCCACAGCGCCAGCATCGGGATCGTGATCTTCTTGCCGGCGTCGACATCGGCCTTGTCGATCTCGTAGTCGGCATAGGCGCCGGCGCGATAGTCCTCGCACATCGCATGGATGCGCGCGGGATCGCGGAATGGCGCGAGGTAGTGCGCGAGCGCGCGCGGATCGATCGCCTCCAGCGTCTTGCTCCTGGTCTGGCTCGCCATCTTCTCCTTGAGGAAGAATTCGCCATTGCTGGAGATCAGCGTCTCCGGCAGCGGATAGGGCTGCGCCAGGAACGCCCAGTGGTAGATCTTCAACGCCGACAAGCGATTGAGCTTCTGCCAGTAATCATAGGTCGGCGCGATATCGAGCACCGCGAGCTTCGACAGCCGGCCGGGATGATCGAGCGCGAGCCGGTACGACACCCGGCCGCCGCGATCGTGGCCGGCGAGCGCGAAATGCACGTGCCCGAGTTGCTCCATCACCTCGACCATGGTCTTCGCCCAAGCCCGCTTGGTGTAGGGCGTATGATCCTTGTCGCTGTCGGGCATATCGGACCAGCCGTAGCCCGGCAGGTCGGCGACGATCAGCGTGAACCTGTCGTCGAGTTTCGGCGCAACCGAGTGCCACATCACGTGTGTCGAGGAGAAGCCGTGCAGCAACAGCAAGGGCGGGCCCTTGCCGCCGACGCGGGCGAAGATGCGGCCCTGCGAGGTGTTGATCCATTTTGATTCATAGCCGGGAAAAAGATCAGCGAGATCAGGCATCGGTAGCTCCTTCCCTGTCGCGGGCGCTGCTTCAAACTTTGTTCGGCGTTGCCGCTGGCTTTGGCGAGGTTTATGCCATCCCCAAGTCCTGCCAACAACAACATGAAACGAGGAAGTGCCATGTCGATCGACTTCGAAATCCCCGCCGAGGCCAAGGCGATCCGCGAGAAGGTTCGCAAATTCGTCCACGACGAATGCATTCCGGCGGAAAAGGAACTCGACACCAAGCCGCTTGCCGAGGTGCTGGGACCGCTGCGGAAGAAAGCCCGCGCGCAGGGCCTGTGGTGCCCGTTCGTGCCGAAGGAGTATGGCGGTATGGGCCTCGGCCCGCTCGCCAACGCCCTGGTGCAGATGGAGCTCGGCGAGAGCATGCTCGGCGCGCTCTCGATGAACACGCAGGGGCCGGACGACGCCTCGATGATGACGATCCTGGCGCACGGCACCGAGTACCAGAAGGAAAAATTCCTCAAGCCCCTGCTGAACGGCGAAAAGCGCATCTGCTTCTCGATGACGGAAAAGGCCGCCGGCGCCGATGCCACCGGCATGCAGACCACGGCGGTGAAGGACGGCAACGAGAACTACATCCTCAACGGCGAGAAATGGTTCTCCTCGTCGGCGAGCGTCGCCGACCTCGCGCTGGTCATGGCGAAGACCGATCCCAACGCGCCGCGCCACAAGCAATATTCGACCTTCATCGTCGAGCTGCCCAACCCCGGCTACCGCATCAAGCGCAACGTCGCCAACATGGCGATCGAGGGTCCGCATGACGACGTGATCCACGGCGGCCACTCCGAGATCGAGATCAAGGATCTGAAGGTGCCGGCCGACAACCTGCTCGGCGGCGAAGGCAACGGCTTCAACATGGGCCAGCACCGCCTCGCCTACGGCCGCCTGCGCCACGGCATGCACAACGTCGCCAAGGCGCAGCGCGCGCTCGACATGGCGGCCGCCCATGTCACCAAGCGCTCGACCTTCGGCCAGCTGCTGGCCGACCGCCAGGCGGTGCAGTTCATGCTCGCCGACTGCGCGAGCGAGCTCTATATCGGCCGGCTGATGCTGCTGCACATCGCCTACAAGGCCGAGAAGGGCCTCGACATCCGCCAGGAGAACTCGATCGCCAAGATCTTCCACGCCCACATGGTGCACAAGGTGATCGACACCGCGATCCAGCTGCACGGCGCGCTCGGCTTCAGCCAGGATACGCCGCTGGCGAAATGGTACACCCAGGTGCGCTCGCAGCGGCTGGTCGACGGCCCCGACGAGGTGCACAAGTGGAAGATCGGCAAGAACGTCATCAAGGCGTTCCGCGAGCACGGCACCACCGCCAGCGCGGCGGGCGGGGATTTGCTTTAACCCACCGTCATTGCGAGCGAAGCGAAGCAATCCACTTCTCCACCCGGGGATAGATGGATTGCTTCGTCGCTTCGCTCCTCGCAATGACGAGCCGCGCTAACCCTTCGCTGTTTCCGCCTCAACCGCCTGCCAGGCGATGTCGCGGCGGCAGAATCCATCGGGCGGGGATCTGCTGTAACCAGCGCCCACAACTTGGTCATTGCTGGGCTTGACCCGGCAATCCATCGCGCAAAGAAATTCTCTCGAAGGTGATGGATGCGCGGGTCAAGCCCGCGCATGACGAGCGGAGATCAGCGGCCGAACCTAGCCGCTCGCCGCAAACAGCTCCCATGTCCCGGGCAGTCCCTTCAGCTCGAACGCGCCGCGCTCGGCGAATTTCAACCCGGCGCCCGCGACCAGATCGGTCACCACACGTGACACCAGCACCTCGTTCGAGCCGCACTGCGACATCACGCGCGCCGCGGCGTGGACCGCTATGCCGCCGATATCCGTCCCCCTCACCTCGATCTCGCCGGTGTGCAGGCCCGCGCGCACCGGCAGGCCGATCTGCCGCGCGGCCGAGCCGAACGCCAGCGCACAGCGTACGGCGCGGCCGGGACCGTCGAAGGTCGCCAGAATGCCGTCGCCAGTGCTCTTCACCAGATGGCCGCGATGGCGGCCGACCATCTGCTGCGCGAGTTGATCGTGATCGTCGAGCAGACGTCGCCAACGATGATCTCCCATCGTCGCGGCGCTGCGGGTCGAATCGACGATATCGGTGAACAGCACGGTCGCAAGCACACGATCGAGCTCGCCATCACCACCATCGCGATGGCCGGTGACGAATTCCTCGACATCGCCAAGCATCGCCTCGGTCTCGCCGACCCAATAGTAGTGATCGCCGCCGGGATATTCCACGTATTTCGCGCCGGGGATCGAGCGCGCGACGGCGCGGCCGAGCGCCACGGGAACGCGGGCATCGCCGGTCCGATGCAGGACAAGCGTCGGAGTCTGGAGCATCGGCAGGATCGTCGTGACGTCGATCGCGCGATTGAGAACCAGCAGCGTCCGCAACGCTCCCGGACTGCTCGACAGCCGCTCGAATTTCGCGATCTGCGCGATCACTTCTGCTTTCGTTGCCTGGCTCGGCGCGACGGTCTTGACCGTGTCGCCAGAACCCCAGTTCTGCACGATCTCGTCACAGCGCAGTTGCCACACGTCGTCCGGCAGGCGATCCTTCGAACGGGCAAAACTGCCGAGCAGAACGAGATGCGAAACGCGGTCCGGATAGGTCGCTGCAAACAGCACACTCATCGGACAGCCCTCGGAGAAGCCGAACAACACCGCCTTCGCGGAGCCGATGGCATCCATGATGGCCCGGACGTCGTCCATGCGCTGCTCGAGGGAGGGCGCGCCGGTCATCCGATCCGACAATCCCTGTCCGCGCTTGTCGAAGGTCACGACCCGGGCGAAGCGCGACAGGCGGCGCAACACGGCGGTGTAGCCGGGCATCTCGTGCATGAACTCGATGTGCGAGAAAAGACCGGGGACAAGGATGATGTCGACAGGACCATCGCCCATCACCTGATAGGCGATGCTCGCGTCGGCGCTTTGCGCGTAGTGCGTCTCGGGCAGTCTGAAATCGGTCATTCGAAGGCCCCCGGGCGCGCCATTGTCGCCGCTGAGACCGGATCGATCAACCCTTCTCCGCCTCCACCGCCTGCCAGGCGATGTCGCGGCGGCAGAAACCCTCCGGCCATTTGATGCGATCGACGGCCTGATAGGCGCGGTCGCGCGCCTCGGTGACCGTCTTGCCCATCGCGCAGACGTTCAGCACCCGGCCGCCATTGGCGATGATTGCGCCATCCTTCGCCACCGTGCCGGCGTGGAATATCTCGACGCCCTCGACCTTGGCGGCGTCATCGAGGCCGTCGATCCGCGTGCCCTTGATGTAATCGCCGGGATAGCCCTTCGCCGCCATCACCACCGTCAGCGCCGGGTCCGGATACCAGCGCAGATCGAAGTTCTTCAATTGCCCGTCGATCGAGGCGAGCAGCGCCGGCACGATATCCGACATCATCCGCAGCATCAGCACCTGACACTCGGGATCACCGAAGCGGACATTGTATTCGAACAGTTTTGGGCCCTGCGCGGTCAGCATCACGCCGGCATAGAGCACGCCCTTGAACGGCGTGCCGCGGCTCTTCATCCCGGCCACCGTCGGCAGGATGATCCGCGCCATGATCTGGTCGTGCACCTCAGATGTCACGAACGGCGTCGGCGAATAGGCGCCCATGCCGCCGGTGTTCGGCCCCTTGTCGTGATCGAACACCCGCTTGTGGTCCTGCGCCGAGGCCAGCGGAATTGCGGTCTCGCCGTCGCACAGCGCGAAGAAGCTGATCTCGCGGCCCGACAAAAATTCCTCGATCACGACTTCGGCGCCGGCCGAGCCGAACGCGCCCTCGAACATCATCGCAATCGCTGCCTCGGCCTCTGGCAGCGTCTGTGCCACCACGACGCCCTTGCCGGCGGCGAGCCCGTCGGCCTTGACCACGATCGGCGCGCCCTGGGCGCGGACATAGGCCACCGCGTCCTTTGCGTTGTCGAAGCGGCGATAGGCACCGGTCGGAATGTCGAACTCGCTGCAGAGGTCCTTTGTGAAACCCTTCGAGCCCTCGAGCTGGGCGGCCTGTTTGGTGGGCCCGAACGCCTTGATGTCGACCGCGGCGAGATCGTCGACGATCCCGGCGGCGAGCGGCGTCTCCGGACCGACCACCACCAGATCGACCGCATTGCGCCGGCAGAACTCGATCACCGCGGCATGGTCGGCGACGTCGAGCGCGACGCATTCGGCCTCGCGCGCGATCCCGGCATTGCCCGGCGCGCACCACAGTTTGGTCACCAGCGGGGATGCGGCGATCTTCCACGCCAGCGCATGTTCGCGGCCGCCGGAACCGAGCAGGAGGATGTTCATCTGTGTCGCCGATCAGAGGGGTTGTAACGCCATTTCGTCCGGTTTAGCACGCTCCCGAACCGCAGCAACACGCGGTTCGATCAGATGTGGATATGTGATTCGACGCCCGAAACGCGGCGTCCGGACCTTGCACACGGGGTCGAAAACCCCGATTCTATAGATCAGATGACCGCTGCTCCGAATCTCGTCAACGCGCCTGAATTCACCGTCTCGGAACTCTCTTCCGCCCTGAAGCGGACGGTGGAGGACCGCTTCGGCCATGTCCGTGTCCGCGGCGAGATTTCGGGCTTTCGCGGCCCGCATTCCTCCGGCCACTGCTATTTCGCCCTGAAGGACGAGAGCGCCAAGATCGAGGCCGTGATCTGGAAGTTCGCCCATGCCCGGATGCGCTTCAAGCCGCAGGAGGGGCTCGAGGTCATCGCCACCGGCAAGCTGACCACCTATCCGAACTCCTCGAAGTACCAGATCGTCATCGATTCGCTGGAGCCCGCCGGCGTCGGCGCGCTGATGGCGCTGATGGAGGAGCGCAAGAAGAAGCTCGCCGCCGAGGGCCTGTTCGACGAGGCCCGCAAGCAGCTTTTGCCCTGGCTGCCCGAGGTGATCGGCGTCGTCACCTCGCCGACCGGCGCCGTGATCCGCGACATCCTGCACCGGCTGGAGGACCGCTTTCCCCGCCGCGTGCTGGTCTGGCCGGTCAAGGTGCAGGGCGACGGCTCGGCCGAGCAGGTGGCGGCCGCGATCCGCGGCTTCAACGCGCTGCCGGAGGGCGGCAAGATTCCACGGCCCGATCTGCTCATAGTCGCGCGCGGCGGCGGCTCGCTGGAGGACCTGTGGTCGTTCAACGAGGAGATCGTAGTCCGCGCCGCGGCCGAGAGCCACATCCCGCTGATCTCGGCGGTCGGCCATGAGACCGACATCACGCTGATCGACTTCGTCGCCGACAAGCGCGCGCCGACGCCGACCGCCGCCGCCGAGATGGCGGTGCCGGTGCGCAGCGAGCTGTTCGTCGAGGTCGCAGCCCTCGCCCGCCGCACCATGGTGTGCTGGCAGCGCGCCCAGGAGGCCCGCCGCAACGAGCTGCGCGCCGCGGCGCGGGCGCTGCCGGCGGCGCACGAACTGCTCGCGATCCCGCGGCAGCGGCTCGATCATCTCGCAGCAGGTTTGCCGCGCGGGCTGAAGGCCAATACGCACGCGCATTTCCGCCGCTTTGCCGCCAGCAGTTCGCGCCTCACCATCGGCGTGCTGCGCGGCCAGATCGCGCATGCGCGGCAGCGGCTCACCGCATCCGGCGAGCGCATCACGCTGTCGGCGCGCGCGCTGCTGCATCGCCGCCGCGAGCGCTTCAGCGGGCTCGAGATCCGGCTCAAGGCCTCGAAGCTCGCCAACGCCAAGGCCCAGCGCAGCGCGATCGCCCGCGACCTCGAGCGCACCCACCGCCTCGCCGAGCGCGCCCGCCGCGCGCTGGTGACGACGATGCAGCGGCTCGAGGCGCGCGTTGCCCATAGCGGACAACTGCTGTCGGCGCTGTCCTATCGCGGCGTGCTGGCGCGCGGCTTTGCGCTGGTGCGCGACGCGGACGGCCACGCCCTGCACTCCGCCGCGGCGGTCGGCCCGAACGCCGGCCTGTCGATCGAGTTCGCCGATGGCCGCGTTGCCGCCACCGCTGACGCCAATCAGCCTCCGGCAACGGTAGCGCCCGAGAGCCAGCCGAAGCCTCAGCCGCGCGAGGCGAAACCGGCGGCGCCGAAGCGCGTCACCAAGCCGGTCGATCAGGGTAGTCTGTTCTAGCCCGGCAACAACTGTCTTAGCGCGACAGCCACTCGGCGACTTGCTTTTGCGCATCCTTGCGCGCGCCGGTATCGGTGCCGACGTGACCGCGCTCGGCGATCTCGGCATCGGAGGTCGCGACCGCGTGCAGCGGCAGGTTGGGCCGGTCGAAGTCGTGATAGGCCTCGGGATAGACCACGATCCGCGCCAGCGCGCTGCGGCCGCGGGCGCCGTCGACCATCTGGTGGCAGGCCGATGACGATGTCACGTCGTCGCGCGCGCCGATCAGCACCAGCGTCGGCACCCGCGCGCTCCAGCCGAGGCCGAACGAGGCGCGGCAATCCGGATAGAACGCGACCGCCGAGCGAAAATCCGGATCGACGTTGCGCGACCACACCTGCGGCCGCACCGCCCACAGCAGGGCTGCGGCGCCGTTGCCCCAGCCGATCAGGCTGATGCGGCGCTTCGCCACCCATTTCTGCTGCACCAGCCACTGCCGCGCCGCGTTGATGTCGGCGACCCGCGCGCGGCGGGTCTGCACCTGATGCTCCCTGATGCGGCACTGCGGACCGAGCTCGCGCGAGCCGTAGCTGTCGGGCAGCAGCACCGCATGGCCGGTCGTCAGCAACTGTTCGGCCCAGTCGCGATAGCGCGGCAGCACCGGCTCGGAACGGCCGGCGAGACCGCCGCAGCCATGCAGCGCGATAACAGTCGGGAACGGGCCGTCGCCATCGGGCCGGTAGAGCTGCGCGTGCAGCGTGACGTTGCCTTCGGGGATCTCGACCTGATGCGGGGCCGGGAGTGGCGCCGCGGCCGCGGCCGGCACGGCAAGCATGGCAAGGCACATGAAAACTGACGTGAGGCGCATCCGATCCGGCCGGCTCGTTATGGCGCTGCAAACACAGCGGACCACGGCCGCAAGGCTACCATGCGCCTCCGCCGCCAAATCATCACAAGTCGGTGGTTTAACGGGCGGACATGACACCCTATCTGTGATAGACGGTTTCATCGACATCCAGATGGCCTCATTGGAGGCAAGGCGGAGAGCTCAATCGTGCTGAACAAGTTCGGTCCCTCGGGCCATGGCGAAGCGCAGGTGCAATATCTCGACGGCGATTTCCGCGTGATCTCGCCCGGCACCTTTGTGCGTTGTGCCATCACCGACGTCCGGATTCCGCTCGACGAGCTGAAGTACTGGAGCGTCGATCTGCAGGAAGCCTACGCCACCCCGACCGCCGTGCTGCAGCGCCACCATCCCGGCGTCCTCAAGCCGCAGGCCTAGGCTCAACGCCGGGTTCATTTGCGCAGCCTCCTATCCCGCGCCCTGAACAGCTGATCGGCCACCAGGCGCCGCAGAGCGTCGCCATCATCGAATTGCAGCGTCACTGCGAACGGCACGATCGCCTGTGCCCAGGCCGGCATCCCGTCCGGACCACGCAACCGCGCGAGATCCTTTTCCGTCGTCACCAGCGTCAGTCCGTCGCCGCGCGCGTCGGCAACGAGCGCTTCGATCTCCTCCTTCGTGAAGGCATGATGATCGGCGAAAGCCTTGCTGCGCACGACGTCGACGCCGCTTGAGCGCAACGTGTTGAAGAAGCGCGCGGGATCGCCGATGCCGGCAAAGGCGAGCGCACGCGTTCCGCGCAGCACCGCCAGCGAAGCCTGCTCCGGCTTCAGATGCGCCGACAGCACCGGCTTGCCGCGGGACGCGAGATCGGCCGCAATGCGCTGCGCCGCGCTCCCCTCGCCGACCACGATCAGCGCGTCGGTTCGTTCCAGCTGCGGCACCAGCGGCGCGCGCAGCGGTCCTGCCGGAATCACGCGGCCGTTGCCGACGCCGCGCGTGCCGTCGATCACGATCAGGCAGGCATCCTTCGCCACCGAGGGATTCTGGAAGCCGTCATCCATCAGGATCACGCTGGCATCCTGCGCGCGCGCCAGCGCCAGGCCCGCGGCACGGTCGCGCGACACCACGACCGGCAAGCTTGCCGCCATCATCAGCGGCTCGTCGCCGACATCGGCCGCCGTGTGGCTGCCGCGATCGACCTTGACCGGGCCGCCGAGCCTGCCGCCATAGCCGCGGCTGAGCACCACCGGGCGCTCGTCAATTTCGCGCAGCAATCTTGCCAGCGCCAGCACCGTCGGCGTCTTGCCGGCGCCGCCGACATGGTAATTGCCGACGCAGATCACGGGAATGCCGGCATCGACGCCGGATTGCCGCATCCGCCGTGCGGCGACCGCGCCGTAAAGCGCGGCGAGCGGTTGGAGCAGTTGCGATGTCCAAGACGACGGCCGGTGCCAGAAGGCCGGCTCACGCATTGGCGGCTCCCATCTCGAGCCGCAACTGCAACAGATAGGGCTCGAGAGCGGTCACCGTGCGCTCCAGCGCGCCACCGAGCTGTTCGACGACGCGCTCGGAGGCCGCCAGCGAAGTGTCGCGTGCCGCGGAATCCGCGAGGAACTGGCCAAGCTGCTTGACCAGCGCTTCCCGATCATCGGCGCGCCGCGCGCCGCCGGCGCGATCGAGCGCCTCATAGACATCGGTGAAGTTGAACACGTGCGGGCCGTGTACGATCGCCGCGCCAAGCTTGATCGCCTCGATCGGATTCTGGCCACCATGCGCGACCAGCGAGCCGCCCATGAACACGATCGGCGCGAGGCGATAGAACAGGCCGAGTTCGCCCATCGTATCGGCGACATAGATATCTGTTGTCGCGACCGGCAGATCCTCGTGCGAGCGCAGACCAGCGCGCAGACCGGCCTCCGTCACCAGCCGCGCCACCGCCTCGCCGCGCGCGGCATGCCGCGGCACGATCACCGTCAGCAGGCCGGGGAAGAATCCCGCGAGCGACTTGTGCGCCTCGATCAGGATCTCTTCCTCGCCGGGATGGGTCGACGCCGCAACCACGATGGCGCGGCCGCGCGTCACCGACATCAGCCGCTCCAGCTTGGCCGGATCCGCCGGCGGCGCCGCGACGTCGAGCTTGAGGTTGCCGGTGACGACGACGTTGTGGCTGCCGAGCGCGGCAAAGCGTTCGGCGTCGGTGTTCGACTGCGCGAGGCAGATGTCGAACCGGCCGAGCAACGCGCCGATGGTATTGGAGACCCGACGCCAGCGCGGGAAGGAGCGCTGCGACATCCGCCCATTGATCAGCACCATCGGCAGCCGCCGCGCGGCGCTCGACAGGATCAGGTTCGGCCACAAATCGGATTCGATGAACAGCGCCAGCGACGGATGCCAGTGATCGAGGAAGCGCGTCACATAACGCGGCGAGTCGTACGGCACGTATTGATGGATGACGTCGGGCGGGAAGCGCTTGGCGACGATCGCGGCCGAGGTCACCGTGCCCGAGGTGAGCAGGATGCGCAAATTGAGCGCGCGCAGCCGCTCGATCAGGCCGGCCGCTGCCAGCACCTCGCCGACGCTCGCGCCGTGAATCCACACCAGCGGGCCCTGCGGCCTGGTATCGGCGCTCACGCCGCGCCGCTCGCCGACGCGTTCGGGATCTTCCTTGCCGAGCTTGAGCCGCCGCTTGATCAGGGCAGGCGCGAGCGGCACCATCGCGGACGACAGCTTGCGGTACACACGCAACGTCATCGGTAGCGAGCTAGCCAAGCGCTGCCTCCGGCCGCCCGACCGCTGCATAGGCACGTCGGGTCGCTTCGTTGAGAAGTTCCTCCACGTGCTGCCGAAGCTTTTCCATCGTCGCGGCGTCGGCGTCGGGCGGCACATAGACCGGCTCAATACCTACCACTGCGCCGCGCCCGAATGGCAAATTGATGGTGGTCGAATCCCAGTTTTTCAACCGGATGAATCGGCTGGTGACCATCGCAAAGGGGATGATCGGCCGGCCGGTCTCCCGCGCCAGCATGATAGCCCCGAGGCCCGCCACCCGCGCCCGCTTCGGCACGTCGGCGGTGGTGGCCATGTTGCAGCCGTCTTCCAGCGCCCGAACCATCTCCAGGAAGGCGCCGACGCCGCCCTTGCGATGGAACGCGCCGGAATGATCGCCGGAACCTCTGATGGTCCCGATGCCGAGCCGCTCCACCGCGAGGGCGTTGAACTCGCCGTCGCGGTGGCGGGAGATCAGCACTTTGGCGCGGTAGCTCTCCTTGGTCTTGATGAACGGCGTCATGAAGTGCTGGCCGTGCCAGAACACGAAGATCGCCGGCATCAGGGGCTCGACGATCCCGTACACGTCATGCGGCTGGTAACTGAAGCGGTTGGTGTACCACACCAGCCGCAGATACTCGGCCGCAAGCACACCCAGCGCGCGCTGCACGAAGCCGCTGCGCAGCAGATCGCGAAAAAGTCGTTTCAATGGGAATGCTTTGTGTCCTGCTCAGGATCGAGCAACCGGTGGAGATGAACGACGAAGTAACGCATCTGGGCGTTGTCCACGGTCTGCTGCGCCTTCGCCTTCCAGGCTGCATAGGCGGTCGCATAGTTCGGGTAGACGCCGACGATCTCGACTTCGTCCAGATTCTTGAAGGTGTTGTGCTCGAGATCGGTCAACTCGCCGCCGATCACGAGGTGAAGCAGCTGGGGCTGGGCATTGTCTGACATGATGGTGCTTTTCCTAACGAGATGCCCGGCAAACAAATGAAGTCGTAGTCGTCACAGGTCTGGTCGTCACAGGTCTGGTCGTAGCACGTCTGGTCGTCACAAGGCGGTCGCAACAGGTCTGGTCGTCACAATCGGAAACGCGGCGCGGATCGGCGAGGCCTCACGGCAAAGGACGGCTGCGAAAATGCTCGACAATGCGTGCATGACGTTCGCGTCCCGCTGCCACCAGCACCCCATGCGTCACCTCCCGGCGATTGTACTCAATCGCGTCCCCCGAGAGCGCGGTCATCTTACCACCCGCTTCCTGCACGATCAAATTCGCGGCGGCAAGATCCCAGTCGCGGCTTTGCCCGCCCGCAAAGGCCGCGTCAAGTCGACCTTGTGCTACACGGCACAACCGCAGCGCCAGCGATCCGATGCGCGGATAGAGCGTGATCTCGTCCGGCGTCGGGCTGAGCCGCTGCACCAGCGGCTTCGGTCCCGCCATCCGCGGAAAGTTGAAATCGGTGCCTGCGGTTGCATGCACCGCGCCGTCGTTCAGGGTGGCGCCCTGTCCGCGGGCGGCGAAGAAGAATTCCTCGCTGACCGGCGCATACACCGCCGCGAGCACCGGCGATGCATTTTCAACCAGCGCCACACTGACGCACCAGTCCTCGCGGCCGGCGAGATAGGCACGGGTGCCGTCGATCGGATCGACGATCCAGGTGAAGCGCTTGCCGATCCGGGTGTCGTTGTCGGCGCTCTCTTCCGACAGCCAGCCATAGCCGGGCGTTGCCGAACGCAGCTGCTGCTCCAGCAGGTCGTTGACCGCGATGTCGGCCTCGGAGACCGGCGAGGACGCGCCCTTGATCCAGTTCTTCAATTCGGTGCGGAACAGTGACGATGCGAGCCGGCCCGCTTCCTGCACCGATCTGGTCAGCAAGGCGGCATCGCGCGCCTTGGTCCAGTCGTCCGTATCAGCGTCCGCCAAGCGTCAGGCCCTCGATGCGCAGCGTCGGCGAATTGACGCCGTAGCGGAATTCCAGATCGTTGGCGGCGACCAGCGACTTGAACATCGGCAGCAGATGGCCGGCGATGGTCACTTCGCTGACCGGATAGGTGATCTCGCCGTTCTCGATCCAGAAGCCGGACGCGCCGCGGCTGTAATCGCCGGTCACGCCGTTGACGCCGGAGCCGATCAGGTCGGTGACATAGAAGCCCTGCTTGATGTCGGAGATCAGCTCCTTCGGCGTCACCGCACCCGGCTCGAGATGCAGATTATACGTTCCGGGAGACGGCGAGGACGACACGCCGCGATGCGCATGACCGGTCGTAACAAGCCCGAGCTCGCGCGCGGTCGCCGAATCCAGCACCCAGGTAGTGAGCACGCCCGCATCGATCAGCGCCGTCTTCTTCACCCTGACGCCCTCGGCATCGAAGGTCTGCGAGCGCAGGCCGCGCACGCGCAAGGGATCGTCGATGATGCGGATGTCTTTGGAGAACAGCTGCTCGCCGAGCTTGTCCTTCAGGAAGCTGGTCTTGCGCGCGATCGAGGCGCCGTTGATGGCGCCGACGAGATGGCCGACGATCGAACCGGCGACCCGCGGATCGAACACCACCGGCACCTTGCAGGTCTCGACCTTGCGCGGATTGGACCGCGCCACCGCGCGCTCTCCGGCCTTGCGACCGACGGTAGCAGGTGAATCGAGATCGGAGGCATGCGGCGCGCTGGTGAAATCATAGTCGCGCTCCATGCCGGTGCCCTCACCGGAAATCGCCGTCGTCGAGATGCCGTGGCTGGAGCGCAGATAAGAACCGTGGAAGCCGGTCGACGTCACCAGCACCATGCCGCCGATCCCGGTCGAGGCCGACGCGCCGCCGGACTTGGTGACACCCTTGACCGCGAGCGCCGCAGCCTCGGCTTCGATCGCGCGCTGCTCGAGTTCGGCCGTGCTCGGAACCTTGCGATCGAGCAGATCGAGATCGGGGAAATCGTGGGCGTGGAGCGCCGGATCGGCGAGACCGACATATTTGTCGTCCGGCGCCACGCGCGCCATCGCGACCGCACGCTCGGCAAGCTTGGCGACCCCGTCGCCGCTGACGTCATTGGTCGACACCACCGCCTGGCGATGGCCGACGAACACCCGCAGGCCGACGTCATCGCCTTCGGAGCGCTCGGTTTCCTCGACGCGGCCGTCGCGCACCTCGACGCCCTGCGAGACGCCGCGCACCGCGATGGCATCGGCCGCATCGGCGCCCGCGCGCTTTGCGGCATCGACCAGGCGCTGTGCAAGGTCGCTCAGGCCCGATTGGTCGAACAGATCGGAGCTATCGCCGTGTCGCGATGCAGATGGTGAAGAGTTCACGAACGAATTCCTGCGGATTGAGGGGGGCCCGGAACGAGGTCGACAGACCCACCAGATGTGCCGGTTTCACAGGGATTTCAAGCACTTTGCACCGGCAGGCAACAAAGATTTGAGTGATCGGGGCAAGGCTTCGTCAATCATGCGGGCCAACCTCTTGTCAATCATGGCACGAGGTGAGGAGGGATTAACCAGGCTTTTTAAGGGGGAACGGACATCGCTCGGCTAGGCTCTCACACAACGACCGGGAACAAAATCCCGGCGGGGAGACAGAGCTTTGAGGCGTCAAACACCAACAAGCGGAATCAATTCCGCCGGGTCGAGCTGCGCGTTGCGGCTCGACCCTCTTTCCCTTCCGCTCAGCTTCCACGCGCAGGACGCGCGCGCGGATGGCGGCATGCGGCAGGTCGAGCTTCATCGCGAACATGTCGTGCTGCGCCGTGCCGTTCTCGGCATGCGGATGGCGGTCAATGTTCGCGTCAGCGACTTTCTCGGCGTCGCGGTGCGTGGCATCGACGACGCGCAGATGCTGGTGCTGGTTCACCGCGATCCCGCGCTCAGCGTTCCGCTCGGCTCCAGTTCGGACGCCGAGGAGATCAGCTCCGCCTGGCAGATGTGGAGCGACATCTTCCGTCTCCCGCAACTGACCGAGCCGGCGCCGCGGACGCCGTCCCCGCGCCGCCGTCGCCGCAACGCGATCCGCACGCGGAGACCGAAATTCCTGGTCCGCCGCCGCGCCGGCGTCAGCCTCAACGGCACCAGCGTACATCGCGGCGAACGCGAGATAATCGCGCGGGATTGAGTTCGGCGCACTCAGCATTCCCTCCATCGCCGTCGTCCTGGCGAAAGCCAGGACCCATTACCACCGCATTCGGTGATGAACGGGATCGCGGCCCCAGCGTCGCGCAACAATTGTGATTTGGGGTAATGGGTCCTGGCTTTCGCCAGGACGACGATGAGGATGGGTTTCGATTCATCGTCTCACACCACGCGGTGTCATCACCCGCGCATGCGTGATTTGTCGTACCTCTCGCCGTCATTACGAGCTGCGTAGGATGGGTAGAGCGAAGCGAAACCCATCAACTCTTGTTCTGCGGCGAGAATGACGGGTATCGCTTCGCTCCACCCATCCTGCGAAGTCATCACGCCGCGCGCAGCACCGCGTCGACGACGAGGCTCGCGAACAGGATCAAGCCGGCGTCGCGGTTGGACTTGAAGATGCGCAGGCAGAGCGCGCCATCGCTGATGTCGAGCCGCCGGACCTGCCAGGCGAGATGCAACGCAAACGCCGCCAGCCCAATCCAGGCCGGCCAGCGCGCCCCCGCGAGTGCGAACGCCACGCCGATCAAGAGCACGGCGAGACCATAGAAGATCACGAGCGCACGATGGGTGCGTGCACCGAACAGGCGCGCGGTGGATTTGACGCCGATCAGCGCATCATCCTCGGCGTCCTGATGGGCGTAGATGGTGTCGTAGGCGATCACCCAGGCGATCGATCCGGCGTAGAGCGCAATCGCGGCCAGATCGATGCGCTCGAGCGTCACCGCAAATCCCATCAGCGCGCCGTAGGAGAAGGCAAGGCCGAGCACGACCTGCGGCCACCAGGTTATCCGCTTCATGAACGGGTAGATCGCGACGATCAGAAGCGAGGCGATGCCGGTCATCACCGCGAAGCGGTTGAACTGCAGCAGTACGAGAAGCCCGATCAGCGCCTGCAGGACCATGAAGACCACCGCCTGCGTCACCGTGACCTGCCCGGCGGGGATCGGCCGCGACCGCGTGCGTTCGACCTTGGCGTCGAGATCGCGATCGGTGATGTCGTTCCAGGTGCAGCCCGCGCCGCGCATCACAAAGGCGCCGATGAAGAACAGCAGCACGACGAGCGGCAGCGAGCGCACGTCATGCGCGACGCCGGCGGCAAGCGCCGCCGACCACCAGCACGGCATCAGAAGCAGCCAGGAGCCGATCGGCCGGTCGTAGCGCGCAAGCCGCAGATAGGGCCGCGTCCAGACCGGCGCATGGGTATCCACCCAGTTGCCTGTGGAGTCGGCAACGCGGGTGGAGACATCGCTCATGGGTGATCCATCAACGGGTGAGGACGTTGCCGTTCAGCGTATCGAAGGTGCTGCCGCCCTTCTTGGTCGGCGTCGCTTCCGGCAGCGAGGCGGACGAACCGAGCACGTCGCTCAAGCTCGGCCCCGCAGGCCCACGCGGCTGCGCCGCCGCCTGCTCCGCGACATTGCAGACCTTCTTCAGCAGCGCTTCGGTATTCTTGTGCCCGGCCTTGAGCTGGTCGGAGATCTGCGGCGGAATTCCGCACTTCTGCGCGTTGGTGTCGACATATTTGATCATCTTGATCTCGGCCTGGCTGTAATTGCCGATCAGCTTGCAGGCCTCTTGGGGGCTGGCGTGGCGATCGCTCGCCGCCTTGATCGCCTTGCCGCGCTTCTCCGCATCCTCGCGCAGCGGAGTGAAATTCTTCATGCAGGCGTCGGCGGCACCACCACCACCCGCACCCGGCGGGGGCGGCGACGACAGCCCGCCGCCGGCGATGGGGGCCGCGCCACTGCTCGGAAATGCCGACGGCGTGGTACCGACCCTGGCCGCCGGCGCGCCGTTGACCGGCGGGAATGCGGAATCGGAGGCGGTTCCGGCCTGGCTTGGACGCATACCATTGACCGGCGGAAATGCGGGATCCGAGGCGGTGCCGGCCTTCCCTTGCTGATTGGGCAGCGGTGCCGGAAAAGCGCTCTGGGCAGCGGCCTGCCCCGCGGACAGGGCGGTCGCAGCAACGGTCAGCACGATCAGACGGCGGATCATCGAGGGTGTTTCTCCGGCAAAAGGTCCAGGCAACCCCAGCGCAACAAAAACGAAGCAACGAATTTTGGGGGCGTTTTACGATTCCTGTGAGGCCTTAACAACCCGTGGATTTGGGCGACAGCGCGGCGTAGGGCCACACCGGCCACATTAAATTGTTCCCCGATTCTAAGCCTTTAGGCTACGAACGGCGGTAAAATGGACCATCAAATTTGCCTGAACAGGATTTTTGGCAAGGCCCCGGTTTGGATTTATGGGCCGACGCCGCGGGCGACCGAACAGCAAAAGGGACCGCGTGCAAGCGGCCCCTTGGACTAAAGAAATGACTTGGTGACAGAAGCAATATATCGACGCTCAATATTACCTGGCTGGCGAGTTCCTGAGGAGTCCGCGGGATTACGGTGTCGCGCAGTTTGGTAAACTGGCCACACCGCACTGAAGCCGCCTCGGATATGCCTGAACTCGATTTCCGCAGCCCCCGCCTGTTTGTCGACGCCCCGCTCGGCGCCGGCGCAACCGTTCCGCTCGAACGCGATCAGAGCAACTATCTCGGCAACGTGCTGCGGCTCGGCGCCGGCGACAGCGTGCTGGTGTTCAACGGACGTGACGGCGAATGGCGCGCGGAGATTTCCGGCCGCAAGCGGGCCGACATGCTGACGGTCGCGGCACAGACCCGCGCGCAGGACCGCCTGCCCGACGTCACCTATGTGTTCGCGCCGCTGAAGCATGCGCGGCTCGACTACATGGTGCAGAAGGCAGTCGAGATGGGCGCCGCGCGGCTCGTGCCGGTGCTGACCCGCTTCACCCAGGTGTCGCGGGTCAACGGCGAGCGGATGCGCGCCAATGCGGTCGAGGCCGCCGAGCAATGCGGGATCATCTCGCTCGCCGAAGTCGCCGACCCCCTGCCCCTCGAACGTTTCCTGGCGGGCCGCGACCCGGCGCGGCTGCTGGTGTTTTGCGACGAGGCGGCCGAGGTTGAAAGCCCGGTGCAGGCGCTGGCGGCGGCAACGGCTGCGAATGCCGGGATCGATGTCCTGATCGGCCCGGAAGGCGGCTTTGCCGAGGAGGAGCGCGCGCTGCTGCTGCGCCAGCCCGCCATCCTCCGCCTCGCCCTCGGTCCGCGCATCCTGCGCGCCGACACCGCCGCCGTCGCCGCGCTGGCGCTGGTGCAGGCGGCTCTGGGGGATTGGCGGGCGTAGCCCGGATGAAGCGCAGCGCAATCCGGGGAAACCTTTCAACGCCGCGAGATGCCCCGGATTTCGCTGCGCTACATCCGGGCTACGCCACCGATTGTGGGGAACATCTGCCCCTAGCCAAGCCGTCGTAAAATCGTTAACGCACGCAATCATTAAGCCACTTGGCCGATCGCTGTCGAAACCCCGATCCGGCCATGGTAATGGCTGCCCCGAACCACCCTTGGAACCCGCACCGGAACCTGGTCCGGAGCGAATTGGACGTCGAGATGACCGAAGCTGCCGCACCACGATCCGCCGCCGGATCCGCCGTTTGGGCGGATGCGCTGCTGGCCTCGTTCGCGCAGGCCGGCTATCAGAGGTCCGAGCCCGCGATCCTGCAGCCGGCCGAGCCGTTCCTCGATCTCTCCGGCGAGGACATCCGCAAGAGCCTGTACCTGACGACCGACCCGGGCGGCGAGGAGCTCTGCCTGCGCCCGGACCTCACGATCCCCGTGGCGCGCGACTACCTCGCCTCCGCCCGCGCCGGCCGGCCCGCCGGCTTCAGCTATCTCGGCCCGGTGTTCCGTTATCGCGGCGGCGCGCCGAGCCAGTTCCTGCAGGCCGGCATCGAATCGTTCGGACGGCAGGATCGCGCCGCGGCCGATGCCGAGATGCTGGCGCTGGCGCTGGAGGCGACCACGGCGTTCGGGTTGAAGGACGTCGAGATCCGCACCGGCGACGTCGCGCTGTTCAACGCGCTGATCGATGCGCTCGACCTCTATCCGGTGTGGCGGCGCCGGCTGATCAAGGACTTCAACCGCAAGGTCTCGCTGACCGACGACATCGAGCAGCTGACGCTCAAGACGGCACCGGGCCGCAACGAATATGAGGGCGTGCTCGCTGCGCTGGCCGGCTCCGACCGCAAGGCGGCGCTGGCGCTGGTCACCGATCTGATGTCGATCGCCGGCACCACTAATGTGGGCGGCCGCACGGTGGCCGAGATCGCCGACCGTTTCCTCGAGCAATCGACGCTGAAGGGCGGCGCGCTGCCGCGCGATGCGGTCGCGACCATCAAGCGCTTCCTGGCGATTGCGGGCGATCCCGACGACGCGGTCGCGCAATTGCGCGCGCTGGCTGGCGAGGCCAAGCTGGACCTTGCCGCCGCGATCGACCAACTCGAGAGCCGGATCGGCTTCATGGCCGCGCGCGGCATCGACATCCGAAAGACCCGGTTCTCCACCGCGTTCGGCCGCGGCCTCGACTACTACACCGGCTTCGAGTTCGAGCTGCACGCCAAGGGCAACGGCGCCGAGCCGCTGGTCGCCGGCGGGCGCTATGACGGGCTGATGACGCAGCTCGGCTCGGCGAGCCCGATCCCTGCAGTCGGCTTCTCGGTCTGGATCGAGGCGATGACCCGGCATGGCCAGGCCACCTCCTCCTTCGGAGCCGCCCAATGAGCACGCCCTTCGTCGTCGCCGTTCCCTCCAAGGGGCGGCTGCAGGAAAACGCCGAAAGCTTCTTCGCCCGCGCCGGGCTGACCTTGTCGAAGGCCGGCGGCGCCCGCGACTATCGCGGCACCATCGCCGGCGTCGACAATGTCGAGATCGCCTATCTCTCGGCGAGCGAGATCGCGGCCAATCTGGCCCGCGGCTCGGTGCATCTCGGCGTCACCGGCGAAGACCTGGTGCGCGAGAGCATTCCCGATGCCGACAAGCGCGTGCTGATGATCGAAGGCCTCGGCTTCGGCTTTGCCAATGTCGTGGTCGCGGTGCCGCAGGCCTGGATCGACGTCCGCACCATGGCCGATCTCGACGACGTCGCATCGGGCTTCCGCGAACAGCACAATCACCGCATGCGGGTGGCGACCAAATACATCAATCTGACGCGCGGCTTCTTTGCCAAACACGGCGTCGGCGACTACCGCATCGTCGAAAGCGCCGGCGCCACCGAGGGCGCGCCCGCCGCCGGAACCGCCGAACTGATCGTCGATATCACGACGACAGGGGCGACGCTCGCCGCCAACGGGCTCAAGGTGCTCGACGACGGCGTCATGCTGCGCAGCCAGGCCAATCTGGTGGCGTCGAAGGATGCCGATTGGTCGAAGGGCGCCCGCGAGACCGCGCGCGTGATCCTCGACCACATCGCGGCGCGCGCCCGCGCCAGCAAGTATCGCGAGGTCCGCACCCGCTTCGCCGGGTGCAACGATGCGCTGCTCTCCGAGGCGCATAACCGCTTCGGCGTGGTCGCCCCGTTCGGCGGCCCGACCTCGTCGGGCATGCTTACGCTGCACTGCCCACCGGGCAAGCTCTACGCGCTCGGTAGCTTCCTGCGCGAGCACGGCGCCGAAACCGTGTCGGTGGTGTCGCTGGACTATGTGTTCGACCGCGAGAACCCGCTGTTCGCCAGGCTCGAGGCGTTCCTGCGACAATGAGGCGGCCACGCCGTTCATGTTGGCGACAGCTACCCTGCGGTACCATATTGTGTTCGAGGGATCTCTCGTTTTGACGCGGTGTCTTCGTGCGAGGCGGAAGGCCATTTCGCTCGAAAACGCTCTAGTTCTGGAACCTGACCGATGATGCTGGGCTCTGACGTTTCCAGCCTGACCACGACCGCCAAAACCGCCGCCGCGCAGGGTCTGTCGATCGTCGTGCCCGTCTACAACGAGGCGGCCGGGCTTGCTGCGTTGCATGAGCGGCTGATCAACCTCGCCAAGACGCTGCGCGCCCGCTATGGCCTCGCCTGCGAGGTGATCTATGTCGATGACGGCAGCGCGGACAACACGCTGACGATCGCGCGCGGCCTGCCCGCCGACGGGCTCGACCTGCAGGTGGTGTCGCTGTCGCGCAATTTCGGCAAGGAGGCGGCGCTGATGGCCGGCCTCGACCACGCCCGCCGCGGCGCGGTGCTGTTCATGGATGGCGACGGCCAGCATCCGCCGACGCTGGTGGAGCAACTGGTCGCGCACTGGATCGATGACGGCTATGACGTGGTCTACACGGCGAAGGCGCATCGCGACAATGAATCGGCCGCGCGGCGGCTGGCCGTGCGCGGCTTCTACGCGCTGATCAACTGGGGCGCCCGGCAGCAGATCCCGGAGGATGCCGGCGACTTCCGTCTGCTGTCGCCGCGCGCGGCCGCGGCGCTGCGGCAATTGCCGGAGCGCAACCGCTTCTTCAAGGGCCTCGCCAGCTGGATCGGCTTCCGGCAGATCCGCGTTGACTACGAGCCGGCGCCGCGCGCGCATGGCGTCACCACCTTCAATGCCGGCCGGCTGATCGGTCTGTCGATCGAGGGCCTGACCTCGTTCTCGGTGGCGCCGCTGCGCTTCGCCAGCCTGCTCGGCGCGCTGCTCGCCGGCGTGGCGTTCCTGTTCGGCCTCTCGATCCTGTGGGAAGTGCTGACCACCGGCAAGCAGGTCCCCGGCTATCCGTCGCTGATGATCGGCATGATGACGATCGGCGGCGTGCAGCTGATCATGATCGGCATCGTCGGCGAATATATCGGCAAGATCCTCTCCGAGCTGAAGGCACGGCCGATCTACTTCGTCGCCGAGCACACCGAGAAGCACGCCGACGGCGGCGCGGCGCAAAATGCCTCCGAGCGGACCGCCGCGGAATGAACACCGATACGCCGCGCCGGATTTGGCTGTGTGCTGACGATTATGGCTTGAGCGACGGCGTCAACCGCGCGATCCGCGACCTGATCGAGCGCGGCCGCCTCAATGCGACGTCGGTGATGACGGTGACGCCGGCGATCGGCCGCGATGCGGCCAGCGCACTCACGGCATCGGTGGCGAGCAGCCCGCGCTGCGCGATCGGGCTGCATGTGACGCTGACCGCGCCGTTCCGGCCGCTGACAATGCATTTCCGCCCGCTCGACGGCGACATGTTCCTGCCCTTCCCGCGGCTGCTGCGCGCCGGGCTGATGCATCGGCTCGACGCCGAACTGGTCCATGCCGAGGTGCTGGCGCAGTTCGACGCCTTCCATGATCTGTTCGGCCGCGCACCCGACTTCGTTGATGGTCATCAGCACGCGCAGCTGTTCCCGCAGGTGCGCGACGGCTTCCTGCGCGCCGTGAAGGAGCGCGCGCCGGGCGCCTGGGTGCGGCAGTGCGGCCGCGAAGGCCCGCTGGCGCGCCAGCTGGCGGCGCCGAAGGCGCTGGTGCTGAACGTGCTCAGCACGCAATTCCGGATCAAGGCACAGCGAGCCGGCCTGCGGTTCAATCCGGCCTTCGCCGGCGCCTATGATTTTACGCGCGGCAATGATTTCGCGGCGCTGATGCAGGGCTTCCTCGACGGCATGCCCGAGGACGGGCTCGTGATGTGCCATCCCGGTTTCGTCGACGAAACGCTGAAGAGCCTCGACCCGCTGACGACGCAGCGCGAGACCGAGCATGCCTATCTCGCAGGCGACGATTTCCCCGCGCTGCTGGCCCTGAATAAAGTTACACTGGCCTGATAGGGTTCACGAAAAGCCGTCGGTCGTATTGTCGCATACATAAATTTAATTCTGGCCCCCACTCCTTGCGCCACAAACCCCGTCATACATCCCGGACGCGCCGATTCGATCGGCGCGATGGAGAACGCCATGACACCGCAAGAACGCCAACTGATCGACGATCTCTTCGACCGGCTCGCCAAGCTGGAGAATGCCCCGCGCGACGGCGAGGCCATGTCCGCGATCGTGCAAGGCCTGCGCAGCGCGCCGAATGCGGTCTACGCGCTGGTGCAGACCGCGCTGGTTCAGGACGAGGCGCTGAAGCGCGCCCATGACCGGATCCAGGAACTCGAGGCCGCGGTCGGCCAGCAGCAGGGAGCCCAGCAGCAGGGCGGCGGTTTCCTCGATTCGATGCGCGATGCGATCTTCGGCGGACAGGGCCAACAGCATGGTTCGGTGCCGCCGGTGCGGGCGCCCGACATGGGCGGCCGCGATCCGGGCAGCCGCCCGGTCTGGAACTCGGGCCAGGCGATGCAGCAGGCCGGCGGCGGCTATGGCCAGCAATACGGCCAGCCCGCGCAACCCTACGGCCAGGGCTATGGCGGCCCGCAGCCGCCGGCGCTCGGCGGCGCGCCGGGTGGCGGTGGCGGCTCGTTCCTCGGCACGGCGGCGGCGGCCGCGGCCGGCGTGGTCGGCGGCGGACTGTTGCTCTCCAGCATCCGCGGCATGATGGGTGGCGGCAGCCACCAGTCGATGGCCGATGCCGGCGGCCTCGGCGGCGGTTCGCGTCCCTGGGGTGGCGATCAGTCGTCGAGCGACCTCGCGCGTGACGCCGGGGTCAACGACATCGGCTCCAACCGCGACAGCGGCTCGCGCGCCGGCGCGTTCGACCAGGCGCAGGCCGACCAGGACAGTGACGATGATCAAGACGCCGACGACTTCGACAATGATGACGACGGCTTCGACGGCGGCGGAGACGGTGACGACAGCAATTACGCGTAAGCGTGTCACCTGAAACACAAACGGCCGCTCTCATCGAGCGGCCGTTTTCATTTGATCAATCGGGACTACAACTTCACATCACCACGACCCTGGCGCCGACATTGACGCGGCCGTAGAGGTCGATGACGTCCTCGTTGCGCATCCGGATGCAGCCGGATGAGACGTTGGTGCCGATCGTCCAGGGCTCGTTGGAGCCGTGGATGCGGTAGAGCGAGGAGCCGAGATACATCGCGCGGGCGCCGAGCGGATTTTCCGGGCCGCCTTCCATGTGCCGCGGCAGGTCGGGACGGCGCGCCAGCATTTCCGGCGGCGGCGTCCAGGCCGGCCACTCCTTCTTCGCCGAGATCGTCTTCACGCCGGCCCAGGTGAAGCCGGGCCGGCCGACGCCGATGCCGTAGCGCAGCGCGCGGCCGTCGCCCTGCACCAGATAGAGAAACTTGTTCGGCGTATCGACGACGATGGTGCCGGCGCTTTCCCTGCCGCTATAGTCGACCAGCTGCTTCTCGTATCTCGGATCGAACGGGCGCTGCGCCGGATCGCCCGCGGCCTCTTCCTGCTGCCGCAGCATCTGCTGCTGCGGATCAATCGGCGGCAGCTGACGGTTGCCGTAATAGCCGGGCTGCTGCTGATACATCGGCTGCGGCGAATAGCCCTGCGACGACGGCGCATCGCCGAACAGGAATTCGATGAAGCCGCCGCCCATGTTGGAGCGCTGCGGCTGCACATAGGCGGTTCGCATCGGCGGCTGCGGAGCGCCCTGATTGGCATAGATGACGGCGGGCCCGGCGGGCGCTGCCGCGTCGATTGCCATGGCATGATGGGGAACAGCAATAAGAGAAGACGCGCCGGCGAGCAGCGCAAGCGTGGTTTTCCTGAACATCGACGTACTCTGTACTGGTTTCGTCGTGACGTGATGCGCGAGGCGCCGACTTTGCGCCGTTGCACGTGGTCAATAAGCGATGAAAACCGCATCGGTTTGGTAAACGGATCGGCCGTTTCGATTCACCACGCCAGCAATGGAGCGCGGTTTTCCGTGACAGCGTTTATTTTGCGTGAACGGCGCGGCGACATGGTTAATCGCCGGTAGCGCCGCGCTTGCGCGCTATCCGCGCAAACAGTTCCGGCGTGAACCTGACGTTAAATCCGCTCTGTCTAGAACGGACTTCAGTGAAGGGGCGGGAATGAAAATCATGTCAGTGAAGCGCAAGCGTTTTCGTGTCGAGCAGGCGATGGGCGAGGCTGTGATGCCGGAGCCGGATGTTTCCAGCGGCGCCGATCTCGGTCCGATGCATCGCGAGATCATGGCCGAGCTTCGCTCGATCCGCGCCCAGATGGCCGCAGCACCGGCACAGCGCACCGGCGACAGCGTCGATGCCGCGGTCGCCCGCGAAGTCGCCGAGACCCACGCGCTGCTCGAGACCTACCGTGCGCAGGTCGAACAGTGCGAGAAGCTCAAGGTCGAGCTCGACCTGATCCACGACGCGATCAGCCGCACCAAGCGCGAGATCGCCGTGCTGCACGGCAAGAGCTTCAACGGCGAGGAGATGGCCAAGGTCAATGGCGAGCTCGGCGCCGTGGTCGGCGGCACTGAACAGGCCACCCAGCAGATCCTCGAGGCGGTGGAGGCGATCGACCAGGCCGCGACCGCGCTGGCCAACAACGTCACGCCCGACCAGCAGAAGCGGCTCAGCGAAGATATTCAGGAGCGCGTGGTCTCGATCTTCGAGGCCTGCAACTTCCAGGACCTCACCGGCCAGCGTATCAGCAAGGTGATGCAGACCATGAAGTTCATCGAACAGCACATCAACGAGATGATGAACATCTGGGGCGGCGTCGACGCGATCAAGACCCACGTCCCTGCGATCGTCGACACCCGCGAAGGCGATGCCCGCCTGCTCAACGGCCCGAAGCTCGACGGCGACGCCGGCCACGCCTCGCAGGACGATATCGACGCGATGTTCAACTGAGCGATCGCATCGGCAGAATACAAAACGCCGGCCTCGAGGGCCGGCGTTTTTGTTTGAGCCGCGGTCCAGCGCTCGCAGCGGGTCACCGAAAATAGACGGACCGCCTCAATCGCAGCCACCACATGCAGTTTGTGCCAATTGCGGCAATTGGAAAGTTACTGGCAGCTTTGGCATCGCTGACGCATACTGTGCGTGAGGGGAAATTGTCATGCGTATGCCGGGAGCCAACATTGGGTGCCGGTGGCATGGGACTTCCGGAGTAAATCCGGTCGTCCCCGCATGGGGCTTGCACGTCCACTCATCACACAATCACAGGTTCGCGGCTGCTCACCGTGCGTATCCAACGAGGGCGGACTGCCATCTCTCGCACGCTGCCGAAGCGCGAGGCCGTCTTTTGTAGCTGTGACGATCAGCGGCGGATTTCTTGCATTCGCGCTGATCGCGTACGCCTTGTTATCGGATCACTGATTTTGGGGGGAGCCACCGGAGTACTCAACACTGGAGATTGAACATGACGCAAGGAATTGTCAGGAATACCGCAATTGCGCTCTCGACTTTCGTTTGTGCGACACTGTTCTCCGTCACCTGGTCCGAGCAGGGCGACATTTCGGCTTCGGTCGAAAGCGCCCAGGCGCGTGTGGGCCGACCGCTGACGCCCGTGAGCGTCGCGGGCGTTGCGCGTCGGCAGACCCGGCGCGCCGCGTACGGATACGGCGCGGGGATCGCCGCTACGGCAGCGGTCGCCACGGCTGCCGCTACTGCGCCGGCCTATTCCGGCTGGGGCACAAACGATTGGACCAATTCGTACGCCGCCCAGACGGATCCCTACTTTGGCCAGCCCTACTATCCGGCACGAGCCTACCAAAGGATCAGTCCGTATTACGGATATGCCGGATGGACGGAGTACAAGGCAGCCAATGGTATCGGCTGCGAGCCTGGCACGATGACCAAGATGGCTGACGGCCGCATGTACGTCTGTCAGTGACGTCAGGGCAACGGCATCGCAGAGGGCGGCTCAACGAGCCGCCCTTTTGACTTCGTGGAGAAGCGGACGATCTCGCATGGCGACGGGACACGTCCAGCGTTGATCTACGTCAACATCACCTGACCCTTGCCACGCATATGTTGGACCGCGCCCGAAGCGGCTCGGCACCTTTCGGTTCGCCTGCGATGAGGAGGATCACCATGCATCGGACGAAGATTCTTTCCACCGGGTCGGTGACAGTTACGGGGATCGTGGCCAGCCTCATGCTTGGGGCAGCAGGTGTCGCGCTCACTCCGGCACCGGCCAAGGCCGTGGTTTACTGCACGTATGTCGGTTATCCGCAGGGTTGCGTGGCGCGGGCGGGCGTTGTGCTCAGGCCTCGTCCGGTGGCGCGCGCTGCGGTCCGTCACAATGCGGGCGGCAACCTGAATGGCGGCGTCAATCGGGTTGGCGTGCGGCGATAAGGCCGCGTTTTCGGGTCTCCTTCCCTTCTCCCCTTGTGGGAGAAGGTGGCGCGGATGCAATCCGCGCCGGATGAGGGGTTGTCGCCGCCTACTCAAATCTCGAAAGGGTCACTCGCGAAGAGAGACCCCTCACCCGGATTGCATCTGACGATGCAATCCGACCTCTCCCACAGGGGGAGAGGTGCGCCGACTTTGCGGCGCTATGTCGGCGGATAGCTCGAAGTCCCGCCGTTACGCCCTTGGCGCGCAGCGGACATAGACCATGTTGCCGTAGCGGACCCCGGCGTCCTTGTCGACGAAGCGGGTGATCATGACGCGGCCGTCGAACGAGACGATCTCGCGGTCCTGCTCGCCGGGCGTCGGTCCTGGCGGGCCGATATAGTTCTTGCCGCTCGGGGAACCCTTCAGCCGCAGTTCCTGCGGGGTGGCCTGGTCGGCCAGATGCATGATGACGCCGCCGTTCTGGCCGGCGCCGATCACGTAAGGCTGCTTGCACTGGCCGCGCGCGGCGGCCTCGGTGCGGGCGCGATCGGCGGGATTCTGGAACGAGGCGAGACCCCAGCGGCCGACGATCTCGTCGGCGCGGATGCTCGCGGGCATTTCGGGGGCGACCCCCGGCTCGGCTGGCGCCGGCTCAGGGTTCGACGACAACGACGGCAGGCTCATGCTGCCGCACGCCCCCAAGAGTGTCGTCAGCGCCGAAACAGCCGCGAACCGTGCGACCAATCGCGCGTTGAATGACCTGATCATATGCATCCCCCGACTATGTCCCGGCCGCACCCGTCCTGCAGCCAAGCGTAAAACTTAAGACGGAGCAATGACGTCTGACAAAATTACGTCATCGCTACGATTTGGTTTCTGGTCCACCATCCTATATTGGCCTCACCAAGGCCTTAACCCGTTTGCTTGACAGAAACTGCGCCAAGCCATATTTCCCGGCCCACCATTAGCACTCTCGCACCACGATTGCTAAGAGCGTCGGGCGTCCTGCCCAGCGCCGACCGGGCCGGCATCCAACGCCGGTCCCGATGAACCGGACCTGAAACCGAGCCTCCAAGAGGGAACGTCATGGCTAAATCCACCTTCCGCCCCCTGCACGACCGCGTCGTGGTCAAGCGTATCGATGCCGAGGAGAAATCCAAGGGCGGCATCATCATTCCGGACTCGGCGAAGGAGAAGCCGTCCCAGGGCGAGATCGTCGCCGTCGGCCCGGGTGGCCGCGACGAGGCCGGCAAGCTGATCCCGATCGACCTCAAGGTCGGCGACCGCGTGCTGTTCGGCAAATGGTCGGGCACCGAGGTCAAGCTCGACAACCAGGAACTCCTGATCATGAAGGAGTCCGACATCATGGGCGTGCTGGCGTAATAGGGCCGGCAATTCCAGAACCCGCCGCACCCTCTGCTGTCATGCCCGGGCTTGACCCGGGCATCCATCAATCTTCGCAAGATTTCTCGCAAGGACGATGGATTGCCGGGTCATCTGGCACGAAGACGCACTTCGTGCTTTCGCCCGGCAATGACGAGCGCAGATGCCGGCGCCCGCATCGAAACATTCCAGGAGTTCAAATCAATGGCTGCCAAGGACGTAAAATTCGCCGGAGAGGCCCGCGACCGCATGCTGCGCGGTGTCGACGTGCTCGCCAACGCTGTGAAGGTGACGCTCGGCCCCAAGGGCCGCAACGTCGTCATCGAGAAGAGCTTCGGCGCTCCCCGCATCACCAAGGACGGCGTCACCGTCGCCAAGGAGATCGAGCTCGACGACAAGTTCGAGAACATGGGTGCGCAGATGCTGCGCGAGGTCGCCTCCAAGACCAACGACACTGCCGGTGACGGCACCACCACCGCGACCGTGCTGGCGCAGGCCATCGTCCGCGAGGGCGCCAAGTCGGTCGCCGCCGGCATGAACCCGATGGACCTCAAGCGCGGCATCGACACCGCGGTCGCGGCCGTGATCAAGGACATCGAGAAGCGCGCCAAGCCGGTCGCCTCCTCGTCCGAAGTCGCCCAGGTCGGCACCATCTCGGCCAATGGCGATGCCGCGATCGGCAAGATGATCGCGCAGGCGATGCAGAAGGTCGGCAACGAGGGCGTGATCACCGTCGAGGAGAACAAGTCGCTCGAGACCGAGGTCGATATCGTCGAGGGCATGAAGTTCGACCGCGGCTACCTCAGCCCCTACTTCATCACCAACGCCGAGAAGATGACCGCCGAGCTCGAGGATGCCTACATCCTGCTGCACGAGAAGAAGCTGTCCGGCCTGCAGTCCATGCTGCCGGTGCTGGAAGCCGTGGTGCAGTCGGGCCGTCCGCTCTTGATCCTCGCCGAGGACGTCGAGGGCGAGGCGCTGGCGACCCTGGTCGTCAACCGCCTGCGCGGCGGGCTCAAGGTCGCCGCCGTCAAGGCGCCGGGCTTCGGCGATCGCCGCAAGGCGATGCTGGAGGACATCGCGATCCTGACCGGCGGTCAGCTGATCTCCGACGACCTCGGCATGAAGCTCGAGAGCGTCACGATCAACATGCTCGGCCGCGCCGGCAAGATCGTGATCGACAAGGAGAACACCACGATCGTCAAGGGCGCCGGCAAGAAGAAGGACATCGACGCCCGCGTTGGCCAGATCAAGGCGCAGATCGAGGAGACCACCTCGGACTACGACCGTGAGAAGCTGCAGGAGCGCCTCGCCAAGCTCGCCGGCGGCGTTGCCGTCATCAAGGTCGGCGGTGCGACCGAGGTCGAGGTCAAGGAGAAGAAGGACCGTGTCGAGGACGCGCTGAACGCGACCCGCGCCGCGGTGCAGGAAGGCATCGTGCCAGGCGGCGGCGTCGCGCTGCTGCGCGCCAAGAAGGCGGTCGGCCGGCTCACCAACCCGAATGCCGACGTCCAGGCCGGCATCAACATCGTGCTCAAGGCGCTCGAAGCTCCGGTCCGCCAGATCTCGGAGAACGCCGGTGTCGAGGGCTCGATCGTGGTCGGCAAGATCCTCGAGAACAAGTCGGAGACCTTCGGCTTCGACGCCCAGACCGAGGACTATGTCGACATGGTCGACAAGGGCATCATCGACCCCGCAAAGGTGGTGCGCACCGCCTTGCAGGACGCCTCCTCCGTGGCCGGTCTGCTCGTGACCACCGAAGCCATGGTCGCCGAACTGCCAAAGGACGCGGCGCCGGCAATGCCGGGCGGCGGCGGCATGGGTGGAATGGGCGGCATGGGCGGCTTCTAAGCCTCCCCCATCCCTATCGAGATCGAAGGCCGCCTCCGGGCGGCCTTCTTTTTTGCCGTTTGATTACGATCGGGATGCAAGGATCATCTGATGTCCCGCGACGCCAAATCACTGACGTTGACGCTCGTGCTGTTCTACGCGATCGGCGCGCTGCTTGCGCTCGGCGCCTATGCTCTGGACAGCATCGATGATCTTGCGGTCGTCTTGACGTTCTGGCTTAGGCAAACGCTGACGTTTGTCGTCCTCAGCGCGGGTTATGGCGTCTATTACGTCATTTCGGGTTCTGCCGGTCATCGTCCAAAAGCGCCGTTGCGATTTCTGGACATCTCGTTTCTGGCCGCTGCTTCCACGCTTGGGGTTGGCATCCTCGTGCACAGCTGAGCGATCCTTGACGCGACGGCCTGACAGTCCGTTACGCGACGCAGATGTCAGCCACCGCCACCTTCTGGAACAGGTGCGGCGAGGCCACCGCCGAGGCCGGATAGGCCGAGAGCTTGGCCCTGAACTCGGGGTTCACGAAGGCGGCGCGGAAGGCGGCAGTCGATTCCCAGACCGCGTAGTTCAGATAGGCCGGGCTCTCGCCGAGCGCGCGGTGCAGCTGGGTCGAGATGAAGCCCGGCTGCCGCTTCATGATGGCGGCGTCGTCCTGCCAGGCCTTGAGAAAGGTGTCCTCGTCGGCAGCATCGAGCGTGAAGAGGTTGACGAGCACGACGTTGCTGGCCTCGACCGCGAGCTGGCGGTCGATCGGGAAAGCGGGGTCCAGGGGGCGCATCTGCGGCATGGTTGGCTCCGTTCGATATGGTGTTATGATGTCATTACGTTCCGATGGATACATATAGAAATTGACATTATGATGTCAATACGGTTGCATGGTGACAAATGCCGAATGCAAAACGAACGCCGGCGGGCGAAGCCCTGAGCACCCTGATTCCCGACCTGTTCAGGCTCAACAGCCTGCTGTTCACATCAGGCGACCGGCTGGTGGTCGGGCTCGGGCTGACCAGCGCGCGCTGGCAGATCCTCGGCGCCATCGTCGCCGCCGAGCGCCCGCAACCGGTCGCATGGCTGGCGCGCGACCTCGGCGCTGCCAGACAGAACGTGCAGCGGATCGTCAACGACCTCGAACGGGACGGGCTCGTCAGCTTCGAGACCAACCCGCATCACCGCCGCGCCCAGCTCGTGGTGCTGACCGCCAAGGGGCGGCAAAGCTTCGACGCGGCCATGCGCCTGCAGCTGCCCTGGGTGAACGGCCTCGCCGACGGGCTGTCGATGAAGGACCTCGAAACCGTGAGCCGGGTCGTGACGGTGCTGCGCGGCCGACTGGAGAGCGGCGAGGAACCTGACGAACGCACATGACCGCGATCGCGGCGCGAGGCCGCCGTTAGGCGGCCTTCTTTTTTGGCCAATGACATGGAGGTTTGCTAGTTACGACGGAACCGATTCTGCCCTTCGAGGACTTATCGTATGCGCGCGCTCCCGCTCCTGCTGCTCGGTCTTGCCGTCACCTCGGCGCCTGCCCTCGCCCAGATGAAGCTGCAATCGAAGTCGGCTCCCGCCAATGGCCCCGAGACGCGCTATTTCACCTCGATCGACGGCCTGATGGACGGCAATGCCGACGTCGTCCTGAAGGAAACCCGCCAGGGCAAGACCGTGACCGCGGCCGTGCTCGACGTCTGCTATCCCGCCGACAAGAGCTCCGACCGCAAGGACCGCTTCGTCGCCAACCTGACCGTCAGCGGCCAGACGCTTTCCGGCACCGCCCAGAGCGTCGCCGACAAGCAGCCGGTCACCATCAAGCTGAACCGCAAGCAAACCGGCGACGGCTTTGAGTTCCGCGGCCAGATCACGATCGGCCAGACCGTGACCGAGGTCGCCTCGACGGACAATTCCGATCTCAGCGAGAAGGAATTCCAGGACAACCAGGCCACCGAGGACGGCATCACGCCGCAGCCGAAGGATTTCACCGACGTTTCGCCGGAATCGATCGGTGTGCGGGTGAAGCTCGATGCGGCGGCGGATTTCCTCAAGAGCCTGAAGGGCGAGGCGGTCGAGATCGGCACCTCCAGCCTTGCGGTGACCTGCGATGCGATGCGCTCCGGCGAGCAGACCATCAACCTCACCGTCGATCCCGAGCACGCCGGCGCGCTGCTCGCCAAGGCGAAATCCGCGCCCGGCGTGACCGCTGCCGGCTGGACCAGCGGCGTGGTCGAAATGGACCGCACCATCCGCTTTGCTGCCGCCGATTGGCGCGAGGGCGACAAGATCAACAAGGACAAGCTGGCATCGGCGATCGCGGGCGTGCTGGCGAAGACGCTTGCCGCAAAGCCCGCCTCAGCGACGTGGAACGCGAACACCGGCAAGCTCAAGCTGGTGCTGAAGCGGCCCAGCACGATTTACCCGGCGCTCGGCCTCACCCAGAATTACGAGGTCACTGCCCTGGTCTCGCCCGACAAGCCCGGAAGCTCTGACCGGCTGATGCTGTGGGTCTCGAGCCCCACCGTCTCGACATCGGACGACAGCGCCGGCGCCAAGCTGAATCTGTCCGACGATTCCAGCAGCGACGAGGAAGGCAGCGAGACCAGGGACGACAACGGCGCAATCGACGCGCTGCTCAAGGAGTTCAAGGGCCAGCGCTGGGACGCCGACAAGTCGGTGTGGCGGTAAGGCCGCCGCTGTCGTGAGTTAGGCCGCCTTCGTCTTCAGCGGCACGACGTTGTCGCGGACCGCCTTCGGGGTGGCGTCCGGACCGGACTGAAGCATCCCGTCGCTTCTGACGAACAATTCAGAACGAGGCTCGATCGCAGCGCGATCGAGCAGCGCCCGTAGCTCGGGACGAAGTCCATCGCCACGCAGCGCGGCGATCGCATCGAAGTTGCGCATGATGTTCTCCTGCGTGATCGCAATCAGATTCTCGCATTCGTCTTCCGCGAACCACCCGCTTCCCGATTCCGCGACGACGCTCGAGAAGCGGTGCTAAGCGCCATATCGACACAGCGGAATCTCGTCTGAAACTCGATCGCTCGCCCGATCTGAAATCGGGTGGTGCGAGACACGCCTCCAAATGTTCACTGCGCGCATCGAGAGAACGCCGGTCGCGATACCGGCAACGCGCAAATGGAGACGAAGAGATGTCAGAGGAAAACAAGAACGTCGTAGGCCGGTGGTTCAAGGAGTTCTGGGGCAACCCCTGGAATCCGCGCATCATCAACGAGCTCGCGACAGCAGACATCGTCGTGCACTACCCGATGCACGAACCGAAGAAGGGCCGCGCCGCGGTCACGCAGTTCATGACCGAATTTCGCGAAGCCTTTCCGGATCTCAATTTCTGGGGCGTCGGCGATCTCGTCGCGGAAGGCGATCTCGTCGTCGGCCGCTGGGAAGGCGGCGGCACGCACACAGGACCTGCGTTCAGCGACTTCCGCCTCGGCTCGCTTCCCGCAGCCTCCGGCCGCAAGATGACGTTCGCCGGCACCACCGTGCTGCGCGTGCAGGACGGACGGATCGCCGAAGAGCTCGGACAGGAAGATGCAATCACCGCCATGCTTCAGCTCGGCCTCATTCGTTTGCCCGAAAGCGACGGCGCCGCGTCGCGGCCGGGCGGCGAGCTGCCCGACGGCTGGAACAACATGCCGGGATATCCGGAGGGGCCGCGCTGAGCACGGCCGGAGTGCATGGCTCCATCGACGATCGCATCATGACTACCCGAACGCGCTTGCTGCGCGTTCGGGTAACGCAATCGATCGGCGCGGTGAACTTGAAGGTCTCTAAGCCGCAGGCTTGCCGGAGGCATTCCAATATTGCTGCGCCGGCATCGCATCTCCCGATGCAGCGCCGGCGCGGTCTCGCGGCCGCAATTTGCGTCAAGACGGGAAGATCAGGCACGTCGTCGTGCCGTGGGCGAGCAGCCGGCCCTGCTCGTCGGTGACCCTGCCTTCGGCGGTGCCGATGCGACGGCCGCAATTGAGCACATTGCCTTCCGCCCTGATCGGACCAGTGTCGGGCGTGATCGGACGCACCAGCGAGATCTTGAACTCGAGCGTGGTCTGGCTGGTGCCGGCATCGAGCGTCGACTGCACCGCAAGCCCCATGCAGCTGTCGAGCAGCGTCGCGGTGAGGCCGCCATGCACGGTGCCCGCCGGATTGAGATGCGCGTCGGTCGGCACCAGCGTGACGACGACGCGGCCGCGCTCGGCCTCGGCGACGTCATAGCCGAGTGTCCGCGCGATGGTGTTGAGCGGCAATGCGCCGCTGACAAGACCCTGCACGAATGCGAGGCCGCTCATCTTAAGCTTCTGTTCCGCACTGACGGTGCCGTAGCTCTTGGCCATTGCCGATCTCCACCGGGGTTTATTGCATCGTGACGGCAGGCCGCTTGCGCCGCAGCGACGCGGCGGAGCGGCCGTAGAGTTTTGCGAATGCGGCATTCATGCGCCGCGCGCTGGAGAAGCCGGCATGCTGCGCCACCAACGCAAGCGGCAGCTCGCTGCCGTCGATCAGGCGCTTGGCGCGCTGCACGCGCAGCGACAGCGCGACCTGGAGCGGCGAGGCATCGAGATGCTCGGCGAACAGACGCGATAGATGCCGCGCGCCGACGCCGAGCCGCCCCGCCAACGCTTCGACATTGCCGCGGTCGAGCGCGCCTTCCTCGATCAGCGCCAGGGCGCGCTCGACGGTGGTCCTGGTGCCTTTCCAGGCCGGGCAGAACGGCGCCGCCTCGGGACGGCAGCGCAGGCAGGGCCTGAAGCCAGCACGCTCGGCCGATGCCGCGCTGCCATAGAACCGCACATTGCGCGCGAGCGGCGTGCGTGCCCGGCAGACCGGGCGGCAATACACACCGGTGGTCTTGACCGCGACGAACACGACGCCGTCCCAGGCCGGGTCGCGGCGCTGAAAGGCTGCATATTGTGCGGCGAAATCGAGCATGCGACCGCTATAGCCCCGCCCGCGCGCCGCGACGACCCGCTTTGCGGGGACGACGTCCGGAAACGACCGCCGCCCCCAAGCGAATGCTTGCTGCGATCAGAGACGCTTGGTCATGAACAGGCTGAGCGGATCGGACGCGTAGCCGCCGAACGGCGGGCAATTCCGATAGCCGGCGGAGCGATAGAGCGCGATCGCCTCCGGCTGCCGGATTCCGGTCTCCAGGCTGATGCGCGCGATCTGCCGGCTGCGCGCCACATCTTCCAGCGCGTCGAGCAGCCGGCGGCCGAGCCCGTATCCGCGCGCCTCGGCACGCACGAACATCCGCTTCATCTCGGCATGGTCAGGCGCGATGATCCGGAACGCGATCGAGCCAAGCGCCTCACTGTCACGCCGCGCGACTAGAAACACCGCGCCGGGGGCGGTGAGCGCGATGACGTCGACCAGATGATTGCTGTCAGGCGGATACAATGCCTCCAGATAGGCGTCAGAGAGGGCGATCAACTGCCGGACCTCCGGCTGCCTAGGGTCTTCGGGGCCGATGCTGATCTCGGGCTTGTGCATCTCGGACACGGTTCGGTGCCGGCTGGAGGGTCGTTGCCGCAACTGTCTGATGGCGCCGCCACCCCGTCAATCTACGGGGGCATGCGACCAAAAGACTTCGTGCCGCCGCAGTTCGGTCACCGAAAATTAAGGCTCGATTTAGTTTCGAGGATCATGCTTCGCGCCATCGAACACAGGTCACGCCATGCAAGACCGCGAGCCGATCAACGCTGCGAGCATCTGGCCGACGGATGTGACGGAGGGTCATTCGCCGGCACAGACGGCGGACCTCTGGGATGTCACCGGCGAGAACCACGACGCCGCCCTGCTGCTGCGGGAGCCGTTTGCCGACCGCATCGGCACCGCGCTCTTGGCAGCGACCGCACTCGCCGCAAGCTTCGTGCTGGGATGGACCGGCGGAGCCAACTGGCACGACCTTGCAGCTCCCGCCCCGGTGCCGGTGGCCCAAAAGGAAGCGCCGGCCCCGCACATTGCGGAGGTGGCGCCGAGTCGAAAGGAGAGCCCACGCCGGGCTGCGTCCAACGCCGACCCCGTCGTCACCGGCAGCATTCCGAGGACCGCGCCGGCAAGCCCGCGTCCGCTCGCCTTGGGCGCCGCGCCGACGACCTTGAATGCACAGGCCGCCGCATTGGGGCCGAAGCAGGCGGCGGCGCCGGAGACGCGGCCGAGCACCATCCCGGGATGGTCGGTGGTCGAAGTCCGCGACGGCACCGCCGTGCTCGAGGGGCCCGAGGGTGTCAAGATGGCCGCGCGCGGCGACGTCGTGCCCGGCCTCGGACGGGTCGATTCCATCGTGCGCTGGGGCAACCGCTGGATCGTCGCCACCGCAAGCGGACTGATCGCAACGCCCTGAGCGTTTTGTCTTGACGCGTTTGCTTGACGCGAACCGCCGTCCGCTTCGCTCGATGACGCTTTAGTTGCTGTTGATCACGAAACGCAGCGACTTGCTGCCGGTGAAGGTCACCTCGTCACCGTGCCGCCGCCAGCTCGTCATGTCGCCGAGCGCAGCCAGCAGATCCTTGTCCGCCTGCGCCCGCTCCGGCGTGCAGGTGCGGTTCTCCATCGCGCCGGGAACGAAGACGATGGTGTTGCCGGCCACCGAGAACTGGCCCTTGCCGCCGTCGCACCACAGCTCGAGGATCACCTCGCCATTGTCGCCGACCTCGATCGAGGGAATCCGCTTGGAGCCCGGCATGCGCGCGGCATCGAGCGTCATCACGAAGCCGAACGGGAACTCCTCTTGGGCCCGCGCCGCATCTGCGGCGAGAGTCGCGGCAACCAGCGCCAACGCGGCGATGCCGCCGTTCAAATCTCGCCTCATCGAAATCATGCCAATCCTCGAAATGCGACGCGCAACTGCGGCCCCTTCTATGGGAGCAGAGCGCGATTGGCCAGATTGGCATTGCCGGAAAATGTGCCTGAAAAGCAAATCCCCGCGAGCCGTTCGCTCGCGGGGATTCCTGGTTCGCCAAACGCGTCGTGGCGCTATTTCAGCACCAGTATCGTGAACGGATAGACATAGGCCTGCAGGGTCACGAACAGACCGACCAGACACGCCAGCACGATCGAATGCAGGAACACGTAGCGCAGGATCGAGCCCTCGTGGCCGTACCAGTTGGTCGCGGTCGAGGCGACCACGATCGATTGCGCGTCGATCATCTTGCCCATCACGCCGCCCGAGGAGTTCGCCGCCGCCATCAGGATCGGCGACAGGCCGAGCTGCTCGGAGGTGATCTTCTGCAGATTGCCGAACAGCACGTTCGACGCGGTATCCGATCCGGTCAGCGCCACGCCCAGCCAGCCGAGCAAGGTGCCGAAGAAGGGATAGAGCACGCCGGTCGCCGCGAAGGCGAGGCCGAGCGTGGCGTCGACGCCGGACAGCCGGGTCAGCGTGCCGATCGCCAGCATCGCCGAGATCGTGATCAGCGAGATCGCGCAGATGCGGATGGTGCGGCCATACTCGGCGATCAGCTTGAGCGGCGAGAAGCCCATCAACAGACCCGAGATGATCGCGGCGATCAGCATGCCGGTGCCGGTGAACGACAGATAGGTGAAGCCGAACACGGCGCCTTCCGGCGTCGGCTTGGCGGCCACCGGCGGCACCTTGAAGATCAGCTTGTCGAGCTCGGGGACCGGATAGTTCCAGACGAAGTTGGCGTTCGCCCAGGCCTTGAAGGCACCGTTGCCCCAGATCAGCATCAGGATGCAGACGATGATCCACGGCAGCAGCGCGCTCCACATTTCACCCTGGGTCAGCGGCGTCTTGTCGAGCGGAGGTGCGGCGGCCATCGTCGCCGCCGATTCATCGCGGCCGCGCAGCGCCGGCGACAGCCAGAGCTGCCGCGGCTGCCAGACCTTCAGGAACAGGATCAGGGCGCCCATCGAGATCAGCGAGGCGCCGATGTCGACGATCCAGGGGTTGATGTAGTTCGAGATCACGAATTGCGGGACCGCAAACGACACGCCGGTGACCAGGATTGCCGGCCACACCTCCTTCATGCCGCGCCAGCCGGCAAACGCCCACACCACCCAGAACGGCACGATCAGCGAGAACAGCGGCAGCTGCCGGCCGACCATCGCGCCGAGGATATAGGGGTCGAGGCCGGTGACCGAGGCGAGGCCCTGGATCGGCGTGCCGAGCGCACCGTAGGCAACGGGTGCCGTGTTGGCGATCAGCGACAGGCCGGACGCGGCGAGCGGTGAGAAGCCGAGCCCGATCAGCACCGCGCCGGTGATCGCGACCGGCGTGCCGAACCCAGAGGCGCCCTCGAAGAAGGCGCCGAACGAGAACGCGATCAACAGCAGCTGCAACCGCCGGTCCTCGGTGACGCCGCCGACCGCGCGCTTGAGCAGCTCGAACTTCCCGCACCTCACCGTGACCTGGTAGAGGAAGATGACGTTGAGCACGATCCAGCCGATCGGGAAGAACCCGGTGATCACGCCAAGCAGGGTGGCGCGGATCGACATGTTGGCCGGCATGGTGAAGACGAAGATCGTGATCAGGTTGGTCACGATCACGGCAATGATGGCCGCAATGTGCGCCTTCACCTTGCCGCTGGCGATCAGCACCAGCAGCGTGACCACGGGAATGGCGGCCGCGACCGTCGACAGCGCCGCATTGCCCAGCGGGTTGTAGATTTGATTCCAGGTGTTCATCTCGGGATCCTTCCCACATTTTTATGCAGCGCGCCGGCCTGCATGCGGGCAGGCGCGACTGGTGCGATTGCGGGAGTCCGTCGGAAAAGCTGCAGCCCCGGCTCGCGAATGAACGATCGGTAAGGATCGCTCACATCCTCGCGAAAAATCGAAGGTCCCCCGCCCCTCGCCGTTGTCGTCATGCTAGGGTTGACTCGATTGCCGGGACAAGCCAACGCTTGCATGCCAGACCTACGACTTTAGTCGAGGATTACCCCAATTGTCCCGATTCTTCAGGCCTTTGCGGCCGCTTCCCCGGAGACGATAATCTGTGAACAACATTCGCTCGACGCTCGCGACGGTGTGGCGCATCGCCTCGCCCTACTTCAACTCCGAGGACAAATGGGCGGGCCGCGGGCTTTTGGGCGCGGTGGTGATCATCGAGCTCGCCAGCGTCTTTCTGACCGTGCTGTTCAACCGCTGGAACAATGTTTTCTACAACGCGCTGCAGGAACGCGATCAGGCAGTCTTCACCTATCAGATCGGTTATTTCTGCGTGCTTGCAGCGTTCTGGATCGGTCTGAAGGTCTACCAGCTCTATCTCAATCAATGGCTACAGATCCGCTGGCGGCGCTGGATGACCACGCGTTATCTCGGCGGCTGGCTGCACGATGCCAACCACTATCGCATGCAGTTGCTCGGCGATGCCGCTGACAACCCGGACCAGCGTATCGCCGAGGACACCCAGCGCTTCGTCGAACAGACCCTGACGCTCGGGATCGGATTGTTGAGCGCCGTGGTGACGCTTGCTTCCTTCGTGTTCATCCTGTGGGGCCTTTCCAATCAGGCGCCGCTGCATCTGTTCGGCAGGGACATCGCGATTCCCGGCTATCTGGTATGGGGCGCGCTGGTCTACGCGACCCTCGGAACGGTCTTGACCCATGTGATCGGCAGGCCGCTGGCCAACCTCAACTTCCGGCAGCAACGGTTCGAAGCCGATTTTCGCTTCAACCTGGTGCGGACCCGGGAGAACGCCGAGCAGATTGCACTGCTCGACGGTGAACCGGTCGAGCGCACGCGATTGCTCGATCGCTTCGGATTCGTGGTCGCGAACTGGCTCGACATCATGCAGCGCACCAAGAAGCTGACCGCGTTCACCGCGACCTATTCGCAAGCCGCGGTGATCTTCCCCTACGTGTTGATCGCACCGGCCTATTTCGCCAACAAGATCCAGCTCGGCGGCATGATGCAGACCGCCTCCGCGTTCAGCAGCGTGCAGGATTCACTGTCGTTCTTCATCACGGCCTACCGGACGCTGGCCGAATGGCAAGCGGTGATCGCGCGTCTCGATGGCTTCGAGAACTCGATGCGCGGCGGCGATGCGCTCGCGCAACGGCAGGACATCATCCACGTCAAACCGACAGGCGGCGACAGGATCGATCTCGACGATCTCCTGGTCACCCTGCCGGATGGCAAGCCGTTGCTCGCGGCCGACGGCTTCAGCCTCCGCGACAATGAACACACCCTTGTCACCGGCCCCTCCGGCGCCGGCAAGTCGACGCTGTTCCGCGCGATCGCCGGCATCTGGCCGTTCGGCGATGGCGCGGTCGAGATCCCGGCCAATGCCAGCCTGATGATGCTGCCGCAGCGCCCCTATCTGCCGATCGGCTCGCTGCATGATGCGGTGGTTTATCCGGGCCAGGCTGCGAGCTACGACGCGGGCCGGGTCCGCGAGGTCCTCACCGCCGTCGGGCTGCCGCAGCTTGCGGCGCGGCTCGAGGAACAAGCGCACTGGAACCGGATGCTGTCGCTCGGCGAGCAGCAGCGGCTCGGCATCGCGCGGGCGCTGCTGCATGCGCCGCAATTCCTGTTCCTGGACGAGGCGACGGCCTCGCTCGACGAGCCGTCGGAAGCCGCGCTGTACAGGCTGATTGCCGAGAGGCTGCCCGGCACCACGGTGGTTTCGATCGGCCACCGCTCAACGCTCGATGCCTTCCATCAGCGCAACGTCACGCTAGTCCGCGACGGCGACCGCTTCACCCTGCGCGACGCGGTCAAGGTCGCCGCGTCGTAGCGGCATCATGGGTCAGCCGCGGCCACGGCTTGCGGCTTAGCCCAGCGGAGGCAGCCCACAGGTCTCGCGAACGCCTTTTGCTGTTGTCCGCCCTGTGCCGATCGGACCTGGCCGGCCAAAACAAAAAGGGGCGGCAGATTGCTCTGCCGCCCCTCGATCTCCCGAAGGAGTGATTACTTCAGGTTGGACATCGCGGTCAGGTCAACCGAGAGCTTGGCGATGCCGGCCGCGCCGCACCAGTTGGAGCTCGTGCCACCCGGATTGATCGGGGTGACGGCAGTGGTTCCGCCCGCGGTGAAGTCGCTGGTGAAGGCGCTGCAATCACCCTTCGACATGTCGGTGTCGGAGTAGCGCAGATCGAGCGTGAACACCTTGTAGGTGAAGCCGATGCCGATGTTCCAGGTGTTGTAGTCGGCATACTTGATGCCGTTCGGGAACGCCGGGACACCGTAGAAGCTGTCCGAGGTGCCGAGCCACTGCCGGCCGAACTCACCCGACACATACATGCCGACGCCGCTGCTGCCGAACACGGTGCTCGGCGCAGTGTACTTGCCGATGATCGAGGAGTAGTTGCCCCAGGCGCCGGTGTTGAGGAAGTTCGGCGAGTAGTATTCGTTGATGGTGAACGCCCAGTTGTCGTTGATGGTCCAGGTCGCCTTGCCATAGACTTCGAAGAACGAGACGTCCTTCTTCATGACGGCGAGGTTGGTGAGGGTGTTGGCCTGGCAATCGGCGCTCAGCGGATTGCCTGCGAAGTCGGCCACGGCACCGCCGCCGTAATAGCAGGTTCCACCCGGATACAGGTAACCCCAGACACCGATGTCGAAGGCGAAGGCGCCGAAGGTCGGGCGGATACCGCCGTAGACGTCGACTTCAGCCGCGGCGCGGTTGGCGAAGGAGATGCTTTCGGTCGACGTACCGACGTAGAGCTGCAGGTCCTTGCTGACGTTGTAGCGCGGCTCGAAATAGGCCGTGACCGACGGATTGTGGTTGGACTGGGTGACGCCGCGGAAGATGTAGTCGCTCATGATGCCAGCGCCAAAGGCGATGTCCCACGGGTCGAACGGAGCCGGCGGCGGCGCCTTGACGGCCTTCACCGCCATGTCAGCTGCCATTGCCGAGCTCGAAATCATTGCTAGCGCCGTTGCTAACAAAGCCAGTTTCTTCATGACGATCCCCATCTAACTTTTCCAGACAGCCCAGCTCCGGTGGCCCCCAGGGCGCGCGCTAACGGACTGCAACTAAATCGCGTGGATCAATCTGAGGCCCGTGCACGGTACCGTGAAGCCAAAAAGACATGCATGTGCCGCCTTTTTAGGCGTTCTAGCCATCTTGCCGCATGTTGACTTGCGGGTGTTGCATTTGCACCACAAGACTGCTGCTCCCGCACCGGTTGAACCGGTCATTCGGACAGGGAAACGGCAACAGTCGGCTCGGCGCGAGAGCGTTCGGTGCGAATCGCCGTGCCCGTAAAAGCACGGATTGTCACCGCACCTACGGAAGAAGCCGCAGCGTGGCGCGCTGCGGCTTCGATCACTTGAACCTCGGCAATGTGGCAGCGGCTTAGTGGTGCTCGCCGCCGTCGGCCGATCCGGCAATCCAGCCCGGCGCCGGTTCGTGGCTCGGTGTGGCCCAGCTCGGAGCCGGCTGCGGCGCGGGCTCGGGCGCCGGAGGTGCCGCGACCGGGGCCGCCGGCTTCGGCGCGGCGGCCTTCTTCGGAGCAGCGGCCTTCTTCGGCGCGCTCTTCTTGGCAGCGGCTTTCTTGGCAGCCTTCTTCGGCGCAGCCTTCTTGGCGGCTTTCTTTGCCGTTTTCTTTGCAGCTTTCTTGGCCGACTTCTTCGCCGATTTCTTTGCAGCCTTCCTGGCGGATTTCTTTGCAGCCTTCTTGGCCGACTTCTTCGCGGACCTCTTCTTCGCCGCTACCACCTTCTTGGCCTTTTTGGCCTTCTTGCTTTTCTTCGCCTTCTTCGACTTCGCCATCGTGGTCCTCCTGTTGCCGCTATCTGAGTCCACCGGGCGTATTGAAGTGATCGCTTGCCGGACGTTGGCTGCACCTCGAGGAGAGGCACCCTCCACTTCGCTTGTCGGGCATGATGGCCGCGCGATCGCTTCGCGTCTGTGGCAAGGAAGCGCCGGTCCTTCACGTTGCGTCAGGGCAAGGCTGAGGTCCGGATCATGCTCGAGTGGCAGTCGATCAATTCAATCCTGGCCGGGGACCTCCTGTCGCCCAATCGAGAAGCTCAATCGTGTGCACCACAGGAACTGACGTACCGCCGGCAATCTGAACCATGCAGCCAATATTGCCCGCAGCGATCATGTCCGGTTTGACAAGCGCAATATTGGCGACCTTGCGATCGCGCAATCTGCTCGCAATGTCGGGCTGGAGAATGTTGTAGGTCCCCGCCGAACCGCAACACAAATGGCTCTCGGGCACATCTTTCACCACGAATCCATTCTTGGAAAGCAATTCTTTCGGAAGTTGAGTGATTTTCTGTCCATGCTGCAACGAACAAGCCGAGTGATAGGCGACGGTGATGTCGCCTTTCTGCGTTGAAGGCGCGAGCTCGAGGCCAGCGAGATACTCGGTGATATCCTTTGCCAGCGCCGAGATTCGCTTGGCCGGCTCCGCGAATGTTTTGTCCTCGCGCAGCAGGTAGCCGTAGTCTTTGACAACTGTCCCACAGCCCGAGGTCGTCACCAGGATGGCGTCGAGCCCGTTCTGGTCCGCTTCCCTTTGCCACACTGTGATGTTGGCCCGCGCGCGCGCCAGCGCGTCGCCGTCCTGTCCCATGTGATGGGTCAACGCGCCGCAGCATTGCTCGTCCTTGACCAGCACCACCTCGACGCCGTGCCGGGTCAGGACATTGATCGCGGCCTGATTGATGCGTGGCGCCAGCACCTGCTGGGCGCAGCCCTGCAGCAGCGCGACCCGGCCGCGCCGCCGGCCGATCGGCGCAAACACGGTTCCCGCAGCCGGCCCCGGTTGCGGCAGGCCACGCGGCGCGAGCGCCAGCATCGCCTTGATCCGCCGCAGCAGACCCGGGCTCGACGCACCGACCGATGGCGTCGGCAGCAATGCGGCGAACGGACGGGCGAGCCCGGCCAGGATCATGCTGATCCGGAACAGGCCCGGCCGCGGCAGCACGAGGGCGAGCACCGACCGCAGCAGCCGCTCGGTCAGCGGTCTCTGGTAATCCCGCTCGATCCGGACCCGGGCCTGGTCGACGAGGTGCATGTAGTTCACGCCCGACGGACAGGTCGTCATGCAGGCGAGGCACGACAGGCAGCGGTCGATATGCTTGACCACGTCGGCCGTCGGCGGCTTGTCCTTCTCCAGCATCTCCTTGATCAGGTAGATGCGGCCGCGCGGGCTATCGAGCTCGTCGCCGAGCAGCACATAGGTCGGGCAGGTCGCGGTGCAGAAGCCGCAATGCACGCAGGCGCGCAGGATCTTGTCGGCTTCCTTGATGTCGGGATCGGCAAGCTGCGCCAGGGAAAACTCGGTCTTCATGCAGCCCCGCCTCGCATCATCCGGCCGCGGTTGAGGACGGACCTCGGATCGAAGCTCGCCCGGACCCGTTCACCGAGCGCGGCAAGCCCGGCCGCCTGCGGCTGGAACACATCGACCGCCCGGCGCTCATCCTCGGTGGCGCGGATCAGGGTGGCGTGCCCGCCAATCGCCTCGACCTGGCCGCGGACCAGCGTGGCCTGGGCGTCGGCGCCCGGCGGCACCGCGGCCCAGATCAGCCCCCCGCCCCAGTCGTAGATCACGTCGCCGCCGGTGGCGCGCGACAACGCCTGGCCCAGCGCGCCGCCAGAGGCCGGCGGGCAAACGATACGCCACACCGGCCAGGCCCCGAGCGCGCCGTTCGCCGCGAACGGCACCACGTCGCGCAGCGCACTCCAGATTGCGGCCGACGCATCGTCGGCGAGGCTGTCGACCGTTCCATAGGACGAGAGCGTCTGGCTCAGCGAGGCCGCCCGATGTGCCGCCGACGCCGAAATCCCCTCCAGCCGCACCAGCGTGACCGGCTGGCCGGAGGCTGCGAGGCCGGCGAGCGCACCGCCCCCGGTCCGCAACGCCGAACCCGGAAGATGCGCGGCGCCGGAGACGTCGAAGGGCGAACCCAGCGCCGCCGTCATCGCCCTGTTGGCGGTGACGTCGTCGAGCCCGCGCAGCAGCAGCGTCCGCTCGGCTTCCGGCTTCGGCATGACCTTAAGCGTGACCTCGGTCATGACCGCGAGCGTGCCCCAGGAGCCGGTCAGCAGCTTGCAGAGATCGTAGCCGGTGACGTTCTTCACCACCCGCCCGCCGGTCTTGAAGCTGTCGCCAAACCCGGACACCGCGTGCGCCCCGAGCAGATGATCCCTGATACCACCGGCCTTGATGCGGCGGGGACCGGCCAGTCCGGCGCCGATCATGCCGCCAATCGTGCCGGCGCCCGCGGTGCCGAGCAGCACAGACGTGTCCATCGGCTCGAAGGCGAATTGCTGGTTCTTGGCGTCGATCAGGGATTGCACGTCGGCGAGCGGCGCGCCGGCCTGCACGGTGATGATCAGTTCGTTCGGCTCATAGGAGGTGACCGCATTCAGCGCCGAGACGTCGAGCAGCGCATTGGTCGCCATCGGATGGCCGATGGCGCGCTTCGATCCATGTCCAATGACCTCAAGCGGCTGCTCGCTGGCAACCGCCGCGCGCACCACTTCCTCGACGTCTTTTGCGTCTCTGACCTTGAGCGTATCCACACGCTAGGCGGTAACGAAATTTCGCGCCGAAATCAAATGCGCACCGAACGAACGTCTGAATGCGGCAAGCCGACCTCGTAATCCCGACGGAAGGGCCCGGCGGCCGGGGCTTGGCGCCATCCGGCAGGCATGGAAACCGCGGTCAGGCTGCCCTACTCGGAACGTCCCGCCAGCTCAAAAATTCGCCGCGCCAGGAGAGTTTGGCCCGAGAGTTCGAAGGGCTCGTCACCTCTGTGGGCGCGCCACCGGCCGTCCCTCCATCCGAGCGCCAGCGCCTTGACCAAATCGAAGAAGCTGACCCGGCCTGATTTGACCCCCTGCTTGAGCGTGTCCGGCATGGTCGACCAGATCAGCTCACACTCGGCATCGCGCTCGATGCGTTCGATTGCCTCGACGGATCGGTCTTGATGGTTCCATATCTGGCTGGCGCGCATCGCCGGCCCGATCCTGTCGGTCCAGCGGAACGCGTGCTGCTCCCGTTCGGCGTATCCGTGGCGTGCGAGCCACTTCATCGCCGTCGCGTATCCGGGAGGAGGTTCGAACCAGTCGCGCTGGTCCGACAGGACGTCTCGGCTGTAGCCGCCGCAGGCGATGGCGACAAAGGACTGCACGATTTGCACGATACGCGGGTCGCCGTCGCCAATCGAAGCAGCGAGGAAATCCGGCATCTCTGCCGCATTCATCGAAAACACGGCCCTTGTCACGGCGTCGTCGGCTCCGACCGGCTCGACATGCATCACGCCGACGGCGAGCAGCGCCTGCTCGGCGGCCACCCAGTCGCTCGGGCAGGTGCGCGCGATGAAGCCGCCTTTCTGGCCGGCACCATCGCAGCCGGGTCCGGCAAAGAATGCGCAGAGGCTGGCCGCCAGATGACCGCACATACGCCCTTCGAGGCCTCCGATGTCTGTGACCTTGACCATGCCGGAACTGTACGACTGGCGACTTAAGCCGCCGTTAGCGCGATGCTTCCATGCGTCGCAGCGTGGCAAGCGCCGATATCGGGAAAATCGCGTCGTGCGGTCTCTGCTGCAACACTTCGATCATTGCCGAACTGTTTTCACGACATCGACATTTCGATCATCGCCGAACTCGGTTCGCCGAACGATCCACTATCTCTCGCGTTGCGGTTCGGCCGGCAGGACGGTTGGCGCGAATCATCTGGAGGCGAACATGAAACGTTCGGAAGTTTCGACCACGACGATGATCCTCACCCGACGATCGGCCATCGGCTCGTTCGCGATCATGGCGATCGCCGGCGTCTCGCCCTTCGCCGGATCGCAAGCTCGATCGGAGCACAGCAACGGAGGAATGCCAATGAAGCACTATGCGATGAGCACGAGAACCATCAGCGACGCGATCAACACGTCAGGCCTTCTGGTTGTGGCGCAATGGGAAGCCAAGGAGGGACAGGCCGACAAGGTGGCGGAAATCCTCGACGGCTTCCTGCCCGAGGCGCAGAAGGACCCCGGCACCAAGCTGTTCCTGATCGGCCGCGGCAAGGATAATCCGGCGCAATTCCTGTTCTACGAATTGTTCCAGGACGAAGCCGCGTTCAAGGCACACCAGGACAGCGCGGCTTTCAAGACCTACATCGCGGAGCAGGCGCTGCCGCTGCTCGCCAAGCGCGAGCGGTCGCAATACGCGCTGCTGTGAAGAAAAGCGCGGCGGGGAGGATACTAAAGCGTTTTCGAGCGAAGTGGACCCGGTTCGCGTGAAGAAAACGCGTCAAAACAAGAAGCGAGAGCTTCGGTTCTGATTCAATCAGAACCGAAGCTCGTACTTCCCGCCGGCGCGGGTCAGATCGACGCGCCGCTGTTGCCGAGCGTTGCGCGCAAGCCGGCCCGCTCGGGCGGCCTGCGCCAGAAGCCGACGATCGAGATCCGCGACAGCACCGCCGCCTCGAGGCTCTCGACCTGGGTTCGGAGCCGAAGCGCGCGTTTCTCGACGAGATGCCAGGACGCGACGGCGACGCCGAAGGCGAGCGGCAGGCTGATCAGGAGGTTCAGATACCAGTGCTGGACCGGCGGGCCGAACGTGGCGACGCATTGCTGGATGACGAAGCCGTAGAGATAAAGCCCGTAGGAGTAATCGCCTGACGAGACGATCCAGCTCCGCCGAGGGTTCATCACGCCGAGATAGCAGGCGACATAGGCGGCCGGCACGGGAGCCAGCGCGTCGCCGCGCCCGGTCGCCATGCCGGCGGCGCACAGCACCAGCGCCAGCAGGCACACCGTGCGGTTGAACGGCACCTTGTCGCGCCAGAGGTAGAAGCCGACGCCGGCAAGGAAGCAGAACACCAGAAGGTGCGGGCGAAGCTGGATCGGTACCTCGTCCCAGCGCCAGATGTCGTAGGCGATGAGCCCGATCTGGGTGATCACCATGAACCCCAGGAACGCCACCCGGTTGAAGCAGATCGTGAGCACGGCGAGCAGCGCCAGGATGACGTAGCACCACAGCTCATACGGCACGGTCCAGAGCTGGGCGTTCACCAGATCGGGCAGCGGATTGTGCAGGAATACGCCCGGCAGCTCGTAATGGATGTCGCCGACGATATTGAGAAAATAGGCGTGGAATTTCGGATCGGCGACATATTGCGCCAACGGCAGCTCGGTGAAGACCGATCCGATGATGATTGCCGATAGCGTGGTTTCGACCGCGAGCGCCGGTCCGATCCGCAGCACGCGCAGGCCGAGGAAGGAAATCAGGCTCTTGCACCGGAGCAGACTTGCGGTCACCAGGAAGCCGCTCAGGGCAAAGAACAGCGCAAGGATCATCGCGACGCCGATGCGCAGCGTGCTCTGGATTTCCAGCGCGCGGCCGAGCCCGAGCGTCACGTTCGTGCTGTGCAGGCCAATGATCGACGCCGCCAGCGCGATCCGCATGTAATCGAAACCCGCGGGCCGATTGCGCGAAAGCGCCAGCTGATCGGCCAGGCTGGGCATCGATGTGCTCCCGAAGACATGCATCTGCGGAAAATACCGAGCAACAGTCTAAGGCCGTGTAAATGGGTCGGCGCTGTAATTGCAGCGACGCGCGGCGGCGGCCACCGCGGCAAGCATCGGTTAAGGTTATCGACTGGCTAGGGCGATCCGTCGAATTGTACCAACCGGCCCTCGCGCGTTAGTGGCTCTGGGCGCACGCTCACGCATGTTGGCCTCGGGGCCATTAGCTGACGTGGTTCCTGATGCCGTGGAAGCAGGGCTTGTTATCGTCATTCGGCAACCGTTGATTTGATCGCGGCTCCACTGGGAGAAACCACCACGATGCACATCAAACCGATAGCCATCGCGCTGCTCGCGATCACCGCGCCGGGACAGGCGGATGCCGCCATGCTCACCGACGCCGAGGCGACGTTCCTCGACCAGCTCGCGACCGCAGCCGCGGTGCTCGAACAACGATGCACCGGATATGAGGCCAACGGTGCCGGCGGCGTTCAAACGGGCGCCAGACTTCTCGGCAGCCCCGACGCCGCGATGGCCATGATCAATGCGTTCGACGCGGCGATCAAGGCTCACGACGGCAATGACTACGATCCGCGCAAATTCCGCCCCGAGGTGTCCGAAGCGGCCGGCAAGACCTTCAAGCGAGTCCGGGCGGCGTTGATCAGAGACCCGGAAGGGGCCTGCGCCGCCTATGGCGATAGCGGCGCGGCGTCGGGGCTGCTCAGACGGTACTAAAGCGCGATGAGATTGGGTTGAATCGTCATCGCGCTTTAGCTCTTTGTTTGACCATGATCTTTTCGGAAAACCGCTTCGCACTTTTCCGGATCATGCTCTAGAACCGCGGGATATCCGGGAAGGCCAGCTTGCCGGCGTGGACATGCACGCGGCCGAGCTCTGCGCAGCGGTGCAGGGTCGGAAACACCTTGCCGGGGTTGAGCAGGCCCCCGGCATCGAAAGCGCATTTCAACCGCTGCTGCTGGTTGAGGTCGATCTCGGTGAACATGTCCGGCATCAGGTCGCGCTTCTCGATGCCGACGCCGTGCTCGCCGGTGAGCACGCCGCCGAGCTCGACGCAGCAGCGCAGGATGTCGGCGCCGAACGCCTCCGCCTTCTCGATCTCGCCCGGCTTGTTGGCATCGTAGAGGATCAAGGGGTGCAGATTGCCGTCGCCGGCGTGGAACACATTGGCGACGCCGAGGCCGTATTTCTCCGAGAGGTCGCGGATCCGCGCCAGGGCCTTCGGCAAGGCGCCGCGCGGGATGGTGCCGTCCATGCAGAGGTAGTCCGGCGAGATCCGCCCGACCGCCGGGAACGCCGCCTTGCGGCCGGCCCAGAACAGATTGCGCTCGGCCTCCGAGGTCGAGATCTGGCAGGAGGTCGAGCCGCAGCCTTGCGCGATCGCCTCGACCCGCTTGATCAGCTCGTCGACCTCGACCTGAGGGCCGTCGAGCTCGATGATCAACAGCGCCTCGACGTCGAGCGGATAGCCGGCGTGAACGAACGCCTCCGCGGCGTGGATCGCGGGCTTGTCCATCATCTCCATGCCGCCCGGGATGATGCCGGCGCCGATGATCCGCGCGACGCATTCGCCGGCCGCCTCGACCTCGGCGAAGCCGACCATCAGCGCACGCGCCGTCTCCGGCTTCTGCAGGATGCGCACCGTGATCTCGGTGATGACGCCGAGCAGCCCTTCCGAGCCGGTGATGATTCCCATCAGATCATAGCCGGCATTCTCGGCCGACTTGCCGCCGATGCGCAGGATCTCGCCACTCATCAGCACGATCTCGCAGCCGAGCACGTTGTTGGTGGTCATGCCGTATTTCAGGCAGTGCACGCCGCCGGAATTTTCCGCGACATTGCCGCCGATCGAGCAGGCGATCTGCGACGACGGATCGGGCGCGTAGTAGAAGCCGGCATGCGCGACCGCCTGGCTGATCGCGAGGTTGGTGACGCCGGGCTCGGTGACGACGACGCGGTTGTCGAAGTCGATCTCGCGAACCCGCTTGAACTTGCCGAGCCCGAGCAGCACGCCGTCGGCAAGCGGCAGCGCGCCGCCGGACAGCGAGGTGCCGGAGCCGCGCGGCACCACCTTGATGCCCTGGCCCTGGCAATATTTGAGCACCTTCGACACCTGCTCGGTGGTATCGGGCAGCACCACGACCATCGGCGGCTGCCGATAGGCGGTCAGGCCGTCGGATTCATAGGCGAGCATCTCGGCGGCGCTGTCGATCACGCCCTCGCCCGGGACGATTGCGCGCAAGGCGGCCACGATTTCGGCGCGGCGAGCGAGGACGGCCTGGTCGGCCGCCGGCATCATGATGGACATCGTTGTTCCCTCGGCTGGGCTTTTGCCCTTCGCCGATTTGTTACGACAAATCAATCACGTCTGCACCTGTTTCAGTGCACCGGCCGAAGGTCGGATTGCCCCACCCCGCAATGGCGAGTTCTCTCTCGGACAAGCGGGCGGCCGCGAAACCTGTCAAAGTTTCGTGGCTTGTCCTGTCCAAGCCGGACATGCCACAAACGATCACTACCTCCCGGGACGAAACGAAGAGAACCCTATGAACCTAAAGACCTTGAGCGCGCTGGCGGTCGTCACATCGCTGGCTTCCGCATCCTCCGCGCTGGCGCAGGATGCCGCCGCCGGCAAGACCTCGTTCAATAAATGCCTCGCCTGCCACGCAATCGGCGAAGGCGCCAAGAACAAGGTCGGCCCCGAGCTCAACGGCCTCGACGGCCGCCATTCCGGCTCCGCGCCGGACTACAATTATTCCGATGCCAACAAGAATTCCGGCATCACCTGGAACAAGGAAACCTTCCTCGAATACATCAAGGATCCGAAGGCCAAGATCCCCGGCACCAAGATGGCATTCGCCGGCATCAAGAACGAGAACGAGGCCAACAACCTCTGGGCCTATGTCTCCTCGTTCGACAAGGACGGCAAGCAGAAGTAATCGGCGGTATCGGTCGCGCCGTCCGCCCGGCGCCAATGCCGGGGCGGACGTTAGAACGGGGATGGCCTTTCTTCGAAACGCCATCCCCTTTCAGCGCGGCAAGAGATTGGTCTTGGCGAGATCGACCACCTCGTCGCCGCGGCCGCTCATCACCGCGCGCAGCACCCACAGGCTGAATCCCTTCACCTGCTCCAGCGTAATGGTCGGCGGCATCGACAGCTCCTGCGTCGCGGTCACGACGTCGAGCACCGCCGGGCCGTCATGCGCGAGCACGTCGCGGATCGCGCCCTCGAGCTCGCCGGGATCCTCCACCCTGACGCCGTGAATGCCCATCGCGCGGGCCATCGCCGCGAAATCCGGATTCTTCAGATCGACCCCGGTCTCGATGAAGCCGGCGGCCTTCATCTCCAGCGCGACGAAGCCGAGCACGCTGTTGTTGAAGATCACGACCTTCACCGGCAGCTTGGCCTGGGTCAGCGTGATCAAATCGCCCATCAGCATGGCGAAGCCGCCGTCACCGGACATCGACACCACCTGCCGTCCCGGCTGCGCCGCCTGCGCGCCGATCGCATGCGCCATCGCATTGGCCATCGAGCCATGGACCCAGGAGCCGACCAGACGGCGGCGGCCGTTCATTTTCAGATAACGCGCGGCCCAGATCGTCGGCGTGCCGACGTCGGCGGTGAACACCGCATCCTCGCTCGCCTGCTCGCTGAGCAGGCGCGCCAGATATTGCGGATGGATCGGCTTCTGGCCCGGCTTGCCGCGGGCGAGATCGTCGAGGCCGGCGCGGGCGTCCTTGTAATGCGCGAGGCTGGCATCGAGATGCTTGCGGTCGGTCTTCACATGGAGCTTCGGCAGCAGCGCGGCGATGGTCTCGCCGACGTCGCCGACGATGCCGAGATCGAGCTTGCAGCGGCGGCCGAGATTTTCGGGGCGGATATCGACCTGCGCGATGTTGATGCCGGTCGGGAAAAACTGCTTGTAGGGAAAATCGGTGCCCAGCATCAGCAGCACGTCGCAGCCGTGCATGGCGGCATAGCCGGAGGAAAAGCCGATGAAGCCGGTCATGCCGACGTCGTAGGGGTTGTCGTATTCGACATATTCCTTGCCGCCGAGCGCGTGCACGATCGGGCTCTTCAGCGTCTCGGCAAGCTTGATCAAGCCGTCATGCGCGCCGGCGCAGCCGCGGCCGCAGAATAGCGTGACGCGCCGCGCGCCATTGAGCAGCGCCGCCAGCGCATTCAACTCGGTGTCGGCCGGACGCACCACCGGCGCCGGCGGCAGCAGGCCGGCATTCGGTGCGATGTCGCGCTTCGGCGCCGTCCGCATCGCGACGTCGCCCGGCAGCACCAATACGGCGACACCGCGCTTGCCGACCGCGGCGCGGATCGCGTTCTCCAGCATGTAGGGCAGTTGCGCCGGATCCGACACCAGTTCGCAATAATGGCTGCATTCGCGAAACAGGTCCTGCGGATGGGTCTCCTGGAAATATCCGCCGCCGATTTCAGCGGAGGGGATCTGGGCCGCGATCGCCAGCACCGGCGTGCGGCTGCGATGCGCGTCGAACAGGCCGTTGATGAGATGCAGATTGCCCGGGCCGCAGGAGCCCGCGCACACCGCGAGCGCGCCCGTGATCTGGGATTCGGCGGCGGCGGCGAACGCGGCCACCTCCTCGTGACGCACATGCAGCCAATCGATCGTGCCGCGCTTGCGCAACGCCTCGGTCAGGCCGTTGAGGCTGTCGCCGACGACACCGTAGATGCGTTTGACGCCGGCCTGGGCAAGGGTTTCAGCGATGAGGTCGGCAATGTTGTCGATCCGCATGAGACGTGTCCTTTGCTGCAATCCGAAACCGCGTGGGCCGCATGATGTTCGGCGCCACGCGGCGGCGCAAGCCTTGCCGGATCACATTCGCGCGGCGCAAAGGCGCGGCAGCTATTGCGCCGTCACCGCGTCCCGCACCATCAGGCCGGCCATCGTCTCGATCTCGGACGCCACGAGATCGGGCACGACGTACTGCACCATGTGGCCTGTGCCCGGCAGCACGATCAGCTTCGCGTTCGGTGCCGATGCGGCGAGCGGCCGCGAGTGGATGCCGGTCGAGACCGTCTTGTCGACGTCGCCCGAAATGATCGACAGCGGCGCCCTGATCTCGGCATGGCGCGGGGCCTGTTCGACAACGGCCGCCTTCAGCGTGACGAGGTCGTGCGCATTGGCGATGAACTCGCGCGGACGCAGCAGGAGCAACGACTCGCTGTCGCGGACGAAATCGACCGGCACCGGCTGCGGCGCGAACACGCCGCGCGCAGCCGAAATGGCAATGAGGAGACCGAGCGGCAGCGTGATCGTGTGTGCTAGCAATGGCCCGATCAAAGGCGTCGAGATCACATCATTGTAGCGTCCGGCGCCGCCGCGCCACGGATAGGCGACAGGGGCGAGCAGCACGAGGCCGGCGACGCGGTCCGGATGATCCAGCGCAATGCGCAGGGCGAGCGCGCCGGCCCAGGAATGCGCCACCACGATCGCCCGCTCGACGCCGAGCCTGGTCAGCGCCTCCACGATCATCCGGCTCTGGATCGCGGGCGTCGAATCCGCGACGCGCGCGCGGGTGCTCCAGCCGTGACCCGGCCGATCGATCAGGATCACCCGGCGCGCTTTGGCAACGCGATCGCCGAGCGGCTGCATCGCGCGGAGATTGGAGCTTGCACCATGCAGCATCACGACCGGCGGCCCGACCGCGTCGCGCGGGCCGAGTTCGACCACATGCAGCCGCGCCCCGGCCACATCGATCATTCGCCCCTGAGGCGGGAAGGCGCGCTGGATCAGTTGGACGCCGAACTGTGTCGCCAAGGCCAGCGCCAGCCCGGCTACCGCCAGCACGACGATCAAAGCGAGCATCAAGACGATCCGGATAATCCTGCGCACCGAGGAGCTACGGTGGAGGTACGAGCCGGTTTCGATGCTATCCCGCTTTGCAGCCGCAAGTCCAATGTCGGCCGAGCCGATATTGCCTCAGCGCGACAACGGAGCCAGCGCCCCTACGAGACGGGTTTCGATTCCCGACGTCTTGGGGGCCGTGGCGGCGGTGGCGGAGGCGTCGTGGGCTGCAACGTCACGATCACGGGATTGGGCTTGTGATCGAGCGCCGCCCCGGTCGCAGCGTCGACTCCCATGCCGACAATGCCGCCAAGCAATATATTTCCGGCGAAACCTGCTCCGCCGGATCCGCTGATGTCCTTGGTCAGCGGAATGATCTGCGATTGATAGCCTTCCTTGCTGATCGTGACGACAATATCCGCGTTGCGCTTGGCCTGAATCGCGCACGGCGTGACGCAGGCGGTCGGTATCTCCAATCCTGCGATGTCGGCTGTCGCGCCTGCGGGTGTTGATGCGATTGAGATGGTCTCAGTTGTACCGCGTGTCACTGACGCGCAGCCGCCTAATGCGACGCAAAGCGACGCAGCAAAAATCGATTTCATAAAATTGTCTTCCCCCCAGCCAGCCGCGTTGTGTCGCAACTTGTGGGCGACGGCAATCAACTTTTAACCTAATGGTAGGGCCTGGTTGGGCTTCGAGGGCCCTTTTGTCGTGGTCATGAACCAGTTGGGCGTGTCAGGCTCGCGCCCGGCGCGGAGTTGTCCACAATGCGCCCAGCCTGTGGATAGCGGGTTCATACCTGCGTCATTAGTCATTTCATAGATTGGCGGTGGCAATTTCGCCATCAGACGCGAGGCTTCATCGAAACCGGGACGCCACTGGAACGCTTCCTGGTTTGTACACAGTATCCACAGGAACCGGCGTCCGCATGACGAGTTCAACGGGAAATAATCGGAGGAGTACCATGATTTCCGACCCTAGCGATGCGGCCATCGATCAGATCGTGGCGAGTTGCAATGGCGACCTGCGCGGCGCGCTGAAGGCACTGTTGCTGGTGAATGAGCACCTGGAGGCGGAGCTTCAGCAATTCTATGCTGCCGTAGCCCAGGACACCGCGTCCCGCGGCAAGTTCTTGCACTAGCCTCCTGCGCCGGACCGTACCGCGAGCAAGCATCAAGCTCGCGAGCAACGTGCCCATTCGCGGCCATCGCCCCACGATCGCGATCAATCGCACGCAATCAGATATCGCGGCCTTCGACCTTTTCGGTCAGCTGCTTGACGATCTGCGGCACCTTCTCGAGGTAGGGATCGACAGCCAACGCCTTGCGGAAGGCGTCGAGCGCACGCTTGTCGTCGCCCATGTCCTGCATGATCATGCCGACGCCCGCCAGCGCGCCGAAATGGCGGGGTTCACGGGTCAGCACCTGCTGCAGGTCTCCCAGCGAACGAACGTAATCGTTCTTCAAATAGTAGATCGTCGCACGCCGGTTCCAGGCCTCGACATAGTCGGGGCGGAGCTTGATCACCGCGTCCAGCAGCTTCAGCGCGACATCGACATTCTGGGCGTCGATCGCCGCCTTGGCGCGCACCATCAACAGCGCCGCGGTATCGCTCGGGGTTTGCAGCCACAGCGCCCAGATCCGCGCCTCGACATGGCGGGCACTGTCCTCGTCGGGCGCGGCCTTCAGCGCGCCGAACAGGAAATCCAGCCCGCGGGTCCGGTCGGCCGGCACCTTCGGCAGCTTGGTCGGAGCTTCAGGCAGTTTTTTCTGGGCCCTGGGCGGCGGGACCACCCGCGGATCGTCCTGCGCGACGGCCGCAACGGGCATGGCCAGAAGCGCGGCGATCAGGATCGCCAGCCGGCGGTTGGTGGGCCCCAGGAACTTGAATCCGAGCTTTAATCCCATGGCCGAAGTCTAGACGCACAACGCCGCACTGCAAAGCAGCGCGGCGTCAAACACCTGTGAAGGAAGGATCGGAATCGGCCGGCGATCCGGGCGGGATCAGCCTTGCCGATCAGACTTGGCGTATCAACCCTGGCGCGCCTTGAAGCGGCGCTGGACCTTGTTGATCACGTAGACGCGGCCCTTGCGGCGAACCAGACGGTTGTTGCGATGGCGGCCGCGCAGCGACTTGAGCGAGTTACGGACCTTCATGGGACAATCCTGTTACTTCGAAAGGCCCGTGTTGGAGGCCGTACCTGATCAATGCCAATATTTGGCAAAATGGGATTTATCCCGACAAGCGGCCTGCCGCCCGGGACGGCCGGGTTCTAAGCCATCGGACCGTTAAATGTCAACCGAGATGGGCCGATTTTCGGGCCTGCCTTGGTCCGGAACCCGCGCCGGGTACCGCGCCACGCCATTGAGATCGCTTCGGAAACGGCGACGGCCACAATTATCCGAACCAACGAGGCGACCCGCCGTCGCCCTTTGACGATGGCGCCACGGCCGCCGAATCGAGTTTTCGTCCTCCTCGCGCCCGCCCCCGACCGAACCGGACCTCGCGCCGGGCCGAGCTCGGCGCGCGGCCAGAATCCTTCAACGCCACGGCGCTTGCGAAAATCGTTATATTATATAATTATTTTCCATCACCAATGAACACGCCGCCGGGGAAACCGAATGCCCAAGCTCAAACTGCCCGACATCGAAAAGGTCACCGCGATCGACATCCACACCCATGCCGAGGAGCCGTGCGGCATGCATGGCGACGACGGCTATGACGACTTCCAGGCGCAGATGGCCGACTACTTCAAGTCGCCGCACAAGCATCCGCCGACCGTGCCGGAGACCGCGGCCTACTACCGCGCCAAGAACATCGCCGCGGTGATCTTTCCGGTCGACGCCGAGCGCGAGACCGGCTTCCGCCGCTACAACAATTACGAAATGCTCGAGGTCGCCTCCGATCATCTCGACGTGTTGATCCCGTTCGTCTCGATCGACCCGCACAAGGGCAAGCTCGGCGTCCGCGAGGCGCGCAAGCTGATCGAGGAATACGGCGTCCGCGGCTTCAAATTCCACCCGACCATGCAGGGCTTCTACGCCAACGACCGCATGGCCTATCCGCTCTATGAAGCCATCAACGACGGCGGCGCGATCGCGCTGTTCCACACCGGCCAGACCGGCGTCGGCTCCGGCATGCCGGGCGGCATGGGGATGCGGCTGAAATATTCCAACCCGATGTACATGGACGACGTCGCGGCCGATTTCCCCGACCTCAAGATCATCCTCGCGCATCCCTCCTTCCCCTGGCAGGAAGAGGCGCTGTCGGTCGCGACCCACAAGCCGAACGTCTATATCGACCTGTCCGGCTGGTCGCCGAAATACTTCCCGCCGATCCTGGTCCGCTACATCAACTCGATCCTGCAGGACAAGATGCTGTTCGGCTCCGACTGGCCGGTGATCACGCCGGACCGCTGGCTCGCCGACTTCGCCAAGCTCGACATCCGCGAGGAGATCCGGCCGAAGGTCCTGAAGGCCAACGCGCGGAAGATTTTGGGGATCTAGAGCATGATCCGGAAAAGTGCGAAGCGGTTTTCCGGAAAGATCATGCTCAAACAAGGAAATGAGATCATGATGCGATTCCGTCGAAGCGCATCATGATCTAAGGGAGTATTGTCGGCGGCAAGCTTCGGAGGTGGTTCATGACGAGCTTCACCGGACTTGCCACCCTCTCCGCACTCCTGATCGGAAGCGCAGGACTCTGCTGCGCGGCACGCAGCGGGCAGCCGCCCGCGTTCGTCGAATTCGAGAGCCCGCTTGCAAGTGCGCAGCCACTGCAAGGCTATCTGCGAACACCCGATGGACCGGGCCCCTCGCCCGCCGTGGTGCTGCTGCACGGCTGCAGCGGCTTCTTCAAGCAACTCGACGAGCGCTGGGGCAAGCGGCTGGCGGCCTGGGGCTATGTCACGCTCACGGTCGACCGGTTCGGGCCGCGCGGCATCACCAGCGCCTGCACGGGCGGCGCGCCGGCCGCAACCGTCCATGACGCCTATCGTGCGCTGAGCTATCTCGCGCGGCAATCGGCGGTCGATCCGGATCGCGTCGCAGTTGTCGGGTTCTCGCAAGGCGCCTGGCTCGCCCTGCTCTCGGTCGAGCGTGGCGCGATCGAACATAACGCGGCAGAGAAATTCCGCGCGGCCGTCGCGTTCTACCCGCCCTGCGTCAGCATCAAGGGCGACATGACGGTGCCGACGCTGATCATGGTCGGCGAGCTCGACGACTGGACGCCGGCCAAGGAGTGCCGGACCCTGGCCGAAGGCCGCGACGACTACGGCATTTCCCGGCAGAATCGTGCGGGACATCCGATCGAGCTGATCGTCTATCCCGGCGCCTATCACGGTTTCGACGTGCAGCATTACAGCACGCCGGTGCAGATGCTCGGTCATCACCTCGAATTCAACGAGGTAGCCAGGGATCAATCCATCGACGCACTCAGGAAATTCCTGTATGCGACAATCGGCGGGCAAGAGAGATCACAATGACCATCAAGGCAATCGTCTTCGACGCCTACGGCACACTCTACGACGTCCAGTCGGTGGCCGACGTCACCGAGGATGCGTTCCCCGGCTACGGCGACATCATCACGCAGATCTGGCGCATCAAGCAGCTCGAATACTCCTGGCTGCGTTCGCTGATGCGGCGCTACCAGGATTTCGCCGGCGTAACTCGTGACTCTCTCGCCTACACGCTGCGCTGCCTCGGCCTGCAATATGATGCGGCGACCTTCGCCCGCATCATCGACAAATATCAGCATCTGGCGCTGTATCCGGATGCGGTCGCCGCGCTCGAGGCGATGAAGGACAAGAAGCTCGCGATCCTCTCCAACGGCAGCCCTGACATGCTGAATGCGCTGGTGCGCAACTCAGGCCTCGACCGCGTGCTCGATGCGACCATCAGCGTCGATGCCCACAAGGTGTTCAAGCCGGCGCCGGAGGCCTACACGCTGATCGAGGAGGTGCTGAAAGTACCGCCGGCGGAGGTGCTGTTCATTTCCTCCAATCCGTGGGACGCCTGCGGTGCCAAGTCGTTCGGCCTCAACGTCGCATGGATCGAGCGGGTGACGCCGGAAGCGATGGCGCTGGCCTGCGTCGAAAGCGAGACGGTCGCGCCATTGACGATGTTCAAGGCGCTGCGTACCCAGATGGACGAGCTCGGCGTCGTGCCCGATCACCGGATCCACGGTCTCTCCGAACTTCCCGCCCTGGTGTCTGCAAGGTCCTGAACATTATGAGTCTCGACTCCGTCCGCGCCTTCTTCGCCGAGAAGGCGCCCGAAATCTCCGTGATCGAATCCACCACGAGCTCCGCGACCGTCGTGCTGGCGGCGGAGGCCTATGGCGTCGAGCCGGCGCGGATCGCCAAGACGTTGAGCCTGCGGGTCGGCGACCGCGTGGTGCTGATCGTCGCCGCCGGGACGTCGCGGATGGACAACAAGAAGGTCAAGGCGGCGTTCGGCGGCAAGCCGAAAATGCTCGGCCTCGACGAGGTCGCCGACATCACCGGTCACGAGGTCGGCGGCGTCTGCCCGTTCGGGCTGAAGACGCCGCTGCCAGTCTATTGCGACTTATCGCTGAAGGCGTTCGATGTCGTGGTGCCGGCGGCAGGCTCGACCCACAGCGCGGTCCGCATCACGCCCGACAGGATGGCGGAGCTGACCGCGGCCGAATGGGTCGACGTCTGCGAAGTCAGACCTGGGGATTAGTCCTCATCGTCGAACGGCGGCCGCGATGGCGCCGGCTGCATCGGCTGTGGTGCGCGCGGCCGCTGCTGCATCTGCGGCTGCTGCGGCGCGCGGCCCTGCGCTTGCGGCTGCTGGGCCCGGCCCTGCGTCTGCGACTGTTGCGCGTTCGATTCGAACACGGCACGACAACTGCTGGAAAGTTGCGGCGTGTTCTGCCGCAGGCAAGCCACGATGCGCTGCACGTCGGGCACCTGGTCGCTGCAGAGCCGCCACACGTCCGGTGTGCACGCCATCTGCTGTTCCCAGGTTCCCCGATACTCCTCGGCGACGGCGGCCGTTGCCGTGACAGCTCCGCCGATCGCTATGGCAAGGCTCAGGACGATCCGCTGCGATCGCATGTCGGGCTCCTGCTGTTCCAGATACTGGCCCGCGCGCGCAGGTTCCCGCGCCGCGATTTGCTCCAAAGCTGCCCAATGAATGCGGCCAAGGATCGTTCGCGCGGACAACTAAAAGTGAAGAGAGTTTGTCCCGGGAGTTCCCTATTCGACCTTGCCGATCTTCTTCACCGCCGCGATCAACCGCGCGCTGTCGTCTGCAACAAATTTTGAGAACGCCGGCGCGTCCATATAGGCGACCGGACTGCCCGCAGTCTCGAAGGTCTTGATCACCTCCGGCGCCTTCACGGCATCAGCCATCGCCGCGCCCAGCCGCTCCATGATCGGCGCCGGCAGCGCTGATTGCGCGAACAGTCCCGCCCAGATGTAGAACTCGACGTCCTTGTAGCCGAGTTCCTTGAAGGTCGGCAGATCGGGGAAGCTCGCGATCCGCTCGGCGCCCCAATTGGCGAGCACGCGCATCTTGCCGTCCTCGACCTGCTGCTTGAGCGTGCCCGGCGCCGACGCCAATGCCTGCACGGTGCCGGAAAGCAGTGCGGTGAGCGCCGGGCCTGCGCCGCGGAACGGCACATGCAGCAGCTTGATTCCTGCGCTCGCCGCGAACATCTCCATCGCGACATGCAGCGTGCCGTACGGACCGGACGAGCCGTAGGGGATCTGTCCCGGGCGTTTCTTCGCGTCGTCGACGAATTCCTGCAGCGTCTTCCACGGCGCCGAGGCCGGCACCGCCAGCAGCGTCGGGTCGGCGAGCACGCGCGCGATCGGCGCGAACTGCGACACCTCGTAGGCAACCGGACGATCGAACAGCCGGTCGGCCTCCGGCAGCACCGCGAGCGAGGACAGCGTCATCAGCAGCGTATAGCCGTCGGGCTCGGCGCGCGCCGCCTGCGCATTGCCGATCGATCCGCCTGCTCCGCCGGCGCGATTGTCGACGATGACGGGCTTGCCGAGGATGCGCTCCAGCGCGAGCGCCACCGGCCGCGCCGCAAGGTCGGCCTGGCCACCGGCCGGAAACGGCACGATCATCGTGATGTTGCGGTTGGGATAGGCGGCTTGCGCAAACGCGGAGTTGGCGAGCGCAGCCTGCGCAAGCGGCAATGCGGCAGCGACGCGCAGGAGTTCGCGACGGTTCATCGAGAGTTTCTCCCCAATCATCTTTTTTGGCGATCGCAACCGATCGCGATGCCGCGGTCAGAGCCGCGGCTTGGTCGTATCGTGCAGGAGCGGAGCGCTGATCTCAAGCGTCCCGCGCGTCGCACCTGACGCCGACTGACCGATGGGGAAGATCGAGCCTGGTCGGGCCGAGTGCATGCTGAGATTCGATCGAATAACGACGGCGCTGTGCTCCCTCTCCCCGTTCTTACGGGAGAGGGTTGGGGTGAGGGGCCGCCTCCGCGTAAACGGCGACAGTTGGACTTGTGGAGGCTCCCCCTCACCCGGAACGCATCTGACGATGCGTCATAGCCGAAGCTCCGCTTCGGCGTTCTTGAGAACGGCCGCCAAAGGCGGCCTATACCTCTCCCCGCACGCGGGGCGAGGTAAAGCTGAATCCGCTGCGCGATGTGATGTAAGTCATCTTGCTCTAACGCTTGCGCGCCGCCCTGCGGGTCTTTCCGACCGACCGCTTGCTGGCCGCGCCGCGCTTGGTCGCGGTCTTCTTGCTGGCGGCCGCGCGTCGGACCGGAGCAGCCGCGGCCGGCCGCTTGCGCGCCACCGCCTTCTTCGGCGCCTTCCTGGCCGTTTCCCTCGCAGCTTTCTTGGCGGCCTTCTTCGCTGCTTGCGGACGCGCGCGTCGCGCGGTTGTCGCGCCGCGGCGCCGCGTGCTGCTGCCTCCGATCGGAACGAGGTGGTCGTCGGCATCCAGTGTGAGTTGCTGGAGCGGAAACGCCGGCAGGAAGCGCGGGTCGTTGTAGAGCTTGCTCAAACTGTCCTGATCGAACTTGCCGCCCTGCCCGCGGTCCTCGCCCGCGCCGGCGCGCCAGGCCGCTTCCCAGACCCGGGCCAGGGTCTTGGCACCATCCTGCATGCAGGCCGCGGTGGCATCCTTCAGCTTCGACCACAGCGCCTCGACCTGGCCGTTGCCCATGTGGGAGTTGAACAGGTTGACGATGGTCATCGGCGGCAGCCGCTTCACGGTCCGCTGCATCAGCGCGACCACGGCAACCGCGGCGTCGCGGCCGGTCGGGGTGCCGCCCGGGACGATCTCCGCGACGTCGCTGGTCCTGGCGTCAGGGATCATCTTGATGAGATCCTTGCCGTGGCGGCCGATCATCGTGGTCTCGTACACGCTGTGCACCTTGGCATGCGCCTTGTCGTTCGGATCGAGGCCATGGTGGAATTGCGAGATATGCAGCGGCTGGCAGGCATCGCCGATGTAATGTGCGACGATGCCCGCGGCGCAGACGAATTCCAACTTCTTGTTGGCGGCGGCATACTCGACCATCTCGTCGAAAATCTGCCAGACCCGGAACGGCAATGCACCGCGCCGGTCCTCGCCGATCCCTTCGTAATAGTCGTTCCAGACCTTCGGATCGACGTTGCGCGTCGACTCCGCGCAAAGATCGAGCAGCGTCTTGCCGTCCCTGCCGGGCTTGTCCATGTCGGCGAAATGGTTGCTTTCGTCGGTGTGCCGGGTGAAGCGCCACACCAGGTCGGCGACATCGGCCAGCGGCGAGAATGTGCCTCGCTGATGCGGCTTGAGGTCGACGAGCAGCTTGTCGTCGAGGCCGATATTGTCGGAATTGGCGTCCATCATGGTGGCGAGCTTGGGCAACTTCGCATCGATCAGACCGGTCGCGTAGGCGCCGATCTTGACGTGGCCCCATTCGCCCCAATACTCGGTGTGACCGGCGTTCCAGTCGCCGATCAACTCGACATCGAGCTCGCGGCACAGCGTCGCCATGCAGATGCCGAGCGCAACCTGCATCGGGACCTTGCCGCTCGATCCGAACAATTCCTGGCCGCCCCATTCGAGCGCCAGGGGACTGAGGATCCGCGCGCCGCTGGCGTTCTTCTTGGCGTCCGGATCGTCGACAAACCAGACCGTGCCGGAGTCGCCCGGATAATTGTTGAGCGGCGTGTCGCCGTCGCGCGGGCCGATCACGAAATCGCTGACATATTCCACGCCGCCGACGGTCTTGTAGCGATAGAACAGGCCGAGGATCTTGCCCTTCATCAATCCGCTGGTCGCACCGAACGCGATCAGCGGCTGGTTGATGATGTCGAGACGGAAGGTGCCGACATTGAGGTCGACGACGTCGCCGACCTGGCCGACGCCGTAAACCTGTGCGGTCCAGCCCTTGACGTCATCGACGCGGATCAGGCCGGCATCGAGATTGGCCACGACGCGCGAGCCGGGCCAGCCGGGATAGACCTCGCTGAAGGCGCGCTTGCCGAGTTGCAGCGCATCGCTGACGCCGAGGCGGCGGTCGGTGTTCTTGAAGCCGGCGAAGATCTCGCGGCCGGCTGCGCCGACCACGTGACGATTGGAGAGCGCAAACACCGTCTCGCCATTGGTGACGAGACAGCCGATCGAGCCACGGTGGATCTTGCCCTGGATCATGGTCTGCACCGGAAAGCCGCCGCCGACCAGATCGCTCTTGAACACCGGCGGATCGACGGTGCCGGGGCTACCCTCGTTCGGATCCACCTTGACGACGCAGGTGGGCACGACGCGACCGTCGGGCAGATAGAGGAACGGAGGCACCAGCTGGTCCTGCTTCTCCGGATGGTTCTTCAGCTCGGAGCGCTTCATCCAGTCGCGGACGAAGACGAGGATGCAGGGCCACGACCAGTCCTTGACCGACGAATTGAACAGCGTGCGCGGTCCGAGCGCCTGCGGCTTGGAGTGGGCCTTTCTTTCCGTCGCGTTGCGGTCGTTGTCCCGGATCAGATAGCGGCCGATCGCCGTGGCGTAGACCGATTGCAGATGGGCCAGATGCACGTGATAGGCCTCGCGGGCATCGAGCAGATCCTTCACCGACAATGACGTGAAATCGTGCTTGGTCAGATCAATCATCTGGTTCCTCCGAAAATGCGCTTTGCGGCAACACCGGTTCAGGACGCAGAAATAGACGATCGCGGCAGCCCACGATCGTGGGTTAGTTCACATAAGTAATACAATTTAAAAGGGATGACACGAATGTGACGGGGCGGGTCGGATGTCCCTCCACCGGTCCGCGTGCGGATTTCTATTTCCGCTGCGCGCGCCCTTTGGCGAAATGCTTCGCCAGGAAATCCGCCAGCACCTCGACGCGCGCGGGCCGCGGACCGCCGGGCGGGGTGACGAGATGCACGGCGCCCTCGGGCTGCTTCCAGCCCTTCAGGATCACCTCGACCTCGCCGCGCGCGATCGCATCGCCGACGATGAAGTCGGGCAGATCGGCGATGCCGAGGCCGGCGAGCAGCGCGGGCATCACCGCCTCGCCGTTGTTGACCCGGAGCTGGCCGGCGGGACGCACGCTCGCCTGCTCGCCCGACGCGTTGGTGTAGTGCCAGACGCCCTGGGTCGAGAGATAGGCGTAGCCGAAGCATTTGTGCTCGGCGAGATGCATCGGATGGGTCGGCCGGCCGTGGCGCTTCAGATAGGACGGCGCCGCCACCGTGTAGCGCGGCATGCCGCACAGCCGCCGCGCGATCAGTGAGGAATCCGGCAGCCGCGCGATGCGCAGGCCAGCATCAAAGCCCTCGCCGATCAGGTCGACCGTGGCATCGCTCAAGTGCAGGTCGATCGAAACCTCCGGATAGGCCTCCATGAATTCCGGCAGCAGCGGCGCCACCGTCTTGATGCCGAAGCTCATCGGCACCGCGAGCCGCACCAGGCCGCGCGGCGTGGTCGATTGCGCCAGCGCCTCGTTCTCGGCCGCCTCGCCGTCGGCGAGCAGCCGCGCGGCGCGCTCCGACAATTTCTGGCCGGCATCGGTCAGCGCCAGCCGCCGCGAGGTGCGGTTGAACAGCCGGGCGCCGAGCCGCTCCTCCAGCCGGCTGACCGCCTTGGACACCGTCGCCTTGGACAGCGAGAGCTCGGTCGCGGCCGCCGCAAACGACCGTAATTCCACGACTTTTGCGAAGATCGCGAGCGCCTCGAAGTCCGGCAGTTTCGACATGGGCCGCTGTCCTGATTGCTCAATACTGGAAACAATGAGTTTCAATAGTTTCTATTTCTATACCACAGCCGGAGGCATATCCAAGTGCCATCAAATTCAACCGATGGAGAAATCCAATGACAAAGAAGCTCTCAGGCAAGGTTGCCCTCGTCACCGGCGGTTCGCGCGGCATCGGCGCGGCCAGCGCTCGTGCACTCGCCGCGGAAGGTGCGAGCGTCGCGATCAGCTACGTCGCCTCTCCCGAGAAGGCCGAGGCCGTGGTCGCCGAATTGAAGGGCAAGGGCGTCAACGCCCGCGCCTACAAGGCCGACCAGGCCTCGTCATCCGATGTCGATCAGCTGGTGAAGACCGTCGCCAAGGATTTTGGCCGGCTCGACATCCTGGTCAACAACGCCGGTGTCGCGTCGGGCGGCGCGGTCGACGATCCCAAGGCCGACACCGCGACGCTCGCCCGCCAGGAGGCGATCAACATCGACGGCGTGATCACCGCGATCCGCGCCGCCTCCAAGCTGATGGGCGAAGGCGGCCGCATCGTCACCGTCGGCTCCATGCTGGCGGATCGCGCCTCGTTCCCGGGCCTTGCCGACTACGTCGCCACCAAGGCGGCCGTCGTCGGCTACACCAAGGGCGCGGCGCGCGACCTCGGACCGCGCGGCATCACGGTGAATGTGGTGCAGCCCGGCTCGATCGACACCGACATGAACCCGAAGGACGGTGGCGAGTTTGCCGAGACGCAACGCTTGCAGCACGCGCTGCAACGCTTCGGCCGCCCGGAGGAAGTCGCAGCGGGCGTCGTGTTCCTGGCAAGCCCGGAAGCCTCGTTCGTGACCGGCACCGTGCTCAACGTCGACGGCGGCTTCGGCGCCTGATCGCAAATTTTCTGGAGACGCCGGGCGCGGAGCGCCCGGCCCGCTCCTCAACATCGACATCAAGGGGAATGACCATGATCGAACTCAGACCATTCGCAGAGCTTGGCGGCGCCGACCACGGCTGGCTGAAGGCCAAGCACCACTTCTCGTTCGCGAGCTACTACGATCCCGACAATGTCAGCCACGGCGCGCTGCGCGTCTGGAACGACGACGAGATCGCGCCCAACTCCGGCTTCCCGGCGCATCCGCACGCCAACATGGAGATCATCACCTATGTTCGCGAAGGCGCAATCACGCACCAGGATTCGCTCGGCAACAAGGGACGTACCGAAGCCGGCGACGTGCAGGTGATGAGCGCCGGCAGCGGCATCCGTCACTCCGAGTACAATCTGGAGCCGGCGAAGACCAAGATCTTCCAGATCTGGATCGAGCCGACGACGAAGGGCGGCCACCCGACCTGGGGCTCGAAGCCGTTCCCGAAGGCGGACCGTTCGGGCAAGCTCGTCACCATCGCCTCGGGTATCGACGGCGACAATGACGCGCTGCCGATCCGCGCCGATGCGCGGGTGCTTGCCACCACGCTGAAGGCCGGCGAGAGCGCGGAATATGCCGCCGACAAGGCCCGTCACCTCTATCTGGTGCCGGCGGCCGGCAGCATCGAGGTCAACGGCGTGCGCGTCAATGCCCGCGACGGCGCCGCGATCCGCGACGAGGCCAAGCTGAAGATCACCGCGCTCGAGGATGCTGAGCTCGTGCTCGTCGACGCGGCGTAAGTACCACATCCACACTTCGGCATGCCCGGGTTTGACCCGGGCATCCATCGGGCTTCGCAAGAGTTCTTCGTTTGATGGATTGCCGGGTCAAGCCCGGCAATGACGGGGTTCCTTAACTTCACCCTACTGCCAAACCACAAGGAGGCCATCATGGCCAAGGTTCTCGTTCTCTATTACTCCGCCTACGGTCACATCGAAGCGATGGCGAATGCCGTGGCGGAAGGCGCGCGCGAAGCCGGCGTCACCGTCGACATCAAGCGCGTCCCCGAGCTGGTGCCGGCCGAAGTCGCCAAGGCCTCGCACTACAAGCTCGACCAGGCCGCGCCGATCGCCAAGATTGACGATCTCGCCAACTACGATGCGATCATCGTCGGCACCGGCACCCGGTTCGGCCGCATGGCCTCGCAGATGGCCAACTTCCTCGACCAGGCCGGCGGCCTCTGGGCCAAGGGCGCGCTGCACGGCAAGGTCGGCGGCGCCTTCACCTCGAGCGCGACCCAGCATGGCGGCCAGGAGACCACGCTGTTCTCGATCATCACCAACCTCCTGCATTTCGGCATGACGGTGGTCGGGCTGAACTACGGATTTGCCGGACAGATGAAGCTCGACGAGGTCACCGGCGGCGCGCCCTACGGCGCAACCACGATCACCGGCGGCGACGGCAGCCGCCAGCCGAGCGAGAACGAACTCGCCGGAGCCCGCTATCAGGGCCGCGCGATCGCGGAGACCGCGAGGAAACTTCACGGCTGATGCGACGAGGGCGGCATTCTCGTTCGCGATTGCCGCCCCTACCAAAGTCGCGACGTCGTTCCCGGACAACGGCGCAAGAGCGATCGCTGCTCGAACGCCAAGAGACGCCGAGAGACGCCAAGAAAGGCTGATAATCGACGTAATTGGCGTCCATGTCCAAGATTGCCTGACAATTGGCCGCGAATTGAGCCCTTGAGCGGCGACAAGCCGCGTGTCATCGTGCCCGTCAATATCCAGGCCGGAGCAACATGACGGTTCCCTGTCGCGTCCTAATGATCTATCCGAAGTTCGTTCAGGACTCCTTCTGGAACTATACGGAAGCTTGTGAACTCGTCGATGCGAAGTATCCGGCGGCGCCGCTCGGACTGATCACCGTCGCCGCCATGCTGCCCAAGCATTGGGATATTCGCCTCATCAACCGTAACACCGAGCCCTTGACGGACGCCGATCTCGACTCGGCCGATCTTGTCATGATCGGCGGCATGCTCAACCAGCAGCCTGATTTTCTCCACCTGATCGATCTCGCACACCGGCACGGCAAGCCGGTGTGTGTCGGCGGACCTGACGTCTCCTCCAGCCCGCATCTTTACGCCGACGCGGACTTCCAGGTGATCGGTGAGGCAGAGCAAATCATTCAGCAATTTGTCGCCGCCTGGGAAAGTGGAGAGCGCAAGGGCGTGTTCGTCGCCGAGAAATTCAAGATCGACGTCACGCTAAGCCCGATGCCCCGCTATGACCTGATCAATTTCGACCACTATCTCTTCATTGGCGTGCAATATTCACGTGGCTGCCCGTTCACCTGCGAGTTCTGCGATATTATCGAGCTGTATGGTCGTGTGCCGCGCACCAAGACCCCCGATCAAATTCTCGCTGAGTTGCAAGCGCTCTACGATCACGGTTATCGCGGACATGTCGATTTCGTCGACGACAACTTCATCGGGAACAAGAAAAACCTCCGCATCCTGCTGCCGCAGCTCAAAGCCTGGCTAGAGGAGCGAGACTATCCGTTCGAGTTTTCGACGGAAGCCTCGATCAATATCGCTGACGACAGCGAGCTGTTGCAGGCGATGAAGGACGCGAACTTCTTCGGGATTTTCGTCGGCATTGAGAGCCCGGATCCGGAGACCCTCGTGCAGATGAAGAAGAAGCAGAACACCCGGCGCGACATCGCCGAATGCATTCACAAGATCTATGGCTACGGCATGTTCGTCACCGCGGGTTTCATCGTCGGGTTCGATACCGAGAAAGCCTCGATGGGGCACGCGATGATCGACTTCATCGAGGAGGCGAGCATTCCAGTCTGCATGGTTGGACTGCTCTATGCACTGCCGGGCACACAGCTGACGCGGCGGCTGGCGAAGGAAGGCCGCCTGCACGAAGGCCATGATCTCATGAAAGTCGAGCAGGCGGGCGACCAATGCACGCTCGGCTGCAATTTCGACACCATACGTCCGCTGCGTGACATCCTTGAGGACTACAAGGCCGTGATCGGGCACGTGTTCGACCCGACGGCCTATGCAGGACGGCTGTCGCGGCTCGCCGCCATGCTCGACCGGTCCGACCGGCGCCGCGACCTGCCGGATGGCGACATACGCAAGAGGCTTGGCGGCATCGAGGGCGTGCACACGATCATGCGTGCCCTGCCGGAGGTCCGCGAACCGTTCTGGAAGACCTTCGTCGAGGTCGCCAAGTCCAATCCGGGCGCGCTTCGCTACATCGTGATGCTGATGGCGCTGTATTTGCATTTCGGGCCATTCTCGAAACACGTGATCCGTGAGATTGACCGCCGGATTGCCGCCCTCGACGATATGCCGCCGGTGAGGGCCACGGAGCTTGGGCCGCGAACTAACCTACGTGCGGTTTGACGGCAAAGCGCGTTCGTGCGCTTCGCCGACCAGAGCACGTCGCGCGGAACGAGAGGATCGGTTCCCCAAGGTCATCGCGACCAATTCGTAATAGCCGAAACACTGTACGTCGCGCAGCCCAGAGGTTTTGTCATGACCGACACACAGAAGACCCGCTGGCCGGAACTGCCGACCGCGGCGTGGCGCGACAGCTGTGCCACGCTCCAGCTCTTCACCCAGATCGCAGGCAAGATCCGGCTGGCGAAGTCGCCCTGGCTCAATCACTCCTGGCACGTCACGCTCTATGTCACGGCGCGCGGGCTGACGACCTCGCCGATCCCCGACGGCGATCGCACGTTCCAGATCGACTTCGATTTCATCGATCACGTGCTCCGCATCTCGACCAGCGACGGCACCGAACGGCAATTCGCGCTGGCCGGTCAATCGGTCGCAAGCTTCTACGCGGCGGTCATGAGCAATCTGAAGGACCTCGGCATCGACGTCGCCATTGACGAGATACCGAACGAAGTCGCCGATCCGATCCGCTTTTCGCAGGATACGCAGCATGCGTCGTACGACGCGGATGCCGTGCGCCGGTTTCACCAGATCCTCGTGAACTGCGATCGCGTGTTCAAGCAATTCCGGACCGGCTTCCTCGGCAAGGCGAGCCCGGTGCATTTCTTCTGGGGCAGCTTCGATCTCGCGGTGACGCGGTTTTCCGGCAGAACCGCGCCGCGGCATCCCGGCGGCGTGCCCCATTTGCCCGACGAGGTGGCGCACGAGGCCTATTCGCACGAGGTCAGCAGCGCCGGCTTCTGGCCGGGCGGCGGCGCGATCGATTATCCCGCGTTCTATTCCTACGCCTATCCGGAACCCGCGGGCTATCGCAGCGCGCCGGTACGGCCCGATGCTGCGTTCTTCAGCGAGGCGCTTGGCGAATTCATCCTGCCCTACGACGCCGTGCGGACGGCTGCGGACCCCGACAAGGCGCTGCTCGAATTCCTGCAATCGAGCTATGAGGCCGCGGCCATCAACGCGAACTGGGACCGTGCTGCGCTGGAATGCGCACCGGGCCAGCCGGGCGTGGTCCGAGGGGTCTAGCGGCGCGCTGTGCCGGCGGCTCAATCCTCTTCGCGCGACGGGGTCGCCTTGCCGAGCGCCTGCTTCAGCCGCGCGGAGAATTTCGGATAGTGACGCAGCGCCAGCACGGCGCGGTCGCGACCAAACGCTTCGTTTGCGATTCTCGTGGACAGTCGGCGAAGGCGCATAAGTTAAATTTTCGTGTTACGTCTTTACCGCATCGTTGCTTGGCCGAGCTATCTTTTGGACGACGCCCCGCACCCCCCCGGCCGGCTCGAACACAACAGGCAGTATATTCGTGAGCGCCCCGCAACCCGTCACGATCCCGCGACAACCATCGCACGCTGATCGGTCATGACGCGGCCATCGATCCTTGCCCTCGCGGTCAGCGCGTCGATTCTGCTGTCGGTCGCCGCGCGCGCCTGCCCCGCCTTGATCGACGGTGTCCCGGCCGAGCGGCTCAAGGCGCTGTCACGCGGCGTCAATGCCGACGGCTGGATCGCCGATCCGCGGTCGGCGCCGCCCCGCAGCCTGCTGCTCGAGCTGCGCAAGGCCGGCATGACCCACATCCGGCTGCCGGTGCCCGCCGACTTCGTCATGCCGCGCTTCGCCGCGAAAGCCGAGATCGACAGCCGCCTGCGCACCGTCGATGCCGCGCTCAAGACCCTGCTCGCGCTCGGCTATGCGGTGTCGATCGACCTGCATTCCGGCGAGCGCTTCAACGCGCTGCACAAGGACGATCCCACCAGTGCGATGATCGAAATGAAGCGCGCCTGGACCGAGCTCGCACGGGTCATACAGCGCTATCCGTCCGACCGTGTGTTTGCGGAACTGTTGAACGAGCCGGATGTCGAGGCCGCGCAATGGCAGGGCGAAGTCCGGGAGCTGGCCGGCTTCATTCGCGACCTGCTGCCGCAGACCACGCTGGTCACCGGGCCGGTCAACTGGCAGCGCGCGGATTCGCTGCCGGATTTCACTCCGCTCGACGATCCGAATGTCGTCTATGCCATCCACTTCTACGATCCGATGGTGTTCACCCATCAGGCCCATTGGGATCCGGGTGAACCGCTGCACGACGTCACCGGATTGCCCTATCCGGTCGGCGCCGACGATCCCGGGGTTCAGCAGCTGCGGGAGCAGCTCACCGCGCTGGACAAGCGCAAGGCGCTCGCGATGGTGGACCGCGCCGTTCCCGACCGCGGCATCGACAAATGGCTCGAGCCTGCCGCCGCCTGGCAACGGCAATATTCGCGGCCGATCATCATCAATGAATTCGGGGTACTGAAAGCCGGAGCGCCGCGCGACAGCCGGCTGCGCTGGCTCGCCGGCGTGACGGCCTACGCCCGGCAACAATGCTGGGGCTGGACCCATTGGGAGCTGTCGCAAGGCTTCGGCCTCGCCGACGCGGTCACCGGCAAGGTCGACCGCGATGCGCTGAGGGCCCTGCTCGGCACCCGCTGATCCATCTGGTTAACCGGTTCTTACACAATGCGCGGCTAGATCGACGATGCGGTGTGGCACGCCCACACGTCCGGTCACATTAGGTCAGAGCCTGTGCGAGCAGAGATAGCCCCGCGGCCGCTGTTGGCCGGCGATCTGATTCCTGCACTCGGCATCGCCGTGGCATCGATCGCATTCGCGCCGATCATGCAGGCGGCCAACGCCGGGCTCGCGATCGTCGTCGAAAGTCTGATCGGCTGCGCCATCGTGCTCGCAGTGCCGGCCTACGCGCCGTCGATCGCCATCTTCATCATCTTCTTCCAGAACCTCTTCGTCTCGATCCTGTCGTCCTACATGACGACCGAGCAGGAGATGGATTTCGTCAAGGGCTATAATTTCCTGGTCATCGCGGTGATGTGGCTGGTCACGCTGGCGCTCTATGCGCTGCACGAGCGCAAACATTCCGCCGAGATCGACCGGATCATGAAATGGGGGTTGATCACGCTCGCAACCGTGACGGCGTATTTCCTGCTCGGCGCCACGCAGGATTCGCACGCGGCCCTCGTCTATCTGCGCAACATTGCGCTGCCGCTGTTTCTGTTTCAGCTGTCGCTGCTGACGGCCGCAACCTTCGAGATCCGCATCACGCCCTTCCTGGTGACGGTTGCCGCGCTGCTGATCGTCTGCGGATATGTCGAGCTGCTGTTCCGCGATTTCTGGCTCTCCATCACCAACGGCTACACGTTCTGGCACTTCGACGAACTCAAGGCGAGCCGCTCCGGATCCTGGGAAGCCGAGATGCGCGCAACCGGCAGGGTGCCGGTGGATCTGATCGATCGCTTCCGTTTCAGCTTTCTCAACAGCCCGTTGTTCGAGGACCTCGGCCTCTCGTCGTTGCTGCGCATCTTCGGACCGAATATGAGCCCGATCAGCTTCGGTTACGGGATCGCCTTCTCCATCCTGTTCCTGTTCGCGGTCGGATATCGCTGGCTGGCGCTGGCTGCGATCCCGCTGCTGATTTGCTGTAGCGTGAAAGGCGCGCTCATCCTGGTCATCTTTGTCGCCTTGGGCTGGACAGCAACCTGGCTGCTCGGCGCAACCGTCACCCTTGCCGTCGCGCTGGTCGGGCTCGTGCTGTACGCCATCGCCGCGATCTATATCGGACTCCAGATCGGCGACTTCCACGTGATCGGCTTCATGGGCGGGTGGGACGGTTTTCGGCAGAATCCGATCGGCCGCGGACTTGGCGTCGGCGGCAACCTTTCCGAAGGTTATTTCTCGATCGACTGGAACGCCGCGCAGGCGGCCGGCACGATGGACGGCGCGGTGGAGAGCGCCGTCGGCGTGCTGCTGTACCAGATGGGGATCGGCTCGCTGGTGCCGCTTGGCTACTTCCTGGCGATGGCGCTGAAGGCCTGGCGGCTCTACGCCTCGTCGGGAATCCTCATCCAGGGGCTAGCCGCTTTCGGCACGATGGTCGTGCTGGTGAACGGCATCTTCCAGGAGGAGGCGCTGTTTGCGCCGCCGGCACTTGGGCTGCTGCTGTGCCTGACCGGGCTCGTGATCGGCCATCATCTGCGCACACAGGGTGACGATCAGGCGACGACCGATCGATAGCGCATGACAGCAAGCAGAAGCCCGGCCGCGCCGCGACCGGGCTCCGCTCGCGAATAGCCGTCAGAGCGGCTTGATCTGCACCTTGCGGAACTTGACCACGCCCGAACCATACTGGAGCGCGATGTAACCGTTGGCGTGCTTGGAGTCCTGGGCGTCGACGGTCTTCTGGCCGTTCAGCGTCACGACGAAATGCGGCCCCTGCGCCGTGATCTCGTAGACGTTCCACTTGCCGGCCGCCTTCGGCATCGGATCGACCTTACCGACGTCGACAATCGCGCCGGTGCCGTAGGTCGGGTCCGGCCGCTTGTCGAAGATGTTGACCTCGTAGCAGACCTTGGAGTCGATCACCTTGTTGCCTTCGCAGCGGATGAAGATGCCGCTGTTGGCATCCTCGTCGGTCCAGAACTCCGCCCTGATCTGGAAATCCTTGTATTGGGTCTTGCTGACGAGATAGGAGAGATCCTTGCCGTCGAGCTTGTCGGCGACCAGCGCGCCGTCCTTCATCGCCCAATTGGCCTTGCCGACCTCGTCCCAGTCACCCTTCTTGGAGCTGTCGAGCAGCGTGACCCAGCCGTCGTCCCCCGAGGCCGCGGTGGAAAATTGCAGCGCGGCCGCACCGATCACGAGTCCCGCCGCCAGTATCGACAGATGCTTCTTCAAGGTTATCCTCCCGTCTTTTGGTTGGCGCGCAACCTATCATCGTCTGCGGCGGCGTAAATGCTTTTTCATATTGCAACTGCGTTGTGTCACGGATCGTTGCCGCAATCCTGAGGTCAGACATGCACGGCCGCGTCTTGCCGGGCGGAAGCGAGGACGACTAGCATCGCGCGACGTACGGGCGCGGCAGTCGCCCGAGTAATCCGATCTGGGAGCATACCGATGACGGCGTCGAACCGATCATGGCGATACCTGATGATGCCGCTGATGCCGCTGGCCTTCGCCGGCATGTTGAGCGTCAGCTCCGCGGCTGAGCTCAATCCGGCCGCCGTCACCTACAAGCTGCCGGATCAGATTCCCTGGAGCCCGGCTGACGCGCGCGGCGCGCAGAATGCAGTCGTGGTCGGCGATCCCGCGAAGCCCGGCTTCTACATGGTCTACACCAAATGGACCAAAGGCAATCACTTCAGCCGTCCGCACTTCCATCCCAACGACCGCTACATCGTGGTGCTCAAGGGCACCTGGTGGGTGGGCTCGGGTCCAAAATTCGATCCCGATCACGGCACCGTGGCGATGCCGGCCGGCAGCTTCGTCACCCATTTCGGCAAGCAGGTGCACTGGGACGGCGCCAAGGACGAGGACGCCGTGCTGCTGATCATGGGCGAAGGCCCGGCCACCGCAACCGAGGTCGAGCAGAAGTAGCCGGTACCGGCTAGCAACCTTTTGCATCCAGGCGGCGTTTCATCCTCATCAGCATGACGAGGAGATGACGCATGGCAAACGCTGCCGACATTCGGGAACATATGGATGTGATCTCGTCGGACAAGAAAACGGTCGGCAAGGTCGACCACATGGAAGGCACCGACCAGATCAAGCTGACCAAGCAAAGCTCGCCTGACGGTCAGCACCATCACTTCATTCCGCTGTCCTGGGTCGACCATGTCGACCAGCACGTCCACCTCAACAAATCGGGCTCCGACGTGACGGCGCATTGGCAGCACGGCCGTCAATAGCCGCGTTGCGCGGGGTGGGAGCGATGCTATCATCCCGGCCCAAGGAAGGGCCTTCGATGCATCCCGCCGCCAAGCTGCAATTTGCCCGCATCGTCGACGAGTTCGCGCGCTGGCGCGTCATTCCGGAACCGGAACGGCCGCCCGCGCCGGCCTGGTGGTGGGGGCCGGCATTCGAGATGCGCGATGCCGCCGAACCGCTGCCATCCGCCTGGAGCCGCCAGCTCCGCTTGCCTGACGGCGCGAGTTTTGCGGAAGCTGCCGTTGTGTTGCGCCAGACTTTGGCCGGCCAGGACATCCTGCCATGGCCCTATGATTTCTCGCGCAAGGTCGCATCCACCGATTCCGACGTTCGCGACCTGCCCGTGCAGCCGTCAGACGACAGCGCGTTTCCGCCCTAGATCCGGCCCGGCCTCGCTGGTCGCCTCGCCATCCAGCGACGGCTGCAACGGCGGCGACGCCTCTGCCTGCGACGGCTTCAACAATTCGGCGAGATCGCGCGGCGGCAGCGGCCGGCTGAACAGGAAGCCCTGCATCTCGTCGCAAGCATGGGCGCGCAGGAACTCCTGCTGCTCGGAGGTCTCGACGCCCTCGGCGACGATGGTCATGCCAAGCGCCTTGCCCATCGAGATGATCGCCTGCGCGATCGCGACGTCCTCGGAATCATTGGGCAGGTCGCGCACGAAAGAGCGGTCGATCTTGATGGTGTCGATCGGGAACTGCTTCATCAGCGACATCGATGAATAGCCGGTGCCGAAATCGTCGATCGCCAGCCGAATGCCGCGATTCTGGATCGCGTCGAGCACGCGCACCGCACGCGTCACGTTGCGCATCACCATACTCTCGGTGACCTCGAGCTGGAGCAACGCCGGCGACATGCCGCTCTCCTCCAGCGCCGCGTCGATGTCGTCGAGCAAGTTCGGATCGCCGAACTGCCGCGGTGAAAGGTTGACCGCCATCGTCACGGCCCTGAGGCCGCAGCGCTGCCACGCCATGTTCTGCCCGCAGGCTTCCTTCAGCACCCAGCGGCCGATCGGCACGATCAGGCCGGTCTCCTCGGCGAGGGGAATGAACTGCCCCGGTGATACCTTGCCGAGCTCCGGATGGGTCCAGCGCAGCAGCGCCTCGACGCCGCTGATGTGCCCGCTCGCCATGTCCACCTTGGGCTGATAGTCGAGCGAGAATTGCTTGCGCTCGAGTGCGCGGCGCAATGCGCTCTCCATCGTCAAGCGCTCGATCGACTGCGCCCTGATCTCGTTGGAGAAGAAGCGGAAGCCATTCTTGCCGTCTTCCTTGGCGAGATACATCGCCATGTCGGCATTCTTGGTCAGCGTCTGCACGTCCGAGCCATCGGCCGGATACATCGCGATGCCGATCGAGGCCGTGGTGTGGCACTCATGCCCGCTGAGCTGCAGCGGCTGGCTGAGCGAAACCAGAAGATCGCCGGCGATGCGCTCGACGTCGTCCCGTTCGGCGGTTTCCTCGAGGATGACCACGAACTCGTCGCCGCCGAGCCGCGCCACCACGTCGCTCGCGCGCAACGATCCACGCAGCCGCTCGGCGATCGCCACCAGCAGCATGTCGCCGGCGTCGTGGCCGAGCGAGTCGTTGATCACCTTGAAGCGGTCGAGATCGATGAACAGCACCGCGAGCTGCCGGCGATGGCGATCCGCCGCCGAGATCGCGTGATGCAGCATCTCGTTGAACGTCTCGCGGTTCGGCAGATTGGTCAGGCTGTCGTGCGAGGCAAGATATTCGATGCGCTCGTCGGCCTTGTGTTTCTCATCGGCGCGATCGAAGCTCTCGAGCGCGAACGCCAGATTGTCGGCAAGGCGCTGCAGCAATTCGGCGAACTCCGGCGTGAACGTGTCCTTGTCGATCGCGACGAAGATCATGACCCCGACCACCTGCCCGCTGACAACAAGCGGAAACGAGGCGCTGGACTGCGTTCCATCGAGCCGCGCGCGCTCATGGAAAGCGGCGGTCTCGGGATCGGCAAAATAGTCGTTGATGATGCACGCCTTGCCGGAGCGGAACGCCCGACCGCAGGCGCCGCGCCCCTCGGGGTGCGCCTCGCTGGTCGAGAGCGTCACCTGGCGCGCGCCCTCCGCCGCCGGCCCCGCAATCGCGACGATCCGCAGATAGTCGCTTCCGGTCTGCGCCAGCGCGATCGTGGTCGAGGTGAACTTGCCGCCGGTCGCCGCCGCCGCGCAGACCAGTCGATGCAATTCTGCGCGGGACTTCGCCCGCATGATCGCCTCATTGGTCGCGCTCAGCGCCGCGAACATCCGCGACAGCCGCTCCTTCTGCTCGTCGTCCCGCGCCTTCTCGTCGGCGCGATCGAAATTGGCCAACGCAAACGACACGTTCTCGGCAAGCCGCTGCAACAGCGCCATCATCTCCGGGCTGAAGGTGCCGAACTCGCTGGAGAGAAACACCAGCGCGCCGATCGCCTCGCCGTTCTTGAGCAGCGGCAGGGCTGCGCCCGATTTGCTGCCGCTGTCGCGCACGGCCGGATAGACGTGCGATTCGGGGCCGAAATCGCTGAGATAGTCGTTGCTGATGCAAGGCCTGCGCGTGCGGATCGCAACGCCGGTCAGCGTCTGTCCCTCCGGACGCGTCGCGTCGGCCGACAGCTGAACCTCGCGGGCCCGCACCCGGTCGGGGCCCGAGGCGGCCACATTGTCCAGGAAGACCTCGCCGGGGCGCACCAGCCTGATCGTTGCCGAGACGAACTGGCCGCCGACCGCCGCGGCATCGCAGACCAGATCGAACAGTTCGCTGCGGGATTTCGCCCGCATGATCGCCTCGTTGGTTGCGCTCAGCGCCGCGAACATCCGCCGCAGCCGCTCCTTCTGCTCCTCGGTCCGCGCCTTCTCGTCGGCACGGTCGAAGCTGCCCAGCGCATAGGAGACGTTGTCGGCGAGCCGCTGCAGCAGCTCGGCGAATTCAGCCGAGAAGGTGTTGCGCTTGGCGGAGATGAACAGCATCACGCCGACCGGCTCGTCGTCGACGATCAGCGGGAATGCCGCGCCCGACCGCGCATCCTCGCGGTCGATGACGTCGCGGAACGGATTGCTGGCGACGTCGCCCAGAAAATCGTTGTTGATGCAGGCGCGCCGGGAGCGGAACGCCCGGCCGCAGACGCCGCGCCCTTCGGGGCGTGCCTCACTGCGCGAGACGTTGAGGCGGCGCGCATTTGCCGCGGTAGGCCCCGCGACCGCCATCATCTCCAGGAAATCGTCGCCGGGCTTCGCGATCAGGATGCTGGTGGAGTTGAATCCGCCGCCATGCGCCGCCGCCGCGCAGACCAGCTCGAACATCTCGAGCCGCGACCTCGCGCGCATGATCGCCTCGTTGGTCGCGCTCAGCGCCGCGAACATCCGCGACAGCCGCTCGCGCTCGGCGTCGGCCCTGGCCTTTTCGGTGGCACGGCCGAAATTGTCGAGCGCGACCGAGACATTCTCGGCGATCCCCGCGAGCAGCGCGATGATCTCCTCGTCACGCGCCCAGGAATTGCTAGTGAAGAAGATCAGGACGCCGACGCTCTTGCCGAACCGGATAAGCGGCAGCGCGACGCAGGCCATCAGGCCGCTGCCGCCGATCGGCATATGCGACGGGCTCATCGATATCGGGATATCGTGCTCGACGCAGGGCCGCTGGGTCCGGAACGCCTCGCCGCAAATCCCCTTGCCGTAGACGCTGTCCGGATCGGTCGAGAAGCGCGTCTGCGTGATCAGGTCGAGCGCCTCGCCGGTGCCGGCGACAGGCTCGAACCAGTGCGTGTCGGGTTCGGCCAGCAGCACCACCGTCGCGAAGGACTTTCCGCTGAACACCGCGGCATCGCAGACCCGCTGATAGAGATCGTGCTCGGTCTTGGCGCGAAGGATCGCCTCGTTGGTTGCGCTGATGGCACCGAACATGCGGTTGAGCCGGCGCATCGCCCGCTCGCCGCTCTTGCGCGAGGCCTCGTGGTCGAAATTATCGAGCGCAAAAGACACGTTCGCGGCCATGCGCTCCAGCAGCGAAACGGCCTCGTCGCTGAGCGAATTGATCTCGCGCCGCGTCACCATGAAGACGCCGACGCTGCGCCGGTTGCAAACCAGCGGCACCGCGGCGGCCGCCCCGACGCCTGCCGCTGCCGCGCCGCTGCGCCAAGCCGCCGAAACAGCGTCGTTGACATAGTCGTTGCGGACGCAGGCCTTCTGGTCGCGGAACGCGCGGCCGGCCACGCCTTCGCCCTCCGGGGTGTTGGCGATCGCGGAAATGGTGATGCTGCATAGTCGCGCGACATCGTCGCCGTAGCCAGCCGCGAACCTCAAGAGACCGGTATCCGGCTCCAGCAAAAACACGGTCGCGGCCAGGAAGCTCCCGCTCGAGAACGCGGCTTCGCAGACCTTGCCGTACAATTCTTCTGGTGATTTCGCGTACAGGATCGCTTCGTTGGTGGCACTCAACGCCGCGAAGGTACGCCCGATGCTCGACTGCACGATTCCTGAAGGCCCCGGGGCCAACCCCTCCAATCTGGCGGGGAACATTGCCCGCGAGAGGCCTAAGTGGTGGTTAGCGTATCCGGCAAGTTGCGCGACAAAGTAAACGGCTGACGAACGCCGGCGGCGGTTTTCCGGGATATTACGGACACCGGTGTGCCAGCCTGAGGCGAAGGGCGGCCAGGCGCGGATGGACGTCCTGCTCGCGCCGCCCGAGCAGCCAAATTCCGCATCGCGACCGCGCCTGTTCCACTCGGTGAAATCGCGGCGGCGAGCACCCTGCTGGCGGTATGGCCGCCCGGATTTTCTGCCCTTGCTCGCCCCTCGGCGCTTTGAGAGCATGACGTCGACAACAGCAAGCACGACCCGCGCATCACGCGGGCAGACCGCGAGGAAAATCCCATGCCGATCGTCCAGGCCGACCGTCTCACGCGCATCGGCGCGGCGCTCCTCAAGGGCGCCGGCGCATCGGAGGAGGAGGCCAGCGCAGTCGCCTCCGGCTGCGTCAACGCCAACCTCGCCGGCCACGACTCCCACGGCGTGATCGCAATCCCGACCTATATCGACCGCATCAAGGTCGGCCACATCGTGCCCGGCGCGAAATGGACCATCGTGCAGGAGACGCCGACCACGACTGTGATCGACGGTCATTGGGGCTTCGGCTTCCACGTCAACGCCAAGGCGATGGAGATGACCATCAACAAGGCGAAGACCGCCAATGTCGCGGCCTGCACGGTGTTCCGCCAAAGCCACGTTGGACGCCTCGCGCATTACCCGATGATGGCGATGCGCGAAGGCATGATCGGGATTGCGGCCGCCGATTCCGGCCGCTCGCCGAAGCACGTGGCGCCGTTCGGCGGCCGCGAGGCCCGGCTCGGCACCAACCCGCTCTCGATCGCGGTGCCCTCCGACCTCGAGGCGCCATTCTACCTGGATATGGCGACCTCGGCGGTCGCGGCCGGCAAGATCCAGCTCGCGGTGGCGCGTGGCGAGAGCATCCCGAAGGGTTGGATCATCGATGCCGAGGGGCGCGACACCACTGACCCGAAAGACTACCGCAAGGGCGGCGCGCTGCTGCCGCTCGGCGGCAGCGAAGGCTACAAGGGCTCGGGCCTTGCCGCGATGGTCGAGGTGCTGTGCGGCCTCCTGACCGGGCTCGGCTTCGGCGTCGAGCCGACCGGCCGACACAACGACGGCTGCTTCATGGCGGTGTTCAACGTCGCCGCATTCCGTCCGCTCAAGGACTTCAGGAAGGAGGTCGCCGACTTCGCCCGCTATTTGAAATCGACGCCGCCCTCGGAAGGGAGCCGCGGCGTGTTCTATCCCGGCGAGATCGAATATCTGCGCGAGCAGCAGCGGCGCAAGGACGGCATCGAAATCGAGGATGCGACCTGGGACAAGCTCAAGGCGCTCGCCGCCGATTACAAGCTCACGGATGAGCTCGACCTTCGCTGATAGTTGCGGACACAGGAGAACGACATGACACGGCAAATGGCGCTGGTTGGCTTTTTGCAGGCGCAGAACTGCACCAATCTGCCGAGCTCCTGGCGCCATCCGGAATCGCGCGACGATTCGATGTCGGCGGACTACTATCAGGAGATCGCGCGCATCCTGGAGCGCGGCAAGTTCCACATGGCGTTCTTCGACGATCGCCTCGCAATGCCCGATCGCTACGGCAACGATCACGCTCACACCGTCGAATACGGCATCCGCTGCGTGAAGATGGATCCGATCGTGGTGCTGACCACGATGGGCATGGTCACCACCAGGCTCGGCCTCGCCTCGACTGCCTCCACCACCTATTTCGAGCCGTTCGACGTCGCCCGCCGATTCGCCACGCTCGATTTGATGACGGGCGGCCGCGCCGCCTGGAACGTGGTGACGTCTGTCAATGACGGCGAAGCGCTCAACATGGGCCGCGAGCAGCATCTCGAGCACGACCATCGCTATGACCGCGCCGACGAGTTCATGGAGGTGGTGCTCGGCCACTGGGACGCCTGGGAAGACGGTTCGCTGGTGATCGACAAGAAGAGCGGCCGCTTCGCCGATCCGACCAGGGTAAAGCGGCTCGACCACAAGGGCGCGTTCTTCACCTCGCGCGGCCCGTTCACGGTGCCGCGCTCGGCGCAGGGCCATCCCGTCGTGATCCAGGCCGGCGCCTCCGGCCGCGGCCAGCGCTTTGCCGGGCGCTGGGGCGAGGTGATCTTCACCGCGGCGCGCAACCTCGCCAATGCCAGGCAGGGCTATGACGCGATCCGCGGCGAAGCCGCCAAGGCCGGGCGCGATCCCGACCAGATGTTCCTCTGCAATTTGATCACCCCGGTCACCGGCGCGACCAAGGCCGAGGCCGAGGACCGGATGGCGGTGATCCAGAAGCTGCCGCTCGAGATCGACGCGTTGTCGCTGCTCGCCGAAGGCCTCAACTTCGATTTCGGCGCCAAACCGATCGACGAGCCGCTGACCACCGAGGAGTTGCGGGGCATGCAAGGCATGCTCGGCATTCGCGACGGCGTGCTGCGCACCTCCGGCAAGAGCAATCCCTCGACCCGCGACTTCATCACCTTCTCCGGCCGCGGCCAGGTGCAGGACGCGATGGTCGGCGGCCCGAAGGAGATCGCCGACCGGCTGGAGGAGATGTTTGTCAATCGCGGCTGCGACGGCTTCGTCGTCGCGGCTAGCTACGTGCCGGGCTCCTATGCCGACTTCGTCAACCATGTGGTGCCCGAACTGCAGAAGCGCGGGCTGTTCCACAAGGACTACGCCGGCACGACGCTGCGCGAGAATCTTGGGCTCAAGCGCCCGGCCGCGGGCGCCTGGAAGACCCGCGCGCAGGCCGCGGAATAAAGGGACATCATCATGCGCTGGCTGAAATTCACCGCCGCAGGCACGACTTCCTGGGGCCTCGTCGAGGGCGACACCGTCACCACCGTCAACGGCGATCCGTTCGGCGAATGGAGCAAGACGTCGAAGACGCATGCGTTGAAGGACGTCAAGATCGAGTTGCCGCTGATCCCGCGCACCTTCTACTGCGTCGGGCTGAATTATTTGAAACACCTCAAGGAAGCCGCCGACAAGGCCGGCACCGTGCCGAACGTTCCCGATCGTCCCGAGATCGGCTACCGCGCGCAGAACGCGCTGATCGCCCATGACGAGAACGTCGTGATCCCCGCGAGCGCGACCGAGAAGATCCATTACGAGGGCGAGCTCGTCGTCGTGATCGGCAAGAAAGCCAAGCATCTGACCGAAGCCAACGCGATGGACTGTGTGTTCGGCTACACCATCGGCAACGACGTCTCCGAACGCAGCTGGCAGAAGGCGGATCGCGGGCTGTGGCGTGCCAAGAACGCCGATACCTTCAAGCCGATGGGCCCGTGGATCGAGACCGATGTCGACCTCGACCGCATGGAGACCGCGATCCGCGTCAACGGCAAGGAAACCGGCCGCTTCCACACCAACGAGATGATCTTCGGCATCGTCCCGTTCCTCGTCGAACTGACCAAATATTTCACGCTGTCGCCCGGCGACGTGATCTGGATGGGCACCGACGGCGCCTCGCCGGACCTGAAGGACGGCGACGTGGTCGAGATCGACATCACCGGCATCGGCACGCTGCGGAACAGGTTCGTGAGGGAGAAGGTGTGAGGCGGGTTGCACCACTTTAGAGCCGTCATCCTTGTAAGCCACGACGCACTGGATCGGATAGAGTGTCCGGTGCGGTAACGGACGGGAGACCGCTTCATCCCAGGGCTTTGAAGCCCGGACCTCAGCGCGGCGCCCCGTCCGTTGTTCCATTGAACCCGAACAGTCGCGAGGGCCGCCTGGCGAGCCCGGTTGCGCAAGGATGGGTGCAGATGGACGCGATCTACGTTGGCATTGATGTGTCGAAGGACCGACTGGACGTGCATGTCCGTCCGAGCGGAGAAGCCTTTGCCGTGGCGCGTGACGGCAAAGGCCTGGAAGAGCTCGTTGCGCGCTTGCAGGCGATCTCGCCGGCGCTGATTGCGGTGGAGGCAACCGGCGGCTTCGAGACGATCGTTGCTGCGGCGCTGGCCGGCGCCCGGCTGCCGCTGGTGGTGGTCAACCCGGCCCAGATCCGGCACTTCGCGCAGGCGGTTGGCCAGCGCGCCAAGACGGACCCGATCGATGCGGCGGTCATCGCGCGGTTTGTCGAGGCGGTGCAGCCGGAGCCGCGTGCGATGCCGGATCAGGAAGCCCGGCTGCTGGCCGAACTGGTCAGCCGCCGACGGCAGATCATCGAGATGATCGTTGCCGAGCGTCAGCGCGAGAAGCGGGCCGAGAACGTCCGCGTCCGCAAGAGCCTTGCCCGCCATATCAAGGTCCTCGAGAAGGAGCTGCCGGAGATCGACAACGACATCGACACGCTGGTGCGCGGCTCGCCAGTCTGGCGCGCCAAGGAGGAGTTGCTGGTCAGCTTTCCTGGCGTGAGCAACACCCTCGCACGGACCTTCCTCGCCGAGGTGCCCGAGCTCGGCACGCTCAATCGGCGTCAGATTGCGAGCCTCGCCGGTCTTGCCCCGTTCACCCGCCAGTCGGGCCGCTGGAAGGGCAAGAGCATGATCGGCGGTGGAAGGGCCAAGCTGCGCGCCGGGCTCTACATGGCCGCCCTGTCGGCCAGCCGATACCATCCGCAGCTCAAGGTCTTCTACCGACGCCTGGTGACCGCTGGAAAGCCCAAGATGGTCGCCCTCATCGCCGTTGCACGCAAAGTCCTCACAACCCTCAACGCCATGCTCAGGGACCAAAAACCATGGCAACCCGCTTGACGAAGAACACAGTCGCTGAGGTGCGAACTCTTGCGAGCCTCGAAGGATGCACGGCCGCCGCTCCATCCTTGCGTCGAGAGCCGGGCCGTCGTGCTTCGAGGCTCGCTGCGCTCGCACCTCAGCATGACGGTGATGGACCGGGTCGCTTCTCTCTCCATTTGTCGTCCCGGCTTTCGCCGGGACGACGGCGAGTTTGTGGCGCCGCTTGTGGATCATACATCCGCATTCTCGCGACATCATTTGCCCGACGGGCCATCGTGACGTGATCACACAGCCGTTCGCATCGTGACAACACAGGGCGAAGCGCAATAAGGTCCGCGCGCACTCATCAGACAAGTCAGCCATATCAAACAAGTCAGCCATGCCACTTTCACGCCGAACGTTGCTTCAGGGCTCCCTGCTATCGGCCGCAGGGATCGTCTGCGGGCCGTCGACCGCCCTTGCCGAGCAGCCCGCGGAGCTTCCGACGTCGGAGCAACGCAAGCAGATGGCTGACCTAGCCGCCGACTTCATGAAGGACTACGATGTACCGGGTCTTTCGATCGCGATCGCAATCAAGGGAAAGCCGGCTTATGTCGAGGCGTTCGGGGTTGCGGATCGGGAGACCGGCGAAGCATTGACCCCGCAACACCGCTTCCGGATCGCGAGCATATCGAAGCCTGTGACCTCGACCGGGATCTTCACCCTGATCGAGGCCGGCAAATTGCGGCTCGGCGACTATGTGTTCGGCGCAAGCTCCATTCTCGGCAAGGACTATCCGACGACACCCACGCTGCCAAGCTTGATGCCACCCGGCTCGTCTCGCTCCCATGTCGAGCAGATCACGGTCGAGCATCTCTTGACCCACACCACCGGGACCTGGGGAAACCAGTCTCGCGATCCGATGTTCATGAACCAGAACCTGAAGCATCGCGAACTGATCGGCTGGACGCTGGAGCATATGCCGCTCACCAGTCCGCCAGGCGAAGCCTATGCCTATTCGAACTTCGGCTATTGCATCCTCGGCCGCGTGATCGAAAAGCTGAGCGGCCAGAGCTACGAGCAATACATCAAGGACGCCGTCCTGAAGCGATGCGGCATCACCGACATGCAGATTGGCGGCAATACGCTGAGCGAGCGCGCAAGCAACGAAGTGAAATACTACAGCCAGACCGGCGATCCGTACCGGATGAACGTCGCCCGGATGGATTCGCACGGCGGCTGGATTGCGACGCCGGGCGATTTGACGACGCTGTTCGTCCATATCGACGGCTTCAAGGACACTGAGCAGCTGCTGACCGACGACAGCCTCCGCGTCATGAGCACCCCCAGCGCCATCAACCCCCGCTACGCCAAGGGCCTGTTCGTCACCGCGAACAACAATTGGTGGCACAGCGGCCTGCTGGACGGAACGACGACGATCTCGGTGCGAACCAGCGGCGATTTCTGCTGGTCGGCGTTCACCAATACCAGGTCGCGGGAAGGCATGACCCGCGCCCTCGACCTGCTGGTCTGGCACATGGTCAAGACGGTGCCTGACTGGCATCCTCAGAAGCGCGCCTAGACCCTCCCGTCATTCCGAGATGACCTGAACGAGCAATGCAAATCCGGGCTCTCTTCACCGCGCGGCCCGCGGCCTGCTCTTCACGTGATCGATGAAGGCGCGCAGCTTCGGCATGATCTGGCGGTGGCCGGGATAGTAGAGGAACACGCCCGGCGTGGTCGGTGCGAATGGCTCCAGCACGCGGACGAGCTTCTTCTCCTTCACGGCGCCTGATATCAGCGGTGCGGGGACCTGCGCGAGGCCCACGCCTTCGATGGCGGCGCCGACCAGCGTCGGGAAGTCATGGCCAATGAAGGATCCCGACACGGTAAGCTCGATCGAACGGCCATTGTCGTTCAGCGACCATGGCGCGAGCCCGCCGTTCGATCGCCGGAGCCGCAGGCACGCGTGTTCGCGCAGATCGTCCGGGCGCTTGGGGCGGCCGCGGCGCGTGAGGTAGTCCGGGCTGCCGACGATGGCATACGGGAACGGCTTGGTCAGGCGCACCGCGACCATGTCCGGATTGATGAACTGGCCCATCCGGATGCCGGCATCGAAGCCGCCGGCGGCGAGGTCGACCAGTTCCTCGCTGGCAGCGAGCTCGACCTCGATCTCGGGATAGGCCTTGCAGAACGAGGCGATCAGCGGCTCCAGCAGGATCGGCACCACCGAGCGCGGCACGGTGAGACGCAACAGCCCGGCGGGCTTCTGCCCGAGCTCGCGCGCCGCCCCGCTCGCAGCGACCAGCTCCTCGAATGCGGGCCGTGCGCGGGCCAGAAACCGTTCGCCGGCGTCGGTCAGTCCGACGCTGCGGGTGGTGCGAATGAACAGCACCGCGCCGAGGCGCGCCTCGAGGGCGCGCACCGCCTGGCTGATCGCCGACGGCGTGACGCCGAGCTCGGCCGCCGCGCGGCGAAAACTGCGGTGCTGGGCGACGGCCAGGAATGCCTCGACGCCGTCGAGCGCGCCCTGCCGGACTGTGAAGTTCTGCTTCATGGCCCGTGAACATTATCGCGAATAGTCGCTCGCGGAAAGCTGCCCTACATCGAAGCCACAAGCAGCGGCACCACGCGCGCTGCTCACGCGACATCACGACATCCGTCGTGAGCGGAGACCTGCGATGCAAGCAATCCGTCACACAATCCTGGCTCTCACCCTCACTCTGACAGGCACCACTCCCATGACCGCTCCCTCCCCTGCCCAGGCTCAAGCGCAAGCCCAAGCCACCTCCACCGTCACCACCGGCGTGATGGTCATCCTCACCGCGAAAGCCGGCGTCACCCGCGATCAGGTGATGGCCGTGATGCCGGACGAAATCCGGCAGACCGTGCAGCTCTATCTCAACGGCAAGATTCGCGAATGGTATTCACGGTCCGACGGGCGCGGCGTGGTCTTGCTGCTCGACGCCAAGGATGCATCCGAGGCGCACGCGATCATGGAAGGCCTGCCGCTGTCCAAGCTCGATCTGATGGATCACGAGTACATCGGGGTCGGCCCGCTGCTGCCGCTCCGCCTGCTCGTCGCCAAGCCCTGAGCGCCAAGGTCCTGAACGCAAGCCAACCGAACCGATCGACAACAAGGGAATCCGCCGATGCCCCCGGGCTTCAATCTTCCATTCGTCCTCAGCGTCGCCGGCGGGTTTCTGACAAGTGCTGTCGTGGCCGTCACCTACGTCTGGCCGGCGCTCCGCGCGATGCCGCGTGACAACGCGCTCCGACTGCTCGCAGCGTTCCATGCGTTCAGGTTCCTGGGCATGAATTTCATGGTGGCCGGGTTCGTGTCGCCGCAGTTGAGCGCAGACTTCGCCAGCGAGGTCGGATGGGGCGATCTCGTCGCCGCCGTTCTCGCTCTACTTGCGATGGCGGCGCTGTCCTGGCGGTGGGCGATCGCGATTCCGATCGTCTGGGTGTTCAATGTCTGGGGCACGCTGGACCTTCTCAACGCCTATTACAACGGCGTGAAGATCGGCGATCCCGGCCTGTTCGGCGCCGGCATCTACATTCCGGCGCTCTATGTGCCGCTGCTGCTGGTCAGCCATGTCATGGTGTTCATGATTCTGTTGAAGACCAAGTCGACAGAACAGGCAGCATGACCCGTATCCTCGTAGAATGGGTAGAGCGCAGCGAAACCCATCGCTTCCAACCCGCGGCACCATGATGGGTTTCGCTTCGCTCTACCCATCCTACCGACTACTTCGACCGTCATCCCCGCGCAAAGGCTTCGCCTTTGTCGCTGGAGGCGCGAGCCTCGCGGCGCACTTGCGCCGCTGGGCGAGCCTCGAAGGATGCACGGCCCGGCTGGAGGCCGTTCGCCCTTCGAGACGGCCGCTACGCGGCCTCCTCAGGGTGACGGGACAGAAAATTGAGCGCGCGGCCCCATCATCGTCGTCAGACCACATCACTTCAAAACGGCAGCGCCACGCCGGTCTTGATCTCCTTCAGGATCACGTTGGTGCGGACGTGGCGGATGCCAGGGATGCGGAACATGAACTCGTCGAGGAATTTGTTGTAGGCGTCCATGTCGCGCACCACGACGCGCAGATGATAATCGGCGTCGCCGGTGGTCGCGAAGCATTCCAGCACTTCGCGGCGCTTCATCACCCGCGCGACGAACTCGTCGACGAACTTCACGTCGTGCCGCTCCAGCGAGACGTGCAGGATCGCCGACGTGGCGAAGCCTGCGCGCTCGCGCGCCACCAGCGCCGAATAGCCCGAGATGACGCCGGACTCTTCCAGCGCACGGACCCGGCGCCAGCACGCCGAGGTCGACATCCCGACGGTTTCCGCAAGCTGCTGGTTGGTGGCGCGGCCGTCCTTCTGCAGTTCGGCGAGGATTTTCTCGTCCTGCTCTTCGACCATTGCGAGGCCCTCGATTTGGTAGATTCTACCGAATGATATCACCTACAGCAATATCCTGCCGATTTTTCACTGATGAATGAATGGATAGGTAAGACCTACCAGGCCCACAGGCATAGCCTAGTCGGATCAGACATCGCGATTCCCGGAGGGGTCAGCCATGGGCCAGATGCCGCTGCTCGACGCCTACCAGCTGTCCGACCGCTACAGCCGCGAACATGGCCGCGTCTTCCTCACCGGCACGCAGGCGATCGTTCGCATCGTGCTCGACCAGGCGCGGCGCGACCGCGCGGCCGGCCTCAACACTGCGGGCTTCATCTCCGGCTATCGCGGCTCGCCGCTCGGCGGCGTCGATCTCGAACTGTGGAAGATCGGCGAGCAGCTCAAGGACAGCCGCATCGAATTCCTGCCCGCGGTGAATGAGGACCTCGCGGCGACCGCGGTGCTCGGCTCGCAGCAGGTCGAGACGCAAAGGGATCGCGAGGTCGATGGCGTGTTCGCCCTGTGGTACGGCAAGGGCCCCGGCGTCGACCGCTCCGGCGATGCGCTGAAGCACGGCAATGCCTACGGCTCCTCGCCGCATGGCGGCGTGCTTGTCGTCGCCGGCGACGATCATGGCTGCGTGTCGTCCTCGATGCCGCACCAGTCCGACGTCGCCTTCATGAGCTGGTTCATGCCGACGCTGCATCCGGCCGATGTCGGCGAATATCTCGCATTCGGCGAATATGGCTACGCGCTGAGCCGGTTCTCCGGCATGTGGGTCGGCTTCAAGGCGATCTCGGAGATCGTGGAGTCCGGCGCCTCGGTCGAGCTGCGGCCGCCGCGCCGTTTCGTGCAGCCGGATTTCGTGCCGCCGGCCGGCGGCCTGCATTATCGCTGGCCGGATCTGCCGGGCCCGCAGATCGAGGAACGGCTGGAGGCGAAGAAGCACGCGGTCTACGCCTTCGCGAAAGCCAATCCGATCGACCGCCATATCTACGACATCAAGGGAGCGAGCTACGGCATCGTCACCACGGGCAAGGCGCATCTCGATCTGATGGAAGCGCTGCGGCTGGTCGGGCTGGATGAAGCCGCGTGCCGCCGCTTCGGCATCGACATCTACAAGGTCGGCATGGTGTGGCCGCTGGCGCTGCACGATGCGATGGAGTTCGTGAAGGGCAAGCGTGAGATCCTCGTGGTCGAGGAGAAACGCGGCATCATCGAGAGCCAGTTCAAGGAGTATTTCTACGACTATCCCGGCGCCAAGCCGGAGCGGATGGTCGGCAAGCATGACGAGAGCGGCGCGCGGCTGATCTCCTGGACCGGCGAATTGTCGCCGCGCATGCTCGCCGACGTGCTGGCGCGCCGGCTCGACCCGATGTTTCCGGAGTTGCAACTCGCCCGCCGCGTCGCCACGCTGGTGCCCGAACAGGACCGCATGATCGCGGTGCCGGGCGCGACGCGCACGCCGTATTTCTGCTCGGGCTGCCCGCATAACACCTCGACGAAAGTGCCCGAGGGCTCCAAGGCGCTGGCCGGCATCGGCTGCCACTTCATGGCAAGCTGGATGGACCGCGAGACCTCGTCGCTGATCCAGATGGGCGGTGAAGGCGTCAACTGGGCGGCATCGTCGAAATTCACCGGCAACAGCCACGTGTTCCAGAATCTCGGCGAAGGCACCTACTATCACTCCGGCTCGATGGCGATCCGGCAGGCGATCGCCGCGAAAGCCAACATCACCTACAAGATCCTGTTCAACGACGCGGTGGCGATGACCGGCGGCCAACCGGTCGACGGCCCGGTCAGCGTGCAGGCGATCGCGCACTCCGTCCGCGCCGAGGGCGTCGCGCGGGTCGCGCTGGTGTCGGATGATCCCGCGCATTTCTCGCCGGCCGATCTGCCCGTGGGCGTCACCATCCACCCGCGCGAGGAGATGGATGCTGTGCAGCGCGAGCTGCGCGCTGTTCCCGGCGTCACCGTGCTGATCTATCAGCAGACCTGCGCCACCGAGAAGCGGCGGCGGCGCAAGCGCGGGCAGATCAAGGATCCCGCGCGCTTCGCCTTCATCAACGACCTCGTCTGCGAAGGCTGCGGCGACTGCTCAGTGGAATCGAACTGCCTCAGCGTCGAGCCGAAGGAGACGCCGTTCGGCCGCAAGCGCCGGATCAACCTCTCGACCTGCAACAAGGATTTCTCCTGCCTCAACGGCTTCTGCCCGAGCTTCGTCACCATCGAGGGCGGCAAGCGGCGGGCGAAGAGCGCGAGCGCGATCGATCCGCTGACGCGTGCAGCCGCGCTGCCGGCGCCGGAGCTTGCGGGACTGGAGCGGCCCTATGATCTCCTTGTCACCGGCGTCGGCGGCACCGGCGTCATCACGGTCGGCGCATTGATCGCAATGGCCGCGCATCTCGAGGGCCACGGGGTCTCTGTGCTCGACTTCACCGGTTTTGCGCAGAATTTCGGCCCCGTGCTGAGCTATCTACGGCTGGCGGTTACGCCCGACGCGCTGCATCAGGTGCGGATCGACCAGGGCGCGGCTGACGCGCTGATCGGTTGCGACCTCGTGGTGAGCTCGTCGGCAAAAGCATCCGGCACCTATCGCAAGGGAATGCGCGCCGCGGTCAATACCGCCGAGATGCCGACCGGCGACGTGGTGCGCTTCCGCGATGCCGACCTCGCCTCGCCGGTCCGCTTACGCGCCATCGAGCGGGTGATCGGGTCGGGCAACCTCACCATGATCGACGCCAACGCGCTGGCCGAGCGGCTGCTCGGCGACAGCGTCTTTGCCAACATCATCATGCTCGGCTTTGCCTGGCAGCAGGGCCTGGTGCCGGTGTCGCTGGATGCGCTGATCCGCGCGATCGAATTGAACGGCGTCGCCATCGAGCGCAACAGGCAGGCGCTGGCGTGGGGCCGGATCGCCTTCGCCGATCCGGGGTTCTTGCCGAAGGCCGACGGTGCTGCGACCGATGTGCCCGAAACGCTGGAGCAGATGATCGCGCGGCGCGCCGATTTCCTCAGGGCGTATCAGGACGAGGCCTATGCCGCGCGCTATCGGGCGACAATCGACCGCGTGCGCCGCGCCGAAGCGGCGCTCGGCAGCGAGACCTTGACTGACGCCGTGGCCCGGTCACTGTTCAAGCTGATGGCCTACAAGGACGAATACGAAGTGGCGCGGCTGCATATGCAGAGCGGCTTCCTCGACGAGCTCAGCCAAGAATTCGACGGCGACTTCACGGTGCAATATCACCTTGCGCCGCCGTTCTTCCCCGCGCGACGCGATGCGCGGGGACGGCCGAGGAAGCGCGCGTTCGGGCAGTGGATCCAGACGCCGCTGCGGTTGCTCGCCGGCCTGAGAGGGCTGCGCGGCACGCCCTTCGACCTGTTCGGTTACACCGCAGAGCGCCGCACCGAGCGCGCGTTGATCACCTGGTATGAGGCGCTGATCGAGACCATGCTCGGCAAGCTCGACAAGGCACGGCTGCCCGATCTCGTCGCGCTGGCAAAGGCGCCGATGGAGATCCGCGGTTATGGGCCGGTGAAGGATGCCGCGATCGAAAAGACCAGGGCGGAGGTCGCGCAGCTCACCGCGCGACTTGCCTCCGCCCCGTCAGACCAAGGCGACGGCTCAGGCCGCCGCGCGGCGCTTGGCGGGTGATATCAGGCCGACCACGACGGTCGCGAGCACCGCCACGACGATGTTGAGCAGCAGCGCGCCGAGGCCGACATAGAAGCTGTAGCTGGCATCGCCGAGCGAGATGCTGGCGAGCGGCTTCAGCCCGTTGCTCCACGCGGTATATGTGCCCCAGCCGATGCCGACCGCCCAGCCGAGCAGCAGCCCTTCGGCACGGAACCAGACGGTGAACAGCCCGAACACCAGCGCCGGCAGGGTCTGCACGATCCAGAGGCCGCCGAGCAGTTGCAGGTCGAGCGCATATTGCGTCGGCAGGAACAGGATGAAGGCGAGCGCACCGACCTTGACCACCAGCGATGTGATCTTCGCCACCGACGCCTCACCGGCGTGCGAGATGTCCGGCTTGACGTAGGACTTCCAGACATTGCGCGTGAACAGATTGGCGGCACCGATGCTCATCACCGCCGCCGGCACCAGCGCGCCGATCGCGATCGCCGAGAACGCAAAGCCCGCGAACCATTCCGGGAACAGCGTCTTGAACAGCATCGGCACCACGTCGTTCGGCGAAGTCACCTTGATGCCGGCGGCATAGGCCATGTAGCCGAGCAGCGCGATCAGGCCGAGCAAGAGCGTATAGGCCGGCAGCAGGATCGCGTTCTTGCGGATGGTATCCGCCGACTTCGAGGCGAAGATTCCGGTCAGCGTGTGCGGATACATGAAGGCGGCGAGCGCCGAACCCAGCGCCAGCGTCGCATAGGGCAGATATTGCCCGGGCTTCAGCGTCAGGCCGGTGGCGCCGCCCTTCGCCGTGAAGGCGTCGTTGGCGGCCGAGAACACCGCGCCGTAGCCGCCGAGCTTCGCGGGCACCACGACCACGGCGGCCAGCACCACGATGTAGATCATGATGTCCTTGACGAAGGCGATCAGCGCCGGCGCGCGCAGGCCGGAGCTATAGGTATAGAGCGCGAGGATGACGAAGGCGGCGATGATCGGCAGTTCGCCGGATAGCCCCATCGCCTTGATCACGACCTCCATGCCGATCAGCTGCAACGCGATGTAGGGCATGGTCGCGACCAGGCCGGTCAGCGCCACCGCGAGCTCGAGCGCGCGCGAGCCATAGGCGCCGTGGACGACATCGGCGGCGGTGACGTAGCCGTTCGCATGCGCCTTCTTCCACAGCACCGGCATCACCGCGAACACGAAGGGATAGACGATGATGGTGTAGGGCAGCGCGAAGAACCCATAGGCGCCGACCGCATAGACCAGCGCCGGCACCGCGATCACGGTGTAGGCGGTGTAGAAATCGCCGCCGACCAGGAACCAGGTGATCCAGGTGCCGAACTGGCGGCCGCCGAGGCCCCATTCATCGAGATGCTCGCTGACCGGGCCGGATTTCCAGCGCGCCGCGAAGAAGCCCATCACGGTGACGAGCGCGAAGAAGAAGACGAAGACGCAGAGCGCCACCCAGGCGATGTGATCGGTCATGGCTGTCCCCTCACCGCGGCTCGTCGGCATCGGGCCGGCGGCTGCGATAGACCAGCCAGATCAAGAGCGAGGAGATCGGCACCCAGGCGAGCTGGTACCAGTAGAAGAAGGGAAAGCCGAACAGGGAAGGCTCGACGAAATTATAGAACGGCACCCACAGCAAGCCGATGAACGGCAGCAGCAACAGAATCCACATGGCCTACTCTTCAACGCAAGACATAGCTCAAGGCGGGAGGTTCCTCTGATCATGGCAACGATCAAGGAACCGGTCCGTTGCGTCTAGAATCACGGTTACGGCAATGCGACGCAAAAAGATGTGATCGTCACCTGGCGCATGCCGCCTATTCGGCCTTGATGCCCGCGTCCTTTATCACCTTGCGCCAGCGCACCTCCTCGCCGGCAAAGTAGCGGTCGAGCTCGGCCGGAGGAGAGGCCACCATCACGAGGCCCTCATTGACGCTGAGCTTCTTGAAGGCCTCCGCCTGCACGGCCTTGGCCGCCGACTTGTTGAGGCGGTCGATGATGTCGGGCGGCGTGTTCGCCGGCGCGTAGAGGCCGTACCAGGATTCGGCGACATAGCCGGAGGCGCCAGCTTCCGACACCGTCGGCAATTGCGGGAACGCGGGCGAGCGTTCGGCTGACGTCACTCCGATCGCGCGCAGCTGCCCGGCCTCGACCAGCGAGGCGCAGCTTGCCACCGTGGTGAACATCACCTGAATCTGGCCGCCCATCAGGTCGGTGATGGCAGGCGCCGCGCCCTTGTAGGGAACGGTGGTGAGATTGACCCCGGCCATGTGCTTGAACAGTTCGCCGGCGAGATGCGCCGAGGTGCCGGTGCCATAGGTGCCGTAGGACAGCTTCTGCGGATCGGCCTTCGCGGCCGCGATTAGATCGGCAATCGACTTGATCGGCGAAGCGGGATTGACCACGACAACGTTGAACGAGCGCGCCACCAGCGCCACGGGCGCAAAATCCTTGTGCGCATCATAAGGCAGCTTGCTGTAGAGGCTCGGATTGACCGCGTTGGCGAAGGTCGCCATCAGCAGCGTGTAGCCGTCGGCTGGACTCGTCGCGACGCTCTGCGTGCCGATGATGGTGCCGGCGCCCGGCTTGTTCTCGATGATCACGGTGACGCCGAGATCCTTCTGCATCTCCTGCGCCAGCGTCCGCGCCACGACATCGGTGCCGCCGCCCGGCGCGAACGGCACCACGATCTTGACGATGTGGTCGGGATAGCCGGCGCGCGCAGGCAGTTGCAGCAGCAGGTTTGCTGCGAGCGCGAACAGGAGTGATGCGAGGAGACGAAGCGGCATGACGGACCCCGGCAGGTGGGCGATCTTCATACACGCAACGGCTATGCAACGGCTGCCGGGTGGTCATGACGCGGAAGGAACGTCGCACTATTAGTCCCGTCATCCTGAGAGTCTGACTCATAAATCACCCAACCTTAGCTGCAGCCGCGAGTCTGCGGGTCAGGAGCCTGATGTGTGCAATCAGCAGCCAGGCAGCTTCGGTTGCGACCGTCGCCTCGAAGTCCTTGGCGAGGCGGCGGCATCTGCCGAACCAAGCGAATGTGCGTTCAACCACCCACCGCCTCGGCAGAAGCTGGAAGCCTTTGACGCCTTGAGGCCGCTCGACGATCTCGACAGTCCATGGACCGCAGTCTGAGAGCGCGTCGAGGAGTTGATTTCCGCGGTAGATCCGGTCGGCAAAGACGTGGCGCAGCCGGGGGAAGTTCATCCGCACGTTCTTCAGCAGCGGTACGGCGCCATGGCAGTCCTGAACGTTGGCCGGATGAACATGAACCCCAAGGAGGAGGCCATTGGTATCCGTCACGATATGCCGCTTGCGGCCGTAGATGCGCTTGCCTGCATCGTAGCCGCGCGGTCCGCCAGCTTGCGTGGTTGGCGCACTTTGACTGTCGATCACGGCTGCCGTCGGCTTCGGTGTCCGTCCAAGCTTTTTTCGCGCCCGTCGGACAAGCACGCTGACAATCCTCTGCCACCGGCCTGTATCCCGCCATCTATAAAAATAGCCCTGCACCGTCGAATAGGGCGGGAACTCCTGCGGCAACGCCCGCCACTGGCAGCCAGTCGAAACGATATAGAGGATCGCTTCGATCACACGACGCAACTCCGTCTTACGCGGCCGGCCGCGCCGGTTCGCTCGCGGCAACAGGCGTCTGATCAGCGCCCACTCCGCATCGGTCATATCGCTTGCATAACGCAGATCGTCCCGCCGATATTGCTCCCGAGTGATCTTGGTCCAGGGCATCGTGCTCTCCCTCGAATCTTTGCAAATCCGATGGAATCACACCCCACTGAGATCACTCACCCATTTTTCAGTCAGGCTCTGAGGTGCGAGCGGAGCGAGCCTCGAAGGATGAACGGCCAGCAGCCGGGCCGTGCATCCTTCGAGACGCCCTGCGCGGCTCCTCCAGCGACAAAGGCGAAGCCTTTGCGCGGGGATGACGGTGATAAAGGGCGCACGCGTGCCATCATCGCAAGCGCCCGCGCCGCTCACGAATACGGATTGATCAGCTTCTGCTGCTCGGTGGCGTGATGGACCAGCAGATCGATGAAGGTGCGGACCTTCGCCGAGAGATGATGGCGGTGCGGATAGACAGCATTCATGGTGAGCTCGACCGGCCGGTATTCGGGCAGCAGGCGGACCAGTTGTCCCGACTCCAGCTCGTCGCGGACCAGGAAGCCGGCCGCGAGGAAGACGCCGACGCCGGCCAGCGCCGCGAGCTTCAGGGTTTCGCCGCTGTTGGAAATCAGATTTCCGGAGACGCGCACTGCGGCCGGCGTGCCCTTGCGGTCGGCGAAGCGCCACTCGTCGCCATAGGGATAGTTGGCGTGGCGCATGCAGTTGCGCGCTGAGAGGTCGGCCAGCAGCGTTGGCTTGCCGTGCTGTTCGATATAGCCGTGCGAGCAGCACAACACGTGGCGCCAGGTCGCGATGGTGCGCACGATCAGGCTGGAGTCCGGCGGCGGCACCATGCGCACGGCGAGATCGTAGTTCTCGTCGATCAGATCGGCATTGCGCTCGCCGATCGTGAGATCGACCTTGACCTCGGGATTGGTGGCGAGGAACTCGGCCACCGCCGGCGACAGGAACTGCACCAGATGCGTGTTGGTGAAGATGCGCAGCGTGCCGCGCGGCACCGATTGCTGCGCGCCCGCGATGTCGTCGGCCTGCTCGATGTCGGCGAGGATCTGGACGCAGCGGTCGTAATAGGCTTGGCCGACCTCGGTGAGGCTGACCTTGCGCGTGGTGCGGTTGAGCAGCCGGGCGCCGAGCCGGTCCTCCAGCGACTGAACGTGGTTGCTCACCATGGTGGTGGACATGTTGAGCTTGCGGCCGGCCGCGGAAAAGCCGCCGGTGTCCACGACCCGGACGAAGGCGGTCAGGCTGGTTAGGCGATCCATGCGGCAAGGTCCGGATTATCAGCGCTGGCTTGATAATGCTTCCAGTTTTATCGGGATTATCACAGCGGGGAGGACATTGCATCTAAGGGGCGTTCTGGGCGCCCTTTCTGGAAGGACGCGAATGTTCGACCCGGAGGATGTCATGTCGACCACCACTTATGTCCCTGAACAAGCAACAAAAATCGGCCTCCGCCCGTCGCGGAAAACGGTCAAGCGGGTGGCGCTCGGGCTCGCCGCGATCATCGGCGCCGCCGTGGCAGCCGACTTTGGTTACGACTACGTCACCACCGGCCGCTACCTCGAAACCACCGACGACGCCTATGTGAAGGCGGACTCCACGATCATCGCCCCGAAGGTCTCGGGCTACATCGCCAAGGTGCTGGTCACCGACAACCAGCCGGTGAAGGCCGGCCAGCTGCTGGCCGAGATCGACGACCGCGATTACCGCACCGCGCTCGGTCAGGCCAAGGCGGATGTCGACGCCGCCACAGCCTCGGTGCGCAACCTCGATGCCCAGCTCGAACTGCAGCAGCCGATCATCGACCAGAGCACGGCCGACGTCACCGCCGCCGAGGCCAACCTGAAATTCGCGCAGGAGGAGCAGACCCGCTACGACGGGCTGATGAAGTCCGGCTCCGGGACCATTCAGCGCGCGCAACAGACCGACGCGGCGCTGCGCGCCAACACCGCGCAATTGCAGCACGCGAAGTCGGCGCTGTCGGCGGCCCAGCGCAAGGTCGACGTGCTGACCACGCAGCGCGCCCAGGCCGCAGCGCAGGTGGACCGCGCTCGCGCGGTCGAACAGCAGGCCGAGCTCAACCTGTCCTACGCCCGGATCACCGCGCCGGTCGACGGCACGGTCGGCGCCCGCACGCTGCGCGTCGGGCAATATGTGCAGGCCGGCACCCAGCTGATGGCGGTGGTGCCGCTGGACGCGGTCTATGTGATCGCCAATTTCAAGGAGACGCAGCTGACCCATGTGCGCAACGGCCAGCCGGTCGAGCTCACGGTCGACAGTTTTCGCGGCACCACGCTGAAGGGCCATGTCGACAGCCTGTCGCCGGCCAGCGGCCTCGAATTCGCGCTGCTGCCGCCCGACAACGCCACCGGCAATTTCACCAAGATCGTGCAGCGCGTGCCGGTGAAGATCGTGCTCGACGATCACAGCCTAACCGGCCTCTTGCGCCCCGGCATGTCGGCGATCCCGACCGTCAACACCAAGGCAACGGTGCTGGCCGAGCGCGAGGAGAAGCGGCGGCTGGCATCAGTGACGCGGCAGCACGGCGGATAGGACCAAACGCTTCTTCGGCTGGCTCCGCGCGATCGATCACCCATCGGTGGTCGATCGCGTTTTGCTGTCTACGCCCTCTTCGCCTCTCCCGCTTGCGGGTGGGGGCTCTCTCCGCGAGTCATCTTGTGGAGAGAGCCCCCACCCCACCCTCCCCCGCAAGCGGGAGAGGGAGCTTGAGAGGCGTGCTCACCTCACTAGTCGACAGCACGCAGGCCAAACGCAGCCGTCGTGCCGTGGTCATAACCGCAGTCGGTCTCTCAGCCGCAGCCGTTGATTATCAACCTCTACCGGACAATCCTTCCAATCTTTCCCGGATTATCGAAACCGGCCGCCTAATACATCTTGTGTAGGTAGCAAGGACGATCTCGATGACCGCACTTCACCCCACAGCCGACGCAGCGAACGCCGCCGCGCTCCCCGCCCCCGCAGCGCCGGCGGCGCCGGCGATCCCCACGAAAACCTGGATCGCGGTGATCGGGGCGACGCTCGGCGCGTTCATGGCGGTGCTGAACATCCAGATCGTCAACGCCTCGCTCGCCGATGTGCAGGGCGCGATCGGCGCCGGGATCGACGACGGCGGCTGGATCTCGACCTCCTATCTGATCGCCGAGATCGTGGTGATCCCGCTCTCCGGCTGGCTCGCGCAGGTGTTCTCGGTGCGCATCTATCTGCTCACCAATGCGTTCCTGTTCCTGGTGTTCTCGGCGGCGTGCGCGCTGGCGCAGGACCTGCCGCAGATGATCGCGCTGCGCGCGGTGCAAGGCTTCACCGGCGGCGTGCTGATCCCGATGGCATTCACGCTGATCATCACGCTGCTGCCGAAGGCCAAGCAGCCGATCGGGCTCGCGCTGTTCGCGCTGTCGGCGACGTTCGCGCCGGCGATCGGCCCGACCATCGGCGGCTATCTCACCGAGAACTGGGGCTGGCAGTACATCTTCTATGTCAATCTGGTGCCGGGCGCCGTGATGATCGCGATGCTCTACGTCTCGCTCGATCCGAGCCCGATGAAGCTGTCGCTGATCCGCCAGGGCGACTGGCTCGGCATCATCACCATGGCGATCGGCCTCGCCGCGCTGCAGACCGTGCTGGAGGAAGGCAACAAGGACGACTGGTTCGGCTCGCCCTTCATCGTCCGCCTGTCGGTGATCGCCGCCGTCGCGCTGGCCGCCTTCCTGATCGTCGAGTTCACCGTGGAGAAGCCGCTGCTCAATCTGCGCCTGCTCGCCCGCCGCAATTTCGGCTTCGGCATGCTGGCCAACTTCCTGCTTGGCATCGCGCTGTACGGCTCGGTGTTCATCCTGCCGCAGTACCTCGCGCGCATCCAGGGCTACAATGCCGAGCAGATCGGCATGGTGCTGGCCTGGACCGGGCTGCCGCAGCTCGTGCTGATCCCGCTGGTGCCGCGGCTGATGCAGCGCTTCGACCCCCGCCTCATCATCGGCGTCGGCTTCGCGCTGTTCGCCGGCTCCAACTTCATGAACATCTTCATGACCAACGACTACGCCACCGACCAGCTGTTCTGGCCCAACATCGTCCGCGCCATCGGCCAGGCGCTGGTGATGGCGCCGCTGTCTGCGGTTGCGACCGCGGGCATCGAGCTGGAGAACGCGGGCTCGGCCTCCGCGCTGTTCAACATGATGCGCAACCTCGGTGGCGCCGTCGGCATCGCCGTGCTGCAGACGCTGCTGACCAAGCGCGAGCAATATCACTCCAACGTGCTGATGCAGTCGGTCTCGCTGCTGGAACAGGCCACGCGCAACCGGATTGAGCAGCTGACGCAGTATTTCATGAACCACGGCGTCGCCGACCAGGCCGCGGCCGCCCACCGCGCAATCGCGGCGATCGGCAAGGTCGTGCAGAAGCAGGCCTACATCCTCGCCTTCAGCGATACCTTCTACCTGCTCGGCGTCGCGCTGATCATAGCACTCGCGGCGACACTCTTCCTGAAGAAGCCGGGCCAGCTCGCTGGCGGCGGTGCGCACTAACCCAAACCACAACCACGGAGAACGACCATGAAGCCCCGTATGAACTTCTACCAGGCCGCACCCGAGACCATCAAAGCGCTGGTCGCGGTCGAAAACCAGATCGCTGCGAGCGGCCTCGAGCAATCGCTGATCGAGCTGGTCAAGACCCGCGCCTCGCAGATCAACGGCTGTGCCTACTGCATCAACATGCACACCGAGGATGCCCGCAAGCACGGCGAGACCGAGCAGCGGCTCTATTTGCTCAACGCCTGGCGCGAATCCCCGCTCTACAGCGAGCGCGAGCGCGCGGCGCTGGCCTGGACCGAAGCGTTGACGCTGGTTGCGGAGACGCATGCGCCCGACGCCGACTATGAGGCCGTGCGCGCCCAATTCTCGGACAGCGAGCTGGTTAACCTGACCACGCTGATCGGCGCGATCAACGCCTGGAATCGGATCGCCATCGGCTTCCGCGCGGTGCATCCGGTGAAGGCGAAGGCGGCGGCGTGAGCAGCGCGGACGATCCATCCCCGTCATCCTGAGGAGCCTGCGCAGCAGGCGTCTCGAAGGATGCACGGCCACAGACGGGCCGTCGACCCTTCGAGGGCCGCTGAAGAAGCGGCCGCCTCAAGGTGACGGTGCCAAGGCGATGTGCAGACCGCAGGGTGGGTTAGCCGAAGACGTAACCCACCATTCTCTCCCGCGGTGAGCAAAGTCGGTGGGTTACGCTGCGCTAACCCACCCTAGGCAGTGTCAAACCGCCGTCGCGCGGGCGAACTCGACGTAGATCTCGCGCAGGCGGTCGGTGATCGGGCCGACCTTGCCGCCTCCGACCTTCTTGCCGTCGATCGCGACCACGCCCTGCACGAACACGGAAGCGCTGGTGATGAAGGCTTCCTTGGCAGCGAGCGCTTCCTCGATCGTGAAGGCGCGCTCCTCGATGCGCAGCTGGCGTTCCTCGGCGAGCTTGACCACCGCCTTGCGGGTGCAGCCGGGCAGGATCTCGTTGCCGTTCTGCCGGGTCACGATGACATCGTCCTGGGTGACGATGAAGGACGAGGACGAGCCGCCCTCGGTGACCTTGCCGTCCTCGATCATCCAGGCTTCGCCGGCGCCGGCCGCGGCCGCGGCCTGCTTGGCCAGCACCTGCGCCAGCAGCGCCACGCTCTTGATGTCGCGCCGTTCCCAGCGGATGTCGGGCACCGTGATGACGTTGATGCCGGTCTTGGCCGAGGGCGCGTTGATGATGTCCTTTTCGGAGGTGAACATCACGAGCGTCGGCTTGACGTCGGCCTTCGGGAAGGCGAAGTCGCGGCCCTTGTCGGCGCCGCGGGTGACCTCGAGATAGACCATGCCGTTGACGAGGTCGTTGCGCGCAACCAGCTCCTTCTGGATCTCCTCGATCCGCTCCAGCGTCTCCGGCAGCGCGAGCTGGATCTCGCCGACCGAACGCTTGAGCCGCGCCAGATGCGAGGCGTTGTCGATCAGCTTGCCCTCGAGCACCGCCGCCACCTCGTAGATGCCGTCGGCGAACAGGAATCCGCGGTCGAAGACCGAGACCTTGGCCTCCGAATGCGGCACGAACGAGCCGTTGACGTAAGCGATCTTTTCCACGCGAGTTCTCCTGCGGACGAAGGGGGTTTCAGGCCTTCGTATACGCAAATTGTTAACGGGGGAAAACCCTCCCGACGGCGCCCGTGAACTGCGTAAATCCACTACCGTCACCCTGAGGAGTGCGCCCTTGCGCGCGTCTCGAAGGGTCGACGGCCCGGCTGGTGGCCGTGCATCCTTCGAGACGCGCTAACGCGCTCCTCAGGATGACGGGTTTGGCCAATGCGCAGCCCCTCAGTGCTGCAGGATCTTCGACAGGAACTTCTGCGCGCGGTCGCTGCGCGGCGTGCCGAAGAAGTCGGCCTTCTTGGCGTCCTCGACGATCTCGCCGCGGTCCATGAAGATGACGCGGTCGGCGACCTTGTTGGCAAAGCCCATTTCGTGGGTCACGACCATCATGGTCATGCCCTCGCGGGCGAGGTCGACCATGACGTCGAGCACCTCGCTGATCATCTCCGGATCGAGCGCCGAGGTCGGCTCGTCGAACAGCATGGCGATCGGGTCCATTGCCAGCGCGCGGGCGATCGCGACGCGCTGCTGCTGGCCGCCGGACAGCTCGGCGGGAAACTTCTTCGCGTGATCCTTCAGCCCGACGCGCTCCAGAAGCTTCATGCCCTTGGCGGTGGCGTCCTCAGACTTGCGGCCGAGCACCTTCTCCTGCGCGAGGCGGAGATTGTCGATGATGCGCAGATGCGGAAACAGCTCGAAATGCTGGAACACCATGCCGACGCGCGAGCGCAGCTTCGGCAGGTCGGTCTTGGGATCGTTGACCTTGACGCCGTCGAGCGTGATGTCGCCACCCTGGATCGGCTCCAGCGCGTTGACGCATTTGATCAGGGTCGACTTGCCCGAGCCGGACGGGCCGCAGACCACCACCACCTCGCCCTTGGCGACGCTGGTGGTGCAGTCCTTCAGCACCTGGAAGCTCGGCCCGTACCATTTGTTGACGTGGTTGATCTCGATCATGATGGCTCAGCTTTTTTGTTTAGGCATGACCTTGTCGGAAAACCGGTTCCCACTTTTCCGGGTCATGCCTCAGCGAACGATGGCGATGCGCGCCTGCAGGCGGCGAACGCCGTAGGACGCGATACAGGAAATGACGAAGTAGACCAGCGCGGCGAACAGATACATTTCGACCAGGCGGCCGTCGCGCTGCGCGACCTTGCTGGCGGCGCCGAGGAAATCCGGGATCGACAGCACGTAGACCAGCGAGGTGTCCTGGAACAGCACGATGGTCTGCGTCAGCAGCACCGGCAGCATGTTGCGGAACGCCTGCGGCAGCACGACGTAGCGCATCGACTGCGCGTAGGTCAGGCCGAGCGCGCTGGCCGCGGCCGGCTGGCCCTTCGAGATCGACTGGATGCCGGCGCGCATGATCTCGGAGAAATACGCCGCCTCGAACGCAATAAAGGTGATCAGCGAGGAGGCGAAGGCGCCGACCGTGATCGGCCGCGACGCGCCGGTCAGCCACTGCCCGATATACGGCACCAGGAAGTAGAACCAGAAGATCACCAGCACCAGCGGCAGCGAGCGGATGAAGTCGACATAGAAGCCCGCGATGCGCCCGAGCATCTTGTAGCTCGACAGCCGCATCAGGGCGATCAGGGTGCCGAACACCAGGCCGCCGAACGCGGCGAGCGCGGTCAAAGTCAGCGTGAAGCGCATGCCCTCCAGGAACAGGTAGGGCAGCGAGCGGCGGATGACATCGAAATCGAAACTGCCGATCATCGTCATTTGCCCGTGATGTAGCCGGGGATCGCGACATAGCGCTCGAGGAAGCGCATCGCGGTTACCACGACGAAATTGAGGAGCAGGTAGAGCACGGTTGCCGCCGTGAACGCCTCGAACACCTGGAACGAGAACTCCTGCATCGAGCGCGCCTGGCCGGTCAGTTCGATCAGGCCGATGGTGATGGCGACCGCGCTGTTCTTGATGGTGTTGAGGAATTCGGAGGTCAGCGGCGGCAGGATGATGCGGAACGCCATCGGCAGCAGCACGTAGCGATAGGTCTGCAGCGTGGTGAGGCCGAGCGCGGTCGAGGCCTGCTTCTGCCCGCGCGGCAGCGAGGTAATGCCGGCCTGCAATTGCACGGCGACGCGCGCCGACATGAAGAAGCCGACGCCGATCGCGGCGGTCCAGAACGGCGCATTCGGCAGTTGCTTCAGCCACAGCCCGGCCGACCGCGGCAACAATTCGGGCAGCACGAAAAACCACAGGAACAGTTGCACCAAGAGCGGCATGTTGCGGAAGAACTCGACCCAGCAGAAGCCGATCCACGACGCGGTCCGCGACGGCAGCGTGCGCAGCACGCCGATCACCGAGCCGGACACCAGCGCGATGATCCAGGCCAGCACCGACACCTTGACGGTGACCACCAGCCCCGACAGCAACAGGTCGAGATAGGTGCCGGTCCCCATCGGGTTCGGCTCAAGGAAGATGTGCCAATTCCAATTATAGTTCACAGGTCCCCCACGCGGCCGTGCCGGTCACGCCAATACGCCGGCATCGCGCGCGGCGTCTATGCAAATGTCCGGCCATTCTCCTCCAAAAATGGCCGGACATGCTAACTTTCAGGACCCGCTCCCAAAAGGGACGACGGGTCATACACAGCGGTCAGTTGACCAGATAGGCATCCGGATCCGGAGAGTCCGACGGCTTCGCAAACTGCTTCTTCATCTCCGGTCCAGCCGGCGAGTTGAGATTGAGGCCCTTCGGCGGGATCTTTTGGGTGAACCACTTGTCATAGATCTTCTGGCCCTCGCCGCTGGTGTAGAGCGCGGCGGTTGCGGCGTCGACGACCTTCTTGAACGGCGCGTCGTCCTTGCGCAGCATGATGCCGTAGGGCTCGGGCTTGGAGAACGCGTCCTTGGAGATCACGTAGTCATCCGGCGACTTCGAGCCGGCGACGAGGCTCGCGAGCAGGATGTCGTCCATCACGAAGGCGACCGCGCGATCGGTCTCGACCATCAGGAAGGCCTCGGCATGATCCTTGGCCGGGATGATATTGACGCTCAGCCCGCGGGCGAGGTTGGCCTCGGTGAGCTGCTTGATGTTGGTGGTGCCGGCGGTCGAGACCACCGTCTTGCCCTTCAGATCGTCGATCGAATTGATCTTGCTCGCCTTCTTGGTGACGTAGCGGCTGGCGGTCAGGAAGTGGCTGTTGGTGAAGGAGACCTGCTTCTGGCGCTCGGCATTGTTGGTGGTCGAGCCGCATTCGAGGTCGACGGTGCCGTTGGCCATCAGCGGAATACGCGTCGCCGAGGTCACCGGGTTGAGCTTGACCTCGAGCTTGTCGAGCTTCAGCTCCTTCTTCACGGCATCGACGATCTTGTAGCAGATGTCCATGGCGTAGCCGACCGGCTTCTGGTTGTCGTCGAGATAGGAGAATGGGATCGAGGAATCGCGGTAGCCGAGCGTGATCGCCCCGGTGTCCTTGATGTTCTTCAGCGTGCCGGTCAGCTCCTGGGCTTGCGCCTGGCTCGCGCCGAGCGCGGCGGCGAGCGCGAAGCCGATCAGATAGTTGCGTGTCATACGTCTACTCCTTGCGTGGAAACGGTCGTTCTAGTGCGTGAGAATATCAGCGAGGACGGGTGCGATATAGCGGCGAAACTGCTCCGGATTCTCGCTCATCGGAAAATGACCGAGCTTCTCCATGATCGTGACGCTGGCGCCCCCTATTGCCGCTGCCGTCCGCCTCGTGTCCTCAGGCGTGCAGGAGAAATCATACTCGCCCGTAAGCAGATAGAGGTTGCATACTTTAGTATCGATTGACGCGACCCGGCCGCGCAGGTCGCCATCGACACGGTAGAAATACAGATCGCCCTTGAACACGCCGGGGCCGCCCTGCTTGTAGGCCCACAGCGTTTCCATCCGCGCAGGCTCTGGGCTTTGCGGGGCGATCAGCCCGGACACCAGCGCGGCGCAGACTTCGCCGCCGTGAACGTCCGGCCGGTTCAGCCAGTTCGTGTCATACCACGGCGCCTGGAAATCGGCAGCCTCGAGCCCGATCAGCGCGCGGAACTCGGCGGCATATTCGATCGCAAGGTTAAGCACGATGCGGCCGCCGATCGAGCAGCCCATCACCACAGGCTTCTCCAGCCGCAGCGCACGGCAGAAAGCGCGGATGGTCTCGGTGTAGCGCGCAGTGGTGAGTTGGTATTCATCGCCGGTCCAGCTCATCGGCGGATTCGACTTGCCATGCCAGGGCATATCGAAGGCAATGATGCGGAAATTTTCGGCAAATTGCGTATCCGCGAGCAGATGGCGCCACTGCCGCGCATCCGATCCCGCGGTGTGCAGGCAGACCAGCGGAATGCCGGTGCCGTTCTCCTCGAAATAGATGCGGTGCAGTTCGCCGCCGATCTCGACGTGAACGTAGCGGCCGACCATCGGCTCGATGTGGCCGTTCATGATCTTGCCGCTCATGACACGGCCGCCGCGAAATGCTGCCGCGGCAACGCCAGCAGGTCCTTGAAGTATTGCAGATGCGCCATGAAGGGATGCAGGTCGCCTTCCAGCACGGCCTCGCCGCGCTTGGTCAGCGCCAGCAGATCGTGCCAACCGGGCTTCGGCTCGGCCTGCCAATAGGCGGCCCAGGCCTGCGGCGTCGCGCGATAGGAAAAGCGCCAGGAGCGCATCAGGACCGGCGAAGGCGCAAGCTCGACGATGCGCCCGGCGCGGATCGCGGCATGAAACGGCCGCGCCATCGGGCCGATCAGGCAGTCGCAATCGAGCAGCCGCCCGCGCGCAAGCAGCCGAGGGGCCTCGTCGAGCAACGCGGGAAGGCCGGCAAACGCCCTCGTCACAGCGTCGTCGGTGGCGTCAGGCGATGGCGTCATCTGTCGGGCGGCGTTCCTGCAGCGGGCGGCGCCATGATGACGGCAAGCGCGCGATCCCGCAAGGCGCCGATGCCTTTGGGTTCCCTTGATTATTCGCTTGACCAAACCCGGCTTGCCGGTCAGGCGCGCACACCCCGCGCCCTCCCGGCACATTGCCAGGAACGGCTAATCCGTCCGACCAAAGGCCGATTGAATTCCGCGGCTCGGCAGGTCGCGCCAAATCGCGGCAGACCAATTGTCGCAGCCGGCGCTTCGAGCGCAATTCGCGCTTCCGTTGCCCGCCCCGTTCTGTCCAATGCGCTCGGTCCCAGCATGACAGGGACGATCATTGCCAACACCGAACAAGACGCGGCCGCGATCGAACGCGGTCATAAGGGAGAGATCGAGATGTCGCACCGCAATCGCTTGATGGTCCTGCTCGCCGCCGCCGGCATGCTGGTGTCAACAGCGGCGCTCGCGCAGGACTATCCGACCAAGCCGATCACGCTGATCGTGCCATGGCCGGCGGGCGGCTCGACCGATATCTCGATGCGCGCGATCGCCGAGAGCGCCTCGAAGGTGCTGGGCCAGCCGATTGCGGTCGACAACAAGGCGGGCGGCGGCGGCACCGTGGGCCCCGCGACGATGGCCGCGGGCGCCAAGCCCGACGGCTACACCATCGCCCAGATCCCGATCACCGTGTTCCGCCTGCCCTTGATGCAGGAGGTGTCCTGGGATCCGGCGAAGGATTTCTCCTACATCATCCACCTCACCGGCTACACCTTCGGCGTCACCACCAACGCGGAGTCGCAGTTCAAGACCTGGCAGGACGTGGTCGATTTCGCCAAGAAGAACCCGGGCAAGGTGACCTATGCGACGCCCGGCACCGGCACCTCGCTGCATGTCGGCATGGAGCAGATCGCCCTGATGGCCGGGATCAAGCTGACCCAGGTGCCGTTCAAAGGCGGCGCCGAGACCAATGCGGCCGTGCTCGGCCAGCACACCATGCTGCAGGCGGATTCCACCGGCTGGCGGCCGCTGGTCGATGCCGGCAAGCTCCGCCTGTTGATGGTGTGGACCGGCGCGCGCTCGCCGAACTATCCGGACGTACCGACGCTGAAGGAGCTCGGCTACCCCATGGTCTATGACTCGCCGTTCGGCATCGCCGGCCCCAAGGGCATGGACCCCAAGATCATCGCCAAGCTGCACGATGCCTTCAAGAAGGCGATCGAGGACCCGGCGGTGATCGCAACGCTGGCCAAATACGACATGGTGCCGAACTACAAGAACACCGAGGACTACAAGAAGTTCGTGGGCGAGGTCACCGAGTCCGAGCGCAAGGTGATCGACACGCTCGGGCTGGCGAAGAAGTAGAGAATTCGAGTTAGGCTCACCATGAGCACAGGCGTCATCCTGAGGTGCGAGCCGCACTTGCGGCTCGCCTCGAAGGATGGACACGGGCACCGCCGCCCTTCGAGGGCTACGCTGCGCTCCGCCACCTCAGGACGACGGTGATCTAAAGGCCGCTTCCCATGACAGACCAAACCAACGTCAAATTCCGCCTCAACAACTCCGAGCTCTGGGGCGGGCTGATCGGGCTCGGGCTCGGCGCCTTCGTGATCTGGTCGGGCCTGAAGCTGAAGCTCGGCACCATCAACGATCCCGGCTCCGGCTACGTGCTGTTCTACACCGGCATCCTGATGTGCGTGTTCGCGGCATCGATCATGATCGCGGCGGTCACCGAGGGCGGCCCGACCTTCGCCTCGCGCTGGGAGAATGCGCGCTGGGGCAAGCCGGTGCTGGTTATCGTCTGCCTCACCGCATTCGCCTTTGTGCTGGAGCCGCTCGGCTTCCTGCTGTCGGCGATCCCGCTGATGCTGTTGCTGCTCCGCGTGATCGATCCGGTGCGCTGGTCGCTGGCAATCCCGCTGTCCATCCTTGCCCCGCTCGGGATGTGGTGGGTGCTGAAGCACCTGCTCGCGATCCAGCTGCCGAGCGGCATGTTCGAGATCGGTTGAGCGCCCATGGATACCCTCGTCAACGTCGCCCACGGCCTCGGCGTCGCGCTGCTGCCGATCAACCTGCTCTACTGCTTCATCGGCGTGTTCATCGGCACGCTGGTCGGCGTGCTGCCCGGCATCGGCCCGATCTCGGCGATGTCGCTGCTGCTGCCGGTGACGCTGTCCGGCACGCCGGAATCCGGCATCATCATGATGGCCGGCATCTATTACGGCTCGATGTATGGCGGATCGACCACCTCGATCCTGGTCAATATCCCGGGTGAAGCGGCTTCCGTCGTCACCTGCATCGACGGCCACCAGATGGCCAAGCAGGGCCGCGCCGGCCCCGCGCTCGGCATCTCCGCCTTCGGCTCGTTCATCGCCGGCACCTTCGCGCTGATCGCCCTGATGCTGGTGGCGCCGTCGCTCGCCAGCGTCGCGATCGCGTTCGGGCCGGCCGAATATTTCAGCCTGATGGTGCTCGGCCTCGTGGTGCTGACCTTCCTCACCCAGGGCTCGATGGCCAAGGCGCTGTTGATGGCCTGCATCGGCGTCGTGCTCGGCCTGGTCGGGCTCGACAGCATCACGGCGCAGCCGCGGCTGACCTTCGGCCGCCTCGAGCTGATCGACGGCATCGGCCTGGTGCCGGTCGTGATGGGCCTGTTCGGCGTCGCCGAGGTGCTGCTCAACACCGAGCAAGCGATCAAGCGCGACATCATCAAGACCAGGATCAACCAATTGCTGCCGAGCAAGGAGGACTGGAAGGCCAGCGCCGGGCCGGTGGCACGCGGCACGGTGCTCGGCTTCTTCCTCGGCATCCTGCCCGGCGGCGGCGCCGTGGTGGCATCGTTCGCCTCCTACGCGCTGGAGAAGCGGCTCTCGAAGCATCCGGAGCGCTTCGGCCACGGCGCGATCGAGGGCGTCGCGGGGCCGGAATCGGCCAACAATTCCGCGGCCGGCGGCGCCTTCATTCCGCTGATGACGCTCGGCATCCCACCGAACGTGGTGATGGCGCTGCTGCTCGGCGCCTTCGTGATCCACGGCCTGCAGCCGGGACCGCTGATGATCTCGCAGAACCCGACGCTGTTCTGGGGCATCGTCGCCAGCATGTATATCGGCAACCTGATGCTCTTGGTGCTCAACCTGCCGATGATCGGCATGTGGGTGCAGCTGCTGCGGCTGCCCTACAACGTGCTGTTCCCGCTGATCATCCTGTTCACGATAATCGGCGTCTACTGCTCCAGCAACAACGTGTTCGACGTCCACGTCATGATCGCGTTCGGTGTGATCGGCTATTTCATGCGCAAGCTCGGCTACGAGCCGGCGCCGCTGGTGCTGGCCTTTGTGCTCGGGCCGATGCTGGAGAACAACCTGCGCAAGTCGCTGATCCTCTCGCAGGGCGATCTCATGACCTTCGTGGAACGGCCGATCTCGGCGATCTGCCTCGCCTTCGCGCTGGTGCTGCTGGTCGGCCCGCTGCTGCCCTCGCTGCGCAAGAAGCGCGAGCTGGTGGCGCTGGATGAGGGGGCGTAGGAGAGCGAGCCCGACTTCAGCCGCGCCGGCAGCGCGCCCCCTCGCCCCGTTCTTACGGGGTCGAGACGAGCGGAGCTCGCTCTTAGAGAGTTGGGGTGAGGACTGCCTCCGCAAGCACGGTGATAGCAGTATCTGCGGAGGCTCCCCCTCACCCGCAGCGCATCTGACGATGCGTTGCGGCCTCTCCCCGCACGCGGGGAGAGGCGAAGTGGCAGCTCAACCCGCTTTCACGCCCCGCCCGTTCTTCGGCGCCTGGGCCAGCGCGCGGGCCAGCACCTGGGCTTCCTTCTTCAGCATGTCGGCCAGCTCGCCTTCGCGGCGGCGGATGCGGTCGGACGCGGCGCCGATCGAGAGCGCGGCGACCACCTCGCCGGCATCGTCGCGGACCGGCACGCCGACGCCGCCCATGCCGGGGAACGCGGCGTCGATCAGCACGGTGTGGCCGGCCTTGCGCGCCATGGCGATCCGCTCGCGCAGGAACTTCGGCGTGATGCGCGGCGATTTCGCCAGCCGCGGCACGATCACCTCGATCACAGCCTCGATCTCGGCATCCGGCAGCCAGACCAGCAGCGCCAGCGCGCCGGCGCCGACACCGAGCGGACGGCGGCTGCCGATCTGCAGATAGTTCGGTTGCAGCGGATGGTTGCCGACCGAGCGCGCCAGATAAAGCGCCTCGACGCCGGATCGCACCGACAGCAGCGCGGTATCGGCCGAGCGCTCCGACAGCCGGAGCAGGCTCGGCTGCGCCAGCTCGGCGATGTCGACCGAACGGCGCGCGCCGACCGCCATCACCCGCGCCTCCTGGCCGAGCTCATAGGTCTTGGCGCCGGCGACGCGGCTGACGAAGCCTTCCTCGATCAGCGAGTTGAGGATGCGCAGCGCAGTCGCCTTGTTCAGCGAGGTGGTGTCGGCGATGTCGGTGAGCCGCAGCGGCGAGCGCTGCGCCAGCACGCGCAGGATCGCGCAGACCTTCTGGATCGCGTTGAACTTGTCGGGTTGGCCCGGCTCCGGCAGTGGCCTCTTGCGGCTGGTCCGCGCGGTCGCAGTCGTGGAGGCATTCATGCCCTGGCCTTCCTTGCCGTCAATTCCAAATCCTGAACCGGGCACAACGTTTAGACGCGCCCGGCGGACATCATCCTAGGACGGATGACGCGCGCCGGACACCGTATACTTTCGTCAGATGAAACTTTGATTTCGACTATCTACGCTGCTGTGCAACAATAAGGATATTTGAATTTCGCATCACGAAATCTGATGCGGTTAGCATGATCCTTTCGAAAAAGCCGCTTCGCACTTTTTCGGATCATGCGCTACGCCAGCCGCAGCCTGCGGATCGTGAACAGCGCGCAGAGGCTGAGGATGCAGACCGCGGTGAGATAATAGCCCGGCGCGAGCTCGCCGATCGGCGCGAAGCCGCCCAGCCAGGTCATGATCGCCGGCCCCATGCCGCCGAACAATGTGACGCCGATATTGTAGCTGAGACCGAGCCCGGTCGCACGCGTCGCCGCCGGAAACAGTTCCGACATCAGCGCGGCGAGCGGCCCGTAATACAGCGACTTGAGGACGCCGAGCCAGAGCACGCCGATCAGGATGATCATCGGCGTCGGCTGGCCGGTGAGCAAGAGGAAGGCCGGGAAGATCGACACCAGCAACAGCAGCGCGAACAGGATCATGTGGGTGGTGCGTCCGATCTTGTCGGAGACCATGCCTGCGATCGGCGCCAGCAGCGCAACCGCGGTCTGCGCGGCGAACGAGGCGATAAAGCCGACCGACGGCGCGAGGTTGAGCGTCTTCACCACATAGGTCGGCATGTAGACGATCAAATAGTTGACCGCGGTCGACACCGCGAGCGCGCCGATCGCGAGCATCGTGGCGAGCTTCTGCCGCGCGAACACTTCCCTGACCGGCGATTCCTGCTTCGCCGCCGGCGGCGGGGTCGCATCGTCGACATGGTTGCGGATGTAGATGCCGACCGGGCCGATCAAGACGCCGAACAGGAACGGCAGCCGCCAGCCCCAGGACTGCAAATCCTCCGGGCTCATCAGCGAGGTCAGCAGCGCACCGAAGCCGGCGCCCAACAGACCGCTGACGCCCTGGCTCGCGAACTGCCAGCTCGCCACGAAGCCGCGTCGCTCCGGCATGTGCTCGACCAGGAACGCGGTCGAGGAGCCGAACTCGCCGCCGGCGGAAAAGCCCTGCACCAGCCGCGCCAGCAGCACCGCGATCGGCGCCAGGATGCCGATGGTCTGATAGGTCGGCATCAGCGCCAGCACCAGCGTGCCCAGCGTCATCAGCACGATCGACAGCATCAGTGAGGCCTTGCGGCCGTGCCGGTCGGCATAGGCGCCGAGCACGACGCCGCCGATCGGGCGGATCAGAAACGACAGGCCGAAGCTGCCGAAGGTCAACAGCAGCGAGGTGGTCGGATCATTGGCCGGGAAGAACGCCTTGGAGAGATACACCGCGAAGTAGGCATAGACCGAGATGTCGTACCATTCGAGCGCATTGCCGACCGAAGTCGCGACGATCAGGCGGGTGATGTTTTTCTTGGTCGTAACGTCGGCTTCGGAGCTAATCGGCGTCGATAACGTCATTCGAATTCCTTCCGGTATAAGCACCGGCCTTGCAACTCGTCATGGCCGCCCCCCGGCCGTGCAAGTCTTCCGTCATCCCCGCGCAAAGGCTTCGCATTTGTCGCTGGAGGTGCGAGCTCTTGCGAGCCTCGAAGGATGCACGGCCCCACTGGTGGCCGTCGATCCTTCGAGGGCCGCTGAAGAAGCGGCCACCTCAGGATGACGGGGGAACAAGCGAGCCTAGCTCCTCACCCCTTGTGCTTTGCCTCGCCGAGGTCCCAGAACAGGCCGGCCATGATGGTCAGCGCCTCCTCAGTCACCGGCAGCAGGATGTGCTCGTCGGGGGCGTGCTGCGAGCAGCCCGGATAGGAATGCGGCACCCAGATCGTCGGCAGGCCGAGGCCTTCGGAGAACACGTCGTTCGGCAGCGAGCCGCCGAAATTCGGCAGCACCGCCGGCGCCTTGCCGGTGGTGGCGCGGATCGAGTTCGCTGCCCAGTCGATCCACGGGCTGTCCATGTCGGTGCGCGAGGCGGCAAAGCGCTGCGTGCCCGAGACCTCGACCATCGGGAAACCGTTGTTGTGCAGATAATCCCGCACCGCGTCGATCACTTCGAGATGCCGGGTGCCGACGACGAAGCGGAGCTGCAGCACGGCGTTGGCCTTGCCGGGAATCGCGTTGGCGGGCTTTTCGATGTTGCCCGACGACATCGCCAGCACTTCGAGCGTATTCCAGGCATAGAGCCGCTCCGCCGCGGTCAGGCCCTCCTCGCCCCAGTCTTCCGCCAGCGCCGGTTCGTCCGCCGTCGGCTTGACCTCGACGTCGGCGAGCGCGGCGCGGACGCGGTTCGAGATCGGCGGGGGTTTCAGGATCTCGAGCTTCATGCGGCCCTTGCCGTCGACCAGGCTTGCGATCGCGCTCGCCAGGATCGTGGCGGGGTTGGCGAGCACGCCGCCCCAATTGCCGGAATGGTTGCCGCCCTCGCGCAGATTGACGTCGAGATGGATGCGGTTGCCGCCGCGGCAGCCGAGGAAGATGGTCGGCCGCTCCGCCGACAGCCGCGGCCCGTCCGAGGCAATGAACAGGTCGGCCTTCAGCTCCTCGCGATGCGCCTCGCAGACCTCGCGCAGATCGGGCGAGCCGATCTCCTCGCCGGTCTCGATGATGAATTTGGCGTTGAAGCCGAGCTTGCCGCCGCGCGCCTGCTTCACCGCGCGCAGCGCCGCCATGTTGATCGAATGCTGGCCCTTGTTGTCGGCGGTGCCGCGGCCATAGACGCGCTCGCCCTTGACCGTGGTCTGCCAGGGATTGAGCCCGTCGCGCCATTCGCCGACCATGCCGTCGACGACGTCGCCATGGCCGTAGGTCAGCACGGTCGGCCGCGAAGCGTCTTCCTGATAGTCGGCAATCAGATAGGGCCCGCGGCCGGTCGGCGACTCGATCAGGTGGGTCTTGAAATCGAGCTCGGCGAAGGCCGGTTGCAGATTCTCCACCAGATAGGCGCGCAGCGCATCGGCCTTGTCGGCATTCAGGCTCTCGGTCTGGTAACCGACCCTGCGGTCCAGTTCCTTCAAGAACTCTCCCGATTGAAAATGCTCTCGCACCTTTGCGATTGCGTCGGCCCGTGTCGCCATGATTGTTCCTTCGTCCGGTCGCGTCTTGGCATGATCGCACCGGAACGCCACGCTTTGCGTCCCGATCATGCTTCTGGAGGGGCGCAACCTATCGGGATCGGCTCGCGACCGGAAGGGCGCGAAATGCGAATGGGCCTTGCCAAAACGTGGGAAGTCGCAACAAGTTGAAGCGGGACACCCGGCATCGACCGGGCAGCACGGCGCGCAAGGTTTCGACCAAGGTTTCTACAATGACAAAACAAATCCGGCTCAACGCCTTTGCCATGAACTGCGTGGCGCATCAGTCGCCGGGGCTGTGGACCCATCCGCGCGACCGCACCAAGGACTACAACAAGCTGTCCTACTGGATCGATCTGGCGAAGACGCTGGAGCGCGGCCGGTTCGACGGGCTGTTCCTCGCCGACGTGCTCGGCGTCTACGACGTCTATGCCGGCAATCCGGATGCGGCGCTGCGCAACGCGGCGCAGACCCCGGCCAACGAACCGTTGATGCTGATCCCGGCGATGGCCGCGGTGACCGAACATCTCGGCTTCGGCGTCACCAGCAATCTCTCCTTCGAGCCGCCCTACCCGTTCGCGCGGCGGATGTCGACGCTCGATCACCTCACCGGCGGCCGGGTCGGCTGGAACGTGGTCACCGGCTATCTCGATTCCGCCGCGCGCGGCGCCGGCAAGGACAAGCAGACCGCGCATGACGACCGCTACGAGCTCGCCGACGAATATATGGAGCTGGTCTACAAGCTCTGGGAAGGCAGCTGGGAGGACGACGCCGCGATCCGCGACGTCGCGCGCGGCATCTTCACCGATCCGAGCAAGGTGCATCCGGTACGCCATGACGGCAACAACTACCGGCTCAACGCGATCCACCTGTCGGAGCCGTCGCCGCAGCGCACGCCGGTGCTCTACCAGGCCGGCACTTCGCCGCGCGGCCGGCAGTTCGCCGCCGAGCACGCCGAATGCGTGTTCATGTCGGGACCGTCGGCGAAGGTGATCGGTCCACGCGTCTCGGCGATCCGCGAACTCGCCGCCGCAAAAGGCCGCAACGCGGCCGAGATCCTGATGTTCTCGATGATGTGCATCGTGGTGGCGCCGACCGAGGCGGAGGCGAAGGCGAAGTACGCCGAATATCGCAGCCATATCAGCCATGAGGGCGCACTGGCGCTGATGTCGGGCTGGACTGGCGTCGACTTCTCGACCTATTCGCTCGACCAGGAGGTCCGCCACGTGCAGAACGACGCCGGCCGCTCCGCGATGGACAACGTCACCCGCGCCGATCCCGACCGGGTCTGGACCGTGCGCGAGGTCGCCGAGCATGTCGGCATCGGCGGCGCCGGCCCCGTGGTGGTCGGAACGCCCGAGCAGGTCGCCGACAAGATCGAGCAATGGTTCGAGGACACCGACGTCGACGGCCTCAACGTCGCATTCGCAATCTCGCCCGGCGATTTCGAGGACATCGCCGACATGCTGGTGCCGGAGCTCGTCAAGCGCGGCCGCTACAAGCGGGAGTATGCCAAGGGCACCTTGCGCGAGAAGCTGTTCGGCGAAGGGCGTGCGAGGCTCGACGCGACGCATCCGGCGAGCCGGTATCGGGTGAAGCGTAGCGCTGCGGCGGAGTGATCCGCGCCGTCATTGCGAGCCACCCGGTCGGCGCGAAGCGCCGCCGGATGACAGGCTCCGCGAAGCAATCCATCGTTCCGCATATGCGGGATCATGGATTGCTTCGTCGCTTCGCTCCTCGCCATGACGCGGCACACACGTCTGCCCATCCCGTCATCCTGAGGAGGAGCGCGCTCTTGCGCGCGTCTCGAAGGATCGACGGCCACCGGCCGGGCCGTGCACCCTTCGAGACGCGCTTCGCGCTCCTTAGGGTGACGGGGATGGATTGAGCACGCAGCGAAATCTCAATTCACCGAATTGCTCACCACCACCTCGATCAGCTTCGCGCCCGGACGGCTGAACGCCGACTTCATGGCGCTCTTCAGCTCCTGCGGGTCGGTGATCCTGATCGCCTCGAGCCCAAGCGAGCGTGCGAGGGCGGTGAAATCGACCGGCGGATCGATGAAGTCCATGCCGACGTAATGATCGTCGCCATGGAAGGCGAGCAGGCGCTGCTTGATGATACGGTAGCCGCCATTGTTGACGATGACGAAGTTGAGCGGCAGCTTGTGATTGGCTGCGGTCCACAGCGACTGGATCGAATACATCGACGAGCCGTCGCCGGAATAGCACACCACCGGGCGCTGCGGATTGGCGAGGCTGACGCCGACCGCGGCCGGCAGGCCCCAGCCGATGCCGCCGGAGGCCAGCGCGTGATAGCCGTAGCGGTCGCGATGCGGCCGCAAGCCGATGATCTGGCGCGACGAAGTCAGGCCCTCGTCGACCAGGATCGCGTTGTCGGGCATCGCCTCCACGACCTGCAGCGCCAGCCAGTCCGGATCGATCGGCGAGGTCTGGCTCGCCTTCGAGACCTGTTCGACCAGCGCCTTCCGCTTCGCCGCCCAGTTTTTCGTCGACAGCGCCGCGAGTCCCTGCCTGGCACGCGTCTCCAGCGCGCCGCCGCCGACTTCCTTCAACGCCGGCACCAGCGCGCGCAGCGTTTCCTTCACGTCCGCCTTCACCGCAATCTCGGCGCCATAGTTCCTGGCGAGGTCGCTGTCGACCAGGCCGACCTGCACGATCGAGAGCCCGTCCGGCAGCGGATCGACCTCGCTGTAAACCGACATCCGCAGCGGATCGCCGCCGAGCGCGATCAGCAGGTCATGCGGCGCCAGCACGTCGCGCGCGACCTTCTGCAGCCGCGCGATCGCGCCCATGAAGCTCGGGCTTTCGGACAGGAAGTGCGAACCATAGGGCGTCGGCGATTGCCAGGCCGGGCAGCCCAGCGTCTCGGCGAGATCGGCCGCCTCGCGCAGCGCATCGCTTTTCACGATCTCGTCGCCGACGACGATCACCGGTCGCTCCGCTTTCAGGATGCGCGCGGCCAGCGCCTTCAGCGAATCCTCCGACGGCCGCACCCGCGTGTCGATCCGGGTGGAGCGGCCGAGCTCGATGCCGGCTTCGGAATTGAGGATGTCGCCGGGCAGCGAGATGAACACCGGCCCGGTCGGCGGCGTGGTCGCGATCTTGGCGGCGCGGCGCACGATGCGCGGCAGGTCTTCGAGCCGCGTTACCTCGACCGCCCATTTCACCAGCGGCGTCGCCATCCGCACCAGCGGACCGTAGAGCACCGGTTCGGTCAGGCCATGGCCCTGTTCCTGCTGCCCGGCAGTGAGGATCAGCGGCGTGCCCGTGAAGCTCGCATTGTAGAGCGAACCCATCGCGTTGCCGAGGCCGGGCGCGACATGGACGTTGCAGGCGACGAGCTTGCCGGAGGCGCGGCTGAAGCCATCGGCCATCGCGACCACCAGGCTCTCCTGCATCGCCATCACATAGGTGAGATCGGGATGGTCCTTCAGCGCGTGCATGATCGGCAATTCGGTGGTGCCGGGATTGCCGAACAGATGGGTGACGCCCTCATCCTTCAGCAGCGCCAAAAATGCCGAGCGGCCGGTAATGCGATTCTTCATGTTCCCTCCAGGCCTGTCGGCGCGTTGGCCGACGGGGATCAAGGGAGATGACCAAACTTGCGCGCGAGGGGCAATCGAGCGGGCGGTCATGGCCGCATTCCGCAGGCGCGCGCCTGAGGCGAAACGCTCGCTAGAACATCCCCTCGCGCTCGGTGCGCTTCTTCTTTTTCGAGCGCTGCCAGACCACGCCGGGATAGCCCTTCAGCGGCACCAGCGGCTCGCCCGTGTAGGCCCATTCCTGCAGTTCCTCGATCGCGATGTGATAGAGCGGCTGCCGGCCGGTGCGCCCGGAGAACAGCGCGCGCGGGATGTTGACCATGTGCGGCGACCGCGCGCGCTCGTAGATGATGGGCGTGCCGCAATTGGCGCAGAAGCTGCGTGCGGTCTTGCTTTTCGCGTCCTCGTAACGCGACAGCTCGCCTTCACCTTGCGTGATGCGGAAGCGCTTCTTCCAGCTGCCGACATAGGTCGCATAAACCGCGCCATGGACGCGGCGGCTGGCGGCGGTGTGATCATGCCAGGCCCAGCGCGCCGGCACGTCGATCTCGAAGCGTACCTTGCCGCACAGGCACTGGCCGGCCGCGGGCTTCGCCAGCGCCACTGGCTTTGGCTTCTTGGTCGGCTCGAACTCGTCGTCCGGAAACATCGCGGTCTCCCGGTTTTGCTGGCCGAGCTATCGTAGCCCGGATGCAGCGAAGCGTAATCCGGGGATGCTTGATCCGCTGATGCAAGGCCCCGGATTTCGCTGCGCTGCATCCGGGCTACGAAGAGTTACGCCTGCGCCAATTCGTCGTGCACGGGATAATCGGTGTAGCCCTTCTCCTCGCCGGCATAGAAGGTGGCGCGGTTGTACTTGGTCAGCGGATAGCCGCGCTGCAGCCGGCGCGGCAGGTCCGGGTTGGAGATGAAGTAGCGACCGAACGCGATCGCATCGGCATGGCCTTCGGCGACCGCGCTCTGTGCGGTTTCGCCGACGAAATTGCCCGCCGTGATCAGCACGCCGCTCCACATCGGGCGGTACAGCACCATCGCGGACGGTACGTTCTGCCAGTCGACCTCGGCGCGGCCGGTGCCCGAGGCGCGCGGCTCGATGAAATGCAGATAAGCAAGCCCGAGCTTGTCGAGCGCCGTGATGGCGTGGCTGTAGAGCGGCATCGGGTCGGCCTCGCCGCTGCCATTGGCGATGCCGTAGGGCGAGAGCCGGACGCCGACGCGGCTCGCGCCCCAGACCTCGGTCACCGCCTGCGTCACCTCCATCAGGAAGCGGACGCGGTTCTCGATCGAGCCGCCATACCGGTCGGTGCGCAGGTTGCTGCGCGACTGCAGGAACTGCTCGATCAGATAGCCATTGGCGCCGTGAACCTCGACGCCATCGAAGCCGGCGGCGAGCGCGTTCTTCGCGCCTTGCCGGTAGGCCTCGACCATCAGGGCGACCTCGTCGGTCTCGAGCGCGCGCGGCGTCTCGTAATCGACCACCTTGCCGTCCGCGGTCATGCACCTGAACTCGGAGGGGATCGCGACCGCCGACGGCGCCACCGGCAGCGCGCCGCCCGGCTGGAACGAGGAATGCGAGACGCGGCCGACGTGCCAGAGCTGCAGGAAGATCAAGCCGCCCTTGGCGTGCACGGCATCCACCACCTCGCGCCAGCCCGCGATCTGGGCCTCGCTATAGATGCCGGGAACACCGGGATTGCCGAAGCCGGTCGCAACCACCGGCGAGGCCTCCGCGATCAGCAGGCCGCCGGGCGTGGCGCGCTGCGCATAATATTCCGCGTTCATCGGCCGCGGCGCGAGGCTCGGCCGCGCCGCCCGCATCCGCGTCAGCGGCGCCATCACGACGCGATGTTCGAGCTGGTAGGGACCGATCTTGAGCGGAGAGAACAGCGACGGAGGATTCATGCCTGCCCCAATTAATCTTGTGTCATTTCCCGTTGTAGTCTGGGCATGATCCGCCCGGAAAACCGGTACCCACTTTTCCGGATCATGCCCGTTATCTAACGGGTTCATCTTGTTCATGAAAGCGGGTAGTGGCAATCTGTTGCCACGAGAACAGGTCTCCCATGTCGAAATCGAGCGCCTCATCGCTCCCCTCCCTTAGCGTCCGCATCGACCTCGATGCCGAGGACCGGATCGGGCCGGGCAAGATCCTGCTGCTTGAGCGGATCAAGGAATGCGGCTCGATCTCCGCTGCCGGCCGCGCCATGGACATGAGCTACAAGCGCGCCTGGGACCTGGTCGACGAGATCAACCGCATCTGCCGCCAGGCGGCGGTGGAACGGCAGACCGGCGGCAAGAATGGCGGCGGCGCGGTGTTGACCCCGTTCGGCCTCTCCTTGGTGGCACGCTACCGCAAGATCGAGCGCGACGCGGCAAGCGCCGTACGCAAGGATCTCGAGGCGCTGCGCAGCGACATCGGCAAGCCGAAGAAGGCCGCCGGGCGGTAAACGCAGGAACCGGCGGCCGCAGCAAGGGGCGCTTACGAAAATATCGAAAACAACCCCATGCAAAGGAGCCAGCGACGGCCGGCGTTCGACAACGCAGCTTGACGCGTCGGGCAAATCAGGGATACTCTTCTAATATTCCGAAATCATGTAGGCGTTGGAGCGGAGGGCTCCCCTCGGCGAACACGCCGAGCGTTGAGACCTGTACCCGCTCACCCGGATTGCATCTGGCGATGCAATCCGACCTCTCCCCGCAGGCGGGGAGAGGTGAAGAGAAACAGCGGGACCAGCCCTAAGCTGTCTTGATCCAGACCGCCTTGACGTTGAGATATTCCTCGACGTGCTGCTTGCCGGACTCGCGGCCGTAGCCGCTCATCTTGTAGCCGCCGAACGGCACCGCCGGATCCATCGCCTGGTAGCAATTGACCCAGACCGAGCCGGCACGTAGCGCCTTGGCGACCTGGTGCGCCTTGCTGACATTGGTGGTCCAGACACCCGAGCCGAGGCCGAAGGTGGTGGCGTTGGCGCGCTTGATCAGTTCGTCCGGATCCTTGAACGAGATCGCCGAGATCACCGGGCCAAAGATCTCCTCCTGCGCGATACGCATGTTGTCCTGCACGTTGGCAAACACGGTCGGCTGCACGAAATAGCCCTTCGACAGCGCGCCCTCGGTGAGGCGGCCGCCGCCGGCAAGCGCCTTGGCGCCCTCCTTCTGGCCGATGTCGAGATAGCCCGACACCCGGTCCATCTGCTGCTGCGACACCAGGGGACCGATCTGGGTGTTGGGGTCGAGGCCGTTGCCGACCTGCAGCTTCTTGCCGAACTCGGCGACGCGGCCGACGAATTCGTCATAAACCTTCTGCTCGACGAACAGCCGCGTGCCGGCGCTGCAGATCTGGCCCGAATTGGCGAACACCGCCATCGCCGCGCCCGGCACCGCGGCGTCGAGATCGGCGTCGGCGAACACGATGTCCGGCGACTTGCCGCCGAGCTCGAGCGAGACGCGCTTGAGGTTGCCGGCCGAGGCGCGGATGATCGACTGTCCCGTGATGTGCGAGCCGGTGAAGGCGACCTTGTCGACATCGGGATGCGAGGCGAGCGCGGCACCCGCGGTCTCGCCATAGCCCGGCACGACGTTGACGACGCCGGGCGGAATGCCGGCCTCCATGCAGAGCTCGCCGATGCGCAGCGAGGTCAGCGGCGATTCCTCGGCCGGCTTCAGCACCACGGTGCAGCCGGTCGCGATCGCCGGGCCGATCTTCCAGATCGAGGCGGTCAGCGGCCCGTTCCAGGGGATGATCGCGCCGACCACGCCGATCGGCTCCTTCAGCGTGTAGGAGAAGATCTCGCCGGGCAGCGAGTTCTCGATGGTCTCGCCGTGGATCGCGGTCGCCTGTCCCGCATAGTAGCGCAGCATGCCGAGCGCGCGCAGGCGGTTGCCGCGGGTCCGGCTGATTGGTGCGCCCATATCGAGCGTGTCGAGCTGGGACAGTTCCTCGAAATTGGCTTCGACGAGCTCGGCGAGCTTGAGCAGCATGTTCTGCCGCTCGAACGGCTTCACCTTGCTCCAGGCCCCTTCGAACGCACGGCGCGCCGCCGCGACCGCACGGTTGATGTCCTCGGCATCGCCCTCGGCGACCGACGCGAGCAACTCGCCGGTCGCGGGATTATGCGTCTCGAATTTCTTGCCGGAGGCGGCGTCGACCCATTTGCCGTCGATCAGCATCTTCTTGTAGGAGCCATCGGCATAAGGATGGCGCGTGAGCGGAATAGCCTGCGAAACAGCCATGTTTGCACTCCCTGTAAAATGTCGGCTGAGGTCTTTTGGAAGCGTTATATCCCGAATTCTACAGCGCGAACCCGAAACCGTAAAGCCGAGCCGGCGTTGATCAGGGTGGCGCGCACGAAAACCTCCCATGCGCGCGCGTGCATGGTACGATAGCGACTGAACCTCAGCCACACATGTGTCCGGAGACCGCCGATGCCCCACCCCGTGATATCAGCCAATCATGTTGCCGTGATCACCGGCGGCGCCTCCGGCATCGGACTTGCCGCCGCATTGCGGTTCGCGCAGGCCGGCATGAAGGTCTGCATCGCCGACCTCGGCGACGACCGGCTGAAGGATGCTGCGACAAGACTGTCATCTGCGGCGCCGGGCGGCGCTGATGACATCATGACGGCGGCTGTCGACGTCAGCCGCGCCGACGAGGTGGCAGGCCTGGAGGCCGCTGTCGCGAAGAAGTTCGGCGGCACCGACATCCTGATGAACAATGCCGGCATTCAGCCCGGCAGTGCGATGTTCGGGCCCGCGGACAATTGGCAGCGCATCCTTGGCGTCAATCTGTGGGGCGTGATCAACGGCACGCAGGCGTTCGCGCCCAACATGATCAAGCGCGGCAGGGCTGGGCTGATCATCAACACCGGCTCCAAGCAGGGCATCACCACGCCGCCGGGCGATCCCGCCTACAACGTTTCCAAGGCCGGCGTGAAGGCATTCACCGAAGCGCTGCAGCACGAGCTGCGCAACACCGCCGGCTGCAAGATATCGGCGCATCTCTTGATCCCCGGCTTCGTCTTTACCGGGCTGACCGCGCGCGGCCGCACCGAGAAGCCGGCCGGCGCCTGGACAGCGGAGCAGACCGTCGACTTCATGATCGAACACCTCGATGCCGGCGATTTCTACATCCTCTGCCCCGATAACGACGTGCCGCGCGCGCTCGACGAACGTCGCATCCTGTGGGCCGCCGGCGACATCGTCGAGAACCGCCCGCCGCTGTCGCGCTGGCATCCGGATTACGGCGATGCGTTCGCCGCGTTCGTGAAGGGGAAGTAAGCCGCTGGGAATCGTAGGATGGGTAGAGCAAAGCGAAACCCATCATCTCTCCCGCGGCCAGCTATTTGATGGGTATCGCTTCGCTCCACCCATCCTACGCGGCTATTTATTTCGTCACCCTGAGGAGCGCGAAGCGCGTCTCGAAGGGTCGACGGCCCGACTAGGGCCGATTCATCCTTCGAGACGCCGCTTCGCGGCTCCTCAGGATGACGGTGATAGTCCGGAGCGTGGGTTGGCCGAGCGTAACCCACCTCTTCTCCCGCCGCGGCACAACTGGTGGGTTACGCCTTCGGCTAACCCACCCTGCGAAGCTACGATCTTAATTCGCCCGCACCTGTACCCTTGTCACCGGCTGCGCCACCAGCGCCTCGCCGAGCTCGCTCTGCTGAGCGCGCGGAATCGAGAAGCAGACGCTGAAGCCGTCCGTGGTCCTGAGCGTCATCATGCCCTGCGCCGGATCGGTCGACTGCTCGATCACCCAGGAATCCAGCGGATAGGCGTAGCGCAAGGTCTGGTCGCCGAAGCGGGTCTGCAGTGCCTTGCTGATCAGCCCGGGCAACGTCATGACCAGCGCGCCGACCTGGTTGATCGACAGGCGGATGGTTGCGGGCTCGCCCCTGCCGTCCACGAAGCCAAGCGAAATGGCGCAGCCATCGGACGCGACTTCGCAGGTGGTGAGCTCCTGGGTTTCGATCTGCATGCCGGCACTCCGGATCATCGTTATATTCCATGCAATATATCGCGAAGACGACCAGCGTCCAGCCTTAAAATTATAGCCGCGGCAGCCATCGGCAGAGCCGCGCGCGGCATTAGAATCTATTGAAGCCTGCGGTGCCCCGATTGACGCCGGGCGGGCAACTGCGAATAAATCGGAACAAAGCCCAGGCTGATTTTTCTTCGCGATTTTCCAGAGAATTCATTCGGTTCGGCAGTGCCGCGCGCGTGCCCTGAATGGCCGTGGCGTCGACGCCGCAGCCGTGATATACACATGAATATAGCGAAGTCCGCGAAGGACCCGTTTGACCAGGGAGAGTAAGGCCAATGAGTGATTACAAGCTTCTCATCGACGGCAAGATGGTACCCGGCGACCAGACCATGCCGGTGCTCAATCCGGCGACCGAAGAGGTGGTGGCGCAATGCCCGCGCGCCTCCAGAGACCAGCTCGACAAGGCTGTCGCCGCCGCCAAGGCCGCCTACCCGGCCTGGGCCGCCACGCCGATCGAGGAGCGCCGCAAGCTGATCATCAAGATGGCCGAGGTGATCGGGACCAACGCCAACGAGCTCGCACATATCCTGACCAGCGAACAGGGCAAGCCGCTCGCCGATGCCACCGGCGAGGTGATGGGCATGGCCGGCTTCTTCCGCTATCTCGGCTCGCTCGAACTGCCGATGCGCGTGATCGAGAATTCCGGCGACCGCAAGGTCGAGGCCTATCGCCGTCCGCTCGGCGTGGTCGGCGCGATCATTCCCTGGAACTATCCGTTGCTGATCCTGGCGTTCAAGCTGCCGTCGGCACTGCTCGCCGGCAACACGCTGGTGGTGAAGCCTGCGCCGACCACGCCGCTGGCCTCGCTGCGCTTTGCCGAACTGGTCAAGGACATCCTGCCGAAGGGCGTGCTCAATTTCATCGCCGACGCCAACGATCTCGGCGACCACATGACCAAGCACCCTGACATCCGCAAGATCTCCTTCACCGGCTCGACTGCGACCGGCCAGAAGGTGATGGCGAGCGCATCGCAGACCTTGAAGCGGATCACGCTCGAGCTCGGCGGCAACGATGCCGGCATCGTGCTCGACGACGTCGATCCGAAGAAGGTCGCGCCGGGGATTTTCGAGGGCGCGTTCCAGAACTCCGGCCAGGTCTGCCTCGCCATCAAGCGGCTCTATGTGCACGAGTCGGTCTATGACGAGATCTGCAACGAGTTGGTCGCGATCGCGAAGAACACCGTGGTCGACGACGGCTCCAAGCAGGGCACCAAGCTCGGGCCGCTGCAGAACAAGATGCAGTACGAGAAGGTCAAGGCGTTCCTCGACGATGCCCGCAAGAACGGCAATGTGATCGCCGGCGGCGCCGCGATGGACCGTCCCGGCTATTTCATCGAGCCGACCATCGTGCGCGACATCAAGGAAGGCTCGAAACTGGTCGACGAGGAGCAGTTCGGTCCGGTGCTGCCTGTCATCAAGTACTCCGACAAGGACGATGTGATCCGCCGCGCCAATGCCACCACCTACGGCCTCGGCGCATCGGTCTGGTCGTCCGACATCAAGCGCGCGCACGAGATCGCGACCCGGATCGAGGCCGGCACGGTGTGGATCAACAAGCACCTCGACATGGCCCCGAACATTCCGTTCGGCGGCGCCAAGCAGTCGGGCATCGGCACCGAATTCGCCGAGGAAGGCCTCGCCGAGTTCACCCAGCTGCAGATCATCAACGGCCCGCCGGCCGCCTGATCCATCAACATGCGGCCGCGACGCCCAGGCGCCGCGGTCGCCGCTCCCCTCCACAACGAACAGAGCCCATCATGTTCGATGCCCAATGCGACCTCGCCGCCCTGGTCTATGACGCCAATGACGATCCCGATGCCATCCTGCGCGACTTCGCTGCCGATCTGAGAGCACGCGGCGCACGCGTGGTCGGCATGGTGCAATCAGGCCAGTGTGCGGACTCCACCTTGTCGGCCGTGCTGGTGCATAGCGGCGAGACGCTGCTGCTGGCGCAACCGCCGAGCCAAACTCCTGCGAGTCCCGGCGCGACCGGTTGCAAGCTCGATCTGTCGCGGCTGCAGGCCGCCGGCATCCGCGTCGCCAACGCGCTCGCCGGAGGCGCCGATCTCGTCATCGTCAATCGCTTCGGCAAGCGGGAACGCGACGGCAAGGGGCTCGGCTTTGTGATCGAGCGCGCGCTCGGCGCCGACATCCCCGTCGTGATCGCGGTGTCTCGCACGAGCTTTGCGGACTGGATCAAGTTCGCCGGCGGGATGAGCGTGAAGCTCGCCTGCGACCGCCACGCGCTCGATGCCTGGTGGCACAGCGTCTCGCTGCGGGCCGCGGCCCGGACCGCGCCGGATCACGTCACGGTCTGCGAGGCGTTCAAGTAGAGGCGCTTCGTAGGATGGGTGGAGCGCAGCGATACCCATCATCCCGCCGCGCGGATGCAATTGATGGGTATCGCTTCGCTCCACCCATCCTACGCGACCTTCGCAAGCGCTATCACCGTCATCCTGAGGAGCGCGCTCTCGCGCGCGTCTCGAAGGATCGACGGCCCGGCTGGTGGCCGCGCATCCTTCGAGGCTCGCTCCGCTCGCACCTCCAGCCTTTGCGCGGGGATGACGGTGTGAGAATTGTAGCAAGCGCCCTCGGCACGCCGTCGTCCTGGCGAAAGCCAGGACCCATAAGCACCGAATTCGATTGAGAGTGCGACAGTGGCCCCAGGGTCGCACAACAACAAGCGGTTGGGGTAATGGGTCCTGGCTTTCGCCAGGACGACGCCGAATACATTCACATCCTGTCAGGATGACGGGAGCGCGGCCCCGCTCACAGCGTTTCCTGCTTGTGGTCACAGTTCTTGCAGGTGAACTTGACGCGGGACTGGCCCTTTTCCGCCTGCACCCGGTTCGGCGCGCCGCATTTGCCGCAAACGGCCTCTATCCGGGTCGTGCCCTGCTTGATGACCAAGTTCCGCTTTTCCATGGTCTCGCGGATGAGGCGTTCGGCCTCCTCGCGCAGCGATTGCTTCGACATCATCTCCACCGGTCGTTGGTTAGCGGGCGGCGTCATAGCACGACCGCGTGAAGTTTTGACAGCGGGGATTACAGCTTAATTTTCAGACAATGAGCCGGTCAACCGGCAACCGGAAATGCCGCGGTTTCAACGGTTTTGATGGCCGGCCGATACGGAACACGTTGACGAGGCGCAGATCGGCGCCGATTTTGCCGAGCTTTCGCAGCCGGTCGTTGAAGTCAGGATGATCTGATAGCGCCGAAATCGGGCACGCGGCGAAACCGGCGCGATCGATCTCCAGCCAGGCGCGGTAGAAATGCCGACCGGTCGTGAGTGGATCCTCACCGACGGGACGGCAAAACAGCACGATCGCCGATGCCGACGCGGTCTTGGCGCCGTCGGCGAGCAGCGACGCGGCAAGGCCGAGACGATCGAGCGGCTTGAACAGGGTGCCGAGCACGTAGCGCGCGGCGGTGGCCTCGACCGCGTTCATGGCGAGCGCATCACGGTTGAGCCCATCGAGCAGATAGTGCGGATGGCCGGGCGACAGCCGCATCCATGCGAGCAGCTCGGCCCGGTAGTCGTCACCGCGGACAAAGGAGAATTCGGCCCGATCGGCCCAGCCGGCGATATCAGCAATCGCCCGGCGATCGCCAGTGCAGATCACATCGTCGCGCGCGGCAACGAGCTGCGCCAGCGCCGCCGCATCGTCCGGCGATGCCGCAAACTTGCCGCGCCACGACATGCGGCGTGCCACGAGGTCCGCCAGCGGATCGGGCTCGGCTCCTTGCCTGATCGCAAAAGAGCAGAGCACGGCAAATTGCGGCGACAGCGGCTGCTCGATCGTGGTCATGCCCGTGATTGCGAAGCCACGGCGGTTGAGCGCGAGGCTCATGCCCTCCAGCGCCGCGCCGTGCGACACCCGAACGTCATGCCCCGCGGGGTCGGCGACCGGCGCGCGGACGCCGGTCGCGTCGACCAGCGCCAGCCGCCCGTCGTCGATGAGGCGCCAGCGCGTCGGCTGGATGTTGTGGACGCTCGGCGCCAGCCGCGCCTCCGCGACCAGTTCGCGCAGCAAATCCGGCGTCAGCTCGCTCATGCCGCGGCCAGCCGCTTGGTGAACAGATGCAGCCGGTGCAGCGGCCTGGCGCCGACCTTCTCGACCTGGCGCAGCGACGGACCGTTGATATCGGCGATCCAGGTGCCGCCCAACGTGCGGTAGCCGGCCTCCTGCAACGCCAGCGCGGTGCGGTAGAGCATCGCGCCGTTGAGGCCGCGATTGTGCAGGTCGCGGCAGACCGATTGATAGATCAGCACCGCGCGCCTGTTCATCACGCGGTGCTGCACGAATTTGAACGGCGCTGACAGCCCGACCCGGCCGTCGATCGCCTTGATCAGCGGATTGAGGTCGGGGATCGCGATGATCGCGCCGGCGGGCCGGCCGCGGTGATAGACCACGGTCGAAATCCGCTGGTCGATGATCCACATCATGTCGCCGGCCTGGAACAGATATTCGGCGGCGGTCGGCGGCACGAACATCGGATTGTCGGCAAAGCCGTCATTGAGGATCAGCCGCGCGTCCTCCAGCCGCACCTTGAAGGCGGAACGCTTGATCGGCTGCCAGACGAAATCCGGGTCAGTGAGCACGGCCCGCTGCTTGTCGCCGAGCAATTGCTCCGGCTTGCCGCCGTCGAGCGCGATCTCGAACGTCGTCATCGGGAAGCTCGCGGCATAGCCGGCGCGTTCGAGATGCTTTGCGATGTGCGGCGGCGACCACATCATATCGGTGAACGGCGCATGGTCGAACCCGTCGGTCATGACGCCGATCTGCTGCATCGCGGTGAGATTGAAATTGCCGGCGACGCGGCTCATGCCGCGCGCCGACAGCCATTGCTCGGCGGCGCGCAGCAGCGCATCGGCCACCTCGACGTCGTCGATGCAATCGAAGAAGCCGAATGCACCATGGCGAGTGCCGTGCTTGTGGTTGGACGCGTCGTGGATCGAGGCGGCGATGCGGCCGACCGGCCGTCCATCGCGATGCGCGGAGAACAGCGCGTATCGGCCGTGGCCTTCGGTGACGAACGGATTCTTCGCCGGATCGAACATCCGGTCGAAATCGCTCCACAGCGGCGGCACGTAGAGGCTGTCGGATCCATAGGCATTGAGCGCGGCGTCGAATGCCGCCCTGCGGTCACCCTCGCGGATCTCTGATATCATTTGGCCTCCGGGGTCAACGCCAGCAGCCGGCGCACCAGCGCCAGCGCGGTTTCAGTGGCGGGATCGGCCGCGGTGACGGGCACCGCGAGCACGATCAGGTCGAGCGGATCGTGTCCGAGCACGATGACATGGGAGGCGTTGTTGGCCGAGATCAGCGAGACCATGCGCTCGGCCGCGGGATCGGTCGGCGCCAGTCCCCATGGCGCGTCGGACCGCCGCAGCACACGCCGTGTCGACAGGAAGTCGTGCAGCAGCGGCGGATCGTAGAGCGCGAGCTCGTGCTCGCGGAAGCGCCGCGCGCTTTCGAAGATCGGATGCCGCGCCAGCTCGGCGATCAACTGCTCCCTTGTCTGCGCCGGCGATGCGGCGACCGAATTGAGCACGCCGGGCTCCTGCGATTCGAACAGCGCCCGCAGCGCGTCCGTCATCAACCCGATGGTCAGGACGCCGGCGATCGCAACCGCGACGAAGCGAACCATCTGCGCGGCGTCGACGTCGGGCGCCATGAAGGCAGCGGCGAGCCCCAAGAGACCCGAAGAGATCAGCCGCAGCGCCATCATCGCAAGGCCGTGCCGGCGCGTCTCGGCGCCGCCGCCGGCGATCAGCATCACCGTCACGGTGAGCAGCGCGCCCAGCGCGCCGAGCCGCACAGGGATATCGGGAAACAGCGTACGGAAGTCCGTCAGGATGAACGGGATCACGACCAGCGCGCCGACCGCCATGCGGCCGATGCTGCGGTTCTCCGCAGCCATCAGCGAGGCGCGATCGCGCGTTGCCAGCAGCAGCGCGCAAGTGGCGAAGCCCAAGAGCTGGAACAACGCCAGCGCGATCGCGTAAGGCATCGCAAGCCGTTGCAGCCCGAACAGGCCGCCGAGACCGAGCAGGATGGCGCCCGCGAGCGCTGCGATCTTGACCGCGCGCGGCGCGTGGCGCCGCAGGATGCCTTCGGTGACGATCAGGGCGCCGAGCGGGACCAGCGAGGCGGGGATCACCGAGAGGCGGTCGAGCAGGCGGCTTCCAGTCCACCAGGCAAGACCGCGGTCGAGGAACAGGATCGCGATGACGCCGAGCGCGAGCAGCAGGCGGCGCGTCAACGGGCTCCTTGGATCGCGCCGGTAGAACGTCATCATCGCCACGGCGAGCCCGATGGCGCCGCACAGATTGACGATGGAATCGGCGATCACCCCGGAGGTCATTTGCCGCCCGTCAGGTCATCGATGGCCCGCCGCACCAGCGGACGCATCAGGGCGGCGACCAGCGCATTGCGCGGCTTCTCGATCGCGGGCCGGTGCGGGTTGAGGAACCAGCCGCGGCAATCGGTGCCGGAGGTGCGACCGAGGATCAGCGCGACCGCCTCATAGGCCATCAGCATGCCGGTCGAGATCACCATCGGCGCAAACGACATCCGGCTGCGGCGGCCGGCGGCGACTTCTCCGGCGATGGCAAGGTCGACATAGTTGCGCGACGAGGAGTGCAGCATCACGTGCTCGATCTCGGCGCGCATCGCGGCGCGGCGGTCGTCCTCGGTGATATCGGTCCAGTCCTTGCCAAGGGTCGGAAAGCCGAGGCGCTGCTCGGGCCGCGGATCGTGCGGGCGCACCACGATCACCGACGGCAACGGCGACATGTAGGCGTCGATCACGGTTGCATCGGCGCGCTTCGCGGTCCGGTACAGATGAACGCCGGCGGCGATATCGTCCATGCCGTTGACGATGACCGGGCACTGCGCGGCGATCCCGGCCAGCTCGCTGGTCCAGTTCTCGCCAAGCACCTCGATCTCGATGGTCGGGTTGATGCGCCTCGCGGCTTCGGCGGCAACCGCCGCCTTCTCGCGCCCGACCTCGTCGGCGAAAGCGAACACCTGGCGGTTGAGGTTGGAGACCTCGAAGCGGTCGATGTCGGCGATCACGAATTTGCCGACGCCGGCGCGCGCCAGCGCCATGAAGGCCGCGCCGCCCATGCCGCCGACGCCGCACACGAACACCCGCGCCTGACGCAGCAGCTGCTGCTCGTGCTCGTCGATGAAGCCGATATTGCGGCCGGTGAAGGAGTAGTAGTCGAAATTCATCGCGCGGCCCCGCTATCCTGCTTGCGCGGACGCAGCGTGCCGAAGGCGCGGCTGTCGTCCATCCAGTAGACCACCGGCAGCACCAGCCGCTGCAGCGCCAGCATCGCGGACGCCGCGAGCAGCGACGGCAGCGAGCCCGAGGGCACCTCGCTCATGAGATAGCGGCGCGCGCCGGCAAGATCGACGCGGCCGATCTGCAGCACGTCGTCGCCGCGGCCGTAGTCCAGCTCGCGCTCGCAAAACTCATTGTAGACGGCATTGCGGTGCTTCGGTGCGCTCTCCAAGGTCTTCTTCAGCGCGTCCGAGCCGCCGGTATAGGCGTTGGTGATGACCGAGCGCGCCTCGTCGAACCCGGCCTCTTCGCCGACGCCGAACACCGCGCGATGCCTCGCCATGATGCCGCGCGCGAGCTGCAGATGCGCAAAGCTCTGTCGCGCGCCCGGCAGCGGCGACGGAAACACGTCCGAGAAGGTATCGCTGACCATGCCGACCACCGCCGGCACCTGGGTGACGTTGGAGATCCATTTCGGCCGCAGCCCGTCGCGGGCGAACAGCACCAGCGCGGTCAGGCCGTAGAGCACCCAGGACAGCCCCTGCCCGCGCACATCGGGATCGACCATGACGAGGCCGAGATGGGTGACCTCGGCCGGCTCGCCGTCGAGCGGCACGTCCATCACCGACAGCGCGTTGAAGGCGATCGGCCGCCCGGTGTCTTCCTCCGAGATCAGCGTGACGACGGCGCGCGACAGCCGCTCGGGTTCGCCGGAGAAGATGCCATAGGTCAGGCTCTCCTCGGGCAGCGTCTTGGCGGCGACGATGCGCAGCTGCTCGACCAGCGCGTCGAGCTCGTCCCTCGGCAGCGACAGACCGGGCGATTCGACGATGCGGGTGCGCTGGCCGGCCTGGGTGCGCAAGCTGAGATCGATGGTCGGCTGCGACAGCGCCTTCAGCCAGAAGCCGCCATGGCTGCGCAGACCGTCAAAGGCGGCGCGCGCCTTGCCAAGACTCTTGCCAAGGTTCTTGCTGCCGCGCGAAGCCGGCGTGGGATTGTCCGTGGACGCCATTTCTCTGTCCCTCGGGCGCGATCTCTGCACTCGCCCCTGTTAAAGAGCCATGAGCGCAACCTGACGCTGTTGGCCGCAGGGTAAACAAGGCCTTCCGGAAACGGAACAAGTTGGTGGCAAGAGGCAGGTAGCCTCATTGCGAGCGAGGCTCGTGGCTGAAGAGTGCCAGCTCCTTCACCGTCACCCTGAGGAGCGCGGAACGCGCGTCTCGAAGGGCGACGGCCACCAGCCGGGCCGTGCATCCTTCGAGGCTCGCCGAAGAGGCTCGCACCTCAGGATGACGGGACTGCCAAGTCTAGCATCCGATCGGCGCAAAGCGTCTTAGGCAAAAGCGGCGAGTGCGAAACACCCGCCGCTTCATCCTGATTCGGGCTCACCCGGCCTTCGAGACCTCCATCAGCAGGCGCTCCGCCTTGGCGTCCTCGATGCGGTTCACGAACTTGCTGCTCTCGTAATTGTCGCGCACCGTCTTGGTGAGCGTGACGCAGGTCTGGATCAGCATCACGATGCCCATCGTGAGATAGCCCTTCATCCAGAGGTCGATCGGCAGGAAGAACACGCCGACGGCGACGAGGAAGGCGGAAGCCGCGAAGGACGCGTAGGTGAAGGTAACCCAGCTGCCGCTGTGGGGTTGGATGGTCTGGTTCATGGTAATCTCCTTAATGTTGCGAAATTTGACGATGGTTCAATTGCAGACTTGAAGTTCAGGCTTGAGGTTTCAGGCAGCGGGCGGGCGCCTGGCTTTCAGCCGCGCCAGCACGTCGTCAGCGGTCGATTTCATGCGCGGGCCAAAACCCTGCTCGGCGAGTTTCTCGGCGGTGGCTGATGGTCCCGCGGCGGCGTCGATCTCGATCAACGCCTCGTCGGCGGCCTGGATCTCCATCTGCCGCTCGCGCAGCCGCTTCAGCGTCGCCTCCGCTTCCGGCAGCGTCGACTCGTAGGGGCGCGCCGCCTCGATGCCGCTCCGGCGCAGCGAACGCACCGCTTCCGACGCGCGGGCGAGGCGCCGGCCGCGGTCGAGCTCGGCGATGCGCGCCTCGGCGTTACCGACATGGCGCTTCAGCCGCGTGATCTCGGAGGCGAACAGCGCGCGTGCGGTCATCGCGGCATCGCGCTCGGCTTCGAGATTGGCGATCGCCTGCGCGGCTTCGCGGGCGAGGTCTTCCCGGCCGCCCTCGAGTGCCGCCGACGCGCGCACCTCGAGATCGGCGATCCGGGCGTTGGTGGCGTCGAGCCGCCGGCCCTCCTGCTGGTCGCCGGCGATGGCCAGCGCCAGGGTCCGCTTCGAGCGGTCGACGGCGGCGGCGGCATCGCGCATCTGCTGGTCGAGGATGACCAGCGCGGTGCGGTCTTGAAGTTCCTCTTCGGCCACCGCAACGGTGCCGCGGAAAAGAGTGAAAACAGTTTTGAACATTTCATCGCTCCCTGTTATGAGCATCGCTCATGAATCTCTTGTACCACATAATGAGCATTGCTCAAGAATTATTTGAGCGTCGCTCAAGACGATGGTTAACGAAGGATCAAAGATGTCCAAAGCATTGGAACGACGTGCAAAACTGCGGGAAGCGCTGATCGAGGCGGCGGAGCGGGCGATTGCGGCAAAGGGTCTCGGTGGCCTGAAAACCCGCGAACTGGCCCAGGAGATCGGGGTCGCCAATGGCGGCGTCTACAATCTGGTCGAGGATGTCGACGAACTGATCCTGCGCGTCGGCTCGCGCACGCTGGCGCGGCTCGATGCCTCGCTGTCGCTGGCCGAGATCGGCGGGGCTGCGGCGCCGCGCGAGATGCTGGTGCGGATCGCGGTCGCCTATTGCGACTTCGCCGCCGACAATCTCGAACTGTGGCGCGCGCTGTTCGAGCACCGCATGCAGCCCGGCAAGCCGGTGCCGGAATGGGCGATCACCGAGCAGATGGAATTGTTCCGCCACATCTACAAGCCGCTCGCCGCGCTGTTTCCGCAGCGTTCGCCGGCGCAGCTCAGCGTCACTGCGCGCAGCCTGTTCTCCGCCGTGCATGGCATGGTCGCGCTCGGGCTGGAGCACAAGCTGATCGCGGTGCCGATCGGCGCGCTGCGGAGCGAGATCGCGACCTTGACGCGCGCGATGGTCGACGGGCTGACGGCGAAGAAGGAATAGGCCGCGTGGCCCCAAACCGCACGATGTCCCCCGCCATGCGGTCAGGCAAAGTTGCCGCAGAGCACCGTGAATTGCAGCTGTTGCCCCAGGGGGACGCAGCGGCCGAGGTCAGAAAAGGGGGGAAGCCACTTGCGGAATGACCGAACCGTAGCCATTTACCACGGATCGAGTTTCGGCCGAACGACTTGGCCTCGCCGCTGATAGCGTGCCTGACTGACGACCCTCACCCCCTGAACTTCGAATCCGCCCGCTGCGCTCGTGAAAGTGCGGCTCCAAACACGCATCTGTACTAAAGGACGATGTTCCATGAGCATGGGAACTGTGAAGTGGTTCAACAGCCAGAAGGGTTTCGGCTTCATTCAGCCGGACCAGGGAGGCCAGGACGTTTTCGTTCATATCAGCGCAGTCGAACGCGCCGGCATGAGCACCCTCAACGAGGGACAGAAGGTCTCTTTTGAGATCGTTGCAGACCGCCGGACCGGCAAATCTGCTGCGGACAATCTGCGCGCGGTGTAAGCTGCGACAATCGGCCATGATGCTTTGACCCCGGATGAACTGGCAAAGCCTCTGGTTACGCGACCCCGCGACCGGTCACCCGGCCGCGGGGTTCTCTTTGTCAACACCGCGCGCAATGCCCGCCAGGACCAGGACTTGAACGGTCCGCCGGCGAAACGGCCTGCGCATTGAAGCAGCTGAGGTCGCGAGCGTGTCCACCCATATCGATCCAGCTCGGCAGCACGACGACATCATGTACCCGCAGGTCCTCCCGTTTGTGCTGGTCCACGCAGGGTGTCTGGCGGCGATCTGGACGGGCGTCTCATGGCCGGCGATTGCAATTTGCGTCGCTCTGTATTGGCTGCGCATGTTTGCGATCACCGCCGGCTATCATCGGTACTTCTCGCATCGGGCCTACTCAACAAGCCGGGCGTTTCAATTCATCCTCGCATTCCTCGCCCAAAGCAGCGCTCAGAAAAGCGTCCTTTGGTGGGCCGCGAAACATCGACATCACCATCTTCATTCGGATACCGAGCAAGATGTGCATTCGCCGGGGCATAAAGGCTTCGCGTACAGTCATCTCGGGTGGATTTTTTATCGACAGCACGATGCAACTGATCTGACGAAAGTTGCGGATTTTGCCTCGTATCCGGAGTTGATGTGGCTTCACAGATTGGAGGTCTTGCCGGCGATCGTGGTCGCAGGTCTGTGCTTCCTCATCGCCGGATGGCCCGGGCTCGTGGTCGGTTTCTTCTGGAGCACCGTGCTGCTGTATCACGCCACGTTTTGCATCAACTCCCTCGCGCATGTTCACGGGCGCAAGCGATACGTTACGGGCGATGACTCCCGCAACAATTGGCTGCTGGCTCTGTTTACGATGGGTGAGGGTTGGCACAACAATCATCACGCCTACCAAAGCAGTGCGCGGCAAGGCTTCCGGTGGTGGGAGATTGATGTGACCTATTATGTTTTGGTGACCTTGTCCTGGCTCGGTATTGTCTGGGATCTGAAGGCGCCGCCCACGCAGGTTCTCCGCAACGAGCAGCGCTTGGGATCGCGTGTGATAAAGCGAACGGCTGAACAACTCGCTGGTCGCTTCAATCCCGAATACATCGCGCAGGCTATCAAATCGTCGGTCCACGAAACCGGATTGTCGGTGCGGGAAGCGCTTGTTCTGTTACAGCATCGCGCCGACTTGCATCTGCCCAGCATACCAACGCGCGACCGGTTGTTGGCTGAAGCCCAGGCCATGTTCGCGAAGACGAGTTCGTTGGACGATATTGTCGACCGTGCGCATGAACTCCTGGTGGAGTCGGTTTGCCTCCTGCTCGCCGTTCCACCTCGGATGGCCGGCGCAAACCCGAAACCTCAGGTGAGCCAACCGTAACATTTTGCCTTGGCCTTTTCCCAACCTCACGGCTCCATCGTGTAGGCGCGCCCGGGTTCGAGCGCGTAGATGGTCAGGAAGCGCAGCGGCCGGTCCGGGTCGCAATTGCGAAACAGCGTGTGCGGAACGTCGGGTCGATCCTGCAAGGTCTCGCCCGCCCGATACTGGCGCGGCGCCTCGTCGCCATACGCAGACTCGGCAACGCCTTCGACGATGAAGACCACGCCGCCAACGGGGTGCCGGTGCAGCGGAGCGACCCCGCCGGGCGGATAGGTCACCTCGGCAACGACAAGCTCGCGATCATCGCCGGGCAAAGCGAGACGCTCAAGGGTCCTGCGGGTGACGCCGGCGAATCCGGCTTGTTGAGCTTTTGCCTGACCGTCGCTGCTTTCAGCCATTGGAACCCTTTCTTGACGCGTGAGCCTCCGTCCCGAACCGGGCTGCAGTGACTATGGGGGCGCTTCAACCACGCAACAAGCGCGCAAGCATTTCAACACATGTCGCGCGGGCGAGGCGAAGCCCTTGCCACCACTGCTCCCACGTTGCAGGATTCCTGCGAGAACCTTCAGCAGTGGGCCTTGCATGAAAACGAGTATCGTCACGACGCGGGCGTCGGGGATCGCCGCCCTGGCGCTCATCTTTGCATTAAATGTCACGCCGGCGTCTTCGGCGCAGCCCGTGCCGGAATGCTCGATGTCGATGACATTGGCGGATTGGGGCGAGAATTCGAGCGGCGATATCGACGTCGCCTCGGGCCAAAGCTGCCAGATCCCGATCGGGATCCGCGGCACGGTGACGGACTCCGCGATCTCGCAGAAGCCGGCCTACGGCAAGCTGAAGAAGATCAACGCATCGACCTTCGAATACCGGGCGAAGGCCAAGTACAAGGGCAACGACACGTTCGCCATCAAGGCCACGGGTCAGGGGCCGAAGGCGTCCGGCACCTCGGTCATCACCGTGCACGCGACGATCAAGTAGTCCCTCGGTCGCGCGCCGCCTAAACGCGACGCGCGAGCATTACATCGGTATCAGGCCGGCCGCGCGCCGGTGCGGATGATCGATCCGACATGCTGGCCGCGCAGCGCCGCCGTGAGCCGGCCGGGAACGAGGCCGTTCACAACCTGCACGCGTTCGATATGCCGCGCATTGGCCATCACCTCGAGCAGCGCGGGATCGAACGGCAGCGTGCCCTTCAGCTTGGCAAGGTCGGCGAGGCTGGCCTCGCGCAGCAGCTGCGCCTTCTTCCCCTCGGGACCATTCGGATCGTCGGTGTAGACGCCGTCGACATCCTCGACGATCGTCAGCCCGGCGGCGCCGAGCGCATCGGCGATCAGGAACGCACCGGTGTCGGCGCGATGCAACGGGATGCGCGAGACCGGGAATTCATGATGGTGATAGGGCGGAAACGCGCTGCCCACCACGGCGCGGGCCGCGGAGAGATGGATCGCAAGCTGGCTCGCGATGGTCGGATGCTCGATATAGGACACGCCCTCCGGCGCGAGCAGGCAGGCCAGGATATGGCCGTTCTGGCCGGCTTCGCTCGCGGCGAGTGGCGCGAGCGAGCCGACCGGCAGGCCGAGATCGAGGCCGACGCTGTAGAGATGGCGGGCGCGGATGCCGGCGCCGGTGAGGATCAGCAGGCGGTGCTCGGGCAGCAGCGAACGCAGCTCGTCGACGATCGGCAGGATGGCTTCATGGCCGCGATCCATGATGGAGCGGCCGCCGATCTTCACCACCTGCACCCAGGGCAGCAGCGGGATCGGGCGACCGCCGGCAACGGGACGGGTGAGATCGCTGTCGAGCAGGGTCTGGCGCGCGAGCGGCGAGGCGACGTGCTTGATGGTGTCATCCATGGTCGTGTCCCTGCTCAGTTCGCGGTGATGATGGTGCCGACATGCTCGCCCGCAAGCGCGCGGGTGAGGTTGCCGGGGACAAGGCCATTGACGACCTGCACCTGCCGGACATGGCGCGCGGTGGCGAGCAGATCGAGCACCGGGAATTCGAGGATCGAATCCTGCAATCCCTTGGCCTTCATCTCGGCGACCGAGATCTTCGGGATGAAGGTCGCGCCCTTCGAGGTCTTGGGGTTTGCGGTGTAGAGGCCGTTCTCGTCCTTCACATAGATCATCGCCTTGCAGCCGAACTGTTCGGCAACCAGGAAGCATCCGGCGTCGGTGCGATAGGGCGGGATCATGCCCTCGGGTGCCGGTCGCATCCAGAGGCCGTAAGGCGGCATGCCGCTGAAGATCACGGCGTTCACCTCGGCAAGATAAAGCGGCACGGCCGACAGCCCGGCGCCGCTGACCGCGGAGATGCCGTGCTTGGCGAGCAGCTGGCCCAGCATCACCGCGTTCTGGTCGGCGACCGAGGCGCCGAGCTGCGACAGCACGCCGGCCGGCAGCCGCAGCCCGGCCGCGATCGAATAGAGGTGCCGGGCGCGGGTGCCCGCGCCGGTCCCGATCAGGATCTTGTGCGCCTTGCGGGCCGCGACGATCTCGTCGACCAGCGGGTAGACGGCGGCGCGGCCACGGTCGATGACGCTCTGCCCGCCGATCTTGATCACGGTGGCATCCGGCAGGATCCGGAAGTCCGATGCCGCCTCTGCCGTCGCCAGAAGCTGCGGATCGGTCAACGATCGCTGCATCAGCAGCGCTTCAAGCTCCGCCGTCGTGTTCACCATGAGAAACGTCCTTTCTCCAATGCGCCTGGCATTGCTTCCGTCGGCCCGCGATGTTCGATGTCTCCACCGGTGGCTCGCAAAGACCCGTGTTCGAATTGCACTGCTAACGGCAAGCCTGGCGCGTCTCAAGCCGCAACGGCAGGGATAGACCATCGCGAATGGCGCCGGCGAGTGCGTGTCGCGACACCCGCTGCGAGGCCGTTCGGAACGGGATACCTATGACGTTTTGCCGCACGCGACCCGACTGATGGGTGTGACACCCATCATAGATGCTGCATTGAAATTCTGCGATCCTGAATTTGATATTAACGATTTCTTCGGAATGCGCTGATCTCAGCCGGACGATACTAATCTCAGCCTGGCCCGCCTCACGGGCCAAAATTGATTGCCTTGCACCTTGGAAATTAGCCGGTCTCGACCGGCGCACCCCACGAGGAAGCAAACCATGGCCAATTCCGCACCGGTCGTCACGATTGGTAACCACAGCCTGTTGTACAATCAGTGGCAAAAAATACAGCCATGGCTCACTTATGCCGACTCCGACGGCAATCCCGCGCAGAAATTTCAGTTCTGGGATGGCGGCACAGCTGCGAACAGCGCCTATTTCTGGACTTCCACCAACGACCATTGGGCCGCCAACACGACGATCGATGTTTCGGCCTCTGACCTCTCCGACGTGTGGGTGCGTGCTGGTGCGGTCGGCGGCACCGAGACACTGTGGGTACGCGCTTTCGACGGGACCGATTGGGGGAACTGGACGTCTTTCACGCTCACGACGATTCCAAACACTGCGCCGGTCGTCACCGTCCCCGACGTGCAGCTGCACACCAATACATGGACGCAAGCCAAGAATTGGCTGACCTACTCCGATGCCAACGGGGATGCAGCCACCAAATATCAATTCTGGGACAGCGGCACCTCCGCAACAAGCGCCTATTTCTGGACTTCCACCAATGACCATTGGGCTGCCAACACGACGATCGAAGTGGCGGCCGCCGACCTGGCCGATGTCTGGATCAAGGGTGGCTCGACAACCGGTGCCGAGACGTTCTGGGTCAGAGCGTTCGACGGAACAGACTGGAGCAACTGGGACAGCTTCACGCTGACGTCGGCCAATACTCCGCCCGTCGTGACAGCCGGTGATCATTCCATACATATCGATCAATGGGTCACCGTCGACAACTGGTTGACCAAGACCGATGCCAATGGCGATGCGATCACGAAGTACCAGTTCTGGGATAGCGGCACCGCCGCCACCAGCGCCTATTTCTGGACACCCGACAATTCCCACTGGGCTGCCAACACGACGATAGACGTTTCGGCCGCGGACCTCGCCAATGTCTGGATCCATGGCGGCTCGACAACCGGTTCCGAGACGATGTGGGTAAGGGGATTCGACGGAACGGAGTGGAGCTCCTGGGACACATTCACCGTGACGTCGACGCCAAACACGGTCCCCGTCGCGACCATCAACGACCAGTCGCTACACGTCAATCAATGGGTCAAACCGCAAGGCTGGCTCACTGCGACCGATGCCGAAGGTGACACGATCACCAAATACCAGTTCTGGGACGCCGGCGCGGGCGCGACCAGCGCCTATTTCTGGACACCCGACAATTCCCACTGGGCTGCCAACACGACGATCGACGTTTCAGCATCCGATCTGGCCAATGTGTGGATCAAGGGCGGCTCGACGACCGGTTCCGAGACGATGTGGGTAAGGGCATTCGACGGTATCGCCTGGAGCAATTGGGACAGCTTTAATCTGACGTCGACCAATACGGCTCCGACCGCGACGATCAACGATCAAACGCTGAACGCCGCGCAGTGGGCGCAGCTCGTCAACTGGACGACGGCATCCGACGCCGACGGCGATGCAATCACCCAATACCAGTTCTGGGACGGTGGCGGGGCTGCGAACAGCGCCTATTTCTGGACGCCCGACAATTCACACTGGGCGTCCAGCACGGTCATCGACGTCTCGGCGTCCGACCTCGCCAATGTATGGGTGCGAGGTGGCACCGCGGCCGGTACCGATTCCATGTTTGTGCGCGCTTTCGACGGAACGAGCTGGAGTGCCTGGGACAGCTTCACCGTGACCAGCCTGGCAAACCACGCACCCGATGCCTCGATCAGCAATCAGACCTTGCACGTCAACGAGTGGAGCCAGATCGGCAACCTGGTGTCCTATGCTGATGCTGACGCGAATCCCGCGGCCGCCTATCAGTTTTGGGATGGCGGCGGCAACGCCAACAGCGGCTATTTCTGGACCTCTGCGAATTCCCATTGGGCAGCCAGCACCGTGATCGACGTCAATGCCGCCGACCTCGATGATATCTGGATGCGTGGCGGCGCCACCACCGGCAGTGAGACGATGTATGTGCGCGCGTATGATGGCATTGACTGGGGTGCGTGGCACGCGTTCACGCTTTCGACCATCGTCTAGCTGCCCCGGCGCGACATCGTGCAGACATGCACCGGCGAAAACGAGCATCGCGGTCCGTGTCGCGCCGGCGAATATCGGGGTACAACCTAGTTCGGCATGAAGATCACCTTGCCCTTGAATGCCGCTGCCTGCGCGATCGCCTGTGAAAAATCCTCCAGGCGATAGGTGCCGACCACCGGCGCGCTGATCGCGCCCGATGCGACCATCGGCACCAGATGGTCGTACATTCCGGCCAATACCTGATCGGTCGCGGTCTTGCCCCAATGGCCGAGCCAGAAGCCGCGCACCGACACTTCGTTGAAGATCACGCTCAACGGCGAGCCGGAGAACGGCTGTCCGCTCATCGCGCTGTAGATGACGAGCACGCCTTTTGGCGCGAGGCAGTTCATCAGGTTCAAGGCGGATGAGCCGCCGACCATGTCGAGCGCCAGCTGGATCGGCGCCCTGCCCGTTTCCCTGGCGACGCGCTTGGCGAGATCCGGTCCGTCGAGCAGCACGATATCGCCGCCGACCGACTTGACCTCCTCCATGACCTCCTCGCGGCGGACAATGTTGACCGTCTTGAGCCCGAGCGACTTCGCGATGGCGATCACCGCGCGCGCCGTCGCCGAATTGGCGCCGTTCTGGATCACCCAGCCGCCGGGCGGGACTTTCACGAAATCGGTCAGCAAGAGATAGGCGGTGGCCGGATTGACCCCGATCATGGACAGTTGCTGGACATCGGCATTGTCAGGCAGCGCACGCTGCCATGATGCGGTGAATTTGACCCGCTCGGTCCAGGTCGGGACCGTGAAGGGAATCAGCGTGAGGTCACCCTCCTTCAGATTCCTCACCTGCGATCCGGCGGCAACAACCCGCCCGACGCCCTCGATCCCGAGCGTGGCCGGCGGTGACGGCAGATAGCCGTAGCGCCCGGCGATGATCATGAAATCCGAATTGTTGATCGGCGCGGCCTCCACGGCGACCACGACCTCGTCGGGGCCGGGGCTGCCGACGTCCGGCACCTCGTTGAGCTTGACCACGTCCGCTGCACGTCCGAACGCAACGACCTGAACCGCTTTCATGGCGTGATCTCCCGATTTCATTGTGTACTTTTAAGTACAGAATAGAGATTGCGTCAATAGCCCGACCTGCCTTCACGGCAAGGTGAAGGCTTCACATCCGACGCGGGAGTACATAAAAGACGGCTATGGCAAGGCCGCGCAGCTTCGATCCGGACGATGTCCTGGAAATTGCCCGCCAGATGTTCTGGCAGAAGGGCTTTCAGGCGACTTCGCTCGACGACATCACGGCGGCGAGCGGCGTCGCGAAACCCAGCCTCTATGCGGCGTTCGGCGACAAGAACGCGTTGTTCCTGAAGGTGCTGGACCGCTATCACGACGGCATTCTCGGCTGGGCCGAGCGCGTGTTGGCGCAGCCGGGACCCACGCGGGACGTGATCAGGCAGTGGCTCACCGGCTTCATTCCCTATTGCTCGGGCGAGAAGGGACAGCGCGGCTGCCTGTCGATCAATTCCGCGACCGACGGCTCGCTCGACCAAGTCGAGCTCCGCAAGAGCATCGAGCGCTACAACCGGCGGCTTGAAGAACTGCTGCGCACGCGGCTGCGCAGCGATCGCGCCCAGTTCAGGAAGGGCTTTGACCCCGACGTCACCGCCCACACCATCATGGTGGTGCATGCCGGACTGCTGGCGCTCGCGCACCAGAGGCCGGATTCGAAGCAGGTGAAGGCCGTGATCGACCAGGTGATGAGCCTGCTCGCCTGAGTTTGTCGGCACCCGGCCTTCCGGCAGCCCCCGCGCGCTCTCACGATTGTGATTATATGACGATTATCATCTGATTGATGTCCTGATCTCGATGACCATCTCCGGGCTGGCTGTCATGGGCTTTCCGGATTTTGGGGATCAGATGAACAAACGGTTTTGGCGTGCGGCAATCGTTGTAGTCACCGCCCTGCTGGCGAAGCCGGCGATCGGGCCGGTGCAGGCCCATGATCACGGGCATCCCGAATTGAACGCCTGGTATGAGAGCCTGCGCAGCGTCAAGGGCCCCTGCTGCGACGGCAGCGACGCGAAGCGTGTCGATGACGCCGATTGGGACACCAAGGACGGCCACTATCGCGTCCGGCTCGAAGGCGAATGGGTCGATGTTCCCGATGAGGCCGTCGTCGCCGGACCGAACCGTGCCGGCCGCACCATGGTCTGGCCGTATTATCTGGACGGGCACCCGAGGCCACGCTGCTTCATGCCGGGCAGCATGGGCTGAGTGCCCGCGAAAGCGCTATGCGCCCGGTTCGGTCACAGCGCGAGCTGGATCCGGTCCTCGCCGTCGGCCTCCGGCTTCGCCGGCACGGCGCAGCAGATCAGCACCTCGTCATCGGGCACCTCGGCGGCGGGCTGCTTCACATAGGTCACGGCGCCTGCCAGCAATCGCGTTCGGCAGGTTCCGCAATTGCCCTCCCGGCAGCTGAAGGCGGGGCTAAGGCCACGTGCTTCCGCCAGTTCGAGCAGCGTCCCCGCCTCCGGCGTCCAGCGCGCCTCCTTCAACGAAGTGGTAAAGGCGACCGGGACCGGCGTTGTCGCCGGCGGTCGCCGCGGCGGCGCTGCGGTGACGAGGTCGGGCTTCCGAACCAGCGATGAAGGACCGAATGCTTCGGCGTGAATCCTGCCGTCGGCAATGTTGTAGCCGCGCAGGGCGTCATAGAGCGATTGGGTGAACTGCGGCGGTCCGCACAGATAGAAGTCATAGTCGTTGAACGGCAGGACGCGCGACAACAGCGCCATGTCGATCCGTCCCGCCGCGTCGTAGTCTGTGCCCTGCTCGGCGCCGTCGACATCGCCGAGGACGCGGACGATCCGCACCGCGCCGCCGGCGGCATCCACCAGCTGCTGCAATTCATTGCCGAACGCGCGGTCCTGTTTCGCATGCGCGGCCTGGATCAGGGTCGTCGGCCGGATGCCGCGGGTGCGCAGCCCCTCATAGACCACGTGGCGCAGCATCGCGAGCAGCGGCGTGATGCCGACACCGCCGGCGAGCAGCACCGCGGGCCGCTTCTCGCGCGCATCGATCGTGAAGCCGCCAGCCGGAGCGCGCGCTTCGATGATGTCGCCGACATGGATGGTGTCGTGGAGATATTGCGATACGACACCGTCGCGCTTCACGCTGATCCGGTACATGCCGTCCGACGGCGCGACCGACAGCGTGTAGGTGCGGATGACCGGCTTGTCGATACCAGGCAACGAGAGACGGATCGGCAAATGCTGTCCCGCCCGGTGCGGAAGCAGCCCTGCGCCGTCGTCCGGCTGCAAATGAAACGAGCGGATCGATCGGCTCTCGTCGACGATCCCAGTGACCTTGAACGGCCGCCACTGCGTCGCGCGCTCGGCCGCGCGGATCCGCTCGGCGGTCTGCCCCCAGTCGCCGGTCATCAGCGAATTCGGCGACCAGCCTTCGGCCCGGAACGCCCAGCGCAGCGGCAGCGCGCCGCGCCGGCGCACCACGCGGCGGGCGCGGAAACTCCAGAGCCGCTCGGCGCCCTGAAACGCCGCGATCTCCGGCGAGTCCAGCATCACCTCGGCATCGCCGCTCAGCTGCAGCAGGTCGCCGGTCTCGAAATCGACGAACACCAGCCCGGCCTTGCCGTTGACGAGGATGTTGCCGAGCGTGTTGAAGAACAGATTGCCGGAGAAATCGGGGATCGTCAGCGTGCCGTCGTCGGCGACGCGGACGAAGCCCGCCCTGCCGCCGCGATGCGAGACGTCGACCTGACGACGGTCCTCACGCTCGGCATAGGACGCCACGAAGAACGTGTCGGCCGCCTTGATCGTATCGCGCGCGGCCTGATCGAGCGTCGTGCTCGCCTCGATCTCTCCCGCAAAAGGCTCATTCGGCTCGCGCACGAAGGCAAAATCGCGAAGCTGGATGTACTGCGCGCAATTGCCAAAGCTCTGATCGAGCTCGAAGCTGAGTGCCTTGCCCGACGATGCACGCAGCAGCCCGTTGGCACGGTTGCGGCGGCGCGTGTGCAACTCGATCCCCAACAGTCCGATCGCATCGCCCTCGCGCATCCCTTCGCGGACGGGATCGCTGCGGTCGGGCCGCGCATCGATCTCGAGGCTGCGCGGCGTCGGCGAGGCGATGAAGCCGGGCTTGCCGGCCAGCAACGAGGCCCAGGCGTCACCGGTTCGGTCGACGCTGCCGACGACGATGAAGGGAATCTGCGCGAAGAAATCGCGGTGCTGGTCGGGCATGAAGTCGCGCACGGCGCGCTGGCCGACAGCCTCCATCTTCTCGGCGACGCCGACCTGCTGCTGGATCGCCGTTTCGCCGGCATGCCAGGTCGCGAGCTTGCTCTTGGTTCGTCTGTCGCTCATCGTATCGCCCTCCCCTTCGGGGTTGGACGGGCGCGCCCGACGGCACGCCCGGTCAGCAGGTCACGCAGCCGCCAGACCGACGGGGGTCTTGGCGAAGGCCACGAAACCCGGCAGCGCCTCGATCCGGCGCAGCCACGCGATGACGCGCGCATAGGCGGAGAGATCGACATTGCCTTCGGGTGCGCTGGACAGATAGCTGTAGAGCGCGACATCAGCGATTGTCGGCGCCTCACCGACCAGCCAGTCGCGACCGGCGAGATGGGCTTCGAGCCGCTTCAGCAGAACATGCGCCCGCGCGATTACGTCGTCCGGATTGTGCTTTGCGCCGAACACGGTGATGAGGCGTGCCGCAGCGGGACCAAACGCGAGATCGCCGGCAGCAACCGACAGCCAGCGCTGGACCGCGGCAGCGCCCTTTGCATCCTGCGGCAGCCAGTCGGTGCGGCCGAGCTTGGTCGCGAGATAGACCAGGATCGCGTTGGAGTCGGGGATGATGACCCCGTCATCGTCGAGCACCGGCACCTGGCCGAACGGGTTGAGCGCGAGATATTCCGGCCGCTTCTGCGCGGCGGACTTGAGGTCGACGTCGACCAGTTCGTGCGGAATTCCCAGCAGGGACAAAAACAGGCGCGCGCGATGCGCGTGGCCGGAGAGAGCGAAGTGGTAGAGCTTCATGTGCCGTTCCTGACGTGGTGGACGGGTTCATTCCCGACCGCCAACTCAAGGTGGCCCATTGCAGCGGTTATTATAATTGCCGTTGACGGCACTTCATTATTGCAAAAAATGCAATTACCTTGTCTGTACCATGGCCGGCTTGTCCCGGGCATGACGAGGTCCGCGGCGGCGCGCACGGTCGCTCGAACTGCGCCAACGCGCCGACTAGACCTCAACGATCACGTAATTGTCCTCGACGTGCACCGGGAACGTCTCGGCAACATACGGCCCCTTCTGCAACTCGGTGCCGCTCTCGACCGCGACCGGATAGGAGCGGATCCTGAACCGCTTGGGATCGAACCAGGACTGCCCGTTGCGCATGTCGAATTCCCAGCCGTGCCACGGACAGCGCAGCATCTCGCCGACGCGGTCGCGCTGATAGATGCCGGGCTCCGGCGAGGTCAGGCGCGCGACGCAGGCCGCCTTCTCCAGCGGCGCGCCTTCATGCGGACAGCGATTGAGCAGCGCGAAGAACTCGCCATTGACGTGGAACACGACGATGTCGCGGCCCTCGATGCCGAACACCTTGTTGCCGCCGGCCGGAATCTCACTGGTGCGCGCGACGATGTGACGGGTCATCTGTGTCCTAGAATCTATAAACCGCGCGGGCGTTGGCATTGAAGATCTTGCGACGCTCGGCGTCCGTCAGCGGCGTCTTGAAGGCGTAGCGCGCGTCGTCATAGTCCCAATGCGGATAGTCCGACGAGAACAACAGCCGGTCGATGCCGACCCATTCGATCAGCTGCCGCAGGTGCCTGGCTTCATCCGGTTCGTCGATCGGCTGGGTCGTGAACCAGAAATGCTCTTTCACATATTCGCTCGGCCTGCGCTTCAGATGCGGCACCTCGCTGCGGAAGCGTTCGAAGTGCTGATCCATCCGCCACATCGTCGCTGGGATCCAGCCGAAGCCGCCCTCGATGAACACGATCTTCAGTTTCGGGAAGCGCTCGGGAACACCTTCCAGCACCAGGCTGGTGAGATTCGAGGCCACCGTGTGCGCGTTCGACTGATGCTCCTCGCAATAATAGGAGGGCCAGCCGCCGCCGGTCGGCGCATGCCCGCCATAGCCGCCGACATGGATGCCGAGCGGCAGATCGAGCTCTTGCGCGCGTTCATAGATCGGCCAGTAGCGGCGGCGGCCGAGCGGCTCGTTGGCGCGCGGCGAGACGTTGATCTGGATGTATTCACCTGATTTGGCGCAGCGCTCGATCTCGGCGAGGCCGAGGTCGGAGCCGTCCTGCCCGACCAGGATCGAGGCCTTCAGGCGCGGATCGCGATGCGCCCAGAAGGCCAGCTGCCAGTCGTTGATGGCGCGCTGGATCGCGGCGCCGAATTCCAGATTCTGCTGCGAGAAGATGAAGAGATCGAGCACCTGCAGGATGCCGAACTCGACGTCGAAGGGATCGAGATGCTGCTTGCGCATGAAATCGAGATCGGAGCCGGGCACGCCGCCGGTCGGCGGCCAGGCATCGCGCCGCGCGATCAGCGGCGAGGAACGCGGATACGGCGTGGTGCCGATATAGGGCGTGCGCAAATGGCTGCCGTATTCCTTGAGATGCTGCTGCCAGCGTTTCGGCAGGAACTCGTTGAGGTCGCTGTGCGCGTGAATGCTCGGATGGATGTCGCAGTCGATGATCTTCAACCGCGTCGCCGCGGTCTTCTCCTGGTCGAGCATCGGGCGGTCGATGACGTCACTCATGCGATCCTCCTTCTTGTTTGCGCATGATCTTGTCGGAAAACCGGTTTCCACTTTTCCGGATCATGCGCGCGAATTACGAATTCAGCTTCAAACGCGGGAACGTTTCAATCGGATTGTCCTCGCACATCCGCTTGACGATGCTGTCGGGCAGATATCGCGGGATCGGATCGTCGCCGTCGAACTGCCAGTGCGGATAGTCGGATGCGAACAGGAACATCTTGTCGGAGCCGATCTGATCGATGATGTCGGCAACGCTTGTAGGATCCAGCGGCGCGTCGAACGGCTGCATGGTGACGCGGAAATGGTCGCGGATGATCGCGGCGGGCTCGCGCTCCACCCACGGCACCTCGACGCGCACGCCGCGCCAGGTCTTGTTGGCGCGCCACATGAACGCCGGCAGCCAGCTGACGCCCGACTCCATCAGCACGACGGTCAATCCGGGATACTTCCCGAACACGCCCTCATAGATCAGGCTCAACGCCTGCGCCTGGAACGCCTGCGCCTCGGCGAGATAATATTCGTAGCGGTAGGACGGCCAGCCGATCGAGCTCGGCGCGCCGCGGTAGGCACTGCCGGCGTGGATCGCGATCGGCAGCTTGTATTTCTCGGCGGCCTGATAGATCGGCCAGTAATGCCGCCGGCCGAGCAGCGTCTCGCCTTGCGAGGGCACCAGCACCGAAACGAAACGATTGTCGCCAACCCTGCGCTCGATCTCCTCGACCGCAAGGTCGGGCGCCTGGATCGGCACCACGATCGAGGCGCGCAGCCGCGTGTCCCTGGCAAGCCACTCGGCCGCGATCCAGTCGTTGATCGCCCTGCAGAAGTCAGCGGCCATGTAGGAATCGAACACCGCCTGCGCGCCATAGACGACGTTGCAGATGGCGTGGCTGGCGCCGAGCTGGTCGAACGCGCCGCGCTGCACCATGGCAAGATCGCTGCCGGGCTTGCTGCCGTCGGCCGGCCGCCAGTCGGCGCGGCCGGATAGCGGCATCGACGGCGGATAGGAATTGAGGTCGAGCCCGTCGATGGCGCGGCTGACCACCTGTTCCTTCCAGTGATCGCTCAGATAGGGCAGCAGCGTGGTGCGCGTTCCCCCCACCGCGGGATGGATGTCGCAGTCGATGCGCGTGGCCGCCATGGCGTTCCCCGGATTGATCTTCTTGTCGTCGTTGTTGGCGGCATCGCTGCCACGGATCGGACTGTGACGCCGATGGCGCGATCGCGCAAGCGGGTCCACGCGGGGCCGCCCTGCCCTGTGCGCATCCGCGCCTCACGCGAAGTTGCGGGATCGCGTGTGAATGGCGTCATCTGTTCAGTCCGCAAGACGTGCTAGCGATTCCGCGCCGCGGAAAGCGCCGGGAGACGGGAATGAGACTGGGCCGATTGACGATCCTCGCATGTTCATTGTCACTGGCCGCGTCGGCCGCATGGGCTGCGCCTGCGACCACCTCGGGCTCGGTCGCGCTGGCGCTCGCCGGCGTGGTGGCGCCCTATTCGCCGTTGCCGGCCAAAGAGAAGAAGGCGGTCGCCGCGTTCTTCAATGGTGACAGCAATGTCTCCTATACCAGGAAGATCGTGGTCACCGCCGACAAGGTGGTCTGCCGCGCCAGCAATGTCGACATCACCTCGCGCTCCTGCGCGCTGACCTTCGGCGGCAAGACGCATACCGTGAAGGGACGCGAGGCCAACGCGATCTTCGCCACCGAAGCGCTCGCCGGCGTGCCGCCCGACGGCGCCGCTGGCACGATCTACGAGGCGTTGTCGAAACTGTCCTGCACGCTCGATCCGAAGGTGATCAACGACAAGGCCGGCGGCGGCGCCGACTGCAGCTTCGAGCCGGGAAATTAGCCCCACTCAATCTCCCTGCACGGCGACGCCCAGCCTCGCCGCGACACGGCGCGCAGTCTCTTCCCGCTGCTCCGTGATCGCGCGCACGGCCTGGCGCGACTGCTGCAGGATTTCGGGTGGCGCGGTCTCCGGCGTGCCGCAGTCGAACGGCGGCTCCGGCGCATACACCATATAGAGCTGGATCGCGCGCGCGGCATCGTCGCCGCGCAATTCAGCCGCGAGCCGCAATGCGCCATCGATGCCTGCCGTGACTCCGGCGGCAAAGACAAAGCTTCCGTCCACCACCACGCGCTGGTTCACGGGCGTAGCGCCGAACAACGGCAGCAGATGAAACGACGCCCAATGCGTCGTCGCCCTGCGCCCCTTCAGCAGGCCGGCCGCTCCGCAGATCAGCGCGCCGGTGCAGACCGAGAAGATGCGGCATGCCCCCGCCGCCTGCCGGTTGATCCAGCCGAGCACCTCCGCGTCCTCCATCAGGGCTTGCTGACCAAAGCCGCCCGGCACATGCAGCACGTCGAGCGGCGGCGCATCGGCCAGCGTCGCATCCGGTGTCAGCCGCAATCCCTTGATGTCGCGGACGGGCTCGGCGGTCTTGCCGTAGATGCGATAGGTCGAATTCGGAATCCGCGACAGCACCTCGAACGGCCCGGTCAAATCGATTTGATCGACGCCTTCGAACAGCAGCGAACCGATCCGGAGATGAACATCGTGAGCAATCATCGAACTTCCCTCGAACTTTCCTTGCGCTATGGACAAAGCGAATCTAGCGCGGCAGGTTTCGGCGATGACGCCAACCAGCCCACGTTTTTCGCCAAACCGCCGCCGCTCGATCGAAGTGCTGGCCTATCCGGCCGTGCAGTTGCTCGACGTCACCGGACCATTGCAGGTGTTCGCGTCCGCCAATGCGCTGGCGGCCAAGGCTGGCAACGCCGAGCCATATGAAGTCCACGTCGTTGCAAAGGATGGCTCACATGTCGAGTCGTCCGCCGGTGTCGGGCTCGCGGTGCATCCGCTGCCCGCCACCGACACCGCGGTCGATACGCTGGTGATTCCGGGCGGCGACGGCGTCAACGCCGCGGCGGCCGATGCCGTCCTGGTGGACTGGGTACGCGAGCGCGCCGGGCAGGCGCGCCGCACCGCATCGGTCTGCACCGGCGCGTTCCTGCTCGCCGAATCGGGCGTGCTCAATGGCCGGCGTGCCGCGACCCATTGGGGATTTTGCGCAGAGCTCGCCGAGCGCTTTCCCGATGTCCGCGTCGAGCCAGATCCGATCTTCGTGCGCGACGGTTCGTTCTGGACGTCGGCCGGCGTCACCTCCGGCATCGATCTGGCGCTGGCGCTGGTGGAGGAGGATCTCGGCCGCACGGCGGCGCTTGCCGTCGCCCGCTATCTCGTCGTGTTTTTCAAACGGCCGGGCGGACAGGCGCAATTTAGCGAAATCCTGTCGCTGCAAGCCACCGACGACAGGTTCAGCGCGCTGCACGACTGGATCAGCAACCATCTCGCCGGCGATCTCTCGCTGTCGACGCTGGCGAAACAGGCCGGCATGAGCGAGCGCAGCTTCAGCCGCCATTACGCTGAAGCGACCGGCTTGACGCCGGCACGCGCAATCGAGCGGCTCCGGGTCGAGGGCGCGCGGCATCTGCTCTCGGAAACGCGCCTGCCGATCAAGCGCATCTCGCAGCGCTGCGGCTTCGGATCGGAGGAGACGATGCGCCGCAGCTTCCTGCGCCTGCTGTCGACCACGCCGCAGGACTATCGCGCCAGGTTTGCGGTCTAGGACGTGAAGCTATTTGCGGTCGGCACGCAGTGAAAGACGCTGAAGCGCGATTGCCTCAGCCGTTCCAAGCATATTCCTGCAACGCTGCCTCCAGCGGCGGATTGGTGACGCTGCCGGTGTAGTTGGTGATGGTCGACGCCGCTACGATGGTGATCACCTCAAGCACGAGGTCCTTGTAGAACCCGGCCGCCAGGAATCGTTCGATCTCCTCGTCGTCGAGCCGTCCGCGCTTTTCGATCAGCGACCGCGCCAGCGTCGAGAGCGCGCCGAGCGTCTTGTCGGCAGGCGAGCGGCCGGCGCGCATCGCGTCGACATCGGCCGAATCGAGGCCAGCCTGCAAGCCGAGCGCGGAATGCAGCGCGACCGCCCAGGCGCAGCCATTGGTCACCGCGTCGGTGAGCAGCACGGTCTGGATCTGCTGCTCGGTGAAGCTGCAGCCGTGAACCTTGTCGAAGATGCCGATGAAGCTCTGGATCAGCACGGGCGACGTCGCCATCGCCGCCGCAAGGTTCGGGATCATGCCGAACCGCGCCTCGACCTCGCGCAAAGTAGGCCTCGAGGCTTCGGGGGCAGACTCGAGCGTATGGACAGGAAAACGCGCCATTGGAAATGCCTTTCGCGGTGTTGATTGAACCCGAGGCCTCCGGACGCAGCTGAGCTGTTGCGATCCGCGCGCGGGCAACCGGATTCGATGGAAGCTATCTAGACCCGCCCTGACGCGCGCGTTCGCCAAACTCCCCACGTTCCGCGCCATCCAGGCGGCGGTGCGGGGCTCGCTGAGCCTCAGCTCCGTCCACTGTCATTGCGAGCGAAGCGAAGCAATCCATGTTTCCGCGCAACGGATAGATGGATTGCTTCGTCGCTGTCGCTCCTCGCAATGACGGTTGCAAGTCCCGCTTAGACCCCGGCGCGGTCCTTCACCCGCCGCGTCACGATCCCGAGCAGGCGGCCGAGCGTGCCGGCGGCGGGGCCCTTCTTGCGCGCCAGCGCGAGAGGCGCGACGAGGCCGGTGGCGCGGTCGAGGCGGAGATAGGAGACGCCGGCGGTCTCGAGCCGCGCCATCGATTCCGGCACGATCGAAATGCCGAGCCCCGCCGCGACGAGGCTGAGCGTCGACACCATCCGCGTCGCCTCCTGCGCCACCTTCGGGCTGAAACCCGCGGCGCGGCAGGCGGCGATGATGCTGTCATAGAGGCCGGGCCCGGTCGGACGGCGGTAGAGGATCAGCGGCTCGTCGGCGAGCGAGGCCAGCGAAGTCCGCCGGCGGGTGTCCTTGCGGGCGCGCGGATGATGGTCCGGCAATGCGACCACCATCTCCTCGTCGAGCAGATGCGTGATCGTGAGGTTCTCCAGCCGCTCGCCTGGCGCACGCACGAATGCGGCATCGAGCCGATCGGCCTCGACGGCTGCGATCAGCTCGCCGGTCGAGGCCTCCTCGAGCGACAGCGTGATCGCCGGGGCGCGCTCGCGCATTTCGCGCATCACGCCGGTGACGAAAGGATGGAAGGCGGCCGAAGAGGTGAAGCCGATTGCAAGCTGGCCCTCCTGGCCGCGGCTCGCGCGGCGCGCGGCCTCCACCGCGAGGTCGGCGTCGCGCAGGATCGCGCGCGCCTTGCCGACGAAGGCACGGCCGGCCGCGGTCAGCTCGACCCCGCGCGGCTGCCGGCGAAACAGCGGCGCGCCGATCGCGGCTTCCAGGGCGCGGATCTGCTGGCTCAGCGGCGGCTGCTGAATGCCGAGCCGCGCGGCGGCGCGAGTGATATGGCCTTCCTCGGCGACCGCGACGGCATAGCGGAGATGGCGCAGTTCGATCATCAGGGCAATCCATATGCAATAGATATGCAAATTCGCATATCCATATATTGGATATTTGGCACGCGGCCAACTAGAGTCGGCTCAACAACAAATCGAACCGGAGCCGCCCCGCCGATGGACGCCATCCCCGCCACGCAAACCACTAAGCATGTCGCACCTGACGTCGGCGCGTTGTTCACGGGCTTCTTCATCCTCGGATTGACCGGCTTCGGCGGCGTGCTGCCGCTGGCGCGCCACATGATGGTGGAGAAGCGCGGCTGGCTCACCGGCGCGGAGTTCACCGGCCTGCTCGGGCTGTGCCAGTTCCTGCCCGGCGGCAACATCATCAACATGTCGGTCGCGGTCGGGCTGAAGTTTCGCGGCATTCCCGGCGCGTTCGCGGCGATCCTCGGCCTGATCGCGGTGCCGACCGCGGTCGTGATCGGCCTTGGTGTGATCTATGGCCGCTTCGCCGACGACCCGGTCGTCCGTCATCTGTTCGGCGGTCTCGCCGCCGCGGCGGCCGGGCTCCTGATTTCCACGGCGATCAAGATCGCCTGGCCGCTGCGGCGCGATGTGCTCGGCCTCTTCATCGGCGCGCTCTGCGTGCTGGCGATCGCCGTGTTCAGATTGCCGCTGCTGCCGACCCTGTTGACGCTGGCGCCGCTCAGCATTGTCCTCAGGTCGAGGCAGGCATCATGAGCGCAACCCTCGTCACGCTCGCGCTGATCTTCGCCGAACTCTCGCTGCTCGCCTTCGGCGGCGGCAACACCATCCTGCCGGAGATGCAGCGTCAGGTGGTCGACGTCCATCACTGGATGACGGCGCAGGAATTCGGCGCGCTGTTCGCGCTGGCGCAGGCGGCACCCGGGCCGAACATGATGGTGGTGCCGCTGGTCGGCTGGCATGTCGCGGGCTTCTCCGGCGTGCTGGTGACATCGCTCGCCAAGTTCGGGCCGTCGTCGCTGGTGACAGGCTTCGCGCTGCGGCTCTGGGAACGCTTCAAGGACCGGCCCTGGCGCCGCACCGTGCAGGCGGGGCTGGTTCCGGTCACCGCCGGGCTCGTCACGGCCAGCGCCATCGTCATCACCCACGCATCGGCCTCGAGCTGGGGCACCATCCTGATCGCGGCCGGCGTCGCGATCGCGACCACCACGACGCGCATCCATCCGCTTGTCGCGCTCGCCGCCGGCGCGGTGCTCGGCCTGTCCGGCATCGGACAGCCCTGACACTCGGCCTGTTGCGGCGATGGCGCATCGTTCCACGCGGCGATGTGCGCGCTTTCGCCGCAATGGATGCGACGTCGCCAGCGGCTATGTTGATAATGCCATGATCGACACGCTCCGCATCGACACCCGCATTGCGCGCCGCGAATTGCGCGCCGGACGTCTGCACGCAGGCAATTAGCCGGCCGGCGATAGCGCGCCGTCCGGATTCCTCGACGTCATCGAGATCATTTCAGTCCGTCGCGTCGCGAGATATCCGCGCGCCGGCGCTCGTGCGCCTCCGATCAACCGCAAAGATCAACCGACATGACCCGAACCATTCAAAACAGCTTTACCGCCCCGGCATTGCCGCCGATCGTGATCACCGCGAGCGAGGCGCATCGCCTCAGCGCGCTGGCCGATTCCAGCATGGCGGTGTTTCCCCGCGTCGCCCAGTTCCTCGCACGCGAGACGGACCGCGCCCAGCTGGTCGCCGACGATGCCGATCTGCATGACGTGGTCCGCATGGGCTCGCTTGTGCGCTACCGCGACGACGAGACCGGCGACGTCAGGGAGGTCGTGCTCGTCTATCCGCACGAAGCCGACATCGCGCTGCGGCGCATCTCGGTGCTGACGCCGGTCGGTGCCGCGCTGATCGGATTGTCGGTCGGCCAGACGATCGATTTTCAGACGCCCAGCCAGCAGACGCGTTCGGTGACGATCCTTGCCGTGACACATGAGGGCTAGCGGCTTTACGCCGCCTGATGACACTGTCCCATCTCGATCCCGTGCCGGCGCCCGCGCGCGATGCCCTCGGCGATCGCCTTCACGACGATCTCGGCATCTTCGGCGGAGAGATGGTCGAGCGGCTGCCAGGCGCGCATGATGTCGCGTGCGCGATCGAGGTCGCCGTAGATTGCAAGGAGAGGAAGCGATTTGCTCGGCATGTCCGTTGCTCCCAACCGCAGCTGCGCGAGTCTACTCCATCTGGACAGGTCGAGCCATGCGTCCGGCAACCGCGATTGCGTGCATTGCAGATCGCCGATGCATGGCGAGGGCGTTCCTGCCCCCGCCATCAACGCATTCGGTTACTCCGCGCCGGAGCCGCCCTGCACGATCTTCTCGTTCAGCTTCTGATCGACGGTTTCGACCGTGCGGTCGATCTCGGCGCTCGGCGTGCCGAGCTGGTGCGAGATCAGCTTCACCAGCAGGTCGACGCGTTCAATGAAGGGCGCGCCGGCGGCGACCGCGCGGGCCGCCGATGACGGCTTGAGCAGGCTTTCCGCGGCCTTGGCGTATTTCGCGAACGGCACCTGGTCCGCGGGGTCGGCGCCGAGCTTGCGAGCGATGCCGTCGACGTGGTCATAGATCGCCTGCGAGCGCGTCAGGTCGCCGTGCACGGCGTCGCGGATCGATTGCGGCTCCGTCGGCGTGATGCAGCGATAGTTGCCGGTCAGCAGCATCGACCACTTCGCCAGCGGCACGAACAGCGAATCGAACACCTTCAGCTTCACCGGAACGTCCTGGCCGTCGAGCGTCACCGCGTCGATGTCGGCTTCGAGCTCGCGCAGCACCTTGTTGTGCTTGTCGTCGGCGAAGGCGGAGGCCTTGAAGTTGGTCGGCAGGCCGACATGCAGCACGTTGGCCTTCTCCTCCGGCGGACGGAAGGCCTGCGGATCGGGCGAGCACAGCGTGACGAGGCCCGGCTCGAAGCGCTCCCACACCTGCGCGTTGGTGTAAGCTTCCTCGAGGTCCATGCCGGCGAGTGCGGGGATCCGCTTCAGATACGGCAACGGCGGCATGTTCATGATCGACAGGCAGGGCAGCTTCGCCGCCGCGATCTTGATCATCAGCACGCGAACCGTGTGGTTGGTGTATTGCGGCTCCTGCATCGCAAGGCCGACCATGTCGTAGCGCGAGACGTCGACATCAGCGGGCGTGACGGCGTCGAGCTTGCCCGGCAGATCGCGCGAGAAGATCGAGCGGTGCTCCTTCTCGTCGCGCAGCTTGATCCGCACCTCGGTGCCTTCGCGGTTGATCAGGTCGGCGGTGTTCTTCCGGCACACCAGGGACACGTTGTGACCCGCCATCAGCAGCTTGGTCCCCAGCAGGGAGCCGTAGGAAGCTCCCAAAATCAGAATGTTGCGCGCCATGCTCTCTCCAATGGCCCCCCTCACGAAAGGCTTGCTCTCCAAAATCCTGTCCGAAGTTGCTGCCGAACCGATGCCCGGTCGATATTGGCCGTCCCGCATCCACGGGCCGACGGTCGCCAAATCACCAGACAATCAAGACCAGCTGGTGTATGGTATGCCACCGTCTATCGCAGATCGACAAGCGGCTGCCAAGGGGATTATCTCGCGTGCGGACTTTCGTTCCGCGGTCAAGAAGGGCATTCGAGTTTGCAAGTCGCCGCCGACCCGACGGATCGGGCTGAAGAAATCCTCGTCTCAGCTTCCCGGCTGTTTGCCCGCCACTCCTATGCCAACGTGACGATGGAGCAGGTCGCAGCATCGGTGCAGGCCGTGCCGGGCGCGCTGTACCACTATTTCCGCGACAAGGAAGATCTCATCTTCCACTGCTATCTGCGCGGCCTTGCGATCTATCGCCACGAAATCGAGGCGGCCGCCGAGCCCGGCATCGACGGGCTCGAGATCATCAGGCGCTTCGTGCGCGGCAGGCTGAGGCCCGAAGGCCAGCGCATGATCCTGTTCAGCGATATCGATGCGCTGGCCGCGCCCTACAACAGCGAGGTCCATGCCAAGCGCTGGCAGAACGCCGCACTGCTGGCGGACATCCTCGATCGGGGCGTGGCGGACGGCTCGATCGCCTGCGACGAGCCGCTTCTTACGGCGGTGGCGCTGATCTCCATCCTGGACTGGGTTCCGTTCTGGCTGTCCGAACGCGACTACTACACGCGGCAACAGGCGATCGATGCCATCGACGACATCATCACGCATGGCGTCTACCGACGCGAGATCGCGCTTCCCAAAATGCCCGAGCCGCTCAGCCTCGCCCCTTTTCTCGAGGCTCGCACAGCGTTGAACAAGCGGGCCGCCAAGTTCGACAGGATGCTGTCGATTGCTTCCGACAGTTTCAACCGAAGGGGCGCCTCGGGCACGTCGCTCGAGAGCATCGCCCTGGATGCGGGCATGACCCGCGCCGGCATCTACTATCATTTCAGTGAAAAGGAGAGCCTGCTGCTGGCCTGCCTGCGACGCGGGCTCGCCGGCGAGGTCAGCATTCGCGAGCATCTGCAAGAGCACAGCCTTGGAGCATTCGATCACATCGTTCAGCGAATTCGCCTGCTGTTGATGCTGCACGACACGCCCTGCGGCCCAAAGGCGACCTACCACAACATCAACTATCTCAACGACGCAGACCGAAAAGCCTATGTCGGAGACGTGCTGGCGACGATCCGACAAGACCAGAACAGCTATCAGCGCTGGGTCGACGAGGGCCGTTTCCGCCGCATCGATACGTATTTCGCAGAGCGCATTCTCACCGGAATGGGCCACTGGTATCCGATCTGGTTCAAGACCAGGCGTGACTGGTCTCCAGCCGAGATCGCCGATCATTTCGCGCGGCTATTCCTCGCGGGCCTCAAGCCGCGCCGACATCCAGGCTAAGGCGCCACGGTGGCGATCGTGGTTTCCCCTTCCCCCTGAAAGGGGGAAGGTCGGGATGGGGGTCAGCCGCAGGCGACGCTCCAAGTGGAGACAGCCGATCCCCACCCGCTTCGCTCTAACGAGCGAAGCGACCTCCCCTTTTCAAGGGGAGGTTTGGAGACGGACGACGCCGGTTCGGAACCGAGAATAAGCGTGAGCCCCATCCAAAAGTTTACCTGTAATTCAAAACTACGCCCGATTCCGGCGGCATATGGCCTATAACATCATAATACCTTCTGCTAAAACTTGACGCAGTATTCAAAGCGAAAGTTGCGAAGGCTCGGCGATTGGGGTTATGAGACGGCCTCGATCGCTAAAGATCAAGAAACACGAGCAAGGGAGAACGCAGGATGCATAGGCTGATCGTTGCCGCCGCGGCAGCGCTGACGGTGTTGGGAGGCGCGGCGTCCGCGCAGGAATCCATCAAGATCGGCTATATCGATCCGCTCTCCGGCGGCGGCGCCAGCGTTGGCGAAGGCGGCCTGAAGACGTTTCAGTATCTCGCCGACGAGTTGAACGCCAAGGGCGGCATCCTCGGCCACAAGGTCGAGATCGTCCCACTCGACAACAAGACCAATCCGCAGGAAAGCCTGGTGCAGGCGCAGAAGGCGGTCGACGCCGGCGTCCACTACATCACCCAGGGCAACGGCTCGTCGGTCGGCGCGGCGCTGGAAGACTTCGTCACCAAGCACAATTCGCGCAACCCCGGCAAGGAAGTGCTCTACTTCAACTACGCCGCGGTCGATCCGGCGATGACCAACGAGAAGTGCAGCTACTGGCATTTCCGCTGGGATGCGAACTCGGACATCAAGATGGAAGCGCTGACCAACTACATGAAGGGCCAGCCGTCCATCAAGAAGGTCTATCTGATCAACATGGACTATTCGTTCGGCCAGTCGGTGCGCACCACGGCGCGCAAGATGCTGGGCGAAAAGCGGCCGGATATCCAGGTCGTCGGCGACGAACTGCACCCGATGCTCAAGGTCACCGACTTCTCGCCCTACATCGCCAAGATCAAGGCGTCCGGCGCCGACACCGTCGTGACCGGCAACTGGGGCCAGGACTTCGCGCTGCTGTTGAAGGCGGCGGCTGACGCCGGCCTCAAGGTCAACTGGTACACCTATTATGCCGGCGGCGCCGGCGGACCGACCGCGGTCAAGCAGGCCGGCCTCGAGGGCCAGGTGTTCCAGATCAGCGAAGGCGTCCCGAACTCCGGCAACAAGGCGGCGATGGATTTCGAGAAGGACTTCCGCGCCAAGACCGGCATTTCCGTCTGGTATCCGCGCGCGGTCAACGAGATGCGGATGTTCAAGGCGGCCGCCGAGAAGGCCAATTCGATCGATCCGGTGAAGGTCGCGGCCGCACTCGAAGGCATGAAGTTCGAAGTGTTCGACGGCGGCGAGGGCTTCATCCGCAAGGACGACCACCAGTTCTTCCAGCCGATCTACATCTCCTCGTTCGGCGCGCTGGCCGACAAGACCAAGGAGCCGTTCGACGAGGAAAACACCGGCTGGGGCTGGCGCATCGTGTCCAAGATCGACACCGCGCAGACGATGCTTCCGACCACCTGCAACATGAAGCGGCCCTGATCGGCCACTTCGGTCATTCCGGGGCGCTCGCGCCAGCGAGCGAACCCGGAATTTCGTCATTCCGGGTTCGATGCTTCGCATCGCCCGGAATGACAGGTAAGCTCCTTTCCTTCGACAGGTCTGATCACGTGAACCGTTCCAGTCTCAAGCGAGTGCGCCGTGGCTGAGCTGATCGTCATCTCGACGCTCAACGGCGTCCTGTTCGGCATGCTGCTGTTCCTGTTGTCCAGCGGGCTCACCGTCATCTTCAGCATGATGGGCGTGCTGAACTTCGCGCATGCCAGCTTCTACATGCTCGGCGCATTCTTCGGCTTTCAGCTCACCCGCTGGATCGGATTCTGGCCTGCCCTGGTGCTGGCGCCGCTGCTGGTCGGCGCGGTCGGCATGGCGGTCGAGCGCTACGGTCTGCGCAACACCCACAAGCACGGCCATGTCGCCGAACTGCTGCTGACCTTTGGCTTAGCCTTCGCGATCGAAGAGATCGTCTCGATGATCTGGGGCAAGAGCCCGGTCGACTACCGCGTCCCGGCGGCGCTCGACTTCCCCGCCTTCACCGTGTTCTCCACCAATTACCCCGCCTACAAGATCTTCATGCTGGTGATCTCGGTCGTGATCTTCATCGCGCTGCTGGTCACCTTGAAGAAGACGCGCGTCGGCCTGATCGTGCAGGCCGCGCTGACCCATCCGAGCATGGTCGGCCATCTCGGCCACAATGTCGGCCGTGTGTTCATGCTGGTGTTCGGCGTCGGCAGCGCGCTTGCGGGTCTCGCCGGCGTCATCGCCGGTCCCTCGCTGGTGACGCAGTCCGACATGGCCGCGCTGCTCGGCCCGATCCTGTTCGTCGTCATCGTGTTCGGCGGCCTCGGCTCGCTGCCCGGCGCCTTCATCGCTTCGCTCCTGATCGGCTTGATCCAGACCTTTGCAGTTGCTTTGAACGGGTCGCTCGCCAGCGTGTTCGGCCCGCTCGATCCGAGCCTCGGCCCCTCGCCGCTCACGGACATCTGGAACGTCACGATCGCGCAGATCGCGCCGATCCTGCCCTATGTGCTGCTGGTGCTGGTCCTGATCTTCCGCCCCATGGGCCTATTGGGGACGCGCGAGTCATGAGCAACGCTTCCACGCCCTCCATCGCTGCGGCCAAGCAGGAGCCCGGCAGCGCCTTGAGCTTCTATGGCGTTTGGCTGCTCGCCGCGGTCGCGCTGGTCGTGCTGCCGCTGGTGTTCGGCACCGGCGGCTCGCTGACCTCCTTCAGCCTGATCGGCATCGCGATCATCTTCGCGCTGTCCTACAACATCCTGCTCGGCCAGACCGGGCTGCTGTCGTTCGGCCACGCGGTGCAGTACGGCCTCGGCGGCTTCCTCGCCGTACATGTCATGAATGCGGTCGCGAGCCACAACTGGCCGATCCCGCTGCCGGTGATCCCGCTGGTCGGCGGCATCGGCGGCATGGCGTTCGCCCTCCTCGTCGGCTGGGTCATGACCAAGCGCGCCGGCACCGTGTTCGCGATGATCTCGCTCGGCATCGGCGAACTGGTCGCCTCGTCGTCGCTGATCCTGCGCAGCGTGTTCGGCGGCGAATCCGGCATCACCACCGACCGCACCTCGCTGATGCCGATGTTCGGCTGGACCTTCGGGCCGCAGATCCAGGTCTATTACCTGATCGCGTTCTGGGTGATGGTGTCGGCGATCGCGATGTATGCGCTGACCCGCACGCCGCTCGGGCGGATCTGCAACGCGGTGCGCGACAATCCGGAGCGCGTCGAGTTCATCGGCTACGATCCGCATGTGGTGCGCTATCTCGCCTACATGTTCGCCGGCTTCTTCGCCGGCATCGCCGGCGGGCTGACCGCGATCAATTTCGAGATCGCCAACTCGGCCTATCTCGGCGCGACGCAATCGGGCCTCGTGCTGTTCTCCGCGTTCATCGGCGGCACCGCCTATTTCTTCGGTCCAATCCTCGGCGCCATCCTGGTGACCTATCTGCAGCTCGGGCTGACCAGCGTCACCTCGGTCTGGCAGCTTTATTTCGGCATCATCTTCATCGGCATCGTGATGTTCGCGCCCGGCGGCATCGCCGGCATCCTGATGAAGCATCGTCCGCTGATCCGCGCCGGGACCCTCGGCACCGTGATCCCGTCCTATCTGGTCGCGACGATCCCGACGCTGGCGCTGGCGCTCGGCATCATCCTGACCATCGAAACCGTTGCGCGCTTCTCGGGCGGCGATGTGATCAACCTGCTCGGCGTTCCCTTCGTCGCCACGGCGCCGACGACCTGGGCGGCCGCGGCGGTCCTGCTCGTCGGCGGCTTCCTGGTCGCGCGCATCACCTGGCGGCGTGTTGCGGAAGCCTGGGACCGCGCCGCGACGGTGGCCCGTGACCGGGGGTATCTCGCATGACCGCTGCCATCCAAGTCAACGCCGTCGAGAAGAGCTTCGGCAATGTCGCCATCATCCGCGATCTCAACCTGAGCGTCGCCAAGGGCGAGCGTCACGCCATCATCGGCCCGAACGGCGCCGGCAAGTCGACGACGTTCAACCTGATCTCTGGCCACATCAAGCCGACCTCGGGCGAGATCCGCCTCAACGGCGAGGTGACCTCGGGCTTGCGGCCCTTCGAGATCAACCGGCGCGGGCTGTCGCGCTCGTTCCAGGTCACCAACGTGTTCGCCCGCATGACGGTGTGGGAGAACGTCCGCTGCGCCGTGCTGTGGGCGACCGGCCACCGCTACGCGTTCTGGAAGAACGTCGACAATCTGCCCGAGGTGAAGCAGCGCACCGCGCAGATCCTCGACGACATCCATCTCAGCCACCGCCGCGACGTGCCGGCGGGCCTCTTGACCTATGCCGAGCAGCGCGAGCTCGAGATCGGCATCACGATCGCGGGCGGCGCCAGCGTCATCATGCTGGACGAGCCGACCGCGGGCATGAGCCACGCCGAGACCGAGCGCGCCGTCGCGCTGATCCGCCGTCTCACCGAGGGGCGCACACTCGTCATCGTCGAGCACGACATGAGCGTGGTGTTCGGCCTCGCCGACCGCATCTCGGTCTTGGTCTACGGCCACATCATCGCCTCCGGCACGCCGGAGGAGATCCGCGGCAATCCGAAGGTCAAGGAAGCCTATCTCGGCGAGGAGGTCGACTGATGCTCGAGGTCAGGAATCTTCACGCCTATTACGGCAAGAGCCACATCCTGCAGGGCGTCGATCTCGACATCGCGGCCGGCGAGGTCGTCAGCCTGCTCGGGCGCAATGGCGTCGGCCGCTCCACCACCGTCAAGGCGATCATGGGCGAGGTGCCGCCGCAGGGCACCATCCGCTTCAAGGGCCAGGATATCGCAGGTCTTCCGAGCCACAAGATCGCACGCCTCGGCCTCGGCTATGTGCCGGAGCATCGCGATATCTTCCCGAGCCTGACGGTTCGCCAGAACCTGATCCTCGGCATCAAGGACCCGCGCCGCCCCGGCAAGTGGCGGCTGCAGGAGATGCTCGACATGTTCCCGAACCTCGCCGCGCGCGCCGACACGCCGGCGGGCGTGCTGTCAGGCGGCGAGAAGCAGATGCTGACCACCTGCCGCACGCTGCTCGGCGACCCCGAATTGATGATGATCGACGAGCCGACCGAAGGCCTCGCACCGCTGATCGTGCAGCAGGTCGGCGAGCTGATCGCGCGGATCGCCAAGGCCGGCGTCGCGATTCTCCTTGTCGAGCAGAAGCTGTCGATCGCGATGAAGATCTCCAACCGGGTCTACATCATGGGCCACGGCCGCGTGGTGTTCGAAGGCACCCCCGACCAGCTCAAGAGCAATGCCGCCGTTCGCGAGGAATGGCTCGAGGTGTGAGGCGGCAGCCGGCGAATAGACGACGCAATCGAAAGTCGGCTTAGCAACGTCGTCAGTCAGCTCGCGAACACGACCCAGACCAGCGCGACCAAGAGACTGTGGAAACAAATTATCGAAGCCAGGAATAGCCAGTCGTCCCCGGTCATGGGGCCGAAAACCACGGCCGAAGCGCGGCGACAGCGACACGCGAGCTGGGAAAAGAGGTTCGACTGCATCGGACTGCCCTAGCGGAGTACACTCCGCCAGGTCTTGCTAGTCTGTGCCAGCTAGTTGAGAGCTGGTGTCAGCCCATCACCGATCGCCATTCGAGCTGCGATAGGCCCTCGGCGTGAGGCCGGTCCAGCGGACGAACGCATGTGTGAAGGAAGAGACCTCGCTGTAGCCCAATAGCCATGCGATCTTGGAAATCGGCAGCTCCTCATCTTCGAGGTAATGGCGGGCAAGGGCAATTCGAAACGCCTTGAGAACGTCTGAGAAGTCCACTCCCTCCGAGGACAATGCGCGAGCGAGAGTTCTCCGGCTCATGCCAAGACGACGCGCGACCGCCTCGGCATTGGCTTTGCCGTGCGGCAGCAACTGGGCGATGTGTCCTTCGACGCGTGACTGCACGCTGCTTCGTCTCGGTGCCCGGTTACGAAGCGCTTCGTCGGCATATTGAAGCAACATCCTGTTGAGATGCAAATCGGCCCCCACGACAGGCAATGCGCCGATCCGGGACGGAAACAAGAGCTCGTCGCTGTCCGCTGCAAATTCGATCTCGCATCCAAGAAGAGATCGCACATCCGACGGCGTTTCTCGTCTGGAGTGCTTCAACTTGATTTGCTTTGGGACCAGCCTGCCGTCAGTCAGTGCGCGGCAAATACGGATCAGCGCAACCAGCCAGAATTCCGCATGGTGACGATCCGACGACCGATCGATGTTGACATATTCGAACCCGATGGCGAAGCCGCGATCCAGCGAGCTTCGCAACCGCACACCCTCGTTGTTGATCGCGCAGTAGCGTCCGCCGATTTGCAAGGCGTCAACGAGATGCTCCGATGAAGCCATGACGTAGTACAGAAGCCCGATCTCGCCCAGCTCGAAGCCTTGAGCCAGATGGAGTCCGAAGCAGTCGTCCTGCAATTCCCTTGCGGCGAGTTCGAGCAGCCTGACCTGCGCTCGTGCATCGATGCGGCGCTTGTGGTCCTCGACGTCGTCGATTTCCAGGCCTGCAGCTGACACGATCGGGGCCGGATCAACCTGCGCATCGCGCAGCCGGGCACATGCGAGACGCGCGATTCCCCCGGCAGAGCTCGGTATCGACGGCAAGGCGCTAGCAACGCGTGTGGCGGCTTTCATTCGGCACCGAACTGTGTTCGTGGCTCAACGTCGGGAGCTTCCGGGATCGTATTTTGACCTATGTCAAACGAGCTCATGGGTTCGAGGCATCCGGTCTGACACCATCTCGCAATTTAACGACCCAGGATCACAAGACGCAACGGGCGCAAATCGTCTAGCCGATTGCTCCGCGGCCACTCCATTTCTGCCTTGAAACGACGGCAGTCAGCTTCCAATGGGCCCGCGCAGGGCGAACTCGTCATGGGCTTGGTCAAGCATGCAAATTCGCTGGGGCAGGCGATTGGCGCCGAAGCGAACAGCTGTATGAGCTAGGTCGTGGTTGGACAAACACCCGCCCAGCATAGCGGCATTCATCGTTCAATTCATTACACGATCATTGAAGGCGAGGCCGCCGGCACCTGGCGCTACTCGTTCTCCATCGGCGATCGCAACTTCTCGGGAACGGTTCAGGCAGTCCTGGGATTGCTGGCGGCACGCCGCGTGAGGATGAAGATCGATCGGATGTTAAGGCAGAACGCGACAATTGATCATCAAGGCCGGCAGCGGGTGGAGAAAGAGGCCGAGACGCCCGCTCCGCTCGTCCCACCGGCCGATCCCAAGGACTAGCGCGACTGTAGCCACCCTAGCCCGGCCGGAGCAACGCCACGACATCGCCCGCGCGCAGCGTCTGGCCGGGCTTCACCGGCACCGAGGCGATGCGGCCCGCCGCGGGCGCGTGCACGGAGATCTCCATCTTCATGGACTCGATGATGGCCAGCACGTCGCCGGCCGCGACCTTGGCGCCTTCCTCGACCAGCACCTTCCAGATGTTACCGGGCACTTCGGAGAACGCGCCGATCTGACCGTCGGGAATCCCCGTCGCGGCGGCTGCCGCATCGATCGTTTCAGCCGGCGTCTCGTCGAGCTTCATCTCGCGCCAGCGCTGGCGCTCGGCGTCGAACGCGGCCTGCTGCGTTGTCTTGAACGCGGCGATCGACGGCTTGGCGTCGGCCAGTGTCCTGGCGTAGTCGGCGTAGGAGAACTCGCCGTCTTCGATCCTGATGTCGTATTGGCCGTGCGGGAACGCGGCGCGGGCGTCGAGGAGTTCGTCGGCGTCGACCGGGAAGAAGCGGATCTTGTCGAAGAACCGCAGCAGCCAGGGATGGCCCGGCTCGAACACCCGCGTGGTGCGCCAGGTGTTCCAGACCTGGATGGTACGGCCGAACAGCTGGTAGCCGCCCGGCCCTTCCATGCCGTAGATGCACATATAGGCGCCGCCGATGCCGACCGCGTTTTCCGGCGTCCAGGTCCGCGCCGGGTTGTACTTCGTGGTCACCAGCCGATGCCGCGGGTCGAGCGGCGTCGCCACCGGCGCGCCGAGATAGACATCGCCGAGGCCGAGCACGAAATAATCCGCGTCGAACACGATGCGGCGGATATCGTCCTCGCTCGCAAGTCCGTTGATGCGCCGGATGAACTCGACATTTGACGGACACCATGGCGCGTCCGCGCGCACCAGCTCCTGATATTTGCGCATCGCTAGCTCGGCCTCCGGATCGCGCCACGACAGCGGCAGATGCACGGTGCGGCTCGGCACCCGCATCGCGTCGACCGGCGGCAATTCGCGCTCGATCCGCTTGAGCACGTCGAGCAGCTTTTGCCGCGACAGCGCCGTGCCGTCATAATGGATCTGCAGCGAGCGGATGCCGGGCGTCAGATCGACGAGGCCGCGGAGCTTCGCTTCCTCCAACGCCTGCGCCAGCACATGCGCGCGCAGCCGCAGCGCGATGTCGAGCTCCATCGGACCATATTCGACCAGCAGATTGTCGTCGCCGGCGCGGCGGTAGACCACCGGAATCGGGCCGTCGTCATTCCGACCGATGATCGCCGATCCGAGCTCGGGCGCGCGCAGCGCCGTGGGGCCGGCAACCGGATCGTCGCGTTTAACCGGCACGAAGCGGACCGTGTCGCCGGGCCGGAGCTGGCCGACCTTCCAGAGTTCGTCGCGGGCGACAACGGCCGGACAGACAAAGCCGCCGAGGCTCGGTCCGTCGGGCCCGAGAATGATCGGCATGTCGCCGGTGAAGTCGATCGAGCCGACCGCATAGGCGTTGTCATGGATGTTCGACGGATGCAGCCCGGCCTCGCCGCCGTCGGCGCGCGCCCAGCGCGGCTTCGGCCCGATCAGCCGCACGCCGGTGCGGGCGCTGTTGAAGTGCACCTCGTAGCTCGCCGCGAACAGCGTCTCGATATCCTCGTCGAGGAAGAAATCCGGCGCGCCGTGCGGGCCATAGATGACGCCGATCTGCCACGCCGATGTGAGTTGCGGCCGCTCGTCCTCCGCGGCGCGCCGCGGCGCCGCAGGGCCCGATGGCCCGGCACCGATATGCAAGACGTCGCCGGCCTTCAGCGATCCCGTCGCATGGCCGCCGAACGCGCCGAGCGCAAACACGGCACGCGACCCGAGAATTTCGGGCACGTCGATGCCGCCGCGCACGGCGAGGTATGTGCGCTGGCCCGGGCCCTTGATGCTGCCGATGGCAAGCGTCTGGCCGGCGCGTATCGCGAGCGGCTCATCGTAGGCGACATCAGCGCCGTCGAGCGATGCCTTCATCTGCGCGCCCGACAGAGCGACGATCGCATCGGTGTTGAAGCGCAAGGTCGGCCCGTTGACCGTCAGCTCCAGTGCGGTCGTCGTCTCCGGATTGCCGACCACGCGATTGGCGAGGCGAAACGAGCGTTCGTCCATCGGGCCGCTCGGCGGTACGCCGACATGCCAGAGATGCAGCCGGCCGGGCAATTCCTGCACTCCGCTTTGCGCGCCCGGCGCGACAACGTCGATGGTGCGGGGGCGATAGCCGAATTCGCCAAGCACACTCGTCGCCACCTGCCCGCTGCGGAACACGTCGGACGCCGCAATCGCACGCAGATAGTCGAGATTGGTCTCGATGCCGGCCACCACCGTATCGTCCAGCACCTTCGAAAGCCGCGCGATCGCGGCCTCGCGCGTCTCGGCTGAAACGATGATCTTGGCCAGCATCGGATCGTAGAACGGCGATACTTCGGTGCCGGTCTCGATCCAGCCGTCGATCCGCGCCTCCGGCGAAAAGCTGACCTGCGTCAGCCGGCCCGCGCTCGGCCGGAAGCCCGCGCCCGGATTCTCGGCATAGAGCCGCACCTCGATCGCCGCGCCCTTTGGCGCAGGCTCACCCGCCTGGCTGAGCACATCCTCGCCGGCCGCCTGCCGGATCATCCATTCGACGAGGTCGACGCCGTTGACCTGCTCGGTGACGGGATGCTCGACCTGCAGGCGGGTGTTCACCTCGAGGAAATAGAAATCGTCGCGCTCGACGTCGTAGATGAACTCCACGGTGCCGGCGGACTCGTACGACACGGCCTTGCCGAGCGACACCGCGGCCGCGTGCAGCCGCCGGCGGATGTCGGCGGAGAGTCCCGGCGCGGGCGTCTCCTCAAAGACCTTCTGGTTGCGCCGCTGCAGCGAGCAATCGCGCTCGCCGAGCGCGACCACGTCGCCCTCGCCATTGCCGAAGATCTGCACCTCGATATGCCGCGCGCGCGCAACGAACCGCTCGAGATAGACCCGGGCGTCGCCGAAGCTTGCCCGCGCGGTACGCTGCACCGATTCGAAGCGTTCGCGCAGCGTCGCCATGTCGTGGCACAGCTGCATCCCGATGCCGCCGCCGCCCGCCGTGCTCTTCAGCATCACCGGGAAGCCGATCGCTTCAGCCTGTTGCACCGCCTCGTCGATGGTCTCCAGCAGGCCGGAGCCCGGCAACAATGGCACGCCGCTGCGCTCGGCGATCTCGCGTGCCTTGTGCTTGAGGCCGAAGGCGTCGAGATGCTCAGGCCGCGGCCCGATGAATTTGATGCCGTGCTCGGCGAGCCGCTCGGCGAAACGGCGGTTCTCTGACAGGAAGCCGTAACCGGGGTGCACCGCCTGCGCGCCGGTCGCAAGGCACGCCGCCATGATCGCATCGACGTTGAGATAGCTCTCCGCGGCGGGCGCCGGACCGATCCGCACCGCCTCGTCGGCGTCGAGCACCGGCCGGGTGAAACGGTCGGCGTCGGAACAGACCGCGACCGAAGAGATGCCCATGCGGCGCAATGTTCTGCCGATCCGCCTGGCGATCTCGCCGCGGTTGGCAATCAGGACCTTGCTGAACATGCCTCACGCCTCCGGCTCGAAGATCGTCACCTGAACCGGCGTCGGAAAGAATCCGTTGCAGGGGTTGTTGATCTGCGGACAGTTCGAGATCAGGCACAGCACGTCCATCTCGGCGACCAGCTCGATGGCGTCGCCCGGCTTGGAGACGCCATCGACCACGGTGAAATTGCCGGCGGGATCGATTGGCACGTTCATGAAGAAGTTGAGATTCGGCACGATGTCGCGCTTCGACATGCCGTATTTCGCGGCCTCGATCACGAAATTCTCGCGGCAGGCGTGCTGGTAGCGGGTCTGGTGCCCGAACCGCACGGTGTTGCTCTCGCACGAGCAGGCGCCCGCCGAGGTGTCGTGCAGGCCGCAGCTGTCGGCCGTCACACGCAGCATCACGCGGCCTTCGTTGGACATGATCCTGGTGCCGAGCCCGACATAGGCCGAGCCCTGCGCGCGCAGCGTATCCTGGCCGCTGTAGCGCTCGCCGAAATCACCGGCGCAATAGAACAGCGTATCGACCGCCTGCTGGCCATGGCTATCGGTGATCCGCAGCGTCTGCCCCTTGCGGATGATCGCCGACCACGGCTTGCGCGCGGGAATTTCGACATCGAGGACGATGCGGCCGGCGGTGCGAACAGATTGCATGGTCATCGCACGGCTCCTTCCAGGGCTTCGCCGAGATACAGCGCATTGTTCTGATAGGCGCGGACCGCTTCCGCGGTCGCGGTCCGGCACAGATCGTCGGCCGCCGGCGCGGCCGCGCGATAGCGCACGATCTCGACGCTCGCCTGCGGAAAGGTTTTGGCGGGATCGAGCGGATGCGGGCAGTTCGACAGCGCGATCAGAAGGCCCATCTCCGCGCGCAGATCGACGAAATCGCCCTTCTGCCGCCGCTGCTCCGACCAGACAAACTTGCCGTCGGCGTCGATCGCGACCGGTGCGAAGAAGCTGACGCAGGGATGGACGTCGCGGCGATCAAGGCCAAGCTTGGCCGCGGCGAGAATGAAATTGTCACGTGTGTTGCGGAAATTGCCTTCGCCGTATCTGGCCAGGTTGGTCGCCGCGGTCGAGCCGCCGACCACGGCATCATGTGCGGCGCTGCTGTCCTCGGTGATCCCAAGCAGCGCGCGCCCCATGTCGGACAGCAGCACCCGCCCCTTCTGCAACCGCGCCGCCCACTGCACCTTGATGGTGTCGGCGTGGTTGAGCCGCTCGGTTGTGTCGGCACTGTTCCAGGCGAGTAGGCTGACGGCCGACGTGCCCGACGTGTTGACGATGCGCAGGGTGTCGCCGCGGTTCAGCCGCGTGGTCCAGTACCAGCCGGATGGGATCGTCTCGCGGTGAATGACCGTGTCGGCATCGATCGGCGCGGCGTCGCGCGCGGTCGGCGCCGGCAGCGCCCGCGGCGCGTGCTCCTGCCCCGCCGCCTTCAGTTCGTTATATCGCCGGGTATGCGCCGCGATCTCGGCCTTTTGTTCCTCTGACAGGATCATGGTTGCTCCTTCAAGACGAGAGCGCCGGGCCGTCCCGGCTGATGCTCCTTGCCTGACCGGGTCGTCCCGGTCGGAGCTGGTTGAACTGACGTCCGCAACTCCGCACTGCGGCGCGGGAAGATCTCGAGGTCGCGCGACACCGTGGCGCCGTAGCGGTCGCGCTCCTCGGGCCGGTTGCGCTGCCGCTCCAGCGCGATCACGCGCGTCGCGAGTCCGAAGGCTTCGCTGAGGTCATGCGTCACCATCACGACGGTGAGATGGGTCTCGTTCCAGAGCCGCTTCATCAGAAGGTGAATATCGGCGCGGATTCCGGGATCGAGCGCGCCGAACGGCTCGTCGAGCAGCAGGATCTTCGGGCCGCGCATGATCGCTTGCGCCAGCGCGAGCCGCTGCTGCATGCCGCCCGACAAAGCGGACGGATATTTACTCTCCTGGCCGGCGAGCCCGACCTCGGTGAGCAGCTTCATCGCTTCGTCGGCGGCAGCGCGGCGCGCGGCGCCGAACAGCCGGCCGGTGAATTTGGCGTCGCGCAGTTCGCGCCCGAGCATGACGTTCTGCAGCACTGTGAGATGCGGAAACACCGAGTAGCGCTGGAACACCACGCCGCGGTCAGCGTCCGGCTCGCCGGGCAACGGCTTGCCGTCGACCAGGATCTGGCCGCGGGTCGGCTGCTCCTCGCCGAGCAGCATACGCAGCAGCGTGGTCTTGCCGCAGCCGGACGGGCCGACCAGCGCAATGAAGGCGCGCGGCTCGACCTCCATCGTGATGCGCTCGAGCACGATGTGGTCGCCATATTCCTTCCAGACGTCGTCGAAGCGGATCGCGCTCATTCCGCCCTCACTGAGGCAAACCACGGAAACAACCTTCGCTGCATGACGCGCAGGCCGACATCGATCAGGAACGCCAGCAGCGTGATCCAGGCGACGTAGGGGATGATGACGTCCATCGCGAGATAGCGGCGCACCAGGAAGATCCGGTAGCCGAGCCCGGAATCGGAGGCGATCGCCTCCGCCGCGATCAGGAACAACCACGCCGGCCCGAGCTGCAGGCGCAGCACGTCGATCAGCCGCGGCAGGGTTTGCGGCATCGCGACGCGCAGCGCGATCTGCCAGGTCGAGGCGCCGAGCGTCTGCGCCTTGACGATCTGCTCGCGTGGCAACTCCTGCACCTTCATGGCGAGGTCGCGGATCATGCAGGGCAGCGTCCCGATCACGATCAGCGCGATCTTGGAATTCTCACCCAATCCCATCACGATGAACAGGATCGGGAGCAATGCCAGTGGCGGCACCATCGAGGTGACGGACACGAACGGCCCGAGCAGAGCATTGGCGCCCGGCAACAGCCCGATCACGATCCCGAGCACGAGCGCCGCCACCGTCGAGATCGCCAGCGCCGAGCCGAGCCGCCCCAGGCTGGCGACGGTGTCGGAGGCCATCAGATAGCCGCCGGTGCGCGGGTCGACCTCGAACGCCATCTGCTTGACGGCCTGCACCATGCTCGGCAGCGCCGGCAGCAGCTTGTCGTTCGGGTTCTGCGCGAGCCGCGCGCTGGAGCCGGCGAAGTAGGCGATTGCGACCAATACGAACGGCAGCGCGAGCAGATAGAACCGCGTCTGCCGTCCCGGCCGTATGTTCACAAGTCGCATGGTCAGCTCCTGCTTGGGGCGACGCGCTGCGCGTCCGAGCTTGGCGTCAGAGCTTGCCCTTGGCGGCCTCGTCCATGTAGGTCGGGTCGAAGCGCAGCTTGACGTTCGACTTGTCGCCGAGCACCGACTTGTCGGCGAGCTCGATGCCGACCGCGTCGGCCGACTTCGCGCCCTTGCCGAGCAGGTCCTTCTCGAACAGGAACTTGCGCACCCGATCCATGGTCACGCCGATGGTCTGGCTGCGCGTGAAGGCTTCGGCGTCGGTTGCCTTGTCGAACAGTTTTGTGGTCGAGAGCTGGCTGTCGAAGCCGGCGAGGTCGGTGCCGGAGGCCTTGGCCATCGCCTCCTTGGCGGCCTTCGCCGCGGCATCGTTCGCCGTCATTTTGGACAGCGTCTCGTACCAGATTCCGACCAGCGCCTTGGCAAAATCCGGATTGTCCTTGGCGACTGCGGTGTTCACCACCATCAGGTCCATGATCTCGCCGGGGATCTGCGAGGAATCGAACACCTTCTTCGCGTCGGGCGAGCCGAGGATTTCCGTCACGATCGGATTCCAGGTCACCACCGCGCTGACGTCAGGCGTCTTGTAGGCGGCCGCGATATCGGCGTCGGAGGTGTTGATGACCTTGACGTCCTTCTCGCTCAGCTTGCTGGTCTCGAGCGCGCGCGCCAGCAGATAATGCGACACCGAGAACTCGACCAGGTTGACGGTCTGGCCCTTGATCGCGGCGAGGTCGGTCTTGTTCTTCAGGATCACCGCGTCGTTGCCGTTGGAGAAATCGCCCATCACGACCGCGGTGGTGTCGACGCCGCCGGCTGCCGGAATCGAGAGTGCGTCCATGTTGGTGATGGTGACGGCGTCATAGCCGCCGGCGGTGTACTGGTTGATCGATTCAACGTAGTCGTTGAACTGCTTGACCTCGATCGCGATGCCGTATTTGTCGGCCCATTTCTTGACGATGCCGGTGTCGGCCGCATAGCCCCACGGCATCCACCCGACATAGATCGACCAGGCGACCTTGAAGCTTTTCTTCGGCGCGGCGTCGGCCGCAGGCGCAGCCGCCAGCACGACCGCGCAGCCGATGACAACAGAGCGAAGGAAGAAAACGAATTTGTTCATTGCCGATCCCTCTTGCGAAATTTCACAAAAAGGGACTGGCGAAAAGACCATCGCTCCGCCAATCCCTTGGCTGACGAGGTCTCCCGGGCTTTTATCCCGCCGTGCACCTGCGGGGATGTCTCCCCCGCAAGCGGCTGCTCTCGGACCAGCACCTTGCTTCGCAAGATCGGAACCCTAGCGGCCAACTCGATGCCATTGATGCACGAGGCGTGCCAGCGGGCCGGCAATTGAATCTCATGAGATTTTTCCGCGCGCGCGGCGCGGCCGCGATGGTGCCTTGCTCAAAGATTACGCAGACCTGCTCAGAATTGGTTCTGTCCTTTCGCGACCGGCATCAGCAGGATCGCACGATGGTTGATGTCGAGGGGAGTTCGATGCGCAAGCTTCTGAGTGTTCTGTGCGCCGGCCTCTGGCGCGGATTGCACGGCCGGTTCGGCCTGGTGCCGAATTCCGAACTAAAAGACTGATCGCAAAATCGCAAAAAAGAGCCCCGCTCTGCAGCGGGGCTCCTGCACAGAGATCCTATTTCCGATCGGAGTTTTGCGCCGGCGTCTGCGGGCTCTGGCCTGAGCCTGACGACGGTGGATTGTTGTTCTGGTTGGGCTGGCTCGACTGCGTGTCCCGGCCGGCGTTTGACTGATTGCCGCTGCCCTGACCGACGGTCGACTGGTTCTGGTTCTGCGGTGCAGCCTGGCCCGTCGTATTCTGCTGCGGGGCCTGCTGCTGAGCGGACGGCTGATTTCCGCTCTGGCCGGTTGTCGACTGGTTCTGCGGCGAGTTCGCCTGACCCGTGGTCTGCCCGGTCGTGTTCTGCTGGGCAGGCTGCTGAGCGCCGGTCTGGCCGGTCGATTGGTTCTGCGGCGCGTTGTTGGTCTGACCGGTCGTCTGTCCAGTCGTGTTCTGCTGGGTGCGGCTCTGGCCGACCGTCGACGATGCGCCCGCGCCCTGACCGATTCTGTCGGACAGGCCGAGTGCGGTCACCGTGCGCGTGTCGACGCTGCCGCTGGTCGTGATGCCCTCCTGACGCTGGAAGGTGATCAGCGCCTCGCGGGTCCGCGATCCCAATACACCGTCAGCCTCGCCGACCAGCAGGCCGCGGTCGATCAGCACCTGCTGCACCTCGCGGATCTGCTGCGGGTTCAGGTCCATCATCGCAACGCTAGCGCCACCACCGCCGCCGCCGCGATGGCTGAAGCGTGTCCGCGGTCCGACCGGGACCACGTCGACGACGCGGCGCTCGCGATCGAGGAACACGACTTCATCCTCGACGACGAAGAAGCTGTCGTCGCGATAATACGGGAACGCATCGATCAGCGCCGGGAAGGTTGCGACCGACACCGCGTTGAACCTCCGCGGCACCACCACGCCCGGATTGACCGCGAAGTTGATCGTACTGACATTGACGCGCGGTGCGTTACGCGCCGACAGCACCGAGCGCTGGATCGTGCTCTGCTGCTGCGCGGTCACGGTGCGCCCAGCCTCGGTCTGGACCGTGGCGTTCGACTGCGCCTGGGTCTGAGCGGTTGTCCCGGTTTGTCCCTGGGCCTGACCGGTGGTCTGTCCGGAGTTCATCCGGTTTTGCGTCGTGCCGGACTGCGGAGCGGCCGCGCCCGTGGTCTGGCCGGCTCGCGTATTCGGGGCCGCCGTTGTGCCCTGGCCGGTGGTCGTGTTGGCGCCCTTTGCCTGGCCCGTGGTCGTGCTCTGGCCGGTCGTCGTGCCCGCCTTGCCTTGAGTCTTGCCTTGAGCCTTGTCCTGAGCCGTCCCCTGACCGGTCGTGGTGCCCTGGCTGGGGTTCGCGGTGTTGGCGCGATTCTCCTGCTGCTGGCTTTGCCGCGTCGTGGCGCTGCCGCGTTCGCGGGATTCAGATCGCCCCATCTGCTCGCGCTGGTTTCGGCTCTGGCCGACGGTCTGCTCTTGCTTGCTCTGGTCTTGCTTGCTCTGGCTGCGCTGACCCTGCTCGGCGCGGCCGCTCTCGCGGGCCTGGCCGGTGGTCTGGCTGCGCTCGGCCGCACCGCGGCCCATCTGTCCTTCAGCCCTGCCGCTCTCTCGTGCGCCCTGGCTTTCTCGTGCGCCACCCTGGCCGCGACCGGCCGTCATGCCTTCGCTTCGCCCTTCGCTTCGCGATGCCCCGGGACTGCCATGCATTGCGCCGCCGGAACTGCCGGCCGGCGAGCCTGCGGAGCGGCCGTGTTCGCTACCGCCACCGCCCGCGCCGACGCTTCCGCCACCACCCATGCCGCCCCCGCCACCGCCGCCGCCCTCGCGCATGCCCTGCGCCGAAGCGAGACTGACGCCGGCCAACAGCACGGCCGTCGTCAGCAGAAATTTGCTCTTCATCATCTTGCTCTGCATTACCGATTCCTCCTGCAGTTTAGCGGCTGGCCGGATTGCGAAGCTGGCGCCAAATGGCTGGCGCGCTCCACGCCGTGGCCGCGTTCCAACAAAGCCGGCGAGCGACACGACGCAGCGGCGCGCGCGACTCACCGGTGAACCTGCCTTGTGAGGAAACAGCGTCGCCGCCCGCACCGTTCCTAGACGCCGGCGCGACGCGACATTTCGCACCAACGGAACTGCCGAGCGATCAACCTGCAGGAACCGATGGCCGCGCTTTCCCGTTTTGAAATGAAGCGTGGGTTCGCCGTCACGTCGATGGTCAGCGCGTTCACGCGGATCGTCATCCGCTGCGACCGGCGGAGGATCGGAACCGGTTCCGTTCGCCCTTGAACATTTGATTCACCGTCAACGGCGGCACCACTGCGCCCACCTCGCCGCCAGGCTTGTTGCAGGCCCAGGTTCATTGCAGGCGCGCGGCCATTCGCAACCAATGCCCCCCTGCCCCGTTGACCGGCTGGGCAACTATCATCGAGGAGGATCCCATGAGGAAGACAGGCCTTGTTCTTGCAACCGTCGGTGCGCTTGGGGTGAGCGCCATCGCAGCCCCGGCGCCCGCCGAAGCACGGTGGGGACACGGCGGGTGGGGTGCCGCGCTCGCAGGCGGATTGATTGCCGGCGCAGTCGTCGGCGGCCTCGCCTCGTCAGCCTATGGCTATCCCGGCTATTCCTATGGTTACGGCTACCCCGGCTACGGCTATTCGCCCGCCTATTACGGGTACGGCAGCTACGCCTATGACGACGGCTATTACGCTGCGCCGTATCGTTGGGGCGGCGGTTACACCACGACATATTATAGCGGATACCGGCCGGCCTATTACGGCTATCGCTATCGCCACGTGGTGCGGCCGGCATACGCCTACTATCGCGGCGGCTATCCGCGCTGGCATCATCGCTGGCGTCATTGGTGAGATCGGCCAGACCGACGCGGCGCGGCCAGCCGAGCTGACCGGCGCCGGCAAGGGTCGACCGGGTTGAGCGGCAGCGTTACCCGGCGACCCGCAGCGCGGTCACCGCGACGCAGGCGTTGCCTAACGGAATCAGCACCACCAGCGCGCCGTTCGGCAGCGCCATCGTCGCGAGATCACCGAGCGTGCCGGTCTGTCCGTTGAGCTTGGCGAGTTCGGCGGCAACCGTCGAACAGTTCTCCGTCCGCGGCGTCACCCGCACCAGATTGCCTTCGCAGGACGATCCAACCGGCGCGGCAAACACGATGCCGGCGGCCTGCTGATTGGCGGCGGGGGTGGCTTGGCTGGCCTGGTTAGGTGCGAGCGCGACCAGCGACTGCACCGAATGCGAATTGCCGGCCTTGGCGTCCCACTGCGACTGCGCGGTGTAGTTGGAGTTCATCGCGAGGCCGCGGCCGAGCGTCCCGAACAGATTCGCGCAGGTCACGATGTTGCCCTGCCGCGCGTGCTCGTCGAACACGGTCGGTTGCTGGCCCGCCTGCTGCGGCGGAACGGATGCCGCGGCAGACGGCGGCGTCGGCGCTTCCTGCGGACGCTGCTTGTGCGGCTGCGGCTTCGCGGCGGCGGCGGGCTTTTTGGCCGGCGCGGGCGTCGCCGGCTGCAGCGGCATCGGCTGCGACTGGGCCGGCTGCATCTGCTGGGCATAGCCCACGACGCCGGCCGCACTGAGCGCCGCCACGACGACCGCCGTGAAGATCAGGATGGGGGTCTTCAGTCGCATCGGCGTATTCATCCTCTCGTCCCGCACTTCGATGCGTCGCTCCGGCTTCCGGATCCGCATGCAGCCTGTTGTCTCATTTCAGCTTCGCCAGCACACCGGACAGTCCGTCCAGCGGCGCCTCCAGCACGATCGGCCCTTGCGGCAGCTGATAGGACACGCGGCACGGCGTCGCCGCGCGGATGTGCCGCCTCAGCACGTTGCCGATCGCGACCGTGGCGAAGCAGAAACTGGCATCGCAGCGATCGGTCTGCGCGACGATGCGGTCCGCACTGTCGCCCAGCGCGAGCTCGATCTGCGCGCCGACCCCGGCGGCCGCGGGAATCCGCATCGCCATCAGCGGTTTGCCGTCGGCGGTCGCGATCAGCGACCAGTTGAAGGCGACCGCGCCCTGCGCGTTGACGATCGATTGCGTGACGTTGCAGACGCGGCGCTTCGATTTGAGACTCTCGTCGCAAATCAAGGTCCAGTTCTTGAACGGCTGGATCATCCGTCTGAACTCGCCGAGCGTCTCGCCCTCCGGCACCACGACGTCGGACGGCTTCACAGCGTAGGCGGCAGGCGGCGCGCCCTGCGCGGCGGCGCTGGCCGCCGCCCCGAGCCAGATCATTAAAGCCAGACACGCCAGCCGCCTCGTCGACGTCAGCGTCAATTGAGCGTCAGGCTCACACCGGCGCTGACGCCCCAGTCGCCGCCGGCGGTGGTTGCCGCCGCGTTGGTGCGCAGCTTGCCGTTCTCGCTGGTGTAGCCGATGCCGAAGGCGAGCGCGCCCTGGCTGCGCCAGACGCCGCCGCCCGCCGAGGCGCTCACCTTGCCGGGCCGGTCGTCATAGCGCAGCGATGCGGCGGCCATGCCGATCGCGGCCGCCCGCCAGGCGTCCTGCCGCACCTCGCCGATCTGGCCGTTGAGCTGCTGGAACGCGCTGTTGAGCTGATTGACGTTGACCGCATCGGTGCCGAGGACGCCGGGCGCCACGTTGCTGATGGTCACTGGCGCGCCGTTGCCGCTGTTCAGCGTCAGCTTGTTGGTGGTGTTGCCGGAACCGTCGGTGTCGTAGCGGATCGAGCTCGACGCAACCGCCTGGAGCTGGCTGACATTGACCGCATCGGTCGCCGCCGAGCCCGCGGCAACGTTGGTGACGCGGCGTTCGGCGCCGGACGAGCCGACCGACACTTCGCCGGTCGCAACCCCTGCGACACTCTTGCCGACCACAGGCGTATAGGCCGCGTCGCTCAGATTGGCCGTGGTGGTCGCGTTGGCGCCGAGCGCCAGCGAGTTGGCCGCCGTCGCCTTGGCGCCGGCGCCGATCGCGACCGAATTGTCGGCCGATGCGGCCGAGCCGTTGCCCATCGAGATCGCATTGGCGCCGCTCGCGACCGACTGCGGTCCGATCGCGACGCTCTCCGCGCCGGTCGCGATGGAATCCGCCGCGGTCGAATTGGCGTGGAAATATTTCACGCCGCCACCGCCGGTCGAGATGTTGCTCACCGTGGTGTAGAGAGCGGCGAGCGAGGTGTTGGTGGCCCAGAGCTGCGAGCCATTGATCGCGTCGGTCGAGGTCGAATTGATCTGGCCCGCGGCCACGTTGGTGATGGTGCGCTCCGCACCGGCGCTGCCGACACTGACGGTCGAGGTCGGCGTCGTGCCGGCGAAGTTGTAGGTGGTGCCGCCGATCGAGGTGCTCGAAGTCGCGACCACAGTGGAGGTGGTCGAATTGGCGCCGAGCGCGACGTCGCCGGCCTGCGCCGTCGCCTTGGCGTTCGGACCGAGCGCAACGCTGGTCGGGTTGGTGGTCTGGGATCCGGCGCCGATCGACACCGACTGGATGCCGCTGGCCTGCGCATTGGTGCCGAACGCGATCGAATCGGCGAAGTTGGACACCGAATTCTGGCCGATCGCGATGCCGCCGGGCGCGGTCTGCGCCACGATTGCGCCAAAGCCCATGCCGATGCCGTTGTCGCCATTGACAATGGTCTGCGGTCCGACCGCCACCGAGTTGTTGCCGACCGCGAGCGAGTCGGCGAGCGTCGAGTTGGCGTGGAAGTATTTCGTCGTCGTGGTCGCGAACGACGTCAGCGCACCGGTCAACTGGCGCACGGTGACGGCGTCGCTGTCCTGGGTGCCGTCGGCCACATTGGTGATCTGCCGGTAGCTCGTCGCATTGCCGACCGACACCGCGCCGAGCAGCGCAAGATCGGTGGTGTTGTAGGGGATGATGGTGCCGCCGATCGTGCCGGACGCCGGCGCGAGCGCGCGGTTGGAAATCGACCCCGAGCCGAGCGCAACGCCATCCACGACCGAGGCCTGGGTGTTGAAGCCGAGCGCGGTGGCATTCGCCGCCGTCGCCGAGGCGGCAACGCCGGCCGCCATCGAGTTGGTCCCGGTCGCGCCGTTGTTGTTGTAGTTGGCCTGCTGGGTGCCGCCGTCGTTGACGCCGTAATAATGCGTCAAGCCATTGCTGACGACGGTCGACAGGCTGTCGATCGCCGAGGTGGCGGCGAACAGCTGTGAGCCGTTGATCGCGTCGGTCGAGCCGTTGCTGACCCGTCCCGCCGCGACGTTGGTGATGGTGCGCTCATTGCCGACCGAGCCGACGCTGACCGTCGAGGTCGGGGTGGTGCCGGCGAAGCTGTAGGTGTTGCCGCCGATGACGATGCTGGCGGTTTGAACCGCCGCGCTGGTCTGGCTGCCCGAGCCGAGCGCGATATCGTTGGCGTTTGCGGCGTTGGCGCCGTTGCCGATCGACACCGAGCCGGTGCCGGTCGCGGTCGACACCGGTCCGATCGCAACCGAATTCGTCCCCGCGGCGGAGGAATCGGCCAGCGTCGAGTTGGCGTGGAAATACTTGATGCCGCCGCCGGTGTTGATGTTGTTGACGGTGGTGGCGAGGCCATCGACCGCCTGGTTGGTGGCCCAGAGCTGCGAGCCGTTGATCGCATCGGTCGAAGCATTGCTGAGCCGTCCCGCGGCCACGTTGGTGATGGTGCGCTCGGCGCCGAGCGCGCCGACGCTGACGGTCGAGGTCGCCGTGGTACCCGCGAAGCTGTAGGTGGTGCCGTTGATCACCGTGTTCGGCGTGTTGACAGCGGCAGCGGTGACGCTGCCCGAGCCGAGCGCGACATCGCCGGAGCTTGCCGCCGCCGTGGCGCCGTTGCCCAGCGCGATATTGCCGGCAAGACCGGCGGCGCCGGCGGTCGAGCCGTTGCCGAGCGCCACGGAGCCCTGCCCGATCGCCTTGTTGTTGTTGCCGATCGCGACCGCGCCGTTGGCCTGGTTGGCGGCCGTGGCGCTGGCCGTGCCGTCACTGTTGGCGATGTTGTTGGCGCCGCCGGTGAAGGCGCCGGTGCCGCTGGCATAGCTGGGATCGCCGATCGCCACGGCGCCATCGCCATAGGCCACGTTGTTCGCACCGATGGAAACCGCCTGGCCGCCGGTTGCGGTCGCGCTGGTGCCGATGGCGACCGCGTTGGCTGAATCCGCAGTAGCGGCGGTGCCGACGGCGACTGCATTTAGGGCGAGAGCCGACGCGCCCGCTCCGAGTGCGGTCGCGCTTGGCGCTGTCGCGTTGGCCGTCACGCCAATGGCGACGGAATCATCGCCTGTAGCAACAGCCGAACGGCCCCCGGCAAACGCACGGGCGCCGCTGGCGCTAGAGCCAGCACCAACCGAAGTTGAGTACGCTCCCGCCGCGCTGGCCCCAACGCCGTTCGCGATCGAACTGATGCCGGCGGATGCCGCATTGTTGCCGATCGCGATGCCGCCCGTCGCAGCAGCATTGACGATGGCGCCCGATCCGATCGCAACCGAGCCCCCGGTACTCAGCGCCTGCGCCTGATTGCCCAAGGCAACAGCGAAATCCGCCGACGCCGCAGCGAGATTGCCGGCCGCCAGCGAGCTGGTACCTGACGCGACCGACTGGATGCCAACAGCGGCGGCGTTGCCGCCGCTCGCATTGGCAAGGTACCCCAGGGATGCGCTGCCGACCCCTGAGGCCTTCGCCCCGTTACCAATCGCGGTGGCCTGATTGGCCGACGCATTGGCCGATGTACCGAGGGCACTAGCTCCCGTCGCAGTCGCTGAAGCGCTTGGGCCGACACTGGTCGACCAAGCCCCCGTGGCGGCGGAACCGGTGCCGAACGCAACAGCCTCGAACGTGAAGCCGGCAGGCGCAGTCCCGCTGGCATTGGCATTCGTGCCGATGGCGATTGGAGACCCTCCGCCGACTCCGGCGTTTGCTTTGGCGCTGACCCCGATGGCAGTGCCCGAACCGTTTGAAGATGAGGCAGCCGAGGACAATCCAATCGCGATCGAGGCGCCACCGGAAGCGCTCGCCGTCGAGCCCAGCGCCAAGGCACCTACTCCGTTTGCTGTGGAGTTGACGCCGAAGGATGAAGATCCATCCCCGGTGGAGTGCGCGTTCCCACCTATGGCGAGGGCATTGGTGCCGGTCGCGTTCGCAAACACACCCATACCGATCGCATTCAGGCCGTTCACAGAGTTGGAATAGCCCACGATGATCGAACCATCGCCGGTTGCGCTGTTCGAATCGCCGATCGCCACAGAGTTTTGGCCATTCGCATTGGTATTGGCGCCAATGGCGGTTGCGGTGGCGCCGGCAGCATGGGCGCCGCAACCAATGGCGGTGCTGCCTGCGGTTGCAGCGGTGGGATTGGTGCAGTTGGCGGGATTGCTCAAAACCCCGTTGCCGATGGCAACCTGCGCAAACGCCGTCTGTGGGGCCACGATCGCAGCTATCGCCAGCATCGCGCCGACCGCCCCACCGGCACCGAGCGAGCCGAGCCCGAGCCGATCGCGCTTCACCCCGAGCGTCCGATGCGCCTCGCGCAGCACGGCCAATAGCCGGCGCCGCAACGAACTGCTGCCCGCATCGCCCGATGCGACCCAGCTCCGGACGAAGCCTGCGCGGCCCTGACGCTTCAGCGATCTTGTTGAGTTGTGTCCGACAACCATGGTGCGCCCCTTTCGCGACATCTTGAAAAGACGCCGGAGGCGACGCGCCATGGACCGGGCCGACGCGCGGGCCCGCCGGCCGCACACGCGAGAAAACAACGATGATCGTACGCACGATCATCGTCCCGTCCTGGCCAACGATGTGTCGAATTCAACGAGCGCATCTTGCCACCCAGCGCTCGCTCGACTGCCCCATCAATGTGCCCCGAGTCGTCATGTTGCAAAATGATAGACACAATTTTGCCAGCGTCACTCAGCAGGTCGTCCAAATAACACGCAGATCGTCTCACAAGTTGAAGGATTTGCTCGATGCACCATGAGTTGTTTGCACGTATCTCAACCGGTGGTTGATCGACGGCGCATGCGTTCGCGCATCTCGCGCGGGCTGACGCCGAATTCGCGGCGGAAGGCGCGAGTGAAATCGGACGCCAGCTTGAAGCCGTGGCGATAGGCGATCTCCTGCACCTGCCTGTCGGCGGACGAGACGAGTTCTGCATGTGCCGCGCGCAGCCGCTTGCGCAGGATGTAGCCGGCAACGCCCCCGACGCTCTCGAATGCACGGTAGAGGGCAGAACGCGAGATCCGCAATTGCTGCGCGATGCGGTCCGGCGTCAGGTCGAAGTCGGCGAGATGCGACTCTATATAAAGACGCGCCCGCTCGAACAGCACCGACTCGATCGCGCCGCGTGCCTGCTCCAGCCGATCCGAGGAGAGCTGGATGCACGCGGCGATCATCTGCGCGGTCGCCCGCCCCGCCTGCCTCAACTCCTCCGCGGACATCAGGGTGATGCGCGTTTCGAGTCGGTCGAGATAATCGGCCAACAATTCGATCAGGTTGCCTTCGAGTAGAATATTGCAGACAGCGTCGAGCTGATCGGCCACACTGGCGAACGACTGGCGCGGCAAGCCCAGCACCAGGCCGTCATAGTCCGTGATGCTGCCGCGGAAATCCTCATCGAGCGAGATCAGGAACATGGCGCCCGGCCCGGCGTGAATCCGCCGCTCTGCGGTCTCGAAGCGGGCTTCGCCGGAGCGCACCCGGTACAACCACCAGATATCGACGGGCGCGCCATGCGACGGTCTGATGACGCGGGCGAATGATTGCGCGGCGAATCGCCCCGACGTGAAGACGACATCGGCCATGTTGCAGGTCAGGTACTCCACCAGGAACCCGTGCGCAGGGCTATGACCTTCCGGTGGCGTAACGTCGACCAGCGAAGCCATCCGCGTTTTCCAGACCTCGAACTGCTCCGAGGGCGGATAGTGTCGTGTCGAGAACAGCCGCGGCGGCGCGGGGGTTAGATCCCTGATGTTCCGCGGCTCGCGCGGCAAGGGAACGTGTTCCAGGAGCTGCGCTGCGTGTGCCGGCGTCTTGTCGTCTTCTTGCATGAACTTTCGTGCCCCGTTGGCGCGAACGACGAACGTTGGCTCAACGGAGGCGCATTCCCAAGGTTGCGTCGCCGGCCGCGCACATACCGGCGAATTTCGGGGAAGACAAGGAAGAGGCATTTCGGGATTCGGACATCGACGGCTTACGCCGGCCGCTCCCGATAGGGTTGACGCAGGTTCCTTTGGCAGTCGTGCTCGCACATGGCGTTCATCATTGTCGCGTCATTGCCGTATCCGGCTCGGATGCTCCGTCACGAGCCAGCTTGACTGATCTAGAGAACAATCTGCGCGAGAACCAGAGGGGCGGCAACGCGCGTCGTGCAGAAATCCAAAATTGCGTTCATGCGATGCGATCGGGCAACGCATCATCGCAGAGTCTTCGGAAAATTTTCTCGATCTCCGCGCCTGGACGAAACGCATGTCGCTGCAAAGGCGCGACCTAAGCACGGTAGATGACATATCGAGAATCCCACGCATGATCGCATTGCGAGCGCTCTTGCCCAATCATGCGGCAACCCACCGCGTGCGACGTGAATGCATCCGTACGAATCGAACACGCGCGAGGCGTACATGCGTGCGCACGCTGCGGCATTCACATATGAGCGTCGAGATGACGAAAGTCACAAGTGCCCGTCGAATTTTTTCGGCGAGCACAGCGCGCTGGGCAAGCGACGCGCCGCAGGCGGCTCGCGCCGTCCCGCGAGATCATGCCGGGCGCAACGCGAGAGAAAACCCTGCCGGCGTTGCTCAAGCCTGCACGCGCGCGGACTTCCTGTACTGCGCGGTTTCGGCGCGCAGCAGATCGCAGAATTGAAGTGCGAGACGGCTTCGCGGCCGCTGCGAAGGAAGCAGCAACATGGTGGCGATCTCCAGCCGTGGCACGAACGGCTTGAGTACAATTTTGGAGCTTGCAAAATCCCGGGCCACGATCGGGTCGACGATCGAGAAACCCAGCCCCTGCGCAACCAGGGCACAACGCTGCATGCTGTACTGGATCTCCGCGACCGTCTTGATCTCGACCTTGGCCTCATCGAGGACGCGCTCAAAGCGGGATCGATGCGGTGCGCTCGGGGAAGCTGCGATCATGGGCTCTCCCCGCAGATCTTGCGCTGCGATCGATCGCTTCGAGCGTAACCGGTGCTGGCGGGGCAGGACGCAGACCGCCTCCGTTGTCATGAGGAGCTCGTCGTCGACCGCGGCAAACCCCGCCTGCGGCCGCGCCAGCCCGACGTCGCATTGTCCCGAGGCCACCAGACTCCAGACGCGCTCGGGGCTGTGGACGGCCACCGATACGACGATGTCGGGATTCTTCTTCAGGAAGCTGCTGACGATCTGCGGCATCAACGAATAGGTGAACGCCGGAAGACATGCGATCCTGAGCGTCCCGCTGCCACGCTCGCGAATGCCGCGCGCAGCGCGCGCCAGATATTCGAGGCCGGCCTGGTTTCTCTCGACCTCGTGCAGGAATATCTCGCCTTCCGGCGTCAGCGTGACGCCGCCTCGCCCGCGTTCGAACAACGCAAAGCCGATCTCGCGCTCGAGACGTGCGATCGCGCGGCTGATGAAAGGCTGTCCCACCCGAAGGCTCAAGGCGGCCTTGGTGATTCCGTTGTGGCGCACGACCTCTCGAAACAGGTCAACATGTCTTGGATTCAGGGGCATGACCAATTTGCATATGAACTGGCGTTCCGGTCATTTGACGGCATGCGCATCGGGTGCGTCAATACGGCATGTACCCGTCGAGCAACCATGCAACCTTCGCCACCGACCGCATCCTGTTGACCAGGATCACCGGCCCGGAGTCTTCGCGCGCACAGCAGCTTCGCGAGGCAGCGATGCTGCGGCGGCTCGATCGCGGCACATCGGACCGGCCGAATGCCGCACGCCTGGCGGCGGCACGGGACCAGGTCGACACCGCGGCCGCGTTCGCAATCGAGGCCGCGGGATCGGGAGACCTGCTCGGCGTGTCCGGGTTCGGCGCGATCGACCGGCACGAGAAGCGGGCTACGTTCGCTCCAATCTGGAGCATCGGACGACTGGACGAGGCCGTGCTCGTCAGTCACGTTGCGCATCTGATGACGCGGTATGCGTTCGAAGTGCTCATGGTCGAGCGGGCCGAGGTGCATCTGGACTGGCGCCTGAGGCACATGCTTGATCTCTACGCCGACCTCGGTTTCCGCCGCGAAGGCAGGCTTCGCGCATATTTCGCGGCCGATGAAGAGCCGTCCGCCGATGCTGCGGTCCTCAGCGTGGTTCGCTCCGAATGGCCCTCCGTTGTGCGTCGGCAGCGCGGGGTTCTCGCCGGCGAAACCTGGCGCTACCGGCTTCCATCCGACCGCCCTCCATAGCGGCAGCCAAGCTCGGATAAAACGATGTCACGAGAATGCGGGCTCAACGGTCGAGCCACACACTCGGTGTCGTCCCTGCGAAAGCAGGGCCGAGGTGTGGGAAAGAGCCGCGACGGCTTCCCTGCGCCGTCTGTTCGAGAGACGGGCGGAACGAGATTCAAAGCTCGGACAAATCATGTCGCGAGAATGCGGATGTGTGACTCACCGGCCGCGCAATACATGCGGTGTCGGCCCTGCGAAAGCAGGGACCCATAACCGCCGACGTCACTTGGCTTGCAGCGCTGGGCGCCACAGCTTGCTTCAACAACACAGCCCTGTGGTTATGGGTCCCTGCTTTCGTGTTTGGTCCCTGCAGATTGGTTGGATGGAATCGGTGTAGAACGAGGCGTGGCCTTTGTTAGGGAGCGCCTCGTGTCATGGAACTGAACTTGCACGCGAACGCCACGACGACGCCGAAGACACGTGCCTACATCCAGCGCAGCCGGAAGTCGGTCGCTCAGTTGGCGGCCGAACTGGGGGTCAGCGAGACCACGATTTATCGCTGGCGCAGCCGCACGACGGTCGAAGACCGCTCGCACCGGCCGAAGAACCTCACGACCAGCCTCTCCGCGGTTGAAGAAAGGGCCGTTTGTGAACTGCGGACGTCGCTCCAATTGCCGCTGGACGACATCGTTGAGGTGATGCGGCGATGCATCAACGCCAAGCTGTCCCGTAGTGCCATTCACCGCTGCCTGCAGCGCAATGGCATCAGCCGGCTTGCCAAACCTGACAAGCCCAAAGCCGGCGTCTTCGAGAATGCCAGTATCGGCTTCATCCATATCGACGTGAAGTATCTGCCGGCACTGCAGCGCCGCACCAGCTATGCCTTTGTCGCCATCGACCGAGCCACCCGCTACGTCTTTGTCGAGGTCCATTCCAAGCGGGACGGAGCGACCGCGACCGGTTTCCTTAAGCGCTTCCTGGCTGATTTTCCGCACCAGGTTCACACTATCCTCACCGACAACGGTGCCGAGTTCACCGACCGCTTCGCCGTCGACAAGAAGAACAAGCCGCCCGGGAAGCCTTCCGGCGACCACCCCTTTGATCAACTCTGCCGACAGTGCGGCATCCAGCATCGCCTGACCAAGCCCTACCATCCGCAGACCAACGGACTCGTCGAACGTTTCAACCGGCGCATCGCCGAAGCCATTGGCCGCGAAACAAAGCGTGGCAGCGCCCGGCGGACCTTCATCGATCACGCCGATCGAGACACCTTCATCGCCAAATTCGTCCACGACTACAATCGAACCAGGCTCAAATGCCTCCGCTACCAGGCCCCAATGCGGGCCCTCGCCAATCATACGGGACCAAACACGAACGCAGGGACGACTCGTGGAAAGAGCCGCGCGCTCTCACTCTCCTTGGTGTCATGCCCGTGCATGGGGGCATCCACTATGCCGCGGCTTCTCGGTTCAAGCACCGGCGTCTCTGGAATACCGGACCACCCGCCTTCGCGAGTGATGACATCGAGAACTTGGAGCGATGGATTGCTTCGTCGCTTCGCTTCTCGGGTCGAGAGATTTATGGAGGTATCAAGAAACGGCTTGCCGAGCCGAAGCTCGCGGCCACAAGCCCGCCTCCGCCCGTTGGGCTTCGGCGCGGCATCCTTCTCTCGCTGCGCGAGCGAAGGATGGTGGGTGCGACAGGGATCGAACCTGTGACCCCTACCATGTCAAGGTAGTGCTCTCCCGCTGAGCTACGCACCCAAAGCGTATTTGGATCGGGTCCCTATAACGGACGGCGGCGGGGCAGGCAAGGATACAAAGTGAAGGTTTTTTGGCGAATCAGGCCGCCAGCAACTTGTTCACTTCGCTGACCAATTCCCTGAGGTGCACGGGCTTGGCCAGCACCTTGGCGTTTTTCGGCGCCTCCGAATCGGAATTGAGGGCCACCGCGGCAAAGCCGGTGATGAACATGATCTTGATATCGGGATCGAGTTCCGAGGCACGGCGCGCCAGCTCGATGCCGTCCATCTCGGGCATCACGATGTCGGTGAGCAGCATTTCGAACGGCTCCTCGCGCAGCCGCTGGTAGGCCGACATGCCGTTGTCGTGCGGCGAGACCTTGAAACCCGCGTTTTCGAGCGCCTTGACCAGGAAGCGGCGCATATCGGTGTCGTCTTCGGCGAGAAGTATTTTCGGCATGGCAGGAATCGTCGAATCCGGCTTGAGGAGCAGTCCGAACAGTAAGCCCGACAGACGGTAAATTTCGGGTGAAATTTGCGTCAAGCCAGCGGCAAATGCGCGCCACCCATTTGTGGACCGAACCGGACATCGAATCAACCGGGTGCCGCATTTGCTGCTTTTAAGACGCGTTCCAGCTGAAACCACACTCTTTTCACTTGGCAGAATGATCGCGATTACCGACAATGCGTGCCCATAAATCTCCGCTTTTCCGGCAGACTCAGTTGCTGCGGGGCGAGGCGGACGCAAGGGACGGCGCCAAGGGAATGACCGAATTTGCTGGCGAGTTGTCGCCCCCGTTCGAGATCGTTGAGCCGCAGGCCTGGCGCGCGCCGATCATCTTCAATTCCCCGCATTCGGGCTCGGTCTATCCGGCCGAATTCCTCGACGCGTCGCGAATCGACGTAGTGTCGCTGCGGCGCTCCGAAGACTCTTTCATGGACGAGCTGATCGCGGGCCTCAGCGATCGCGGCTTTCCGATCGTGCGGGTCAACTTCCCGCGCTCCTATGTCGACGTGAACCGCGAGCCCTACGAGCTCGACCCGCGCATGTTCACCGGGCGGCTGCCGAGCTTTGCCAATACGCGTTCGATGCGGGTGGCCGGCGGCCTCGGCACCATCCCGCGCGTGGTCGGCGACGGCCAGGAGATCTATCGCGAGCGGCTCGACGTCGACGAGGCGCTGCGCCGGATCGAGGTGCTCTACAAGCCCTATCACCGCGCGCTGCGCCGGCTGATCAACAAGGCGCACCAGGCGTTCGGCGCCGTGATCGTGGTCGACTGCCATTCGATGCCGTCGGTCGGCGTGTCGCGCGACGAGCCGCGCCGGCCCGACGTCGTGATCGGCGACCGCTACGGCACGAGTTGCGCGGCGCTATTGCCCGACCTCGTCGAGGAGATCATGAGCTCACTCGGCTATTCCATCGGCCGCAACAAGCCCTATGCCGGCGGCTTCATCACCGAGCATTACGGCAATCCGGCGAGCGGCCTGCACACCGTGCAGATCGAGCTCAACCGCGCGGTCTATATGGATGAGCGCCGCCGCGAGCGCGGCCCGCGCTTCGCGCAGGTGGCCGCCGACTTTGCTACCCTGGCGGATGCGCTGGCGAAAATCCCGTTCGGCGATCTCGGCCCGTTCCAGGCGGCAGCGGAGTAATCAATCCTTCGTCGGGCACTGCGATCCCGACGAAGTCATGAACCAGGAATTCAAGTTGGCGGCGCGATAAGCGCCGAACTGGATTCTCAGTTCACTTGCGGAAACGACGGCCCAAGAAAAAAGGGCCGCTTGAATGAACAAGCGGCCCAAGTCTAGGGAGGAAACGCCCAAGGAGGGCAGCGATAGCGCGAGGCGCTACCGCACCGCAACAATATGCGACCGCGCTGCACAAAACGCAAGAACTTTCGAAACATTTCTTGGGTAATGTTGGAAAGTCTGGCGAAACTGCAACAGGCCAGCAGGAGCGGTTTTCCGTATGTAGGATCAATATCTTACAAGGAAAGCCTCGAGCGGTCGGCGCTTTGCGCATAGCTTGTATACCAGAATTCGCAACTTCGTGATCGAGGCCGGGACCCGGGGCGCTTTCGAATCCGAACCCAAATCGAAAGTCCGGAACCGCGTCATCGGGCTGGATAACACTCCGTTAATCGTGCGCGCCGCGCCGGATTGAGCTAGGCAAGACCGCATCCGATTTCTACCGCGTCGTTTGCGCAGTTCAGGGACATGCCGTGACGGTCATCGACTTTACCGCCTTCATCGGCCGCCTCGCGACCGCATCCGGCGAAACCATCCTGCCCTTCTTCCGCACCTCGCTCTCGGTCGACAACAAGAGCTCGAACGATTTCGATCCGGTCACCGAGGCCGACCGGGCGGCGGAAGCCGTGATGCGGCGGCTGATCAAGTCGAACTTTCCCCAGCACGGCATCGTCGGCGAGGAGTTCGGCAATGAGCGCGAGGACGCCGACTATGTCTGGGTGCTCGATCCGATCGACGGCACGAAATCCTTCATCGCCGGCTTTCCGATCTGGGGCACGCTGATCGCGCTGCTGCACAAAGGTACGCCGGTATTCGGCATGATGCACCAGCCCTATATCGGCGAGCGCTTCTCCGGCGACAACGGCTCGGCGCACTACTCCGGCCCGTCGGGCGAACGGCGGCTCTCGGTGCGGCGTTGCGCCTCGCTGAAGGAAGCGACCGTCTTCACCACGAGCCCGCTGCTGATGAATCCGGATGACCGCGCCCGCTTCGGCCGCATCGAGAACGCGGCGCGCCTGTCGCGCTATGGCGGCGACTGCTACTCCTATTGCATGCTCGCCGCCGGCCATCTCGACCTCGTGGTCGAGACCGAGCTGAAGCCCTACGACATTGCCGGCCTGATCCCGATCGTCACCGGCGCCGGTGGCGTCGTCACCACCTGGGACGGCAAGCCGGCACAAAGCGGCGGCCGGATCATCGCGGCCGGCGACCCGCGCGTGCACGAAGCGGCGATGAAGCTTTTGAACGCCTGAGTTCCCTGCCTGATTCTTGAGTTGCCGGGCGTCTGATCTGCGCCCATCCTGACCGCAACCAGAAAAGTCAGGGATGGGCGACATGACGATGCGCGGCAAGCTGCTGGCAGCCCTTCTCCTGCTTCTCGCGCCCGTTACGGCTTTCGCCCAGGATTTCCCGACCAAGCCGCTCCGGCTGATCGTGCCGTTCCCGCCCGGCGGGCCGAACGACATCATCGCACGGGTGATCGGGCAGAAGGTCTCGGAGCTCGCAAGGCAACCCGTCATCGTCGACAACCGCGCCGGCCAGGGCGGCGTGCTCGGCACCGATGCGGTCGCGAAGGCGGCGCCCGACGGCTACACGGTGGCGATCGCGAGCGCCGGCGCGCTGGCGATCAGCCCGAGCATAGAGAAGGTCGCCTACGACACGCTGAAGGATCTCGCGCCGGTGACGCTGGTCGCGACGGTGCCGGAGATGCTGGTGGTCGCCGCCAACGTGCCGGCGAAGAACATGAACGAACTGGTCGCGCTCGCCAGGGCGCAGCCGGGTAAGCTGAACTTCGCCTCCTCCGGCCCGGGCAGCCTGCCGCATCTCGCCTGCGAATTGTTCAAGCTGACGGCCAACATCGACATCGTGCACGTGCCCTATCGCGGCGCCGCGCCGGCGGTGAACGACCTGTTGGGTCAGCAGGTGCAGATGACCTTCCTCGACCTGCCGGTGATCCTGCCGCAGATCAAGGCGGGCGCGCTGCGGCCAATCGCGCTCGGTGGGCGCGAACGCGCGCCGACCGCACCCGACGTGCCGACCACCGCCGAGGCCGGCATGCCCGACCTGATCATCGAGAACTGGTACGGCATGGTCGCGCCCGCACGCACGCCGCCCGCGATCGTCGCCAGGCTGAACCAGCTCGCCACCGCGGCAATGGCCGATCCGATCGTCAAGCAGAAGCTCGCCGAGCAGGGTCTGACGCTGGCCGGCGACACGCCGGAGCATTTCCGCGACTTCATCGCCGCCGACATCAGGAAATGGGCGAAGGTGATCCAGGACGCCGGCGTGGTGACGACGAAATGAGCCAGCCGTCAGCGCTGCGCTTCGGCGCGCAGATAGTCCACAAGTTGCTTGGCCGCCCGCGGCAGCGCCTTGAAGCTGCGCGCGCAGATCGTCAGCCGGCGGTTGGCCCAGGCGTCGCGGATCCTTATCGTCGTGATCGGCATCGACGCCGCGCAGCGCCGCGCCGCGGTCTCCGGGATCACGGCGATGCCGACATCGGCGGCGACCATCTGGCAGATCGCGTCGAAGCCGCGCAGGCGGGCGCGAAAGCGCAGCCGCGCGCCGAGCTTTGCGGCGTGCCGCGAGATATGGACCTGCAACGCGGACGTTGCCGTGAGGCCGACGAAATCGCGGCCGACCACTTCCTGGAAGTCGATCTGGCGGCGGCCGCCGAGATCGCCGCGACGCGACGCCACCAGCATCAAGCGGTCCTCGCTGAACAGGAAGCGCTCGACGCTGTCGGGCAGCGCGTGCTCCGCGGCGAAGCCGAGATCGGCGGCGCCGCTGGCGATCGCGGTGGCGATATCGGTGCTCTCGCGCTCCTCGACATCGACGCTGATATCGGGATGCTCGTGCAGGAAGGCCGCGAGCGCCCGCGGCAGATGCTCCGACAGGCCCGAGGTATTGGCGAGCAGCAGCACATTGGCGCGCACGCCGCTGGCATAGGCGGCGAGATCGCTTTGCAGCGCCTCGACGTTGTGAATCACGATGCGGGCATGACCGAGCAGGCTCTCGCCCGCCGCCGTCAGTTCGACGCCGCGGCGGCCGCGCTTGAGCAGTGCGACGCCGAGCGCCTCCTCGAGGCCCTTGATCCGCTCGCTGGCGGAAGCCAGCGCAAGATTCGCGCGCGCCGCGCCCTGCGTGATACTGCGCGCATCGGCAACCGCGATGAACAATTGCAAGTCGATCAGGTCGAACCGCATGACGTTTCCCGCCCCATACCTTCGGATCGCCCGAAGGCTAACTCCGTAACCTCCAGATTGTGCCGTTCGCATCGATCGGTCAATGTGCCGCCATGGTCGACCATCTCCTGATCTTCATCGCTTTCGCCTTCCTGCTCGCCGGCTTCGTCAAGGGGACGCTCGGCCTCGGCCTGCCGACGGTCGCGATGGGGCTGCTCGCAACCACGATGGCGCCGGGCCAGGCGATCGCGATCGTGATCGTGCCGGCGATCGTCACCAATATCTGGCAGACCTTCGTCGGCCCCTATCTGCGCGACATCCTCAAGCGGCTGTGGCCGCTGATGCTCGGCACCGTGGCCGGGATCTGGATCAATGCCGGGCTGCTGACCGGGCCATACGCGGCCTACGGCACCGTGGTGCTGGGCGTGCTGCTGGTGATCTACGCGATCGTCGGCCTGAGCAGGTTCAGCTTCAAGGTCGCGCGGCGCGACGAAAAATGGATCGGCGGCATCGTCGGCGTCATCACCGGGCTGATCTCGGCGGCGACCGGCGTTCAGGTCATCCCCTCGATGCCGTTCATGCAGGCGATCGGCATGGAGAAGGACGAACTGGTGCAGGCGCTCGGCGTGTTCTTCACCACTGCGACCGTGGCGCTCGCGTTCAACCTCACGGCATCGGGCCTTCTGACGGCAGCCACCGCACTGCCCGGCGCGGTCGCGATGGCGGCGTCGTTCACCGGCATGTTCATCGGCCAGGCGGTTCGCACACGGATGCACCCCGAGGTGTTCCGCCGCTGGTTCCTGATCGCGATGATCCTGCTCGGCATCTATCTCGCCGGCAGCGCACTGCTCAAGATCCACGGCTAGAGCGGCAAAGCCAGAGCGCCAAGGCGCGAGCTAGCGCGCCTCCAGCGTCGCGACGCGGACGCCGAGATAGATGAAGAGCGCGCCGAGCGAGCGGTTGATCCAGGCGATCACGCCGGCCGATTGCCTGATGCGGCCGGCAGCCCGCGCCGCGAAGGCCGCAAGACCAAGGCACCACAGCGTGCCGCCGGTGATGAAGATCAGCCCGAGCACCAGGAAGGCGAGCGTCTTGTGCGGCGAATCGGCCGCCACGAATTGCGGCAGGAAAGCCAGGAAGAACAGCGCCACCTTGGGGTTGAGGATATTGGTCAGCGCCCCCTGCCAGAACACCCGCGAGATCGAGGTCTCGCCGCCCTGCCCGGCGATCTCGGCGACCGGCTTGGCGCGCGAAAGCAGCATCTGCAGGCCGGTCAGCACCAGATAGGCCGCGCCGACCAGCTTGACGGCCAGGAACGCGGTCGACGAGGCCATCAGCAGTGCCGACAGGCCGATCGCCGCACCCAGCACATGGACCAGGCAACCGCAGCTGATACCGATCGCCGCAGCGGCTCCGCCGCGCCATCCGAGCTGAATCGTGCGCCCGATGATATAAGCGGTATCCGGCCCCGGTGTGACGTTGAGCAGCAGCCCGGACAGGACAAACAGCCAAAGCTCGTGAATTCCCAGCATGTCAGCGACGTTAACCTATGCAAGTAGCCGTCCGGAAAGGATGATCGGCCAGCCGGCGCCATCCCAGCGACACACGAATTCAGTAGACAAACGACTGTACCATCCGTTCGTCGCGTGCCAATTCTTGCTACTATGCATTATAGGTGCCTGCAAACCGGGCTTCCGCCGGACCCGGCCTGTCTTGTAAGTATCGGATTCGGTCACCTCGGCTAAAGTGGCCATCCCAGGGCACAGGAGACATGGAAAGACGGCTCGCTGCCATTCTTTGCGCTGACATCGCCGGCTATTCCCGCATGATGGGTGCCGACGAAGCGGGGACTCATGCCTCGTTCAAGGCGCACCGCAGCGCGATTTACCCGATCATCCTCAACCATGGGGGCCGAATCGTCAAAAACACCGGCGACGGCTTCCTTCTGGAATTTCCGAGCATCATCGGCGCGATCGAGGCCGCCGTCGCGATGCAGACCCTGATGGCCGAGCGCAACGAACATCTGCCGGCCGACCGCGCCATGCACTTCCGGATGGGCGTCCACATGGGCGACGTGATGGCCGACGAGGACGAGGTGTTCGGCGACGACGTCAACATCGCCGTCCGTCTCGAGACGGTCGCAACGCCCGGCGGCATCGCGGTGTCGGACAAGGCCCGCACCGAAGCGGGACGGCGGCTTGCCGTCACCCTCGTCGACGCCGGCCCTCACCGCTTCAAGAACATCGCCGAGCCGGTCAATGTCTGGACCTGGGCGCCGGCCGGATCCGATGCCCAGGAGCAGGTTCCGGACGACGGCCCGCATCTGCCGGGGCAATACCGGACCGCAATCGTCGGCGTGCTGCCGTTCGACAATCTGAGCGGCGGCGCTGACGAATATTTCTCGGACGGCCTGACCGAGGACCTGATCCACGCGCTGTCGCTGCAATCCTTCTATCGCGTGCTGAGCCGCAACTCGACCTTCGCCTACAAGGGCAAGAACGTCTCGACGCGGCTGATCGCGCGTGAGATCGACGCGACCTATCTGATCCAGGGTTCGGTACGGCGCGCCGGCAACAAGATCCGCGTCTCCGCCGAACTGATCGCGCCCGAGAAGGGCGAGCAGCTGTGGACCGGCCGCTACGACCGCGACATGGGCGACCTGTTCGCGATGCAGGACGAGATCACCGCGAATCTCTCCGCCGCCGTCGCCCAGGAGATCTATCGCGCCGAGGCCTCGGCACCGGCGCGCTCGCCGAACGCCGAACTGACGGCGTGGGATCGCTTCCTGAAGGGGCTGTCGCACTACTACCAGCAGACCAAGGACGATTGCGAAACCGCGATCGCGCTGTTCAAGGAGGCGATCGAGCTCGACCCCGCGCTGTCGATCGCGCGCGCCTATCTGGCGCTGATCCAGATCCAGAGCATCCAGTTCGGCTGGATTCCGAGCACGCGCGAATTGTGGGCCTCGTCGGTCAGCCTGGCCGAGAGCAGCGTGCGGCTCGACCCGCGCTCCTCGTTCGCGTTTTCGCTGCTGGCCTATCTGCACGCGATGCAGGGCCATTACGAAGCCGCGATGGATGCCATCAAGCGGGCGATCGAGCTCAACCCCTACGACATGGGCGCGCGCGGCGTGCTGGGAATCTGCCACATGGTGATCGGCGACCATCGCAAGGCGGTCGATCTGTTCTCGACGGCGGTCCAGCGCGGCAACAGCGACCCGCGCTACCAATGGGCGGCGCTGAACGCATTCAGCCATTATCTGCTCGGGCAATATGACGCGTCGCTATCGTGGTCGCGCGAGGGACTGTATCTGAACCCGAACCATCTGCAGTGCCTTGCGGTGCGTACCGCAGCGCTCGCCCAGCTCGGCCGCGCCGACGAGGCCGCGCAGGCGGCCGAGGCCCTGCTCGCCAATCATCCCGAGCTGACGGTCGAGCGTCACTTGCGCAATTTTCACTGGAAGAACCCGGCCGACATCGCGCATTATCGCGACGGCCTCTTGAAAGCCGGCCTGCCGTTCGGCAAACTCGCTCTGGTTGCATCCACCTCGAAATTCGCCGTCGATTCCTGAGCGAATTCATCCACCGGTAATGGATGCTTTTTAAGCTGAAGCTTTTCAGGATGTGGTTTGATGTCCGATATGGCTGCAAGCGCGGCGCCCGCCCCGCAGATTTCTCCTGACAATCCCTGCCCGTTCCTGCGGGCGCTCGTCGCCGGCAACTATGTCGGCGGCCATATCGTGCCGCTGCCTGAACTGACCGGGACCATCGGGCGCGCAACCGGCAAGACCGGCTTCGAGGGATTCACCGCGCGGGCGAAGATCTTCATGGTGGCGCAGATCGCCAACGGCCTCGGTCCTTTCAGCCAGCTGCGCAGCCTGTTCCAGGGCGCCATTCTCGACGCGCTGCGCAACGGCCCGCTCGACAAGCACGGCGCCGGCTCGCGCATCCTCGACCAGCACGCGGTGGTCCATGAGGACGAGATCGCGCGGCTCGCGACCTTCGGCAGCGACCACAAGGCACCCGACGGCAGCGTCGAACGCGGGCTGTCGGCCGCCGAGATCAAGACCTTCATGGCGGCGAACTTCCAGCGCGCCAAGGACGAGCATCCGCCGTCCTACGGCATCCTGCACTGCTACTATCCGCTCCTGATGCTAGGCGAGTGGCCGGTGCTGCTCGACATCATGGGCAAGGGCGAAGGCAAGGACCGCTATCTCAGCGTCGCCGAGGTCAGGACGCTGTTCGTGAACAAGCGCTTTCCTGACCGGATCGTCGCGCTGCTGCAGCGCTAGATTTTTGTTGGACGCGTTTTCTTCACGCGAACCGGCATCCGCTTCGCTCGAAAACGCCATGTTTCACTTGAACAGCGGCGTGCCCGGCACGAACGCATCGAACGCCGCCCAGAATTGGCCGCGGTAGCGGTCCTGCTCCTGCAGGATTTCGTGCTTGGAGCCGGCGATCACGAGATGCGAGCCGGCGCGCAAGTGATAGGCGAACTCCTCGATCGCGGCCGTCGACACCACCTCGTCATTGCTCGCCGCCAGCATCAGGATCGGCTGGCGGATTTCGGACGGATACGACATGCCGCGGAAGGTGCGCATCGCGGTGAATGCGGTGTCGGCCCAGGCGATCGTCGGCGCCGCGATGCCGAGCGTCGGATCTTCTTCCAGGATCGCCGCGTTGCGGGCATGGCGCACCGGATCGCTGGTGACGGGATTGCCGATGAAGGGCGCGAGGCCGACTAGTTCGTCGCTGCCGCCGGGAACATAGCGGCCGCCCTGCCCGGCCAGCCGCATGATCCGAAGCAGCGCGCTCGGGAAGAACGACACGCGGCGGCGCGGCAGGTCGATCATCGGCGCCGACAGCACCATGCGGTCGAACCAGCGCTTGCCGGCATGCGCGAGGCGCAGCATCACCGCACCGCCCATCGAATGCGCCAGCGCGAAATAGGGCGGCGGGCAATCCGGCAGCACCACCTGCTGCACGAAGGTCTCGACGTCGACCTCGTAGTCGGCGAAGTCGCGCACATAGCCCTTGCGGGGATCGCGCAGCCGCCGCGACGAGTGGCCCTGCCCGCGCCAGTCGATCATCGCGACCGCAAAGCCGCGGTCGCGCAGATCGCGCACGGTCTCGAAATATTTTTCGATCATCTCGCCGCGCCCGCCGAACACGCAGACCGTGCCCTTGCGGCCGGGCGGCGGCGCCCAGCGCGCAAAGCGCAGCTCGGCCCCGTCTGGTGTCTTGATGGTGCCACTGACAACGTCGTCCGGAACCGGGTTGGCGGGAATCGAGACGAGCGTCATGAAGGGGACCGGAGTGGTGAGACAGGGTGGAGATCAAGGACGCCGGCGCCGAAAAATGCGACGCGGTTTCCGCCTCTTGAACGCGACGTGACCCCTCCCATATCACCTCCGTGCAGGCCGCTACCAGTGCTTCGGAACCGAAACATCAGGCTGCACACATCTAAGCCCGGCCCGATGGCGGGCGGGTAACTGAAACAGTCGCTCAATGGAGGACTATTCCTATGCGTAGCTACGACCTCACTCCGTTTTATCGTTCCACCGTCGGCTTCGACCGCCTCTTCAACCTGCTCGATCAGGTGACCTCGGACGGCAGCCCCGGCTATCCCCCCTACAACATCGAGCGCACCGGCGAGAATGCTTACCGGATCAGCGTTGCGGTCTCCGGCTTCTCGCAGGCCGAGCTTTCGATCGTCGCGAAGGAGAACACGCTGACGATCAAGGGCGAGAAGACCGCCAACGAGAACTCCGGCAACGGCTCCGAAGTGCTCTATCGCGGCATCGCCTCCCGCGCCTTCGAGCGCGTCTTCCAGCTCGCCGACTTCGTGCAGGTGAAGAACGCTTCGCTCGAGAACGGTCTGCTCCACGTCGATCTCGTCCGCGAGATTCCCGAGGCCAAGAAGCCCCGCAGCATTCCGATCGGCGGCGGCGAGAAGGCTCCGCAGGTCGTTGACGGCTCGGCCGGCAAGGTCGCCGCCTGAGCAACAAACCCCGCGTCAGCAGATATTGGCTGATTGCGAAAACGCCCCGGGAAACCGGGGCGTTTTTTGTTGCCGTCAGTCCGTAGCCCGGATGAAGCGAAGCGCAATACGGGAGGGTCGTGCCGCCGAGAACGTCCCCGGATTTCGCTCCGCTCCATCCGGGCTACGAATCTCACTCCAATCCCTGCACCTTGGGCATTGCCTGGGTCGGCAGGATCGCGGGCGCGGGCGCCGGCGCCGGCGCACCCTGACCGACGGTCGGAGCCTCGGCTTGCTGGACGGCTTGCGGCGCAGCCTGGGCCTCGGCCGGCTTCGGGGCAGCCGCGGCCTGCTCGGCCGTCGCGGGGGCGGCTGCCTGAGCAGGCTGCGGCGAGGCCGCCTGCGGGACGGCCGCCTGGGCCGCCGGGGCCGGAGCCTGGGCTGCCGCCGGCGCTTGGGCAGCCGCCGGAGTCTGGGTCGCCGGAGCCTGCGCCGCCGGAACCTGGGCCTTGGCCCCCAGCGGGTTCCGCTTCGGCACCGGCACGCGGCTGGCGACATGCGGGATCGGGAGTGGCGGGCGCGGCACCCGAGCCTGGATCGGCCGCGGCATCGGCCCGACGGGACCGTCGGTCGCGCTCATTTCCTCTTCGTAATTGTCGCCGAGCCGGGAGGCGGGCGTGAAGCGGATGATGTGGCCGTCGCGGGCATCGATCACCAGCCGGCCGTCGTCGCCGCCCTGGTCGATCACCGAGATCGTGTAGACGAACCCGCGCTGCCGGGGCGCGCCAAGCGGCAGATAGCCGTTCTCGCGGAGCACGGTATAGACCTCGACCGGCGGCAACAGGCTCGGGACCCGGCCAAAGCGCGGCGGCGGCGGAACCTCGGGCATGGCAGCATAGGGCCCGTCCATGTCGGATACCCTGACCAGAAGCGGGCTGCCGATCCGGGCGGACGTCGCCAGCTGGGCCTCGGCCGAGGCTGCGGTGAGCGCGAGGGCGGCGGCAGCAACCGAACCTGTGAACAACTTCATCGCCGTAACTCCTGTCTGCCCCGCCCTGGAGCGTTTCCGCTCTCTTGCCGGCTTGCCCCAAGGCAAAACTTCAGTTTCAAATTCGGCGGTCCTTGGTCGCTCCTTGGGCCAGATCACGGCGTGTTTGCTTCGAATCGGGGGCGTCTCACGCCCGCCGAGCCGTTCGATCCGAGCATGCGGGCGAGGACTTCCTCGCGCTTGTGTGATAGACAAAAATTTGGCAAGGTCTAAGTTAGGACAGTAAAGCTGTCTCAATTTCGAGGCCATCCCGGCATAGGGATTGCAACGAGACCTCGGCGCCCCGAGCTCCGAGAATGCTGCAGGCAGGGCCGTCCCTCAGGGGACGTTGAAACGCCCGTCGTCTGAATTTAGGAAAATGCGGCTCGCGGCGGACGAGCGGTGGCCCGGTGGGTGCCGCAACGTCCAAGGTGCGCCAAATACGGTGGGGCCCTTACGAAAGGGAGAGGACACATGAGCGGGTCGGAATTCGAGCGCGAAAACATCGTGGCAGGAACGCTGTCGGCGACCGCGGACTCGAAAGCCGCCGAGCCCGCGCGTGAGTTGCATACTTGGCGCCCGGAAGCCGAAGGCCTGTTTGATCCGAGCCTGGAAAAGGATTCCTGCGGCGTCGGCTTCATCGCCAACATCAAGGGCCAGAAGTCGCACCAGATCGTCTCCGACGCGCTGAACATCCTGTGCAACCTCGAGCATCGCGGCGCCGTCGGCGCCGACCCGCGCGCCGGTGACGGCGCCGGCATCCTGGTGCAGATCCCGCACGCCTTCTTCGCGCGCAAGACCGCGGAGCTCGGCTTCAAGCTGCCGCAGCCCGGCGAATACGCCATCGGCGCGCTGTTCATGCCGCGCGATGCCGCGTGGCGGAACGTGATCAAGAGCATCATCGCCGACGAGATCAAGAACGAGGGCTTCAAGCTGCTCGGCTGGCGCGACGTGCCCAGTGACAATTCATCGCTCGGCGTCACCGTGAAGCCGACGGAGCCCTACCACATGCAGGTCTTCATCGGCCGCAATGGTGCGGCCAAGACCGAGGACGATTTCGAGCGCCACCTCTACATCCTGCGCAAGTCGATCTCGCAGGCGATCTATCAGCGCCGCGACCGCGGCATGGCGGGCTACTATCCGTGCTCGCTGTCGTGCCGCACCGTGATCTACAAGGGCATGTTCCTCGCCGACCAGCTCGGCAAGTACTATCCCGACCTGCATGAGGCCGACTTCGACAGCGCGCTGGCGCTGGTGCATCAACGCTTCTCGACCAACACCTTCCCGACCTGGTCGCTGGCGCATCCCTACCGGATGATCGCCCATAACGGCGAAATCAACACGCTGCGCGGCAACGTCAACTGGATGGCGGCGCGGCAGGCTTCCGTGCATTCGGAGCTCTACGGCAAGGACATCAGCCGCCTGTGGCCGATCTCCTATGAAGGCCAGAGCGACACCGCCTGCTTCGACAACGCGCTCGAATTCCTGGTGCAGGGCGGCTACTCGCTGCCGCACGCCGTGATGATGATGATTCCGGAAGCGTGGGCCGGCAATCCCCTGATGGATGAGCAGCGCCGCGCGTTCTACGAATATCATGCCGCGCTGATGGAGCCGTGGGACGGCCCGGCCGCGATCGCCTTCACCGATGGCCGCAAGATCGGCGCCACGCTCGATCGCAACGGCCTGCGCCCGGCGCGCTATCTCGTCACCAAGGACGACCGCATCGTGATGGCGTCCGAAATGGGCGTGCTGAAGATTCCGGAGGACCAGATCGTCACCAAGTGGCGGCTGCAGCCCGGCAAGATGCTGCTCGTCGACCTCGAGCAGGGCCGCCTGATTCCGGACGACGAGATCAAGGCCGACCTCGCCAAGAGCCATCCCTACAGCGACTGGCTGCATCGCACCCAGATCCAGCTCGAGGAGCTGCCGGATGCGCCGGCCAAGGGCGTGCGCTCCAACCTGCCGCTGCTCGATCGGCAGCAGGCGTTCGGCTACAGCCAGGAAGACATCGCGATCCTGATGACGCCGATGGCGGCCACCGGCGAGGAAGCCGCGGGCTCAATGGGCAACGACACGCCGATCTCGGCGCTGTCGGACAAGCCGAAGCAGCTGTTCACCTACTTCAAGCAGAACTTCGCGCAGGTGACGAACCCGCCGATCGACCCGATCCGCGAGGAAATCGTCATGAGCCTCGTCTCGATCATCGGGCCGCGGCCGAACCTGTTCGACCTGCAGGGCGTCGCCTCGACCAAGCGCCTCGAGGTGCGGCAGCCGATCCTGACCGACGCCGATCTGGAAAAGATCCGCTCGATCTCCGACGTCGCCGAGACCCACTTCAAGTCGCGCACGCTCGACACCACCTTCCACGCCGGGTTCGGCGCTGCGGGCATGGAGCAGGTGCTCGACGAGCTCTGCGCACGCGCCGAGGGCGCAGTGCGCGAGGGCATCAACATCATCATCCTGTCGGACCGCATGACCGGTACCGACCGGATTCCGATCCCGTCGCTGCTGGCCTGCGCCGCCGTGCATCATCACCTGATCCGCACCGGCCTGCGCACCTCGGTCGGCCTCGTCGTGGAATCCGGTGAGCCGCGCGAGGTGCATCACTTCGCCTGTCTCGCCGGCTACGGCGCCGAAGCGATCAACCCCTACCTCGCGTTCGAAACCATCCTCGCGATGAAGGACCGGTTGCCCGGCGCGCTCGACGACTACGAGATCGTCAAGCGCTACATCAAGTCGATCGGCAAGGGCCTGCTCAAGGTGATGTCCAAGATGGGCATCTCAACCTACCAGTCCTATTGCGGCGCGCAGATCTTCGACGCGGTCGGCCTCAAGGCGGACTTCGTCGCCAAGTATTTTGCCGGCACCCACACAAGGATCGAGGGCGTCGGCCTCGGCGAGATCGCCGAGGAGACCGTGCGGCGCCACACCGACGCCTTCGGTGACGGCCAGATCTACAAGAGCGCGCTCGATGTCGGTGGCGAATATGCCTACCGCACCCGCGGCGAGGACCACGCCTGGACCGCGGAATCGGTCTCGACGCTGCAGCATGCCGTGCGCGGCAATTCGCAGGAGCGCTACCGGGCGTTCGCCAAGATCCTCAACGAGCAGTCCGAGCGTCTGTTGACGCTGCGCGGCCTGTTCCGGATCAAGAGCGCCGAGGACGACAAGCGCAAGCCGGTCAAGCTCGAGGATGTCGAGCCGGCCAAGGACATCGTCAAGCGGTTCTCGACCGGCGCGATGTCGTTCGGCTCGATCTCGCGCGAGGCGCACACCACGCTCGCGATCGCGATGAACCGGATCGGCGGCAAGTCGAACACCGGCGAAGGCGGCGAGGAGTCCGATCGCTTCAAGCCGATGCCCAACGGCGACTCGATGCGCTCGGCGATCAAGCAGGTCGCCTCGGGCCGGTTCGGCGTGACGACGGAATACCTCGTCAACTCCGACATGATGCAGATCAAGATGGCGCAGGGCGCCAAGCCCGGCGAAGGCGGCCAGCTGCCCGGCCACAAGGTCGACGCGACGATTGCCCGCGTCCGGCATTCGACGCCGGGCGTCGGCCTGATCTCGCCGCCGCCGCATCACGACATCTACTCGATCGAAGACCTCGCCCAGCTGATCTACGACCTCAAGAACGTCAATCCGGACGGCCAGGTCTCGGTGAAGCTGGTGTCGGAAGTCGGCGTCGGCACGGTTGCCGCCGGCGTCGCCAAGGCGCGCGCCGACCATGTCACGATCGCGGGCTTCGAGGGCGGCACCGGTGCCTCGCCGCTGACCTCGATCAAGCATGCCGGCTCGCCGTGGGAGATCGGTCTTGCCGAGACCCATCAGACGCTGGTGCGCCAGCAGCTGCGCAGCCGCATCGCGGTCCAGGTCGACGGCGGCTTCCGCACCGGCCGTGACGTCGTGATCGGCGCGCTGCTCGGGGCCGACGAGTTCGGCTTCGCCACCGCCCCCCTGATCGCGGCGGGCTGCATCATGATGCGCAAGTGCCACCTCAACACCTGCCCGGTCGGCGTCGCGACCCAGGATCCGGTGCTGCGCAAGCGCTTCACCGGCCAGCCCGAGCACGTCATCAACTACTTCTTCTTCGTCGCCGAGGAAGTCCGCGAGATCATGGCGCAGCTCGGCTACAAGACGTTCGACGAGATGGTCGGCCAGGTCCAGATGCTGGACCAGACCGCGCTGGTCTCGCACTGGAAGGCCAAGGGCCTCGATTTCTCCAAGCTGTTCGTGCGGCAGAAGGAGGAGAAGGGCCAGACGATCTATCACTCGGAGAGCCAGAACCACCATCTGGAAGCCGTGCTCGACCGCCGGCTGATCGAGAGGGCGCAGGCCGCGCTCGATCGCGGCGCCCCGGTCAAGATCGAGGAAGAGATCAACAACACCGACCGTTCCGCCGGCGCGATGCTGTCGGGCGCGGTGGCCAAGATCTACGGCCATGCCGGCCTGCCGCTCGACACCATTCATGTCGGCCTGAAGGGCACGGCGGGACAGGCGTTCGGCGCCTGGCTCGCCAAGGGCGTCACCTTCGAGCTCGAGGGTGAAGGCAACGACTATGTCGGCAAGGGCCTCTCGGGCGGCTGCATCATCGTCAAGCCGCCGAAGATCTCCGGCATCGTGCCGGAAGAGTCGATCATCGTCGGCAACACCGTGATGTACGGCGCGATCGCGGGTGAGTGCTACTTCCGCGGCATCGCCGGCGAGCGCTTCGCGGTGCGCAACTCCGGCGCGGTCGCGGTCGTCGAGGGCGCCGGCGATCATTGCTGCGAATACATGACCGGCGGCATCGTCGTGGTGCTCGGCAAGACCGGACGCAACTTCGCGGCCGGCATGTCTGGCGGCATCGCCTATGTGCTGGACGAGGCCGGCGACTTCGACAAGCTCTGCAACCTTTCGATGGTCGAGCTCGAGCCGGTGCTATCGGAGGAGATGATCAACGCCGACACCTACCACCACTCCGGCGATCTCGAGGCGCATGGCCGGGTCGACGTGTTCCAGAACCTGCTCGACTCCGATGTGGAGCGGCTGCACGTCCTGATCACGCGTCACGCCAAGCTGACCGGTTCGAAGAAGGCGGCGGAGATCCTCGCCGACTGGAAGAGCTGGCTGCCGAAATTCCGCAAGGTGATGCCGGTGGAGTACCGCCGCGCGCTGAAGGAAATGAAGGCGAACGCCGACGCCGAGCCGAAGATCGCGATCGGCGCGTAAGCCTGAAAGACCCTCATGGTGAGGAGGCGCGCAGCGCCGTCTCGAACCATGAGGCCGCCACACGGGCCTCCATCCTTCGAGACGCGGCGCACGCGCCGCTCCTCAGGATGAGGGTCAAACAGAACAGACGAACACATGATGCAGGGGCATCGGGTTTCAATGGGTAAGATCACAGGTTTTCTCGAGATCGAGCGGCATGACCGCAAGTACGAGCCGGTCGCCGATCGACTCAAGAACTTCAGGGAATTCGTCATTCCGCTGAGCGAGAAGGACACGCGCGACCAGGCTGCGCGCTGCATGAATTGCGGCATCCCCTATTGCCACGGCACCGGCTCAACCGCGCCGGGCACGCCGGGCTGCCCGGTCAACAACCAGATCCCCGATTTCAACGACCTCGTCTATCAGGGCAACTGGGAAGAAGCCTCGCGCAACCTGCACTCGACCAACAATTTCCCCGAATTCACCGGCCGCATCTGCCCGGCGCCGTGCGAGGCGTCCTGCACGCTCAACATCGACGACAACCCGGTCACCATCAAGACCATCGAATGCGCGATCGTCGACCGCGCCTGGGACAATGGCTGGCTGAAGCCGGAAATCGCCGCGCAGAAGACCGGCAAGAAGGTCGCCGTGATCGGCTCGGGTCCCGCCGGCATGGCCGCCGCGCAGCAGCTCGCGCGCGCCGGCCACGAGGTGCATGTCTACGAGAAGTTCGCCAAGGCCGGCGGCCTGCTGCGCTACGGCATTCCCGACTTCAAGATGGAGAAGGGCATCATCGATCGCCGCGTGGCGCAGATGGAAGCCGAGGGCGTCACCTTCCATTACGGCAAGGCCGTCGGCGGCTCGACGCCGGGTGCGATCGATCCGCAGGAGCTCGCCAAGCAGTATGACGCGGTGGCGCTGACCGGCGGCGCGGAAGCCCCGCGCGACCTGCCGATTCCCGGCCGCGAGCTTTCCGGCATCCACTTCGCGATGGACTTCCTGCCGCAGCAGAACCGCCGCGTCTCCGGCGAGCCGCTGAACGGTGCCGCCGACATCCTCGCCGGCGGCAAGCATGTCGTCGTGATCGGCGGCGGCGATACCGGCTCGGACTGCATCGGCACCTCCTTCCGGCAAGGCGCCAAGTCGGTGACCCAGCTCGAGATCATGCCGGCGCCGCCCGAGCACGAGAACAAGGGCGTGACCTGGCCGAACTGGCCGCTGAAGATGCGCACGTCGTCGAGCCAGGCCGAAGGCGCGGTGCGCGAATTCGCCGTGCTGACGACCAAGTTCGAAGGCGTCGACGGCAAGGTGACGAAACTGCATTGCGTCAAGGTCGACGACAAGTTCAAGCCGCTGCCCGGCACCGAGTTCACGCTCGACGCCGAGCTCGTGCTGCTGGCGATGGGCTTCGTCCATCCGGTGCACGAGGGGCTGCTCAAGACGCTGGGCGTCGAGCTCGACCAGCGCGGCAACGTCCGCGCCTCCCTGCAGGACTACCAGACCTCGCGCGCGAAGATCTTCTCCGCCGGCGACATGCGCCGCGGCCAGTCACTCGTGGTCTGGGCGATCCGCGAAGGCCGCCTGTGCGCGCGCTCGATCGACACCTTCCTGATGGGGAAGACCGATCTGCCGGGGTAAGCGCGTCAGCCGCCACGTCACTGCAGCCACACACTGAACTGTCATCGCCCGCGAAAGCGGGCGATCCAGTATTCCAGAGGCGTCAGGGCTTGAACGGACAGGCCACGGCGTACTGGGTGCCCCGCGTTCGCGGAGCACGACACCTCATTTGAGATGCGACTTAGGCATCCTCACCGCTAATTCTGCACCCGCACGCCGAGCATCACCACCGTCGACGCCGAGCTCTGTCCCGGCTGGTTGGAATCCAGCCAGTCGCGGCGCAGCGTGCCCTTGATCCAGAGGCTGCGGGTCATCTTGTAGATCAGATCGCCTGACACCGAGTAGATCGTGTCGTTGCGGTTGTCGCCCTGGTAATCGAGCGTACCGTAGGTGAACTTGCCGATGCCGGTCAGCCAGCGGCGGAAGTCGTGGTCGACCTCGACGGTGTAGGTGCGCGACAGCACGCCCGAGGTGCCGGGCAGCGTGGTCTCGCCGAGCTGGGTGTCGGAATAGAATTTGGCCGTGGTCAGCGGCGTCGCATTCCAGGTCAGCGAGGCGGTGGTCAGCAGGCCCTTGAGCGGGCTAAGCCGCGGATCGACATAGTCGCGCCTAGCATAGCCGATCGAGACCTCGCCGAACAGAATCCGGGTGAACTCGAACGATGTGCCGACCTTGGCGTAACCGCCCGACGAATTGCGCGCGTAACCGTTGCGGTCGAGATAGAGATCATGGAAGCGGCTGTCGCCCTCCACTTCCACGAACGGCTTCACGGCCGGATTGAGCTCATAGCTGACGCGGCCGACACCGCCATACTGCGTGAAGTTGCGATCGTCGTTGGACGACGAGGTGCCGTCGGTCAGCTTCGACCACTGATAGTCGGTGCGGTCGACGGTGCCGCCGAGCGAGACCTGCATGCGGTTGAAATTCTGGTCGATGCCGAAGGTGCCGCCAACGGTGGTGTAGATCGGATATCTGGCGAGGCCGGCCTGCACGTTCGGGCTGCCGGGATTGTCGGTCGAGACCAGCAGGCGGGCCTGCCCCAGGAGATGCGTGTCTCTTGAGACGTCGAGCCGGCCGTCGATATGACCGGTGAAGTTCGGACGGTCGATGTCGAGCGGCGCCGACAGCGGGGTGCCGTTGGCGTTCGGCGTCAGCTCGGAGCCATAGCCGGTGAAGGAGCCGCGCAGATCCGCGACGACGGCGTGACGCTCCCAGTCGGAGACCGCGAGGAATTCCGGCGCGACCATGTAAAACGCCTTGCCCTGCGGCGAGTAGAGCCGGCCCGGATTGGTGTCGTAGCCCGCCATCACCTCGACCGCGGTCTTGACCATGAACGAGCCGGCGTAGTCGCCGACCGCGCCGAACGGATCGTCGTCGATCTTGAGCCGCTTGCGCGGCGGCTGGCCGACGATGGTGCCCGCCATCGCTGGCGGCAGCGGCGTCTTGTTGGCGGTCTCCGAGGGCGGGATCGACAGCCGCAGCTGCCCCGTGCCGTTCAATGGCACCGGCGTCGGCGGCGGCGAGCCGGGTCCCGCCGGCGGCTTCGGTTTGGCCTGACCCGGATAGTATTTCGGCTTCTGGCGCTTGCGGTTGAGCGAGTCGTAACCCGACGTCGAGGCGCCGTTCGCCGCGGGGAGCCCGTAGGTCGGGACCTGCCCGATCCGCGTCGTCGATGTTGATGTCGATGAAGACGAGGAGGAACGGCGATCGCGATCGGCGTCGGGCAGCTTCAGGCCGTTGAGCGGATCCATGGCGTCAGCCGTGGTCCGGCGCAGCGGCGAATCCTGCGTGATCACCTGGCTCTGGCGATTGGGGCTGAACAGATCGGGCGTCACGGTCTGGGCCGCGGCGAACCCGGTGGTCACGGTCAGCGCCAGGACGGTCACGGCAGGGCATGGCAAAACCGCGCGGACGAGGTGTCCACGCCGGTCTTGGCCGCTTGCTGGCCGCCGCAACACGATGGAAAAACTCCAACGAATTCACATACTTGCCGGACGCACTCCACCGGGCGGCGGAAAACGTCGTTAATGGAGTTAAAACAATTATGGTTAATGAGCCGTTGAGGATCGGCCGCCGCGCGTCGCATCGCGGAATCGAACGTGCTAAGGGAGATGCCCGGGTGCAAAAACCCTCCCTTGGAATCCTAAATGGCCAAACCGAAACCGCTGATGACCAAATCATCCGGCCCCGATGACGGCGCTGTTCAATCGGCGCTCCGCACCCTCGATGCCGAAGCAAGCGGCGTCGCAGCCATCTCCGCGGCACTGAAGTCCGACCTCGGCGCGCCGTTCGCGGCCGCGTCCGAGCTGATCGGCAACGCCAAGGGACGGCTGATCGTCACCGGGCTCGGTAAGTCCGGCCATATCGGGCGCAAGATCGCCGCGACCTTTGCCTCGACCGGCACGCCGTCGTTCTTCGTGCACGCCGCCGAAGCGAGCCATGGCGATCTCGGCATGATCACGATCGATGACGTGATCCTGGCGCTGTCATGGTCCGGCGAGCAGCCGGAGATGCGCAACCTGATCGCCTATGCCGCCCGCTTCGGCATTCCGCTGATCGCGATGACGGCCGACAAGGACTCGACGCTGAGCAAGGCCGCCGACGTGCAGCTGACGCTGCCGAAGGCCCGCGAGGCCTGCCCGCACAATCTGGCGCCGACCACGTCCTCGCTGATGATGCTGGCGCTCGGCGATGCGCTGGCGATCGCGCTGCTCGAGGGCCGCGGCTTCACCTCGACCGATTTCAGCGTGCTGCATCCGGGCGGCAAGCTCGGCGCGCTCCTGAAATATGCCCGCGACCTGATGCATGGCGGCGACGCGCTGCCGCTGAAGCCGCTCGGCACCAAGATGTCGGACGCGCTGGTCGAGATGACCTCCAAGGGTTTTGGCTGCGTCGGCATCGTCGACCGCCACGGCCATCTCGTCGGCATCGTCACCGACGGCGATCTGCGCCGGCAGATGCGCCCCGACCTTTTGACGCTGTCAGTCGACGAGGTCATGACCAGGACGCCGAAGACGATCAGCCGCGATACGCTGGCCGGCGAAGTGCTGGAATTGCTCAACGCCTCGAAGATCACGACGCTGATCGTGACCGACGCCAAGAAGCCGGTCGGCATCATCCATCTGCACGATCTGCTGCGCGCGGGCGTAGCGTAGCGCAAGCTTCCCCCGTCATTGCGAGCGAAGCGAAGCAATCCATCTCTCCTCTTGCGGGAAATGGATTGCTTCGTCGCTTCGCTCCTCGCAATGACGATGATTACCTCGGAAACCGCGCCGCGGTTTCCTCCAGTGGCAGGGCCAGCGCGTTGGCGAGGTAGGAGACGGTGCGGTAGAAGCCGCACAAGAGGATGATCTCCAGGATCTGGTCCTCATCGTAATGCGCCGACAGCGCCGCGAATTCCGCGTCATCCAGCGTCGCGCGGGCATGCAGCGCGTCGACTGCCGCGATCATCGCCTGTTCGGCCGGCGACCAACAGCCGGCATCGGCCGCAGCGCCCACGGTGGCGTGGACCTGCTGCTCCGTCAGTTCGGCGGCTGCGCCGAACGCCGTGACGTGGACGCCCCATTCATATTCGCAGGCATTGAGTGCGCAGGTGCGGTCGATCACGATCTCCCGCTCCCTGAGCGACAACGGCCCGCGGTCCAAAAGGCTGCCGCCGCGAAACTTCTCCCAGGCGCGCGGATGGCCCGCCATCATGCGGAACAGCACCAGCGGCGGCTTGCCGCGCATGATGCGGTCGAAATGCTGTTGAACGTCCGCCGGATAAGGCGGATCGAGCGGCGCGAGGCGTGACATGGCCTGATCCCGTTGCTACATTTAATGTAGCGACACGCTACAATATCTGTAGCGACTCGCAAGAGGGATTCGAAAGGATTTCGCGACATGCCGAAGCAGGGCCCAGTCACAAGACCCGGCGTCCGCGGCTCGCGGTCCGGCCGCCCGATCATGGCGCTGCTCGATTTGCTGGGACGGCGCTGGACCTTGCGCATCATCTGGGAGCTGCGCGAGGGCGCGCTGACCTCGCGCGCGCTGCGCACCGCCTGCGACGAGGCCTCGCCGACGATCCTGCAGACGCGATTGACCGAGCTGCGCGAGGCCGGCTTCGTCGAGCTATCCGAGGATGGTTACGGCCTCACCACGCTCGGCCACGAGTTATTTGCGACATTCACGCCGCTCAACCGCTTCGCCGAGCGCTGGAGCAAGCAGGGCGGCAGCTAGACCTCGGCGGCCGTCAGTGTGTAGCCCGCATGAGCGGAGCGACATGCGGGACCGGTTTCCCCGGGTATCGCGGAGCCTGTCATCGGGCGCGCATGCGCGCGACCCGTTGGCTCACCCGGGCTACAGATTACTCGCCCGAAGCAGCATCCGACGCTCGGGGCCGAGTCGTCGTCAATGGCTCAGGCCAGACTAAGCGATCGCCACCGTCAGGCTGGCGCCGTCGGCGCGCACCACCTTCACCCGGCTGCCGGCCGGCGCATCGGGGCCGGCGACGCGCCACACCGTATCGTCGATCCGCACCGTGCCTGATCCGTCAACGATCGGCTTCTCCAGCGTGAATTCGCGGCCGACCAGGGCTTCGTTGCGGCGGTTGAGGAAGGGATTGGTCTTGCTTGCCGCCGTCGCGCCCTTGGCGAAATGCCGCCATGCCGGCACCGCCAGGGCGGCGAACACTGCGAACATCAAGAGCTGTATCTGCCAGGACGGCGTGAAAGCGAACGACAGCAGGCCGACAAGGAGCGCCGCGAGCCCGAGCCAGAAAAGGAACACCCCGGGCGCCGCGAGTTCCAGCGCCATCAGGATGAAGCCGAAGATCAGCCAGTTCCAGGTACCCAATGTCGAAAACATCTCGGCCATGACAGGACCTCTACCATTGCGGGCGCGACGCCGTCACGCCCTCACCGCTGCGGCGGCACCGGAGGCGGCGCCGTCGGGCCGGCCGGCGGCACTGAGCCGCCGCGCCGTGCTGCGGCCGTAGCGGACGCCGCACTCTCGCCGAAGGTGGCGCGGGCGATCTCGCCGATGCCGGCCAGCGATCCCAGCACGCTCGAAGTTTCGATCGGCAGCATCAGGACCTTCTGGTTCGGCGATTCCGCGAGCTGGCCGAACGCCTTGATGTACTTGTCGGCGATGAAATAGTTCAGCGCGGCGACGTCGCCCTTGGCGATCGATTCCGACACCATCTGGGTCGCCTTCGCCTCGGCCTCGGCAAGCCGTTCGCGCGCCTCGGCGTCGCGGAAGGCAGCCTCGCGGCGGCCCTCGGCCTGCAGGATCTGGCCTTGCTTGGCGCCCTCGGCGCGCAGGATCTCGGATTGCCGCTGACCCTCGGCCTGCAAAATGTCGGCGCGCTTGACGCGCTCGGCCTTCATCTGCCGGCCCATCGCCTCGACGAGGTCGGCCGGCGGCACGATGTCCTTGATCTCGATGCGGTTGACCTTGACGCCCCAGGGCGACACCGCGGCGTCGACCACGCGCAGCAGCCGCTCATTGATCTCGTCACGATGCGACAGCACCTGGTCGAGATCCATCGAGCCCATCACCGAGCGGATGTTGGTCATGGTCAGGACGGTGATCGCCTGGTTGAGATTGGCGACCTCGTAGCTCGCCTTGGCAGCATCGAACACCTGGTAGAACGCGACACCGTCCACCGTCACGGTAGCGTTGTCCTTGGTGATCACCTCCTGCTCGGGGATGTCGATCACCTGCTCCATCATGTTGATCTTGCGCCCGATGCGGTCGAAATACGGCACGATCAAATTGAGGCCGGGCGACAGCGTGCGGGTGTATTTGCCGAACCGCTCGATGGTCCAGTCAAAACCCTGCGGAACGGTCTTGACCCCGGCGAACAGCGTAACGATGACGAGAAGAACAAACGCGATCGCGAAAACGTCGAAGCCAGTCATAAAGTCCTCCAGGGCCGGCGAGACCGTCGCCAGTCACGGTCGTGCATTGGTCGGCAGGACCGCTCCGCCGGTTCAGCCGGCTGTTGTTCTCCCTAGCACATAGGAAGCTGCTGTCGGATGACCAGATGCCAACGAATGCCCGTGCCCGGTGTCACGGATCGTTAACAATCAAATCCAGCCTCCTTAGATCCAGCCTTGCAGCTCGCGCAGCACAAGCTGGCGGATCACGTCCATGCCGCCGTCGCTGTCGTTGAGGCAGGGGATCGCCGCAAACTGCTCGCCGCCATTGTGCCGGAAGATCTCGGCATTCTCCTGCGCGATCTCCTCCAGGGTCTCCAGGCAATCGGCGGAGAAGCCGGGCGTGACCACGGCAATGCGCCGCACGCCATCCTTGGCCAGCTTCTCGACCGTCTTGTCGGTATAGGGCTGCAGCCACTCGGCCTTGCCGAAGCGTGACTGGAAGGTGAGGATCAGCTTGTCGGCATCGAGCCCGAGCCGCTTGCGCAGCGCATTGGTCGTGGCGATGCATTGCGCCTGATACGGATCGCCCTTGTCGACATACTCCTTCGGCATGCCGTGGAACGAGGCGACGATGATCTCGGGCTGGAACGGCAATGCCGCAAGATGCGCATTGATCGAGACCGCGAGCGCCTCGATGTAGTCGGGATCGTCGTAGTAAGGCGGCGTCACCCGCAGGATCGGCTGCGCGCGCATGCCGGCCAGCACGCGAAACGCCTCGTCGCAGACGGTCGCCGACGTCGCGGCGGAATATTGCGGATAGAGCGGCACCACCAGCAGCCGGCCGCAGCCCTGCGCCGCCAGCGCCTCGATGCGCTCCTTGATCGAGGGGTTGCCGTAGCGCATCGCCCAGTCGACCACGACGTGGTCGTGATCGGCGATCGCCTCCGCCAGCTTGTCGGCCTGCGAGCGCGTGATGGTCTTCAGCGGCGACTCGTTCTTCTCGGTGTTCCAGATCTTCAGATAGTCGCGCGCCTTGCGGGCCGGACGGACCCGCAGGATGATGCCGTTGAGGATCAGCTTCCAGAGCAGGCCCTGATCCTCGATCACCCGCGGATCGGACAGGAATTCCTTGAGATAGACCCGCACGCCGGCGGCATCCGCCGTATCGGGCGTGCCGAGATTGACCAGCAGCACGCCGACGCGTTCCGGCCTCGGCCCCGCGGCAGGCTTCGCGCTCTCGAAGGGGATCACCGTGCTCATGATGGCCTTGCGCTTGATATCCTTCGCCTGGGAGCTTTGGGCTTCGCGCGTTGCTCCAACCTTGTCAAGCCGAGTGCGGGTTGGCTACGTTCCCGTGCGGAATAAGGGGGAACCATGACGATCGCCGAATGGTGCGTCTTCGGGACGCTGATGCTCTCGCTGCTGACGATCGTATCGGTGAAGTGGACCAGCTTCCGCAGCTTCGACAATGCCAGGCCGCGCGATCCCGACTTCTACGACGACCCGATCCGCTCGCGGGCGCTCGGCGCGCACCAAAACGGCATCGAGGCCTTCCCGTTCTTCGCCTTCGCCGTGCTGCTCGCCGAATTCCGCATCGGCCCGCTGCGGCTGATCGACGAGCTCGCGGTGCTGTTCCTGATCGTGCGGATCGCCTACGTCTTCACCTATATCGGCAACCGCCCGACGCTGCGCTCGATCCTCTGGAGCATCGGATTTGCGATCAACATCGCGATCTTCCTGCTGCCGGCGATCAGGGGCTATCTGACGAGTTGAGTGCGAATCCGCTCCCCTCCCCGTCATCCCCGCGCAAAGGCTTCGCCTTTGTCGCTGGAGGAGCGCGCCCTTGCGCGCGTCTCGAAGGATGCACGGCCCGGCTGGTGGCCGTCGATCCTTCGAGACGCCTGCTACGCAGGCTCCTCAGGATGACGGATAACCTGGAGTGGGACCCTACAAACACGTCGCGCGCTCGGCCGCGATGTAGCCGAACAATAGCCCGAGCCCGAACAGCAGCACGAGGCCCGCGGCGGCGAATTCCAGGCCGCGCATGATGACCATGCCGCCGCCGTCGCGCGCCGCGCTCAGCCGCTCCGCCACGCCGCGCGCCGACACCGCGACCAGCGCGATCGCGGCCACCGTGATGGCGGTGCCGAGCCCCATCACGAGGGTCGCGGCAATGCCGGCCCAGAACAGGCCCTGCGCCAGCGCGAATACCAGCACCAGGATCGCGCCCGAGCAGGGCCGGATCCCGACAGTGAGGATCGCACCTAAGCCGCGCCGCCAGCCACCGGGACCAGCAAGCTCGGCCGGCGTCGGCCCGTGCGAATGGCCGCAATGCTCGTCGTGGACGTGCGGCGCGTCATGCCCGTGATCGTGGCCGTGATCATGATGATGCCCGTGATCGTCATGCGTGTGACGATGATGGTGATCATGGCCGTGGTCGTGGTGATCGTGATCATGGTGGTCGTGTTCGTGCTGATGCACGCCGGCCATCGCCAGCGCCGGCCGCGGCACCTGCAACGCGCGGAAGAAGCCGCCGCCCTTGACCCAGACCAGCCGGGCGCCGAACGCCGCGATCAGCGCGTAGCTCGCGATCTCGATCGCCTTCTCCGCCCCGCACATGGTCTTCGCGGTCGCGTTGAGCAGCCAGGCACAGATGCCCACGATCAGAACGGCGACCACCGACTGCATCAGCGCCGAGGCGAACGACAGGACGATGCCGCGCCGCGCGGTCTCGCGATTGGCGACCATGTAGGATGAGATCACCGCCTTGCCGTGGCCGGGGCCGGCGGCATGGAAAATCCCGTAGGCAAAGGAGATCACAAGCAGCGTCCAGACCGCCGAACCGTCGGATTTCGCGGCGCGGATGGTCTGGGAAATCTCGCGGTAAAACTCCGACTGCTTCGCCAGCAGCCAGCCGACCAGGCCGCCCTGCGACTCCGCCGCGCGCGGCGCACCAAACGGATTTTGCGCCAGCAGCGCATGGACCGTCCCATCGAGCAGCGCGAATGCCGCCAGCACGGCCGCGGACACGGCGAGGCCGCGCGTCATGCGCGAGACGATCGGCGTCATGGGCACTCCACCGAGACCTTGTTGGCGAACATCATGCCGAAATTGCCGTTGCCGCCGTCGAGAAAGGTCTGCTCGCCGAGCTTCTGCGCGGCGGCGGTGCCGTCGCTATTCGGCCGCTCGAACTGCATCTTGCAGTTCGCCGCGGCGCCGACCAGCTTGACCGGCTCCTTCTCGGCATACTGGAAGTCGATGAAATAGGTCGGGTCGAATACTTCGAGCGAGAGCTGCCTGGCCTTGAACGGCGTCTTCACCGGCAAAGTGAAGTGCAGCGTCAGCGCCGAATCCTTGTATTCGAGGAAATAGTCGACCGGCTCGGTGAACTTCTGCTTCTTGCCGTCGCCCTTGGCGAAGGTGAAGTAGGCGTATTCCTTCAGCGACTCGACGTTGGTCTGCGCCAGCGGCGCCAGCTCCTCGCGGCTGTAGGCGCCCTTCACCTTGGTCTCGATGCCCTGCAGCGCGTAGGTCGAGAACATGTCGTCAAAGGTCCAGGCGTGCCGGACCCCGGTGATGGTGCCGTCGGGCGCGTAGATCAGCTCGCTCCTGGCAACGATCCAGACATGCGGATGGGCCTCGGCGGCCGCCGTGCCGAGCACGACGGACACCGCAAGCACGAGCCAGCCGATCAGCCGGTTCAACGACGGCCGCACCTCAGGCCGCCTCGGGCGTTTCGAGCAGGCCACGGCGACGCAGCAGCGCGTCCGGCTCGGGCTCGCGGCCCCGGAAAGCGACATAGGCCTCCTCCGGATCGCGCGAGCCGCCCGACGAATAGATGTCGTCATGCAGCCGCTTGGCGGTCGCGGGATCGAAGATGTCGCCGGCCTCCTCGAAGGCGCCGAAGGCGTCGGCGTCCATCACCTCCGACCACATGTAGCTGTAGTAGCCCGAGGCATAGTGGTCGCCGGAGAAGATATGGCCGAACTGGGTAGGCCGGTGTCGCAGCGATATCTCGGCGGGCATGCCGATCTTCTCGAGCTCCTTCTGTTCGAAGGCGCGGACATCCCAGCTCGCCGCCGCCGGCTGGGTGTGGAATTCGAGGTCGACCAGCGCCGAGGAGACGAACTCCACGGTGGCAAAGCCCTGGTTGAACTTGCGCGCGGCGAGGAAGCGCTTGAGCAAATCGTCCGGCAGCGCCTCCCCGGTCTGGTAGTGGCGGGCGAAGCGCTGCAGCACCTCGGGCCGCTCCTGCCAGTGCTCGTAGAGCTGCGAGGGCAGCTCGACGAAGTCGGTGAACACGCTGGTTCCCGACAGCGACGGATAGGTCACGTTGGACAGCATGCCGTGCAGGCCATGGCCGAACTCGTGGAACAGGGTCCGCGCATCATCGGGCGACAGCAGCGACGGCGCGCCGTCGGCGCCCTTGGCGAAGTTGCAGACATTGATGACCAGCGGCGCGACGGCGCCGTCGAGCTTCTGCTGGTCGCGCAGCGAGGTCATCCAGGCGCCGGAGCGCTTCGAGGGCCGCGCGAAGTAGTCGCCGTAGAACAGCGCCTTGTGCTGGCCGTCGCGGCCCTTGACCTCCCAGACCCGGACGTCCGGATGCCACACCGGGATATCCTTGCGTTCCTCGAAGGTGACGCCGAACAGGCGGGTGGCGCAGTCGAACGCGGCCTCGATCATGTGGTCGAGCACCAGATAGGGCTTGATCGCGGAATCGTCGAAATTGGCGCGGCGCTGGCGCAGCTTCTCGGCGTAGTAGCGCCAGTCCCAGGACGCGAGGGGGAAATTGCCGCCCTCCTCCGCGATCAGCGCCTGCAGCGCGTCGCGGTCGGCGAGCGCCCGCGCTCGCGCCGGCTTCCAGACCCGCTCCAGGAGGCCGCGCACGGCCTCCGGCGTCTTCGCCATGGAATCCTCGAGGCGGTAGGCGGCGTAGGTCGGGAAGCCCAGGATCTTGGCGGTCTCCTCGCGCAGCCTGAGGATCTCCACGATGGTCGCGTTGTTGTCGTTGGCGTTGCCATTGTCGCCGCGCGCCGTGAAGGCCTTGTAGACCTTCTCGCGCAGATCGCGCCGCGACGAGCTCTGCAGGAACGGCTCGACCGAGGAGCGCGACAGCGTCACGATCGCCTTGCCCGGCATGCCGCGCTCTTCCGCCGCAGCCTTGGCGGCCGCCACAAATGTGTCGGAGAGGCCGGCGCGGTCGTCCTCGCCGAGCTCCATGGACCACTCCTGCTCATCGCCGAGCAGATGGTGGCTGAACGAGGTGCCGAGATGGGCGAGGCGCTCGTTAATCTCGGCCATGCGGGCCTTTGCCGCATCGTCGAGGCCGGCGCCGGAGCGGCGGAAGCGGGTGTAGGTGCGTTCCAGCAGCCGCATCTGCTCGCCAGTCAGGCCGAGGGAGGCGCGCTTCTCGTGCAGCATGGCGATGCGGCCAAACAGCACAGCGTTCATCATGATCGGATTCCAGTGCCGCGCCATCCGGGGCGACACCTCCTTGTCGATCTCCAGGATCGCCGGGCTCGAATGCGCCGAGACCAGGTCGTAGAACACCGCCGAGACCTTCGACAGCAGCTTGCCGGAGCGCTCCAGCGCGGTGATGGTGTTGTCGAAGTCGGGCAGCGCCGGATCATGGGTGATCGCAGCCACTTCCGCGGAATGATCGGCGAAAGCCTGCTCGAAAGCGGGGAGGAAATGCTCCGGCTTGATCTCGGCGAACGGCGGCGTCTCGAGCGGCGTCCGCCATGCCTTCAGGAGGGGGTTGGCAAGAGCCTGAGCCTTGGCGTCTGCGCTGGTTTCTGACATCGAATGTCCCGTTTTTCGCCTTGAAAATGCTGCCCAATCTATATCACGCGATACGGCATTTTTGGGCCTTTTGCGCTTGATAGATGGGCACTTTTCGGAGAGATTGCGCCCCCTGAACAGGACCTATTTCATGACCATGCAGCCCTCCAACTCAGGCAACCGCACCATCGCCTGGCCAAGCGTCATCACCGTGATCTCGGCGGCGATCCTGATCGGCGCGGAAGTGTTCGGCGCGGCGTTCGCCGGCGGCTGGGCGCTCGCGATCCTGCTCGGGCTCGACGACGTCGCCGCGCACATCCTGCAGGCGGTGCTGTTCGGCATCGGCGTGCTGATCATGATCGCCTTCATCCGCGCAGCGCAGCGCGTCGAGCCGTTCACGCGTCGCGCGTGAGCTTGAGCGATTCAAGAAAGCACTGCGGCACAGGGCTAAAACGCACACACGCTTCGTTAGTCATTCTTAACAGCCGTTCATCCTCAGCGCGTCCGACGCGTGCTGCGCGCGACATCGCAAGCACGCGTTAGGGAAATTTGCCGCGATCGCAAAAAAATTCTTGCGCCACGAAGTCAAAAGACTTATTTCCTGCCTTGCCCAATTTCGCACGTGCCTGTGGTCGTGTGTCAGTCGGTAGGTATCCGGACAAGAGGCCGGACAGCCGCCAAGGGGTGGAAGAACCGAGGGTCGCTTACGTCCATCAGGACACGAGGCGGCCAGCATCTCTCTCCAGGGATGCCGTTGAAGGTCTCACCACTCTTTGCAACCGTGACTGGCAGCCGGAGGCGAACCGGCGCACCCCGCTCTCAACGGGGGACGCGACTTAAAGCAACGACGGATCGGGCTTTTTTGGTCTCTACCGGCGGTCCAACGCCGGCCCGGGCTACTGAAAAGGCTTGTCCTTCATTGCCAGGTGATCGGGCGGGAAACTCTCCCAACCAATCCACGGCAGCACAGTCTGGTTTGAGTCTCTTGGCCTCAACGCGCCTCCATCGCGCGATGTGGCCGAAGCGCTCTTACCCGACGTCACGTTGATGCGGATCCCGTCGCTGGGGCCGTTGGAGAGTGCCATGACTGAACGTATCCAGGAATTCCTGCGCCACCGCCGCCAGGATGGACTCGACACCGAGCCGTGCCTCGTCGTCGACCTCGAAGTCGTGCGCGACAATTACCAGACCTTCGCCAAGGTGCTGCCGGACAGCCGCGTGTTCTATGCGGTGAAAGCCAACCCGGCGCCCGAAGTGCTGTCGCTGCTGGCCTCGCTCGGCTCCTGCTTCGACACCGCGACGGTTGCGGAAATCGAGATGGCGCTGGCCGCCGGTGCGACGCCGGACCGCATCTCCTATGGCAACACGATCAAGAAGGAGCGCGACATCGCGCGTGCCTTCGCGCTCGGCATTCGCCTGTTCGCGGTCGATTGCGCCGCCGAGGTCGAGAAGATCGCCCGCGCCGCCCCCGGCGCCAAGGTGTTCTGCCGCATCCTCTATGACTGCGCCGGCGCCGAGTGGCCGCTGTCGCGCAAGTTCGGCTGCGACCCGGAGATGGCGGTCGACGTGCTCGACCTCGCCAAGCGCCTGGGCCTGGAGCCGTGCGGTATCTCGTTCCATGTCGGCTCGCAGCAGCGCAAGGTGAAGGCGTGGGACCGCGCGCTCGCGATGGCGTCGACCGTGTTCCGTGACTGCGCCGAGCGCGGGATCAACCTCACCATGGTCAACATGGGCGGCGGCTTCCCGACCAAGTACCTCAAGGACGTTCCTCCGGTCCTGCAATATGGCCGGTCGATCTTCCGCGCGCTGCGCAAGCATTTCGGCAACCAGATTCCGGAGACGATCATCGAGCCGGGCCGCGGCATGGTCGGCAATGCTGGAATCATCGAGACCGAAGTCGTTCTGATCTCGAAGAAGAGCGACGAGGACGAGGTGCGCTGGGTCTATCTCGACATCGGCAAGTTCGGCGGTCTCGCCGAGACGATGGACGAGTCGATCCGCTACGCCATCCGCACCCCGCATGACGGGGCGGACATGACGCCGTGCGTGCTCGCGGGCCCGACCTGCGACAGCGCCGACGTGCTGTACGAGAAGCTGCCGTATCCGCTCCCGGTGACGCTCGAGATCGGCGACAAGCTGCTGATCGAAGGCACCGGCGCCTATACGTCGACCTACTCGTCGGTGGCGTTCAACGGCATTCCGCCGCTGAAGACCTACCACATCTGACCCGCCTCCTTTTCGAGGCCCGATAAACCGGGAGCCGGCCCCGCCGGCTCCTCCCCGATCATTTTTGATTTTCCTGAACGACGCTTGCCGCGGCGTACGACATGCCGTTGCAAGCGGGGACTGACGTGCCATGACTGCAAAACGGAACACCCCCGTTGCCCTCATCCGAGATGCCGCCCCGTTCGCGATCCGTGCGGAGCGTGGCTCGGACGTCGTCGCACGCGAAGCGCTGCTGGATGCCTGCTTTGGCTGTAATCGCCATACGCGCACCTGCCAGCGCCTGCGCGACGGACGCGCGCCCGCCGAAGGCCTGAGCCTTGCGGCCGTGCGCCAGGACGGCCGGCTGGTTGGAACCGTGCGGTTGTGGCACGTCAGCGCGGGGGGCCGCAGCGCGCTGATGCTGGGGCCGCTGGCAGTCGACGACGACTGCCGCGGCCTCGGCGTCGGCGCCGCGCTGATGCAGCGCGCGCTGGCGGTGGCCAAGGCGCGCGGCCACGGCGCCGTGATCCTGCTTGGCGATGCGCCCTACTACGCCCGCTTCGGCTTCACCGCCGCCAAGACCGGCGAGCTGTCGCTGCCGGGCACGTTCGAGCGCGAGCGGCTGCTCGGCGTCGAGCTTGTCGCCGGCGCGCTGGACGGCGCCTGGGGCATGATCACGCCGACCGGCGCGCCGCTGCCCGAGGCCAAGGCATCGCGGACGCGATCCCGGACCCGGAAGGCACCGCTCGCCGTGCCGCACGCGGCGTAAGGCGGGCCGCTATGTCGGAGCACCTTCCCATCACCGATGGCGCGCGCCCGCGTTGGCGCGGCCTCGTCACCACGGTCATGCTGATCCTGATCTCGGTGATGATCGTCAGGGATATCCTGGGCCGGCGCTGGACCGGCACGGCGCCATCTCCGCCGGACACCACGCTGCAGTCCCATTAGTGCCGGCCGCACCAAGCCTGAACCAAGAAGGGGTTGCGCGGGCGCCAAAAATGCCCGTAAACCCCGCGCAAAGCCATTTTCAGTCGAGGTCCAGCATGTCCCGCCGCCTGATTTCCACCGGCTCGCCCTTTGAGAAGACCGCCGGCTACAGCCGTGCCGTGATCGACGGCGACTTCGCCTTCGTCGCGGGAACCACCGGCTATGACTACGCCACGATGACCATGCCATCAGATGTCACGAGCCAGTCACGGAACTGCTTCAAGACCATCGAGGCCGCCCTCAAGGAGGGAGGCTTTGCGATGGCCGACATCGTCCGCGCGACCTACTACCTCACCGACGCCCGTGACGTGGATGCGCATTTCGCGGTCTGCGGCGAGGTCCTCGGCGACATCCGCCCGGCCGCAACGATGCTGATCGTCGCGGGGCTCTACAAGCCCGAGATGAAGGTCGAGATCGAAGTCACCGCGAAGCGTCGCAACCCCTGATCCACCCTATCCGCCGCTAGGCACTCTCCTGGAGAAAATGATGAGCCCCGCCTCGCAAATCTACGCGAAGATCACAGGTCCCATTGTCATGATCGGCTTCGGCTCGATCGGCAAAGGCACGCTGCCTTTGATCGAGCGGCATCTCGACTATGACAAGTCGCGCGTCACCGTGATCGACCCCAAGGACGAGGGCCGCAAGGCGCATTGCGAGAAGCACAACGTCAAATTCATCCAGAAGGCCGTGACCAAGGACAATTATCGCGACCTGCTGAGCCCGCTGCTCACTAAAGGCGGCGGCCAGGGCTTTTGCGTCAATCTGTCGGTCGATACCGGCTCGACCGACATCATGGAGCTGTGCAACGAACTCGGCGCTCTCTACATCGACACCGTCAACGAGCCCTGGCTCGGCTTTTATTTCGATTCCTCGAAGGGCCCGGAAGCGCGCTCCAACTACGCCCTTCGCGAGGTGACGCTGGCCGCCAAGAAGGCGCGCCCCGCGGGCTCGACGACGGCCGTCTCCTGCTGTGGCGCCAATCCCGGCATGGTCTCGTTCTTCGTCAAGCAGGCGCTGCTCAATGTCGCCGCCGATCTGAAGCTCAATGCCCCGAAGCCGAAGACCAAGGCCGAATGGGCGGACTTGATGCGGCAGGCCGGTGTGAAGGGCATCCACATCGCCGAACGCGACACCCAGCGCTCCAAGTCGCCGAAAGAGCCTGACGTCTTCGTCAACACCTGGTCGGTGGAAGGTTTCCTGTCGGAAGGCGTGCAGCCGTCCGAACTCGGCTGGGGCACCCATGAGAAATGGATGCCCGAGAATGCCCACACCCACGAAGCCGGCTGCGGCGCCGCCATCTATCTGATGCAGCCCGGCGCCAACACGCGCGTGCGCACCTGGTGCCCGACCCGCGGCGCGCAGTACGGCTTCCTCGTCACCCACAACGAGTCGATCTCGATCGCCGATTACTTCACGGTGCGTGACGCATCGGGCACAGCGATCTATCGGCCGACCTGCCACTATGCCTATCACCCGGCCGACGACGCCGTGCTGTCGCTGCATGAAATGTTCGGCCGCGCAGCGAAGATGCAGGAAAAGCACCACATCCTCGATGAGAACGAAATCGTCGACGGCATCGACGAGCTCGGCGTGCTGCTGTTCGGCCATGACAACAATGCCTACTGGTACGGCTCGCAGCTCTCCATCGAGGAGACCCGCAAGCTCGCGCCGTATCAGAACGCCACCGGCCTGCAAGTGACGTCCGCCGTGCTCGGCGGCATGGTGTGGGCGCTGGAAAACCCGAACGAAGGCATCGTCGAGGCCGACGAGATGGACTTCGATCGTCTCCTGGAAATCCAGCTGCCGTATCTCGGCCCGGTGAAGGGTTTCTACACCGACTGGACCCCGCTGACGGATCGCCCGGGACTGTTCCCGGAAGATATCGACACCAGCGATCCCTGGCAGTTCAAGAATATTCTGGTGCGCTGATCCGAAGGGTTATCCCGGGATGCGCGCTTAGGCGCGCAGACCCGGGACCTCGAAATCGTTGCGCGAGATTCTCGGGTGCGCGAGTGCGCACCATGGTTCATCGCTGCCCCGGAATGACTTCGTCATCTCGCCATGTAGTCGAACGCGACCGAGCCGAGGCCGAGCGTCAGGTCCGCCTTGAAATGCAGCGCCGAGACCACCTCGCGCACCGGCAGGCGGGCGACGTCGCATAGCGCGTGCGGAAACAGCCCAAGCGCGGCGGGACCGGTCCAGGCCTCCTTCAGCGTGATGTCTTCCAGATGAAACCGCACCAGCTCGCAGATCCGCGGGCTACCGTCGACATGCGGGATGATTTTCAGAATGAAGTTCGGCGCCGTCATCGACTTCAGTACGGTGTCGTGATCAACCTTGCGGTGCTTGTAGCCCATGGTGGCGGAGGCGCAGAGCACCGAGCCGTAATGCAGCGAGCCGACCAGCACGTCGCTCTCGACCTCGATCCTGGGCTTTGCCAGCTTCTTCGGAAATCCCCACAGCTCGCGACCGCCGGCGATCGGGCCTTCATCGTCGAGATACATCGCGTGGGTGTAGGCGCCCTCCTCGCCCCTGAAGCGAACCGGGATCACCTGCCCGGTCTCGGTGTAGTCGCCGAAGCCGGTCGAGTCCGGCATGCGGATGAACTCGTACTTCACCACAGGCTCGGCGACCTCGAGCGGCTCCGGCACCACGGCGGCGAGCGCTTCCGGGTCGGTCTTGTAGGTGATGATGAAATATTCGCGGTCGAAGAACCGGTAGGGCCCCGGCGGAAACGACGGGTTGGTGAGCGGCATCGAATAGGCGGTGCGCCGGACGTCCTCGATCTTCATGGCAAGCCCCATCTGTCGTTGGCGAGACGACAGATTATGGAGGGCGCCCGCGGCGGAGGCGAGACCGTATAATCGGCAGCGTCCGTCAAATCCGCGTCACAATGCGGGCCGCGGTGCGCTTACTTTTTCTCGATCGGCGGCGCGGTCTTCTCCGCGGGCGCGGGCGGCAGCACCGGCTTGGCGCCGGCCTTCCGTGCCTCATCGTCGGGACGCGCGGGCTGCGGCGCCGGCGTGGTCGGCCGCTCGCCGCCCGGCTTCGACTCGGCCGGCGGCGCCGTCTGCTGCGGCTCGGGCGTCGGCGTCGGTTGCAGCGGCTGGGTCGCCTGCGCGATCTCCTGCGGCGAAGCGGCATTGATCGCGTGCAGCGAAAGCACCGCGATCGCAACGCCCGCTGCCACCAGCGTCGAGGCGATCAGCATGTCGATTCGCAACCTGGTCCGATCCACAGCCATCTCGTTCACCTGCGCCTTGTCCGCGGGGTCAACGATCCCGCCACGGCATGGTTCCGAAGCGGTGCCTGCGGGAACCTCGGCTCAATCCGTGGTGCTGACCTCCCAGGTCGCGTGCCGCACGCCGGGCTGATGCTGCAGGTCCACCACCACGGCATTCAACTCGTTGGGTTCGACCGCGGTCGAGACCAGCGTCGCCACGATCTCGAGGAAGTCGTCGCCGGCCTCAACCACGTCGACATCGGCAACAGGGTAGTTCGCTGCCTCCAGCTTCTCGACCAGGCGATCGCGCATGTCCGGCAGCGCTTCCGGGGTAACCGCGAGCTTGAAGTAGTAGGTCGCCTCCGAGGCCTTCTCGTTCAGCGGGATGCGGTTGATGGCGTTGACCAGCGGACGCAGCAGCGTGTTGCCGGCGATCACGAACACGGTCAGCGCCGCCGCCTGCGCCACGAGGTCGGCACCGGCGCAGGAGCCGACCGCGGCCGAGGCCCACAGCGTGGCCGCGGTGTTGAGGCCGCGCACATCCATGCCCTGCTTCATGATGACGCCGGCGCCGAGGAAGCCGATCCCCGACACCACATAGGCGATCACCCGCACCGCGCCGTCGGCGCCGGCCAGATGCATCGCGAGGTCGACGAAGGCGGCAGCGCCAACCGCAACCAGCACGTTGGTGCGCAGACCCGCGGTGCGCTGCCGGTACTGCCGCTCGGCACCGATCAGGGTGCCGAACACAAAGGCCGTGGTCAGGCTGACCAGCGTGTCGATGAAGTCGGCGAGCTGGAACGTGGTGAGAAATCGCATGACGCTGCGGCCCCGGCGCGAGCTTCGTCTTTTGACGCGTTTTCTTCACGCGAACCGGTACCCACTTCGCTCGAAAACGCTTCGTCTGCCGCGATCTCTTACATTTCCACGATGCCCGCGTCACCATCTTCCGTGCCGAAGGCGAGCAGCGTGCCCTTGGCATTCCATCCGAGCGCCGACACCGCCGTGCCGGCGTTCCGGCGCACCAGGATCTCGGCACCGTCCTCGAGCCGGACCATCAGCACGGTGCCGTCGGCATAGCCGACCGCCATGATGTCGTTCTTCGGATGGCAGGCGACCACGGCGACCCGCGCCGGCATCGGCGCCAGCATCGCCGGCTCCTTGCCCATCGGGCCGTCCTTGCTGGTGAACGGCCAGACGATCACGGTGTCGGCGCCCGAGGTCGCGAGCCCCTTGCCGCCGACGCTCCATGACATCGAGCGCACCCGGCCGGGATAGCCGCTCATCCGCATATGCCGGTTGTCGGCGAGCCGCCAGCCATGCATCGCGGGTTCGTGCATCGCGGTGACGAGGAATTTGTTGTCCGGGCTGAACATGACGGCGAGATGCGAGCCCGCCCATTCCAGAAACTCCGGATTGGCCGCCATGTTGGGAAACCACAAGGTCACGCCGTTGTAATGCGCGATCGCAAGCCGCAGGCCCTTCGGCGCAAAAGCAAGCCCGCCGACGGTCGACGGTACCTCGAAGGTTTTCTCCTCGCCCTTGGGATTGCGCACGAACGCGGTCTTGCCCGCCGACCACGCCAGCGTGCCGTCGCTGTGCAGGGCGACATTGTCGATCCAGCGCCGCTTGGCGTCGGTCGCAATGACAGCGGTCTCGCCCTTGGCGTCGATCGCGACCAGCTTGCCGTCGTCACCGCCGGTGACGAGCCGCTTGCCGTCGGAGGCGGCGCACAGGATGGCGCCGAAATGCGTCTGCGTCCGTGTGATCTCGCCTTCGGCGGTCGCGATCGCAACACCCTCCTCGGCGCCGACGAAGAACGCGCGGTCGCCGAGGAAATGTACCGAGCTCACCGCCGCGCCGAGCGGTAGCGGCTTGACGCGGTCGGTGATCGAAACGATGGAAGAAGGGGCCTCGCCCGGATCGAACTCTTTCATCACGTGGTGATGCACTGCTCGAAGCCGTCGCGGATCACCTGCTCGGGCAGTTCGCGACCGATGAACACGACGCGGCTCTCGCGCTTCTCGCCGTCCTTCCATTTCCGCTGATGGTCGCCCTCCAGCATCATGTGGACGCCCTGGAACACGTAGCGGTCGTCATCGCCGGTGAAAGCGAGGATGCCCTTCGAGCGCAGGATCTTCTGGCCCTCGGTGGCGACGAGCTGCTGCAGCCAGGGCATGAACTTGGTCGGGTCGAGCGGCTTCTCGGAACGCAGCGACAGCGACTGCATGTCCTCGTCGTGATAATGCTTCAACCCGCCATGGCCATGGTCGTGATCATGGTGGTGGTGATTATGGTCATGGTGATGACCGTGGTCATGGTCGTGATCGTCGCCGGCCTCGAGGAAATCCGGCTCGATCTCCAGGATGCGGTCGAGATCGAACGCGCCGCGCTCCAGCACGTCGGTCAGCCCGACCTGGCAACGCTCGGTGCGGTGCAGCTTGGCATAGGGATTGATGCCGCGGATGCGGGCTTCGACCTCGGCGAGTTCGGGCTTTGAGACCAGGTCGGTCTTGTTCAGCACGATGACGTCGGCGAACGCGATCTGGTTCTTGGCTTCCGGCGCGTCCTTGAGGCGGTCGCTCAGCCATTTGGCATCGGCGACGGTCACGACCGCGTCGAGCCGGGCGTTCTTCTGCACGTCCTCGTCGACGAAGAAGGTCTGCGCGACCGGCGCCGGATCGGCAAGGCCGGTGGTCTCGACGATGATGGCGTCGAACTTGCCCTTGCGCTTCATCAGGCCGTCCATGATGCGGACGAGGTCGCCGCGCACGGTGCAGCACACGCAGCCATTGTTCATCTCGAACACTTCCTCATCGGCGCCGATGATGAGGTCGTTGTCGATGCCGATCTCGCCGAATTCGTTGACGATGACGGCGTATTTCTTGCCGTGGTTTTCCGACAGTATGCGGTTCAACAGCGTGGTCTTGCCGGCGCCGAGATAGCCCGTCAGCACGGTCACAGGAATTTTTTGCGAAGCTTCAGCCATAACAACTCCGAAGGAACTTGGGGCCGCGCTCAATCCAGACAGGGAGGCCCCTGCCCTACTCGGCGAGCGCGCTGGTCAGGGCCTTTATATTGTGCCTGACCATATCAATGTAAGTGGGTGCATCGCCCTTTTCGGCCGTCAAACCGTCCGAATACAGGGTGCCGCCGACCCGGGCGCCGGTCTCGGCCGCGATCCGCTCGATCAGGCGGGGATCGCTGATATTTTCGAGAAAAACTGCCGGAATTTTCGCAACCTTGATCTGGGCGATGATGGCGGCGATATCGCGGGCGCTGGGCTCGGAATCCGTGGACACGCTGAGCGGCGAGAAGAACGTGACGCCGTAGGCGTCGGCGAAATAGCCGAAAGCGCCATGGGTCGAGATCACCTTGCGCCGCGCCTCCGGCACTTTCGCCACCGCCTCATGCACCTCGCGGTCGAGCGCCTCCAGCTTGGCCAGATAGGCGTCGGCGTTGGCCTTGAAGATGGCTGTCTGGTCGGGGGCCGCGGCGATCAGCCCGTCGCGAATATTGACGACGTAGATCTTCGCATTGGCCACGGATTGCCAGGCATGCGGATCGTCATGGCCGCCCATCTTTCGTGGCATGATCCCCTTGGTCGCCACCGCGACCGGCGCCTTGCTGCCCGAGGCCTGCAGCAGCCGCGGCATCCAGCCCTCGAAGCCGAGACCATTGATCACCACGAGCTTGGCGTCGGCGACCTTCTTGGCATCTGCCGGCGTCGGCGCGTAGACATGCGCGTCGCCGTCGGGCCCGACCAGCGCCGTCACGTCGACATTATTGCCGCCGACATTGCGCACCATGTCGGCGAGGATCGAGAAGCTCGCGACGACATTGATGCGCTCGGCGGCGCGCGCCGGTCCACTCGCCAGCAGCAGCGCCAGACCAATCAAACCGAACAATCGCCGCATCGTACTCACGCCTCGAGATGGCGGCCGGGAAACAGCTGCCGCACCAGGCCGCTGACATTGCCGAACAGCAGCGACACAATATACAGCCCCGCCGCGACCAGGATGATCGCAGGGCCGGAGGGAATCCGGGTCTGGTACGACAGCACCAGTCCGGCATAGCCCGACAGCATCGCGCTCGCCACCGCGATGCAGATCATGGTGGTGATGTCGCGCGACCAGAACCGCGCAATGCCCGCGGGCAGGATCATCAGTCCGACGCCGAGCAGCGTGCCGAGCGCGTGGAAGCCGTTGACGAGGTTGACCACGACCAGTGCGAGGAAGGCGAGATGCGCCGGCGCGCCGGCCCGGCTTACGGTGCGCAGGAATACCGGATCGACGCATTCGATCACCAGCGGGCGATAGATCACCGCGAGCACCAGGAGCGTGAGGGTGGCGTTGAACGCGATCACCAGCAGGGTCTGGTCGTCCATCGCCAGGATGTTGCCGAACAGCACGTGCAGCAGGTCGATATTGGTGCCCTTGATGGACACGATGGTGACGCCGAGCGCGAGCGAGACCAGATAGAAAGTCGCAAGCGAGGCGTCCTCCTTCAATTCGGTGGTGCGGGCGACGAGGCCGGCGAGCAGCGCCACGGCAAAGCCCGCGATCAGGCCGCCGGTCGTCATCGCGAACAGGTTGAGCCCGGACAGCAGGAAGCCGATCGCCGCCCCCGGCAGGATCGCATGCGCCATGGCGTCGCCGACCAGGCTCATCCGCCGCAGCATCAGGAACACGCCGATCGGCGCACCGCCGAGCGACAGCGCGATCACCGCCGCCAGCGCGCGGCGCATGAACTCGAATTCGGTGAAGGGCGTGACCAGCGCGTCGGATAGCATCGGCGTCAGGCGGCCCTCGAGCGTGGATCGGCGGCGCAGGCCGCGGCGCTGTCGTCGAACGCCTCGCACATCCGCATCGCGACCATCAGATTGTCGGCCGTCAGCGCCTCGGCGGTCGGTCCCCATTCGACCGGGCCGCGCGCCAGCAGCAGCGTTTCGGGGAAATTGTTGCGCACCATGTCGAGGTCGTGCAGCGCCGCCAGCACGGTGCGCCCCTCGCCGTTCCAGCGCTTCACCAGCGCCAGCAGGTCAGCGGTGGTCTTGGCGTCGATGGCGTTGAACGGCTCGTCGAGCACGATCAGCCGGGCGTCCTGCAACAGCACGCGCGCAAACAGCATGCGCTGGGTCTGGCCGCCGGACAGCGTGCCGATCGGGCGGTTCTCGAAACCGTTGAGCCCGACCGCGGCGAGCGCCGCCAAAATCTTCTCGCGCGCGGCCTTGCCGATGCCGCCGAAGAAGCCGGTCGAGCGCCACAACCCGGTGCCGACGAAATCGAACACCGAGATCGGGAAGCTGCGGTCGATGTCGGCGGACTGCGGCAGATAGGCGATGTCGCGATGATCCAGCCCGTCGAGATCGATCACGCCCGACAGCGGCTTGAGCACGCCGGCGATGCCGCGCAGCAGGGTCGACTTGCCGGCGCCGTTCGGGCCGATCACGGCGAGCAACGCACCCGCCTCGACGGCGCCATTGAGATGATGCACCGCCGGGTGGCGATCATAACCGAGCGTGACGTCGCGGAAGGTAACAAGAGCAGCCACAGGTCTCACCTCATCGCCAGCCAGACGACAGCCCACAGGCAGGCACTGACCGCGAGCGCCGCGAGCAGTCGGGCCGGCACGGGCATGCGCAGGATCGACCAGTGCGCGGCCTGCGCCGGATGCGCGTGCGGGGCGTGGCTGTGCCCGTGGGGGGCGTGGCCGTGATGGTGGTCCTCGTGGGTGTGCGTATGCGCCATGGAACGACTGTTATATTATAACATAACGCGAGTCTACAAAGGAGGAACTCATGGCCGACCCGCAAAACCGGGGAGATTTGAGCCGCGGCGGGGGGCAAGTCGTTTGTCTACCAGCTTGCCCATGTGAGCCAGACCCAAGGCTGCCAATCCCGTCACCCTGAGGTGCGAGCAGAGCGAGCCTCGAAGGGTGACGGCCTGGCTGGTGGCCGTGCATCCTTCGAGGCTCGCAAGAGTTCGCACCTCAGCGACTGTGTTCTTCGTCAAGCGGATTGCCATGGTTTTTGGTCCCTGAGCATGGCGTTGAGGGTTGTGAGGACTTTGCGTGCAACGGCGATGAGGGCGACCATCTTGGGCTTTCCAGCGGTCACCAGGCGTCGGTAGAAGACCTTGAGCTGCGGATGGTATCGGCTGGCCGACAGGGCGGCCATGTAGAGCCCGGCGCGCAGCTTGGCCCTTCCACCGCCGATCATGCTCTTGCCCTTCCAGCGGCCCGACTGGCGGGTGAACGGGGCAAGACCGGCGAGGCTCGCAATCTGACGCCGATTGAGCGTGCCGAGCTCGGGCACCTCGGCGAGGAAGGTCCGTGCGAGGGTGTTGCTCACGCCAGGAAAGCTGACCAGCAACTCCTCCTTGGCGCGCCAGACTGGCGAGCCGCGCACCAGCGTGTCGATGTCGTTGTCGATCTCCGGCAGCTCCTTCTCGAGGACCTTGATATGGCGGGCAAGGCTCTTGCGGACGCGGACGTTCTCGGCCCGCTTCTCGCGCTGACGCTCGGCAACGATCATCTCGATGATCTGCCGTCGGCGGCTGACCAGTTCGGCCAGCAGCCGGGCTTCCTGATCCGGCATCGCACGCGGCTCCGGCTGCACCGCCTCGACAAACCGCGCGATGACCGCCGCATCGATCGGGTCCGTCTTGGCGCGCTGGCCAACCGCCTGCGCGAAGTGCCGGATCTGGGCCGGGTTGACCACCACCAGCGGCAGCCGGGCGCCGGCCAGCGCCGCAGCAACGATCGTCTCGAAGCCGCCGGTTGCCTCCACCGCAATCAGCGCCGGCGAGATCGCCTGCAAGCGCGCAACGAGCTCTTCCAGGCCTTTGCCGTCACGCGCCACGGCAAAGGCTTCTCCGCTCGGACGGACATGCACGTCCAGTCGGTCCTTCGACACATCAATGCCAACGTAGATCGCGTCCATCTGCACCCATCCTTGCGCAACCGGGCTCGCCAGGCGGCCCTCGCGACTGTTCGGGTTCAATGGAACAACGGACGGGGCGCCGCGCTGAGGTCCGGGCTTCAAAGCCCTGGGATGAAGCGGTCTCCCGTCCGTTACCGCACCGGACACTCTATCCGATCCAGTGCGTCGTGGCTTACAAGGATGACGGGATGTACTGGATCGCTTGGTCGAACCGGGCGATGACAGCTTTAATGGTAACGCAGCTTCGCATTCTGGCGGCATGTTTCCGATTGGCGCGTGGGGAACATATCGGCGGAAGCCTTCGGCGACGGAGAGGCAGCCCTTAAGCGACCAGCACATAGACCAGCATGGCAGCGGTGATCGCCATCCAGACGAGCGAGAGGCGGAAATACAGCAGGTCCCAATTCATGGGCGCGAGCGTACACGCCCGCCCTGACGTCAACCTTTCACCAGGTTAAGGCATCGCGGATTTAGTAACTAAGCACGCCAGCGGAATGGATTGGTGGTTGGCACGCCGAAAGACACCGCTCCGGCCCTCAATTTATGAACATGGCAATCGCCACGAGGATGACCGGGCTTAGCCCCATCAGCACGACAAACACGCTGTAAAGTAGGTTGCCCATAACGCCGCCCTACGTTGGAAGGGGAAGCTATGCCGGGAGGAACTCGGCAAGCCAGTGCAGTTTGTGCCAGCGGTGTTTGAGCTTTGGGAATTACCCAGTCATCTCCGCGACCTAGCTGGACGCCCCCGTAACACTACGGGGGCGACACAGCTCAGGCAGAGAAAAGGGCGACGAGCGCCACCACCGCCAAAGCGGTAGCGACGCACCCTGCGATCATGACCCAGTCCTGACGCTTCGCCATGGCGCGCACGCTCACCCTGGCCAGCGCAAGTCGTGTTGACCTAGGTCAACCGGCCAAAATCATTCATCGGCCATCGAGGCATCACGCAACGAAGCGCCCTCACGCCTCGCGCGCGTAACTCTTCAACCGTGCCTGGAGCACAGCGATCACCTGGTCGCGGACCGGATCGCGGGAGCCTTTCAGCCAGGCGGCGGCGAGCGGCAGGCGGCCGGCGCTGCTGCCGCGCTTCAGGCGGAGCGGCACAAAGCGGACGCCGGGGATCGCCATCCGTGCGGTCCAGCGCGGCACGATGGCGACGCCGAGCCTTGCTGCGACCATGTTGACGATGGTCTGCTTCTCGTCGGCGATCTCCTGGATACGCGGCGTCAGCCCGGCCTCGTCGAACAGCTTGGTCGTCAGATCGTGGCTGTGCGGCCGCGAGCGGCGTTCCGGCACGATCAGGGGCTGATCCGCGATGTCGGGCAGCACGATCTGCTTGCGCCGCGCCAGCGCGTGCTTGTGCGACAGCGCCACCACGGCGGTCTCCCGCAACAGCGGGACGAATTCGATGCGGCGGTCGGGCCGCTCCGGCGGGCGCACGAACGCAAGGTCGAGCGCGCCAGACAGCAGCTTCGGCAGCAGCCGGATGGTCTTCTCCTCGAGCAGCTGCACCGCGACGTCCGGATGGGCGGCGCGGAGATCGCGCAGCAGCGGCGGCAAGAGGCCGGCCGCGGCGCTGTCGATCGCGCCGATCCGGAAGCGCCGCGCCTGTGGCTTGCGCAGCCGGCGGCGAAAGCCGTTCTCGATCGCCAGCAGCTTGATGTGGCGGCCCAGCGCCGAGGGCATCATCTGCAGGCGCAGCGCCGCGCGCCCGAAACGCAGTTCTCAGCAGCCGCCACGAAGCAGCGAAGCTGGTGCAGTTCCAAGACGCGGGCTTCCTTTCGGCTCAGTCATCGTCATGGCCGGGCTCGTCCCGGCCGTCCAGGTCTTCCTTTTATGCAGCCAAGACGTGAATGCCCGGCGCAAGGCCGGGCATAACGCGTTATGGGGGAAGCGATCGATCTCGTGTGCTCTCCGCAAGAGCCGGGCGCATCGTCACAGTGCGGGGGTCCACCTGTTGCGATGACGGTAGAGCTTTGACAGGCTGAAGTTTCCGACCTCTTGTTCGCCCTTGCGGAAAATGGCTATCGCCTTCTGAACGCTCATTTCCGAAATGATATCGGGCCGGCTCCCACAGAGCATGACGAGCTCGAAGATCAGATTGGTGAGGGCGGGCATATCGGTCCATTGCTGCGTCTGATAGGGCTCCTCCCAATGAGCCCAGGCCCAATCTTCGATCAGATAGAGACCATCGCTCTTGAGATAATGGAAGGACGCCTCGAAGCTTGCTCGCGAGAGCTCGTATTGATGCGAGGCGTCGTCGATAATCATATCTATTCGCTGGCCGGGGAATTCCGTCCTGATGATGGTCTGGACGCGCGCGGTGTCGCCTTGCGACGTATTGTAGTATAATTTGACGCGGTCCGTCAGACCGTGGTCGCGGATCAGGCCAAGCACCGCTGGGCTCGCAGGTCTGATATCGATCCCGACGAACTTGATACGTTCCTCGATCGCGGCAAGAAGCAAAGCCGAACCACCTTCGAAGATGCCGAATTCCAGGATATTGGTAACCCCGTTCTCGCGAATGAGGCTTTTGTAGCGATCAATCATCCCGCGGTTCTTGATGATCGCGATGGAATCCTTCGTCGTCCTGGCATCATTGAAGTTCTGCCTGATCAGGCCAAACTTCATGTTGTTGATCACGAAGGTATTCTCATCACTCCAGACTTCATCCATTGGGAACCCCCTGTCGATATTGACTCAATTAACTGATCGCTGTTGTTTGCCCTGTGGCGTGCAGAGCCTCTCCTGCCAGATAAGCGGTATTTTTTCTCCATCCTCCGACGGTGCTTGGCGCAATTCCTCGCCTGCAATCTGCATGCCTGGCGGACATGGCCACGCAGTTGTCATCGAATCACTGGCCGATTTGCATCCGGCGCCAGCCGTTGTAGTTGAGATCGATGACGAACCGACGGCACACGCCTTCGGATCGATCCGCGTCGGCCACACCAGCTTGAACGGCGGAAGTGTCGGGCGTCGGCCCGCCGCGTTGGCGATCACTTTGAGACGCCGCACGCCTTCAGACAGCGTCGGCTGAATCCAGCCGCCTTCGGAGCTCTCGTTCCAGGCATAGATCACAACGCTCTTGAAGCGATCGTTGCGCGGATTGTTGGCCGCCTGACTGATTGCAGCACGGATTTGCCGTGTCCATTCCTCATCGGTGGCAGGTTGACACCAGTCCGGATTCGGCTTGCGAGTTTTCAGTTCCTGAGGATCGCGCAAAGCCGGTCGATAATCCCAGCCAAGCGTCACGGTTGGTAGGAAGCCTCCAGAACCATTCTGGGCTTCGGCTTGCCAGGCTTTCTGTGCAAGAGCCGCGCAACTGGCGTACGGCAGGGATTTTCCATTCGACCCAAGGGCGGTCGCATATGTACTCGCCGCATCAAATCCTATCCTGTGAGCAACGGGCTCCGTCTCGGACAGGTTGAAGAGCAAGGCAACCAGGTAGAGATCTCGGCCGGTCGCGGCCTTGACCCGATCCCTCATATCCTTCAGGGCCGCCTTTGTACCCTCTTCACCCCCAAGCCCCTTTATCCACGGGGTCATCGTACCAAGCAGGAAGAACACAGGCGCCGAGCCGTCGCTCGCCCGCATGTAATCCGGCCCAGCTACCGCTTTGCTGATTGCATCACTCACCATCGGCACATCACGAGGGGGGAATGACAGGTTGAAATTCAGCGCGTATTTGATGCCGAGCTTGTCTGGAAGCCGAAGAAAATTTCCCAACGCCCGATTGAGCGCCACGGCTCGACTGGGATCGCGTCCCCAGGAAGAACTCTCCAGGTAGTAGCCGAAGATGAAATAATCCAAGCCTGCGGACTTCGCGTAATGCACGTCCGCATTCAGTGCTCGTTCGGTGTTTCCGGGAAAACCGAGATTTCCGTTCGGCAGACGCTCTGTGTAATACGGAGCGCGCGCGCGCAATCCAGGGTCGGCCAGGACCTGCCCATAGGGACTGTCGAGACTCCAATTGTCCCACCGAATGGCACCTAATGAGACCTTGCTCGACGAGGCCGGTGCCGCAGTTGGTGCGGCGGGCGCTGCGGGTGCCACGGCGGAAGGACTGCCCTTGCTCACCTGAGCCATGGCTGGGAATGAGGAGACTGCCGTCGCAAGCACAACAAGCAGACGGATCGAGCAGTGTCGGGCTGTCCACATCATCACTTTCCCTTGGTCCAAAGCCGCCATGATGCGGCTTGGGATTTCGGTTGTTACTCGACATGCATTCAAGAAGTAACAAAGGGCGCTTATGTGGCGGCGCACTGCAATCGTATCCGTTGAAGCGGAACATCGATGCAACAGCGTGACATCAGACTTGCCTTGGTTCTCGCGAGCATTGCGCCGCGATTCACATTAGGTCGAAGCAGAACGGGATCGGTGGAACTTTCTGCGCCATGCGTTTCAGTTGATCGAGGAACTTTCTGCCGCCGAAATGGGCACAGGCGTTACCGCGCTCCATGCCTCGCGACGACACGGTTGAAAAATCGAATGATCCTTCCATTGGTTGAAGACAGAGGCTCCGCGTTTTGCAACACAGGTCCCGAATCCATCGATCCGCAAAACGCGTGGTGGAATGGATTCCGAGCTCGCGCTTCGCACGCCCCGGAATGAAGAGAGAGAGAGAGAGACAGAGAGACGTGTTCACGCCTCGCGCGCGTAACTCTTCAACCGTGCCTGGAGCACAGCGATCACCTGGTCGCGGACCGGATCGCGGGAGCCTTTCAGCCAGGCGGCGGCGAGCGGCAGGCGGCCGGCGCTGCTGCCGCGCTTCAGGCGGAGCGGCACAAAGCGGACGCCGGGGATCGCCATCCGTGCGGTCCAGCGCGGCACGATGGCGACGCCGAGCCTTGCTGCGACCATGTTGACGATGGTCTGCTTCTCGTCGGCGATCTCCTGGATACGCGGCGTCAGCCCGGCCTCGTCGAACAGCTTGGTCGTCAGATCGTGGCTGTGCGGCCGCGAGCGGCGTTCCGGCACGATCAGGGGCTGATCCGCGATGTCGGGCAGCACGATCTGCTTGCGCCGCGCCAGCGCGTGCTTGTGCGACAGCGCCACCACGGCGGTCTCCCGCAACAGCGGGACGAATTCGATGCGGCGGTCGGGCCGCTCCGGCGGGCGCACGAACGCAAGGTCGAGCGCGCCAGACAGCAGCTTCGGCAGCAGCCGGATGGTCTTCTCCTCGAGCAGCTGCACCGCGACGTCCGGATGGGCGGCGCGGAGATCGCGCAGCAGCGGCGGCAAGAGGCCGGCCGCGGCGCTGTCGATCGCGCCGATCCGGAAGCGCCGCGCCTGTGGCTTGCGCAGCCGGCGGCGAAAGCCGTTCTCGATCGCCTCGGCGCGGCCGAGCAGCGCGCGGCCCTCGCGCAGCAGCACAGCGCCGTCCTCGGTCAACGACACCGCGCGCGTGGTGCGCGCGAACAGCCGAACCCCGAGATCCTCCTCCAGCAGCTTGATGTGGCGGCCGAGCGCCGACGGCATCATCTGCAGGCGCTGCGCCGCGCGGCCGAAATGCAGTTCCTCGGCAGCCGCGACAAAGCAGCGAAGCTGGTGCAGTTCCAAGACGTCGCTTCCTTATGCCCTGCGTTCGTCATGGCCGGGCTTGTCCCGGCCATCCACGTCTTTCTTTGCCGCCAAGACGTGGATGCCCGGCACAAGGCCGGGCATGACGCCAAGTGGGACCGGGTCCGATTATATCATTTTTTTGTATAAACCGGCGCGGGTTGAAGCGAAAGGGCGCGAGCTTCTAGGCTTTCCGATGGCGCGCGACAGGCGCCGTCCCAACAAACAAGACGAACCCGGGAAGAAGCCCATGGAAAGCCAGCTTGGCGCGCGCGTATTGCGCAAGATCTCACTGCGCATCGTGCCGTTCATCATGCTGCTGTACTTCGTGGCCTTCATCGACCGCGTCAATATCGGCTTCGCCTCGCTGACCATGAACAAGGACATCGGCCTGTCGCCGACCGTCTATGGCTTCGGCGCCGGTATCTTCTTCTGGGGCTACTTCCTGTTCGAGGTGCCCTCCAACATCATCCTGCACAAGATCGGCGCGCGGATCTGGATCGCGCGGGTGATGATCACCTGGGGCCTGGTCTCGGCGGCGATGGCGCTGGTGCAGGGCGCGACCAGCTTCTACGTGCTGCGCTTCCTGCTCGGCGCCGCCGAAGCCGGCTTCTTCCCCGGCATCATCCTCTATCTCTCCTACTGGTTCCCGGCGCGGCAGCGCGCCGCCGTCACCGCGCTGTTCATGGCGGCGGCGCCGCTCTCGACCGTGCTCGGCTCGCCGCTCTCCGGTGCGCTGCTCGAGATGGATGGAATGCTCGGCTTCAAGGGCTGGCAATGGCTGTTCGTGCTGGAGGCCGTGCCCGCCGTGCTGCTCGGCTTCGTCGTGCTGGGCTTTCTGACCGACCGTCCGGAGCAGGCCAGATGGCTTGCCGACGACGAGCGCGCCTGGCTGGTCAAGACCATGAAGGCCGAGAACGACGGCAAGGCCACGACCGCGAGCCACAGCATCTGGCGCGGCCTCGCCGACCCGCGCGTGCTGGCACTGGCGCTGGTCTATTTCGGCACCTCGGCCGGGCTCTACACACTTGGGGTGTGGGCGCCGCAGATCATCAAGGCGTTCGGCCTGTCGTCGATCCAGGTCGGCTTCCTCAACGCCGTACCGGCGACGGTTGCCGTGATCGCGATGGTGCTGTGGGCGCGGCATTCCGACCGCACCGGCGAGCGCACCTGGCACGTGGTGCTGGCCTGCCTGATGGCCGCGGCGGGACTGGCGCTCGCCGGGCTGTGGACCGGCCTTGCCGCCGTGATCGCGGCGCTGACACTGGTCAATATCGGCATCTCCTCGTCGAAGCCGCCGCTATGGAGCATGCCGACCATGTTCCTGTCCGGCTCGGCCGCCGCGGCCGGAATCGCCACCATCAACTCGATCGGCAATCTCGGCGGCTTCGTCGGGCCGGCGATGATCGGCTGGATCAGGGAACGCACCGGCAGTTTCGACGGCGGTCTTTATTTCGTCGCCGGCCTCCTGGTGCTCTCGGCCGTGCTCACGCTGCTGCTGTCGCGTGCGCAGAGCGCGCCCGCGCAAACCGAACCGCAACCCAATCCCGTGCGAACCCGCTAACCATCGATCGGAGAGATCCCATGCGTACCCATTCCATCGCCGCCATTCCCGCCGACGGCATCGGCCCCGAAGTGATCTCCGCGGGCGTCCGCGTGCTGGAGGCGCTGGCGAAGCGCAGCGGTGACATCAGCTTCAACGTCAAGACTTTCGACTGGGGCTCGGACTATTACAAGAAGCACGGCGTGATGATGCCGGCCGACGGGCTCGCGGAGCTGAAGAACTTTGACGCGATCTATTTCTGCGCGGTCGGCGCGCCTGACGTGCCCGACCACATCACGCTGTGGGGCCTTCGGCTGCCGATCTGCCAGGGCTTTGACCAATACGCCAATGTGCGGCCGACCAAGATCCTGCCCGGCGTTGCCTCGCCGCTGCGCAATGTCGGCGTCGGCGATCTCGACTGGGTGATCGTGCGCGAGAATTCCGAAGGCGAATATGCCGGCATGGGCGGCCGCGCGCACAAGGGCCTGCCGGAAGAGGTCGGCACCGAAGTCGCTGTCTTCACCCGGGTCGGCGTGACACGGATCATGCGCTATGCGTTCCAGCTCGCGCAGTCGCGACCGCGCAAATTCCTCACCGTGGTGACCAAGTCGAACGCGCAGCGCCACGGCATGGTGATGTGGGACGAGATCGCCGCCGAAGTGGCGAAGGACTTCCCCGACGTCACCTGGGACAAGATGCTGGTCGACGCCATGACGGTGCGGATGACGCTCAATCCGAAGAGCCTCGACACCATCGTCGCGACCAATCTGCACGCCGATATTCTCTCCGACCTCGCCGGCGCGCTGGCCGGCAGCCTCGGCGTCGCGCCGACCGGCAACATCGACCCGCAGCGCCGTTACCCCTCGATGTTCGAGCCGATCCACGGCTCGGCCTTCGACATCACCGGCAAGGGCATCGCCAACCCGGTCGCGACCTTCTGGACCGGTGCGCAGATGCTGGAGCATCTCGGCGAGAAGGACGCCGCGGCGCGCCTGATGGCCGCGGTCGAGAAGGTGTGCGCGGCCGGCGTACTGACGCCCGACGTCGGCGGCAAGGCGACGACCAGGGAAGTGACCGACGCGGTGATCGACGCGATACATGGATCGAATGCGTGAGGGGGCGGTCGCTTCGCATCATGCAGTGAGGCGAGCACGCTAGTAGGGAACCCTCCCCCCTTGCGGGGGAGGGTTGGGAGAGGGGCGCACTTGCTCCGCATCCAGTTAGAGCGGCGACACCTGCTGCGCGCTGATGCAACAGCATCATCCAATCTCTGACACCACGCCCGGGGCCACCCCTCTCCCCAACCCTCTCCCGCAAGGGGAGAGGAGCCTGAGAGGGTGCTCACCTCACGAAAACGTCCCCGCCTCCGCGCAATTGGTCAGCCGCGCGGGCACGCCGACGGCGGTGCAGCCGGCGGGCACATCCGTCGTCACCAGCGCGCCGGCGCCGATCCTGGCGAAATCGCCGATCGAGAGATGTCCGATCACGGTGGCGCCTGCGCTGAGCAGCACGCCGTAGCCGATCTTCGGCGCGCGGCGCGGATCGTCCTGATGCCGCGCGATGGTGACGTTCTGCAAAATCGTGACCTCGTCGCCGACCGAGGCCAGCGCGCCGATGATGATGCCGGTGCCGTGATCGAGGAAAACAGCGGTTCCGATCCGGGCCGACGGGTGAATGCTGATCTGCAACTGGTCCGCCGTCGCGCTTTGCATCATGAGCGCAAGGTCGGGGCGGTCCTCGCGCCACAGCCAGTTCGATACCCGCCAGGCTTGCAGCGCGACGAAGCCCTTGAAGTTGAGGAGCGGCGGCAGGAAGCCCGTGATCGCGGGATCACGGCGCACGATGGCCGTGAGATCGGTGGCCGCGGCATCGACCAGCACGGGCTCGGCCGCATAGGCTTCGCGGGCGGTCCGCGCGAACTGCGCGCGATCCCCTTCCGCGCGGCTGATATGCCGGCCGATCAGAAAAGCGAGCGCACCGCCGAGGTCGCCCTGATCGAGGATGAAGGCGGCCGACGCCTCGAGGAACGGATCGGCCGCGATCGCCGCCTCCGCCTCGCGCCGGATCGCAAGCCAGAGCTCGCCGGCCGTCACAATCGCTGATCCCGCCATGGTCTTCACCTCATCGTCCGGATCCCAAACGATAGAGTGGGCGTCACCATCCCAAAATGCAAACCGCCCGCTTGCTCATCGCAAACGGGCGGCTCAGGGCCATCAGGTTCTATGGGGGCACATCGCCTGAAGGCTAGCGCTTGCCTCGCGTGATCAGCTCTGCGGCGGCTGGTCGGTCGGCGGGGTCGGACGGGTCTTGTGCTGCGCCATGAAGGCGTCGAACTCTTCCTTGTCCTTGGCGTGACGCAGGCGATCGAGGAAGTTCTTGAACTCGACCTGCTCCTCCTCGAGACGGCGCAGCGTATCCTGGCGGTACTCGTCGAAGGCGCGGTTGCCGCTGGAGGGCGGACCGAAGCCGCCGAACGGGAAGCCGCGGCGCTCCATGCGGCTCTTCATCCGCTCCATCTTGTCCTGCATCCGCTCCATCTTGTTCTGCCAGCGATCCATGTCGTTGTGACTCCAACAGGCCATCTTTCTGCTCCCGAGTGTGAAAAAGAGAAGGGCGAGGCCGATCGGCCACCAGATCATGAAGCCGAGGATGATCCCGGCGATCTTCAGGGGATGCCACGGCGTCGCGTAGAAGTAGGGACGGTAGGGCTCTTCGACGGGGCCGCGCCAGCGATTGACATCAGCGGTGTAGGCCATTTCCTTCTCCATCACGGCATCACGCCGTTGTGAATGTAAATAACATTTACATAGGTAGCCGATCCCTTGGGAAAGTCAAGCAGCGTGGGTGACGCACCCCTCGGATTATTTTTGGCTTGGCCGTTGAACCTTATTTCGGCTTGCCCCACGGACCGGCCGGCTTGTCGTCGGCGGCCGCGGTTCCAGGCCGGCGGTCGGTCGGGAAGCCGAGGCCGCGCAGATAGATCAGCACTTCGGCCTCGAGCAGATCCTCCGGCGACATCGGCAGCTTGCGCCGCGCGGCATCGCCGCGGCCGAACAGCGAAGCGACGCCGTGCGACATCGCCCAGATGTGCAGCGCCATCATCATCGCCGGCGGACGCGGCATGCCGGGCGGCGCCAGTGCCGCGAGCCGTTCGGCAGCGGCGCGGATGATCGCGAAGGCGCGCTCGCTTGCGGCCATCAAGGTCGGATTGGAATCGACCGGCAGGCCGGATTCGAACATCGCCGAATAGAACGCGGGCTCCTCGCGGGCGAAGGCGAGATAGGCCTTGCCGACCCGCTCAAACGCCGTGACGGTGTCGGGGCGGCCGTCGTCCCAGGCCTGCGTCAACAGCGATTCGAACTGCTCGAAGCCGCGCTGCGCGATGCTGGCGATCAGCTCGTCACGGTCGCGGAAGTGGCGGTACGGCGCGGCGGGGCTGACGCCGGCCATCCGCGCAGCATCGGCGAAGGTGAAGCCGGCCGGCCCCTTCTTCGAGATCAGGTCGAGGGCGGCCTGCAGCAACGCCTCTTTGAGATTGCCGTGATGATAGCCGCGCTCGGCGCGGCCTTGGTCCTTGCGCCAGCTCATGTGAACGGCTTTTACATGAGCCGGCGGTAAAGGTCACTACCGGCGCGGCGACGCGTCAATCAAGATTAACGGACCGAAAGCGGCCGCAAGGTCGGTGCGCTCTCTCTCTCTGCCGCTTGCGGAGGTCCTAGACGAGCGAAGCTCGCTGTCGAGGTTGGGCTGGGGGCTTTCTCCGCTAGTCGCATCGTGGAAAGAGCCCCACCGCGGCGCTCTTCGAGCGCAGCGACCTCCCCCTGCAGGCGGGAGAGGTTCAGGGAGCCTGCGGCCCGCCTCAGCGGCCCGGGATCGGCAGCACCGGCATGATCTCCACGGCTTCGCCCGGGAAGATCGAAAAATGCGGGTGGTTCTCGAACAGCTTTGCCGCTGCCTCATGCGAGGGCGCGCGCACCACGGTGAAGCCGGTCATCAGATTGGCGATGTCGGTGACGCCGCCCTGCCCGACCTTCTTGGTCTTGCCGAGCGGTCCGCCCATCTCGACGATCACGTCGTGGTGCTTCTCGACCCAGGCGCCCCAGGCCGCCATGCCCTGCTGCTCCTTGGCGCGCCGTTCGGCCTCGGGCAGCGCATTCCAGGCTGCCATCCGCGAGCCGGTGCTGCCGCCGCCGAGATAGACCGCGAGAAAGGTGTTGGTGCTCATATTGCATCTCCGTTGTGGTCGTTGCTGGTTTGACGATGGTTAGTGATGCGATGCCGCCGTGCGGCAGCATCGCGACTTGGATCATGCGGTGTCAGCGCAGCGCCTTGCCCCAGCCGCCCTGCGGATGCTCGAAGGTCGCGGCTGCCTGCTGCACCTCTTCGGAGAAATCGGCCATCTCCTGCACCTGGCGGATCTCGATCATCTCGTTGGCGGTGGCCGGGCACTTGCTGGCCCATTCGATTGCCTCAGCGCGCGAGGCGACCTCGATCATCCAGAAGCCGCCGATCACTTCCTTGGCCTCGGTGAACGGGCCGTCGATCACGACCGGCACGCCGGTGTCGAACTTGACGCGCGCGCCGGCAGCCGGCGGATGCAGGCCTTCCAGCGTGATCAGCACGCCGGCGTCCTTCAGCGCCTGATTGTACCGCATCATCGCGGCGACTCGTTCGGGGTCGAGCTCGAGCTTGGCCGGCGCGGACTCGTAGCCGAGCGGGATCATCAGCATCATGAAACGCATTGGTCGGATTTCCTTGCCTGTTGAATCACTCGCAATCTTCACCCTCGTCATGCCGGGAAGCCCCACACGGCGCCGGCCCGGAATCCACGACTTGCGACGGAGATCATGTATTCCGGGCGCATCGCCGGCGCGATATCGCGGAATGACGTCGGGTGTCATTTCTTGCCCACCTGCGCGCGCAGGCGCTCTCCCCGCTCGCGCAGCTCGGGCGTCAGCGCCTCGCCGAAATCCTCCGCGGCAAACACCTGGCGGATTTCGATCTCGGAGCCGCCGTCGAACGGAGCGCGCTTCATCCAGTCGATCGCTTCATCGAGCGACTTGGTCTCGATCAGCCAAAAGCCGGCGACCAGATCGCTGCTCAGGCCGAACGGGCCGCGCGACACCATGCTCTGCCCGCCGGCATATTTGACGCGGGCACCCTTGCTGGTCGGATGCAGCCCCTCGCCGGCCTGCATCACGCCGGCCTTGACCATCTCCTCGTTGAACTTGCCCATCGCCGCGAGCAGCTCGGTGCTCGGCATCACGCCGGCCTCGGTGTCCCTGTTCGCCTTCACGATCACCATGAACTTCATCGTCCTGCTCCGTTGTCTTGTTCAGCTGCCTTGCCGGTATCTCCGGTGCTCGTCTCAAGGACGACGCGGGGCTTGCCACGCCGACAGGCCAAGCGAAATTATTTCGGAGGTCATTGCATCGCGCGCCACAGCCCTCAGCGGTCCTGCCTGACAAGTTCGCCGTCCTGATGCGACGGGCCGAAATAGACGTCGATGCGCGACACCTTGTCGCCGTCGAACACGAAGAACTCGGTGTTGCGAAAGCTCTTGCCGTCGCGAGCGACACAGCGATAGGTGACGAAGGCTTCGACGCCGCCGACCATGATGCGCTCGATCTCGTGGCGGCCGATCCAGCCGGAGTCGCGCCAGCACTCGGCGAAATAGGTCGGCTTGTCGATGTTCTCGCCATAGGGCGTCGAGAAGCGGAAATCCTCCGCGAACGCCGCCTCGACGCTCGCGCGGTCATTGGCGAGGTAGGCGGCGAAGAGGGAGCGGATGATCTCCGCCCTGTTGCCAGCTGCAGCCATGTCGTCTCCCACACGTATCGCCCGGGCCCCCGGAGCGGCCAGCGCTCCGGAAACCCGGGCCACAGGGAGATGACGAACGGGGCGGCGCGAAAGCGACATCCCGCCACGATTTATTTTTTGGAACCGGGTCGGAGGCCGGCTGGCGTCAGGTTTCCCGCGGGAACATGCCGAAATAGGGCTCGGCCTCCTTCAGGACACGCGCGAAGGACGGCCGCGCCGTCAGCCGCTCGAGATATGCGGCCAGATGTCGATGGCCATCTCCGAACGGCTCGACCTTGTTGCCGTAGAACATCGTCGGCGCGGCCGCGCAATCGGCCAACGAGAAATGCTCGCCCATCATCCAGCCGCCACGCGCGCGTTGCTGATTCAGGATCAGTTGCTGATCCAGGATCGCATAGGAGGTGCGGAGTTGCGCCCGCGCCTCGGCGACGCCATGCGGATCCTTGCTGTCCGCAGGCCGCAGCCGGTCGCCGACGACCTTCTGCATCGGCAGGTGGACATAAAGATCGAGGAAACGATCGCGCAGCCGGGTCTGCAGCGCGAGGTCCGGGTCCTCGGGGATCAGCCTGACGGCACCGGGATAATGCCGGTCGAGATATTCGATGACGATGCTCGATTCCGGCACCGTCTCGCCCCGCGTCTCGTCGCGGAGCACGGGTAAGCGGCCGATCGGCGACAGCGCGAGCAGCGCCGCGCGCTCGGCAGGATCGCCGAGATTGACCATGTTCGGCGTGAATGGCGTGCCGTTCTCATAGAGCGCAATCAGCGCCTTCCAGCAGAACGAGGACAGCGGGTGGTAATGCAGGGTAAGCGACATCGGAACTCCATCATGGAATGAGTGACCGGAGGACGAGCCCGGGACCGCCCTTCCGACATCTCGTGCGGCGATATTTTTTTCGTATGGCGATACTTTATTGCGGTCGGCGGGCGTGGAAACCCAAGCATCGAACGCGACGCACATTCATCGAGGACGCGAATCAAATCGCTGCATCGATCGGTGAAAAGCGGCCGGCAATATCAGGCTTCGTAATAGGTCCATCAGCATCGCTGAAGTAGACGCGCTTCAATCACCCGCATCAGACGAAAGTCATCATCGATTTTCGTCCGTATGATTACGGTGAACATCGCGTGCTGCCGGTGGATGATAACGTGCACTCTGAAAAAAACCTTTGCGAATTGAAGCGGATGCATGCGCGGAACTTGGCGTTATGCAATTCATGCCAGGCGCGCACGAGCAACAGGCTTTACCGATGCTAAACGGCTCGCTGCAACCTTTCCGTGAGTTGCCGCGATCCGCTTTTCCCCATCCCTTTCATTTGAACCTTCACGGAGCCCTGATGTTCAGTTTCAGCAACAAGGCCAAGATCGAGAATGCGCTGGCGCAGACTGCCGCGATCGGCAAATCGCAGGCGGTGATCGAGTTCAAGCTCGACGGTACCATCGTCGACGCCAACGAGAACTTCCTCAATGCGATGGGCTATACGCTCGACGAGATCAAGGGCAAGCACCACAGCATGTTCGTCGATCCGGCCACGCGCGACAGCCAGGACTATCGCGCGTTCTGGGCCGACTTGAACCGCGGCGTATTCCAGGCCGCGCAGTACAGGCGCATCGCCAAGGGCGGCCGCGAGATCTGGATCCAGGCCTCCTACAACCCGATCCTGGACAAGGGTGGCAAGCCGGTCGGCGTGATCAAGTTCGCCACCGATATCACCGCGCAGAAGATCCACAGCATGGAGGATGCCGGCAAGATCGCCGCGATCGGCCGGGCGCAGGCGGTAATCGAGTTCGACATGGACGGCACCATCGTCAAGGCCAACGAGAACTTCCTCGGCGCAATGGGCTATTCGCTCGCCGAGATCCAGGGCAAGCACCACAGCATGTTCGTGCCGCCCGCCGATCGCGACAGCGTGGCCTATCGCGATTTCTGGGCGCGGCTGAACCGGGGCGCGTTCGAGGCCGGCGAATTCAAGCGGCTCGGCAAGGGCGGCAAGGAAATCTGGATCCTCGCCACCTACAACCCGATCCTCGACGACCGCGGCAAGCCGTTCAAGGTCGTCAAGTTCGCCACCGACGTCACGCAGCAGAAGGTGAAAACCGCCGACAATGACGGCCAGATCGATGCGATCGGCAAGTCGCAGGCGGTGATCGAGTTCAACATGGATGGCACGATCCGCACCGCGAACCCGAACTTCCTCGCCGCGATGGGCTATTCGCTTGCCGATATCCAGGGCAAGCATCACAGCATGTTTGTCGAGCCCGCTGAGGCGAGCGCGGCCGGCTACCGCGAGTTCTGGGGGGCGCTGAACCGTGGCGAATTTCAGGCCGCCGAATACAAGCGCATCGCCAAGGGCGGCCGCGAGATCTGGATCCAGGCCTCCTACAACCCGATCCTCGATCTCAACGGCAAGCCGTACAAGGTGGTGAAGTACGCCACCGACATCACCGCGCAGGCGATCGGCCGCAAGAAGGCAGACAGCGCGCGCGGCCTGATCGAGGCGGTCGCCGCCGGCAGCGAGGAGATGAGCGCCTCGATCCGCGAGATCTCGGAAACCATGACCAAGTCGAAGCAGAACGCCGCGGTCGCCACCGGTCGGGTCGAGGCTGCCGACGGACAGGCGCAGAAGCTCAATGCCGCAGCTCAGGCGATGAGCGGCATCGTCGAGATGATCTCGAGCATCACCGGGCAGATCAACCTGCTGGCGCTCAACGCCACGATCGAGTCGGCGCGTGCGGGCGAAGCCGGCCGCGGCTTCGCGGTGGTTGCCTCCGAGGTGAAGAGCCTCGCCAATCAGGCCAAGCAGGCGACCGACACGATCTCCTCGGAAATCGACGCGCTGAACTCGATCGCCGCCGAAGTGGTGAGCTCGCTGTCCGAGATCAAGGCGGCGATCGCCGGCGTCAACGAATACATCACCTCCACCGCCGCCGCGGTCGAGGAGCAGAGCATCGTCACGCAGGACATGTCCACCAACATGCAGCGCGCCTCTGCCGAACTCGCAGCGTAAGCCACGGTGCGATCCTCGAAGGATGGGCGGCCCGGGCTGGGGGCCGTGCATCCTTCGAGACGCGCCTTCTTCCCATGTTGAAAGAGTATAGAACGGCCGTCGCACCCATGTCATTGCGAGCCAACGGGTCGCGCGAAAGCGCGCCCGATAACAGGCTCCGCGAAGCAATCCACCTCGCCACACGGGAAGAATGGATTGCTTCGTCGCTATCGCTCCTCGCAATGACGGCCGAGCCAGTTGAGCGCCTCTCAGGTTGACATCACCAGGTAAAGGTCGCAGACGGTCGGGATTTCCTGCCCAAACCGATGGACCATCCGATGAATCCCGCTTCCCCCAAAGTCGCACTTGTGACCGGCGCCGCGCGTGGCATCGGGCTTGCCGCGGCGAAACGCTTTCTCGCCGACGGCTGGCGCGTCGCGCTGCTCGACATCGAGGGTGAATTGCTGCGCGCGGCGGTCGCGGCGCTGAAGCGGCCCGACGACACGCTGGCGCTGACCTGCGACGTATCGGACGCCACCGGCGTGGCAGCCGCGATCTCTGCGATCACGGACCGCTTCGGCCGGCTCGACGCGCTGGTCAACAATGCCGGCATTGCCGTGTTCACGCCGGTGCTGGAGACCTCGGACGCCGACTGGAGCCGGATCATGGCGGTCAACCTCACCGGCCCGTTCCTGTGCACCAAGGCGGCCGCGCCTGTGATGCGCGAGCATGGCGGCGGTGCGATCGTCAACATCACCTCGATCTCGGCGGTGCGCGCCTCGACGCTGCGCTCGGCCTACGGCACCAGCAAGGCCGGCCTTGCGCATCTCACCAAGCAGCTCGCGGTCGAACTCGCCTCGCTCGGCATCCGCGTCAACGGCGTCGCGCCCGGGCCGGTCGAGACCGCGATGGCCAAGGCCGTCCACACGCCGGAAATCCGCGCCGACTATCACGACGCCATCCCGCTCAACCGCTATGGGCTGGAGGAGGAGCTGGCGGAAGCGATCTTCTTCCTGTGCTCGGATCGCGCCAGCTACATCACCGGCCAGATCCTCGCCGTCGACGGCGGCTTCGACGCCGCCGGCATCGGTCTGCCGACCCTGCGCGGCGCGCGACGGAATGGGTAGACTCAGCGATACACTCACTCCATCTCCGTCATCCTGAGGAGGCCGCGAAGCGGCCGTCTCGAAGGATGGACAGCCCCGCTGGTGGCCGTCGACCCTTCGAGACGCGCTACGCGCTCCTCAGGGTGACGGAATTGCTAGTGCCGCTGAGTGGCTAAATTAGCGCTCGTTCACCGCGACCACGCGCCAGGCATTCGGCAGCCGGTCGATCCGCGTCAATGACAGCGGATCGATGACGAAGCGCAGCGCGAGCTCCGGCGCAAGCTCGAGCGCGATCGCAAGGATCGCGCGGATGGTACCGGAATGCACGACCAGCACGACGTCGCCGGCCGACAGACGCGCGAGCCCTGCCCGCGCCCGCGCGATCTGATCGGCAAAGCTTTCGCCGCGCGGCGGCCGGTTGCTGCCCGGCGACTGCCAGAACGCGCGATAGGCCGCGCCGAGCTCGGCTTCGATCTCGCTGTGACGCCGGCCGGTCCAATCGCCAAAATCCTGCTCGCGAAAGGCGTCGTCCTCCGTTGCAGTCAGGCCGAGCTTTGCTGCGGTCTCGCGGGTGCGCCGCGCCGGACTGCAGACCGCGCGAGCGTGGGCCGGCAGCCTCGCCTGCAACGACGCGAATGCCGCGGCATCGCCGAGGTCGGCGGGCGCATCCGGCGCGTGGATCACGCCGCGCGGACCGTCCACCGGCGCATGACGGATCAGCCAGAAACGCGTTTCGCGATTCATGTTCTGCTTACGCTTTCATTTTGACGCGTTTTCTTCACGCGAACCGGTCTCCACTTCGCTCGAAAACGCTCTAACCTAACCGCGCCGCGAGCAGTACCAGGATCGCGGTTTCCGCGACCTGCTCCGCACCGCCAAGCACATCGCCGGTCTGGCCGCCGATCTGCCGCTTTGCCACGAGCGCCATGACCAGCGCGCTCACAGCGGCGGCAATCGCCGCCAGCAGCGCGCTGCTGAACGGCAAGGCGAGGATTGCGATCAGCAGTGCGATGCCGGCCGCGACCACGGCAATGGTCCCATCAGGCCTTCCGGCATTGGCGGCGAGCCCGTCCTTGCGCGCGTAAGGCTGGCTGATCGCAATCCATGGCAGCACGCCGCGGCCCAGCGCGTGCGCCGCGATCAGGCTCTGCACCACGAAACCATTCGGAATTGCCGCGAGAGCCGCGAGCTTGGCGGCAAAGCTCACCACCAGCGCCAGCGCGCCGTAAGTGCCGAGCCGGCTGTCACGCATGATCTCGAGCTTGGTCGCGACATCGCGGCCGCCGCCGAACCCGTCGGCGACATCGGCGAGCCCGTCCTCATGCAGCGCGCCGGTGAGCAGCGCACCGCCGCCGAGCGCGAGCGCCGCGGCGGCGAGATCCGGCACACCGATCGCCCGCAGCAGCAGGCAAAACAGGCCAATCGCCGCCCCGATGGCGGCCCCGACCAGGGGAAACAGCCGCTGCGCCCGCGCAAAGCTCTCCGTCCGCGCGCCGTCCGGATGCGGCATCGGCAGGCGGGTCAGGAAGGCGGTCGTGGTCCGGAGATCGTCGAGCCATTGATTCATGGTGAAGGCCTGGAAATTGGGCTAAAGCGCGACGAGATCGGGCTCGATCTGATCGCGCTTTAGCTTCTTGTTAGGGCATGATCTCCGCGCAAATGCTACGCATTTGTCGCGAGGGAAAACCGCTTCACACGTTTCCGGATCATGCATTAGCTTGCGGCCCGCTCGACGAGGGAATCGCATGCAGTTCAGTACTCTAGACGACATCCGCGGCTTTTGTCGCGACCTGCCGCAGGGCGACGAGGCCAGTGCCGCGGCCGCCACGCAGCGCCAGCAGAACCTGACCAAGCCGCCGGGAAGCCTCGGCCGCCTGGAGGAGGTTGCGATCTGGCTGGCGCGCTGGCAGCGGCGTGAGATGCCCCGGCTCGACCACGTCACGATCGCCGTGTTCGCCGGTAATCACGGCATCGCCGAGCGCGGCGTTTCAGCCTATCCCTCCGAGGTCACCGCGCAGATGGTGGCGAACTTCGCCGCCGGCGGCGCTGCGATCAACCAGATCGCGGGGCTTGCCGGCGCCGAGCTGCGCGTCGAGCCGCTCGAGCTGGCGCGCCCGACCCGCGATTTCACGACCGGACCGGCGATGGACGCCGCCGATTTCCTCGTCGCGCTCGATACCGGCTGGCGCACGGTGCCCGAGCAATGCGATTTGCTCGTGGTCGGCGAGATGGGCATCGCCAACACCACGGTCGCCGCGACGCTGTGCGCCGCCTTGATGGGCGGGCGCGGAGTGCGCTGGGCCGGCCGCGGCACCGGCGTCGACGATGCCGGGCTGATACGCAAGCGCACCACGATCGATGCGGCGCTCAAGCTGCATCGCGGCGCGATCGACGATCCGCTCGCCACCGCAATGTCGCTCGGCGGACGCGAGCTGGCGGCGATCGCGGGCGCCGTGCTGGCGGCGCGCGCACGCTGCATTCCGGTGCTGCTCGACGGCTTCGTGGCGACAGCGGCGGTGCTGCCGCTGGCGCGGCTTCAACCCGACAGCCTCGCGCATTGCCGCGCCGGACATGTGTCGGCCGAGCTCGGCCACCGCGAATTGCTGCGCGAACTCGAGCTCGCCCCCTTGCTCGACCTTAACATGCGGCTCGGCGAAGGCTCCGGCGCGGGGGTTGCGATCCTGCTGTTGCGCGCGGCACTCGCCTGTCATGGCGGCATGGCGACCTTTGCCGAGGCCGGCGTCTCCGGCGCGGACTGAGGCTCCCGGAGAGCCGGAGGGTTCCCTCAAAAAAGCCGGTGCATAGCGTCGGCGCGGGTCGACAATCTTCGCGTGTGCAGCATGACCTCTGCGCGCTGGAGGCCTAACCTTCGCGGCGGTGGGACGCCGGCCGGCGTCTCAGCCGTGCTGAACCAGATACCGGGGAGAAATCACCTCATGTCGGGCGTTCTCATCAATCTGATCATTCAGGTCATCAGCGGAGCCGTCGGCGGCAATGTCGCGGCGGGAGCGGCCAAGAACATCGATCTCGGCACGCTCGGTAACACCATCGCAGGCGCCATCGGCGGCGGCGCGGGCGGACAGCGGGCATGCTGATCCCGCTGCTCGCCAATTCCGGCGCGACGCCTGACATCGGCAGCATCATCGGCCAGGTCGCCGGCGGCGGCGTTGCCGGCGCCGTGCTCACTGCGATCGTGGGGGCGCTCAAGAACCGCGCGGCCTGAGCCACGTGTTGTCGCGACCGGGACATCGGTCTTGACGATGCCCCATTCCGGCGCGAGCCTTCCGGCTTGAGGTGCGGCGGCATCTCGATCGCATCGTGGCAGGGATTGCGCGCATGAAAATACTTGTCGCGGCGTCAGCTTTCTTCGCAACGGTTAGCTGCGCGCAAGCCGATGTTCGTATCCTCGCCAGCCCCGGCGGGCAGGTCGGCCCGTTCATCGAGCTGTTCGACAAGGTGCGCGAATCGGGCGAGCGCGTCGTGATCGACGGGCCCTGCCTGTCGGCCTGCACCCTGGTGCTCTCGATGGTCCCGGGCGACCGCATCTGCGTGACGCGGCGCGCCGTGCTCGGCTTCCACGCCGCGCGCTCGATCGACCAGCGCGGCCGCACCTATGCAGAGCCGGAAGCGTCCGTGGCGGTGCTGCAAGCCTATCCGGCACCGGTGCGCGGCTGGATCGCCCGCCGCGGCGGCCTGACCTCGCGCCTGCTATTGTTGCGCGGCCGCGAGCTCGCGGCGATCTATCCGCGGTGCAGGTGAGATTTGCAGCTTGTAAAGTGTCGTAGCCCGGATGAAGCGAAGCTCAATCCGGGGGACTACCGGCGCGGATTGGGTGCCCCGGATTTCGCTGCGCTCCATCCGGGCTACGGCTCCCATCCGTCATCCTTGTAAGCCACGACGCACTGGATCGGATAGAGTGTCCGGTGCGGTAACGGACGGGAGACCGCTTCATCCCAGGGCTTTGAAGCCCGGACCTCAGCGCGGCGCCCCGTCCGTTGTTCCATTGAACCCGAACAGTCGCGAGGGCCGCCTGGCGAGCCCGGTTGCGCAAGGATGGGTGCAGATGGACGCGATCTACGTTGGCATTGATGTGTCGAAGGACCGACTGGACGTGCATGTCCGTCCGAGCGGAGAAGCCTTTGCCGTGGCGCGTGACGGCAAAGGCCTGGAAGAGCTCGTTGCGCGCTTGCAGGCGATCTCGCCGGCGCTGATTGCGGTGGAGGCAACCGGCGGCTTCGAGACGATCGTTGCTGCGGCGCTGGCCGGCGCCCGGCTGCCGCTGGTGGTGGTCAACCCGGCCCAGATCCGGCACTTCGCGCAGGCGGTTGGCCAGCGCGCCAAGACGGACCCGATCGATGCGGCGGTCATCGCGCGGTTTGTCGAGGCGGTGCAGCCGGAGCCGCGTGCGATGCCGGATCAGGAAGCCCGGCTGCTGGCCGAACTGGTCAGCCGCCGACGGCAGATCATCGAGATGATCGTTGCCGAGCGTCAGCGCGAGAAGCGGGCCGAGAACGTCCGCGTCCGCAAGAGCCTTGCCCGCCATATCAAGGTCCTCGAGAAGGAGCTGCCGGAGATCGACAACGACATCGACACGCTGGTGCGCGGCTCGCCAGTCTGGCGCGCCAAGGAGGAGTTGCTGGTCAGCTTTCCTGGCGTGAGCAACACCCTCGCACGGACCTTCCTCGCCGAGGTGCCCGAGCTCGGCACGCTCAATCGGCGTCAGATTGCGAGCCTCGCCGGTCTTGCCCCGTTCACCCGCCAGTCGGGCCGCTGGAAGGGCAAGAGCATGATCGGCGGTGGAAGGGCCAAGCTGCGCGCCGGGCTCTACATGGCCGCCCTGTCGGCCAGCCGATACCATCCGCAGCTCAAGGTCTTCTACCGACGCCTGGTGACCGCTGGAAAGCCCAAGATGGTCGCCCTCATCGCCGTTGCACGCAAAGTCCTCACAACCCTCAACGCCATGCTCAGGGACCAAAAACCATGGCAATCCGCTTGACGAAGAACACAGTCGCTGAGGTGCGAGCCTTGCGGTGCACTTGCACCGCTGGGCGAGCCTCGAAGGATGCACGGCCACAGCCGGGCCGTCGTGCTTCGAGACGGCCGCTCCGCGGTCTCCTCAGCATGACGGGTAGGGAATGAGCTCGGCGGAATAAGCCGCCAGCCTACATCCCCTGCGGGCAGTTCACCATCCAGGGGATGCCGAACTGATCGACGCACATGCCGAAGCCGTTGGAGAAGAAGGTCTTGCCGAACGGCATCGTCACCGTGCCGCCCTCGGACAGCGCCTTGAAGCGGCGTTCGGCCTCCGCGGGATCCTCGACCTGCAACGCGACGTGGAAGCCCTGCGGCTTCTGGAAGTGGCCGGGCGGGGCGTCGGAGGCCATGATGATCTCGCCGTCGATCGTGAGACGAGCGTGCATGATCTTGTCTTTCCAGCCGGGCGGCGTCTGCATCTCCGCACTGCCCTCGCCATAGGGGAAGGTTTCCTCGATCCGGGCGCCGAGAACCTTCTCGTAGAATTTCAGCGCGGCGCCGCAATTGCCGTCGTAGGAGAGATAGGGGTTGACTTGCATCGCATGCTCCCTTGGGTCATTCGAGCCTCGTCCCGATGGTATCGGAACGAGGGCTCCGGATTGTTATCTTGACGCGTTTTCCTGACACGAACCGGTAACCACCTCGTTCGAAAACGCGCTACTTCTCAGTCAGTTTCTTCAGATTGGCGAGACCGGCCTCGAAATCCCTGCCGATCATGCGATCCAGGTTCATGAACACCTGCATCACCTTCGACATGAAGACGGCCGGACCATACATGGTCCATGTGACGCTGGTCGCATTTCCCTGCGGCAGCATTGTGAACTCGGCGGTGTTGTGGCCTTCGAACGGCTTGATGAAGTCGAGCTTGATGACGATCTTCGACGGCGCGGAGGATTGCAGGATCTCCATGCGGCCGGCGCCGACATTCTTGTTGCCGTCCCAGGCATAGGCCGCACCCTGCCCGCGCCCGGCGCCGCCATAGATACGCTTCATGGCCGGATCCCGGTTCTCGTAGGGCGACCAGAGCGTCCACTGATGGAAATCGTCGATCAATGGAAAGATCCGCTCGGCCGGCGCGTTGATGCTGATCGCACGCGTGACGCGGAGCGTGCCCGGCTTGGTCGCCGCGAGGACGAGGATGACGGCGATCGCGACGCCGAGGACGATCGCGATGATGATAATGGTCTCCAACATGACAGTCTCCACAAGGATGGATTGAACAATACCTCACCGGCGAAATGGAAGCATTGCGCGCAGATCGCCGTCGCGCAGATAGAGCCCGCCCCACAGCATCAGGCCGAGATAGAGCCCGAACAGCGTGTGGGTGAACAGCGGACTGCCGATCCGCACATGCGATGCGATCGCGCCGCCGAGATAGCCGGTGAGCAGGATGGCGCCGAGGATCGAGGTCGGCGGCACCGAGTAGAGCAGCGTACAGACGATGGTGATGATGCCGAGGCTGCGCGCCAGCGCATCGCTCGCGCCGAAGCCCATCCTGTCCATGGTCTCGGTGACGACCGACAACGGCACCAGCTTGATCGCGCCGTCGAACAGCAGGAACAGGACGACCACGCCGCTCATGACGCGGCCGGTGATGCGGGCGGGCTTTGAGACTTCGGTGTCGACGATCGTCGGCATGACAGGCTCCGTAACGCTTGGTGATGCTCTGTCATCAAGACGAACGGCGGAATGCGGGGCCGACAACCCCGATGAAGATTTTTGGATGTCGTCGCAATGCATGATCGAAGCTCCCGGTGCGGGAGCTTGAATCACGGGCATCCGGCCAGATCCAATGAGGTTTTCCCCTTCAACGAGGGCAGCCCCGCAGCCCCTCGCCCTCAGTCACCTTGCGTGAAAAAGGCTTCCTCGCTGGGCAGCGAAGGCGGCCCGTGAGCCGCCCCTTTGACCGCCGCGAACGCGTCGGCAAGAAACAGAGACTTCGCGCTCTCCCTGGCGAGCTGTTCGATGCGGGACTGCAACTCCCTGACCTTCTGCGGATTGCTTTCGACCAAATTGGTTTTTTCCGACGGGTCTTGCGGGATATTGTACAGCTCGACCGCCGAAGGAAGTGGCGTCCGCCAGATCAGCTTCCAGTCACCTACGCGTACGCCGCCGCGGAACGGCTCGATGTTGTAGACAACCTCGTGCCTGGGTGAGGGGGCGCCTTTGCTGACGGTGGCCCAGACATCCAGCCCATCGAGCGACTTTCCCTTGCCTGGCTTGGCGAGGTCGACGCCGGCGAGGCCGGCGAGCGTGGGGAACATGTCGACGACGTGCATCATCTCCCTCACCTCGCCGGCACTGATCTGCCCCGGCCAGTTCGCGAACGCGGCGACGCGGGTCCCGCCTTCGTACAACATGCCTTTTCCGCCGCGGTACGGACCGTTATCGGCTGGCAGCTTCAGCTTCGACACGTCCGCATCTCCGGCAAGGAGCGCGGTCTGGTTGCCGCCGTTGTCGCTCATGAAGACGATCAAGGTGTTCTCGCGCATCTTCTTCCCTTCGAGCGCCGAGACCAGCTTGCCGATCTCGTCGTCCATGCACGTGATCATTGCCGCGTAGGTGCGCCTCGTTGGATCTTCGATATGCCGGTACCTGTCGATATAGTCTTTGGGAGCCTGGTAAGGCGAGTGCGGAGCGGTAAAGGCCAAGTAGAGAAACAACGGTGTCTTTGGATCGTGAGCGTCGATTTGCGCGACTGCATCCGCACCCCACAATTGAGTGACGTAGCCCGGCTCATTCACCGGCTTGTCGTTACGATACCAGTCGCGCACATTTGCCGATGAATGGGTGAAGTAATCGACCTCGCCCACCATCGATCCATAGTGGTAATCGAACCCGCGTTGACGCGGCCAGAACTTGCGGTCGGCGTGCCCAAGGTGCCACTTGCCGACCATGGCGGTCCTGTAGCCTGCTTCCTTCAGGGCCTGCGGCAGCAGCCATTCATCGGTCGGCAAGCCGTATTTGGCGGGCGTCGGAATGACCAGGGTTTGCAGGCCGTAGCGGCACGGATAACGGCCGGTCATCAATGCTGCGCGGGTGGGGGTGCACATCGGCTGGACGTAAAATTGCTCGAGCCGGGCCCCGTCCTGCGCAAGCTTGTCGATATTTGGGGTCTTGATGTCGGAGCCGTGAAATCCGACGTCCTTCCATCCGAGGTCGTCCGCGACGATGTAAACGATGTGGGGGCGCGGCGCGGTCGATTGCGCGGCGGCAGACGTGAGGTTCGCAGGCGCAATCGACGCCAACGCAAGCATGGCCAGGACCGAGCTGCCGTTCAACAGCAGATCGCGGCGATTCATTTGGCGACTGCCTTGCGCTGAATGCGCCGATTCATCGAGCGGGCGATCAATCATTTCATTCTCCGGGCAATGGTTTTGTGTGCAATTCACGCAGGCTACTGCGGAGGTGCGCCGCAGGGAAGCAGGCAATGGCGACAGCCGGCGTCGTTTCGACGCCGGGCGGCAATCGGGGCTTCGAGGGAAGCACCGCTTTCGGAGGAAGCGATACGGGCTCAGGCCGCGCATGACGGCCGCGCGACGACCTGGACGACTATTTCCCCGCCTTCGCGTTGCGCGGCTGGCTGTCGCGCATCAGGCGGTCGATATGCATGCGGATGTGGGCGGCTTCGGCGGTGGTGTTGGCGAGCGCGATGGCGCGGTCGAAGGCGATGCGGGCCTCCTCGTTGCGGCCGAGTTGCATCAGGAAGGCGCCGCGGACGCCGAAATAATGGAAGTAATTGGCAAGCCGCGGCGCCAAGGGCTCGATCATCTCGAGCGCGGCTTCCGGCCCCTTAACCTTGGAGACCGCGACGGCGCGGTTGAGCGTGATCACCGGCGACGGCTGCATGACCTCGAGCGCGCCGTACAGCAGATCGATCTGGGTCCAGTCGGTATCCTCGGGCTTTTCCGCACGGGCGTGCAGCGCGGCGATCGCCGCCTGCACCTGATACGGCCCGCTGCGGCGGTGGCGCATCGCCTTGTCGATCAGCGCGAGGCCCTCGGCGATCTGCTTCTGATTCCACAGGCTGCGGTCCTGATCGTCGAGCAGGATCACCTGGCCGTCGGCGTCGAAGCGCGCCTCGGCGCGGGCGTGCTGCAACAACAGCAGCGCGGTCAGCCCCATGATCTCGGGCTCGCTCTGGAACAGCCGCAGCAGCAGGCGGGCGAGGCGAATCGCCTCCTCGCACAGCGGCGCGCGGATTTCGGCGGTGTCGCCGCTCGCCGAATAGCCCTCGTTGAAGATCAGATAGATCATCGCCGCGACCGAGGCGAGCCGCTCGCTGCGCTCGACCGCGCCCGGCGTCTCGAACGGCACGTTGGCATCGGCGACGCGCGCCTTGGCCCGCGTGATGCGCTGCTCCATCGCCGCTTCCGAGACCAGGAAGGCGCGCGCGATCTGCTTCACCGTGAGACCTGAGACGATGCGCAGCGCGAGCGCGATCTGCTGCGTCGCCGGCAGATCCTTGTGACAGCAGATGAACAGCAGCCGCAGGATGTCGTCGCGGTAATGCGAGCCGTCGAGCCGCTCGGCGATCTCGTCCTCGGCGTCGTCGAGGTCGGAGATCGCCTGGTCGTCCTCGGGCAGCGGCTGCTGCTTCTTGTTGCGACGGACCTCATCGATCGCGACGTTGCGGCCGACCATGATCAGCCACGCCGCGGGATCGCGCGGCGGGCCGTTCTGCGGCCAGCTCTTGAGCGCCCGCAGGCAGGCGTTCTGGAACGCCTCCTCGGCGGTGTCGAGATTGCGGAAGTAGCGCAGCAATGCGCCGACCGCCTGGGGACGCGCGGACGTCAACGCAGCATCGATCCAGGCGGTGTCGGTCACGCTCACGCCTTGGTACCCCCCTGATTGAAGTAGCCGACCGGGCGGATCTCATAGGTGCCGCCGGGATTGGCCTCGCCGAGGTCGCGCGCGATATCGAGCACCTCGTCGAGGTTCTTGCCCTCGACCAGATAGAAGCCGAGCAGCTGCTCCTTGGTTTCGGCGAACGGGCCGTCCAGCACCAGCGGCGGGTTTTCCTTGCGCAGCGTGGTCGCCGCGGTGGTCGGCAACAGCCGCGCCACCGGGCCGAGCTTGCCCTGCTTGGCGAGCTTGTCCTGCACGACGGACAGTTTCTGCATGACGGAGGCGTCGTGTTCCTTGCTCCAGGAGCCGACCATGTCTTCGTCATGATAGCAGAGGATGGCGTACAGCATCGAAAAGGCATCTCCGTTCATTGCAAGAACGAACGATTATGCCCGCTGCCGACAGGGGGCGCGAAAGAAATTTAGGTTCCGGATGCCGACGGTGGATTTTGATCGCGGCTCCATGGCGCGCTTCGACGGACGGGACGTTGTCGCGGCGACGATGAACGTGCGGTTACCAATAGACGCCGTAGCGGGCGGCGATCCGGCGCGTCTTGGCTTCGTTGCTCTCGCGATGGCGGACGTGGCTCCTCGTCACCGGACGGGACGCCTGCTGCCGCGGGGATTGCACGGTTGCGCCTGGGCCGACCGGGCCTCGCCCCGCGTTGGAGCAACGGCCGGTTGCGCCTGAGCCGGCGTGTCAGCGTTTGCGAGCACGGGCGCGGGCCGTGGCGCCGGCGGCGAGGATGAAAGCCGACACCGGATCAGTTTGCGCATGGAAGTTCTCCCCGGTTGATGGCAGGAGATGGGAGCGGGCCGGACCCGTTCTGTGACATGCGTCACATTGACGTTGGAGGTATCGGGATGGGTAAGGGCGCGCTCGCGCTGCTGATCAATGGCGGCTCGGAAAACTGGTCGTCGGCGCGCTGGAAGGCGCGGTTCGACGCGGTCTGCCCGGACCGCCGCGTGGTGCTGCTGCCGGACGGCGCGCTCGATCCCGCCGAGGTACATTACGCCGCCGTGTGGAAGCCGAAGCCGGGCGAGCTCGCGGCATTCAAGAACCTGCGCGTCATCTTCAATCTCGGCGCCGGGGTCGACGCGCTGATGGCCGATCGCTCGCTGCCGGACGTGCCGCTGGTGCGGGTTGCGGTCACTGATCTCACCGACCGCATGACCGAATATGTCGTGCTGCATGTGCTGATGCATCACCGCCAGGAGCTCTATTTGCGCGAGTCGCAACGGGTGAAGCGCTGGGCGCCGGACTATCAATGGGCGGCGAGCGCGATCACCGTCGGCGTCATGGGGCTCGGCACGCTCGGCGCCGCCTCGGCGCAGGCCCTGCGCGCGCTCGGCTTTCGCGTCGTCGGCTGGAGCCGAAGCGAGAAACGGATCGACGGCATCGCCTGCTATCACGGCGCGGACGGGCTCGACGCATTCCTGCGCGAGACCAACATCCTGGTCTGCCTGCTGCCGCTGACGCCGGACACAAGGCACGTGCTGAACCGCGACGCGTTCGCGAAGCTGAACCGCGAGAGCCCGCTCGGCGCGCCCGTCATCATCAATGCCGGCCGCGGCGGCCTGCAGAACGAGGCCGACATCCTGCGCGCGCTCGATGACGGCACGTTGGGTGCCGCCTCGCTCGACGTCTTCGAGACTGAGCCGCTGCCCGAGGCGAGCCCGTTCTGGAGCCACCCGAAGGTGGTGCTGACGCCGCACAACGCCGCCGACACCGACGCCGACGAGATCTCGAAATATGTCGCGCAGCAGATCGCGCGCTTCGAGGCCGGCGGCGCGCTGGAAAACCTCGTCGATCGGAAGCGGGGATATTGACGCCAGCGCGTAGCCCGGATGCAGCGAAGCGAAATCCGGGGTTCTTTGCGCTGGGCAAACCGCTCCCGGATTGCGCTACGCTCCATCCGGGCTACGAAAGCGGCGATTGCGGAATCGCGATCGAGCGTCATTGCGAGGAGCGAAGCGACGAAGCAATCCATCGTACCGCGTATGCGAAGACATGGATTGCTTCGCTTCGCTCGCAATGACGGACAAGATGCACGGCTGACTAGGACGTCTTGCGCGCGAAGGTGACGTGGGTGGCGTTCGGGCTCGCGACATGCGAGACCACGCCATAGCCGAGCGCGAGCAGGTCGATGCCCGCGAACAAGCTCTCGCCGGCACCGAGCACGACCGACGGCAGCACCAGTTGCAGTTCGTCGAGCAAACGCGCCTGCAGGAATTGCCGCACCACCGAGACGCCGCCGCCGACGCGGATGTCCTTGTCGCCGGCAACCGCGCGCGCCCGCTCCAGCGCAGCAAGCATGCCGTCGGTGACGAAATGAAACGTGGTGTCGCCCGCCATCGGAAGATCGGGCCGCGCATGATGCGTCAGCACAAAGACAGGCGTGTGGTACGGCGGATTGTCGCCCCACCAGCCTTTCCAGGCATGATCCGGCCACGGCCCACGGATCGGACCGAACATGTTGCGGCCCATGATCCAGGCGCCGATCCCCTCCATCGACCTGCGCGCGATCTCGTCGTCGAGCCCGGTGGTGCCGCCGTCCTGGCCGGTCATCGCGCGAAAGGTTCGCGTCTCGAAGAACCAGGCGGCGGGCAGCGCCAGGCCGCCGACGCCGAACGGATGTTCGAGGCTCTGATTCAGCGCCGCGCCAAATCCGTCGATCGAGACCGTGAATACTGAAGTCCTGACTTTTCCCATGATGTTCCGCTTCCGTGAGTGGGGAGACCTTACGGAAGACGGGCGGGAAAGCCAGCGCCCGACATTTGCCCGGTAAGAAAATTTGGACGGCTATTTCGCCCCGCACAGCACGTCGATCGCACCCTTCACGATCGCCTCGAGCTCCTTGCGCGGCACGCGGGCACGGGCGCGGATCGCGATGGTGTGGATGGTGGCGGAGGCGAGATGCGCCAGCGACGCCGGATCGGTCCCCTCAGGCAGTTCGCCGCGCTCCTTGGCATGGCGGAAGCAGATGCCGAATGCCTTGTCGAGCTCGGTCAGTCCCTCGACCACCATGGTGCGGATGTCCGGATCCGACACCGCCTCCGACGCCGCCGTCATCACGGTGAAGCAACCGCGCGGACCGGACTCGCCGGAAAGATAGATGTCGAGCGCGATGCGATAGATGCGCTCGAGCCGCTCGCGCAGCGGCGCGTCGGCGCGGAAGATATCGACCATCGCGGCGCGCGCGTCGTCGCGATAGCGCTGGTAGCTCTTGATGTAGAGCTCGCGCTTGTCGCCGAACGCGCCATAGAGGCTCGGCCGGTTCATGCCGGTCGCGGCGCTCAAATCATCGAGCGAGGTCGCGGCAAAGCCGTCGCGCCGGAACAGATCCAGCGCCTTGCCGAGCGCGACATCGGGCTCATAGGCGCGCGGCCGCCCGCGGCGCTTCGGGGTGACCGGCGCCACGATTTTGGCAGCAGACGGCGGCCTCTTACTTTTTTGTACCATTTCGCATTTAATTCCTTGACGCCACCAATATTATCCAAGACAGTACAAAAATCAACAACGGCCGGACACCCGCGCCAGACACCGGAGGCACCCATGGACCTTTATTTCTCGCCCCTCGCCTGCTCGATGGCGACCCGCGTCGCGCTCTATGAAGCGGGCCAGCCGGCCAACTATCTCGAGGTCGACCCGAAGACCAAGGCGGTGCGCAACGACGGCTCCGACTTCAACAAGGTCAACCCGCTCGGCCTGGTGCCGACGCTGCGCACCGACGACGGCATCGTGCTGACCGAAAACGCCGCGATCCTGCAATATGTCGCCGACCAGTTTCCGCGCGCCGGCATCGGCACCGTATCGAACGCCGAGCGTTCAAAGTTGCATCAATGGCTGTGCTTCATCGGCACTGAGCTGCACAAAGGCCTGTTCCTGCCGCTGCTCGACAAGAAGGCGCCGCCGGAAGCCAAGACCTATGCCGTGGAGAAATACGTCTCGCGGCTCGACTATCTCGAAGACCACCTGAAGGGCCGCGACTATCTGCTCGATCATTTCAGCGTCGCCGACGCCTATCTCGTCACCGTCATCAACTGGACCATGGCGACGCCGCCGATCGAGCTCGCGAAATGGCCGGCGCTGAAGGCCTATTACGAACGCCTGCGCGCCCGTCCCTCGGTTGCGAAGGCGATCGCCGAGGAGTTCGAACTCTACAAGGCCGAGATCGCGCGGCACAAGGCTGCAGCGTAAGGTTTCTTACGACGGAGGCACGGTCTTCTCTCCCTCTCCCCGTTCTTACGGGGAGAGGGTTGGGGTGAGGGGCCGCTTCCGCGAGTTGCGAACGCGGTGAGACCTGTACCCCCTCACCCGGATCGCATCTTGCGATGCGACCGACCTCTCCCCGCAAGCGGGGCGAGGTGAAGGGGTGCCGCGGTCAGCATCCTCGGCAAATCGAAAGCTTGCGGGTGTTGGAGAGTTCATCCGCAGGCTCCCCCTTTCGTGTGGCTGGAGGCGGCGCGTCCATGAAGACCGGCTGGAATTTCTTCCATTGATCGTAGTATTCCGCCGGCAACGTGTACGGCTGGCATTCAGTGATCGCTCGCAGCGCGCTGTTTTGATAAGCCTGAGCATAGTCTGATGTGGCCGGCTTGCTCCCTGGCAACACCACAGGTTGCCCATCGAGCCTGCCCTCTCGCGTCAGCTCGATCATGAACTCAACCCTTACACTTGCTGCATCGCTTCCGACGCGTGGAGGTCTCCTCCAACACCTCTCGAGCTGATGTCTGAACATCGCCCCCCAAGTATCGGCCCCGCGCATTTCATTCCTCGCTGCGCTTGGCTGGATAGCAACGGCTATGAAGACGGTCGCGAGGAGGAAGCCTGCGAGCGCAACGGCGGCAGAACGTTTATTTGGCATGTAATGAGGTCCGGCAGACGCGGTGAGGTTGCAACGCGGACCAGAATAAACCGCCCCTCATCGGGACTCGCAATCGTTTTCGACGAGCCGGCACAAACGCGCCGTAACGCGGATGAAGCGAAGCGCAATCCGGGATCGATCTTGCCACAGGAGAGACCACCCCGGATTTCGCTTCGCTTCATCCGGGCTACGAGAGACATGTCTTGCGGTCAGCATCCCCGGCAAATCGAAAGCTTGCGCTTATCGAGCTCCCCGGCTGCAGGCTTCCCCTTCCCGCCGGGAGGGGACGGCATCTCTAGAAACACCGGCATGAAGTATTTCCATTCATCGTAGTATTCGGCCGGCAAGGAATATGGCTGGCATAGCGTGATCGCTTGCAGCGCGCTCTTGCGATAGGCTTGGGAGTAGTCTGACACGGCCGGACTGTTCTGCGACGACACCGACGGTTGCTCCGCCAGCGAGCCCTCGCGCGTCAGCCTGATCTCGAGAACCAACTTTATGTTCGCTGCCTCGTCCCCAACGGGGGCAGGTTTACGCCAACACTTGGTGACCTGAGAGCGAAACAGCGGCCCCCATTTTGCGGAATGGTCTGCGCTGCTCTGCGCAGCCGCGGGCTGGGCAAGGATGAGAGCGGTCGCGAGCAAGAGGCCTGCCAGCACTACGGCTGTAGAACGTTCAATTGGCATGTAATGGATCCGGCGGACGCGGTGAGGTTGCAATCGCCGACCAGCATAAATCAGCCCTCTTCGAGACGCGCAAACGTTTTCGATGAGTCCCCACAACGACCCGTAGCCCCGGATGGAGCGCAGCGCGATCCGGGATCGACCGCACAACAGGAGAGATCGTCCCGGATTTCGCTTCGCTCCATCCGGGCTACAAGGCTACGGAGAGCCGATCAGAACGGCTCCTGCCCCAGACCCGGAACGTCGGCCGGACGCGGGCCCGGGGCGGGCCAGTGGAAGCGGCGGTCCTTCTCCGAGATCGCGATGTCGTTGATCGAGGCCTCGCGGCGGCGCATCAGGCCGTGCTCGTCGAACTCCCACTGCTCGTTGCCGTAGGAGCGAAACCAGTTGCCGCCGGCATCGTGCCATTCGTACTGGAAGCGGACCGCGATGCGGTTGCCGTCGAATGCCCAGAGATCCTTGATCAGGCGATACTCCTGCTCCTTCTCCCATTTGCGGGTCAGGAAGGCCACGATCGCCTCGCGGCCCTGAAACACCTCGGAGCGGTTGCGCCAGCGGCTGTCCTCGGTATAGGCGCCGGCAACCCGAACCGGGTCGCGCGAATTCCAGGCGTCCTCCGCCATGCGCGCTTTCTGTGCGGCGGTCTCGCGGGTGAAGGGTGGCAGCGGCGGGCGTGACATTAGCGATCCCTCGCGGTTGAAGCATGATCCGGAAAAGTGTGAAGCGGTTTTCCGAAAAGATCATGCTCGAAATGTAAGACAAACGCGATCGATCTGATCGCGCTTTGTCAGGCGCAAATCTATCGCCGCGCCGCGCAGAGTCGATGGGTCGTTTCTTATCGCCCGATAGCCGGAGCCTATTCCGTTCCGATTGTATCGGAACGGGGCTCCGGATTCCTGTTTTGACGCGTCTTCTTCGCGCGAACCCGGTGCCCACTTCGCTCGAAAATGCTCTAAGCCAGATCGGCCTTCATCAGCGCGCGAATAGCCTTCGGAATCGGCTGCGCGCGGCCGCCGCTGATGAAGGCGACGCGAACCTCGGCCTTCACAAGCACGTCATCGCCGCGCCGGACTTCCTGAGCGAGCATGATGGAGGCGCCCTTCACCGCGATCGGCCAGGTCACGACGTCGAGCACGTCGTCCATCCGTGCCGGCTTGAGGAAGTCGAGCGTCATCGAGCGCACCACAAAGGCGAAGCCGCCGGTCTCCTCCTGCGCTTCATCGAACAGCGCCTGCTGCTCGGCGCCCATCAGGCGGAGATGATTGGTGCGGCCGCGCTCCATGAAGCGCAGGTAATTGGCGTGATAGACGATGCCGGAAAAATCGGTGTCTTCGTAATAGACGCGGACCTGCATATGGTGGCGGCCGTCGCGGATCTGGCCGTCGAGAATGGGTGAGGTCATTTGCAGCCCCCGATTGCGCAAAACTTTGGTTCGTATTGCGCAAAATCACCGGCCGACGCAAGCACGGTCGGGAAATCTTGGGATCGACTGGCGATCTGGATCAGGCGACCTTCTGGAATACCTTGTTTCTGACGACCTCTTGGTACCGATGATCTGTTCTGACCAGGTCGTCAACGATCATCTTGACTTGAAAAGCGTCGATCTGCTCATCGGTATATTGATCGCCGATTGCCGGAATTTTCGTCGGATCGAGTGACGATCCCCTCAGACGCCATTCATAGTCGTCGAAATCCATGTAACCGCCAACCTTGAGCAGTTTGTCGCACAAGAAGTAGTTCAAAGCGTCGACTGCGACCGTATGCGCGCCGTCGAGAAAGCAATAATCATAGATCGGAGCGCCCTCATACTGCCTGATCAGCTTCATGAGAGACCAGTTGTAGGAATCGTTGAACTTCTGGGTGTTGCCGAAATATGAGATCTTGTTGGGGTAGGCGCTGAGCTTTGTCTCCGCGCGCTGAACCGCATCGTTGAAATCGAAAAGATGCAGCTCACACTCGGGAAACAGCTGGCAGACGTTTCTTGCGGTATCCGCCATGTAGATTCCAAATTCGGCGTAACGGAACGGCTGCTCCCGGCCGAAAACGGTTTTCATGAACTCGTAGGTGCCTGTCGTCCCCTGGACGCCGACGACGAGCTTCTTGGGATACCAATCCTGCATTTTGCGCGATCCCTCCCGCTACCTTAGGATGAAGGGTACCGTCCACAGAAATATGCGGCAACTTACGATCCTTCATCGCGGCCATGTCGAAAGGCGCTACTCCGGAACCGGAACGGATACAGCGCGGTTACTTTCGACGGAACCGCCGTCGGCCCGCATCCGATGCGCAGCTCTCGCCCACGCAAGCGTAGTCAGGACACCACCGGCCCCTTTGCGCCGAGCGTGACCTGCACGATCTCGGGCGGCACGCCGAGGCGGAACGGCATGATGCTGCAGCCGAGGCCGCCGGAGACCACGACGTCGCATTTCAGCTTGATATGGCCATAGGCGAGCCGCATGCCGTGCTTGACCGGCACCGCCGGAGACCAGCCGAGCAGCCGGATCTGGCCGCCATGGGTGTGGCCGGACAGTTGCAGCGCGACGCGCGAGGGCACGCGGAGCGCGACGTCGGGCTCATGCGCGAGCAGGATCACCGGCGCGTTGTCGGTGACCTTGGCAAGCGTCGCGTTGAGATCGTCGACGCCGATGCGCGTGACCTGGCGATAGGGCCGCGCCGCCATGAAAGCGAGCTGATCGCCGAGCCCGGCGAGCCAGAACGGACGGCCGTCCTTGGTGAGCCGCACCGCATCGTTCTCGTAGACCGGAATCCCCGCCCGCTCCAGCGCCCGGCGCGCGAGCGGCATGCCGCGCCCCAAGCGCTGTACCGCCTTGTCTTCCCAGTAGTCGTGGTTGCCGAGCACGGCGTGCACGCCGAGCGGCGCCTTCAGGCCCTTCAGCACCGCGGCCCAGTCGGAGGCCGGAATGAAGCGCGTGACGTGGCGCAGCCCCGCGACATAGTCGCCGAGCAGCACGATGATGTCGGCGTTCAGCGCGTTGGTCCGCTCGACGATCTCGGCGATGCGATCGAGCGACATCCACGGATCGCAGGCGTGGATGTCGGCGACCGCCGCGATCGTGAGCGGAAAGTCCGCCGGCCATTGCCGCGGCGACAGATCGTAACGCGTGAGCGCGAGCCGGACGACCGGCTCGCTCACCCCGTAGGCTGCGGTCGACGCAGTGGCGGCGGTCAATCCGCCGAACCCGCGCAGAAAATGACGACGTGAAATCATGGACGTGCGATCGGTGATGCCTGGCGCTCGTTGAAAACGCTCTGAGTTATCATAGGCCCTTTGATTGGAGCGAAATTGGGCCGTGTTTGTGCAGACGGCCTGCAGAGATGCCGCAATGGTTAGCGGGCAAGGTTACCGGCAAGTGCGATGCGCCGCATCAACACGTCTCTTCACGACTTCGGGAGCGGAGGCCTTTGAGCATGAAGAACCGCCTCGCGCTCTTCCGGATCATACGTCAGTCCTCGTCGCCATTGCCGCCGAACAGGCCGAACTGCGAGGGATCGCGGTTCGGCTCGGCGAGGCCGAGATGGCGGAAGGCGTGCGAGGTCAGCAGCCTGCCGCGCGGGGTGCGCTGCAGATAGCCGCACTGGATCAGATAGGGCTCGATGATGTCCTCGATCGCATCGCGCGGCTCCGACAGCGCCGCCGCCATGGTCTCGACGCCGACCGGCCCGCCGCCATAGTTCAACGCGATGGTGGTGAGATAGCGCCGGTCCATCGCGTCTAACCCGACGCTGTCCACCTCGAGCGCGCTCAACGCCCGGTCAGCGATGCCGCGGTCGACGGAATCGGCGTCCGCTGCGGAGGCAAAGTCGCGCACCCGGCGCAGCAGGCGGCCGGCGATGCGCGGCGTGCCGCGGGCGCGGCGCGCGATCTCATTTGCGCCATCAGGACTCATGCCAATATTGAGCACGCGGGCGCCGCGGGTGACGATCTTCTCGAGCTCTTCCTCGGTGTAGAAATTGAGCCGGATCGGAATGCCGAAGCGGTCGCGCAAGGGATTGGTGAGCAGCCCCGCACGGGTCGTCGCGCCGACCAGTGTGAATTTCGACAATTCGATTTTCACCGAACGCGCCGCGGGACCTTCGCCGATGATCAGGTCGAGCTGAAAGTCCTCCATCGCGGGATAGAGCACCTCCTCGACTGCCGGGCTGAGGCGATGGATCTCGTCGATGAACAGCACGTCGCGCTCTTCGAGATTGGTGAGCAGCGCCGCGAGATCGCCGGCCTTCGCAATGACAGGGCCGGAGGTGGCACGAAAGCCGACGCCGAGCTCGCGCGCGACGATCTGCGCCAGCGTGGTCTTGCCGAGGCCGGGGGGACCGACGAACAGCACGTGATCGAGCGCCTCGCCGCGCTTCTTCGCAGCCTCGATGAAGATCGAGAGATTCTTGCGCGCCTGGGCCTGGCCGACGAACTCCGTCAGCGACTGCGGCCGCAGCGCGGTGTCACCAACATCGTCGGAGCGGCGTTCGGGCGAGACCATGCGCGAGGGCGTATTCATGATACGAGACTAACATGAGATTGTTCTCCCTCTCCGCGCTCTTGCGGGGAGAGGGTTGGGGTGAGGGGCTCCTTCCGCGAGCGCACTGTGTGTCGAGACCTGTACCCCCTCACCCGGATCGCATCTGCGATGCGATCCGACCTCTCCCCGCAAGCGGGGCGAGGTGAAGGACAGAGGCGCTCCAATCCACTGATCACTTCGACAGTTCCTTCAACCCCAGCCGGATCAGCTGCGCGGTCTCGGCCTTCTCACCGGCGCTGCGCGAGGCGGCGGCGATGGCGGCGGCGGCCTGCGGCTGGCCGTAGCCGAGATTGACCAGCGCCGAAATCGCGTCGGTGACCGGACGCGGCGCGCGGTTGTTGTCGATCGCGCCTGACAGTTGCACCACCGCGGGATCAACATCGGCAAAGCCCGGCGCCTTGTCCTTTAATTCGCTGACGATGCGCTCGGCGACCTTGGGCCCGACCCCCGGCGTCCGCGCCACCGCCGCCTTGTCGCGCAGCGCGATGGCATTGGCGAGATCGGTCGGCGGCAGCGTGCCGAGCACCGCGAGCGCGACCTTGGCGCCGACCCCCTGCACGGTCTGCAGCAGGCGAAACCATTCGCGCTCGTGATCGCTGCGGAAGCCGAACAGTTTGATCTGGTCCTCGCGGACATAGGTCTCGATCGAGAGCACGGCGGCACCGCCCGGCGACGGCAACGCCTGCAACGTGCGGCTCGCGCAGTGCACCTGATAGCCGACGCCGCCGACGTCGAGGATCACGTAATCCTCGCCATAGGAATCGATCAGGCCCTTCAGCTTGCCGATCATAGGTTCGCCACCCTGAGCCGCAGCGCGGTGCTCTGGCGATGATGGGCGTGGGTGATCGCGACCGCGAGCGCGTCCGCGGCATCGGCGGACGGCGGCTCGGCCTTCGGCAGCAGGATCTTCAGCATCACCTGGATCTGGTTCTTCTCGGCATGTCCGGCGCCGACCACGGTCTTCTTGACCTGGTTGGGCGCGTATTCGGCGACCGAGATACCGAACATTGCTGGCGCCAGCATGGCGACGCCGCGCGCCTGGCCGAGCTTCAGCGTAGCCACGCCGTCCTTGTTGACGAAGGTCTGCTCGACCGCCGCCTCCACCGGTCGGTGGTCGGCGAGCACGGCGGCGAGCCCCTCATGGATCGCGAGCAGCCGGTTCGCCAGCGGCAGATCGTCCGGCGGTTCGACCGAACCGCAGGCGATATAGACGAGACGATTGCCTTCGGTCTCGATCACCCCCCAGCCGGTGCGGCGGAGACCCGGATCGATACCGATGATGCGGACGGGAGAGCGAATCGGCTGGGATGTCATGGGCTAGTGATACCGCCTGCGCCGGGAGAACGAAACACAAACGGAGCCTCATACCCGGGGAAAGCACAACACCCGCAATCGTCATGCGCGGGCTTGACCCGCGCATCCATCGATCAGAGAAGCCTTTGCTTTCGATGGATTGCCGGGTCAAGCCCGGCAATGACAAAGCAAACTACCCGCCCATCTTCGCGATCAGAGCGTCGGACACCTCGAAATTGGCGAACACGTTCTGGACGTCGTCGTGCTCGTTGAGCAGGTCCATCAGCTTCAGCAGCTTTTCGCCGGTCTCGTCGTCGACCGCGACGGTGTTCTGCGGTTTCCAGGTCAGCGCCGCCTTACGCGGCTCGCCGAACTTCGCTTCCAGCGCTTTTGCGACTTCGCGGAAGGTGTCCTGCGAGGCGTAGACCTCGTGGCCGCCCACGCTGGAGACCACGTCGTCGGCACCGGCCTCGATCGCGGCGTCCAGCATGGCGTCGTCGGAGGCGACCTTGGCGTCGTATTCGATGATGCCGGTGCGGTCGAACATGAAGGCGACCGAGCCGGTTTCGCCGAGATTGCCGCCCGACTTGGTGAAGAAGGAGCGGATATCGGAAGCGGCGCGGTTGCGGTTGTCGGTCAGCGCCTCGACGATGACGGCGACGCCGCCGGGGCCATAGCCCTCGTAGCGGATCTCGTCATAATTCTCGCCCTCATTGCCCGCGGCCTTCTTGATGGCGCGGTCGATATTGTCCTTGGGCATGTTCTCGGCGCGGGCCGCGACCACGGCGGCGCGCAGCCGCGGATTCATCGCCGGGTCCGGGGTGCCGAGCTTGGCCGCCACGGTGATTTCGCGGGCCAGCTTGCCGAAAAGCTTCGACTTCTGGGCATCCTGCCGGCCCTTGCGGTGCATGATGTTCTTGAATTGGGAATGGCCGGCCATGCGACGTCTCTTCGGAGCTTAGGGTCTGAACAGGGATGGAAAACGCGGCCTTATAGGCCCCTCACGGTCAAAATCAAAGGATCGGCGGGGCCCTCCGGCGGAGGAATACTACCGCAAGCCGGAATATGAGGCACTTGTTAACCATGACTTCATGCCCGGGTGCGAGGATCGCCCCGTCCCGCCGCAACTTTCCACAGCCCCCAAAGAGCCCACATGGCGTTCGGTTTGTTTCGAAAGCAAGTGCCGGAGCCGGCTGCGCCGGCCGTCGCGCCGCAGGTTCCAACCGCGGCCGCAGCCCCTGAGGTCTCGGCCGAGACTGATTCGGCCAAGGATTCGTCCAAGGAGATCCTGGAATTGCTGGAACTCGAGCTCGGCGCGATGATCCGCCAGCTCGAGCGCGCCGCGAGCTCGGTCGCCGACGGCGCCGAGGCGACGGCAGCCAAGCTCGCGACCATCCGCGCCCGCACCGACGCGCTGACCGGCCGCAGCAGCGATGCACAGAGCACCGCGACGACGTTCTCGCAAGCCGCCGACCGCTTCACCCACTCCGCCGAGGGCATCGGGGCACAGGTGCGCAGCGCGAGCCAGCTCGCCGACGACGCCGCGGCCGCGGCGCGCGAGGCCACCGCCAATGTCGATCGCCTGCGCGAATCCTCGGCCGCGATCGGCAACGTCGTCAATCTGATCGCACAGATCGCGCGGCAGACCACGCTGCTCGCGCTGAACTCGACGATCGAGGCGGCGCGCGCCGGTGCCGCCGGCAAGGGCTTTGCGGTGGTCGCAACCGAGGTCAAGGCGCTGGCGGTGCAGACCCAGAGCGCGACCGAGGAGATCACCCGCAAGATCGAGGCATTGCAGAAGGACGCCACCGGATCGGCCGACGCGGTGCACCGCATCTCGCAGGCGATCGAAAAGATCCGCCCGGTGTTCGAGAACGTCAACGGCGCGGTTGCCGAGCAGAATGAAATCACCGGCGAGATGGGCCAGAACGCCGCCTCCGCCTCGCACTTCATCGTCTCGGTCGGCACCAGCGCCGGCGAGATCGACAGTGCAACGCGCGAAGCCGCCGCGCATGGCGACAATGTCGCCAGGGCCGGCAAGGCGGTGACCGCCTTCGCCCAGAAGCTGAAAGCGCGCTGCGCCGTGCTGCTGCGCCAGGACGAGCGCGGCGATCCGCGCAAGAACGAGCGCCTGCCTTGCAGCCTCAAGATCGAGATCACGACCACGCGCGGCATCGTCACCGCACCGGTCTACGAGATCGCGATGGACGGCATTTTGATCGGCGGCGCCGATGCCGAGAAGCTGCCGGTGCAGGAGACCCTGAACGCGACATTGCCGGAGATCGGCGCGTGCCGGATCCGGATCGGCGAGCGCTCCAAGGCAGGCAGCCAGGCCCGCTTCGAGGCGGCGACCGCCGAGCTGCGCGAAAAAATCGAAGACCGGATGTGGGCGATCCACGAGGAGAACGCCGAGCTCGTCACCCGCGCGATCGAAGCCGGCAGCGCGCTGAGCAAGATCTTCGAGAACGGGCTGGCAAGCGGCGCGATCGCGATCGCCGACATGTTCGACACCGACTATGCCGAGATCGCAGGCACCAACCCGGTGCAGTACCGCACCAAAATGCTGGACTGGGCGGAGCGCACGCTGCCGGCGTTCCAGGAGGCGTTCCTCACCAGGGACAAGCGGATGGCGTTCTGCGTGATGATCGACCAGAACGGCTATCTGCCCGTCCACAACAAGCTCTACTCGCAGCCGCAGCGGCCGGGGGACGTGGCATACAACACCGCCAACAGCCGCAACCGTCGCATCTTCAACGACGCCGCGGGCCTCGCCGCCGGCCGCAACCAGCGCGCCTATCTGATCCAGACCTATGCGCGCGACATGGGAGGCGGCAACACGGTGATGATGCGCGAGATCGACGTACCGATCCGCGTGCGCGGCCGGCACTGGGGCGGTTTCCGCACCGCCTACAAGCTTTAGCGGCTTCGTAGCCCGGATGCAGCGAAGCGTAATCCGGGATGCGTCTTTCCACGGGCAGGAGTCCCGGATTTCGCTGCGCTGCATCCGGGCTACACAGTGCGCGCTCAGGCAAGACCGGCAGCGCGAATCACGCTTTAGGATTGGAATGGGGAATGCTGCGGCGGCCGACAGGCCGCTGTAACGGAGGAAGCGTCGATATGTCGGCCGCGCAGCTTGCAGTTCTGGACACGTCATCGGACCGAACGCTGGCCGAGCGGCTGGTGGACCAGCTCGCCGACCGCATCGGCGGCCTCGGGGTGGAACTCGCCGACATCGCCGGCAACGTCCAGGAAGTCGCGAACCGCGTCAGCAGCCAGTCCGAGCGCTTCCATCATTTGCAGACGACGGCCGAGACGATGGTCGCCGCCAATCACGACATCGCCAACGCATCGCAGGCGGTACAAACGACCGCGTCCGCCGCGGTCGGCCAGATCGCGGAATCCCGCCATGTGGTCGAGACGGCGGTCAGCCATATCGCAGAGCTCGTCGCGGCGGTCGGACGGATCGAGGCGCGGCTCGCCGCGGTCGGCTCCGCGCTGAGCCAGGTCGCCAAGGTTTCCGGTTCGATCGAGGCGATCGCCAAGCAGACCAATCTGCTGGCGCTCAACGCCACCATCGAGGCGGCGCGCGCCGGCAATGCCGGCCGCGGCTTTGCCGTGGTCGCAAGCGAGGTCAAGAACCTTGCGGAAGCGACCCGCCAGGCGACGCATCAGATTTCCGACACCGTGCGCGATCTCGACGGCCAGATCGGCAGCCTGATCGGCGAGAGCAGCGATGCCTCGTTGCGCGCCAAGAGCGCCGGCGAAGGCGCCCAGCAGATTTCGGCCATCATCATGCGCGTGCAGGAAGGCTTCTCATCCGTCGGCGCCGAGATCGGCAGCGTGGCGCGCGCCGCGACCTCCAATCTCGGCCATTGCGACAGCGTGATCGCGGAGCTGAACGAGCTGGCCAAGGGCGTCGATCTCTCCTCGCGTGACCTCAAGCACGCCGACAGCCGCGTCGCGAAACTGCTCGAGCTCTCCGAGAGCCTGATCGTGACCATCGCCGACAGCGGGGTGGAGACCAGCGACACGCCGCTGATCCGCGTCGTGATCGACACCGCAAGGCAGATCTCCGAGCTGTTCGAGAATGCCGTCGCGCGCGGCGAGATCACGCTCGCGCAATTGATGGACGAGAATTATCGCGAGATCGCCGGCACCAATCCGAAGCAGTATCTGACGAACTACGTCGCCTTCACCGACCGCGTGCTGCCCGCGATCCAGGATCCGATCCAGAAAAGCGATCCGCGCATCGTGTTCTGCGTCGCCTGGGCGCGCAGCGGCTATCTGCCGACCCACAATCCGAACTACCGGCAGCCGCAGGGGCCGGACCCGGTGTGGAACAACGCCAATTGCCGCAACCGCCGCCTGTTCAACGACCGCGCGGTGAGCAAGGTCGCGGCCAACACAAAACCGTTCCTGCTGCAGACCTATCGCCGCGACATGGGCGGCGGCAATTTCGTGCTGATGAAGGACCTGTCATCGCCGATCGTCGTGAACGGCCGCCACTGGGGCGCATTCCGGATGGGTTTTCGGCAGAGCTAGGCCAGCCCCTTGGCCGGGACGGGGGATGCAGTGCCAAAATATGGAAAACAACCCCATGCAAAGTAAGCCGGCGGCTGTCGGCGCTCGACACTGCACTTGACACGTCGGGCAACTCAGAAGTACTCTTCTATTATTCCGAAATGACTTGTAGCCCGGATGAAGCGAAGCGCAATCCGGGAATCTCGCAAGCTCAAAGACCGGTCCCGGATTACGCTTCGCTCCATCCGGGCTACGAGGGCTACGTCCAAAACCCCGGCACCGCAGGCTCGAGCCGCCCGCCGGCGCGCACCGGCGCGACCTTCACCGCAAGCCCGGTTGCATCGTCGGTCTCGACCGCGATGCCGCTCAGTGTTGCCACACCGCCCGCCGGCTCGAAACGACCGGAGGGAATGCCGGTGAGGAAGCGCTGCAGCGGCTCCTCCTTCTGCATGCCGATCACCGAGTCATAGTCGCCGGTCATGCCGGCATCGCTCATATAGGCGGTGCCGCCCGGCAGCACCTGATGATCGGCGGTCGGCACGTGGGTATGGGTGCCGACCACGAGGCTGACGCGGCCGTCGCAGAAGAAGCCGATGCCCTGCTTCTCGCTGGTCGCCTCGGCATGGAAATCGAGCACGATGGCGTCACAGCCCTCGCGCAGCGGGCAGGCCTCGAGCTCGCGCTCGATGGCGCTGAACGGATCGTTCGAGGACGGCTCCATGAAGACCCGGCCGATCGCGTTGAGGACCAGCGCGCGCTTGCCGCTCTTGGTATCGACCAGCGTGGCGCCGCGGCCGGGCGAATGGCGCGGAAAATTCAGCGGGCGGATCAGGCGCGGCGCGCGCTCGATGAAGACCAGCGCCTCCTTCTGATTCCAGGCGTGGTTGCCGAGCGTGATCGCATCGGCGCCGGCGTCGAGCAGTTCCTGATAGATCGCCTCGGTGATGCCGAAGCCGCCGGCGGAATTCTCGCCATTGACGACCACGAGATCGAGCGACCAGTCCCTGATCATGCCGGGAAGGTGGTCGGCGATGGCGGTGCGGCCGGTCCTGCCGACGACGTCACCAACGAAGAGAATTCGCAAGGCTAGCTACTCCGGAAATCGAACGTCTTGCGCTCCGTTAGCACAAAATCAAGCGGGACGTCGTGCGACAGCGCCGGAATCGCCTTGGTTTCCTGTGCAGCAAAGGCAAGTCCGACCCCGATTACATGCTTGGCCTTGCGCAGATGCGCGAAGGTATAGTCGTAATAACCGGCGCCGTAGCCGATGCGGTGACCGAGCTTGTCGAATGCCGCGAGCGGCACCAGCATCACGTCCGGATGCACCTCGGCGGCGGCCGGCGACGGCTCGGGAATGCCGAGCGGCCCGAGCATCAGCCGGTCCTGCGGCGACCAGCTGCGGAAGGTCAGCGACTGGCCGCGCGCGTTGATGCAGGGCAGCGCGAGCCGCGCGCCCTTGTCGGCAAGCTTCTTCATCAACGGCGCCGGATCGAGCTCGCTGCGGATCGGCGCATAGCCCGAGACGATCATGCCCTGCGCGATCTCGAACGGCGCGCCGCGCTTGGCGAGCGCTTCGGCAGCCGTCGCGCGCTGCTCGTCGCTCAGCGCATCGCGCTTGGCGAGAGCAAGTGCCCGGAGCTCGGCCTTCGATGGAGATGCGTGCATAATCCATCTTCCGCTGTCGTCGTCCGCGACAACGGACGATCCATCATTCCAGAGACGCTAGCTTTCGTTAAGGCCAGGCCGCGGCGCGCTGGACGCCCCGTATCGCGGGGCACAACACTGCAAGACAATTCAACCGCCGCAGCGCGACGACAAGGCAACAGCAAAAATCAGTGCGAAGCCGCAGAGGCCGTTGGAGCGCTCGATCCCGGAGTTCCCTACGAAAGTAGGTGGGCACCATATGTCCGGGTCCACGGACCCGGCCAGGGACAGTTCCCTAAAGGATCGATAAGGCCCCGGGGATATATGGCTCCTGACGCACGACGCAGCTTCGCGGGGGCTAATCTAGCCATCGTTGCCCCAATCCGCCAGCGGTAAGGAAGACGCAGTCTTGGCTCCTGGAAGAAACTGTCATGGCCGGGCTTGTCCCGGCCATCCACGTCTTTCTTTTCATGGAGACAAATACGTGGATGCCCGGGACAAGCCCGGGCATGACGAATGTGTGGAAACACCGAGACCAACAGGGACGAACGAAGATCACCCGATCGCGATGCCGCCGCCGATGGTGCGGTTGAGCACCTGCGTGGTGCGCTCGATCCGCTCCGCGGCGGCGTTGAGCGCGTTGGAGACCGCGGTCTGGGTCGCGCGGGCGCGGTCGATGGCGGCGACGCGCGCATTGCGCAGCTGCTCGATTTCCTCCTCGAGGCTGCGGATGCGTGCGCTGGCGTCGACCAGTTCGTCGCAGGCGGTGAGCGCCGCCATCACCGTCAGCCGCGCATCGCCGATCTCGCCGAACTTGCCGCGCAGCGATTCCACGCGCTGCTGGAGATTTTCCGCGAGCTTCAGGAGCCGCACCTCCTGACCCTCCTCGCAGGCCATCCGGTATTGCCGGCCATTGATGGTGACGTTGATGTGGCTCATCTGCTGTCTCCACCGTCGAGCACGGCGCGAATGCTGCCGATTGCCGCGTCGAGCTTTTCCGCGATCTCGCGATTGGCGCGCTCGAGCTTGCGCGTCTTCACCAGCGAGCCGTCGAGCTCGTCGGCAAGCCGCGAGCGATCGGCGCCGAGTGCCTGGATCCGGCTCGCCAATTCGTTCTCGTCGCGGTCGGCCTCGCGGCGCCGCTCCACCGAACTCTCCAGCGCATCAAGCGCTGACATCAGCCGCTTTGTCGCAGCATCGATATCGGCAAGCGGTGCCTCGGTATTGCCAGACCCGTTGGCGAGACGATCACTCATGGCACGCGGCGTGGACCCTTCGGTTGGCTTGGTAGCCTGCTGCAGAGAAGCCTGCCGCCGGCAAAACTGGCGGTTCGGCAAGCGTTTACGGGACGAAATTTACGTGGCAAGCGAGCCCAGCGCAACGGCGGCGCAGAACTATGCACCGTTGAATGAAATAGGGCGATTTCGGGCAACTTTTCCCCGTTTTGAGGCGTTTCATCGCCTTGGACTTGCGGAATTGAGGTGCTAATCCACCCGCAACCCGTAAGGCCATCCACGCGCGTATCGCGGCTGCCCGCCCCGATCCGTCCCGCAATCAGCTCCTCATTTTAGGCGGACTTTTCATCATGACGCAGGTCGATCACACCCGTATGGCCAATGCGATCCGTGGCCTTGCCATGGACGCCGTCGAAAAGGCGAATTCCGGCCATCCCGGCCTGCCGATGGGCGCCGCCGACGTCGCGACCGTCCTGTTCACAAAATTCCTGAAATTCGATGCGGCCGACACGGCGTGGCCCGATCGCGACCGCTTCGTGCTGTCGGCCGGCCATGGCTCGATGCTGCTCTATTCGTTGCTGTACCTCACCGGCAACAAGGACATGACGCTCGACCAGCTCAAGCATTTCCGCCAGCTCGGATCGCTGACGCCGGGACACCCCGAGAACTTCCACACCAAGGGCATCGAGACCACCACCGGTCCGCTCGGCCAGGGCATTGCGACCGCGGTCGGCATGGCGGTCGCCGAGAAGATGCTGGCCGCCGAGTTCGGTAAGAAGATCGTCAACCACCACACCTATGTGCTCGCCTCCGACGGCGACCTGATGGAGGGCATCTCGCAGGAAGCGATCGCGCTCGCCGGTGTCTGGCGGCTCAACAAGATGATCGTGCTGTACGACGACAACGGCATCTCGATCGACGGCCCGACCTCGATCTCCGATTCCGTCGACCAGGTGAAGCGCTTCAAATCCGCAGGCTGGGCCGCCGAATTGATCGACGGCCACGATCCGCAGGCGATCGCCGCTGCAATCACCCGCGCGCAGAAATCCAACAAGCCCTCGATGATCGCCTGCAAGACCACGATCGGGTACGGCGCGCCGCACAAGGCCGGCACCGCCAAGGCGCATGGCGAAGCGCTCGGCGCCGACGAGCTCAAGGCGGCCAAGGAGAAGCTCGGCATCTCGCTCGAGCCGTTCTCGGTGCCCGACGATGTGCTGAACGCCTGGCGCGAGGCAGGCGCCCGCGGCGCCGCCGAGCACAAGGCGTGGGACGAGCAGTTCGCGCAGCTCGGCAGCCGCAAGCGCGCCGAGTTCGAACGCCGCATTCGCCACGAGCGGCCGCAGTCGCTCGCCAAGGGGCTGCGCGCCTTCAAGAAGGGGCTGCTGGAAAATCCGCTCAACGTCGCGACCCGCAAATCGTCGGAAGCCGCGATCGAGGTGATTGCGGCTGCGATGCCGATGGAATTCGTCGCCGGCTCCGCCGACCTCACCGGCTCCAACAACAACAAGGCGAAGTCGGCGACGGCGTTCGGCGCCAAGACGCCGAAGGGCCGCTTCATCCATTACGGCGTCCGCGAGCACGGCATGGCGGCATGCCTCAACGGCATCTTCCTGCATGGCGGCTTCGCGCCGAACGGCGCCACCTTCCTGGTGTTCACCGACTACGCGCGCGGCGCGATGCGGCTGTCGGCGCTGATGGGCACCGGCGTCGTCTATGTCATGACCCATGACTCGATCGGCCTCGGCGAGGACGGCCCGACGCACCAGCCGGTCGAGCATCTCTCCGCGTTGCGCGCGATGCCCAACATGCGCGTGTTCCGTCCCTGCGACGCGGTCGAGACGGCCGAGTGCTGGGAACTGGCGCTCAACCGCGTCGACGGACCGACGGTGCTGGCGCTGACCCGCCAGAACCTGCCGCAGCTCCGCACCACGGCGCCGAACGACAACCCGTGCAGCCACGGCGCCTATGAGCTGGTCGCGGCGCAGGGTGACGCAAAAGTGTCATTGTTCGCGTCGGGTTCCGAGGTCCAGATCGCGGTCGAGGCGCAGAAGCATCTCGCCGGACGCGGCATCGCGACGCGGGTGGTCTCGGTCCCGTCGCTGGAATTGCTGCTGGCACAGCCCGCCGAACGGCAAAATGCCATTATCGGCAACGCCCCGGTCAAGATCGCGATCGAGGCCGCGGTGCGCTGGGGCTGGGATGCCGTGATCGGCCATGACGGCGAATTCATCGGCATGCACGGATTCGGCGCCAGCGCCCCGGCGAAGGACCTTTTCCGGCATTTCGGCATTACTGCTGAAGCCGTCGTTAACGCTGCCACCAAGCGCGTCTGACGCTGGCCTGACACCCGTCGGCCAAGGTTGAGCTTGTCGCAAAAAAGGATTACCTAAGCTCCATCTTTTCCGTACGCGCCCGGCCGAACCGGGCGTTCCGCCGTAAAAACCTCGTGGGAGCGCTCCCGCGGGGCTGACAACAGCATTAGAGGAGACGAGCATGGCAATCCGCGTCGCGATCAACGGGTTTGGGCGTATCGGCCGCAACATTCTGCGCGCCATCGCCGAGTCCGGCCGCAAGGACATCGAGGTGGTCGGCATCAACGACCTCGGCCCGGTCGAGACCAATGCGCACCTGCTGCGCTTCGATTCCGTGCATGGCCGCTTCCCCGGCACCGTCACCGTCGACGGCGACTCGATCAGCCTCGGCGACAACAAGATCAAGGTTTCGGCCGAGCGCGATCCCTCCAAGCTGCCGTGGAAGGCGCTCGGCGTCGACGTCGCGCTGGAATGCACCGGCATCTTCACCGCGAAGGACAAGGCCTCCGCGCACCTCACCGCCGGCGCCAAGCGCGTGCTGGTCTCGGCGCCCGCCGACGGTGCTGACGCCACCATCGTCTACGGCGTCAACCACGACACGCTGACCAAGGATCACCTGGTGATCTCGAACGGCTCCTGCACCACCAACTGCCTCGCGCCGGTCGCCAAGGTCCTGAACGACACCGTCGGCATCGAGACCGGCTTCATGACCACGATCCATGCCTATACCGGCGACCAGCCGACGCTCGACACCCTGCACAAGGATCTCTATCGCGGCCGCGCCGCGGCGATGTCGATGATCCCGACCTCGACCGGTGCCGCGAAGGCGATCGGCCTCGTGCTGCCCGAGCTGAAGGGTAAGCTCGACGGCGTCTCGGTCCGCGTTCCGACCCCGAACGTTTCCGTGATCGACCTCAAGATCGTCGCCAAGCGCGCAACCGACGTCAAGGAGATCAACGAGGCGATGAAGCGTGCGTCCGAGCAGCAGCTCAAGGGCATCCTCGGCTACACCAACGCGCCGAACGTCTCGATCGACTTCAACCACGATCCGCACTCGTCGACCTTCCACATGGACCAGACCAAGGTGCAGAACGGCAACTTCGTGCGCGTGATGTCCTGGTACGACAATGAATGGGGCTTCTCGAACCGTATGGCGGATACCGCCGTCGCGATCGGCAAGCTGGTTTAAGTTCGACTGTTCATGATGCCCGGCCAAGCGCCGGGCATCTGCGTGTTTGCCCCCCGCGTTCGCGACCTCAACGGCCGCGACATCGGCAAGCGAAAGCGACGCCGTCCGTCGGACGGCGGTGTCCGGCCGCACAGGAAACGCTCATGACAAAATCGTTCCGCACCCTCGACGACGTCAACATGAAGGGCAAGCGCGTGCTGCTGCGCGTCGACCTCAACGTCCCCATGGAAGGCGGCCGCGTCACCGATGCCACCCGGCTCGAGCGCGTTGCCCCCACCATCACCGAGATTTCCGACAAGGGCGGCAAGGTGATCCTGCTCGCCCATTTCGGCCGCCCCAAGGGACGCGATCCCAAGGAATCGCTGAAGCCGGTCGCTGACGCGCTGTCGAAAGTGATCAAGCGCCCGGTGGCCTTCGCCGAGGACTGCATCGGCGATGCCGCAGCCGCCGCTGTCGCGGCCCTCAAGGACGGCGACATCCTCTGCCTGGAAAACACGCGTTTCCATAAGGAGGAAGAGAAGAACGACGCCGGCTTCGTCGCTGAGCTTGCCAAGCTCGGCGACATCTGGGTCAACGACGCCTTCTCCGCCGCGCATCGCGCCCACGCCTCGACCGAAGGCCTGGGCCACAAGCTTCCCGCCTATGCCGGCCGCACCATGCAGGCCGAGCTCGACGCGCTCGGCAAGGCGCTGGAAGCGCCGACCAAGCCGGTGATCGCAATCATCGGCGGCGCCAAGGTCTCGACCAAGATCGACCTCTTGGAAAACCTCGTGAGCAAGGTCGACGCGCTGGTGATCGGCGGCGGCATGGCCAACACCTTCCTGCACGCGCAGGGCGTCGCCGTCGGCAAGTCGCTCGCCGAAAAGGATCTTGCCCCGACCGCGCTGCGGATCATGGAGAAGGCCAACACGGCCAATTGCGCGATCATCCTCCCCGTCGACGCTGTCGTCGCCAACCAGTTTGCCGCCAACGCGCCGTCGCATGCCTATGGCCTCGATGCGATCCCGGCCGACGGCATGATCCTCGACGTCGGTCCGCAATCGATCGCGCGCATCCATGCCGCGATCGACGACGCGGCGACGCTGGTCTGGAACGGCCCGCTCGGCGCCTTCGAGCTGACGCCGTTCGACCGCGGCACCGTGGTATCGGCCAAACATGCCGCCGAACGCACCAAGGCCAGGAAGCTGATCTCGGTCGCCGGCGGCGGCGACACTGTCGCGGCACTGAACCAGGCGGGCGTGGGCGGCGATTTTTCCTACGTCTCGACCGCGGGCGGCGCGTTTCTTGAATGGATGGAAGGCAAGCCGCTGCCGGGCGTCGAAGTTCTGAAAAACCGTTGATTTAGGTTACATCCGCGAACTTGCACTACAGGGAGAAATGGAATGGCTCGCATTACGTTGCGGCAACTGCTCGACCACGCGGCCGAGCATGATTACGGCGTACCTGCCTTCAACATCAACAACATGGAACAGGCGCTGTCGATCATGGCGGCAGCCTCCGAGGTCGACGCGCCCGTCATCATCCAGGCTTCGCGCGGCGCGCGGTCCTACGCCAACGACGTCATGCTCAAGCACATGATGGACGCCGTCACCGAGATCTACCCGCAGATCCCGGTCTGCGTGCATCTCGACCACGGCAACGAGCCCGCGACCTGCATGACCGCGATCCAGGCCGGCTTCACCTCGGTCATGATGGACGGCTCGCTGAAGGCCGACGGCAAGACCCCCGGCGACTGGGACTACAATGTCGGCGTCACCAAGACCGTGACCGGCATGGCCCATCTCGGCGGCATCTCGGTGGAAGGCGAGCTCGGCGTGCTCGGCTCGCTCGAGACCGGCATGGGCGACAAGGAAGACGGCCATGGCGCGGAGGGCAAGCTGTCGCACGACCAGCTGCTGACCAACCCGGACGAGGCCGTGAAGTTCGTCAAGGAGACCAAGGTCGACGCGTTGGCGATCGCGATGGGCACCTCGCACGGCGCCTACAAGTTCACCCGCAAGCCCGACGGCAACATCCTCGCCATGAACGTGATCGAGGAAATCCATCGCAAGCTGCCGAACACGCATCTGGTGATGCACGGCTCCTCGTCGGTGCCGCAGGAGCTGCAGGAGATCATCAACGCCAATGGCGGCAAGATGAAGCCGACCTGGGGCGTGCCGGTCGCCGAGATCCAGCGCGGCATCAAGAACGGTGTGCGCAAGATCAACATCGACACCGACAACCGGATGGCGATGACCGGTCAGATCCGCAAGGTGCTGAAGGACAATCCGGAAGAGTTCGATCCGCGCAAATACCTCAAGCCCGCGATGGAGGCGATGACCAAGCTGTGCAAGCAGCGCCTGCAGGAGTTCAACACCGCGGGCCAGGCCAGCAAGATCAAGAAGGTGCTGACCACGGCGGAAATGGCCAAGCGCTACGCCGCGGGCCAGCTCGACCCCAAGGTTGCCTGACAAGGTTTGCCTGACAACATATCGCCTGAAACATTACGGCGGGACACCGGCTCCGGCGCAGTCGGAAGCGGTGTCCCGAAGGCTTGATCGCCGGCTGCGACAAACATCGGCCGCGACGAACGTTTTCTAGGCATTTGCCCGAGAACCGCCTATTTTGGTTTGCAAAGGCAATGGCTCTGGAGGACGCCCCGATGAACCTCTCCGACCTCAACAAAATCGCGCTTGCCATGGTCACCCCCGGCAAGGGCATCCTCGCCGCAGACGAATCCTCCGGCACGATCAAGAAGCGCTTCGACGCCATCAAGGTCGATTCGACCGAGGACAATCGCCGCGACTATCGCGAGATGCTGTTCCGCTCGCAGGAGGCGATGAGCAAGTACATCTCCGGCGTCATCCTCTACGACGAGACGATCTGGCAGAATGCCAAGGACGGCACGCCGCTGGTCAAGCTGATCGAGCAGGCCGGCGCGATCCCCGGCATCAAGGTCGACGAGGGCACGCAGCCTTTGCCGAACTGCCCGGGCGAACTCGTCACCGTCGGCCTCGACAAGCTCGCCGAGCGGCTGAAGAAATATTACGAGCGCGGTGCGCGCTTTGCGAAATGGCGCGCGGTGATCGATATCGGGCCGCGAATTCCGACCCAGACCGCGGTCCGCGTCAATGCGCATGCGCTGGCGCGCTACGCCGCGTTGTGCCAGGCCGCGCAGATCGTGCCGATCGTCGAGCCCGAGGTGCTGATGGACGGCGATCACGACATCGACCGCTGCTATGAGGTGACGCAACGCGTGCTGAACCGAACCTTCCAGGAATTGCGGGTGCAGCGCGTCGCGCTGGAAGGCATGATCCTGAAGCCGAACATGGCGATCTCGGGCAAGAAATGCCCGAAGCAGGCGTCGGTCCAGGAAGTCGCCGAGAAGACCATCCGCCTGCTCAAGAGCTGCGTGCCGGCGGCGGTGCCCGGCATCGCCTTCCTCTCCGGCGGCCAGAGCGACGAGGAAGCGACCGCCCATCTCGACGCCATGAACAAGATCGGCAATTTGCCCTGGCGGCTGACCTTCTCCTATGGCCGTGCGCTGCAGGCGGCGCCGCAGAAGGCGTGGTCCGGCAAGCCCGACAACGTCCCCGCGGGCCAGCATGCCTTCTCGCATCGCGCCCGGATGAACGGGCTCGCGAGCACCGGCAATTGGGAAGCCGGCCTCGAGAAACAGGCGGCATAGTTGGCGACCAAGCCCGTTCCGCCGCGGCCGGCGCCGCGTCTCTATCTGGCAACGCCGCCGGTCGATGAGCCCGCGCGGCTTGCGGCCGAGCTCACCGAGCTGCTTGCCGCGGCCGATGTCGCGGCCGTGCTGGTGCGGCTGCTCGAGAGCGATCCACGCAGCATGATCTCCACCATCAAGGCGCTGGCGCCTGCGATCCAGAACGCCGGCGCGGCGCTGCTGATCGACGGCCATCCCGATATCGTGGCTCGCGCCGGCGCCGACGGCGCGCATCTGACCGGCATCGCCGCGATGGAAGAGGCGGTGCCGTCGCTGAAGCCCGACCGCATTGTCGGCGTCGGCGGGCTCGCGACCCGCCACGATTCCATGGCCGCGGGCGAAGCCGGCGCCGATTATGTGCTGTTCGGCGAGCCCGACACCAACGGACAGCGGCCCTCGCGCGAGGCGATCGCCGAGCGGCTGGAATGGTGGGACGAATTGTTCGAGCCGCCCTGCATCGGCTTTGCAACCTCGTGCGAGGAAGCCGAGGCGTTCGCGGCGGCAGGCGCGGATTTCGTGCTGGTCGGAGACTTCGTCTGGTCCGATCCGCGCGGCGCCAAGGCGGCGCTCGTCGAGATCGGCGACGCGATTGCGCAGGCGCATGCCGGCGCATTCGGCAAGGCCAAGGCCGACGGAAAGGCCGAGGGATGACGCCGGAATGAAATGCCTGCGTCCGATAGGTGTTGCGCTCGGCTGCACGATGCTGGCGAGCGGCGCGATGGCGCAGCTCTCGATCACGCCGCCGGCACAGACGCCGCCCGCGAAGAAGGAGGCTGCGAAGCCGAAGGTGCATTCGCCGGTCGCGAAGAAGCCGACGCCGAAGCCCGCCGCCTCCGCGACGCCGAAGCCTGCCGCATCTCCGACGCCCTCGCCGACCCCGACCCAGGCCGTCGACGACCCCAATGTCGACCTCGTCTACGGCGCCTATCAGCGCGGCATGTACAAGACCGCGTTCGATCTCGCGACCGCGCGCGCGCAGAACAACAACGATGCCAAGGCCATGACGATGCTGGGCGAGCTCTATGCCAATGGGCTCGGCGTCAAGCGCGACTACGTCAAGGCCGACGAGTGGTACAAGCGCGCCTCCGATGCCGGCGACCGCGAGGCGATGTTCGCGCTCGCCATGATGAAGATCGCCGGCCGCGGCGGCGCCGTGGACAAGGACGCCGCGGTCAAGCTGCTGGCGTCGTCGGCCAAGCTCGGCGAGCCGAAAGCGGCCTATAATCTCGCGCTGCTCTATCTCGACGGCCAGACCCTGCCGCAGGACCTCCGCCGCTCCGCCGAGCTCTTGCGCATGGCCGCCGACGCCGGCAGCCCCGAGGCGCAATACGCGCTCGCGACCTTCTACAAGGAAGGCACCGGCGTGCCGAAGGACCTCGAGAGGGCGGCGCGGCTGCTGCAGGCCGCCTCGCTGGCCGACAATGTCGATGCAGAGGTCGAATATGCCATCGCCCTCTACAACGGCTCCGGCACGCCGCGGAACGTGCCGGCGGCGGTGGCACTGCTGCGCAAGGCGGCCCGGCAGAACAGCGCGATCGCGCAAAACCGCCTCGCCCATGTGCTGGCGACCGGCGCCGGCGCCCCGGTGGACAAGGTCGAGGCGCTGAAATGGCACACGGTCGCCAAGACCGCCGGCAAGGGCGACCCCGATCTCGACGACATCCTCGCCGATATGAGCCCGGAAGACCGCGCCAAGGCCGAGGCAGCCGCGCGAAAATGGATCGGAAACAACGTCAAATGACGCCTTGACGGCGCCACTTCCAGAGGGCACCCAGTCCGGAAACTCGGGCGGCTAGGTCGCTCCCTCCTGATCCGTCATCCTGAGGAGCGCGAAAGCGCGTCTCGAAGGATGAACGGCCCGGTCCGGGGCCGTGCACCCTTCGAGGCTCGCTGCGCTCGCACCTCAGGATGACGGATTTGCGTGCGCCGCCTGATCGACTTTCACATTTCTCGGGTCACAAGTTCTCATCATGCTCTACTCCGCTCTCATCAATGTCATGGTCAAGGCCGCGCGCCGCGCCGGCCGCAGCCTCAAGCGCGACCTCGGCGAGATCGAACATCTCCAGGTGTCGCTGAAGGGGCCGGCGAACTTCGTCTCGCTCGCCGACAAGCGCGCCGAGGAGATGCTCTACACCGACCTCGAGAAGGCCCGGCCCGGCTACGGGTTCGTCGGCGAGGAAGGCGGCAAGCGCGAAGGCAGCGACAAGAGTCACACCTGGATCGTCGATCCCTTGGACGGCACCACCAACTTCCTGCACGGCATCCCGCAATTCGCGATCTCGATCGGGCTCAAGCGCGAGGACACCGTGATCGCCGGCGTGATCTACAATCCCGCCAATGACGAGCTCTACATCGCCGAGCGCGGCAAGGGCGCGTTCCTCAACGACCAGCGGCTGCGCGTCGCCGGCCGCCGCCAGCTCAACGAATGCGTGGTGGCGTGCGGCCTGCCGCATATCGGCCGCGGCAATCACCAGCTCGCGCTGCAGGAGATGGCCGCGCTGCAGAGCAAGGTCGCGGGCTTCCGCCGCTTCGGCGCCGCCTCGCTCGACCTCGCCTTCGTCGCCGCCGGCCGGCTCGACGGCTATTGGGAGCGCAATCTGCAGGCCTGGGACGTCGCGGCCGGCCTGCTGATGGTCCGCGAAGCCGGCGGCACCGTCTCCGGCATCCAGGGCAATGACGACCCGCTGCAGACCGGCCACGTCGTCTGCGGCAACGAGTTCGTGCATGGCGAGCTGATCAAGATCCTCAAGCCGCTCGGGCAGTAACGCGACGGCGCGATTTAATCGTCGTCATCCTCATCATCGTCGTCCTGCCCGTCACGAAATTCACCGCCCGCGGTCAGGCCCTCGATGGTGGTGGCGCCCTTCGTCTTGATCACCCGGCGCAGCGGCACCGCGCTCTCGCTGCGCAGCGCTTCCATCAGATGCTCCGAATGGGTGACGATCCAGATGTCGGCGCGGCGCGACGCCTTGGCGATCAGCCGGGCCAATGGCGCCAGCAGCGATGGATGCAGGCTGGTCTCGGGCTCGTTCAGCGCGATGAACGGCGGCAGCCGATAGCCCATGAACACGGCGAGCAGGCAAATATATTTCAGCGTCCCGTCGGATAGTTCGTGCGCCTTGAACGGACGCGGCATGTCCTCCAGTTGCAACTGGAATTCACATAGCCCATTTTTTTCCCAAGCCCGCAGTTCGGCGCCCGGAAATGCGTCCTCGATCGCATCCTGCAGATCGCCGGCATCCTGCCTGATCGTGAACAGGGTTGCCAACACGGCAGCCAGATCGTGGCCATCGGCGCTCAGCGAAGGTGTCGTGATCGCGAGACACGGCTTTCGTATCGGCGACGCCGGATCGGTCCGGAAGTCGTGATAGAATCGCCAACTCAGCATTGCATTTCGGATCAGGTCGATCTCGGGACTTCCCTTACCATCCGAAAATCCGGCCAGCGCGGTTTCCGACGGCAGCACCGCATCCTTGTGCTGGCTCCAGGTGCCGTTCTCATCGCGGACACTGACGAGTGAGTTGGTGCGCTCCATCATCAGTATAGTTTTCTTGCCGTGGGTCGCCTCGATCGTTTCGGACTTGATCATCGGCTCACCGGGAAATGCCGCCACGACCGGGCTCGGGAATCCGAGCTCGATGGAATATCTGACGTGGTCGAGCCTCACGGCCAACCGCAGACGCGCATCGTCTCCGCGTCTGCGGTTGCCGGACCAAAAGACGGAATACAAACCGCCTTCGTCGGAGATCGTGCGTGTGATCCGGCCGGTCGCCGCGTCGCGTAGCAGCGACAGGGACTTGTAGAGATTGGATTTGCCGACACCGTTCTCGCCGACGAAGACGGACAGCGGCTGGATCGGCATGACGAGCCGCCGGATCGAGCGATAATTCGAGATCGCAATATCGCTCGGCCGCATCGCATGCCCTCAATCTCCGGGTTGCCCAAACGCTTCCCGTTCAATCCAGAGCTGCAATCTGGATTGGTCGGCCTGCGAAAGCAAGCCGCTGATCTGACCGGCGTCGGTCCCTGATATCAGTGACCGATCCTCGCCGGCGCGGGCGGTCCGTACGCCTCACCCTGCTCCGGCACCGTCTCGCGGTCGCCGGCCAGCACGCGCTGCACGCTGACGAAGAACACCGGGACCAGGAGCAGCGCGAGGATCACCACCGCGATCATGCCGCCCATCACTGACGTGCCGAGCGCCTGCTGGCTGGCGCCGCCGGCGCCGGTCGCGATCGCCATCGGCAGCACGCCGCAGACGAAGGCAAGGCCGGTCATCAGGATCGGGCGGAATCTGAGGCTGCACGCCTCGATGGTCGCCTCGACCAGCGGCTTGCCCTGCGCGCGCAGATCCTTGGCAAACTCGATGATCAGGATCGCGTCCTTGGCGGCAAGACCGATGATGGTGATCAGACCGACGGTGAAATAGACGTCGTTGGAGAGCCCGCGCATCGTCGCCGCCACCACCGCGCCGAGAATGCCGAGCGGAATGGTGAGCAGCACCGCGAGCGGAATGGTCCAACTCTCATAGAGCGCGGCCAGCAACAGGAACACCACCAGCACCGAGAGCGCGAGCAGGAACGGCGCCTGCGAGCCCGACAGCTTCTCCTGCAGCGACTGGCCGGTCCATTCATAGCCGAAGCCGCGCGGCAGCTTGTCGGCGAGCCGCTCCATTTCGGCGATCGCATCGCCCGAGGTGAAGCCGGGCCGCGCCTCGCCGGAGATGCGCACCGCCGGATAGTAGTTGAAGCCCGCGATCTGCGTCGGCCCCTTCGTCCACTCGATGGTGGCGAAGGCCGAGAACGGCACCAGCTGGCCGCGGCTGTTCTTGACGTTGTAGTTGAGGATGTCGTCCGCGTTCATGCGGCTGGTCTTGTCGGCCTGCACGATGACGCGCTGCATGCGCCCGCGGTTCGGGAAGTCGTTGATGTAGTTCGAGCCGAGATTGGTCGAGATCGTGTTGTTGATGTCCTCGAAGGTGAGGCCGAACGCGCCCGCCTTCTCGCGGTCGATCATCAGATTGACCTGCGGCGCGGGCGGCAGGCCTTCGACATAGACCTTCTGCAGGATCGGGCTGGCATTGGCCTCCGCGATCAGGCGATCGGACGCGGCGATCAGCGCCGAGTAACCCTTCTGGCCGCGGTCCTGCAGGCGGAACGAGAAGCCCGAGGAGTTGCCGAGATTGTCGATCGGCGGCGGCTGCAACGCCGAGATCCTGGCGTCGCGGATCGACGACAGGTCGCGGTTGATGTCGGCGACGATGGCGGCGGCCGAATCCTTCGGGCCGCGCTCCGACCAGTCCTTCAGCGTGATGAAGGCCTGCGCGGTGTTCATGCCCTGGCCGAGGAAGCTGAAGCCGGTGAGGAACGTGACGTTCTCGATACCGGCGCGATCCTTGAGGTATTTCTCGACCTGCTCGACCGCAGCTTCGGTCCGGGCATAGGACGACTCCGACGGCGTCTGCACGTCGGTCGTGATGAAGCCCTGGTCGTCAACCGGCAGGAAGCCGCCCGGCAACCGCACGAAGCCGTAGGCGACGCCAAGGAACAGCACGAGGTAGATCAGCATCAGGCGGCCCGTGCGCTTCAGCGAGCCCTGCACGGTGCGGGTATAGCCGGCGCGGCTGGTGTCGAGCACGCGGTTGAACCAGCCGAACACGCCCTTGCTGGCATGGCCGTGGCCCTTCTTGACCGGCTTGAGCAGCGTCGCGCACAGCGCCGGCGTCAGCGACAGCGCGAGCAGCGCCGAGAACGCGATCGCCGCCACCATGGTGACCGAGAACTGGCGGTAGATGATGCCGACCGAGCCGGGGAAGAACGCCATCGGCACGAACACCGCCATCAGCACCAGCGTGATGCCGATGATGGCGCCGGTGATCTGCGACATCGCCTTCTTGGTGGCTTCCTTCGGCGGCAGGCCTTCCTCCGCCATGATGCGCTCGACGTTCTCGACCACGACGATGGCGTCGTCGACGAGGATGCCGACCGCCAGCACCATGCCGAACATGGTCAGCATGTTGATCGAGAAACCCGCGATCATCAGCGTGGCGCAGGCGCCGAGCAGCGCCACCGGAACCACGATGGTCGGGATGATGGTGTAGCGGATGTTCTGCAGGAACAGGAACATCACGATGAACACCAGCACCACCGCCTCGACCAGCGTCATCAGGACCTTCTCGATCGAGGCCTTCACGACGGGCGTGATGTTGTAGGGGATTTCGTAGGAGATATTGGCCGGGAAGAAGCGCGACAGCTCCTTCATCTTGGCTTCGACCGCGCTCGCGGTCGCCAGCGCATTGCCCTTCGGCGACAGCAGCACCGAGAGGCCGGCGGTCGGCTTGCCGTCCAAGCGTGTGTTGAACTGGTAGCTGAGGCCGCCGATCTCGATCCGCGCGACGTCGCGCAGGCGGACCGTCGAGCCATCATTGTTGGCGCGCAGGATGATGGCGCCGAACTCGTCGGGCGAGGACAGCTGGCCCTTCACCAGCACCTGCGCGGAAATCTTCTGGGTATCGGTGCTCGGCTCGGCGCCGATGCTGCCGGAGGCGACCTGGGCGTTCTGCGCCGTGATCGCCTTGTTGACGTCGTCGGCGGACAGGCCGTAGCCGACCAGCTTGGCCGGATCGATCCAGATCCGCAAGGACCGCTCGGTCGAATACAGCGTGGCGCGGCCGACGCCGGGGATGCGGCGCACCTCGCCCAGCACGTTGCGGATCATGAAGTCGCCGAGGCCCACTTCATCCAGCGAGCCGTCGGTCGAGTTCAGCGTGATGATCTGCAGCACGGCGGACGAGGCTTCCTCGACCAGGATGCCCTGCTGGATCACGGCGCGCGGCAGCCGCGCCTCGACGCGCTTGAGGCGGTTCTGCACCTCGACCGAAGCCTGGCTGGTGTCGGTGCCCGGCTTGAAGTTGGCGATGATCTCGACCTGGCCAAGCGAGTCGGAGGTCGATTCGAAGTTCAGGATGTTGGCGGCGCCGTTGAGCTCCTCCTCGATCAGCCGCGTCACGCTGTTGTAGAGGTTCTCCGGCGACGCGCCGGGATAGCTGGTCGAGATCGAGATCGAGGGCGGCGCGATGATCGGATATTGCGCGACCGCGAGCAGCGGAATCGAGATCGCGCCGATCAGACAGATGAACAGCGCGACGACCCAGGCGAAGATCGGCCTGTCGATGAAGAAGCTAGGCATGCCGGATCACCGCACTGCGTGCGCGGTCTGGTGCGAATCCGTCGGTGCTGCAGCTGCGTCGACCTCGCGCCAGGCTTGCGGCCGGACCTTGTCGCCGGCGGCGAATTTCTGGAACCCCTCGACGACGACCTTGTCGCCGGCCTTCAGGCCGTCGGTCACGAACCAGGAACCACCCTGCAGCGAGCCGGTGCGCACCGGCTGCACCGCGACGTGATTGTCGGCCTTGACGACGAACACCTCGCTGCCGCCGCCGCCATTGCGCTGGATCGCCTGCTGCGGCACGGCAATCGCATCGCTGTCGATGCCCTGCTCGATCAGCACGCGCACATACATGCCCGGCAGCAGGATGCGATGCGGGTTCGGGAACTCGCCGCGCAACGTCACCTGCCCGGTATAGGCGTCGACCTTGGCGTCGGAGAACAGCAGCTTGCCCGGCAGCGGGTAGATCGAGCCGTCGTCGAGCACGAGGCGCACCTTCATCGCGTCGGGCGCGATGCGGTCGAGATCGCCGCTCTCGAAGGCACGGCGGAGCTGGTTCATCTCGGTCACCGACTGCTGGAAGTCGGCGTAGATCGGATCGAGCTGCTGGATGGTCGCAAGGCTCGCGGCGTCGTTCTGCACAACGAGCGCGCCCTCGCTGACCAGCGCCGCGCCGATGGTGCCGTCGATCGGCGCGCGGATCGTCGCATAATCCAGATTGAGCTTGGCGCGCGCAACTTCGGCCTCGCGTCCCTGCACGTCGGCTTCGGCCTGCTTCAGCGTCGCGATCGCCTTTTCGTTCTCGGCTTCCGGCGCCGCGCGCTGGCTGGTCAAGGTCGCGATACGGCGGGCCTGCAGCGCGGCCTGTTCGAGCACGGCCTTGGCGCGCGCCAGCGCCGCCTCGGTCGACTGCAATTCGACTTCGAACGGGCGCGGATCGATCTGGTACAGGGGATCGCCGGCCTTCACCTCGGTGCCCTGATGGAACATACGGTTGACGATGATGCCCGAGACGCGCGGACGCACCTCGGAAACACGGGTCGGCGCGATGCGGCCCGGCAGCTCGCGCAGCATCGCGCGCGCCTGCGGCTTCACGGTGACGACACTGACGTCCGGCTCGGGTGCTTGCACGGCGGCGGTTGCGGTGTTCGGCTCGTCGCAGCCTGCAAGCAGTGGCGCCGTCACGGCCAGCATCAGAGCAATGCATGCCGATTGCGCGCGAAGTCCAGACATTGAGATAATCGCCCCTGAAAGGTTTGAACAAACGAACGGCGGTGTCACGGCGACACCGCTCGCGTTGCTGCGATGAAAATAAAATCTGCTTGCTGCGACGCAATGCGTTTTTGGGCGGCTCAATGTCACAGAACGCTATCACTCTGATTTCGCGGCATCTTTTGTCTTTTCACCGCATTGTGAGCGGGTTCCATCGCAGGCTGTGGGAATGCATTAAGGTCTGCGTGAGCGGGAACCACGCCATTTTGCCTGCGCGGAATGCCGCACCTCGCAACACCGAGACCATCGGACCGAATCACCATCGTCGCGTTCGCCTCACCGAACGACGCGTGCAAGCCGACCTCATTTCGCGATCTGCGGGTGGGGTGTGCAGTTCAGCGGATGGTGATGCGCCGAGCGGTCGGAAAGCCGTGCAAAGCGGCAACGGCCCACGAGATTCCAACTCAAGGTCCTGTTTGCTGCCCCTGGAATCGGCTTTCCTCACTCCGCCGCTGTGCCATATTGCTCGCAGATGCGGCCTTCGCGAACGGATGACCCGGCAATGCCTCCTTCCCGCTCCGACATGGAGATCGAATTGAGCAAGCTGTCCTCGCCTCGTATCTTCCTGGTGCGGATGCTGGTGTTCCTGGTGCTCTGCGGCCTGGTCGGGGTCGTGCTGTACAAGCAGATCGTCACCGCCTTCTTTGCCAATCCGGGGCTGAACGCCCTGATCGGGGCGGTGCTGCTGATCGGAATCATCCTGGCGTTCCGCCAGGTGATCCGGCTCTATCCCGAGGTCGCCTGGGTCAACAATTTCCGCATCGCCGATCCCGGCCTTGCGATCGAGCGCCGCCCGACGCTGCTTGCCCCGATGGCCGCGATCCTCGGCGGCGAACGCTCGGGGCGGATGTCGATCTCGCAGCAGACCATGCGACATCTGCTCGATTCGATCGCAACCCGCCTGGATGAAGCCCGCGACATCTCGCGCTACATGACCGGCCTGCTGGTGTTCCTCGGCCTGCTCGGCACGTTCTGGGGCTTGATCGAGACGGTGGGCTCGGTCGGCAAGGTGATCGACGGGCTCAAGGTCGGCGGCGACTCCGGCGCGCTGTTCGATACGCTGAAGGAGGGCCTCGCCGCGCCGCTCGGCGGCATGGGCATCTCGTTCTCGTCCTCGCTGTTCGGCCTTGCCGGCTCGCTGATCCTCGGTTTCCTCGACCTGCAGTCGAGCCAGGCCCAGAACCGCTTCTACACCGACCTCGAGGACTGGCTCGCCGGCACCGTGCGCGGCATTTCCGGCGATGAAGCCGGCGTTTCCGGTAACATGCAGGGCGCGATCGACCGGCTCCGCACCGCGCTCGAGGAAGGCGGCGGCGGCCGCAGCACCACGGCCGCGATGGCCAATCTTGCCGAGGCGATCCAGGGACTGGTTGCGCATATGCGCACCGAGCAGCAGATGATCCGCGAATGGGCCGACGGCCAGGGCGAGCAGAACCGCGAGATCAAGCGGCTGCTCGAACGCCTCGCCCGCCAGCCCGAGAAAAGCTAGCCGGGGAGCAAGCCCAAGGAGACACCCATGGCCCTCGCCCGCTCGCGCCGCAGCGAATCCGGCTTCAACTACTGGCCCGGCTTTGTCGACGCATTGTCGACGCTGGTGCTGTCGATCGTGTTCCTGCTGTCGGTGTTCCTCGTCGTGCAGTTCTTCCTGTCGCAGGAGGTCACCGGCAAGGACAAGGCACTGGAACAGCTCACCGCCAAGATCGCCCAGCTCAACGACCTGTTGTCGCTGGAGAAGCTCTCCAAGCTGACGCTCGACGACCAGGTGGCGCAGCTGCGCGCCGGGCTCGCCTCGGCGGAAGGCGAGCGCGACCGCATGAAGGGACTCTATGAGGGGCTCGCGAGTTCCGGCAGCGACGCGCAGGGCCGCGCCAACGAACTCAACAAGGCGCTTGAATCCGAGAAGGCCGTATCGTCGCGCGCACTGGCGCAGATCGAGCTGCTGAACCAGCAGATCAGCGCGCTGCGCCGCCAGCTCGCCGCGCTCGAGGAGGCGCTCGACGCCTCCGAGAAACGCGACAAGGAATCGCAGAACCGCATCGCCGATCTCGGCCAGCGCCTCAATGTCGCGCTGGCGCAGCGGGTGCAGGAACTGTCGAAATACCGCTCGGAATTCTTCGGCCGGCTGCGTGCGATCCTCGGCAACCGTCCCGATATCCGCGTCGTCGGCGACCGCTTCGTGTTCCAGTCGGAAGTGTTTTTCGACACCGGCCAGGCGACGCTGCTGCCCGAGGGCAAGACCGAGCTCGAAACGGTCGCGAGCGCGCTGATCGATCTCGACAAGCAGATTCCGCCCGAGATCGCCTGGGTGCTGCGCGTCGACGGCCACACCGACGTGCGGCCGATCAACAGCCCGCTGTTCAAGTCGAACTGGGAATTGTCCTCGGCACGCGCGATCTCGGTGGTGCAGTACTTGGTCTCGCTCGGCGTGCCGGCTCAGCGCCTGGTCGCCGCCGGCTTTGCCGAATTCCAGCCGCTCGACACCGCGCAGACCGAAGAGGCCTACAAGCGCAACCGCCGCATCGAGCTGAAGCTGACGGAACGCTAGGCGGCAGGCCGCCTGGCCAACCAGTCGTCATTGCCGGGCTCGACTGTGTTTGCGTCAACCCGTGGGACGGGCACACGGCACTATCCGTTCGTCGTCCTGGCGAAAGCCAGGACCTATAACCACCGCACTTGATCCTGGACGGGATCGTGGCCCCAGCGTCGCGCAACAATTGAGATTTGGGGTAATGGGTCCTGGCTTTCGCCAGGACGACATTGAGTGTGTGGCGAGGTCTGTGAGTCACACATCCGCATTCTCGCGACATGAATGTCCAAACTTCATGTCGAAAGATCCGCAACACCGGCGAGGCGTCGCCGCGATCGGTGGAGACCGTTCATTACACGGATATTTGCTTCGCCCTGGCGAGGCGTCCGGGAACGCATCAAATGCGGCTGACGTTATGTTGGTATCGCAATCTCGCGGGCTTGGCGGATGTCTCGTCTCCGTCGCGGCTGAGCCACTCGCTGCAGCCTCACCGCGCCATCTCGGACCAGCACATGTTCAAGACCAAATTTGCCATCGTCGTCGCCGCCGGCCTTATCCTCGCACCGGCCCAGCTTCTCGCGCAAAACACCGGCGGCACCCCGCTGCCGCCGAGGCCAGGCGACCGCGCCGCGCCGTCGAACGGCGTCGGCGGCACTGCGCTCCCGACCCAGTCCGGCCAGCGCGTCGCACCGTCTTCCGGCACCGGCGGCGGCAGCGCCGCACCGGCGCTTCCGGGAGGCCCGACGGGCACCACCACCGGCAATGCCGACAACCCGCAGCGACGTTGACGTGAGCCACGCTTGCGCGGGACGTCCTCGCGTGAACCATTGAACGCGCGCCCGATCCGATCGGCGATGGTCTGCGCCGAACGTCCACTCGATCATTGATCGATGAAACGCTGCGCTAGTGTCCCGAATCCGAAGTTCGCATCATTTGCCGCACCTTCGGAGCGAACTTCGGATTCGATAAGGACACTAGCAAACTTATGATTCTAGTGTGCTTTATGAATGCGAAGTTCGTGAAAGTGGTTGCCGCGAAATCACACGAACTTCGCATTCAGCACACTAGGTCGCGCCGGCCGGCTCTGCGGCCGGTTCAACCGGCTCGACTTCGGCCGTCACAAATTTGAGCCCGTAGGTCTTGCCGCGACGCCAGACCACCTTGCAAGGGTAGCGCTTGGCGTGATCGGCGAGCAGCGTCAGCGCGAGGCGGTCACTCACCTCGAACTCGACCTCGGTGGTGATCTTGGCGCCGCCCGGCGAGATGTCGACCACAGCGCATTCGCTCTCGGTCGCGCCGTCGTCGATCGTGATCCAGGCCGCACGATTGTTGAGCTGGCGCCGCGGCTCGCGACTGACCTTGATCCGTGCTCCATTGCTCGCCATCGTCGCCGTCCTTGAAGCCATTGGTCATTGAAAGAAATTGCACGCCGCGCACGTCGCTCGACGCGCCCGGCACAGAACCGCAACGGCCACAATGCCGGCCCCCCGTAAAGCCCGGCTTAGCGCGATCGCTTGAACTTTACCGGAATCTTGACGGGGCTTTTAGCGAACAAGGATTCTGCAATTCCATCAGCGGGATACCGGCCGCCTCGGCAGCCGCCGGCTTGACACGGAGACTGCACTCTTGGTGAAGTGGCGGCCGTGGCGTTGACCACATCCCTGCAACAAGAGCGCTTCAAGCCGCCTTTTCCGACGGAAACGACCCATGCTGATCCCCCTCGCCGACGTGCCGCGCTGGTATGCCGAACGCAAGCCCACGGATGCGATCGCCATCAGTCATGGCGCGGATGCGCTGACCTGGCTCGAGCTCGAGCGCCGCGCCAATGCACGGGCGCGCGCCTTCGCCGCCAAGGGCGTCAAGCCCGGCGACTTCGTCGCGATCGGGCTGCCCAACAGCAACGCGTTCTTCGAGACCACCTTCGCGGTGTGGAAGTGCGGCGCGACGCCGACCTCGCTGTCATGGCGGCTGCCGCGCGGCGAGGCCGCTGCGGTGCTCGAGATTCTGAAACCGTCGCTGGTGGTCGGCGGCGAGGCCGACTGGAATGCGCCGAATTCGCTGCCGGTGAATTTCGTGCCGGACGGATTCTCCGAGGAGCCGCTCGATGCGCCGGTCGCGCGCTACTGGAAGGCGATGACGAGCGGCGGCTCGACCGGGCGGCCGAAGGTGATCCTCGATCACAACCCCGCGGTGATCGAGACCACGGCCGAGGCGACGCTCGGTATTACGCGCGACACCTCGCTGCTCAATCCAGGGCCGCTGTATCACAATGCGCCATTCATCCTCTCGCACTTTGCGCTGTTCGGGGGCGGAAGGGTCACCGGCATGGTGAAGTTCGACGCCGAGGAGACGCTGCGGCTGATCGAGCGCGAGCGCGTGCAATGGGTGAATTTCGTGCCGACCATGATGCACCGGATCTGGGCGCTGCCCGAGGAGGTGCGCAGCCGCTACGACGTCTCCAGCCTGAACATCGTGTTTCACATGGCAGCTCCGATGCCGCCGTGGCTGAAGGAGAAGTGGATCGAATGGCTCGGCCCCGAGCGGATCTGGGAGCTCTATGGCGGCACCGAGCGGCAGGGCGCCTGCGTGATCTCGGGCGTCGAATGGATGGCGCACAAGGGCTCGGTCGGCAAGATCGGCGAGACCGCGAAACTGCGCATCATCGGCGAGGACGGCAACGACGTCGCGCCCGGCGAGACCGGCGAAATCTATTTCCTGCCCAATGAAGGCGCCGGCTCGACCTATCACTATCTCGGCGCAACGCCGAAGCGGCGGCCGGATGGCTGGGAGTCGCTCGGCGACATCGGCCGACTCGATGAAGAAGGCTATCTCTATCTCGGCGACCGGCTCGCCGACATGGTGCTGCGCGGCGGCGCCAACATCTATCCGGCCGAGGTCGAGGCCGCGGTCAGCGAGCATCCCGAGGTGCGCTCCTGCGTCGTGGTCGGACTGCCCGATCCGGAATTCGGCCAGCGCGTGCATGCGATCCTCGAGCTCGCCGACAGCGCCGATGCACAAGCGATCGCCGACGGCATGGGCGATTTCCTGAAGGACCGGCTCAGCCGCTACAAGCATCCGGAAAGTTTCGAGCGCGTCGGCACCGCGCCGCGCGACGATTCCGGAAAGGTTCGCCGCACCATGCTGCGCGACGAGCGCGCCGCGTGGATCAAGGACAACCGTGCCTTCCGCATCATGCCGGCGCGTGCGGCAAAAACCGAATAGGTTCAATTATCTTGCGAGGGGCAGGTCTGCACGCCACATGAGCTGTGCAGGCGGCCCTGCAAGGTATATCATTCCATCTTCCCTGCCGGCAGAACCTCGGTCTACCTTGAGGTTCCAGCGCCCTGCACGCCAGGAGATCCCTTGATGCCCTCCACGACCGAATGGAAAGTGCCCGCGGCCTTTCAGCCTCGCCCCGAAGATTACCGCTACGATCTCGATCGCGCGCTGATGAGTGTGGTCGGGCTGCACTCGATCATTCCGCCGGATGCTTTCAGCGCCGAGACGCTCGGCACCGAGCGCGCCGGCAATGGCGTCCTGATCGACGACGGGCTGGTGCTGACGATCGGCTATCTGATCACTGAAGCCGCCACGGTGTGGCTGCATCTCGGCGACGGCCGCGCGGTCGAGGGCCACGCGCTCGGCTTCGATTTCGAATCCGGCTTCGGCCTGGTGCAGGCGCTCGGCCGGCTCGATCTCGAACCGCTGCGGATCGGCTCGTCCGCGGCGACCCAGGTCGGCGACAATGTGGTGCTCGGCGGCGCCGGCGGCCGCACGCGCTCGGTCGCAAGCCAGATCGCGGCGAAGCAGGAATTCGCCGGCTACTGGGAGTATCTGCTGGACGAGGCGATCTTCACCTCTCCGTCGCATCCGAACTGGGGCGGCACCGGGCTGATCAACAATGCCGGCGAGCTGATCGGCATCGGCTCGCTGCAGCTCGAACGTGAGCGCTCGGGCCACGCCGAGCATGTCAACATGATCGTGCCGATCGATCTGCTCAATCCGGTGCTGGACGATTTGCGCAAGTTCGGCCGGGTCGACAAGCCGGCGCGGCCGTGGCTCGGCATGTTCACGACCGAGATCGACAACCGCCTCGTGGTGGTCGGCGTCGCCAGCAAGGGACCGGCGGCGCGCGCCGAACTGAAGACCGGCGACGTGATCCTCGCGGTCGACGGCGACAAGGTGACGAGCCAGGCCGGCTTCTACCGCAAGCTCTGGTCGCTCGGCGCGGCCGGCGTCGACGTGCCGCTGACCATCTATCACGAGGGCGTCACCTTCGACGTCACGCTGACCTCGATCGACCGCATAAAGCTGTTGAAGGCGCCGCGGCTGCATTAAGGCAAAGGGAAGAGGCAGCGGCGATGAGCGAGGCGGTGGTTGACGACATCGTGGCCGTGCTGCCGCCGCTGTTGCAGACGCTGGAATCGCTGTCGTTCGTCGCGCGCAACCTCAATCCGCCGGACTTCGATCGCGTGATGCAGATCGCGGGCGAGCCCGAAGAGGCCTTGCAGGCGGTGCGGCCGCGGCTCGCCGACTGGCCGGAGAAATTCGCGCACATCAAGACCGCGCTGGAAGCTGCGATCGAACCGGCGCTCGCCGGCTACGCAGGGCTGCGCGCCGTGCAGAACGGCGAAGGCGATCTGGTCAGCGTATTCCGCGCGCTGCGCTATCTGCCGCGGGCGCAGGAGGCGCTCTATCCCTTGACCGAGTTGCCGCCGGTCAGCGGCTTCTTCATCGCGCCCGATCTGCGCGAGGATACCGAGCTGCAGGCGAAGCTCGCGGCCAAGCCCAACGCCGACACCGGCATCTTCCACGAGCGCAACGAGCCGGGCAGCCGCGGCGGCTTCTCGATGTACGTGCCGGAATATTACACGCCGGATCGCGCCTGGCCGCTGGTGATGGCGCTGCATGGCGGCAGCGGCAACGGCCGCGGCTTCCTGTGGAGCTGGCTGCGCGACGCGCGCAGTCGCGGCGCCATCCTGGTGGCGCCGACCGCGACCGGCCAGACCTGGGCGCTGATGGGCGAGGACACCGACACGCCGAACCTCAACCGCATCCTCGACCAGGTGCGTGCGCGCTGGAAGATCGACGAGACGCGCATGCTGCTGACCGGCATGAGCGACGGCGGCACCTTCAGCTATGTGAGCGGGCTCGACGGCGCCTCGCGTTTCACGCATCTGGCGCCGGTTGCCGCGACCTTCCATCCGCTGATGGCGGAAATCGCCGACGCGGAGCGGCTGCGCGGCTTGGCGATCTTCATCACCCACGGCCGGCTCGACTGGATGTTCCCGGTGCAGACCGCGCGGCAGACCCAAGGCTTGCTGTCGGCCGCCGGCGCCAGGGTGACCTATCGCGAGATCGACGATCTCAGCCACACCTATCCGTGCGAGATCAATGCGGAGATCATGCAGTGGCTGAATGGAGCAGCTACTGGCGACACCTGAGGAGATCTCTTCCGTCACCCTGAGGAGCGCGAAGCGCGTCTCGAAGGGTCGACGGCCCGGCTGCGGCAGCGCGGCTGCATCGGGGCCGTGCATCCTTCGAGACGCGCTACTCGCTCCTCAGAGTCTGACTCATAAATCACCCAACCTTAGCTGCAGCCGCGAGTCTGCGGGTCAGGAGCCTGATGTGTGCAATCAGCAGCCAGGCAGCTTCGGTTGCCACCGTCGCCTCGAAGTCCTTGGCGAGGCGGCGGCATCTGCCGAACCAAGCGAATGTGCGTTCAACCACCCACCGCCTCGGCAGAAGCTGGAAGCCTTTGACGCCTTGAGGCCGCTCGACGATCTCGACAGTCCATGGACCGCAGTCTGAGAGCGCGTCGAGGAGTTGATTTCCGCGGTAGATCCGGTCGGCAAAGACGTGGCGCAGCCGGGGGAAGTTCATCCGCACGTTCTTCAGCAGCGGTACGGCGCCATGGCAGTCCTGAACGTTGGCCGGATGAACATGAACCCCAAGGAGGAGGCCATTGGTATCCGTCACGATATGCCGCTTGCGGCCGTAGATGCGCTTGCCTGCATCGTAGCCGCGCGGTCCGCCAGCTTGCGTGGTTGGCGCACTTTGACTGTCGATCACGGCTGCCGTCGGCTTCGGTGTCCGTCCAAGCTTTTTTCGCGCCCGTCGGACAAGCACGCTGACAATCCTCTGCCACCGGCCTGTATCCCGCCATCTATAAAAATAGCCCTGCACCGTCGAATAGGGCGGGAACTCCTGCGGCAACGCCCGCCACTGACAGCCAGTCGAAACGATATAGAGGATCGCTTCGATCACACGACGCAGCTCCGTCTTACGCGGCCGGCCGCGCCGGTTCGCTCGCGGCAACAGGCGTCTGATCAGCGCCCACTCCGCATCGGTCATATCGCTTGCATAACGCAGATCGTCCCGCCGATATTGCTCCCGAGTGATCTTGGTCCAGGGCATCGTGCTCTCCCTCGAATCTTTGCAAATCCGATGGAATCACACCCCACTGAGATCACTCACCCATTTTTCAGTCAGGCTCTCAGGATGACGGTGACGGGTGGGGCCGCGCGGGCGCTACTCTTCAACCCAGACAACGTTACTGGTTATCTCGCGGCTTGAGCAGATCGGAGAAGCCGACCCGGTGCAGCATCTCGTTGCGAACGCGGTCGATCACGCCGAATGCGACATCGGCGCCATCTTGCGTCGGATCGATGTGGACGCGGAACGGCCGCTTGCCGAACGGCGTGTCGACCACCTTCACGATCGCGTCCGCGACCGACGAGGCGTCGGCATCCTCGGGCACGATCGCCGCGAACGCCTTCATGATCTCCTCGCCGAAGCCGGCATAGGGACCGGCCTCATATTCGGCGACGCGGGCCTCGTCGGCGGGACGGCCGGAATGCGCAAAGTGGTTGGTGCCGCCGGTGAAGGCGCCGGGCACGATGATCGAGGTCTCGATGCCCCAGCGCGTAAGCTCCCGGGCATAGATCACGGCCATCGCATCCATGCCGGCCTTGGCCGCGAAATACGGCGCGAGATAGGGCGGCGTGCCGCCGGCCGAAGAGCTGCTCGACACCCAGACCACGAGTCCCCTGCCCTGTTTGCGCAGTTGCGGCAGCGCCGCGCGATTGACGCGCTGTGTCGACAGCACGTTGACGTCGTAGAGCTCGGCAAGCTGCTCGGGCGTGAACGCCTCCGCCGGGCCGAACACCATGTGGCCGACATTGTGCATCACGACGTCGAGGCGGCCTTCCTCGGCGACGATCTGCGCAATCGCCGCATCGCCCGACGCCTGCGAGCCGACATCGAGCTCGAGCGAGCGCAGGTCGACCTTGTTGTCGCGCGCGAACTCCTCGATATCGGCGACCGCGGCGGCGTTGCGGCCGGTGGTGTGGCGCATCGAGGCGTAGACGGTGTGGCCGGCCTTGGCGAGCGCGTTGGCGGTGAGGCGGCCGAAGCCGCTCGAAGCGCCGGTGATGACGATGACCTGTTTCATGACAAATATCCCAGTGAAGTCGGTTGAATGCGAGTTGGGTTGGAGATGTGCGGGCGTTAGACCAGGCCGCCATTGGCGCGCAGCGTCTGGCCGTTGATCCAGGAGCCGTCGGGGCCGGCGAGGAAGGCCACGGCATTGGCGATGTCATCAGGCGTGCCGAGCCGCTCCAGCGGCACCATCTTGGCGAAGCGGTCGATCAGCTCGTCCGACTTGCCGTGCAGGAACAGGTCGGTCGCGGTCGGCCCGGGCGCGACCGCATTCACCGTGATGCCGCGGCCGCGCAATTCCTTGGACAGGATCGCCGTCAACGACTCGATCGCGGCCTTGGTCGCGACATAGATGCCGTAGGTCTCGAGCTTGGTGCCGACGACGCTGGTTGAGAAGTTGACGATGCGTCCGCCGTTGCGCAGCCGGCGCGCCGCCTCGCGCATGGTGTTGAAGCTGCCCTTCAGATTGACCGCGACCTGCTGGTCGAACGCGGCATCGTCGCTGTCGGCGATCTTGCCGAGCTTCATGATGCCGGCATTGTTGACCAGCACGTCGACGCCGCCGAAGGCGGCTTCCGCCGCGTCGAACATGCCGCGCACCGCGTTGGCATCGCTGACATCGGCCTTCGCGGTCAGTGCCCGGCCGCCGGCGGCCTCGATCCTGTCCGCCACCGCCTGGGCGGACTTGGCGTCGCCGGAGTAGTTGATGACGACGGTGAAGCCGTCCCTGGCGAGGCGTTCGGCCACCGCCGCGCCGATCCCGCGCGAGGCACCTGTCACCAGAGCTACCTTGTTGGTTTGGTTGGTCATTTTCAGTCTCCCATCAGGTTGTGCGGCCGCGCCGCGTTCGATGGGAGGACACTATGCCTTGGCGCCGGCCGGATAATTGTGCATCATCCGACATCACTATTCGTTATTACCGGACAATAGATGGACCGTTTCGACGCGATGCGCGTGTTCACCCGGGTGGTCGAGCGGCGCAGCTTTTCGCTCGCCGCCGAGGATCTGGGGCTGCCGCGCTCGACGGTGACGGACGCGGTGAAGGGGCTGGAGGCGCGGCTCGGCGTGCGGCTGCTCGAGCGCACCACGCGCACGGTGCGCCCGACGCTCGATGGCGAGGCGCACTACCGCCGCTGCCTGTCGCTAATCGCGGACCTCGAAGACGCCGAGGGCGCGTTCGGCGGCGCGCGGCCGAAGGGGCTGCTGCGGCTCGAGGTGCAGGGCACGCTGGCGCGGCACTTCCTGCTGCCGAACCTGCCGGGCTTCCTCGCCGAATATCCCGACATCGAGATCAACATGAGCGAGAGCGACCGCTGGGTCGATCTGATCCGCGAAGGCGTCGACTGCGTGCTGCGCTTCGGCAAGCTGCCCGACAGCGACATGATCGCGCGGCAGGTCACGATGCTGGAGCGGTTGACCTGCGCGACGCCGGATTATCTTGCGCGTTTCGGCACACCGGTCGATCCGTTCGCACTCGACGGCCATCGCATGATCGGCATCCGCTCGCTGACCACGGGACGCCTGCGGCCGATGGAGTTCGTGATCGACGGCACGCTGAAGCAGTTTCCGCTGCCGGCGCCGATGTCGGTGACGGGACCCGAGAGTTACCTCGCGAGCGCCAAACTCGGTCTCGGCCTCGTGCAGGTGCCGCGCTTCCATGCCGAAACCGATCTAGCAAACGGAACGCTGGTCGCGGTGCTGCAGCAATGTCCGCCGCCCTCGGTGCCGGTAAACCTGCTCTATCCGCGCAACCGCCAGCTCTCGCCGCGCGTGCGCGTATTCATCGATTACGTGATGCGGGCGTTCGCGCGCAGTTGATCGATCGCCGGAACCACAGCGAGCCCGGCGACGTTATGCTTCCGACACCGGAGGGATTAAGCGATGCGGACCTTTTTCGGCATGATTTTGGGCGCGCTGCTGCTGATATGCGGCGTCTACGTCTACGATTCCATGCGGACATCGAGCGTCGCCAATGGCGAGGTGGCGCAGGACACGCGCACCATCGTCAATTGGGACGTCGCAGCGCATGACTGGAACCTGTTGAAGACGCGCACCCGCGAGCAGTGGGACAAGATCGCGGCGAAGTAACGATTGTTTTCAAGCCGACACAATCATATCCGCAAAACTTGTCATGCCCGGCCTCGTGCCGGGCATCCACGTCTTTGCTTCGCTTCGACAGAAAAGACGTGGATGGCCGGGACAAGCCCGGCCATGACGAAAACCAACGAAACGAGCACTTCGCATGGACCTGTCAGCGCTCCTCAACAGCAGGGGCCAAAGGCTAATTCTGCTCGGTCTTGCGGCCCATATTGGCCTTGCGGGCGTCGGCGATCACCTGCTCGAACTGATCCATGCTGAGCACGCCCGGTACGCGGTACTTGCCGACGATGAATGACGGCGTGCCGTTGAAGCCGAACGCCAGCGCCTGCTCGTTGTTGCGCGAAAGGATCGCGTCGATCGCCTTGGCGTTGGCGTCGTGATCCTTCTTCAGCCGGTCCATGTCGAGGCCGGCGCCCGAAAGCAACTCGGCGATGCGCGGCTCGGTGATGCGCGAATTGACCGAGATCATCGCCTCATGCGCGACGTCGAACTTGTTCTGGTACTTCGCCGCCAGCGCCATCCGCGCCGCGACCTTGGAGACCGGTCCGAGGATCGGCCAATCCTTCAGCACGAGGCGGACCTTGCCGTCGTCCTGCACCACCTGGCGCAGCTCCGGCGCGAGCTTGCGGCAATAGGGGCAGTTGTAGTCGAACCATTCGACGATGGTGATGTCGCCCTTGGGGTTGCCGATCACCGGAATATCCGGATCGCGCAGCACCTGCTCCTCGGTCAGGACATTGTCGTCCTCGGCGCGCGCGGCGCCCGCGGCCATGAGCGCGATGCCGGCACCGATCAGGCCGAGCGCGCCGCGGCGGGTGGCACCGGCGTTGATCAGGGGCGATTTCGTCATTTGGTTCATGGCTGGCTTTCGCAAGAGCTCTGCGCCCTTCTACGTTCAGGACACATTGATGTTACGCAGCAGCATATAGATCGCCACCACGATAATCACAGTCGCAAACACGATATTAAGCGCGCCGCGACGTTCCGACAGGTGGCGGGCGCTGCGTGTGCCCAAGAGGCCGCCCGCGATGCCGCCGGCGACGAATAGCCCCGCCAGGCCCCACGACACCAGCCCGGACCACGCATAGCTCAGGGCCGTGGTCATGCCGAAGGCAGTGACGGCAACCAGCGAGGAACTGACCGCGTTCATGATCGGCATCCCGGTCGCCAGCATCAGCGCCGGCACGATCAGGAAGCCGCCGCCGATGCCGAAGAAGCCGGACATGGTTCCGGTGGCAAGCCCGAGGCCGATGATCGCGGGCATGTTGGACATCGAGATCTTGACGTCGGTCAGCCCGACCCGCGCGCGGTTCTTCAGCATCAGGCCCGCGATGACCAGCATCACCAGCGAGAACAGCGCGAGCAGCTTCTGCCCCTCCAGCATCTTGCCGAGGAGCGAGCCGCCGAACGCGCCCAGCATGCCCGACAGTGCGAACACCAGCGCGCAGGACCAGATCACGGTGCCGCCGCGGGCGTGGTTGGAGAGATTGACCGCGGCGTTGGCGGCGACCGCGATCGCCGAGGTGCCGATTGCGACATGCGGCTCCGGCACGCCGACCACATAGACCATCAGCGGCACGGCAAGGATCGAGCCGCCGCCGCCGACCAGGCCCAGCGAAAAGCCGACCAGCATGCCCGATGCCAGCCCAAGCATGCTTTGAGTTGCGGAGAAGACCAAGGGGAACAGACTCGCGTTTGAGGCGGCGACCCTAGAAGGATTTGCTGCTCAACGCCATACCAATAGCACAAAACTGCCCTGCAGCCGGACTCTCTATATCAGCATGATCTCCGCGCAAACGCGTTGCGTTTGTCGCGAGGGAAAACCGGTTCCCACTTTTCCGGATCATGCTCAGCGCAGCAGATATGTCACAGCCAGCGGCACCAGCAGCGAGGTGACCAGCGCATTCAGGCTCATCGCGATCCCGGCAAAGACGCCGGCGACCTCGTCGACCTGGAAGGCGCGCGCGGTGCCGATGCCATGGGCAGCGATGCCCGCCGCAAAGCCGCGGGCGCGAAAGTCGGTGATGCCGGTGAAGTTCATCAGGGGCGTGACGATGATCGCCCCCATGATGCCGGTGAGGATCACCGACACCGCGGTCAGCGAGGGATCGGCATGCAGGGATTCGCTGATGCCCATCGCGACGCCGGCGGTGACCGATTTCGGCGCCAGCGACAGGATGACGTCGCGCGGCAGCCCGAACGCCTGCGCCAGCAGCACCACCGAGACGATCGCCGTCAGCGAGCCGATCGCGAGCGCAACCAGCATCGGCAGGATCGCCGCCGCGACCCGCCGGCGGTTCTCGTAGAGCGGCACCGCAAGCGCCACCGTCGCCGGCCCGAGCAGGAAGTGCACGAACTGCGCACCGGCAAAATAGGTGGTGTAGGAGGTCCCGGTCAGCAGCAGGAATACGCCGATGATCCACACCGAATGCAGCACGGGATTGGCGAGCGGGTGCCGCCTCGTCTTCAGCGACACCGCGTCGGCCGCAGCATAGGTCAACAGCGTCACCGTCAGCCAGAGCAGCGGCGACTGCGAAAGGTAGACCCAGAGCGAGAACGGATTGTCGTTCACGGCCTCTCCTCCTCGCGCGACAACAAACTGCTCGCCGCAACGAAGGTCGCAACCGTCGCCAGCAGGGTGACGATGACCGACACCGCGAGGATCACCAGGACCGCGATGCCGTGCTCGGCGAGCAAATCGAGCTTCTGCACCACGCCGACGCCGGCCGGAATGAACAGCAGCGAGAGATTGGCGAGCATGCCACGGCTCGCGCTCTCGACGCCGTCATCGCCGAGCGGCCCGCGCGCCAGCGCGGGAAAGCGGTCGCGCGCCAACAGCAGCAACAGCAGCAGCACGAGGCCAACCACCGGGCCCGGCACCGGTACCGCCAGCGCGCGCACGGCGACCTCGCCGACCAGCTGGCAGAGCAGGATCAGGCTGAGGCTGGCGATCATGGCAGGAAGCTCACGCGACGCATCCGCCTATCAGGTCGGTGTGGCGGGACCTTGTCAATGCGCGGGTCTTGGATGCGTGCGCAGATCTTGGGCGCCGCCGCTTTCACTCCCGTCATCCTTGTAAGCCACGACGCACTGGATCGGATAGAGTGTCCGGTGCGGTAACGGACGGGAGACCGCTTCATCCCAGGGCTTTGAAGCCCGGACCTCAGCGCGGCGCCCCGTCCGTTGTTCCATTGAACCCGAACAGTCGCGAGGGCCGCCTGGCGAGCCCGGTTGCGCAAGGATGGGTGCAGATGGACGCGATCTACGTTGGCATTGATGTGTCGAAGGACCGACTGGACGTGCATGTCCGTCCGAGCGGAGAAGCCTTTGCCGTGGCGCGTGACGGCAAAGGCCTGGAAGAGCTCGTTGCGCGCTTGCAGGCGATCTCGCCGGCGCTGATTGCGGTGGAGGCAACCGGCGGCTTCGAGACGATCGTTGCTGCGGCGCTGGCCGGCGCCCGGCTGCCGCTGGTGGTGGTCAACCCGGCCCAGATCCGGCACTTCGCGCAGGCGGTTGGCCAGCGCGCCAAGACGGACCCGATCGATGCGGCGGTCATCGCGCGGTTTGTCGAGGCGGTGCAGCCGGAGCCGCGTGCGATGCCGGATCAGGAAGCCCGGCTGCTGGCCGAACTGGTCAGCCGCCGACGGCAGATCATCGAGATGATCGTTGCCGAGCGTCAGCGCGAGAAGCGGGCCGAGAACGTCCGCGTCCGCAAGAGCCTTGCCCGCCATATCAAGGTCCTCGAGAAGGAGCTGCCGGAGATCGACAACGACATCGACACGCTGGTGCGCGGCTCGCCAGTCTGGCGCGCCAAGGAGGAGTTGCTGGTCAGCTTTCCTGGCGTGAGCAACACCCTCGCACGGACCTTCCTCGCCGAGGTGCCCGAGCTCGGCACGCTCAATCGGCGTCAGATTGCGAGCCTCGCCGGTCTTGCCCCGTTCACCCGCCAGTCGGGCCGCTGGAAGGGCAAGAGCATGATCGGCGGTGGAAGGGCCAAGCTGCGCGCCGGGCTCTACATGGCCGCCCTGTCGGCCAGCCGATACCATCCGCAGCTCAAGGTCTTCTACCGACGCCTGGTGACCGCTGGAAAGCCCAAGATGGTCGCCCTCATCGCCGTTGCACGCAAAGTCCTCACAACCCTCAACGCCATGCTCAGGGACCAAAAACCATGGCAATCCGCTTGACGAAGAACACAGTCGCTGAGGTGCGAGCCTTGCGGCGCAATTGCGCCGCTGGGCGAGCCTCGAAGGATGCACGGCCACTAGCCGGGCCGTGCATGCTTCGAGACGCCGCTATGCGGCTCCTCAGCATGACGGGATTGGCCTTCCGCCGCGACCACACGCGACTCCCGCCGCGCCAGCGCCATCAGCGTGCCGCTCATGGTCGCGACCAGCGTCTCGACGCCGTCCTGGATCGCGTAGGCGCGGCCGTCGCAGACCGTCAGCGTGCGGCCGGGCTTGACCACGACGCCGCGGAACACGAACCGCTCGCCGCGGGCCGGCGCCAGCAGGTTGGTCTTGAACTCCACGGTGAGGATGTCGGAGCCTTCGGGCATCAGCGTGAAGGCGGCGATGCCGCAGGCATTGTCGAGCCCCGCGGTGATGATTCCGGCATGCACAAAGCCGTTCTGCTGGCAAAACTCTGGCGCATAGGGCATCGCAAGATCGACCTCGCCGGGCTCCATGCGCGCGATCGAGATACCAAGCGTCTGCATCGCGCGTTGGCGTGCGAACGTATCGGTCGCGACGGCGCGATAGTTTGGATTCTTCGGTTCGAAACGCGGCATGGCGGTCACGCGATTGCGGGCTCGGACGGCACGAGATGCGGCATCGCCGCGTAGCGGATCGCCGGCGCAAACGGCGTCGATCTGCGCGCGGCACGGTCGATATGCACGGCCGCGATCTCGCAGGTCGCGGCGATCTCGCCGGTCTCCGCATTGCGCATCTCGTGCAGGATACGGATCGACTTGTCGCGGAACTCGACCAGCCGGCTCTTGACCTCGACGAGGTCGCCGGCGAGCAGCTCACGCTTGTAGGAAATGTTCTGCTGCACGGCGGCCATGCCGCGGCCGGACTCGCGCAGGTAGCTCGGCGTCAGGCCGAGCCGCGCGAACATGTTCCAGCTCGCCTCGTCGAACTTGCCGACATACCACATGACGTTCATGTGGCCGATATGGTCGCAGTGCCAGGGATAGACCGTGCCGCGATAGGTCGCCTCGCCCTCCATCGGATCCCTCCTTCGATTTTTGATACGGTAGCGTATCAGGGACGAAGCAGGCTAGCAATACGGTACCGTATCAAAGCATGATCCGGAAAAGTGCGAAGCGGTTTTCCCTCGCGACAAACGCAAACGCGTTTGCGCGGAGATCATGCACAAACAAGCGATTAATGCGCGATGACGATCCCATCGCGCATTATGGATGCGCGGAGATCGCATGACTGAAAGCAAAGGCGACGTCTGGGTCGCGGCCGGCTTCGCCGAACTCGCGCATAGCGGCGTCGACGGAGTGCGGGTCGAGGTGCTGGCGAAGAATCTCGGCGTCACCAAGGGCGGCTTCTACCGCCGCTTCAGGGATCGCGCCGCGCTGCTCGAGGCCATGCTGACGCGCTGGCGCGACGGCCGCATCGCATCGATCGAGAAGCACACCGCGCTCGACGGCGCCAGTGCGCGCGAGCGGCTGAAGGCGATCATCACGCTGTATTCGGAGCGCATGAACACCGAGGCGATGGCGGTCGAGCTCGCGATCCGGCAATGGGCGCGCACCGATGAGGCCGCTGCCGCTGCCGCCGCGAGCGTCGATGCCGCGCGGCTGAAGAATGTCGCCCAGCTCTATCGCGCCACCGGGCTGCCGACTGAAGAGGCCGATGCGCAGGCCTTCCTGTTCTACTGCTTCATCTTCGGCCAGAGCCTGCTGTTCCTCGAGCGCGGCCCGCGCAAGCGCGCGCAATTGCTGGCGCAGTCGGCGGACAAGCTGCTGACGGAAAACCCGTAGAGAGAGTTGCAGCCAATAGAGCCGGTGCAAACGGAAAGCGGCCGGCTTACGCCGGCCGCTCGCCAAACTCGGTCGGCTCGCTCAGGCGCCCTTCAGGCGCTTGTTGCATTCGCTGTAATAGCCGCCGCCCTTCTGGATCCACTTCAGGCCGCCATTGCCGCCGGTGGCCTTGTTGGCGTTGTACTGGTCGACGCAAGTGTGCATGCGTCCCTTGCCTTCGGACTCCTTGGCGTATTTGGGGTCGATAGCGTTCGGAAATACGGCGGGTCCTGCCGGCGCCGCCGGTGCCGCGGCGGGCGCCTGCTTGGCTTCCTTCGGCGCGGCCGGAGCGGGCGCGGCGGCTGCCGGCGGCGGAGCGGCGGGCGCCGCAGCCGGGGTCGCGTCGGCGCCGCACTGCGCCTTGCGGAAATCATTCCACTTCTGGCCGCCGAGGGTGCCGGCCGACTTGGCCGCCTGGTACTTGGCGCTGCATTCCTGCGCGGTCAGGGCCTGCGCCGGTGCGCTCGCCGCAAAGGCTGCAAAGCCCGACACCGCAAGCACGCACAACAATCTGGTTTGAATGGTCATCCCTGGTCTCCCGTCATCCCTGGTTTCCCGTCGGTTTCCCGTGGGGAGCATTGGCGTAAGACCATTATCCTAGCGCAACCCCGACTTGCGACAACGCACCTGCGCGCCTGCGCGTTAAAATATTGTGGCGGCGGGACCGCTGCATGTTCATCCACGGTTCAGCATCGTCGCGCGACGTTTCGGCCCTCTTTCCCTCACGAGGTGCCCCATGAAGACGATTTCCACGCTCGCGTCCGCAACCGCCCTGGCCTCCCTGCTGCTGATGGGCGGAGCTTTCGCGCAAACGGCCGCGCCCGCCGCCAAGGACGCCGCTCCGAAGGCCGAGACCAAGGCGCCGGCCGAGAAGAAGCCGCGCACCGCCGAGTCGCTGGAATGCTCGAAGGAAGCCGACGCCAAGGGGCTGCACGGCAAGGAGCGCAAGAAATTCCGCTCCGAGTGCAAGAAGGAGAAGTCGGGCGGCGCCGCCGCTGCGCCCGCGGCGACGAAGTAACGTCCGGACAGGTTTGATCCGATTCGCTCTCCCCATCGGGGAGGGCAATCGCAAATGCGCTCGATCGCTCGACGAACCCGTGATGCCCGGCCTTGTGCCGGGCATCTACGTCTTGGCTTGCGCGTGGCAAAGGCGTGGATGGCCGGGACACCTCCGCGCAGACGCGCTTCGCTTCTGCCCGGACATGACGAGTTTGTGGCGACACTGATCGCAATCCCCCGGCTCGTTTCGAAGGGTGAAAATCTGTGCGCCGGGCGAGCCGGGGCGCAATGCTGCAATCGCGAGATGCATTTGTCGCGTTCACGCGAATTTGCCATAAGGCGGCGTGACCCTGATCCGCGCTTCGATGGCAACGGCCATTCCCGACCGCAGCAAAGTCCTGAACGGGCTCGAGACCCTCGTCATCGGCACCGTCGGCGGCTTGCTGTTTCTGTGGGCAGAATTGCCGGGCGGCCTGATCTCGGGGGCGATGGTCGCGGTCGCGATCGCCGCATTGGCCGGACGGCCGCTCGCGGTGCCGGCGGTGCTGACGCAATCGGTGCTGCTGTTGCTCGGCATCTCCCTGGGCTCGCTGATGTCGCAGCAATTGCTGCAGCACATGAGCTCCTATCCGCTCACCATCGGCCTGCTGGCGCTGGCGACGTTCTGCTCGACCTTCGGCTCGAGCCTCTATCTGCAACGCATCCATGGCTGGGACCAGACCTCGGCTTTCCTCGCCGGCAGCCCGGGCGCGCTGTCGCAGATCACGATCCTCGCCGCGGAAAAGGGCGCCGACGTCGCGGCGATCGCGGTGGTGCAGACCATGCGCGTGATCATCTTGACCGCGGCGCTGCCGCTGGTGCTGGCGCTGACCGGGGTGACGCATGCAGCGCCGCCGCCATTGCCGACGACGGTCGCCTCGCCGTTCGGCCTCGTCGCGCTGGTCGCCTTATCGATCGGCGTCTCGCTGCTGCTGCGCTGGATCAAATTCCCCGCCAGCTGGATGTTCGGCGCGATGCTCGCCTCCAGCCTGCTGCACGGCTCCGGGCTGGTCGATGGCGGCCTGCCGCCCTGGCTCCGCAACGTCGCGCTGGTCGGCATCGGCGCCATCATCGGCACCCGCTTCGCGCGGATGAAAACCTCGACCCTGCTCAGTCACGTCAATGCCGGGCTCGGCTCGTTTGCGATTGCCATCCTGATCTCGGCCGTGTTCGTCGCGGTGATCGGCTTCACCACCCATGTGCGGCTCGCCGATGTCGTGGTCGCCTTCGCGCCGGGCGCGATGGACGCGATGCTGGCGCTGGCGTTGACGCTGCACATCGACCCGATCTTCGTCGGCGCGCATCATCTGTCGCGCTTCCTGTTCGTCACCATCTCGACGCCGGGCATCATCCATCTGTTCGGCCGGCCGCAGGACGACGTCGACGATTAGCTCTAACAACCGTCATCCTGAGGAGCGCCACCGGGTCCGCGCGAAGCGCGGCCCGATGACAGGCTCCGCGCGTCTCGAAGGATGAACGGCCCGGTCAGTGCCCGTGCATGCTTCGAGACGGCTGCTTCGCAGCCTCCTCAGCATGACGGATCGAGAGACGGGCAGGCTTTATCCGTGGAAGCGTAGGATGGGTAGAGCGCAGCGAAACCCATCGGCTTCGTTCCGCAGCAAGGATGGTGGGTTTCGCTTCGCTCTACCCACCCTACGGGCTTATGCCCTCGCGGCCTTCATCACGCCCCAACCGGCGATCGCGGCCATCACGAGCGAGATCAGCACGTTGTAACCGGCCAGCGAGATGCCGAGGAAGCGCCACTGCACCTCGTCGCAGCGCACCACCTTGACCTTATCGAGCTGGTCCAGCAGCGAGCCGGCCTTGCCGAAATCCACCATCGGGCCGGTGCAATCGGTCGGCCCCGGCCAGAACCCCCATTCGACACCGGCGTGATAGGTGCCGAGCCCGGCATTGGCGAGCGCGGCGAGGCCGAGGATCGCAAGGCCGGCGAGCAGCACCGGACGCGGCGCGCCGCGGGCGGCCGCGAGCGCCACCACGGCGCCGAGCGGCACCGCGAGGTAATAGGCATAGCGCTGCTCGAGGCAGAGCGGACAGGGCATGATCTCCAGCACGAGCTGGAAGAACCAGGCGCCGGCCAGGGTCGCCGCCGCGATCACGGCAATCGCCAGCGCCGAGGTCAGCGCCGGATTGCCGGCGGCGGAAGCATGCGACGGATGGGCGGTGGCAATCGTCACGTCGGTCCTCCTGCGAGCATCGTTCGGGAGGGTCATGGGCCCTGCTCCAAGGTCGTCGATTGCGGTCGTATCGCGTGAAAATACCGCTGTCGAGGCGCGGGACAATCACATCCGCGCGGGTTGACCGTGACGGCCGCCGTCCGCCGCGGTCAGATCGCGTTCAGTCGATGATGCGTGGGAACGCGCAGGCCCCACTGGGTCATCGCCCCCTGCAGCTCATCGGAAAAGAAAAGACTCGGATTGAGCAGCCTGCGTTCATGTGCGTCATCGAGATCGACGAACGGACAATACCGTTACGCTCGCGCCTCCGTGCCGGAGCACGTTGCCGCAGCCGCAGCCGCGGCCGGGCATGGGCACGGTGGCAGGCTGCCGCCGCCGGGCAAACTCTTCCGTGACTGCCATACGGACGGGCGACGGCTTTGCGTCGTCCTTGGGGTCACACCCGCCGGAAATTCCGCTGCCGGGGCGCGGGACATCCCGCCCGCGCGGGTTGACCGTGACGGGCCGCCCGCTATAGTCCGCCGCGCTTCGCGACCCTGGCCTTCCCGGCCGGGACCATTGCGAATGCCCCTGTGGCGGAACTGGTAGACGCGCTCGACTCAAAATCGAGTTCCGCAAGGAGTGCTGGTTCGATTCCGGCCAGGGGCACCATTCAGCGCAGCCGTAGCCGACAAGCCGTCCGCACGAAGGCTCGTCCCGACGTAGCCCGAAGGGCGAAGCCGAATCCCGCCGCTGGGCGCCATTCGCGTGCGATCCAGGCCGTAAACATTCGAAAGACCTCCCCTTTAGCTAGAGGGGGCCGGTTTCCTGCCGCGCCCGAGCGCGAATTGACCGACCGGGCCCTCCACGTGGAATTCAAGCCCCGTCATTTTTGCAAACAGATCGATGTTGCAGGTGCCGATCGCGCAGCCACCAAGGCCCATGTCGGTCGCCGTCAGATAGAACGTCTGGATCAGGTTGCCGACGTCCTTCAGGATCAACGAATATGCGATTGAGCTGTATTTCCAGGAGATCCGCCCAAAGCGCGCGGCGATCGTGATCAAGACCTGCGGTGGACCGGATGCGTCCATGGCAAACTCGGCCGCCGTAGAAAGCGCTTGGAGTTGTTGGGCGGAGGTGTCGATCGCGACAAGCGCGTGGCTGCCCGCGTCATAGTGGTAAAGTCCACGTGCAAGCTCCCCGCAGTTCAAGACCGCCAAGTATAGTTCCAGCTCGTAGGCGCCGCCTGCCGACGGATAGGGTCTTGCGCTGTAGGTGACCTCGGGACCGCCGTCAAAATCTGCGCTCATCTTCCATTCCGACAGCACGCGGGCTGTCGTGTCGAGAAACTGCGCGAGCTCGGCGAGCGTAACCGGATGCTGGTCGTCGAAATCTCGTATTGAATGGCGTTCGCGCAACAGCTTCGCGAAGTGCGAGACCGACCCCGACGTGGAGAATTTGCCGAGGTCGATCTTCTTGCCGGGCCAAGGCGGACGCACCGCGGGTAGCGGTGGAACGACGCCCGCATGGGTGAACGCGCCGCCAACTGGATTGGTGTGCCGGCCCTCCGTGCTCCGCGTATGAAACACGAGATCGTGGAAGTCCCAGAGAACGAGATTGCCGTCGCCTTCATTCACCCGAAGGCCGTCGCCGTCTTTCGCATTGAGCTTGATCAGCATCTTGCTGTCGAGCAGCAATCCGAGCAGATCGAGGTTGGCGGAGGCCGCATGGCGGCGAAGGTTGCTGATCTTCTGAGGCCGCGACAGGGCAGCGAGGGTGGCGGCGATGGCGGGATCGAAAATCCGAAACAGCGCGCCGGCGCGCGGCGATTCCAGCACCATCTCGCTGCCGCGCCGGCGCAGATAGGCGAAGCGCGACAACACAATGGTATCACCGTTCCCCAGCTTTGCGCGTTGTGGCCAGTATTCGGCGACCTGCGGCTCGATGACCACGAGGTCTTGCTCGTCACGCGGAGAGTATAGGCGGTATTCGAGAAGTCCGTGCCCTGCCAGTCGCCGCACGAGGGCATGAACCTGCCTCGCGAGGACGCCTTTGCCCGCAAAGGAGGCGAGCGGCAGGCCGCTGGTGAGATGTCCCGCACGGTCGACCGCTGCCGCACTGAATTGTCCCAGATTGATCGAGTAGCCGCCCAAGCCTGCAGCGATGCTTCCGTCCGCCTGCATGTGAAGGGAGCAACGACCGTTCAATCGGGCGACGATGACGGGTGCGATCTTCCTGAGCTTCGTTTTCCGGAAGTTGCGCAACGAGCCAGCCTTCAGGTGTGTGGAGGGAATGGCGTGAGCTCGCTTTCCAGTCGCGGACGATTCAGCAATCCGAGCTTCATCGGAACATCGTAAAGTCGGCCGGGCGCGAAGCGGCGATAGAAATGCCGCAACCCCGGAACGAGCACTCTGACGACGGGCACCTGGACATCGGGCCGCGTCTGGTCGAGCACGAGGAAATCAAATCCCGCGCCGGTGGCAATCTCGATGCAGGCATTGACCTGGTCGCGCGCGTTGTCGTGAACCTTGAGGCTCGGCGCCGACGGCACGATCGGATTGTCGCTGGGGATCAGGAACGGATAATCGTCCAGTCGCAGCGGCGTGACACCGTCCAGCGTCGGCTTCTCGCCACTCCCGCCGCCCATCATGCCAATCGACATGAACTGGGTCAGTTCGGTGAGGGAACGCAGCAGGGCTATGCGGCGATCGAAATGCGAGCCGGAACCGAATTCGATATTTTCGTGTCCGTTCTGCATCCAATGGATGATCGCCACGTAAGAGGGAATGCCGAGATCGCTGGTGATGTCGAGCACCCAAAGCCTGCGCCCTGCATCGGCAAGCTGGGCTTGCAGATCCCGCACATAGGGATCTTCGAATTGCGCGAGGTCGACTTCTGCACGTTGCAGCCGGTTGTACCACCAGATCGCGTAGGCGTCGCGTTCGACCAGTTCGAGGAAGCCTTGAACGATGGCTTCCTCCCGGGTGTTGCCGGCCGCGCATCCGTTGGAATCCGTGTGGAAGCCGCCATAGAAGAAGTACAAGAGGCCCGTTGGAAGATGTTTGAAACGCTTGTCCCGTAACGACCAGACCGGCGACCACTCCGTCTTGGTCGAGGGATCGAGCGGCTCAGGCACCAGATGTGAATCGTCCGGCTGCGAGGTATGTCTGTTTTGAAACTGCGCGTCGCTGAAAAGCTGTACTTCGTTGGGAAGAAGAGCGGCGCCGGGAGCGAAATCGACAAAGCGGCGCTTCGTCCTGATCTCGTCGCCCTGGAAAATACCCGAATAGCGCTCGATCGCCTCCATCAACGCGCTGGCCTCGCCCTGCTCGGCTGTGGAGCCCTTGCCGAAGCTGCCGCCGCTCAATCCGGATCTGAGCTGGTCGACGTTCCAGGCCGGCGCCGAGAAATTGTGGTAGGCGAAAAAGTTCGTGTTCATCGGCAGATCGGCCTCGATCCGCTCGAGCCGTGAGACGACGCCGGTCAGCGGACTGACGTGCTTGCGGAACCGTGCTACGGTGGCTCGCGACGTCACGGCGCGGTAACCGCCGCTGGTCATGACGAGCTTTCCGCCCTCCGCGATCTCGATCGGCGCTGCCGCCCGGCGCGGACTCTGCAGCTTCCTGCTGCCGCAGGTAGGACACTGCGGGCGTCGCGCGACGTAATGCTTGGCAATGACGGCACCGGTCAGGTCGAAGCTTGCGATGTGATCGCGCAGATCGGTACGAAATCCCGAGGCAATCGCTTTTGCGATTTCAACAGCAGCGAAGTGGATGCCGATCTGTCCGACGGCGTCGCCGACCAGGGGCGATACGGCGACCACCTGCGCCGCTCCGCGATCGAGAAATCCCTTGATCTCCCGATTGCGTATCATGCGATCGAACAGGCAAGTCCAGCAGGCGCTCTCGCCCGGCTTGAACACGGGTCCCACCAGCGGAAACACGCCGGACGGCTGCGCCAGCAGCCAGGGCGTCCCATCGCCAAAGCGCTTTCCGTTCAATTCGACGAGCCGCCGGTCAAGATAGTCGTTCGCCAGTGTGATCGTGAGCTTGGGCGACCGCTTGGTGATCCGAACACCGAGCTTGCTCAAGGCCGCGGCAAGTTCGTTGGCGCCTTTGACATCGATGGCTTCGACCCGCACGGGGCAATCGCGGAGATTCTGTTCTGCGACCTCGGGGGGCAGGCCGAGACTCGCCCAATATCCATCGACGGCGCCTGCGAACGCGTGCGGCGCGCCGCTTACGATATATCGGCGCTCCAGCAGCCGCCTGATCGCTTCCTCGATCTTGTCGGCGGGAAAATTCTTTGAGAGCTGGCGAACGATCTCTGGTGCAGCCTTACCATTTTTGCCGATCGCCGCGGCCACCGCACAATAGAGATCACCATGCAGGAAGAATTTGCGGTTCTCGGAGTAGAGGCAGACCACATCGGGAGGAATCACATAAGCGGTAAAGTTCGGCGCGAATCGCAAAATGCCCTTGCGGCTCTGCCTCGCGGTGCGGCTCTTGCCATTGACTGTCATCGGGGCGGCACGCTGATCCTGTTGCAGTCACTTCCGATCGCCGGAGCGCGGCAAACCATGGCATTGCGCGACTTGTGCGCCGCGTTCGGCCACCGGCATTCTGCGAGCAATTTGGATCACACTCGCCCACCGTCGGCAAGCTGATCAGCCAGGCGCGGCGAATGTATAACGAAAGCAAAAAATTGGCCGGGTCGTTCGGGCGCCCGGCCAATGAAATCGCGACGTGTCGACGCCCAGTCAGTGAGCGCTAGCACCAGCGGCAGCGGCCCCAGGATGCACAGCAGCCTGCGCATGAGACCAATGGCACGCCTACGCCGATCCAACCAACGCCGCAGCCGCCACATCCACCGCAACCGACACCGCAGCGGCAGCCTCTGCAGGCCCTGCATCCTCCGCAACCCCTGCAGCCTCCGCAACCTCTGGCGCCTCCGCAGCCACGGCAACCACCGCATCCCCGCGCGAGCAGCACGCGGCCTCCGACGCTTTCATCGTCGATGAGATTGAGGTGGAAGGTGGCGAGACTGACGTCGGCGAGTTCTTCCTCACTGAGCGTCGTCAGATGGCCCGGCGCGAAGCTCGGCTTGTGTTGAACGTCGCCGGTGGGCACGGCGGACGCATATGCGCTGCCCGCGAGCGAAAAAGTCAGACCGGCTAATCCCAGCGCCGGTACCGCGGCGTTGGTCGTTCGCTTCTTTCTCGAAGCTTGCTTCGCTCGCTGCATGGCCGCATCCTCCCAGTTTGGAAGAAAGGACTTCCGAAGCACGATCTTACGCCGAGCGAACGAGGCAGACAAGAATTACGGTATACACAAAATGTAATAGAGCTCGTTCTGATTGCATTCATCTTCATGAACGATATCGCGCAATTTGGTCGATTAAATCGAAAATCCGCGCCCGTGGAGCGGATTGCAACGGGTGCAATTTGATGCAGTGCGCAATCGTCGGCCCGCTTGAACGGGGAAATTAGCTTGGTCGATCAACTCGGACGCTTCGCTTGGTATGAGTTGCTGACGACGAACATGTCGGCAGCAGCCGCATTTTATGGCAAAGTCATCGGCTGGGCGGTGGAAGATGCGTCGACTCCGGAATTCGCCTACACGCTGCTTACTGCAGGCGACGCCCCGGCAGTTGGACTCATGCATCTCCCGGATGAAGGGCTGCGATTGGGAGCGAGGCCGAGATGGGTCGGCTACATCGCCGTCGATGACGTGGATGCGAAAGCCGTCCAGGTCCGCCGTCGTGGGGGCGCCATTCTGGTAACGCCGACGGCCAGCAATATTGGCCGAATTTCGGTGGTCGCCGATCCGCAAGGAGCGACGTTTGCACTGGTTTCCGGGCTGACATATGGCCAACGGCAGTCCAGCGGATTGGACGAGCCTGGACGCGTGGGCTGGCACGAGTTGCTGGCTGAAGACCGGAACAAGATCTTCCCGTTTTACGGCGAGCTTCTTGGCTGGCAGAAGGCTCACGCTGAAACCGGGCCGGCCGACCTGTACGAATTGTTTTCGGCGGCCGGCCAGACGATCGGCGGAATGCTCACCAAACTTCCGAGCGTATCGCAACCCTGCTGGCTCTATTACTTCAATGTCGACGACATCGGTGCGGCTGCCAAGCGGGTTGATGCTGGCGGGGGCCGGGTCCTCCAAGGTCCAATCGAGTTGCCCGACGGTTGCTGGATCTTGCGATGTGCCGATCCCCAAGGGGCTCTATTTGCGCTACAGGGAGCCTGGGATCAGAAAGGCACTGAGCGACCCTCCGCCTCGGAACTCAATTGGTCCGCGAGGTGGGGTGATGTCGCTTCACAGGGCAAATTGATCCTTCGCAAGACGAAGCGATAGGTCGGAAACGTTTCGACCTCGTCCGCAGCAGAATCATATAGGTGTTTAAATTAGGTAGTGGTGCGCAATTGTATTCTGAATGGTGCACCACGCTTCGCCTTTGCAGGCTTCGCGTGGCGCGGCCGCGAAGCCTGCAAGGGCGAAGCGTGTCCGGCGAAGCTCGAGCAACGCGAAAGCGAAGACGGACTGTTTACAATCACCACACCGCACTGATTCACGATCGGCAGCCGATCCTAGGCTGGCCGGCTCGGCAACGCGTCGCTGTCCGACAGCACAACCGCGGTGATCAAATTAGCAGCCATTGCGCGGACCACGCCTGAAGTCTTCGGCAGTGTCGCGGCCGCCGGACGGGACGTACCGGCCATATTTTGGCCATAGCCCGTTTCTTAAACGCCTGCGCGGGCCATGCCCCGCCTTCGTTTTGCGTCGCCTGACCGATGCGGTCGCTTCGCAAGCCAATCGCAGATCATCGCTGCGCTTCCTCCCACAACATGGATGGTCTGCCAACAGCAAGAAGGACTTTGTAATGCGTAAACTTCTCGCCGCTGTGGCGGTTCTTTTGGCGTTCGCTTCAACTGCCGAAGCCCGCGGCCGTCACCATCACCATCGGCACTATGCACATTCCGGTCGCCCAGCCGCGTGGTGCGGGTGGTTCATGCGCACCCAGGTCGGCAGCGATCCCGGTCCGCAATTCAATCTGGCCCGATCCTGGGCGCGTTACGGCAGCAATGCCGGCGGCCCTTCGGTCGGCACCATCGTGGTTTGGCGTCACCACGTCGGCAAGATCGTGGGTCAGGAGAACGGCCAGTGGATCGTGCAGAGCGGCAACGACGGGCATGCCGTGCGCACGCGGCCGCGCTCGCTGGCTGGCGCCATCGCGTTTCGAAATGCCTACGCTTCGTTCTAAAGTGCGATGAGATTGGGTCGAATCGTCATCGCACCTTAGCCTCTTATTTGAGCATGATCTTCTCGGAGAACCGCTGCGCACTTTTCCGGATGATGCGTTAGGGAACCTCGACGCTTCGGCTGACATGCGAGCTTGCGACACCCGGCGGTATACGAACCGTTCATGATCGCAGCTTACGCTGTAGCAGGGTTTCGCCCTGAAGCCCTCAGACGGGCGCCGTCATCTGTGTTGACCAGATGGCGGCGCCTTTTTCAGGAGCCAATTGGCTTGCCCCAGAAGTCGAAAAAAGTCGCGACGGCCGCTCAGACTGCTCCCTATTGGTCGGCGGCTTACGTCAGTCTCTGCAATGGCGTGAGGGTTTTCGCTGTGACCGGCGGCGTGCTCGGGTTTCTGCTGGTCGCCAAGCACTATCTGTGAACGTCAGCGCTTTCCGAGACTCCTCAGATACGCGCAGAACATGTCGGCCATGGCGTCGGCATAGGTCGCGATCTCAGCGGGCGTTCGCGGGCTCTCCGAAAAATCCTTGCCCACCGTGCTCAGCGTCGTCGTGATCAGATCGCCGGCCATCGCGCGCACCGCGCCGGACGCTTTCGGCAATGCCTCGCGCATGAACGCTTCGACGATGCGCTGCTGAAGGAGATGTTCAAGGATTGGGGGACGTTCCAGACCCGGCTGGCGCAGGCGATCGAGAAGAAGTCGCCAAGCGACGTCAGGCAGACGCTCGAGCCCTGGCTGAAGCGCAATAAGGACTTCATCAAGCAGCTGCTCGTCGAAACCCAGGGCAAGGTGGAGAAGCTGCGGCCGCTGGAGGCCCGCTAGAGCATAAGGGAGCGCAGATCCGGCTCAGCCGAACCCTGCGCTCAGATCATCGCAGCGACGCGTTCCAGGCCAATCAGGCGCGCCAGCGAACGGACCTCGTTCTTCTGATCCTCGCGGAGCTGGAACAGCAGCGGCATCGCCGCCGACTTCAGCTGCTGGACCTCCTCGGAGTCCGGATCGATCGGCATGCTGCCCGCGGCAGGATCGCCCTGGCGCTTGGCGTGGATCTTGCGGGCGACGGCGCGCAACGCGGTCTCGACCGCCGGCCAGTAATATTCCTGCGACGACGACAGCTTCAGCCGGTCCTTGATGCCGGCGATCTGGGCGTCGCTGAGCAGCGCGTAGCTCTTCTGCGGCGCCGGCTTGGCCGCAGCCTTGGGCTTCGGCGGCGCCGGGGCGACCGGCGCGGGTGCGGGCTCGGCGATCTTCGGCTGAGCCGCATCGACGGGGTCGGTGATCTTCGGCAGGCCGACATCGGCCGGCTCGACGGAGGCATAGGCCTGGCGCACCGTGTCAGTCGCGCCCGGAATCGCGGCTTGGGCCCGCAACAGGAGCGGAGACGGATTGGCGGGAGGCTCAATCGGCTGGGGCGCCTCAAACGAGGCCGCGGCAAGCGTGCTGACCGCGAGCTTGTCCTGCTTGCTGGCACGGTTGGCGACCGGGCCAATGTCGGCCTGCGCCGCCGGCAGGCTGTCCCGGCCCAAAATGGCTGTTATCGCGGCGCCGGCGAGGAGGAAGGATGTCAGCGCGGCGAGGGTGATGGCTCTGGTCAAAAACTACTCCATTGCCGGCCGGTGTCACCGCAAACTGAGCGCGAAATGCGGCGGTACCGTGCCGTGACGACGCCAAATAGGTGAAATTGTCCCGAAACGGCCGGAAAATCAGGCCGCGACGTCGAGCTCATAGGCCTCCTGGATATCGGCGACGATCTCATGCGCCGTCCAGAGCGCGCCGGGCTGGACCGTGTGCATGCTGACCGTCCAGTTGGTGCGGCGGGTGCGCGGCGTGCTGACAATGTCGAATTCGACCTGACGGCACAGCGGATGCCGCTGCAGGGCGTAAAACACCCGGGTCCGGAGCTCGTCGAGCGATGCCGGGGTCTTGGAGAGCGCCTCAAAGGCCATGTCGCATTCCCACAAACTGCCGGGCGACCAGCCGTGGTGACCCGTGACGCTATTGTTGGGACTGGCATGGTTAATGCCGCGTTAAGCGGATGGGCGGGATTTGAGTGCTGCTATTTCGTGAACCAGCGCGCTTTCGAGCACCGGTTGGCGCGAAGGGACCGCGTCAAAGCAGCGACGCTAGAGCCGCACCCGCGCGCTCGCCGCCTCATACTCCGCGACCGTCTGCGCCACGAGTTCGTCGACGCCGAGCACCCCGGTCACCCCGGAGGTGGAATGACCGCCGCTCCAGATATCGCGCCAGCGTTTGGGGCGGCTTTCGCGGGCGCCGATGTCGATGTCCTTGCCGATGTCGATCGCACCGCGTGCCGGCAGGTCGTCGGGATCGAGACCGGCGGCCTCGATCGAGGGCCGCAGCATGTTGGTCTGCAGGCCGGTGAACGCCGTCGTGAGCATGACGTCGTCGGCGGTGGAGTCGACCAGCATCTGCTTGTACCTGCCGTCCGCCATGCTCTCGCGCGTCGCGATGAACTTGGTGCCCATATAGGCGAGGTCGCAGCCGAGCGCCTCTGCAGCGCGGAGCGCGTGGCCGTCGCTGATGCCGCCGGCAAGCACGATCGGTCCATCGAAGAAGCCGCGCACAGCGCGGACGAACACGAACGGATTGAGCCAGCCGGTCTGGCCGCCCGCACCCGCAGTGAGCAGCACGAGCCCGTCGGCGCCGGCTGCTGCCGCGCGCTCGGCATGGCGGATCGAGGCGACATCGGCGAACACCAGCGCGCCGGCATCGTGCAGAGGACCAAGCACCGGCGCGGGCGAGCCGACCGAGGTGATCACAAGCTCGGGCTTGTGCCGCAGCAGCACGGCAAGATCCTGGGCCACCCGTGTGTTGGAGCGATGCACGATCAGGTTCGGGCAAATCGGCGCGGCTGCTTGGCCGCTGGCATCGGCATGCGCCTGCAGGCGGCGCGCGATGTCGCCGAGCCAGGCATCGAGCTGTTCCGTCTCACGGCAATTCACCGTCGGAAACGAACCGATCACGCCGTTGCGGCAGGCGGCTCCCACCAGCTCGACACCGGAGACCAGGAACATTGGTGCTGCAATCAGCGGCAGCCGCAGGCGATCGCGAAAACGCGCGAGAGGATCGGCGGACAAGTTGCTTCTTCCCTGCATCATTGTGTTAGCTTTGGTGCAACATTGGCACGACAAAAGCCAAAGACAAAGGTGGGAGGGACAACGAGATGAGCAATCCGCTCTATGCATTTCCGGCGGTGTGCGAACAGACCCTGCGGGCGCTGGCGCGCTATCCATCGCGCACCGCCTTCGCATGGCCGGGCGGCTCGCTCAGCTATCAGGGCGCGACCGACCTGATCGGACGCATGCAGAGCGTGTTCATGCGGCTCGGCTTTGCGCCCGGCACCCGCGTCGCGCTGCTCACCGCCAACCGCGCCGACACCTGGTGCGCCGGCGTCGCTGTGCAATTGTCGCGGCTCGCGATCACCTGGCTGCATCCGCTGGGCTCGCTCGACGACCAGCTGTTCCAGATCGAGGATTCCGAAGCGCAGATGCTGATCGTCGACGGCATCACGTTTCGCGATCGCGGCGACGAGCTCACGGCGAAGGCGCAGGGCCTGAAGACCGTGTTCACGCTCGGCCCGGCGGATTACGGCGCCGACCTGTTGCAGGTGGCCGGGGACGCCGGCAGCGCAAGCGCGAAGAATTTCGCCCGCGCCGACGACATCTCGACCTTGAACTACACCGGCGGCACGACCGGCAAATCCAAGGGCGCGCTGCGCTATCACCGCGAATATGGCGGCTTCGCCGCGGCGATCCTCGCCGATTTCGAGATTCCGGAGACGCCGCGCTACCTCACCGTGGCGCCGATCAGCCATGTCGCCGGCACCAAGGTGCTGCCCACGCTGATGCGCGGCGGCACCGTGCACATGCTGAAAGGGTTCGATCCGGAGGCCGTGTTCACGACCATCGCACGCGAGAGGATCAACTTCACGCTGTTCGTGCCGACCATGATCTATGTGATGCTGGATCATCCCGCGCTCGACAAGACCGACCTCTCCTCGCTCGAGCTCCTGCTTTACGGCGCGTCCGCGATGTCGCCGAGCCGGCTGGTCGAAGGCATCGAGCGGATCGGCCCGGTGTTCTCCCAGCTCTACGGCCAGACCGAATGCTATCCGGTCTCGGTGCTGCGCAAGGCCGATCATGACCCTAAAACGCCGGACCTGTTTTTGTCCTGCGGCTTCCCGATCGCCGCTTGCCAGGTCAAGATCCTCGATCAGGACGACCAGGAGGTCGCGACCGGCGAGGCCGGCGAGATCTGCGTGCGCGCCACGCATGTGATGGCCGAATACTGGAAACGGCCCGACATCACGGCGGAGACGCTGAAGAGCGGCTGGCTGCACACCGGCGACATCGCGCGCATGGACGAGCGCGGCTACATGTTCATCCTCGACCGCAAGAAGGACATGATCGTCTCCGGCGGCTTCAACATCTTCCCGCGCGAAGTCGAAGATGTCTTGTCGCAACACGCCGACGTCGCGATGGTCGCCGTGGTCGGCGTGCCCGACGACAAATGGGGTGAGGCCGTCACCGCCGTCGTGGTCGCGCGCGAGGGCGCTGTGCCCGACGCCGACGAGCTGATCGGACTGGTGAAGGCGAAGAAGGGCTCGGCGCACGCGCCGAAGCAGATCCAGTTCGTCAAGGAGCTGCCGATGACCGGCGTCGGCAAGGTCGACAAGAAGGTGCTGAAGGCGCGCTTCTGGACCGGCCGCGACCGCATGGTGGGGTAGGATGCTCGCACGACGATTGCTGGTCCCGTCATCCCCGCGCAAAGGCATCGCCTTTGTCGCTGGAGGTGCGCGCTCTCGCGCCTCGAAGGATGCACGGCCCCGATGTTTCAGCGTGCGCTATCTCTGCTTGCGACACCAGCCGGGCCGGCGCCCTTCGAGGCTCGCTCCGCTCGCACCTCAGGGTGACGGGGAGAGAGTGGAAGGTGCGGCAAGGTCGTCAGTGCCGGCCGTACGCTGCTTCACACCCTGCCCGAGCAGCTGATCGAGCCGGTCGCGCAGCTGATCCTGGTGGTAGGGCTTGGCCAGCCGCGGCAGGTCGACCTGGGTGCCGTCGGGCAGTTCGGCATAGCCGGTGGCGAGCAGCACCAGAAGCTGCGGCCGCACCTTGCGCGCAGCCGCGGCGAGTTCGATGCCGGTCATGCCGGGCATCACGTGATCGGTCATCATCAGGTCGATCTCCTGGTCGCTCCTGAGGATTTCGAGCGCCTGGGGTCCGGAATTGACGCCGATCACGCGGTGACCGAGGTCCTCCAGCATTTCCATGGTGGACATCGCGATCAACGGATCATCGTCAACCAGCAGGATCACCGCCGAGCGCTTGACCGCCTGCGCCGCAGGCGCCGGGCTCTCGACTTCAGGCACCGCCGTTGCAACCGGCAGCACCAGCGCAGCCGTGGTGCCCTTGCCGACCGCGCTCGACAGCTCCAGCTCGCCGCCGAGCTGCACGGCGAGCCCATGCACCATCGACAGGCCGAGCCCGGTGCCCTTGCCCACCGGCTTCGACGAGAAGAACGGCTCGATCGCGCGCTTCAGCACGTCCGGCGACATGCCGGTGCCGCTGTCGATCACCGAGAGCTTCAAATAGTCGCCAGGCTGCAGCGCCGGATCATTCTTCGCCTGCCAGGCCGCGAGGCGGATCTCGATCACGCCGCCGTCCGGCATCGCGTCGCGCGCATTGATCGCAAGGTTGAGGACCGCAAGCTCAAGCTGGTTGCTGTCGACGCAGGCGAGCGGCAGCCCCTCGGGAATGTCGAGCCGCAACATGATGCGCGGTCCGAGCGAGCGCTCGAGCAGATTGCTCATATCGCGCACCAGCGCGCCGAGATCGACCGGCACCGCGCGCAGATCCTGCTGCCGCGCGAATGCCAGCAGCCGCTGCGTCAACGACGCGCCGCGCTCGGCGCCCTGTAATGCGCCGTCGACCAGGCGACGCAGGCGTGGGTCCTCCGGCAAGCGCTTGCGCAGCAGATCGAGATTGCCCATCACCGCCATCAGCAGATTGTTGAAGTCGTGCGCGACGCCGCCGGTGAGCTGACCGATCGCCTCCATCTTCTGGGCATGGCGGAGCTGTTCCTGCGCCCGCTCGCGCGCGGCGACCTCCTTCATCAAGTCGGCGGTGCGCTGCTCGACCCGCTGCTCCAGCGTCGCGGTGAGTTCGGCGAGTGCGGTGCGCTCGGCGGCAAGCTGCGCCAGCAATGCCTCGCGCTCGATCTCCGCGGTCTTGCGTGCGCTGATGTCGGAGCAGACGCCGACCAGCGAGCGGATGCCGCCGTCGGGCCGACGCACCGCACGGGCGCGCACGTCAACCCAGTGCTCGGTGCCGTCGGGCCAGATGTTGCGGTATTCGATCTGATAATCCGAGCCGGTGCGCAACGTTTGTTCGACGATCTCGCTCCGGCGCGCGCGGTCGTCGGGATGCACCGCGGCCAGGAGATCCTGATAGGTGAAGGTATCGCCCGGCCTGCGCCCGAAATAAGTCTTGCAGGTCGGCGACGCCTCGAGCTCGAAATCCGGCAGATGAAGCTCGAGCGCGCCGAGATGACCGGCATTGAGCGCGGTCTGCAGCAGACCTTCGCTCTCGGTCAGATCCTCGAGGATCTGACGGGTCTGGTATTGGCGGCGGCGGCCGCGCACCGTCGCGGCGACCAGGCTTACCAGCGTGGTCGGATGAAACGGCCGCTCGATGAAGGTGACATTGCCGAGCGCCCGGCCGAGCCGCGCTGCTTCGGGATTGCGCTCGGGCCCGCCCTTCTCGCTGATCAGCACGATAGGAAAGTCCGACCATGACGGCTGCTCGTTCAGCCAGTGCGTCAGGCCGGCGAGATCGGCGGCCCTGATCACCTCGTCGGCAATGATGGCAAGGCCCGCCCCGCTTGCGATCTGGCGTTCGAGCTCGGCGAGATCACCGCAGATGTTGGCGTAATAGCCGGCTTCCTTGATCAGGTGGGCAGTCTTGACGGCGTCCCGCTCGCTCGCGGCGAGGATGACCGCGCGTTCCGAGGACGGACCAGGCTTCATCGCGTCTGTCCCTGCGGCGGCCGGGCGTCGACACCGTCCGGCACATCACACAACCGCCGGACGGCCATGGCCACGATGCCGGCGGCGGGATCAATACGCATCATGGGACCCCCTAACGGGAGCGAAACTCGCACCTGCCGCCAACCGTTCCCGGGAAGCCGAGTTATTTTTGCCGCAGGGGCAGTCGCTTGGCGTTCCTGCACCGCGAATTGGTGAAACAACCCCATGCACTGTAGACGTGGCTGGACGTAGCCGTCCCCAAAGCGACCTCCCTTTTCAAGGGAGGTCGAAGAAACATAGCCCGAGCTAGCGCCGCTCGATGACCAGGCTCTGGATCGCCTGGCCGAAATAGCCGCGCTGATCGGCGAGCCGCGACATTGCGAGCCCGGCGCCGTCGGGCCCGATCCAGGACTGGCCGTCGAGCAGGATCCAGTCGCCGACCGGCTCGCGCGCCAGGCTCACCGAGAGATCGGCGTTGATGAAGGTCCATTGGCTAAAATCGAGCGCCGGCGAGGTGCCGTTGGAGAAGTCCGAGGCAACCACTGCCCGCATCGCCTGCGAGACGGCGGCGCCCGCAATCAGCGGGCGGTCGACGCGGAACCAGATCGCGCCAGGTCCCGTCACGCCGAAGCGGCCGCGCGCGGCCCGCATCGAGATGCACTTCACGAACGGACTGTTCGCAAGGTTGCCCGGCTCGATCATACTTTCGTCGGGCCCCGGCAGATCGACCGCAAGCGGGGCGATGTCAGGCGGCAATTCGGCCGTCTGTTGCTTGATCTTGAGCACGCTGGCCGAAACCACGAGAACGCCGTCGGCAAGCAGCCTGACGCCGCAGAGCTGGATCTTGCGGCCGTCGCGCAGGATCTCGCTCGAGACCGTCAGCGGCGCCACCGGCACCGGGCGCATCAGGTCGATGGTGACGCGCGCGATCCGCATCGGCACCGGCGTCGGAAGGGCTTCGGCCGCCCACACCACCAGCGCTGCCGGTGCGGAGCCGTGCTGCATCCGCGGATCCCACGGACCCGCGGCGTCAGGACTGGTGACGACGCGGTCGCCGTCAACGCGAAAGATCGGCTCCATCAGGCGAGCGCCGGATCGACCGCGTCTTCATACTCTTTCCTGAACCGGGCGATCAGCTCGGCTGCGGGCACCACCTTGGAGATGCTGCCGACGCCCTGGCCCGAGCCCCAGATCTCCTTCCAGGCTTTCGGCTTGGCGCGCTCGCCGGATGCATCGGTGCCGAAGCTCATCTTCGAGGGATCGGAGGTCGGCAGGTTTTCCGGATCCATGCCGGCCGCGACGATCGACGGCTTCAGATAATTGCCGTGCACGCCGGTGAACAGGTTGGAGTAGACGATGTCCTCGGCGGACGAATTGGTGATCATGTCCTTGTAGCCCTCGACCGCGTTTGCCTCTTTGGTCGCGATGAAGGCCGAGCCGATATAGGCGAAGTCGGCACCGATGATGCGCGCGGCGCGGATGGCGCGGCCGTTGGAGATGGTGCCCGACAGCGCGATCGGCCCGTCGAACCATTGCCGCGTCTCCGACACGAACGGGAACGGCGACAGCGTGCCGGCATGACCACCGGCGCCGGCCGCGACCAGGATCAGGCCGTCGGCGCCCTTCTCGATCGCCTTGTGCGCGAACTTCTGGTTGATCACGTCGTGGAAGACGATGCCGCCCCAGCCGTGGACGGCCTGGTTGAGCTCCTCGCGCGCGCCGAGCGAGGAGATGATCATCGGCACCTTGTGCTTCTCGCAAAGCGCCATGTCGTGATCGAGCCGGTTGTTCGACTTGTGCACGATCTGGTTCACCGCGAACGGCGCCGACGGCCGCTCCGGATGCGCCTTGTCATAGGCGGCGAGCTCTTCCTTGATCCGGTACAGCCATTCGTCGAGCAGCTCCGGCGGCCGCGCGTTCAACGCCGGAAACGAGCCGACCACGCCGGCCTTGCACTGCGCGATAACGAGGTCGGGCACGGAGATGATGAACAGCGGCGCCCCGATCACGGGAAGAGACAGGCGGCCCTTGAACAGAGCAGGCATGGACATTTGAAGCGGATCCTCAAGTGTTGGTCGTTGATTGGTCTCGAATGCTGATCGTCATACCAACAAGGCAATCTTTCCAGTGTCAAGTATTGCGTTTTGGCGCTGCAAAAAAGATGACAAATCCTCATCCTGAAACCGTGTTTTCGCGGGCGCCTGGCATCCCAGACGCAAAGCCTGGCCGCCGCTACTGGCAGACGGCCCGTGTCACGAAATTTTCCGTCCTGCAGTCGTTCGGGCCGCGCTTGTGGCCCGGCAGATAGACCAGCGGCGAGCATTTCTCGGAGGCGTCGGTATCGATGCCCTTGCCTTCCCGAAACCCCTTGCTCTGGCACAGCCGGTCGGCGCCGATCTTGCAGTCCGGCGCACCGTTCGAGGCCACCACGCAGGCCGCGCGTCCGGTCACCACCGTCGAGGGGCGCGCGATGTTCGACAAATCGTTGAGGGTCTCGCCGGGGCTCTTCAGCGGCGGCAGCGCCGATTTCGACTTCTCGAACAGCTTTCCGATTTCATTGATCAGCCCGGGATTCTCGCGCTCGACCGGCGCCGGCGGCAGCTCGATCTGTTGCTGCTGCGAAGGCGCGACCGGCTGCGGCGCCGGCGACTGCACGCCAAGCGTCGGCGCTGTCTGGGCCCGGCTGTGGTCGAGGGTCGTCAGTGTCATCGGCAGCGCAAGACCCGACAGCACAAGACCGGCCAGCGCAATGCGCGCCCTTGCGCGCGTGGGCCTGACAAGCGTGAGCCCGGCAGGATCGAGCAGGTCCGCGATTCCATCAGCCATCGCGCTGAGCGTAACCCGAAGCCGCGCGCAGGCAAAGCCGCAAGCGGTCGGTCGCTAGTTTCCCGAATCCGAAGTTCGCATCATTTGCCGCACCTTCGGAGCGAACTTCGGATTCGATAAGGACACTAGCAAACTTATGATTCTAGTGTGCTTTATGAATACGAAGTTCGTGAAAGTGGTTGCCGCGAAATCGCACGAACTTTGCATTCAGCACACTAGATCAGCTTGAATGCGACAACAAAGCCCAGCACCAGCACGATCGCGCCGATCGCGACCCACAGGCCGAGCCGCTTCTCGAGCTCGGCGCGGATGAAATCGCCATAGCGGTTGAGCAGCACCGCGACGAAGAAGAAGCGGCCGCCACGGGCGACGATCGAGCACAGGACGAACAGCCAGATGTTGTAGCCGGCAAAGCCCGAGGTGATTGTCACGAGCTTGTAGGGGATCGGCGTCAGTCCCTTCAGCAGGATGATCACGGCGCCCCATTCGGCGTAGGAGGCGCGGAACGCGTCGACCTTGTCGGAGAGGCCGTAGAGATGGATCAGCCACTGCCCGAGCGAGTCGTAGAGCAGTGCGCCGATCGCATAGCCGAGCACGCCGCCGGCAACCGACGCCACCGTGCAGACCGCGGCGAACCACCACGCCCGCTTCGGCCGCGCCAGCGACATCGGCAGCAGCATGATGTCGGGTGGGATCGGGAAGAAGGAGCTCTCAGCGAAGGCGACGGCCGCGAGAATCCACAGCGCATAGGGCTTGTCGGCCGCCTCGACGCACCAGTCGTAAGTCCGTTTCAACATGGGCGCGATGAACCATCATCGAGCGGATTTGTCCATGCCGGGATTGAGCTGAATCTGGTTGATTTACGGCTACCGTTTGCGCAGCCGGTTCTCCAGCGCGACAATTCGGCGCCGAACCACCGGGACCGGCGCGGGTTTGGGCAGCTTGACCGGCGACTTCGGCAGCTTCTCGGCGATCCCGAGCAGCCGCTCGCGCCGCTCCATCTCGCGCCAGACATCCTCCGGCTTCACGCCGGCCGACGCCCAGAGAACGGCGAGGTTGTAGAACAGGTCGGCGCTTTCGCGAATGACGGCATCCGACTTGCCGCTCACGGCGTCGATCACGACTTCGATCGCTTCCTCGGCGAGCTTCTTGGCCATCTTGGCCGGGCCGCGCTGGAACAGCCGTGCCGTGCGCGACGTAGCCGGATCAAGATCCTTGGCCGCGATCACCGCCTGGTAAAGCCGCTCGATCGAATCACTCATGCTTCGAGCCTAATCGAAACGCGTCGCCAGCGTGTTAACGGCGTCGACGAAAAAATCCACCGGCCCGCGGCCGGTGGATTGGATGCTTTGTGACAGTTCTGAGAACCGCCGACGGCCGTCAGTACGGCTGATACGGCAGTTGCGACCGCCGCCCGTAATAGCCGCGGTAACCATAGTACGGGCCGCCGCCGTAATAGACCGGGCCGCCACCATAGTAGACGGGACCACCGTAGTAGCCCGGGCCACCATAGTAGCCGTAGGAGTCGTAATAGTCGCGGCGGCTCTGGGCTGCGGCGATCGCGAGACCCGTGCCGACGATCCCGGCGAACGCAGCCGCAGCCGCTGCGCCGCCACCGCCATAGTAGCGACGGCGGGCACTGATGTCGGTCGCGCCGCTCGTGCCTTGTGACGTCGTCACAGCGGTCGCCTTGCCTGTCTGAGCAGAGCCTGCGAACGCCATCGTCGGCTCGACGGCCGTCAACGCCACCGCGGCAACCGTTGCCAATGTGGCTGCGCGGCCAATGGACGAAAAAACACCTTTTCGCGCAAACATTGCAGTCATCCTTTGTGGAAGCCGGCCCGACGGGCCTTGGTTAGCTAACCCACTGCCTCCAGATTAGGTTCCCCAAACCGAATGCAAGCTGAACGACCCGAGGTGAAAACATGGCAAGCCGAAGCCTGGCAGTCATCGACCGTTCACCTTGCCTGGGGCAAAATGCCTGCAAATAACGCTTGAAACTGACGCTTGCTCTGGCGCATTCGATGTCATGAAGCAGGCGCGCCGGCGCGGCACTTTGTCTCGCCTCCCGGATGTCATGATGCAGGTAAGTCGGACCACCGTTCTCCGCTGGATACTGGCCGGCATGATCGGCCTCGCGGGGGGCGTGTGGCCGGCGTTGACGCCGCTGCGCGCCAGCGATCTGCCGCCGCCGCTCACCATCCAGTTCACGCTCGACCGTCCGCTTGATGCCGCCGCAGCGCCATTCGTGATGGCATTATCCGGCGGCCTGTTCAGCGCCGAGGGCCTTGCGGTCGGCACCAACGTCGCGACCAGCTCGGCGGATGCCATCGCGCGCGTCGCCGACGGCTCGAGCGATTTCGCCCTCGTCGACATCAACTCGCTGATCCGCTTTCGCGACAAGCCCGGTGCTGCGCCCGTCAAGGCGGTGTTCGTGCTGTTCAACCAGGCGCCTTATGCGATCATCGCGCGCAAGAGCCGCGGCATCAGGACGCTGAGCGACATGCAGGGCAAGAGCCTCGGCGTCGCCGAGGGCGATCTTTCGATCCGGCTGTGGCCCGCGGTCGCGAAGCAGAACGGCATCAAGCTGTCGAGCGTGAAGCAGAGCACGATCAGCGCCGCGGTGCGCGAGCCGATGCTCTCCGCCGGCCAGGTCGATGCCGTTACCGGCTTCTCCTATCTCTCGGCGATCAATTTGCGCGATCGCGGCGTGCCCGCCGACGATCTCGCGGTGCTGCGCTTCGCCGACTATGGCTGCGAGGCCTACGGCTTTGCCGTGATCGTCAGCCCGCGCCTTGCCGCCGCGAAGCCGGATGCGGTGAAAGGGTTCGTGCGCGCGGCGATCGGCGGCACCAACCTCGCGGTCAAGGATCCGGCCCGCGCCGCCGGCGAGGTCGCGAGCCGGATGGATGGCGGCTCGCGCGATCTGGAGCTGGAGCGGCTGAACGCCATCATCCGCGACAACATCCTGACCAGCGAGGTGAAGCGCGACGGCATCGGCGGCATCGAGGCGGAGCGCTTCGAGCGCTCGGTCGACCAGCTCGCCGAGGACTTCAAATTCCAGAAGCGGCCGCACGCCGCCGACATCTTCGACGAGGCTTTCCTGCCGCCGATCGACAGCCGCCTGGTGAATTGAGAGCATGCGAAGCGGCACCAAATGTTCAGCGTCGTCCTGGCGAAAGCCAGGACCCATTACCCCAGCCGTTTGTTGTTGCGCGACGCTGGGGCCACTATCCCGCTCCCAATCAAATTCGGTGGCTATGGGTCCTGGCTTTCGCCAGGACGACGGCGTGGGGAGCCGCTCGCCACAATCACCGTCACCCTGAGCATGACGCGCTGTCACCGCTGGCCCTGCATCGCGAACCCTGATTAAATTGCATCCCGCCTGATCGGGCGCCCACCGCTGACGAGTGCCGCCTGCATGTCCATGCTTCGCCTCTATACCCGCGTCCTCGAACTGCTCGGCAAGGAGGCGCGGCTCGGCTGGATCCTGGCCATCGCCAACGTGCTGCTCGCCGGCGCGCAATTCGCCGAGCCGGTGCTGTTCGGCAAGATCGTCGACGTGCTGTCGGGCCGGCCGGTCACCGGGCTGTTCGCGACCTCCTCGGCATGGCCGCTGCTCGTCGCCTGGGCGGCGTTCGGCCTGTTCACGATCGGCTGCAGCGCGATCGTGGCGCTGCAGGCCGACCGGCTGGCGCACCGCCAGCGCCAGGCGGTGCTGACCGATTATTTCGAGCACATCCTGCAGTTGCCGCTGACCTTCCATTCCGGCACCCATTCCGGGCGGCTGATGAAGGTGATGCTGAACGGCACCGACGCGCTGTGGCGGCTCTGGCTCGGCTTCTTTCGCGAGCATTTCGCCGCGATCATGTCGCTGATCGTGCTGCTGCCGCTTTCGCTCTACATCAACTGGCGGCTGGCGGTCCTGCTGTTCGGGCTCTGCGTCGTGTTCACCGTGCTGACCACGCTGGTGGTGCGCAAGACCTACGGCATGCAGAGCGAGGTCGAGGCCTATTACAGCGACCTCTCGGCGCGCGCCTCGGACGCGCTCGGCAATGTCGCGCTGGTGCAGAGCTTCGTGCGGATCGATTCCGAGGTGCAGGGCCTGCGCTACGTCGCCGACAAGCTGCTCGCGGTGCAGATGCCGGTGCTGTCATGGTGGGCGCTGGTCACCGTGATCACGCGCGCCTCGACCACGATCACGGTGCTTGCGATCTTCACCGTCGGCATCGCGCTGCATAACCAGGACCTCACCACGGTCGGCGAGATCGTGATGTTCGTCTCGTTCGCCACCATGCTGATCCAGAAGCTCGAGCAGGTGGTCAGCTTCATCAACAACGTGTTCATGGAAGCGCCGCGCCTGCAGGAGTTCTTCGACGTGCTCGATGCGGTGCCTGCGGTGCGCGACCGGCCCGGCGCGGTCGATCCCGGACGGCTGTCCGGCCTCGTCGAGTTCGACGACGTCTCGTTCTCCTATGACGGCAAGCGGCCGGCGATCGAGGATCTCAGCTTCACCGCCCTGCCGGGCCAGACCATCGCGCTGGTCGGCTCGACCGGCGCCGGCAAATCCACCGCGATCGCGCTGCTGCATCGCGCGTTCGATCCGCAATCGGGCATCATCAGGATCGACGGTATGGACATACGCGCGCTGAAGCTGACGGCGCTGCGGCGAAACATCGGCGTGGTGTTCCAGGAGGCGCTGCTGTTCAACCGCTCGCTCGCCGACAATCTGCGCGTCGGCAAGCCCGACGCGACCGACGAGGAGCTGCGCACCGCCGCGGCGCGCGCGCAGGCGCTGGATTTCATCGAGCGCAGCGAAAAGAAGTTCGATACCCATGCCGGCGAGCGCGGCCGCATGCTGTCCGGCGGCGAACGCCAGCGGCTGTCGATCGCGCGTGCGCTGCTGAAGGATCCGCCGATCCTGATCCTCGACGAGGCCACCAGCGCCCTCGACGCCGTCACCGAGGCCAAGGTGAATGCCGCTCTCGACGAAGTGATGAAGGGCCGTACCACCTTCGTGATCGCGCACCGCCTGTCCACCATCCGCCACGCCACCCGCATCCTGCTGTTCGACCAGGGACGGGTGATCGAAAGCGGAACTTTCGATGAACTGGTGGCGAAAGGTGGGCGTTTTGCCGAGCTGGCGCGGGCCCAGTTCATGGTCCAGGAACAGGCGCGCGCCGGCATCGAGACACCATAATTCCTGCCTTTCCAATTGAGGCGGCTGCCGAAATTCAGCCGATTTCGTCCACGATATAATTCCCCGGCCTCTGTTCTCTGCTGGCAAGCCGGTATAGGGTTTGCATCGCCGCAATGCGGCGCCGGACACGCTTGAAACCCGTACGTCACAATCGCAAGACCTCCTTTTTTCAAGGCGGGTCTCAAAGGACCGGAACCGGATTCGTGCACCTTCCTCGCCCGTCATTGAAATGGATTCTGGCCGTCGCGATGCTCGCCGTCGCCGCGCCGCAAATGGCGCAAGCCGAGGCACTGCTGGTTGTCGAGGCCGATTCCGGAAAGGTGCTGCAGGCCGACAATGCGACGATGCCGTGGTACCCGGCTTCGCTCAGCAAGATGATGACGGCCTATGTGACGCTTAAGGCGGTCAAGGACGGCCGCGTCTCGCTCGACACGCTGCTCACGGTGTCGCCGACCGCGTCGTCGCAGTCGCCATCGAAGATGGGCTTCCGGCCCGGCACCCAGGTCACCGTCGACAACGCGCTGAAGATGATGCTGGTGAAGTCGGCCAACGACATGGCCGTGGTGCTGGCCGAGGGCATCGGCGGTTCGATCGACGGCTTTGCCGGGATGATGAACCAGACCGCGCAAAGGCTCGGCATGACGCAAACGAGCTACGTCAATCCGAACGGCCTGCCCGCCGACGGCCAGATCACCTCGGCGCGCGACATGGCGATCCTCGCCCGCGCCATCATCCGCGACCTGCCGGAATACGAGTATTTCGTCCACATCCCGTCGATCCGCTTCGGCCGCCGCATCACCCAGAACTTCAACAAGCTGATCGGCCGCTATCCCGGCGCCGACGGCTTCAAGACCGGCTTCATCTGCGCCTCCGGCTATAATCTCGTGGCGTCGGCGACGCGTGACGGCAAGCGGCTGATCGCCGTGGTGCTCGGCGCCTCCTCGGGCCGCATGCGCGCGATCCGCGCCGCGCAGCTCCTGGACCGCGGCTTTGCCAACAATGGGATGGCGTGGCTGCGGCCCTCGCTCGGCACCGTCGACAATCTGGTGCCGATCGATTCCACGCCGCCGAACCTGCGCGAGGAGATGTGCGGTCCCAAGCACAAGCGGCCCGCCAGCGACGAGGACGCAGAAGACACCGTCGCCAGCGCCGGAAGCTCCAGCACCAATGGCGACGGCGGCGTCAGCTTCTTCGCCTCGGGCCTGCAGGCTGCGATGCCGACCAAGCCGGCCGACATGCTGGCGCAGCCGGCCGCGGCCTCCGAGCCGGTCGTGGTTTATACGGGGCCGACCAAGACCGGTGCTGCGTTGATCGCCGCGGTCGAGGCCGACACCGAGAAGATGCAGCCGGTCAAGCGCGCCAAGGGCAAGCACAGCCGCGTCGCGGGCAAGAAGCCCGATGCGGCCGATGACGCGAAGGCCGACACCAAGGGTGCCTCCAAGTCGGACAGCAAGCCAGCGGCCAAGCCCGCGCGTCACGCCAACGCCAAGCCGGATGCCGCAGCTGCGAAGACGGCCGCGGCGGACAAGCCCGCCGCCGCAAAGCCTGCCGGCAAGCCGGCGGCGGCAAAGCCGGCCGCCAAGCCGAAGACTGCGGCCGACAAACCCAAGGCTGCCGACAAGCCGAAAGCCGACGCCAAGCCGGCCGGTTAGCAGAGCGCCCGCCCGTCATTTCCGACTGTCATTTTCTCCAATGCGTCGATAACGCGCAGCGGCTTGCCATTGGCCGCGGCATCGCTCAATACTGCCTGAAATAACGCGGCCAAAGGTCGGAAAACCCGGAAGCAATCCGGGACATCAGCCAAATTTGAGAGAGGGGATTGACCATCATGGAGCGCATCTGGCTCAAGCATTATCCGGCCGGCGTGCCCGCGGATATCGACGTCACGCAATATTCGTCGCTGGTCGAATTGCTAGAAGAGAGCTTCAAGAAATTCGCCGATCGCAAGGCGTTCATCTGCATGGACAAGGCGATCACCTATCGCGAGCTCGACGGGATGTCGACGGCGCTCGGTGCCTACCTGCAGAGCAAGGGCCTGCAGAAGGGCGCACGGGTCGCGCTGATGATGCCGAACGTGCTGCAATATCCGATCGCAACCGCCGCCGTCCTGCGCGCCGGCTATGCCGTGGTCAACGTCAACCCGCTCTACACCCCGCGCGAGCTCGAGCACCAGCTCAAGGATTCCGGCGCGGAGGCGATCATCGTGCTGGAGAACTTCGCCACCACCGTGCAGAAGGTACTTCCCAACACCGCGGTCAAGCACGTAATCGTCGGCAGCATGGGCGACCTGCTCGGCCTCAAGGGCGTGATCGTCAATCTGGTGGTGCGCCGGGTGAAGAAAATGGTGCCGGCCTGGTCGATCCCCGGCGCCGTCGGCTTCAACGAGGCGCTGTCAGCCGGCCGCGCCGCCAAGCTCAACAAACCGACGCTGACGCTCGATGACGTCGCCTTCCTGCAATATACCGGCGGCACCACCGGCGTCTCCAAGGGCGCGACCCTGCTCCACCGCAACATCCTGGCCAACGTGTTGCAGAACGACGCCTGGCTGCAGCCGGCGCTGGCGAAGCCGCCGATCGTCGAACAGATGGTCATCGTCTGCGCGCTGCCGCTCTATCACGTCTTCGCGCTCACCGCCTGCTATCTGCTGGGCATGCGGGCCGGCGGCACCAATCTGCTGATTCCGAATCCGCGCGACATGGCGGGCTTCGTCAAGGAGCTCTCGAAGTACCAGGTCAGCTTCTTCCCGGCGGTCAACACCCTCTACAATGGCCTGCTGAACACGCCCGGTTTCGACAAGCTCGACTTCTCCAAGCTGAAGATCGCCAACGGCGGCGGCATGGCGACGCAAAGGCCGGTCGCCGAGAAATGGTTGAAGGTCACGGGCATCTCGTTGTCGGAAGGCTATGGCCTGTCGGAGACGTCGCCGACCCTGACATGCAATCCTGCAACGATCGAGGAGTTCTCCGGGACGATCGGCCTTCCCGTCCCCTCGACCTGGCTCTCGATCCGCGACGATGACGGCAATGAATTGCCGATCGGCGAGGCCGGCGAAATCTGCGCCAAGGGCCCGCAGGTGATGGCGGGCTACTGGAACAGGCCGGACGAGACCGCGCGCGTGATGACCGCGGACGGTTATTTCCGCACCGGCGACATCGGCGTGATGGACGAGAAGGGCTACACCAAGATCGTCGATCGCAAGAAGGACATGATCCTGGTCTCCGGCTTCAACGTCTATCCGAACGAGATCGAGGAAGTGATCGCAAGCCATCCGGGCGTGCTCGAATGCGCCGTGATCGGCGTGCCCGATGCGAAGTCCGGCGAAGCGGTGAAGGCCTTCGTGGTCAAGAAGGACCCGAACATCACCGCCGAGGACATCATCAAGTTCAGCGCCACCCAGCTCACCGCCTACAAGGTGCCGAAGCAGATCGAGTTCAGGACCGACCTGCCGAAGACCAATGTCGGCAAGATCCTGCGCCGCGAGCTGCGCGACGAGAAGAAGGCCGCGGCTTAAGGCGTGAGTGGACTGACGTTCGATGTCTGACGCAAGCCTCGCGACGCCGGCTGACGTGCTTGGCTTCTGGCGGAATGCCGGCCGCGACCGCTGGTACAAGCACGACGACGCCTTCGATGCCGAGATCCGCAGCCGCTTCCTCGCCACCTGGCAGAAGGCGGCTGCCGGCGAATTGTCGTCATGGGAGGCGAGCGATGAGGGCGCGCTGGCGCTGACCATCGTGCTCGACCAGTTTCCGCGAAACCTGTTTCGAGGCGACGCCAGGACCTTTTCAAGCGATGCGCTGGCGCGTGAAGTGGCAAGGCGCGCCATCGACCGCGGCGTCGATGCGCGGACCGCCCCCGTGCTGCGCGAATTCCTCTATCTGCCTTTCGAGCATTCGGAGGACCTCGACGACCAGCAGCGCTGCGTGACGCTGTTCCGGCGATATGACTGCCATCCCGACAACCTGAAATATGCCGAGGACCACGCCGACATCATCCGCCGGTTCGGCCGATTCCCGCACCGGAATCGCGTGCTGGGCCGGCAGACCACGGCCGAGGAGCAGGCCTTTCTCGACGCCGGTGGGTTTTCCGGCTGATGACGGAACGGTGACCAGAGCCTTCCGTTCCGATTGCATCGGAACGGGGCTCTAGATTCTTGTTTTGACGCGTTTTCTTCACGCGAACCGGTATCCACTTCGCTCGAAAACGCTTTGGCGTCCGGCATTGCCGTTCTTCGGCGAGCCCGTATTGTGCCGTGCTGTAGCCGGGTTTAAGACAGTTCCGCTTCACCGAGGGAGAACAACGATGACGATCAATGTTGGCGACAAGCTGCCGGAAGCCAAGTTTCGCGTGATGACCGCCGAGGGTCCGCAGGTCAAAACCACCGACGATATTTTCAAGGGCAAGAAGGTCGCCCTGTTCGCCGTGCCCGGCGCCTACACCGGCACCTGCCACAAGATGCATCTGCCGAGCATCTTCCTCAACGCCTATGCCATGAAGAACAAGGGCGTCGACACCATCGCGATCGTCTCGGTCAACGACGCCTTCGTGATGAACGCCTGGAAGCGCGACACCGACCAGCGCGACGAAGCCGTCTTCCTCGCCGACGGCAATGCCGACTTCGCCAAGGCGATCGGCATGGAGCTCGACGCCTCCGGCAACGGCCTCGGCATCCGCTCCAAGCGCTACTCGATGCTGGTCGAGGACGGCGTGGTGAAGAAGCTCAACCTCGAGCCCGCCCCGGGCAAGGTCGAGGTCTCCGGCGGCGACACGCTGCTCGGGCAGCTCTGAGCCGACGCTTCTTCCCTTCTCCCCTTGTGGGAGAAGGTGGCGCGGATGCAATCCGCGCCGGATGAGGGGTCTCTATCCGCGGAGACAGACCCCTCACCCGTCCGCGATGCTGCGCATCGCGTCCACCCTCTCCCACAAGGGGAGAGGGAAAGATCGCCGAAATATCGGGAATCGTAGGATGGGTAGAGCGCAGCGAAACCCATCGCCTTCGTGCCGTGCATTGAGGTGATGGGTTTCGCTGCGCTCTACCCATCCTACGCACCCGGCTCGCTGCGGCCCTAATTCTTCAACTTCGCCATCGCCACGCCTTCGCGCGCCAGTTCGTCGGCGCGTTCGTTCTCGGTGTGGCCGGCGTGGCCCTTGATCCAGTGCCAGCGCACCTCATGCGGCTTCAGCGCGGCATCGAGACGCTGCCACAGCTCGACATTCTTGACCGGCTTCTTGTCGGCGGTGCGCCAGCCATTGCGCTTCCAGCCATGGATCCAGCCGGTGATGCCCTGGCGGACATACTGGCTGTCGGTGGTGAGATCGACCACACAGGGCTTCTTCAAGGCTTCGAGCGCCGAGATCGCCGCCATCAGCTCCATGCGATTATTGGTGGTGTGCGCCTCGCCGCCCTTCAATTCCTTCTCGACGTCGCCGAACCGGAGGATCGCGCCCCAGCCGCCCGGCCCCGGATTTCCGGAGCAGGCACCATCGGTGAAGACAATCACATGCGGCTTGTCGCTCACGCCGCGCACCCGGCCGGCGTGATGCCGTAGTCGTTGATAGCAGCGACGCTCTGCTGGAAGCGCAGCTTGCGGACATATTCCAGCGGGTCCTTCGGCTGCACCAGCGCGCCTTCGGGCACGTTGAGGAAATCGACCAGGCGCGTCAGCAGGAAGCGCATCGCGGCACCGCGCGCGAGCAGCGGCAGCGCGGCCTCTTCCGCCGCCGACAGCGGGCGCTCGCGACCATAGGCGTTGAGCAATGCGCGCGCCTTGGTGACGTTGAAGGAATGATCCGGCTCGAAGCACCAGGCGTTGAGGCAGATCGCGACGTCGTAGGCCAGGATGTCGTTGCAGGCGAACGGGAAGTCGATCAGGCCCGAGAGCCTGTCGCCCAGAAAAAACACGTTGTCGGGAAACAGGTCGGCATGGATGACGCCGACCGGCAGATCGGTCGGCCAGGCGGCTTCGAGATGATCGAGCTCGCGCGCGATGAAATCGTGCAGGCCCGGCTGCACGCTGTCGGCCCGCGCGGCGGCGAGATCGAACAGCGGCCGCCAGCCGGAGACCGACAGCGGATTGTTGCGGACCAGCGGAAAATCGCGGCCGGCAACGTGCATTTTGGCCAGCGCCTCGCCGACGCCGGAGCAGTGCGCCACGTTCGGCCGCCGCGGCCACACGCCCTCGAGGAAGTTGATGATCGCGGCGGGCCGGCCGGCGAGCCGGCTAGTGACCTCGCCCTTGCGGTTGCGCGCCGGCTGCGGGCACGACACGCCGCGCTCGGCGAGATGGGCCATCAGCGACAGGAAATACGGCAGGTCGTCCTCGGCCACGCGCTTCTCATAGAGCGTGAGGATGTAGGCGCCCTGGCTGGTGTGCAGCAGGAAGTTCGAATTCTCGACGCCCTCGGCGATGCCCTTGTAGGAGAGCAGTTCGCCGATGTCGTAGCTTTTGAGGAATTCCGCGAGGTCTTCGGCGGCAACGTCGGTGTAGACCGCCATATGGTCTATTCCGCCGCGGCAGCGTCAGGCCGCAGCGAACGCGGCAGCGGGAAGAACTCGTTCTCCTCCGCGGCCGAGACCGTCTCCACGTGCAGTTCGTAGCGCTCGGCGAAGGCGCCCATGATCTCCTCGACGATCACCTCCGGCGCCGATGCGCCCGCGGTGATGCCGAGGCTCGTGATGCCTTCGAACCTGCTCCAGTCGATGTCGCTGGCGCGCTGGGCGAGCACGGCGATCGGGCAGCCCTCGCGCTCGGCGACCTCGCGCAGGCGCTGCGAGTTCGACGAGTTCGGCGCGCCGACCACGATCAGGGCGTCGACCACCGGCGCCACCTTCTTCACCGCGAGCTGACGGTTGGTGGTCGCGTAGCAGATGTCTTCCTTGTGCGGACCGTTAACGTTCGGGAAGCGCTGCTTGAGCAGCGTCACGATCTCCGCGGTGTCGTCGATCGACAGCGTGGTCTGGGTCACGAAGGCGAGGTTGTTGGGGTCCTTCGGAACGAAGGTCTTGGCGTCCTCGGCGGTCTCGATCAGGGTCACGGCGCCCGCCGGCAGTTGCCCCAGCGTGCCGACCACCTCGGGGTGGTGGGAATGCCCGATCAGGAGGATCTCGCGGCCGCGCTTGAAATGGATCGCCGCCTCGCGGTGGACCTTGGTCACCAGCGGGCAGGTCGCGTCCAGCGAGAAGAAATTGCGGGATTTGGCCTCGGCAGGAACCGATTTCGGAACGCCGTGGGCCGAAAACACCACCGGCGCGTTGGTATCGTCGGGAATTTCGGCCAATTCCTCGACGAAAATGGCGCCTTTGGTCTTCAAGCTGTCGACCACATACTTGTTATGGACGATTTCGTGCCGGACATAGACCGGCGCACCATAAATGGTGAGGGCACGTTCGACCGTGTCGATGGCACGGACCACCCCGGCACAAAAGCCGCGGGGGGAACAAAGCACGATTCTAAGGTCGGGTTTTTTGGCTGACATCGGGCTGTCTCGGGGCAATCTCGGGACCGAATCACCCCTCGCCGGCGGGCGGGGAACGGCCAATTTGAGTAAGGACTTGGGACTGCTTTCGGGCGCTGTCAAGGCGATTTTGCTGGCCCATTGCGCCATTCCCCCCGGAGGGCTTATATAGGCCCTATAATTCCCGTCATCGCCGATGACTACCAGCTTCGCCTCGACAGAGGTGGGCGAAGCACAAAGGAGATTTGCCATGAGCAACGCACCGCTGATGCCGAAGGCGACTGCCGTGTGGTTGGTCGACAATACCGCCCTGACCTTCGATCAGGTGGCCGATTTTACCAAAATGCACCCCCTCGAGGTCCGCGCCATCGCCGACGGCGACGCCGCCCAGGGCATCAAGGGCATGGACCCGATTTCCAACGGCCAGCTGACCCGCGAGGAGATCGAGCGCGGCGAGCGCGACCAGAACTACCGGCTCAGGCTCCAGGAGAGCAAGGTGGTGCTGCCCTCCGCCGCCAAGAAGAAGGGTCCGCGCTACACCCCGGTGTCGCGCCGCCATGAGCGTCCGAGCGCGATCCTCTGGCTGGTGCGCAACCATCCCGAGCTGAAGGACGCCCAGATCATGCGTCTGGTCGGCACCACCAAGACCACGATCGCCAGCGTGCGCGACCGCACCCACTGGAACGCCTCGACCTTGACCCCGATGGACCCGGTGACGCTCGGCCTGTGCTCGCAGATCGAGCTCGATTTCGAGGTGCAGCGCGCCGCCAAGGAGAAGCCGACCACCACGGTCTACGGCGGCGCCACGCTGCTGCCGGCCTCCGAGACCACGCGCAAGGACGAGCTGGACGATCAGCCGATCGAGCGCCACGACGATCTCAACGTCGATGCCGTGTTCGCCAAGCTGAAGACGATCGGCGGCAAGAAGCCCGCCGACGAGGAAGAGTAAGCGCGGATCGCGCAACTCGAAGCGCAGAATACGAAACGCGGCAGGGCAACCTGCCGCGTTTTTGCTTGGAAGCGCATGCGATGGCGTGACAACGGCCGTCGGCGCGGCTCAATGCCGGTCGGGATTGTTCATCATGTATTCGCCGAGATCGCGCTGCCGCCGATCGGTGCGGGCTTCGGCGTTCTGGCGCTGCACGTCGCGGTTCTTGCGGCAGGCGACGTAATCAGGCGAGCCGACCGCCACCTTGCCGCCGGCCTGGCAGTACTGATCGTCGTCGCCCATGCTCTCTGCGATCGGCGATCGGCCGCGCTCGAGACAGCCCGCAAGCAGCGGCAGGGCGAGCAGCAAGGCGAGTGGCGCGCGTGCGGAAATGGATCGCATCCGTGGGTCCGTATCTCGTGGCATATGACAGGGAGGCCGGGATGACCCGGCAATCCATCAAAATCAAGGCCGTTTTGCTTCCGAATGCGGAAGTCTTGTTCCACAGGTGCCGACCTCAGGCGCGGGAGGTGCCAGCACTCCCTCGCCCCGCTCTTGCGGGGAGAGGGGCCGCCTCCGCAGAATGAATGCAGCGAGCAAGCGGAGCCTCCCCCTCACCCGGATCGCATTGCCATGCGATCCGGCCTCTCCCCGCAAGCGGGGCGAGGCAACAAGAGCTACGCCTTCCCCTTCAGCGCCTCGCCGATTTCGTCGAGCACCTTCGGGTCCTCGATCGTCGCCGGCATGGTCCAGGGCTCGCCGTCGGCGATCTTCTTGATGGTGCCGCGCAGGATCTTGCCGGAACGGGTCTTCGGCAGCCGCGCCACCGTGATCGCGAGCTTGAACGCGGCGACCGGCCCGAGCTTGTCGCGCACCAGCGCCACGACGTCCTTCTCGACCTCGGCGGGCTGCTTGGTCACGCCGGCCTTCAGCACCAGGAAGCCGCAGGGCACCTCGCCCTTGATCGCGTCCTTGACGCCGAGCACGGCGCATTCGGCAACGTCGGGATGCGAAGCGAGGATCTCTTCCATGCCGCCGGTGGAGAGCCGGTGGCCGGCGACATTGATGATGTCGTCGGTGCGGCCCATCACCCAGACATAGCCGTCCTCATCCTTGTAGCCGGCATCCGAGGTCTTGTAGTAGCCGGGGAATTCCGAGAGATACGCGTCCCTGAAGCGATCGTCCTGCTGCCACAGCGTCGGCAGGCAGCCCGGCGGCATCGGCAGCTTGATGACGATCGAGCCCATCGTGCCCTCCCCGACCGGCTTCGCCGCCTCGTCGACGATGTCGACCTGATAGCCCGGCATCGGCACCGTCGGCGAGCCGTGTTTGACCGGCAGCTGGCCGAGCCCGACCGGATTGCCCGCGATGCACCAGCCGGTCTCGGTCTGCCACCAGTGGTCGATGACCGGCACCTTCAGCTGCTGCTCGGCCCACTCCACCGTCGGCGGATCGGCGCGCTCGCCGGCGAGGAACAGGGTGCGGAAGCTCGAGAGATCGTAATTCCGGATGAACTTGCCTTCGGGGTCTTCCTTCTTGATCGCGCGGAACGCGGTCGGCGCGGTGAAGAAGGCGACCGCCTTGTGCTCGCTTATCACGCGCCAGAACGCGCCGGCATCCGGCGTGCCGACCGGCTTGCCCTCATACATGATGGTGGTCGCGCCGTGGATCAGCGGGCCATAGACGATGTAGGAATGGCCGACCACCCAGCCGATGTCCGAGCCGCACCACCAGATCTCGCCGGGCTTCACGCCGTAGAGATTGTGCATCGACCATTTCAGCGCGACGAGATGACCGCCATTGTCGCGCACCACGCCTTTCGGGATTCCGGTCGTGCCCGACGTGTAGAGGATGTAGAGCGGATCGGTGGCGGCTACCGGCACGCAGGGCGCGGCCTTGCCGGCGTCGAACGCGGCGCGGCGCAGCGTCGCCCAGTCATGGTCGCGGCCCGCGGCGAGCTCGCAAGCCTGCTGCGGCCGCTGCAGGATGATGCAGGTCTCGGGCTTGCTGCCGGCGAGGCGGAGCGCCTCGTCGAGCAGCGGCTTGTATTGCACGATGCGCCCGGGCTCGATGCCGCAGCTCGCCGAGAAGATCAGCTTCGGCTTGGCATCATCGATACGGGTCGCGAGTTCCTTGGCCGCGAAGCCGCCGAACACCACGCTGTGCACCGCGCCGATCCGCGCGCAGGCGAGCATCGCGACGACAGCCTCCGGCACCATCGGCATGTAGAGGATGACGCGATCGCCCTTCGCCACGCCGAAATCCTGCATCACCGCAGCCAGCGTCTGCACCTCCTCCAACAATTCGGAATAGGTGAACTTGGTGATCGTGTTGGTGAGCGGCGAATCGTGGATCAGCGCGACCTGGCTGGCGCGGCCGCCGGCGACATGGCGATCCAGCGCGTTGTAGCAGGTGTTGACCACGGCGCCCGCGAACCAGCACCCATAGGCGCCCACGGAGGGATCGAAGATCTTCTTGGCCGGCTCGATCCAGTCGATCTCGCGCGCCGCTTCCGCCCAAAAGCCCTCAGGGTCCCGGAGCGAGCGGGCATACACCTCATGATACCGGCTCTTGCCTTGTATATTCATAGCGTCTCTCCCGGCTCATCTCTCGCGTCATGGCCGGGCTTGTCCCGGCCATCCACGTCTTTGGGGCGACAAAGCAAGACGTGGATGCCCGGCGCAAGGCCGGGCATGACGAACCTGAAATGGCTAGCTCTTGTTAACGGCCATTGTCACGGGCCCGACCGATAATTCAAGCCGTAAACTGACCGACGTTAGCACTAGTGTCCCGAATCCGAAGTTCGCATCATTTGCCGCACCTTCGGAGCGAACTTCGGATTCGATAAGGACACTAGCAAACTCATGATTCTAGTGTGCTTTATGAATGCGAAGTTCGTGAAAGTGGTTGCCGCGAAATCGCATGAACTTCGCATTCAGCACACTAGTAGCCGTCGACCCCATTGATCCGCTGCAGCCGCTCGCGCATCGCCCTTTCCAGGTCGTAGCCCGGCTTGCCGAAGTCGGCATTGCGGCGGGCGATGAACAGATCCTGGGCGCGCTGCAGCTCGCGCGCCTGGCGCGGATTCTGCGCCTCGCGCACCGTGCGGAAGGTCGATGCGACGATCTCGCGATCGAGATCGGCAAGCGTGGGATTGGCGCAGATCGCCTTCTCGACGGCGCGGCGCGCCTTGCGGCAATCGAAGCTCGGCTTGCCGGCGACCGCCATCATGGCGCCGATCCGCTCCAGCTCCAGCGACAGCGATTTGTAGTTGGCCCTGGCGGCGGCGTGATTGGGGTCGAGCTTGACGGCAGCACCAAAATCCAGGATCGCCTTCGGCCGGTCGCCCTTGCGGCGCCACAGCTCGCCGCGCGCATTATGCGCATCGGCAAGCGATGGATCGAGCTTGAGCGCGGTGTCATAGTCCGCGATCGCGCGATCGATCGACTGCTTGCGGTCATAGGCGCCCGCCCGCGCCATCAGCGCCTTGACGCGATCGGGCCTCGTCGCCTTCTCATTGTCGATCAGCGCGCCGCAGACATCGATGATCTTGTCGTCGTCGGCGGCCGCTGCCGCCGCGATGCAGGGGCCGGCATTGGCCTGCACATCCTCGCCCGGCTCGCTGCCGGTGGCGCGCGCAACGCCCGACATCAGCGCGCCCGACAGGCCGACACAGACCAGCATCGCGGCCAGATTTGCAGGTTTGTATCGCATCCCGATCGCCGACAAATCGTCCCTCTCCCGCGCCCGAACCGCCGGCCTCCGATGCCCGGCGGCGCGCCATTTGCCGCAAAACCACACGCTGGATTATACGTCAATTGCGACGATCGGCTGCATCGGGGGTTCGGCTTGCTCACATTCGAATGGATCATCGGGCTGTTGCTCGCGGCGGTGGCGCTATCGGCGCTGGCGCGGCGGATCAAGGTGCCCTACCCGACCTTCCTGGCGCTCGGCGGCGTGCTGCTGACGCTGCTGCCGTGGGCCCCGACCTGGGCGCTGGAACCGAAACTGGCGCTGGCGCTGTTCGTCGCGCCGGTGCTGCTCGACGCCGCGTTCGACACTTCGCTGCGCGATCTCCGCAACAACTGGCTGCCGGTCTCGACGCTGGTGGTGGTCGCGGTCGGCGTCACCACAGCGGCGGTCGCGGTGGTCGCGCATTGGCTGCGCCCGGACATGCCGTGGGCGGTTGCGATCGCACTCGGCGCCATCGTGGCACCGCCGGACGCGGCCGCGGCCACCGCGATCCTGCGCCAGGTCAACCTGCCCTACAGGATCCAGAAGATCCTCGAAGGCGAAAGCCTGCTCAACGATGCCAGCGCGCTGCTGATCTATCGTGTCGCGGTCGGCCTCGTCGCCGCCGAGCACATGAAGATCCGCGAGTTCGTGCCGACCATCACGATCGCGCTAGTCGGCAGCCTCGCCGCCGGCTTCCTGTTCGCGCAAGTCTGGATGATGATCACGCGTCGCATCACCGAGGCGCCGAGCGCGATCATCACGCAGTTCGGCGGCACTTTCATGGTGTGGATCATCGCCGAGCATCTCGGGCTGTCCGGCATCCTCACCATCATCGCCTATGCGATCACCATCTCGCGCACCGCGCCGGCCCGCACATCGGCGCGGCTGCGCGTGTCGTCCTACGCGGTGTGGGAAACCGTCGTGTTCGTGCTCAACGTGCTCGCCTTCATGCTGATCGGCCTGCAATTGCGCCCGATCTGGTCCGGGCTCGACGACGAGGTGCGGTGGAAATATTGCAGCTTTGCCGCCGCGATCCTCGCCGTCGTGATCCTCGCCCGCATCCTCTGGGTGATGCCCTACGGCGCGCTGCTGCGCACACTGAAGGCGCGCAACCTGCTGCCGGCCCACGTGGTGGACGCCGTGCCGACCTTGAAGCGCGGCTTCATCGTGTCCTGGTGCGGCATGCGCGGCATCGTCACGCTGGCGGCGGCGTTTGCGCTGCCTGAATGGTTTCCGTATCGCGATCTGATCCTGCTGACGGCGTTTGCCGTGGTGCTCGGTTCGCTCGTGATCCAGGGGCTGACGCTGCGGCCGTTGATCCTGGCGTTGAATTTCGCTGACGACGATCCGGTCGGACGCGAGGCGGCCCATGCCCGCGGCGTGGTGTTTCGCGCCGCGCTCGACGAGATCGACGCCGACCCGTCGGAGGAGGCCGAGATCCTGCGGCTCGAATATCGCGCCGTGCTGCTGCGCGCCGAGAATGATCCCGACGGCGGCCTGACCTCGCGCGAGTTGCCGTCGGATCCGCTGCGCCGCCGCGCCATCGCCGCGGCGCGTCAGGCATTGCTCAATCTGCGCCGCATCGAGGCGATCGGCGACGACGCATTCCATCTGGTCGAGGAAGAGCTCGACCGCGCCGAGCTCAGCGTGGAGGCCTAAAGCGCCATGAGGTTAGGATGAATAGCCGCCGCGACGGCACTGCGCTCCCTCTCCCCGTTCTTTACGGGGAGAGGGTTGGGGTGAGGGGCTGTCTCCGCGTAACCGGCGATAGCTGCATTTGCAGAGAATCCCCCTCACCCGGAATGCATCTAGCGATGTATTCCGACCTCTCCCCGCACGCGGGGCGAGGTAAAGCGAAGTTCGCTGCTCAGGCGCCCGACTTCAAGCCCCCGACTTGGAGGTGATGCCGCCGTCGACCACGAGCTCGATGCCGGTGACGTACTTCGATTCATCCGACGCCAGGAACAGCGCGGCATTGGCGACGTCCCAGGCGTCGCCCATGTGCCCCATCGGCACCTGCGCGTCGCGGGCCCGCCACATCGCCTCGACATCGCCCTTGGCGTAGCTCTGCGCCAGCCCGGCCGAATGCGCGACCATCGGCGTCTTCATCAGTCCGGGCAAGATCGCGTTGACGCGCACATGCCTGGACGCGAACTCGACCGCGGTCGACCGCGTCATCTGGTTCATCGCGGCCTTGCTCGCGTTGTAGCTGACATAGGAAATGCCGACATGGCGGATCGAGGCGATCGAGGAGATGTTGATGATCGAGCCGCCGCCCTGCTTGATCATGACCGGAATGACGTGCTTCATCGACAGATAGGCGCTCTTGAGGTTGACCGCGAAGACGCGGTCCCACTCGGCTTCCGCCACCTCGACGACGCTGCCGACCTCGGCGATGCCGACATTGTTGTCGAGCACGTCGATGCGGCCATAGGCCTTGAGGCAGGCCGCGACCATTGCCTCGACCTCGCCGGCGCGCGAGACATCGGCGGTGAATGCGACGGCCTTGCCGCCTTCGCCGGTGATGAGGCCGACGGTCTCCTCCGCCGCGGCGCCGTTGCGATCGACGCAGAAGACGCTGGCGCCCTCGCGCGCAAAGGTGACGGCGGTCGCCTTGCCATTGCCCCAGCCGGGCCCGATCGAGCCCGCGCCGACCACCATCGCAACCTTGCCCTTGAGCCGATCCATCGGTCTTTCTCCCTTGTTGTTCTTGTCGTGACTGTAGCCCGGATGAGCGAAGCGATATCCGGGGGCGCTATCCCCGCATATCGCTGCGCTCATGCGGGCTACGGATTCTTGCACACCCTGATCGTCGTGACATTAGCACCGATCGGATGCCCGAAAATCTCCGATAGCGTCTGGCAGCGTCCCTCCTGGCACAGGTGCCATTCACCCGCGGCGCCGGAATTGCCGAGCACGACTTCCGCCCTTGGCACCGGCGGCGGCGACCATTGAAACCAGCCATCGACGAGGCGCGCCTCCGGCGGCGGCTCCATGCCGGCGCCTGTGCCCTTGACGCGCGCCTGTTGCAGCGTGAGCCCGGCCGGCGTGACCAGCCAGTCCTCCTGCCAGGCGCTCTTCTCGATCGAATGCGTCCAGGCGAGCGTGAAGGCCGCGATCGACAGCGCCTTCACGACACCCGCGGAAGCGAGGCAGAGGCTCAAGCCGCCGCCACCGCATTGCGCGGACGCTGCCGCCATTGCCACAGCACGACAGCAGCGGCGAGCGTGAAGCCCGCCGTATCCGAGAACGGGAAATCGCCGAGCAGGCAGAGCGCGGCGCCGAACGCGACCAGGATCTCGATGAAGGTCAGCCGTGTGAACAGGAAGCCGATCGCGACGATGCCGAACAGGGCGATCGCGACCAGCGCCTTGAAGGTCGCCAGCGCCACCGCGCCGTAGAAGCCGAGCTGCGCCTGCATCGGATCCCCGGTCTGCAGCATCAACGCCGGCGAATAGACGAAGATGAACGGAATGACATAGCCGGCAAGCGCGATCCGCATTGCCTCCCAGCCGATCTTGTCCGGGTTCTCCTTCGCGATCGGCGCCGCCGCCAGGGCCGCGAGCGCGACTGGCGGCGAGAGGTCGGCCATGATGCCGTAGTAGAACGCAAACATGTGGCTTGCGATCAGCGGCACGCCGAGCTTGGCGAGCGCAGGCGCGGCCAGCGCCGCGGTGATGATGTAGGTCGGGATCGTCGGGATGCCGGTGCCGAGCAGGATCGACAGCAGCATGGTCATGATCAGCGCCAGGAACAGGCTCTTGGCTCCGAGCCCGATGATCCAGCTGCCGAAGATGGTGCCGACGCCGGTCTGCGTCATCATGCCGATGATGGTGCCGACGATGGCGCAGGCCATGCCGACCGTCAGCGCCGACTTGGCGCTGTCGGCGAGCGAGTCGCGGCAGGCTTTCAGGGTGGCGCGGCCGCCGCGGGTGATCGCGGCGATGACGATCAAACCGGCGACGACGCTCGCGACCGGAACGATCTCGATGCCGTGGCGCGACACCGCGGCGACCACCAGCGCGAGGCCGATCCAGAAGATGTAGCGCACGACGGTGTTGGAGAAGCCGAGCGTGATGCTGGCGCCGAGGATCAGCGCGACCGTGAGCGCAAGTCCCATGCTGCCGGCATAGAGCGGCGTGAAGCCCTCGAACAGCATGTAGACCAGCGCCGCGAGCGGCAACACCAGGTACCAGCGCGCCACCAGCGCCTTCCAGGCGCTCGGGATCTCCGAGCGCTTCATGCCGACGAGGCCGTGCTTGCCGGCCTCCAGATGCACCATCCAGAACGCCGAAGCGAAATAGAGGATCGCCGGGATCACCGCGGCCTTGACGATCTCCGAATAGGGCACGCCGAGCGTCTCGGCCATGATGAAGGCGACCGCGCCCATGACGGGCGGCATGATCTGGCCGCCCATCGAAGCGGTGGCCTCGACGCCCGCGGCGAAGGCGCGGCGATAGCCGAACTTGATCATCAAGGGGATCGTGAACTGGCCGACGGTGACGACGTTGGCGACGCCCGAACCCGAGATCGTACCCATCATGCCCGAAGCGAACACCGCGACCTTGGCGGGGCCGCCGCGGGTGCGGCCGAACAGGCCGAGCGAGACGTCGGTGAACAGCTGGATCATGCCGGCGCGTTCCAGGAATGAGCCGAACAGGATGAACAGGAAGATGTAGGTCGCCGAGACATAGATCGGCACGCCGTAGAAGCCTTCGGTGCCGAACGAGAGATGGGTGACGATCTGGTCGAAGTCATAGCCGCGGTGATTGAACGGCGACGGCAGATATTGGCCGAAGAACCAGTAGAGCAGACAGGCGCCGCACATCAGCGGCAGCGCCGCCCCCATCAGCCGCCGCGTGCCCTCGAAGATCAGGACCGCGAGCAGCGTGCCGACCGCAAGGTCCATGTTGGTCGGATCGCCGTCGCGGGCGATCAGGTCGGCATAGAAGATCCACTGGTAGAGCCCGCAGAGGAACCCGGCGGCGCCGACGATCCAGCTCACCGCGCGGCCCAAATCGGTCTTGGCGGTGAAATTGCCGATCAGGCCGAAGGTCAGGAGGATCAGGAAGCCGACATGGACACCGCGCACCACCTGGCTCGGCAGGTAGTTGAAAGCCGCGACATAGAGCTGGAACACCGCAAAGGCGAGACCGATGGCATAGGCCAGATGTCCCCAGGCGCCCGGGCCGAAGCCTTCCGGAAAGCCATGCTCGAAATTGTCGAATTCGACCTTGATGGGCTGCTCGCCCTCAACCTGCTGCTGCATATGATCAGTCCCCCGCCGTGTCCGCGACGTCCATAGTACCTGCGTGGCGCTTGGGCCGCGTCCCCCGCACGTCATGCGCGGGCTTGACCCGCGCATCCATCGAAAAATGAGCTCTTTAGAAAGATGGATGGCCGGGTCAAGCCCGGCCATGACACCCTCGAAGCGTAACCGGCCTTACTTGATCAGGCCCTTCTCCTTGTAATAGCGGATCGCACCGGGATGCAGCGGCACCGGGCTGCCGGTCGCGGCGGCCTCGAGCTTGATCTCCTTGCCCGCGGCGTGGGCGTTGGCGAGTTCCGGCAGCGATTCGTAGACCAGCTTGGTCATCTGATAGGCGAGATCGTCCGACACCGCGCTCGAGGTCACGAGGTAGTTCACGACCGCGGCGGTCGGCACGTCCTTGTCCTGGCCGGTATAGGTGTTGGCCGGGATGATCACGGAGACGAAGGGCGGGCCGATCTTGTCGACGGTCTCCTTCGGCACGGCGACCACGGTGATCTCGCTCGAGGTCGAGAGGTCCTTCAGCGAGGCGACGCCGAGGCCGGCGGACTGCAGCGTGGCGTTGAGCTGGCGGTTCTTCATCAGATCCACCGATTCGGCGAACGGCAGATACTCGACCTTGCCGAGATCCTTGTAGCTCATGCCGGCAGCCGCGAGGATCGCGCGCGAGTTGAGCTCGGTGCCGGACTTCGGCGCGCCGACCGACAGGCTCTTGCCCTTGAGATCGGCCAGCGTCTTGATGCCGCTCTCGGCGGTCGCGACGATCTGGATGTAGTTCGGATAGATCGCGCCGATGGTGCGCAGCTTGTCGAGCTTGTTCTTGAAGCCGGCCTCGGCGTCGCCTTCCCAGGCGGCTTTGAGCGAATCGCCGAGCGTGAAGGCGATCTCGCCGCGGCCCTGCTGCAGCAGCACCAGGTTCTCGACCGAGGCCTTGGTCGCCTGCACCTGGGTTTTCACGCCGGGGATCTTGTCGCCGTAGATCTTCCCCATCGCGACGCCGAGCGGATAGTAGACGCCGGAGGTGCCGCCGGTGAGCACGTTAATGAACTGCTCGGCCTGTGCGACAGGCGCGGACAAAACGCTGGCTGCCACGATCGCAGCAGCCATCAACTTGGAATTCATGAGTATTATTCTCCCCTTAAGCCGGCCGGAAATTGGCCGGACACCCCCGCCGGGTCAACCCATCCAAATGACGCATGCGCGGCGGAAATCCCCGATAGCAACACCACTTTACCTGCGCGGGAACTCCCCGCGCGACCGGGCGACCGCTTCGAGCTGGTTGCCGCGACCCGGGCGCTGGCGGCCGCTAACGGCTCGGTATTCGCGCCGGCGATCGCCGCGGTGACTCTCGGCATTGTCGGACCCAAAGCGTTCGCGGCGCGGACCGGCCGCAACGAAGCAGCGAAGATCGGCTTGCGGCCCCGGATGTCGGCTTGAGCACCGCTGTAGCCGGATTCATTGTCGTCCATGCAGGTTGCAGCGCTGCATTCCTGTTGCTTGCAGCTATCGCTTGTGTCGCGCTGATCGGCTACTGCGCGTTGATGCGGGAGACGTTGCGAACAGCAGCGACGACATCACGCACATCTGCATCGGCATCACAAAACGGATGATCTGATTCGTCATCGGCGCTCTGCGGAGCACTCTGCATGATGCGATCTGATGTCCGACAATGACGCAATTCCGCGTCTGCGTCGACGCGACAACACAGTCATTAACGCCGTCTCTCGATGACACACGCGCACAGTGTTTCTGCCGATATGCAAAGTCGGACGCGATCGCGCTCATGAATGTCAGATGACGCATTTGTTGCACGTGTAACAGCGGTGAGACGCCGCGATTCCAGCGCCATTTGAATCGAATTGAATCCTTTAAGGTTAGCGGGGCAATCAATGTATGATCCAGAAATTTCCATGATTGCCGCCGCTCTAGGATGTACGAGTCAAGCCGGGGTAACTACGGACAAGGCGGGGCATGAATCACATCAGTCACATCGAACGCACGCGAGCAGGCTGGTTCGGACATCGCAAGCTGACCCCACGCGCATGCATTGCGGACAGCAAAAAACACCTTCGGACCTTCCTCGCCGAGGCGCTGGAAGACCTCGGCTTCATCACCAGTGAATGCAGCCAGGCTTTGGAACTCGACACCGTTCTGGACGCGGAACGGCCCGATCTCCTGGTGCTCGGCGTGTCCGTGGACGGCATCGAAGTCAGTAAAATTCTCGAGACTTTGGTGAGAAAGGACTATGGCGGCAAGGTCCTCGTCATCGGGCAGCCGGACTCGATCATCGTCAAGGCGGTCCGGCAAATCGGCGACGAGTACGGCATCGCCATGCTGCCGGCGCTGTCGACGCCGTTCAGCGCCGGGACCCTTCGCGACAGCCTTGCGTCGTTGATGCCGCTTGAACCCGCGCCGAGCCCGGCGGTGGACGTGCCTGAAGCGCTGAAGGCCGGCTGGCTCGAGCTGTGGTACCAGCAGAAAATTCATCTCCGGACGCTGGTGCCGAGCGGCGCCGAGGCGCTGATCCGGATGCGCCATCCGGCTTGGGGCGTCGTGCCGCCGGCCTACTTCATCCCGGACGAAAGCGATCCGCATTTTCATGCGCTGTCCGAGTTCGTGATCGAGCGCGCAATCGAGGACTGGCGCTATCTCCTCGAGCAGACCGGGCCGGTCAATCTTTCGATCAACCTGCCGATCTCATTCCTCGCCGACGATCGTGCCGTGCGCGAGCTCTGTTACCGAATGCCGGATCATGCGGCCTTCGCGGGCCTCTTGATCGAGATCGACAGCACCGACGTGGTCGATCATCTGGATCTGGCGATCGATGTCGCCCGGCGCGTTCGACTGCACAATATCGGCATCTCGATCGACAATGTCGGCGCGAACTGGCCGTCTTTGCTGGGACTGCCGAACTTTCCGTTCGTCCAGCTCAAGGTCGACCATCAATTCGTCACCGGCTGCGCGGATCAGCGCCTGAAGCAGACGGTGTGCCGGCGTGTCGTGGAGCTGGCCCACGACAACGACGCGCAGGTCGTGGCCCAGGGGGTCGAGACGCGTGCGGACTTTCTCGCCGCGCACGAAATGGATTTCGATCAGGTCCAGGGCTACCTGTTCGGCAAGCCGATGGGCGTCAAGAAGTTCGCCCGCTCACGCATGCACTTCTCGGAGAAGGAGCCGGCCTCCTGAGGCGCGGCGTCGTCAAGCTCGAACGTCACGATCGATCGCGCGCAGCGCTTCGCCGCGCGCGATCAGGCGTTTCGCATTGGAATAGGTCGGGACCTCGAGCAACGAGCCGTCAAGTTCGACGCGCCCAAAGCCCTTTGTCCGCGCCGCTTCGAACGCCGCGACGATCCTGCGCGCCTGGCGCAACTCCTCCTCGCCCGGCGTCAGGACGCCGTTGACGATCGAGGCATGCGCGGGATCGACCAGGCTCTTTGCGGTGTAACCCAGCCGCCGCGCCCAGATCGTGTCGCGTTCGACGCCTTCAGCGTCGCTCCAGGTGTAGGGACAATCGACCGCGACGACATCAGCGGCACGACATTCGACGATGAAGCGCTGCCGCGCGTAAGCCAGCTCCAGGCCGTCGCTGCCACGCTCGGCACCAAGATCGGCGGCGAGGTCTTCGGAGGCCATCAAACAGCCGATGACGCGCCGGCTCGCCATGGCGATCGCACCGGTCTGCACCAGACCGCGCGCGAACTCGATGTTCGGCAGCAGCGATGTCGATCCCTCGGCGATACCGTAGTCGCGCTCGAACCGCGTCACCGCCTCGTCAAGCCTGACGACATGGTGCGGCTCGGCGACCTTCGGCAGCGCGACGATATCCGGACATCCGCGCATCACGGCGGCGAGATCGTCCATGCCGTCCTGGTCCAGCGGATTGACGCGGACCGCGACCATCACGCCCTGGTCGCGCCAGGCGGCGTAGAGCTCGGCCACCAGGGCCCGCGCCTTCGGGCGCAGCGGCGGCGGGGTAAAATCCTCGAGCTCGTGGATCAGCACGTCGGCGCCGCTGGCGGCCGCGTGCTGCAGCACGTCCTCGTTGGCGCCTTCGAGAAACAGCCAGGAGCGGCACAGCGGGGCCGGGCGCAGCTTGCGCATCACGCGGCCCGCGCCGCCGTCACTGGAACGTCATGTCGAGGCATTTCGAGATGTCGGAGCCGAGGCCGGACGAAATGGTGATGCAGCCGCGGATCTTCTGGGTGTTGACGTCGCTCGCCCAGATCGCATAGCCGCCCGGACCGAAGAACGAGTTGGTGTTCGGCGGCTCGGTCTCGGTGGCGTCGAAGGTGTAATTGCCGTCGGCCTCGAAGATGCGCGGCTTCTTGGTGCAGCCGCCGTCGGCCTGCACGTTGATGACCTCCTTGTTGTCCCGCGTCAGCGCCAGCGAGACCTGGCAGCGGAAGTATTCCGAGGTCTTGGCGTTGAACAGATAGGCGTAGGACTTGCAGGTCGCGGTATTGAGCTTGCCGGCGGACAGGCCGCGGCTGCAGGAGATCCGCTGGTTGTTGGAGAGCCTGAACTCGTCCGCCTGCGCGACTGACGCCAGCGTCATGAACGACAGAGCGACACCGATTCCGATCTTCATGACGTGGTTCATCCTGATCATCCCAAGGTAGTGTTTCTGGCAATCAAAGCGTTTGTAAACGGTAACGCGAAAATAGTCGCCAAGCTTGATGCGGGAAATCACAAAGTCGCCGATCCGCGAGCGGTCGCGCCGATTGTCGTATTGACGCGCGAACATCGTTCGTGATTTGTTCAAAAACGTGGGGACGACGCCGTTTTCTCGGCCGGAGGTGGATCATGACGCATTTTTTGACCAAGACTTTTATCGCGACTGCGGCGTTTGCCGCGCTGACGACCTGCGCATTCGCGCAGGAGGCTGCGCCCTGGGAGCTGAAGCCCGACATGGGCTACGCCTATGACAAGGACGGCAAGACCTGGTCCTACAAGATGGGCACCAACAACGCCGGCACGCTGCTGAAGGGCGCCAAGAAGGTGCCGAAGGGGACGCTGTTCTTCATCGGCCAGAACGGCCAGCTCTACATGCGCTCCGGGCCCTATCTCGAGGGGGACGGCAAGTTCAAGTTCGGCTCGAATTAGAGCGTTTTCGAGCGAAGTGGACGCCGGTTCGCGTAAAGAAAACGCGTCAAGAAGAGTCTAGGGCTTCGGTTCTGATTCAATCAGAAGCGAAAATGCCCTAGCGGTTTTCGGCAGGCGTCAGAACGTCGCGGCCAATTCCTTCGCGCCCGGCTTGTTGCTGTTGAAATCCATCCGCTCATTGGTGACGGCAAGCAGCCTGGCCACCGTGTTGTGGCGGATGGCGACCGGATTGCGTTCGTAGCCGGAGCGCTGGAAGAAATTCGCGGTCGGCACCTGCTCGCGCATCGCCTGCGGCATGGTCACCATGTCGAGCCCGGTGCCGTCGCCGGTCAGGTTCATCATCTCGAGCTCGGCCGCCGTCAGCGGCCGGCTGTAGCCCTTGTTGCGGGCAAAGATCACCGAGGTCAGCAGCTTGTGGGTCTGCAGCATCGGGCCGACATCGATGTCGAGCACCATGGCATGGCACGCCCAGCCCTGCGGCGTATCGGCGAGGCGCGCATGCGCCGACCAGTCGTCGGGCACGGTGCGGGTGAACGCGACCATCTTCTTCAGCACCGCGAGCTTGTGCTCCATCGCCTTGCGCGCGGGCCCCTGCGTTCTCGCAACCCGTTCGGTCAGATCCCGCACGAATTCATGGCCCTGCTCGGCCAATAGCTCGACGGTGTTGGTGGTAAGCAGCTGGTTGTAGCCCATCGCGGTGGAGATGGCCCGCTTGCCGCCGTGCTCGATGCCCGCCTGCACATCGTAAGTGCCGGTGCCGCCGGTCTCGAACGAATAGACCCGCACCGCCTGCTCCGGCGTCAGCCCCGCGGCGCGCGCGTAACGCGCGTAGGCGCGCTTGAACTCGACCTCGCTGGCCGGCCGCTGCGGCGTGAACTGGAATTGCTCGGCCGCCGCCCTGACCAGATCGGAGGCCACCGGAAGCGTCTTGGGCGGACGCGGCGGCTTGCCTTCCTCTTCTTCCGGAGCCGGATTGACCGGCCGCTTCGGACCCTCATAGACCGGCGGCTGCTGCAGCACGTAATCGTCCAGCGAGATCTGCACGCGGTCGCGCCGCTTGGCATTGCGGCCGCGCCTCTTCTCGGTGACCGCGTTCCAATAGGCGCTCGCGTCCTGCTCGAAGGCGGCGCGCGCCTCCTGATATTCCTGCAGCTTGCGGCGATATTCCATGATCGCCTGCGGCGATGCCTGCGCCATCGCATTGGCGACGGAAGGCGGCAGCGCGCCGGCCTCGCCGGCAAATACGGACGGGGCGCCGGCGGCGAGCGCGAGCGCGAGCGCGAGCACGACAAATCCAGGGCACAGGCGAATCAATTGCGGGCGCATGGCCTCGTTGTAGCAAGCACGGCCGCGAAGTCAGCCCGGAATTGTCCGGATCGCAGCGGCCGGATGCCGCGATCAACGCAGAATATTCGCCACAATGCGGTGTTTTCCGAACGAAAGCCTTGGAGAAAGCCTGGAGATTGCGATGAGAATGGCACTCTGGCTCGTCGCCGCCTGCGCGTTGACGCTCGCCGCACCGGCGCGCGCCGAGCGTCCGGACTGCGGATCGTTTCCGGATACGCGTTCACGCTTCACCTGTTACGAGAATGTGTCGCGGGCGCCTCAGGAACCCGAGGCCGCGGTGCATTCGCCCGGTGCGCAGGGGAAATCAATGAAGATGAACGCCCGCAAGCGGCATCACAAATAGCGGCATCGTTGCGGCCTACTTCCACGCGAATACCGGCTGCTCCAGTTCGGCGACGCGGGTGCTGCGACCAGCCAGCACCTCGCGAAATTGATAGATCAGCGCAGCGGTCGGCGCATGGATCTGCTGGCCACCGAGCCGGAAGCGGATCACGCGGCGCGAGCTCTCCGGGATCGTGACGAAGCTGAACGCGTCCTCCAGCTCGATCGCATCGAGGCCGATGCGATGGACGGAGGCGACCTCGTCCGGGTTCCGCGTGATCGCCGCATGCGCACCGGCCCAGACCACGACCGGCGTGATCAGATAGCCGGATCGCGTCGGATAATCGTCGAGCATGCCGAGCACGTCGCTCGGGCCAAGCGCGAGCCCGAGCTCCTCATGCAACTCGCGCAGCGCGGCCTCGGCCTGCGTCTCGCCGGCATCGCAGCGCCCGCCCGGCAGCGCCCATTGCGCGCTGTGGGCGCGCAGGCGCGCGCTGCGGCGGGTCAACAGGAACGCCGTGCTGCCGCCGTCGTCGCCTTCGGTCAGCGCGATCGCGACCGCCGCGCGCTTCAGCGTCGGCGCGGCGTCCGCCGGCGCCAGGCGTGCGAATGCGGCACAGAGCTCTGCGATATTCCGCCGGGTGGCATCGTCAAATGTGCGGGCCATTGACCTTGACTACAACACAACAGCGTTTGATGAAATGACTGCGACCACATGCCTCCTGCGATCAATCATCGGCAAGCAACGGACCCCACCTCATGACGGCCAAGGCCGCGGACAAACTCAAATCCGACGGCTGGAAGATCGCCGAAACCACGGGATTCCTGACGCTGATCGGCCCGTTGTGGGAACGGTTGAAGGACGGCGCGCTTGAACTCGCGCTGATCACCGAAGACAAGCACCACAATCGCCGCGGCCTCGTGCAGGGCGGCGTGATCATGACCTTCGCCGACCGCGCCTGCGGCATGGCCGCACGCTACGTCTCGGGCAAGCCGACGCTTGCGACCGTGCAGCTCGATACCCATTTCGTCGAGGCCGGCAAGATCGGCGAGATCCTGACGACGCGGCCGCGCGTGGTACGCTCGACCCGCAGCCTGATCTTCATCACGGCCGAGGTGACCGTCGACAAGCGCTGTATCGCGATGGCCAACGGCGTGTTCAAGATCCTGAAGAACGACAGCTGATCCTTTGTCACTCCGGGATGGTCCGAAGGACCAGACCCGGAATCTCGAGATTCCGGGTTCGATGCTGCGCATCGCCCCGGAATGACCGCAGGAAAGGAAAGTCCGATGCAATATCGCCAGCTTGGCCGCAGCGGCCTGAAGGTCTCGCCGATCTGCCTCGGCACCATGATGTTCGGCGGACCGACCGACGAGGCGACCTCGGCGCGGATCGTGGCGAAGGCGCGCGAGGCCGGCATCAACTTCATCGACAGCGCCGACGCCTATAATCGCGGCAAGTCCGAGGAGGTCGTCGGACGCGCGATCTCGAACGGAAGGTCGAACTGGGTGCTTGCGACCAAGCTCGCCAACCCGATCGGCGACGATCCCAACCACGGCGGGCTGTCGCGGCGCTGGGTGTTCCAGGCCGCCGACGAGAGCCTGAAGCGGCTCGGCACCGACTACATCGACGTCTATTATCTGCACAAGGAAGATCACACGACGCCGCTCGACGAGACGGTGCGCGCGATGGGCGACCTGATCCGCGCCGGCAAGGTGCGCTATTTCGGCGTCTCCAACTACCGCGCCTGGCGCGTCGCCGAGATCTGCAACATCTGCGACCGGCTCGGCATCGACCGCCCGGTCGCGAGCCAGCCCTATTACAATGCGATGAACCGGATGCCGGAGGTCGAGCATTTCCCGGCCTGCGCCTATTACGGGCTCGGCATCGTGCCCTACAGCCCGCTGGCGCGCGGCGTGCTCACCGGCAAATACGCGCCCGACGCGGCGCCGCCCGCGGACACGCGTGCGGGGCGCAACGACAAGCGCATGATGCAGACCGAGTGGCGGCCGGAATCGCTCGAGCTCGCGCAGGAGATCAAGCGCCACGCCGAGAGCAAAGGCATCACCGCCGGGCAGTTCGCGGTGTCCTGGGTGCTGAACTCGTCGTTCGTCAGCGCCGTGATCGCGGGGCCGCGCACCGAAGCGCAATGGGACGGCTACATCCGCGCGCTCGACTATCGCTTCACCGCCGAGGACGAAGCCCTCATCGACCGCCTCGTCGTCACCGGCCATCCCTCGACGCCGGGCTTCAACGACCCCGCCTATCCGATCGAGGGACGCCGGGCGCGGAGCGGATCGTCGCTGTAGGGGCAGCGTCACAATTTTAGTTTTGCGCTCCGCCCGCCGTCATTGCGAGCGGAGCGAAGCAATCCATCGTGCCGCAAGCGGAGAAATGGATTGCGTCGTCGCTGACGCTCCTCGCAATGACGGTGTGTTGCACTCGCTCGGTACGGATAACCCGCTCGGCAACGCCGAAGTTACGTTTCGTAGCTTCCGAATTGCGCGAAGCCCGACTCGGCTGCAGCATCAGGCATGGAAATGCTGATGCTGGTGCTGCAATGACGGCATCCAATGTACTGGACTGGATCGTAGCCCTCCTCGTCTGCTGGGCGAGCCTGACTGCAATCTTCGAGCCGCGGCGCGGTGCCTCGCAGTGCGACGTATCCACCGCGACGAGCAGCGCGCCGCAGGCCTCACTGGCGACCCCGACGCAGGCGGAGTTTGAGGAGATGATCCGCGACATGAAGCTGCATGATTGAACGGGATCGGCAAACCGCGAAAATCCTTCCGCATCATCCCCCAAATGAAACAGGGCGGCGCCGAAGCGCCGCCCTGCCCTGATTGCCGTTTGCTCGCCGCTTACTTCACGAGGTCGAAGCGGTCGGCGTTCATCACCTTGGCCCAGGCCGCGACGAAGTCCTTCACGAACTGCTCCTTGGAGTCGGACTGGCCGTAGACCTCGGCGAACGCCCGCAGCTGCGAGTGCGAGCCGAAGATCAGGTCGACACGGGTGCCGGTCCACTTCACCGCCTTGGTCTTGCGGTCGCGGCCCTCATAGACGCCCTGGCCGGCATCGCTCCACACCGTGCCCATGTCGAGCAGGTTGAGGAAGAAGTCGTTGGTGAGCGTCCCCGGCTTGCCGGTGAAGACGCCGTGCTTCGACTTCTTGGCATTGGCGCCGAGCACGCGCAGGCCGCCGACGAGGACCGTCAATTCCGGTCCGGTCAGCCGCATGAGCTGTGCACGGTCGACCAGCGCTTCCTCGGGCTGCAGGAACTGATGCTTGCCGCCGATGTAGTTGCGGAAGCCGTCAGCCCGCGGCTCGAGCGGAGCGAAAGACTCGACGTCGGTCTGGTCCTGCGTCGCATCGGTGCGGCCCGGCGTGAAGGGGACCTTCACACTGGTGCCGCCGTCCTTGGCCGCCTTCTCGATCGCAGCCGCGCCGCCGAGCACGATCAAATCGGCCAGCGAGACCTTCTTGCCGAACTCCTTCTGGATGGATTCGAGCTTGCTCAGCACAGTCTTGAGCTGCGCCGGCTCGTTGACATCCCAGTCCTTCTGCGGCGCAAGGCGGATGCGTGCACCATTGGCACCGCCGCGCTTGTCGGAGCCGCGGAACGTGGAGGCCGAGGCCCAGGCGGTCGACACCAGTTCGGACACCGACAGGCCCGAGGCGAGGATCTTCGCCTTGAGCGCTTCGATATCCTTGTCGTCGATCACGGCGTGATCGAGCGCCGGCACAGGGTCCTGCCAGATCAGCGTCTCCTTCGGCACCAGCGGGCCGAGGTAGCGCTGGATCGGACCCATGTCGCGGTGCGTGAGCTTGAACCAGGCGCGGGCGAAGGCGTCCGCGAACTGATCCGGATGCTCATAGAACCGGCGCGAGATCTTCTCATAGGCCGGATCGAAGCGCAGCGACAGGTCGGTAGTCAGCATCGTCGGGACATGCTTCTTCGACGGATCGAACGCGTCCGGAATGACGGCGTCCGCGCCCTTTGCCTTCCACTGCTTCGCACCCGCCGGGCTCTTCGTCAGCTCCCATTCGTACTTGAACAGGTTCTCGAAGAAGTGGTTGCTCCACTTGGTCGGGGTCTGGGTCCAGGTGACCTCGGGACCGCCGGTGATCGCGTCAGCGCCGACGCCGGTGCCGAACTTGCTCTTCCAGCCGAGACCCTGTTCCTCGATCGCGCCACCTTCCGGCTCCGGACCGATCAACGACGGATCGCCCGCACCGTGGGTCTTGCCGAAGGTGTGGCCGCCGGCGATCAGCGCGACGGTCTCCTCGTCGTTCATCGCCATGCGGAAGAACGTCTCGCGGATGTCCTTCGCGGCGGCGACCGGGTCCGGATTGCCATTCGGGCCTTCCGGGTTGACGTAGATCAGGCCCATCTGCACCGCGCCGAGCGGCTCGGAGAGCTGGCGCTCGCCGCTGTAGCGCTCGTCACCGAGCCAGGTGCCTTCCGGACCCCAGTACAGCTCTTCCGGCTCCCACACGTCGGCGCGGCCACCCGCAAAACCGAACGTCTTGAAGCCCATCGATTCCAACGCAACGTTGCCGGCGAGGACCATCAGATCGGCCCACGAGATCTTGCGGCCGTACTTCTGCTTGATCGGCCACAGCAGCCGGCGCGCTTTGTCGAGGTTGGCGTTGTCCGGCCAGCTGTTGAGCGGGGCGAAACGCTGCTGACCGGCGCCGGCGCCGCCGCGGCCGTCGGTGATGCGATAGGTGCCCGCCGAGTGCCAGGCCATGCGGATCATCAGGCCGCCGTAATGACCGAAGTCGGCCGGCCACCATTCCTGCGACGTCGTCATCAGGGCCGTGAGGTCCTTGATCACGGCGTTGAGATCGAGGCTCTTGAATTCCTTGGCGTAGTCGAAGCCCTTGCCCATCGGATCGGACAGGCTGGAGTTGCGATGCAGCACCTGAACGTCGAGCGTCTCCGGCCACCAGTCACGATTCGAGTGCCCGCGAGGCCCGCCTGTGAATGGGCATTTGCCCGCGCCTTCGTCGGTTTTTGCGTCCATGTTTCTTCTCCGAGGTGATGGATTCTGGAATGCGCTGGAGCTCTTCCAAGAACGATTCTACGCAACCCATTCCATCAGAGGAAATTGACTTTAGTGATCGCGTCGATAAGATTATCTGATGATAAATGTCACACTCCGGCAACTCAGGTATTTTGATGCTCTGGCCCACCACCGCCATTTCGGGCGCGCCGCGGATGCCTGCGCGGTGTCGCAGCCGGCGCTGTCGATGCAGATCCGCGAAATGGAACAGGCGGTCGGCGGCGTGCTGATCGAACGCAATGCGCGGCAGGTGACGCTGACGACCTTCGGCGAGGACCTGCTGCGCCGCGTGCGCGACATCCTGCGTTCGGTCGACGAACTCGGCGACTTCGCGCGCGCCTCGCGCGACAAGCTTGCCGGGCGGCTGCGGGTCGGCATGATCCCGACCGTCGCGCCATATCTGCTGCCGAAGGTGATCGAGAACCTGGCGCGGCTGCATCCCGAGCTCGACATCCATGTCCGCGAGACGCTGACGCCGAAGCTGATCAAGGAGGTCGCCGAGGGCCGGCTCGACACCGCGATCGTGGCGTTGCCGGTATCGGAACCGTCGCTGACCGAGGTCGCGCTGTTCTCGGAAAACTTCCTGCTGGTGCGGCCGGGCGAGGATGCCAAGACGCCGGTGCCGAGCGCCGAGATGCTGCGCGAGATGCGGCTCTTGCTGCTCGAGGAGGGCCACTGCTTCCGCGACCAGGCGCTGTCGTTCTGCAACATGCAGTCCTCGCCGCCGCGCGAGGTGCTGGACGCGAGCTCGCTGTCGACGCTGGTGCAGATGGTCGGCGCCGGCATCGGCGTCACCCTGATCCCCGAGATGGCGGTGACGGTGGAGACGCGCTCGGCGCCGGTCACGGTCTCGCGCTTCAAGCACCCGCAGCCGTCGCGCACCATCGGCATGGTCTGGCGTAAGACCTCTCCGCTCGCCGCGCAGCTTCAGCAGATCTCCGAGGTCGTCAGCCTCGCCGCCCGCGCCCTGCGCGCGCCGAAGCAGGACGGCGCCAAGGAGCCGGCGAAACGCGCGGGACGAAAGAAGGTGGCGTGATTGCCGAGACGCTGCGGCGAAGATGTAGTTCTCGTTTGACGCACACGTCTCGCCACCCCCACAACCGTCGTCCTGGCGAAAACCAGGACCCATAACCACCGCGTTTGATTGTGAACGGGATCGTGGCTCCAGCTTCGCTCAACAACTGATGGTCGGGGTAATGGGTCCTGGCTTTCGCCAGGACGACAGCGAATGTTGCGCGGTCTGGGAATCATACGTCCGCATTCTCGCGGCGAATGACGGGACGAGGCGGCCCCTACTTCTCCAGATACTTCTTCATCTCGGCGATCAGGCCGTCGCGCAGTTCGGGGCGCTTGAGGCCGAAGGCGATGTTGGCGCGGAGGAAGCCGGGCTTGGAGCCGCAATCGTGGCGCTCACCCTCGAACTCCACGCCGTAGAACTTCTGCGTCTTGGCAAGACCGATCATCGCATCGGTGAGCTGGATCTCGCCGCCGGCGCCGCGCTCCTGCGTGGCCAGGATGTTGAAGATCTCCGGCTGCAGGATGTAGCGGCCGGTGATCGACAGGTTGGACGGCGCGGTGCCCTGCGGCGGCTTCTCGACCATGCGGTCGACCTCGAAGATGTTGCCGGTGCGTTTGCCGACGCTGCAGATGCCGTATTGATGGGTGAGTTCGTCGGGCACCGCCTCGACCGCGATCAGGTTCGACTTGTCACCAAGCCTGCTCGCGGCGTCGATCATCTGCTTGAGGCAGCCCGGCGTGTTCAGCACCAGCTCGTCCGGCAGCACCACCGCGAACGGCTCGTTGCCGATGATATCGCGCGCGCACCACACCGCGTGGCCGAGCCCGAGCGGCGCCTGCTGCCGGGTGAAGCTCATCGCGCCGGCCTCCGGCTGGTTCTGCGCCAGGATATCCTGCTCGGTCTTCTTGCCGCGCTGCGCCAGCGTGGTGTCAAGCTCGAACATGCGGTCGAAGTGATCCTCGATGACACCCTTGTTGCGGCCGGTGACGAACACGAAATGCTCGATGCCGGCTTCCCGGGCCTCGTCGACCACGTACTGGATCAGGGGCTTGTCGACGATCGTCAGCATCTCCTTCGGCATCGCCTTGGTGGCGGGCAGCACGCGGGTACCGAGACCGGCGACGGGGAATACGGCTTTGCGGATCTTCATGGGATTATCGGAAGCCTTGAAATGGGTGGGACGGCGGCACGAAATGAATCATGCCTTTGGTACCCCGTTTTGCAGCCGCCAACAAAGGCGGATGTGTGGTGCGGCTTAATTCCGCCGTTCCCGTCAGCCAATGCGGGCCGCAACAAAATCTCGCCCTTGTTAAGTTGTTGGAAACCGTGCCGGGGCCTTCTGGAACAGCACGATTTTGACAGGCACACGACAAATGCGCGCGTTGGGAACATCAAGGACCAAGCTTTTCGGCGCGAGCCTGATCGCGCTGGCCCTGCTGCTGCCCGGCAGCACGCAAGCCCAGTCGGCGGGCAACGGCCTGACCAACCTGATCGACAGCATCTTTTCCGGACCGAACGCGACGCCGCCGCAGGCCGCAACCGGACAGGACGGCGCGGCACCGCCGTGGAGCGGTGAAGACGGCGCCTCCGGCCATCCGCTGATGACCGCAGCGGCGATCCGCCAGGCCGCGTCGGACTTCCCGAACTGCGTCGCAGCGATGTGGCCAGATGCCGCACGGCGCAACATCACCCAAGAGAATTTCGAGCGCTTCACCGCCGGCCTGACGCCCGATCTGCGCATCATGGATCTGATGGATTCGCAGCCGGAGTTCACCAAGGCGATCTGGGATTATCTCGACATCCTGGTCAGCGACACCAGGCTCGCCAAGGGCCGCGAGATCCTTGCGAAATACAAGCCGCAGTTCGACGCCACCGAGAAGGCCTATGGCGTCGACCGCTACATCATCGCGGCGATCTGGGGCATCGAGTCGAACTACTCGACCCAGATGGGCGATCGCAACGTGGTGCAGTCGACCGCGACGCTCGCCTGCATCGGCCGCCGTCAGGCCTATTTCAAGGACGAGTTCCTGTCGGCGCTGGAAATCCTCAACCGCGGCGACCTCAGGCCCGAGCAGATGCGCGGCTCCTGGGCCGGCGCCTTCGGCCCGACCCAGTTCATGCCGACCGCGTTCAAGCGCTATGCCGTCGATGGCGATGGCGACGGCCGCCGCGACGTCGTCGACAATCCGAGCGACCTGATCGCCTCCACCGCCAACAATCTGAAGAAGGACGGCTGGCAGACCGGCGCGAGCTGGGGCTACGAGGTCGTGCTGCCGCAAGGCCTCAATTACATGCTGGCCGACCGCGCCAAGGCCATGCCGCTGTCGCAATGGGAGCATCTCGGCCTCAAGCGGCCGAACAGCCAGCCGTTCCCGCGGCCGTCCGACAAGGCCTATCTGCTGGCGCCGGCCGGCGCCGAGGGGCCGGGCTTCCTGATGCTGCAGAATTTCCGGGTGATCATGAAGTACAACCCGGCCGAGGCCTATGCGCTCGCCATCGGCCATTTCGCCGACCGCCTGCGCGGCGGCCAGCCCTTCGCGCAGCCTTGGCCGCGCCAGGAGCGGGTGCTGTCGCGCGCCGAGCGGCTGGAACTACAGCAACTGCTGGCCCAGCGCGGCTTCTACAAGGGCACGCCCGACGGCCAGTTCGGCGGCCAGACCCGCGAGGCGCTGCGCGGCTTCCAGGTGTCGATCGGGGCGCCGGCCGACGGCTTTGCCACCTCCGAGGTGCTGGAGCGGCTGCGGGGGCGATAGGGCTGAAACCGGAGGGCTGCCGCCCGTAGCCCGGATGCAGCGCAGCGAAATCCGGGGTTCTCGCCGTGCGGCTGGTCTGGTCCCGGATTACGCTTCGCTCCATCCGGGCTACGGCTCTCCCTCCCCCGCAAGCGGGAGAGGGGGCGCAGTTCCGATGCGGCCATACTCAGGCCCTCCACCCCGAAAGTAACCGTGAAATCCAATATTTGCCGCCTGCCTTGACGGCGGCCGGAGGCACCCGATTTAAGGTGGAAAAGCTGCCCGCTTGCGGCCCGATTCCGCTAGTATGCTCACGTACTTCCAGATCATTTGCGACCGAACGCGATGCGAGAGCCAAAGTCCTTTTTGCGCATATTCACCGAAGCCGGTCCGCTGGTCGCGCTGACGGTGGCGCTTGCGCTGTTGATCGGCATCGCCCAGCCCGCCTCGGCGCAATTCTTCGGCTTCCCCGGCTTTGGTGGCGGACCGCCGCAACCACAGCGCCGCGCTCCGCCGCAGCATGGCGGCGGCGGCTGGTTCGGCGGTGATTTCTTCGCGCCGTTCCAGCAGCAGCAGCCGCAATCATCGCAGCCGCAGCGGCCGCGCGAGGATTTCTCGCGCGCTCCGGCACCGGCCAAGCGCGAGGCCGCCGCCGAGCGCAACGTGCTCGTCATCGGCGACGCCATGGCCGACTGGCTCGGCTATGGCCTGGAAGATGCCTATTCCGACCAGCCCGACATGGGCGTGATCCGCAAGCACAAGACGGTCTCCGGCCTGATCCGCTATCAGCCCAAGGGCGATCCGGCGGATTGGGCCGCGGCCGCGAAGGGCATTCTCGCCACCGAGAACCCCGACGCCATCGTCGTGATGCTCGGTCTCAACGACCGCACCGCGATCCGCGAATCTGTCGTGGAGAAGAAGGTCGACAAGAAGGACGAGAAAAAGGACGCGCGCGGCAAGCCCGAGGCCAAGCCGGGCGACAAGCCCGATACCGCCGCCAAAACTGATGGCAAGCCGGTCGAGGCCGAGCCGCCGGCCGACGACGCCGACAATGATCAGCAGGCCGCGCCGGAAAAGACTGCGCGTTCGCCGAACGGCCTCTATGAATTCCGCGACGACCGCTGGGTCGAGCTCTACGGCAAGAAGATCGAGGAGTTGATCAACGTGCTGAAGAGCAAGGGCGTGCCGGTGCTGTGGGTCGGCCTGCCCGCGATCCGCGGCCAGAAGGGCACGTCGGACATGCTGTTCCTCGACGCGCTCTATCGCGACGGCGCCGGCAAGGCCGGCATCACCTATGTCGACGTCTGGGACGGCTTTGTCGACGAGGCCGGCCGCTTCATGCAGAAGGGCCCGGACTTCGAAGGCCAGCCCCGCAAGCTACGTACCGATGACGGCGTGTTCTTCACCAAGGCCGGCGCGCGCAAGCTCGCGCATTATGTCGAGCGCGAGGTGACGCGCCTGCTCGCGGTGCGCTCCGGGCCGATCGCGCTGCCCAGCGAACCGGCGACGCCGGATACCAGCGCCGAGCCCGGCAAGCCCGCGCCGCGGCCGTTGGCAGGGCCGGTGCTGCCGCTGGTCGCCTCCACGGTCGGCACCGATCAATTGCTCGGCGGACCGGGCTCGCGGCCCGCCGCCGTCGATGCGCTCGCCGCGCGCACGCTGGTGAAGGGCGAGGCGCTGGCACCGCCCGCCGGCCGCGCCGATGATTTCGTCTGGCCGCGCCGCGAGATGGGCCGCGAGCAAGCCAAGGGCGATGTGCCGGTTGCCGCGACCACGCCGGCCGCGCCGGCGGGCGGGCCGGCCAATCCGCCGCCCTCGACCACGGCGATCGCGCCCGACGGCTCGATCATCACCGCGCCGAAGCCGCCAAGGCGCGTGTTCCGTCCGGCCCAGACCCAGGCCCAGCCGCAACAGCAGCCGCAGACACAGCCCTGGCTGCGCGATCTGTTCGGGTTCGGCGCGCCACAGCAGCGCCCGCTGGTCGCTCCGCCGCCGCGCCCGCCGCGCGGTGTCGGACAGCGGGCCGCGGTGCCCGGGAGTCCGTGGCAGTAAGGATTTCTGCCAGGCTCTTCAGACGACGAAACGGGCAGGCTCCGTCATTGCGAGCAAAGCGAAGCAATCCATCGATCCGCACGCGCGGACAGATGGTTTGCTTCGTCGCTTCGCTCCTCGCAATGACGACAGGTGGGTTTGCAAGTCAGGCGGAAGCCGTAACCCGCCGATGTCTTGCGCGGCGGGATGGTGGGTTACGCTGTCGCCAACCCGCCCTGCGATTTCATCGTATGGCTCAACCGTAATAGCGCCAGCGCGACGGCGGCGGGCGGCGCGGCTGGCGCGTCATCAGGAGCGCGAGTGCAAAGCCGATGCCGCCGGCGATCAGCAGCGATCCCAGCGGGTTCTCCTGCACCGCATGCGCCATCGCCTTCTGTCCGCTGCGAACGGTCTCGCCGCGATGCTCATAGGCATCCTTGGCGTAGTTGACCGCGGTGTCGGCGGCGTCGCGCGCGGCGTCCTTGGCCTGGCCGTAGAGATCCTGCACCGAGCCCGCGGCTTCGCGCGCGCGGCCCGAGGCCTGGGTCTGCGCATCGCCGGTCGCGTCGCCGACAGCACCTTCGGCCTTGCCCGCGAACTCCTTCGCCGTTCCGAAAATCCGATCCTTGTCCATCGTCACGCTCCCTGATCTGTCCGGGAGCTAACCGGGAAACGGCGCGCAGGTTCCTGCGGTTACAGGATCAGCCCACCGTCGACGACGATGGTCTGGCCGACGATGTAGGAGGCGAGCGGAGAGGCCAGGAACAGCGCGGCGCCGGCCATGTCGGCGGGCGTGCCGAGACGCTTCAGCGGAATGCGCTCGAGCGCGCCTTCGAGACGCTTCGGATTGGCCGTCGTCGCCTTGGTCATCTTGGTGTCGACGAGACCGGGCGCAATGCCGTTGACCCGGATGCCGTTCTCGGCCCAGGCCTCGCCGAGCGTGCGCGTCAGCCCGACGGCGCCGGTCTTCGAGGCGTTGTAGGCCGGATTGCCCATGGTGGAATGATAGGCCGCGGTCGAGCTCACGATGATCAGCGAGCCCTTAGCTGCGCTCAGCATCGGCTGGAATTTGGTGGCGCAGGCCATCAGGCTCATCAGGTTGACCTCGAGCACCTTGCGAAAACCCTCCATCTCGAATTCCCCGCGGCGGTAAATCACCGCGCCCTGCGCCAGCACCAGCACGTCGAGCCGGTCGAACGACGGCTTGAAGGCCTCGATCGCCTGCGGGTTGCTGACATCGAGCTGCGCGTAGGCGAGGCCCTCGAGATGCGAGCCTTCTTCGGTGGAATAGTCGCTCGCCTGCGCGCGGGTGCCGCAGATCGCGACGCGCGCGCCCCTGGCGCGGAACGCCTGCGCGATGCCGTTGCCGATGCCGCTGGAGCCGCCGACCACCAATATCTGCTTGCCGCCGAAATCGAGCTCGTTCATCGCGCGTTCCTCTCTCGTGCTGTTGTCTTGATTGAGCATGATCCTTCTCGGAAAGCCAACCGGGAAACTTGCGTTAACGCGCTGCGCGCATGCCGATATCGGATCAGTGGTTTGACGTATCTTGCGATCGGTGCCAGCGTTGCCGTCTCTCACAACGCAGAAAATCAACGGGGGGTCCGTCATGTCCGAATACAAGCAGCTCAGCCGTTCGGTGAAGGGCCTCACCGTTCTCGTCACCGGCGCCGCCAGCGGCATGGGCCGCGCCACCGCGCGGGTGTTTGCCGATGAAGGCGCCAATGTCGCGGTCACCGACCTCACCGAAGAAGGCACCCAGACGGTGGCGAAGGAGATTTCCGCAGGCGGCGGCTCGGCGAAGGCCTGGACGCTCGACGTCGGCGATCGCGACGCCATCACCAAAGTCGTCAACGACGTCGCCGCGCATTTCGGCGGGCTCGACATCATCGTCAACAATGCCGGCATCTCGGTGCGGGTGCCGATCGACGATCCCGCGTACGAGGACGCTTGGGCCAAGGGCATCGCGGTGATGCTGACGGCGCATCCGCGCATCATCCGCGCGGCACTGCCATACCTGCGCAAGTCGCACTCGCCACGCATCGTCAACATCGCCTCGACCGAGGCGCTCGGCGCGACCGCGCTGCACAGCCCCTACTCCGCGGCCAAGGGCGGCGTCACCAGCCTGACCCGCTCGCTCGCGGTGGAACTGGGACGCGAGGGCATCACCGTGAACTGCATCTGCCCGGGCCCGATCCGCACCGCCATCACCGACCGCATCTCCGAGGAGCACAAGACGCTCTACGCCAAGCGCCGCACCGCGCTCGCCCGTTACGGCGATCCGGAAGAGGTCGCGCACATGACGCTGAGCCTGTGCCTGCCCGCTGCATCGTTCCTGACCGGCGCCGTGATTCCGGTCGACGGCGGGTTGATGGCGCGGAATGCCTGACCCGCGCACGGCCCGCGAGCGTTGACAGCGCGCGCGCGTCGAGTAGCCTTCCCGTCAAACGAAGCGGGAAAACCGCCCGCGATAGACGGGGAGATACGCCAATGACGGTCCTGATCCGGCAGCTTCACAAGCATTTCGTCGGCGAGGTTTCCGGCGTCGATCTGCGCAAGCCGCTGACGAAGCAGGAAGCGATCGACGTCGAGGCCGGCATGGACAAATACGCCGTGCTTGTGTTCCACGGCCAGGACATCTCCGACGAGCAGCAGATGGCATTCGCGCTGAATTTCGGCGAGCGCGAAGATGCGCGCGGCGGCACGGTGACGAAGAAGCAGGACTACCGCCTCGCCTCCGGGCTGAACGACGTCAGCAATCTCGGCAAGGACGGCAAGCCGCTGCCGAAGGACCACCGCACCCATCTGTTCAACCTCGGCAACTGCCTGTGGCATTCCGACAGCTCGTTCCGGCCGATCCCGGCGAAATTCTCGCTGCTGTCGGCGCGCGTGGTGAACCCGAAGGGCGGCAACACCGAATTCGCCGACATGCGCGCCGCCTATGACGCGCTCGACGACGAGACCAAGGCCGAGATCGAGGACATGATCTGCGAGCACTCGCTGATGTATTCGCGCGGCTCGCTCGGCTTCCTCGACTACACCGACGACGAGAAGCAGATGTTCAAGCCGGTGCTGCAGCGCCTGGTGCGCACGCATCCGGTGCACGGCCGCAAGTCGCTGTATCTGTCCTCGCACGCCGGCGCCATCAGGGGCATGAGCATGCCGGAGGCGCGGCTGCTGCTGCGCGATCTGACCGAGCACGCGACGCAGCCCGAATTCGTCTATGTGCACAAATGGACGGTGCATGACCTCGTGATGTGGGACAACCGCCAGACCGTGCACCGCGTCCGCCGCTACGACCAGTCGCAGCCCCGCGACATGCGCCGCGCCACGGTCGCGGGCACCCAGCCGACGGTCGCGCAGGAAGCGGCGGAGTAGCGGTCGCGAAGGCTGTCGTAGCCAAACCACCGCTGTCGTAGTCGAACCCACAGCCGTCGTCCCGGGCAAGCCAACGGGTCGGCGCGAAGCGCCGCCCGATGACAGGCTCCGCGCGACCCGGGACCCATAACCACGGAGCGCCGTTGTTGCGCGACGCTGTGGCCCCAGCGCGGTGCCGCAACTGCATGCGGTGGTTATGGGTCCCTGCTTTCGCAGGGACGACACCGTGAATGTGGACGGATCGTCGACGACGTCAGCGCGGCCTACGCGTGGCCGGCGTCGTTCGACAGCATGCCGGCCTCGATGCCGATCTTGCGCAAGGCGCGCGCGTATTTCTCGTCGACGTCGGTACCGAAGATCAATTCCGGATCGGCGTCGCAATGCAGCCAGCCATTGTGCTGGATCTCGTTCTCGAGCTGGCCCGGCGCCCAGCCGGCATAGCCGAGCGCGAGGATCGCGTGCTTCGGCCCTGCGCCCTTGGCGATCGCCTTCAGGATATCGACGGTCGCGGTGAGCGAGATGCCGTCGTCGATGTTCAGCGTCGCATCCTGAATGTAGAAGTCGCTGGAATGCAGCACGAAGCCGCGGCCGGTATCGACCGGGCCGCCCTTCATCACCTTCATCATCTCGGCATTCTCGGGCAGCTGGATCTGGTCCGACTTCTCGATGATGTCGAGCTGCACCAGTAGCCCGGGGAAATCGATGCTGCCGGCGGGACGGTTGACGATGATGCCCATCGCGCCCTCGGAGGAATGCGCGCACATGTAGATCACGGAGCGTTCGAAGCGGGGGTCGTTCATGACAGGCATCGCGATCAGCATCTGGCCGTCGAGATAGCCACCTTCGGCGGCATGGGCACCGACGGCCGGGCTTCTGCCGGCGGCGGTTTTGCGAGTCTTGCCTGTTTTGCCTTCAGGGCGCATCCGCAAAGGCCTTTCCTGCTGATTTGACATCCTGATATCGGGTGGCGGTTCTGTCAATCAACCATCGACCGTCGTGCGGCGATGCATCACAAGCAATTCAATGGTTTGCACCGAAAGTTGCGGGTAAAGACGTCTCATGATCGTCATAGTTCCCTTGCGTGCCGCATTTGGCGTTGCCGCCCTGTTTTCCGTCGCATGTATGGCAACGGAGGTCCGCGCCGACGACGCCTCGCCGTGGCAACAGGACACGCATTCGGCGGTGCGGCTGCTCGCCGGATCGCGCAGCGGCGCGGTGCTGCTTGGCGGCATTGCGTTCCAGTTGCAGGACGGCTGGAAGACCTATTGGCGGACGCCCGGCGATTCCGGCGTGCCGCCGCGGTTCGATTTCTCCAGGTCGGATAACGTCGAGGCGGTCACCGTGATGTGGCCGGCGCCGCGGCAATTCGACGACGGCGCCGGCGGCACCTCGCTCGGCTACAAGCACCAGGTGGTGCTGCCGCTGCGCATCGTGGCGAAGAATCCCGACAAGCCGCTGGTGCTGCGCGCCGACATCAACTACGCGGTGTGCGAGAAGCTGTGCGTGCCGGTGGAGGCGAAGGCCGAGCTGGCGTTCGCAAGCGTCGCATCGACCGAGGACGCCGCGCTGTCCGAAGCGCTCAACGCGGTGCCGAAGCCTGCCAATATCGGCGACCCGATCCCGTTTTCGATCCGCGACGTCAAGCGCGACGGCAAGAACAGCGTGCTGGTCGATGTCAGCGCGCCCGAGAGCCGCGACCTCAGCCTGTTCGTCGAGGGGCCGACGCCCGACTGGGCGCTGCCGGTGCCCAAGCTCGTCGAACACGCGCCGCCGGGCGTGAAGCGCTTCACCTTCGAGCTCGACGGCCTGCCGCCCGGCGCCAAGGCCGACGGCGCCGCGCTGAAGCTGACGCTGGTCGGCGGCGACAAAAGCTACGAATTCAATATCAATTTGAATTGAGCCGTAGGGTCATTCCGGGGCGATGCAGCGCATCGAACCCGGAATCTCGAGCTCCCGGGTTCAGTGCTTCGCACTGCCCCGGGACGACCCCGAAGGGGTGCGTCGCCGAACCCAATCTTAACGTTTCGTTGATAGATCGGAGGCCATTGCCGCCACGCGGCGCTTTAGGAATTTTCCGCCTTGGCTGTGATGGAGACACAATCGGCAACCTCTGCGCCATTGGGCCGGGCCGCACGCCTGCGTGGCCTCGCTGCGCGCGCGCTCGGCGGCACCAACGAGGCGTCGGTCACCAAGCGCCTCGCCGGCATGATCTTCGCCATCCGCGTCATCAGCGCCGGCATCGCCTATCTCGCGCAGATCCTGCTGGCGCGCTGGATGAGCGGCTCGGATTACGGCATCTATGTCTATGTCTGGACCTGGGTGCTGCTGCTTGGCAGCACCATGGATTTCGGCATCGCGCCCTCCGCCCAGAAGATCATTCCGGAATACCGCGCGCGGGGCGACCTCGCGGCGCTGCGCGGCTTCCTCTCCGGCGGCCGCTGGGTGGTGCTGGCGACGTCCAGCATGGTCGCGCTGCTGCTCGCCGGCGTGATCCACCTCGCCTCGCCCTGGATCGATCCCAACGCGGTGCTGCCGCTCTATATCGGCTGCCTGACCTTGCCGCCCTTCGTCGTCGCCAACACCCAGGACGGCATCTCCCGCGCGCATGACTGGATGCAGCTCGGCCTGATGCCGCAGTTCATCGTGCGGCAGGGGCTGATCATCGCACTGACCGTCGGCGCACTGGCGCTCGGCCTCAATCTCGGCGCCACCGCGGCGATGATCGCGAGCGCGGCCGCGGTGTACATCGCGGCGATCGGCCAGATGATCGTGCTCAACCGCCGCCTCACCGCCCATCTCGGGGTGGGCGAGAAGACCTACGACGTCAAGGGCTGGTTCGCGATCTCGCTGCCGATCATGCTGGTCGAGAGCTTCTATCTGCTGCTCGGCTACACCGACGTGCTGATGCTGCAGCAGTTCCGCTCGTCCGAGGAGGTCGGCATCTATTTCGCCGTGGTGAAGACGCTGGCGCTGGTGTCGTTCGTGCACTACGCGATGGCGGCGACCACGGCGCACCGCTTCGCCGAATACAACGCGCTCGGCGACAAGGACCGGCTGTCGGCCTATGTCGCACACGCCATCAGCTGGACGTTCTGGCCCTCGCTGTTCGCGACCATTGCCCTGCTGGCGTTCGGCAAGCCGCTGCTGTGGCTGTTCGGCCCGAAATTCGTCGACGGCTACAGCATCATGTTCGTCGCCGCGATCGGCCTCGTGGTGCGCTCGGCGATCGGGCCGGTGGAGCGGCTGTTGAACATGCTCGGCCACCAGAGCATCTGCGCCACCGCCTATGCGGTGTCGTTCCTGATGAATGTCGGGCTCTGCATCGCCCTCGTCCCCCGCTACGGCGGCATGGGCGCCGCCGCCTCGACCTCGCTGTCGCTGACCTTCGAGACGATCCTCTTGTTCTATGTCGTGCGCTCGCGCCTCGGGCTGCACGTGCTGGCGTTCGGCAAGCGGCGGACGGCGCCGTAGCATTCGGCCGGCGCGGCATCATGCGATGGCATGACCGCCGCCGGACTGGAAAACCTGCCTGACCGCGTTCAGCCTTGCGCCTGTCAGGCGCGCCTGACGTCCGCCTGCTGCCAATTGTGGCCGGCAACCATACGGCGGAAGAACCACAGAACGGCCGGGCAAGCCAGGAGCATGGCGGCGCCGAAGTCGAGCGCCGCGCTCGCGGAGCCGACCGTGGTGGAGAGCTTTCCTCCGATCGCAGGTCCAGCCAGCATGCCGGCGTAAAAGACGGTGTAGAATATTCCCATTCCGATCGGCCGCGTCTTCTGCTCGAGCACGCGCGCAGGCAGGCTCATGATCGGACCGGCAGGCAGGCCGCAGAGGATTCCAAGAGCAATGACGACGGGAAGCACCGTGCCGCTGCGCGACAGGAGCAGTGTCAGGAGCGCGAAGGCGATGCAGCCCGTGACCAGGATGACCTCGCCGCGCCTGGTCCGATCGGCGAGGAAGCCGCCTAACGGCACCGAAAGGGCGGCGAGCCAGAGCACGATACTGATGGTTGATCCGGCTGCGGCGCCGGACCAGCCTTGCTCGACCAGCATCGATGGACCGAAACTGAAGATCATCGCAAAACCGATGTTGTAGAGACACCAGATCAGCCCGGCGGCAATCACGGCGCAGATCGTGTCGGCGGTCAGCGTGCTGCGCTCGCCTTCAACCGCGACGGCCGCATCTGGCGCGCGATAAACCAGAGCGATGAGGCCGAGACCGATCAGGATCACCCCGGCGACAGCAAGATTGACGGCATGGAGTCCGAGCGTGGCCCCGATTGCCGGCAACAGCATGAGAGCGACTGCGATGCCGGCCGGCCACGAGTTGATGAAAATAGCCATCGCGGTGGCGATTTCCCGGCCGGCAAACCAGTCCGCGACCATCTTGGTCATCAGAACGTTCAGGAGGACGCCGCCGATGCCGGCAGTCAGTCGGCCCGCGATCTGCACGCTCCACGACGTCGACGTGGTCATCAGCAGTTCGCCTGCCAGCATCATCAGGAGACCGGCAAGGACCACCACCTTGTCGCCATAGCGGCGGCCGATCGCGCCGCCAGGCAAGGCAAGCAAGGCGCCCGGCGCAAAGTAGAGCCCGATCAGAATGCCGATATCGGCCAGGCTCGCGCCCAGACCCTGGCTGAGCTGTGGCGCGATGGCCGCGACGCTCTGAAACTGAAAGGCGATGGTGGCACGAGCGACGAACAGAGCAGCAAGAATGGTCCAGCGGCTTCGCATTTGGATTTTCTCCGATGCCCAGAACTATGTCGTCGGCTTGATGTTCTGGTTCAGGCGGAAGAAATTCGTCGGATCGTACTTGTTCTTGAGCGCGACAAGACGTGCGTAATTTTCGCCATAGGCGTCGCGCACCCGGTCTTCGCCCTCGTCCCCCAGGTTGTTGGCATAGACACCGCCGGTCGAATAGGGCCTGACGGCACTCCACAGCTCGCGCGCCCAACGCATGTTCGCCTCGTCACCGGCTGGATCGTCCCAGATCGCCACGGGAAAACAGTCGAACGCCGCATCACGGTTTGCGTAAGGCGAGCCCGACACCGGAACCCGTGCGATTGCGCCGCCGACATGCTGGAGAACCAGCAAGGACGAGATGTTGGGGGCTCTCGCATAGGCGTCGAGCAGCGCGTCGATCGCGCCTGCACCGATCTCGCGCAGAAATTGCGCCTTCCAGTAATAGCGACGTCCCCGCGGAAACAGGGCATCGCCGCCTGACTGAATCTCGAGATAGGGAACGGTTGCGAGGCGCGTCTCGACGGGCGAGCCGAACTTGACGATCGGCGAAAGGGCGCGCTCACCGTCATGATGCGAGCCGACATAACAACCGGAGATGTTGAAGAACCGGTCGCCCGACGGCAGCGTCACAAGGGCCGCATCGACGTTGACCTCATCGGCAGCGTTGCGGGCGAATTCATCGTAGAACTGCATGGCCTCGCGCGCCTGATCGTAAGGATAGAGCGTTGACGCGACGGGCAACGACGTGCCGATCGCGTGCAACTGGTATTCGAACGCAGTCACGATGCCGAAATTGCCGCCGCCGCCTCTCAAGCCCCAGAGCAGGTCGGGGTGTTCGGTCGCGCTGGCCCTTAAAACTTGTCCCTCGGCTGTCACCACTTCGGCGGCAATCAGGTTGTCGCAGGTCAACCCGTATTTTCGCCCGAGCTTGCCGAAGCCGCCGCCAAGCGTGAGCCCGGCGATGCCGGTGTCGCTATTGACCCCCATGGTGGTCGCCAGGCCGTGCGCCTGCGTGGCACGATCGAATTCGCCGAGATCGAGGCCGGCCTCCGCGCGCGCGGTGCGCCTGACCGGATCGACATCGATGCGTTTCATCCGCGACAGGTCGATGACCATGCCGCCGTCACAGACCGAGAGGCCGGCGACATTGTGGCCTCCGCTGCGAACGGCCACCGGGAACGTGCGGGACCTCGCGAACGTCACCGCCTCGACCACATCCCGGGTATCCGCGCAGTAGGCGATCATGGCCGGCCGCCTGTCGATGGCGCCGTTCCAGACCTTGCGCGCCTCGTCGTAACCGGCGCTCCCGGCGAGGACCACCTCCCCCTTGAGCCGTAGCTGGGAGCTGGGCCGAAGCTCGGAATGCGGTTCGCCCATCACCAAGTTATTTGCCTGCCGCTGCTCCATCCGATTTGCTCCTCGCCAGGAATGCCCATGCCATCATCCCACGGCGTGCCAAATCGTCCTGAATCCGATCGGAAAAAGTTGCAAAATTTTGCCAAAAGCGATGGCTGCAGGCGATGGCGACGCCTGCAGCCTCAAAACAAAAGCCGGCCCTGATCCAATCAGGGCCGGCTCGTTTCTTAGGCCGCCAAGTCCCGCCGGAAAATTACTCCGCGGTCCAGCCGCCGTCGATCGAGTAGTTGGAGCCGGTGATCTGCGCGGCATCGTCGCTGCACAGGAACAGCGCAAGCGCCGCGACCTGATCGGAGGTGACGAATTCCTTGGTCGGCTGCGCGGCGAGCAGCACGTCCTTGATGACCTGCTCCTTGGTCATGTTGCGCGCCTTCATGGTCTCCGGGATCTGGTGCTCGACCAGCGGGGTCCAGACATAGCCCGGGCTGATGCAGTTGCAGGTGATCTTGTGCTGCGCGAGCTCCAGCGCCACCGTCTTGGTGAGGCCGGCGATGCCGTGCTTGGCCGACACATAGGCCGACTTGAACGGCGAAGCGACCAGCGAGTGCGCCGAGGCGGTGTTGATGATGCGGCCCCAGCCGCGCTTCTTCATGCCGGGCACCGCGGCGCGGATGCCGTAGAACGCCGACGACAGATTGATCGCGATGATCGCTTCCCACTTCTCCGGCGGGAATTCCTCGATCGGCGCAACGAACTGGATGCCGGCATTGTTGACCAGGATATCGACCGAACCGAAGGTCTTCTCGCCGAGCGCAATCATGTCGGCGATCTCGGCCGGCTTGGTCATGTCGGCCGGCGAATGCACGGCCTTGACCTTGAAGTCGGTCTCGATGCCGGAACGCTCCTTCTCGATATCGGCCGGAACGCCCATGCCGTTGAGAACGATATTGGCGCCGGCGCCGGCGAAGGCGCGCGCGATCGCCAATCCGATGCCGCTGGTCGAGCCGGTCACAACGGCGGTCTTGCCTGTCAACGTACCCATTGTCGGTCGCTCCTATTTGCTTGCGGGGGGTGTGGGTTCATCCCCCGTGAGGTCGTAAGTCACCATGGTCTCCCCGGACTGCGGCCGTTCTAGCCATTCTTTGTGACGCATCGACAAATGCACGTCGCGGACGCCCGCGCCCCAGTGCTCGACCATCGCAACATGGGAGAAGTCGTAGTCCTTCGAGGAGCTCTCGTAGTTCTTGCTCTTGTAGATCAGGTGAACCACCGTGACGGTGTTCTCCTTCGACGCCTTGCGCAGCAGCTCGACCGACGGATCGTTCTTCAGGTAATCGGGCAGCTTGCCGATCAGGTCGCGCACCGCCATGCGGGCGTTGTGGATCTGCCTGTTCTTGTCGGTGTTCATCCGCGTCCGGCTGGAATAGCGGATGTCCTTCTCGCGCTCGGCGGCCTCCAGCAACGTCTCCGGCAACGGCCCGCGCGCGCTGAACAGATCGACCTGGAAGATCAGCAGATCACGGTTGACCTCCTCGTCGAGCACGAAGTCGAGCGGGGTGTTGGAGGCGATGCCGCCGTCCCAATAATGCTCGCCCTCGATGACGACGGACGGAAAGCCCGGCGGCAGCGCGCCCGAGGCCATGATGTGCTCGGGGCCTATCTTCTTGCCGAGCTTCCTGAACTCGTAATTGTCGAAATAGCGGAAATTGCCCGAGGTGACGCTGACCGCGCCGACCGACAGGCGCGTCTTCAGATCGTTGATGCGGTCGAAATCAACGAGGCGCTCCAGCGTCTTCTTCAGCGGCCCGGTGTCGTAATAGCTCAGCGATTGCGAGCTGCCGGGCGGCCACAGCGGCGCCGGCGGAATCCGCGGCGTGAAGAAGCCGGGCACGCCGAAGGTCGCGATGATGGCCGCGCTGGTCTCGTTGAACAGCGAGCGGGCGCGCTCATGGTTGGAGACCGGATTCCACGGCACCGGCGCCGACACCATCTCCCAGAATTCCTTCAGCCGCAGCACGCGCTCGGCCGGCTCGTTGCCGGCGATGATCGCGGCGTTGATGGCGCCGATCGAGATGCCGGCGATCCATTCCGGCTCGAAGCCTGCGTGGCAGAGCGCCTGAAAGGCGCCGGCCTGATAGGAGCCGAGCGCGCCGCCGCCCTGAAGAACCAGCACGCGCTGCGCTTGCGCCGGCGTCGAGGCAGGCGCGGTGTCGGAAGTATCCATTCGTAACCGTTGGGGCTGCAAACAACGAGAACGCCGCACCGTGGCGGCTGTTCGCCGCGGCGTCAATCAGCGAGATTATGGGGTTAGATCACGCGGAATTTATCGAGATCAGGTTGCCGCCAAAATGAGCGTCCAGAATACCTTGTACTTGGTGTTGGGAGCATAGACGGCCGCGATGCCCATTTTTGTGACACCGCTCTTCAGCATATTGGCCTTGTGCGGCGGTGAATCGCGCCAGCCCGAAAAGGCTTCCGCCAGCGTGTGATAGCCGGCCGAGATGTTCTCGACCGCCACCGTCGCAGGATAGCCCCCGGCCTGCAGCCGCTTGCCGAGCGGGGCCTTTACGTCATGGTCCATCTTGTTGCGGGCGGCCATCGCCTGCGATTGCTGCTCGGCGAGCTTGGTCAGGTCCGGATCGACCACCACGGTGCCAAGACCATTGTTCTGGCGATACTGCGAAAACATGATCGCGGCCGCCTGGCTATCCAGGACAGCGCCGGGTTGGGCCATGTTGAGATACATGGTCGGTTCTTCCGGGATTTTGGTGTCCGTGCCGCAGCCGGCAAGCAGCAGAAGCCCGAACAGGGCGACCGTCGTCCGTTTCACTGTAAGAAAACCCCCAAAGATTGGCCCGCCGTTGTTGCATACCAACCGTGGCTGAATGGTGAACAGGGGCTAACTTTTGGCTGCGAAATGCCGTCATTCCGGGGCGCGAAGCGAGCCCGGAATCTCGAGATTCCGGGCTCGGTCCTACGGACCGCCCCGGAATGACGGTGGATGTGGTCAGGAACCGTCGCCCGGATGCCTACTCCTGGGCGGCAAAAATCCGGTAGCGGCGGGGCTGCAGGGAGACGATTTCGCCGGCCTGGAGCTCGCGGTCGCGGGGGGCGTCGATCTCGATCACGGTTTTGCCCTCGCTCCCCGACAGGGCCACCTCGGCGCGCTGGATCGGACCGAACGAACGGACGTGCCGGATGGCGCCTTCCAAGGCGCCGGTTCCAGCCGGGCCGACCGCCATGTCGTGGCGGCGGACGAACAGTTTTGCCGCGCCCGATGCCGCGCCGAGCGCCGGAATGTTCAGGGGACGGCCGTCCAGCCGCACCGCATCGCCGGCGACGTCGACCGGCAGCACGATGGATTCGCCGATGAAGCCATGCACGAAGGCGGTCGCCGGATTGTCATAGACCTCGCCGGGCGAGCCGATCTGCTCGATCTTGCCCTTGTCCATCACCACGACACGGTTGGCGACTTCGAGCGCTTCTTCCTGGTCATGGGTGACGAAGATCGAGGTGACGTGGATCTCGTTGTGCAGCGAGCGCAGCCATTGCCTGAGCTCCTTGCGCACCTTGGCATCGAGCGCGCCGAACGGCTCGTCGAGCAAGAGGATCCGCGGCTCGATCGCGAGCGCGCGCGCCAGCGCGATGCGCTGACGCTGGCCGCCGGACAATTGGCTGGGATAGCGGTTGGCGAGCCAATCGAGCTGCACCAGGTCGAGCAGGTTCTTGACGCGGGCGCGGATCGTCGCTTCGTCCTTGCGGATCGCGCGCGGCTGCACGCGCAGGCCGAAGGCGACGTTCTCGAACACCGTCATGTGGCGGAACAGCGCGTAGTGCTGGAACACGAAGCCGACCTGGCGCTCGCTGGCGCCGCGCGAGAGCGCATTCTCGCCGTCGATCGCGACCTCGCCCGAGTCAGGCCAGTCCAGGCCCGCGATGATGCGCAGCAGCGTCGTCTTGCCGGAGCCGGACGGACCGAGCAGGGCCAGCAACTCGCCGTCGGCGACCTTGAGGTCGACATTGTCGAGCGCGGCAAAGCTGCCGAACGTCTTTACGATATTCTTGACTTCAATCGCCATCGGGCACCTCTGCCTCGTCGAGCCGCCGCTCGAGAACGGTTTTCGCCACCAGGGTGATCAGCGCCAGCATCGCGAGCAGCGACGCGATCGCGAACGAGGCAACGAACTGGTATTCGTTGTAGAGAATTTCGACCAGCAGCGGCATCGTGTTGGTCTCGCCACGGATGTGGCCGGACACGACCGACACCGCGCCGAACTCGCCCATCGCGCGCGCGTTGCAGAGCAGGACGCCGTACAGCAGGCCCCATTTGATGTTGGGCAGCGTGACGCGGAAGAAGGTCTGCAGGCCGGAGGCGCCGAGCGAGATCGCGGCTTCCTCTTCCTGGGTGCCCTGCTCCTGCATCAGCGGGATCAGCGCGCGCGCCACGAAGGGGAAGGTGACGAAGATCGTCGCCAGCGCGATGCCGGGTACCGCGAACAGGATGTGGACGTTGTGCGCCTGCAGCCATGGCCCGAAATAGCCCTGTGCGCCGAACAGCAGCACGAAGACCAGGCCCGAAATCACCGGCGAGACCGAGAACGGCAGGTCGATCAGCGTGATCAGGAAGGTCTTGCCGGTGAACTCGAACTTCGAGATCGCCCAGGCCGCGATCACGCCGAACACGAGATTGAGCGTGACCGAGATCGCGGCGATCAAGAGCGTCAGCTTGATGGCGGCGAGCGCCTCAGGCTCCGCCAGCGCCGCGAAATAAGCGACGACACCTTTCGAGAAGGCCGACGCAAACACCACGACCAGCGGCAGCACGACGAAGATGCTGAGGAAGGCGATCGCGAGCGCGATGATGATGAAGCGGATCGGGCCGGGCTCGGTGCGCAAATTGCGCTGCGCCGTCCCCGGCTCCGCGCGCGCGATCTCGAGCCGCGGCGCCGGCGCGGCGACGCTGACATCGGTCGCGGGTGCGTAGGTCCGCAGTTGCGTGGTCGAGGTCACCAATCCCGTCTGCATCGACATCTCGACCTCAATGCACAGGGATGCGGGCTTGCGCCCAGCGCTGCAGCCGGTTGATCAGGAAGATGATCAGGAACGAGGCCACCAGCATCACGACCGCGATCGCGGTGGCATCGGCATAACGAAATTCGGACAGCCGGATCACGATCAACAGCGGCGCGATCTCGGAGACATTGGGCAGATTGCCGGCGATGAAGATCACCGAGCCGTATTCACCGATGGCGCGGGCGAAGGCGAGCGCGAAGCCGGTGAGCAGCGCCGGAATCAAGCTCGGCAGGATGACGCGAAACACGGTGTGCCAGCGATTGGCGCCCAGGCTCGCCGCCGCCTCCTCGATCTCGGGATCGAGATCGATCAGCACCGGCTGCACCGTGCGCACCACGAACGGAATGCCGATGAAGATCATCGCGATGAAGATGCCGATCGGCGTGAACGCGACCTTGATGCCGAGCTCCGCGAGCGGCGCGCCGAGCCAGCCCTTCTGCGCGAACAGCTGTGTCAGCGCGACGCCGGCGACCGCCGTCGGCAAGGCAAACGGAATATCGACGATGGCGTCGAACAGCCGCCGGCCCGGAAAGCGGTAGCGCACCAGCGCCCAGACGATGACGGTGCCCATCACCAGATTGACGCAGGCGGCTGCAAACGAAAGCCCAAACGAAATCTTCAGGGCGTTCAGGGTGCGGCGGCTGGTGATGATGGCCCAGAACTGGTCGAGGCTCAGCTCGAACGTCTTGAGGAACAACGCGGCCAGAGGAATCAGGATGATAACGGAGAGCCAGGTCAGGGTCAGTCCCATGGTGAGACCGAACCCCGGCAGGGTACTGCGCCGTGCAACCGCTGTGCTCACATATCCCCCTGATAATCCGATCAGTTCTTGTAAATCTGATCGAAGATGCCGCCCTCGGCGAAGTGCTCCTTCTGGGCCTTGGTCCAACCACCGAAAACGTCGTCGATGGTGAAAAGTTCAACCTTGGCGAAGGATTTTTCGTACTCCTTGGCGATCTCGGGATCGCGCGGCCGGTAGGAGTTGCGCGCGGCGATCTCCTGGCCTTCCTTGGTGTACCAGTATTTCAGATAGGCCTCGGCGACGGCGCGGGTGCCCTTCTTGTCGGCGACCTTGTCGACGACGGCGACCGGCGGCTCGGCCAGGATCGACTGCGCCGGGGCCACGATCTCGAACTTGTCCGCGCCGAATTCGCGAAGCGCCAGAAAGGCTTCGTTCTCCCACGCCAGCAGCACGTCGCCGACGCCGCGCTCGACGAAAGTCACGGTCGAGCCGCGCGCGCCGGTGTCGAGCACCGGCACGTTCTGATAGAGATCGGCGACGAACTTCTTCGCCTTGTCGGTCGAGCCGAACTTCTTCTGCGCATAGCCCCAGGCGGCGAGATAATTCCAGCGCGCGCCGCCCGAGGTCTTCGGGTTCGGCGTGATGACGCTGACGCCGGGTTTAATCAAATCGTCCCAATCCTTGATGCCCTTGGGATTGCCCTTGCGCACCAGGAACACGATGGTCGAGGTGTAGGGCGAGGCGTTGAGCGGCAGCCGCTTCTGCCAGTCGGCCGCGATCAGGCCCTTGCCCGCGATCGCATCGATGTCATAGGCGAGCGCCAGCGTGACGACATCGGCCTGCAATCCGTCGATCACCGAGCGCGCCTGCGAGCCTGAGCCGCCATGCGACTGCTTGATCTCGACGCTCTTGCCGGTTTCCTTCTGATAGGCCGCGGCGAACGCCTTGTTGAAATCGACATAGAGCTCGCGCGTCGGATCGTAGGACACGTTCAGCAGCGAATAGTCGGCCGCAAAGGCCGAGCTCGCCCACAACAATCCCGCGACCAGCGGCAGGATACGACGGATCATTTCGCTCTCCATTCAACCTGAGAAATGTCAGGGAACACGCAAGACATAACTCACGGTGAAGTGGTCTTAAGTCAACGAAACCGGTTTTCTTTGTTTTCGGCGGCGCAGCGCGCTTGTGCTACGAAGTCGCGGCACTGCGAAGGCTTTGTCGCGTCGCCAAATCGCGATGAAGGCTCATCGCGATCGAGCGCCCTGCTCCATGCCCTATGACATCTTCATCGTATGGATGCCGCATTCCGTCTTGGCCCGGCCGCGCCAGCGGCCGTCGCGCGCATCCTCGCCGGCAGCGGACCGGCTGCTGCAAGGCATACACCCGACCGACTGATATCCCGATGCGACAAGTGGATGCGGCGGCAGCTTGCCGAGCGTGTAGATCGCCTCGATCTCCTCGCGCGAGACGTTGGCGAACGGATTGAATTTCAGCCTGACGCCGTCATCCTCGACAACCGGGATGTCGGCGCGGGCACCGCCCTGGAAACGCTTGCGGCCGTTGATCCAGCCGGCGAACGGTTTCAGCGCGCGCGCCAAGGGCTCGACCTTGCGGATGCGACAGCAGGCGTCGGGATCGGTGAACCACAGCTCGCGGTCCGGATCCTGGCGCGACAGCGCTTCCTCATCGGGCTTGATCGAGCGCACGTCGGTGAGGCCGAGCGTCTTGATCAGCGTGTCACGATAAGCCAACGTCTCCTCGAACAGCCAGCCGGTATCGAGAAACACCACCGGAATCGCCGGATCGACGTCCGCCATCACCTTGAGCAGCGCAGCGGATTCGGTGCCGAACGACGACACCAGCGCCACCTTCTCGCGGCCGAGCGTCTTGACCGCGGCCGCGATCACCTCGGCGGGTGAGGCCGTGCGCAGCGCGCGATCGAGCGCATCGGCCGCGGGCAATGCGGCCGGCGCCACTGCGAGCTCTGGTGCAAGCGTGCTCACTGGCCGGCGCTCTCCGAGTGACGCAGCTGCATGCGGCGGTTGAGCGCCGTGACGCGGCCGTCGCCGGTCGGCTGGTAGAACACCGAATAGCGCTTCATGGTCGCGGCAAACGCATCGGCGTCGGCGTCCTTCTTCACCTCGAAGGCGTCGAAGCCGGCGCGCGTCATGAACACGAACTGGTCGCGCAGGATCTGCCCGGTGGCGCGCAGCTCGCCGTCATAGCCGTAACGCTCGCGCAGCAGGCGCGCCTGGCTGTAGGCGCGACCGTCGCGGAAGGTCGGAAACACCAGCGCGACCGAGGCCAGCCGATCGAGATGCGGCACGAGATCGTCGAGGTTGCGGTTGTTCGGCCAGATCACGCCGGTCTTGCCGGGACGGCGCAGCAGCGCCTCCGGATCGGCGAGAAAGCGCTCGGCGCTCACCAGCACCGCGCCGTCGCCCGGCAGCTCGGCGCCGTCGGCGACATGCACGAACAGATCGGTCGTGATTCTTCCCTGCTTAACGAGTGGCATAGACCCGCTCCCTGATAGGCTCGACGCCCAGACGCTTCACCGTATCGACGAACAATTCCTCGGGACGGTCGCGCAGCGCGAGATAGGCTTCGACAATGTCTTCGATCACATCGGCGACTTCCGCATAGGGAACGGCCGGGCCGATCAGCGTGCCCAACTGCGCGTTCTCGTCGGCGCGGCCGCCGATCGTGATCTGGTAGAATTCCTCGCCGTTCTTCTCGACGCCGAGAATGCCGATGTGGCCGACATGGTGATGGCCGCAGGCATTGATGCAGCCGGAGATGTTGATGTGCAGCCGCCCGATCAGATCGGCGGTGTCGTGGTTGGCGAAACGGCACGTCAGCTCCTGCGCGATCGGGATCGAGCGCGCATTGGCCAGCGAGCAGTAGTCCAGCCCCGGGCACGCGATGATGTCGGTGACGAGGTTGACGTTCGGCGTCGTGAGACCGAGGCGATCGAGCGCCTTGAACAGCTGCGGCAGGTCGCGCTTGGCGACGTGCGGCAGCGCCAGGTTCTGCTCGTGGCCGACACGGATCTCGCCGAACGAGTATTTGTCGGCGAGGTCGGCGACCGCGTCCATCTGCTCGGCGGTGGCGTCGCCCGGAGGGCCACCGACCGGCTTCAGCGACAGCGTCACGATCGAATAGCCCTGCACCTTGTGCGGCGCGACCGAGTTCTTGCGCCAGCGCTCGAACAGCGGATCATGCGCGGCCTGCTTCAGCTCGTCCGGCATGTGCGGCAGCTTCTCGTAAGGCGGATAGGAGAAGCGCGAGCGGACCTCCTCGATGGCGGCGTGATCGAGCGTCAGCCCGACATCGCCCATCGCCTTCCACTCCTCCTCGACTTCCTTGGCGAACTTCTCGATGCCGAGCTCGTGCACCAGGATCTTGATGCGCGCCTTGTAGATGTTGTCGCGGCGGCCGTACTGGTTGTAGACGCGCAGGATCGCCTCGACATAGCTCAGGATGTCGCGGCCGTGGACGAACGGCTTGATGGTCTTGGCGATGAACGGCGTGCGGCCGAGGCCGCCGCCGACCAGCACTTCGAAACCGGTCTCGCCGTCGGCGTTCTTGTGCAGCCGCAGCCCGATGTCGTGGATCTTGATCGCGGCGCGATCGTGCTCGGAAGCGGTGATCGCGATCTTGAACTTGCGCGGCAGGAACGAGAATTCCGGATGCAGCGTGGTGTGCTGGCGCAGGATCTCCGACCAGATGCGCGGATCCTCGATCTCGCCGGGCGCCACCCCTGCCCACTGGTCCGAGGTGACGTTGCGCATGTTGTTGCCGGAGGTCTGCATCGCGTGGATGCCGACTTCGGCGAGATCGGCCAGTGCATCGGGCAGCTCGGCGAGCTTGATCCAGTTGAACTGGATGTTCTGCCGCGTGGTGAAGTGGCCGTAGCCGCGGTCGTAGCGGCGCGCCACATGGGCGAGCCGGCGCAGCTGCTTCGACGACAGCGTGCCATAGGGGATCGCGACGCGGAACATGTAGGCGTGCAGCTGCAAATACACGCCGTTCTGCAAGCGCAGGATCTTGAATTCGTCCTCGGTGAGCTCGCCGGAAAGGCGGCGCTTCACCTGGTCGCGGAATTCCGAAACACGCTCGTTGATCAGCGTGCGGTCGAGTTCGTCATATGCATACATGATGGATGAGCCTTACGCCGGCGCGCCTTACGCGGGGACCTGGAGATCGATCGTGACGCCCTTGGCGCGGATGTGTTCGCGAAGATTGCCCGGCTTGAGCTTGCCGCCGTCCTTGAGCTCGACCGGCGCGATGTAGGGGCCGACCGCGCCGACATCGTCGGCGGCGGCTTCGGCCAAAAGCGCGCGCGCGTCGTCGGAGGTGCTGACGACAGCGGAATCGGACAGTTCGGTGGACCAGCCTTGCTTGGCGGTCCGGTACACCACGGCACCATCCCAGGTGCGGTTGGCGGTCACCACCGAGGGGCCCGTGATCCTGATTTTCTTCTGTTCAAGCGGAGAGGTCATTCGGCAGCTTTCAGCAGTTCGGAGAACATCTGGTTGGAGAAGAGTTGGGTGACGTTGGACCGGCTCCACGGCGCGGAATGCGCGACCACATCGCCGATGATGAGAATGGCCGGACCGCCATCGACCTGTTTGACCAGTTCGGGCAGCCGCGCCAGCGTGCCGACCGCGGCCTTGGCATCCGGCCGCGTCACGCGCGCGAACACGCCGACCGGCGTCTCCGGCGAGCGGCCCGCGGCAAGCATGCCTTCGCGGATCGAGGGCGCCGCGGTCATGCCCATATAGACGACGACGGTCATCTTCTTGTCCGTCAGCACCGACCAGTCGACGACCTCGGCATCGCGCGCCTTGTGCGCGGTGAGGAAGGTGATGCGCAGCGCCTCGTGCCTGAAGGTCAGCGGCACTTCGAATTGCGCGGCCGCGCCCAGACCGGCGGAGACGCCCGGAATGATGGAGTAAGCGACGCCGGCGTCGCGCAGCGCCTCGATTTCCTCGCCGCCGCGGCCAAAGATAAAGGGATCTCCGCCCTTCAGCCGCACCGCGCGCTGGCCGGACTGCGCGGCCTCGATCATCAATGCATTGATGGCGTCCTGGCCGATGCCGGGCTTGCCGACACGGCGGCCGACCGGGATCCGCGTCGCATCGCGCCGGATGCGGTCGAGAATTTCGGACGACACCAATTCGTCATAGAACACGACGTCGGCATCCTGCAGCGCGCGCAACGCCTTCACCGTGAGCAGATCCGGATCGCCGGGACCGGCGCCGACCAGCGTCACATGACCGATGGCTTTGCCTTCCGCGCTCGCGCCGGCGAATGCGGCGGGATCGCTGATCGCGTTCAGCGCCTGCTCGGCCTCGTCCTTGCGGCCGGCCAGCACCAGCGCGCCGATCGGGCCGTCGACGATGCGCTCCCAGAAGCGGCGGCGCAGCGGAAACTCCTCGATGCGGGCGTGGATCGATTTGCGGACGCCGCCGATGAAGCCGGCGAGATCGCCGATCCGCGCCGGCAGCACCGCCTCGATCTTCTCGCGGATGCGGCGCGCCACCACCGGCGACGTGCCGCCGGTGCCGACCGCGACCACGACATCGCCGCGATCGACGATCGCCGGCATGATGAAGGTGGAGTGCACGAGGTCGTCCATCACGTTGACCGGCAGGCCGATCGCTTTGGCGCGCACCGACATCGCAACACCGATCTCGCCTGCGCCGGCACAGAGGACGGCGATGACATCGGAAAGATCGGCGGTGAGCGGATCGCCTTCGGCGCGCTCGATCCGCGCGGCGTCCTCCGCCGCAAGACCGGCAATGTCATGATCACCGTCGGTCGCGTACCAGCGCACCGCGGCGCCGGCGGCTGCGAGCAGCCGCAACTTGGCGCGCACGAGGTCGCCCGCTCCAACGAGCAGCACCTTGCCGCTTTGCAGATCCAGAAACACCGGCAGATATCGCATCAGACACTCGCTTCCCCAACTTGGGGGTTGACTGAAATTATTTTCTATTTATCTCTCGATCAAGGCCAGCAAAGAGAAAATTATTTCTTCTCTATTGCAGCGCAACTTTAGAATTTTCAACTCCACAGGCCAAGGCCAAGAGATGCATCTTCTCGACAACGAATCCGTCGCCGCCAGGACGCGGTCCGCAGCGCTTAGCAATGCATCTTCCGTGCCGGGGATTCCCGCCGATCAGGCGCCTCCGTCGATGGATCATCTCGACGAGCTGGAGGCGCAGAGCATCTACATTCTGCGCGAAGCGTTCGCCCGGCTGAAAAAGCTCGCGTTGCTGTGGTCGCTCGGCAAGGATTCCAACGTGATGATCTGGCTGGCGCGCAAGGCGTTCTTCGGCCGCGTCCCGTTCCCGGCATTGCACGTCGACACCGGCAAGAAATTTCCGGAGATGTACGCGTTCCGCGACCGCTTCGGTAAGGAATGGGACCTCGACCTGCGCGTCGAGCCCTGCCCGCCGATCGACAGTGTCGACCCGACCCTGCCGCCGGCCGCACGTTCCGCCGCGCGCAAGACCGAGGGGCTGAAGCTCGCGCTCAACAAGTTCGGCTTTGACGGATTGATTGCCGGCATCCGCCGCGACGAGGAGGCCACCCGCGCCAAGGAGCGCGTGTTCTCGCCGCGCGGCCTCGAGGGCGAATGGGATGTCCGCGACCAGCCGCCGGAGTTCTGGGACCAGTTCAACGCCTCGCCGCCGCAAGGCGCGCATTTGCGCATCCATCCGATCCTGCATTGGACCGAGGCCGACATCTGGGCCTACACCAAGCGCGAAGGCATTCCGATCATCCCGCTCTATCTCGCCAAGGACGGCAAGCGCTACCGCTCGCTGGGTGATGCCGACATCACCTTCCCGGTCGCCTCCACTGCGTCCAACATCGACGAGATCCTCACCGAGCTCGACGGCACCAAGATCCCGGAGCGCGCCGGCCGCGCGCTTGACCACGAGACCGAGGATGCGTTCGAGCGGCTGCGCGTCGCCGGCTATCTCTGACCAACACTCAAAGCAACACCAAGCTTCGTGCGAGCGTTCCGATGAACATGATCCTTCCCACTGCCTCGATCTCGGCAACGCCCAACGGGACGACGCGGCCGCAGGTGCGCATCGTCATCGTCGGCCATGTCGATCACGGCAAGTCGACGCTGGTCGGGCGCCTGCTGCATGAGACCGGCAGCCTGCCCGACGGCAAGCTGGAAATGCTGAAGGCGGTGAGCGCGCGGCGCGGCATGCCGTTCGAGTGGTCGTTCCTGCTCGATGCGCTGCAGACCGAGCGCGACCAGGGCATCACCATCGACACCACCCAGATCCGCTTCCGCACCCGCTCGCGCGACGTCGTGCTGATCGACGCGCCTGGCCACGCAGAGTTCTTGCGCAACATGATCACCGGCGCCTCGCAGGCCGACGGTGCGGTGCTGATCATCGATGCGCTGGAAGGCGTGCGCGACCAGACCAGGCGGCACGGCTATCTCCTGCATCTGCTCGGCGTGAAGCAGGTCGCGGTCGTGGTCAACAAGATGGACCGCGTCGAGTTCAGCGCCGACCGCTTCAAGGAGATCAGCGACGAGATTTCCGCGCATCTGATCGGCCTCGGCGTAACGCCCACGGCGGTGATCCCGATCTCGGCGCGCGACGGCGATGGCGTTGCCGAGCGCACGGCGCGGATCGACTGGTACAAGGGACCGACCGTGGTCGAGGCGCTCGATGCGCTCGAGCCGGCACGCCCGCTGGCCGAGCTGCCGCTGCGGTTGCCGGTGCAGGCGATCTACAAGTTCGACGACCGCCGCATCGTGGCGGGCCGCATCGAGTCCGGCAGCCTGAAGGCCGGCGACGAGATCGTGATCATGCCGACCGGCAAGATCGCGCGGATCAAGACCGTCGAGAGCTGGCCGGTGACGCCGGTGAACGCCCCACAGGGCGCCGGCCGCTCGGTCGGCATCACGCTCGACCGCGAGTTGTTCCTCGAGCGCGGCGACATCATCGGACATTCCGGGCAGAGCCCGCGCGATACCCGCCGCATCCGCGCCCGGATCTTCTGGCTGCATGACAAGCCGCTGACCAAGGGCGAGCAGATCCTGATCCGGCTCGGCACCAAGGAAAGCCGCGCCACCGTGGTCGCGATCGAGAAGGCGATCGATCCCGGCGCGCTGTCCAACGAAGAGAACACCGCGATCGCGCGCAACCATGTCGGCGAGATCGACATCTCGCTGGCGCAGCCGGTTGCAACCGATCCCTACACCGACAATCCGCGCACCGGCCGCCTCGTGATCGAGGTCAACGGCCGTATCGCCGGCGGCGGTCTTGTGCTGTCGGTCGACGCCGGCCGGCCGGCGGTGCCGGTCGACATCGTGCCGGTGGAGTCCGCGCTGCGGCCGGACGAGCGCTCGGCGCGCTACCACCACAACGGCGCGGTGATCTGGCTGACCGGCCTGCCCGGCTCGGGCAAGTCGACCCTGGCGCGGGCGCTGGAACGGCGCCTGTTCGGCAATGGCGGCTCGCCGATCCTGCTCGATGGCGACACGCTGCGTGCCGGGCTGAACGGCGATCTCGGCTTCTCGCCGCAGGACCGCGCCGAAAACATCCGCCGCCTCGCCGAAGTCGCGACCCACCTGGCGCGCAACGGCCATATCGCCATCGTCGCCGCGGTGTCGCCATCGACCTCCGACCGTGCGGCAGCTCGCCGCATCGCCGACAGCGCGTTCCGCGAGATCTATGTCGCGACGCCGGCCGAGGTCTGCGAGACCCGCGATCCCAAGGGCCATTACGCCAAGGCGCGCTCCGGCGGATTGCCGTCTTTCACCGGCATCACCAATGACTACCAGCCGCCGACCGGCAACGAACTGACCATCGACACCTCAAACCGCTCGGTCAGCGATGCCACCGACGAGATCGAGCGGATGCTGGCCACGACCGGCATCCTGTTCGACGAACTGACCGACCTCGCGGCGAATATTTAGCTTCTCTTGCTGTCATCGCCCGGCTTGTTGTCCGGTCGATCCAGTATTCCAGAGACAGCAATTATCGAGCCGATAGGCCGCGGCGTACCGGATGCCCCGCTTGCAGCGGGGCATGACGGCGGTGTTGAGGCCTATTCCGCCGCGCGGCTTTCGGCCCCGTGCCGTACCATCCCCGGCGATTGCCCGGTGACACGCTTGAACGCGCGGCTGAACGCCGCCTGTGATGCATAGCCAAGCCGCTGCGCGATCACATCGATCGGCTGGCGTTCATGCTTGATCCACTGTGTCGCGAGACGCATGCGCAGCTCGGCAAGATAGCGCCGCGGCGATTGCCCGGTCATGGCCTGGAAGCGCTCGGCGAACAGCGAACGCGAGCAACCCGCCTCCGCCGCCAATTCAGCAACAGTCCAGTTGCGGCCGGGCGCGCGATGCAGCGCGCCGATCGCGCGGCCGAGACGCGGATCACGCAAGGCCTCGAACCAGCCCATGGCGTTGTCGCCGCCGCATTCGACCCAGCCACGCACGATCGACGCGGCGAGCACATCGGCGAGCCGCGCCATCACGCCGACGGAGCCGGCCCGCGGCGTGCAGGTCTCCCGCTCCATGGCCTTCAGCATCGGTTCGATTTCCGGCTGGCGCGCAAGCAACGTGTCGGCCCGCATCACCTCCGGCATCAGCGCGATCAGCGGGCGCATGCCGCCAAGATCGAAATTCATGCAGGCGCTGAAGACCAGGACCGACTCGTCCTGCGGGCATCCTTCAGGGCAGGCCGATGTCACATCGACATTGCCGCACAGCGTCTCGGTCTTGAAACGCTCGACATCGCAACTCGGCTCATCCGGGGCCGAGACAAGATCATGCGCGCCGCCGCGCGGCAGGAAAATCGCGTCACCGCATCCAAGGGGAAGCAGCGTCGCATCGGCATAGCGCAAAAGTGCCGTGCCATGCGCAACGAAGTGGAATTGCGCGCGTCCGTACGGCGTTTCGAACCGAAACCCGAAGGGCGCCCGCGTCTCGACCCGACGGTAGTGAACGCCCTCAAGCCGCATGCCGAGCAGCAACTCGCTCACCAGATCGACGGCGGCGTCGGTCGTATCGGCGGTGGACGATCTGGACGAATGATCAAACATTGGAGCGTTGATGGCATAGATCGTCCAAAACCTCCAGCCTATGTCTGCGGCGGTGCAACATAGATGGAAGGTTCGGCCAATGGATCAAGAAGTGGACCCCGCTCTGGCGCACGCCGATGCCGTTGCGCTGATGCCGGGCGACGCCGCGCTCAAGGTTGGTGACAAGCCGGCCTCACCGGAAAGGCCCGCTTGGGGCGCCGTCGCGGCCATGATGCTGGGCGTCACCGCACTTCTGACGGCCGAGTTCCTGCCGTCCGGTCTGTTGACGCCGATGGCGCGCGATCTCGGTGTGAGTCCGGGCCTCGCCGGTCAGGCCGTGACCGCGACCTCGCTGGCCGGGCTGGTCGGAGCATTGTTCACGCCGACACTGACGCGCAGGTTCAATCGAAAGCCGGTGCTGCTCAGCTTTTCGATTCTCCTGGTGATCTCCAATCTGCTGGTGGCGCCGGCGCCGAGCATCACGTTCCTGCTGGCCGCGCGGATCGTGCTCGGCCTTGCCATTGGCGGGTTTTGGGCGATGGCGGCAGCGACGACGATCAGGCTGGTACCACCGTCGCTGGTAGCCCGGGCCTTGTCGATCGTGATGAGCGGCATTCCCGCCGCGATGATCATTGCCGTTCCGCTCGGCAGCTATCTCGGCGAGGTGGCGAGCTGGCGCTCCGTGTTCCTGCTCGCGACGGCATTGGGCGCAGCGGTATTCGTCATCCAGGCACTCGCTCTGCCGCGTTTGGCCCCAAGGGGAGAAGCCGGGCTCGACACCCTGATCGACATCCTGACACGGCGGGGGATCGGCGCCGGCATCCTGGCGGCAACGTTGGTCTTCACCGGACACTTCGGCTATTTCGGCTATATCCGTCCATTCCTTGAGAGCGTGACCGGGCTGGGCGCCGCCGGAGTTGCGGCGACCTTGCTTGCCTTCGGCGTCGCCAACTACCTCGGCTCGTTCGCGAGCGGGCTGATGGCCGAGCGCAAACTCAAGCTCACGCTGATCGCGATGCCGCTGGCGATCAGCGTGATCGGTCTGTTGCTCTCGGTCTTTGGCAACGACGTCATTCCGGCTCTGGTGCTGGTCGCACTCTGGGGCTTCGCCTTCAGCGGCGTACCGGTCGCGACCACGACATGGATCACCCGCATGGTGCCCGACGAGACCGAGAGCGGGACCGGACTGACTGTGGCCTCGATCTTCCTCGGCATCACCATGGGCGCGGCCGGCGGCGGGCTGGTGCTTGATCTGATGGGCGCAGCCGCTGTGTTCGTAGCGGGCGCAATTCCCCTGGTGCTCGCTGCATTGCTGATCGCCAGCAAGGTACGCACCAGGGCGCCCTGACGGGTCTCTCCGGGAGCGGACCCCTGGCGTTTGGAAAATTCAGGGTGGCCGCCCGCGTGACGGTGCAGCGTGGGCCGGAAAGGGGGCCTTCTCAGAGCCGGGACTTTAGGGCTAAAAGGGCCGTGAACGCGGCCCTTTGGCGCGTTTTTTGCTGATTTCTCTCGAAAACAGCTCCTAAACGCCCCATTTCTTTGAGAAAGCCCATCATGACTCGTGTCGATGCCCATGGATTGAAGATCGCCCCTGTCCTGTTCGATTTCATCGCCAAGGAGGCGACGCCGAAAACCGGGATCGCCCCGGATGCGTTCTGGGCCGGACTTGCCGCCATCATCCAGAAGCTCGGACCGAAGAACCGCGAGTTGCTCGCGGTCCGCGACACGCTGCAGGCCAAGATCGACGACTGGCATCGCGCCAACAAGGGCAAGGCGTTCGACATCAACACCTACACCGCGTTCCTCAAGGACATCGGCTACCTGCTGCCCGAGCCCGCGACCCACAAGGTCGAAACCGCCAATGTCGATGAAGAAATCGGCAAGATCTGCGGCCCGCAGCTGGTGGTGCCGCTCACCAACGCCCGCTACGCGCTGAACGCCGCCAACGCGCGCTGGGGTTCGCTGTACGACGCGTTCTACGGCACCGACGCGATCCCGCACGATCCGAGCGAAGCTGGCCGTGGCTACAACAAGGCCCGCGGCGACAAGGTGATCGCGAAGGCGAAGGCCTTCCTCGACGCCGCCGTGCCGCTCGCGACCGGAAGCCACACCGACGTCACCTCCTACGCCGTGATCGCGGGCCAGCTCTCGGTCAAGCTGAAGAGCGGCAACTCGACCGCGCTGAAGAACCCCGCCCAGTTCGCCGGCTATCAGGGCGACGCCGCCCAGCCTTCCGCGATCCTGCTCGTCAACAACGGCATGCATGTCGAGGTCAAGATCGACCGCAACAACGTGATCGGCAAGGATGACCCGGCCGGCGTCGCCGACATGATCCTGGAATCGGCGGTCTCCACCATTCTCGACATGGAGGACTCGGTCGCCGCCGTCGACGCCGAGGACAAGGTGCTGGTCTATCGCAACACGCTCGGCCTGATGAACGGCACGCTGTCGGCCGATTTCGAGAAGGGCGGCAAGACGCTGACCCGCTCGCTCAATGCCGACCGCGTCTACAAGAAGCCCGACGGCAGCGAGTTGAAGCTGCACGGCCGCAGCCTGCTGCTGATGCGCAATGTCGGTCACCACATGTTCACCGACGCCGTGCTCGACGCCAAGGGCGAAGAGATTCCGGAAGGCATCCTGGATGCCGCGGTCGCCGGCCTGCTCGCGATCCACGACCTCACGGGCAATTCCAAGGTCAGGAACAGCCGCACCGGCTCGGCCTATATCGTCAAGCCGAAGATGCACGGCCCCGACGAGGTGACGCTGACCTGCGACCTGTTCGCCGAGGTTGAGAAGATGCTCGGCCTGCCGGAGAACACGCTGAAGGTCGGCATCATGGACGAGGAGCGCCGCACCACGGTCAACCTCAAGGCCTGCATCCAGCGCGCCTCCAAGCGCATCATGTTCATCAACACCGGCTTCCTCGACCGTACCGGCGACGAGATCCACACCTCGATGGAAGCGGGTCCGATGATCCGCAAGAACGACATGAAGGCCCAGCCGTGGATCAAGGCCTATGAGGACTGGAACGTCGACAACGGCCTGATCGACGGCCTGCCCGGCCATGCCCAGATCGGCAAGGGCATGTGGGCCGCCCCCGACAAGATGGCCGACATGCTGGCGCAGAAGATCGGCCACCCGCAGGCCGGTGCCACCACCGCCTGGGTGCCGTCGCCGACCGCGGCCACGCTGCACGCGCTGCACTATCACCAGGTCAACGTGATCGCCCGGCAGCAGGAACTCGCCAAGGGCGGGCCGCGCGCAAAGCTCTCCGACATCCTCACCATCCCGGTGTCGCAGTCGAACTGGGCGCCCGACGACGTGAAGCAGGAGATCGACAACAACTGCCAGGGCATCCTCGGCTACGTCGTACGCTGGATCGATCAGGGCGTCGGCTGCTCCAAGGTGCCCGACATCCACGATGTCGGCCTGATGGAGGACCGCGCCACGCTGCGCATCTCGAGCCAGCACCTCGCGAACTGGCTGCATCAGGGCGTCATCACAAGGGACCAGGTGATGGAGTCGCTGAAGCGCATGGCTGTCGTCGTCGACAAGCAGAACGCCGGCGATTCGCTCTACAAGCCGATGGCGCCCGCGTTCGATGGCGTTGCCTTCAAGGCCGCCTGCGACCTGATCTTCGAGGGCCGCACGCAGCCGAACGGCTATACCGAATACATCCTCACCGCGCGCCGCCGCGAGGCCAAGGCCGCGGGCTGATCCAATAGCCCGACGACAAGCAAAAGCCCCGGCGATCAGCCGGGGCTTTTTTGTGGGCGCCGCGAGTGAAGCCGGAATAGCCGGATGCGATCGCCCGCCGTCGCAAGGGCGCACTGCCAAAATATCGAAAACAACCCCATGCAAAGGTGCCGGCGGCGGCAACTTGACTCGTCGGGCAAATCAGCTCTACATTTCCATTATCCCGAAATCGTGCAGACGCCCTCGCCGTGTCATCACCCGCTCATGCATGCGCGGGTGACGACACCGAGAAGCTGTTTGACAACTTGAATCACGACCACCGTCATTGTCGTCCCTGCTCCCGTGCGCAATTGCGCACTAGGGCGTGTACCCATAAATCGGGTCGTCGAACGAAGTCCGTATTCCCGTCAGAAGCGGACAAAAGAGGCGCGCTTGGTCATGCCGGCCTTTTTCAACGGAATCGGCCAGAAGCAGCCATAACGGCTTGCGTAGCAGGCCGCGATGGTTTCCGCGCATTGCACTAGCGAGGTTTGGTGCGTGTTTCTGAGAGGTGCTTGTCCCAATGTGGGTGGATTTGGCCGTCCACTGTTGGCAGCCATTGGACCCATTCGGCTCGTATGCCTCGCGGGTCGATATCTCTGTTCGATACGACGTAGTCAATCTCGCCTCGCGTCGTGCCAATATCCATCAGCTCGCGGTCCGTCAGGCGGCATAATTCCGTTTGCAGCCTCCGGCGTTTGCGCCACTCCTGAAATGCCTTCCAATATGCTTCGAGCGGACTATAGACCGGCCGGTCGGTAGTTGCTCTGTGCTGCAACTTGGTGATCTCTTGGACTGTGCTCATTGCCGTGTGTCCTGTCGACTTTTCACAGGACGAACATGCTGTACGACGAGCCACCGCGCCTGACATCCGGCTTACATTTTCCTTACCAGCGGCTTATTCTTTGCGTTCGAGGGCGTTAAAGCCCGAAAATCGAAGGCCCTAAGGGATCGTCAGATGCGCTATTTCTTCGAGGAGTACGCATTCGATACTGACCGTCGCGAGCTACATCGCGGAACCATCCCTGTTTCCATCACGCCGCAGGTCTTCGATCTACTAGACTATTTGATCCGGCACAGGGAGCGCGTCGTCAGCAAGGACGAAGTCATAAGCGCGGTTTGGAACGGACGCATAGTCTCAGATGCCGCGTTGACGACCCGCTTGAATGCCGCTCGCGCCGCAATCGGTGACGATGGTGACAAGCAGTGCCTAATCAAAACGTTGCCGCGCAAAGGCTTTCGCTTCGTTGGCGTAGTGCACGAAGGGCAGAGGCCCGAAACTGCGTCGGCAAGTTCGGCGGCGCAGAACGACGGCACGGCACAAAGGTCGCTTTCACCGCCTCGTCTCTCCATCGTTGTGTTGCCCTTCGCCAACCTCAGCGGCGACCCAGAGCACGACTATTTCGTCGATGGTGTGACGGAAAGCCTCACTACGGACTTGTCGCGGATCAGCGGCTCATTGGTGATCGGGCGACACACCGCATTCACCTACAAGGGCAAAGCGGCTGACCTCAAGCAAATCGGTCGCGAGTTGAACATCCGGTATGTGCTAGAAGGCTCCGTACAGCGCCACGAAAGCCGACTTCGCGTCAACGTGCAGCTGGTAGACGCTGAAACCGGCACGCATTTATGGGCGGACCGCTTTGACAAACCCGTCACCCATCTGTTCGATATGCAGGACGAGATCATATCTAGGCTAGCTAACTCCTTAGACGCGCAGCTCGTCGCAGCCGAGGCAGTGAGAGCACAACGTTCGGCGCATCCCAATTCAATGGAGTTGTACTTCCAGGGCAGAGCTAAGCTCAATATGGGGTTGACTCCCGAATATATCTTGCAGGCGCGCCACTTTTTCGAGCGCGCTCTGACGCTTGATCCCGGCAATATCGAAGCGCGTCTGGGCTTAGCGCATGTTGATGGCATTGTTGGTGCCGGCTACATGACCGACAATCGGATAAAGTACCTTACCATAGCGGAAGTGGCCGTTATGCATGTCCTGACCCTCGCGCCGAACCACGCCTTGGCTCACTTACATTTGGGAACAGCAAAAATTTTCACGAACCGCGTGTCCGAGGGCATTGACGAACTACAACACGCTTTGGCATTGGACCGAAATCTGGCCCATGCGCACGGGTTAATCGGTCAAGCCAAGATTTTCCTCGGTCGCGGCGGGGACACTGAGGCGCATGTCTTAGAGGCACTCCGCCTGTCTCCCCGCGACATTCATGCCTTCATGTGGATGCAGTATGTCGGTTTCGCTAAGTTGCAACTTAGTGCCGATAGGGAAGCCGTCTGTTGGCTCCGCAGGAGCATCGACGCCAACCGAAATTATCCGTTTGCGCATCTTGGGCTCGCCGCTGCCCTAGCACTGCTTGGAGCACTCGATGACGCGCGGGCCGCTGCGCAAGCGGGGCTCGCGCTTCAACCTAATTTCAGCATCCGCCGCTTCCGCGCCAACCCGTCGACCGATAATCCAGCTTACCTCGCCAAACGTGAGCGCATTTATGAGGGCATGCGATTGGCAGGAGTACCGGAGGGGTAATGTCGCAGATGGGTCATAAGGCGACATCCCTGACGTTCAGGCCGAGTGTCTGCTTCGCTCCTGCAAGCGGGCGTCCCAGTTTATGAGTACGCGCACTAGGCAGGGACGACGATGAGGATGGTTGCGCTTCGCTGCTCGCAATGACGGATCTAAAACACCGCCAAATACTTCAGCAGCGAGATGATGCCGATGATGATGACGACGGCGCGCGCGATCTGCTTGGCGCGGCCGTCGAGCGGCAGCATGTTGATCAGATAAAGAACGAGAATAACGACAAGGAAGGTGACGAGTACGCCGACGAGCATGCGGAGCCCCCTGATGGCATCGGTGAATGTGCCGTTCGCCCTTTGCTAACGTGCAGGAGGCAGGCCGGTTCCGCGCCAGGAACCGAAAGCGGCCGCCGCGGTGTGATCGACGCTACTCGCGCGCCACCACTGCCGGCCGGCCATATTTGGCGCGGATGCGATCCGGCGCCGGCGTGAAGTTGAGCTGCGCGCCACGCCGGTCCGGACGGCTCACCGACATCAGCCCGTCCTTGCCGGCAACGATGTCGCCCTTGCGCAAGGTCGGATCGTCCTCGATTTTCACCGCGGCGAGGCCGACAGAGTCCTTGCCGTTGCAGGTGCAGCCCGAGACCAGCTCGTCGCGATAGCGGAACGCGTTCGGCAGCTCGGAATACGGCTTGCCGTCTTCCGTCGCGGCGTTGTCGATGTTGCCGCCATAGACCACTTCGGTCGCGCTCGCCGGACAGAAGCTGTTGCAGCTCTCCGCCTTGCTCTGGTTGCCGGTCGCAGCCAGCGGGAAATAGCGGCCGTCGCAGGTCCGCACGCAATAGGCCTGGCCGACGTCATAGCGTGGACGGCGCTCGACCCGCGGCATCATAGGCGGGCCATCGTCGAACGGCATCCGAATCATCGGCGGGCGGCCCTGCATCAAGCCGCCGAACAGTTGCGAGAAGAAATCCTGGGCTTGCGCCGCAGGCGCAAGGGACAGGCCAAGCACTGCCGCGGTCCCGAACGCCCACCGCCTGGAGTATCGCGTCACCATCACCGGCCCTCAGTACAACATCGATCGTCAGTACAACGAGGAAGCCGGCGGGATGTTCATTGCTTGACGGCCGGACGGCAGCGTCGTCACCGCAGGCCGCGGTTGTGCCGGGCGGACCGAGATCTGGGTCGTGGTCGGGCCGAGCGCACGCGCGGCGAGGTGCGGCGCGGTCTTCGGCAGCACCACGACCCTGGTGCCGACATCGACCCGGCTGAACAGGTCGGAAACGTCTTCATTGGTCAGGCGGATGCAACCAGACGACACGAACTTGCCGATCGTCGAGGGATCGTTGGTGCCGTGGATGCGGTATTCGCTGGAGCCGAGATACATCGCGCGCGCACCGAGCGGGTTGCCCGGGCCGCCGGCCATGAAGCGCGGCAGATAGGGCTGGCGCCTGATCATCTCGGCCGGCGGATGCCAGTCCGGCCATTCGGCCTTGCGGCTGATGGTCTGTGTGCCGGCCCAGGTGAACCCCTCGCGGCCGACGCCGACGCCGTAGCGGATCGCCCGGCCGCCGCCAAGCACGTAATACAGCGCGGTGTTGCCGGTATCGATGATGATGGTGCCGGGCGCCTCAGTCGTATTGAGCGCGACGGTGGTCCGGCGCAGCCGCTCCGGCAGCGCGCCGTCCTCGCCGGCCCCACTCGAGGGGTCGTTCATCACCTCGTCGGCGGGAAATGCGCCCGGCTGCGTCGGCGCATAGCCGAGCGCGGAAGAACGGACCTGGGCGCTGGCCGACGTGGCGACAACAAACGGCGTCGCAAACAGGACGCTGGCGAGGGCAAGGGTGCGCGCGGCGCGCGACGCAAGCCGGCGGCTGGAAACAGACTGCTGTGTCATGTGCTGCCCCTGGACGGGATGCGCATCGTGGTGATGCGATGCCGGGCCAACGCGCATGGTCGCGAGTCGGTTCCGCCGCGAATCGTCGCGAAGCCGCGATTGTCAACCCGTCACGTCTCACGAACGCGCGACGGAACTTTCCGGGGAGCGGCCCGTTGTCATCGCGCCATTCGACGCGCGGGGCGACCACGCGGCGGGTTTGTTCGTCCTCACGCGGGAGGAGTTCGGTGCGCGCCTTTCCAAGTGAAGACCTGCTTGGCAAAGCGCCCGAAGGCACGCCAGTCCCCGACAGCAAGATCGAACTGCCGCCGGTTGTCAGCCGCGCCGAGGCCGTCGCTTTCGCATTGATGGCCCTGCTGGTTATCGTCATTGTCGCGGTGCTCTATTTCGCACGCGCCTTCTTCCTCCCGATCACCATGGCCTTCATCGTCGGCACCATGCTGTCGCCGGCGGCGAGCATGCTCGAACGCTATCGGATTCCGCGCGCGCTCGGCGCGGTCGTCATCGTGATCGCGGTCGGCGCCGCCGTCAGCTTCATAGTCGGGCTGATTGCCTCGCCGGTGATGGAGTGGAGTTCGCGGCTACCCGAGCTCGGCGCGATCCTGAAGGAGAAGCTGCACGTGTTCGACCGGCCGCTCGCGCTGTGGCAGGAATTGCAGACCATGGTCGGCGGCTCCGATACGCTGGCCACGCTCCAGCTGCCGAAATTCGAATGGGTGCAGCCGACGCTGGAATTCCTGTCGCCGACCTTCGCCGAATTCCTGCTGTTCATCGCGACGCTGATCCTGTTCATCGCAAGCTGGAAGGATCTGCGCCGCGCACTGGTGATGGCATTCAGCGAACGCACGGCGCGGCTGCGTACGCTGCGCATCCTCAACGAGGTCGAGACCCATCTCGGCAATTATCTCCTGACGGTGACCATGATCAATGTCGGCGTCGGCATCGTCACCGGCGCGATCTGCGCGGCAACGGGCATGCCAAATCCGGCTGGGCTCGGTGCGCTCGCCGCGACGCTGAACTTCGTTCCGATCATCGGGCCGATCGCGATGTTCGTCGTGCTGGTCGCGGTCGGCATCATCGCCTCGCCGACCATCGGCGCCGGGCTGATCGCGCCGGCCTGCTTTACCGTCGTGACCTTCCTGGAAGGACATTTCGTCACGCCGACGATCGTCGGTCGCAGGCTGTCGCTGAACGCGCTGGCAGTCTTCCTGGCGCTGGCGTTCTGGACTTGGCTGTGGGGCCCGATGGGCGCCTTCCTGTCGTCGCCGCTCCTGATCGTGGCGCTGATCGTCAAGGAGCATTTGATGCCGGTCAATTCGCCGCAGCTGCCGGAGGAGTAGCAAGGCGTTCTCGAGCGAAGCCGGCACCGTTTGAAAGCCCGGTTTCACGGCTGGAACCATGCACCGCGCGGCGCGTTTTTGTTCCAGCACGCAAGTTCTCCGGGAGCTTTTCGATGTCGAGCACGGACAGCGCATTTGGGATCAAGAACATGACGGACAAAGCGACCTACGAACGCCTTGAAAAGGATGTCACCGCCGTGAAGAACGATATCGCCGCCCTCACCGAACAGATCACCGACGCGCTGAACTCGTTTGCCAACAACGCGGGCAAGCAGGCCCGCCGCCGCTACAAGGATGCGCGCGCCAGTGCGGAAGATACACTCGACGACATGTCGGAGCGCGGCAGCGCGATGATGGGCGCGGCGCAGGATGCCGCATCCTCGATCGAGGAATCGCTGGAAGATATGATCACCCAGCGGCCGCTGGCGACGGTCGGCCTTGCGCTGGGTCTCGGCTTCCTGATCGGCGTCACCTGGCGCCGCTAGGCAAATTGCGGTCTCCGGGGGATGAGCCCCATGGTGGCGATCACGCGGAAACCACCCCTCTGGATGCGATGGCGGCGCTGGCGCGCCGCCGCCGCGTTTGTCGACGCGCTCTTCAGGGCAAGGCTCGAGGCAAGATTCAGGGCAAGATTCAGGGCAGGGCTGGTCGATGCTTCAGCGGCTGATCAATGACGTCAAGGATTCCACCGGCAACGCGCTGCGGCTGACGTCGCTGGCCGCGGCCGCCGCGATCGCGCTGTTCATCACCATCGGCTTTCTGTGCGCGGCCGCCTTCGTCTACGTGCTGCAGCACTACGGGCCGGTGGAAGCGTGCCTCGCCGGCGCCGCGCTGTTCCTTGTCGTCACGCTGATCGCCGCCAGCGTCTACATCGTGCGCAAGCGCGAGATGCGCCGCCGCGCCGAGAAGGCGGCAAAGGCCGCCGCGGCCAATGTGTTCGCCGATCCGGTGGTGGTCGCCACCGGCCTGCAGATCGTGCGGGCCATCGGCGTGAAGCGCCTGATCCCGCTCCTGGCGGTCGGCGGCCTCGCACTCGGCCTGATGGCAGGCCGCAGCGCTGCCAGCAGCAGCGAGGCGGAGGAGGAGGAATAGCCTGCATTGCCCGGTAAGGTGCAAACCGCAACCAACGATGTCATCGCCCGGTCAAGTGTTCAGCCCGGGCGATGACGCCGTCGATATTGGACGACTGTGCGCCCTTCTCAGGTCACGCAGCGGCCGGGCTGCAGCAGCTTGGCCACTTCGGTCAGCACGCTGACCACGGGCTCGCAGGCCACCTTGCGGGTGTCGCCGGGCCGTGCCCGAGCCGGCACTGTGGGGCGATGGCGCGCCTCTTCCTTGGCCACGGGGACGCGGACCAGCACCGACGTATCGGGAAGCCGCTCGACCTTCAGCGCAACGGTCCGGCTCGGCAGGCCGGTGACTGGAACCGTGGCACGGTCGGTCTTGGCGGCGCGATTGACGGCGCTCTCCGGCGCCAGTGCGGTGGTGACCTGCTGGCGGCCGATGAGATCGTGGCCAGATGCCAGCTGGACGGCGCCAAGCGTCAGCCCAGCCGCCAGCGCAGCGAAAATTCCCATCTGAATCTTTGACATGGTGATGTCCCTCGCCCCATGGAAATTCGCTCGACGATCCCTTGGCGATCCCGGACACAACGCGAACGAAACCCGCGGGGTTCTCGCGTCCGGCCATCACTTAACCGTGTACGAAAATATTTTCGCTTGTGCGGAACGACTCAGGGGGTCTGCGAGTCTTTGGAAGAGCCGGTTATTCCCCCTGCCCCATTGACCGGCGACGTAGGGCGCGACCGTGGTGATGCCGGTCGCGCCCTGCTCTTTTTCTGGTGTGCCGCAAACGATGCGTCAGCCGGCCTGTCGCTCACCGGTCGCAACCGAAAACCTGAAACCAAAGCCGGTCCTCCCACTCGCGAGAGGAGCGTCCGCGTCAGGCATTGTCGTTCGATGGCATGTCCTGGGACCGAACAACCGTCACTTCACGGCATGACGGGCAACGACCGACGTGAAACTTGATTCCGGTTGTCTGGTCGTCGACGAGCATCAATTCGCTCAAGGGCTCACCGCATTTGCAGGTGACCGTTTTCTGATCGGTAAAGTACATCTGACGTCCTCCATAAGCCTGGAGATTTCTCGTCTTCGGGGCGAGCTTGTTTGTGCCGTGCTCGCCCCCTCGCTTCCGCTCCTTCTCGTTCGGTCAGATCCGGGCCATCCGGATGATTGGTGTGGCTCCAAGCGCTTATTTCGAAGCAGATTTCGCCTTGCGTGACTGCGCGGCTTCGCGCGCCTGCCGCTCGGCCTTGAGGCGCTGGAAGTTGTCGTAGAACGCCTTCTCGCTGGCGCGATGCTCCTTCATCGCCTGCGATGCGTCTTGCTGACGCTGCGCATCACGGTCCTTGCGCTGCTGGGGAGTAAGATTCATGCGACCTCCGACTAAGCTCTTGAATCAACGCTGGATTCAACGCACGAGGCCGGAAATGGTTGCACTTTGGGAGGGAACCGGATCTATTTGCGCAGGCTGGCCCAGACGCCGCCGAGGATCAAAAGGCCGCCAACCAGATGGATCAACTTCGGCGGCTCGCCAAGGATGATCCAGGACAGCAGCGCGCTCGCGATCGGCGCGACGTAGAGCACCAGCGAGCTCCGCACCGAGCCGAATCTCGCGCCGAGCCAGGCGAAGCCCGCATAGGCGATCAGGCCGGGCACGAGGCCGGCGAAGACATAGGCCTCGAACGCCCGGGTGTTGAACACCTCCGCGGGCGTCGCCCACATCTCCCGGAGCGCCGGCGGCAGCGAGCACAGCGCGCCGGCCGCCGAGAACAGGCTGACCCGCGCCAGCAGCGAGGCGCGCGGCGCGACGCGCGACTGCAGCAGCGTGTAGCCGGACCAGCCGAGCATCGCGCATACCACCAGGAGATCGCCCCAGGCCGCGCTCGATTGCGTCAGCGTTTCCAGATGACCGCCCGAGACGATCAGGAGCGCGCCGCCGAGCGCCAGCGCCGTGCCGAGCCATTGCAGCGGACCGATATGCTCGATGCCGAGCGCCGCCGAGATCAGCAGCACCATGATCGGCGACAGCGCGAAGATCAGCGCGATGTGGATCGCCGTGGTCGTGATGCCGGCGATGTAGACCGGGCCGCCGCACAGGAACATGCCGAGGAAGCCGGCGGCGAAGATCGGCCAGAGGTTCTGCGCCAGCGGGATCTTGCCGTCGCGGATCGCTGCAATCGCAAACGGCGCGAGGCCGATGGCGATGATGCTCCAGCGGAAGAAGGCGAGCGAGAACGGCGGCACTGAGCCGGCGAGGCCGCGCGCCAGAACCTGGTTGGAGGCCTGTCCGACCGCAACCAGGATGAAGCCGGTCAGCGCAACCGCGTCCTCCCAGCCTCTGGCGGGGCGGCTGACCTGCGCTTTCGGCAGTTCCGCATCCATGACACCGCCCCCTCAGCCGGCGCGCGATCGGCTCACAGGTCCGCTACTGCTCGGCCGCCTCGCGCTCCATGTCGCGGCCGGCGAGATCCTCGCCCTGCATGTTGGCGTATTCGCGCGCCATCTCGCGCATCAGGAATTTGGCGGGGACGTCGTGATAGCTGCCGTGGCCGTTGACATACTGCATGTAGGCCCGCCCTTCGCCGTCGAAGGGATGCAGCAGCGCGTCGGCATGGCCGTCGAAATCGAGCGGCTTGACGCCGAGCTTGGCGCACAGCGTGTCGTTGAAAGTCGGGGTCGCCTTGCGCCAGGCGCCATCGACGAACACGTCGGTGAAGCCGTGCCAGGTGAACAGGTCCGAGCCCATGCTCTGGCGCAGCTTCTCGGTGGTGAGATGGTTGCGCACATCGGCGAAGCCGACCCGCGCCGGGATGCCGTGGACGCGGCAGGCCGCGGCATAGAGCGCCGCCTTGCCGACGCAGTAGCCGTTGCCGGCGGCGAGCACGCTGGAGGCCCGGTAGCTCTCGGGCGAGCGCATGCTGACATAGGGGTTGTAGCGGATGCCGTCGCGCACCGCGGTGTAGAGCCGGCGCGCCTTGTCGCGCGCGCTGGCGTCAGACGTAACGGCGGCGCGGGCGAACGCCTCGACGGCGGGATGGTCGCTGTCGACATATTCGCCAGGGTCGGTGTAGAGGCGGCTGATCGTGTCGGGGAGATGCTCGGTCATGGCGCAAGCTTAGCAAGCCATGTGGGCAGTTCAATGCAGCACGTGCAGCCCGTCCCGCAGCCCTGCCCCGCTCCGATTGAATCGAAACGGGGGCCTGGATTTCAGTTTTGACACGCGTTTTCTTCACGCGAACCGGTGCCCACGTCGCTCGAAAACGCGCTAGTTCTTGAAGTGTTCGTCCAACTGCGGCGGCGGGTAGCTGCGCCGCCTGGCCTTGAAATATTCACGTGCGAAATGGATGCCGATCCCGATCAGGAACGGCGGCGCAAGCGCGGCGGCGATCATCAGCGCGGTGATCGACTTCGGCGTCAGGATGTCCAGCACCATCGACGCCAGCAGCCACAGCGTGGCAGCAATCACCGCGACGTCGACGTGCTTCATTCCCCGGTCTTTCCCTTGGTTCCTGGCTGCCATCCGGGTTCCATCCTACCGGCTGGTCCCGGACGCGCCAAGGATTCCGGGCGGCAGACGGTACCTCCAGCCCTTCACTTTTTTGGAACGGCGCTTGCGCAGGCCACGTTGGTGCAGAAGTCCTGGATCCAGGATCAAATCTTGATCCGGATCAGCCGAGCACGGAGGCCGCGATGGGCAACTCCAGTGACATCCACAGCGGCGTCGACCATCCCGCCAGCCGGAACGGCGTCAACGATCCCGTCGACGGCGTCGATGTGAAGCGAACCTTCAACGACAACCAGACGCCGCACGAACGTGCGCAATGGGCCGCCGATGTGCGTGCCGACGCCTCGCCTCGGCGGGGCGAACCGTTCCTGCCCGAAGCGCTGCGACGGCCGCCAACCGCACCGCTCAATCCACGCACCGGCCGCCGCGCGACTGACTAGGCTGTGAACGCCCGCACCAGCAGCAGGCCGCCGAACAGCGCGAGAATCGAGAGCGCGACGGAGGCCGCCATGTAGGTGCCGGCCGACCATAGCTCGCCGCGCTGCATCAGCACGATCGCGTCGAGCGAGAAGGTCGAGAAGGTGGTGAAGCCGCCGCAAATGCCGACGGTGAGAAACACCCGCATCGCCTGGCTGGCATTCCAGCTCAGCGCGAACGCCTCCGCAAAGACGCCGATCAGGAATGAACCTACGATGTTGATCACCAGCGTGCCCCAGGGAAAGTCCGTGCCGACCAGGCGCCCCGCGCCGATCGCCACCAGATAGCGCGCGACCGATCCCAGCGAACCGCCGATCGCGACCGCCGCCAACAACTGAACGTTCAATGCTCCACCTTTCCGGCTCGCCATTCGACGAAGCCCGCCACCAACCCAAGCACGAAGGTCGCGGCCACCAGTTCGCCCGGCGCGCCGACCAGCAGGGCGACGACACCGACGAGCCAGATCGACCCGACCAGCGACAATGCGATTGAGAGTGAACCAGGAAGACCCGTCATGCGCTGTCCCTTCTCATTCGCGGGACACGGCGGGTCGGCGGTGGCGCATGCTCCTACCGACGCTGTCGCGCCCGGTAGGAGTCATCAGCCTTGCGGCGGTTATCGGGGGACTCCATCCCCATCAACGTGGCGATGCTACGGTGCACGGCGGATGCGGGCAAGATGTTTTCGGGAGCAGATGCTTGATCGATCTCCGGCGCATAACGAGTTGTACGCCTTGCAATCAACCAAAGCGCGAATAGAATGAATTGCTGATTATGAAAGTGGACCAATTCGCTAGATGTTGCGACGGCTCGTTGTTTGTATTGCTTTGCTCGTTGCTGCCTCAGCTCCCGCAATCGCTGAGGACAGTGCAGCCCCGCAGGTCACCCCTTCAGTCGCGGCATGGAAGCAGGATATCTCCATCCGTCTGCGCCTGGCCCGGCGTTATCCACCGACACTCGCGCGTGGGCAGGGTGGCACCGCCACAGTCGCCTTCAGGATCGACCGCGCAGGTCATCTCGTGTCGAGTTGGCTTATCGAGAGCAGCGGTATTCCTGTGATAGACGCAGAAGCATTGGCAATCGTTGAACGGGCTCAACCCTTTGCTGCGCTGCCCGCGGACGTGGGGGACGATACTGCCGTTCTGACTGTGCCGTTCAATTTCGGAGCGATGCCGGCGCCCTCCTTGACGGAAAGCAATCCCGTTCCGCCACGGGACGATCCCGCCCTCAAGGCAAAGCTGAATTCAATCTGCCGCGGATGCTGAGCGACCCGCACGGCGCGGCCGCTCACGCCTGTTGCGACAGCATCGCGTTCAGCTCGACGGCTGTTCGCAGTTGCTCGATGCGCGCGACAATCTGCTCGCGTTCGGCGCCGCGCGGCAATTGAGCGAGCCGGCTTTCAAGTCGCACGCGGTGTTCCTCAAGGCGCTGCTCGAATGTGTGGGGTTCAGATCGCTTCCGCTTTTGAATCGTCTTCTGCATTATCGACCTTTGGCGGTTGAAGACCGGGGCTGTTGGCCCAGCGGTCCAGTTGCTCGATGACTTTCGCGTGGCTCGGGCGCCGCGGTTTCGGGGCTTCCGGCTCCTCGGACAGCTTGCGGGGAAGCTTGACGTGGTTGGCCATGGCATCTCTCCAGCGACATAACGAGATGGGCAGCCGGATCGTTCCTTTATTTTTTATCTAAGCTATTGATTTCATTTGATAATTTTACTCAATTGGCATTTTTATCTCAACCGGTGGAACCCCACGCGAGTTTGGCGGTTTAGCAAATTACTCAACAAGCTAAGTCTGGGTGTTTTGCGATGAATGAGCTTCGCGCTGAACGTCTTCAGGTCATGCTGTCGCCGGAGGAGTTGGCAGCCCTCGACGATTTCCGCTTCAAGCACCGCATGCCGACCCGCGCCGCGGCGGTCCGCGAGCTGCTCAAGCTCGGTCTGGCCGGCATTGGCACCGATGGGGCGGCAGGCGTGAAATCGAGCGATTACGGCGTGTTCAACCGGGGGCCCGATGGGCATACCCAGAGCGATGCCCCGCAAGAGGCGCAAGAGGATTGAGGGCGCGTTGGCGCTGGCGTGGCGGTTCAGCCCGCGGCGAACAGGTCGACAATCGCCTTCAGGCTGCACACCACGAGGGCCGACGTGAACATCGCCGTGCCGAGATCTGCGAGATAAAGCAGTTGCGCCCTCTGCTCCGCATCAAGCCGCGCGATCGCCTTGCGCATGGCCAAGCTCCCTTTTCGGGAGAACGCGATGCACCGATGTCCGTTCCCTCGCCTGCGTCAGGCTCGCTGCAGCGCCAGCGTCACGCCGCCGAGCGTCAGTGCCATGGCGCCGATCTCGCGCAGCCCCAGCGGCTCACCAAGAATGATCGCAGCCGACACCACGCCGATGACCGGCACCAGCAGCATGCCCGTTGACGCCGAGGTCGGCGGCAGGCGGCGCAGCGTCTCGAACCAGGTGAGATAGCAGATCCCCATCGGCATCAGCGTCATGTAGGCAAAGCAGCCGAGGCCGAGCGGCGTGATCGCGGCATAGTTCGGATGCTCGAAGAGAATGCCGAGCAGGAGCATCACGAGGCAGCCGATGCCGACCTGCCAGGCGACCACCGCGAGCGGCGGCATCGGCAGCGGCTTGCGATTCAGCACGTTGCCGAGCGCGAACAGGATGGCGCAGGCGAGCGCCAGCGCAATACCGGTGAGCTTGTCGGCGCTGAACGCAAAGCCATTGCCGCCGAGTAGGAGCGCAACGCCGGCGACGCCGAGCACCAGAGCCGCAAGATCCCGCAGCGTCGGGCGGCTGTGCAGCACCGGCCAGGCGAACAGCATCGCCCAGATCGGCATGGTGTAGGCGAGCAGCGCGCCCTCGCCGACCGTGACGAATTTCATCGCGATGGTGCCAAAGCCCATCCAGGCGAAGACATTGGTGAAGGAGGCAAACAGCAGCCGCGGGATCGCCTCGCGCGGCACGGCGAGCGACTGTCCGCGGGCCAGCGCCAGCGTGCCCAGGATCACCGCCGCGCAGGTGCCGGCAAGCCCGCGGGCGAACAGCGGCGGCCATTGCTGCAGCAACAGCTTCATCAGCGGCCAGTTCAGGGCCCAGCCGAAGGCCGTCACCACCAGGCAGAGAAAGCCCACCGTTCTATCGCGCTGCGTCGTATCCATGGGCCGCGCTTAGCAGGCGAACGCACGGGATTCCACATCGCTTCGCGTATGAGGGGGACGTGGCCTATGCAGGGACGCGCGGCACGTGCGGACACCGCTCCGTCAGGCGAAGGTGCCGATCGTGATCCGCGGCCAGCCGTCGCTTTTCCGCGCGGCGGCAAGCCTGGCCGTCCAGGCATCGATCAGGCTTGCGATCAGCAGGCGGCCGGTGCCGCGCATGTCGGGCAGTTTCATGGTCGGCGTGCCGAGCGTGAGCGCGACCACGCCGTGGGTTGCCGCCAGCAGCGCGGTTGCGAGCCGCTGCGGCAGGCCAGGCGCCGGCTCGGCGCCATGTGCAGCCAGAAATTCCCGCACCGAGATCACGAACAATTCGTAGCTGCGGCGCGCGATCTCGGTCTCGCCGAAATAGACGCCGTCGGGAAAACGGCGGTCCTCGATCGTACCGGACATCGAGAACAGTGAGCGGAAGTGATCGGGATTGTCGGCCCAGTAATCGAGATAGGTTTCCATCACGCGCCGCAGCCGCAGATCGCTGTCGGTCGTCTCCGCGCGGACCCGCTCGAGGCGTTCGGCGACCGCCTCGAGATTCTGCTGCTTCACCGCGAGCAGCAGCAACAGCTTGGTCGGGTAATATTTGAGGACGGTGCCCTTCGAATAGCCGAGCGCGTCGGCGATCTTCTGGATCGAAACGGTCTCCAGCGTGCCGGCGGCGAACTCCTTGCGCGCGGTCTTAAGGATCAGCGCCTTCAGCGCCTCCTTGTCGGCCTCCTGGCGCGCCCTGCGCTGAAAGCGCCGTGCGCCTTTGGCTCGCTCCACGATCGACATCCCCATCTGCCTCGCGCCTCCATGCCGCGCACCCGCCCCGATGGCAACCCCGCCCTTGCAATATGCAAGTTAATTGACTATGGTCAATTAATTATTGACAAGACGGGAGGACCCGATGAACAGCCATGCGAGCCCCCTTGAAGACGAAATTGTCCGCAGCGATTTCGATCCGTTCAGCGCGGCGACGCGGGCCGATCCCTACGGCACCTATGCGGAGCTGCGTGCCGCGGCGCCGGTCATCCGCCTGACCAAATATGACATCTGGGCGGTGCCGCGTTTTGCCGAGGTCAAGACGATCTTCGGAGACCATGTCAATTTCAGCAACGCCGGCGGCGCGGGACTTGCGAACCACTTCAAGGAAAAGCCGTGGCGGCCGCCAAGCATCGTGCTGGAAGCCGATCCGCCGCTGCACACGCGAACCCGCGCGGTGCTGGCGCGGATCCTCTCACCCGGCGCGATGCGGCGGCTTGCAGATGATTTCAAGTCAACGGCGACGCGGCTGATCGACGGGCTGGTCGAGCGCGGATCGTTCGACGCCATCAAAGACATCGCGGAGGTGTTTCCGGTCAGCGTGTTTCCCGACGCGCTCGGCATCGACCAGGAGGGCCGCGAGAACTTCCTGACCTATGGCGCGATGGTGTTCGCCGGCTTCGGGCCCGAGAACAACTATTTTCGCGATTTGATGCAAGAGGCGCCGCGGGTGCTGCCGTGGGTCGCGGCGCGCTGCCAGCGCGAGGCGCTGCGCCCGGGCAGCTTTGGCGCGCAGGTCTATGAGGCGGCCGACGCCGGAGAGATCAGCGCGGAGGAGGCGCCATTGCTGGTGCGTTCGCTGCTCTCGGCCGGGCTGGACACCACGATCAGCGCGATCGGCATGGCGCTGTACACGCTTGCGCGCCATCCCGAGCAATGGTCGCTGCTTGCAGCCGATCCGTCGTTGTCGCGCGCGGCATTCGACGAGACGCTGCGCTTCGATTCACCGGCGCCGTTCGTGTTCCGCACCACGCCGCATGACACCGAGATTGCAGGCGCCAGGATCGGCAAGCACGAGAAGGTGCTGCTGCTGCTCGCCTCCGCCAATCGCGACGAGACGCGCTGGGAGCATGCCGACCAATTCGACGTCAGACGGCGGCTCTCCGGACACATGGGCTTCGGCGTCGGCATCCACGGCTGCGTCGGGCAGATGGTGGCGCGGCTGGAAGCCGAGGCCGTGATCACAGCGCTCGCCAGCCGCGTCAAGCAGCTCGAGATTGCAGGCCCCACAGCCTTCCGCGACAGCTCGGGCCTGCGGGCGCTCAGCACAATGCCGGTCCGCGTGACGCCGAAGTAACGTCGCTATCGAAGGCTTGAAAAAGACCGGCGTACCTTTCGGCACGCCGGTCTGGATTTTGCTCCCTTGCGTAAACTCAGATCATGCCGATGCCGCGCGCGGCGTGCGGTTGCGCGAGTTGCGCTGGAAGAACAGCGCCTGGCTCGCCACCGCCGACACCATCGCCGGCTGGAACGGCTTTGAGATCAGGAACGCCGGCTCCGGCCGCTCGCCGGTCAGGAAGCGCTCGGGATAGGCGGTGATGAACACCACCGGCACCTCGAAGGTCCGCAGCAACTCGTTCACGGCATCGAGGCCTGACGAGCCGTCGGCGAGCTGGATGTCGGCGAGGATCAGGCCGGGCTTCTTGTTCTTGGCAAGCGCCACCGCGTCGGAATGCGTGCGCGCAACGCCGATGACGTTGTGGCCGAGATTCTTCACCAGGCTCTCGAGGTCCATGGCGATGAAGGTCTCGTCCTCAATGATCAGGACGTCGGTGGCGATCTCGGCGGCCATCTCGCGGCCGGCGGCATCGGTGAGCTTGCGCGTCTCGGCGATATCGGTGCCGAGAATGTAGCCGACCTCCTCTTCCGAGAAGCCCTCCAGCGACAGCAGCAGGAAGGCCTGGCGCGGCAGCGGCGTGATGTTGGACAGCCGACGCTCCGGCGGCAGCGACAGCGTCGCCACGTCGACATTGTCGTTGTTGTTCACCGACACCGAATTCCAGATCTGGGTGAACAGCCGAAACAGGCCGGCGCGCGGGCCGTGGGTCTGATCCAGCAATGATCCATCCTGCAACAGGGCCTCGAGCATGGCCCCGACATAGGCGTCCCCCGACGCCTGATTTCCGGTCAGTGCGCGAGCGTAACGGCGCAACAGCGGAAGGTGTTCGGCAACGATCTGCGATCGGGACATTCCCACTCCATCCTTGTTCGTGAGGCCTGGCGGCCTGAAATCCGTTGTCTGGGGGCGACAGAATCCAGTTCTGGGACGACCCCGGTTCCCCTGCATGGCCGACTACGCGCGAAAGCCGAAAAAGTTCCGCGAAATAGTTCCAGCATTCCGGAACTTTCTGCGCAACTTTGCATTAGCTCCTGACCGACGAGGCAACGCGGCCAGCCTCTTTTTTCGAGGAAACGACTTGAAAATCAGAGACTTAACTCCCGGGGAAGCGTGGATCACATCATGAAGGAAGTAAAGAAGCAGGGCGGTCTCAACGCCGAGATTCAATCGAGAATCGGCCACCAGCTTCGCGCCATGTACGATGACGTGGTGCGACAGGGCGTACCCGACCGCTTTGCGGAGCTGATCCGCAAACTCGACGGGCCGGAGGCTGCGGCGGCTGCCGTCGCCGGGGGCGATACCGACAAGAACAATGGAGGGGACTAATGCCTCTCACGAATGAACTTCGCGACGATATCCTTGCGTCGGTCCCGAGCCTGCGCGCGTTCGCGATCTCGCTGTCCGGTAATGGTGACCGCGCCGACGATCTGGTGCAGGAGACCCTGCTGCGCGCGATCGCCAACATCGACTCGTTCCAGCCCGGCTCGAACCTCCCCGCGTGGCTGTTCACCATCCTGCGCAACCTGTTTCGCTCCGACTACCGGAAGCGGCGGCGCGAGGTCGAGGATGCCGAGGGCAATTATGCCAAGACGCTGAAGAGCCAGCCTTCGCAGGCGGCGCATCTGGAGTTCGAGGAATTCCGCGCCGCGCTCGAAAAGCTGCCGCAGGACCAGCGCGAGGCGCTGATTTTGGTCGGCGCGTCCGGCTTCTCCTACGAGGATGCCGCGGCAATCTGCGGCTGCGCGGTCGGCACCATCAAGAGCCGCGTCAACCGCGCGCGATCGAAGCTCTCCGCGCTGCTCTATGTCGACAGCGCGGAGGATTTCGGCCCCGACAACACCGTGCGCGCCGTGATCGGCGGCAATGGCGGCTAAGCGCGACCACGGCGATAAATAGGAAAAGGCGGCCCGCGGGCCGCCTTTTTCATGTTGGCCTGCAGGGCCCGGTGACACTCAACGCGCCGTCAGCTGGCCATCGCCTTGACGGACGCCGGCTTGAAGCCGTTTCTCAACTCGAGGATCTTGGCTGCGATTTCGGTCACCGGGACCGGGTGACTGAACAGGAAGCCCTGCGCCTCGTTGCAGCCTTCGGCCCGCATATGATCCAGCTGCTCGACGGTCTCGATGCCCTCCGCGATCGTGGTCATGCCGAGGCTTCTGCCGAGGCTGATGACGGCGCGGACGATCGACTTCGATCCATGCGTCGCGGTCGCGTCGCGCACGAAGGATTTGTCGATCTTGAGCTTGTCGAAGGGGAAGCTGCGCAGATAGCTCAGCGACGAATAGCCGGTGCCGAAATCATCCAGCGCGATGCGCACTCCCTGCGCCTTCAGCTTGTGCAGCGTTGCAAGCGTCTCGTTGCTGTTCGCGAGGAACACGGATTCGGTGATTTCGAGCTCCAGCCGGCGCGGCGACAATTTTGACGTCGCGAGCGCGCCGACGACGACGTCGGTGAAGTCGGCATCGCGAAACTGGACCGCCGAGACGTTGACCGCGAGCTTCATCTCGCTTGGCCAGGTCGTCGCCTGTTCGCAGGCGCGATTGAGCACCCATTCTCCCAGCGGGCCGATCAGACCGATCTCTTCCGCGATCGGGATGAACTGGTCCGGCGGCACCAGCCCGCGCTTGGGGTGATGCCAGCGCAGCAGCGCCTCGAAGCCGCAGATGCGGTCGAGATGGAGATCGTAGAGCGGCTGGTAGAACAACGAGAACTCGTCCTTGACCATCGCCTCGCGAAGGTCGAGCTCGATGGCCCGACGCCGCTGCAGGCTGGCGTCCATCGCAGGCTCGAAGAAGCGCCAGGTGCCGCGGCCTTCCATCTTGGCGCGGTACAAAGCGACGTCAGCGTTCTTCAGCAGCTTCTCGCCGGTGGTGCCGTCACCCGGCGACATCGAGATGCCGACGCTGCATCCGACGACGACGCGATGCCCGTTCAGCTCGTACGGCGCACCCACGCATTCCACGATGCGGCGCGCGAGGCGTTCGGCCTCGTCTCCGCCCTGGACGCCACACTGGATGACCGCGAACTCGTCGCCGCCCAAACGCGCGACGGTGTCGACCTCACGGACGCAGGCGTTGAGCCGGTCCGCGACTGCGCACAGCAGCTCGTCGCCGACCGGATGCCCGAGCGTGTCGTTGACCTGCTTGAAATTATCGAGATCGAGGCAGAACACCGCGAAGCCGAGCCCGCGGCCGACCTGCGCAACCGCCAGCTCGATCCGCTCGGCCAACAACGTCCGGTTCGGCAGCTTGGTCAGGGCATCGTGCCGGGCCATGAACGCGATCTGCGATTCCGCCCGTTGCTGTTCGGTGACGTCCTCGCAGGTGACGAGCCAGCCGCCATCGGTTGTCGGCCGTTGCGCGATCGCAATGATCCGTCCATCGCTGAGATGCTGCAGATAATTGCCGTCGTGCTGGGCCATCGACCGCTCGCGCTCCGCCAGCAGGTCGGTGACGGTCCGCTCGCCGTGATTGCCCGCGGCGATGCTCAGGTCGAGCACCTCCTCCATGGTCATTCCGGGAACGACAAGCTCCGGCGATATATCGAAGATCTCGCAGAACCGGCGGTTGGCGACCTGCAGCCGCGCCTCGCTGTTGTAGAGGCACAATCCTTGCGACATGTGCGTGAGCGCCGCGTCGAGCCGCAGATTGGTTTCATGCAGCTCGGCCTTCTGCTGCTTCAGCGCGGAGATGTCGCTGTATACGAGGACGACGCCGCCCTCCTGCGTCTCGCTGCGGCTGACGCGCAGCCAGCGTCCATCCGCAAGCTGCGCCTCGCTCGCAAAGCCATCGATGTCACCGTCGGCAGGCGCCAGCCTGGCGGCATCGAGCGGATTCGACTGCAGAAGCTGCGGCGAGAGACGGATGAATTCACTCGCGCGCGAGTTGGCCAGCGCGACCTGGCCATCCGCATCGAGCAGCACGACGCCCTCACGCGACGTTTCGAGCGCATCGGAAAGCCGTGCCTGCGCCGAGCGGCGTTGCGATACTTCTTGATTGACCATCCGCCGGATGTTGTCGCGCATCGTTTCCATGGCGGTCAGAAGCGTGCCAAGCTCGTCGGTCCCGCCCTTGGGGATGGTCGCGTCGAGGTCGCCGCCTGCGATGCTTCGCGCGGCCCGCGATGCGATCGCGACCGGTCCGATGATGCGGCGCGCCAGCAGCCACGAAAACAAGGCGGACAGAAACAGCGCGACGGTCAGCCCGGCGACGTTGAGCTGCAGGTCCCGCTTGATCGTCGAGAGCGCCTTTTGCCTGAACAGGAAGCCATCGCCGGCCGTATAATTGACCAGCAGCTCGACCTGCTGACTGACGATCTTGGAGTAACGATCGACATCGCCGACCGTCGCACCTGGTGCGCGCGGATCGGCCGCCGCGCTGCCCTCCGTGGAGGATCCGATCGCGCGCCGGTGCAGCGCCATCCAGGCGTCGGCGGCTTCCTGAACCTTTGCGGCGGCTTGCGCTGCGCGCGAGGATTGCGACCGATCGGCAGCAATCGCCAGGTCTTCCGAGAGCGTCTTCCCGAGCTTTTCAATCTGGCCATCGAGATTGGCGCGAATCTCCGGATCCGCGGTCAGCAGGCGTTGCGACGAGGCGACCCGCATCGCGGCGAAATCCGCACCGGCCGCGCGTGCATAGTTGATCGACATCAGGGATTCGTCGAACGTCTTGGCCACCAGATCGCCGGCATGTCGGATGCCGAGGATGGAGTACCCACCGAGGGCGACTGCAACGGCGCTCATCGCAAGGCAAAAAATCAGAATCTGGCTGCGGATCGAACCCTTGGTCAGGGCAAGACGCGAAAGGCGGCCGGTTGCGAACCGAAAGGCCGCACCGCTCTTTACCTTGAGGTTGCCAAATAGGCTGTCCATGCCCGCGTTTCGCCGTAGTGCTCGATACTCAAGCTACGCAGAAACGCGCAGCACTGCGGAAAATAACTGTCTGCTCAAAATTGCTTTAGTAGTGACTGGAACTCATGCTGAAATCGTTAAGATCAGCTGGCGATAATCACCCTTACAGGTGATCCGGGAGCCACATTTGCGGCCCCGGGATAGCCGATATTTGGTGTTCGAGGTTCAGCGGGGGTCTCATGCAGTCAGGCTTGTTGCGCGCCTTGCGCCTGGGCCAGTTCGGCCGCGTGCCGTTTGCGGCGGCGATCGTCACTGGAGCGCTTATTGGAGCAGCTTTGGGCGCAGCCCCTTATGTCATTTCGCAGAAGGATCGTGAATTCAAACCCGCGCAGATCTCGATCAAGCGGGGTGAGGTTTTACGGTTCGTTAACGATGACGGCGAACTGCTGCATCACGCTTATTTGAGCACTGATACGTTCAGCTTCGACTCGGGCGACCAGCAGCCGGGCAGCAAGTTCGACGTCACCTTCTCGGTGCCTGGCGACTACACCGTGCTGTGCGGTATTCACCCGAAGATGAAGCTCGCCGTCCACGTCGCCAAATAGCCGCCCCAGGCGCGGCGATCTACAGGACCGACGTCTTGAAGATCGCGGCGTGACCGAAATAGTAGACGAACAAGGTCACCGACAGCGCGGCACAGAGTGCGACCGGGGCAAGCCACGGCGCACGACGGTCGCGCGACAACACCTTGTTGTCGGCGACAATCGCAAGCAGGACAGCGATGATCGCCGAGTGTCCGATCGTGTCGATCTTGCCGAATTCGAAGCACGCGCTGATGAACATCCCCGTCAGCACGGCGGCGGCGCAGCGCCGGATCAGCGGCGTCCAGATCAAGGCAAAGGCAAGCGTGAATTCCACCATGCCGGCGGCGCGCATGTAGAACTCGTTGTCGAAGCCCAGCGTCATCGCAGAATGCTCGATCAGCAGCGGGAAGCTCCACTCCGGATAGGCCCATTTTTCGACCGAGGCCCACATCAACGTCACCGCGGCGGCGTAGCGCATCACGTCGATCGGCCGGACTCCGAACAGATCCTTGTTCAGCCCAACCAGTGCAAAATAGGCGGCAACACCGAGAAAGATCGGGTAATCGGCGAGGTGAAAGACACCGTAGTCGCGCACACCGATCCCGAACAGGACCACCATCCCCGCCGCCGACAGCGGCAGCGTGCGTCGTGACAGCATCCCGGCAGCGATGGCAAGCTGCAGCGCGCCGACATACGGCGACGTCGTCTTCAACTCGGGCGTCAGCAGGATGCCGCCCACGGCCCAGATCGAGATGAAGAAGAACCCGCACACGGCGCGCATCATCAATTCGGTGCGCAGCCGCAGCCCCTCGGTGACACGGTCCATGACCCGGATCGTGGCGTCACCCAGCGAGGTGGGCTCGATCAGGCAACCCGCAAACAGCCAGAAGATGGCGACGCCGAGCAGCAGCTCGAAATCCAGGCAAAGGACATTCTCGAGTCCGCGGGGCTGGCCGGCGACATCGTAGGCACAAAACCATTTGACATGTGCCTCGGCACTGCGCGCGGCGACGACACAAAACAGAACCGCTGCAAGGCACGTGGCGAAAAAGGAGCGCACCGCCGAGACGGTATCTCGCGCCCATCCACTAAACATTGAACCAACCGCCCACACACTTAAGGACTTGTTTAACTTATATCAAATTTTAAGCTTTGCGCCTGCCGGGACACCCCGTGGTTGCATTGTGGTTAATCGTGGCGGGCGAGCCCCCGGCCTGTCCCTTAGTGCAGTCTTTACAGCCGGTTCCCTCAAATTTTAGCTAATTCCGGCACGGGAGCTCAATTCAACTGTCGTAGTGAAATCCGGACAAATCGGATCGGGAGCCGGTACAGTGTTCGGAGCGTTGAGCGTCGTAAGTATCGGGGTGGGGTCGGCCCTCGCCTATGTGACAAGATCGTCCGCTGCGCGCACAGCGACCCTCGAGACCTGCGCGGGCGCATTCGTGATCGTGGGGCTCGGCCTCCTGGGCGCGGCGCTGCCGCACCTGTCCTGAACGAACCTCGTTCTGAACCGCGTTGAGCCGCGGTCAGCGCGGCAGTTTGGGGACGCCTGCCACCGGCGGGGCCGTTGCGGTCAGGGTTTGCAGGAAGGCGATGAGGTCGTTCTTCTCGTCTGCCGTCAGGGACAGCGGCTTGATGTCGGGCGATCGGCTCGGCCGATCGATCCCACCCTTGTTGTAAAGCTCGATGACATCTTCCAGCGTTGCCACCGATCCGTCGTGCATATAGGGCGCGCGGCGCGCGACGTCGCGCAATGTCGGCGTCTTGAACGCATATTTCAGCTTCGCCGAGGTCGGAAAGAAACGGCCGCGCCCGATGTCATGGCCCTTGGCGGTGCCGATATCCTGGAAGGATCCGTCGGAAAACGACGGGCCGCTGTGGCAAGCGGAGCAACGCGCCTTGCCGTTGAAAAGCTCAAAGCCGTGCTGGGCTGATTTGCTGATTGCGGTATCGTCGCCCTTGATCCAACGGTCGAACGGAGCCTCGCCTGCAACGATGGAGCGCTCGAAGGTCGCCAACGAGGCCTCGATCCTCGGCCGCGTGATCGCGCCGTCTCCGAATGCGTGGGCGAAGGCATCGACATAGCCGGGGATCGCCGAAAGTCGCGCGATCAATTCGGGCTCGGTCATGTTCAGGTTCGCCGGACTGAGGATCGGCCCGAACGCAACGGATTCCAGATCCCTGAACTTGCCGTCCCATCCCAGCGGCTCGAAGAAGGCCACATCGATCAATGTAGGCGAGCGGATCGGCAGGCCCTTGGGATCCTCACCGATGGCGCGCGGAAGGCCGTCGGCCCATGAAAGGGATGGCCTGTGGCAGCTCGCGCAGGAGTGCGTCCTTGACCTCGACAGCAGTGGATCGAAGAACAGCAGTTGCCCAAGCGCGGATTTCGCCTCCGAATAGGGATTGCTGCTCGGGAACGGAACGACGTCCGGCCGCCGATAGCTGGCACGGATTGTCGCAGGGTCGCCGGGCGGCGCTGCCGGAGTCAAGGCAAGCGACAGCCCTACCGGCAAAACTGCCGCGAGCAAGGTCAGGCTGACCCAAAGCCTCATCGGGGTCCTCAGACGGTATCCTGCTCGGTATATGCCCAAGCATGTTCAACGAAGTTTTAACAATCGGTTGCGGTCTATTACTGATAGTGGGCATTGGTCACGATGACGCCGGCGCATGCTTGCGCGCGTGATTTCGATCAATCCGCGCGTCGATCCGATCACACAACCTGAGGCAGCCGCTACTTCTTCACCGGGCGCAGCGGCGCGGAGAACTGCTCGGTGCGGTCGCGCTCGGTCATGTCGACGACGGTGTCCATCGGCGCGGTCAGTTCATAGACATAGGAGACGTCGGTGAAGTAACGCTTCGCGGTGCCACCGAGCGCCTCGGGCGCGACACGGTCGAGCAGGATCAGGCCGAAATCACTGTCGGCTCGCCGCGTCGCCTGGCTGGTGTTGAACTCTTCCCAGCGGAAATGAAAGACCGAGTCCGCATCCTCGCCGACGACCTCCCAATTGGCGACGATGTGCGGGTGCTTGCCGACCAGCGACAGCCCTTCGTCGGAATGCGAGGCGAGCTCGAAGAACAGCAGCGACAGCGATTGGGCGGCGCGGGCGCTGACCGTGATGTCGGGACCGTTCACCGCGATCCGGTCGGCATGCGGGATCGCGCGCGATTCGAACAGGCCCTTCAGCTTGACGCCCTGCCACTGGCTCTCGCTGAGCAGCGTGACGACGTTCGACATCGCATGGATGCGCCCGATCAAGAGTTCGCGCGCGACATCGATATCGGCGCCGTGCCGCAGCGTGCGGGTCACGATCGACTGGATCACAGCGAGGATGTTCTTGACGCGATGGTTGAGCTCGTCGATCACGGCGGTCAACCGGCGTTCGAATCCGATGCGGACCTCGATCTCGCGGCTGAGCCGCAAATTGTTGTAGGCGACATAGCCGAACAGGCCGCAGACGATGCCGGTCAGCGCGAGGCCGATCGCCGCGACGATGGTCGCGGTCTGCTGCGCACGCACCGTGGCGTTGCTCTTGGCGTAATAGTCGAGCGACCAGTCACGGCCGCCGAACGTCACCGTGCGCACCATCGACGGCAGCGGGCCGTCCTGGCGCACCGCGCGCGAGGTGACGATGCCCTGCTCGTTGGCGGTGAACTCGTCGTTGGAGTCGCGCGGATCCTTCAACGCCACCGCGAACAGCGAACTGTCGTCGTTGGTCAGCATCAGCGACGACAGCTCATAGGAGAAGGTGATGAAGCCGGCCGGCTCGGATGCGCCCTCCTGGAACACCGGCGCGGCGAGCACAACCCCGACCGGGCCGTTCTGCCGCAACAGCGGCACCGGGTCGGAGGCCACCGGCTTGGCGTTGGCCATCGCTCGCGCCAGCATCGGGCCCACCACCGAGTGGCGGTCGAAGGCGCGGCCTGGAATGCTCAAGGTCTCCGGATTGCGCGGCTCGACGTCCATCAGCACGTTGATCGGCTTGTCGAGCGCCTTGAGGTCGAGCGCCTGGTCGTCGAAATCCCGGATGGTCGGATTGGTGAAGCCGTTGGCCTTCAGCTCGGCCTCCGCCGCGGCCAGCTCGTCCGGCTTGAGCCGCGCGATCCAGGCGGCGACGACGAAATCGGTCTTGAAGGCGTAGATCGCCGAGCGCAGCGGCTGCAGCATGTTGGCCTTCACCATCGACGGCGCCCGGAACAGCCCCGAGGCCACCCGCGCCAGCAGCTCGCGCTCGGTCAGGCGGTCCTGCACCAGGCTGGCGTGGACGTCGATCGCCCGCGCCAGCGCGATGCCGTCGATCGCGAGCTCCTGATCGTGCACCCGATAGGCGGCAAGACCGGAGAGCAGAACTCCGATCAGCGCAATCAAGGCAACGATGAAGCCCAGTCGAACCACACGCTTACTCGGCAATCAGGGGGTGGCGAAAGGGGACGGAAGTCATCTGGCTTCTGCAAGGGCGGCGACAAATCAGGATGCGATGAAGGCCCGCCGCCAAGGAATATGGAATAGCGATCATCGGTCCGCAACAGGAGCCGGTCGGCAGCATTAACGACGACGCCACCCGGCGGTCTTTGGCGGCGCCAAAGGTTGCTAATCGGCAAAGTTGGAAATTGTTCCGGCGATTGCGCAGCTTTTTTGCGGCGGCCAGCGACATCCAGCCAAGTGCCTCACCGTCATCCTGAGGAGCGCGCAGCGCGTCTCGAAGGATGAACGGCCCCACCGGTGGCCGTTCATCCTTCGAGGCTCGCTCCTCAGGATGACGGGGATAAGGGTTCGCACCGCCACAATGATTAACGTCAGCCTGCCTTGACCTTGCCCTGCGACCGAAGGCCGCCCTTGGTCTCGATGAAGCTGATGATGCGATCGAGGCCGTCGCTCTTCTTCAGGTTGGTCATCACGAAGGGCCGCTCGCCGCGCATCCGCCTGGCGTCGGTGTCCATCTTCTCGAGTGACGCACCGACATGGGGTGCGAGATCGATCTTGTTGATCACCAGGAGGTCGGATCGCGTGATGCCGGGGCCGCCCTTGGAGGGGATCTTGTCGCCGGCGGCGACGTCGATGACGTAGATCGTGAGGTCAGCCAATTCCGGCGAGAAGGTCGCCGCCAGATTGTCGCCGCCGGATTCGATCAGCACCAGATCGAGGTCGGGGAATTTTGCCCGCATGTCGGCGACCGCGGCGAGATTCATCGAAGCGTCCTCGCGGATCGCGGTGTGCGGACAGCCGCCGGTCTCGACACCGGCGATGCGGTCCGGCGTCAGCGAACCGGAGCGCACCAGAAACTCGGCATCCCATTTGGTGTAGATGTCGTTGGTGATCGCGGCGATGTCGTAGTGCTCGCGCATCGACTTGCAGAGCAGGTCCATCAGCGCGGTCTTGCCGGAGCCGACCGGGCCGCCGACGCCGACACGAAGTGGGCCGTGGGAAGTGGGCATATCAGGTGCTCTTTCCTTGTCGTCCCGGCCGAGTGCGCAGTTGCGCACGGAGCCGGGACCCATAACCACCGAACTCGATTGTTGCGACGCGCTGGGGCCACAGCCCTGCACAACCACATGCGCCTGTGGTTATGGGTCCCTGCTCTCGCAGGGACGACAGCGGAGGGTGCATCATGACCGGAACAGCCTCGTGTATTGCGTCTCGTGACGCAGGCTAGCGAGATCGGCTCGAAAGGTCGCGCCGCCGAGATCGTCGAGCGAGGCCGCATTGGCCCGCGCCGCGGTTGCTGCCACGACCGGCTCGAGATCGGCCAGCACGCGCTGACTGGCGGTCTGCCCGAGCGGGATCAGCCGGCTGCCCGCGGAAATCCAGTTCGAGAGCACGGCATGCAGGAAGGCGTGCAGCACAGGCGCAAGCCGAATGCCGTGTGCAGCGCTGACGATGCCGACCGCGACCGGGTAGACGACAGGGCCGTCGCAAACCGCAATCATCGCGTCGAGGTCGGGCGAATTCCACGCGGCACGAGCAATCTCGATGAAGGCGCGCCCCTGCGTCGTGGTCTCGAGCTGCCGCTCGCGCGACGGCACGAAGGCAGCCGCGAGTTCGGCAATCTCCTTCAGCCCGGCATGATTGGGCTGCAACGCTACGCGAAAACTCTGCGCGAGAAACACCGCGTCGCAAAATCCGCTGCCGTCGGAAAGCATCGCGGCGAGCCAGCCGCGCAGCGACGCGGCATCCGTGATGTCGCCGGCCTCGACCGCCCATTCGATGCCGCTTGAATAGGCGAACGCCCCAACCGGAAAGGACGGCGACAGCCACGTCATCAGCCGGTACAGCGCGGCTGCCTCGTCCTCCGCCATCCCGCCGCGCATCGCGGCGGGATCAGGCTCATTTGTGGTCATGAGCATGGGAGTGATCGTGGTGATGATGAGCATGCTCGCAATGCTCATCATGATGATGGTGGTGGTCATGGTCAGACCCATGATCATGGCCATGGTGGTGACCGTGATCATGCGCATGGCTGTGGGCATGGTCGTGCCCGGTGTGACCATGCGCGTGCTCGTCGGCATGCGCATGCTCGGCATAGGCGCCGCCCTCGGGATCGAACGGTGCCTCGATCTCGATGACACGGGCCCCCAACCCCTTCACCATCGCCTCGATCACGTGATCCCTGCGGATGCGCAATCCCTTGGGCATGATCTGGGTCGGCAGATGACGGTTGCCGAGATGCCAGGCGACCCGGATCAGATGATGCGGATCGCTGCCGCGGATTTCCGCCAGCGGCTCGGGAGCTGCGACCACCTCGACGAGACGGCCGTCCTCCAGCACCAACGCATCGCCGCCGCGCAGCGCGACGGCGTTTTCGAGATCAAGCAGGAATTCGAGCCCGCGCGTCCCTGACATCACCATCCGCCGCCGGTGCCGATCGTCGAAATCGAGCACGACGGTATCGGCTGGCGCTTCCTTCCAGCGGTGCTGTCCCAGGATTTTGGTGGCGCGGATCATCGATGCCTCAGAGCTTCTCGACCTTGGCGTCGCTGATGATCTCGATCACCGTCGGCCCGGTCTTCATGTTAGCGGAATATTCGCGCCATACCTTCATGTGCGGCGCCCTGGCATGGCCGTTGAGATCCTCGCGGCTCTCCCAGCGCTCGACCACCACATAGAGGTTGGGATCGTTGACGCTGACATTGCCGTCATAGGAGATGCAGCCCTTCTCCTTGCGGGTCTCGACCGTGCAGGCCTTGTGCCCCTTGATGAAGTCGTCCTTGTTCTCCGGCTTCATCGGCGTGGTGGCGATGACATAGATCATGGATTATCTCCCTTCTTTTTCTCGTTAGCGGACGTCGACCTTCTCGGGCGTGATCACCTCGATCTTCGGCGGCGCGGCCATGCATTTCACCGCGACCCGGCCGAACGTCTTCATGTGCTCGGCGGTGCGATGCGGCACCAGCGCCTCCGCGTTCTCCCACTGCTCGACGAACACCATCTTGCTGTGGTCGGTGACGCTCTCATGCAAATCGTAGGCGATGTTGCCGGGCTCCTTGCGGGTTTCCTTGATGCAGGCCGTCGCCGCGGCGATGAATTCGGCGCGGGTCTCGGGCTTGATGGTCAGCGTGGCAACGACGTAAATCACGGAAATTCCTCCCGGTTTTCTGTTTTGGCTTGAGTCTTGTTTTGACGCGTTTTCTTTCCGCGAACCGGAAATCCAGTTCACTCGAAGACGCTCTGGTCACCGGGACGGGTTTTAGAACATAAAATAGCGCTGTGCCATGGGCAGCACCTCGGCCGGCGCGCAGGTCAGCAGCTCGCCGTCTGCGCGTACCTCATAGGTCTCGGGATCGACCTCGATCTCGGGCGTCGCGTCGTTGTGGATCATGCTCTTCTTGGAGATCTTGCCGCGGGTGTTCTGCACCGCATAGAGCTTCTTGGCTGTGCCGAGCTTGCGGGCGAGACCGCCGCTCGCCGCGGCCTTCGAGGTGAACACCACCGAGGACGCGGTGAGCGATTTGCCGAAGGCGGCGAACATCGGCTGGTAATGCACCGGCTGCGGCGTCGGGATCGAGGCGTTGGGATCGCCCATCGGCGCCGCCACGATCGAGCCGCCCTTGATGATGCAATCCGGCTTGACGCCGAAAAACGCCGGCGACCACAGCACGAGGTCGGCCATCTTGCCCTTCTCGACGGAGCCGATCAGCTTCGACACGCCGTGCGCAATCGCGGGGTTGATGGTGTATTTGGCGATGTAGCGCTTGACGCGGAAATTGTCGTTGTCGTTGCCCTTGTCCTGCGGCAGCGACCCGCGCTGCTTCTTCATCTTGTCCGCGGTTTGCCAGGTGCGGATGATGACCTCACCCAACCGGCCCATCGCCTGCGAGTCCGACGACATCATCGAGAGCGCGCCGAGGTCGTGCAGGATATCCTCGGCGGCGATGGTCTCCTTGCGGATCCGGCTCTCGGCGAAGGCGAGGTCTTCGGCGATCGACGGATCGAGGTGATGGCACACCATCAGCATGTCGAGATGCTCGTCGATGGTATTGCGGGTGAACGGCCTTGTCGGATTGGTCGAGGACGGCAGCACGTTCTTCAGGCCGGCAATTTTAATGATATCCGGCGCATGGCCGCCGCCGGCGCCTTCGGTATGGAAGGCATGGATGGTGCGGCCCTTGAAGGCCTTGATCGTATCCTCGACGAAGCCGGATTCGTTCAGCGTGTCCGAATGCAGCATCACCTGAACGTCGTAATCGTCCGCCACCGACAGGCAGGTGTCGATCGCCGACGGCGTCGTGCCCCAATCCTCGTGCAGCTTGAGCGCGCAGGCGCCGCCCTTGATCATCTCGACCAGCGCCGCCGGACGCGACGCGTTGCCCTTGCCGGAAATGCCGAGATTGACCGGGAAGGCGTCGAACGACTGGATCATCCGCCCCATGTGCCACGGACCGGGCGTGCAGGTGGTGGCAAAGGTGCCGTGCGAGGGTCCGGTGCCGCCCCCTAACATCGAGGTGACGCCAGACATCAGCGCATGCTCGATCTGCTGCGGGCAGATGAAATGGATGTGGCTGTCGAATCCGCCGGCGGTGAGGATCTTGCCCTCGCCGGCGATCACATCGGTGCCGGGACCGATCACGATGGTGACGTTGGGCTGGATGTCGGGATTGCCGGCCTTGCCGATCGCCGCGATCATGCCCTCCTTGATCGCGACGTCGGCCTTCACGATGCCCCAGTGATCGACGATCAGCGCGTTGGTGATGACAGTATCGGCCGCGCCCTGCGCGTTGGTCACCTGCGACTGCCCCATGCCGTCGCGGATCACCTTGCCGCCGCCGAACTTCACCTCCTCGCCATAGGTGGTGAGATCCTTCTCGACCTCGATGATCAAATCGGTGTCGGCAAGCCGAACCTTGTCGCCGGTGGTCGGGCCGAACATGTCGGCATAGACGGAACGCTTGATCTTCACGGACATGTCAGCCCCCAGTTTCAGCCAGCGCGGCCTTGGCGCGCGCAATCGTGTCGTCGAAAATGCGGTCCAGCCGCGGATTGATGCCCCGGCAACCGGCAACGACCTTGTCGGCCCAGGCCGCATAGTCGGCGAGATCGTCGCGCTCGTCCTTGCTTGGATGCGGCACGATCCGCGCGCCGATATTGCTGATCTTGTCGGCGGTCTTGATCAGCTTTGCACTGGGAGATTTGTGCGGAGCATCCTCGATCTGCTTTTGCCGGCGGGCAGGCTTTGGCAGGCTCATGTCATCGGTGCACTCGACCACCAGCGAGGCAACGCGTGCGGTGAACTTCTGCGCGAGCTCCTCGCGCGTGGTCTCGGTGTCCTCGATGGTGTCGTGAAGCCAGCCTGCCGCCACCAGCTCGGCATCGGCGCCATCAGTGACCTGCGCGAGCAGGTTCGCGACCTCGGCGAGATGGTTGATGTAAGGCTCACTCCCCCGCCCCTTGCGCGCCATCCCGTTGTGACGGTGCGCGGCAAGCTCGGCAGCTTCGGAGACCATGCGAACAGCGGGAAGCATGGCGCTACAGCTTCCCCTTCACCTCGGCGCGAAAGCCGTAGATCACGCGCTTGCCGGCGAGCGCGACGAGCTGGACGTCGCGGGTCTGGCCGGGTTCGAAGCGGACGGCGGTGCCGGCGGCGATGTCGAGGCGCATGCCGCGGGCTTTCTTGCGGTCGAATTTCAGCGCCGGGTTGGTTTCGAAGAAATGGTAGTGCGAGCCGACCTGGATCGGACGGTCGCCGGTGTTGGCGACCGAGAGCGTCACGGTCTTGCGGCCGGCATTGAGCTCGATCTCGCCGTCCTTGATGAAGCGTTCGCCGGGGATCATTCGTCTCTCCTGTCATTCCGGGGCGATGCGCAGCATCGAACTCGGAATCTCCTGAAACAACCTCTGGATTCCGGGTTCGGCCTTCAGCCGCCCCGGAATGACAATGACGCTATCGGATCGGCTCGTGCACGGTGACGAGCTTGGTGCCGTCGGGGAATGTCGCCTCGACCTGGATGTCGTGGATCATCTCCGGGATGCCATCCATCACCTGCGCGCGGGTCAGGACCTTGGCGCCGGCCTGCATCAGCTCGGCGACGGTGCGGCCGTCGCGCGCGCCCTCGACGATGAAGTCGGTGATCAACGCGACGGCTTCGGGATGGTTCAGCTTGACGCCGCGCTCGAGCCGGCGCCGCGCCACCATGGCCGCCATCGATACCAGGAGCTTGTCCTTTTCGCGGGGAGACAAATTCATGCGAGCACTCTGAAAGCGTTGAAAGGATTAGTTGAGCCAAAGCCGCGGCAGCGGGACAGTGGAGGCGCGGCCGAGCACCGTCATCATGCCGGTCCGCAGCCGGGCCGCATCTTGGGCACAGAAGCGGGCCATTGCAAAGCCATTCCAGGCGGAGATGCCGACCTCGCCGCCGAAGCTTTCCGACGCCTCGCGGATGCGCTCGACCAGGGCTTCGTCACCCGGCACGATCAACGCCGTGCCGATCGCGCAGCCGCCGCCCGCGATCGCGGGTCGCGCGAGCTTCTCGCCGATCTCGCCGTCGAGGCGGATGGTCTCGGCAAACACCAGCCGGCCGCCGCGTCGCATCCGCCAGCGGTCGACGAACTCGCCGTGGCGCATGGTCTCGCCCATCGCGGCGCGGCCGAACACCACGATCTCGCAGAGCAGGAGCGAGGCACCCTCGGCGAGGTCGATGTCGAAGCCGCGGTGAATGCGGGCACGGTCGAACAGGATGGTTTCCTGCGGCAGCCAGGCAAGATGCGCGCCTGCGGCAACGGTCAGCGCGATGTTGAGCCGTGCCGCCGCTGCCGGTGCACGGTAGACTTTCTCAGCCGCCGCGGTGGTCAGCGCCAAACGCGCTCCCTCGCCGGCCGCGACCGCGATCTCGAAGCGGTCCCCGCCGGCAATGCCGCCGGCGGTGTTGACGAACATGGCCGAGAGACCATCGTCCTCCGGCGATGGGAAGCGGACGCGCAACGAGCCGGACTCATGCAGGTCGCCGCGGCGGGTGGCGCCGTCTTTCAGATGCACGTCGAACCTGACCGCACCCCGGGCGCGGTTTGCCGCAAACGTTGCCGCTGCCGCGCCTGCGATCCCGGTCCGCATTCCCCCGACGCTCCCTTCGCGCGCCACAACAGGCGGCGTCACATCCTGTTCACAGCGCCATCTGGCGGCTGATCTCGGCGGGATCGAGGCTTGCGCGGTCGCAGGCATATTTCACCGCACCCCGGTCCATCACGGCAAAACTGTCGCCGAGTTCGCAGGCAAAGTCGAGATATTGTTCGACCAGCACGATCGCGATGTTGCCGAGGTTGCGCAGATAGGAGATGGCGCGGCCGATATCCTTGATGATCGAGGGCTGGATGCCCTCGGTCGGCTCGTCGAGCAGCAGGAGCTTCGGCCGCATCACCAGCGCGCGGCCGATCGCAAGCTGCTGCTGCTGGCCGCCGGAAAGGTCGCCGCCGCGGCGGCCCAGCATGGTCTCCAGCACCGGAAACAGCGAGAACACGTCGTCGGGAATGTTGCGGTCTTCGCGCTTCAGCGGACCGAAGCCGGTCTTGAGGTTCTCTTCCACCGTCAGCAGCGGAAAGATCTCGCGGCCCTGCGGCACGAAGCCGATGCCGCGACGCGCCCGCTCATAGGGCTTTAGCGCGGTGATGTCCTTGCCGTCGAAATTGATGGTGCCGGAGGCGATCGGATACTGGCCGACCATCGCGCGCAGCAGCGAGGTCTTGCCGACGCCGTTGCGGCCGAGCACGCAGGTGACCTTGCCCGGCTCGGCGGTCAGCGACACGCCGCGCAGCGCCTGCGCCGCACCGTAATAGAGATTGATGTTGTCGATCTTCAGCATCGCGCTAGCGCCCCAGATACACTTCGACCACCCGCTCGTTCGACGACACCTGGTCGATCGAACCTTCGGCGAGCACCGAGCCCTCATGCAGGCAGGTCACCTTGACGCCGAGCTCGCGCACGAAGGTCATGTCGTGCTCGACCACCATGATGGTGTGGTTCCTGTTGATCTCCTTCAGGAGCTCCGCGGTCAGATGGGTCTCGACGTCGGTCATCCCTGCGACCGGCTCGTCGACCAGGAGCACTTTCGGGTCCTGCGCCAGCAGCATGCCGATTTCGAGCCACTGCTTCTGGCCGTGCGACAAGCTGCCGGCGAGGCGGTTGCGCGCATCGGTCAGGCGGATGGTCTCGAGCACCTTGTCAATGCGCTCGGACTCAGCCTTGCTGCCGCGCCAGAACAGCGTACCGCGCACGGAATGATCGACATTGAGCGCGAGCAGCAGATTGTCCTGCACGATCTGGCTCTCGAACACCGTCGGCTTCTGGAATTTGCGGCCGATGCCGAGCTCGGCGATACGGGTCTCGTCGAGCCGGGTCAGGTCGACGGTGCCGTCGAACAGCACCGTGCCCTCGTCCGGCTTGGTCTTGCCGGTGATGATGTCCATCATCGTGGTCTTGCCGGCGCCGTTCGGGCCGATGATGGCACGCATCTCGCCGGGCTCGAGCGCCAGCGACAGATTGTTGATGGCGTGGAAGCCGTCGAACGAGACATGCACGCCGTCGAGGTAGAGCATGGCCGAGGTGGCGCGGGTGTCCATGACGTTCATCTGCCTACTCCGCCGGGTTCGGTGCGCCGATGCCGTCTTCGCGCGCGGCACTCTCGGCGTCGGGTGAGTTGCGCCGCGCTTTCAGCGGCTCCCACCAGGCGTTGAAGGTACCGACGATGCCCTTGGGCAACAGCAGCGTGACCAGGATGAACAGCGCGCCCAGCATGAACAGCCAGTACGGTGCGAGCGGCCCCGAGGTGAAGAACGTCTTGGCATAGTTGACGACGACGGCGCCGAGCGCCGCGCCGACCAGCGTGCCGCGGCCGCCGACGGCGACCCAGATCACCGCTTCGATCGAATTCGCCGGCGCGAACTCGCTCGGATTGATGATGCCGACCTGCGGCACGTACAGCGCGCCGGCGACACCGGCCATGCACGCCGACAGCGTGAACACGAACAGCTTGTAGGATTCGACACGATAACCGAGGAAACGGGTCCGGCTTTCGGCGTCACGCACGGCGATCAGGACCTTGCCGAGCTTCGAGGTCACGATCGCGCGGCAGATCAGGAACGCGATGATCAGCGCAAGACAGCTCAGCAGGAACAGCGCCGCGCGGGTGCCTTCGGCCTGCACGTTGAAGCCGATGATGTCCTTGAAGTCGGTCAGCCCGTTATTGCCGCCGAAGCCGAAATCGTTGCGGAAGAACGCCAGCAGCAGCGCATAGGTCATCGCCTGCGTGATGATCGACAGATACACGCCGGTGACGCGCGAGCGGAAGGCGAGCCAGCCGAAGCAGAAGGCGAGCAGACCCGGGACCAGCAGCACCATCAGCGCGGCGAACCAGAACTTGTCGAAGCCGTACCAGTACCAGGGCAGCTTGCTCCAGTTCAGGAACACCATGAAGTCGGGCAGGATCGGGTTGCCGTAGACGCCGCGGCTGCCGATCTGGCGCATCAGGTACATGCCCATCGCGTAGCCGCCGAGCGCGAAGAACGCGCCGTGGCCGAGCGAGAGGATGCCGCAATAGCCCCAGATCAGATCGATCGAGAGCGCGAGGATGGCGTAGCAGACATATTTGCCCCACAGCGCGACCAGATAGGTCGGCACCTGGAACATCGAGCCCTGCGGCAGCAGCAGGTTCGACAACGGGATCAGCACGCCGATCGCGGCGACGATCAGGACGAACGCGGTCGCCGCGCGGTCGAGCGAACGGGTGAGGATGTGCGGCGTCATGCTTCCACCGCCCGACCCTTGAGCGCGAACAGGCCGCGCGGCCGCTTCTGGATGAACAGGATGATCAGCACCAGGATCGCGATCTTGCCGAGCACCGCGCCCGCGACAGGCTCGAGGAACTTGTTGGCGATGCCGAGCGTGAAGGCGCCGACCAGCGTGCCCCAGAGATTGCCGACGCCGCCGAACACCACGACCATGAAGCTGTCGATGATGTAGCTCTGGCCGAGATTCGGGCTGACATTGTCGATCTGCGACAGCGCCACGCCGGCAATGCCGGCGATCCCCGAGCCGAGGCCGAAGGTCAGCGCGTCGACGCGCGAGGTGGCGATCCCCATCGAGGCCGCCATACGGCGGTTCTGCGTCACCGCGCGCATCTCGAGCCCGAGCGCAGTGTAGCGCAGCATCGCCAGCAGGATGGCAAACACCGCGAGCGTGAAGCAGAGGATCCAGAGCCGGTTATAGGTGATGGTGATCTGGCCGAGCTCGAACGCACCGCTCATCCAGGAGGGGTTGCCAACCTCGCGGTTGGTCGGACCGAACGCGGTGCGCACCGCCTGCTGCAGCACCAGCGACAGGCCCCAGGTCGCGAGCAGCGTCTCCAGCGGACGGCCGTAGAGGAAGCGGATGATGGTGCGCTCGATCACGACACCGATCAAGCCGGCGACCAGGAAGGCGAGCGGCACCGCGATCAGCAGCGAGTAGTCGAACAGCGCAGGATAGCGGCTGCGGATCACCTCCTGCACCACGAAGGTGGTGTAGGCCCCGAGCATCACCATCTCGCCATGCGCCATGTTGATGACGCCCATCACGCCGAAAGTGATGGCAAGCCCGATCGCGGCGAGCAGCAGCACCGAACCGAGCGACAGGCCGTACCACGCATTCTGCACCATCGACCACATCGCCAGATTGCTCTGGATCGAGGACACCGCGCTTGCGGCCGCGTTGGCGACCAGCGGCGGCTGGTCGGCGCCGAGGCCGGTGAGCAGCGCCAGCGCCTCCTGATCGCCGCGCGCCTTGACCACGGCGACGGCGTCGAGCTTGTCGCTGTCGGATGCGTCCGACTTGAACAGGATGATGGCAGCGCGCGCCTCGGCGAAGGCCTGCTTGACCGACTTGACGCTCTCCTTGGCGAGCGCGCTCTCGACCGTCGGCAGCACATTCTCCTCGTGGCTCTTGAACACCGACTGCGCGGCGGCGAGGCGCTTGGCCGGATCCGGTGACAGCAGCGTCAGGCCGCCGAGCGCGGCCTCCACGGTGCGGCGCAGGCGGTTGTTGAGGCGGACGGCGGCGGCGTTGTCGGGGAGCTTGTCGACGGCAGCACCTGTGGCGGCGTCGACGATCTTGCCGTCGGTCCGCGTGATGAAGACCTTCTTGCTGTCGGCATCGGCCGAGAGCCGGCCGTCCTGCAACGCGCTGATGATGGGCGAGGCCAGCGCATTGCCCGACGCGGCGACCTCACCGATCGCAGCCTCTGTGTCGGAGAACTCGTCATTGGCGAATTTGGCGACCGAATCCTCGAACGGACCGGCCAGCGCCGGCACTGTGAGGCAGCTCAGCAGCAGGATCGAGAGAAACAGCGCACGAAAACGATCAATACAATTGGCGAACACGTCAGTACCCCGGCAGGAGTGTGAGGAGAAGGCGGCGAGCTGTGCCGCCTTCTCCAGGTTCTTGGATGGTTGTGTTGTGTCGTCGATCAGTCAGGAGCTCAGGAGCCCTGTTGTCAGGAGCCCTGGCCGCCGCACTTGTTGGTCTTGGTGTTGAAGTTGCCGCACTTCTTGCCGACCCAATCGCCGATCAGGTCCTTGGAGCCTTCGAGCTCCTTCGACCAGGCGTCGCCGGCCACCAGGCCCGGGGTCTTCCAGACCACGTCGAACTGGCCGTTGCCCTTGATCTCGCCGATGAACACCGGCTTGGTGATGTGGTGGTTCGGCAGCATCTGCGACACGCCGCCGGTCAGGTTCGGCGCCTCGATGCCGGGAAGCGCGTCGATCACCTTGTCCGGATCGGTCGACTTCACCTTCTCGACCGCCTTCACCCACATGTTGAAGCCGATGTAGTGCGCTTCCATCGGATCGTTGGTCACGCGCTTCGGATTCTTGGTGTAGGCCTGCCACTCCTTGATGAACTTCTCGTTCGCCGGAGTCTTGATCGACTCGAAGTAGTTCCAGGCGGCGAGATGGCCGAGCAGCGGCTTGGTGTCGATGCCGGCGAGCTCTTCCTCGCCGACCGAGAACGCGACCACCGGGATCTCGGTCGCCTTGATGCCCTGGTTGCCGAGCTCCTTGTAGAACGGAACGTTGGCGTCGCCGTTGATGGTGGAGACCACCGCGGTCTTCTTGCCGGCCGAGCCGAACTTCTTGATGTCGGCCACGATCGTCTGCCAGTCGGAGTGACCGAACGGCGTGTAGTTGATCATGATGTCGTCCTGGGCGACGCCCTTCGACTTCAGATAGGCTTCCAGGATCTTGTTGGTGGTGCGCGGATAGACGTAGTCGGTGCCGGCCAGCACCCAGCGCTTCACCTTCTCTTCCTTCATCAGATAGTCGACCGCCGGGATCGCCTGCTGGTTCGGCGCCGCGCCGGTGTAGAACACGTTGCGCTCGGACTCCTCGCCCTCATACTGCACCGGGTAGAACAGGATGTTGTTCAGCTCCTTGAACACCGGGAGCACGGATTTGCGCGACACCGAGGTCCAGCAGCCGAACACGACCGCGACCTTGTCCTTGGTGATCAGCTCGCGGGCCTTTTCGGCGAACAGCGGCCAGTTCGAGGCGGGGTCGACCACGACGGGCTCGAGCTTCTTGCCGAGCACGCCGCCCTTCTTGTTCTGCTCGTCGATCAGGAAAAGGATCGTGTCCTTCAGCGTGGTTTCGCTGATGGCCATGGTGCCCGACAGCGAGTGAAGGATGCCAACCTTGATGGTGTCGTCGGCCGCTTGCGCGGGCGCGAGGGACGAGGACGCAGCCAGGCCCAAAACCAGGCCGGCCGTCGCCGCGAGCGCGCGGCGGCGGGTCATCGTCGTTATTTTGTGAGAAAGCTGAGTAAGCATGAAATGTCGTCTCCCTGACGCAGGCGTGGAACGCTGCGAACGGCCGCTTGGCCGCCTGCGGTTAATGGAATCGCAAGAACTGTGCCACGGTGCGCGGGCACCGTAAGCCGATGAACCGGCTGGATAATTTCATCGGTTCCGGGCAAATACGGAAGCCGACTGCTCAATCATTGAGCCGCCAACTTGACTGCCGAAAGAGCAATCAGATTATTTTGTAGGCAAAATCGCCATCTTGGCTAAATTTACGGCATCGATTTGTGACAGTTTGCGCGATGGTTCAGCGAACTCCGGGCGCCAAAGACGGCGATCTCATCTTGAAACCGCCCAGTTCCTGGTCCATATCCTGGCCATGCCCGCGAGAGTCGCGGTGCCTTCGCGAGCTGCGTGTTCAAGCTGCCCCCAAGCGGCTTCTGGCTCGCCTTTCAGCTAACCCAGCTTGACGCCCCAGACACGCGGGTGTCCCCGAATGCCTTCACACGCTTCCGGCCGATATGGGCCGGGACGACGACGGCTTTTATGGAAAGAACCACCTTTTGACCTCCTTTCAGGATTTCGGCCTCGCCGATCCCATCGCCCGCGCGCTCCGAGAAGAAAATTATCTCACGCCGACCCCCATCCAGGCCCAGACCATCCCGCTAGCCCTTGCCGGCCGCGACGTCGTCGGCATCGCCCAGACCGGTACCGGCAAGACCGCCTCCTTTGCGCTGCCGATCCTGCATCGGCTGCTCGAGAACCGCGTGCGCCCGCAACCCAAGAGCTGCCGCGTGCTGGTGCTCTCGCCGACCCGCGAGCTGTCCGGACAGATCCTCGACAGCTTCAACACCTACGGCCGCCACATCCGGCTGTCCTCGACGCTCGCCATCGGCGGCGTGCCGATGGGCCGCCAGGTCCGTTCCCTGATGCAGGGCGTCGAGGTGCTGGTCGCCACCCCCGGCCGCCTGCTCGACCTCGTGCAGAGCAACGGTCTGAAGCTCAACCAGGTCGAGTTCCTGGTGCTCGATGAAGCCGACCGCATGCTCGACATGGGGTTCATCAACGACATCCGGAAAATCGTCGCCAAGCTGCCGATCCGGCGCCAGACGCTGTTCTTCTCGGCCACCATGCCCAAGGACATCGCCGAGCTCGCCGAGGCGATGCTGCGCGACCCCGCCCGCGTGGCGGTGACGCCGGTGGCCTCGACGGTGGATCGCATCGCCCAGCGCGCGATCCAGGTCGATTTCGCGGCCAAGCCGACGGTTCTCGCCCAACTGCTGAAGCAGGAACCGGTCAACCGCGCCCTGGTCTTCACCCGCACCAAGCACGGTGCCGACAAGGTGGTGAAAAGCCTTGCCAAGGCCGGCATCGAGGCCAATGCGATCCACGGCAACAAGTCGCAGAACCACCGCGAGCGCACGCTGGCGGCGTTCCGTTCCGGCGAGATCCGCACGCTGGTGGCGACCGATATCGCCGCCCGCGGCATCGACGTCGACGGCGTCAGCCACGTGGTGAATTTCGACCTGCCCAATATCCCGGAGACCTACGTCCACCGCATCGGCCGCACGGCGCGCGCCGGCGCCGACGGCGTCGCGATCTCGCTGATCGCCGGTGCCGAGGAGATGGGCTATCTGCGCGATATCGAGCGGCTGATCCGGATTACCGTGCCGCGGGAAGACCGCCGCACACAGGGCGGCCGCGAGGCCGCCGCGCCGGCGCAGGCCACCCACCCGCACCGGGGCGGCCGCTCTGCGCCCCGTGCGCATAATGTCCGTGGGAATGAGGCCGCTCCGGGCGCAAAAGGCCCTCGCCGCCGCCGCCGTCGAGGTGGTAATAATGGCGCGCCGCAGACGAGCCGGGGCGAGTCGCCGCGTCCGTCGCAGGCCGGCAACAGCGAAGGCATTCAGGGCGTCGCCTTCTTGCATCGCGAGAGCCGGCCGAATCCGCAATCCAACCGCAACAACCGACCGAAGCACTAGCCGTCGCTCGATCTGGAGAAACATATGGCTAAGGAAGAGCTGATCCAGTTCGAAGGACTGGTGACCGAAATCCTCCCCGACGCTCGTTACCGGGTGCAACTCGATGCCGGGCACGAGATCGTCGCCTACACCGCCGGCAAGATGAAGAAAAACCGCATCAAGACGCTGGCCGGCGACCGTGTTACGATCGAAATGTCGCCCTACGATCTCGAAAAAGGGCGCCTGATCTTCCGGCACAAGGACGAACGTCCGAGCGGCGCGCCCGGCGGCCCGCCGCGGGGCGGAGCCCAGCGCGGCGGCCAGTTTCGCCGCCGATAAGCGGGGTATTGCAACCGCTGCGGGCATGACGTCCTGATGTCCTGCGCACAATTGGCCGGCGGCTGCGCCGGCCAAAAAATCGCGCACGTCAGGATTGTTTTCAGGATTGTTTTGAAGCCTTCTATCGAATAATATCCTACCCATCGATTTTCGGCCGGACGACATTAGCCAATACCGGTACAGCCGGTTCAGACGCTGACGACCCTTCCAAAAATTCGATCTCACCACCCCGCCGATCAGCGGGTCTTGAACTTGTATATCTGAGAAGGGACTACCCACGTGAGCATGGGAACCGTGAAGTGGTTTAACGCGACCAAGGGCTACGGCTTCATCCAGCCGGATGAAGGCGGGAACGACGTGTTCGTGCACATCAGTGCAGTCGAGCGCGCCGGCCTTGGCACTCTGCGTGAAGGCCAGAAGATCTCCTACGAGATCGTGGCTGACCGCCGTTCCGGCAAATCCTCGGCCGACAATCTGCGCGCCGCCGGATAAGCCGATTTCCCGGGAGCGCGAAGCTCCAGGAAATTGTCGCTAAAGCATCAAGGGCCGCACCTTCGGGTGCGGCCCTTTTTGTCTGGATTGCCAACCGGCGTCCGCGTCGTTCGAAAGCTCTAGAGCTTTTCCCGTTCCGATGGAATCGGAACGGGGCTCTAGATTCTTGTTTTGACGCGTTTTCTCCACGCGAACCGGTATCCACTTCGCTCGAAAACGCTCTAATAGGTCGAGCAGGTCGTCGGCATCGTGGCGGACGTCGGGGCGTAGAACACGCAAACCGATTGGCGCGGTCTTGTGAAGGCGACGTCGGTGAGATTGATGCCGCTCTTGGCCATCACATAGCCGACCGTCGGAACGTATTTGTAGCTGACTTCGCTGAAGATCAGATAAGTGCCCGCAACCAGCAGCGCCGCCGGAACGACGCTGGTCACGACATCGCCCTGACTGCGGCTCGAGGCCGTCAATGTGGCCTGCGTGGCGCCCGTGGCCATCACCCCCGCCTTGCTCCACTGGATCCGCGCGACCTTCGAGGCATCGACGTAGATTTCCGACAATGTGACCTTGGTCGGCGTCGGGTCGTACGGCGTCATGATGCCGACGCTGGCACTGAAGAAGTTCTGCAGGTCGGCATCCACCACCTGCGTCGACTGCGAGGTCAGGTCCGACGCGGCGCGCGCCATAAGCGTGACCTTGCGGTCGACCGCGACACCGGATGAAAACTCGACGGTGCCGAAGAACAGCACCAGCATCAGCGGCAGGACGAAAGCGAACTCGACTGCAGCAAGGCCCCGGCGGTCATTGCAGAGGGCCGCGACGGAGCGCAGCAAGGCCGCGGCCTGGGTTTTCATGACGTTGCTCATGAGCATGTCGCCCCGGCGGTCCCGGATGGCTCGTTCTTGAATGTCGCGGTCGCGGTCAGCAGCCGCTTGCCGTTGGCGAGGTTGGCGACATTGAAGCCAAGCTTGGTGACGAACAGCGGCCACTGATAGAACAGCCGGACCACCACGACGTCGCCGTCCTTGCCGGGACACCATTTCATGGCCGGAATGAATGCGTTGTTGGAATCGATTGGAGGCGCGATGTTGACGCTGCTGAAGCCCGTCGCAGCGGGATAGCTGCGCACGTCGACCGATATGCCGTTGGCGCAATCGAACAGCGGGTTGACCTGGCCGCAGACGTAGTCCTTGAACTGCTGCTGGGTATAGCTGGCGCCCTGCGCCTGACCGGTCATGATCATGCGCGCCGAATCCTGCGTCACCGTCTCCAGCACCTGGCTAGCAAAGAAGATCATCGCCACTTCGATGATCGCAAACAGCAGTCCGAAAAACAGCGGCGCGACCATCGCGAATTCGACCGCGGTCGCGCCACGGCGGTTTCGGCGAAAGCGATGGAGGAGGCGCGCGAAAGAATGAGCGGGCAGCGGCATCAACGACCCCGGATCAACATGGCGGCAACAACTACCCAAGACTCATTGTCGAAGTATTTCGCCGGATCGAGACAGGGCGACCCGATCCGTCAGGCTTTTCTTAACCATGTCGGATGGACCGCCTGCGGCAGGCGGCTGCCCCGGCGTGCGAAGCGCCGGCGCGGACACGCGCTAGTTCTGTGGCTTCGCGGCCGCGCCCGAGCCGGAGGCCTGGCTGTTGAGCGAGCCGGCCTGGTCCATGGTCGACTTGAAGTAGGTCTCGCCGTCGCCGAGGGTGATGCGACGCTGGCAGACCGGCATGCAGCTGTAGGTCTCGCGATCGACGCCGCGATAGACAGTGACAAGCTGGTCGGTCGGACCTTCGACCTGGATCTGGCGATCCACCAGCACCTGGCCGGAGCGGTCGAGTGCGATGAAGTTGGTCGCGCCGTAGCCCTTGCCGGTCACGACGACAACACCGCCATTCTGCAGGGTGACGTCGGCGATCAGCGGGTTGCCGACCACGATGGTGGAGATGCCGCCGGGCAGCTTGACGAGCTTGGCCTGATCGACATTGACCGCAATCCGGTCCGGATCCGGCGCGGCCGTTGCAAATGCGGGCCACAGCAGAACGGCTGCGGCCAGCGAGATGAGTCCAATGCGCGCGACGGCGCGAATACGCTGGGATTGAAACGACATACCTTACCCCGGGACGTTAACAAGCCGGCAAAAGCGATACGCAGCGGACCGGCGCCCGACGCAGGCAAATCTGACGGCAATTCATTTAAGAAGAGCAAAAATCGACCGCTGAATTGCGCGGATGTCACGACTTCCGGAACGGATCGGCCAACGGCCCGGTGATCCCGCGGAAAAGCGCCGCCGCGCCGCCTAGCCGGCGGCACGCACATGCACCACCACGCGATCGTCCGCGTAGAGGCGCTGCCATCCATCGATGTGATCGAGAAATCTGGAGGCGGGCGTTGCCGGATCGAGCATCACCGCATCGACCCTGTAGGTCTTGAGCAGATCGAGGAAGCCGTCGACGTCCTTGAGCTGGAGCGCACGATAATAGGCCATCTCGAAGCTCTCGCCGTAAAGCTCGGCGCGGCCGTCGACGAACACTGGCACCTGGCGCCAGATCAGATAGCCGCCGAACTGCAGATCATTGAGCACGCGCTGCACGTTGTGCGCCTTCAGCGCGTCGACGGCGGCGGCGGGCGAATGGATCGTCGGCGGCGACATGTCCCGACGCGCCGCAGTGAACCAGGTCGAGGCGCAGAGCGCGGCGATGAGCACCGCGGCGGGCGAGGCCTTCAGCCGGGCCACGCTTGCGGCACGCAGGCCGAACTGGGTTGCCACCGGCGTCAGCGCGGCCAGCGGCAACAACAGGGCGAAGAGCTCGAGATTCCTGACATGGGATAGCGCCATGTGCAGCAGGCCCAGCGCCAGGGCGATCCGCGGCAGCGGCAGCTTCACCCCGCAATAGAGCGCCGCGCCGATCAGGCCGAGAATGGTCAGCTCGAATGCATCGACGTGGCTGAAACTCGCCGGCATCCACTCCGTGATGAGATGCAGCAGTTCACCGAGGCTGAGAATCCTGAGCGAGGCGAGGATCGTCCCCCAGCCATAGGGCGTCACGCTGCACGCGGCCAGCGCGCCGAGGCCGAACGCGGCCCAGCGCAGCGCCAGCGGCAATCTTTGCGCCGGCGCTGCGTTCCACAGCGCATCGAGCGCGAAGGCGCCGGCCAGCACCAGGCCGAACAGAAAGCCGCCATGCAGATTGGCCCAGAGCGCGATCAGCGGCAGCAGCCAGAACGAGGGGGCCTCGCGGCGTTCGCTGGCGACCATCAGGCCGTTCGCCCAGACCATCATGATCGGCAGCGCAAGCACATGCGGACGGGCCAGCAGATGCCCGCAGGTCAACACCAGCGCCGCCAGCGCGATCAGGCTGGCGTAGATCGCCGGTAGCGCGCGGCTGAGGATGGCGGTGAGCAGTGCGAAGGTGGCGGCGCCGCAGGCCGCGGCCAGCGCCGCGGGCCCGGTCCACCCGGCAAGGCCGTAGGCCTTTGCGAACAGGACCTGCGCCAGCCACGACGACGACACCCATGGCTCACCCGCCTTGGTGAAGGAATAGATATCGACCGACGGCAATGCGCGGTGGTCGAGGATCCACCGGCCGACGGCAATCTGCCAGTAGGTGTCGGAATCGGCGAGCAGCCTGTCGCCGACGACCAGCAGCAGCGCATAGACGCCGCACGCCATCCAGAGCCAGGCCGGGACTTCGGCGAACACCGAGGCCCGCGCCTGTGGGATGGTTGCGGTCTCAGCACTCATGCGCGCGCAGTCCGGTCAATGACGGAACGGATAGGCCAGCTGTCCGCCGATCTCGGCCGGCACGCCCTGCTCGGCGTCGACGCCGTAATCATCCGGAAGCTTGCCTTCGGGCATGCGGAATGTCCCGAACAGAATGTCCCAGAGCGGAAACGTGCCCGCGAAATTGGTGTCGCCACCCTCCTCGAGCGCAGTGTGATGCCAGCGATGAAACACCGGCGTGGCGATCACATATTTGAACGGGCCGAGCGTCCAGTTCAGGTTGGCGTGCACGAAGGCGGAGTGGAAGGTGGTGAACGGACCGACCCACAGCATGATGTTCGGCGAGATGCCGGCCATCAGCAGGATCACATCGACCGAGATCGTGCCGATCAGCAGATTGACGGGATGGAAGCGCGCCGCCGAGATCCATTCGAGATCCTCGGAGGAATGATGAATGGCGTGGTACTTCCAGAAACCGCCGCCGTGAAACATCCGGTGCAGCCAGTACAGCATGAAGTCGGAGGCGACCAGGAAAATGATCGATTGCAGCCAGAGCGGCAGCTGCGCCAGCGGGCCGTGTCCGTTCTCGTAGAACGAGATCAGCTCGTCAGCGCCGTGCACGTCGAACACCGCGGCCGCGCCCACCACCAGCAGCCCGATGCGCAGCACGCGGGCGAATACCGGCACGAAGAACCAGTAGCAGATGTCCGTGACTAGCTCGCGCTTCTGCCACCACGGCTTGCCGGGATTGCAGGCCCAGAAGTGGGTCAGCACCGTGAAGAACAGCGCGAGGCCGATCGTGATCGGCACCACCCTCATCATCGTCTGGCCGAGCATCTCGATGACTTCGATCGGAAGGGTGGACATGGCAGCCTCATACTACGGAAGCCCCATGGGTATAGATGTGCGCTTAAGGAGCCGTGAATAGACGACGGGCGTCGGGTCTCAGCAACAATCTGCAATCCTAGCGATCGGCTTAATGCCAAATTTACTGTGCGCAACATCAGCGGGTTCCCGCAGAGTTTATGCGATCAAATTAACTGCGCCGAAATCGTCCAACACTAGGGTGCCGCAATGGTCACGGTGCTGAGAACGCCGGCGAGACCAAATCTAGTTCGACCAGCCACGTGTACACAGGAGTGATTTTATGAAGAACCTCGTTTCGCGCTTCGTGAAGGACGAATCGGGCGCGACCGCCATCGAGTACGGCCTGATCGCCACCGGTATCGCCATCGCGATCATCGCTGCAGTCAACGGCGTCGGCACGAAGCTCTCGGGTACCTTCAACTCGATCTCGGGCTCGCTGAAGTAAGCCGGCTTCGACGAATTCGCATCAAAGGTCCCGGCAATCCCGGGACCTTTGCTATTTGTCGGGGGCCGATCGGCAGCCTCTGTTGAAGGTGCCGGCAATCCTTTTCCGATTGTTCACCATTGGCCGCTAGCGTCGGGTCTCGACCGCAGCTCCAGCTTGACGGCATGAATTCATGATCCTCGACATCGCACGCTTGATGCTGTTTCCGGCCTTGATGGCCTTTGCGGCGGCGAGCGATCTCCTGACCATGACGATCCCGAACCGGATTTCGCTGGCACTGGTGGCGGGCTTCTTTGTCCTGGCGCCGCTGACCGGGATGGGCGTCCACGAGATCCTCACCCATGCCGGCGCAGGAGCGCTGGTTCTCGTGGTGGCGTTCGGCATGTTCGCGATGGGCTGGGTCGGCGGCGGAGACGCCAAGGTCGCGGCCGCCGCCAGCCTGTGGTTCGGGTTCGAGCACCTGCTGCCCTATCTGGTCTTTGCCTCGCTGTTCGGCGGTGCGCTGACCGTGCTCTTGCTGCAGCTGCGGCAATGGCCATTGCCCTACCCGCTCGCGTCCCAGGCCTGGCTCAGCCGCCTGCACGACAAGCAGACCGGAATTCCCTACGGCATCGCACTCGCCCTCGGCGCCCTCCTGATCTATCCCGAGACGGACTGGATCAAGACGATCGATCTCGCGCACTTCGCCATGCGCTGAGAAAGCAGCGGTAACCGCCCGTTAAGGCGATTTAGATACGCCTCATTAACCATGCTTTGACGAATAGCTGGTCAACTCCCATCACGGCGGCGGCAGCGTCGCGGCGTCATGTGGAAAGTGAAGCGTAATGGATAAGGCCCGCATTCTGGTCCTGGCAATTGCAGGCTGCGCCGGCCTTGCGGCGCTTTATTTGGCGAGCGGAAGCGACGACAAGCCGGCGGCTCCTCCGCCAGTTGCGCAGCTGCCGACCGTCGACATCCTGGTCGCGCGCTCCGACATCGGCCTCGGCCAGGCAGTTAAGGCCGAAGATTTGCAGTGGCAGACCTGGCCGGCGGCGACCGCCAGCGCCAGCTTCATGCGCAAGGACAGCCACGCCGACGCCATCAAGGACGTCACCGGCTCGATCGCGCGCGCCCCGTTCATCCAGGGCGAGCCGATCCGCGAGCAGAAGCTCGTCAAGGCCGACGGAAGCGGCTTCATGGCTGCGATCCTGCCGACCGGCATGCGGGCGGTATCGACTGAAATCTCTCCCGAGACCGGTGCCGGCGGCTTCATCCTTCCGAACGACCGGGTCGACGTCCTGCTCTCGAAGCGCGACAAGAATCCCGACCGCAGCGGTGCCGACATCGTCAATTCCGAGGTCATCCTGACCAATATCCGCGTCCTTGCGATCGACCAGGCGCCGAAGGAGAAGGACGGCACCAACGCACTGATCGGCAAGACGGTGACGCTGGAGCTGAAGCCTGACCAGACCGAGACGCTGGCGCGCGCGCGCCAGAGCGGCGTCCTGTCGCTGGCGCTGCGCAGCATCGCCGACAACAACGGAACCGACGTCAGGACCGAGGACAACCACCAGAGACGCGGTGAAACGATCAACGTCATCCGCTTTGGCGTTGCCAACCAGGCAACGATGCAGAAGTGACCATGAGGACACAGGTGATGAAGGGCGGGGCAACTCAACGGACGATGCGGGCCTTCATGGTCCGCGCATTGTCGTTCTCGGCCGTCGCGGCGCTCACGCTCAACCCGGCACTGACGCCGGTGGTGGCGGGCGACTACCGCGCCGCTCCCGCCGCGGCCGACGGCCAGATGAACGCCCGCTTCCTCTCACTCGGCGTCGGCAAATCGGTGGTGATCGATCTGCCGAGAGACATCAAGGACGTGCTGGTCGCCGATCCCAAGATCGCCAATGCCGTGGTCCGCTCGGCGCAGCGCGCCTACATCATCGGCGCGACGGTCGGCCAGACCAACATCGTGTTCTTCGACGCCGCCGGCCAGCAGATCGCGGCCTATGACATCGCGGTCAAGCGCGACCTCAACGGCGTGCGCGCGGCGCTGCGCGCAGCGCTGCCGAATGCCGATATCCAGATCGAGGGTGTCGGCGAAGGCGTCATGCTGACCGGAAGCGCGGCGAGCCCGATCGAAGCGCAGCAGGCCGGTGAGATCGCCACGCGGCTGGTCGGCAGCGCCGACAAAGTCGTGAACTCCATCACGGTTCGCGGCCGTGACCAGGTGATGCTGAAGGTGACAGTCGCCGAAGTCTCGCGCAGCCTGATCAAGCAGCTCGGCATCGACCTCACCGCGAACCTCAACTACGGCACCACCGTGGTGAAGTTCACCAACAACAACCCGTTCACGGCGAACAACGCACCGCTGGTGCCCGGTAACGCCCTCACCACATCGTTCGGCGCCGCTCCATCGGTGTCGGCGACGCTCCGCGCCATGGAAAGCGCAGGCGTGGTGCGGACGCTCGCCGAGCCGAACCTGACTGCGATCTCCGGCGAATCGGCGACCTTCATCTCGGGCGGCGAATTTCCAATTCCGACCGGCGTGACCTGTCAGACGACGACGGGAGGCGCGATCGGGAATTGCGTCCAGACCGTCAGCTTCAAGAAATTCGGCATTTCGCTCAACTTCACGCCCGTGGTGCTGACCGAGGGACGGATCAGCCTGCGCGTGATGACGGAAGTGTCGGAAGTCTCGACCGAGAATTCGCTGACCGGCGGCGCCGGCGGAACGACGATCCCCTCGATCAAGACCCGGCGCGCCGAGACCACGCTGGAAATTCCCTCGGGCGGCTCGATGGCGATGGCCGGCCTGATCCAGGACCAGACCAAGCAGGCGATCAACGGCCTTCCCGGGCTGGCGTCGCTGCCGGTGCTCGGAACGCTGTTCCGCAGCCGGGACTTCGTCAACAACCAGACCGAGATGATGGTGCTGGTGACGCCCTATGTCGTTCGCGCGGTGGCGCAGAAGGACCTGTCGCGTCCGGATGACGGCTTCGCCAACGCGTCCGATCCGCAGGCCGACCTGCTGGGCAGCATCAATCGCGTCTATGGCGTGCCCGGCCGCACCGAGCCGGCGCGGAATTACCGCGGCACTTACGGCTTCATTACGGACTGAGGCGGACGATGACACAGACCACATCCAGGACATCCGCCGGTTACCAGCGCGGCATCGCCCTCGCCGGAGCGCTCGTCAGCCTCGCGATGACGCTCGGCGCCTGCCAGCACGCCGCGGACAACAGTTTCGCGATGGTGAACGCGCCGGCCGACTATCGCCAGCGTCACCCGATCGCGGTCACCGAGGCTGATCGCTCGATCGTGGTCTTCGTCGGCCGCAGCCGCGGCGGCCTGACTGCGGAGCAGCGCGCCGAGGTGATGGGGATGGCGCAGGACTGGATGCGCGAGGGAACCGGCGCCGTCACCATCGACGTTCCCGCCGACACGCCGAACGCACGGACCGCCCAGGAATCGCTGCGCGAGATCCAGGCCACGTTCACCGCCGCCGGCGTGCCGCCGCGCGGGATCCTCGTTCGCAAATACCGTCCCGAGGATCCGCGGCAAATGCCCGCGATCCGCGTGAACTATCCAAAGATGAAAGCGGTCGCCGGGCCGTGCGGCCTCTGGCCGGAAGATCTCGGCCCGTCGATCCACAACGGGTCCTACATCGAGAACAAGCAGTACTACAATTTCGGCTGCGCCAATCAGCGCAACCTCGCAGCAATGGTCGAAGACCCGACCGACCTCGTGCAGCCGCGCGCGGAGACCCCTGCCTATACGTCGCGTCGTAACATTGCCTTCGACAAGTATCGCAAGGGCACCACCACCGCCACGAGTTATCCCGAGTCCGACAGGGCCAAGCTAAGCGACACAGGAAAATGATCACCTACGCGCAGCAAAACTCCGAAGAGCAGACGGACGCCCCGCCGCAGGCCGTGGACGACCATATTGCTCCGGCGCCACGGGTTTCGGTCCAGGCGTTCTGCGAAACGGTCGAGACCGCTGCCGCCGTGCAGTCGGCGGGCGAGGATCGCCGGCTGGCCAAGGCTCACCTCAAGATCCAGATGGGCGGCATGGCGGCTGCCATCGAGGCCTATCGCTCGGCGCCGACGCCCAATGTCATCATCCTCGAGACCGAGGGCCGCGGCGACATCCTGGCCGGCCTCGATCAGCTCGCAACGGTGTGCGACGCCGGCACCCGCGTGGTCGTGATCGGCCGCGTCAACGACGTGACGCTGTATCGCGAGCTGGTGCGCCGCGGCGTCAGCGATTACGTGATTGCGCCGGCCCATGCGATCGACGTGGTGCGCGCGGTCTGCAACCTGTTCTCGGCGCCGGAAGCCAAGGCGGTCGGCCGCATCGTCGCCGTCGTCGGTGCCAAGGGCGGCGTCGGCGCCTCGACCATCGCCCACAATGTCGCTTGGGCGATTGCCCGCGATCTGGCGCTTGATTCCGTGGTCGCCGACCTCGACCTCGCCTTCGGCACCGCCGGCCTCAACTACAACCAGGATCCTGCGCAAGGCATCGCCGACGCCGTGTTCTCGCCGGACCGCGTCGATACCGCCTTCGTCGACCGCCTGCTGTCGAAATGCACCGACCATCTGAGCCTGCTGGCGGCGCCGGCGACGCTCGACAAGGTCTACGATTTCGGCGCCGAGGCGTTCGATGCGATCTTCGATACGCTGCGGACCACGATGCCCTGCATCGTGCTCGACGTGCCGCATCAATGGTCCGGCTGGACCAAGCGCGCGTTGATCGCGGCCGACGACATCCTGATCGTGGCGGCGCCCGACCTCGCCAATCTGCGCAATGCCAAGAACATGTTCGACCTGCTGAAGGCGTCGCGGCCCAACGACCGCGCACCGCTGTATTGCCTGAACCAGGTCGGCGTGCCGAAGCGTCCCGAGATCGCGGCCGGTGAGTTCGCCAAGGCGATCGAAAGCCAGCCGATCGCCGCCATCCCGTTCGATCCGCAGATCTTCGGTTCGGCCGCCAACAACGGCCAGATGATCGCCGAGATTTCCGCCAATCACCGCGCGGTCGAGATGTTTCTGCAGATGGCGCAGCGGCTGACAGGCCGCGGCGAGACCAAGAAGCCGAGGGGGTCCTTCCTGTCGCCCCTGCTCGAAAAGCTGCGGTCCAAATAGTGGTCCGCGTGGAGTCACGACGTCGTGTTTGGTAAGCGTAGCGGAAACGATGGGGACGTGCGGGCACCCAAGCCCGCGTTTCAGGCGCCGGAGCCTGCCGGCACGCCGGCGATGTCGCGCGAGTCCGCCGCACCGGCGATCTCGTCGCCGCCACTGGCACCCAGCAAGCCACCGCCTGCCCCCGCCGTCGAAGCCCGCCGCTCGGACAACTACTACCAGGTCAAGGCGACGATCTTCGGCGCCCTGATCGAGGCGATCGACCTTGCCCAGCTCGCCAAGCTGGACAGCGAATCGGCGCGCGAGGAAATCCGCGACATCGTCAACGAGATCATCGCGATCAAGAACATCGTGATGTCGATCGCCGAGCAGGAGGAGCTGCTCGACGACATCTGCAACGACGTGCTCGGCTACGGTCCGCTGGAGCCGCTGCTGTCGCGCGACGACATCGCCGACATCATGGTCAACGGCGCAGGCACCGTGTTCATCGAAGTCGCCGGCAAGATCCAGCGCACCGGCATCCGCTTTCGCGACAACCAGCAGCTGCTCAACATCTGCCAGCGCATCGTCAGCCAGGTCGGCCGGCGCGTCGACGAATCCTCGCCGATCTGCGACGCCCGCCTCGCCGACGGTTCGCGCGTCAACGCCATCGTGCCGCCGCTGGCGATCGACGGGCCCGCGCTCACCATCCGCAAATTCAAGAAGGACAAGCTGACGCTGGAGCAGCTCGTCAAGTTCGGCGCGATCACCCCCGAAGGGGCGACCATCCTGCAGATCATCGGCCGCGTCCGCTGCAACGTGATCATCTCCGGCGGCACCGGCTCGGGCAAGACCACGCTGCTGAACTGCCTGACCAACTATATCGAGCACGACGAACGCATCATCACCTGCGAAGACGCCGCCGAGCTTCAGCTGCAGCAGCCGCATGTGGTGCGGCTGGAGACCCGACCGCCGAACATCGAGGGCGAGGGCCAGGTGACGATGCGCGAACTGGTCCGCAACTGCCTGCGTATGCGCCCGGAGCGCATCATCGTCGGCGAAGTCCGCGGACCCGAAGCGTTCGACCTGTTGCAGGCCATGAACACCGGCCACGACGGCTCGATGGGCACCCTGCACGCCAACAATCCGCGCGAAGCACTGTCGCGCTGCGAATCCATGATCACCATGGGCGGCTTCTCGCTTCCGTCACGCACTATTCGCGAGATGATCTGCGCCTCGGTCGACATCATCGTGCAGGCCGCGCGCCTGCGCGACGGTTCGCGCCGCATCACGCACATCACCGAGGTGATGGGCATGGAAGGCGACACCATCATCACCCAGGATATCTTCCTCTACGACGTGGTTGGGGAAGACGCCAACGGCAAGATCATCGGCAAGCACCGCTCGACCGGCATCGGCCGGCCGCGCTTCTGGGAACGTGCGCGCTACTACAATGAAGAGAAGCGGCTTGCGGCGGCGCTGGATGCCTCCGACGCGCCGGCGCCGGTCTAGGGGAACGCAGGATGCAGATGCAAACTCTGGCTCTCGCCTTCCTCGCCGCCACGACGGTGGGCGGCATCGCCTGGGTCTTCCTGTATCCCTACCTTTCGGGGGAGAAGAAGGCCGAGTCGCGGCGCGCATCGGTGGCGCGCAGCGAACCCACGACGACACGAAATGCCGACCGCACGCAGCGCTCCCGCCGCGAGCAGGTCGAAGGATCGTTGAAGGAGCTCGAGGCGCGGCGGCAGAAGGACAAGAGGGTCCCGCTCGGCGTGCGGATCTCGCAGGCCGGACTGGGGTGGTCGGAGCAGAAGTTCTGGATGATCTCCGGCGCTCTCGGCCTGTTCGGGTTCGGCGCGGCGTTCCTGGCCGGCGGCGGCATGCTCGGCGCGGCAGGCATCGGCTTTGCCATGGGTCTCGGCGCGCCGCGCTGGCTGCTCGGCTTCCTGAAGAAGCGGCGGGAAAAGGCGTTCCTGAAGGCACTGCCTGACGCCGTCGACGTCATCGTGCGCGGCATCAAGGCCGGCCTGCCACTGTTCGAATCGCTCAAGGCGGTCGTCAACGACGCGCCGGAGCCGCTGCGCAGCGAATTTCTCGCCATCATCGAGACCCAGGCGATCGGCATGCCGCTCGGCGAAGCCTGTTCCCGGCTCTACGAGCGGATGCCGCTGCCGGAGGCCAACTTCTTCGGCATCGTGATCGCGATCCAGCAGAAGTCCGGCGGCAATTTGTCGGAAGCGCTCGGCAACCTGTCGAGGGTGCTGCGCGACCGCAAGAAGATGGCCGAGAAGATCCAGGCGATGTCGATGGAAGCGAAGGCCTCCGCCGCCATCATCGGCTCACTGCCGCCGATCGTGATGATCCTCGTGTTCCTGACGACGCCGGACTACATCGCCCTGCTGTGGACGAATTCGATGGGCCAGCTCATGCTGGTCGCCTGCGCGATCTGGATGTCGATGGGCGTGCTGGTGATGAAGAAGATGATCAATTTCGATTTCTGACGGTGCAGCATGATTGATTTTCTGGTCGCCAAGCTCCACGACGTCAGGTTCATGACCATGCTGCTTGCCTTCTTCGCGGCGAGCGCGACGGTCTACACGCTGGTGATGCCGCTGCTCGCCGGTGGCGATCTCAACAAGCGCATGAAGGCGGTCGCCAGCGAGCGCGAGCGTCTGCGGCAGCGCGAGCGCGAACGTCTGTCCAAGACCGAGAAGGTGGCGCTGCGGCAGTCGCCGAAGCAGGTCGTCTCCCGGGTGGTGGACGATCTCAACCTCACCAAATGGCTGGCCCAGGAAGCGGCGCTCGAGAAGCTGGTGATGGCGGGCTATCGCGGCCACGCTCCCTACGTCACCTTCCTGTTCGCCCGCGCGGTGACGCCGATCGTGATGCTGCTCGGCGCGATCATCTATACGTTCTTCATTGCCGGCGCGAACTGGTCGCTCACGCTCAAGATCGGCATTTGCGTGGGCGCGGCCTATGCCGGCCTGCAGGCGCCGATGCTGTTCCTGAAGAACGCGATCGCCAAGCGCCAGCTCCAGATCAAGCGCGCCTTCCCGGATTCGCTCGACCTGCTGCTGATCTGCATCGAGTCGGGCATGTCGGTCGAGGTCGCGTTCCGGAAAGTGGCCAACGAGATCGCCGGCCAATCGGTCGCGCTGTCGGAGGAGTTTGCGCTGACGACCGCGGAACTGTCCTATTTGCAGGATCGCAAGACCGCCTACGAGAACCTGGCGCGCCGCACCGGCCTCGAAGGCGTGAAGTCGGTGTGCATGGCCTTGCAGCAATCCGAACGCTACGGCACGCCGCTCGGTCAGAGCTTGCGCGTGATGGCGCAGGAAAACCGCGACATGCGGATGAACGAGGCCGAGAAGAAGGCCGCAGCACTGCCGCCGAAGCTGACGGTGCCGATGATCCTGTTCTTCCTGCCTTGCCTCTTCATCGTGATCCTCGGGCCGTCCTACATCAAGATCGCCACGATGCATTGAGTTGCCTCGCCTGCGCCGGCTGCCTCTCTCCTTCCCCCTGAAAGGGGGAAGGCCGGGATGGGGGTCAGCCGCAGACACCGCTCCTCGTGGAGAGATGATCCCCACCCGCTTTGCTCTCACGAGCAAAGCGACCTCCCCTTTTCAAGGGGAGGTGGAGCTGCCGCGTTTGGTTTAGTCGTCCTTGGCGACGACCGGCGCCGCACGCGACGCGGTCCGCGGCCCGTCCTTGCGGTTCAGCATGTCGCGGAGATAAGCGACGTTGGCCGCGGCCTCATCCGACGGCAGGTCGGCCTTGACGATCGTTTCCGCCTCCGCGAAGCGGCCCTGCAGGCCGACGACCAGCGCAAGGTTCTGCCGGATCCGGGTGTCGGCGCGAGCGCTGGCATAGGCCTGGCGCAGCGTCTCTTCCGCTTTCGGCAAATCCTTGGTCAGCATGTAGGACAAGCCGAGATTGGACAGCACCGACGGCTCGTCCGGAGCCAGCCTGAGCGCACTGGCGTAATAGCGCCGCGCCTCCTCGTGCCGGTTCATCTTGTCGAGCGTGGTGCCCTGCACGGACAGGATCCGCCAGTCCGGATTGTCCGGGCTATGCGCGCGGCTCAGCACGTCGAATGCAGCCTGCGAGTTGCCGTTGTCGGCCAGCGCGCGGCCATACGCGGCAAGCAGCGCCTTGTTGCCGGGGTTGGCGATCGTGGCCTGCTCGAGCACGGCGCAGGCCTGCGAGCGCTGGCCGGTCATGCGCAGGGCCTGGCCGTAGGCGACCGCGGCGGCGACATCCTTGGGATTCTTGCGATAGCGCTCGCCATAAGCCTCGACGGCGCGGCGCGGATCATCGGGCGTGGGATCGGACCGGGACGTGATCGATCCCGCCACGTCGGACATGGTCTGGCAACCGCCAAGCCCGGCGGCCAGGACCGCCAGAAAGGCTGCGGAAGCGAGATGCCGGGTCAGATTGGACTGTCGACACATGGCACTGTGACTCACGAAATCGGGCGAACGGTTCCAGCCGAGCGTGCCAGCAATAGACTGTTAACCCTAACGTCTGGTTAACTGGTGGCGTCGGCAGCCGACGCGCCGGTTCCGGCCCTGCACGTCGCGTGAACGGTTGGCGCGCTACCATCCGCGGCGAAAGGCGTGTAGTAGCCCACCAACGACGCCAGAACCGCCGAGAGCCGCATGCCATCCGTGTTCGAGACCGCCCCCACGACCGCCGCCACGCCGATCACCTTCGTCACCAAGGCGACATGGGATGCGATTCGGGGCGAGCTGCCGGCGCCGGCGCGCCAGTTCGCGGCAGCCAATGACTTTGCCGCCAAGCCCGGCAAATTACTCGTCCTGCCGGCGTCAGACGGCGGCATCGCGCAAGTGCTGTTCGGTCTCGAGGACGCCGACTATAAGGCGCGCGATCCGTTCCGGCCCGGCGCCCTGCCCGGCCTGCTGCCGCCGGGCGTCTATCGGTTCGCCAATGCACCGCACGACACCAGACTTGCCGCACTCGCCTTCGCGCTCGGCTGCTATCGCTTCGGCCGCTATCGCGCGAACAAGGTCCCCGAGGTCCGCCTGGTGCCGCCCGACGGCGTCGACACGGCGGAGATCACCCGGATGGCGGATGCCGCGGCGCTGGCGCGCGATCTCATCAACACGCCGTCCAACGACATGGGACCGGCCGAGCTCGCCGAGGTGGCGCGCGACCTCGCGACGCGGTTCGGTGCTGCCTTCAATTGCATCGACGGCGACGAGCTCGCGCAGAACTTCCCGCTGATCCACGCCGTCGGCATGGCATCGACTCGCGCGCCGCGGCTGATCGAGCTGAGCTGGGGCGACCCCGCCCATCCGAAGGTGACGCTGGTCGGCAAGGGCGTCTGCTTCGACACCGGCGGGCTCGATCTCAAGCCTTCGAGCGGCATGCTCATCATGAAGAAGGACATGGGCGGTGCCGCCAACGTGCTGGCGCTGGCCCAGATGGTGATGGACGCGAAGCTGAAGCTGCGGCTGCGCGTGCTGATCCCGGCGGTCGAGAACGCGGTTGCCGGCAACGCGTTCCGCCCGCTCGACATCTTCAAGTCGCGCAAGGGCATCACCGTCGAGATCGGCAACACCGACGCCGAAGGGCGGCTGGTGCTCGCCGACGCGCTGGCGCTCGCCGACGAGGAGACGCCCGATCTTTTGGTCGATCTGGGCACGCTGACCGGCGCCGCGCGGGTGGCGCTGGGCCCGGATCTGCCGCCGTTTTACACCAATGACGAGGCGCTTGCCGGCGACGTCGCATCTTGTGCGAAGAGCGAGAACGACCCGCTCTGGCGGATGCCGCTGTGGCCGGCCTACGACGCCTGGCTCGACTCCAAGACCGCCGACATCACCAACGCACCGTCAGGCGGTTTCGCGGGCTCGATCACCTGCGCGCTGTTCCTGCAGCGCTTCGTTGAGCACGCGAGGAGCTGGCTGCACGTCGACATCTACGGCTGGACGCCGTCGGCAAAGCCCGGCCGTCCCGAAGGCGGCGAGTGCCAGGCGGCGCGCGCGATCTACAAATTGCTGAGCCAGCGCTATGCATGACCCCCGTCTGACGCCGGCCCGCGACGACGTCGCGGCGAAATATCTCGAGGGCAAGGTCAAGGCCTTGCGCTTCGTCGAAGGCGAAGTGCTCGAGGTCGGCGAGGCCATCGCGCCGCTGCGCCAGGCGCCGGCGAGCGATGCCGAGCAGATGACGCAGGCGCTCCGGGGCGAGCGCGTCACGGTGTATGATCGCAACGGCGAAGGCTGGGCCTGGGGCCAGCTCGCCGATGACGGCTATGTCGGCTGGATTCCCGAGGCCGCGCTGGCCAAGCCCGGCGCCGCCCCGACGCACAAGGTCACGGCGCTGCGCACGCTGGCGTTTCCGGGCCCGTCGATCAAGCTGCCACCGGTCGAGGCGCTGGCGATGGGGACGAAGCTCGCCATCGTCCGCGAGGACGGTGCGTTCGCGGTGACCCGCGAGGACTGGCACCTGCCACGCCGGCATCTCGCGCCGCTCGACACGATGGCAGGCGATTTCGTTGCGATCGCCGAGCAATTCGTCGGCGCACCCTATCTGTGGGGCGGCAAATCGAGCCTCGGCATCGATTGCTCCGGCCTCGTGCAGATCGCGCTGACCGCCGCCGGCACCGGCTGCCCGCGCGACAGCGACATGCAGCAGGAAGGCCTCGGCCGCGAATTGACGACCGCGGAATCCAAGCAGCTGCAGCGCGGCGACCTGATGTTCTGGAAGGGCCATGTCGCCATCGTGCGCGACGCGACAACGATCGTGCACGCCAACGCGCATCACATGGCAACGGTGGTGGAGAACACGCAGGCTGCCATCGCCAGGATCAAGGCCGCCGGCAGCGAACTCCTCGCGATCAAGCGGCTTTAGCCGATCTTGTAGGATGGGTAGAGCGAAGCGAAACCCATCAAGCTGCTACCGCGCGGAGCAATGATGGGTTTCGCTGCGCTCGACCCATCCTACGAAGCTCGCTACGTCGCCACTGCACCGTCGCCGGCCGCTTCGATGCGGAATGCGGCGGCGAACAGCGCGCGGGTGTAGTCGCTCTTCGGATTCTTGAACAGCTCGGAGGCCGGTCCCTCCTCCTCCACCTTGCCCGATTTCATCACGATCAGATGGCTCGCCAGCGAGGCGACCACGCGCAGATCGTGCGAGATGAACATGTAGGTGAGGTCGCGCTTGCGCTGCAGGTCGCGCAACAGGTCGACCATCTGGGCCTGCAGCAGCATGTCGAGCGCGCTGGTCGGCTCGTCCAGCACGACGAAGTTCGGCTCCAGCACGACCGCGCGCGCGATCGAGATGCGCTGGCGCTGGCCGCCGGAGAATTCGTGCGGATAGCGGAAGCGCCAGTCGGGATCGAGCCCGACATCCTTCATTGCCTTGATCACCCGCGCCTCGCGCTCCTCGCGCGACAGCTGCTTCTGATGCACCTCAAGGCCCTCGGCAATGATGTCGGCCACCGACATGCGCGGGCTGAGCGAGCCGAACGGGTCCTGGAACACGATCTGCATATCGCGGCGGAACGGCCGCATCTGCTTGAAGCGCAGGCCCTGGATGTCGTTGCCGAGGAACACGATCGGACCATCGGACGAAATCAGCCGGAGCAGCGCGAGCCCGAGCGTGGTCTTGCCGGAGCCGGATTCGCCGACCACGCCGAGGGTCTCGCCCTTGCGCACCGCGAGGCTGACGCCATCGACCGCCTTGATGTGGCCGACGGTCGAGCGCAACAGCCCGCGCTTGATCGGAAACCAGACCTTGAGATTGTCCGCCGACATCACGACCGCTGCGCCCGGCTGCGGCGGCGCCGGATCGGGCTTCGGCTCGGCCGCGAGCAGCGCCTGGGTATAGGCGTGCTTCGGCGCGGTGAAGACCTGCTCGACCGGCCCCTGCTCGACGATCTTGCCGTTGTTCATCACGCAGACCGTGTCGGCGATGCGGCGGACGATGCCTAGATCGTGGGTGATGAACAACAGGCTCATGCCGAGCCGCGCGCGGATCTCGGCCAGCAGCGCCAGGATCTGCGCCTGCACGGTGACGTCGAGCGCGGTGGTCGGCTCGTCCGCGATCAACAGATCGGGCTCGTTGGCGAGCGCCATCGCGATCATCACGCGCTGGCGCTGGCCACCGGACAATTGATGCGGATAGCTCTTGAGCCGGGTCTCCGGCTCGGGGATGCCGACCTGGCCCAATAGCTCCAGCGTCCGCGCCCGCGCCGCCGCGCCACTGACGCCCCTGTGCAGCGACAGTATCTCGCCGATCTGGGTCTCGATGGTCTGGAGCGGATTGAGCGAGGTCATGGGCTCCTGGAAGATGATCGAGATGTCGTTGCCGCGAACCTCGCGCATCTCCCGATCGGACGCGGTCAGGAGGTCGCGGCCGCGGAAACGGATCGCGCCTGAGGGATGCGATGCCGTCGGATAGGGCAGCAGCTTCAGCACCGACAGCGCGCTGACGGATTTTCCCGAACCGGATTCGCCGACCAGCGCGACGCACTCGCCGCGCTTGATCGAGAACGAGATGCCGTCGACCGCAAGCGAGCGGCCGAAAGCGACCGAGAGGTCGCGGACATCGAGCAAAGGCTGGTTGATCGCGTCCATGCCTCAGCCCTTCGAGAACGTCTTGCGTGGATCGAAGGCGTCGCGCGCGGCTTCGCCGATGAAGATCAGGAGCGACAGCATGATCGCGACCGAGAAGAAGCCGGTGAGGCCGAGCCACGGCGCCTGCACATTGGCCTTGCCCTGCGACAGCAACTCGCCGAGCGAAGGCGAGCCGGGCGGCAGGCCGAAGCCGAGGAAATCCAGCGCCGTCAGCGTCATCACCGAGGACGAGACGATGAAGGGCAGGAAGGTCATGGTCGCGACCATCGCGTTCGGCAGCAGGTGGCGGAACATGATCACGCCGTTGGAGACGCCGAGCGCGCGCGCCGCCTGGATGTATTCGAAATTGCGGCCGCGCAGGAACTCGGCGCGCACCAGCCCGACCAGCGAGACCCACGAGAATAGCAGGAGGATGCCGAGCAGGATGAAGAAGCCCGGCGGCAGCACCGCCGAGATGATCAACAGCAGATAGAGCGAGGGGATCGCGGTCCAGATCTCGATCAGCCGCTGGAAGATGAGATCGGTCCAGCCGCCGAAATAGCCCTGCACGCCGCCCGCGGCGATGCCGATGATCGAGGACAGGATGGTCAGCGTCAGCCCGAACAGCACCGAGATGCGGAAGCCGTAGATCAGCCGCGCGACCACGTCGCGGCCCTGATCGTCGGTGCCGAGCCAGTTGTATTCGAGGTCGCGGCAGCCGGTCAGGCCCTTGCGCTTCACCACGTCCTTGCACTGCTCTTCGGTCAACAGCCAGGTCGGCTTCGACGGCACCGCCGTCGGCGGGTCGAGGTTGCGGCTGTCGTAGGAGTAACGGATCGGCGGCCAGATCATGCTGCCGCCCTTGGCGGCGATCTGCTTCTGCAAATAGGGATCGCGATAATCGGCCGCGGTCTCGAAGTCGCCGCCGAAGGTGGTCTCAGCATAGGTGAAGATCACCGGCCAGTAGAGACGGCCGTCATATTTGACGACCAGCGGCTTGTCGTTGGCGATGAAATTGGCGAACAGCGACGCCACGAACAGCACGAGGAAGATCCAGAACGACCAGTAGCCGCGGCGATTGGCCTTGAAGTTCTGCCAGCGCCGCCTGTTCAGCGGCGACGGCGAAAAGCCGTGGTGCGTGGCGGGCACCGCCTCGCCGAGCGGCGATTGCGTCGAGGTCTCGACCGGTTGGGGCGCGAGCATCGTCATCAGACCTCCCGCGCTTCAAAGTCGATCCGGGGATCGATCCACATATAGGCGAGATCGGAGAGCAGATTGACCACCAGTCCGACCAGCGAGAAGATGAACAGCGTCCCGAACACCACCGGATAGTCGCGGTTCAACACGCTCTCGAAGCCAAGCAGGCCGAGCCCGTCGAGCGAGAAGATGGTTTCGATCAGCAGCGAGCCGGAGAAGAACGCGTGGATGAACGCGCCCGGAAAGCCGGCGATCACGATCAGCATGGCGTTGCGGAAGATGTGGCCATACAGCACCTGGCGCTCGCTGCAACCCTTGGCGCGCGCGGTCATCACATATTGCTTGCGGATCTCGTCGAGGAACGAGTTCTTGGTCAGCAGGGTCATGGTGGCGAAGGCGCCGAGCGCCATCGATATCAGCGGCAGCGTCAGGTGCCAGAAATAATCGATGATCTTCCAGTACCAGGGGAATTGCGACCAGCCGTCCGAGGTCAGGCCGCGCAGCGGGAAGATGTTGAGGAACGAGCCGCCGGCAAACAGCACGATCAGGAGGATCGCGAACAGGAAGCCCGGGATCGCAAAGCCGATGATGATCACCGCCGAGGTCCAGGTATCGAACCGCGAGCCGTCCTGCACCGCCTTGCGGATGCCGAGCGGGATCGAGATAAGATAGGTCAGCAGCGTCATCCAGATGCCGAGCGACATCGAGACCGGCAGCTTCTCCTTGATCAGTTGCAGCACGCTGACACTGCGGAAATAGCTGTTGCCGAAATCGAACCGCGCGAAATTCCAGACCATCAACGCGAACCGCTCGGGCGCCGGCTTGTCGAAGCCGAACTGCACCTCGAGCTTCTTGATGAAATCTGGGTCGAGCCCCTGCGCGCCGCGGTATTTCGAATTGATGGCCGCGCCTGCGCCCGCGCCCTGGCCGCGCTGCGCGCCGAAATCGCCGCCGCCTCCCGACACGCGCGACGTGCCGCCGGTGTCGGCGCCGTTGATCTGCGCGATGACCCGCTCGACCGGACCGCCGGGGGCAAACTGCACGACCACGAAGGAGACGAACAGGATGCCAAGCAGCGTCGGCAGCATCAGGAAGATACGTCGGGCGATATAGGCGCTCATCGGCTACTTCGCCTGCTCGAGCTTCGCGGCCTTGGCCGCATCATACCACCAGTTCTCCGGGGCGCCGACGCCCGCATATTTCGCCGGCTTCTCCGGATGCCCGAACTGGTCCCAATAGGCGACACGGTGCTTGTTAGAATACCATTGCGGCACCCAATAGCGGCCGGCACGGAAGACGCGATCGAGCGCGCGGCAGGCAAAGGTTAAGTCCGCCCGCGTCTCGGCAGCGATAGCTTTTTCGATCAATGCGTCGATCGCCGGGTTGGCAACGCCCGCCAGATTGTAGGAGCCCTTGGTGGTCGCAGCCTGGGACGAGAAGTACGGCCTCAGGCTGTCACCCGGCGTCGCCGACATGGATATACGCTGGGTCGTCACCTCAAAATCGAAAGCCTCAACACGCGCACGATACTGCACTGCGTCGATCTGCCTGATGTTGGCATCGATGCCAAGCGGCTTGAGATTCTTGATGAAGCTGGCGTGATGCGGCTGGAAAGTCGGCTCATCTAGCAGGAACTCGATCGTAAGCGGGTCGCCGTTAGGCAATCGCCGCTTGCCATCCTTGACGACGCATCCTGCATCGTTGAGCAACTGCGTCGCCTTTCGCAGCAGTGCGCGGTCCTGTCCCGATCCATCCGACACCGGCGGCACAAAGGGCTCGCCGAACACCTCATCCGGCACTTGGCCGCGGAATGGTTCGAGCAGTTTCAATTCCTCGGGCGAAGGTAGTCCACTAGCCACCATGTCCGAATTCTGGAAAGGCGAGACGCTGCGCGCGTAAGCGTCGTACATGATGGTCTTGTTGGTCCATTCGAAATCGAAGGCATAAATTAGCGCTTCGCGAACGCGCTGGTCTTTGAACTTGTCGAGACGGGTGTTAATGAACCAACCCTGCCCACCGGACGGTGTTTCGTCCGGCAATGTCTCGCGCTTGACCCGCCCGTCCTTGATAGCCGGGAAATCGTACCGCGTCGCCCAGACACGGGACGTGAATTCCTCGCGAAACAGATAATTTTTGCCTGTGAAGCCTTCGAACGCGACATCGCGATCACGGTAGAACTCGTAGCGCACGGTGTCGAAATTGTAACTGCCGCGATTGACCGGCAAGTCGGCTGCCCACCAATCCTTGAGGCGGTTATACTCGACGTAACGATTGACCTCGAACTTGCCGACCATGTACGGCCCAGAGCCCAGCGGAACTTCGAGCGTGGACTCATCAAACTGCCGCTTCGCGTAATAGGCCTTCGAGAAGATCGGCAGACCCGCAACATAAAGCGGCACGTCGCGCGCGCGATTAGGCGCGAAGGTCACGATCACGGTGCCGTCGTCGGGCGCCTCGGCCTTCACGAAATCGCGCAGTTGCACCACGATCAACGGATGCCCCTTCTCCTTCAGCGTATTGAGCGAGAACGCGACATCCTGCGCAGTCAGCTTCGAGCCGTCGTGAAAGCGAGCCTCGGGCCGCATCGTGAAGCGGTAGGTGAGCTTGTCGGGAGAAATCGAGACCGATCTTGCGGCCAGGCCGTACATCGCGTCAGGCTCATCACCCGCGCGTGCCATCAACGAATCGAAGGTCATCTCCATGCCCTTCGCGCCTTCACCCTTGAGGATGAACGCGTTGAACGAACTGAACGTAAAGAAGGACTGGTTGTAGGCACGGGTCGAGGGGATCATTGAGAACGCCCCGCCCTTCGGCGCCTTCGGATTGACGTAGTCGAAGATCTTGAAATCCGCCGGATATTTCAGGTCGCCGAACACCGACATGCCGTGCATCTCGGTTCCGTTGTCGGCCACTGCCGGCGCAGCACGCAAGCCTGCAGCACTCAACGCACCGATGCCGAGACCGAGTGCGTGCCGACGGGAGAATAGCGCCATGCGCGGATCCTTGAGCTTTATGAACGCTTGAGCTTGCCCGCCTTGTCGGCGTCGTACCACCAAAGATTTGGGAATCCCGAAACACCGTATTTCGGCAGCGGGTCGGGATGGCTGAAGCGATCCCAGTACACATAGCGCTGCTTGTCGTAATTGAAGTGTGGAACGCAATAGAAGTTCCAGAGCAAGACCCGATCCAGCGCCTTGGCGGCGGCGATCTGATCGGCGCGGCTGTTGGCGAAGATGATGCGCTCGATGATGGCGTCGACGGCCGGATTCTTGATGCCGGGGAGATTGTTCGAGCCCGGACGATCGGCAGCCTGTGAGCCGAAATTGTCGCGTTGCTCGTTGCCGGGAGAGATCGATTGTCCCCACACCTGGGTGACCATCTCGAAATCGAAATCGCGCACCCGGTTCTGGTACTGCACCGTGTCGACGGCGCGCAGGTTGACGGTGATGCCGAGGCGCTCCAGGCTCGGCTTGTAGAACAGTGCAATCCGCTCCATACCGGAATCGCCGCTGTTGCCGAGTATCTCGACCGTGAACGGCTGACCTGAGGAATCCACCAGTTTGCGGTCGCGAATCTCGAAGCCGGCTTCCTTCAACAGCCGCGTCGCCTCGCGCAGATTGGCGCGCACGTTTTCCGGTGTGCCGCCGACCGGATCCTTATAGGGCGTCGTGAAAACTTCCGGCGGCACCTTGTCGCGCACTGTCTCCAGGATCTCGAGCTCCTTGCCTTCCGGCAGGCCGGTCGCCATCAAATCGGGGATGCCGTCGAAATAGCTTGAATCGCGATGATAGTCGCCGGTCGAAAGCACGCGGTTCATCTCTTCGAAATCGAACGCATAGTTGAAGGCGCGTCGCAGTCTGGGGTCGGCGAATTTCGGGCGCCTCAGGTTGAACACCCAGCCCTGCATCCGGCCTTGATTGCGGACGGTGAAGAGCTCCTTGAGCAGCCGCTTCTCACGCACCGGCGGAACGTCGTAGGCCGACGCCCACTCCTTTGCGCTGCGCTCGCCGTACCAATCGAACTGGTCGGCCTTCAGCGCCTCGCGCGCGACGGTGTCGTCGCGGAAATATTCGTAGCGCAGCTCGTCGAAATTGTTCTGTCCGATCGCGATCGGAATATCCTTGCCCCAGTAGTCCTTGACGCGCTCGAGCACCACCGATCGTCCGGCAACGAACTCCTTGATCCGGTAGGGACCCGAGCCAAGCGGCGGCTCCAGCGTGCTCGCGGTGATGTCACGCTTCTTGCCCTGCGCGTCGGTGCCTTCCCACCAATGCTTGGGCAGGATGACGAGCTGACCGGTGATCATCGGCAACTCGCGGTTGCCCGGGCTGTCGAAGGTGAACTTGATGTCGCGATCGCCGACCTTCTCGGCCTTTTCGATGTGCCGGTAGTAGGCGCTGAACATCGGGCTGTTCGCCTTCCACGCCTCGAACGAGAAGATCACGTCCTCCGGCGTGACCGGCTTGCCGTCGTGCCAGCGTGAGCCGGGCCGCAGGCGGTAGATCACGTAGGAGAAATCGTCGGGGAAGGCTGCAGCCTCGGCGAGCTCGCCGTAATACGTATCGGGCTCGTCGAGCGAGGCCTCCATCAGCGAATCGTAGATGCGGGTGACGGAAGAGGCGACCGTGCCCTTCAACCCCGCAACGACCAGGTTGAAGCTATCATAGGTGCCTGGCTGGAACAGCCGCACCACGCCGCCCTTCGGCGCGTCCGGCTTGACGTAGTCGTAGCGCTTGAAGTCGGCGGGATATTTGATTTCGCCGTAGGTCGAGAGGCCGTGCCGCCATTTCAGCCCGTTGGGGGCTTCGTTGGCGAAGGCCGGCGTGATCGCCGACAGGCCGGGGGTGAGTCCGAGCGCCGGAGCCATTGCCGCCAGTGCGCTGCCTTGAAGGAGGTGTCGTCGGGTGATCGCCAAATTCGGTCTTCCTGCTCGCGGCCCCGCTTACATGGGACCCAATATAAGGCAACGGTTCGACAAATTACGTTGCTTTTTCCTCATGATATTGGCCCGGGAACAATATCGGTGCGGCGAAACGTCCCGATAACAACCCCGCGACAGCGGATTCCCCATGCGAAAACGGCCAGGCAATGCCTGGCCGTTTCATCCGCATGCTTGCGCGAAGCAAATCGTTACTTCGAGGCGGTCGGGAGCGGAGCCGGGTGCTCCGAGTTCGAATTCAGATAGGCGATGATGTCGGCGCGCTCGCTGTCCTTCGGCACGCCGGCAAAGCCCATCGCGGTGCCCGGGATGAAGCCCTTCGGGTTGGTCAGGAACTTGTTGAGGTCGTCGAACGACCATTCGCCGCCCTTGCCCTTCATCGCGGCCGAGAAATTGAAGCCACGGCCCTCGCCCTTCTTCTCGCCGACGACGCCGAACAGGTTCGGACCGACGCGGTTGGGACCGCCCTTCTCGAATGTGTGGCAGGCCTGGCACTTCTTGGCGGCCGCCGCGCCCTTCTCGACGGACGCGGTCTGCAGCAGCTTCTCGATCGGCTCGGATGCGGCCGCAGCGGCCTCGCCGCCAGCGCCATGGGACTCTTCTTTCACAGCGATCTCAAAACCCGGCTTCTCCGGCAGCTTCGGCGCGAATTTCGCGCTGGCGGCAAAGCTCATCACCAGGACGACGATGCAGGTGCCGAGAACCGCACCGAGGATTTTGTTGAGTTCGAAGGAGTCCATTTTGGGTCAGGCTCCGGGCCTTGAATGTCGACTTCAGGCCGGGAATACGGCCGCGGGGAAAGACCTGGGAATCGGCCTTATCGCACCGCCCCAAGCAGGGTTGAGATATCGGTTTGCCCGCGCTCTGGCAACCCGTATAAACGCGCCGAATTCAACCTCCTCCCCGGCAATTTCCGCAGGCCGGACGGGCCCCGACACGAATGACCCAACCCCGTACCTTGGTGCTGATTCCGGCCCGCATGGCCGCCACTCGCCTTCCGGGAAAGCCGCTGCTCGAGATCGCCGGCGTGCCGATGATCGTCCATGTGCTGCGGCGGGCCGAGGCGGCGGGCATCGGCCGGGTTGCGGTTGCGACCGACACGGCCGAGATCGCTGCAGCGGTGAAGGCTGCCGGCGGCGAGGTCGTGATGACCCGTCCCGACCATCCGTCCGGCTCGGACCGGATTTATGAAGCGATGACGACCCTCGACCCGGCGGGCCATGCCGAGATCGTGGTCAATCTGCAGGGCGATTTCCCGACCATCAGCCCCGAGACCATCCGCAGCGTGATGCCGGCGCTCGACGATCCCGCGGTCGACATTTCGACCCTGGCCTCGCGCATCCATACCGAGGAAGAGGATCAGGCCCCCAGCGTCGTCAAGGCAGTCGGCTCGCCGATCGGGCCGAACCGGTTGCGCGCGCTGTATTTCACCCGCGCCACCGCGCCTTATGGCGACGGGCCGCGCTACCATCATATCGGCCTCTACGCCTACCGCCGCGCCGCGCTGGAGCGGTTCGTGGCGCTGCCGCCCTCGCCGCTGGAACAGCAGGAAAAGCTCGAGCAGCTCCGCGCGCTGGAGGCCGGGATGCGGATCGACGTCACCATCGTCGATACCGTCCCGCGCGGCGTCGACACCCCGGCCGATCTCGAAACCGCCCGCAGAATACTTTCCAAAGCCTGACCGGCTGGTAAAAGGCCACCCATGACCAAGAAGCTGAAAATCGCATTCCAGGGCGAACCTGGCGCCAATTCGCATATCGCGATCGTCGAGGCCTATCCCGACGCCGAGCCGATGCCCTGCCCGACCTTCGAGGACGCGCTGGCCGCGATTTCCTCGGGCGAGGCCGATCTCGGCATGATCCCGATCGAGAATTCGGTCGCCGGCCGCGTCGCCGACATCCACCATCTCTTGCCCGCCTCGGGCCTGTTCATCGTCGGCGAATGGTTCTTGCCGATCCGCCACCAGCTGATGGCGATCAAGGGCACCAAGCTCGCTGACATCAAGAGCGTGGAGAGCCATGTCCACGCGCTCGGCCAGTGCCGACGCGTCATCCGCAAGCTCGGCATCAAGCCGATCGTCGCCGCCGACACTGCCGGCAGCGCCCGCGACATCTCCGAGCGCGGCGACAAGAGCGTGGCGGCGATCGCCTCCCGCCTCGCCGCCGATATCTACGGCCTCGACATTCTCGCCGAGGACATCGAGGACGAGGCCCACAACACCACCCGCTTCGTGGTGCTGGCGCGCGAGGCCAAATGGGCCACGCAGGGTTCGGGGCCGCTGGTCACGACTTTTGTGTTCCGGGTGCGCAATTTGCCCGCCGCGCTGTACAAGGCGCTGGGTGGCTTTGCCACCAACGGCGTCAACATGACCAAGCTCGAAAGCTACATGGTCGACGGCAATTTCTTCGCCACGCAATTCTATGCCGATGTCGACGGTCACCCCGATGACCGCGGCCTCGCGTTCGCGATCGAGGAATTGAAATTCTTCTCGCGCGAATTCCGCATCGTCGGCGTCTATCCCGGCCATCCGTTCCGCGCCACCTTCAGCGAGACGCAGGACTGACGCAGTCATTCCGGGGCACGCGAAGCGTGAACCCGGAATCTCGAGATTCCGGGTTCGATGCTGCGCATCGCCCCGGAATGACGGGGTCAAGCCGCCGCCGTCTTCGCAAGCCCGAACGCCTCGGCGAGCAGGCTGTACGACTTCTTCCGCGCGGCATGGTCGTAGACCGCTGATATCACCATCAGTTCGTCGGCCTGGGTCGCCGCGATCAGCGGCTCCAGCTTCGTCATCACGGTTGCGGGGCTGCCGACGAAGAGGCGGGCGCGGTTGCGCGCGATCGAGGCGCGCTCGGCGTCGGTGTAGGGATAGGCCTCTGCCTCCTCGACGCTCGGCAGCGGCAGATACTGGCCGCGGTCGCGGCGCAGCCGGTTGAGATCCATCGACAGCGCAAGCCGCTCGGCTCCAGCGTCGGTCTCCGCCGCAACAACCGCAACCGCCAGAATCGCCTGCGGCGTCGCACGCCAGCCCGACGGCTTGAAATGCGCGCGGTAGTTCGTCATCGCCGCAATTGCATCGTGAGTGGCAAAATGATGCGCGAATGCAAAGCCCATCCCGACCTGGGCCGCGAGTTCGGCGGAATAGTCGCTCGAGCCGAGCAACCAGATCGGCGGCAGCGGCGAATCATCCGGCATCGCCACCACATTGTTGTAGGGATGGCCGGGCGGGAAATCGCGCGTCTCCCACAAGGTCAGCTCGTGCAGCCGCTCGAGGAAATCATCGCCTTCGCGGCGATCGAGCCGGCTGCGCAGTGCGTAGGCGGTGGCGCCGTCGGTGCCGGGCGCGCGGCCGAGGCCGAGATCGATGCGGCCGGGAAACAGCGCCTCCAGCATCTTGAAGCGCTCGGCGACGACCAGCGGCGCGTGGTTGGGCAGCATCACGCCGCCGGAGCCGACACGGATATGCTCCGTCACCGCCGCGATCTGCCCGATCATCAGATCAGGCGCGGGGCTCGCGACTGAAGCGAGGTTGTGGTGCTCGGCGAGCCAGTAGCGGACGTAGCCGAGGCCATCGACATGGCGTGCCAGGTCGATGCTGTTGCGGAGCGCCGCAGCCGGCCTGGTGCCGGTGGTGACGACGGACAGGTCGAGAACGGAGAGCGGAATCATGGCCGTCAACCTAGTGTGGCGCCACGAGGCGACAAAGGCCCCGGCCGCGCAGACCAGTCCCGCGGCGGAACGCCGGCGCCGGCAGCCGTCGATTTTGGGACGATATGCAATGATTCATCATTGTACCACACTACCCACAATCGATTTCACTCTCCAATCAATTACAAATTATTCCATTTATTTATATTTTTCAATATGTTAATATCATTTTCGGCGAAGTCGGCGGACTGCCCACCGAACGTTCCAGATAGTCAATTTTTGCCGAATCTGTGCCACGAATGGGCAATTTCCCATATCCGATGGGCTGTTTGATCCAACGCGTTTGGCTTATCTTAGGGCCTTCATATCCAGGCCGGACGTCTGCCCTCCAGTTGCGGAGCCCTTGCGTATCATGACCGAGACCATTTCCTCTGTGCCGAACGCACCGCGTGCGGCCAAGGCGCCGAAAATCTCCTTCGAGTTCTTCCCGCCGAAGACCGAGGAGATGGAGCGCAATCTCTGGGAGACCATCAATCGCCTGGCGCCGCTGACGCCGAACTTCGTCTCGGTCACCTACGGCGCCGGCGGCTCGACCCGCGAGCGCACCCATTCGACCATCACCCGCATCCTGCGCGAGACCGATCTGCTGCCGGCCGCGCATCTGACCTGCGTCAGCGCCTCGCGCGGCGAGATCGACGACATCGTCGACCGCTATCATGAGGTCGGCGTCCGTCACATCGTCGCGCTGCGCGGCGATCCGCCCGGCGGCATCGGCACGCCCTACTTCACCCATCCGGACGGCTACCAGAGTTCGGCCGAACTCGTCGCCGGGATCAAGAGGCGCCACGCCGACATCGAGATCTCGGTGTCCGCCTATCCCGAGAAGCATCCGGAAGCGAAGGATTTCGACGCCGACATCGACACGCTGAGGGCCAAGGTCGACGCCGGCGCGACGCGCGCGATCACCCAGGTGTTCTTCGACAACGACCTGTACCACCGCTATGTCGACCGGGTGCGCGCGCGCGGCATCGAGATTCCGATCGTGCCGGGCATCATGCCGATGCACAATTTCAAGCAGGCGCGCAATTTCGTGACGCGCGCCGGCACCAGCGTGCCGGACTGGCTCGCCGAGAAGTTCGAGGGCCTCGACAACGACGCCGAGACCCGCAAGCTGGTCGCCGCCACGGTCGCCGCCGGCCAGGTGCAGAAGCTGTTCAAGCACGGCGTCGACACCTTCCACTTCTACACCATGAACCGCGCGGACCTCGTGTTCGCGATCAGCCACCTGCTCGGCATCCGGCCGAACGGTGCCCAGAAAGCTGCCTGACACATGTCCGTTCCCGTTTCCCCCAAGCGTAACGCTTTGCTCGCGGCTGCCCGCGAGCGCATCCTGGTGCTCGACGGCGCCATGGGCACGATGATCCAGGGCCTGCAGTTCGACGAAGCCGCGTTCCGCGGCGCGCGCTTTGCGGACTTCCACCGCGACATCAAGGGCAACAACGATCTGCTGATCCTGACCCAGCCCGATGCGATCACGGACATCCACGCCGCATATCTGCGCGCCGGCGCCGACATCGTCGCGACCAACACATTCTCCTCGACCTCGATCGCGCAGGCCGACTACGACATGTCGGACCTCGCCTATGAGCTGAACCTGCAGGGCGCCCGCCTGGCGCGCACCGCCGCCGAGCGAGTGAGCGCCGAGGACGGCAAGCCGCGCTTTGTCGCCGGCGCACTCGGCCCGACCAACCGCACCGCCTCGATCTCGCCCGACGTTTCCAATCCCGGCTATCGCGCGGTGACCTTCGACGATCTGCGCAAGGCCTATGGCGAACAGGCCAAGGGCCTGCTCGACGGCGGCGCCGACCTGCTGCTGGTCGAGACCATCTTCGACACGCTGAACGCCAAGGCGGCGCTGTACGCGATTTCCGAGATCATCGAGGAGCGCGGCATCGACGTGCCCGTGATGATTTCCGGCACCATCACCGACAAGTCCGGCCGCCTGCTCTCCGGCCAGTTGCCGGAGGCGTTCTGGCATTCGGTGCGGCACGCAAGGCCGATCACGATCGGCTTCAACTGCGCGCTCGGCGCCGAGGATCTGCGCGCGCATATCGCCGATATCGGCCGCGTCGCCGACACGCTCGTGTGTGCATACCCGAACGCCGGCCTGCCCAACGAATTCGGCCAGTATGACGAGACGCCGGACTACATGGCGCGGCTGATCGGCGAGTTCGCCGCCGCCGGGCTCGTCAACATCGTCGGCGGCTGCTGCGGCACCACGCCCGACCATATCGCGGCGATCGCCAAGGCCGTCGCCCCGCACAAGCCGCGCGTGGTGCCCGAGATCGCACCGCGGCTCAGGCTGTCCGGCCTCGAGCCGTTCACGCTGACCGACGCCATTCCGTTCGTGAATGTCGGCGAGCGCACCAACGTCACCGGCTCGGCGCGCTTCCGCAAGCTGATCACCGCCGGCGACTACACCGCCGCGCTGCAGGTCGCGCGCGACCAGGTCGAGAACGGCGCCCAGGTCATCGACGTCAACATGGACGAGGGCCTGCTCGATTCCGAAGCGGCGATGGTGACGTTCCTCAACCTCGTCGCCGCCGAGCCCGACATCGCGCGCGTGCCCGTGATGGTCGATTCCTCGAAATTCCACGTCATCGAGGCCGGCCTGAAATGCATCCAGGGCAAGCCGATCGTGAACTCGATCTCGCTCAAGGAAGGCGAGGAGAAGTTCATCCATGAAGCGACCGTCGCCAAGCGCCACGGCGCCGCCGTGGTGGTGATGGCGTTCGACGAAACCGGCCAGGCCGACACGTTCAAGCGCAAGACCGAGATCAGCAAGCGCGCCTACGACATCCTGGTCGGCCGGCTCGACTTCCCGCCCGAGGACATCATCTTCGATCCGAATATTTTTGCGATCGCGACCGGCCTCGAGGAGCACAACAATTACGGCGTCGACTTCATCGAGGCGACGCGCTGGATCCGGGCGAACCTGCCCGGCGCCCACATCTCCGGCGGCGTCTCCAACCTGTCGTTCTCGTTCCGCGGCAACGAGCCGGTGCGCGAGGCGATGCACTCGGTGTTCCTGTATCACGCCATCCATGCCGGCATGGACATGGGCATCGTCAATGCCGGGCAGATGATCGTCTATGACGACATCGACCCCGAGCTGCGCCAGACCTGCGAGGACGTCATCCTCAACCGCGACCCCGGCGCCTCCGAGCGGCTCTTGGCGCTGGCCGAGAAATTCCGCGGCAAGGAGAAGCAGACCAAGGAAGCCGATCTCGCCTGGCGCGAATGGCCGGTCGAGAAGCGGCTGTCGCACGCGTTGGTGCACGGCATCACCGAGTTCATCGAGCAGGATACCGAGGCCGCCCGCCAGAACGCGTCCCGTCCGCTCGACGTCATCGAGGGCCCGCTGATGGCCGGCATGAACGTGGTCGGCGACCTGTTCGGCGACGGCAAGATGTTCCTGCCGCAGGTCGTGAAGTCGGCCCGCGTGATGAAGCAGGCGGTCGCCTATCTGATGCCGTTCATGGAGGAGGAGAAGGCGCGCAACCTCGCCAACGGCATCACCGGCGGCCGCAACGCGGCGGGCAAGATCGTGCTTGCGACGGTGAAGGGCGACGTCCACGACATCGGCAAGAACATCGTCGGCATCGTGCTCCAGTGCAACAATTTCGAGGTCATCGACCTCGGCGTCATGGTGCCCGCCAACAAGATCATCGAGACCGCGAAGGCCGAGGGCGCCGACATCATCGGCCTGTCCGGCCTGATCACGCCCTCGCTCGACGAGATGAGCTTCCTCGCCGGCGAGCTGCAACGGCAGGGCATGAATCTGCCGCTTTTGATCGGCGGCGCCACCACGAGCCGCGTGCACACCGCCGTGAAGATCGACCCGAACTATCCGGGCGGCCCGGTCGTGCATGTCAACGATGCGAGCCGCGCGGTCGGCGTCGCTTCCTCGCTGCTGTCGGCCGAGAAGAAGCAGGCCTACGCCGCCGAGGTGCGGGCCGAATACGCAAAAATCTCGACGGCGCATTTCCGCGCCCAGGCCGACAAGAAGCGGCTGAAGCTTGGCGAGGCCCGCGCCAACAAGGTCGCGATCGACTTCGCCGCGGCGCCGCCGAAGAAGCCGGCTTTCTTCGGCCTGAAGAGCTTCGACGCCTACGATCTTGCCGAGCTCGCCGACTACATCGACTGGACGCCGTTCTTCCAGACCTGGGAGCTGACCGGCCGCTTCCCGGCGATCCTCGACGACCCCAAGGTCGGCGAGGTCGCCCGCTCGCTCTATGCCGACGCGCGCAAGATGCTGGACACCATCATCAAGGAGAAGTGGTTCACCGCCCGCGCCACCGTCGGCTTCTGGCCGGCGAACGCCGTCGGCGACGACATCGAGGTCTATGCCGACGAGACGCGGAAGCAGAAGATCGCGACCTTCCACACGCTGCGCCAGCAGCTCGAGAAGCGCGAGGGCCGCTTCAACGCCGCGCTGTCCGACTTCATCGCGCCTGCCGGGTCCGGCGTGCCAGACTATATCGGCGGCTTCGTCGTCACCGCGGGGATCGGCGAGGATGCGGTCGCCGACCGCTTCAAGAACGCCAATGACGACTACTCCTCGATCCTGTGCAAGGCGCTGGCCGATCGCCTGGCCGAAGCCTTCGCCGAGCGCATGCACCAGCGCGTGCGCAATGAGTTCTGGGCCTATGCGCCCGACGAGGCGTGGTCGGCCGACGAACTGATCCTCGAGAAATATGACGGCATCCGCCCGGCGCCCGGCTATCCGGCGCAGCCCGACCACACCGAGAAGCGGACGCTGTTCGCGCTGCTCGACGCCGAGAACACCGCCGGCGTGAAGCTGACCGAGAGCTTTGCGATGTGGCCGGGCTCGTCGGTCTCGGGCCTGTACTTCTCGCATCCCGAAAGCTTCTACTTCGGCGTCGGCAAGATCGAGCGCGACCAGGTCGAGGACTACGCCGCGCGTAAGGCCATGACGGTCGCCGAGATCGAGCGCTGGCTGGCGCCGGTCTTGAACTACATCCCCTCGCAGGACGCCGCCAAGGGATCGGCGATCGCGCCCGCCGCGACGCCTGCCAACGACGCGGAGCTGGCCTCGCATCCGCAGGGCTGCACCTGTGCCGTGCATCTCGCCTGGCGCAAGAAGAAGGTGGGGGCTGGGTAGGCCTCCTCGACACGTGTCATCGCCGGGCTTGACCCGGCGATCCATCTTCAAAAACACTTCGAAGATTGATGGATGCCCGGGTCAAGCCCGGGCATGACGTATTGGAGTGCCGTAGCCCGGATGCAGCGAAGCGTAATCCGGGATATACTGCAACGGAACGACGGACCGGCCCCGGATTTCGCTTGCGCTTCATCCGGGCTACAGGTCTGGATAGACCTTTCTTCCCTTCTCCCCTTGTGGGAGAAGGTGTCGCGGACAAAGTCCGCGACGGATGAGGGGTCTCTATCCGCGGAGACAGACCCCTCACCCGTCCGCGATGCCTTGCATCGCGTCCACCCTCTCCCACAAGGGGAGAGGGGAAGAAATGCGGGGTGCACTCCATGCAGTTCTTCTCCTTCTGGCGCTCGCTGGCGAGCTTTCGGGTGCGGATTGCGCTCAGCCTCAAGGGCGTCGCCGCCGACGTCGTCTTCGTCGATCTCGATGCGGACGCGCATCGCACCGACGCCTATCGCAAGATCAATCCGCAGATGGCGCTGCCGGCGCTGGTGACCGACGACGGCACGGTGCTGTTCCAGTCGCTCGCGATCATCGACTGGCTCGACGAGACCTACCCGAGCCCGCCGCTGCTGCCGGCGGATGCGCTCGGCCGCGCCCGGGTGCGCGGGCTGGCGCTGATCGTCGCCTGCGAGGGCCATCCGCTGCTGACGCCGCGGGTGCGGCGCTATCTCGACCGCGAGCTCGATCTGCGCGACAGCCAGCAGAACGCCTGGCGGCGGCACTGGACGGTCGAGACCCTGGCGGCGCTCGAGGGCCACCTCGCCGGCCACAACGCGACCGGCCGGTTCTGTCACGGCGATGCGCCCACCCTTGCCGACATCTGCCTGGTCGGCCACGTCACGGCGGCGATCAACCAGCAGATCAGCCTGTCGCCCTGGCCGACCGTGAAGCGCATCCACGAGACCGCCATGGCGCTGCCCGCGTTCGCCAGGGCGCATCCGTCCGCGCAGCCGGATACGCCGGAAGCGATGCGGGCGAAGTAGTTTGCGGACGCGCCGCAACGGACAGGCAGAGGCGCAAACGTGTGCGCGGTTCTCTCTCGATCGTCGTCCCGGCGAAAGCAGGGACCCATACGCCGCGGCGGTTGTTGTGGAGGTGACTCGTCGTTGCAGCACCGCTCAACAATGACCATCGGTGGTTATGGGTCCTGCTTTCGCAGGGACGACACCGAATGTGTGGCGTCGTCTGTGACACACTTCCGCGTTCTCGCGACATGATTTGTCCGAGCTTTGTCTTTCTTTCCGCCCTCTCTTGAACAGAGGGCGCAGGGAAAGCCGGGTGCCGATCGGCCCGCGCGTGGCTCAAGCATCGGCGGCGGGCTCGCTCCCCTGCTATCCGCCGAAGCCTCTTGGCGGATGCGGGAGAGGAAGCCCGCAGGGCGTGCTCACCTCACGCTCGCCATGTTCCGACCGATGCGATCCCTGACCGTCTGCGCGATCGCCGCCGGCGCTTCGTCGGGAATCGCGAAGCACGAGCTCGCGTTGATCTCGCAGAGCACGTAGGTGTCGGCGCCATCAGCATCGCGTGGGCCGTAGAGGAAATCGGCATCCCAGATCACCGGCAGCGACGCTTCATCGATCGTCAGCGCGGCCATCATTTGCGGGATCCATTCGTCCTCCATCAGCCTTCGCAGAGCCTGGAATTGCGGCGCATCGGGACCGTGCATGATGCGCGGTCCGGGTTGAGCTTCCGAAGAATCCGGGCCTTGCGGGGGCGGCGGGATCAGGGCCTTGATCAATTGGTGCCCGAAGCCCGCGACCTTCGCTCCGCTGACATAGCAACGGATCATGCCCTCGGGCAGGCGCGGCTGGAATGCCTGATCGATGATGCAGCCGCCCCAGCCGAAATATTGCTCGCAGCGCGCCATGAAGTCGCCCAGCGGCATCTCCTCCGGCTGGCTGCCGCGCAGCGCATGAAGCACGCGAATCGTTGCGTCGGTGTTCGGCACGGTTTCCACCTTCCAGACCCCCTGCCCGCCATTGCCGCGGTTCTGCTTGAGCACGCGCGGACCACCCGCGCGCAAGCGCGCGGGAAATTCCGCGCGGAACGCGTCGACCGTGGCGTATCGATGGGTGTCGGCGCCCCAGCCCAGGTGACGCGTCCGGTACAGCACGTCCTTGACGCCCATCTTGAGGATGACGTCGGGATGCGCGCTGACCCACGGTCGCTCCGCCGCGACCTCGCGCAGCAGCGGATCGAGGGCGGCGCGCGTCTTGCCCTGATGGATCGGATCGACCCAGACGAGAACGCCGTCCATCGTCAGCAATTGGTCGCGGACGGCATCGGCGAATGTCTCGTCATAAACGACGGGAACGGCCTCGATGCCCGAAGCGGCGAGCGCTTCGAAGACGCGGACGAAACGGCTATTTTGTGGGGTCGCCTCTCGGCGCGACGCGGCGTCGCCACGCGACAGGATGGCGAGTTTACAACGACGATTTTCGGAACGAAGACGTGTGTGTGATTCAGTGTCCATGTGAAAGCTCCACGACGGTGAATGTCGCGCAGAGCTTGGACCGAGGTCTCACGGGGAGTCTGCCTTGTCCCCTCGAGGCAAATCTAGACCACCGCGCGCAGGTTTCAAGATGGAAGTGGAGCGAAGCCCGGATCAGGCCGTGATCCCGTGCAGCCCGAGCCAGCCCGTGTAGAGGCCGACGAGCACGATCAGCGCGGCCGACACGTAGGGGGCGCGATGGGCAAAGCGGCTGAAACCGGCCCAATGACGCTCGACATGACGCAGGCTCAGCGCGGCCGCAACGCCGGCGGAGACCATGGTAAGCGCAAGCCCGATGCCGAAACAAAGCACCAGCACGAAGCCGAGGCTGAACTGCTTGAGCTGGAGACAGAGCAGCAGCACGGTGATCGCCGCCGGACACGGAATCAGCCCGCCGGTCAGGCCGAACAGGATGATCTGCCATGTCGTGACGGTGCGTCCGGCAAAGCGCTTGCGGATGTCGGCGGCGTGCGCGCGCGCATGCGCGTCGTCCTCGTCGCCGAGATTCATATGCGCATGGTCATGCTCCTCGAACAGGACTTCCGCCACGTCCGCGCGGACCGAGACGCGCGCCTTGAAGGCATGCGGCTCCGGAATTTCGTCGATGCTTTCCAGATAGCCACCCCTGTCGGCGAAGCGAAAGCGTTGCTCGCTGCCGTCGGGACGGATCGTCACGGCGTCAACGTCGCCGGCCGCCGGCAGCGCTCCAGCCTCGCTTCGCAACCGCCAGCGCGGCGGCACGCCGTCCTCGAAGACCTCGAGCGACAGCGCTTGTCCGGCCAGGACAAGCTGGCGCGTTTCGTCGTGATGATGGTGGTGATCGTGTTCGGCAGCCTGCTCGCGCCAAGTGCGCCAGGCCATCCAGGCCGCGATCGCGATGATGATCACCGCCGACGCCAGTTGCAGCCAGGCTTCGCTGCGTTCTCCGGACCATTGCTGGCCGAAGTGAAGCCCGGCGAGCGCGACCAGCCAGACGATGGCGGTGTGCGAGATCGTCGCCGCCAGGCCGAGCAGCACCGCCTGCACCACCGTGCCGCGGATCGCGATGATGAAGGCCGCCATCATCGTCTTGGAGTGGCCGGGCTCGAGCCCGTGCAGTGCGCCGAGCAGGATCGCGCTGGGCACGAACAGCCATGCATGGGCACTGCTCTGCTGGAGCAGTTGAGACAGGTCGGTCATGGCACTCACTTCAAGTAGGTACGAACGACGTCGATCAGGTCCGCGGCGCCCTGCGCCTTCTCGGGATCCTTTTCCCGGGCAGGATCCACGACATGGTGGCGGATGTGATCCTCGAGCAATTCCGCAGTCAGCCCGTTGATGGCACCGCGAACCGAGGCCACCAGCATCAGCACGTCGGCACAACCAATCTCGGACTCCAGTGCGCGCTCGACGGCCTCCAGCTGGCCCTTGATGCGGCGAACCCGGCCGACGAGCTTGGACTTGTGCTTGATGGTATGCGACATCAATGTAATATAGGGGGGTACCCTATATTGGTCAACCATGCTGTCGGCCAGCCGGGCGCGCATCGAGGCATGGCGGCGGGATGTCAGCGGCGGGCGTCAGCCCATGCTGCCAGGCATGAAGCAGCGCGCCTTCGGATGACCGTCTATGTAATAGGGCCACACGATGGGTCGGCCGGACAGGTTCGGCCCGGGCACGACGGCTTCGTTCGGAACGTCAACCCACTCGCCGTCGATACGCACCCGATAATGGCCGTTCCTGGTTTCCCAGTCGACGTCGTCGATGTGCTGCGCATCCGTGCCATCGCAGCAGGGACCCTTGCTGCTATGCAAGCCCTCGTACCAACCATTCAAGTCGGGGTGCTGGTGATCGTGGGCGAGAGCGCCGCCGGTTGTTGTGATGAGCAGCATAACGACAAGAGCAACAGGCGTCGCATGCCAATAATGACTGTCCATCAATCGGCATTGCTCCAATGAATGCAGGCGGGAGCGCGACACGTTCGCGGTGTCGGCATCTACCTGAGTTGGTCCCTGCCTCCGCGCAACTCGGCAGCGAATTGTATGTTCCTATTCGCAACTCGCCGGAGATGGAGAGGTGACCCCATCGGCCTGATCCATGGATGCTTGTTCCAAGCGCGCGATGAAGTTTTCGTGACTGTCGATCGGCGGTAGCTGCGGGATTTGGCAAAGTCAGGTTGACAGCCCGGAGATCAGGGTTTTTGATGTGGCTACGGGGATGTGCGATCTCCCCGCGAGGCGACATGCCCAAGAATCGCGTCCTGTCACCAAGGGCGCACCATGTCGTCATACACATCGATCTCATCAGAAAAATTGTCCCGTCTCATCGGCACGGCGAAGGCGCCGACGCTCGTCGACGTTCGTCTCGATGAGGATTTCGCCGCCGATCCGCGCCTGATTCCGGGCGCGGTCCGCTACTCCCATCTCGACGTCCAGGACTGGGCTTCCCGTTTCACCGGGCAGTCCGTGGTCGTGGTCTGCCAGAAGGGACAGAAGCTTTCCGAAGGCACCGCCGCCTGGCTCCGCTGCAGCAACATTGCGGCCGAGATTCTCGAGGGCGGCCACCTCGGCTGGCGGGAAGCGGAGCTACCGACCGTTCCCGCCGACAAGATTCCGAAACGCGACGGGCGGGGCCGCACCGTCTGGGTGACGCGATCGCGGCCGAAGATCGACCGCATCGCCTGTCCATGGCTGATCCGCCGCTTCGTCGATCCCGCGGCCGTGTTCCTGTTCGTCACATCGGCGGAGGTCGAGGCGGTCGCCGAACGGTTCGACGCCACGCCGTTCGACATCGAGAACGTGTTCTGGAGTCATCGCGGCGAGCTCTGCACCTTCGACGTGATGGTCAAGGAATTCGGCCTCGCGACGCCGGCGCTGGAGCGGCTCGCGACGATGGTGCGGGCGGCCGATACCGCGCGGCTCGAGCTTTCGCCGGAGGCGCCCGGGCTGCTCGCCGCCTCGCTCGGCCTGTCGCGCATGTTCGACGACGACCTCGAACAGTTGAGCGCCGGGCTGCTGCTCTACGACGCCTTCTACCGATGGTGCCGCGACGCGACCAAGGAGACGCACAACTGGCCGACGAGCAAGGTCAAGCCATGACCGACGTCGCAACGACAGCGAAGGCGCGCGGGCATGAGCCCGCGCACGGCATCTCCTTCAACGAGGCGCTGCTGGTCTGGATACGCGTCGCCATCCTGAGCTTTGGCGGACCGGCCGGCCAGATCGCGGTGATGCATCGCATCCTGGTCGAGGAGAAGAACTGGATATCCGAGGGGCGTTTCCTGCACGCCCTCAATTACTGCATGCTGCTGCCGGGGCCGGAGGCGCAGCAGCTGGCGACCTATATCGGCTGGCTGCTGCATCGGACGCTCGGCGGCATCGTGGCGGGCGGGCTGTTCATCCTGCCCGGCATCTTCGCCATCATGGGCCTCAGCTATATCTACGCGGCGTATGGCAATGTCGGGTTTGTCGAGGCGCTGTTCTTCGGCCTGAAGGCCGCGGTGCTCGCCATCGTCATCCAGGCCGTGGTGCGGGTCGGCAAGCGCGCGCTGCGCAACCGGGTGATGATCGCACTCGCGGCGATCGCCTTTGTCGCGATCTTCTTCTTCGCCGTACCGTTTCCGCTGATCATCGGCGCCGCCGCGGTCACAGGGCTGGTCGGCGCACGCCTCGGCCGGAGCGAATTTGCGGCGATCGAGCATGGCGGCAAGAATTCCGCCGTGATCGACAGCATGCTCGGTGAAGCGGTGCCGGATCATGTCCGCCCCAACGCATCGCGCACTTTGCGGGTCGGCTCCATCTGGCTCGCGCTCTGGCTGGTGCCGGTGTTCGCCCTGCTCATTGCCCTGGGACCCGGCGACGTGTTCACCCAGATCGCGATCTTCTTCAGCAAGATGGCGATGGTGACGTTCGGCGGCGCCTACGCCGTGCTCGCCTATGTCGCGCAACAGGCCGCCGATTATTATAACTGGGTCAGCCCGCGCGAGATGCTGGACGGGCTCGGCATGGCCGAGACTACGCCAGGACCGCTGATCATGGTGGTGCAGTTCGTGGGCTTCATGGCCGCGTTCCGCGAGGCAAGCGGGCTGTCGCCGATGTTGGCCGCCACCCTCGGCGGCTTGCTCGCGACCTGGGTGACGTTCACGCCGTGCTTCCTGTGGATCTTCGTCGGGGCGCCCTACATCGAGGCGCTGCGCGGCAACAAGGCGCTGGCGGGCGCGCTTTCGGCGATCACCGCCGCCGTGGTCGGCGTGATCCTCAATCTGTCGATCTGGTTCGCGCTGCACACGCTGTTTCGGCAAACATTCCCGGTGCACGGGCTAGGCCTGTCGTTCGACGCGCCGGTGCCTGCTAGCGTCGACTGGCCGGCGTTGGCGCTGTCGATCGCCGCCGCGATCGCGATCTTCCGCTTCAATGCGGGGATGCTCAGCGTCCTCGCCGCCTCCTGCATCACGGGCGTACTGCTGCGCCTTGTCGGCATCATCTGAGCGGAGCGGCGGGCAGCTTGAGAACCTGGGGCAGCACAACACAACCAGGAGAACAACCATGCAGACACGAAGACTCTCCCGTTTGATTCTCGCCCTGACGATCGCGAGCGCGGTCATGCCGGCCCATGCCCTGACGCAGGACGAACTCGTCGCAAAACTTCGCGCCGCCGGCTACGCCGAGATCAGCGAGGTCAAGTCGACGGCCGAAGGCACGACGGCGAAGGCGATGAAGAACGGCAAGCCGGTGCGGCTCGTGATCGACAGCAGCGGCCAGGTCAAGGAGCGGGACTGAGCTCCCGCGCGCGCGAAAGCCGTCAACGAATCGATGGAGTGATAATCATGACGAGAGCAATTGTGGCCCTGTGCATGGCGGTGCTGGGGCCGGGCGCAACCCTGGCAGCGCCGGCCGCCCTCGATGAGCGGCAGGACGCAGCCGTCACAATGCAGGCGGCGATGGTCCTCCCGCAAGCGAGCGAGACGCTGCGCGGTGTCGTCGATCGCGTCGATGAACGCAACGACACGCTGCTGATCCGGTTATCTCCAGACCGGATCGAACCGTTCAAGGTCCAGGACGGCCTGATCTTCAATGCCGTCCGCTTCGGCGATCCCGTCGAAATCTCGGTGCAGAACATCGCCGGGTTCCGCACCATTGTCGGGCTCTCGAAGCAATAGAGCCACGATCCGAAGCATCGAAAGAGGTTCAAGGGAGCAATCCAATGCGACATACGATTTCGGCGCTGATCGGCGTCGGTGCCTGCCTCTTCGCCACAGGCGGGAGCGCGCAAAAGATCGACTGGCAGGTGTTCACCGAGCCGTTCGTCTCGTCGGCACATGCGCAGGCGATCGATTGGCAGAAGGTCGACGACATGCTGGGCAGAAAGCCCGCGGTCACCGGTGACGTGCATCGCTACGGCTTTCCGCGGAGCGATCTGACGGTGACGCTCGACGGCATTACCATCAAGCCGGCGCTGGCGCTCGGCGGCTGGGTCGCCTTCAAGCCCATGCACGACGACGTCATGGCGATGGGCGACCTGGTGCTGCTCGAATCCGAGATCAACCCTGTCATGCTGAAGATGATCGGAAACGGCCTGCAGATCACGGCCGTGCACAACCATTTGCTTGGCGCGAGCCCGGCCACCTTCTACATGCACGTCGCCGGCCACGGCGATCCGGTCAAGCTCGCCGCCGCGATCCGGGATGGCCTCGCCGAAAGCAAGACGCCGCTCAAGGCCGCGGCGCCGGCCGCGCCGCCGCCGGCCATCGATCTTGATACTGCGCAGCTCGACCAGATCATCGGCGTCAAGGGCCAGGCCAATGGCGGCGTCTATCAGTTCAACGTGCCCCGCCGCGATCCGATCACCGAACAGGGCATGGCGTTGAGCCCGGTTGGCCCGATGGGCGTCGCCATCGGCATCAACTTCCAGCCGACCGGCGGCGGCAAGGCGGCGATCACCGGCGATTTCGTGCTGACAAATGACGAGGTCAACCCCGTCATCATGGCGCTGCGGACGCACGGCATCAACGTCACCGCGCTGCACAGCCACATGCTGGACGAACAGCCGCGCCTGTTCTTCATGCATTTCTGGGCCAATGACGACGCCGTCAAGCTCGCCAAGGGCTTGCGTGCCGCACTGGACAAGACGGCCACGACAAAAAGTTGACCCTGGTCTCGGAGGGATCAACGATGCGAAGCCTCACGGTCATGTCCATGTGGCGCACGCTGCTCGGGAGTGCCCACGTGACGCTGCGCATTGCCGCCACGGTGCTTGCGATCGTGCTGACATCGGCTCGGCCGGCGCCGGCGGACGATGGCAAGATCGTTGTCTTTGTCTGCCTGCACGGCGTGGTGAACAGCCAGATGGCGGCGGCCTATTTCAACAAGGCTGCCCAGGAGCGCGGATTGCGGTTCAGGGCGGTCTCACGCGGCATCGACCTTTATCGGTCGGTGCCGGTGAGGGTGCAGGATGGCCTTGCACTCGACGGTCTGGAGGCGGCCAACACGCCGCAACAGCTGACCATCGACGACATGGCCGCGGCAGACCAGGTGGTGGCGTTCGATCAGCTCCCCGCCGACCGGCGCAGACGGGCCGACGTGACCTACTGGTCCGGCATTCCCTTGGGTATCGATGATTATGGGTCGGCCCGGGATCAGATCGTCCGGCGCATCGACGCCCTTATTCCGACGCTGGCAGCAGCAACTGAACCGGCAGGAGACAAAACGCCCCTTCAGCTCGAAACGAAGATCCTGCTCGGCGATGTCCGCGGTCGGATTGATCACCTGGCGGTCGACCTGAAGCGGCAGCGACTGTTCGTGGCCGAGCTCGGCAATGACAGCGTCGGCGTCGTCGATCTGGCTGCGCGCAGTTTGCTTCGAACCATTACCGGATTGAGCGAACCCCAAGGCGTCGGCTATGAGCCGTCGACCGACACCCTCTACGTCGCCAACGCCCGCGACGGATCGGTGCAGCTGTACGAAGCCAACGAGTACAAGGCGGCCGGGCGAATCGAACTCGGCAGCGATGCCGACAATATCCGGGTCGACGCGGCGGCCAAGCGCGTCATCGTCGGCTATGGCGATGGTGGCCTGGCAGTCGTCGACCCATCCACGCGGACAAAGGTTCGGAGTCTACTCCTTAAGGCACATCCGGAAAGCTTCCAGCTTCAGCCCGATAGTGGGCGCATCTTTGTCAATCTGCCTGACGCGCGAGCCGTCGCGGTGGTGGACGTTGCTTCCGGGAAACAACTCACCAGCTGGCCGTTGGACAAGAGCGGTAATTTCGCGATGGCCATCGATCACGAACGAAGTCGCGTTCTCCTGGTGTATCGCAGCCCAGCCGAGCTTGCAGCCTTTTCGACCGACGGCAAGGCGATTGCAGCCACCGGCACTTGCGGCGATGCCGACGACCTCTTTGTAGATGCAAAGCACGGACGCATTTATGTGAGCTGCGGCGCTGGATACGTCGATGTATTTGAGATTGATGGAGCGGCCTATCGACTGATCGCGCGCCTGCCGACGGCGACGGGCGCACGAACATCGCTCTTTGTGCCGGAGCTGGACCGTCTGTTTGTTGCGGTCCGCGCGGGGCCTGCCGGACCGGCGGCAATCTGGGTGTTCAAGCCAATGCCTTGAGATCGACTTTGTGGGGAGTTCTTCCTGACAGTACCGGCAATTCGGACGCTGGCGTAAGCCTGGCCGGCATTGTCTCGCAGCGCTGGGATTGGGGCACCATTCACTTGAATGCCGAGACTGCCGTCACCCGCGACCATCATGGCGACGTGTTCGTGTTTCCTTCTTCGAAGGCCACGCCGCGCAACAAGCGTCGCCAATTCCGCCTCGATAGCTACTGGCGGTCCCGGTTCTCTGGATGGGCTCGCCAGTCTCGACCGACAGTCTGATGGCCGTCGTCAGGTGTTGCCTGGCCGGCGTGGTCCTTCTCGCCGCCTTGAGCCTTCCAGTCACGCCCGATCTTAACGTCCTCGGCGCGACTGCGATCCTGCTCGCGGGTTTGCTCCGACTGCTGAGACGGCTGGGCCTGTTGGACAGGCGTGGCCTGTGCTTTTGCATCGCTTCCGGTGAATGCGAAGGTCATTGCGACCGCGGAGATGAACGCAACCGATATGGAATTCTTCATGGTGTTGTCCCTTCCTCTTGCTCTGCACTAACGCTCCGTCATCGCCTTTGTTCGGAAACAAACGGGCTTCTGGCCGCACGTGGTGGTCGGAACCGGGCGCGCTGCACGCGAACAGTGACAGTCAATATTTCGGCCGGTGCGAAGTAGCCCATTCGCGCGCGTGTTCGATCGGCACCCGCTGCACGGCGGCGCGAACCTTTTGCGTTGCGGGCAGATTGTCCATACGTTCCCGCCAGCGGCAGAATGCCGGGAATTTCGGATACATCGACTGCCCTTCGGCGGTGAGGCTGAAGGCGAACGTGCTCGGCAGCAGATAGAAATCCGCAATCGAGAGTTCGTCCCCGAGTAAAAAATCCTTGCCGTGCGCAAGCTGGCGCTCGGCCACCGCAAGCCCGGTCTCGACCTTGGGCAGCGCATGTGCCACGACCTTCTCGTCGGGGGCGATGCCGAGCTCCGGGAAAACCAGACGCTCATGCGTCACGTGATAGATCATGTAGGGGTAGTAATAGTTGTTAACAGCGCTGATCCACTGGTTCATGTGCGCCCGCGCCTTGATGTCTTTCGGCGTCAGCAACATGCCGCCAAAGGCTCCGTCGACATAGGCGGCAATCGCACTCGTCTCGTAGACGGTGAGATCGCCGTGTTTCAGAATTGGGACACGGTTGAACGGGTGCAGCGCCAGGTGATCGGGCTTGCCCATGACCGGTTCAAGGTCGTGGAATTGGTAAGCTACGTCCTTGTGCGTCAGGATCAAGCGGACGATGTTGACAAAACTGCTGCGTGGGAAACCGTAGACGATCGGATCGGACATCCGTTTTCTCCTTTCTGATTGGTCTCAGCGCCAGAACGGCTTGGAGGCCTCGCGCAGCGCCTGCTCGCGCGTCAGGCCGAGATCGCGAAGCAGATGCGGGTCGTCGGCAATCGCGCGTAGCGCCATGCGCTGAAACGGCCGGTCGAGCAAGCTCCACCATCCGGGGCGCGGAGCACCTGGCGACGTTCCTGAGCTGAATTGATGAAGTGGTGTGGCCGGGTCCGCGGCGGGCACCGGCGGGATCGACCGAGTATCGGTTAAAAGGACGGACACGACAGGCTCCAAATTGCTTGAAATGCTTCACTGGAGCTGTTCAATAATCGTGCGGGGCGGTTTCCCGCAAAGCATCGTTTCTCGTGCCTGCCCTAATTTTTCTCATGAAGTCGTGCGATGCGCCCACGCCTGCCGCCACTCAATGCCCTGAAGGTCTTCGAGGCCGCCGCGCGCCACGAGAGTTTTACGCGCGCGGCCGAAGAGCTTTGTGTCACGCAGGGTGCCGTCAGCCATCAGGTGAAAGCACTGGAAGCGGAGCTCGCGATAAAGCTCTTCAACCGCGAGCGCCAGCGCCTGATCATCACCGAGGCCGGGCGCGACTATCTCGCTGTCGTGCGCGACGCGCTCGACCGCATCGCCATCGGCACCGAGCGGCTGTTGCAACGGCAGAATACCGGCGTGCTGACCGTATCGACGTCGCCGGATTTTGCGGCGAAATGGCTGGTGCACCGGCTCGGCCACTTTGTTGAGGCGCATAGCGGCATCGACCTGCGCGTCTCCGCCACGCTGCACCACGTCGACTTCGCGCGCGAGGAAGTGGATCTCGCGGTGCGCCATGGCGACGGCAACTGGCCGGGGCTTGACGCGGTGCGGCTGAGCCCGGAGCGGCTATTTGCGGTGTGCAGCCCAAAGCTATTGTCCGGCAAGCGACGCCTGAGCAACCCCGCTGACATCCTGAAATTTCCGCTGATCCATATGGACAGTCGCGCCGACTGGAAGAACTGGCTTGAGGAAGCGGGACTTGACGATGCTGCCGCCACGCATGGCCCGGTCCTCAATCGCGCCAGCATGGTGATTGATGCCGCCATCAATGGGCAAGGCATTGCGCTCGCGCGCACCACGCTGGCGGCGTGGGACCTCATCAACGGCCATCTGGCGCGGCCGTTTCCGCAGTCGCTGCCATTGTCGAAGACCTACTGGATCCTCTGCCCGAAGGCGACCGCAAGCCTGCCGAAGATCGTGACGTTTCGCGATTGGTTGCTCTCGGAGGCCGCAAGCGACCTGCGCAGGCTTAGAAAGCTCGGCGGAACCTCTCATCGACTGAAGTGAGTGCCGGCAGGCTTCCAAACACAGGGAACGGCCCCGCGGCCCTCGGGATTGTCGTGGGACGCACCACCCACCATGCATGGAGCCCGATCATTGCTGCAGCTGTACAGGTCGGCGACCTCCGATTGGCGGAGCATCGGCGCCGAAGTGCCGTCCGAGGTCATCTGGATCGATCTGCTCGATCCTACGGAGGACGAAAAGCAGTTCGTCGAGCGCGCGCTCGACATCCGCGTCCCGTCCGAGCGATCGTTGAGCGAGATCGAGGCGTCGAGCCGCCTGATCACCGATCATGACCGGCTCTATCTGAGCTCGCCGGCGGTGCGGCTCGACGACAACAACGAAGCCGAGATCACCAACATCGGTTTCGTGATCGGCCCAAAGGTGCTGGTCACGGTGCGGTTCGCGCAGCTGACCACGTTCGACGACGTCATGAAGCGGATCGGCACTGACAAGAGCCTGCAAAACGGCATGTGCGTGTTCACCGCGCTGCTCGAGGCCATGATCGATCGCGGCGCCGACGTGCTGGAGCACCTCGGCGCCAAGACCGACAGGCTGTCGCGGGGCGTCTTCAAGGGCGGCCTGGTGCGGAGCAAGCGTCCGGTGCGCTCCAGCCGCAGGTTGCGCGAGGCGCTGGAGAACATCGGCGAGCTCGCCGATCGCCTGGCGAAGGCGCGCGACGTGCTGCTCGGCGTCGGCCGGGTCGCGAGCTTCGCCGATGACGTCGGCAATGAATGGATCACGTCGGCATCGAAGCGCCGGCTCGAGGCTGTCACCAAGGACGTCGCCTCGCTCGGCGACTACGAGACCCGGCTGTCGGACAAGATCCAGCTGCTGCTGGACGCCGTGCTCGGCTTCATCAACATCCAGCAGAACGACCTGTTCAAGATCTTGACCATCGTGTCGGTGGTCGGCGTTCCCCCGACCATCCTGGTCGGGGTCTGGGGCATGAATTTCAAGGAGATGCCGGAGCTGAGCTGGACCTTCGGCTATCCCTTGGCCTGGGCCGCGATCATCGCCAGCGGCATCCTGCCGGTGCTCTGGTTCAAGCGGCACGGCTGGTTCGATTAAAACAAGCGAAGTTGAAACGCCGCCGCGTTATCCGCGTTGAGAACCTGCCTGCGCGTCTATAAATCTGAAGCTGCCCCACCCGCCCCTGTGGCGCGGTCATCCCCCACCGAAGAGTTCAGCCTATGCGCCCCCACATCATCTGCCACATGGGCACGTCGATCGACGGCCGGCTTCATCTCAGCCGCTTCACCAAGGCCGCCGCCGGGATTCCGGCCGACGTGCTGCGTTCGCACTACGAACGGATCCATGACGGCTTCGATGCCGATGGATGGATCATCGGCCGCGTCACCATGAACGAGATGGCCAAGGGAACGGAGCGGCATATCGCCAACCCACTGAGGCTACCGCGCGAGGCGCATCTCGGCAACCGTAACGGCCGCAAGCTTGCTGTCGGCATCGATCCGTCGGGCCGCGTGCATTTCGGCAAGGACAATGTCGGCGGCGATCACGCCGTCGCGGTGCTCGGCGAACAGGTGTCCGACGCGCATCTCGCCGAGCTGCGCGAGGACGGTGCGTCCTACATCTTTGCAGGCACGAAGGGCGACGACCTGCCGGGCGCCATGGCGCAGCTCGCGTCGCTGTTCGGCGCCAGGACACTACTGCTCGAAGGCGGCGGCGGGATCAACGGCGCCTTCCTGAAGCATGGGCTGATCGACGAGTTCAGCACGCTGATCTTTCCGGCGGTCGACGGCGTCGCCGGCTCGCAAAGCATCGTCGACTATCACGGCTCCGACGGCGACCGCCCCGGCGCCGGACAATCGCTCCGGCTCACTCATTGCGAGACACTGGAAGGCGGCATGGTCTGGCTGCGTCACGCGGTGGAGCGCGCGCCGGATTAAGCGCGCCTACGGCTTGGGATTCTCCACCCAGCCGGTCCGGCATGCAGCAACGAAAAACGCGACGCCGCGCGCGACATGGGCGTCGATCTCGGGATCGAGCGCCTTCAGGTCGACCTCAAACAGCGCCCGGAGCAGCATCGGCACCGCGATGATGTCGAGGAACATCCGCGCCGTCGTCGGCAGGTGTTCGGGCGCGAAGGCCGGCAGCTTGCCGAGCTGGTCGGATTGCGTCAGGTCGCGCAGCAGGTGAATGCCGAGCTCGGTGCTGAGCGCGCGCGCCCTGCGGTTGACGTTGGCGGCGAGATCCGGGAAGCGGTGCGCCTCCGCGATGGCGAGCCGCATCAAGCCGATCCGGTCGGCATCGAAGCCCCAATGCAGCAGGGTCGAGGCAACGCTGGTGAGGCGCTCCTCGATGGTCGCGCCGACCGGCGGATCGGCCTTGAACTCGGCGATGCGTGCCAGGATGTCCCGCGTCACCACTTCCGTGAACAGCGCCCGCTTGTCGCAGAAGCGCGCATAAATCGTCCGCTTGCCGGAGCGCGCGACTTCCGCGATCTCATCGATGCTCGCGCCCTCGAACCCGCGCTGCAGAAACACCCGGCGCGCGGCGTCGAGGATGCGTGCATCGACCTCGCCGGCGAGCTCCTTCGGCGGCCGGCCGGCGCGCACCTCGACCGGCCTGGTTTTCGGTACGCGCGGCTTCTTCAGGGTGCTGGTGGTCATCGCATCGACCCGGGTTCGATGGGCCGGTCAGGCCGGCAGTATTAGGCAATATAGCCTTATCACATCTAGTTGTAAATAGAACGATACAGTTCCGTTTCTATTGACGACGCGCTGCGGCAGGACTATTTGCCGCATAGAACGGAACGGTTCCGTTCCTTTTTGCGAAGGCCTTGCAGACCTCGCCTGACAGCAGGAGCCGCCATCATGTTTGAAGACACTGTTTTGGAGCGCGACCAACCGGGGCATGAGGGTATCGAGGGGGCGTCCTCGGCTCCGGCCTCCCATGAGCCTGACCGGCCCTCGGTCACCGCACGGGCTCCGGCGCAGGAGCATCCCGCGGGCAAGCAACCCGCCCCGCCGGCAACAATCCCGCCCGAGGTCATCGGCAAGACAACACGGCGCAGCTTTCTCCGCCGCCGTCCGGTCGTCTCCGCGATCGGCGCCGTGCTGCTCGCCGCAGCCATTGGCGGCGGCTATCTCTACATGGACTACAGCGCGCATTTCGAATCCACCGACGACGCCTTCATCGCCGCGCGTCAGTCGGCGCTGGCGCCGAAGATCTCCGGCTACATCACAGCCGTCCCGGTCACCGACAACCAGCATGTCGCGGCCGGCGACGTGATCGCCCGGCTCGACGACCGCGACTATCGCGTCGCGCTGGCGCAGGCCGAGGCGCAGGTCGCGGCCGCGCGCGCCAGCATCGAGAATGTCGATGCGCAGCTCGACGTGCAGCAGGCGCAGATTGCTGCCAACCAGGCGCAGGTCGACCAAGCGCAGGCGGCGCTGGTTTTCGCCCAGCAGCAGGCGACGCGCTACCAGCATCTGGAGCAATCCGGCTACGGCACCGTGCAGAATTCCGAGCAGTTCACCTCGCAGCTGCATCAGCAGCAGGCTGCGCTGCTGAGCGCGCAGGCGACGCTCAACCTCGCACAGCGCCAGGTCGAGTCGCTGAAGGCGCAGCGCAAGAGCGCGGTCGCCAACCTCGCCCAGGCCGAGGCGCAGCGCGACCAGGCCAAGCTCAATCTGTCCTATACGACGGTCACCGCCGCCCAGCCGGGCCGCGTCGTCAACCTGTCGGCCGCGGTCGGCCAGTTCGCCCAGGCCGGCACCAACCTCACGATGTTCGTGCCCGACCAGACCTGGGTCACCGCGAACTTCAAGGAGATCCAGCTCGACAAGATGCGGCCGGGCGAGAAGGTGACGATGAAGATCGACGCCTATCCCGGACGCACCATCCAGGGCCATGTCGAGAGCGTGCAGCCGGGCTCCGGCACCGCGTTCTCGCTGCTGCCGGCGCAGAACGCCACCGGCAACTACGTCAAGATCGTGCAGCGCGTGCCGGTGAAGATCGTGATGGACAACCCACCGGCCGACGTCGCGCTCGGCCCGGGCATGTCCGTCGTGCCGACGGTGCGGATCAATCCCGCGCCGTCCCTGTTCGAGCGCCTTGAGAAGTCGAGCCTCGGGAGGCTGTGATGAGTGCCGCCGCCATCGACGCCAAAGGCTTTTCGACTCCGAAGGTCACCGTCAATCCCTGGCTGATCGCCATCGTGGTCGCGCTCGCGAGCTTCATGGAGGTGCTCGACACCACCATCGCCAACGTCGCGCTGCCCTATATCGCCGGCGGCATGGGCGTGAGCGAGGACGAGGCCTCCTGGGTGGTCACCACCTATCTGGTGTCCAACGCCATCATCCTGACCGCCTCCGGCTTTCTCGCCCGCACGCTCGGGCGCAAGACGTTCTTCGTGATCTGCCTCGGCATCTTCACGGTCAGCTCGATCCTGTGCGGTTTTGCGCCCAATCTGAACGCGCTGCTGCTGTTCCGTATCCTGCAGGGTCTTGGCGGCGGCGGCATGGTGCCGGTTGCGCAATCGATTCTCGCCGACGCCTTCCCGCCGGCCAAGCGCGGGCAGGCGTTCGCGGTGTTCGGCATTGCCGTCGTGGTGGCGCCGGTGGTCGGGCCGACGCTCGGCGGCTGGCTGTCCGACAACCTCTCCTGGCACTGGTGCTTCCTGATCAACGCGCCGGTCGGCGTGTTCGCGATCGCGCTGATCGCGGCCGTGCTGCAGGAGCCCGCGACCGCGAAAGCCAAGGGGGCGCAGCCCCAGGACAACAGGTTCGACTTCATCGGCTTCGCGCTGGTCGCGACATTCCTCGGCGCGCTCGAGGTGGTGCTCGACCGCGGCCTCGAGGACGACTGGTTCGCCTCGCCCTTCATCATCACTTTTGCAGTGATCTGCGCCGCGGCGTTCGTGCTGATGATCCCGTGGGAGATGACCCGGCGCAATCCGATGATCGACCTGCGCATGGTCGCAACCCGGCAGTTCGGCGCCTGCTTCCTGGTGATGCTGGCGACCGGCGCCATCCTGCTCGCGACCACGCAATTCTTGCCGCAGCTGGTGCAGCAGGATTTCGGCTACACCGCGACCTGGGCCGGCCTCGTGCTCTCGCCCGGCGGCGTCGTCACCATGATGATGATGTTCGTGGTCGGCCGGCTCGCCGCCAGGGTGCAGCCGAAATACCTGATCGTTGCCGGCGCGCTGGTGATCGCCGCCTCGATGTACAGCATGACCAACGTCTACGGCGATCTCGGCTTCTGGTTCATGGCGCGCTCGCGCATGCTGATCGGCGTCGGCCTGCCGCTGATCTTCGTGCCGATCATGGCGGCGTCCTATGACGGCATTCCCGCTGGGAAGACCGACCAGGCCTCCGCGCTGATCAACGCGGCGCGCAACACCGGTGGCTCGATCGGCGTCTCGATCGTGTCCAACGTGCTGACGCATCGCCAGCAATTCCACCAGAGCCGGCTGGTCGAGCAGGTGACGCCGTCCAGTCCGCAATACCAGGACACGCTGCACCAGATCACCGACTTCTTCGTCGCCCAGGGCAGTTCGCTGGCGCAGGCGCACAGTCAGGCGATCCAGTGGATCGGGCAGCAGGTGCAGACTCAGGCCTCGTTCCTGTCCTACATGGATGCGTTCTGGGTCCTGATGCTGATCTCGCTCTCCGCCATCCCGCTGGCGCTGACCTTGCGCAAGGTCAAGCTCGGCGGCCCCGCTCCCATGGGTCATTGATCCCGGCGCGGGCATGGATGCGCTACGGCAGAATGCAGGCGTGGCGCGGCCGCGCTATCGACCGGACAGGTCCGCGCGCCACGCGCGGGCCTTCGCGGTCGTCTCCTCGACGAAACGCGTCTTGCCGTTGCGATAGGCCGCGATGTCCTCTCTCGAGGAGGCAGCAAGGGACTGCTTGATATCCGCGTAGGCGCGGGCCGCCTCGGGGTGCGCGCGAAGATAGTCGCGAAACACCAGCAGCGTTTCCCAGCGCGGATTGGATGGCTCCATCAGGTGCAGATGATGGGTCCACGGGCCCGGAGGACCCTTGCGGAAGAACAACTCGCCGGGCAGCCACGCCGCGTATTCCGGTATGTAGTTGTAGCCGAGCGCCTCGATCGGCTTGATGCAGCATTCCCGCGCCTCCGCGAGGCCGGGGACACCGACCATCAGGTCGATGATCGGCTTCGACGGCAAGCCCGCAACCGCGGTGCTGCCGACATGCTCGATGGCCAGGGCCTGCGAGCCGAGCGCGTGCTCGATCCTCGCGCGCTCCGTCTCGAACATGGCTGGCCAGTTGGGGTCATAGTCCAGGACAACGATTGGCCCGGCGCCGTATTTCTCCATGGCACACCCTGATTGCTTGCCGCGAAGTCCCCTTCGCGAGTCAATCAAACCATGATGGGGCTAGGTTCGACCAGAGGCCCGCCGCCGGTGGCCGCGCCACCACAGGCCGAAGGCGATGGTGACCGCAGCGGCCAGCGAGAACCAGGTGATGGCGTACTGCATGTGGTCGTCCTTCAGCCGCACCTTGAGCGGTCCGGGCTTCGGCGTGCCGCTGTCGGGCACCGGCGCCTCGAGGTCGATATAGAACGGTGCGACCTGGCCCCAGCCGAGCGCCTGCGCCATCGCGCGATGGTCGCGCACGAACCACAGCCGCTTCGCCGGATCTTCCTTCGGCGTCAGCCGGCCCGGCGGCTCGGGAAAGCGGATATAGCCCGTCAGCTCAACCGGCGCGCCGGTGACGAGGCGGCCGACGACGCGGTCCTCGAAGGCGCGATCCTGCATCGTGTTCTGAACAAAGCCGGTATTGATCACGACGGTCTCGCCGCTGGCGAGCTTCGCCGGCAGCAACGCCCAGGTGCCGGGACCCGAAATGTCGTCCCGCACCGCGGAGCCGGAGCTAAACACCATCGCGTCGGGCTGCTTCGCATAGGTCGCGGTCAGGGTGACGCGGCGGAATTCATCCTTGGCGGAGGTCAGCGTCGGCCATGCCGACGGCGGCGGCAGCGCCTCGGTCGGCGAGGCCAGCCGCGCCTCGAGCGCTGCGATCAGCGCGTGCTTGTCGACCCGGCGCTGCAATTGCCAGAAACCGAGGGCGATAAACACCGCGATCAGGATCAACGTGAAAATGCCGAAGCCGGCCGCGCTCGGCCGGCGCGTCGTCACATCATTCATTTCGGGTCGCGCTCGATCAATTGGCCTTCGGCGGCCTTGTGGTGGAATTGCAGCGCGATCAGAAGTGCCTTCATCGATCGTAGCGGCAGGATCGTGGTGACCAGGATCAACGGCAGCCACAGCGCGGCATGCACCCAGAACGGCGGCTGGTACTTCACCTCGACGATCAGCGCCGCCGCGACCACGATGGCGCCGGCCAGCATGATGACGAAGATCGCCGGCCCGTCGCCGGAATCGATGAAGGCGAAGTCGAGGCCGCAGGCCTGGCAGCGCGGCGCCAGCGTCAGGAAGCCGGAATAGAGCTTGCCCTTGCCGCAGCGCGGGCAGCGGCAGGCGATGCCGCGCAGTGCGCTCTCAGTGACGGTCGGCGGGGTATCGGTCATTTGGCTCCTTCCCCTCTCCCCTTGTGGGAGAGGGTGGCGAAATCGAGCGGAGCGAGATGTAGCCGGGTGAGGGGTCTGTCTCCGCGGATGGAGACCCCTCATCCGGCGCGGATTACATCCGCGCCACCTTCTCCCACAAGGGGAGAAGGAAAACAAAAAGGGCGGCCATTCGGCCGCCCCCTCTTAGCACGTCGGCCGGCAATTAGTGTGCGCCGTGGGCCATCGTCTCGGCGCCGTGGCCCCAGACGTAGATGCAGATGAACAGGAACAGCCAGACCACGTCGACGAAGTGCCAGTACCAGGCGGCAAACTCGAAGCCGAGGTGCTGCTTCGGCGTGAAGTGGCCGGCATAGGCGCGGATCAGGCAGACCAGCAGGAAGATGGTGCCGACCAGCACGTGGAAGCCGTGGAACCCGGTCGCCATGAAGAAGGTCGCGCCATAGACGTTGCCGCCGAACGAGAACGTCGCATGGGCGTACTCATAGGCCTGCACGCAGGTGAAGAGGGCACCGAGGATCACGGTGAGGATCAGGCCCTGCTTGAGACCCTGGCGGTCGTTCTCCAGCAGCGCATGGTGCGCCCAAGTGACCGTGGTGCCGGAGGTCAGGAGCAGCAGCGTGTTGAGCAGCGGCAGATGCCAGGGATCGAAGGTCTCGATGCCGTGCGGCGGCCAGGTACCGGGAACGGAGCAGGCGCCCATCGCCGTGCCGGCGCCGCAGCCGAACACCGCATCGCGCGTGGCATGCACCGCGTCGGCCGGGAACAGCGCCGCATTGAAGAAGGCCCAGAACCAGGCGACGAAGAACATCACCTCGGAGGCGATGAACAGGATCATGCCGTAGCGGTGGCTGATCTGCACCACGCGGGTGTGGTCGCCCTTGTACTGGGCTTCCTTGATCACGTCGCCCCACCAACTCGCCATCGTGTAGAGCACGCCGATGGTGCCGACGCCGAACACGATCGGGGCCGCGGAGAACATGTGGTGCATCCAGCCGATCGCGCCGAACGCCATGATGAAGGCCGAGATCGAGCCGACCACCGGCCACGGGCTCGGGTCGACGAGATGATAGTCGTGATGCTTGACTTGCGCCTCAGCCATTGCCGTCTCTCCATTCGCGTGCCGCAAGGCACGTCTTAAATCTTAAATTCCAAAACTAGCCGCCCTTGCGCTGCTCCGCCTCGCCCGCCGCCACGGGCTTTGGCGCGGCGTCGCGCACGGGGAAGAAGGTGTAGGACAGGGTGATCGTCTTCAGCGTGTCGTTCTCGCTGTCCTTGGCCAGCGCCGGATCGACATAGAACACCACGGCCATCTCGCGCTTTTCGCCCGGCGCCATGGTCTGTTCGGTGAAGCAGAAGCAGTTGATCTTCTGGAAATAGGCGCCGACCGTCAGCGGCGCGACATTGTAGGACGCCTGGCCGGTGGTGGTGCGCGCCGACTGGTTGGTGACGGTGTAGTAGACCGTGACCACCTGGCCGATCTTGACGTCGATCGTGTTCTGCTCCGGCTCGAACTTCCAGGGCAGGCCCGGCGCGACGTTGGAATCGAAGCTGACCGAAATGGTGCGCGCGAGCGGCGCATCCGAAGGCACCGAGGTCGCGACCTGAGTGGTGCCGTTGAAGCCGGTGGTGCGGCAGAACCAGTTGTAGAACGGCACGGCGGCGTAGGATGCGCCGACCATCAGCACCACGACGAAGCCGCAGATCGAGGCAACCACGGCGTCGCGCGTCAGCGTGCGGCGCGTGACCTTGGCGCCCTCACCCTGCTGCGGTCCCTGGTTGGCCATCTCACTCACAGCGGCCGCACCAGCACGGCCGGCCCCTTGACCAGGGTGACGGCGAAGAACAGCACGACCAGGATGCCGAGCGCGAGCGCGATGGCGATCGAGCGCTGGCGGCGGCTCTTGAGCTGCGCCTCGGTGAGGACGATGCCTTCTGGTTCGCGTTTCTCGTCCATTGATATCCCATGCGCCCCCATCTCGCCCCCGGCTCCCTATCCGATGAAGACAGGCGCAATCGCGCGGACCACGACCTCGGCGAGGAGGACGGCAAACAGCGCGAACAGATAGAGGATCGAGAAGGCAAACAGCCGGCGCGTGGCGCGGTTGGCAGCCGTACCCTCGCGGCGGCGATAGACTTCGATGGCCAGCCACAGCATGCCGGCGCCGAGCACCAGCGAGGTGACGCCGTAGATCGCGTCGAAATAGCCGAGCGGCCACGGCGCCAGCGCGATCGCGACCAGCACGATGGTGTAGAGCAGAATCTGCAGCCGGGTCGCGTCGGGACCGGCGACCACCGGCAGCATCGGGATGCCGGCGCGGGCATAGTCGTCGCTGCGAAACAGCGCCAGCGCCCAGAAGTGCGGCGGAGTCCAGAAGAAGATGATCAGGAACAGCAGGATCGGCTCGACCGAGAGCGATCCGGTCGCGGCGGCCCAAGCCACCACCGGCGGCAAGGCACCGGCGGCGCCGCCGATCACGATGTTCTGCGCGGTCCAGCGCTTCAGCCACATCGTGTAGACCACGGCATAGAAGAAGATGGTGAAGGCAAGCAGCGCGCCCGCCACCCAGTTGACCAGGATGCCGAGCGTCATCACCGAGAAGAAGGCGAGCGTGATGCCGAACGCGGCCGCCTCGGTCTGCGTGATGCGGCCGCGCGGGATCGGCCGGTTGGCGGTGCGCGTCATCAGCGCGTCGACGTCGCCCTCATAGGCCATGTTGAGCGCGCCGGAGGCGCCGGCGCCAACCGCGATGCACAGGATCGAGGTGAATGCCAGCACCGGATGCACGTGCACTGGCGCGATCATCAGCCCGACCAGCGCGGTGAAGATCACCAGCGACATCACGCGCGGCTTCAACAGCGCGATGTAGTCGCCCACTTCGGCCTCGGAAATCCGGGGCAGCTCGATGGCGTTGTGATCGACAACCGACAAGATCAGGTCTCGCTTCTCTCAAAAGGCGCGGCGCACCCTTAAAGTGCGCCGCGTTGTCGTGGACTTACTGCACGCGGGGCAGCACTTCGAACTGGTGGAATGGCGGCGGCGAGGTCAGCGTCCACTCCAGCGTGGTCGCACCGGCGCCCCACGGATTGTTCGCGGCCTGCTCCTTGCGGACGAAGGCATCGATCACGCCGTAGATGAAGATCAAGACGCCGATGCCGGAGATGTACGAGCCCCAGGAGGAGATCAGGTTCCAGCCGGCGAACGCATCCGGATAGTCGACATAACGGCGCGGCATGCCCGACAGGCCGAGGAAGTGCTGCGGGAAGAACACCAGGTTGACGCCGACGAAGGTGAACCAGAAGTGCAGCTTGGCGACACGCTCCGAGTACATGTAGCCGAACATCTTCGGGAACCAGTAGTACCAGCCGGCGAAGATGCCGAACACGGCGCCGAGCGACAGCACGTAGTGGAAGTGCGCCACCACGTAGTAGGTGTCCTGCAGCACGCGGTCGACGCCGGCATTGGCTAGCACGACGCCCGTGACGCCGCCGACGGTGAACAAGAAGATGAAGCCGATCGCCCAGATCATCGGCGCCTTGAACTCGATCGAGCCGCCCCACATCGTGGCGATCCACGAGAAGATCTTCACGCCGGTCGGCACCGCGATCACCATCGTGGCGGCGACGAAATAGGCCTGCGTCGCCGAGGACATGCCGACGGTGTACATGTGGTGCGCCCACACCACGAAGCCGATGCCGCCGATCGCGACCATGGCGTAGGCCATGCCGAGATAGCCGAACACGGGCTTGCGCGAGAAGGTGGAGACGATTTGGCTGATCATGCCGAAGGCGGGCAGGATCAGGATGTACACTTCGGGGTGGCCGAAGAACCAGAACAGATGCTGGAACAGCACCGGGTCGCCGCCGCCGTCAGCCGCAAAGAAGGTGGTGCCGAAATTGCGGTCGGTCAGCAGCATGGTGATCGCACCGGCGAGCACCGGCAGCGACAGCAGCAGCAGGAACACGGTAACCAGGATCGACCACACGAACAGCGGCATCTTGTGCAGGGTCATGCCCGGCGCGCGCATGTTGAAGATCGTGGTGATGAAGTTGATGGCGCCGAGGATCGACGAGGCACCCGCGAGATGGAGCGAGAGAATCGCGAAATCGACCGCCGGTCCCGGATGGCCCGAGGTCGACAGTGGCGCATACATGGTCCAGCCCGCGCCGACGCCGTTGGCGCCCGGCTCACCCTCGACGAAGGTGGACATCACCAGCAGCGCGAACGAGGCCGGCAGCAGCCAGAACGAGATGTTGTTCATGCGCGGGAACGCCATGTCCGGCGCGCCGATCATCAGCGGCACCATCCAGTTGCCGAAGCCGCCGATCATCGCCGGCATGACCATGAAGAAGATCATGATCAGGCCGTGCGAGGTCACGAACACGTTATAGGTGTGCGTCTCGTGGAATATCTGGACGCCCGGATACATCAACTCGGCACGGATCGCGATCGACATCGCCGCGCCGATGATGCCCGCGATCACCGCAAAGATCAGGTACATCGTACCGATGTCCTTGTGGTTCGTGGAGTAGAGATAACGCCGCCATCCGGTCGGATGGTGGGCGTGATCATCATGGGCGTGATCGTCGTGTGTCGCTGCGCCTGTCGCCATGTTCAAAATCCTGCCTTGCAGTCCCTCTTGGACCTTGCGGTCCCGTCGCCCTTATTCCATCCGCGCTGTAAGCCGTGAGGCTTACTGCGCCGCCTGACCAGCCGAGGCATAGGAATTCGCCGGGTTGGTCGCAAACTTCTTCTTCGCGCCTTCAACCCAGGTCGCGAATTCCTGGTCGCTGACGACCCTGACCGCGATCGGCATGAAGGCATGGTCCTTGCCGCACAGTTCCGAGCACTGGCCGTAGAACACGCCGGTCTTGGTGGCCTTGAACCAGCTCTCGTTGAGGCGGCCGGGGATCGAGTCGATCTTCACGCCGAAGGCCGGCACCGCGAAGGAGTGGATCACGTCGGCGCCGGTGGTCTGGATCCGCACCACCTTGTTGACCGGGACCACCATCTCGTTGTCGACGCCGAGCAGGCGCGGCTGCTTGTCCTTGTCGAGCAGCGAGTCGAACTCGAACTTGCCGTTATCCGGGTAGGCGTAGGACCAGTACCACTGCTTGCCGGTGACCTTCACCGTGAGGTCCGGCTTCGGCACGTCGAGCTCCAGGAACAGCAGGCGGAACGACGGCACCGCGATGCCGACCAGGATCAGCACCGGGATCAGCGTCCAGGCCACCTCGATCAACGTGTTGTGGGTGGTCCTGGAGGGGACCGGGTTGGCCCTGGCGTTGAACTTCACCACCACGATGATGAGCAGCGCGAGCACGAACAGCGTGATCAGGGTGATCAGCACCAGCAGGAAATTGTGAAACCAGATGATGTTTTCCATCACCGGGGTCACGCCTTCCTGCAGCGTATGCTCCCACGGCGCCGGCTGCCCCATTTCGGCGAAGGCCGATCCCGCGGCGACAGACGCCACACCCGCCACCGCCAACCCCAGCAATTGCCTGCCCAACCGGCCAATCGACATCTTCATGCCGCTCGCGCTCCCTTGCATTATTCCCCAAAGCACCCCCGGCATGTGGCCGAAAATGCAGCACGATCCGCCCTGACAAACGGCCTTCCGGACATACCCGTCTCTGAGTCAAGGTGGGTACGGGAGCCAGATCGCTAGAACGCGTCGAAATCCAGCCTCTCAAACCATAATTCTCCGGCGCTCGCAATGCAGTAGTGGGGCCGAAAGCCATGCGCCTGCGATGAAGCTGCCGCTTGCGATTTTTCCCGCAAAATCAAGCGAAAGCACTTGGACCAATTGTCCATGCCGCTTGACAGGGGGATTACCGGATGTACCCACAGACAGGGCAGCGCACAGGAACCTGATTCGCTGCGGGCTGCCCCAATCCGGCGCGAGAATGGCTTCACGATCGCCTTCAAGGCGCCGTCATTGCGGTATCAGTCGACGCCTGAGCATGATCCAGAAAAGTGGAAACCGGTTTTCCGAAAGATCATGCTCAAACAAGAAGATGAGATCATGATTCGCTTCCGGGAAGCGCATCGTGGCGCGCGTGCTACCGGCGGCCGGACGGCCGGACCGACCGAACATCTATAAGGATCGACCCGGATGGGCGCTTCGAACATTCGTTTGACGATGGCCAGCTGGCTCGGCGGCCACGCGATTCTGGCCCTCTGCCTCGGCCTTTCTGTTGGCCTTTCTCTTAGCCTGACCCAGCCTGCGAACGCGCAAGGCGCGGTGCGCTCGGTCCATGGCGACTGGCAGATTCGCTGCGACACTCCGCCCGGCGCCCAGGCCGAGCAATGCGCGCTGATCCAGAGCGTGGTAGCGGAGGACCGCTCCAACGCCGGCCTCACCGTGATCGTGCTGAAGACCGCCGACCAGAAGAGCCGCCTGATGCGCGTGGTTGCCCCGCTCGGCGTGCTGCTGCCCTCCGGCCTCGGCCTCAAGCTCGACAATCAGGACGTCGGCCGCGCCGGTTTTGTCAGATGCCTGCCCAATGGCTGCGTCGCCGAGGTCGTGATGGACGACAAGCTGCTCGGCCAGCTCAAGAACGCCAAGACCGCGACCTTCATCATCTTCGAGACGCCCGAGGAAGGGATCGGCTTTCCGCTCAGCCTGAATGGCCTGGCGGAGGGGTATGACAAATTGCCCTAGGGGCGCCGAGCGGGACAGGAAAGCGTAGCCCGGATGAAGCGCAGCGCAATCCGGGGCCGCTCTCATCGCGGATTGACCAGTCCCGGATTTCGCTGCGCTTCATCCGGGCTACGCATCTCAGCGGACGCCCGCATAGTAGTCGAACAACCCGCTCGCCTCCGCGGACAGCCAGTCCGCCTCTCCCGTCATGTAGCCTTCGACTTGCCCGGTGATGCCGATCAAAAATGAGATCGGCATGCCGTAGAGCGCGAACGGCGTGTCGACCTCGGCGGCGTCGACGCGCGAGACGAGACCACCGGGATCGAAGCCGATCGCGAGGTGGCGCAGCTTGAGCTGCTTGACGTAGGGCGCGACCGGCGCGCGGTTGCGATCGGTGCTGATAGCGACGACCACGAGATCGCGACGGCCGCTGGCGGCAAGACGGTCCAGCATCGGCAGCTCGGTCCGGCACGCCGCGCACCAGGTGGCCCAGAAGTTCACCAGCACCATCCTGCCTTTGAACTCCGTGAGATCGAGCGCGCCGCCGGCGAGCGCCGGGATCGCGACCGGCGGCACCGGGCGGGCGCCTTCGACCTGCGTGAACTGATGCCGGATGGTGCCGAATTGCGGCGGTCCCGACGCTGCGCGCACAGCTCCGGTGGGCATTGCGAGCGAGGCGCCGGCGCCGATCATTCCGGCAACGACCGCGCGGCGCGTCGGTGCGTGAGCTGACGTCATGACAAGTTCTCCGCTTGGCTTGATGGCCACATCGCTCAGGACCGGATGTAGGACCAGCCGGCTTCCTGCAATTCGATGATGCGCCCGGGCCCGTTCGGCACCAGGTCGACATGATCGAGCAGCACCAGCGGATGTCCCGCGGCGCGCTCCATGCCGAGCTTGGTGGCTTCGCAGACAACCAAGCGGATGTCGGGCGTGAGCCCCCGCACCACCCGCAGCAGATCCTTCACCGGCGAGGTATCGGCGCGCAGCATGTGGACGCCAGCATTGTAGGCGACGACCTCGATCTCGAACGGCTCGTTGCGCTCCCGATAATATTTCGGGAGGTTGAGCGCGGTCGAGATCAGCGCCCGCATCGTGGTCGGGTCGTCGCTGTTGATCGGCAGCACCAGGCGGTGCATGCGCGGCTCCGGCTTGCTGGACTCAGGTTTCTTGGGCTCGGGTTTCGAGACCGCCGCGACCGAACCGGTGAGCAGCATTGTCGCGGCGAACGGCACCGCGAAGGCCAGCACCAGCCCGGTCACGACCATCAGCTTGCGGAGAGAGACGCGCATCGCGCTCACCTCACGGCGCGCTCGCGAGCAGGGCGAACTGGCTACGCTTGGCGTAGGCGACGATCACACTCAATGTCAGCAGCACGAGGGCGGGCACCGGCGAGCCGCCGATCACGAAAAGATGGCTGATGGTGGCGCCGACCATGATGCAGCTCAGCAGCACGCCGCCGAACGCCGCGACCGGGGGCAGCAGGATCAGGATCGCGCCGAGCAACTCCAGCGATCCGGTGAAATAGCGGAACCACTGACCGAGCCCGATATGCTCGAATTCCTCGACCAGCATCGGCACACCGTAGAGCTTGGCGGCGCCAGCGGCGGCAAAGGCCAAAGCGAGCAGTCCCCTGACGACCCAGAGGCTGACGGATTTCCAGCGCGACGGCGCCGCGGCAACTGCAACTGACATTGATGACTCCCGAGTTGTTCGTAAGGCCGGACCGCGGCCACCCGACCGATCGGCGGCTGGCCCGCGGCTTTCGGTGGTCTAAATTCGGGAGTAAGATGAAAAGAACAAGTAGGATGCTTTTTGTGAGGTAGTATGAAAAAACTGACTATTGAGCCTGCCGAGCCTCCGGCGGCGTCCGAGCCGTGCAACGGCGACCTGTCGGCGCAATTTCATCGCGCGCTGTCGGTGCTGGCCGGAAAATGGAAGGGCGACATCCTCTGGCAACTGGTCGAGCGCAAGCGGCGGTTCGGCGAGCTGCGCCAGTCGATCCCCGGCGTGACCCAGCACATGCTGACCACGCAGCTGCGCGATCTCGAGGCCAACGGCCTCGTCAAGCGCACGGTCTATCCCGAGGTGCCGCCCCGGGTTGAGTACGAGATGACGCCGTCCGCCAAGGCGCTCAAGCCGGTGTTCGACGAACTGTACCGCTGGGCACAGGAGCATGGCTTTCCGACCTCGGCGCAGGGCACCGCACAGCCGAAGCCGCAATCGGGCGATGCAGCCGAGCGCGAAGGCCAGCCGTCGAAGGCGGATCGGCGCTCAAGGTGATGACGACAAGGTGAGGACGCCGACGGGGCACTGTGATCGACCGCATAGCCGCAGGCACTCCCGGTTTGCCATCCCAACCACTATCTTTGGTGATCGCCGTCCGGGCCTGAACCGGGACCGGTACAGGTTTCCGGGTTGTAAGATGAGTTTTCCGCTCGTCTCTGCTTCAATCCCCCGAAATCCCTGCTGCGGGTTCCCCACTGGCAATCAGTAGCGCTTCAGGCAAGGATGACGAGGAATCGCCAAGCAATCGCATTGCGTCGGAGTGACCATGACCAATCCCGCCACGACCTCCCTGCTCGACCGCGCCAATCTGGACCGCGATGCTGTCCGCCGCGAGGTGTCGCGCGGCCTTGAAGGCGCCGACGACGGCGAGCTGTTCCTGGAGTTCGGGCAGACCGAGGCGCTGGTGTTCGACAACGGAAGGCTGAAGCAGGCGACCTATGACACCTCGCAGGGCTTTGGCCTGCGCGCGGTCAAGGACGACGCGGTCGGCTATGCGCATTCCTCCGACGTCTCGATCCCGGCGCTGATCCGCGCCGCGGATGCGGTCGCGGCCGTGCGCGGCGGCTATGCCGGCACTTTCGCCGCGGCGCCGGCCCACACCAACATCAAGCTCTATGGCGACGAGAACCCGCTGGATGGCCCCGCGTTCGAGGCAAAAGTAAAACTGCTCGGCGAGATCGACGCCTATGTCAGGGACAAGGACCCGCGGGTGCGTCAGGTCTCGGCCAGCCTCACCGCGACCTGGCAGGTGGTCGAGATCCTGCGGCCCGACGGCGAGAGCTATCGCGACATCCGCCCGCTGGTGCGCGTCAACATCTCCGTCGTCGCCGGCCAGGGCGACCGCCAGGAGAGCGGCAGCAAGGGCTATGGCGGCCGCGAGGGCTATGCGCGCTTCATCGAGACCAAGGCCTGGCGCGACGCCGCCGACGGCGCGCTGCGCGAGGCGCTGGTCAATCTCGAATCGGTGCCGGCGCCCGCCGGCGAGATGGACGTGGTGCTCGGCGCCGGCTGGCCCGGCGTGATGCTGCATGAGGCCGTCGGCCACGGGCTCGAGGGCGACTTCAACCGCAAGCAGACCTCCGCCTTTGCCGGCCTGATGGGCCAGCAGGTCGCGGCCAAGGGCGTCACCGTGGTCGACGACGGCACCATGGCCTCGCGCCGCGGCTCGCTGTCGATCGACGACGAGGGCACGCCGACCAACCGCACCGTGCTGATCGAGGACGGCATTCTGGTCGGCTACATGCAGGACCGCCAGAACGCCCGGCTGATGGGCATGAAGCCGACCGGCAACGGTCGGCGGCAGAGCTATGCCCACGTGCCGATGCCGCGCATGACCAACACCTACATGCTGTCGGGCGACCGCGACCCGGCCGAGATCATCGCCTCGGTGAAGAACGGCATGTACGCCGCCAATTTCGGCGGCGGCCAGGTCGACATCACCTCGGGCAAGTACGTGTTCCAGTGCACCGAGGCCTACAAGATCGAGAACGGCAAGCTCGGCGCGCCGCTGAAGGGCGCCATGCTGATCGGCAACGGACCGACCGATCTCCACAGGATCACCATGATCGGCAACGATCTTGCGCTGGATACGGGAATCGGCACCTGCGGCAAGAACGGCCAGGGCGTGCCGGTCGGCGTCGGCCAGCCGACGCTCAGGATGGAACGGATTACGGTCGGAGGAACGGGCTAGTGAGCAGCGGAAACGAAGTCGTGACGGCCAAGCCGACCAGCTGGCGCGGGCAGGCCGTGCAACTGGCCGCGATCGTGGCCGTCGTGTTCCTCGCCAAGGGCGCGATCGCCGAGCCGTTCTACGTGCCGTCGGGATCGATGGAGCCGACGCTGCTGATCGGCGACGCGCTGGTCGCCTCGAAATATCCCTATGGCTACGGCGCGGCTTCACTGCCGATCCAGATCACGCTGCCGGAAACCGGCCGCGTGTTCGGCGAGACGCCGAAGCGCGGCGACGTCGTCGTGTTCCGCTGGCCGGGCGACCGCTCGCAGGCCTGGGTCAAGCGCGTGGTCGGGCTGCCCGGCGACCGCATCCAGATGCGGCAGGGTCAGCTCTTCATCAACGATCATGCGGCGACGCTGAAGCCCGACGGCACCGGCTTCGCCGAAGACGATCGCGGCGGCGGCGAGGAGGCGTATCGCTATATCGAGACGCTGCCGAACGGCGTCAACCACGCGATCTTCAAGATCCGCGACAACGGCCGGCTCGACAACACCCAAGAGGTGACGGTGCCGCCGGGCAAACTGTTCGTGCTCGGCGACAACCGGGACAATTCCGCCGATAGCCGCGTGCCGGTGCGCGACGGCGGCGTCGGCCTGTTGCCGATCGACAATCTGATCGGCCGCGCCGACGCCGTGGTCGGCTCCTGGGACCTCGGCATCCGCAGCCAGCCAGTCTGGACCTGGCTCTCAGGCTTCCGCCTCGCGCGCTTCTTCACCTCGGTGCAGTAGACGCGTAGCCTGGATGGAGCGCAGCGCAATCCGGGATCTCCCACTCGGCAAGATGTCCCGGATTTCGCTTCGCTCCATCCGGGCTACATTCCTTGCGGGATGATAGTCGTGACCTTCGACGACATCAGGCACATCGCGCTGGCGTGGCCGGAGGTCGAGGATGGCTCTTCCTACGGCACGCCGGCGCTGAAGATGCGCAACAAGATGCTGGTGCGGCTCAAGGAGGACGGCGACAGCCTGGTGATGCCGGGCGTCCCGCCGGAGGAGCGCGACATGCTGGTCGAGCATCAGCCCAAAGTGTTCTACTTCACCGATCACTACCGCGACTACCCGACGGTCCTGATCCGCCTGTCGAAGGCCAAACGTCAGACCGTCGAGCCCTTGCTGCGCCGGCACTGGCGCACGCTGGCGTCGAAGAAGGCGGTCCGGGACTACGACGCGACCGCCTCGTCGTGACGCAGGACGAATTCCTCGCAGCCGCGCTGCGCAACCCGGCCAATCAAGCCATCACCGACGAGCTGTACCGCCTCGGTCTGCCCGATGCGTGGCTGGTCGCCGGCTGCCTGGTGCAGACCGTGTGGAACGTGCTGACCAGCCGGCCGCTCGATCATGGCATCAGCGACCACGACATCTTCTATTTCGATCCGGATACCTCATGGGAGGCCGAGGACGCCGTGATTCGCGAACTCAAGGCACGGCTTGGCCATCTCGGTGTCGCGATCGAGGTGCGCAACCAGGCCCGCGTCCATCTCTGGTATCCCGACAAGCACGGCCTGCCCTACCCGGCGCTGTCGCGTTCGACCGACGGCATCGATCGCTTCCTCACCGAAAACACGCAGATCGGCATCCGCCACACCACGCGCGGCCACGACGTCTATGCGCCGAACGGTTTCGATGATGTCGCCGGCATGATCGTGCGGCCGAACCGGACCGCGAACTTTTCGCCGGCGAACTATGCGACGAAGGCGGCGCGCTGGAAGGCGCTCTGGCCCGAAATCACGGTGCTGGCGGCGGAGTAGCCTGTCGTCGCGTAGCCCGGATGAAGCGCAGCGAAATCCGGGGCAGGCCCATCCGCGGTGAGCGCGGTCCCGGATTGCGCCTCGCTCCATCCGGGCTACAGAATCAACGCACCACGCCCGACGTGAACCCCGCCTTGCGGCGCGGCGGCTTGATCTCTTTCTTCAGGAAGCAATGCGCGTCGCGGCCGGCATAGCCGGGCCGGGCGTAAGTCCATGCGCGGCACTTGTTGTCGGCGGTGCAGGCGGCCTGACAGGCCTCGTCGCCGTCGCTGCTCTTCAGCTCGAAATTCTTGTAGTCGCCGCCGAGGCGGTCGATCGAAGTTTCGATTGCGCCGTTGCGCGGTTCGACCACGCCCGCGCCGCGCACCCCGGAGACGCAGCAGACGTTCTGCACCCGTGGCGGCACGGTGCTCTTCAGCCAGCACACCGCCCCATTATTGGCGTCGGTCGGATAGTTGAAGCTCCAGGCGCGGCAACGGCGGTCACGCTCGCAGGTCAGCGCGCAATCGGCCGGATCGCCCGTCGTCACCGGCGCGTTGAGATAGTCGCCGCCGGGGCGGTCGAAATTGGTCTGCGCCAATGCCGGGCGTGCGACGACCGCGGCCGCAAGAGCCGCAAACACCACCACACACGCCCTAAAGAGGCGGCCTATCTCCATGAGATTGCTTTCAAATTCGCGCAGCCCCGCGCGTTTCGCGGGGCGTCATTTGAACGCCATGAACCTGTACGGCTGATGAACGGCGGGTGCGACACCACCGCCGTTCGCGCGCGCCTCACGCCCGGATTGGGACCGAGCGGGGATTAGAAGGCGTATTCCTGGTAGGCCGGTTCCACCGAGCCCTTCCAGGGACCGTTGAACTTCTCCAGCATCTCCTCCGCCGGCGAGCGGCCGGCCTCGATGATGCGCTCGAGCGGTTCGAGGAAGCGGCTCTCGTCGCGTCCGAGATGATCGATCCGGCCGCGCCGCCGCAATCCGGCATGCGACAGGATCAGGCACTCCTTGGCGATCTCGAACAGATAGCGGTCCTTGATCCGCGACTTGAAGCCGAAACGCGGCACGTCGTCACGCAGCGCCTGCCGCTCCGGCGCGGTCCAGTGGCGGACGATGTCCCAGGCGGCATCGAGGCTGTCATTGTCGTAGAGCAGCCCGACCCAGAACGCCGGCAGCGCCGGCAGCCGGCCCCACGGCACGCCGTCGGCGCCGCGCATTTCGAGGTAACGCTTCAACCGCACCTCGGGGAAGATCGTCGAGAGGTGATTGGCCCAGTCCGACAAGGTCGGGCGCTCGCCCGGGAAGGCGGCATTCTTGCCGGCGAAGAAATCCCGGAACGAGGAGCCGGAGACGTCGATATATTCCTCGCCGCGCTTGACGAAATACATCGGAACGTCGAGCGCGTAGTCGACATAGCGCTCGAACCCCATGCCGTCCTCGAACGCGAACGGCACCATGCCGCTGCGCGCATTGTCGGTGTCGCGCCAGATCTCGGAACGGAACGACAGGAAGCCGTTGGGCTTACCTTCGGTGAACGGCGAGTTGGCGAACAATGCGGTCGCGATTGGCTGCAACGCCAGCGACACGCGCAGCTTCTTCACCATGTCGGCTTCGGAGGAGAAGTCGAGGTTGGTCTGCACCGTGCAGGTCCGGAACATCATGTCGAGGCCGTATTTGCCGACCTTCGGCATGTAGTTTCGCATGATCTTGTAACGCCCCTTGGGCATCACGGGGATCTGCGCGCGCGACCAGGACGGCGTCATGCCGAGGCCGAGGAAGCCGATCCCGAGCGGGGTTGCGATCTCCCGCACCTGCGCCAGATGCGCCATCAATTCCGACTGCGTCTGATGCACGGTTTCGACCGGCGCGCCCGACAATTCGAACTGCCCGCCCGGCTCGAGCGAGATCGCGCCGCCGCCGGTGACGTCATAGAGGCCGATGATGTTGCCGCGCTCCATGATCGGCTCCCAGCCGAGCAAGAGCTTCATGCCCTCGAGCAGCGCGCCGATGCCCTTGGCGCCTTCATAGGGCACGGGCTGATGGCCCTCGAGCGTGAACGGAGTCTTCTCGTGCTCGGTGCCGATCCGGAATTCGGACTCAGGCTTCACGCCGGCTTCAAGCCACGCCACGAGTTCGTCGCGCGACTGCAGCGGCGTCATGTCGATCTGGTCACGCGCCATGGATAATCCAACTCAAGGGCGCTTCGATCGAAGGCGCGCGGTGGCAGGGACATCCGCGCGCCACTACGGCTGCGGATGATGGAATCAGCAATATCATCGGGCAGGCACGCCGTCTCGCGCAGGCGCAGCCTTGCTGTCAGCCTTTGTCTCGTTCTTGACGTCGCCTTTGGCGTCGCCGCAGGCGCAGCCGAGCCGGTCGAGCAGACCGCACAGCCTGGTCGCGTCGGCGTCGGACAATTTGGAGCCGACATGCTTGTCGATCGCGGCGGAATAGGCGTTCCACATCTTCTTCTGCAGCTCGCGTCCAGCCTCGGTGATCTCGACGAACTGGCCGCGCTTGTCGATCTTGCATTCGCGGCGGGCGGCGAGCCCCTCGTCGACCAGCTTGTCGATCAGCCGCGAGGTCGAATATTGCGGGATCAGCATCTGGCGCTCGAGCTCGACCGGGCGCAACTCGCCCGACGGCGCGCGGGACAGCTCGAGCAAGGCGTCATACCAGGCGAGCGGCGGAAAACCGGCCTTCTTCAAATCCTGCTCGACGCAGTCCAGCACCCGGCTCGGCACCCGCATCAGGCGGATCCAGGCGGCCGTCGCCTCGCTCGATAGCTTGCGTTTCATGGTCTAGCTCATAGGGTCCCGGCACCGACTGTACCGCACTGAATGCATCTGCATCAATCTTGACTATTTCATGCAGGCGCATGTAGGCAATCCCTCTCCGGACGCCAAGAACAAGGGAAGGAATACCCCTATGAAGCTTTATTACACCCCCGGTGCCTGCTCCCTCTCCCCCCATATCGCCCTGCTCGAGGCCGGGCTGCCCTACGACCTGGTCAAGGTCGATCTCCGCGCCAAGAAGCTCGAAAACGGCGACGATTTCCTCCAGGTGAACCCCAAGGGCCAGGTGCCGGCGCTGGCGCTGGATACCGGCGAGATGGTCACCGAGGGGCCGATCATCATCCAGATGATCGCCGACAAGGCCGCCGACAAGAAGCTGGCGCCGGCGAGGGACTCCAACGAGCGCTACAAGCTGCTCGAATGGCTGAACTACACCACGACCGAGCTGCACAAGAATCTCGGCCCGATGTTCTCGCCCGTGCTCGCCGACGACGCCAAGGCCTTCTTCAAGGACCGCGCCATGGGCAAGTTCAAATATGTCGAGAGCCAGCTCGCCGGACGCGACTATTTGATGGGCAACCAGTTCACGGTAGCCGACGGCTACCTCTTCACCATGATCATGTGGGCGCAGGACCGGCTCGGCTTCGACCTCTCCGGCCTGCCGAACGTGACGGCCTACAAGGCCCGCGTCGCGGCGCGCCCGAAGGTGCAGGAGGCGCTGAAGAAGGAAGGCCTGCTCAAGGCGGCCTGAGCTCGCGCCGAACAAGGCCGGCCTCGTGGCACCACGCGGCCGGCCCCTTGCCGACAATTTTCGACAGGAAGAAGCTGGCCACGACCCATCTGCTGCCGGGCATGCCGGTCGAGGTGTTTGTCCCAACCACCGAGCGGACGGTGCTCTCCTGTCTGATGAAGCCGCTAGCCAACCGGGTCCATCGCGCCTTCAGCGAGAAATGAACGGTGCAAACCTTCAGGACGTGTTGGAACAAAATCAATTTAATCGGCATTCTACCGATTAAGACTACTTTCGGCTGAGGGCGTGGCCGTCCTTGTTCGAGCGATCCAACTAACCGACTATGACCTGCGGCGCGCCCTCCGCTCCAACTGGTCTAAAAATGTGACGATCGCCTTTACCGTTTTATTGACCAGCACCCTGGTTGGGCTGGCAACCAGTTTGTACTTTCGGGTTTGGACATTGATGCTGGAGTCGCCGCTGGTCGCGGTGCTCGCGGCGATCGTGCTCCAATCCGACGGCTTTTCCTTTGCCACCGGCGCGCCGATCGTCGTCGCCTGTCTCGCTTTCAACCAGTTCGCCTATCTCGCCGGCGCCTTGCTCGCGCCGGAGACTGACGGCTCAATGGCGGAAGAAATTGACGGCCTGCCAGACCGTGGCGGCGAGCACAATATCCGCGGCCAGAACGAGTAGCGCGAGGCCGGCCCATGACGGGCCCTTGCCCCGCAGACGCAGCGGCTTCCGCCACCGCGACGACCGCAGGGAAGACAAGGAATCCTTCACCGCGATCTCCGCGGCACCTTCCTTGAACGCAGAACTCATCGCACGACACCCTCACGCTCATCGTCGCCCCGGCGATCGACGAGCAAGAGTGATGCCAGCAGCGTGGTGCCAGTGGGGAACGAGCGTGGCGGGACTTTGACGCGCATGACCGTCGCGCAACAGGATCAAGTCGGATCGATGACCGACTTGATCCTGCGCGAGTTCGCCCCGGAAGTTTACGCCGCCTGCTTCTTCGGCGGGAAGCGACCGTAGAAGGTTTCGCCCTTGGCGGCCATCTCCTCGAGCAGCTTCGGCGGCGTGAAGCGCGAGCCGTACTTCTTCTCGAAGTCGTGGCAGAGCGCGACGAAGTTCTTGGTGCCCATGAAGTCGATGTAGGACAGCGCACCGCCGGTGAACGGCGCGAAGCCGAAGCCGAGGATCGAGCCGACATCGGCCTCGCGCACGTCGGTGATGACGTGATCCTCGACGGTGCGCGCGGCTTCCACCGCCTGCACCACCAGGAAGCGCTGCTTCAATTCCTCGACGCTGAGCGTGTCGGGATCGAGCTGCTTCGGCTGCAGATTGGCGAGCCCCGGCCACAGGCTCTTCTGGCCCTTGCCCTTCTCGGGATAGTCGTAGAAGCCCTTGCCGTTCTTGCGGCCGAAGCGGCCCTGCTTCTCGACCATCTCGACCATCAGCTTCTTCTGCGCCTGGTCGATCGCGTTGGGGCCGAGATCGGCCTCGGTCGCCTTGGTGATCTTCAGGCCGAGATCGAGCGCGACCTCGTCCTGCAGCGACAGCGGCCCGACCGGCATGCCGGCCATCCTGGCGGTGTTCTCGATCATCGCCGGCGGCACGCCCTCGAGCAGCATCTCGTTGCCCTCGGAGATGTAACGCATCACGCAACGGTTGGCGAAGAAGCCACGGGAGTCGTTCACCACAATGGGCGTCTTGCCGATCGCGCGCACATAGTCGAGCGCGGTCGCCAGCGCGACGTCGCCGGTGTTCTTGCCGAGGATGATCTCGACCAGCATCATCTTCTCGACCGGCGAGAAGAAGTGGATGCCGATGAACTTGCCCTGATCCTTGAACTCCTCGGCCAGCGAATTGATCGGCAGGGTCGAGGTGTTGGAGGCGAAGATCGCGCCCGGCTTCAGCAGCGGCTGCGCCTTGGCATAGGTATCCGCCTTGACCTTGCGATCCTCGAACACCGCCTCGATGACGAGGTCGCAGTCCGAGATCACGTTGTAGTCTGATGTGGCCGAGATCCGCGCCAGGATGGCATCGGCCGCGTCCTGCTTCATCCGTCCCTTGGCGATCAGGCCGTCGACCACGGTCTTAGCGTGGCCCTTGCCCTTGTCGGCGCTTTCCTGGTCGCGATCGACCAGCACGACGTCGATGCCGGCCTGCGCCGAGACATAGCCGACACTGGCGCCCATGAAGCCGGCGCCGATCACGGCGAGCTTCTTGACCTTGGTCGGCGGCACGCCCGCCGGGCGGCGGGCGCCCTTGTTCAGTTCCTGCATCGACAGGAACAGCGAGCGGATCATCGCCGCCGCTTCCTTCGAGCGCAGCACCTTGGTGAAGTAGCGCGACTCGACCCGCAGCGCGGCGTCGATCGGCAGCTGCAGGCCCTCATAGACGCAGCTCATGATGGCGCGCGCGGCCGGATAATTGTCGTAGGTCTCGCGGCGATAGATCGCGTTGCCGGCCGGGAACATCTGCATGCCCATCTTGGAGAAGACGGGGCCGCCGGGCAGCTTGAAGCCCTTCTCGTCCCACGGCGCGACCGCCTTGCCGCCGCCCTTGATCCAGTCCTTGGCGGCCTTGATCAAGTCGGCTGCGGGCACCACGGCGTGAATCAGGTTGAGTGCCTTGGCGCGGGTGAGATTGACCGCCTCACCCTTGAGCAGCAATTGCATCGCGTCCGCCGGCTGCACAAGACGCGGCACGCGCTGGGTGCCGCCGGCGCCGGGGAACAGGCCAACCTTGATCTCGGGCAGGCCGAGCCGGGTCTTCGGGTTCTCGGCCGCGACGCGGTAGTGGCAGGCCAGCGTGATCTCGAAGCCACCGCCGAGCGCAAGCCCGTTGATCGCGGCGACCCACGGCTTGCCCGAGGTCTCGATCGCGCGGAACGACTGCGACATCCGGCGGCTCTGCTCGAACAGCATCTGGTTCGCGGCTTCCTCGCCCTTCTCCTTGAAGAGCTGGGCGTAAGAGCGGTTCATGCCCTCGAGCATCGAGAGGTCGGCGCCGGCGCAGAACGCCTCCTTGGCCGAGGTGATCACGACGCCCTTGATCGCGGCATCGCTGGTCGTCTGCTTGATGATCTCGCCGATCTCCTGGGTCGAGATCTCGTCGAACACGTTCATCGAACGATCAGGGATGTCCCAGGTGACGAGCGCAATGCCGTCGGCGTCGACGTCGAACTTGAAATTCTTGTAAGCCATGTTGCTCGCTCCCCTCGCCTCAGACGCGCTCGATGATGGTGGCGGTGCCCATGCCGCCGCCGATGCACAGCGTCACCAGCGCCGTCTCCTTGTTGGTGCGCTCGAGCTCGTCGAGCACGGTGCCGAGGATCATCGCGCCGGTCGCCCCTAGCGGATGGCCGAGCGCGATCGCGCCGCCGTTGACGTTGATCTTGGCGTTGTCGATATCGAACGCCTGGATGTAGCGCAGCACCACCGAGGCGAAGGCCTCGTTGAGCTCGAACAGGTCGATGTCCGACTTCTTCATGCCGGAGCGCTCGAACAGCTTCTCGGTGACGTCGACCGGGCCGGTCAGCATCATCGCGGGCTCCGAGCCGATATTGGCGAAGGCGCGGATTTTCGCCCGCGGCTTCAACCCGTGCTTGGCGCCCGCCTCCTTGCTGCCGAGCAGCACGGCGCCGGCACCGTCGACGATGCCGGAGGAGTTGCCGGCGTGATGCACGTAGTTGACCTTCTCGACCTCGGGATGCGACTGGATCGCCACCGCGTCGAAGCCGGCCATCGCCGCCATCGCCGCGAAGGACGGCTGCAGCTGCGCCAGCGACTGCATCGTCGTGGTCGGGCGCATGTGCTCGTCCTTGGCGAGGATGGTCAGGCCGTTGACGTCCTTGACCGGCACCACCGACTTGCCGAAGCGGCCCTCGTCCCAGGCCTTGGCCGCGCGCTGCTGGCTCTGCACCGCGTAAGCGTCGACGTCGTCACGCGAGAAACCGTATTTGGTCGCGATCAGATCGGCCGAGATGCCCTGCGGCATGAAATAGGCCGGCACCGCCATCGAGGGATCCATCGGCCAGGCGCCGCCGGAGGCGCCGATGCCGACGCGGCTCATCGATTCCGCGCCGCCACCGATCACGAGCTCATGCTGGCCGCTCATGATCTGGGCTGCGGCGAAGTTCACGGCATCGAGGCCGGAGGCGCAGAAGCGGCTGATCTGCACGCCCGGCACCTTCTCGCCGAGGCCGGCGTTCAGCGCCGCGAAACGGGCGATGTCGGAGCCGGCCTCGCCGACCGGATCGACCACGCCGAGCACGACGTCGTCGACGGAATCCTCGGGAAGATTGTTGCGCTCCTTGAGCGACTTCAGCGGCACCGTGGCAAGCGCCAGCGCGGTGACCTCGTGCAGTGCGCCGTCGGCCTTGCCGCGGCCGCGCGGGGTACGAACGTGATCGTAGATGTATGCCTCAGGCATGACGCCCTCCTTGATATGAGGATCATAATATATACGGAAGGACACGCCGCCGCAGCAGTGCGGCGGCAATTTTTCAAGGCTTTCTTGTTTGACGCGTTTTCTTCACGCGAACCGGTCTCCACTTCGCTGGAAAACGCTTCAGAACGCTTCCGCGGCCAATTCCATCGTGGTGGCGCTGCCGCTCTGGATCCGGGCCAGATGCACGGCGGTCTCCGGCAGCAGCTTCTCCATGAAGAAGCGGCCGGTCACAAGCTTGGTGTTGAGGTAGGGCGTGGTGCCGGCGGCGGCCTTGTCCTGCGCCACCTTGGCCATCTTCGCCCACATATAGCCGAGCGCGACGAGGCCGAACAATTTCATGTAGTCGGTCGCGGCGGCGCCGGCATTGTCGGGCTTGGCCAGCGCGTTCTGCATCAGCCAGCCGGTGGCCTGCTGCAGATGGCCGAGCGCGGTGGAGAGCGGGGTGATGAACGGCTTCATCGCCTCGTCGGCGCCATGCTCCTTGGCAAAAGCGCCGACCTCGCCGAAGAACGCCATCGCGGCACGGCCGCCGTCGCGCGGCAGCTTGCGGCCGACCAGGTCGAGCGCCTGGATGCCGTTGGCGCCCTCATAGATCATCGCGATGCGCGCATCGCGCACGAACTGCTCCATGCCGTGCTCGGCGATGTAGCCATGGCCACCGAACATCTGCTGCGCCGAGACCGTGTTGGCGAACCCGGTGTCGGTCAGGACGCCCTTCAGCACCGGCGTCATCAGGCCCATGTGATCGTCGGCAGCCTGGCGATCCCCAGCGTCGTTGGAGCGGTGCGCGACGTCGCTCTTCAGCGCGGTCCATACCACCATGGCGCGCGCCGCCTCGTTGAAGGCGCGGATGGTGAGCAGCGTGCGGCGCACGTCCGGATGCACGATGATCGGATCGGCCTGCTTCTCGGGTTCCTTCACGCCGGTCAGCGAGCGGCCCTGCAGGCGCTCGCGGGCATAAGCGACCGCGTTCTGATAGGCGACCTCGGACTGCGCGAGGCCCTGCACGGCGACGCCGAGGCGAGCCTCGTTCATCATCACGAACATGCCCTGCATGCCCTTGTTCTCTTCGCCGATCAGCCAGCCGGTGGCGTTGTCGTAGTTCATCACACATGTGGAATTGCCGTGGATGCCCATCTTGTGCTCGATCGAGCCGCAGCTGACGCCGTTGCGCTGCCCGAGCGAGCCGTCGGCATTGACCAGCACCTTCGGCACCACGAACAGCGAGACGCCCTTGATGCCGGCCGGCGCGCCTTCGATGCGCGCCAGCACCAGATGGATGATGTTCTCAGTGAGGTCGTGCTCGCCGGCGGAGATGAATATCTTGGTGCCCGTGATCTTGAAGCTGCCGTCGGCCTGGCGCACCGCCTTGGTGCGGAGCAGGCCGAGATCGGTGCCGCACTGCGGCTCGGTCAGGTTCATGGTGCCGGTCCACTGGCCGGCGACCATCTTCGGCACATAGGTCTGCTTCTGCTCGGGGGTGCCGTGCACCAGGAGCGCCGCGGTCGCGCCCATGGTCAGCCCGCCATACATCGAGAACGCCATGTTGGCGGAGATCTGGAATTCGTTGACCGCCTGCGAGAGCGTCACCGGCAGGCCCTGGCCGCCGAATTCCGTCGGCGCCGAGAGGCCGAGCCAGCCGCCTTCGGCGACCTGCTTGAAGGCATCCTTGAAGCCCTTCGGCGTGGCGACGCTGCCGTCGTCATTGCGCTTGCAGCCTTCGAGATCGCCTGTGCGATTGAGCGGCTGCAGCACCTCTTCGCTGAGCTTGGCGGCCTCGCCGAGGATCGCCTCGCGTACATCGGCCGAGGCATCGGTGAAGCCGGGAAGATTGCCGTAGCGGTCGATCTGGAAAACGTCGTTGAGCAGGAAGCTGACGTCTTCGACGGGGGCTTTGTAGGTTGGCATGCTGGTCTCCCGGCTGGCACGTGGCCGCATGTGCGACGGACGCTGCGCAGCGTGTCCTTGGGTTGTTGGAGCGGACCTTATCCGGTTCCGGAGGTCCGCGGCAGATGCTATCGCGACTGTGATTGCGACGTTGCGCCGCTTTGCTTCATCAACTCCTCGCCCATCATCCGATGCAGCAGGTTGATCGCCTTGAGCGGACGCACCATCACCTTGAAATGCGTGATCCGGCCGTCACCATCGAATGTGATGATGTCGACGCCGTTGAGCTTGATGCCGTCGATCTCGTTCTCGAATTCGAGCACCGCGCCGGTGTCATTGCGCCACTCGCCGAGATACTTGAAGGTCGGGCCGCCGAGCACCTTGGCGGCGCTGGTGAGATATTTGAAGGTGATGTCGCGGCCACGCTGCGGCGTGTGCACGACCGGACTTTCGAACACCGCGTCGGGATGCAGCAGGTCCCACAGAGCGGCGGTGTCGTGGGACTTCATGTAGGCGTACCACTTGTCGAGGCCCGGCTTGCTCATTCGGACGTCTCCTGCGGCGGGGTTAAGAAGCCTGGACATCGGCGCGCGCGACAGGGCGGCACGCCGATCACCATATGCATATTGACGCATATGCACACTAACGCATAAAGTCAAGCGAACTTCAGAATGGCCTTTTGGGGAACTGAGATGGAGGTGGGCGTTGGCACTCGGTGACGCAATCCTTGCCTGCCTCACGGAACGTCCGATGACGGGCTATGAGCTCGCCAAGACGTTCGATGCGTCGATCGGCTTCTTCTGGAAGGCCGACCATCAGCAGATCTACCGGGAGCTCTCGCGGCTGCGCGACAAGGGGCACGTCCAGGGCCGCGAGGTGGTGCAGTCCGGCAAGCCCAACAAGCTGGTCTATACCCTGACCGCCGAAGGCCGCGCGGCGCTGAAGCACTGGGCAGCGCGCCCGAGCGTGCCGCCCTCGATCAAGGATGACCTTCTGGTCCGGCTCTATGCGCTCGACTGCGTCGATATCGAGCCGCTGCGCAACGACCTGATGGCGCGGCTGGAGCATCACCGCGACCGCTATGAGCGCTATGAGCGCCTGCTCAACAAGCGCTTCCCCGACGGCACCGCGCCGCCGGCCGATGTCGGCAAGATGCTCAGTCTGCGCCTCGGCATGCGCCATGAGCGCATGGTGGTGGAATGGTGCGAGGAGGCGCTCGACGCGCTCTCGGCCATGTCCGGCCGCAGCAATGTGCTGCCGCTCGACGACGGCAAGCGCGAAAGCAACGGCTAGAAACAAATCTCCAACCTCCCCTTGAAAAGGGGAGGTCGCTTTGCTCGAAGAGCAAAGCGGGTGGGGATCATCTCTCTCCACACGCAGCAGTGTGTGCGGCTGACCCCCATCCCGACCTTCCCCCTTTCAGGGGGAAGGAGAAGCTTGGCGGCGACACAAGTCGCTGTCCTGATCCGGCGCAACAGGTTCCCGGATTCCCTAACTTTAGCGCCCGTCGGCCGCATTCCTTAACCCGTTATTTACCGTGACGGGAAAAAGTCAGCAGCTGAGGCAGACGCCCGGCGCAGAATTCGATTGTCTCTTAACGGGAATGCGCGGGGAGGCTGCGGGCGCAGGGTGTAGCGCCGGAGTCGGGACCGGACGGAATCATGAATTCGCGCGTATCGTGGAGTGTTGACGGCATCGATCCCTCCGTCCGCGACAGGGCCGAGGCGGCTGCGCGCCGCGCCGGGATGTCGCTGAACGACTGGCTCAACTCCACCGTCGGTGAACCGAGCCCGCCGGATTGGCGCATGGAGCAACGGCAGCCGATGCCGAGCCGGGAAAGCCGCGAGGTCGCCGATATCCACCAGCGGCTCGACGCCATCACCCGGCAGATCGAACAGATTGCAAAGCCATTGACGCGCGCCGAAGCGGTGCGCGCCGAAGTGCCGCGCGGCCAGCCCGCCGTCGCGCGGCAGCTGAACGACGCGATCTCGCGCCTCGATGCCCGGCTGTCGCAGATTTCGCGGCCACAGCCGGCGCGCGAGCCGCAGCCCCAGCCGATGCGTGAATCGCAGATGCAGCGCGAGCCGCAGATGCATGACCGGCAGCTGGAGGAGAGGCTGCGCCAGGCGGAGGCGGTCGAGCGCGCTGCAGCCCAGGTCTATCGCCCCTCGCCGCCACTGAGCCCGGCCTCGTTCGATTTCGCGATCGCGGAGATCGCCGCGCGCCAGAACGAGCTCGACGTATCAGCGCAACGGCAGATGCCGCCGCGCGGCGCGCCGCCGATGCCGCAATCGGCGCCGCCGATGGCCGCCTATGCGCCACCGCCGCCGGCCGGGCCCGACTTCTCCTCGCTCGAGCGTCAGCTGCTCAAGATCACGAGCCAGATCGAGGCGCTGCAGCGGCCCGACCATATTGAACAATCGATCGCGGCCTTCCGCGGCGAGCTTGCGGAGATCCGCCAAGCGATCACCGAGGCGATGCCGCGCCGGGCGATCGAGTCGATCGAGAACGAGATCCGCTCGCTGCATCACCGGATCGATGAGCTCCGCCAGGAGGGCCGCAACGGCCAGGGCCAGGCGATCGCCGGCATCGAACGCGCGCTGTCGGAGATCCGCGAAGCGCTGCGCACGCTCACGCCCGCCGAGCAGCTCACCGGCTACGACGAGGCGATCCGCAATCTCGGCGCCAAGCTCGACATGATCCTGCGCGCCAACGACGATCCGTCGACGGTGCATCAGCTCGAGAGCGCGATCGCCGCGCTGCGCGCGATCGTCTCCAACGTCGCCTCCAACGACGCGCTGCTCCAGCTCTCCGGGGACGTGCATGCGCTGGCCGCGAAGGTCGACCAGCTGTCGCAGATGTCGCGCGCCGAGACCCATGGCGATGCCTTCGCCGGGATCGAGCAGCGCATTGCCGCACTGGCCTCGACGCTGGAGACCCGCGAGCGGCCGGCCGGCTACGACAACACCGATGCCATCGAAGGCGCCCTGCGCTCGCTGTCGGAGCGGATCGACCGCCTGCAGGTCGGCAACGACAGTTCGTCGGCATTCACCCATCTCGAGCAGCGCGTCTCCTATCTGCTCGAGCGCCTGGAGTCCGCCGACCAGCGCTCCGGCAATCTCGGCCGGGTCGAGGAAGCGCTGCATGACATCATGCGGCACCTCGAGGCGCAGCACGCCCACATCGCCTCGCTCGCCGACGCCGCCCGCAACGTCGACACCTCCTCGCCGCAGCCGATGATGGACAGCGGCATCGTCGACATGGTGAAGCGCGAGCTGTCCGACATCCGCTTCAGCCAGTCGGAGACCGACCGCCGCACCCAGGATTCGCTGGAGACCGTTCACAACACGCTCGGCCATGTCGTCGATCGTCTCGCGATGATCGAGAACGATCTGCGTACGGTGCGCACCGCGCCGCCTGCTCCCGCGCCGGCCGAACCGCGGATGGAAGCTCCGCGGATGGAAATGCCGCGCGCGGCGATGTCGCAGCCGATCGCGCAGCCCAAACCTGAAGCGTACAAGCCTGAATCGTACAGGCCCGAATTGCCCAATCCTGCGCTGGCGCAGGAGCACTTCATGTCCGCGCCGCGCGAATTCCATGCCGCGCAGCCGGTCGAGAGCGCGCCGCCGCCGCCGCTGCCGCCGCGCGCGATCAGCGAGATCCTCGAGCCGCATGCGGCGTCCGCACGCGCCGCGATCGCGCCGGACCTGCCGCCGGATCATCCGCTCGAACCGGGCACACGCCCCTCCGGCCGCGTCGCTTCGCCGTCGGAGCGGATCGCGGATTCCGAGCGCGCGATCTCTGATCTTCCCGCCGGCAAGAAGGAGCCGGTCTCGACATCGAGCTTCATCGCCGCCGCGCGCCGCGCCGCGCAGGCCGCTGCCGCGCAACCCGTCAGCGAGAAGGCGGCGCGCGCCGCGAGCAAGGCTGCAGCCAAGGCCAAGGAGAAGGCCGACAAGGCCGCGAAGGCGGCTGCCGCCAAGGCCGGCACGGCCGCGGCCGGCGCGACGGCGACTGGCGCGCCGGAGGCGCAGCCTTCGACCATCACCTCCAAGATCCGTTCGCTGCTGGTCGGCGCGAGCGTGGTCGTGATCCTGCTCTCGACCGCCAAGATGGCGATGAACCTGCTCGACACCAGCTCCGCGCCGCAGGTGCCGGCGATCGAGCACAGCGAGCCGGCCACGCCGCCCATGCAGCCGCCTGCCGAGAATTCCGTCGCGCCCGCCCCGGCTGCGCCGTCCGGCGGACCCGGACCATCAGTGCCCGGGCCGTCGATGACCTCGCCGACCCCGCTCGGCCGCCAGTCCAACAATACTCCGGCGCCGAACACGCTCGACAGCGCGCAGGTGACGATCCCGCCGGCAATCGCGCCCGCACCCGCCGCCGCGCCCGAGCCGACCGCGGCACCAACAGCCGCCGCCAACGACGTCACCGGCACGATTCCGACCGCACCGCCGCTCGGCGGCAAGCTCGCCATGGTCCAGATCCCGGCGGGCGAGAAACTGCCCGACGCGATCGGTGGTCCGGCGCTGCGCAGCGCCGCGATCAAGGGCGATGCGGCCGCGGCCTATGAAGTCGGCGTCCGCTTTGCCGAGGGCAAGGGCGTGACCACCAATGTCGACGAAGCCGCCAAATGGTATGCCCGCGCAGCGCAGGCCGGCGTGGTGCCCGCGATGTTCCGGCTCGGCACTTTCTACGAGAAGGGCCTCAGCGTGAAGCGCGACTTCGATGTGGCGCGACGCTACTACGTGCAGGCCGCCGAGCGCGGCAACGCCAAGGCGATGCACAATCTCGCCGTGCTCGACGCCGATGGCGGCGGCAAGGGCGCCGACTACAAGAGCGCCGCGCAATGGTTCCGCAAGGCGGCCGATCGCGGCGTTGCCGACAGCCAGGTCAATCTCGGCATCCTCTATGCCCGCGGCATCGGTGTCGAACAGAACCTCGCCGAGTCGTTCAAGTGGTTCAGCCTCGCGGCCGCGCAGGGCGACGCCGACGCCGGCCACAAGCGCGACGACATTGCCAAGCGGCTCGACCCGCAGTCGCTGGCCGCAGCGAAGCTGGCGATCCAGACCTTCACCGCCGAGCCGCAGCCGAGCGATGCGGTCAACGTGCCGGCGCCTGCCGGCGGCTGGGACGGCGCGGCCGCGCAGCCCGCCGCGGCGAAGCCGGTCAAGCAACCCTCGAAGCGGACCGCGGCGCTCGCCGCTCCAGCTCACTAGGTTCGAGACGGCTGCGGCGCCTTGACGGCGCCGCTGTCCTATACCTCCGGCCTTCGGCCGTGTAGACAGGCGCGCAGCTCCGCGCCGTCGGCGCACGCGTTCCGGAGGGTCAGGCTTGTCCGTCGACGATCGCCAGGATGATGGAACGGGCCACCGTTCGTCGCCGACAGGTCCCCGCGTTGCGCCGCCGCGGCAGGCGCCGTCTCCATTTGCCCGGCGCCCCGCAGCCCCGCCTCCGCCGACGCCGCAAGGGAACGCGGCATCGCCGCCCCGTGCGTTCCGGTTCTCGCTCTGGTCCATCATCATCTTCGTGCTGCTGTTGTCGAGTGTCGCCATCCAGGCTTACCGGGACCTTTCGACGCCGGGCGCCTGGGACTTCTGGCGCGAGACCTACATCGCGGCCAGCATGACGTCGGCCGTGATTCCCGATGTCGACATCGACGGATCGGGCCGCGGCCGGCGGGCGCTTGCGATCAGCGGCAAGATCGGCTCGGCCAGCGCGAGTTGGTTCCGCGACCGGCTCAGCGAGGCGCGTCTCGCACCAGGCGACGTCGTGCTGCTGTCGTCGCCCGGCGGCGCGCTGAACCAGGCCGCCATCATGGGCGAGGTCATCCGCACGCGCGGGCTCGTCACCGCGGTCGCCACATCAGACGCCTCGGGCAAGCTCCGCCCCGCGTCCTGCGCCAGCGCTTGCGTCCTGGTCTATGCCGGCGGCCAGACCCGCTATGGCATCGCGGGCTCGCGGCTCGGCGTGCATCGCTTCACGACGAGCACGCCCGTCAGCGATCCCCTCGCCGAGGCCCAACGCATCCAGGGCATGGTGCTGGGCTACATGACCAAGATGGGCGTCTCTTCCGGGATCGTCGAGGCGATGTCGCAAACGTCCGATATCCGCTGGCTGAACCCGAAAGAAGCGCTCGCGCTGAACCTGATCACCAAGCCTGTCGATCGGCCGTGAGGCGGCACGGGCGCCATTAATCTGAATTATCAACCACGTCCGCAGACGGCGGCCGAGTGCGGCGAAAAATGCCCCCGGGAGCGGATTCTTTAGTCCCTCCCCCCGCCGAATTCGGTTATGCAAGAACGCGGCAATCGACCCGCGTTCGCCTGCGTCTTGCGCGCCGACCGGATTCGTTCAGCCGGAGAATGCCCGACCAGAACGACATCACGCCGTGATGCGGCCTTGTGCCGAACTCGCGGCGAACCGACAAGAAGCGACGCGCGTGCAGCTCTACCTCCCGATCGCCGACATTCCGGTCAATGTCTTCCTCATCCTGGCGATGGGCGCGGCGGTTGGATTCGTCTCCGGCATGTTCGGGATCGGCGGCGGCTTCCTGATGACGCCGCTGCTGATCTTCGTCGGCATCGCGCCCGCGGTCGCGGTTGCCTCCGTCGCCAGCCACATCGCGGCCTCCTCGTTCTCCGGCGCCATTTCCTATTGGCGCAGACGCGCGATCGATCCGCTGCTGGCGGCGGTGCTGCTGGTCGGAGGCACGCTCGGCACCACGTTCGGGGTGTGGACCTTCACCTTCCTGCGCTCGCTCGGCCAGCTCGACCTGATGATCGCGCTGTCCTACGTCATCCTGCTGACGACGGTCGGTGGGCTGATGTTCTGGGAAGGTTTGCGCGCGATGCTGCGCGTCCGCCGCGGCGGTCCGATCGCGCTGCGCAAGCCCGGCAGCCATGGCTGGATCCACGGCCTGCCGCTGAAAGTCCGCTTCAAGCGCTCCAAGATCTACCTCTCCGTCATCCCGGTGGTCGTGGTCGGACTCGCGATCGGCTTCATCGGCGCCGTGATGGGAATCGGTGGCGGCTTCATCCTGGTGCCGCTGATGATCTATGTGCTGCGGGTACCGACCTCGACCGTGATCGGCACCTCGATGGTGCTGACCCTCGTCACCATGGTGTTCGCAACCATGCTGCACGCAGTGACCAACCATCTGGTCGACGCCGTGCTGGCGCTGATCCTGATGGTCGGCGGCGTCACCGGCGCGCAGTTCGGCGCCCGCGCCGGCCAGAAGATCCGTGGCGAGCATCTGCGCCTGCTGCTCGGCCTGCTCGTGCTCGCGGTCGGCATCCGCTTTGCGGTCGAACTGGTGATCCGGCCGCAGGACCTCTACAGCATCCGCGAAACCGGCGGAGCCCCGCCATGAGGCTGCGCGCGGCGCTCGCGATCATCGGTCTCGCCGCCGCCGGCCTGGCGGCCGCGCCCGCTCATGCCGAGCGGCTGATCGTGTCGGTCTCCAACCACCGCGTCACGGTGACGCCGAACTATTCCGGCGGCGAACTCGTGTTGTTCGGCTCGGTCGAGAAGGACGACAAGACGCCGGCCAATCGCAACAATTACGATCTCGTCGTCACGGTGTCCGGCCCGCGCGCCGACATGGTGACGCGGCGCAAGGAGCGCAAATTCGGCATCTGGATCAACACCGACTCGCGCCAATTCCTGCAGGTGCCGGGCTATCTCGCGCTGTTCTCGAATCGCCCGTTCGACCAGATCGCCTCGCCCGAGGTGCAGCGGCGGCAGCAGCTCGGGCTCAACAACGTGCTGCTGATGCAGCGGGTCGGGCCCGACTATGCCGACGTGGTACCGAACGACCCGTTCCGCAGCGCCTTCGTGCGGCTGCGCTCCGAGCACGGGCTGTACCGTGAGGCGACCTCGGCGGTGACCTTCCTGACCCCAACCCTGTTCCGCACCGGCATTCCGCTGCCGGCGGAGGTGCCGATCGGCACCTATAATGTCGAGATCAAGCTGTTTTCCGACGGCGCGCTGGTGACCAAGGCCGAGACCGCGTTCGAGATCGTCAAGGTCGGCTTCGAGCAATTCGTCGCCACCACCGCGCGGCATAACGGCCTTGTCTACGGCCTGATCACCGCGTTCATGGCGCTGATGACCGGCTGGATGGCCTCGATCGTGTTCCGCAAGGATTGATTTAGCCAGCCCTGCTTTGCAATGCGCTTTCGAACGCGTCGCTGAGGATCGAGAGGCCAAGATCGATCTCGTCGTCGCTGATCGTCAGCGGCGGGGCGATGCGGAATACGCTGCCCATGCCGGGCAACTGAACGATGTTGGTGCTCAGTCCAAGCTGCATGCAGCGCTGAGAGACACGCGTTCCGAGCGCTTCGTCAGGCTCCTTGCTGTAACGGTCGCGCACGATCTCGATGCCTTGCATCAGCCCCCTGCCGCGCACGTCACCGATGCATTCGAACCGGTTCTGGAGTGCGAGGAGCCCATCCCTCAGCCGCGCGCCCGCTATCCTGGCGCGCTCGACCAATCTGTCGCGAAGGATGATCTCGATGACCTTCAGCCCGACCGCGGCCGGCATCGGGTCCGACACATGGGTCGTGTAGAACAGGAAACCACGTTCGTGACAGCGCTCTTCGATCTCGGCGGAGGTGATGACCGCAGCCAGAGGCAGGCCGGCGCCGAGGGTCTTCGACAAGGTCAGGACGTCAGGCACGACGCCGTCGCGCTCGAAAGCGAACATGGCGCCGGTTCTGCCGAGGCCGGTCTGCGCCTCGTCGATGATCAGCAGCATGCCGCGTGCCCGGCACATCTCCTTCAACTCGGCAAGGTAGCCTTCAGGCAGATCGATCAGCCCGCCGGAGCTGAGGATCGGCTCGGCGATCATGCAGGCAAGCGAGCCGGTCGATTGGCGATCGATCAGATCGAAGGCGTAGGCCAGCTCGGCCCGCCAATCGGCCGCGTTGCCGAAGCGCGGGCGATAGGGGTTCGGCGTCGGGATCGCGAGCGAGCCGACCGGCGCCGGACCATAACCCTTGCGGCCGGCCGAATAGGTCGTTCCGGCCGCGCCAGACGTCATGCCGTGCCAGGACTGCGCGAACGCGACGGTCTCGAAGCCGCCGGTGGCGAGCTTGGCCATCTTGATCGCAGCTTCATTCGACTCGCCGCCGGTGCTGAGCAGCATGACGCGATCAAGCCCCGGCGGCAGCAGACCCGCGAGCTGTTCGGCCAGCGCGACGACCGGGCGCGTCAGCATGCCGCTGAAGAGATGGTCGAGCCGTTCGGCATGCTCGCTGATGGTCTGGACGATCTCCGGGTGACCGTGACCGAGCACGGCGCTCATCTGCCCGGACGTGAAATCCAGGATGGCCCGGCCGTCGGCGTCATAGACGAAGGACCCGGAGGCGCGCTCGATGATGACGGGAGCGAACGTCCCGCCATAGCGAATGAGGTGCCGCCGCGCGCGATCCCAAAAGGATTTGTCGTCATTTCCGGCCATGCCCGCTCCTTGCTGCTCGGTTGCAGCGATCAAAGAACCCTCGCACCACATCTTATGCGCGCGCGAGGGCAATGACATTGCGATTTGAGATGCATTTCAGCCCTTCTTCTGCAAACAATTGCGCAAAAGATGGAGAATGCGAAAGAAATGGGAACCGCGATCGTGATTGACGAGATCGACCGAAAAATCCTCGACGTGCTGCAGGTCGAGGGGCGGATCACGAATCTCGAGCTGGCCGAGCGGATCGGCCTCTCGTCCGCCCCCTGCATGCGACGCGTTCGCACGCTCGAAGAGGCCGGCGTCATCAATTCCTATGTGGCGCTGGTGGACCCGACGCGGGTTGGACTCGGATTCGACGTGATCGTCGAGGTCCGTCTCAAGCAACAGAACAGGGAATCCTTCACGCGCTTCGAGCGGAAGGTGATCGACCTTCCGGAGGTCGTCGAATGTTGCATGATTGCCGGCGATTGGGATTACTCGCTAAGAATCGTGTCCTCGGACCTCGCGCGCTATCAATCCTTCATCCTCGACCGCCTCATGCATCCGGACAGCGACATCGCGAGCTACCGCACGACGATCATCCTGCGAAAGGTCAAATCGACGACCAAGATCGATAGCTCGCTGTTCGGCGAGGGTTGAGGAGTTCGAACAAGCTACAGCAGGAAGCCGATCCCCATCGCGATCACGCTGAGCGCCATCGCGCCGGTCGAGAGCCAGCCGAGCCAGTACAGCCATCCGCGGACCACAAAGCGGTCCATGACGTCCCGGCGGCGGGCCATGAACATCAGCAGCACCATCACGGGCACCGCGAGCACGCCGTTGACGACCGCACTCCAGTACAACGCCGCGATCGGATCGATCGGCGTGAAGTTGAGCGCGATGCCGATGCCGCCCGACAGCGCCAGCACCGAATAGAACGCGATCGCCTCCTTCGGCCTGCGCGTCAGCCCGACCCGCCATCGCCGGCCCTCGCCGACCGCATAAGCCGTCGCACCCGCGAGCACCGGAATCGCCAGAAGGCCGGTGCCGACGATGCCGAGCGCGAAGATCACCTCGGCAAACGGCCCGGCGATCGGGCGCAGCGCCTCGGCGGCCTGCGCCGAGGTCTGGATGTCGGTCTTGCCGGTGGCATGCAGCGATGCGGCGGCGGTGACGATGATCGACAATGCGATCAGGTTCGAAAACGCCATGCCGGTGATGGTATCGGCGCGGATGCGCGAGAATTCGTGCTGGGCGCCGTAATGCCGCTCGATCAGCGGATGCTTGGTGACATCGACCCGCTGCTCCTCCGCCTCCTGCGAGGCCTGCCAGAAGAACAGATAGGGCGAGATCGTGGTGCCGAGGATCGCAACGATGGTCGTGAAATAGTCGGCGCTCCAGCTGATGCGCGGCAGCAGCACGCCGGCCAGGGCCTCCATCCACGACACCTTGGCAAAGGCGAGCGCCGCGACATAGGCGAACAGGCTGAGCGTCAGCCATTTCAGGATCGCGACGTAGCGCCGGTAGTTCATGAAGATCTGCGCGGCCACCGAGGTCACGCCGAACAGCACCACATAGAGAATGGCCGGACCGCCGATCAGGAGCTTTGCCGCATCGGCCATGGCCGAGAGGTCGGCCGCGATGTTGATGGTGTTGGCAATCGACAGCAGCGCCACCACGACGGCGAGCAGCCAGCCCGGATAATGCCGGCATACATTGCCCGCGATGCCATGCCCGGTGACACGGCCGACCCGCGCCGAGATCTCCTGGATCGCGCTCATCAGCGGAAACGTCAGCAGCATGGTCCAGCCAATGCCGTAGCCGAGTTGCGCGCCGGCCTGGCTGTAGGTGCCGATCCCCGAAGGGTCGTCGTCGGAAGCGCCGGTGATCAGCCCGGGTCCGAGCGTCTTCAGGACACGGCTGAAACTGAACGGCTGGCGCCGAGGCTTCGCCGCCGGCGCATTGTCATGTTTGTCGTGTGGTGGGATCGTCCCTTGCCGCGTCATGTCCGGTTCCAGCCATCTGACAACGAGCCGGATACCGGCAAGGTTCCTGGGACGAAACCTACGGCTCGATGACCGTGGCGACGCCGGGCTCGAGGATGCGCAGACGGCGGCCGAAGCCGAGCGTATCGAAGCTCGCGCGCAGATCGCTCGCGCTCTGCCGGAAATGCGCCCAGCCGTCGGTATGAACCGGCACGATCACCGCGTCCGCAAAGGCGTGCGCGGTCTCGATCGCGTCATTGGTGTCCATGGTGAGATGGAAGGGGCCGCGGGTTTGCGCGGCGCCGGCGAACGGCAGCACCACGCCGCAGTCGAAGCGTCGCGCGACCTCGGCGACGCCGTCGAACCAGGTGGTGTCGCCGCTGACATAGACCGGACGGCCCGGTTTTGCCGGCTGCACGACGAAGCCGATGACGTCGCCGGACAACGGCTCGATCCCCGCCGGTCCGTGCCGCGCCGGCGTCGCGGTGATGGTGAGGGTCCGGCCGCCCTTTTGCAACTCGGTCGAGGCCCAGGGCGCAAAGCCCTCGGCGTTGCCGCCGAGCCGCCTGGCGCCGGCCTCCGTCGTCAGCACGCGCTTCGCGCGTTTAAGGAAATCCCGGCCGGAATGGTCGAGATTGTCGGAATGCTGGTCGTGGCTCAGCAGCACCGCATCGATCGCGCCGACATCGCGCGCGCCGAGCGCGGGACCCGTCAGCTTCTCCAGTTTCACATGCGGCAATTGATACTCGCCGGGCGCATCGAAGGTCGGATCGGTGAGCAGGCGGAACCCGTCGATCTCGATCAGGGCGGTGGGGCCTCCGATCAGCGTGATGGTGATGCTCACGTCATACTCCTGTTGGGCGCGGCGGCTGCGGGGCGGGTCACCAGGTAAATGCCGAGCGCCACCGGAACGATCCCAAGCAGGTCGCGAAATTCGACATGCTCGCCGAGCACGAGATAGGCGAACAGCATGCCGAGCGGCGGCATCAGGAAGTGATAGGCGCTTGCGGCGGTCGCACCACACATTTTCAGGAGATGAAACCAGAGCAGATAGGCGAGGATCGAGCCGCCGAGCACGAGGAAGGCGAAGGCGCCAGCGAGACGCATGCTGGGCACGATGTCGCTGACGCTGGAGAGCGTGAAGGCGAACGGCATCACCGCAAGGCCGCCGGCCATGTTCTGGATGCCGTTGCCGATCCACAGGCTGCCCTTCGGTGCCAGCAGCTTGAACAGCACGGTGCCGGCGACGATCGAGGCGAGCGAGGCCAGCGTGAACAAGATGCCATGCGGGCTGTCCGATCCGACCGACATGCGATGCCAGACGATGAAGGCGACGCCGACGATGCCGAGCACGAGACCAATCACCTTGCGCAAGGTCATGCTCTCACCGAGGAACAGCGCCGCCAGCATGGCGGTGAACACCGGATTGGCCGAGACGATCAGCGCGCCAAGTCCGGCGGAGACCGTCTTCAGGCCGGTATAGCCGAGGCCGAGATAGAGCGCGTTGTTGGCGACGCCGAGCACGGCGAACACCGCCGCATCGCGCCAGGTGAGATCCCATTGGTCGCGGCGCAGCCAGGAGATGGCGAGGATCAGAACCCCGGCGAGCGAAAACCGCGCGGCGAGCAGGATCAGCGGCGGGCAATCGGTGACGCCGATCTTGCCGGCCACGAAGGCGTAGCTCCAGAGCAGGCAGAACAGGGCAATCAGCAGCGGCAGGGTGTTGAAGCGGGCGCGGGGGGCGGCCATCGAGGTAGCGGCGGACATGGGCGAATTCTCCTTCGGCCATGATCTAGGCCCGCGCCTTGATATTTGGAAATTAAATGATAGACTGGCGTGCAGTGGATTTATAAATGGAGGCTGCGATGCTCGACCTGGAGCTGTTGCGCAGTTTCGTCTCGGTGGTCGATGTCGGCGGCTTCACCCGCGCCGGAGAGCGCGTCCACCGCACGCAGTCGACGGTGAGCCAGCAGATCAAGCGCCTGGAGGAGGATGTCGGCCAGCCGCTGTTGATCCGTAGCGGCAAGGACGTCACCCCGACGGAAGCCGGCGAGCGGCTGTTGACCTATGCGCGGCGGCTATTGTCACTCGCCGAAGAGGCCCGCGACGTGCTCTCGCGCCCCGGCAGCGAAGGCGCGATCCGGATCGGCATCACCGAGGATTTTGCCGCCTACCGGCTGACAAAGCTGCTCGCGACCTTCGCGCGCAGCCATCCGAACTTGCGGCTCGACGTGCGCTCGGGCCAGAGCCTGTTCCTGTACCGCGATCTCGAACGCGGCGATCTCGATCTCGCGCTGATCAAGCGCGCCGCCAATGAGAAGGGCGGTATCGCGGTATGGCCTGAACGCGTGCACTGGGTCACCAGCAAGGGCCACCCGCGCGATACGACGGCCGGCTCGGTTCCGCTGATCGGTTTCGCCTCGGGCTGTCTCTACCGCGCCCGCGCCATCCATGCGCTGGAGAGCGCCGGCCGCAACTGGCACATGGCCTACACCTCCTCCAGCCTCGCCGGCATCCAGGCCGCGGTCGCCGCCGGCCTCGGGCTCAGCATTCTGTCGGAAATGTCGATCCAGGCGGAGCATCGCGTGCTGACCGCAAAGGACGGCTTTGCGCCGATCGACCGCACCGAGGTCGCCCTCGTCGCCGCCCCCGAAGCCAGCCCGGCGACATTGCGGCTGGCGGACAGGCTCGCGGAGTACTGCGAAAGCGTGCAGGCGAAGGCGGCGTAGGGCAAGGTCGCGCAACAATCTCTGCTGCCGTCCCTGCGAAACACGAAAGCAGGGACCCATAACCACCGCATGCAGTAGTGATGCCGCGCTGGGGCCACAGCTTTGCGCAATCTCGAAGAGCGGTAGTTATGGGTCCCGGGTCGCGCGGAGCCTGTCATCGGGCGGCGCTTCGCGCCGACCCGTTGGCTTGCCCGGGACGACACCGAGTGTGTGGTACGCGCCCCTCAATAACACCGCGACGCGACGAACGCGTGGACGCGGTTGTCGCCGAGCACATGGGCCATGAAGCCGGGCGATCCGAATATCCGTGTGAACGCGGCATCGCGGATGCTCAAGCCGCCGGTGTAGGCGCCGAACGCCGGCATCACCGCGCGCTCGCCGTCACAGGCGAAGCAGCGGCGCTCGATCGAGCGGCCGCGGGTCGGCACCCGCGCCTTGGGGTGGAGATGCCCGGCGATCTCGCCGGCTGCGCCGGTCGGCTCATGGCGGAACACGATCGGACCGATCGCGACTTCGGTCGCGACCACGCCGCCGAGATCGGACGGCAGCGCCGGATCGTGATTGCCCGAGATCCAGATCCAGTTGCGCCGCAGCTGCAACGCCGCGAGCGCCTCGCGGTCCGGATCCGACAGCCGCGCATGCGCATCGCGATCGTGAAAGCTGTCGCCGAGCGCGATCACCTGCCGCGGATCGTGCCGCGCGATGACAGCAGCGAGCCGGCTCAGTGTCGCGACCGTGTCGTAGGGCGGCAGCAGCACGCCGCGGCTGGCGAAGCTCGAGCCTTTTTCCAGATGCAGGTCGGAGACCACGAGCAGGCTCTGCTGTTCCCAGAACAGCGCGCCGGAGAAATCCGCGACGAAGCCGACATCCGCCACCGTGACCCTCGAAACGCGCATGTCGTCACCGTCTCGCAAAGCTAGCGCGCTTGCCGTCACGTCCTGTTCCCCAGAGTACCAGCGTTACGTCGTCGCCTCCCGCACGAGTTCCTCGGCCGCCTCGGCCAGAAGCTCGTCGGATGCTTCGCCATAAACTGACTCGCGGCCGATTTCCAGCAGCGCGGGGACGGCAAGCGGAGAAACGTGGTCGAGGTCCTTGTGGGTGATTCGGCCGTGGATGCGCGAAAGCATGTCGCTGAGACGGCGAAGATCGAGCAATCCCGTGGCGGCATCGCCGCGCGCGGCACGCAGCAGCACGTGATCGGCCTGATGTTTTCGCAAAACGTCATAGATCAGGTCGGTCGAGAACAGCACCTGGCGGCGCGACTTTTCCTCGTCGGTGAAGCGGCGCGCAATCAGCCCGGAGATGATGGCGCAGTTGCGGAAGGTCCGCTTCATCAGCGCGGATTCCGCAAGCCACGCCTCGAGGTCATCGCCGAGCATGTCGGGATCGAACAGCGCGTTGAGATCGAGCTTGCCGTGCCGGATCATGAAGGAGAGATCGCCGACGCCCCAGACCGCGAGCGCGTATTCATTGGCGACGAAGCCGAGCGGACGGGCGCGGGCGCGCTCCAGCCGGCGGGTCAGCAGCATGCCGAGCGTCTGATGCGCGAGCCGGCCCTCGAAGGGATAGCAAACCAGATAATGGCTGCCGCCGCGCGGAAAGGTCTCGACCAAGAGCTCGCGCACCGCAGGGACACGCGAGAATTTCCGCTGCAGCGACAGCCAGTCGTGCACCTGATCCGGCAATCCGTTCCAGGCGCGGCTGTTGTCCAGTAGCTTGCGGACGCGTTCGGCAAGATAGGTCGACAGCGGAAACTTGCCGCCCATATAGGACGGCACTTTTGCATCTTTATCATTGGCGCGAGAGACATAGACCTGGTCTTCAACCAAGGCCTCGTAGCGCACCACCTCACCGCCAAACACGAAAGTGTCGCCGGGCACGAGGCCCTCGATGAAGACCTCCTCGATCTCGCCCAGCATCCGGCCGCCGCGCGCGATCGCGCCGGTCGATCCGCCGCTTTTCCCTCGGCCGCCGGCGCGCGAGCGCACCAGCCGCACCTTCAGCATGGTCTCCTCGACGATGGTGCCGACGTTGAGGCGATAGCTCTGCCGCACCTTCGGATTGGTGACGCGCCAGCGGCCCTGCTTGTCCTGCTTGATGCGCGCGAAACGCTCATAGGTCTTCAGCGCGTAGCCGCCGGTGGCGACGAAATCGACGACATCGTCGAAATCGGTGCGTGCGAGCGATGCATAGGGCGCGGCGGTCCTCACCTCATCATAGAGTTCATCGGACAGGAACGGCTTGCCGCAGGCGCAGCCCAGCACGTGCTGGGCCAGCACGTCGAGCGCGCCCGAGCGCAGCGGCGGCGTGTCCTGCGCATTCTCGGCGATGGCGTCGATCGCGACACGGCATTCCAGCACCTCGAAGCGGTTCGCCGGCACCAGCACCGCGCGCGAGGCCTCGTCGAAGCGGTGGTTGGCGCGGCCGATCCGCTGCATCAGCCGCGAGGAGCCTTTCGGCGCGCCGATATTGATGACGAGGTCGACATCGCCCCAATCGACGCCGAGATCGAGCGAGGAGGTGCAGACCACGCCGCGCAGCTTTCCGGCGGCCATCGCGTCCTCGACCTTGCGGCGCTGCGCGACGTCGAGCGAGCCGTGATGCAGCGCGATCGCAAGGCCATCGTCATTCATGCGCCAGAGATCCTGGAACAGCATCTCGGCCTGGCTGCGCGTGTTGACGAACACCAGCGTGGTCTTGTTGCGCTTGATCAGCTCGTAGACCTCGGGCAGCGCGTGGCGCGCGCTGTGGCCCGACCACGGCAGCCGTTCGCGCGTGTCGAGCATCTCGACCACCGGCGGTGCGGCGCCGCCGGCGGTGACGACGTCGGCGGATGCATTCTCGCCCCCCGGCTGCGGCACCAGGAATCGCGCGAGCTGCTCCGGCTCGGCGACGGTCGCCGAGAGACCAATGGCGCGGATCTGCGGCGCGATGGTCCAAAGCCGCGCAAGTCCGAGCGACAGCAGATCGCCGCGCTTGGAGGTGACGAGCGCATGCAGCTCGTCGAGCACGATGCGCTTCAGCGAAGAGAACAGGAACGGCGCGTCGTCGGACGCCAGCAGCAGCGCCAGCTGCTCCGGCGTGGTGAGCAGGATGTCCGGCGGATAGCGCCGCTGCCGCTGCCGCCGCGACACCGGCGTGTCGCCGGTGCGGGTCTCGATCCTGATCGGCAGCCCCATCTCGGCGACCGGCGTCTCCAGATTGCGCGCGATATCGACCGCGAGCGCCTTCAGCGGCGAGATGTAAAGCGTGTGCAGCCCGCCGCTGCGGCGAACACCGCGGCCGGTGGAGATGAGGGCTGGGCGAACCGTCTTCGATTCAATTTCGTCGCTTGCGAGATCGTCGGGCTCCCTCCCCCTGAAAGGGGAGGGTTGGGGTGGGGGTCAGCCGCTCGCTCCGTGCCCGCGGCTGACCCCCACCCGTCCCGCTCGGTTGCGCTAGTGTGCCCCCGAGCGTGCCGACCTCCCCCTTTCAGGGGGAGATGAGCGGACCTATCGCGGTTGAATCCTTCTCCACTCAACTCCACCAGCGTCGGCAAGAACCCCGCCAGCGTCTTGCCCGCTCCGGTGGGTGCGATCAGCAGCGCGGAGCGTTGCTCGCGCGCTTTCGCCAGCAGCGCGAGCTGATGCTCGCGCGGCGACCAGCCGCGTGAAGCAAACCAGTCGCGAAACCGGCGCGGCAGGAGATCGGCCGTTTCCGACGGCGGAACGGAGAAGAGATCGAGCGTCGACACGCCCAAGAGGTAGGTGGTTCAGGCGGCTTCGTCGAGGGCGGACGGAAATGGCGGCAGGTGGCAGGACTACCAGCGCGCTCCGTGCGCTGCGAAGCGCCTGGAAGTCACCTCGCCCCGCCTGCGGGGAGAGGCATAGGCCGCCCTTGGCGGCCGTTCAAAGAAACGCCGAAGCGAAGCTTCGGCTATGTCGCATCGCCAGATGCGATCCGGGTGAGGGGGTACAGGTCTTACAACTCGCACCGCCTCGCGGAGGGAAGCCCCTCACCCCGCCCTCTCCCCGCAAGAGCGGGGCGAGGGGGACGAGAGAGCGAGGCTTACCCAACTACTCCGTCATTGGCTGGCCGGAGAGGTCCCAATCCTTGCCGTTGAAGATCGAGACATAGAGCGTCTTCATCGGCGTGTAGTCGTCGGGCGTGTAGCTGTAATTGATGCCGTCAAGGAAATAGGGCGAGTGGAAGCCGGCGAGCGTGGTGGCGTGCTTCAGCACGTTGGCGCGGGTCAGGTCGTCGCCGCAGCGGCGCAGGATTTCGCCCATCGTCGCCGCCTGGCCGTAGCCGGCGAAGGCGATGGTGTTATCGGGGTCGATGTTCGGCAGGTACTTCTTGCGCAGCTCCTCGAACGCGATCACGTCCGGATCCTTCTCGTAGCGCGGCACGCCGACTTCCTTGTTGTAGCGGATCGCGACGATGTCCTTGGCGTTCTCGAGGCCCGCGGCGCTCAGGATCGAGCGACCGGTCGAGCCCGCCGACAGCAATTGCAGCGGCTTCCAGCCGAGCTCGGTCACCTTGCGGATCGACTGCGACGTCGCCTTGCCGGTGGTGATGTTGTAGAAGACGTCGGCGCCCGACTTCGAGAGATTGATGAGCTGCGAATCGACCGTCGGATCGGTGAGATCATAGGTCTGCTCCATGATCACCTGTGCCTTGCCGCCGGCATCGGCCAGCACCTTCTTGAACGGCCCGAGGAAGTCGCGGCCGAAATCATCGTTCTGGTAGAGGATGCCTACCTTGGCGTTCGGCTTCACGCTGACGACGTGCTTGGCGAGAACGCGTGCCTCGGTCGGATAGAGCGGCAGGCCCGCCATGGTCCATTTGAAATTCTTCGGATCGTTCCACTTCGAGGCGCCGGTGTTCAACAGCAGTTGGGGAACGCCCTTGGAATTGAGATATTTGTGCACGGAGGTCTGCGGCGCGGTGCCGAGCGAGCCATAGAGCGCCAGCACCTCCTCCTGCTCGACCAGACGGCGCGTCGCCTCGACGCATTTCGGCGCGCTGTAGGCGTCGTCCATGGTGAGGAATTTCACCTTGCGGCCGTTGATGCCGCCCTTGTCGTTCAGCATCTGGAAATAGGCTTCGCCGACGCGGCCGAGCACACCATAGAGCGAGCCGGGGCCGGAATGCGGCACGGTCTGGCCGAGCTTGATCTCGGTGTCGCTCGCACCCGGATCGTACTTCTTGTCGGCGGCCCGGACGAAAGGCGCGGGCAGCACGGACGCGGCGATCACAGACAATGCGGTGGCGCCGAACTCGCGCCGTGTATGCTTTTTCATTATTTCTCTCCCTGAGGCGAAAAGCTCTCGCATTCCGCCCTGCGCCGGGCAAGCGCGAAGTCATGACTTTGCGGCGCAATGCCGCGCCACGGCAAATGCGTAGCGTGTAGACTCAAGTTCGGGTGCGTAACGTGAATGACTTCCCTTCTCCCCTTGTGGGAGAAGGTGGCTCGCATCGAAGATGCGAGCCGGATGAGGGGTCTCTATCGGCGGAGGCAGACCCCTCACCCCGCTTCGCTGCGCGAAGCGACCCTCTCCCACAGGGGGAGAGGGTGCGTCACGGCTTCACGGCGACGGCGACGAGCCCGGGTGCCGGGATATTGTCTTCATTGCGCGCCGAGAGATCGTCGAGCAGGGCCAGCGTCAGCCTCGCGGCGGCGACGGAGGCGCGCACATAGGCTGCGCTATGGGCGTAGCGCAGTCCCTCGCCGACGATGACGCCTTCGCCGTCATGGGTCTCGGCCGTGAAGGCGAGCACGCCGCCCGCTACCAGCACACGGCTGGCCTCGGCGAGCACGGGCGCGAGATCGGCGACATAGACCATTGCATCGGCGGCCAGGATCAATTCGGCGCTGGCCTCGCGCCTGGCCGAAACGGCCTTCAACATGTCGTCGACCTCGAGCTCGGCATAGAGGCCGGTGGCGCGCGCCTTGTCGATCATGCGCGGCGACAGGTCGATGCCGATGAAGCGATCGACATGCCGGGCAAATGCACCGGCCGCCAGCCCGGTGCCGCAGCCGAGATCGATCGCACGCTTGAAGAAGGCCGGCTGCTTTGCGCCTGCACGCACCGACAGCACCGCCTTGAACAGCAGCGCCGGGCCGCGATAGCCGAGATCGCCGACCAGCGCGGCCTCGAAGCGTGGCGCATATTGATCGAACAGCGTCTGGACATAGCCCGGCGGCATCGCGCTAACGGCCTCGGCGCCGAGCTGCATCAGATGAAGGCCGGCGCCATGACGGTCTTCGGGATCGGCGTCGCGCGCGCCGCGGAACGCTGCGATCGCGGCCTCGCGCTGGTCAAGCTCCAGGCGGATCTTGCCCAGCGTGTACCAGGCCGACGGGAATTTCGGCACAAGCTCGATCGCCTGTTCGAGCAGTTCGGCGGCAGCCGGCAGATCGCCCTTCAATTGCAGGTCGCGCGCGAACTCGTAGCGGCGGTCGGCGACGAGGTCGCCGGAGGACAGAAACAGGCGGGGGGCCATTCGCTTTAAGGAACCAATCTCGGCCGGGTCCGGCCATCCATCAAAGCACGGACTTTTTCCGGAGATGGATGCACGGGTCAAGCCCGCGGATCCCGCTAAACATCGCGGATCGAGCGCCTATATAGGGACGATGCGCCCGCAAGACATCCTGATGCCCGTCCCGGCCGGGCTTTGCTGCAAGCCCGGCGGCTTCCACATCGATCCTGTCAGGCCGGTCGAGCGGGCACTGATCACCCATGGCCATTCCGACCATGCGCGGGCGGGTCACGGCGCGGTGCTCGCGACCCAGGAAACGCTCGACATGATGCGGCTGCGCTACGGCGAGAATTTCGCCGGCTCGACGCAGGCGGTCGCCTATGGCGAGGAGATCAGGCTCGGCGACGTCACGGTGACGTTTCATCCCGCCGGTCACGTATTGGGCTCCGCCCAGATTTCCGTCACCTGCAAGGACACCCGCATCGTCGCCTCCGGCGACTACAAGGATGCGCGCGATCCGACCTGCGCGCCGTTCGAGCTGGTGCCCTGCGACGTCTTCATCTCAGAGGCGACGTTTGGATTGCCGGTGTTCCGCCATGGCGATGCCGCCGGCGAAGTGAACAAGCTGCTGGCGTCGGTCAAACTGTTCCCGGAGCGCGCGCATCTGGTCGGCGCCTACTCGCTCGGCAAGGCGCAGCGCGTGATCGCGCTGCTGCGAGAGGCCGGCTACGACGCGCCGATCTATCTGCACGGCGCGATGGAGAAGATCACCTATTACTATCAGGAGCGCGGCATTGCGCTCGGCGAGCTCCGGCCCGCGCGCGGCATGAAGAAGGCCGAGCTTGCCGGCACCATCACGCTGGCGCCGCCAAGCGCGACATCCGATGTCTGGACGCGCCGCTTCCCCGATCCAGTCACCGCATTCGCCTCGGGCTGGATGCGCGTGCGCGCCCGGGCCCGGCAGGGCGGCGTCGAGCTGCCGCTGGTGATATCAGATCATGCGGACTGGGATGGCCTGACGGCGACGATCGCCGCCACTGGTGCAGGCGAGATCTGGGTCACCCACGGCCAGGAAGACGCGCTGGTGCATTGGTGCAAGACCCAAGGCCTTGCCGCGCGGCCGCTCGATCTGGTCGGCTATGGCGACGAGGATGAAGGCGAGACGGCCGCACTGACCGGCGAGGCCCAGCCCGCCGGCGAGGCAGAAACATGAACCGCTTTGCCGAGCTGCTCGACCGCCTCGCCTACGAGCCCGGCCGCAACAACAAGATCAAGCTGCTGGTCGCCTATTTCCGCGAGACCGAGGACCCCGACCGCGGCTACGCGCTGGCGGCGCTGACCGGCGCGCTGTCGTTCAAGCACGCCAAGCCTGGGCTGATCCGCGACCTGATCACCGAACGCGCCGACCCGGTGCTGTTCGGCTACTCCTATGATTACGTCGGCGACCTCTCGGAAACGGTCGCGCTGATGTGGCCGAGGGCGGAGCTGCCGGGCCATAACAACCCGCCTCCTCCCACCCTCACTGACGTCGTCACCACGTTGCGCACGCTCGGCAAGGCCGAGCTGCCGGCGCAGCTGGCGCGCTGGCTGGACGAGCTCGACGAGACCGGGCGCTGGGCGCTCTTGAAGCTCGTCACCGGCGCGATGCGGATCGGGATCTCGGCGCGGCTGGCGAAGACCGCGGCGGCGGCGCTCGGGACTAAGGACCCGCACGAGATCGAGCTGCTGTGGCCGGGCCTGTCGCCGCCCTATCTCGACCTGTTCGCCTGGCTCGAGGGCCGCGGCGACAAACCGGTCAACCGCGACCCGGCGCCGTTCCGCCCGGTGATGCTGGCGCACGCGATCGAGGATGGCGATTTCGCCAATCTCGACGCCGCCGATTTCAGCGCGGAATGGAAATGGGACGGCATCCGGGTGCAGGCGGTGTCCGGCCGCGATGCGCGCGGCCACGTCCAGGCGCGGCTCTATTCGCGAACCGGCGAGGATATCACCGGCAGCTTTCCGGATCTCGTGCCGTCGCTGCATCTGCCCGGCGCGATCGACGGCGAGTTGCTGGTGCTGCGCGACCGCCGCGTGCAGACCTTCAACGTGTTGCAGCAGCGGCTGAACCGCAAGGTCGTTTCGCCGAAGCTGATCAAGGAATTTCCGATCCACCTGCGCGCCTACGACCTGCTCGGCGACGACGAGAACGATCTGCGCGAGCTGCCCTTCACCGAACGCCGCGCGCATCTCGAAGCCTTCGTCGCCAAGCTGAATGATCCGCGCATCGATCTGTCGCCAACCGTCCCGTTCGCGAGCTGGGAAGAGCTGGCCGCGGCGCGCGCCGATCCCAAGAGTGCGGGCGCCGGCGACGATGCCGACGCGGTCGAAGGCGTGATGCTGAAGCGGCGCGACGCGCCCTATCTGCCTGGACGGCCGAAAGGCCCGTGGTGGAAGTGGAAGCGCGATCCGCACATCATCGACGCCGTGCTGATGTATGCCCAGCGCGGCCACGGCAAGCGCTCGTCCTATTACTCCGACTATACGTTCGGGGTCTGGACCCGTGGTGATGCCGGCGACGAGCTGGTGCCGGTCGGCAAGGCCTATTTCGGCTTCACCGACGAGGAGCTGTTGCAGATCGACCGCTTCGTCCGCCGCAACACCACCGAGAAGTTCGGCCCGGTACGGCATGTCGTGCATGAGCCGGATCAGGGGCTGGTGCTGGAGGTCGCCTTCGAGGGATTGCAGCGCTCGCCGCGCCACAAGTCCGGCGTTGCGATGCGCTTCCCCCGGATCAGCCGCCTGCGCTGGGACAAGCCGCCGCGCGAAGCCGACCGGCTGGAGACGCTTGAACGGATGTTAATCTCCATGACAGGAAGTTAAATCCCAAGCGTGCATGGCAGCCATTGATCACGGCCCACGGGTTTCCCATGTGCTCCGCCGTGACCTATAATGCGGGCGATTCCGTTAGACCTCGGTTCTGATGGGATCAGAATCGAGGTCTAGGTTTTGTTTTGACGCGTTTTCTTCACGCGAACCGGTGCCCACTTCGCGCGAAAACGCTATTGGAGACAGCAATGCCAAACGACATCCGGGACTTGCCGGCCGGCCGGAGTGACGGCCTGTACCGCTTTCTCGGCGGATCGCCGCTCTCTGTGGCGTTCCGGTTGATTTTGCTGTCGATTCTGGTCGGTGTCGTGCTCGCCGCGATCGGCCTCGATCCATGGAACATCCTCAACAGCATCCGCAGGCTGTTCCAGAGCATCTGGGATTTCGGCTTCGACGCGATCAACTGGGCCTGGCGCTACTTCCTGCTCGGCGCCGTCATCGTGATTCCGATCTGGCTGTTGTCGCGGCTGTTCGGCGCGCCGCGCGGCCGCTGATCCCAACGAGGGTTCGCAGCCGATGCAATTGCGATTTGTCGGCTGCGGCGATGCATTCGGCTCCGGCGGCCGCTTCAACACCTGTTTCCACGTCAGCGGCGCGCGCAGCAATTTCCTGATCGATTGCGGCGCCTCGTCGCTGCCGGCGATGAAGCGGCTCGAGATCGACCGCGATGCGATCGACCTGATCCTGATCACGCATTTCCACGGCGACCATTTTGCCGGCCTGCCGTTCTTCCTGCTCGACGCGCAATTCTCCCGCCGCACCCGGCCGCTGGTGATCGCCGGGCCGCAAGGCATCGAAACGAAACTGCCTGCGGTGATGGAGGTGATGTTCGAGCATTCCTCCAAAACCAAACAACGCTTCGATCTGTCCGTCGTCACGCTGGCGCCGCGCGAAACGCGCAGCTTCGGCGAGGTGACCGTGACGCCCTACCCTGTCGTGCATGGCGAATCCGGCGGGCCATTCCTGGCCTACCGCGTCGAGGCGGAAGGCCGCATCCTCAGCTACAGCGCCGACACCGAATGGACCGACGCGCTGATCCCGGCGGCGCAGGACGCCGACCTCTTCATCGCCGAAGCCTACATGTACGACAAAATGGTCAAGAACCATCTCAGCCTGAAGACACTGGAAGCGCATCTGCCCGCCATCAACGCCAGGCGCGTGGTGCTGACCCATATGAGCGACGACATGCTCGGCCGCGTCGACCACCTGCCCTACACGGCGGCAAGCGACGGCATGGTCGTGGTGTTCTGACCATGCACGCCTTGTCGGCTGCCCCTCCGCCACCGCATTGCTCTGAGAACAATTCCAGCATGGCCGCGCGACGGTCGACGCGATAGAAGCGTATATTCCTTGCAATTGTAGCCATGCACGCACCCGTCCACCCGAAGATCACGACGCGCCAGGTGTTCGCCATCGCCGGCCCCGCGATGGTCGCCAACCTGACCACGCCGCTGATCGGCATCGTCTCGACCACCGCGATCGGCCGCCTCGACGATGCCGCGCTGCTCGGCGGCGTGGCGATGGCCTCGGTGATCTTCGACTGCCTGTTCTGGCTGTTCGCCTTCCTGCGCATGAGCACGCTGGCTTTCACCGCGCAGGCGCAGGGCGCCGGCGAGATCAAGGAATATGCCGCGATCCTGGTGCGCGGCTTCATCGTCGCCGGCCTGATCGGCGCGGCGCTGATCGCGCTGCAGGTGCCGCTCGCCGCCGTCACATTCCAGCTGATGGGCGGCAGCGAGGGCGTCACGCGCGCGGCCAAAGCCTATTTCATGATCCGGATCTGGTCTGCGCCGCTGGCGCTCGCCAATTACGTCATCCTCGGCTGGCTGGTCGGCCAGGCCCGCGCCAATCTGGCGCTGGCGCTGCAGATCGTGATCAATTTGATCAACATGGCCGCGACCGTGCTGCTGGTGCAGGTCTACGGCGCCGGCATTGCCGGTGCCGCGATCGCCGCCGTGCTCGCCGAGACCGCCGGTTTCGCCGCCGGCATCGTGGTGGCGTGGCGGATCTCGCAAGGCGGCTTCGCCGTTCCCGCAGCCACGCTGTTCGACCGCGCCAAGCTGATGCGCATGCTGGCGGTCAATCGCGACATCATGGTCCGCACCGCGGCGCTGATCGTCGTGTTCCTGTTCTTCACCGCCAAGGGCGCGCGCGAAGGCGATGTGACGCTGGCGGCGAACTCGGTGCTGAACAATTTCCTGCTGGTCAGCGCCTTCTTCCTCGATGGTCTCGCTAACGCCGCCCAGCAGCTGTGCGGCCGCGCCTTCGGTGCACGCGATGCACGTGGCTTTTCCGATTCGACCCGGCTGGTGCTGCTGTGGGGCATCGGCTTTGCGCTGGTGGTGTCGGTGCTGTTCGCGCTGTTCGGACCGGCGCTGATCAATCTGATGACGACCAGTGACGACGTGCGCCGCTATGCGCGCGAGTTCCTGCCGTTCGTGATCCTGGCACCCCTGCCCGGCGTATTCGCATTCGGCTTTGACGGCATCTATGTCGGCGCGACCTGGGCGCGCGAGATGCGTAATCTGATGCTGGCCTCGCTCGCGATCTTCCTCGCCACCTGGTGGGCGCTCAGCTCGTTCGGCAACACCGGCCTGTGGATCGCGCTGCTCGGCTTCTACGTCGCACGCGGCGGCCTGCAGGGCCTGCGCTATCCGGCGCTGCTCAGGAAGACGTTCAAGACGGCGTAAGTCCGTAGCCCGGATGCAGCGAAGCGAAATCCGGGGTCTGCATCCGCGGGAAGTCCGTCCCGGATTTCGCTTCGCTTCATCCGGGCTACGAAGTTCTCTTCCCCTTCCCCCTGAAAGGGGGAAGGTCGGGATGGGGGTCAGCCGCAGGCGACGCAGCTCATGGAGAGAGCTGATCCCCACCCGCTTTGCTCTGGCGAGCAAAGCGACCTCCCCTTTTCAAGGGGAGGTTAAAGCGCAGCCGGATTTCGCTTCATCCGGGCTACGGGTACCTACCTCACCGGCCAGTCCTCGGCCGTAATCGTCGCAGCATCGGCGCCGACGATTTCCGACAGCGAGTCGCGGCCGGTGCGCAGCAGGGTCGAGGACAGATCGCGCTTGATGTCGTCGACGAGGCCGAGGCCCTTGTAGACCAGCGAGGAATAGAGCTGGATCAGGCTGGCCCCGGCGCGGATCTTGGTCAGTGCGGCGCCGCCGCTGTCGATGCCGCCGACGCCGATCAGCGGAAACGCGCCTTCGACGCGGACATAGGTCTCGGCCACCATCCGCGTCGACAGCCGGAACAGCGGACGGCCCGACAGGCCGCCCTGCTCCTTGGCGCGATTTTCCTCGCGCAAGGTCGAAGGCCGCGCCAGCGTGGTGTTGGCGACGATCATGCCGTCGACGCGCCGCGAGCGGGCGATGTGCACGACGTCGTCGAGCTCGGCCAGACTCAGATCCGGCGCGATCTTGAGCAGGACCGGCGAGTCACCGGCGTTCTTGCGCACGCGCTCGCGGGTGTCGATGACCCGCGCCAGCAGATCGTCGAGCGCCGCCGATTGCTGCAGATTGCGCAGGCCGGGCGTGTTCGGCGAGGAGACGTTGACGGTGAAATAGCTCGCGACCGGCGCAAAGGTCTCGATCAACTTCACGTAGTCGGCGGCGCGGTCGGGCGAATCCTTGTTGGCCCCGACATTGACCCCGACGATGCCGCCGGCGCTGGCGCGCGCGGCGAGCCGCCGCAGCACGACCTCCGCACCGTCATTGTTGAAGCCCATGCGGTTGATCACGGCCTCGTCGCGCTCCAGGCGAAACAGCCGCGGCCGCGGATTGCCGCCTTGCGGCTTCGGCGTCACCGAGCCGATCTCGACAAAGCCGAAGCCGAGCCGCAGCAGCGCGTCGGGCGCCTCCGCGCTCTTGTCGAACCCCGCCGCCATGCCGATCGGGTTTGGAAAGTTGAGTCCGAAGGCGCGCACCGCGAGCTTGGGATCATCCGGCCGCTGCCGGATCGGCGGCAGCAGCTTCAGGCCCTGGATCGCCATGCGATGGGCATCTTCGGGATCGAACCAACGCAGCAGCGGCAGCGAGAAGGCGTCGAAGGCACGGATCACGGCTTGAGCTCCGGAACGTCGTGGCCACCGTCGGAGCGCGCGCGAAGGTCGAGGATCTCGGTGACGGCGCCGAGGTCGAGCTCGCCATAGAGATGCGGGAACAGCTCGTCATTGCGCGATCGCTCCCAGCGCAGGGCATCGCCCAGCGCATCGGCATCGACCGCGACCAGGAACAGGCCGGTTTGCCCGTGGTAGTGCTTGCGCGCGGTCTCGGCCACCTGGGAGGCGGTGGAAAAATGGATGAAGCCGTCGCGTTTGTCGTCGGCACTGCCCCGGTACACGCCCTGCCGTTCGGCCTCGCGCCAGGCCGAAGCGGGGGTGATTTTGTAGATCATCGGCACGGGCCGGCCTTCCCTTTTGTCCTTGAGTCTCTTGGGGTTTTATCCGGATTTGAGGGGAAATGCCCCAGACGCCATCTGGCGAGCGAGGGACCGTATCGGCGGCGGCGGCGCAACTCAAGCGGTGCCGGGGCACATCGGCCGACAGATTTGCGAAAACGCCAAGTTTCAGGCAATAATTCCTACCATCCGGGATACCCTCGATGGCCAAACAGCCCAAAGCCACCCGACCGCTGACCCACGCGCAGGTCTGGGCCGCGCTCGACCGGCTCGCCGAACGCGCCGGCCTGTCGCCGTCCGGCCTTGCCAAGCAGTCCGGCCTCGACCCCACCACCTTCAACAAATCCAAGCGCGTGACCGGCGACGGGCGCGAGCGCTGGCCCTCGACCGAATCGCTCTCCAAGGCGCTGGCCGCGAGCAATGCCAGCATGGAGACCTTCGTGCAGTTGCTCGGCGATGGCGCGCGCGGCGGACAGTCGGTGCCGCTGATCGGCTTCGCGCAGGCCGGCGCCGGCGGCTATTTCGACGACAGCGGCTTTCCCGCCGGCAAGGGCTGGGACGAAGTGGCGCTACCGGCGACATCAGACGAACACGCCTATGCGCTGGAGATCGAGGGCGACTCGATGAAACCGGCCTATCGCGAAGGTGACATCATCGTGGTGTCACCCGCGACCGCGATCCGCCGCGGCGACCGCGTGGTGGTCCGCACGACCGGCGGCGAGGTGATGGTGAAAGAATTGAGACGCCGCACCGCCAAGATGCTGGAACTCGCGTCGCTCAACCCGGAGCACCCCGACCGCATGCTCGATGCCGAGGAAGTCGCGTGGATCGCGCGCGTGGTGTGGGCGAGCCAGTAATCGGCTAAACCAGTAGCCACATAACCGGTGTCGTCCCGGCGAAAGCCGGGACCCATAGCCACCGAAGATCATTGCTACACCACGCTGGGGCCGCAGCGCGCTTCCACAACGCGACCCTGTGGTAATGGGTCCCGGCTTTCGCCGGGACGACGGCGGAGGTTAGAGCGCCATCCAAGCCCATTACGTCGCGTAGTCCGGCTCCTTGCGATCCAGCATCCGCTTCAGCGCATCGAAATGCCGCTGCGCCGGGGACGGGCCGTTGTAGAGATGGTCGTCGCGGAAATCGCGTTTGGTCTTTTCCACCACATGCTGCGGCAATTGCTTGAGCGGCTGCTGGGTCCACATCGCGTAGATCTGCACCTGTGCGGCGCGCTCGATGTAATAGAGCCGGTCATAGGCATCGGCGACCGTCTCGCCGACGGTCGAGATGCCGTGATTGGCCATGAACAGGATGGTCTTGTTGCCGATCACCTTGGCGAGCCGCGCGCCTTCCTCGGGATCGAGCGCGGGGCCGGTGTAGAGATCGTCATAGGCAATCGCTTCCGACAGCCCGACCTCGGTCTGCCCGATCTCCTTGATGCGCGGATCCTCGAGCCGTGTCAGTGCGCTCGCATAGGGCATGTGGGTGTGGAACACGGCCTTGGCCTGCGGCAGCGCCTTGTGGATCGGCGCATGGATGCAAAAGCAGGAGCGCTCGACCTCACCCTCGCCGCGCTTCACCTCGGCATCGTCGATGCCGACCTCCATGAAGGAGGATGCTGTCACTTCCGACCAGTGCATGCCGAACGGGATCTGGTAGTAGCGGTCGGTGCGGCCGGGCACCACCAAGGTGAGATGGTTGAAAATACCTTCCGAAAAGCCGTGGATGTAGGCGAGCCGATGCGCCGCCGCGAGATCGACCCGCGCCTGCCATTCCTCGGCGCTCGAATTGTCCTGCAGCGATGTCGGTGAAACCCTGAACTGCATGCGCATGCTCCCATCTGTGCCGGCCTCTCGGCGGAGGCCGTGCTGATTTTATGGATGCGAGTGTAGCGCAATCCGGCGCCAGGCTCCGGTGAAATTGCCGATGGCCTGCTATCCGAATTTTGCGGGCTTGGCGTCATTATGTGATGATGCGCTGCGAAGACCGCGGATCGGCGGTTTCGTTGGCTGCGGCGGAAAGCCACATGAGCGGCCTGACTTTCCAGCCCAACGCAACACACTCCGCAAAGCCCAGAGTTACGCAATGACAGGACCATCCGACCGCAAGACCATCGCCATCGTCGGCCTCGGCAGCATCGGCGGTATCGTCACCGGCCTGCTGCGGGCGGTCGACAAGCATGACGTGATCGCCTGTGTCCGGCGGCCGCTCGATCGGCTCACGGTCGAGCGGGCGGAAGGCACGGTGGAAGTGCCGCTGCGCGCCCTCACCGATCCGGCAGCGGCTACGCCGGTCGACTGGGTGTTGTTGTCGACCAAGGCGCAGGACACGGAATCGAGCGCGCCCTGGCTGCAAAGGCTGTGCGGGTCGCGGACGCGCGTCGCGGTGCTGCAGAACGGCATCGGCCACGCCGAGCGGCTGGCGCCATTGGTCGGCGCCGCCACGGTCGTTCCGACCATCGTCTATTACAACGGCGAGCGGCTGGCGCCGGATCGCGTCCGTTTCCGCCGCGCCGGCGAGCATGAATTCGCGGTTGCCGATGACACAGACGGACGCGCGTTCGAAGCGCTGCTGGATGGCACGGCGATGCGCGTGCGGCGCTCCGCCGATTTCACCACGCTGGCGTGGCGCAAGCTTCTGCTCAATGCGGTCGCCAATCCGATCACCGCGCTCACCTTGCAGCGGCAGGCGGTGTTCCGCCGCGCGGACGTCAAGGCGCTGTGCCGCGCAATCCTCGAGGAGGCCGCGAATGTCGGCCGCGCCGACGGCGCCCGGCTCGCGCCCGACGAGGCCGAGCTGATGCTGGCGACGTTGTTGACCTATCCGCCAGACGCCGGCACCTCGATGTATTTCGATCGTGTCGCGGGACGCCCGTTCGAAGCCGACGCTCTCACCGGCGCGATCGTCGCGGCCGGCGAACGACACGGCGTGCCGACGCCGCTCAACGGCCTGCTGCTGACGCTGTTGCGCGCCACCAGCGACGGCCTGCGCGACGCGGCGCAGGCCGAGCGGCGATGAGCAGCGCGATCCCTACGACGATCGCGCCAGCGCGCCGTCGATCATGTTGACCGCGTTCTGCACGCCGTAGACCGCGACGAAGGAGCCGAAGCGCGGGCCCTTCTCCTGGCCGAGCAGCACCTGGTAGAGCATGTTGAACCAGTCGAGCGAGACGCCGGGACGGCCGTCCTTGCCCTTCTTGACCATGTCGAGGAACGGCTCGCGGCGGCCGATCTCATAGACCACGTTCTGGATGTCTTCCGCGCTCGCGTTCGCCGGCATGTTGGCGAGCGCATCGCGCAGATCCTGCAGCGCGGCGCGCTCTCCGTCGGTCGGCTCACGGAACTGCTTGGTCGGCGCCACGAAGTCGCGATAGTAGTTGATGGCGTAGCCGACCATCGCATCTAACTTCGGATGGGTCTGCGGCGTCACGCCCGGCCGGTAGCGGCCGATGAAGCCCCACAGCGTTTCGGCATTCTCCGCGTTCGACGACGACACCAGCGTCAGCAGCAGCTGGAAAGTGACCGGCATGTCGGCCTGCGGCGGCTTGCCGGAATGGATGTGCCAGACCGGATTCTGCAGCTGCTGCCGCGCTTCCTGCCGCGTGAAGCCGTCGAGGAATTGCTGGTAGTCGTCGACATTGCGCGGAATGACGTCGAAATAGAGCCGCTTCGCCGCCTTGGGCTCGCGATACATGAACAGCGACAGCGATTCCGGCGAGGCGTAGCGCAGCCACTCGTCGATGGTCAGGCCGTTGCCCTTCGACTTCGAGATCTTCTGGCCCTTCTCGTCGAGGAACAGTTCGTAGTTGAAACCTTCCGGCGGCGTGCCGCCGAGCGCCGAGCAGATCTTGCCCGACAGCTTCACCGAGTCGATCAGGTCCTTGCCGGCCATTTCATAGTCGACACCGAGCGCGTACCAGCGCATCGCCCAGTCGGGCTTCCATTGCAGCTTGCAGCGGCCGCCGGTGACGGGAACGGTGACGGCCTCCTTGGTGTCCGGATCCTTGTACGAGATCGTGCCGGCCTTGGCGTCGTGCGCCGTCACCGGCACGTAGAGCACGAGGCCGGTGCGTGGGCAGATCGGCAGGAACGGCGAGTAGCTCGCCGCGCGCTCCTCGCGCAGCGACGGCAGCATGATCGCCATCACCTTCTCGATCCGCTCCAGCATGCGCAGCAGCGCGGCATCGAAGCGGCCGGAGGTGTAGTACTCGGTCGAGCTCGCGAACTCGTAGTCGAAGCCGAACTGGTCGAGAAAGGCGCGCAGCCGCGCATTGTTGTGCTGGCCGAAGCTCGGATGGGTGCCGAACGGATCGGGCACCTTGGTCAGCGGCTTGCCGAGATGCTGCTCCAGCAGCTCCTTGTTCGGCACGTTGTCCGGCACCTTGCGCAGGCCGTCCATGTCGTCGGAGAAGGCGAGCAGGCGCGTCTTGATCTTGTCCTCGGTGAGCACGCGGAAGGCGTGGCGTACCATCGTGGTGCGCGCGACCTCGCCGAACGTGCCGATATGCGGCAGGCCCGACGGGCCGTAACCGGTCTCGAACAACACCTCGTCCTTGGGATTTTTCTTCAGCCGCGCCACAATCGCCTTCGCCTGCTCGAACGGCCAGGCGTTGGATTGTTCGGCGAGCGCCCGCAGGTCGCTCGGGCTGGCAGAAGGATCAATCACGGACATTCCTCAGGTTCTCTCCAAAAAGGCCGCGAAAACTAACGCTTTCGCGGCAAAATGCAAAACGACGGGAAGTTTGTCGTCATTCCGGGGCGATGCGCAGCATCGAACCCGGAATCTCGAGATTCCCCGGGGGTGCAATTGCACCCCTGAGGTCTGGCCCTACGGACCATCCCGGAATGAAGAACTCAGAACGGGCTGACCGAGAAATAGCGCAGCCACAGATCGGTGAAGCGGCCTTTTTCCCAGATCCGGAACAGCGCCCAGTTCAGCGACTGCCGGAGCAGGTCGTTGCCCTTGCGGACCGCGATGCCGACGCCCTCGCCGAAATAGCGGCTCTCGACAAAGGGGCCGCCGGCAAAGGCGCAGCATTCGGCGGAATCGGTGCCGTTGATCCAGAACGCGAGCGAGATCGCATCGCCGAAGATGAAGTCGACCTCGCCGCGGCGCAGCGCTGCGCGCAGCGTGTCGTTATCCGGATAGGAATGGATCTCGGCGTCGGTGAACATCGCCTTGAGGTAGGCCTCGTGCGAGGTACCGCCGATGACGCCGACCTTCTTGCCCTCGAGATATTCCGGGCGTATTTCCGGCATCGCGTTGTCACGGCGCGACACGAAGCGGGCCGGCGCGCGGTAATAGGGATCGGTGAAATCGACCTTGGCGCGCAGCTGCGGCGTCACGGCCATCGACGCGATGATGGCGTCGCCCCGGTTGGTCGCTAGCGCATCGATCAGGGTCTCGAAGCGGCGCATCTGGATGGTGCAGGTGACCTTGATCTCGTCGCAGAGCGCGCGCGCCAGGTCGACGTTGAAACCGGCCGGATTGCCGTCGGGACCGGTGAAATTGAACGGCGGATAGTCGGTCTCGGTCAGGAAGCGGATCACGGTGAGGCGCGACAGGTCCGGGCGGTCCGGCCGGCGCCGCGGGTCCCAGAAACCCGGCACCGCCTGCGGCGCGGCCTCGGCGGCGGCCTTGGGCGGCAAGGTCGGGGCCGGCGGGGCGGCGGCGGCCGGTGGTGTTGCGGGCGCGGTTTGCGCAGGGGCCGCCTTGGTGGGCGGAGCCGGAGCAGGAGCCGTCTTGGCTGCCGGCGCCTGTGCGGGGGGTGTCTGTGCAATTGCAGGGTGCGCCAAGGTCAGCAGCAAGGCAGCCGCCAGCATGCCCGCGGCCAGGCGATGCTGGCGCGAACGGACGGCAAAGGGCTGGACAGAGAGATTTGGCATAACCGGCAATTTCAGGAAATTGAACGGCTTATAGCCGAATCAGCGCCTGAAGCGAGCGCCGATTGGGTTAATTCTGAACCGGAAATGGCGATCAGAGGTACCGTTTGAGATCGGCCGCCGCCTCTTCCGGCGTCCGTTTCAGATTGAACGGCGCGACGAAATGACCGTCGCGGTCCATCAGATAGATCAGCGCGGTGTGGTCCATCGTGTAGTCGCCATCCTTCAGCGGCACTTTCTTGGCGTAGACACGATAGCTCGACAGCACCTTGGCGATCGCGGCGGGATCGCCGGTCAGGCCCTTGAGGTGCGGATCGAAGCTCGACAGGTAATCCTTCATCGCGGTGGCGGTGTCGCGTTCCGGATCGACCGAGACGAAATAAGCGTTCACGCGATCGGCGTCCTTGCCCATCGCCTTCAGGACCTCCGAGATCTCGAACAGCGAGGTCGGGCAGATGTCCGGGCAATGGGTGAATCCGAAGAAAATCAGGGTCGGCTTGCCCTGGAGGTTCTTGTCGGTAACGGTTTGGCCGGACTGGTCGGTGAGCTGGAACGCCCCGCCGATCGCGGCCGGCGCGGCAACGGTGCGCAAGCCGCCGATCGCCCACAGCATGAGGAACAGGCCGACCGCCAGACTGCCCGCGAAGGCAGCGAAGATCACCAATGGGCGCGTGGTCCGGGGCATGGTGCAAGGGCGTCCTTGTCAGAAGCAGGCGGAGATGCCGGCGGTGATCATTTCGAAAAACACCGCGGTCCCGTAGTGGAACCAGAGTGCGGCGGCGGCAAGCAGGGCCAATCCGCCGATGCCGGCCGCGCCCCACAGGATCGCAGACGCCACCCGGGTCTGTGGAGCCGTTACGAGCTCGGATCGGGTGGAGATCGGCTGAACCATAAGGCTGAGATAAGCCGGGTTCCGGCAGGCAGCAAGCGCAATGGCGGTCGCAGGCCGTCAAATGATGGCGAGCGATTCCGGTGCCGGCGCGTTCATGCCCCGGCGTCTGCCCAGGCCAATGGCCGACGAGGGTCTCAAACAGAGAAGCAGCCGGAGCTCAGTGCGCGGGCTTCGGCGCCGAGGCCTGGGCGTTAAGGTAGCACGGCTTGTACAGCGCCTGCAGTTGCTTGCCGCGCAGGAAGATCATGCGCCGGGTCAGGCCACCACGCCCCGAAATCCATCTGCGTACCGCCGGCGGATACATCAGGTACAGCATATGGGTGGCTTCAGGATTGGGGACCGGGCGGCCGTTATCGCCGTAGTCCCAGGCTGCGTGGAAGCCGAGGCTGGCGTGCGAGGTCACACAAATCCGGTCGTGAGGAACCTTGCCGAGCACGATGGTGCAGGCCGAGGCACACAGCCCGTCGATGATGACCGTCTCGCCCGAAGTCCGCAGGTCCTGATACCTGTCGACATAGACGCCGATCTTGCCGCCGCGATCGTCGGCGATCCTGACTACAGCTTGAGACACCCCCATTCCCGCCAGCAGGAGAACCGCAGCGAGCAACCCCGTCATCAACTTCATTTTGGCCAGCCCCAGTCGAAACCGAATCTGTTTGGTCTGTGATGCAAGACAATCGTGAGCGTGTTGTGCGCGCGGATTTTTGTCCAGACGAGCGAAGCCGGTCAAAACAAATTCAAATTGGGTGTTGCGCGCACGCTGCAGTGGGACTGGGGAAAGGTCCCAAACTGGAACAGCGCGGCGCACGTGCTTGGTGCTCCGCCGCCACAGGCAAGGTCCATTTGGCGTTGACCGCACGCAATGAGGCGGTCTTGAATCTCGGCGGGACGGGGGACCTAAAACATGGCTGACGATGCAGATGTGATCGTGATTGGTGCGGGGCTTGCCGGTCTCGTGGCCGCAACCGAGATCGCCGACGCAGGCAAGCGCGTCATCGTGCTCGACCAGGAAGGGGAACAAAGTATCGGCGGCCAGGCCTTCTGGTCGTTCGGTGGCCTGTTCCTGGTCGATTCGCCGGAGCAGCGCCGGCTCGGCATCAAGGATTCGGTCGAGCTCGCATTGCAGGACTGGATGGGCACCGCCGGTTTCGATCGCGAGGAGGATTACTGGCCGCGCAAATGGGCCGAGGCCTATGTCGCATTCGCGGCCGGCGAGAAGCGCGACTGGCTGCGCGCCATGGGCCATCGCATCTTCCCGGTGGTCGGCTGGGCCGAGCGCGGCGGTTACGACGCGATGGGCCATGGCAATTCGGTGCCGCGCTTCCACGTCACCTGGGGCACCGGCCCCGGCATCGTCGAGCCGTTCGAGCGCCGCGCGCGCGAGGCCGCGAAAAGCGGACGGCTGATATTCAAGTTCCGCCACCGCGTCGATGCGCTCAGCGTCACCAACGGTGCGGTCGACGGCGTCAGCGGCGCGATCCTGGAACCGAGCTCGGTCGAGCGTGGCAAGAGTTCCTCGCGCAACGTCGTCGGCGATTTTTCCTTCCGCGCACCAGCCGTGATCGTCGCGTCCGGCGGCATCGGCGGCAATCATGATCTGGTGCGGCAGAACTGGCCGAAGCGGCTCGGCGAGCCGCCCAAATTCATGATCTCCGGCGTGCCCGAACATGTCGACGGCCGCATGATCGGCATCACCGAGGCGGCGGGCGGCCGGCTGATCAACCGCGACCGCATGTGGCACTATGTCGAGGGCATCCGGAACTGGAACCCGATCTGGCCGCGTCACGGCATCCGGATCCTGCCGGGACCGTCGTCGCTGTGGTTCGACGCGACGGGCAAGCGGCTGCCGGCGCCGCTGTTCCCGGGCTCCGACACGCTCGGGCAACTGCATTACATCATGGGCACCGGCTACGATTATTCGTGGTTCATCCTGACCCAGAGCATCATCAAGAAGGAGTTCGCGCTGTCCGGCTCCGAGCAGAACCCCGACCTCACCGGCAAGAGCTGGCGCATGACGATCAAGCGCGCCACCAACAAGGGCGCGCCGGCGCCGGTGGAGGCGTTCAAGCAGCACGGCGCCGACTTCATCGTGCGCGACAATCTCGCCGATCTCGTCGATGCCATGAACAGGCTCGCGGGCAACGATCTGTTGCAGCTCGACGCCATCAAGGCGCAGATCGAGGCGCGCGACCGCGAGATCACCAACCCCTACGTCAAGGATGCGCAAGTGATGAACCTGCACAATGCGCGGCGCTATATCGGCGACAAATTGATCCGCACCGCGAAGCCGCACCGTATCCTCGATCCCGAGCACGGCCCGCTGATCGCGGTGAAGCTCAACATCCTCACCCGCAAGACGCTCGGCGGGTTCGAGACCGATCTCGATTCGCGCGTATTCGGTACGGATCAACAGATCATCCGCGGGCTCTACGCGGCCGGCGAAGCCGCCGGCTTCGGCGGCGGCGGCGTGCACGGCTATCGCTCGCTGGAGGGCACGTTCCTCGGCGGTTGCCTGTTCTCGGGCCGCAACGCGGGACGTGCGGCGGCGAAGGCGGTGAACTGAGGCGTGCTACTCCGAAATCCAGTCGTCGGCCCGCCGGCGGGAACCGGCGGGCTTTTCAGCAGAAGTTCCCCGAGCCTGTTGCGATCAGGCGGTCTTGGTGAAGAGCGTCAGGATGCCGTTGGTGAGATTCACCGCGACAACTTGTGCCGAGCTGAGGCCCTTCGCCTTCAGCGCGGATACTGCTTCTTCAGACGCGTCGATGGAACCGCGAAGGTTCCGCAGGTCGTCTTCGCTTGCCTTTGCGACGACAGCCTCGACCTTTGACCGGGCGTCGGGCTTGAGTTCCTTGATGTCCACGACCTGGATGCTCCGGATGGCGGTGGGCTGATCAGATTGAGCCTGCGGCATCGCCTTCGGTTGCGTTCCCTGCACCTGCGCCCAAGCAGGTGTTCCGAGCGAGAGCGCCGCAACGATGACGGACGCCGTAGAGATACGGATGCGCATGAGTATTCCTTGTGTTGACTACCCCCAACATCCCGCGACAACGGGCTTTCCTTGCTTAAGGTTCCGCCGGAAATCCGCTCTCTGGACTAGTGCTTATGCGACCGTCGCCGGGGGCGGGTCAAAATATCGAAAACAACCCCATGCAAAGTACCAAGTAGCGGGCGGTGGCCGGCGCTCGACCAAGCAACTTGACACGTCGGGCAACTCAGAGGCATTCTTCTAATATTCCGAAGTTGCACATCTTGCTCTAATCCGCCTCCGCGCTGAGGAAGCGGACGCCGAACGTGTCGGCGTTGGCCTCGCCCCAATCGTAGAGTGCCTGCAGCATCGGCTTCAGCATCTCGCCGCGCTTGGTCAGGCAATAGCGCGAGGAGCCGCCGCCGCGCTCCTGCTTGACGAAACCTGAGTTGCAGAGATCGCGCAGGCGCTCGGTCAACACCTTGTCGCTGAGCTGCGGGATGTCGTGGCGCAATTCGCCATAGCGCATCGGCCGGACCTTGAGCCGGCTCAGGATCACCGTCTTCCATTTGCCGCTGAGCTGATCGATCGAGAACTCGACCGGGCAACCATATTTGCGCTTGGTCTTGCGGATCATTGCAACTCTCCCGCGGCACTTTCCATCTGGTTCGTTGAGAGCCGCCATCGATCCATCTAAGCACGCATTGCACGGGTTGGGCGAGTTCAGGGATCATTGCAAGGCATGACAGACGACAATTCCGCCCAAGGTCCAAGCGACAAGCAACACCCGCGCAAGCGCATCGTCGTCAGACGCAACGGGCCTTACGAACCGGAGCCCGGCATTCCGGTCGTCGATCATCTCGGCGTGCCGATCGCAGCCGAGGCGCAAATGCGGCTCTGCCGCTGCGGACAATCGCAGACCAAGCCGTTCTGCGACGACAGCCACGTCGCGCGCGGCTTCACCGACGCCAGGGATCCGCGGCGCGCGCCGGACAGGCTCGACGTTTATGCGGGGCAGCAGGCGTTCGTGTTCGACAATCGCGGCACCTGCGCCCATTCCGGCTTCTGCACCGACCGGCTCACCTCGGTGTTTCATCTCGGCGAAGAGCCGTTCATTGCGCCGAGCGGCGCACGCTTGGACGATCTCATCAACGCGGTGCGCCGATGCCCGTCGGGCGCGCTCGGCATTGGTATCGGCGCCAAACGTGACGACAACCTGTCCGACGTCAGCCGGCCGCCGCAGATCGAAGTGTCGAAGGACGGGCCCTATCGCGTCACCGGCCATGTCGAGCTGATCGATGAGGATGGTGCATCGATCACGCGGAACGCGGGCGCGTCGCAGGAGCATGTCAGCCTGTGCCGCTGCGGCGCGTCGCTGAACAAGCCGCTTTGCAGCGGCATGCATTGGAACGTCGCGTTTCGCGATCCCGTTCCCGATCCGATGCGCGAGCCGACGCTGTTCGAATGGGCCGGCGGCTATCCGGCGCTGCTCGACATGACGCGCATCTTCTACAGCCGTTACGTGCCGGAAGATCCGCTGCTCGGCCCGCTGTTCGCCGAGATGTCGCCGGACCATCCCGAGCGGGTGGCGGCGTGGCTCAGCGAGGTGTTCGGCGGCCCACGCTTCTACACCGAGCGCTATGGCGGCTATCGGCGGATGGTGTCGCAGCATATCGGCAAGGAGATCCGGCCGGAGCAGCGCGCATTGTGGGCGACCTACATGGTGCAGAGCGCCGACGATGCCGGCTTGCCGAGCGATCCGGAATTCCGCGCCGCCTTCGTCGCCTATATCGAATGGGGCTCGCGGATCGCGGTGGAGAATTCCGGTGCCGGCGCGGCACCGCCGCCGAACATGCCGGTGCCGCGATGGTGGTGGGTCTGCAACGCGACGCCGGCCGCACGGCCGTCCACAACCGCGAGCGATACGCAGGCCGCAAACGACATCAGCGTGGCACTCCCCGGCCCCGGCGAGGCCGTGCAATTCGAACAACACATCCGACCGCTGTTCCGGCCGATGGACCGCAGTTCGATGCTGTTCGCCTTCGATCTCTGGAAGGAGGCGGATGTCGCCAGGCATTGCCGGCAGATACTGGCCCGCCTTGAGGCCGGCACCATGCCGTGCGACGGCGCATGGCCCACCGAACAGATCGCGCTGTTCACGCGCTGGGCAGATACATTGCAAGCGCCAGCCTGATCGTGAAGCCACGCTCCATACAGACAGGTTGAACCCGCCTCGCCGGCGTGCTGCAATCGTCGCAGCAGGGCGGGTTTCGATGCGACAGTGCCCAATCGGCTTGCTGGCTCTGGCTGGCGCACTTGCGTTGAGCGGTGTGCCGGCGGCTGCGGATTCGCTTGTCATCAACGCCACCACACGGACCTTCACGCTGCAAGCTCCGGCCGCCAGGCCCGCGCCGCTCGTGATCGTGCTGCACGGCAAGACCCAAAGCGGCGCCGACATGATTACGCGGACGTCGTGGCCACTGATCGCCAAGCGCGATGGCTTTGCGGTGGCCTTTCCCGATGGGTTGAACCGCGCCTGGGCCGACTCCCGGCCGGACGAGCGGCGCGCCGGCAATCCGCCGCCGGAAGGCACCGACGACGTCGCCTTCATCACCCAGCTGATTGCGAAGCTCGTGGGCGACGGCATCGCCGATCCCAGGCGCATCTATGTCACCGGCATCTCCAATGGCGGCGCAATGGCGATGACGCTGGCCTGCGAGCGCGCCGACCTGTTCGCGGCGGCGGCCAGTGTCGTCATGAACCTGACCGATGAATCCGCCCTCGCCTGCCGGCCACAGCGTCCGGTGCCGATGCTCCTGATGAACGGCACCGTCGATCCGCTGATCCCCTATCAAGGTGGACGCGGCACCAGCACTTTCGCGGTCGACGGATTCTGGTCCGCCGAGCGCACGCTGCAATTCTGGCGACGCATCAATGGCTGCGAGACCAGGGACGCCGCAACCACCGATCTGCCCGATCGCAATCCGTCCGATCGATCGACCGTCACGCGGATCGACTCGGCCTGCCCGCAGGGACGCGACGTCGTGCTTTACCGCGTCAATGGCGGCGGTCATCGCATGCCCGGCCACTTCCCTGACGCGCATTTCACAAAACTGGCGACCACCCTGCTCGGACCGCAGAACGGCGACATCGACGGCGCCGACACGATTTGGGCGTTCTTTGCGCGATTTCCGTGAACAGTGCTGCAAATTGTGCAGTGGCGGCGCTCGCCGCGACAGGCTAGAGGAGGTTTGGTTCTGATCAATCAGAACCAAACCTGTCGATCTCTTGTTCTGACGCGTTTTCCTCACGCGAACCGGTAGTCACGTCGCTTGAAAACGCTATAGACATGCCCGCCATTCAGTGGAGACCCAAATGAGCATTCAGCGTTTCGAAACCGGCCCGCGCATGAGCCAGGCCGTCGTGCACGGCAACACCGTCTATCTCGCCGGCGTCGTCGCCGGCAAGGCAGCGGGCGGCAGCGTCACCGACCAGACCAAGGACATCCTGTCGATCATCGACGGCCACCTCGCCAAGGCCGGCACCGACAAGTCGAAGCTGCTCAGTGCGACGATCTACATCACCGACATGAAAACGTTCCCGGAAATGAACACGGTGTGGGACGGCTGGGTCTCGCAGGGCAACACCCCGGCCCGCGCCACCGTCGAGGCCAAGCTGGCGGCGCCGCAGTACAATGTCGAGATCATGGTCGTCGCGGCGAAATAGACGCGACGCACGTCATCCGAAGGATACCGGATGCCCCGGATTGCAAGCGCAATTCGGGGCATTTTTCATCTTGCACTCACGCGCTGATCCGCGCTCGCTCGCCCGCAGCCTCACCGAGATCGGACTGCAGCCAGCGGGCAATCCGGCGCCATGAACCGGCGAGAGCCTTGCAGCCCATGAACAGTCCGAGGTGACCACACGGCTCGGTATGGCATTGCAGCCACGCGGGCGGCGTGGCCAAGAGCCGCGCTGTCGCAAATGCCTGGTCGGGCGGAACAACGATGTCGTTCTCTGCGGCGAGCAGGAAGACGGGCTGCTTCACGGCCGCGAGATCGATCTTGCAGCCAAGCGCGAGGAAGTCTCCAGCCGCGATCCGGTTCTGGCGAAAGATCCAGTCGGTCACTTCGAGGTAGTAGGCGCCCGGCAGATCGAGCGTCTCATCATTCCAGCGCGTGAAGCGATCGAGCAACGCCCGCGCATCCTCCGAATTGCGGTCGAGCCGCCTCTGCAGCGCGGCTTCCGCGTCACGCATGGTGAACGGGATGCTCCAGGCCTGCAGCATGTGCTTGCCGCTGATGATCCCATCCCCCTGACGGACCAGCGCCTCGAAGCCTTGCGGTGGAAGCGAGGCGACCATCCGGGAAAGCTCCGACGGCACCGAGACGTCGACCGGGCTGCCGGCAAGCACAAGCCGCCGTACCTTGCCCGGAAAGCGCGCCGCATAGAGCAACGACAGCCAGCCGCCCTGACAGAGACCTGCAAGGTCGACCGGCGGCCCGATCGTGTCGACGGCCACGTTGAGATCGGACAGAAAGGTGTCGATCGAGAAATATCGCATCTCCGGTGCCGCCGAGCGCCAATCCGTGAGATAGAGACGCGCAACGCCAGCCTTCTGCAACGCCTCCATCAGGCTGTGGCCGGGGGCAAGATCCGCAATCTGCGCGCGATGCAGCGCATAGGGCGCGCAGACCAAGAGCGGCCGGCCTTCGGCCGCTCTCGAGAAATCCAGCAGGCACATCGACGGCAGCTGAAGCGCGAGCGAATGGGCTGTCGTCCAGGGCAGCGCCGCCGCTTCGCCCGGCGAATCCGTGGGCTCGGGCGGACGCGTGGGGTACCACTGCGAGTAGATGTCCAGCGCCAATCGCGCGGCTTCAAACGGCCATAGCCAGGCGTCCTGCGCCCAGCGGGTGCTCGCACTTCGATCCGATGGATCCGTCTTTTCGGGCAAGCTCATTCACCGATTGATCGCTACCGGGATGGTCTGGCCAACGCGGGTCACCTTCACGCCGACAAATTCAGGCCCGGATCAGTTTACGCCAAACCGGCTGGAGCGGCAGCCACGCCGGGATGTCACGATCTCGCGACCCCGGCGCGGCTTGCTGCCAAGCAGCAAAAGCCGTCGTTTTAGCGGACTAAAGCGCGATGAGATTGCGTTGAATCATCATCGAGCTTTAGCTCCTTGTTTGAGCATGATCTTTTCGGAAAACCGCTTCACACTTTTCCGGATCATGCTCTAGGCGGCGCGTGCCGTGCCTTTCTCCGCCTCGAGCCTGCGCGCGAACAGCCAGCGGAAATAAGTCAGCGGCGCGTCCGCGCCGATCGCCAGCAATTGATAGTCCGGGTCGACGTCGAGCACCTTCTGCTGCGCCTCGATGAAATCCTTGTCCTCGTTGAAGGCCTCCTCGAGGCTGTGCCGCAGCGACAGCGCGATGTTCGGATTGTTGGTGTCGAAATCGTGCAGATAGTTCCAGAAGAAGTGCGTGGACGAGCGCGTCTCCGGCGTCATGAACTGCGCGTTGCGATATGACCGCGTGCCCGGAACCTGGACGCCCTTCTCGACGCCCTGTCCCGCCGGCGCGAACGTGGTGTCGAGCGTGAAGATGCCCGGCACGATCATGCGGCCGATATTGCGACGATCGACCTTGTCGTCGCGATTGGAGATCACCTTCTTGTGGTAGGGCGGTGCATCGGCGCCCATGTGCCAGCGCTCGACGCGGAAGCCGTCATCCAGTTTCTCGATCGCGACCGGCTTGGTCTTGTAGGCGTATTCCTCGGAGCCGCCGAGCGTGTTGGTGTGCACGAAGGCGAGATGCGCGAAGTCGCTGAGGTTATCGACGATCAGGAGCCAATTGGCCTTGTAGTGCATGTAACCGGGCAGGCCGCGCCACTTGGGATCCTCGAGCGGCGGATAGTCGAGGATCAGTTTCGGATCGGCCTTCTCGGGATCGCCGGTCCAGATGAAGATCAAATTGTAGCGCTCGACCACGGGATAGCTGCGCACGCCGAGCTTGGCAGGGATCGCGTCCTGGCCCGGGATCTGGATGCACTTGCCGTCGGCCGCGAACTTCATGCCGTGATACATGCACCTGATGTCGTCGCCCTCGACGCGCCCCATCGAGAGCGGCGCGGCGCGATGGCAGCAACGGTCGTCGAGCGCGACGACCTTTCCGCTGGCGCCGCGATAGATCACGATCGGCCGCTCCAGGATGGTGCGCGCCAATTTCTTGCCGTCGATCAGCTCGTGGTTCAGCGCCGCCACGTACCAGGCGTTGCGCAGGAAAATTCCGTCGTCAGCCATCTCACCCTCCCGATGCAAGATTTGGTTGCGACGAGGTTAGGTGATTGCGGTCACCGGGATAATCCGATTTGGCTGGACACACTGTACCGGTGGATGGACAATCGGCCATGGAGTGGCGCGACTGGGAGCTGTTTTGCGAGGTTGTCGAGCATGGCGGCTTCACCGCGGCCGCGCGCGTGCTCGGCCATCCCAAATCGAGCCTCAGTGCTGCGGTGCAGCGTCTCGAGGCCAATCTCGGACTGCGGCTGATCGAGCGCACCACCCGCCACCTGCGGCTGACCGATTCCGGCGAGACCATCTATCGCAAGGTGCGCCCGCTGTTCGCGGCGCTGCACGACACCCACAGCGAGGCGCTGGCGATGTCGAGCGCGGTCGCCGGCACCCTGCGCATCAAGGCGCCTTATGAATTCGGCGCGCATCATGCGGGGCCGGTCGCCTGCGCGGTGATGGGCCGCTATCCCGAGCTTTCGATCCGGATCGATGTCGAGCACGACATCGTTAGTCCGATCGCCGAGAACTACGACATCGTGTTTGCGATGCTGGAGGCGCCGCTGCCGTCGGCCGGCATCGTGATCCGCCGCGTCTTCACGCTCGAGCGCGGCCTGTTCGCGGCACCGGCACTGCTGGAGAAATTCGGCGAGCCGCGCACGCTGGATGATCTGAGAAAGCTGCCGCTGCTGACCGGCCCCAGCGATCCGCCATGGGCGATCACCGCCCCCGGCGGCGCGGTCGAGCATCTCGCGGTCGATCGCGCACGCCTGACCAGTTCGAATGCCCATGTCCGGCTGCAGGCCGCGCTCGCCGGCCACGGCGTGCTGCGGGTCACCGCCAGCTATACCCGCGCCGTCGTCGCGGCCGGCGAGTTGCGGCGGCTGCTGCCCGATCATGCCTGCGAGCCGCTCAACGTGCATGCGCTGTTGCCGGCGCGGCAATTTGTCCCGGCAAAGGCGCGCTGCTTCCTCGATGCGATGGAGGCGCATGCACGCGGCGATCCGGAGGCCTATATCAGGCCGTAGCGGTCTTTTTGGCCGATCACCATTTTCCCGGGAACCTGTACGGCCGGTTGGCATCCAATGGTATTATTCCGCCAACAGTGAGGGCGATCCCGCCATGCGCCAGGCCCATGTAACGTCCCTGCCGCCGACCAGCTCGGGCGATGCCGAGCTCGTGCAACGCGCGCTCGCCCGCGACGAGGCCGCAATCCGCGCCATCATGCAGGCGAACAATCGCCGGCTGTTCCGGCTGGCGCGCGGCATCCTGCGCAACGACCACGAGGCCGAGGACGTGGTTCAGGACGCCTATGTGCGCGCCTTTACCCATCTCGACCAGTTCCGCGGCGACTCCAGTCTTTCGACCTGGCTGTCGCGGATCGCAATGAACGAGGCGCTCGGCCGCCTGCGCCGCAGGCACAGCAGCGTCGAATGGTCCGATCTGCCGAAAGGTGCTCCTGAAGCCCAGATCATCCAGTTCCCCCTGTCGTCAACGGACGATCCGGAAAAATCCATGGCCCAGCGCGAAATCCAGCACGTCGTCGAGCACGCGATCGACGAGTTGCCCGAGGCGTTCCGCCTCGTCTTCATCACCCGCGTGATCGAGGGCATGAATGTCGAGGAGACCGCTGAAATTCTCGGCCTCAAGCCGGAAACCGTGAAGACCCGCCTGCACCGCGCCCGGACCATGCTGCGCGACAATGTCGAGCGGAAGATCGGCCCCGTCGTCATGGAGGCCTTCCCCTTCGCGGGCAAGCGCTGCGAGCGATTGACCGAGGCGGTTCTGAAACGGCTGCGCGCCACGGCCTGAATTTTTCGGGAACCTCTGCTCGTCCGCACCATCCAACTCCTGTGCAAGCAACGACGCGCCGCGCGCTACGCCCGGCTCAACAGGAGTGTCAAACCATGTTCGTTCGATTGGGTATCGCGGTCGCCGCGCTCAGCCTTCTCAACTGCGCTGCGCTGGCGCAGGGCGCAAAGCCGACCGATCCACAGATCGCACACATCGCCTATACGGCCGGTGTGATCGACATCAATGCCGCCAAGCAGGCGGAAGAGAAGGCTTCCAACAAGGAGGTCAAGGCGTTCGCCAAGGACATGGCGCGCGACCATGAGGCGGTGAACAAGCAGGCGCTCGACCTCGTCAAGAAATTGAAGGTGACGCCCGAGGACAACGACACCAGCAAGACGCTGTCGAAGCAGGCGGCCGACAAGCTTGCCGAACTCGGCAAGCTGAAGGGCGCCGCCTATGACAAGGCCTATATCGACAACGAGGTCGCCTACCACAAGGCCGTCAACACCGCGCTGGAGACGCAGCTGATCCCCTCGGCCAGCAACCCCGAGCTGAAGGGCCTGCTGCAGACCGGCCTGAAGATCTTCCAGGGCCACCAGCAGCATGCCGAACACGTCGCGGCCGGCCTGAAGTAAGGAGGCGCGCGATGTTGCCAGTACGCAGTCTCGCAACGCTGGCTTTGCTCGCGCTCGGCGCGATCGCCGTCCCGGCGCATGCGGCCACCATCCAGATCGTGATGGAAAATATGGTGATCTCGCCGGCCGAGGCGTCGGCCAAGGTCGGCGACACCATCGAATGGGTCAACAAGGACGTGCTGGCGCACACCGCCACCGCGAAGAACGGCGACTTCGACGTGACGATCGCGCCGAAGAAGACAATCAAGTCGGTCCTGACCAAGGCCGGCACGGTCGACTATTACTGCCGCTACCATCCCAACATGAAGGCGGTGCTGACCATCGCACCATAGCCCGCGCGATGACCTCAGAGGTAATCGATCGGCGCACGCAAACCTTCGATAGTCCGGACCGCCGCACAGTCCGGCACTATCGAAGGAGAGCACCATGACCGACCATGCCACCATCGCCCGCCGTTATATCGATCTCTGGAACGAGCGGACGCCGAGCCGGCGCCGCGAGATGCTGAGCGAGAACTGGACCGCCGATGCGCGCTATATCGATCCGCTGATGAGCGGCGACGGCCATGAGGGCGTCGACGCGCTGATCGCGGGCGTGCAGCAGAAGTTTCCGGACTTCCGCTTCAAGCTGATCGGGGAGCCGAACGGCTTCGGCGACCATGTCCGGTTCTCCTGGGGCCTTGGCCCTGACGGCGTCGACAGCCCGATCAAGGGCACCGACTTCGCCATGCTGAAGGACGGCCGGATCAGGAGCATCACCGGCTTCCTCGACCAGGTGCCGGGCGCCTGAGGCGCCGCTTCCACGCCGGCGAGGTCGCTGCCAGAGCGTTTTCGAGCGAAGTGGATCCCGGTTCGCGTCAAGAAAACGCGTCAAAACAAAGAATCCAGAGCCCCGTTCCGATTCCATCGGAACGGAAAAGGCTCTAGTCTTTCCGAAACACAGGGAGGACGCCATGAAGGCAGATTACGCCTTCAAGACTTCTGTCGTCAGCGACATCACGCCGGCGCTGCTGGCGATCGGCCGCGACAGCTTTCCGCAAGCCCTGATCGGCGCGCTGCGCCGCGTCGCCGGTGTCGGTCATTGCATGGTATTCTCGTTCACCGGCCCGCGAACCGCCGCGTGCCTGCTCGATGTCGGCAACATCCCGACCGGGCGCGACCTCGGGATCGCCTATTCCGAACATTTCCATCAGGCCGACCCGAATCGGGACGCGGTGTTCGAGGGGCGGACGCAGGCCGCGCCGATCGTGCTGCCGAACTTTGCCCGCCGGATGTACAGCGACGGTTACCGCAAGATCTTCTTCGACGACTCCGACATTGTCGACAAGTTCGCCTCCGCGATCTGGACCGGCGACACCTGCTTCTATGTCAACTTCTACCAGATCACCGCGCAAGGCCGCTTCAGCCGCGAGCAGATCGCGCGCCTGGCCGCGGTCGCGCCGGCGTTGACGGCGGCTGTGGCGCGGCATTTCCAGCGCGACCCGGCAGCGGATATTGATCCGATCGAGCGGTTGAAGACCCTGTTTGCAACCGCCGAGCCGCTCGCCAGGCTGACCGGGCGTGAGCAGGAGGTCTGCCTGCGCATCCTCTCCGGTCTCAGCTCGGAAGCGATCGCGGCCGAGCTCGGCATCGGGCTGCACTCCGCCCTCACCTATCGCAAACGTGCCTACGACAAGCTCGGCATCTCCTCGCAGAACGAGCTGTTCGCGATCGCGCTGCGCCTGATGGCCTCGGCGCGCCAGCTGAACTGAGCGCGCTCCACGCGGCGGCCTCCAGCTGTCCCCAGCGGTGGGGACAGACGGGCCGCGCCGCCCGGCCTATGCTCGGCTCGAAAACCTGAGGCCAAACCGAGATCACGTCGTGAGCACCGCGCCCCATTTCGACATCGACGTCCCCGCCTTCTGGCAGGATCCCTACCCGGCGCTGGCGCGCATGCGCAAGGAGGCGCCGATCGCCTTCGTGCCGCAACTCGGCAGCACGCTGCTGTGCAGCCGCGACGACATCTTCATCTCCGAGAAGCAGATCGACGTGTTCTCGTCGCACCAGCCCGAAGGGCTGATGAACAAACTGATGGGCCACAACATGATGCGCAAGGACGGCGATGCGCACATGAACGAGCGCAAGGCGATCTTTCCGGCGATCTCGCCCAAAACCGTCAGATCGCACTGGACGGCGCAGTTCGCAGCACACGCGACGCGCATCCTCGACGAACTGAAGCCGGACGGCGTGGTCGATTTCGTGCAGGCGTTCGCGCTGCCGTTCTCGGCCGAATGCCTGAAGTCGATCACCGGCCTCACCAATATGCGCTTCCAGGATATGAACGCGTGGTCGCAGGGCATGATCGACGGCATCGCCAATTATGTCGGCGATCCCGCGATCGAGGCGCGCTGCCATGCGGCGACCTCGGGCATCGATGCCGCGATCGACGACATGGTCCCCAGGCTGCGCAAGACGCCCGACCTCAGCCTGCTCGGCGTGATGCTGCAGACCGACATGCCGATGGAGAGCGTGCGCGCCAATATCAAGCTTGCGATCTCGGGCGGCCAGAACGAGCCGCGCGATGCGATCGCCGGCACGGTATGGGCGCTGCTGACTCATCCCGACCAGCTTGCGCTGGCGACGAGCGGCACGATCCCGTGGCTGCAGGTGTTCGAGGAATATGCGCGCTGGATCTCGCCGATCGGGATGTCGCCGCGGCGGATCGCAAAGCCCTGGACGATCAGGGACGTCGCCTTCGAGACCAATGAGCGCGTGTTCCTGATGTTCGGCTCGGCGAACCGCGACGAGAAACACTTCGACAAGCCCGACGCGTTCGACGTGCGCCGCGACGCCAGCAAGAGCATCGCGTTCGGTGCCGGTCCGCATTTCTGCGCCGGCGCCTGGGCCTCGCGCGCCATGGTCGCCGACGTCGCGCTGCCCGCGATCTTCAACCGGCTGAAGAATCTGCGCCTGATCGCGCACCAGCCGGCGCGGATCGGCGGCTGGGCGTTCCGCGGCCTCCTGGATCTACCGGTGACGTGGGACGCGTAGCGTGCTTTGCGCAGGTTCAGTGCACGGGACCCGGCACGACGAGGCGCAGCAATCGCGCGTCGCGTGATGGGGGGACCGTCGTGATCCAGGCCTCGCCCGCATCGACGAGGCAGGACAAACCGTCAGGCCGCGACAAGAGGATCGTCCAGGTACCCGCCGGCGAAACGAAGACCTCCACGAGGTGGCCGCGATCGGACAATCCGAGGTGCACCTCAACCTCGCCGAAATGGTCTTTGAGGAAGGTCACGAAATCGGACCGGGAGGCGCAAGTCTGCGCTGCGCCAGCCACCGTCGATATCAATGCGGCAGCCAAGGTGAGTGCCGCCAAGCGGATACATCGCAACATGGCCCCCTCCTTGTCCGGGCAGCCATGCACGACCATCGGCGAACCAAGCTTACTGCAGCGAACTCAAGCAGGGTCGATGATCGCGTACTCCACCCAAGGTGATGATCAGGCACGAGGATTTCAAGAGCGGCAGCGGGCACCATGCTTCGACAAGGTTTCGCCCGAGCCCTTCAGCCAAGCCCACCACACCGGCTCCGCTCGCCAGATCAACGTCCATGCGCGCCGGCGATCGAGAGAGCGTCCTAAAGGCCCGGACGCGCCTGATCAGGCGCCCTCTCATCGCCCCCAGCGCAGCACGACCGGATCGAGTGTCCGCGCGATCTCGATCAGCCCCGCGCGCGTCGCCGGATGCAGCGGCTGCAGCGGATGGCGCACTGCATCGGACTTGATGACGCCGCCTTCGCGCATCAGCACCTTGCAGGCCTGCAGCCCGCATTGGCGGTTCTCGTAGTTGATCAGCGGCAGCCAGCGCGCATAGGCTCGCACCGCCTCGTCGCGGCGGCCGGCGAAGAACGGATCCATGATCTGGCGGATGCCGTCGGGATAGCCGCCGCCGGTCATCGCGCCGGTGGCGCCGGCATCGAGATCGGCCATCAGCGTGATCGCCTCCTCGCCGTCCCACGGCCCTTCGATCTCGGCGCCGCCCTTTTCGATCAGGCCACGCAGCTTGTTCGCCGCCATCGGCACCTCGATCTTGAAGTACCTGACATTGGCGAGCTCCTTTGCCATCCGTGCCAGGAAATCCACCGAGAGCGGCGTGCCCGCGACCGGCGCATCCTGGATCATGATCGGGATGTTGATGGCATCCGACACCACCCGATAAAACTCATAGATGCCTGGCTCGCCGACGCGGAAGGTGGCGCCGTGATAGGGCGGCATGATCATCACCATCGCAGCACCGGCGGCTTCCGCCTCGCGGCTGCGCGCGGCGCAGACCGCCGAGGAGAAATGCGTGGTGGTGACGATGACGGGAATGCGGCCGGCGACATGCTCGAGCACCGTATGCATCACGGTCTCGCGCTCGGCGTCGGTCAGCACGAACTGCTCGGAGAAATTGGCGAGGATGCAGATGCCGTGGGAGCCGGCGTCAATCATGAAGTCGACGCAGCGCCGTTGTCCGTCGAGGTCGAGATTGCCGTTGGCGTCGAAGATGGTCGGCGCCACGGGGAAGACGCCGCGATAGGGGCGCTTTGCGACTGCTGTCATGATAACGACCTCCCAGGTGGTTGTCGGATTTTCTTGTCAGCTCTGGCGGAACGGCAGCGGCGGGCCATCGAGCCGGCGCAGGCCGGGCTCGCGCCGCTCCAGCCACCAACCATACTGCTTCGGCCAGGACGCGAATACCTCGCCACCTCCACCGCCGAGCGCAAGCTCGGCATGCAGCGGCCAGTTCGGATCGAACAGCGCCTCGCGGCCGATCGCGACCAGATCGGCCTGGCCTTTGGCGAGGACGTCTTCGGCCTGCTGCGGATGCAGGATGAGGCCGACCGCGATGGTCGCAATGTCGGCGGCGCGGCGGATCTCATCGGCATAGGGCACCTGAAAGCCGTAGCCGCGCGGAATCCGCGCCGCGGTCGCCGAGCCGAGCAGGCCGCCCGACGAGCAATCGATCAGATCGGCACCGCGCGCCCTGGCTTCGCGGGCGAACGCGACCTGGTCCTCGAGCGTCAGGCCGCCGTCGATACCGTCGACCGAGGAGATCCGCACCGACAGCGGCCGCTCCGCCGGCCAGGCCGCGCGCACGGTCTCGATGATCTCGAGCGGATAGCGCATCCGCCCGGCGCGATCACCGCCATAGGCATCGGTGCGGCGGTTCGACAATGGCGAGAGGAATTCGTGCAGCAGATAGCCATGTGCGCAATGCACCTCGACGAATTCGAAGCCGGCCTCCACCGCGCGCAAGGTGGCGCGCCGCCATTGCTCGCGCAGCGCGGCGAGTTCGGCCACCTCGAGCGCGTGCGGCATCAACCAGCCGTCTTCCATCGGGATCGCGCTCGGCGCCACCGTCCGCCACGGCAGATCGCCGCGAGCGCGGTCGGCCTCGTCGAGAGCGGCATTGCCGTACCATGGACGCTGCATGCTGGCCTTGCGGCCGGCATGCGCGAGCTGGATCGAGGGCACGGCGCCATTGTCCTTGAGGAAGGCGGCAATCCGCTCGAGCGGCGCGATCTGCTCGTCGTTCCAGATGCCGACGTCGCCATGGGTGATGCGGCCCTCCGCGGTCACCGCTGCGGCCTCGACCATCACGAGCCCGGCGCCGCCCTGGGCGAACTTGCCGAGATGCACGAGATGCCAGTCATTGGCGAGGCCGTCGGTTGCCGAATACTGGCACATCGGCGAGATCAGAATGCGGTTTCGGGAGGTCACGCCGCGAAGCGTGATCGGCTGAAACAGAAGCGGCTGCGACATCGGGACCTGCGGGAAGGTGTTGGCGGGAGAAATGGTGGCGCAAAGCTAGGCGGCGCGCCCCGGGATCGCAAGTCATGCCGCGGCGCAGGCGGCAAGACCTGCACGCATGCAGCACTTGCGCAACGGCCCGATCTGCAAAACCCGCAACATCTGCCGCAGAAAAATCTCCCGGCTGGTAAACACTTTCAGTCATCCTTGGGTCACATCTGCGGATCGCAATTCGTCGCGGACATCCCTACATTGCCGGCATGAAGAAAATCGGATTCCTTTCGTTCGGGCACTGGACGCCCTCGCCGCAGTCGCAGGCGCGCTCGGCCGCGGATGTGCTGCTGCAATCCATCGACCTTGCGGTCGCGGCCGAAGAGCTCGGCGCGGACGGCGCGTATTTTCGCGTCCATCACTTCGCTCGCCAGCTGGCCTCGCCGTTCCCGCTGCTGGCGGCCGTCGGCGCCAGGACCAGCCGGATCGAAATCGGCACCGCCGTGATCGACATGCGCTACGAAAATCCGCTCTACATGATCGAGGACGCCGGCGCGGCCGACCTGATCGCGAGGGGACGCCTGCAACTCGGCATCAGCCGCGGCTCACCCGAGCAGGTGATCGATGGCTGGCGCTATTTCGGCTATCAGCCGGGCGAGGGCGAAACCGACGCCGACATGGGCCGGCGTCACGCCGAGATCTTCCTCGACATGCTGCGCGGCCGGGGCTTTGCGCAGCCCAATCCACGGCCAATGTTTCCCAATCCTCCCGGCCTGCTTCGGCTCGAACCGCTCTCGGAAGGCCTGCGCGAGCGCATCTGGTGGGGCGCCGGCTCGAACGCCACCGCGGTATGGGCGGCAAAGCTCGGGATGAACCTGCAGAGCTCGACGCTGAAGAACGACGAGACCGGAGAGGCTTTCCACATACAGCAGGCGGCCCAGATCCGGGCCTATCGTGCCGCCTGGAAGGAGGCCGGGCACACGCGCGAGCCGCGGGTCTCGGTGAGCCGCAGCATCTTCGCGCTGGTCGACGATCGCGACCGCGCCTATTTCGGCAGCGGGCAGGACGAAGACCAGATCGGCTTCATCGACGAGAGGACGCGCGCGATCTTCGGCCGCGGCTACGCCGCCGAGCCGGACAGGCTGATCGAGCAGCTCAAGACGGATGAGGCGATCGCAGAGGCCGATACCTTGCTTCTGACCGTCCCCAACCAGCTCGGCGTCGATTACAACGCGCATGTGATCGAGACGATCTTGACCCAGATCGCGCCCGCTTTGGGCTGGCGCTGAATCTATCGCACAACGTCAGCGATACTCGCCCGGCGCGCAGCCTCGCCACATCGAGCAGGACCGGGATAAGGACCCGCGCCGGCCGTCTAGGGGGCTGTTGAGAGGGAACGGCCTGGCGCGGGCTTGAACCGACCGTTCTCGCCGGAGGTCGGTCGGCTCTATTCGACCAATGCCGGAACCCGCGACATCGTTCCGGCGGAACTTCGTTCTCAATCGCGGAGAACTACGGAAACATAACTGCGCGTTGTGAGAAGAACAGGTCGAGTACGGTGCGTTAGGCGCGCACGTTGCGTGAACAGATCGCCGTAATATCCCGGGATAATAGCGAAGGCCGTCTGCGGATCCCCTGGGTCAGGAATCCCTGTCGCGATTGCGCCGGGTGAGGTCGAGCCGATCGACGCGCTCATCGATCCGCCGGTTCAGTTCCTCGTCTTCTCGCGTATTGCTGCCGCGACGGGCGCGAACCACCAATGCACAACATCCGAGCAGAACGATCGCGAAGAACGCGTAGTACCACCATGCCATGCACTGATCTCAAATGAACGCTCGCGATACGGGCGGAAAGGTCATCGTTCAGGCCGATGCGGACGCGCCGACCTTGGCGCAAAATAAGGGTTCACCAGACAGGTCGCCGGCATGCCCACAGCGCTGGCCTGGCACTGATCTATCGACGTGAAGATGCAGTCCATGCGCTCGCCGACCAACTCACCGTAAACATGCATGCAGACGGGATAGCGCGGATCATACATTTGCGCGGATGCCGGCCTCGTCATCCAAAGCACGCCCAGCGCAAGCAGCAGCGCTCCAAGCAACCTCACGTCACGTCTCCTGCTGTCGCCAAATACATTGCCATGCCGACAAACTGTCCCGCGACATTTGCCTGAAGGCTGGAGCGGGCGAAGGGAATCGAACCCTCGTATGCAGCTTGGGAAGCTGCCGTTCTACCATTGAACTACGCCCGCAATCCCTTGAGATTGTTTGTTTTTTCCGACCCGCCCAAATCGGCATGGCACGCTTTTGGCACGGCAACTAGTCCTTGCGCCGGACAGTTAGAGCAAACCGCATCACGTTTTGCAATCAGCTTCCGGGGCTGTGCACGACGGGCCTGGGATGGGCGCCTTTTCGGCCACCGGTCTGTTCTTGTGAAAGAGCACGATATTGTCGAAGCCACGGATAGCTACATAGATCGCGGCGGCGCATTGAAACATCAAGTTCATGAGATCGGTGGGCTTGTTCATCGTGAACAGTGCATATGCAAAGAAGCCGAGAGCGAATCCAACTTCGGCAAAGCCGTATGCCCGGCGACGGAAGTGACGCAGAGCGTACAGGATACCAGCAAAAAGCAAAAAGGTGGTCGCGATCGTCTGCAGATCAGCGTAGTGCCAGTCTCGTGCAAGCAAAAGAAAGACAACGATCGAGATAAACGAGGCGAGTATGCCGCTTGCCAACACTGCATCGAGCGCGAGCCCTGCTACGGATTGCACCCATTTTGCGCGCATGTGTATGCCCTTTGCACACGGTGGTGTTGTGTCAGAGCTTCAAGATCAAGTCGGGCCTTGAGACCGGAGACATATACGGATGATGCATCTATGAACCTAACCTGCTCCGATCTTAAAACTCGGAACCAAGGGCTTCAGTTCAAACGGACTGACTCTAAGTTCCCATTTTGTTCTTATGAAGATCGTCACCTGTTTTGAACCAAGAATGCCGCCCCTCGAATTCATCCGCTCGGAGATCGAGCACATGCGGCGCTGATGGGCCGCCAGCGAAGGAAATCCTCCAGTTCCAGCGAGGAGGTATAGCAACCGCCTCGGCCGAGAGGCCCATGCCTTCCAACGGCGGCTCTGCGAAGAGCTGAGATCTGACTAATTAGCAAATGTCTTATCTCGTGCTACGCGCTCGCTAGTTGTCTTGGTGTTGAGCGGCGGTACTCTTCTTGCAGTCCGCCGCCGAGCTCGCAGCATTTTCGGCCCGAAGTGCGCGCGGCTGATTACCCCTCATCGCCTCTCCACGCTTGCCTAGAGACACCCCCTCATGCCGTGTCGGCATCTCCGTTCGGTGGGATCAAGCGCAGAATTGCCAGCAAGTCGAATGACTTCGCCACTTTGCGGTCGGCACCATTCCCGGCCTGACTTTTCGTCCGGCGGAGCCGTTCGACAGGCAGAGCCGAGGTTTAAGAACCACCACTGGAGGGCTTCTCGATGCTGGCGTCTCCGAGAGCGATTGTGCTCCAGCCATAATCCCTTGGCCCATCATTCTGCTACTTCAATGATCATCTCAACCTCGACGGCGTTGTTCAACGGAAGGCCCGCCATCCCGACGGCGGATCGAGCGTGTTTGCCGGCGTGCTCGCCGAACACCTGCACCATCAGATCGGAAAATCCGTTGATAACCTTCGGCTGATCGCCAAAATCTTCAGCCGAGTTGACCATGCCAAAGACTTTTACCACGCGCTTCACGCGATCAAGGCTGCCAAGCGCAACGCGCACCTTCGCCAACATGATCAACCCAACCTGGCGCGCCGTGTCATAGCCTTCTTCTACGGTGAGGTCCTTGCCCACCTTACCCTTGTACTTCCAATCACGAGCCGGAGTGTTTCCCGACAGGAACAGCAGATTTCCGACCCGAACCGCATCGACGTAGTTGGCCACCGGAGGTGGCACGGGCGGCAGCGTGATGTTCAAATCCTTTAGCCGCGCCTCGGCGGAAGACGGATTCTGCGCGAGAGCGCCAGCCGGAACAGCGATCAACATCACCAATCCGAGTGCGCATACTCCTATCCATGAAGCTCGTCTTGTCGCGACGAATGCGTCAGGCATGTGTCGTCTCCTTGATTAAAACTTCACAGCGTTCGAACACATTGAACGTGGGTCACTGTGTGCCGCCGCTCGGGAGGAAGACTTGACGCGTGTACCAGGGGATGGACGTAATGCTCACCAGCTTCTCTGAACCGTCGAAGAGTTGAGCAATGTTCGAACCCCTGATCTTGAACGTAACGCGCTGGACTCGATCGATTCCCGTCTCAGTGCTTCGTACGACGTCGAGCGCCTCTTCGATGCGGTAGATGCGATACAAGTCTGGCGTCTTTGCTGAGTAGACCCGGGTTTCCCGTTTGGTCCTTGCTGAAGGCGCGTGAGCGAATTGCAATTGAACCGAAACGCCAGTGTTGTCATCAACCCGGAAATCCCAGGATTCATCTGCGCCTGATTTACCCTCTGGATCAGTGCGTGCGGTCCGCACAATGGTCGTCTTGGCAAGCTCGAACACGCCATAGGCGCCCGGAACATAGTTGGCGCTGGACGTGAATCCAGCAAAAACCATCGGCACCGTCGCGTCCGTTCCGGTCTTTCTTGCTGGAAAAACCAGTGCGGCGATCCGCGGGCCGTTCTCAGGCTTCCCGTCCGGACCTTGCGTGGTGAGGGCGTCGATAAGAACCAAATTCAGATTGGCCCCTTTGGACGGGCCGGTACCGGAGGCGCTCAATTCCCAGCCCGCGGGTACAAATTTCTGGAGAGCCGTCTCAGACACCTTGAACGACAAGACGGAGCGGACCTCACCATAGGTGCCGACCAACTTCTCCTGCGCCAGCGCGGGGGACGTTGCGGCCGCGATGAGTGACAATGCGGCGACGACTGCCGACAACAATTTCGCTTTTGCCATACCAAACCTTCCTAAATGCGAGAGTTGATACTTCATATGCATTTCACTGACCGGCATAAACCGCTCCTGCGGTCCTTGCGCCGGCTTCTCCTCGGCAGACGACGCTGGGACAGGCCGCGAAGCACCGCCTCACTCCGAAATGAGTAGGTATTCGGTTCAATAGGTCATCTCCCAAATGGGATAAGACCGACGCATTCCGGTCGGCATATGATCCCGAGGGTCAGGTTATTGCTACGTCGTCTCTAGTGGCGCGCCAGAGGTTGGTCACCTCGGTGCGCGGATTGCGTGCGCTTTTCGTATCTCAAATGAGAGATGACAGTGACGGCGCATCCGTAGCCTGATGAGATATTGGAACGGGCCACCGCCGCAAAGCAGGAAGTGATCAGAATCCGTGGCGCCGTCATTCTTCCAGAGGGTCATATCGCATGGGAAGTCGTGGCTGGATGCCAAGCTCCAGATGACGCTATTTGTCCAGGTCGCCTTAAGCCAATTTCAAGTTCAATAAGTTTGGAAACGAAAATAAATGATTGCCATATTCGGGATCGTGAGTGTCGTCGCGGGCTCCGCGCTCGCGTACGCTACACGTTGGCATCAACCTAAAGCGCGGATCTTAGATGCCTGTGCCGGCGCGTTGTTGATTCTCGGTCTCGGCTCGCTCGGAGCAGGCTTACCAAATGTCATTAGCAAAGGAGGCGGCGGCCAGTACATCGGCCAGAATATCGGCTTTGTTAGTGGAAGCGGGTGTGCGCGCTTTCATCAGCGCGACTAGGGCAAGAGGGGAGCGGTAAGAGCTCTTTGGTCCTGTGCTTAACGGTGAACTCGGCGGCTAATGAATTTGCGGCAGAGGCGCCCCGATGCGATCACGGGGCGCCGTCGAGACGATGGACAAAGCTATTCATCCGACGACCATTCGAGCGAGAAGAGCGGCCAATTCGCTCTGGCGCGACACTCCGACCTTGGAGAAGACGCGCTTGAGCACGACGCGGGCAGTTCCTTCGGCAATACCAAGTCTTTGGGCCGCTTCGAGCGGCGAACATCCAGACCCTACAAGAGCCGCCACACGCGCTTCACCCAAGGTCAAGCCGAGAAGGTCGCGAACTATCGCAGGATCTGCTGAGGCGTTCGCCAAGGAATCGATCACCAATACGATGACGCGAGCTGGAGCTAAGAAATGAGCTGCCACATCCTGTAACCCGCAGGCCGGAACCGGGAGTACATAGAGCACGAGAGGCCGGTCAACCGCGTCCCGGCGGACCAGTATCGGCTTCGGGGAATTCCTGTTCGGATGGTCCGACAGCGTCTGCTCAATTGCGGCCTCTAGATTGCGCTGCTCTCCCGGTTGGTTAGCCGAGAGGCGGCGATTGGCAGTTGCTAAGCCGTCACCGAGGCAGCTGACCGCCGCAGGATTGGAAAAGACAATCCGTTTGCAGGCGTCGAGGACGAAAACGCCAATGCCGATGCGGGCGAGCGCGTCACCCAGCGCTAGTTTGGACATTTCGGCACCGAAAAGCCGTACGCTGAGGCGCAGCGCATGTTCGGCGTGGCGCGCCAAACGCGTAAGTACCTCAAGTTCATCATCCGAGAATGGCGCTTCTGCCTTGGAACGCTGGACACCGATCCAAACATCGATGAGCGGGTCCGGCGAGACTCCGGCGCCAGCGCACCAGCCAAGGCCATGCGGGACCAGAAACTGGGTGTAGATCGGATGTTCTTCGATCTCCTGGGGCGTCGCAAGATGGCGGTCCGTGACCGCGTCCGTGCGCCTCACATACCCCTGCTCCACAGCTCGGATGGCACGAATGTCGTGGCGCCACCACTCCGCCTGGTGGTAGACCTCCTGGGCTGTAACAAGCCCGGGTGAAACGATTGTTCCAAAGCTGCCATCGTCCCGGCGCCACATCAGAACGGTACCGGCCGCGCGGAAGACATCGGCGATGGCCTGCAGCGCGAGCGGCCAATTGGATGGATGCGGCGCAGCGTTGTAAATGGCCTCAACCGCCGCAACGAAACGGACACAGTCATTCATAAGCGGCATCTTTTCTGCTACCGCGAAAGGCGCTTCCGAGCAGCGTGCCCGCGAGTTCAGCCAGCCTGGAAACGCCGGTCTTGCTGGAGATGGACTTCAATTGCCGCCGGACAGTGTCGACTGACGAGCCAGCCCAGGCGTTCTGGGAGTTCTGCGTGCATAGCAGATCGCCAATGGAGCCGAACTGGCTCGCAACCCGATCAAGAACGCCGCCCCAAAGCTCCGATGCTGCTGCAGCTTCGTAGACCTGATCAATCAGGTCTTCTGTAACCTGCAGCATGTATGCCCGCGCCCCCTATCCCAAACGGATAGGACACCAGAGGCGTAACAGGCGCAAGAAAACGGAGAAGCTTCAGTCGAGCGGAGCGCAGGAGTGCTCAAATTGCATCACAACAGTACACTTCGTACCCGGGCGCTAGGTTTGCACGCCTGCGTTCGTACGTTCGTATAGTGCATGTTTTCGCCCGCGCCTTGACCGACTCGGATAGCGACGTCTTCATCTGCCCAAGGAGATCATTTTAAACGAGCATGGCCTCGACGATGACGAGTTGCGAGCGGGGAGCAAATATTCGCGGTTGGAGGGAGTTGCCGCACCATGATCGCAACCGTGTCGGCAGAACGAGTGTAGCGCCTGCTGATTCTAACCGCGTACGACCAGCTTGCGCGGCTGCCCAGTCTCTGCCTGACCCGCCACTCTTGTACGGTGAATCAGTTTGAACCCAATTGTGGGGTTATAGCCAGTGGTTTGACGGGCCGAGAGAGTGACATGCTTTGACGTATGAAAACTCGTGCGCTTGTGGCTTGGAATGTGCGTCGGATTCGGGTGAAGCACGGTATCTCGCAAGAGAAACTGGCTTCAGAGGCCAGGATTGACCGCTCCTACATGGGCAGTCTTGAGCGGCAATCGAAAAACCCGACAATTGATCTTCTCGAGCGCATCGCCGAAGCGCTCGATGTTCCTTTGTCCGAGTTATTTGCCCGGTCGCCCAAAGGCGCGAGGCCTCACAAGACCTTGCCTAAAGGTCGCAAGCCAGCGCGGCGACGTCGTGGGAAGCAATAGCGGTCGGCACCATTTCCAGCCTAACTTTCTGGGTTCTAACGAACCCCAGAAATCCTTTCGTCAGCCGGAGCCGTAAAGGCCGGATGGCGGGTGTGAGCCTGCAGACTTTTGCAAGAGATTTACCTCCGATCGCCATCCGCTTGCACAGAGTAGGCTATTAAGCCGATGCAGAGCGCGGCCCGGAGTCTGGTATCCAAGTTGCGCGGTGTGTCACCACCGCGGCGGCCCGCTTGTTTTCCGAGCTTGAAAAGCGCAATACTAGGATATGAAACAAGCAATACGAAAGCCGCGCGGAGGGAAAAGGCCGGGCTCCGGACGCAAACCCACTGGCACCGATCGAGCACGCACCATCAGACTTTCGACGAATTTATCGATAGCGTGGATGGGCCGCTGAAGGGATGTTAGGCCCGGCCGCTCCGACGCTATCCGCCGACTCGTCGAACGCGGGTTGACCGTCCCGACCAAGGCCTTGCCGAGCTCGACGACCGGCAGGGTCCTGATGGCCCGAGGCAGCGCGCACGCGAGTTAGCAGGAGCTGCAATTGACAAGGTTACCGACCCTGCAGCCAACCGAGATGATCAAGCCGGTCCCAAGCGGAAGCTTATCAGAGGGCCTCGGGAATTTCAGAAGGTGCGTCGCGACCGAAACGGAAAATGACCGCAGCCTTAAAGTTCTTCGCTCCTCAAACAGACAGGATCGAAAGCGAGTTCCGCGTGTTAACGATCGAGCCCCAAAATGGAGGTCAACAATGATCAGTGACCGAGAACGGCGGGCCACCACGGCAGCAGAACGCGAAGCCCGCAAGGTATTCAGGCAGGCCGAAGCGAAGGAGGCCTTGACCGATTACGCCAAAGCGCAAAAAGCGCTCCACGATAATCGAGAGCGCCTGAAGGCAGAACGGCTGGCGCGGGAGACTGACGCAGCCAACCGCACAAAAGCAGGTTAGGCGTCCATCTCAATACGAGGGACTTCTGGGTGGAGGGTGAAATGGCCCTGCACTTCCGGCGCACGACAGCCGATCTCGAGATCTGGAGCGCGAGCGCTCAAAGCTATTCGTTCGTGATCAGCAACGAGAGCCGTAGCGGTCCAGGTCTCCACGGGCCACCCGGCTTTGTTGCCTCATGGGGTCCCCTAGATTTGCACAGGCCCGCCATGAGGGTGGGCGGATCGCCGTTCAAGACGTTCGCTGAGGCGGAGAAGGCCTGCGAAGCTTTCCTGAAACATCTGATTGAGCAAGGGTGACGCTCGTCTGGTGTTCCTCACCAAACTCGGATTTCGGCCGGAACCTAGCTTCCTGCCCGTCTAGGTCCGGTACGCTACGCCCTTTCTTATTGGGGCATTTTCAATGAACAAGCCGTGGCCTGCCGCAATCGGAACCATGGAGCAACGCGGGATATGTATCTCGACTATTCCGATTAGATCCAGAAGCGGTTCGAACGCATTCCTTGCCACGCACACACGCGGTAATGCGCAAGCCGAGCTTGCCAAGCATCACCGATCGTTTCCATGGCGGTACTGGCCGAAATAGGCCACTCGCCAGATCAAAGCCGGCCACTCGCACCAAGGCGGGCTTAGGCCATGAGTGATCGTTGTTCACTCCAAGGTAACTATGCCGACAGCAATCCGGCCGCCGTAAGGGAACCGTTTGAGGTTGTATCCGAACATCCGCTCCCGTGTGAGGACGGGGGTTCTGACGTGACTAAATCAGGTCTAAGAAATCGGCTTTATTTTGGAGACAACCTAGACTGGTTGCAGCGGATCGAATCCAACACCGTTGATCTGGTGTATCTGGACCCGCCATTCAATTCTAATGCTACCTACAACATATTATTCCGCTCCCCGGTTGCAGAGGACGCGTCGTCCCAAATAGCAGCGTTCGATGATACGTGGACTTGGGAAAATGGCGCTGAGCGGGCCCTAGATCACGTTCGGACGCTGAGCCTCGATACGTTCGTACTTTTAGATGCCCTTCGCCGCACCTTTTTGAAGGAAGGCGACGTAATGGCTTATCTCGCCATGATGGCCCCGAGGCTGCTTGAAATGCGCCGGGTCATGAAGCCCACTGCCACGCTCTACCTGCACTGCGACCCCAGCAACAGCCACTACCTAAAAATGCTTCTGGATTGCGTGTTTGAGGGACAAGGCTATGTCAATGAGATCAGTTGGAAGCGGACGACAGCCAAATCAGATTATGCGCAGGGAGCGACACATTATCCCCGCGTGCGCGACGTGCTGTTGGTTTATAGGAAGGATACGACCGCAGCGGCGACCTTCACTCAGCAATTTGCTGCATATGACGAGGCCTATATCGCGAAGAAATATGGCCTGAAAGACCCTGACGGCAGAGCGTACCAGCTCGACAACATCACCGGCCCGGGCGGCGCAGCAAAGGGCAATCCCTCATACGAGGTAATGGGGGTGACGCGGTACTGGCGCTACTCGTACAAGAAAATGAACGATCTGATGTCGAAAGGGCTCATTGTTCAGCCCAGACCCGGCGCAGTTCCTCGGTTCAAACGATACCTGGATACGATGCCGGGCGTGACGGTGAGCGACGATTGGGGCGATATCAGCGCCATAAATTCGCAAGCTAAAGAGCGCCTTCATTACCCGACGCAAAAGCCGCTGCAACTTCTCGAAAGAATAATAGCGACATCAAGTAAAGAGGGTGATCTGATCCTCGATCCATTTTGCGGATGCGGCACAGCAATTCATGCAGCCGAGAAGATGGGCCGCAGGTGGATCGGGATTGATGTTACGTATCTCGCTATTCAAGTCATACAGGACCGTTTCAAGACTTGGCTTCCGCACGCGGTATATGAAGTTGACGGAATACCTCGGGACGAACTCTCAGGTAGAAAATTGGCCGCCCTCGATCCATATCAATTTCAGCTTTGGGCCGTAGGCAGAGTTGGTGGACAGCCGCGTGGAAAGGGCGCTGATCGCGGTATCGATGGAGAAATCATCTTTATGCGTGGTGCCAAGGACTACGGCAGAGCAATTGTCTCGGTTAAAGCTGGGAAGAATGTCAATCCAGATATGGTCAGGGCACTGAAGGGCACAGTTGAGCGCGAAGGCGCGCATATGGGAGTCTTTGTTTGTCTCGATCAGCCGTCGAAGGAGATACGGACCGAGGCCGCGACCGGTCGCAATATAGAGTTGCCGGGCGGCATCCGGCCTCGCATTCAAATCGTGACGCTCGACGACCTTCTTGCTGGCCCGAATTTGGGAATCATAACCAATCTGAATATAGTGCAAGTCGCAGTTGCCGCGAAAGCGAAAGATCGCAAAAAGCCTAAGCGCGCGCCTACACCTGCGGAGGTTAGGGAGTCGCCTCCTTTCAAGTATCCCATTCGGGGTGGGAAATCGAAAGTCCAAGAATCCCTCCCGATGGACGAGCCTCTTTTAGTGGCCCCGCAACCGCGATCTAAATCCAAGCGGCGCCGCAAATCAGCTTAGCTGCCAGTATTAAGCGCGCCGAGGGCGCACCTCAATTCTTCGTGCAAGGATAACCGGGTCGAGATCGCCCAGGCCGTGATGGAAGGGCGGAGAATGCACTACTTTTATAATGCCCCTCGCGAGAACAGGGGCTCTGACGACGGTTCATCGATGCCCGAACCGCGGAGCAGTGAATGCCGGAACGTCGCGGCTCCGAGATGTATACCATACTGAAAAGGTGGTGTGCGGCGAACCACGATGGGAGCATGCCTCGCCTTGGCGATCCTTAAAGTTTCGGCTGCGACAGGCGGACCTTCTGCCCCTGAAGCGTGAACCGAATGAGGGATATGTCCGCGCGGGTGAGAGCACGCGACACATCATTGGGGATCGCTTCGCCATCCGGCAAGACAAGGAAGCGCTTGCAATCGCCATTCTGGGAATCGCCGTGGACCACGACTTGCCCGATTGCTGTGTAGAGTGCCTGTCGTTCGCAGCTCGACTTCACCTCATAGATTTCGCGCAAGACGCCCCCGGCCTGCACCCCGAGATCAACATAACCATCCTTGAAGAGTTTTTCGTTCCTTCGAAGCGTGCTCTCTCGCCAGTCGTGCACCGCACGGACGATATCCCCATGTCGAGACATGTATTCAATCTCCTCTAGGCGGCGCCTCCGCTTCTTACCCGAAAATTCGTCGAAGTACTTTCCGAAACGCCGCTGTGCGGCGAGTGCCTGCGCCGTCGTAGTTTCTCCACTCGCGGCGGCTTCCTTGAAGTCGATCGCCAGTTGTACGAAGCGCGTAACGTCTGCGGCTGTGCTACTTGCATCCACCGGCGCGACGACCACTGCCAGACGGACATCGTCTCCACCGGCCACCGGAACGAGCTTTGAATGCGACCACGCGAGAAACGGAATGCGGCCGACACCCTTTTGGCCGCCACCGACCCCGCCGTCGTGCATGAGGTAGACGGCACCCGTCTCGGCATCTTTTGCGAAGAAACCCGACACGCGCTTGTCGTTCGACCATGGCACGTTGAGTTCGACGGCAGCTTCAAGATTGCCGCTCTCCCGATATCCTCCAAACGGGTACCAACGGCGGGGGATCGAAACCTCCTTCGGGCCGAGCGGAAGCGACCCATACCAGTATCGGCTGTTGTGGTGCACGGTGATGCGCCGACTATCCGGACGCCAGACCACGACGCGCTTTTCCTGCTCCCGCCATGCCTTTTGTAGCCGCGCCTCCATCTTTTCTTGCGCAAAGATTTTTTCTATCGTCGTATCGACCAGGCTCAACATGCACCCTCTCCTACATCCCGCGATATCGGATGACCTTCTTAATTTTCTTGCACCGGGAACATAGGTCCATGCGTCGGTCAAATCCGGCGGCTTTAGCAAGCTCATTGGTCTTGTGATTTGCATGTTGGCGGACGGACAGCTTGAGGTCCTCTGTAATGCAGTCATCGCAGATTGCTGCCGGCGCACGGCGCCTGACGAGGTTACTAACGTCCTCCAAAACGGTCATAGCAACTCCGCTCTGCCACGCGGCATATGCCTAAGGGTCGATCAGGCCGCGCAGGACGGCTTCCGCGCGCATTGATACGGCCATGTAATACTGCGCGGCTTTGATGGATTTATACCGCCCCGGATCATTCTGTGCGATGTTGGGATCAGATAGCAGGCGCTGGAGCCGCACCCGGCGCCATGCCTGTATACGACGCAGGCCCGGCAGAATAGGCGGCCGTACCTCCAGACGTTCAAGCCTGATCGCCATACGCTCCGCTCCTCTGGAGTTGCGAGGCTAGCTCAACTTGCCGTCCCTGTGGAAGAGCGAATCGTGATCCTACGGACTCGCGCCTGTCACGGGCGTCTCTCGGTCTCCGACCGCATCTGGGTAGTATCGAAAGAAATCAACGGAGCATCCGCGTCGCCTAACGACAGCATCGAAGTTCGCCCAATAAGAGTTGCCGTCGTACCCCCGAAATTTGAAAATCAACCGGCCGCCAATATAACCTTTACCGTCGCCATAGATGCACCGAAAATCGGTTCGACCGTGTGAGGTTCCGCTTCGAGCACACCAAGTTTGGTGCTGGCAAAATATCTTCGAGCGTCATCTAGGAGCCCCATCCATACGCAATGCCTTTGCAGGCCTATTACTCCGCTCTCGGCGGTGTAGTCGGGCAAGCTGACGCGATCGGCTCGCCTCGCCCCGTCAGTGGTACGAGTGACGGTAATGCTGCCTTCTGACAAACCCGCCTCGATCGCCTCTTGCGAATTCACCACTTCGAACAGGCACGCGCTCGGCGCAATAAACAACGCAAAATCAAAATTCCGAACTGACACGGAGCGGCTGTTGTCGATTTCTCTCAGCTTTCAATTCTAGAATGCGCGGGAGCGCAGCGCGCGCGGCGTCGGCATTTTCTGGCTTACTGCATCCACCGTCCGAAGCGGCTTTCGCTCCGTGAATCATGAGCAGCATCGTCGCAACGATCAAGATCAAGTTCTTTTTCATCATATCCTCCCGCCCGAGTTGCAGATGCTAACCAACTGGCGGCGCGAGTGGAAGGGCGAGGACTAAGAGTGTTCTCTTTCGATTGGCGCGGTGGTCCGTGCGAAGGCAAAATCAAATCTGCTCACCGCCTGTCGGATTGGCGTCAAAGCTAGATGCCCGTCGAAGACTCCCTGGACACTGGCTTAGAAACACCCCCTCATGCCGTGTCGGCACCTCTGTCCGGGGAGAACTCGGAATTGCGAGCAAGGCCAACGACTTCGTCACTTGGTGGTCGGCACCATTCCCAACCTGACCTTCTTGGGTTCTAGCGTTCTAGCGAACCCAAGAAACCTTTCGGCCGGCGATGCCGTCCGACAGGCACGCACGCATCAATTCGAAATGAAACGAGAGGACCAACAGTTCTTTTGACCTAGAGGTGCGCTGCAAATATTGCGCCGGCTCTCTTCAGTCCACGTCTTTCGAAGGAACCGTTTCCAAGTGGATTCATTGTTCAGGCGAGGGAAACCGCAAGCACTTCACGATCGGAGCAATTTCTACCTGGAGAGGTTTCCCGGCTGGTACTGTGGTCCAGTGACACGCTGTTGACGGCATTGCGTCGCAACATGCTATAATTGGAGAAGAGAATGCACACTTGTGGCCGCTCGGCGCTCGAGCGCCGCCGGCAAGGAGCGCCGCATGTCGCTACCCATCTTCACGGATACCCGGAATGATGAGCATCATTGGAAGCAGCTTGGGAAAATGCTCGCGGTCTCGGTTGGGATTGTTGTGACTGCCGTCGCGGGCGGAGTGCTTGGCCACCTCGCCGGGTCGCCCAAAGCGTTTTTTCTGATTGTCGCCACGATGGCGATTTGGTTCGTAGCCGGATGGTTTATAGGCGGGTCGCGCGCGGTACTTGCTGGTCTTTCCGCACTGAGCGCCGCGCTTGCCGCATCTGACGGCACCTATCCGCTCGCATTGCTTTTCTGCTCTCTGGCCTTCGTCGTCTCGTTCGTGCAGATCCCCTCGGCCAAATGAATTCAAAGAGCCTCCGTAGAGGCTCTTTCACTTTTTTACATCGATAGTCAACGCCCGATTCCCTAGCGATGGCGGCTCGCAAGAAATCTGCGAGTCGTACTGGCGGCAGATGGATTCGAAGAAGTCCGCAACGCAAAGTCCTTCATACTCGCCCTTGATAGATATCTTTTTTGCGGCTTCACTTATCTTGAAGCGTACTGCCGTGCTAGCTCGATAGTAAGCTGCGACCTCTTCCAAAGTCTCAGGAGCAGTCCGCAAATCCATATATACGGCAAACGTTTTCTCGAAATCCTCGTACTTGAGGTATGCAATCAATCCGACAGCGATCGACGGCAAGAGGAATACGAAAAACACGATAAGCGCTGAGATTAGTGTATGCCCTCTAAGGCGCGCATCTCCATATCCTACCTCGGCTGGTTCCTGATCTTGGCGTAGGCGATACCACCGGGAAAACACGAACCAAGCCACTGCTGCAAGCACCAGGCCGATACCAACAAACGCAATAATGGCGCCGACCAGAAAACCCACGCCCCATTCGAGCGCGAAGCACCAGAGAAATGATGGCATCGAAAGCTACTCCGCCGGGATATATATTGTTGCGATCGTGCCCGCCGCATGCTCGACGTTGACAGTACCTCTGCCGATCTGGAGTTTTGCGTCGGCGACTTCCGTAGAGAATGGAGGGCTCTTTCCCAAAAAAACGTCCGTAACTTGAGCAGAGTATTTTTCCAAGAAACCTCGTATGGCGGCGTCGAGCAACTTGGTTTGTTCAATTTCTTTGTCGTCTTGCGGACCGCGCAAGTATGCACCTCGCATCAACACTAGGAGCGCCTTGGACAGAAAACTGGGCGTGAACCCAACGGCCCTGTTGCCCGCCACATATTGCTCGAATGCCTTAAGGACATCGAGGACATCTTGTTGGTACTCAACTGGATCGCGACCAACGACCGAGGCCACCAGCTTCGGGTCGGCGCCAAATCCGGCGAATGCGATCTCGCACGTTGTCAGTCCCGGTCGCATCTTTGCAGCACAAAATGCCTTGGTGCCAAACGCTTCCCACGGCGGCTTCGCGAACTTGCATTTACACAGTGCCACCTGCGCCGCTGCCGGTGCCGGCGTAAGGATCGCGGGAGTTGATCCAATTGCGGATAACAAAAGAGCGGAACAGGCCAAAGTCACTCCATGCTTAAATCGAATAGTCATTAATGCCCCCAGCGCCTCTGGTCGCGTGCTCTGCTGATCTCGTTAAATCGGACCAGGCCTGCTCCCGCACACCCGGAATTCAATTAATGAATTGTGTACCATTTGAAGGGCAAAGCCAACAGCCCACAACCTACAGTCTTGCGACGATGATTCGTCTCCGCCGAAAATCCAGCAGATCTGGCGGGCCCGAGTGTCCATTCCGGACGTTAAACCTCCGGGTCTCGGCGCTCACGGTCACTGATCTTATTTATCGAGGTGCAAGCGAGGCGGATCTGCCAGCGTGATGGCGCTAAAGGGCTTCGACGGCACTCCGTCGATTATCAGCTTGATGTAAATGCGATAATTGGGAAGCTGCGCCAGATCGACCTCATCAAATCGCTCCCGAAACTCCCGCGCCAAATACGTCGCGTCCTCCGAGCCGACTCGGAAGGAAATTATCGTACCAGCATTTCCTAAGACCGCATGGCGAACATCGGGCTCAAGCTGGTGAAGGTATTGATGGGCGACAGTGAAGCCGACCCGATATTTGCGGAGCTCCGAAAACATGTTCGCAACGGCGAGCGTCGTAAAATTCTGGAACTCATCGACGTAGACGAAAAAGTCGCGCCGCTCAGGCTCGGGCAATTCGGCTCGGCTGAAGGCGGCAAGTCCGAGCGTTGTGACAAGCAGTCCGCCAAGAAGCGACGACGAGTCCTCTCCGATGCGCCCCTTAGCCAAATTCACCAGCAACACCCTACCCTCGTCCATGATCCGTCGGACGTGGAGATCATGCGCGGGAGCGGTCAGAAGTCGATTAAGCACAGGATCAGACAGAAAGGCGCCCACCTTGTTCTGGATCGGCGCCGTGCCGTCAGCCCGATAGCCGAACGAAAACCGCTCGAATTCCTTCAGGAAGAAATTACGGACAGTCTCATTCTTCAAGTGTCGCGCAAGGTCCGTACGGAACTTTCGATCCGACAAGACTCGCAGCACGTCGTGCATCGTCGCGCGTGGTTGCTCCAGGAGCGCCATCAGCACGTTGCGCAGGATGTGCTCCATGCGCACGCCCCAAGCATCCGGCCACATCTTTTTGAAGACTTCGATGAACCCAGAAGCCGCGACCGCGATTCGATCTTCACGAACATGGCGCAGGGGATTGTACCCATACGGCTGCGAGCGATCGGCTGCGTTCAAGTAGATTACGTCTGCCTTGCGACCGCCTGGCAATTGGGCCGCGACGCGCTCCACCAAATCTCCATGAGGGTCGATGAGCGCAAGCCCCTGCCCGCGCTCAATGTCTTGGAGCGCCATCGTCTCAATGAGGGTCGATTTTCCGGTACCTGTCTTGCCGATGATGTAGACGTGTGAAAAGCGGTCTTCATCCTTAATGCCAAAAAATCGCTCGTCGCCGTGAAAATCGGTACGTGCGATTTTGATAACTTGATGTGCCGACATAAGATCGCCACATAGTCTCGCGTTTTTGCCTAGTGTGTGAGGGGCGCGAACGTGCCCAGTGCGCCACATATAGCGGAGATAAAGCGATTGGAGGCTAGCTCTGACACGCCTGTCCGATCCGTGTTTGTGCGGTCCGGAAGTGCTCAGCATCACGCTCTATGGCTATATACCGCCTTCCGAGCTCTTTTGCCGCCAAAGCAGTCGTTCCCGATCCAACAAATGGATCGAGAACGACGTGACCAGGCAGTGTGACGTGGGAGATCAACGCCTTTATCAAATCGATCGGCTTTTTGTGGGGATGCTCGTTGGTGGATACTCGCTTCGAAGCGAGAACGTTGGGTAGAGCATCAGAATTATATGTTGGTGATCCTTTCTCGAGCGCCAAGATCATTTCGTGACGCTTTCGGAACCCCCGCCCCATCCCGATATGGCACTTATCCCATACAAGGTACTCTCTGATGGTGTAGTCGGTGTATCGACGAACGAACGTGTCCACGAACGCCAGGTGTTTTGCATCGAGAAAGACAAAGCAGCACCTGTTTCTGCGAAGAAGCCTATAACAATCCGCAATAGCGATAAGGCCGAGAAGTGGATGCTCGTTTCCTATGATTGTCCGTTGCGACCGGCCATATGCTGCGTCATCACCGTACGGCGGATCGGTGCACACTAGGTCCACGCTGCTCGACGGCATGGACTCTAATTCCTGGATGCAGTCACCGTGTATCAATCTGTCCATCAAGCGGCCCTCGATTGGAGAGCAGCTTACTTAGATCATTCGGCGCGCCGCGTAAGCGGTCAGTATTTGACGCGACGAGCGATCCTGCTATGCGATGCAGAGGCATGTTGGTTGGATCACAAATTGTCACAACTACACACGTCTCAAATATTGTGCCCAGTCGGCACGATCTCTCCTCTCCACGCGCTTCGCGTTGGCGGTGAAAATCACATCAGGATTTTGGTCTTTCGACGTTCCGCCCCGCGATCCGGGACCTGCCACGCATGTCCGGGTCTCGGTGGCGAGGCGGAGGCATCGCGACGAGCGTCCATACGGTCGATTGGGCATTTACTCTAAATCCCGCTCAGTGATGGACGCTCGCTCCGCCTCGCAATCGAGCATCCGAATGGTCGGATGCCCGTAGCGAGGAGGACACGATGTCCAACATTGCTCTTTCCCAAAAGTCCGTAAAGCTGATGAAACTCTGCGACCAGAGAGGCTTCGATAGCCTGGACGATCTTCTACTCGTCGCGCTCCTGAATAGCATGTGTCCCGCCATCTGTATAACGGAGGGATGCGACCACACCGCGGAGATGGAGCCCGATCAAGATCAAGGCTTCTGCGAGGCGTGCGGCGGCAACACCGTCGTATCGATACTCGTGCTTGCCGGCCTGATCTAGGAGGTCGGCTATGCAAGTCAGAAACTTCAATCACTGCGCAGAGTGCGACCGCGAGTGGACTGATGTGTGGTCCGCACAGTGTGACGACGACTGTCCGCACTGCGGCGCCCGTCATGTGTCGCCCTACAAGAGCGAGGACGCGGAGGAGGGCGACGATGAATAAAATCGCCGTTCTCAACGATGCCTTCCGTAGCACCTTTCGCGGCGGCAAGGTGATGGTGTCGTCTGGCGTTGATGAACTGCCGGACTGTGTGAAGGCCGAGGCACTCCTTCGAGTGGCGAGCTTCTCGGACTTTACCGCGGACAACGATCCGCATGACGAGCATGACTTTGGCAGCTTTGACCTCGTAGGTCGGAAGTTCTTCTGGAAAATCGACTGCTACGACCAGGAGATGCAGTACGGCTCAGAAGATCCGAGCGATCCAAAGCGGACGACGCGTGTGCTCACGCTCATGCTTGCCTCGGAGTACTGATAGAACAAGAACTGGCCGCCCCCGCATTTAGACGCAGCACGGGTTATGCGCCCAATCAGGGCGGACTTGCCTCGGACGCCGATCGTCCAGCCCTCGCTTCACGGCGAGGGTTTCTCTTTTCCGTCGAGGCTCGTTAGGCGAGCCGGAGCATTGACGAAAAACAGGTGAGCGAATTCCGTTTGAGAACGTTTTCCAAGGACCGCGTTTACACCTTCGGAAGTCGGCGGTATCCCAGAGTTCCGATCAACATCAGGCTAGCGGATTCTAGTCCGTTGGGGGCTGCGCTCCGACAAAATAACCAGTTTCGCACGCTATTTCCTGACAATGCTCTTCAGCCAAATTAAGACACGCTGAAAAATTGTCGGCCGTAGCGGTACATCCGGCTTACCATCGAAGAACTGCCGCTGTGCGAGGCGATCTCGCTGCCTACCAGTCTCGATTTCCTCCCGCGTCCATTTTGGTGCCCACTCTATTCGGTCATTGCGAATCCAATAGTGCGACTGGCAAGGAAAGCTCCAGTTTCCGATGGATGGGTAAAGCGTTGATTTGCCCTGCCTCGCGCCGAGCTGCCAGCCGCTGGGATTGAGAGGAGTCACAACCTTATTGCGGCATCCGCATGCACACAGGTGCGACGCGGTGTGATATTTCCTCGACACGTACAAAACGCCATCCGCCAAATGCGATGGAATTAGCTCGACAAACTCGGTCCTAATTGTCGCTATGCGATTCATGGATGTCCTCGCTTAGCAAGCGGTTAGTACCGACCGTGTAGCTGCTGTATCGCTCCCGTGTGAAATCAAAATAGAAGCCGCGAAGTTTTTTCCAGCGGATAATCGCGAGCGCCGCATTGAGCGAGTTTAGGTCCGCAATTTGGATGTTTTTATCGTACTCGTTGCCTTCCTCAGTGTCGGCAAATGACAGTCGACCTTTTGCGACGCTCCGATTGTCAGGCTCACTCGTCGTGATGCGCAGGATACCCCCCAGGGTCTCATTTGTGGCGTAGATACCCATGCCAACATCTATGAAAAGAACCTCGAACTCTTCCAGTTTCTCGACAATGAATTTCTTTCCAGGACCGGAATCGATGCACAAGAATACGCAGGTCATACCCCGGAGCAACTCGATGTTGTCCGGCCCGATGTTTTCGCCGTGTTCTTTAATGCCGAGGTGTAGTTTGGAGTATCGCTCTTTGAAGTAGTCCACTTTCAGCGGCTGTTTTTTCAGATCCTCTTTTGAAGCTGCGCCAGGCGCTCGAAACGCATTGTGCGGCGAGAATTTATCTCCATCGAAGAGATGAATTTCCTTAGCCGGCGTCTTTGCGAGCAGGTCGAGGACGTATGAGCCCGTTCCTCCGATGCCGACGATCGCGATCTTCTCGACGGCAATCTTCTTGGTGATCATATTTATCTCAGCTTTCGCTGACGCCGCGTCAGCGTAAGCAAAAGGGGAGTCTTCCTCGTGCGGCTTGACCACCTGGTACGTACGCGCGGTAACGTTCGGGTCGATCGCCCTTGCATGTGGAAGCAAGAGCCCGACGTAGGAAACGACCTTTTCGTGAAGGTTCTCGTAGTGCCCGCGCGTAGGCTTATTCGAGAACTGATACTGCAAAATGACCCGCTCACTTATTCTTAGATTGTTCGTGCTCGAGATCGCCGAGCTTGACAGTGGATGCCCTTCGCTTGTGCACGGCATTTCTCCGCCAAACTTTGCAGTGTGGTCAGATGGTCGCTGCGTTTTGCCATCCACTTCATCGACAAACATGCCCAGGATGCCACGCACGATCTTGCGCTTGTTGTTGACATAGGGAACGTCTCTGACAATCAGCCACCCCGAATCGATATCTACGTTATATCCCTCATCTCTGAGCTGGCGAAGGTCGTCGTTAAGATCGATTAGTTTGTGTGACATCGAAGACTGTATGATTTTTCACTTCAACTTCTTGCCCCGGCAGCAGCGAACCGTGATCGGGCTTTTGCGCAGCCTTGTCGTACGTCACTGAGAAAACGATGTTGGGATCGGTCGGGTGCCCCGGGAAGGCGATCTGGGTCAATTCGTCAAAGGTCAGCGTGCCTTTTGCCACCGGGTGTTCGGTGCCATTTACGACGATCTTGACCTCTTTTTCCTTATCATTTGCCATAAGCGACTCACGTAAAAATTGTTGATACACAGCAACTATACACCAGATTGAACTCCTCATCTATTAAAACTGATCGGAAATGTTGGAGAGAGCGACGCGGAGTTGCAGATAACCTCGAGCGGCTAATCTCCAAAACGTCACTCATGTGCGGCATCCTTCGTGCCGCCGCGCAAGGCGCTACCGACCAACATGCCAACGAGTTCGGCTTGTCTGGACACGCCGGTCTTAGCGAAGACAGACTTCAATTGCTGCCTAATTGTGCCGACGGTTACGCCTGCTTTGATCGCCAACGCCTGGACGGAGGCCCCTGCCGCGATGCCTCGCGCAACCCTTGCCTCCGCCGGCGTGAGATCAAACAGTCCTTGAATGACCTGGGCCGAGACGATCGCCGGACTGCTCACCTCGGTCACGAAGAGTACGCAGGACGCCAGCGTGAAAACGTCGTGAGCCGCGCCGCGTACCGGAACGACGTGAATAATCGATGCTGGCGTCTCCTCCGCTGCGATGATCGGAATGGAGCGCGGCGAAGCCTGGTAGTCGAGCTGCGACAATGATTCGCGCAGCATCGCATCTGCACGGCGGTCAACGAGAGCAACCCGACACGGCCGATCCTGCACGACCTGCGGGATAAGAAGATCGAAAAGCGTGTTGGTCGCCAATATCCGGTTCGAATGGGATAGAACGGCACAAGGTAGGCCTATCAATCCCAGGATTTCAGCGGCGGCCTTAACTCTCTCAAGGCCCAGCCTGCCGGATAACAGGGACGCGCGTGCGAGGTGTGGACGCAGGGGACCGAGGGCGCTGATCGCCTCCGAGCTGACTGCTCCATCCGAGAATTTCTTTTCCCAGCTAAATATGGCGAGGTCCCCGCCCGGCGCCTGAACTACCGTGCCGGCGCACCATCCCGCTCCCTTGCGTCGCAGGTAGGAATAAGCCGGGTCCTGATCCATCTCATCCGCGGTAAAGAGCTCGTGGTCGCCAACGAAACCTGGATAATTTCTTGCGATCGCGCGTTGAGGCCGTGGATTCAGCGCCGCATATCCATCTTCAATGAAATCGTCGTAAATCCGACGCAGGACAGGCGATGCCGTGTATCCCGAAAACTGCCGATTCGTTGCAAACAGAATGCCACCAATCGAGTTAATCTGTCGTCCGACCTGATCAAATACATCCAGCCATTTGTCAGGGACAACGGCAGCCTCGTAAATGTCATCGATGAGTCGCTCAGAGATCAGCATTTGTGCCGCGCGCGAAGGCGTTAGATGAGCCAGAGGAGCACACTAAATATACGGGGCGAAGTCGAGAGGCACCCGCAGATTTTTGCGATACTTTCACTTTGCTGTTTCTTACTCGAATGTGCTGTCTTGGCGTCAGATCCGAGCGCTCCGTACAAAGAGTTCGGGCACGTCGCTCTGGAACCGCGTTTGCGTGAGTAGTAACTGTCGCTTGTACTGAGGGGTTCGGGCGGTGATCACTGCGATCGGTCGATTGCTCGAAGGAAGCGCACGAGGACCAGAAGAGATTGAGTCCCTGAACACGGCGTACCGACGCGCCATGCACTCGCTTTCCCTGGTTGATCGTAGCGACCCTATCGCCGAACTCGTCGCAAGAACGATCATCGAGATCAGCGTGACGCGCCGTTCGCGATCCGGCGGAGATTGCCAAGCGCACCGTCGACCGGCTTAGCGCCGGCAGACCACCATCGGTCTAATGCCAGCACAGCGTACCCACTCTACGTAAAGGCAAAGGCAAGCAAGCTCGAACAGAGAAGAACGAGACCAGCCGCGGTCAGCGCCAGGAAGGTGTCTGAGATAAGGTCGCGATTGCGCATGGAAACACCTCGATTGCGCCCTTGAACGGAGCAGCTGTTCGAGCTCGGACGACTGCCCAACGTCTCGTCGTCACATTATCGGAACGATCACTAGGCCCGCTCACGCGTTGATGGGCCGCTGGGCTAGTCTAGGCTGGGTTATTTGACAGATTGGCGTCCATTATCGCACCGAAAACTTCGTACAGATCGGACCGATGTGTGTGCAATTCTGCGCTACGCGCCCAAGTCAATTTCATGATGGCTCGCTTCGCGCGGCGTGACCAGCTCGCGTACCCCACTCCGGTCGCAGGCGAGATTAGACTTGTATTCGCGTTCGCATCGTGCGTTTGCTTGCAATGACCGGCAGAATTTGTGCGTCCTGCTATACATGACGCGGGAAAGCGGTGCCGTACCCGCTTGCAATTCTTACGAGAGCTTCGCAGATTGTGCGCTTTAACTGTGAGGATGAAATGTCCAGCAAGTCCGTCGTGATCGCCGTCGGCTTGGGTGCGCTCGTCGCAGCAACGCCAAGTACCGCCGATGCCCAGCAGCGTGCGCCTATCATCTATCGTGGCGGGACGATCGTCCGGTACGCGCCAGCAGCTGTTCCGCGGCCTCTCTCGCGCTCCGTTATCGCGCCCCAGGGGCCGCCTTCAGCAGGCAACTGGAATCCCTAGGCGACACAGAGCTACTACCGGCAACAAAACCGGCAGTATGTGCAAGCGTACCGGCAGGTTCGGCAGAACCCATACGTAACCAGTGCCAATCTTGCTTGGAACGGTGTGAGATTCGCGGGCGGAGCACTTGTTGCTGTTGGCACGGATGGTGCCGGTCTTCCAGTGTTAGCTCGCACCGGCTACGCTTGCACTCAGGCCGGGTTTGCCGCATGGCGTTACGGTCGAGCCCTCGGCCGCTAGTTGCTAGCGCAGATTGGTGTATGATCCCCGTAAGCACGTTCAGTGCCAGAAAACGCAAATATGGGGACATCAATAGGTAAACTCATTGCCCGTATACTTGATACCTTTTTCTTCTTCATCTCGTGGTGAACAACACCACAGCGGCAACATAGCTTTTTAGACTGCAGGCGCTTGTACAAACTGCGCCCCGTTGCCTCCAGCGGGCTTTGTGAGCGTCGCTTCCCTTAGTCGCGTTGACGAACGCGCGTGCACCTGAGCCCGCTGAAAAGCCGATACTCTGTCCGATGGACTGGCTGCTGGTCCCTTTACTAATGACATTTGGCAAACTTGCTCCGAAGGAGCCGAGACCGAGAATCAACAACAGGCCTGCGCAGATCTCTAAGATCCGCGCTCTAGGTTGAAGACAGTTTGCTACATACGCGAGCGCGGAGCCCGCGACGACACTCACGATACTGAGTACGGCAATCATCTATTTCGTTCCAAATTACTACTCAAAACAGGCTTAGGCGAGCCGAACAAATCGTGTCATTTGGATTTTGGCATCTGTAAAAATCTGTCGATCGCGAATTCCGATCGAGCACGCTTCAATGGGCGGCTTTGGCAATGATTGAATCTTAAAGACATGCGCCGGGATTGCACGCAGAATTGCACTCTCCCGGATTCTTCGGGCACTCGATCACGCCTATGCATTTATCCCCGTCGCGCTCGACAACGAAACGTCTTGCCGGCCCCGTCTTGCCGGCGGCCGTCTTTGCGTACGCGCAGCAAACGATTTCGTTATCCACTCGGGCGATGCATTCCGACCGCTCGGAATTCTCTTTGCCCTTCGCGCACGCTCCTTTCTTCTTGCTTATCGCCTGGCATTCGGCGTGCTCGTTTTTGACTCCGGATGCTTGAGAATGTGAGAGTACGGCCGCTACGACCATGACAACGGTGAGAAAGCTTCGCATGCGGATTTGCCTCACGCGTTCGATTGCAGCAGCTAGTCATGAGCTACGGATGATCTCTCATTCCGCGTTGGTGCGCGTCATCTCCCATTTGAGATATGAAAAGCGTGTCACGGGACCGAGGACTAGAATTCGGATTGTTTGACAGTTCGTTTGCATGACCGGCGCGGACACTCCGTACGAAACGGACAGACATCAGACATTGCGAGCAACATAACGGTTGCGCAAATGAGGCCTTGACCGAACACCCGCTGCGCCCCACGCTCGAAACCAGTCATTGACCCGATCTACGTCATGGGGGGTACGCCATGACCGAGCACAATCAACCAACCCTAGGGCGGCGTGATCGTCTCTGCGAAGCCGCTCGCAAAGAACTTACTGAATGGGAGCGGCGAGAGAACGAATTCCAAAAAGCGGATCGCAAAGAACGGGCGACAGAACTTCAGCTTCCTCTCGATAAGATCATAGTCCTCTAGCGGCTCGCCACAGTGATTATGGGTAGCATCTCCTCGGCGCGCGCCATTCGCAAGTATCGACGAAACGGGTCGCCGGCACGAAGCGATGCAACATTATGCGCATCCCTTAGCTCCGAGCAGACTTGAACACTGTAATTGCGATAGACGTGTCGTACAAAGGTGATTGCGCACTGGCGATCCGAGAAGCGCTGCGCGTGCACCTCAATTCAATCGTGTACAACTTTCACTCGGAAATCACCCGGATGTTGTAGGCTCTCGGCCATGGCAAACAGCATGATCGTCCCGCAAAGAGTCCGCTGGGGTCCCGTCGACGGTCGCCCGGCAGGCGTCCGCGTCTTAGATGAGAACGAGGCGGAGGTTGACTTCATAGCGTGGCCTGCCTTGGAGCGCGAACTTAACCAGCGACTGATGCCGCAACTATTCTCCTACACGCCAGCCTTTAGATTTGACACGCGCGATCACCACGGCAAAACGGATTGGCTCGTGCAGCTTGTCAACGATCAGGGACAGCGGTTTTGCGATGTTTGGTTTGGCGTCAATCCTGACGACGGTTGGGCCTTTGATGGATTAGTGCACTTCGGAGACCCCGATGCCGATTCGCACGTTTGGCAAAGCTACCAGCGCTACTCGGATGGCACCTATCGGCGGCTGCCTTCCTTTGCGTCCAGCCTCGATCAGTTCAAGCAAGCAGCTGAAAGGTAATGACAATAGGCCCCATGCTATACTTCCCGATATGGCAAAAAAGGAATCCGATTTCGACAAGCTTGCCCGGCTTATCAAAGAAGAGGGAGAGGATATTCGAGCAGAGATTCGCAACGAGATCAGTGGACTAAACAAGAAAGTGGACGGACTGGAGAAGAATGTCGACGCCGGCTTCGCCCGCGTTGATCGCGAGCTCAGTGACATTCATTCCGAATTGAGAACGCTTCGTCATGACCTCGACGATCTTCGAAGAGAGGTCGAGAACATTTCCGGCTACCGCAAGGAGATCGACCACGCGCTCGAGCGTATCGCAGTGATCGAAAAACATCTCGGAATTGGCAAGAAGGTGGTTGCCTAGGTCCCGCCCCTCACCAAAGGCGCTCGTATTTCCGGTTCACTCGGTGCACGCATAAATATTCCTCCAGAGTAGTCGATGGCGTTCGGTTTTGGTGAATTCCTGGGAATTATCGGCAGCGACGGCGTCCCTATTTTAGAGGCCCCTTTCGGGGACACTTCCGAAGAGATAAACAGTTGGATCGCACATACGAGGCCGGACCGCGCTCACGAAGCCCGGGCTTACGACCAGCGCAAACGAAGCGCTAACCCAACGCACCGCCGCGGAGCAGCTGTCGATATCCATAATCTGCCATCCACTTTGCCCGGGCAAGATGGCTATCAAAAGCGCGACGCGCCCGGTCCCATTCGCGGGCAGGGTCAACGTGAAGAACGACGCGCGCAACCTCCTGCCAATCTGCACCCTCAGCATCGGCGTCAAGCAGCCGCCAGTATGTAGCCAAATGCTCCTCGTCATAGACGGTCAGGTTCGCACCCGATGGCGCAATGTCATCGACGGTCAGATCGAGTAGCGGTTCCCGCACTGAAAAGTCTCCCATGCAGCTTTAGCGCCAACGATGTCGATCGTTGTGATGGTGAGAGTATCCGTCAAGCGTTTTCAATCAAGCGGAACAGCATGGTCTTCTGTACGAAACGCACCAATTTGAAGCCGAGAGAGCACAGTCGGGTGAGAAGCGAGATAGTTCGTTCGTCGCGTACTGTGCTGTTGAGAGCGAAGCCCTCAATGTTGCCATTGTATCAGCGCGCGGAGGGCACACCTCAGTTCGTGCAGGACTAATCGGGTCGAGATCGCGTAGGCCATGCTGGAAGAGCCGAGAACGCACTATTTTTCAAAATGTCCCCGTTGCGGGAACAGCGACTCTGACGATGCTATTCATAAATGCCCGAACTGCGGAACAGTTTTTTGCGAAGAATGCGGAAAGTCGCGGCTCAGAGACGTGTGCCCGCACTGTGACGATGTCTTCGCGCCAGAAGTCGGGCAAATAAGATAGGGCGCGATTCTGCAAGTGACTCCTTTCTTCCGCTGATCGAGACGAAACGCGAATGCGCCATCGGTGGCCACGACGATGGCGACCAGCCTAGGCTTGTTTCTCTACATTGAAGGCCGCAGACCCTCAGCGTCCGGAAGCTATTCCGCTGAGCGTGCCCCGCGCCGTTGGTCAGCTTAACCTCAACATCAAGGGCGCAGCAAGCGGCCCTGCTGTGCAGAGAGCACGACAGGGCCGCCGCCGCCAAGGCAGCAGCGCCGAGGGCAACGGCACTGCGAAGTCCAATTAGCCTGCAAGAAGTAAACATACACGGAATCGGCGGTTCTATGGATGATCTGATAACGCGAGCGTATCGTTGGAGATGCATGACAAGCCATGCCATCATCATCGAGTGCGCCAGGCGGCAGGCTTCGTTCAACTTGAATGCTTGCCCTCGCCTTCAGCTATCAGCATTCGCTCGATGCGACTTGCTCGCTCTTTCGTCAGATTGACCGCTACGCTGGTCCCAATCATTGCTGGCCCCTTACGTTGCCGATCGTAAACCATCCAGCCCGTAGACCCCTGGCGTACCAAGAATCTCGATGGGGGAGGCGCCTTGTCGTGCTCTCCCATATCCGATGCGGCTTTGTGTCGACGCTCCATTGTCGTCTCTCCCAGCTCTTTGTGCGCACCGAACTGATATTGTTCAGAGAAGACTTGGTCCCGTTGAGCCAGATGGATCTACGTACGATCTGTACCGTACTCGCTTGCTGCAGGATCTCATAGTAATCATACAAGTCGCGTTCGCGCTGTTACACAGGATGCGCTGATCGTCTTCGGTTTGCAGGTCGCGCCGCCCTTCTTGTGCCCACTCGGCACATTTACTCGTCAAAGTTCTAACGTCCTCATCGACTCCCGGCTCCATCTTTTTCAACGCATCTTGCAGCGAAGTTGGCACGACTTCGGGTCTGGGTCGCCCCCGAATTGCCGTGCAACATGCCTGCATGTTCAAACATCGCATCAATGATGGTAGAGTTGAAATACCGGTCGGAGACGATAATTCGCCGACGCCGTATGGTTCTTTGAAAATTGCCGACTGTTTCAGAGCCGATGCTGAGTTATTGACCACCGCTGAAGTGGCCGACCTACTGAGAACTTCCACTTCTAGCGTGCGACGCCTGCAACTGCGGCGACGCATTTCCTTCCTCAAAGTGGGCGGCAGCATTCGTTTTGCCAAGCACGACGTCATTTCGTATTTGGCGAGGCAGCGGATCGAAACAATCGATAAATAACGGATATGACAGTACGAATGATGAAAAGCTCGTGGTGGGTCGATTTCACGGTCAACTCCACACGATATAGAAAACGTAGTCCTGAGAACACAAAGGCCGGAGCGCAGGCGTACGAAGCTACCTTGCGACAAAAGCTAGCACGTGGCGATTCGATAGATATCGGAGCGCTACGATCGAAGGACCAGACTTTTGCCGAGTTCGCGGTGAAATGGTTCGAGGACTATGTAAGACCGAACAACAAGTATTCTGAGCAACTGTCGAAGAAGTACATTCTATCTTCGTCTCTGCTGCCATTCTTTGGTCGCAAGCCGCTTGGACAAATCAATGGGCATGACATAGAACGCTATAAAGCTCAGCAGGTCCAGCAAGGGTACACAAACAAGACAATCACGAATCGCCTGACGGTGCTCAACAAGTGCTTGCTCACCGCATATGAGTGGCTGGAGCTTGAGGAAGCGCCACCGAAGATCAAATGGCCAAAAAGGGCGCTGCCCGAAATTGATTATCTTTCGCCGGAAGAGTGTGAGCTGCTGCTTTCCCAGGCGAATGGCCTAGTGCGTGAACTGGTTCTGACGGCGCTGCGGACAGGTATGCGGCAAGGAGAGCTCAGAGGCCTTCAGTGGTCATCTCTCGATTGGCTCACTCGCACCGTTGCGGTCAGACATTCATACGATGATCGTGGGAAGACGCTTGTTGCCCCAAAGAATAACCGCACGCGGCATATACCGCTCGACATTGATGTGTACACGATGCTGTACCGACGTAAAAAGGACACCGGGTACGTGTTCCGAGGCTCGGAGGGTCGCCCGTTCACTAACTACCGAATGCACTACGCGATCCGCAAACTCTGTAGGAAGGCTGGGTTTAGAGCCATCGGCTGGCACACGCTTCGCCACACCTTCGCCTCTCACCTCGCGATGCGCGGCGTGCCCCTACCGGCAATCAAGGAATTAATGGGACACTCCACGATAACAACAACCATGAGATACGCCCATGTGGCGCCGTCCACGCTGCGGGCCGCGATCGAGATGTTGAACCCAAAGACGATGATGGCGACGGATTCTGGGCAACCCGTGGGCAACCGGTGGCAAGAGATCCAAAGGAGCGTTGCGCGTCAAGAAAACTCTGCGGCAGAATACGCTTGATTCTAGCGACGAAATCGTAGCGTCGCGCGGGAAACGCAGATTGTTTGTCTTGTGACCCTACGGGGAATCGAACCTGTTTTCGTGAATTTTCCGATTTCGCCGAATGAGCGCGATAATTCTTAATTATTGGCTTAAATGAATGACATATGAACTCGTAGCCAGATGATCAATTCCTCGCACGAGTCATACGAAAATCGTCGTTTCCAGTAGTTCTTGGGCAACCCGTGGGCAACCGGTTTTCGAACCAGACGCATGCGGAATTATCAACAAAGAACCATACGGCAGAACTGCTGGGAGACAGACGATCACACAAAGCCGCCGAGAAGGCGGCTTTGTGATTCATAGGCACTTCAGTATTAGAGTATTGCGGCTACTTTTTTCCGCTTCAGGTACTCTACGATCTCACGCTTCTCGAAACGCACGGCGCCACCGACTTTAATGAATGGTAGGTGACGAGTGCTCTGTAGGTCGCGGACCTTTGATTCCGATAGCTGTAGAAGCTTCGCTACTTCCTTTACCGTGAGAAGTTCTATTTCTTCCTTGTCGTTTGTCTCCATGCCTACGATTCTACTCCGTAATCGAAGCATGGGAGACGCGAGAAATTGCCTCATTTGCACTTTTTACGCTTTCAGAAGAGCGCCGCAACCCTCTGCTTCATCAAGTAGTCAACAATATCGCGCTTACTAAATCGGATGAGGCCGCCTATTTTGTAGAAAGGGATTTTGCGACCTTGCTGCAAGCGCCGCAATGAGGAATCAGAAATTTTCAGAAACGCTGCTGATTCTTTGAGATCGAGTAGTTCTATCTCGACTTCTCCATTTTTCGCCATATGAGGCGATTCTAGCTCGTAATAGAAAATTGCAAGTCGAGTGCGAGGCTGATGATACCTGTTGGCAACCGAATCTTCTTTGATCGCAGTCATTGTCAGCAAGGAGCAGTGCAGGGAAAGTGACGATCTGTGCGGTTCTCGCAACCGTTAGATAATTCATACCCTGTACACGCGTCCATACGCATAACTGGCTTATGACATTTAAATCGGCTATACTCCGACGTATGTGGGCAGCAATATTGAATTACTTCAACGGCGGCAGCGAAGTCCGTCATGTCATTTCTACTGTCAACGAGAGCGTCATTTCGGACGCCTATCAAAGCATCCAGGGTGAAATAGATTCGCTCCGCCAATACGACAGAGGCGAAAAACAAATTGATGCACCCGATCTCCAAACTGCTGTGCGACGCGTACAGCGAGCTGCATAAGCAGGGACAGGTCAGTTTCCCACTGCACGATAAACATCGTGCATCCATTGATACTGTCGTCAAAACGGTCCACGCCAATTATTTCGGACTGGAACGATATCCAATGCCACAAGATAAAGCGGTGGCGTATCTTTGCTACATCATCAAGAACCATCCAGTGACAGATGGGAATAAGCGTCTCGCTCTACTTTGGTTTCGCGTTTACTGCGATGTGAATAACCTGGAGCCGCAAACATCAGTGATAAGTCTCGACGAGCTTGCCGTTGCGATCGAAAAAGAGAAGTTGTTGTCAATGTCGGACATCTTAAGACTAGTGCAAAAAGTTCTTTTTCCCGTCGACTCTGATCAGGATCTTCGTCGCGCTGCTTAGTGCGATCACTACAGTCTGATACGGAGACAATATCCCTTGGGAGCAGTGTCTCAAAACGAGTGGCACATTTTTGGGCAACCGGTGGGCAACCACGGGGGCGTGTTTGTGCGCGAGCGGCACGCCGCGAGAAAAACCGGGTCAAAAAATTCTTTGTTTAAGCGCCGAAAACGTTGTTGCAAAATCGAAACGTTTTCGGTTCTTGTGACCCTACGGGGAATCGAACCCGCAATCACAAGTTCTCCGATCTCGCCAAACGAGCCCGGTAATTCTCGATTATTGGCTTAAATGAATAACATATGAGCTCGTAGCCAGATGATCAATTCCTCGCACGAGTCATACGAAAATCGTCGTTTCCAGTAGTTCTTGGGCAACCCGTGGGCAACCGGTTTTCGAACCAGACGCATGCGGAATTATCAACAAAGAACCATACGGCAGAACTGCTGGGAGACAGACGATCACACAAAGCCGCCGAGAAGGCGGCTTTGTGATTCATAGGCACTTCAGTATTAGAGTATTGCGGCTACTTTTTTCCGCTTCAGGTACTCTATGATCTCACGCTTCTCGAAGCGCACGGCGCCCCCGACTTTGATGAATGGTAGGCGGCGAGTGCACTGTAGATCGCGAACCTTCGATTCAGACAATCGCAGAAGCTTCGCTACTTCTTTTACCGTGAGGAGCTCTATTTCCCCTTTGTCGTTTGTCTCCATATGTACGATTCTACTCGGCAATAGAATGTCGGGAGACGTGAGAAATTGCCGTGTTTGCACATTTTGTCCGTTACCGAGCGAAAGGCGTTGCCCATCGCTGCGTGATTTCCAAGAATTTGCAGAATGACCTCAAAGCGCGAGGCGCACGCCCACTGCGCCGCCGACACCGGCGGCGCGGTTGATGTGTCCGCCTCTACCGCCGACTTTGAAGGTCCGCGATCGCTGCCGCCTTCTCTGAAGGCGTCATATGCGGATCACGGCGGATCATTTCGATCTTTCCTTCAATGAAGGCGCGCGCTTGGGCGAGGTCTTCCTCTGTCTGAGGCGTCTTTCGGGCAAAGGCATCGCGCATATCAACAATCGGCGCATCGGATGTTTTCTGGGTCTCTTCAATCGCCGGCGGCGTCGGCGGAGGACCAGGATCAACCGGCATACTACCTTCTCCTTCCGCCGCACCGCGGCGGGTCAACTGTTGACGATAAAGGCGTAGTTGGGGTCGAGGAACACTAAATGGAAGCCCAGGTTATCAATTCGCAGGTTCGAGTTCGACGCGGCCAGCAGCGCCCAGCTACCCCAGTGGCCGTTGTTGTCTGCGCTGATCAGCTGCGCGCCGAGCGCTCCCATCGGCTGGGTGTTTAGATAGGCTGCCTGAAAGGTCTCCACAATTGGAGCCCAGGAACCTATAAAGCCCGTCTTCTGTTGGGCATCGGTGGCATCATAGTCGTATTGATAGACTAAATCCCAGCCACCGCGAGCGTGGTTGTAGAGCAATGCCTGGTTCCGATACTTATTAGTTCCGATCGACCAAGTACTGTTCCACACCGGCAGCACCGGGTACGGATGGCCGTGCGCGGATTCTGTCGTGAGATAATTCGCCAGGGATGTGAAGGGAATGTCTGTTTGCCAGTGGTCGTTCCGAGCCCAATCGAAGACCCGGAAGTGAGGCGTGCCCTGAGCGTTATAAGCAACAAACGCCTCCACACCGAGCCCAGACCGGTTGGTGGCCGTGAGGTACAGCCAGGTGTTCACATTGCCGCCTGGCGGCGATGGACACGCGAAATCGCAAGCGAACGACGTACCGCGACCCCAACCCGTCTTGAAGGGTGTGGTGTAGAAGATGCCATACCCCACTCCGCCAGGCGGGGGCGGCTTCTTCAGTTCGTCAGCCTGAGGACCCAGGCGCTCAACTAAACTCGCGACCGCCTGGTCGCGCGCAGCGAAGTCGACATGGGGATGCGTGAGAGCGATCCGCAGTTTGCTTTGCATGAAAGCATTTCGAAAATTTTGATCCACCGGCGTCTTGGCCGTTATCTCAGCGAATTTCGCCTGATGATCCTCTATTGCCTTGTGCGGACGGCTCGACGGTGGAACCGGACTGCTTATTCCGTTCTTCGACATGGTAAGGCCTCCCTGTCTACGTTCACACCTTTCCTGGCGTGAGTACGCATTCTAGTTCAGGGAACCCATGGCCTCTTATGAAGCAGCTCACAATCGAACGTTGAACAGTCGCTCCTTAGAAATCCTGAGCTTTAAGAGAATTCGGCCCGAGGTTTGATCATCGAGCTAGCCGAGGGTCCCGGCGCATCCGTCATATTCGGACTTCTAGCTGTTGTTTTGGGGTTCCGATTTACACAATCAATGAAGCGCGCTCTCTGATCGCTTCACCACAGAGTTTGCTGTTTGAGCGGCTCGCGCTCGTCGGCCTCGTCTCTTGATGTCTCTCCATGCACCCTGGCGTTGGCGTCATCGATCGACTTCTTCAGATCCAGCAGCATGTTCTTGACCCAGTCCATCGACGTTTCGAGCGCAGTAAACCTGCCATTCGAGTACCACGCCACGGCGATGAGAGCGCTCAAGAGTCCGACAAAATACTCCCAACCAATATGTACTGTTATGTCTTCCATACACGTCCAGCGTAGATGCTGGGGATGTTCCGACCAAGGCTCGTGAATGTACCAGCGCAGATACAACTCCGGGCCTCGCCGAGTTCGATCTAGCCGGCGATCATTCGACGCATGAACAATGATGATGCCATCCGCAGAGGGACCACCGAGCAGCGCCCTGTCAGACCAGCGGTCTCCGATGTGCTCGAAGACGGCACCATCGTGGAATTGATATACAGGCCAGAACATCGCACCACGTTGCTTGCGACGTCGTTGGCGGGACGCTGGACCCTAGCGAGGCGCGTAGACGTGCCAGGCGGGCACCAACTAGCTCCGTTCTCGCCCGACAACAATCTGATCAAAAACGACGTCGTCCTACTCCCATCCGAGCCGCGCTCCTATGGAGACGAGCAAGAGCTCGTCTCCGAAGTCATCGACTTCATCCATCGCTATGCCGACCTCAGTCCTACATTTGAGCAGGTCGCAGGTCATTATGTGCTCCTGAGTTGGGTATACGACGCATTCAACGATCTGCCGTACCTTCGCCTTCGGGGTGATTTCGGAACAGGGAAGACGCGGTCGCTCCTCACGATCGGCTCGCTCTGCTACAAACCGTTCTTCGCAAGCGGCGCTTCGACGGTCTCGCCGATCTTCCACACGCTCGACGCGTTCCGCGGAACGCTCATCTTCGACGAGGCTGATTTCCGTTTTAGCGACGAGCGCTCGGAGATCATCAAAATCCTCAATAACGGCAACGTGCGCGGCATGCCGGTGTTGCGCACCGTCATGAATCGTCAACGCGAGTTCAACCCGCAGGCATTCCATGTCTTCGGACCAAAGATAGTCGCGACGCGGGGACGCTACGAGGACAGAGCCCTGGAGAGCCGCTTCATCACCGAAGAAACCGGCGCTCGGCCGCTTCGCAATGATATCCCCATCAATCTCCCCCCGACCTTCAAAGACGAAGCGCGCGAGCTACGCAACAAGCTGCTCTTATATCGTTTTCGCAGGCGGCACGAGATCAAGCTCGACCCGTCCCTGGCTGACCCGACGCTGGAGCCGCGCATCAATCAAATCATGCTGCCGCTACTCAGCGTCGTCAGCGATCGAATGCTTCAGGGCGAGCTTCGGAATGCGGCGAAGCGCGCTCAAGACCTACTCGTTGCCGAGCGCGGCCTCCTTATGGAAGCTCAGGTCCTAGAAGTCCTCGTGGAGCAGATGTTGTCTTCCAATAGACGTGTCGTGCCGGTCGCTGACATCACCATGGGCATGATCCAGCGCTACGGCGCCGAGTATGACCGGCCACTCAATAACCGATGGATCGGAAGCATCCTGCGCAAGAAGCTGAACCTTCTGACTTATAAATCTCACGGGGTGTACGTCGTGCCCATGGTCGAGAGGCAGAAGGCCGAAATGTTATGCCGACGGTATGGAGTGAATCCCGTTACCAGCCCGTCAATCGCGGACAAGGGGGAGGTGGGGACTTCGGGGACATCCTAACCGCACCTCAAGAGGGAGATCTCTTGAGCGAAGCAAGTGAACTGAATACTAGGATACTTCGCGTTACCTGTCGCTCTTCCACATCCCCATGTCCCCATCTCCACCCGATCTTCACGCCGGATAGGCCATCCTTTCTGAAGCCACGATAGATAGAATGAGGGGCGCAGTTTTGCACTAAGTGCCGAGTCGGCACTTTTTCGTGTCTCAGATGAGACGAGCTTTCGAGGGATCATAGCATGCGTGCCTGTCATTTTGCTGGCCGGCCTTGCACCATCTATGCATCACCGACACCAATCATACCTTCGTCCGCATCGTCGTCGCTGGGGGCTCACCCAGCAGGAACTCGCCTTTTTGATTGGTATAAAGAGCCGCACCGCCATCTCTCGAATTGAAGGGCTGAAACGAAAGCCGAGCCTAAAAGCGGCACTCATATGCACGATGATCTTCGATATGCCTGCATTAGAGTTGTTCCCCGGGCTCCTATCGGAGCTGCGGCAGATCATTCTCGCGCGAGCCAACGAACTCTATGACGAACTTCAAGGCAATTCCTCAAACGCAGCCCGCCTGAAGCTCGATTTTCTTGAACAGCTCGTGGAGCGGGTGAACGCGAAACATTCAGAATCAACTGTATGAGGATGCTCCGCCGCTACGCCCTCGTCCTCTCTGTTTATCTAAACACGCGCGGCTTTGCTTTCATCGTCTTCGAAGGTCACCTGTCGCCCTTCGATTGGGGGATACGTGAGACACGCGGCCCTCAAAAGAACCGCACATGTCTCACTCGCATTACAGCAGTTTTCGATCAATATGCGCCCGACACTCTCGTCGTCCAGGACACGTCCGAACAAGGAACCGAGCGAGTGCGACGTATCCGCAAGCTGAATGCCTCGATCATTAAACTCGCGAGTGATCGCGGCATTCCCGTGTTTGCGTATTCGCGCGACCAGGTCCGACGCGCGTTCGAGCCCTACGGATGCCCCAACAAGAATAGTCTAGCTGAGTTAATCGCAAAGCACATTCCGGCCTTTCACCAGTATGTCCCGCCGCCCCGCAAACCATGGATGAGTGAGGATCGCCGAATAGGCCTGTTCGACGCTGCCGCGCTGGCGCTCTTGTTCTTTCAGTCGGCAGCGGTGCATCCATGACACTACCGGCCATTTCGAAAGCTACACTGAGGCCATTCAGGCAGCCCCTTCCAAGGCATAAGCCAAGGTCGGCGACGTTGTTTCGTCTCGCAGCACTCTTACGGTGCACGCGCATACATTTGTTCGTTTCGTACAAAGCAATGCCACGGACCAACGATCTTGGAAAGAGACAAGCAAGTTGGATAGCCAACACGGAGTACCTCTCGGACGTGCGCTTATGCCTTGCCTCTCGACACGAATGAGCGTCAATTTGAGAGAGGCGGAATTGAACGCCTGATAGCTGCCCACGAAACGGCGACGCACACCGAACGCGCCGTTCAGTTAGCTGACAGCGTCGATGCCATCGGCAGGCACCGCAGAAGCGACGTCGGAAGTGCGTCCCTGCGGCTGGAATCAAGCTGGGAACTAGCTGGCAATCGCCGTCCGACAGCGGCAAAGATCACGCACGTGCCAACGATTGTCGTCGCGCGTAGCGACTGATTTGAGAGCGGCAGAGCCGTAGAACTGAGTACCTCGACATGTGAACCTGGAAGGAATGCCTGGGAAGCACGCATCAACAGCAGGGAGCGAACGCCATGACGACAAGCCCGTATTGGGGGACATTCGCGTTTCCCTGGTCTCAGCCTGTTCCCGGACCGCATATTTATCCTCCAAATCTAGCTGTGAACACGGCCACCGGCACGCTAGAGTTCTTCTACGGATTCACTCCCAACGGCTCGGATACTCTGTTCCGCTACGCCGTTCAGCTAGATTCGTTTTTCTTGCCACTGCCACCCTTGTCATCTTCGACCGATGGGTACGCATTCGTGGATGCGTCAAGGCTCTTCCAATATCCGCTTCATCAAAATCTGATCCTCGCCAACACCGGACCGAACAGCGTTGAGGGCATCGCCATCCTCCAGACACAAGATCAAAGCGGCAGCAGCTATATCGATGAAAGCTTCATCACGGGCGGGGATGGGACTCTCTCGGCCGGTCCGAACACTCAAGTCGCGGGGCCACTGACCGGCATCATCGAAAATACGATCTTCGAGCCGTTTCGAACGACTGCTGGCTTACTTAGCTCGTACGGCGTCGCCTGGGATCAGTACAATCCGTCAACCGGCGCATATTCGATTAGCTTCGAAATGTTCAATCACAACAGCGGCGATCCGAATTTTGACAGGCCCACCGATTATACGCCTACCGGCATCGTAACGTTAAACGAAGGGACGTTTACAAGCGAATCATCATTGCCTCTGTGGACCTTTGCCGCGGCCGGCGGCGCATATGTCCTCGCGAGCTCATTTTCCTTTTCAGGTCACGATTCCATTCTTGTTAATGGGTACAACCTCAACGGCTTCTTAAAAACTAACGGCTTCACGTTCCGAATCGATCCCGATTTGAACGCTTTCCCAAGCGACACAAACCACATCACCCTGGAGCGGGATGCGGCGAGCGGGGCACTGATTTCAGGATCATTACGTCTTGTCCAACAATCGTCGCCCGGCAACTTCTACGCTATCGCGTGGAACGAGAGCATCACCGACGGAAACGGTAACGTCGTCGGAAATCAGGTTGAGTTTGTCATATTTCAGCCGCTTGTCGGTGTTGTCGCACGTCACACATTCCAAACATCCGGTACCGCGCCGGAAAAGGTGAGACTACAGCTGGAGAGTAACAGTGTCTTTGTGCTTGCGTATGGCGACGACACAGCGACGAACATCGTGCGGTTCGACACGAGTGGGAACGTGTTCGGAACTGCCACTGACTCGACAGATCACTTGTTCGACAGCATCGCGGTGCTTGGCGACGGGCGTGTGGCTGTTCTCTACGACAACGCACTCGATCCATCGAGTACTTCGCAGATAGTGTCACACGTGTTTGATTTCCGTACCGGAGTGAACATCAACGACTTTTCGGTTGTAGACGGAAACAACAAATACGTTGCGGGTACGCAGTTCAGTGACTTCTTTATCGGCGAGTCGAATGTTCTCAACGAGTTCTATGATATCGATGGCATTCCCTTCTCGCCCAACTTCGATAGCTTCACGGGAGGTGCCAATGGCTTTAACGTTGCTATTTTTCCTTCGGCAAGGTCCAATTACGTAATTTCGGAGCTTGCGGGCGATTTAATCATCAACAGTAAGACCAATAGTGGCCATTTTTTGCAGGCGGCGAATGTTCAGGAACTCGCATTCAATCCGATTGTCGAACCGGCCCCACAGGCGGGCGTAATCGATGTCACCGGCGGTGGAGTCTATCTCCGTGCACCTCTGAGCAATGGTCTATCAGCAATAATTGCGGGCTCGACTCTGGAGCTCGCCTCTCCACTGACCAGCACCGGCGAGGTAACGTTTTCTGATTTCGGCACGTCCACTTTGCGTCTCGACTATCCTGGAAGTTTCCAAGGGACGATCTCGGGATTATTGCCAGGCGATATTATCGGTCTCGCAGGACTCGATCCGAGCACAACGACCGCACTGTTCGACGGATCGACACTCCTGGTCCACACGATGCGTGCCACATTTCAATACCATGTCACCGGTGCTACTGCCGGCGGCACGTTCAGGGTGCAGACTGACGGGATTGGCGGGACTAATCTCGTTTTCGAGTCATCAGCCAATCATCCACCCGTCGCGTCAAATATTTTCGCAGACGCCAACGAGGACACGAACATACTTCCAGTGACGCTGGCCGCACTTTTCACAGACGCTGACCTCAGCGACACGTTTACTTTCTCGACTGACACGACTGGCACAATTGGAAAAGTCACTAACAACAGTGATGGAAGTTTCGCGTATGACCCGAATGGAAAGTTCGAGTCTCTAGGTGTCGGGGAAACCGCGACCGATACATTCACATACACGGTGGCTGACAATCACGGTGCCAGCTCGACTGCTACTGCGACGGTAACGATCCACGGTGAAAATGACGCGCCCGCCCCTCTTCCAGACTTTGGTCACGTGCAGAAGGGCAAGACGCTAAGTATCTCAGCGGCGAGCGGTGTTTTGGCGAACGATCGCGATGTAGACGCGCACGACGCTTTGCAAGTACTCAAAGTAAACGGTGCCGAGGCGTACGTCGGTCACACCATTCCAGGAAGGTATGGGACTCTCAAGCTCAATTCCGACGGCAGCTACCTTTACTCTCCCGGAAGCAAAGTAGGCACAGACACCTTTGTATACACCGTGAGCGACGGGCATGGAGGAACAGTCGATTCGACCTTGAATATTGCTGTTGAAGCGGCTTCGGTATCAAACAAGGGCTTAGTATTTTCGATTGCTTATTTAGACGCAGACAAAAACGAAGGCACTAATGAGACGACCGCTTTCACGTTCACGGTGACCCTGAGCGGCCCAATCACGGATACAACTAAGGTGGACTGGTCTGTTGCTGCTGGGCTCACTCCTTCTGTCGATCTGTCCGATTTTGGCCTTGCTGCACATAAATTTCCTAGCGGTACGGTAATTTTTAATCCGGGCGACAGCTCCACAAAAACGATCAGCGTACCTGTCTTTGGCGACTCGCTTCCGGAAAACGGTGGTCGGTCAGAAGACTTCGCCGTCACGCTGTCCCACCCGACTGCGGGCGCAACGATCGATCCCTTCGCCTCTAGCGCGCAAGGACACATTCATGATGACGACCTGATCCCATTCCTCGGAAAGCTCGCGGGCGCCGCATACCATCTTGCCGGAATCGAAAAAGCAGGCGTCTTTGATCCACCAGGCGGCATGCTGGCTGATTCACTCTACAGTGATGTCTCTGCACTACCGGGGTTTCACTTGCTCACGTCTGGCGATCAAGACTTGTCCTCACTTAAGCCCGCTCCGACTGGAAATCCAAACTTCCCGACCAAGGGGATCGACCACGGAATCTACGTCCACGAGAATGCTGCTGCCCTTGTAGGAACTTCTGACGATTCCCTGTACCTTGCTTTCCGCGGAACTAACGATGTGCCCACCACAGGCATTGGTCAGCTTTCCGACTTTTTTGCCTCGATGTCTGCAGCTGGAACCCCCGATGCGAATGACTGGTGGTCGATGGATGAGTATTATTTTCTGTACGATGACCTGTTTACTGCGCTCAGGAACTACATCAAAGACCCGACCAGCCACATCGACCATGTGTACGTCACAGGGTTCAGTCTCGGCAGCGCAATGGCCCAACAATTCATGAGCCAATACGCCGGAGATGCACGCTTCGAAGCTGTCACGTTCGCTGATCCTGGGTTCTTGCTACCCTCTACTGACTCCCGTTCGTTCGGCCCAGACGGGAGAATTATAAATGTTCATATTAGCGGTGACGCTGTAGGTGATGTCGCCATCAATTCTCTTGAGAAAGCGCTTCTGGCGGATTTCACGCACAACGCTTTTGGAGTCCCATATAAAACTTTAGAGGCGGGGGATGATCTAATCGTTTCGGGCTTATCAAATGGATCAGAAAGGGTTGCGCTTCACGACCTAGCCACGTACGAGTCAGTCGCTAACTCGATTGGTGACCATTACCAAATTGGGGCCAACAATTTTGATCTGATTCGGAGCGCTATCGACTTTCATGTCTGACCGGCGCACTTCGTCTTAACAGGTCCACTATCATTTTTGAGAGTGCTCCGACCGTAGCTCCGAAGAGGAAATAACAGGCGTTATAGACCGACATCGGTTCAAGAGCGGGTGTACCCAATAGCATAATCTGATCTAAAAATACTTGTACATTAAGCAACTTGTTTAAGATCAGTAGAGCAATGGTTGAGTGCGACACAATGGCGAACAATGTCAAAAAATGCATGAATACCAAGAACAACAACGTCAAAGCGCCTCCGACCACCGCCCATTGCAAATACCCCGAAGTCATAGATTAAGAATTGTACCATGAACAACAGCTGGTTACACGTCTGCAACGCGGGGAGGCCAGCCGTGCCGGATACTTCCGGCTCAGCCTGACAATGCCCGACATCGCGCGCTGTCCGGGGCGCCCCTCGGTGTCGAACATTTGCTGGCTCAGCGCCCTGGTCTGCGGCCCGATGCGCTCGGCGCTCGCCAGCAACACCGCGGTTTGCCGCGACGGATGGAACGGCCGTTCGCTGGTCGGCAGGACGACAGAACCGGGGTGCGTCATCCGGGAATGAACACGCAGCAGCGCATGGGTGTGGCGATCACGGATCTCGCAGCCCAGCCTTTATCGACCGGCTGCGGTGTGTTGCCCTTGATCCTTGTTTGGAATGCAAAGCGCTTGAGAAAGCGCGGCGGGTTGGCGACCTCGCGCCTATTTGTAAAGTAAAGATCCCTTCGCTTGATCATCGCCGCCTGCCAACTACGCAGCTCGTCAAACAATCTGGAGAGCAGAAAGTGGCAGAAAAGGCAACGAGCGACCAGAGAGAGTATGAGAAAGATGACGTCAAGGCGCTTAAAGCACATTCGAGAGAGCGGACGCCGGTCGTGAAGTCTCCAAATTGATGAAGCGTTCCGCAGCGGTAGGTCGGTCGTCGGCGCGCTCACCTCGCAATCGTTACGGAAAAGCCCCCGCAGGTCTGGCGCCGGCGACATAGAGTCACTATTCGTGAAGAAGGATGGCGTCCGGTCGAACGGACACCCGTGAATACGTGGCCTGCGGAACGACAGCAACCGAACGATCGCCCTTCTTTGGCATCGCCGTGTCGTCGATGACCAGCGGGCTGGTTTAAATGTTACTGCATCAGAACTCTATAAGCGACAATCAGAGCCACCATGCCGGCGAAAATCAGCATTGCCGAAAGGGATCTTCGGAGTATCGGCCACGTCGATTGGCGCGCAGTCGATAGACGGGGCCGGGACTTAGGCCCGCTTTGGAGCCGCACGACTTTGCCCTCTGTGGTTGGTTTGCGAGCCTTTGGTTCTGGGGCCGCGCCCACACCTCCCATCTCGCTGTAGTAAGCGCTGTAGACTTCACGAACGGCCAGGGCCGTGGACTCGGCCTCGCTCATCGTCTCGAGGCGGGCTCGATAGTTAACCAGAAAACTCTGTGCGTTTGTCGGAAGGTCATCGAAACCACCGAGCTTGGCGATCATGAGCCAAGTGGCAAAATCCGCCTCAGCTTTCGTGCGAGCTTTCTTGGCGACACTGCTGTTGGAGCCGGAGGACATGATGGTCCTATTCGTTCGCCCGCTCAAACTCGCTGGCGTTCATGTCGATCGTTGGACAGTACGCTCTGGTTCCCGGTTGACGTCAAGGTATCCGCTCCGCGGTCTGGCGTGGCGCGCTAGGATTTGCCTTTGCCGTCGAAGCCGCCTAGCGAACGCTGGACCCGATTAAAGGAGCACCGGCATCGGCGCCGCGCTCTACGTGGGGGCGATAGGCTCCCGCGTGTTCTTCGTTAGCTGTGGCTTGGGGCCGCGCTACTTCGTTCGCGCTGGGGCGCATTCCTTGAAGTGATCCGAGAGCGCAGCAGCCGCCAAGTGCTCCCAGTACTCAGCCTCGGCGAGCAGCTTCCAACTTCTGTCAGGATGATGCGCAGCACTCTGTCGACATAGCGACGCCATCGCTCGCAAGCGACTTACGGCTTCCATTGTCCATCCTCCCGTCGTTTTCTCCACTCTATTTTTTGTTTTTGCGTCGGAGTCATCATGATTATGGCTCTGAACTAATTGTTCTGCGGCAGCGAATGACGGGCTCCAAATTGCTTTCAGTTCGGGTTCACATAGGCCCTAAAATGAACGCGAAGCTCGCCAGCCGAAAATCAAATAGAACATTCACTCTTGGCCCTCGGCTCGCGTGCCTTCGTCCTGAAAGAGGAAGGGCATCGATATTCGCGATGTAGGTCCGGCCGGCCGCCAAGAGCGCCCGCTTGGCGTAGCTGGGGCCGCGACATCCTGAAATGCCTGAGGCAATCAAGCTTCAAGCTGATTAGGTTGGCGCGCGCATCGTCATGGAAGCCGCCAACCGCGCGGATGATCCCGACCACACCGACATTAGGAACGTTAATGGGGCGACGCAGAGACAACACACTCTGGCGAGAAACGAGACCGGCCCGTTCGTCCGCTTCGTACTGTGTTCGTTAGAGCGCAGCCGACAGAACCAAGGTATGCATGCCCGAATCACGGCAGACAGCATTGGCTGCCGCTCTGAAGCATCGGAGACCACAGATGAAGAGCGCGAATTGAGCCATGTCACCGTGCGGCAAGATCGCGCTCTTTATCGATGGTCCCAACCTCCAGGCAACCGCGAAGGCGCTCGGCTTCGACATCGACTACAACCGCCTGCCCGACTTGTTTCAGAGCGGCGGCACGCTGTTGCGGGCGTTCTATTACACGCCGATTGTCGAGGATCAGGAATATTCAGCAGTTCGGCCGCTCCTCGATTGGCTTGACTACAACCGCTACGCGGTTGTGACTAAGCTGACCAAAGAATTCGCAGACGCCTGCGGTCGTCGCAAGGCGAAGGGCAGTATGGACATCAAGCTCGCAGTCGATGCCATGGAGCTCGCTGAGCACGTCGACCAGATCATCCTGTTCTCCGGCGACGGCAACTTCCGTTGCTTGGTCGAAGCCGTGCAGCGTCGTGGCGTCCGCGTGACCGTCGTTTCCAGCTTTGCAATCCAGCCGGCCATGATCGCCGACGAACTTCGGCGCCAGGCGGACGAATTTATTGACCTAGCGCAGTTGAAGCTGAAGGTGGAGCGCGATCCGTCCGAACGGCTCGGCCCCTCATCAGGTGCTATCAGGTACCGCGATTCAGCCATCGCGGAATAACGCATGGCGGCAACTTCGTGCAACCTGACGGCGGCGCAGACAGTGCGCCGGTTAGTGCTCAACTCGTATCTCGTCCGTCTTTTGCTGATATGGGTGATCAGTGCGACACCGGCGGAGAGCAGGGCCGATGACGGTCGATCGTCGCCCGTTGTTCCAGATGTCAGGGTCGAATGCTCGTTGAAGCGGAAGGCTGGCGAACTGTTCGAGACTGAAGCATTCGTCGCGCGGGAGCACTTTAAGGAAGACATTACGCCAACGGCCCGAGTCAGGATCTCGTGGCTTGGCGCGACCTTCATGCGCCGGTACGCAGTCAAAGTCGAAACCGAAGGCGATCCATCTCTGCAAACCTACATCTTAAGGAACCCCTCAAATGCGGTCGCCATCAGCGAAGAACCGGGCGCTCGCGATGAGACCCAGCTCGCGAATGTGTGGTGCCTCTTGAGGCTGCAGGCCAATGGAGAAAGTGGGACGCTGCAGACCAATTCCATTCCGAACATATTCTTTGTCCGTGACGGCATGGGCGACCTTGGTGTGGTTGACATCCTATGGGGTGGAGCGGGTTGGGAAATTGGAGCAAGTCCGATTGGAAACCAACGGACATGGCCACTCGGCACTCGTGTCTTCTCTCACGGCGCGGATTAACGAATGTATCGAATTGACTGGGCTTGGTGCCGGTGTGGCGGGCCGAGCCTATGTCGAGCGTTCGACTTGTTCCCTAGACGTATTGTCGTGGTTTAACGGGGCGCACTGGGTAAATTTGCGATCCTCCGATGAAGCTAAATCAGCGTATGGAGAGGTTTAGCCGCATCGTTACCGTGCCGGTTCTAGCCTATTGCTGGATGCCGCGCTGGACCAGCGCTCAGATCGCCGTAATTCGCTCCCGAGCCGCATCAGGCTGGACTGCAGCCAGATCATTTCCTGCTTCTCGCGCCTGCTGCGCCGAAACATTGTCTCCGCATACGTGCGCATGCGGAAGCGATAGAGGAGTCGGGAGAAATGACTGGTCATATCTCGCTCCATGCTGGTTTCACTATGAAATCCGCTTAATTGCATCATTATCTCCCACAGAACCGAACATTTTAATGCAATCTGGTCCAGCTGGCGTCTAAATCCAGCGCTAGAGCGCCTTTCTTTCGTGGATTTCATCACACGCGGGCGCTCGTGTGACAGTTCTGCTCAGTTTGATGCCGGCCAGCCATGCTTGAGCAGCAGTTTGTATCCGCAATTGCTCATCCACCTCGCCCGTGCGAGATGCGATTCGTACGCTTGCCTGGCGCGGATCGGCTCGCGCTCATGATCGATGTCGAGGACGATTGCCGTGACTTCGCGCCAGTCGGCACCTTCAGCATCGGCATCCAGCATGCGCAGATATGTAATCGCATGTTCTTTGTCGTATGGCGTCAGGATATCATCCACCGGCGCAGAATCGGCGACATGGGGCTCAAGCGGCATCTCGCGCATAGGCTCTCCGTGGATTTACTCGCTGCTTTTCACACGCCATTTGGGCCGATTGGTGATTTCCTCTGCGGTGGCCAACGGTACGAACCGCGCGGTTGTGATGTAATTTGAGCACTCCTGCGGGGTGCACGCGCGCATTGGATCGTTTCGTACAAAGTTTTACCCCCAGGTAGCGAACGCATTCTGTCACTAGTCTACTGGTTGAGTACACTTTAGATTGTTTACTTTCGTCATTGTTACTTTTTGTTGCAGTGACAAATCGGTTTGGTTGGTGGGGTTTGGTATGGTGGATGTTGGGCGAGCCGGGGCTCGGCCTCGGATCTTGTACATCGTACCGGAAGACGAGACGTTCACGACCCACTTCCTTGAGCCGGCCCGCGCGGCGCGAGCGGCGGGATTTGATGTCATGGTCGCTACTTTTGTGCGGCACCAGCGGGATGCGATCGAACGAGAAGACTTCCGTCTGCTGGAGATGCCGACGGAGCGCGCCTCTTTGTCGCTTGTTTCTCTACTTCGTTCGATCCTGCGTCTTCGCACAATTCTGGCTGAGGAACGGCCGGACCTCGTCCATGCGCTTTCCATAAGATCTATCGTGCTGTTAGGCTTATCGGGCCCGGTTGGACGGAAGTATCCTCTCCTCGCCTCGTTCACAGGCCTTGGGCAGCTGTGGGGACGCGCTGGATGGGCTGCCGAAATGGCCCGAGGTTTCGTTCGCCTGCAAGCCTGCTGGCTCTCGCGAGGGCGAACCGCACTCGTCTCATTTGAGAATGAAGATGATCGCCGCGAGTTTCCGCATCCGGCGGATTCCGTGATTTTCGGTGGATGGGGTATCGAGATTGGCTCCCGTCGCTCGACTAAAAGATCGAGTGACGGACCCGTCCGAGTCGCGTTTCTGGGACGGATGCTCAGGTCGAAGGGTCTCGCGACCGCAGTAGAGGCCGTATCGCTCGCTCGGGCGCGGGAGCCGCGAATCGAGTTGGAGCTCTGGGGGACGCCAGACCCAGGAAATCCGACCAGCTATACAGTCGACGAGCTCAACCAACTCACCACGATCGACGGCGTCGCCTGGATGGGGAAGGCTCCCGACATCGCGACAGTCTGGGAGCGCACCGACATTGCGATCCTTTTGTCCGAGAGTGAAGGAATGCCGAGAGCGCTCATGGAGGCCGCTGGCTACGGCATACCGATGGTCGCAACGAATGTCCCTGGCTGCCGCTCAGTCGTTCGGGACGGGGTTGATGGTTTTCTCGTGCCGCTCAACGACCCCGTGGCTGCCGCCGAGGCTATTGTGCGTCTCGCGCGCGACCCGGCCTCTCGGAACCATATGGGCCGAATGGCTCGCCAGCAGTTTGATGAACGATTCTCAAGAGACGCCGTCGTTCCGAAGATCCTCGAAATCTATTCACGCCTCATCACAAATCGTGAGAACGCAACTCTAGTTCAACTGCCGTGCGATCATGGATCTCAACCAATTCTATCATAAACGAAAAGTCCTCGTTACGGGCGCCGCCGGCTTCATAGGAAGCCACCTCACAGAAGCCCTCGCGCGAGCCGGCGCTGATGTGACGGCTATGATCCGGTACAGTTCTTCTCCAGCTTGGGGAAGTCTTGAGCATCTGTCGCCGGATCTGAAGAATTCAATCAACGTGGTCGCTGGAAACATCGAAGACCCTGAGTTCGTCACTCAGACGGTACGCGTCCAGGATATTGTCTTTCATCTGGCCGCTTTGATCGCGATTCCGTATTCATACGTCGCGCCACGAAGCTACGTGCGAACAAATATCGAAGGCACTCTGAACGTCGTGGAAGCTGCGCGGCAGCTCGGCGTTTCGCGCGTCGTGCACACCTCGACTTCCGAGGTTTACGGGACCGCAACCACCGAGACGATTGACGAAGCTCATCCGCTCCAGGGGCAATCACCCTATTCCGCGTCCAAGATTGGCGCCGACAAGATCGCGGAAAGCTACTCCCGCTCCTTCTCGACGCCTGTCGTGACCGTCCGCCCCTTCAACACGTTCGGCCCACGGCAATCGGCCCGCGCTTTCATTCCGACGATCATCTCCCAAGCCCTGACGCGCGACGTCATTGAGCTCGGCGCTCTTGATACATTGCGCGACATGACCTTCGTGGGGGATACGGTGTCCGGATTTCTCGCGGCAGGCGCGACGCCCGGGATCGAGGGCGAAACAATCAACCTCGGTACCGGCCAGACGTTTCCCGTTAGCCACTTTGCCGAGCGAATACTATCACTGATGAACGTGAGAAAGCGAATTGTGCAAGATCCGAAGCGCATTCGCCCCGCAATGAGCGAAGTCCTTCGGCTTGTCTCAAACAATGACAAAGCCCGGCGGCTTTTGCAGTGGACGCCAGGCACCTCGATTGACGAGGGGCTGAAGCTCACGATCAATTTTGTCGAAGCCAATATCGGCTCATATCGCGCCAACCTTTACAACATTTAGCGAACACTCGTCATATGACCAAAGCCCTGATTATGGCGGGCGGCAAAGGTACACGCCTGAAGCCGTTCACCGCATCTTTTCCGAAGCCGCTTGTGCCGCTCGGAGATTTGCCCGTACTCGAGCTATTGCTCCGTCAATTGAAAGCCGCCGGCGTTCAAGAGGTAGTACTTTCTGTCAATCACTTGCATCACCTGATCCGCGCATTTTGCGAGGATGGCTCCAAGTTCGGGTTGAAGATCGACTATGTACTGGAAGACGAGCCGTTGGGGACTGCAGGATCGTTAGCCTATGCGCTCGACAAGCTCAGCGACGATTTTATCGTCGCCAACGGAGACCTGCTCACGAACTTCAACATAGCTAAAATGGTGCAGGAGCATCGCACGCAGCCAACCGCCGCGTCGATTGCCGTTTTCAAACGAAGCACGAAGATCGAATTCGGCTTGGTCGAGGTTGACAACAACATGCGGCTTACGGGCTATCGTGAAAAGCCCACCTACTCTCATTTGGTCAGCATGGGTCTCTATGTCCTCAACCGCGGTTCGGTTGCTCCTCATCTGGTGCCCGGCAAGTACCTCGACATGCCGCACCTTATGCAAATTTTGATCGAAGCCGGTAAATCCGTCCTCTGCCGATCGCAGGATTGCCTATGGCTCGATATTGGAAGGCCGGAGGACTACGCCACGGCGCAGCAGCTGTTTGAAGAGAAGCGGGAACTGTTTTTGCAGAGTGAGCGATGACAGTCGCACTGGTCACCGGAGCGAACGGCTTCCTTGGCCACTATGTCAGGCGCGAGCTGACACGGCGGGGCGTGAAGGCCGTTGGCTTGTGCAGATCGCCAGGCTCCGCCGACGACCGATCGATTCTACTTCCGAGGCCGCCCACGCGGCATGACTTGAGCGGCGTTTTGGATAGCGTGCGCCCTTCAATGATTTTTCATCTGGCTGGTCAGACGCATTCAGACCTGCCGGAGGATATCTATCAATCTAACGTCATTCTGGCGGCCCATATTCTTGAGGCCGCACTGAGCGTCGATCAGCCGCCCACGGTTGTTTTGGCGGGAAGCGCTGCAGAATACGGCCGCCCCATACATAGGGATGGCATCGTTCGGGAAGCCGATCCCTGCACCCCTCTGAGCCTCTACGGCATTTCAAAGCTGACACAAACCCATCACGGTCTTGCCGCGCATGCTCGTGGGTTACCGGTCATCATGGCTAGGCTTTTCAATCCGATCGGCGCCGGAGCGCCCCGTTCAACGGCATTGGGAAGCTTCGTGAGCCAACTCGCGGCGACGCTCCGCTCTGAGCGGACGTTGAGAACCGGCCCGCTAAATGCCGTGCGTGATTTTATTGACGCCGCTGATGCAGCCCGCGCTCTTATTGATCTGGCTGAAACTCCCCGCGCTGTTGGGCAGATCGTCAACGTTTGCACGGGGGTCGGCACCACCGTTCAGCATCTCGTCGACCGCCTCATGGAGATCGTCGACGCCCCGATCACTCACGAAATTGAGGGAGAGCGACGCGGCACAAGCGACCTCGACATCATTATCGGCGATGCCAGTCGTCTGAGCCAACTCGGCATCGCGGTTCCGCTTCCGGACGTCGATGCGATCTTGCGCCAGATGCTCGCTGCTGCACAGGCTGAAAACGGACGGGTGTCGCTTTGAATACGGCCCCTCTTACCGTCGTCATCCCTACTTACCGCGACGGCGATGCGCTGCGGCGCGCCTTGCGCTCCGTGGCGTGTCAGACGCTTCAACCACGCGAAGTAATCGTAGTGGACGACGCGAGCGGCGACGAGTCCACTGACAGGATTTGCAGTGAGTATGTCGCTCAACCGATCAAGTTGATCAAGCTTCCCCGAAACCGTGGTCCTGGTGCCGCTCGCAATACCGGCATCCTGGCAAGCTCGGAGCCTTTTCTGGCATTTCTCGACGCAGACGACGAGTGGCATCCAGAAAAGCTAAGGATTCAAATGGAGCTGATGCTGGCTCCGGGAGCACCGCTGCTGAGCTCCCATCGCAAGGGTTTCGCCGGCACCGCATGGTCGTCCCTCAATGGGCCGATCAACGCACGATGCATTACGCGGGGCGCCATCCTGGTCGCCAATGTCGCGCCTATTTCAACAGTCGTTATGCGACGAGATGCTGTCAGGCACCATTTCCCTCAGACCTATGCGTGTGAAGATTATTGGTTCGTGGCCGCACATGTTCTCTCCGGCATCCGATCCGTGAGAATGGACGAAACGCTCGCGCGAGCGGATAAGCCGGCGTTCGGAACAACGGGGCTAAGCGGCCGGTTACATGCCATGCAGCTGGGCGAAATGCGCACGCATCTCTCTTTGTGGAGAACGGGCCTGATCAGCGCGTGGGAGTACGCTCCGCTCGTCGCTTGGACGCTCGCGAAGTACCTACGGCGACTCTCGATCGTCCAACTCCGCAACGTTGCAGTCTATTTCACCGATCGGGAGAGCAACCGAATGGACGCCACCCCGAACCGCGGTCTGGAGAGATAAATTGCCCGTGAAACGTAATCGGCTCGATCGCATGCCCGTCTTCGGCACGAGCTCAATGCCGCTGGATCAGCCATCAGCAAGAAGACCCGACAAGGACGCGCTCGGTATGACAGATAGGGGAATTGGCAAGAGCGGTCCGCAGACGGCACCAAGCAGCTTAGCTGTAAATGAACGGAAGTCGCGCGCCTCGCTTGCTATCGCCGATATGGCGTCCGCCGCTCGCCAGCGGAGGCTCTGGCTCCGGCTTGGCTGGAACGACATCATGCAGAGATACCGCCGTTCGGTTCTCGGCCCGCTTTGGCTCACGGTCAGTATGGCCATCATGATCGTTTCTCTCGGGCTTCTCTACGCGCAGATCTTTCAAAGCCGAATCGACGATTTTCTCCCATATCTGTGCGTCGGCTTCCTTGTTTGGGGCTATTTCTCCAGCTTCCTGACCGAAGCCGGCTTGTTGTTCGTTGGCTCCGAGACCTACATCAAGCAGATTAAGTTGCCCTACGCGTTGTACGTATTTCGGGCGACCTGGAGCAAGGTCATCATCTTCGCCCATAACTTCGTCATCTACCTGGGCGTGATGGCTTATTTCCACAACTGGCCGGGCGCAAATGCGTTGCTGGCCGTACCAGGGTTCCTACTCCTCACGGTCAACGGCGCTTTGCTAACCCTCTTCATCGGGATGGCTTCAGCACGCTTTCGCGACATCCCACAGGTGATCGGCTCCGTCGTCCAAATCCTGTTCTTCATCACGCCGATCATGTGGAAGTCCGATCAGCTTAAAGATCGCACGCTCATCGTGGACTGGAACCCGTTCTATCATCTGATCCAGATCGTGAGAGAACCTTTGTTAGGCGACATTCCGACAGCCGCCACTTACGTGGTGGTCATCACGATGACCCTGATCAATCTCGTCGTCGTCGGGCTGTTTTTTGGCCGATTCCGCGAACGCATCTCCTATTGGGTCTAGAATGTCCTCTTTGACGAACGCAACTATCGAACGATTGGCACTGGACAACGTCAGCGTCTCTTTTCCGATTTACAGTGGGGGATCGCGATCTCTGAAGAAGGGCCTTCTGTATCGAGGATCGCGAGGACGGATCGCGAGCGATGCGAATGACCGCCTGGTGGTAGAGGCCTTGCGGAATGTATCGCTAAGGTTCTCTGTCGGCGACCGCGTGGCACTCGTGGGCGCCAACGGAGCCGGCAAGACGACGTTGCTACGCGTTATGGCAGGAATCCATGAGCCAGCCTCGGGCGCGGTCCGCGTTTCGGGGCGAATATCGCCGATGTTCGACATTGGACTTGGGATAGATCCTGAGTTGAGCGGGCTCGACAATATCAAGCTTCGTGGACTTCTGTTGGGCCTCGATCCTGAAGAGATCGACCAACTGATTCCGGGGATCGGACAGTTCACTGAACTCGGCGACTATCTCGAATTGCCGGCACGCACTTACTCGTCCGGCATGCTGACGCGGCTCACATTTGCCGTAGCCACGTGCTTCGCCCCCGAGATCCTCCTAATGGACGAATGGATTCTCGCCGGTGACGCCGGCTTCCTCGCCAAAGCCGAACAACGCCTGAAATCATTCGTGGAGAATGCCAGCGTTCTCGTCCTGGCCTCCCACAACGAGCAGATCTGCAGGACGTGGTGCGAGAAGGCCGTATGGCTGGACGGTGGGCGCGTTAGAGCCGCCGGCCAAATCGACGAGATCTTGTCGGCCTATCGCAGCGCCACACTCGATCCGCGCTAGCAACGGTCGGCGCTCACGAGATCAAGATCGTAAGACAGGGCATAGTTCGGTCAAAGGCTACGGTGATTGCATGAACCTCCACGTCCCTTCAGCAGGTTTCAGATGCAATGCTTGTCAGGGACGAACGTTCACCCTGATGGCAACACGCACCGACGATGTCGCGGTTCTTCGATGCGACGAATGCGGGCTCGGCGTCATAGAAGCGATACCGGAGGACCTTGGATCGTTCTACGACGATGCATACTACGGCTCGCAGAAGGTCGATGGTGCCGTGGGCTATAATGACTACCAATTGATGGCCGAGCATGGACTGTCGTGGGCGGCTGAACTGGTTTGCCGCCTTAAGGACGGTGGAAAAATTCTCGATATTGGCTGTGCCGACGGCAATCTTCTGAAGCGGCTCCCGAGCACTTTTGACCTCTATGGCATCGAGGTCAATGAGGGCATGATCGCGCATGCGAGGGAAGTCAATATTAAGATATTGGGCCGGGACCTGCTAGATCCCGCCATTCCGGAAACGCATGCGCATCAATTCGATTGCGTAACCGCCATCGCTGTATTCGAGCACCTACGTGACTTCCGTCGCGGAGTTCAGGCTGCGCTAAGCTTGCTCAAGTCGGACGGCTTTTTGTTGTTCGAAGTGCCCTACATCTCGGACACTCATCAAAACCGAGTTTGGTTCGAGAGCTCCTTGGAACATGTCTTCTATCCATCGGGGGACGCGCTACGTCTGCTGATAGAAGAGCTCGGATTTCACCTAGTCGGAGGCGAGATCTACATCCGCGACTTCGCCTCGAACTTTGTCGGGATCGTTTTCCACGACGGTTCGCGCACCAACGACATCAAGGAGCTATTTGCCCGCATAACGGGAACTGAGGGTCGCATAGCGGAGCGCACGCTGCGCGCCGCACGCCAAAAGCTGATGCTGATCCACGCAGCGCAGAGTACACCCGATCTGCTCGTGGGTCTGCCTGATCTATCGCAGTCGGCTCTTGACGTACCTCTGTTGACTCGAATTGAGCAGCTCTGGACCAGTGATCTCCGGAGATTGACCGCCGCGCGTACCGAATGCGCTGCGATCACCGCCAAGTACTCGGCGTTAGCGAACGAGAGCAAAGCTACGTCTGAGGCAATGGAAGCGCAGATAAGCGAACTTTCCGATCACCTCAAGGAGGAAGCCGCAAACTATGCGGTGCTGCTGCGGACGAGCGCTGCCAACTCGGATCTATTGCAAGAACGGATAGAACGGCTCTCCAACCAACTCAACCAGGAGGCTGAAAACTATGCCGTGCTGTCGCGTGAGAGCAACGCCCACTCCGAAGCGTTGCAAGCGCAAATAAAGGAGCTCTCCGAGCGGCTGAGGCGGGAGACCGCAAACTATGCGGCGCTGGCCCGCGAGAGCAAGGCTCACTCTGACGCGCTGGAGGCGCAAATTGAACAGGTCTCCGGTCAGCTCAAACAGGAGACCGAGAGTTATGCAAAACTGGCGCTCCAAAGCGATAAGAAGTCCAGAGAACTAGAGGCGCGCATAACATTTCTAACCGGCGAGCTCGATCAGGCAGCGGCCGCATATTCCGAACTGGAGCAGGATACAAAGCTGAAACTACAGGAACTGGCCATCCATATCAATGCGCTCTCCCATAAACTCGCGCGCGCTACGGATAGCAATATCGCCATTACAGCCGATCGAGCACGCCTCTCCACTCACGTCTCACTCTTGGAGGCCCACTATGCCGACCGCGAACGAGCTGCTCAAGCTGAAACGATTTCAAGAGAGCTAGAAGTGGCAAATCTGAAGGAGAGCGTTAGAGCCCTGACCGATCAGGTATCGGCCTTGGGGTTCGAGATTGACCTCATTCTCCGCAGCACGATCTGGAGATCAACGTCGATATTGCGGCGGGCGGGGCATAGAGTTCCTCAGCTGGCTCGGATGACACGCCAAGCGCTCAAGCTGGTAAAATGGACCTTAAACTTTGAGCTTCGACAAAGATTGCGCGAAACGATCGCCAATCGGCGAAGGCTACGCGAAGAGGAGTTGGCCGCAGCTCAAATCCAGCTGCCAAGGCTGGTCTTCGACCAGCGAACGGGTTTTTGTGAGCCTGTCGAGCCGACAGTGGACGAAGCCGCAGCATGGCCGAGCGACCGACCGCTCGTCTCGGTCGTTATCGTATCATTCAACTACGGTCATTTCGTTGCCGAAGCAGTCGATTCGGTGCTGGCGCAAACCTTTGACAATCTGGAAGTGATTGTTGTCGAGGGCGGCTCAACCGAACCGCTTTCCCGAGAGCAGACATTGGCCTTGACGCGACCCAAGACAACAGTCGTTGTCCAGACGGAGCCTCATCAAGTAGGTGCGAATCGAAACTTCGGCATCAGCAAGGCCCGCGGAAAATACATTTGCTGCCTCGATGCCGATGATCTGCTCAAGCCGACATATATCGAAAAAGCGGTATTCCTGCTGGAGACCTATGGATACGACATTGTCTCGAGCGCCATGCAGCAGTTCGGAAGCTCTGATGAGAAGGTCGGCATCCTTGGCGAGCCTGTGCTGGCTGACATGCTCGAAGGGAACCATGTTCTGACCTGCGCGGTTTTTCGCCGAAGCCTCTGGGAGAGGGCCGGCGGCTATCGCGACACCGACCGCACCGTCACCGGACATGTCTATGAGGACTGGCTGTTTTGGACGCAGCTCGCAGCGCAGGGCGCGCGTATCCATAACATGGCAAACGATCACCTCTTCCTGTATCGGCGCCACGGCCCTAGCCTGAGCACCCAGAGCGACCTGCACGGCATGCCAATTCATCGCAAGTTGATCCGGCAGGCGCTGGGAGACCTCGTCACGCCCGCCGCGCTTCGCGCTTCGCGTCTTGCTGCAGCGGCAGATAGACGTCCGGAGAATGCCGCTACCAACTTTCTGGGACGCGCTTCGAAGGGCAGAGTAGCCCCAGCGATCCTGCTCGCGCTCCCGTTTACGCTGATAGGAGGAGCGGAGCGTTTGCTCAGCGGCATTGTCGCCCATCTCACCAAACAAGGATGGCGCGTAACGGTCATAACCTCAATCGAGGCTGGACGCGAACACGGGGATTCCACGAGTTGGTTCGAACAAGCGACCGCCGAAATATTCCATTTGCCCCGGTTCCTTGCCGCGGATCGATGGCCGGATTTCGTAAACTACCTGATCGCCACCCGCGAGATCGACGTTATCTGGATCGCAGGCAGCGCCTTCATGTACAGTCTGCTACCCTCGATCCGCGCCGCATTCCCGAAGGTCAGAGTGGCAGACTTGTTGTTCAATACTGTCGGTCACACCAAGAACAACAGGAAATACGCTCATCTTATCGACGTCAATTTCGTGGAGAACAAGGAGGTCCTGCAGTTTCTCCTCGATGCGGGAGAGTCGCAAGACCGCGTCCGACAGATCTCCAGCGGGATTGATCTGCACGATTATCTGCCGCGTCCTCGCGACGGCTCCGTCATCGAGTATTTGAATGCAACGCCGGACGAACTCATTGTCGGCTTTTCGGGCCGTTGGTCTGAGGAGAAAGACCCTCTGGCCTTCATTGAAATTGCCCGTAAGTCATCACATTTGCCGATTTTGTTCGTGATGACCGGAGCCGGAGCGCTTCGGACAGAAATCGAGAGCGCAGTCGCGTCGGCAGGCCTTGGCAATCGTTTTCATCTTATCGGCGAAGTTGACGATGTCCGCCCCTGGGTCTCATCGTATGACGTGCTTGTCCTGCCTTCACGGCTCGACGGCAGACCGGTTGTCGTCCTGGAGGCGCTCGCACTGGGCGTTCCGGTCATTGCGTCTTCCGTAGGGGGCTTACCTGAACTCGTCCGTGACGGCGTGAATGGATTTCTTTGTCAGCCGCGCATGATAGATGAGTTTGTAGACAGGCTCACGAAGCTTGCTCTCGATCGGGAAGTTCTTCAACGAATGAAGGAGGCCGCTCGGCGCAGCGCCGAGCGGAATCTCGACGCGCGCAAGATGCTTGCCGCCTATGAGCAGGGACTAACGGCGCTGATCCGATCGGCAAATCCGCGCGTGCAGAGCGCTTCACTCGCCGACTAGGTGGATTTTGAAGCGCTCAACTCAGGAGCGTCGAGCCAACAACTGCCCCCGACTTCGTTTCCGGTCCAGCCCGCCGCAGTATTCGAACATGATCGAGCTCACAACCACCAGATCATCGATCCCAAAATCATTCGCAATCGGCCCTTGGTTTGGACCACGAGCGCGGTTTTTGTACACCGATGTCTTCGCGGCTTTGTCCGCGGTGATGTTGCCGTGGTCGACGACCGGCCTCACGGTCTTCCTGTTGCTGTGGTTGATCTCTTTGATCCCGCTGACCTCGTCGGCCGATTTCCGTCCATTCCTCCATCTCGTCACCCGGCCGTTTTGCTTGCTGCCGCTCACGATGGTCCTAATCGCGGTAGTCGGGACTCTTTGGGCCGATGTTTCCTGGCATGCAACGTTTATAGGCATCAAGCCTCTCGCCAAGTTGCTCGTACTCCCATTTTTGATCTACCATTTTCAGCGGTCGCCGCGCGGTAGCTGGATCTTCATCTCGTTCGTTCTATCTTGTGCGCTGCTGATGGGGCTGTCGTGGATTGTTCTGTTTAAGCCCGAACTGAAGCTGACGACCACTCTGAGCGCGGGAGTTCCTGTCAAGAACTATATCGATCAAAGTCAGGAGTTCGTACTGTGCATGGTCGCGCTCGCGCCCTGGACTATTTCGTTCTGTCGGCAGGGCAACTACTGGGCTGCTGCGGCATGCACCGCACTGATGCTCGCCTTCTTCGCGAACATGGCGTTCGTCGTATCGGCGCGCGCAGCCATCGTCTATCTTCCGGTGCTGCTCATCGTCTTCGCATCAAGGTATCTCAACCGCCGCCAATCGACGCTGCTTTTTAGTGCCTGTGTTGTGGTTGCCGTCGCGGTCTGGTTCACGTCCGGCTATTTGCGCGCTCGCGTCGCGGATCTCTGGATCGAATATCAGTCCTCGAAGCAGAATATTGTCCGCTCGACTGGGCAGCGGCTCGAATATTGGGAAAAGTCGCTGAAATTCTTCGCTGAAGCCCCCATATTCGGCAATGGGACTGGCTCCGCACAGGCATTGTTTGAGCGCGATGCCCTCGGTAAGACCGGGTTGGCCGCCCAAGTGACCAAGAACCCGCACAACCAGACCCTCAACGTTGCGGTTCAATGGGGCATCATCGGGATTGTTGCACTCTATGCGATGTGGATCTCCCATCTCCTGCTATTTCGCGGAGACGGATTCGCGAGCTGGCTCGGACTACTTGTCGTAATCCAGAATATGACCAGCTCCCTTTTCAATTCTCATCTATTCGATTTTCATGAGGGATGGATGTATGTCTTGGGTGTTGGCATTGCGGCTGGCGTGAGCTTGCATGAGAAACGGGCCGCAAGCGTCTCGACCTCGCTTGGTCAAGGTCAGCTAAAGCCTTCCGACTCCACGCGTTGCTCCACAAGCTGACGCGTTGGACTACTCTGCGTCGCCGTCGCAATTGCAACCTATCCGGCCGTTTTGGGGAACGTACCCCACACCATAAAAGAACTCGCGGCTGAACTTGGCCACGCGCTTCGCAAGCGCGTGATGGACCCATTGTGAGGCCGCGTCTGGTTTTTGCAGGTCCCGCCGCGTACCACATAAGCTCGTCCCGCTCACCGGTAGCTCGGAGTACGATTCTCGTTTTGGTTGCGCACCAGTAGATTGTAATGATACATAGAGGTCTCTTAGCAGGCGATTTTTCAGCATTCGCCCGCAAACGCTGACGCCTGTCGAAACACTTGGAACGAGAGGGGCTTTTTCTTGACGTCTGTTAGTTGTCAGCAGCAACCTCAGCGCGATTTAATTTTCGACTTGGGATTACATCGAGGGCTTGATTCGGAATTTTACCTCTCGAAAGGATTTCGCGTCATCGGTCTGGAGGCGGTACCGTCGATCTGCAACGGTGCACGTGAGCGACTTTCTCGCTTTGAAGAAAGATTTACCGCCGTCAACAAGGCCCTGTCGGGTCGCGCGGGTGAGCTAGCCTCATTCTATAGCGTCCCCGAGAAAGACGATTGGGGTAGCCTTACCAAACTTGCCGCTGAAAAGGGGGAATACCAGTCGGTCGAGATCATTGTCCCCACTACTGATCTACATGAACTGCTCGACCAATACGGCACCCCCTACTACATTAAGTGTGATCTGGAAGGAGCGGACGTAATCTTCCGCGATCAGCTAGCAAAGGATCATCGGCGCCCGGTATTTGTGTCGCTAGAGGTGAACAGCGAAGTGGATATCGATATCCTGGCCGAAGCCGGATACGATCGCGGTCAGATCGTCAACCAGTGGATGCATCCTTTTACGCAGGCTCCAAACCCTCCTTCCGAAGGAAGCTACCACGAAGCTCGCTTTACTGGAGAGACAAGCGGTCTGTTCGGACTCGAACTCCCGCGTCAAAGATGGTCACCCCTGGAAGCCGTGAAGGACATGTATCTTCGATGGAGAGCGCTTAAGGCGATGGATGAAAATCTCGCACCCGGCTGGGTTGACGTACATGTCTGCACCGCTGAAGTGCTTGGCGCGTAGTTGGCGGTCATAACGATCGCGCGCGTACTCGCTCGTTTGATGCTCGATATCGGGCGGGGCCGGAACTACCTCTTCCCGTTATCTCCGTTCTGCACGAGCACGTCTGATGCAGGGAGGCACAGACGCTCGTTTGGTAGTTTTCCTAGTGTGACACAGGCCAGCCATGCTTGAGCAGCAGTTTGTATCCGCAATTGCTCATCCATTTCGCGCGCGCAAGATGCGATTCGTATGCCTGCCTGGCGCGGATCGGCTCGCGCTCGGGATCGATGTGAAGCACAACTTCCGTCACTTCGCGCCAGTCCGCGCCTTCGGCGTGGGCGTCCAACATGCGCATATAGGTGATCGCATGTTTCTGGTCATATGGCGTCAGGATATCATCCGCCGGCGCCGTATCAGCGACATCGGGATTGAGCGGCGGCTTTTCCATGACCATCTCCCCAGGACGTAGATCCGTCGACGATAGCGTTTGGCTTGTTCGAGCGTTGGGGAAGCGAGTGCCATGTCAAGGATTGCTGATTGTTGCGGCATCTTCTATCCTTGGGCTGGTACAACCTCATTGTCTCGCACGAAAACGAAACGGGAAGTCACAGGGAATTCTGCATCAGCCGCACCGTCCTGACCAATGAGGAGTAGTCCGGCTCCACCATTAGCAACGTTCAGAATGACCGGCACGCCGCTCCAAGTCTTGATTGGCTCCATTCCAACGATAAGAAATTCACCCACGGGCTGATCGAAATACTGTAACCTCAATTGCGGAGCGACCTCTGCTGCCGCAAGTCCGAAGCCCAGCTGCCGCGCGCGATCATAAATTGCTGCCAAACTCACGGCATCCGTATCAAACCCGAGTTCTTGCACCGACACTGCAAAGAGGTTGACCGTCTTCTTTGTTGTGCTGACGGCGAAGGCCGGTCGAGCGAGAATCTCGCCGGCCAGGCCGCCGATGTTGCAACCGATTGCATCAAACGCATCGCGCAGGGCCAATGAGCTTGCAAACGTCCCTACTGCAATTACACACCGCAATATCGGCGGCAGATCTGATCAAGTCGTGACCCATGCGGGCTGGTGGCGTAGCTTTCTTGAGCTTCAACTGGTTCCGCAAACCATCTTGCGCCGTGCATTGGGCCCTAGTTTGGCTCACCAATGAGACATTGAGCGTCGTGCAGAGCAACGCAATGACGAGATGGTGACTGCGGCGCCAGCCGGCTAAAAACCGAAATCGTGCGCGGAAACCCCGCTTCCTTACTAAGGATGCTGACCACATAAATCTCGTTTGCGTATGCCTCGGCAACGCTTCCAGCAACATAAAAAACTTCAGCATTGTAAGCGGCTGTACGGGCGGTTTAGTCCGCTCACTCCATCGCGTCGATCCAGCCTTTTGGATCGCTCGCGCTGCCGCCATCAATATTAGCGAGAATGCGAAGCCATGAAAGCAATAGGTCGGTCCGTTAGGGACAGAACGCGCTTCGAATTCCATGGCAGCAATCTTGGCGGTACGAAACGATCCGATCTGCAGCCAAGACGACACACTTAGATGAGAACCGCGGGCGGTTCGTTCTTTGCGTACAATACTTCTCGGAGCATTCGTGTCGGACTCCTTGAGGGTGGGCGGCAGCACGGTCAAGCTGACATTACGTTGTAATCAATTGTCGCGACAATCTCGACTGCAATCCGTTTCTGCGAACTATAGGCCAATTGTAGGAGGGCCAATGAGATCACAATTCATGATCGCTACTTTGAGCTTTTTGGTAAGTAGTACTGTTGCGCATAGCCAAGTGACCATCAATTCGCAGACGCTGTCGTCAGACACTGCGATCGGCGCGGTCGACCAGGATGTGCAATTCGCGCCCAATGCTCGGGTCTATACCAACGGCTATCAGCTCAAGATCACAGCGAAGACGCTGAAGGGTAACTCCGCGAGCATCCTTGCCTTCAACGGTCCAGCAGTGAATGGATCGCGTGGGCAGGATGGGATTTCTGCTGGATCAAACGGCGGGCACGGCGTTGATGGCGCATCCGGAAGACATGGGGGCGCCATTATCCTTCGTGCCGACAAGTATGACGGTGATCCCGGGTCGCTACAGGTATTCAATGTGGGTATGGCGGGTGGAAATGGAGGCGATGGAGGCACTGGCGCGCGCGGCAGTTCCGGAGCCAATGGGCGAGGGCCGGACGTTTCAGACTGTTGGTTCGGAAATTGCCGACGTGGAGGCGATAACGGTGGTCCAGGCGGTCCAGGTGGTGACGCGGGAGACGGCGGCGACGCCGGCTACGGAGGCAACGGTGGGACCGTCATTGTGATCGTCTCAAACGGGAGCGAGCGGATCAATATTGACACCCGTGGTGGAGCCGCAGGCGTGAGAGGCAATCCGGGCTCACCTGGCTTAGGGGGACAAGGCGGAGAAGGCGGCAACGGTCATCTTTGCTGTGGAGGAGGCAATGCAGGACCTGGCGGTCCCGGCGGTCGCCCTGGAAAGTCTGGCCGCGAAGGTACACCCGGTGTTACCGGCCAAGTGGTTCGATTGAACGTCGGCGGATAAGCGTTCGTGTACTTCAAGCAACTGTGGATCGCGGGGATGGTACTGGCCGTCCTCACGTTTGCCTTTCTAATTTCGCCTCCGATCTTCGCTCAATCCGGCAGGCATTTTGGCATGGACCACGGGAGTTCGATCCCATTCCTAAAATGGAAGGCAGAAGACGGAAAACAAGGCAGCACTTTCGATTTGCGAGGCTCTCGTTTCCGTCTTCTGATCGGTGATGAAACATGCAGTCGCTGTGAAGATCTTCTAAAGAAGTTCGAGATTGGAGAAGAAGATCGAAGTCAGCTGATCGTGCTATTTGTCGACTCCAATGGCACGGCCTCGAACTACAGTTTGACTGTATCGGAGCAGTTCCGGCTGAGGCATTCGTCTCAGCAATTTCGGACGCTCCTGCCAAGGAATAAAGAGGAACTGGGATTTGGGGGCGATATTTGCAAGCCGCCGCTTCCGTACATTGCACTTGTTAACGAGACTGGCGAAATCGAATCAGCTGCGACTTTGCAGTGAGACTCTTTTGGTATCTCACCGTGACGACCGCCCCTTAGGATCTTTTGTACGAAACGATCCAATCTGCAGCTGAGACGACACACTTAGATGAGAACCGCGAGTGGTTCGTTCTTTACGTACAATGTTTCTCGGAGCATTCGTGTCGGAATCCTTGAGGGTGAGCGGCAGCACTCGCATGGCCGTGAGGCGCCCCTCTACCACCGCGTAGAGGCAACGACGCTGACGCTCCATGCGAGCGCTGCTACACCTATCCGTTTCTCGTCGGGCTTGGTGGGCCGGGCACAAAAAGCCCGCTCCAAGGGAGGGACAATGACCGATCACGCGGCCACCGTGCTCGAAGCGCTTGACTGCTCCAGAGACGCAGCTCGCAAGCGAGCGTCCGGAACACAGCCGATGCCTCACCAGCCTCTTACGTCGCGTCCTGAGAAGCGGACCTTCGTCAAAAATGCGATTCTCGCACGTCTTTCTGTGGAAGACCTCGCGGCAATAGGGAAACGTCTCGAGCCGATCGTCCTGAACGAGCGCATGGTTCTTCAAGAGCCGAAAAGACATGTCGAGCACGTCTATTTCATAGAGTCGGGCCTGGTCTCGCTACGGGTGGTCGCGGGTGGGACCATGCTCGAAACGGCAGTCATAGGATATCGAGGGGTTGTAGGCGCTTCATTTTTGTGGGGCGGACATCTGTCGACGCATCAGTCTGTGGTGCTGTTTCCGGGAAATGCGTACAGAATCCATGTCGACGAATTGCGCCGGCTAGTGAAGGATCGTCCGGAGATCCGTGAGAATCTTTTCGAGTATGTCCAAGCGCTGACGTTTCAGTGCGTTCAGACAGGATTGTGCGGGGTTCGGCACGCCCGCGAACAGAGGCTGGCCAGCTGGCTTTGTTTGGCTTGCGATGCTGTTGACGCTCGTGTTCTGCCAGTTACCCATGACTATCTTTCCTCCGTCTTAGGATTGCGCCGCGCCGGGGTCACGGAGACGCTCATTAGATTCGAAGAGCAAGGGCTCATTCGTAAAATGCGCGGCGTTCTACAGATCGATGAACGCGAGCACCTCGAGCAAAAGGCATGCTGTTGTTACAAGCTTGTCTCAAGCGCTTATGCCTTGTCTCAGTCCAAAATTTCGACAAAAGAGCGCGTGAGCTAGCAAGTTCGCCAAGGGCATTTAGGTTTGAAATCGAGGGAGACTCCCAAAATGGATGTCGTATCGAGGATAGCCATTCTTGCCGCCGGCTTGCTGTTGTTCTTGCCCAGCGCGAATGCAGCAGAGTTGAAGACGTTTGCCACTACAGCGGTGGAATCGACGCTGAATGATCTTATGCCGAAGCTAGAAGCTGCATCCGGAAGCAAGCTCGTCATTTCCTGGGCCACGGCAGCGATGCTTTCCAAGCGTGTGCAGGAAGGTGAACAGGTTGATGTCCTGATCCTCACAAAACCTGCTCTCGACGGACTTGCCAAGGAGGGCAAAGCCATCGTCGAGCACGATGCGGTGTTTGCCAGCACCGGCATTGCCGTTGCGGTTAGAAGTGGAGCTACGAAACCCGACATTTCGACGCCGGAGGCATTCAAGCGAACACTGCTGGAAGCCAAATCCGTGGCCTTCAGCGATCCGGCAACCGGCGGTGCGAGCGGCGTCTACATCGCGAAGCTCATGGAGCGAATGGGCATTGCCGAAGAGATCAAGAGGAAGACGAAATATCCGCCGGCCGGGGGGCTTGCCGCGAACCTGGTGGTCAGCGGTGAGGCAGACCTCGCCATCCAATTGGAGCCCGAAATAGTCTCGGTTGCAGGCGTTGAGAAGGTGGGCAATCTTCCAGCGGAGCTAAACAGCGTTACGATTTTGGCAGCCGCCTTGGGCCAGCATTCCAACAATGAAGAGGCAGGACGCAGGGTCCTCAAGTACCTGCACTCTTCCGAAGCGGCGGCCGCCTTCACGGCTCATGGTATTACGCCGCGCGCAGACACCAGCTACTAGATATCCTCTGCGTTTTTGGGGTGATGCGGCAAGGTACCTGTTGACGTGCTGACATCTGGAGATGCTTCAGTCTGAAAGATCCCCAATACCGCCAGGACGCCACCGCCTGGCTTTCCGAACTTCCCACACACGAGCCGTTTATACGCGAGAGAGTGTCCATCATCTCGAATAGTTTCTCGGTGTCCGAGTTGGCGGTGGAATGCAAGATCGTCGGGAGACTGCCTTAGGTGCGGTATAATCACTCCACACTTTATGAAGCGATTTTTCGAATGGCTTGGATTGAAGGAGCGACTGCACAAAGCGAAGCATGCACCGCCTCTAGTTTCGGAAAGAGATATTTGGTGGGCAAGTATGGGAGAAAACGTCGGATCAGAGATCAACGGTAAGAGCGACTTATTCTCCCGCCCCGTGATCGTTCTGAAAAAGCTCGCGCACGGCTTCTACTTCGTCATTCCGACTACGACGCAGCTACGTGAAGGCACTTGGTACGTTGCCTTCCAGCAGCACGGTAAGGACGTGGCAGCCTGCCTGCATCAAGCGCGGGCAATCGACTTTCGCCGACTGTCATCTCGGTTGGGAAGAGTTGACAGTGACGACTTTGAGCGCGTGAAGGACGGTTTCCGCAAGCTCTACAAGCTTTAAACAAAATTCCCCGTCATTGCTGACGGGGCCGCGGCGAATGCCGAATGTGCCTCTATTCTAGCAAACACGAGCTGCATGCGCAATGAAGCGACATTCTCGTCCTCGTGATCTGTGCCCCTCAATGTTCTCAAGCACGATTTTTTCTCGGTTCGCCGCAAAACCACCAGTAGTTACCTAGTTGCGTTGGAAAAATGCACCTGCCCCGAAAGCAGTGGGAATATTGGACCGATTCCAGTTAGACGTTCCGCCGGCGCATCGGTCGTGCGATCATTCATCGGCAGCGGCCAATCCGATCGCTGCGTCTTTGGTCAATCAGTCATTGCAATGGAGAGCATTATGAAGAAGGCAGTTAGGTACGTTTTAGCGTCGATGGCGTTTGCTTTCGTGGGTCCTGCACTCTCCTCCGAACTGCTTAAGGAGGGTAGCTACGATTACACCGCCTGCTGGTCTGGTACCACCAATGCCATCTCGTTTTCGAAGACGCATACTGCATCGAGCTTTGAAATGACAGGTTCTATCCGGAGCACCGCCCCGGGCGGAATGTTCGATAAGGAGTCGTTCCGGTGTGTCGGCATGAACGCGTCGCTCGGCGGGAAGGATACGAGGAGCTCCGTCTGCGAGGCTACCGATGCAGACGGCAACAAGCGGCTTTCATATTTCTCGCTCGGAAGCGACGGAAAGCTGATCCGGGAGTTCGTCGTCGGGACCGGAAAGTATGAAGGAATGATCACGAGCGGCACGGTCGAACCCCTCGGGCCATTTCCGGTCATCAAGGCGGGATCGTTTCAGGACTGCAATCATCAGACCGGTACCTACAAACTGAAGTAGAGGTATCTCGAACCAGCCGTCGCCGACCGGCGCTCGGCGGCGGCTTTCTTGCCTTTTGCGCGGGGCGATATAGCGCGTTGGTCCGGTCCGCATCCAGAAACTGGAAATCGACAAAGAGATTTTTGCCAAGGATGACGATCATGGTCGTCCGGACGATGAGGATCGCGATCCCAATGACCGAATTAAAGAGGCCGCCAACTGAGGCGGGCCTCCGCTTTCTACTTGTCGGGTTTCCCGGGCGGCGGTTTAGCTCGCTTTGATCCAACCGTCAGTCGCAGCAACCTGGCTCTTGCGCGCTTCGCTGGTGCGTCGAGCTTATCGTCGACCTGCCGACGTTTTGATCCACGCACGCGATGCTTACCAATGAGACATTGACCGCGATGCAAAGCACAACGACGAGATGCTGACCGCGGCGCCATCCGGCTAACAGCCAAAATCGTGCGCGGGCACCCACTTCCTTACCAAGGCACATAATTCTCTTCGAGTAAGCCGCGGCAACGCTTCGGCAGTTAAAAGACATTTCAGTATTGTGAGAGGCTGTGCGGGCGCTTCAATCCGTTTGCTCCATCATATCGATCTAGACTGCTGATCGCGCGCCGCCAGGCGTCAGTATTGGCGCGAATCAGGAGCTATGAAAGCAATAGTCGGTCCGTTACGGACGGAGCGCCCCTCAAATTCGTTGCAAACAAATTCGATGTTGAGGCGCGGGCATACCAGCCGCCTCATGCTAGAAAAATCTACGGTTGTATTTTCTTCATGCTGAACGAGTATAGCACCTCATACAACCTTTGGCTGGACGGCGCCATCTCAAGGCGCGAGTTCTAAAGACTCGTAGTCGGTCACGAGGCCGAGCCGGGAGTGCATGCCTAACATCCAGCTACCGATTGTCAGTGATTTTGCAAACCCATCACTTTTTTGGAGAGTGCGATGAAAGCTAAAGCGGTAATAATGTCTTTTGCGATATGTTTGCTTTTTTCCAGTGACGCCTCCGCCTGGAATCTCAGAGGCCATATGGAGATCGCGGCGATCGCTTGGGATCAGCTGACGCCCACAACCAAGGCCAGAGTCAGCCAGCTCTTGAGGCTGAACCCGGATTATGATCACTGGGTTGAGGGCTTCTCGAGCCGCGAGAAAAGCAAGGCTGCTTTTACCCGGGCCGCCGGATGGGCCGACGATATCAAGAAAAAGAACGATTACACGGATGACGGCGAGAAGCCGTCAGGTCCCGATTCGGCACGCAATATAGGATACCGCGACACACTGATGCATCGCTACTGGCACTACAAGGATATCCCATTCTCGCCGGACAACACTCAGACGCATGACGGGCCCGAGCCTAACGCCGAGACTCAGATTATTGCCTTCCGTGACGCGCTCGCCTCGGAAGCCTCCGATGACGTGAGATCGTATGACCTCGTCTGGCTGCTTCACTTGGTCGGTGACGTGCACCAACCCCTACACGCGACCTCGCGTTTCACCCATGATTTGCCGGATGGCGATCGTGGTGGCAACGAGGTGAAATTATGTGAGAGGCCGTGCAGGAACGAACTGCATGCCTTCTGGGACGATCTTTTTGGAACAGGGACGAGCACGCGCGCAGCGATCAATGCAGCCCGAAAGATCGATGATGCGCCCGCTGGCAGCGCCGCCAACGAGGACGTCCATGCCTGGATCGTTGAGAGCTTCGAGCTGGCCAAGAGCGACGTTTACAAGCCGCCGATCGGTGTCGGCGGTGGGCCGTTCACCATTAGCGACGCGTACAAGCGGAAGGCGAAGGTGGTTGCGAACGCGCGGGCGGCCATCGCGGGAGCGCGGCTTGCGACGCTCCTAAACAACGCGCTGCATTAGAAAGGCGCCGCGTATCAACCGGTAGCTACGGCCGTGGCAGCGAAACGGTCCTTCCTTCAGACCATTGGCGTAGGCAGCTTTCCATGAGTTGCCTACGCTGCCGGATCTCCCATCGAGAGCCCTTTAACATTTGCCTCTTTGCCCGGCATGGACGAAGGGATGTTGCACTTTTGCTTCTCCGAACCGACGAGGACTTGGTATCACACGACATTCCTAGGCCGTTAGGCCCTACGTAAATGGGGACACCGCGCGCGCTGGTGAAGGGCGCGCGTGAAGCAGTCCGGCCAGTAGAACGATCCGTTCGCTAGATTCCCAACATTGGAGCCGTCCATGAGTAGGTTTGATTTTTTGCCTACAGAAGTATCGCCTTTGATTATGTCTCTCCTTCTGACCGGATTTCTCATCTACCCGCTGTGCAGTTTTCTCGTGCACGGCTGGAAACGAAAGAAGGAGGAGGTCGACAGTAGCCTCGTCGCTAACGCGAAGCGGACCTATCTGGAAGTTTTCTGGAATAGATCTCTCGAGACAAAGACCTCTGAGGAGGTAGATCAAGAGTTCTCTGCGTTTTATGCGCGGCGGTACGGCCGCGAACGCTTCGTGGTACCAATCCTTATACTTTGCGCGGTCTCCTTTCCCGAGAACCTCTGTCTCGCGAAAGGCTTAATACGGCTGCTAACCCCCAATAACGGGTTAGATGCTGTTACAGCCGCGATCGCCGGCGCTTACACTTATGTCGCTTGGGACTTCGTTGGCCGAGCACAACGTCGAAATCTCGTTCCCGCAGACATACTTCGCGGAGCCCTCAGAATAACAATTGCCGTACCAGTGGGATTGGCCTTCGTTGCTTCAATGAGGGAGGGAGTTGCTCCTTTTATCGCTTTTGCGGTCGGCGCTTTCCCGTTGAATACGCTACAAACCGTCTTTCGACGTGTGGCGGACGACAAACTCAAACTTGGAATCGTAGCGGATGTCATGGACGATCAGATTCCAGCACTAAACGGCGTCGATCGGTGGATTGCCGACCGAATCGAAGATGCTGACATGACAACGATTCCTCAGCTTGCGTGGTGTGACCCAATCGACCTTTCGATGCGATCAAGCTTACCCTTGCCATACGTCATCGACATTGTTGGCCAAGCACTCGCTTGGGTCTATTTTGCAGATAAGCTCAAACAACTCAGATCATTTGGGCTGCGCGGCGCGTTCGAAATGAAGGTATTGATGGACGGTCTCGCAGGCAAGGACCAGAATACCAAGGCGAAGGCTGACGCTGTATTGCCTGCGGCGGCTGCGGCCGCAAATATTCCCCGAGATGGTTTTGTATATGCGCTCTTTCAGATCGCCGAAGATCCTGCGACACTGTTTCTGTATGCAGCTTCAAAATGCTCAACGGATTGAGCTAGGTTCGGACTCGCTACGCCCGTCTCACTCTACGCTCCTGAGCAGCCGAGCAGATTCAGATAATTCGCCAGGCGTCTGCCTCAACAACCTCGGCAGGAGGGTGAATCGCTCTGCTCCGTGCCATGGAACTCGCCGAACACAGGCGAACCACGTTGGCTTGTTACCGCGGGCTAACGGGTTCGTTAGAACGGAAGGGGTGCTTCACAGCACCCCTTTGCCCCTTACGCTCATTGAACACAAAAACGCAGCGCGCCGCGCATGCCGTGTGCGAGCACCCGCAAAAATCGCGCAGTCAGTTTGTTGGATGATCATGGCGACCATCCCACATCCGTTCGGCAAACCGCCGCTCCTCGTCGCCCAATACGTCGCCGTAGATGCTGGTCGTGCGCAGCGAGGCGTGGCCGAGCCAGCGCTGCACAAGGTGCGGCGGCACAGCGGCCTCGAACGCAGCCACTCCGAACGTGTGCCGCAGCCCCTTCGGAGATGCAGCCGGCGTTGTAATCGACGCACGTTGCATCACCTCCTTTACGACTCGCCACGCCGTTGTACGGCTCCACGGCCATAGCCGTTCTCGGCAGAGTCTCGGCTCCGCTAGCCGCCTTCCCAGGTCGAATTGCGCGTCTAGTTCACGCATCACCTCGGGCGGCAACGGTATCTGACGCACGACGTGTTTGCGGCGCCGCTTGAGCGTCAACAACGCAACGCTGCAGAGATCGGCATCAACCGTCTCCGGCGTGAGTGCGAGGATCTCCGAAACACGCCCGCCGCTCCAGAGCAAGACTGTACAGAAGAGCCGCTTTAATGGTTCGATATCCTTGATCGCCTGCAGGAATCGTTCGCGTTCGGCGCTCGTGAGATATTTGCGGGTACCGGTTGCGCTGAAGAGGCTGAGCTCGGCGGTGGGGTGGCGCATGTTTGTCGCGCTTCTGTTTGATCCCTGCAACAAAATGGCCAATTTTGTTTCAAGCGATTTTCGCTGTGTTTGACGCGTATTACCGCGCCTTGGGTTAGCGAAGCTAAAGGTATCGCGCATACAAGATGCCTACAAACCAAAGCATATCACATGCCTGAAACAAAATTGGCCATACGGTAGCATCGCGCAGCTATCGAGAAGCAGCGGCGCGGCCGAGGTATCAGCGCCCAACAATTTTCATCTAATTCGTACACACGCGCCGGGGTTGCCCGTCGGGACTGTCGGCAGGCACCGCAGTGACGGCGGCACGATTTGGAGGGCGGGTATGAACCGCGTTTTTTTCACTATTCTGACTACGGGGCTGGTGGCGGGACTTGGCTGCGCCCATGCCGCGCCTACCGAACCTGGCTCCCTTGCAAGTGCAGGTATTCGCTGCAATGCGCCAACGGCTTGGCGAACCGGACCAAATGGACGGGTAGAAGTATGTCTGGATCGCAGCTACAGCACGTGTGTTCGCGACGCACGCGACAGATTGGGCTGGGGGCCGGCAGGCGTCGAACGCTGCAATGGCGCCAAGGCTCAAGGTCGGATCAAGTGAAATACACAGCACCTTCCACCGCCCGCATCACCGTTGCGGGCGGCCAATAACCACCGAGACCGTATTGTCTCGCAGGAAAAGAACTGAAGCTATTGCTTTCCATGAGGGAGCCGTTTGGCGTTCTGTAGTCCAGCATTTCCAAGGATGATCCACAAAGTTACTGCGCATAGGGAGTACTCCTCTGGATCGATGTAGCTGCTCTTGTCTCCCGATCAAAGTGGGCGTCCCATTAAGCTGGGACGCACTGAGCGCCTGACAGCCGTGTTGCAATGATTGCTCGCATCAGTTCGTTTTGCGCAGTTAGCGACTATGGCGACGTGCTCCCGAGAGCGGCACGAGTTATAATTTTTCGTATGTTGAAGGCAACGTTCACGGTAATAGCGGGCGCATTGATGATTAGTACCATCGTGCTCACCGGGTATCATTATTTCGGAGTTCGAGTAGAGGATCGATCGATCGAATTGCCTCTCCTAAGAACGAGCTCTAGCCTCTCACTTCAATCTGTCATCGATCATCCCGCACCAGGGGTCGAAGTGGCGAGCGCGCCTGAAGAACAAGCGTGTTCGCAGCTACAGGCCAAGTTTCTGCAGGTGTACCTAGGGTCATACAATCAATATGATCCGTCGACAATTGTGAGCCATTGGAGCAGAAAGCTGCATTCCTGCTTTATTGAGATAGAGAAACGAATTTGCGTTATTGATGCGGGATGCTGGAAAGGATCAGCTATCTACCGCGCGATCAAGGATAAGACCGCTCGCGGAGTTACCTTTGACGAGCTTGTTGAATGTTCAAGGGACGCCCGAGTGACGTGCTTGAACCCCAAGCCCAACAACAAGACTGAAACATACATGTCCAACAATGAATTCAACGAGCTCGAGGCCGAATACATGGTACGGTAGCGGATTTTGAGGAGTGTCCGAGGATGACAATCAGTGTTCAGATTACGCTCAACAACGAGAACCCTGCTGTTGTTAACTCGTTGCAATTTCTGCCCGCCTTACAGGTGGCATTTGCCAACTGGTCAAATGCCTTGGCCGGTGACGCACGCATTCAGGTGACGCTCAATATTGAACCCAACAGCTTCTTTGACGGTACTGGCGCACTCGCGTCATGCGTGCCCGTATTCGTGCCAATCGGCACCGCCGTTGACGGAAAGACGCTCTTCGAAACTGACTGCGCCTATCAGTCAATTGCCGGCGCCGCCGATCCAAATGGATCAGCGACCGACATGATCATCAACATCAACGGAGACTATACATTCTGGCTCGATCCAGCCAGTGCACCGCCGCAGGGCGCCTACGATTTACTAACGGTCCTTACTCATGAAATCGGACACGGCATTGGATTTAGCGGGGCCTTCGCTCAATCGAGCCGGTTCGATCCTGCAACAGGCAAGACGCTCAATCCTGCAACAGACGAGACGCCGTTCGACGAGCATATGGTTCCCGACCTCAAACTATTCGATGGACCGAATGCAGACAAGGCTAATGGAGAATCGCCGGTCCTCCTCTCCGATCAAAACAACGATTCCATATATCATATTGCCAGCAGTGACTCGATTGACCTCATGAACGTCGAGACGCCAAGTGGCAGTAGACGGACGATAAGTGATCTCGATATTGCGATCCTCACCGACCTTGGTATGGCCCCCAAAAGGGAAGGTCCTGCCGCCGGGGCGCCCGGCACGCTCGAAAGGACCTGGGATGGTGATTTCCAGCCAATGAGCGTTGACGGACGCTTCACGGCCTTCACGAGCGACGCGACAAATTTGGTTCCGAACGATACGAATGGCGTTCAGGATATCTTTGTATATGACCGGCTTACCAACACAACAGAGCGCGTCTCTGTCTCGAACGACGGAACCCAAGGAGATTGGCATAGCTTCGACCCAACCATCACCGGAGATGGCCGGTATGTCGCGTTCATAACCGGGGCCTCAAACTTGGTCCCTGGGAGCCCGCCGGGTTGGAACAATTTCGTCTACGATCGGAGCACCCATCAGGTCGAACTCATCTCAAGCCCGACTGATGGGACCGCAACTGGTCAAGCTCTGACCATCAGTCCAGATGGGCGCTATGTGGCCTTCGAAACTGACGCAATCACGAATGACGGCTCCAATCATGGGGTCGAGATATTTATCTACAATCGTGCCGCCGAATCCCTGAGCTTGGTCGCGGCAGACAAAGCGAATGGGATTGATGGCAATAATCTACAATTCAGCGTCGACGGGCGCTACCTGGTGTTTCAGAGCAAGAACAATATCTTCGTCTACGATCAGATCAACCAGAGCTTGCAGAACGTTACGTCGGATGGCGCCGGCTACATACCGTCAATAAGTGCTGATGGACGATACATAGCGTTCATTCATGCGACAGTTGATCAGACCACCGGTGAGATAACGGACGGCGCGAACATCTTCGTCTATGATCAGACAACTCGTACAACTGAGCTGATCTCCTTTGCTGATGGTGGGCACGCCGACAACCATGCCTTCTATCCATCGATAAGCGGGGACGGACGCTACGTTGTATACAGCGTGAGAAACGAGTTGGTTCCCAGCATCGTTCCTACCGTGAGTGACGGGATTTACGTATACGATCGCCTTGCGCACACGACTGTTCAGCTGGGAGAAGGCCTCTTCGCACAGATTAGCGCCGACGGAAAGCAGGTCGTTGTTGATCACGCCGACGGCAGTATTTCCCTTACAGCTGTCCCGACCCTCGGCGTGAGCTTCGATAGCGTGGTGTTGGAGCGCGATACGGGCGCGTTAAACTCCGACTTAGCGACCCAAGACGGTCACGTGATGTTGACGGGTACGATGTCCGGAGTCATCGATGGGGAAACAGTGCAGGTGTTCGACGGAAATACCCTGCTCGATCCAGTTACAATCTTCGAAGGAAGCTGGTGGCTGGACGTGAGTTTAGTTGACGGAATACACAACTTCTCCGTCACGCTGACCGACATCAACGGCGATACCGTCAGCACAGCTGGGCCCGACGAGCTTGTTATCGATAATACGGCAGCCGCCGTGACCATCCGGTTGGCGAACGATACCGGCATTTCTTCCACCGATAGAATTACCAAAGATGCCGCTCTCATCGGATCGGGAGATCCGAACGCAGTCGTGCACTTCATCATTGACGGCGTTCAGGTCGCTGACACGACAAACGCTGATGCTTCCGGCGCGTGGAGCTTCGCGCCTGCCGGCCTGGCTGACGGCCAGCACACAATATTGGCGGAAGAGACGGACCTGGCGGGGAATGTTGGGGCGTATCCATTGATATTTACGGTCGATACTCGTGCACCTGTCGACGTGCTGACGAACTACGTAGCGAATAAGAATGGAACGTTTACGTTATCGGGGACATCCGAAGCAAACATGCCGATTACGGTCATTGATGGAACGACCGTCTTAGGCGCGACGACGTCCGGCAGCAATGGGCAATGGACCTTCACTACAGGTGTTCTGTCCGGCGCTGTCGTTCATAGTATCTCGACAACAGCGACCGATGCGGCAGGGAATGTCGGGACGAGCGGAGCAGTGGTTTATGGCACCGCGGCGAACAACATTCTGACCGGCACCCCATTCAGCGACTTCTTCACAGGTAGCGCCGGTGCCGACACGTTCGACTTCGCCGGCGTTCACTTCGGCCAAGACGTCGTCAGGGATTTCACCGCAACCGGTAAGAGCCACGACTTGCTGGAGTTCGATCACGCAGCGTTTGCTAGTCCGAAGGATGCCCTGAACCACGCCGTGCAAGTAGGGAAGGATGTCATCATCACCTACGACGTCAGCGATACCGTGACTTTGCTCGGCACGCACCTCAATCAGCTGACGACGAGCGACTTTCATATTGTTTAGAGGTGTAGACGTGACCAGCTCAGGCCTCGCGGTCAGAGATACACGCACATCCGACTAGGCCGAATGGGCTACCTTGTTGAAAGCATCGCTGGACTTACGTAATCTAGGGATGATTTCCTGCGCCTTAGAGGCATTTTGCAGCGAAATTCGTCACCAGGCTGGGGTCCGATTATGCGGTACGATCGGATAGACGCCCGTATCCTCGAGATCGTGCAAAAGAACAATCGTCTAACTTCCGAGGCGATCGGCGAGCGGGCGGGGCTTTCGGCCACCGCGTGTCAGCGGCGCCTGAAGAGGCTCCGTTCCGAAGGCCTCATCGAGGCCGATATCTCGATCGTTTCGCCGAAGGCCGTAGGGAGACCTATTCAACTGCTGGTGCTTGTAAGCCTGGAGCGAGAACGTTCGGATATTATCGACAGGTTCAAGAAGGCCATCAAATCGTCAGTTGAAGTCGTCAACGGCTTCTACGTCACCGGCGACGCCGACTTTGTCCTCTACGTTACGGCCCGCACCATGGAAGACTATGAGGACTTCACCCGGCGATTCTTGTATGTGAACCCTGACATCAAGTGCTTCAAAACGATGGTCGTGTTAGATCGCGTAAAGGCGGGGTTTGCTGTCCCGGTTGAGATGCCGTCCGAGGATTGACCGAACGTTGATGCGCACGGGCGGCGCGCGCGGGATCTAGCGGACTTTCTACCTGAGCGCGACTACATCAATCCAACATTCTGCTCTAACCCATCGTGCCACACGTGCGCGAAGGGGCCACTGATGCGCAGCTGGTCTCGCAAAGCGAAGAAGAATAGGGCCGCGCCCGGCCTCTCCCCAACATGAAGCCGTTGCAGCGTTCCAAGCATCGACCGCAACCGTTGTTCATCCGTTGTTACCACGAGAACGCGGAATGTCTTCCAACCGAATTGCTGCGTATGCCGCCCCTCGGCATGAACGGTGAGATACGCCCGCATCTTTCGCTCTAGGCTCGATTGCGCAATATCGGTGCGGCTGATCGGCATCGTGCCGCGGTCGATCTCTACCATAAAGCAGCGGCGCGAACCGTCCGGAAACATCAAGCCGAATACGAGGTCGGGAATCACGGCGACGTCCAGCGAACTCCCATTGTGCGAGACGTTGGTCCTAAGCGCGAACGGATTGCGCATCTTGCGCGCGTATTCCCGTGAGTTCGCAATGATCTCTTCTGGACAAATGAGCTGTACGTCACTCCGACCACGCGTGGACTGTTCGAGCGCAACATGAAAGTCGACGATTTCGAGCTGGTGCTCGAGAAATGGTCGGCCCGCTTCCCGACTCTTTCGGCTCAACTCATGATTTGCGAACTCCACACCGCACTCGCTAAGCAACTGGGCGCCGAGGTCGCCGAGTGCGTAAACCATAGGTGCTGATCCCGATGTGGGATAGTAATCGAGTTGCGCTCGAGGCCTGTCGACATATCCAGCGTGATAGAGACGACATAGTCGATCATTGGTGCGATCGAGTGAGCGGCCAATAAGCGCCGAAATGTGAGTGGATCGCAAGAAGCGATGGCGAGCGAGTTGCCGCAGGATAAGCACGTCGCCCTCCGCAATTCGAAACGGAAGAGGTTCTAGCGAGCGGCGAAAGCGAGGCCGACGCTTCGCAACGAAGGTCAACGTGTCATCCATCGAATGGAATGTATCAGAGACGACATCGCACGCGGACGATCGGCTCGCGCTCACAACAAAAAGTGAAGAGCCGCTACTGTCGCTCACACATCCGCATAGCGGCACATACCAGAAAGCGGCCGAGCCGCCTCGCGACGAATGGAGCAGACAGAGCGACATTGCAGGGACTATCTCTTCCTCGGAAAGGAGGTGGTTCACATGGATTTGGAGAGCAAGATCGCGCGCGTTAAGGAACTCATCGCCAAGCGCGAGGAATTGGACGCCCAACTCGGCGAGCTTCTTGGCGGCGCAGGTCGCGAACGGCGTATTGCAAAATGCTCGATATGCAACGAGCCTGGACACCGCGCGAGCACGTGTCCTTCAAAAGCAGCCAACGCACCAAACTAAAGGTAAGCCCGCTTCGGCGGGCTTCTTCTTATGAACGCCAGTCATCTCCGCCTAGGTCGGGCGTTGGCGCGGGATCAACGTCAACCGGATTTTCTGAGGCAGTCCGCGGCACACGGATATCCGCCCGAGCAGCCTCCGGAGGAAGTGGGCTAACCGCATAGCGCTCTCGAATGCTCTTCCGGACCTCTTTGTGCTCGTGGGCCGTCATGCGTGGCGCCTTATTTAGATCCGTGGCCGGGATGCCAACCGACAGCGCGGTATTTGTCACTCCGCGGATATACGCGGCGAAATGGTACTGAGGCTGATTGAGGATGAATTCGGGGGTCGTTCGCATGTCACGCGCAAGCGAATGAGCCGCTGCGTCGCTTATTTTAGTCGCAAACTTTATCGCAGTCGCACCATAAAGCGCATCGAGTACTTGTGGCTGCATCTGCTGCAGTCGCTGATGCGCAAGGACCAAGCCCACGTTGAGCTTGCGTGCCTGGTCAAGGATGGCGGGAATCTTGGGGTCGCGCTTGATAAAGTCCTGACATTCGTCGATATAGACGAAGCATGGAAGTCGTTGCTCCTTTGGAAGAAGCTGCCGCTTATGCGCTGCGAGCAGGATCATTGAGATAAAAAAGCGACCCACGATCTCGACGCCGTCTTCTTGAAGCAGGCTTTGCGGGACGTTGATGAGAATAACCTTCCCAGCGCCCATTTCAGTGAAAAAGTCGAATTTGGATCTCGGTGCCGCGAACATTCGCGAGAGCGTCCGGATGCGCTTGACCGCGAATAGCCGGTCGACGACCTGCTCCTTCGTACGGTCGAACTCTTTGCTGTTGAACTTCAACTCGAAAAAGCGCCTCGCGTCCGGATCAAGCTTTGATAGATGCTCCCTGAACGTCGCAAGGCCTTTCGGCTGCATGAGATCAATGAGCGTATCCATGGTAGCCGACGGGATGGTGAGCAAAAGCTCGATCGTGAAATGAAACAAGGTATTCTGCCGGCTGGTCATCTCCGCCGAAAGTAAGGCGCTGAAGATGTAATCGTAGAGCGCGAGCACAGCGTTTCGGAATCCTTCGTGCTCCGCCGGCGAGTAAGCCTGCGTCGTCGCGATGCCGACATCGAAGAGGTTGAGAGCAACCGGCCACTCGACGTCTTCGGCGTCGATCACGACGAGCTTCCCACTAAGGCGCTCCCCAGGCGCGAACACCTTTAGACCCTCTATGGCCTTGATCAGATCGCGATTGCTTTCCATCACGACGATCGAGGCTTGATCCGCGGCTACAAGCTCAAGGTCGCGCGAGATCAAGTATTGAAGGAGGGTCGACTTACCGGCGCCGGGCGGCGCCACGATCCATTGGTGCTCGAAGCGAGACTTTTCAGGAAGCGAGAAGGGTACGGGACACAGGAAAAGATCGACGAAGGGAGTCCCTTTTAGATACGCCTCGACCAACTCGATGGGCGGAAGATCGGAATCACTCGCGTAGATCATCGGCCGCCGGGGCTTCTCATCATCAGGAGAATTCCCTGAGGCTTCGCACAAATTGGCATACAGACGCTCGTGCAGCGTTACAAAGAGACCAGCCTCGATATTTTCCTTTCTGCAGATGGTGCCAATAAATCGGTCCACGAGATCGCCCGGCTCGCGTAATAGGCAGACGAGTGGAACCGTGAGCGGCGCAGCATCCAAAGTCTCGGATAAGGCGGGCAGGTTAGAAATAAAGCCCCAACACGCATCGCGTAGCGCCGTAATGAGCAGATCGCCTACACGTTCGTCGTTCGTGAGGAAGTGCTCTTTTGCGCGCAGAAAGCGACGCAGGCCTACGTGCTCCTTTATGGAGAGATTCGCGCTGTTGAGGTCGATTTCGAGGAACGAGAAGATGGTCGTTTCAAGAGCGAGGACCTCCTGTTGGCATCGGTCCAAAGCTTTCAGAAGTTCGGCTGACGACGGGAGGTCAATCAGCTCCCCAACCTGCTGCGCAATATATGTATTCATACGAGCAATCGAGTCCTCGTGACCCCACATCGATCCGAAATGCGCCGCGCGCACCTGTTCGTAGAGGGTAGCGGTCTCCGATAGATCCCGTGCCCGCTCGTCGGTAAGTCGACGTAGGAAGGGACTGAACACTGATGGTGGTGTGTACGGCGGAAGCTTAGAGCTCAAGAACCTCCTCCCGACCATCGAACGTCTGTGCTGTATCCAGGTAGGCTCTCAAGCTCTTGCAGGCATTGAGAATGGCAGCCTCAGCGCCGAGCAGCTCGTCGAGGTCCTTACATTCAATATGCTGCCCGTTCATCAGACCGTCGACGGTGATGCGAAGGGAGAGAGCCATCATGGCCGCGCTCGCTATGCCGCGAGCGTTTTTCCACCAACCTCGCCCAGCGCTGCTGCTGACAGAGGCCTCATCAAAATGACCATACGCGGCCTCCTGATGCTGCTTGCGAGCCTGGCTGTCATACACAACGAGTTTTCCCAGACCATACTTGCTGACCAATCCCTTCTCCTCAGCCGACAGATCGGCCCGAGCATCGAGCGCAAAATAGACTTTGCTGCTGACCACGCCACCTGAGCGCTGCGATCGACGGAGCCTTAGTTGCATAGCGCCCCCTCCAGCTAACGGTAATGTTTTGCATATCGCTTCAGCTTGTGTGAAGACGTTCGATTTAGGCTCAATTGTTTCTTTCGCATCCTTCCATCCGCTGAAATTCAGATTGCTTTGAAGGACTTCCTTGAACGGCTGCCCAGATGGCCCCTCCGTCAGTGATAACGTCACTGCGGGGGCAGGCTCCATGTAATCCACCGATGCGTTTGAGGTCGCATCTGCCTGGACGACCTTTAGACGCCGCCAAAGTCGCTGCAGCGCATCAAGAGCAATCAACGTCAGATAAAAAATAATGTATTCGGTCATTGCTACCAGGAAGTCTCGATTCAACGGTTCCTCAAGCAGTGCTTCCCTAGAATTCCTAAGCGAACTAGCGTCCGAAGGAGCAGCATTTCCTTCCGGAGCAGAAGATCCTGACTTACGTTCATCGATTAACTTACCCGTCAAAATCGATTGGTCTCTAAGGCGATCTATCTCCAGCTCACGTTCGACCCGTAGGAAGGCTCGACGCGCCGTCAATCTACTGACGTCATCCGTTGAAAGATTTCGTGACATAAGCGCTACATCGCAACCTCTGATCCTGGCGGAGACATCGACGCCATTGTCGCTAAAGCACAGCACCCATTGTTGCACGAACTGATCGTACCCTCTGCCGGGTTGCTGCTGGGCCGCGGGGGGTCGTCCTGAACGTTGGCTCGTTTGAGCGAATGCGTCCGTAGCCCAAGTCGCGGTCAGGGCAAAACCAAGCGCTCCCAACAGAATTCGCATGCGAGCCCCGTTCGGTAGCTTCGACATACTTTCCGCAGTACTCGGCGCGATGGGAGCTAGGTGATTACCTATCTCCCTGGGAATACCCTGCATTACCACACCTTTTGCGTGCACTCCAGGCGCGCTCCACTGATTGTCTAGGTGACCGGGGATGCGCTGTCTGATTGATCGCGGAGATAGCCGCCCTTGCGACAGCCATTTCGTAAAGCGTCACAATTCACAGTTCGCAGGCGCAAAAACCGCTCAGCTCAAAGAGGGCTGTCGCAATTCGCTCGTCAATAGAGACCCGAGCATCAATTCGGCGAAAGCTTCGTAGCGTTCAGATTGACCACTTCGATTATAGGCGTCCTCCTTAATGAAAGAGATTGATGAGGCTCGGGACGCAAGTCCGAGAAGATCAATCTCGTACGAGGTGGAACGATGAAGTGCGCTCGCGCGCCGTTGTGCGTTAGCACAACGGAAGTCGCACGGAGCGCCTCGCCGTATCGCTCGCACATAATTGAGCATTGCTGCGCATGGCGACCGCTCACCCCGCCTTACCTTAAAGGCGGGGCGTATGGCGGGGCATAAGGCGCAGACTAGCTTCCAAAAAGGAAGGGCTTTGGCTTTGGAGGTTCAGCCTCGCTCCTACTTGTTTGGAGCGCAAATTCGTATTCCAGGGAACGGCCGGGTTGGACCCCGGCCGCCCTCCCTAGTCGGGATCGGGCTCGTCCTCGTCTTCGATGGTGAGCCCATGATCGCGAAGATGGTCGACTACATCCTGGTACAGCCACACTGGATGTGAATTGCGGTGTGAGCCTAGTTTCCTGCATTGAGGAAATTTCGGCGGCTTCGCATTCATCTTCCTGAACGTGTCAGTACGAGAATACGGCCATCCCATCTTTTTCAGATCATTCCAGCTCACTAGCAATCGCTTTACCGTAGACATCTGCACACTCCGTTTTGGGAGCGTCCAGACGCTGCCTAGGGTTTGGGGACCACTAGCTAGCGAGACAAATATAGCAAAAGCCTCCGCACCAGAGTTGTTCAGCGGAGTAATCTTTTGAGGTAAGCCTCCAGCTTTTGCAGCGCAGCGCGCTTCTCAGGTAGGTAATCGTGCCTGTCGTAAATCTCATCGAGATCGGTTCTGCCCCCACCGGTTACGTGGTTAAGCATGATCTCGGCAATCTCACGCGAGATCCCTAGGCGGGCAAGGGTAGAGCGGAAAGTGCGGCGCAAGTCTCGTACTTGCCATCCCGTCACGCCCGATTGCTTGTCGAGCTCCTTTTTCAGCTTCCCCCACGAGCCATCGTTGAAGTGCGTGCCTTTGATGTGACCGGGGAAGTAGTAATCAGTATCTTTGTCTCGCCAATTGTCGCCCATCTTTTCTTGCCGATCGAGGATCGCGCGCGCCATCGGGAGGATCGGGATGGCGTGGGCGCGGCCGTTCTTCGTGAACTCACCCGGGATGGTGATCACGCGCCCTTCTCTCCAAGCGCGTTGCAGCCGCCCTACTTCGCCGTTCCGACATCCCCACAAAATGATGAGGCGGATCATGTCACCGAAGAAACCCTCGCATGCCTGCCAAATTTTTTTGAGTTCGTCGTCGTTTAGGATACGGCTGCGCTTTTTGTCCTTACCTGGAGCCGGGTAACCCTCGAGCGGACTGCGCTTGATGTAGCGGTGTGGAGGTTTCGTGCACCACCGGAGCATCGTCCGGAGCGCGCGGAATGCGTGGAGCTGCTCGCTCGGCACGTCGGCGAGCTTCCCGAGTGCACGCTCAATCGTCGCATCATCGAGATCATCGAGTGTGCATTTGAAATCTAAGCGGTTGAGGAGACGAAGCGTCTCAGATTTCGTGCGCTCGGCTTTACCCTTGTAGTTCTCCTCAATGAAGACGAGCTTCGCTTGCTCGAACTCGATGCTGATTTCTTTTTCCCCGACGGGAGTACCGAGAGCGACAAAGGCGCGGCGGCGCGCCTCTGCGAGCTTCAGATCGGGATAGTGACCCAGCCGGATTTTGGTGCGGTTGGGTTCTTTGAGGACGATCCAAGTCTTTCGGCGCTTGCCGACACGCAAGCCGAAAGCCGGTGTCTTCCGGTCCATGTAGAGGCCGGGCTTCAGCGACTGAACGGTGAGATCTGTGAGTCCAAGAATTGGCACGATTTGGCACGCCTTTCACGTGGATTGAGGCGGATAACCATGCCGAATTATACGTGGGTCGAGTCGCAGAAACCACTATAAAACAAGGGGTTTTCGGACACTATGTGGAACGGTGGAGAGGCTTCACAAAAGATTGGGAAGCTGCCGTTCTACCATTGAACTACGCCCGCGATCTCAATGCTTGAGGTCGCACCTCACGGGTGCGACCGGCCGGACCATAGCCCGGGCGGCGGCAGCGGATCAAGCGCGCATTGAAGCCGATCGCCGCACCGCCCCCGCTAATGGCCCATCCTCACGAGCACGTCATTGATGACAAAAGCCGCGGCGGCGGATGCGTCGCAAGTGCCGCTTCGTGCATAGATGCAGGCATCGGCGATGCCGACGCGGGCACAGCTTTGCCTTGAAAAATCCGCCGGCAGATCGCTGGCCGCCGCGGGCCGCGCAAGGATGCGGTTGAAGGCCGGCCTGGTCGCCTGCAACAGCGGCGGCAGGATCAGCTCGGCGAGCGGATCGGCGGGCTCGAGCGCATAAAGCGGCGCGGTCCCCACCAATCGTTCCCGCCCCGGCAACAGCTGGAAACGAACATTGTAAAGTGCGAGACCGCACATCTGCGGATCGCTGCGCAGTTCGGCGGCAAGCCGCGCCGCGCCGACACCGCGTGTCCAGTAGTCGCGCATCCCCTCGCTGGCGCCGGCGAGCGTCACCGAGAGCAAGGCCCAGCCGCCGGTGACGATCGGCAATGCCCAACGGCGCCACCCGGGTTTTGCGCGCAGCCATTGCACCCAATCGGCCGATCCCAGCGCCGCGACGATGATGAACAGCGCCACCGAGAGGAAGACGAAGCGGTATTCCTTGTGCGCGATCAGGCTGTGGAAGACGAGGTTGACCAGCGCCACGGCCAGCAACAGCGGCGCATGCCGCGAGCCGCGCCAGATCGCGGCGAGCGGCAATACGATCGCCGCCGACCACACGATCAGGAAGTTGACGAGATAGGCCGAAGGCGGCGTCACGCCGAACTCGGTCGCGCGATCGTGCAGCAGGTTTTCCTTGATGTTGCCGATCAGCCAGGCGAACGGCACGGCGCCATGCGCAAGGTCGATCATGGCGGTGAGCACCAGCGCGGCGAGACCGCCCGTGATCAGCGGAATCAGGTTTCGCCAACGCATCCAGCAGGCGCCGAGCGCAAGCACGGCGATGGCCGGCGCGTACTGAAAGCGGCAGACAAAGGCGAAAGCGAGCAACGCGCCGCCGATCGCCAGATGCCGCTGCGACGGACGACCGGTCACCAGCAGCGCCGCCGGTACGATCAGCGCCGTCGCCAGCGGCTCGCCCAAGGTGTGCGGCGCGAGCAGGATCAACTCGAACCAGACCGCGGCGGCGAACGCCGCGACGATGGCATGGGTTCGCGAGATCCGTGCACCGAAGAACCATGCGCTGACCACGATCGACAGTGACGCAGATGCGGCGACCAGGCGCGGCACCAGGAAAGCGCCCTCGCCCCCCGGCGCAATCAAGCCGCCCACCGCGACCGGCCCGGCCAGCAATGTCGGCAGGAACCAGCCGCGAATGCCTTCGCGCCACTCCCACGTCAAAATGCCGTCATGGCCGAGCATCCGCCACGCCGGCTCGAGATACTGAAAGATCTCGTCCGGATACATCACGTTGGGCCAGAGCGCGGCCGCAAGGCGCAGGACCAATGCCAGCAACAGCAATGCGAACAGCGGATGAAGACGCCCGGTCGATGTCCCGGCCACGGCTGTGCTGCCGCGCGCCCCATCCGCGCCGGTGCTGGTCATCGTTCCGCCGATCGTACCGTGGAGCAGCATGCTGACGACCAGATAGCGGGCAAAGCCTTTAAGATGCGTGACTGATAAATTGGCGGGGTCACACAGAAGGGGCCGAGACATGGTTAGCTAAACGTCAAGATTCCGGATGCGCGCGCCGACGACAATGTTAGGATCGCGCGCATGGGGGCTGGTGGCGTCATGGCGGGGCGTGGGTATACCATTTTCGACACGGCGATCGGCCGATGCGGCATCGCGTGGGGCGAGTTCGGCGTGGCCGGCGTGCAGCTTCCCGAGCTGCGTGAGATCGAGACCCGCAAGCGGCTATTCAAGCTTTATCCTGACGCGCGCGAGATGCGGCCTCCCGAGGAGGTCGCTGTCGCGATCGAGGGCATCGCTGCGACCTTGCGCGGCGGCATTGGGGACCTTGCCGGCGTTGCGCTCGACATGAGCGGCATCCCGGCCTTCAACGCGCGCGTCTACCAGTTTGTCCGCACCATTCCCCGCGGCGAAACCCGGACCTATGACGAGGTGGCGAGTGCCTTGCGCGCGTCCGGCGCGGTCTATTCGGTGGCACAGGCGCTCGGCCGCAATCCCTTCATGGTCATGGTGCCCTGCCACCGCGTGCTCGAGGCAGGCAATTATGCCGACCGGATCTCGCCGAACGGCGGCAGCATCTCGAAGCGGCGGCTGCTCTCGATCGAGGGCGCCCAGCCGACCACCAGCAAGACCCTTTTTGATGTGCTGCTGCCCGTTGCACGGCTCCGGCCGCAAGCTTAAATCCCGGATATGGTCCGAACCACGCTGCTGCAGCGCGATCGCATCACGGTGAACGAGTTTCGCTGCACGGCGGAACCCGGCGACAAGCCGTTCGCCGAGCAGTTCGCCTGCCATTCCGTGTCCTATGTGCGCAGCGGCAGCTTCGGCTGCCATTGCCGCGGCCGCTTCCATGAGCTGGTGGCGGGCTCGATCTTGGTCGGCCATCCCGGCGATGAATACACCTGCACGCACGACCACGTGGTCGGCGACGAATGCCTGTCGTTCTTCCTCGACCCGGTGCTGGTCGAGACCATCGGCGACCGCGCGGCGGTCTGGCAGGTCGGGTCGGTGCCGCCGCTGCCGGAACTGATGGTGATCGGCGAGCTCGCGCAAACGGCGGCAGCTGGCAACAGCGACGTCGGTCTCGACGAGATCGGCCACCTCCTCACCAGCCGCCTTGTCGAGCTGGTGTCCGACCGCAAGGCAAAGCCGCTCACCGCAGGCTTGCGCGATCGCCGCCGCGCCGTCGAGGCCGCGCTGTGGATCGACGCCAATTCACAGCATCAGATCGACCTCGACGATGCCGCCGAGCAGGCCGGCTTGAGCACCTTCCATTTCCTGCGGCTGTTTTCCGCCGTGCTCGGCGTGACCCCGCATCAATATCTCGTGCGCTCGCGGCTGCGCCATGCAGCGCGGCGACTCGCGGATGACGACAGCCCGGTCACCGACATCGCCTATGACGTCGGCTTCGGCGATCTGTCCAATTTCGTGCGCAGCTTCCACCGCGCCGCCGGCGCTTCGCCGCTGAAGTTCCGCCAGGCCTCGCGCGGCGACCGCAAGATTTTCCAAGAACGTCTCGCGCTGCAATAGCTAGGCTGCTCCCGTCCGCGCGTCTTTCGATGCGCTTAGCGACTGGAGATTCCTTATGTACGACCATATCGGTTTGCGCGTTGCCGACCTCGACGCCAGCGTGCGCTTCTACACCGCAGTGCTGGCGCCACTCGGCTTCGTGCTCTGCTCGCGCGACGACAGCGGCGCCGGCTTCGGCCCGAAGGGCGAGCCCGCGCTCTGGCTGCATTTGCACAAGGGCAAGGCCCAAGGCGGCGCGCACATCGCGTTCCGTGCCCCGAGCCATGACGCGATCAAGACATTCCATACCGAGGGCCTGAAAGCCGGCGGCAAGGACAACGGCGCGGCGGGCCATCGCGAGGACTACAGCCCGACCTATTACGCGGCGTTCCTGCTCGACCCCGACGGCAACAATGTCGAGGCGGTGTCGACCTAGCACACCACAGCTCCGCCGTCATTGCGAGCGGAGCGAAGCAATCCATCTTTCCGCCTGCTGCGGTGTGGATTGCTTCGTCGCTTCGCTCCTCGCAATGACGACACATCTGAAACCAACGAGGATTGAACGATGGCTTCCATTCACAAAAATATCCCGATCGACGCGCCGGCAGATCATGTCTGGGACGCATTGCGCGATTTCGGCGCGCTGCATACGCGGCTGGTGCCGGGCTTCGTGACCGACACCCAACTGGACGGCGACGTCCGCACCGTCACTTTCGCCAACGGCACCGTGGCGCGTGAGACGCTGGTCGATTGCGACGACAACCGAAAGCGGCTGGTCTATGCGATCACCAGCGAACGGCTGAAACAGCATTCCGCCTCGGTGCAGGTGTTCGCCGAGGGCGCCACGCGCTGCCGCGTGGTGTGGATCGCCGACGTGCTGCCGCACGAGGTCGCGCCCTACATGGACGCGCAAATGGACCTCGGCGCGGCAGCGATGCAGGCGGCGATGGCCAAATCGGCCAGGGAGAAGAGCGCGGCGTGATCCGCTAGGTCATGCGACTGGCCGCGCATTTCGAACTATGACCGTCACCTGAGGAGGTCGCGAAGCGACCGTCTCGAAGGGCGACAGCCCCGCTGTTTCTACGAGCGCACGCCGAAACACCTGGGCCGTCGCCCTTCGAGACGCCGCTTCGCGGCTCCTCAGGATGACGGGTTTAATATCTACGACAGCGCCGGCTGCGGCTCGGCGACCGGCGCGGATTTACCCCACCGCGTCAGGATCACGCTGAGGCAGGACAACACGCCGAGCACGCCCATCGAGGCGGCGGCGAGTGCGAAGAAGTTCTGCGCGCTCGCCGCGTGCGTCGACAGCCACCAGCCGCCGGCGCCGATGAAGATCAGCCGCGCGGTCTGCGCCAGCACCGGACCCAGCACCTTCGCCGCGCCTTGCGAGGAAAAGTACATCGACATCGCAAGGCCGATGAACGCGTACATCGGCGCGGCGGTCGAGAGATATTGATGGCTGGTCGCCCGCACGTGCGGATCATTGGTGAACAGATTGACCCAGAGGTCGGGGAAGACGGCGATGAAGCTGCCGACCACGCCGACCGCAAGGAACGACACCGTGCCAGCGGTCCAGGCAATGCGCCGGGCCCGCGCGACACGCTCGGCGCCGACCGCCATGCCGATCATCGGTACTGAGGCGATGCCGACCGCGAAGGCAACCGAAGTCAGCATGAATTCGAGCCGCGCGCCGATGCCGTAGCCGGCGAGTACCGCAGTGCCGAACTGCGCCAGCATGTGGGTGAAGATCGAGATCGTCAGAACCGACTGCAACGGCGAGAAGCAGGACACCGCGCCGACCTTGAGGATGTCGATCAACATCGCCCATTGCACGCGCAGCCCCTTGAATTTCGGCTTCACGCGCGCGCGGCCCGAGAACAGATACCAGCCCATCACGGTGATGCTGATCGAATAGGCGATCAGCGAACCCGCGGCGACGCCGCGCATGCCGAATTGCGGCACCGGACCGAGGCCGAGCCCGAGCGTGCCGCCGAGAATGATCTGCCACACCGCAGACGACAGGATCATGGTCGACGGCAGCTTCATGTTGCCGGTGCCGCGCAGGATGCCGGCCATGGTGTTCATCAGCCAAGGCAGGATCGCGCCGCCGAAGAAGATTTGCGAATAGGCGATCGCCTGCGCCAGCACATTGCCGCGGCCTCCGAGCAATTCGAGCAGGCGCGGGCCGAAGATCAGCATGCCCAGCATGAACGTCAAACCAAAGGTCAGGCCGATCAGCAGCGCATGCATCGCGAGCGTCGAGGCGCGCTCGATCTCGCCGGCGCCGAGCGCACGTGCGATCGCGGATGCCACGCCGCCGCCCATCGCGCCGCCGGACATCGTCATGGTGAGGATCACGCAGGGAAACACCAGCGCCATCGCCGCAAGCGACTCGACGCCGAGCCGGCCGATATACGAAGTCTCCGCGATGACGACGCAGGTGCCGGCGGAGAGCGCGATCACATTCGGCCAGGCGAGCCACAGCAGCGTGCGCAGGATCGGCCCGTCGAGCAGCGCATTGCGCGCCGGCTTGGTCACCGGCGGCGGCAGCGGCCGCTCTTGTTCGTCGACAGGAATTTCGGCGAGGCCGAGATCGGACATTTCTACTCCCACGCGCGATCTGGGGAGCCGCGCCATGGTGTTTCCCTACCATGGCAGCGGCGGAATCCACGTGCGCGGGGCGCAAGGGGGGCCTGCGCGATTGCAGGTGAACCCGGATGAACCTTGGCGCTAGCCGATCGACCAGACGAACGGCGCGCCGGCGGTGCGGTTCGGCTTCAGATGCACCGGAATATGCCGCCCGCAGCCGGCGGCCAGCCCTTCGAACAGGCCGGTCAGCACGCTGGCGCAGGCCGGATGATAGTCGGCGACATCGGCCATCAGCTTCCAGCCCTGCTGGCGGAATTCGAACTGGCCCTCGGATTCGCTGACGTCAGCGATATCGTCCTGCGACTCGAAGAGAGTGCGCAGGAATGCGGCAAATTCCGTGGCACGGCCACGGCGGCCGCCGAGCGCCTGCGCGACCTCGTCGTAATACTGCATGCCGATCAGTCTGCCGGTGAGATGCAGCAGATAGCTCGCATCCTCGGGGCCGAACACCTGCACGATGACCGGCGCGGCCGTCTTCACATATTCCATCGCGTAGTTGCGATAGGCCTTTTCCAGCCGCGGCTTCGGCCAGCTGTCGACCGGCAGCGCCGGCGCGGTTCTGGAATCGAACAGCGGCGCCTCGAGATGGCGCGCGAACACCAGGCGCTGGTCGAGCTCGAGCGGATGATCGTACTCGCAGTAATAGCCCTCGAGCCCGTCCTGGCCGTCGACACTCTGCTTGGTGCAGACGAAGCCGAGCCGCAAGTCCCCGAGCGCGACGCCGTTGTTGGCGTGCCAGCCGCGCAGCATCGCGCGCGAGACCTCGCCGGGCACGCCGCAGATCGCCGTGCCCTTCCAGATCCAGCGCGGCGGCGGATAGCGGATCCAGGCCTTGCGATCCGTCTCATACATGTATTCGACATGCACGCCGCCGATCCAGTTGGAGAGGTAATGATATTGCGCGGCCGCGACCGCCGGCGGCAGGCCGTCGAGGCCGAGCTTCTTCAAGCCGGGGAGAAAGCGTTCCTGCTGCTGGCGGCGAAACACACGGAAGACAAATTCCGCTGCATCAGCCGTGCCGCGCCGCGTGACCACGGTGAGGATCAGCCCGGTGAAGAAGGCATGATAGAGATCGGCGACGCTGCGCCACTTCCGCCACTGCGTTTCGCGCGCGTCCTGCTCTCCGGTCATGTCTGCTCCCGCTGTTCTTGTTGGCGAGATAAAGCTTCGCGCGCGCAATCGTAGCCCGGATGGAGCGAAGCGCAATCCGGGGCAGCTCAATGCGCGTATGCAGCGTCCCGGATTTCGCTAGCGCTTCATCCGGGCTACGGAATTAAGCGCGCACGAAACGGAATTAGACGCGAAAATGCTTGGAGAGCTTCAGGCCCTGCGCCTGATAGTTCGAGCCGATGCGCTGGCCGTACAGCGCATCGGGACGCTCCAGCATCCGCTCATAGACGAGACGGCCGACGATCTGGCCATGCTCGAGGATGAACGGCACCTCGCGCGAGCGCACCTCCAGCACGGCGCGCGCGCCCTTGCCGCCGGCGCCGGCATAGCCGAAACCGGGATCGAAGAAGCCGGCATAGTGGACGCGGAATTCCCCGACCAGCGGATCGAACGGCACCATCTCCGCGGCGTAGTCCGGCGGCACCTGCACCGCCTCTTTCGACGCCAGGATGTAGAACTCGCCGGGATCGAGAATGAGACTGCCGTCGGGCCGGGCCTTGATCGGCTCCCAGAAGTCGTCGACGGCATAGCCGCCGCGGCGATCGACATCGACCACGCCGGTGTGGCGCTTGGCGCGGTACCCGACAAAGCCGCCCGAGCTCTCGCCGGAAAGATCGACGGAAAGCGCAACGCCATCGGAGAGATCGGCATCGTCGATATCGACCAGCCGCTCGGCGGCATGCAGCGCATCGAGCTCGTCGGCGGTCAACGTGGCCTCGCCGATCCGGAAGCGGACCTGGCTGAGCCGCGAACCCTCGCGCAGCAGCACGGGAAACGTCTTCGGGCTGATCTCGGCATAGAGCGGGCCGTGATAGCCGGCGCCGATCATGTCGAAGCGGCGGGTGCCGTCGGCGATCACACGGGTGAAGACGTCGAGCCGTCCGGTCGAGCTCTTCGGGTTGGCCGCGGCCACGATCTCCGGCGGCAGCGCCAGGCTCTCCAACAGCGGCACGATGTAGACGCAGTTGGTCTCCAGCACCGCGCCGTCGGACAGATCGATCTCGTGCAGCTTCAGCTCGTCGATCCGCTCGGCGACAGTGGCATCGGGCCCCGGCAGGAAGCTGGCGCGGACCCGGTAGGCGATGTCGCCGAGGCGGAGATCGAGGCTGGCCGGCTGGATCTGGCTCTCGACGAAGTCATAGGCGGGCAGAATGAGGCCGGCCTCCGCCATCTCCGCGATCATGCGGTCGGGCAGGATTCCGTTGGATTCATCTTCCAGCGTGAACGACACGATGCGGTCCCTCGGCGATCCCTCGAGATGGCCCAAAAATCATACTCCAGGCGGCCATCAAGCCCCAAAATATGGGCTTTTACGGGTTATCCGATGACCGTCTTGACGGAAAGGGCGCGAGGGAATATCAGCTGCACTTATCCCGTGGTGATTTGAGCCGGCCGGCTTGCAGCCACGTTAAATAAGTCGCTAAACAGGCCGGGGACAGTGTGATCCCGGCTTGTGGAGGTTGCTCCAGGCCGGTTTTTTTGTGGCCATTCTCCAGGGAAAATGGCCACCTCGGAGGTCACATGTCTGAATCTGAAACCACGGCCCGCTTTCGTCCCGAAACCCGCCTTGTCCATGGCGGCACGCTGCGCTCGCAATTCGGGGAGACGTCGGAAGGGCTGTTTCTCACCCAGGGCTACGTCTACGACACCGCCGAGCAATGCGAGGCGCGCTTCAAGGGCCAGGACCCCGGCTTCATCTATTCGCGCTATTCCAACCCGACCATTGCGATGTTCGAGCGCCGCATGATCGAGCTCGAGGGCGCGGAAGCCGCGCGCTCGACCGCGACCGGCATGGCCGCGGTGACCACCGCGATCCTCGCGCCGCTGAAGGCCGGCGATCATGTGGTGGCCTCGAAGGCCCTGTTCGGCTCCTGCCTCTACGTGGTGCAGGACCTGTTGCCGCGCTACGGCATCGAGACGACGCTGGTGGACGGCCTCGACCTCGACCAGTGGCAGCGCGCATTGCGGCCCAACACCAAGACCTTCTTCCTGGAGAGCCCGACCAATCCGACGCTCGACGTGCTCGACATCGGCGCGATCGCAGAGATCGCGCATAGCGGCGGCGCCCGGCTGATCGTCGACAACGTGTTTGCGACGCCGATCTGGCAGAGCCCCCTGTCGCTCGGCGCCGACGTCGTGGTCTATTCCGCAACCAAGCATATCGACGGCCAGGGCCGCTGCCTCGGCGGCGTCATCCTGTCGTCGGAGGCCTTCATCGCCGAGCACATCCACAATTTCATGCGCCAGACCGGGCCGTCGCTATCGCCGTTCAACGCCTGGGTGCTGCTGAAGGGGCTGGAGACGCTCGGCGTCCGCGTCCGCGCCCAGACCGAGAACGCGGCGAAGATCGCCGAGGCGCTGGCCAAGCATCCGAAGATCACGCGGCTGGTCTATCCCGGCCGCCCCGATCATCCGCAGGCCGCGACGGTGAAGAAGCAGATGGGCGCCGGATCGACGCTGGTCGGCTTCGAGGTGAAGGACGGCAAGGCCGGCGCCTTCCGCTGCCTCAACGCGCTGAAGATCTCGCGCATCTCCAACAATCTCGGCGATGCCAAGAGCCTAGTCACGCATCCCGCGACCACGACGCATCAGCGCCTGACGCCGGAGGCCCGCGCCGAGCTCGGCATCAGCGAAGGTTTCATTCGCTTCTCGGCCGGGCTCGAGCATCCCGACGATCTGATCGAGGATTTCGAGCGGGCGCTGGAGCGGGTCTAGGGCGAACGCCTCTCGCGGGCGGCGTGCGCTGTTCCTTCGGCATCGTCATGGCCGGGCTTGTCCCGGCCATCCACGTCTTGCTCGCAGCAACCGCCAAAGACGTGGATGCCCGGCACGAGGCCGGGCATGACGAGATCGTGGGACGATTGCGCGCGATCTCTTAAAGCGATTGACCTTAGGTCGCCGCCGTCGTGACGCCACCGTCGACCACGATGGTCTGGCCGGTCATGAAGGTCGAGGCATCGGAGGCGAGATAGGCCACGGCGCCGGCGATCTCGTCGGGCTCGCCGATGCGGCGGAGCGGCGTCGACGCGGTGCGGCGCTTCAGATTATCCGGATCCTCCCACAGCGCGCGGGCGAAATCGGTCTTCACCAGACCCGGCGCCACGCAGTTGACGCGCACGCCCTTCGGGCCCCATTCGCCGGCAAGGCTGCGGCACAGCGCGAAGTCGGCGGCCTTGGAGATGCCGTAGGCGCCGATCACGGTCGAGCCGCGCAGGCCGCCGATCGAGGAGATGATCACGACCGAACCCTTGCCGCGCTCGGCCATCTGCGGGATCGCCAGTGCGGACAGCCAGATGTTGCTCTTGACGTTGGAGCCCATGATCTTGTCGAACGCCTCGTCGGTGATGTCGAGCAGCGGGCCGTAATACGGGTTCACCGCGGCGTTGCACACCAGGATGTCGATCTTGCCGTAATGCTTGATCGTACCCGAGACCAGCGCCTCGACCTCGTTGCGGCGCGCGATGTTGCAAGGGATGACGAGCGCATCGCCGCCCGCCTTCTTGATGCCGTCGGCGACTTCCTGGCAGGCATTCGCCTTGCGCGAGGAGATCACGACCTTGGCGCCGAGTTTTGCCAGAAGCTCGGCCGAGGCGCGGCCGATGCCGCGGCTCGAGCCGGTGATGACCGCAACCTGGCCGGTGAGATCGAACGGGGTGTTTTTCATTGTTGTTGTTTCCCTGAGTTCTACGAAGACTCGTCATGCGCGGGCTTGACCCGCGCATCCATCTTTTGAAAAGCGATGGGTTGCCGGGTCAAGCCCGGCAACGACATCTCAGGCCAGCAGCCCGCCGCCCTCGCTGACGCGACGGAGGTGGTAGTCGGTGTCACCGAGCGTGTTCTCGATCATGGTCAGCCGCTTGAAGTAGTGGCCGATCTTGGCTTCCATGGTCATGCCGATGCCGCCATGAAGCTGGATCGACTGCTGGCCGACGAACTTCAGGGACTTGCCGACCTGCACCTTGGCGGCCGCGACCGCGGATGAACGCTCCTTGGCATCGCTGAAGTCCGACGCCATGGTCGCGAACATCGACATGCTGCGGGCCTGCTCCAGCGCCACGAACATGTCAGCGGCGCGGTGCTGCAGGCTCTGGAACGAGCCGATCGCAACGCCGAACTGCTTGCGGGTCTTGATGTACTCGACCGTCTCCTTCAGCGACTCGTCCATCGCGCCGACGGCTTCCGCGCACAGCGCAATGCGGGCTTCGTCGGCGACGCGCTCGATCAGCGGCAGGCCGTTCTCGGGATCGCCGATCGCGGCGTCAGCACCGACCTCGACATTGGTGAAGGTGATGTCGGCCGCGTGCAGGCCGTCCTGGGTCGGATAGCCCTTCCTGGTGACGCCCTTGGCGTCCGCCGGAACCAGGAACACGCCGATGCCGGTCCTGTCGCGCTGGCCGCCCTTGGTGCGCGCGGTCACGATCAAGGTGTCGGCGTTCTCGCCGTTGAGCACGACGAACTTCTCGCCGTCGATCACGTAAGCGTCGCCCTTCTTCTTGGCCGTGGTCACGACGTCGAACAGGTCGTAGCGCGAGTTCTTCTCGAGCTGGGCGAAGCCGAAGGTCTTGCTGCCGTCGATGATGCCGGGGATGTACTTGGCCTTCTGCTCGGCCGAGCCGCCATGGCGCAGGAAACCGCCGGCGACCACAACGGTGGCCAGATAAGGCTCGACCACCAGCGCCTTGCCGAGCGCTTCCATCACGATCATGGTCTCGACCGCGCCGGCGCCGAAGCCGCCGTCGGTCTCCGCGAAGGGCAGACCAAGCAGGCCCTGCTCGGCGAGCTTGCCCCAGACGGCTTTGCTCCAGCCGCCCTTCTCCTTCATGTACTTCTTGCGCGCATCGAAGTCGTAGGCATCCGCCAGCAACCCGTCGACGCTTTCCTTGAGAAGCCGCTGCTCCTCGGACAGATCAAAATCCATTTTATCATCTCTCCAAAATCACGCGGGCGCCTGCCCTGATCTCCACTCGTCATTCCCGCGAAAGCGGGGATCCAGTACGCCGCGGCCCTCATTGGGAATCACGATCGGCTCGGCGTACTGGGTCCCCCGCCTGCGCGGGGGACGACATCGAACTTGTGGCTTAGAGCCCCAGCACGGCCTTGCTGATGATGTTGCGCTGGATCTCGTTGGAGCCGCCGTAGATCGAAACCTTGCGGTTGTTGAAGTAGCTCGGCGCGATCTGCGCGGTCCAATCCATGCTCTCGTTCGAGCCGGCGTCGCCGTGCTCGTCATAGGGCGCGGCGAACGGACCGATGATCTCCATCAACAGCTCGGTCGTGGTCTGCTGGATCTCCGAGCCCTTGATCTTGAGCACCGAGGACGCCGGATTGGGCTTGCCCTTGCCGTGCTTGCCCTCGTCGGCGACGACGCGGAGCTGGGTCAGCTCGAGCGCCTTCAGCTCGATCTCGCAGGCCGTGAGCTTCTCGCGGAACGCCGGATCCTCGATCACCGGACGGCCGCCGGCCTCGACCTTGGAGGCCAGCGCGCGGATGCGACGCAGCCGCTCCTTCGAAACGCCGACCCGGGCGATGCCGGTGCGCTCATTGCCGAGCAGGAATTTTGCGTAATCCCAGCCCTTGTTCTCCTCGCCGATCAGGTTCTCGTAGGGCACCTCGACGTCGTCGAAGAACACTTCGTTGACCTCGTGGCCGCCGTCGATGGTCTGGATCGGGCGCACGGTGACGCCCTTCGACTTCATGCTGAACACGATGAAGGAGATGCCCATCTGCTTCTTCGCGGCCGGATCGGTGCGGCAGAGGCAGAAGATCATGTCGGCGTGCTGGGCGAGCGTGGTCCAGGTCTTCTGGCCGTTGATGATCCACTTGTCGCCACGGCGCTCGGCCTTGGTCTTCAGCGACGCGAGGTCCGAACCCGAACCCGGCTCCGAGAAGCCCTGGCACCACCAGTCGTCGACATTGGCGATGCGCGGCAGGTATTCCTTCTTCTGCTTCTCGTCGCCGAAGGTGTAGATCACCGGGCCGACCATGCTGACGCCGAAGGCGAGCGGCTGCGGCGCGGGATAGGACTGCAGCTCCTCGTTGAAGATATAGTGCTGCACGGTGCTCCAGCCGGTGCCGCCATATTCCTTCGGCCAGTGGGTGACGCCCCAGCCCTTCTTGTTGAGGATGCGCCACCAGGTGACCATCTCGTCCTTCGACAGATGGCGGCCTTCCTGCAGCTTGCGCCGGGTCTCCGGCGGCACGTTGTTCTTGAAGAACTCCCGCACCTCCTCGCGAAACGCTATCTCTTCCTTGGTGAAAGCGAGATCCATCGGATCCTCCTTTTGAGCGAAACCTAACGTCTTGTTTTATCGTCGTCCTGGCGAAAGCCAGGACCCATTACCACCGGCCTTCGTTGTCTTGCGAAGGCGACTACCGTCCGTGCCCCTTACCCCGGCCGCGGGGTATGGTCCTGGCTTACGCCAGGACGACGGTGAATTACTGCAGCACCTCGAACAGGCCGGCCGCGCCCATGCCGCCACCGACGCACATGGTGACGACGGCGTATTTGGCCTTGCGGCGGCGGCCCTCGATCAGCGCGTGGCCGGTGAGCCGCGCACCCGACATGCCGTAGGGATGGCCGACCGAAATCGCGCCGCCATTGACGTTGATCTTCTCCGGATCGATGCCGAGCTTGTCGCGGCAATAGAGCACCTGCACCGCGAAGGCCTCGTTGAGCTCCCAGAGATCGATATCGTCGACCTTGAGGCCATGGCGCTTGAGCAGACGCGGCACCGCGAACACCGGACCGATGCCCATCTCGTCCGGCTCGCAGCCGGCGGAGACGAAGCCGCGGAAGATGCCGAGCGGCTTCAGCCCGCGCTTGGCGGCTTCCTTGTCGCTCATGATCACGGAGGCGCTGGCGCCGTCCGAGAGCTGGCTGGCATTGCCGGCGGTGATGGTGAAGCCCTCGCCGCGCACCGGCTTGAGGCTGGCAAGCCCTTCGGCCGTGGTCTCCGGCCGCGGACCTTCGTCCTGCGACAGCGTCACCTCTTTCATCGTGACCGCACCGGTCGCCTTGTCGATGACCGCCATCATGGTGGTGATCGGCGCGAGCTCTTCCTTGAACTTGCCGCCCTGCTGCGCGGCCGCGGTGCGGCGCTGGCTTTCCAGCCCATACTCGTCCTGCTTCTCGCGCGAGATGTTGTAGCGCTTGGCGACGATCTCGGCGGTGTCGATCATGGGCATATAGACCTCGCCCTTGATCTTGAGCAGCGCCGGATCCTGGGCGTGGAACGAGTTCATCTTGTCGTTCTGCACCAGCGAGATCGATTCACCGCCGCCGCCGACCGCGATCTCGACGCCGTCGAAGATCACCGAGCGCGCGGCAAGCGCAATCGCCTGCAGGCCGGAGGCGCACTGGCGGTCGATCGTAGTGCCGGCGACCGTCACCGGCAGGCCGGCGCGGAGCAGCGCCTTGCGCGCGATGTTGCCGCCGGTCGCGCCCTGCTGCATCGCCGCGCCCATCACCACGTCCTCGATCTCCTTCGGATCGACCTTGGCGCGCGCCACCGCTTCGCCGATCGCGTGCCCGAGCAAGGTCGCACCCTCGGTGACGTTGAGCGCGCCGCGATAGGCCTTGCCGATCGGCGTGCGGGCGGTGGAGACGATAACGGCGTCGGTCATGAGCGGGATCCTGATGCGGTCTGTTGTTGCGTGGATTGAGATGTCTCGGTTTGAGCGGTCTTGGGCCGCTGCTGGCGCAATTCGTGACGCGACAGCTTGCCGACCGGGGTACGCGGCAATTCGTCGACGAACTCGACGGCCGCCGGCAATTCATGCTTGCCGACCTTGCCGGTGAGGAACGCGCGCAGCTCGTCGATCGAGAACGCCGGCTGCCCGTCGCGCAGCTTGATGAAGGCCTTTGCCGCCTCGCCGCGGTAATCGTCGGGAATGCCGATCACGATCACCTCCTGCACGGCGGGATGGGTGTAGATCGCCTGCTCGATCATCTGCGGATAGACGTTGAAGCCGCCGGAGATGATCATGTCCTTCTTGCGGTCCACCAGATAGAAATAGCCGTCGGCGTCCATGTAGCCGATGTCGCCGGTGAGGAAGCGGTCGCCGACGAAGGCCTCGGCGGTCTCCGCCGGCCTGTTCCAGTAGCCCTTGGTGACGTTCGGGCCGCGGATACGGATTTCACCGACCTCGCCGACCGGCATCACCCTGGTGGAATCCTCCAGCGACACCACGTCCATCTCGATGCCGGGCAGCATCAGCCCGATCGAGCCCGGCTTCTCCGGTCCCTCCTTGGGATGGCCGGTGCCGGGCGAGCAGGTCTCGGTCATGCCCCAGCCGCTCTTCAGCTTCATGCCGACGCGGCGCTCGAAGATCTTCGCGACCTCCACCGGCAGCGGCGCGCCGCCGGAGCCGGCGACCACCAGCGAAGAGAGATCGCGCTTGTCGAGATCGGGCAGCGAGGCGATCGCGATCCACATCGTCGGTACGCCGGGAAACACCGTCGCGCGCTTGACCTCGATGTCGCGCATCACGGCCTCGACGTCGAAGCGCTGGTGCAGCGAGATCAGATGACCGCGCCTGATTGCCGACAGCAGCACGACGGTCAGTGCGTAGATGTGAAACAGCGGCAGCACGCAGATCACGCGCTCGATCGCATTGCGTTCGAGCCGCCCGGGCTTGCCCCAGACGTCGTAGATCGACACCGCCGCGGTGAGATTGCCGTGGCTGAGCATGGCGCCCTTGGGCAGGCCCGTGGTGCCGCCGGTGTATTGCAGCAGCGCGACGTCCTCGACGTCGACCGCCGGCCATTGCGACGGCCTGGTCGCGCCGTCGATGAACTGGCGATGGGTGATGATCGCGGGATTGTCGGGCAGCGCGGTTTGCGGCGTGCCGACCTTGCCCCAATTGTCGTCCTCGCAGACGATCAGACGATCGAGCAGACCCTTGGCGACGAATTTCAGCGCGGTCGGCAACAGCGCCGATAAATTGCTGGTGACCAGCACCCGTGCGCCGGAATCGGACAGCTTGTGCGACAGCGCGATTTCGCCGTCGAGCGGCGACAGATGCACGACGCGGGCGCCGGCCTTCAGCGCACCGAAGAAATTGATCGGATGGTCAGGCGAATTGCCGAGGAACAGCGCGACCGACGTGCCCTTGCCGTAGCCGGCCCGCATGAAGGAAGCGGCGGCGGTCTCGACCAGGGCCTCCAGTTCGGCGTAGCTGATCGGCCGGTCGCGGAATTCGAGCACCGGGCGCGCGCCGAACTCGGCGGCGGCGCTCGAGAGCAGGTCCGGCAGCGTGCCGCGCGTGATCTCGTCGCTCCACTGCACGCCCTTGGGATAATATTGTTCGCCGGGATAGGTCATGAAAACCAGACTCTGGAAACTGTCATTCCGGGGCACGCGCAGCGTGAACCTAAGATGCGCAATTTGCGCATCGGGGAATCTCGAGATTCCGGGTCTGCGCCTTACGGCGCATCCCGGAATGACACGTGGTTACAGTCGCTCGATCACGCCGCCTTCGACGGCGCGGCGAGCGAGGCGAAGGTCTTGCCCTCGTCGGCGAGCTTCTTGAGCAGCGGCGCCGGCTCGAGCGAGGGATCGTTGGTCTCCTTGGCGTAGAAGGCCAGGCGATCGGCGATGTGCTTGAGGCCGACAGTGTCGGCCCAGAACATCGGACCGCCGCGATAGATCGGCCAGCCATAGCCATAGAGCCAGACCACGTCGATATCCGACGGACGCGCCGCGATGCCCTCGGCGAGGATCTTCGCGCCTTCGTTGATCATCGGGTACATCATGCGCTCGAGGATCTCGTCGTCACTGACGACGCGCTTCTTGCGGCCGAGGCGCGCCAGCGTCTCGTCGATCAGCTTCTCGACCTCCGGATCGGGCAGCGCCGCGCGCGAGCCCTGCTCGTACTTGTAGTAGCCCTTGCCGGTCTTCTGGCCGAAGCGGCCGGCTTCGCAGAGCGCGTCGGCGATCTCCGACTTGATGCCGCGGTCCTTGCGCGAGCGCCAGCCGATATCGAGACCGGCGAGATCGCCCATCGCGAACGGGCCCATCGGCATGCCGAACTTGGTCACCACGGCGTCGACCTGCTGCGGCAGGGCGCCTTCGAACAGCAGCTTCTCGGACTGCTTGCCGCGCTGCGCCAGCATGCGGTTGCCGACGAAGCCGTCGCAGACGCCGACCACTGCCGGCACCTTGGCGATCTTGCGGGCGATCGAGACGGCGGTGACCAGCGCGTCCGGCGCGGTCTTGTCGGCGCGCACGATCTCGCACAGCTTCATGACGTTGGCCGGCGAGAAGAAGTGCATGCCGAGCACGTCCTGCGGACGCTTTGTCGACTTCGCGATCTCGTCGATGTTGAGATAGGAGGTGTTGGAGGCCAGCACCGCGCCCGGCTTGGCGTACTGGTCGAGCTTGCCGAACACTTCCTTCTTGACCGCCATGGTCTCGAACACCGCCTCGATCACGAGATCGGCGTCGCCGACGTTCTCGATGCCGACGACGCCGTTGATCAGCGCCATCCGCTTGGCGGGCGCGTCCGCCGGGATGCCACCGCGCGCGGCGGTCGCCTCGTAGTTCTTCTGCATGATGCCCATGCCGCGCTTGAGCTGCTCCTCGCCGGTCTCGATCAGGGTGACCGGGATGCCGGCATTGGCGAACGACATCGCGATGCCGCCGCCCATGGTGCCGGCGCCGAGGATAGCGACGCGCGCCACGTTGCGGCCCTTGGTGCCCTCGGGGACACCGGAGATCTTGGCGGCCTCGCGCTCGGCGAAGAAGGCGTAGCGCTGTGCCTTGGACTGGTCGCCGTTCATCAGCTTGAGGAAGCCCTCGCGCTCCTTCTTCAGGCCCTCGTCGAACGGCAGGTCGATCGCGGCGCCGACGGCGTCGGCAGCGGCGAACGGCGCCTCGAGGCCACGCGACTTCTTGGTCAGCGCAGCGACCGCATTGGTGAAGATCGAGCGATCGGCCTTGGCCGCGGCGAGCTTGCTGTCGTCATCGCGCAGCTTGCGCAGCGGACGCTTCTCGGCGACCACCTTGCGCGCAAACGCCTCACCGCCCGAGGCCGGACCCTCGACGATCTCTTCTATCAGACCGGCCTTCAGCGCCGCGTCCGCGCCGATCGGATCGCCACCGACGATCATCTTGACCGCGAGCTCGGGACCGACCGCACGCGGCAGGCGCTGGGTGCCGCCGGCGCCCGGCAGCAGGCCGAGCTTCACCTCGGGCAGACCAAGCTTGGCGTCCTTGGTGGCGACACGGTAGTGGCAGGCCAGCGCGACCTCGAGGCCGCCGCCGAGCGCGGTGCCGTGGATCGCGGCAACGATCGGCTTCGGCGAGCTCTCCATCAGGCTCAGCACTTCGGCGAGCCCGGGCGGCTTCGGCGGCTTGCCGAATTCGGTGATGTCGGCGCCGGCGATGAAGGTGCGGCCGGCGCAGGTCAGCACGATGCCCTGGACCTGCGCATCATCGATCGCGCTCTTGATGCACTCGAAGATGCCGCCGCGCACCGCGGCGCTCAGCGCATTCACAGGCGGACTGTTAACCGTGACGACGGCAATATTGTCATGACGTTCGAGCTTGACGACTTCACTCACCGGGACTCTCCCTGGATGCTTGTTCTTGGACTTGTGTTGAGTAGCTGCACGACTTGCGTTGAGCCGCTACGATTAGACCAATTTCGCACTGCGAAATTTAATTCCACATCTTGACATGGAGGGTTATTTTGAAGCACGTGCCTTGTCAACGAGCATGACAAGGGCAGGGCAAGGATAGGGATGAAGCGCGCTAGCAAGAAAGCCGCGACCGATCGCAATTTCGTCGTCGCGCTTTCCCGCGGACTGGACGTCCTGCGCGCATTCCAACCCAATGACGGGCTGCTCGGCAACCAGGAGATTGCGGCCCGCACCAAGTTACCGAAGCCAACCATTTCCCGGCTGACCTACACGCTCACCAAGCTGGGATACCTTACACCTGTACCGAAGTTCGAGAAGTACCAGCTCGCGCCGTCGGCGATGGCACTCGGCTACGCCGCGCTCGCCAATCTCGGCGTTCGGCATTTGTCCGAGCCCTATCGAGAAGAAGTGATGCGCGCGACCGGCGGCGCGGTCGCCGTCGGCGGCCGCGACCGCCACAGCATGATCTATTTCGGCCAGAGCCGGAACGGCCTGGCGCTCGGCGTGCAACTCGACGTCGGCTCGCGGGTACCGATCGCAACCACCGCGATGGGACGTGCCTATATTTGGGCATTGCCGCCCGACGAGCGCGCGGCTTTACTGCGTGAGCTGCGGGATCACTACGGCAGCCGCTGGGCCAAGATGCGCGACGGCATCGAGCGCTCCGGCGAGACGGTCGCGAAGCACGGCTTCACGATGTCCGCAGGCGACTGGCAGAACGACGTCGCCGCAGTCGGCGTTGCATTGAGATTGAACGACGGAACCGGTCCTTACGCCTTCAATTGCGGCGCGCCGGCATTCCGCTTCACGGAAGACAGATTGCTCAACGACATTGGACCTCGTCTTGTCGCGATGGTAAGGAACATCGAGCAGGCGCTCGGTGGAATGGCGCCGCAATCCAAAAAAGAAGAACGCAAAAAGACCAGAGTAGGAGGGAAAGTTGCACGTTTGGCCGAGGGGATCAGATAGCCTCCATCACGTCCAGCGAAACGCATCGCAGGGCCGCTCGCACCGCTCGAAGACGGCGGGCGAGACGAGATGACGCAGGCACAGCTCGCGCAGGGGAATGATCCCCTGCTCGCGGTTCGCGACGTCAGCGTCGTGTTCGGCGGCATCATCGCATTGAACGGCGTGTCGTTCGACATGCGCCATGGACAGATCCTCGGGCTGATCGGGCCGAACGGCGCCGGCAAGACGACGCTGTTCAATTGTCTGTCGCGGCTCTATCAGCCGTCGTCCGGCGATATCCTGATGGAAGGCAAGAGCATCCTGTCGCGCCCGCCGCACCGGATCGCCGAGATCGGCATCGGCCGCACCTTCCAGAACGTCGCGCTGTTCCCCAACCTGTCCGTGATCGACAATGTGCGCGTCGGCGCGCATGCGCGCACCTCGAGCGACATCGTCAGCGACTCGCTGCGCCTCGCCTGGGTCCGCCGCGGCGAGACCGACATGAACAAGAAGGTGCACGACATCCTCGGCTATCTCGATCTCGAGGACGTCGCCCACACCGTGGTCTCGGGACTTCCGTTCGGCACCCAGAAGCGCGTCGAACTGGCGCGCGCCCTGGCCGCGGACCCGAAGATCCTGCTGCTCGACGAGCCGGCCGGCGGCCTCAATCACGAGGAAGTCTACGTGCTCGGCGACCTGATCCGCAAAATCCGCGACGACCGCAAGATCACCGTGCTGCTGGTCGAGCATCACATGGGTCTCGTGATGTCGATCGCCGACCACGTCGTCGCGCTCAATTTCGGCCGCAAGCTTGCCGAAGGCACGCCGGCCCAGGTCCAGGCCGACCCTGATGTCATCAAGGCCTATCTGGGGAGCAAGGACCAATGACCACGATGCTCAACGTCAAGGACCTGCGCGCCTATTACGGCCAGGTCCAGGCCCTGCACGGCCTCTCCTTTTCGCTCAACGAGGGCTCGCTGACCACGCTGCTCGGCGCCAACGGCGCCGGCAAGACCACCACGCTGCGGGCGATCTGCAACATGGTGCGCTCCACCGGCGCGATCGAGTTCGAGGGCAAGCCGATCGGCACGCGCTCGACCGAAAACGTGGTCCGCCTCGGCATCGCCCATGTGCCGCAGGGCCGCGGCACCTTCACCAACATGACGGTGGAGGAAAACCTGCAGCTCGGCGCCATCAGCCGCCCGGACAAGAAGGCGATCGGCGCTGACATCGAACGGATGTACGAGCATTTCCCGGTGCTGAAGCAGCGCTACACCCAGCAGGCCGGCACGCTGTCCGGCGGCGAGCAGCAGATGCTCGCGGTGGCGCGCGCGCTGATGCTGCGGCCGCGCCTGATGCTGCTCGACGAGCCGTCGTTCGGCCTCGCGCCGCTGATCGTGCGCGACCTGTTCCGCATCCTCGGCAAGATCAATCGCGAGGAAAAGGTGACCATCCTGGTGGTCGAGCAGAATGCGCAGCTCGCGCTCGAGCTCGCCGACCAGGCCTACGTGATCGAAACCGGACGGATCGTGATGTCGGGCAATGCCAAGGACATCGCGAACAACGAAGACGTCCGCAAATCCTATCTCGGCTACTGAGGGAGCTGGCACAATGGAGCTTTTTGCCAACCAGGTCCTGGCCGGCATCGCCACCGGCGCGATCTATGCCTGCATGGCGCTCGCGGTGGTCATGATCTACCAGGCCATCGACCATCTGAATTTCGCCCAGGGCGAAATGGCGATGTTCTCGACCTTCGTGTCCTGGCAGCTGATGCAATGGGGCGTGCCATATTGGGGCGCCTTCGTGCTCACCGTCGCCTTTTCGTTTGCCGCCGGCATCGTCATCGAGCGGTTGCTGTTCAAGCCGCTGGCGAAGGCGCCGATCCTGACCAACGTCGCCGGCTTCATCGCGCTCTACGCGATCATCAACTCGGTCGCCGGCCTGATCTGGGACTTCACCATCAAGCAGTATCCGACGCCGTTCGGTTCTTCACCGTTCCTCGGCAGCCAGCTGATCTCGACCCATCAGGCCGGCATGATCGGCATCACGCTGTTGATGCTGCTCCTGCTGTTCTTCTTCTTCCGCTTCACCCGGGTCGGTCTTGCGATGCGCGCCGCCGCATCGCTGCCGGAATCGGCCCGGCTGGTCGGCATCAACACCTCGTGGATGATCGCGCTGGGCTGGGGCATGGCCGCCTCGATCGGCTCGATCGCCGGCATGATGATCGCACCTGTGGTGTTCCTCGAGCCTAACATGATGCTCGGCGTGCTGATCTATGGATTTGCCGCAGCCGTGCTCGGCGGCCTGTCGAGCCCGTTCGGCGCCGTCATGGGCGGCTTCCTGGTCGGCGTCTTCGAGAACCTCGTCGGCACCTACATCCCCGGCGTCGGCAATGAACTGAAACTTCCGATCGCGCTTGCGCTGATCATCGTCGTCCTGGTCGTGAAACCGGCAGGCCTGTTCGGCCGCGCCATCGTGAAGCGAGTTTGATCATGAGCGCCGCTGAAGAAGTCGAAGTCGTCACCGAAGGCCAGGCCGTCGAGGCCGTTCCCAAGCGCGCCATGACGCTGGGCTACGGCACCTCGTTCGTCGTGCTCGCCGCGCTGATCCTGATCCCGCTGTTCGTCAAGAACTTCATCATCTTCCAGATGACGATGCTTCTGATCTACGGCCTCGCGGTGCTGGCGCTCAACATCCTGACCGGTGGCTCCGGCCAGTTCTCGCTCGGCCAGAGCGCATTCTACGCCGTCGGCGCCTACACCTCGGCGATCCTGATGGAGCATGCGGGCATGAACTATGCCCTCACGCTGCCGATCGCCGGCATCGTCTGCTTCGGCTTCGGCTTCCTGTTCGGCCAGCCGGCGCTGCGGCTTTCCGGCGTCTATCTGGCGCTCGCGACCTTTGCGCTAGCCACCGCGATGCCGCAGCTTCTGAAGCTGGGCTATTTCGAGCACTGGACCGGCGGCGTGCAGGGTCTCGTGGTCACCAAGCCGGATGCGCCGTTCGGCCTGCCGATGGGGCAGGACATGTGGCTGTATTACTTCACGCTGGTGGTCACGATCGCGATCTATATCGCTTCGGTGAACCTGCTGCGCTCGCGCTCGGGCCGCGCCTTTATGGCGATCCGCGACAACGAGATCGCGGCTTCCGCGATGGGCGTCGACGTCGCGCTGTACAAGACGCTGGCGTTCGGCGTCTCGGCCGGCATCACCGGCGTTGCCGGCGGTCTCGGCGCCATCGCGGTGCAGTTCGTGGCACCCGACGGCTACACCATCCAGCTCGCGATCTCGCTGTTCCTCGGCATGGTGGTCGGCGGCGTCGGCTGGCTGCCCGGCTCGATCGTCGGCTCCGCCTTCATCATCTTCGTGCCCAACATCGCCGAGGGTATTTCGAAGGGCCTTTCGGGCGCGGTGTTCGGCGTGCTGCTGTTCCTCGTCATCTTCCTCGTGCCGCACGGCGCCAGGCAGGTTGCGATCGTTGCCCAGCAACTGGCCGCAAAGTTCAAGAAAAACTGACAGCCTATAGAAGCAAACCAGGAGATATTATGCTTTCTACCGTTCGGATCGCCGCGATTTCCGCGGCGATCGTCGCTGTTGCCGCGACGTCCACTGCCGCATTCGCCCAAAAGAAATACGACACCGGCGCAAGCGATACCGAGATCAAGGTCGGCAACATCATCCCCTATTCGGGACCAGCCTCCGCCTACGGCGTGATCGGCAAGACCGAAGAAGCCTACTTCAAGATGATCAACGATCGCGGCGGCATCAACGGCCGCAAGGTCAATTTCGTCAGCTATGACGACGCCTATTCGCCGCCGAAAGCGGTCGAGCAGGTGCGCAAGCTGGTCGAGAGCGACGAGGTATTGCTCGTCTTCAACCCGCTCGGCACCCCGTCCAACACCGCGATCCAGAAATACCTGAATTCCAAGAAGATCCCACAGCTGTTCGTCGCGACCGGCGCCACCAAGTGGAACGACCCGAAGAACTTCCCGTGGACCATGGGCTGGCAGCCGAGCTACCAGAGCGAAGCGCAGATCTACGCCAAGTGGCTGATGAAGGAGAAGCCCGACGCCAAGATCGCGATCCTCTATCAGAACGACGATTTCGGCAAAGACTACCTCAAGGGCACCAAGGACGGCTTTGGCGCCAAGGCGGCCTCCAGCATCATCATGGAGGAGAGCTACGAGATTTCGGAGCCGTCGATCGACGGCCACATCGTCAAGATCAAGGCCGCCAATCCCGACGTGCTGCTGATCTACACCACGCCGAAGTTCGGCGCGCAGACCATCAAGAAGACCGCCGAGCTCGGCTGGAAGCCGCTGCAGATCATCACCAACGTGTCGGCCTCGGTCGGCAGCGTGATGCAGCCGGCCGGCTTCGACAACGCGCAGGGCGTGCTGTCGGCGGCCTACGCCAAGGACGGTGCCGACGCACAGTGGAACAACGACCCCGGCATGAAGAAGTGGGCCGAGTTTCTCGACAAGTACATGCCGGGCGCCGACAAGACCGACGGCGGCTATGTGTACGGCTATGGCGCCGCACAGACGCTCGCCAAGGTGCTCGAAATGTGCGGCGACGATCTCACCCGCGCCAACGTCATGAAGCAGGCGGCGAGCCTGAAGGACTTTACGCCCGACACCCTGCTGCCCGGCGTCAAGATCAACACGTCGGCCACCGACTTCGCCCCGATCGCCCAGCTGCAGATGCAGCGTTTCAAGGGGCAGAAGTGGGAACTGTTCGGTGACATCATTTCCGGCGACGTCCCCTCCGAGTGACGTTGCACTGCGGGAATAAAACAACAGCCTCCGCGATATCCGTCGCGGGGGCTTTTTGTTGACGCCCCGCGCCGATGGTATTGAATACTCCAAACAAAGAACCCGAGGTGGGGAAACCATGACTGCCGCACGTCCGTCCCTGACGGCGCTGTTGTCCGCATTCGCTCTGATCCTGACGAGCTGCAATGTCGCGCTGGCGCAGAAGAAATACGACACCGGGGCCAGCGACACCGAGATCAAGATCGGCAACACCATGCCCTATAGCGGCCCCGCCTCGGCCTATGGCACGATCGGCAAGACCGAGGCCGCCTACTTCAGGATGATCAACGATGCCGGCGGCATCCACGGCCGCAAGATCAAGTTCATCTCCTACGATGACGGCTACTCGCCGCCCAAGACGGTGGAGCAGGCGCGCAAGCTGGTCGAGAACGACGAAGTGCTGCTGCTGTTCGGCTCGGTCGGGACCGCGACCAATGCGGCGATCCGGAAATACATGAACGAGAAGCAGGTGCCGCAGCTGTTCATCGCCTCCGGCGCCTCGAAGTGGAACGACCCGAAGGATTATCCGTGGACCATGGGCTGGCAGCCGTCCTACCAGGACGAGGCGCGGGTCTACGCAAAATACATCATGAAGCACAAGCCCGACGCCAAGGTCGCCGTGCTCTACCAGAACGACGATTTCGGCAAGGACTACCTCAAGGGCCTGAAGGACGCCTTCGGCGACAAGGCATCGATGATCGTCGCCGAGGAGGCCTACGAGACATCCGAGCCCACGATCGACAGCCACATCGTCAAGCTGAAGGCCACCGGTGCCGACACCTTCGTCAGCATCACGACGCCGAAATTCGCGGCACAGGCGATCAAGAAGGCCGCCGAGATCGCGTGGACGCCGTTGCAGATCGTCGCCAACGTCTCGGCCTCGGTCGGCGGCGTGATGCAGCCGGCGGGCTTCGAGAATTCGCAGGGTATCCTGTCGGCATCCTATCTCAAGGACGGCGCCGATCCGCAGTGGGACAAGGATCCCGGCATGGAGAAATTCCTCGCCTTCCTCAAGAAGAATTATCCCGACGCCAACAAGCTCGACGGCGCCACCTCGTTCGGCTACGCCGCCGCACAGACCATGGTGCAGGTGCTGGAGATGTGCGGCGACGACCTCACCCGCGCCAATGTCATGAAGCAGGCCGCAAGCCTGAAGGATTTCGTCCCCGGCACGCTGCTGCCGGGCATCAGCATCAACACCTCGGCCACCGATTTCGCACCGATCAAGCAACTGCGCCTGATGCGGTTCAAGGGCGAAAAGTGGGAGCTGTTCGGGGACATCATTTCGAGCAATCTGAGCAACTGATCGACACGTCGGTCTGTTCGATCCGCGTGCTCAACTCAACGGCGTCGCTTTACTCGTCCGCAATCTCTGCGGTTGGCTTCACGCACACGCGAACGCGTTGGCGGATTTTTGAGCAGCGGCCCGCCTTGAGGGTGGTCGACTAAAGACGCAGCCCCTGCGGCAACGCCGCAGGGGCTTTTCATTGAGACACCCCAGGTAAGATGATAGTTTTTACGACCAATAATGAGCCCTCGAAACAGGGGGCCGCGACACATCATCGGCAATCAGGGAGAGAAACGGCATGTCTGCAATACGACAATTGACGGCATTTGCTGCTGCGCTTGCGCTCGTCGCCGCATCCGGCAGCGCTGCGCTTGCCCAGAAGAAATACGACACCGGTGCCAGCGATACCGAGATCAAGATCGGCAACATCATGCCCTATAGCGGAGCGGCCTCTGCCTATGGCGTGATCGGCAAGACCGAGGAGGCCTATTTCCGTAAGATCAACGCCGAGGGCGGCATCAACGGCCGCAAGATCACCTTCATCAGCTACGACGACGCCTACACTCCGCCGAAGACGGTCGAGCAGGCGCGCAAGCTGGTCGAGAGCGACGAGGTACTGCTGATCTTCAATTCGCTCGGCACGCCACCGAACTCGGCGATCCAAAAATACATGAACCAGAAGAAGGTGCCGCAACTGTTCGTCGCCACCGGCGCCACCAAGTGGAACGACCCGCAGAATTTCCCCTGGACGATGGGCTGGCAGCCCAACTACCAGAGCGAGTCCATCATCTATGCGAAGTACATCCTGAAGAACAAGCCGGATGCCAAAATCGCGGTGCTCTACCAGAACGACGACTACGGCAAGGACTATCTGAAGGGATTCAAGGACGGGCTCGGCGCCAAGGCCGCGTCGATGATCGTCGCCGAGGACAGCTATGAGGTGACGGAGCCGACCATCGACTCCCACATCGTCAGGCTCAAGGCCTCCGGCGCCGACGTATTCTTCAACATCACGACGCCGAAGTTCGCCGCGCAGGCGATCAAGAAGAATGCCGAGCTCGGCTGGAAGCCGCTGCACTTCCTCAACAACGTCTCCGGATCGATCGGCAGCGTGATCAGGCCCGCGGGCTTCGAGAACGCCCAGGACATCGTCTCGTCGCAATATTTCAAGGATCCGACCGACGCGCAGTGGAAGACCGACAAGGCGATGATCGCCTGGAACGAATTCCTCGATAAGTACTATCCGGAAGCGAACCGGGCCGATGCCTCCGTGATGTACGCCTATATCGTCTCGCAGGGCCTGGTCCACGTGCTCAAGGCCTGCGGCGACAATCTGACCCGCGAGAACATCATGAAGCAGGCGGCCAGCATTCGCGATTACGAGCCCGGCGGCCTGCTGCCCGGCGTCAAGGTCAACACCTCGGCGACCGATTTCGCGCCGCTTTCGCAACTGCAATTGATCCGCTTCAAGGGCGAGACCTGGGAGCGCTTTGGCGAAGTCTTGAGCGCCGACGTCGGCGGTTAGGCCGGAAAGGTCGACCAAAGATACCGCCCCTGCGGCGTTTGCCGCAGGGGCTTCTCATTGAGACGAACCGCCTAAAATGATAATCACTGCAGCCAAATAAAGAGCTCTCCAAGCAAGAGGGCCGAGACACATGACAAACAGGGAGAGAGACATAGATGTCCGCTACCAAAAAACTTGCGGTCCTCGGGGCCGCGCTCGCGCTCGTCGCGACATCCGGCAGCGCTGCGCTTGCCCAGAAGAAATACGACACCGGCGCCAGCGATACCGAGATCAAGATCGGCAACATCATGCCCTACAGCGGCCCGGCGTCCGCCTATGGCGTCATCGGCCGCACCGAGGCTGCCTATTTCAAGAAGGTCAACGACGCCGGCGGCATCAATGGCCGCAAGATCAACTTCATCTCCTACGATGACGCCTACTCGCCGCCGAAGGCCGTGGAACAGGCCCGCAAGCTGGTCGAGAGCGACGAGGTGCTGCTGATCTTCAACTCGCTCGGCACGCCGTCGAACTCGGCGATCCAGAAATACATGAACTCGAAGAAGGTGCCGCAGCTGTTCGTCGCCACCGGCGCCACCAAGTGGAACGACCCGAAGGACTTTCCCTGGACCATGGGCTGGCAGCCCAACTACCAGAGCGAGACCCAGATCTACGCCAAGTACATCCTGAAGAACATGCCGAACGCCAAGATCGCGGTGCTCTACCAGAATGACGATTACGGCAAGGATTATCTGAAGGGCCTGAAGGACGGGCTCGGCCAGAAGGCCGCCAGCATGATCGTCGCGGAAGAAAGCTTCGAGACGTCCCAGCCGACCATCGACAGCAACATCGTCAAGCTGAAGGCGAGCAACGCCGACGTCTTCATCGACATCGCGACGCCGAAATTCGCGGCGCAGGCGATCAAGAAGGTCGCCGAGATCGGCTGGAAGCCGACCCACTTCCTCAACAATGTGTCGGCCTCGGTCGGCAGCGTGATCAAGCCGGCCGGCTTCGAGAACGCGCAGGACATCATCTCCGCCGCCTACCTGAAGGACGCATCCGACAAGCAATGGGACAATGACCCCGGCATGAAGGAGTTCTACGCCTTCATGGCCAAGGACTTCCCCGAAGGCGACAAGCTCGACGGCGGCACCGTGGTCGGCTTCGGCGTCGCGCAGACGCTGGTCCAGGTGCTGAAGCAGTGCGGCGACAACCTCACCCGCGAGAACATCATGAAGCAGGCCGCAAGCCTGAAGGACTTCCGCACCGAGGTGCTGCTGCCTGGCGTCAAGATCAACACCGCGGCAAACGATTTCGCGCCGATCAGCCAGCTGCAGCTAATGAAGTTCAAGGGCGAGAAATGGGAACTGTTCGGCGAGGTCATCAGCGCCGACGTCGGCGGCTGATTTCCCGCCGCCCCTCGACCGGGAAAGGCCCCCTGCGATACCGTCGCAGGGGGCTTTTTGTTGGCGCGTTTTCGAACGAAGCGGGCACCGGTCCGCGCGGAGAAAACGCGTCGGAAACCGGAATTTAAAGCCATGGCCCTGCTCGCAGGCCGGCCCGGGCAATGCCTGCTTACACTTTACCCGGCAATACGCTAGGTAAACCGGCAAGACCCCCGACAAGAAACCGGCGCCCTTGCGCGGCGGCAACAACAAGGAGATTTCGGGAAATGCCGATGCCGATCCGACACCGTGTCGCAACCGCCCTGCTCGGCCTCGCCGTCGCCGCCGCGACCGGCAATGCCGCATGGGCGCAGAAGAAATACGACACCGGTGCGAGCGACACCGAGATCAAGATCGGCAACATCGTGCCCTATAGCGGCCCGGCGTCGGCCTATGGCGTGGTCGGCAAGGCGATGGCCGCGGTGTTCAAGAAGGTCAACGACGACGGCGGCATCAACGGGCGCAAGATCACTTTCGTCTCCTATGACGACGCCTACTCGCCGCCGAAGGCCGTCGAGCAGGCCCGCAAGCTGGTCGAGAGCGACGAGGTGCTGTTCCTGTTCGGTACGCTCGGCACCGCCTCCAACACCGCGATCCAGAAGTATCTCAACGCCAAGAAGGTACCGCAGCTGTTCGTCGCCACCGGCGCGACCAAGTGGAACGATCCGAAGGCCTTCCCATGGACCATGGGCTGGCTGCCCAGCTACCAGAGCGAGTCGCGGATCTACGCGAAATATCTGCTCAAGGAGAAGCCCGCCACCAAGGTCGCGGTGCTCTACCAGAACGACGACATGGGCAAGGACTACCTCAAGGGCCTGGAAGACGGCTTCGCCAGCGACCCCGCGCGCGTCGTCGCCAAGGAGAGCTATGAAGTCGCCGAGCCGACGATCGATTCCCATGTGGTGCGGCTGAAATCCTCCAATCCCGACGTCATCGTCTTCTTCACCACGCCGAAATTCGGCGCCCAGGCGATCAAGAAGCTCGGCGAGATGAACTGGAAGCCGGTGACCATCGTCTCCAACGTCTCGGCTTCCACCGCGACCGTGATGCGTCCGGCCGGCCTCGACAATGCGCAGGGCGTGATCTCGGCCGCCTACGCCAAGGACGCCAGCGATCCGCAATGGAAGGACGACGCCGGCATGAAGGCGTTCGACGAACTGCTCGCCAAATACATGCCCGACACCAACCGCGTCGATGCCTCCGCGATGACCGGCTACAACATGGCGACCACGATGGTCGAGGTGCTGCGCCGCTGCGGTGACGACCTCACCCGCGCCAATGTGATGAAGCAGGCGGCGAGCCTGAAACAATTCGCGCAGGGCGGCCTGCTGCCCGGCGTGACGCTGTCGACCGGGCCTGCCGACTTCCAGCCGATCGAACAGCTGCAACTGATGCAGTTCAAGGGCGAACGCTGGCAATTGTTCGGCGACGTCATCAGCGGCGAAGTCGGTGGACACTGACCGCGTTACATAAGGCACAACCATGACCGACCGTCGTCCTTTCCTGCGTTCGATCTTCGATGCCGCGGTGGCGGCTGCGCATCCCGATGTCGTGCTGGCTTCGCGGTTGCGGCCGGTGCCGAAGGGACGGGTGATCTGTCTCTGCGCAGGCAAGGGCGCCGCGGCGATGGCCGCGGCGGCCGAGCGGCATTATCTCGACGCGCTCGAGCTCGATCCGTCGCGGCTGGTCGGCATCGCCACCACCCGCCACGGCCATGGCGTGCTGACCCGCCGGATCAAGGTGGTCGAGGCTGGCCACCCGGTGCCCGACGAGGCCGGGCTCAAGGCGGCGGACGACACGCTGCGGCTCGCCGCCACAGCGACCCCGGACGATCTCCTGCTGGTGCTCTTGACCGGCGGCGGTTCGGCGAACTGGATCGCGCCGGTCGACGGCGTGAGCTTTGCCCAGAAGCAGCAGGTCAACCGCGCGCTGCTGCGTTCCGGCGCGCCGATCGGCGAGATGAACACCGTGCGCAAGCATCTCTCGCGCATCAAGGGCGGACGGCTGGCGCGCGCCGGCCAGCATGCGGCCGAGATCGTCACGCTGGCGATATCGGACGTGCCGCATGACGATCCCTCCGCGATCGCCTCCGGGCCGACGGTGCCGGATCCGACCACGCTGGCGGACGCCCGCGCACTGGTCGCCAAATACAATCTCTCCATCGACGACGCGGTCCGCCGCGCGCTCGACGATCCCGCGAACGAAAGCTGCAAGCCCGGCGATGCCGCCTTCGCGCGGGCGACATTCGAACTGCTGGCAAAGCCGAAGGCCTCGATCGACGCCGCGGTGAAGGTCGCACGGGACGCCGGCTACGAGACCATCGCGCTCGGCGCCGATCTCGAAGGCGAGGCCCGCGAGATCGCGGCCGAGCATGCGCGGCTGGCGCTGAAGGCGCGCAGCGAAGGCAAGCGCGTTGCGATCATCTCCGGCGGCGAGCTGACGGTGACGGTGCGCGGCAATGGCCGCGGCGGCCCCAACCAGGAATACGCGCTGGCGCTGGCCGGCCTGCTGAAGGATACGCCCGACGTCGCGGCATTGGCCGCCGATACCGACGGCGCCGACGGCGGCGCCGGCAGCGCGACCGACCCGGCCGGCGCCGTGATCGACCAGGCGACATTCGCGAAGATGAAATCGATCGGCCTCGATCCGAAGGCCTATCTCGAGAACAACGATGCGACGGGGTTCTTCGCCCAGACCGGGGATTTGTTGCTGACCGGACCGACGCTGACCAACGTCAATGACGTGCGGGTGATTTTGGTGGATTAGGCCGTATCCTTGACGGACCCAAGGCCAGTCTCGGGCTGCGCCCAAAGCTCCTGATAGTTACGAAACTTCGCAAGCGTCTCGTCATATCGCGTCGGCTCGAGCACCGGCAAAATGCGCTTCAACACTGAGTTGATTGGCGCGGAGGTGTGCCGAACGTATAAGTCGATCGGATCAAGCAAGTGCCTCAGGTGCAGCTTTGGATCATAGTTCAGCCCGCTGCTGCGAAACCATTTGTACCCGTTGGCGATTGCCCAGCTCACCATGTCGCGAAACACATAATGATAGAGGTGCAGGTCTAAGGCGACATCGTAGTCGAGACCTATGTACTCCGCATAGATCGCGTCACCATGTACCATGCATGCGGCAAACGCGACGATCCGCTCGTTCTGACGCCAGAGGAAGAAGCGGACCTTGTCCCCCATCCGCCGCCCCAAGTCGCAGAAGTATTGTTCCGTCAGCCTCTCGAAGTGCAGTTTCGAACGCTGATAGACTTGGAAATACAATGGATAGATCTGCGCGATCACCGGCGTCGCGTCGTTGACGACGTTCATCTCGACGGATGGAGAGGCCCGCGCTGTCGCCTCAAACTTCTTGCGAAGTTTCTTGCGGGTTGCGCTGTTGAGCGCATGATTCATATAGTCATCGAAATTGGCGTAATCGATGCAAAGCCTGGTCATGGGCAGGCTGGGGATGCGGGTGAAGCCGTGAGCGATCAAGCAGTCGAGGATTGGTCGGTATCGCGCCGGAAACTCCTTGAGCACGATCAGCCGCGCCCCGAGCCTGCGAGCATGTATTGCAATCGTAGAGGCCAGCAGTTCCGCGCAGCCTCGATGGCAGGCCTCGTCCCCGTCAAGATGACCTTCCCCTGCGACACACCCCACCATGAGCGCACGGGCGCGCATCAAACCTGGCCACATCCGGCGAATGGCGTCGATGAGTACGCCAAACCGCGGGCTCGCACCGGCCAGCAAATCCAGGTCCATTAGGAAGAATGGCTGTACAGCACAAACCTGATCAACCGCATCTTTGATGAGGAAATACCGGTAATCGAACTCGGGATGAAGGGTATCCTCGACCAACTCATAGTATCGATGATCCTTGCGCTCGCTCGCGAAGGCCAGCTGCCAGCGCGGACAATGCTCCAAATCGTTCCGCACGATGACTTGGAGACGCGGCGGACATTGCATCGGCTCGCGTCTCGTGAGGTCGCCGATTTGGCTCGTCAAGTGTGCTGTTGCAGCTTCCGGCACGATCTCACGCTCGCCACGGATCCCTGCCCTAGGCAGCATTTATCATGGCGCCAAAACAAAGCAGCTAACATATCCGTCAGAAACTAACTCGTTAGTCATTTGCGATTTGGCGTTGGAGCAGAACACTCCTGATACGACCCGCATGCGCGGACACCCGCCGTCCAGCGCGTCATCCGGGGAGCGGACTCATGGCAGCGGTGATTGGAGTCACGGGACTTGCATTTGAGGCGCGGATCGCTGCAGACCTGCATACGCAGGCGATCTGCAGTGGCGATGGCAGCACGCTCGCGGAGTCTCTCGCGTCGGCAATTGCTGAGGATTGCTACGGTCTTATCAGCTTTGGCGTCGCGGGCGGCCTTTCGCCCGACGTCCCGGCAGGCGCATGCGTCGTAGCATCGACGATCGTTTCGGAAACGATTCAGCTCTTCACTGATCGGGACTGGTCGCAAGCCTTGCTTCGACTCATCCCCGGTTCGATTTATGGCCCTATTGCTGGTGTGACCACGGTCGCCATGCATCCAGAAGCGAAGCGCTCGCTGCATATGAGTACAGGCGCGCTGGCGGTCGATAACGAATCCCATGTGGCGGCGAGTGTCGCTGCAGCGCGCGGCCTCCCTATGGCTGCCGTCCGCGTGATCATGGATCCGGCCGGTCGGCAGCTTCCTGCCGCCGCCCTGTCCGCAGTGCGTGCAAACGGGACGATCGATCTCGCCGCGCTGGTCCGTGCGACAATGAAACAGCCGAGCGAGTTACCGATGCTGCTTCGGACCAGTCTCGACGCACTGTCCGGATTTGCGGCGCTGCTTCGCTGCCGTCAATTGCTTGGCCCTGGATTAGGGCTGCCTTCCTTGCAAGCAGAAGAGTCGGAGCCAAGCTCAAGTATCGTAGCGGAAGATCGTATGATCGCCCTCTAGTCGCTTTTTTAGCCGAATGGGCTGCCATACCTGCCGACTGCGTGACCTCAACGCGCACTGAAAGTGAGGCCGGCGCGCTCCTTTAGACGCTTGCGCAAGGCCGGCCCCATCAGCGCGCCCGGCGTCCAGATGCCGCCCTCGCCCTGCACATCGCGCACGACGCAGAGAGCGCTTTCGGTGATCATCTTGCTGGTCGAGCCATAGCCCGGATCGCGGTCGCCGGTGACAACGGCTTCGACCCGTCCGCCATCCGGCACCTCGCCCAGAAAGAAGATGTCGTAGAAGCCCCTCTCGCGCGCTTCCCGGGTCGGGCCTGCGCCGCGTTTGAGACCGCCGGTCCCGAACAAGGACACCACCGTGGCGAACGTCTCCGTCGTCACGCTCGCGATGTCCCCAAGTCCCGGCGCCACCATCATCTCGTCATAAACGAAGTCCCTGCCGTAGGGATGGCCCAACAGGAAGTTCGTGCGGTGCACGTTCTTGGTATTGATCGGCGCCATCGGGAACGGCACGAGCCACGCGTGCATGCTTGTGTCATATTCGGGGACGAGGCCCGACGGCTGAGACGGCCCAGTGAAGCCCGGCGTCAACGCGAAGGGATCGGTCAGCAGCCGGATCAGGGCCGGGTCGCGCGCCGCGGCGGCCAGCGTCGCCTGAGCGCTCGCCGCGGTGCCGCCAGACATGCCACCCCTCACCTTGCGTAGACGGGCCTTCACCCGCCGCGCCGGGCGTCCGAATTTCTCGCGCGCCTTCTCCTGCAACGTGAGCACACCGAGATCGAATGGGATGGAATCGAAGCCACAGGAGAAGACGATGCGCGCGCCGGTCCGTTTTGCCTCTTCGTGATGGGCGTCGATCATAGCCCGCATCCAGCCCGGTTCGCCGCAAAGATCAACATAGGCCGTGCCGGTGGCCGCGCATGCCGCCACTAGCTCGGGACCGTGAAGCTGATAGGGCCCGACCGTGGTGACGACCACGGTCGCGCGCTCGCACATCGAACGCAGGCTGGCCGGCTCGGCGGCATCCGCCTTCACTAGCGGCAAATCGTCCGGTGCGCCGATGTCGGCACGCACTTTCTGGAGTTTGTCGGTCGAGCGTCCCGCAATTGCCCAGGACGGAGCATCGTCGCCGCGATAGGATGTCGCCAGATATTCGGCGATGAGACCCCCGGTGTAACCCGTCGCGCCATAGACGATGAGGTCGAAGTCCCGCTTCACGGCGTTGATCCTCCTCGAGCCCCCGGAAGCGCTCCCTTCAGATCCGTTAGCAACGCTCGGTACGCTTCGCGGCCATTTGCGAGGGGCCGGGCAACATACGGGCCATCGCGCTTGACGGAGGATACCACAATTGCCGCCCTTCGGCGCGCAACCTCCCGGCGATTTCCGGTCCCCCTTGAGAGCCGTCGTGAGTACGGACGCTGGTCGGCGTGAGCCGAAGCAGACAGCCGGCACATTTGAGCGCCTGTGGCCGCTTGCAAACGCCCTCCGACGGCCTACCATGGATTGGGGAGTTCGCGTGCAGGAGCGAAGCCATGGAACTCACCGTGGTGCCCATCGTCAAGCCGGATGAGACCAACTTCATCTTCGGCCAGTCGCATTTCATCAAGACCGTGGAAGACCTTCACGAAGCGCTGGTGGGCACGGTTCCGCGCATCCGCTTCGGGTTGGCTTTCTGCGAGGCCTCCGGCAAGCGGTTGGTGCGCTGCTCCGGTAACGACGACGCCTCGCTCGCCCTGGCACGCGACAACGCATTGGCGATCGGCGCCGGTCACACCTTCCTGATTTTCCTCGGCGACGGGTTCTTTCCCGTCAACGTGCTGCCGGCGGTGCGCGCAGTGCCGGAGGTCTGCCGCATCTATTGCTCGACGGCCAATCCAACACAGGTGATAGTCGCGCAGACGGAGCTCGGGCGCGGCGTGCTCGGCGTGGTGGATGGCGCCTCGCCGCTGGGTGTCGAAACCGACGCCGACATTGCGTGGCGGAAGGATCTGCTGCGGAACATCGGCTACAAGCTTTAGACCGCGATGGTTCGCCGCCTGGCGGCGCCCGCATGCCGGATATGTGTCAACCCAACGCGTCATTGCGAGCGGACGGGCCGTCACGCCCCCTCAAAACTCCTGCGCGAGCTTCGCCAGCATCTCCAGCAGCGCGGCGTGGTTGGCCGGACCGAGCACCTCGATCAGCCGCGCCTCGTGCTTGTTGGCGACCAGCTTCTTGGCGCGCGCCAGCACGGCGCGGCCCTTGTCGGTCAGGACGAGGATGTGGGAACGGCGGTCGTTGGTGGAGCGCATCCGCGCGCAAAGGTCGCGGCTCTCCAGCGCGTCGAGCATCGCGACGAAATTCGGCCTGAGGATGCCGAGCGTGTTGGCGATCTCTGTCTGGTTGCGGCCCGGATTCTTGTCGAGCAGAAGCAGCACCGAGAACTGCGCCGGCGTCAGCTGCAGCGGCGCGACGCAGCGCAGGAAGTCCTCGAATACCCTGAGCTGCGCGCGCTTCAACGAATAGCCCAGCAATCCGGACAGTTCGCCCAGTTGCAGCATGCTGTCGTCCCCGGCAGAATCGGCCGGTTCCCTGCGCAGGGCCCGCGACGAACGGAGGGCATCGGTGGCGGTCTTGGAAACAGTCATCGCTCCAGGCTCGCAATCCCGGTACAAGAATCCCGCACGACACTCGGGGACCTTGAGATTATATCTAATAATTGTTATGGACTATATCAAATGTCGGCAGCTTTCAACAGCCGATATCGGCCGACCTGACCGGCACAACCGGTCGAGGCGGTCCGACGCTTGAGGGGGAGCGCTCGGCCTTGAACACAACGATCATGCTGTTCCTGCTGCAGGACGGCATCACCAATGGCGCGATCTACGCACTGCTGGGGCTGGCCCTGGTGCTGGTGTTTGCAGTCACGCGGGTGATCCTGATCCCGCAGGGCGAATTCGTCACCTACGGCGCGCTGAGCTACGCCATGCTGGCGACCGGCCAGGTGCCCGGCACCGCACGGCTTGCGGTCGCGATGGGCCTCGTCGCCTTCGCCCTCGACCTGTTCTTCGCCCGCAACGCGCTGCATGCGCGGCTGGTGATCCGCTCGGTCGCGCTCAACATCGCCTTTCCCGTCGCGCTGCTCGGTCTGATTTACGCGCTGGTCGGTCCCGGCACGCCGATCGCCGTCAACATCGCGCTCGCGCTCCTGATCGTGGCGGCGATCGGGCTGTTCCTCTACCGCATCGCGTTCCAGCCGATCGCGCACACTTCCGTGCTGGTGCTGCTGATCGCCTCGGTCGGCTGCCATCTGGCACTGCAGGGCCTTGGCCTGGTGTTCTTCGGCGCCGAAGGCCTGCGCGCGCCTGCGCTGTCGAATGCCGCAGTAACCGCCGGCCCGCTGCGCTTCACCGGGCAGAGCCTTGCGGTCTACGGCCTGACGATCGGCTTCATCGTCGCCCTGTGGCTGTTCTTCGGCTACACCAAGACCGGCAAGGCGCTGCGCGCCACCGCGGTCAACCGCCTCGGCGCCCGCCTGGTCGGCATCCGCACCACGCTGTCCGGCCAGATCGCGTTCCTGCTCGCCTCCGTCATCGGCGCGATCTCCGGCATCCTGATCGTGCCGATCACCACGCTCTATTACGACACCGGTTTCCTGATCGGCCTGAAGGGCTTCATCGCCGCCATCATCGGCGGCCTGGTCAGCTATCCCCTGACCGCGGTCGCCGCCATCGTGGTCGGCATCGTCGAAGCCTTCTCGTCGTTCTACGCCAGCAATTTCAAGGAAGTCATCGTGTTCACGCTGATTCTCCCCGTGCTCGTGTTGCGCTCGCTCGCGGCGCCCGAGGTCGAAGAAGAGAAGGATTGAGCGCGATGACGCAGCGCCTTCCCCTCATCATCTTCGCGCTCGTGATGGCGGTGATTCCGCTTGTCCCGGGCATCCCGCCGTTCTGGATCGTGCTGCTCGACAATATCGGCCTCGCCGCGCTGGTGGCGATGGGCCTCGTGCTGCTCACCGGCGTCGGCGGCCTGACCTCGTTCGGCCAGGCCGCGTTCTGCGGGTTCGGCGCCTACACCACGGCGGTGCTGACCACCGCCTACGGCGTCTCGCCCTGGCTGACGCTGCCGGCTTCGCTCTTGGTCAGCGGCATCGCCGCCGTGCTGCTCGGCATCGTCACGGTACGGCTATCCGGCCATTATCTGCCGCTCGGCACCATCGCCTGGGGCATCGGGCTGTTCTATCTGTTCAGCAAGCTCGAATTCCTCGGCCGCAACGACGGCATCTCCGGCATTCCCCCGCTGTCGATCGGCTCGTTCAAGATGCTGGGCCCGGATGCGATCTACTACGCGATCTGGGTCGCGGTGCTGCTGTCCGCGCTGCTGACCATGAACCTCTTGGACTCCCGCACCGGGCGCGCGATCCGCGCCTTGCGGCGCGGCCATGTTGCGGCGGAAGCGTTCGGCGTGCAGACGCCCCGCGCGAAGCTGCTGGTGTTCATCTATGCCGCGGTGCTGGCCGGCCTGTCCGGCTGGCTCTATGCGCATTTCCAGCGCGCCGCCAACCCGACGCCGTTCGGCGCGCAGGCCGGCATCGAGTATCTGTTCATCGCCGTGGTCGGCGGCGCGGGCTACGTCTGGGGTGGCGTGCTCGGCGCCGGCATCGTCGTGATCCTCAAGGAGGTGCTGCAGAGCTACCTGCCCTACATCTTCGGCGGCCAGAGCCAACTCGAGACCATCGTGTTCGGCATCATGCTGGTGCTGCTGCTGCAACTCGCGCCTCAGGGCGTCTGGCCCTGGCTGATGTCGCGGCTGCCGTTCAAGCCCGCCCGCAAGACGCCGGACACGTCCGTGAAGCTGGAGCACCGCGAACGGGCGCCCGGAACGTCTCCGATCCTTCTGCACATCGACAAGGCGCGCAAGCAGTTCGGCGGCGTGCTCGCGGTCAACGACGTCTCGTTCGACGTCAACGCCCGCGAGATCGTCGCGCTGATCGGCCCGAACGGCGCCGGCAAGAGCACGACCTTCAATTTGATCACCGGTGTCCTGACCGCAACCAGCGGCAAAATCTCCGTGCTCGGCAACGAGGTCGCGAACGCTCCGCCGCAGGAGGTGGTCAAGCTCGGCGTTTCCAGGACTTTTCAGCACGTCAAGCTGGTGCCCGACATGACCGTGCTGGAGAATGTCGCGATCGGCGCGCATCTGCGCGGCAATTCCGGCGCGATCTCCAGCATGCTGCGGCTCGACCGCGCCGACGAGGCGAAGCTGCTGGCGGAAGCCGCGCGGCAGATCGCGCGCGTCGGCCTGTCAGACCAGATCGACCAGCTGGCGGGCTCGCTGTCGCTCGGACAGCAACGCATCGTCGAGATCGCCCGCGCGCTGTGCGTCGATCCGATGCTGCTGCTGCTCGATGAGCCGGCCGCCGGCCTGCGCCACATGGAGAAGCAGCGGCTCGCCGCGCTGCTCCGGCAATTGCGCGACGGCGGCATGTCGGTGCTGCTGGTCGAGCACGACATGGGGTTCGTGATGGATCTCGCCGACCGCATCGTGGTGCTGGATTTCGGTACCAAGATTGCCGAGGGCACGCCGGCCGCGATCAAGCGCAACCCCGACGTGATCAAGGCCTATCTCGGAGCCGCCGCATGAGTGCGCTGCTATCGGTGACTGACGTCCACATCTCCTACGGCAAGGTCGAGGCGGTGCGCGGCGTATCGCTCGACGTCGCCCAGAACGAGATCGTCACCATCATCGGTGCCAACGGCGCCGGCAAGACCACGCTGCTCAACGCCATCATGGGCGTACTGCCGCTGAAGGGCCGCACCAGCTTCGCCGGCGTCGACATGGCGCCGCTCGACATCGAGGACCGCGTCGCCACCGGCCTCAGCCTGGTGCCCGAGCATCGCGAACTGTTCGGCACCATGAATGTCGAGGACAATCTCGAGCTCGGCGCCTTCCGGATTGCGAAGGCCGTCGCGGCGGCGTCGCTGGAGCGGGTCTATGCGCTGTTTCCGCGGCTCAAGGAGCGGCGCAAGCAGCTTGCCGGCACGCTGTCCGGCGGCGAGCAGCAGATGCTGGCGATGGGCCGCGCGCTGATGGGCGCGCCGAAGCTCCTGATGTTGGACGAGCCGAGCCTCGGCCTCGCTCCGATCATCGTCGCCGACATCTTCCGCATCGTCGGCGAGTTCCGCGCCGCCGGCGTCTCGGTGCTGCTGGTCGAGCAGAACGCCCAGGCCGCATTGCAGATCGCCGACCGCGCCTATGTCATGGAGCTCGGCGAATTCGTGCTGTCAGGCCCCGCGACGGAGATCGCCGCCAACAAGGGCGTCGCCGCGAGCTATCTCGGCTTCCAGCACGAAGGCGAAAGTGCGATTTAGGACGCGCAACTCCACCGCGGAGAGACCGTCACCCCACCTCGCCGCGCATTACATGCGCGGCGATCCTCTCCCTCCAGGGGAGGATGAAGGCAGGTGCGCCTTCCGGGAAATGATTTCTGACCGCGCTTGCATTCGCGCAAGGATTGCGCTCCACTTCGCCCTCCCCTGGAGGGGGAGGGTCGATTGCGCGCGCGATGCGCAGCATCGCGGGTGCGATCGGGGTGGGGTGAAGCCACACAAATGGTCTCAACATCAATCCGCAGAGCCGCCGCGAAGAAGCTGCGTGCCAACACGACGCCGCATGAACGAATCCTGTGGCGCGCGCTGAGAGAGCTGCCAACGGACGGAACGCATTTTCGAAGGCAGGCACCGATTGGCCCTTACGTCGTCGATTTCTTCTGCCCGGCCAAGCGACTCATCGTCGAGCTGGACGGTGGACACCACAGCGACGATGAAGTGGCGAAGCGCGATCGTGCGCGACAAGAGTGGCTGGAGCGGGAAGGATATCGCGTCGTCAGGTTCTGGAATTCGGAGGTCAGTGAGGTTTTGAATGCCGTGCTCGAACGGATCTATGTCGAGCTCTATGGCGCTCGCGAAGCGGAAGCTGTGCCGCTGAAGCACTACCGACGGCGATAGACCACCACCCCACCCCGCTTCACATCGCTACTTGCGATGCGAAGCGACCCTCCCCCTCCAGGGGAGGGTAAGAAAAAGCCGGCCCATTATCGGGACCGGCTTCTTCGTTTCAGAGATCGCGACCGGCTTACATCGCCGGGACGTATTTGCCGTCCTTGACCGTCAGCAGGATACGCGAACGGTCGTCGAGGCCGTAGCGATCCTTTTCGGTCCAGTTGTAGACGCCCTGGGTCGCGACGATCTCCTTCTCGGAGATGAAGGCCTTGCGGATCGCCTCGCGGAATTCCGGCGTGCCGGGCTTGGCGGTCTTCAGCGCCACCGGGATGATGCGCTTCATCACCTCGAAGGCATCGTACGAGTGGCCGGCGAACTGGCTGCGGCTGTTGGCGCCGTACTTGGCTTCATAGGCCGTATTCAGCGCGAGGCCGGGCTTCTTGGTCAGCGCGCTGTCGGGCTGGGTTTCCGGCGACATGATCGGGCCGGCCGACATGATGACGCCTTCCGCGGCCGCACCGGCGATGCGGATGAAGTCCATGCTGGCGGCGCCGTGGGTCTGGTAGATCAGACCCTTGTAGCCGCGCTCGCGCAGCGCGGTCTGCGGCAGCGCCGCGGCGGTGCCGGAAGCACCGACCAGGATGGCATCGGGATTGGCGGCGACGAGCTTCAGCACCTGGCCGGCGACCGAGGTATCCGGACGCGCGAAGCGCTCCTCGTCGGTCATGGTCAGGCCCATCGGCACGGCCTGCGCCTTGAAGTCGTTGACCCAGAGATCGCCGTAGGAATCCGAATAGCCGATATAGCCGACGGTCTTGATGTTGTGCGCCTTCATGTGCTCGTAGAGCACCTTGCCCATGATCGGAATCGACTGCGGCAGGTCGACCGACCACTTCATGCGCGCCTCGTTGATCGGGAACGGCGCGAGGCCGAAATGCGGGATGCCGGCCTCGTTGGCGACCGTCGACACCGCGATCGACGGCGGCGTGGTGCAGGAGCCCATGATGATGTCGGCCTTGGACTCGGTGACGAAGCGCCGCGCGTTGGTCGTCGCGGCCGTCGGATCGCCACCGTCGTCGAGCACGATCAGCTTCAGCGGCACGCCGCCGATCTCCTTCGGCACGAAATCGAGCGCATTGCGCTCGGGAATGCCGAGCGCCGCGGCGGGCCCCGTGGTCGAGATCGAGATGCCGATGGTGATTTCATTGGTCTGCGCCAGTGCGGGCGCGCCCGGCAGCGCGATGGCTGCTGCGAGCGCCGCGGCGACAAGAGTGGCCTTCCTCATTCATTCCTCCCTGCAGTTAAGTTTTTTGGGTTTAAACCGGTTTTGCGGGCCAATTCAGCCCCTTCTTTAGAGCATGATCCGGAAAAGTGGAAACCGGTTTTCCGAGAGGATCATGCTCCGAAAGTCGAGTCATGAGCGGGTGCGAGTCAGCCCTTCATGAAGCGGTCAATGATCTCCTGCGGAAACGGCGCCGATTTCAGCTTGGCGGGATCGTCCGGGTGGCGGCCGACCAGCACCCTGGTCTCGAACGCCTCGATCGCCAGCGCCTCGCCCTTGAACACGCGGTGTACCACCTCGAAGCTCGAGCGCTTGATGCTCTCGACCCGGCTCTCGATGGTAATCCAGTCGCCATGGGTCGACGGGATGTGGAATTTCGCCCGCGTGTCGACCATGGGAATGCCGACCAGGCCGTATTTGTGGACGAGGTCCTGCTTCGAATAGCCGGCGGCCTCGAACATGATCGAGGTCGAGTCGTCGAACATCGCGAAGTAGCGCGGGTAGTAGACGATGTTGGCGGGGTCGCAATCGCCCCATTGGATCTGCACGTCGCGCCGATTGACGAACATGGTTTATCCTCGATCGAGCATGAGCGATCCGGAAGGGCGTTCATGCTCTTCCGGATCATGCTTCAGCGCGGCGCCATCCGGAGCGCGGCATCGAGCCGCACCACTTCGCCGTTCAGATAGGGGTTGTCGATCATGTGCAGCGCCAGCGAGGCGAACTCGTCGGCCTGGCCGAGCCGGCGCGGGAACGGGATCGCTGCGGCGAGCGAATCCTGCGCTTCCTGCGGCAGGCCGGCCAGCAAGGGCGTCATGAACAGGCCGGGCGCGATCGTGAGCACGCGGATGCCGAATTGCGCGAGCTCGCGCGCGATCGGCAGCGTCATCGCGACGATGCCGCCCTTCGATGCCGAATAGGCCGCCTGCCCGATCTGGCCGTCATAGGCCGCGACCGAGGCCGTCGAGATCACGACGCCGCGCTCGCCGGTTGCGAGCGGCTCGAGCTTGGCCATGTCAGCGGTCGCAAGCCGCAGCATGTTGAAGGAGCCGATCAGATTGACCTTGATCACCTTGTCGAAGTCGGCCAGTGCCATCGGCCCCTCGCGGCCGATCACGCGTTTTGCCACGCCGATGCCGGCACAGTTCACCAGCACGCGCGCGGGGCCGTGCGCCTTGGCGGCGGCGGCCACCGCGGCCTCGGCCGCCGCAGCATCGGCGACGTCGCAGACGACGGGAATGCCGCCGATCTCCGCCGCGACGCTCTCGGCGAGCTTGGCGTTGAGATCGCAGACCGCGACCTTGGCGCCCTGCGCCGCGAGACGGCGCGCGGTCGCAGCGCCCAATCCCGATGCGCCGCCGGTGACGATGGCGGCCTGGTCCTTCAACTGCATGGCTTTCTCCTGTTCGAGAACTAGACGAGTGTGATCACCGATGCCGGCGGCACCGGCGCGTAAAGCGCTTCGATGATGTCCGTGCGATGCTCCAGCACCGCGCGCTGGTTGATCGAGCCCTTGTCGGTGACCTCGCCGCGATCGATCGACAGCGGCGTGTCGAGCAGGATCGCGCGCGCGATCCGGTTCGACGAGCCGGTGGCGCCGGCCAGGACGCGCGCGAAGCGCTCGCGGAAGGCCGCCCGCACCAGCGGATCATTGGCAGCGGCCGCGATGTCATTGGCGACCAACGCCGGATTGATCAGGCGGCAGCCATCGAGATCGAGGATCACGATCGCGGCGAGCTCGTCGCGGTTGAGCCCTGCGATCACGACGTCGCGCACCAGCGGCGCGCAGGTGCCGACGAAACGCGCCCTTAAGGGCCCGACGCTGACCCAGGTGCCGCTCGCCAGCTTGAAATCCTCGGCGATGCGGCCGTCGAAATCGAACCCGGCATCGAGATCACCAGCGTCGGCTGGCTTCAGCGCGTCGCCAAATTTATAAAAACCTTCCTCGTCGAACGCCTTGGCGGTCAGCTCGGGCTGCCGCCAGTAGCCCGGGGTCACGTTCGGGCCTTTGGCGCGGACCTCGAGCTTGCCGTTGTTCGGAACGAGCTTCGCATCATTGCCCGACACCGGAAGCCCGACATGGCCGGAGCGGCTGGTATCGGGGCGCACCGACATGAAGAACGGCGAGGTCTCGGTGGCGCCGAGGCCGGTCAGGACAGGCACGCGATAGCCCTTCTCCTGCACGGCGAGCGCATCGAGGCTGTTCCAGATGAATGGCGACAGCGCGGCGCCGGAGAAGAACATCGCATGCAGCCGGGCGAAGAATTTTGCCCGCAGACCGGCGTCGTCGCGCAGATAGGGCAGCAGCGATTCATAGCCTTTGGGCACGTTGAAATAGACCGTCGGCGAGATCTCGCGCAGGTTTCGCACGGTCTCCTCGATGCCGCCGGGCATCGGCTTGCCCTCATCGAGATACATCGAACCGCCGTTATAGAGCGTCAGCCCGACATTGTGGTTGCCACCAAAAGTGTGATTCCATGGCAACCAGTCGACGATCACAGGCGGCTCGTCCTTGAGGAACGCCAGCGTCTCACGCAGCATCACCTGGTTGGCGCAGATCATGCGCTGGGTGTTGATGACGGCCTTGGGATTGCCGGTCGACCCCGACGTCAGCAGGAATTTCGCGATCGTGTCCGGACCGATTGCTGCATGGGTCGCATCGAGGCGCGGGTCTTCCGGCGTCGCCAAGAGGCCGGCAAGGCGCGTCACCTCACGGCCGGGCACGGTGCCGCGGCTCGCGGCGATCTCGACATCGGATCCGACATTGGCACGCAGCGCGTCGGCGAATTTATCGGCATCGTCGACAAAGATGAGGCCCGGCGTCAGAAGCTTGATGACGAAGCTGAGCTTGCCATAGTCGCGCGACACCAGCGAATAGGCCGGCGACACCGGGCAGAACGGAACGCCGGCATAGAGCGCGCCAAGTGCCATCAGGGCATGATCGATCGAATTGCCCGACAGGATCACGATCGGCCGCTCGGGCGACAATCCCCGCGCGATCAAGGCGGAGGCAATGCGCCTGATAGCCTCGAGCAATTGCACGTAGGTGATTTGCCGCCAGCCGCCACCGGCGGCGCGCTCGGCCATGAACACGCGGTTCGGCTCGGCCATCGCCCAGTGGTGCAGGCGATCGGTGAGACGAACCGGAAAATCGGCGAGGCTGAGCTTTGGTCGGAGATAGATCGTGCCGTCGTCGCGGCGCTCGACGGTGACGTCGGGATTGCCGAACGAGATCGGGCGCAGCGGATGCGCGGTGCCGGCGGTTGCAGACGGCGCGGCACTCATGTCGGCTTCACCTTGGCGGTCTTGCGATCAAGAAACGCGCGGATGCGCTTCTTGGCTTCCTTGTCGCTCTGCGCCACCGTCGCCATCAGCGATTCCATCAACAGGCCGGTCTGCGGATTGGCCTCGGCGATCATCGGCAGCGCCTGCAACACAGCGAAGTTGGTCAGCGGCGCATTGGCGGCGACGCGCTCGGCAAGCTCCAGCGCTTTCGGCAGCGCGCCGTCGGCCTCGGTGAGATATTGCGAGAAGCCGTAGGCGGCGCCCTCGGTCGCCGAATAGACCCGCCCGGTCAGCATCATGTCCGCCATCCTGGGCACGCCGATCAGGCGCGGCAGCCGCACCGATCCGCCGCCGCCGACGAAGATGCCGCGCTGGCCTTCGGGCAGCGCGAAATAGGCCGACGGCTCGGCGACCCGGATATGCGCGGCGCAAGCCAGCTCCAGCCCGCCGCCGATCACCGCGCCCTTCAGTGCGGCGATGACCGGCACGCGGCAATACTGGATGCGGTCGAACACACGGTGCCACATCTGGGAATGCACAAGACCCTCGGTGGCGTTACGCTCGGTCAGTTCGGAGAGATCGAGGCCGGACGAGAAGTGATCGCCGATGCCATGGATGACGACGGCGCCGACCGCATCCGGTATCGCGGAAAAGCAATCCCGCAGCGCCAGGATGATGCCGTCGTTCAGCGCATTGCGCTTGGCGGGACGGTTCAGCCCGATCGTCAGCACCGCCCCTCGCGTCTCGATCCTGAGCAGCGAGGCGTCTCCCTCGCCGGCAGCGTTTCCCATGGCGTTATTGTTTCCCGTTCAGAATAGTTATGTTTTATAACGATTTGCGGGAGAGTCAATATGGGCGCGCCAGGCTGTCGATTCCGTCATCCTGAGGTGCACGCGCAAGCGGGCCTCGAAGGATGCACGGCCCGGGTGGTGGCTGTCGACCCTTCGAGACGGCCGCTGCGCGGCCTCCTCAGGGTGACGGTGATGGAGTTGATACGCGCGCCCCCTCCTCCCGTCGTCGCTGCGAAACCAGGGACCCATAACCACAAATGATTATTATTGGACGATGATGGAACGACGAGTCCCGTTCACGGCACAGACCGCGGAGTATGGGTCCCTGCTTCGCAGGGACGACACCGAATGTGTGGCGGATCCCGGCGGGTGAGACGGCAAGTGTGCGAAGCTACAGCACCTGATGCACGTCGATCACGACGCGGTCGGCGTGGCGGGCGGCGGAGCCGACGAAGATGTGCTGCATCAGCCAGCGGTAGTTTTCGGCGCCGGTTTCGAATTTCGGCACGGTGCGGAAATAGATCAGCTTCGGGTCGACCGGCTCGCCGCGCTTCAGCTTCTGCAACAGCTCGACCGGCCCGAAGCGGATGCCCTTGTTCTCGACATAGACGACGGCGCCGTCGTCGGTCTCGAACGCATACTTCGCCTCCAGCTCGATCAGCTCGTTGGGCCGGATGATCTGGAAGTCCGCACCGAACGCCAGCACCCTGCCGTTGACCTTCTCACCCCTCACCTCGCCGCCGATGATCGGAATGATGCGGCGGACGCCGGTGCCGATGTCTCCGGCGGACGTCACCTCCGCGATCCGGGCGGTGATGGTGAAGACGTATCTGGTCTGAAGCTCAGGTGCCATGGATTTAGCCAATCATGCGCTGCGGCAGCCAGGTCGCAAGCAGCGGGAACAGGATCAGGATCACCAGCCGGATCAGATCGGTGATGACGAACGGCAGCACCCCGACAAAGATCGTCGACATGTTGACGTCCTTGATGACGCTCTTGATCACGAACACGTTCATGCCGACGGGCGGATGGATCAGGCCGAGTTCGACCGTCATGACGATGATAATGCCGAACCAGATCGGATCGAAGCCGAGCGCGGTCACCACCGGAAACACGATCGGCACGGTGAGGATCACCATCGCCATCGCGTCCATCAGGCAGCCGAGCACCAGATACATCAGGAGGATCAGCGCCAGCACGCCATAGGGGCCGATGCCGAGCCCGGTGAGGAATTCAGTGACGTGCTGCGGCGTCTGCGTGATGGTGAGGAAATAGCCGAAGCAGAGCGCGCCGATCAGCACCGTGAACACGGCGGCCGCGGTGCGCGTCGCCTGCAGCAGCGATTGCAGGATGCCTTCCCTGGTCAGCTTGCCGCGGAGGATACCGATGATGAAGGCGCCCACCGCGCCGACCGCGCCGGCTTCGGTCGGGACAAAGAAGCCGCCATAGAGCCCGCCGATCACGAACAGGAACAGCAGCAGCGGCGACCAGACGTCGCGCAGCGCGACGAAGCGCTCGTGCCACGATGCTTTCTTTCCCGCCGGCAGGAAGCCGGGCCGCGTCACGCCGATGATGCCGATCGTGATCATGTGCATCACGATAGCGAGCAGGCCCGGCACTACGCCCGCGATGAACAGCTTGCCGATATCCTGCTGGGTGATGATGCCGTAGACCGCGAGCACGGTGGACGGCGGCAGCATCGCCCCGAGCGTGCCGCCGACCGCGATCACGCCGGCGGCGAACGACTGCGGATAGCCGAAGCGGCGCATCTCGGGATAGGCGACGGCCGAGAAGGTCGCGGCGGTCGCGACCGACGAGCCGGAGATCGCGGCGAAGCCGCCGCAGGCGGCGATCGTCGCAATGCCGAGCCCACCCTTCCAATGGCCGACGAAGGTGTTGGCGGCGCGGAACAGCTCGCGGCTGATTCCCGAGACCGACACGAAGGCGCCCATCAGCAGGAACATCGGGATCACGCCGAAGGAATAATCCGTCACCGTGCGCATCGTGGTCTGGCCGACCAGCTTGAGCGCCGGCGCGAAGCCGGTGAGATAGCCAAAGCCGGTGATGCCGACGAGGCCCATCGCCATGCCGACGGGGACACGGAGCAGCATCAGCACGAACAGGCTGACAAAGCCGATGACGGCGACGGTCTCGGGACTGAGGTCGAGACTCATGGCCGTCTACTCCGCGGTCTTGATCTTGGCGTCATGGATATCTTCCGGATGGAAGATCAGGCGGTAGGTGCGGATCGCGATCAGCAGCACCGCGGAGACGTCGCCGATCCACGACACCAGGAAGAACGGCCAGACCGGAACGCCGAGATCCATGGTGACGATATGGCTGTTCCTGGTGTCGATCACCTTGTCGACCAGCGTGTAGGTCTGCACGCTCACCACGAACAGCAGCACCAGCGTCGCGAAGATGTCGATCCAGCGCTGGTAGCGCGGCGAGGCGTTGGCCCAAACCAGATCCACGGTGATGTGGGTGCCGCGATAGCTCGTCGCCGCAATGCCCCAGAAGATCAGGATGCCGAGCAGGAACTGGCCAAAATTGTAATAGTCAGGGATCGTGACCGCGAAGAATTTTCGCATGAACACCGCGGTGAAGGTGTTGAGCGCAACGACGCCGACGAAGAAGGCTGCGACCCATTCGATCGAATCGATGAAGCGATCCATGAAATTCTTGCGCGCCGGCTCGGGTGGGCCGGTGATCGCGCCGTCTTGGGAAACTTCGGCAGATTGCGTCATGCGTTGCTTCGATGAGCTCCCTCTCCCCCGCTCTTGCGGGGAGAGGGTTGGGGTGAGGGGCTGCTTCCACGAGTCGTGAATGCGGTGAGACCTGTACCCCTCACCCGGATCGCATCTGACGATGCGATCCGACCTCTCCCCGCAAGCGGGGAGAGGTGAAGGGGAGCGGGATCAGATCCCCGCCTCGAACTTCTTCAGCGTGGCCTGCAGATCGGCATCGATCTTTGCCGCATCGCCGCCGGCCTTCTTCACCGCCTCGGCCCAGCTGTCGCGCAGCGGCTTGACCGCCTTCTTCCACTCGGCGAGCTGATCCGAAGTCAGCGGATAGACCTCGTGGCCTTCCAGCGCCTTCATCTTGGTGCGGCCATTGGCTTCGAAATCGGTCCAGGGATCGGTGACCTTGGAGGCCCATTCCGGCGTGCAGTGATCGTCGATCACCTTCTTCTGGGCAGCCGACATCGAATTATATTTGGCGAGGTTCATGTTGTAGGTGAACACCGTCGAATAGAGCGGCACGTCCATGTGGTACTTCACCACCTTGTCGATGCCGAACAGGAAGATCGAGCCCCAGGGGAAGGTGATCTCGTCGGCCACGCCGCGCTCGATCGCGTCGCGCGATTCCGGCGCGGAGGCCTGCACATTGGTGCCGCCGAACATCTTGACCATCTCGCCGATGGTGCTCTGCGCGGGACGCACCTTGACGCCGGAGAGGTCGCTCGGCAGCACGATCTTCTTCTTGCCGTGCAGCGCGCCCGGATCGTGGATGAAGGCGAAGCACAGCTTGGTGTCCTTCATCTCGGTCGGCGCATATTTGTGATACCACTCGTTCAGCGCCAGCGTGCCCTTCTTGCCGTCGGAGAAGGTGAACGGAAGCTGACCGGCGGCCGCGATCGGGAAACGGCCGGGCTGATAGCCAGGATTGACATAGGTGACGTCGGCGATGCCGTCGCGCGCCATGTCGTAATGGTCGAACGCCTTGCCGAGTTGCTCGGACGGAAACACGGTGACCTTGATGGTGCCGCCCGATGCCTTCTCGATGTCGGCGGCCCAGGCCTGGGTCGCGGGCACCAGCGGATGCGCCGGCGGCACCCATAGCGACACCTTGAGATTGACGGTCTTGTCCTGCGCGACGGCAGGTCCCGCGGCCGGCACGATGGCGGCGGCCATCAGCACCGCCAACACTGTCTTCCTCATCACGTCTCCTCCTCTCCAGGACGGGCTTGGTGCCCGGCTCATTACTTAACATGTTATCTAATTCGCGCGGATATTCAAGATGAAATCCGGCGGGCGGACGCCTCGTCGCACCCTCCGCCCGGTCCCGCGCCACCGCATCTTGCGCTGCGGCGAACGCGCGGGTCCCGCGCAAATCCGCCTTGCCAAAATCGTTATATGATATAGTTGCCTTGGCAAGTTGCCGGCGCGGGCACCGGCTAAAAGCCTATCCGATCGGGAGGACAAGGTATTGCGGACAAAAGTAGCAATCATTGGTGCAGGTCCGGCCGGACTGTTGCTTGGGCAACTACTTCATACTTTCGGCGTAGACAACATCATTCTTGAGCGGCAGACCCCCGACTATGTGCTGGGGCGGATTCGCGCCGGGCTGCTCGAGGAAGGCACCGTGTCGCTGCTCGAGAGCGTCGGCGCCGCTGCCCGGCTGCACCAGGAGGGCCTCGTCCATCACGGTCTCGAACTGGCGTTCGGCGGCGCACGGCACCGCATCGACCTGCATGGCTCGACCGGCAAGACCGTGACCATCTACGGCCAGACCGAGGTCACGCTCGACCTGATGAATGCCCGCAAGGCGGCCGGCCTGACCTCGATCTACTCGGCGGCCGACGTCAAGCCGCTTGATTTCGACACCGATCATCCGCGCGTCAGCTACGTCAAGGACGGCGTCACCCACGAGATCGCCTGCGACTTCATCGCCGGCTGCGACGGCTTCCACGGCATCAGCCGCTCCAGCGTGCCCGCGTCGGCGATCACCAGCTACGAACGGGTGTATCCGTTCGGCTGGCTCGGCATCCTCTCGGAGACGCCGCCGGTCTCGCCGGAGCTGATCTACAACAACCACGAGCGCGGCTTTGCGCTGTGCACGATGCGCTCGTCCCACCGCAGCCGCTATTACGTGCAGTGCCCGCTCGACGATCATGTCGACCAATGGTCGGACGAGCGGTTCTGGGACGAATTGAAGCGGCGCCTCGACCAGAAGGCCGCCGACGAGATCGTCACCGGCCCCTCGATCGAAAAGAGCATCGCGCCGCTGCGCAGCTTCGTCGCCGAGCCGATGCGGTTCGGCCGCATGTTTCTGGCGGGCGACGCCTCGCACATCGTGCCGCCGACCGGTGCCAAGGGCCTCAACCTTGCCGCCAGCGACGTGCATTATCTGTCGCAGGCGCTGCGCGAATACTACGACGAGAAATCCTCCGCCGGCATCGATGCCTATTCGGGACGCGCGCTGGCGCGGGTCTGGAAGGCGGTGCGCTTCTCCTGGTGGATGACCTCGATGCTGCACAAATTCCCCGACGAGGGCGAATTCGCCGCGCGCATCCAGATCGCCGAGCTCGACTACCTCGTCAGCTCGAAGGCGGCGTCGACCTCGCTGGCGGAGAATTACGTGGGGCTGCCGTTCTAGGCGGGCTCTTGGATGCTTTTGTCGAGCAGCACCCTCTCCGCAATCTCTGTCGTCATACCCCGTGCATGCGGGGTATCCAGTACGCCGCGGCTTCTCGAATCCAGCCGAAGTCTCTGGAATACTAGATCACCCGCTTTCGCTTTCGCGGGTGAGGACGAACCGGGCTTCAAACACCCACGCAAATCCCGTTTAAAACTTTGTAGGCGGTGAAACCGTCATCGACATCGCGTTCAATGGCGTCAACCCAACGTCATATGCGAGCTTCAGATGACCACCGATACGCAAGTCGTGCCCGACAATCCCCAAGACGTCCCTCAAGGCTTCGAGCCGCTGTTCCGCAAGAGCCCGCTCACCGAGCCCTGGGAGCCGCTTTACCAGAAGAAGACCGAGCGTGCCGTCATCATCGGCCTGCGGCTGGCGAGGCCGCACACCAACGGCCGCGGCCTGATCCATGGCGGCCTGATCGCAGCCCTTGCCGACAACGCGATGGGCTATAGCTGCGGCCAGGCGACCGGCTGGACCACCTCGTTCGTGACGATCTCGCTCGCGGTCGATTTCGTAGGCTCCGCCAATGTCGGGCAATGGCTCGCGATCGAGAGCGACGTGATCAAGACCGGCAGCACGATCTGCTTCGCGCAGAGCCTGATTAAGGCCGACGGGGTGACCATCGCGCGCGCCAACGGCACCTTCCGCGTGGTGCCGAAGAAGCCGCCGGTGAGCTAGTCGAAATACCAGTCGGTGATCTCGGTCACGAGATCGATGAAGGTCCGCACCTTGGCCGACAACAGCCGCGTCGTCGGATAGACGACGTGGATCGGCACCGCCGGCTGCTCGAACTCGGCGAGCACGATCTGGAGCCGCCGCGCCTTCAGCGATTCGGCGGCCTGGTAGGCCATCACGCGGGTCAGTCCGCCGTCCTGCTCGGCGTACTGGATGGCGGCGTCCGAGCTGTTGCTGGTGAAGCGCGGCGTAGGGGTAATGCGGACTTCGCGGCCATCCTCCATGAAGCGCCAATCCGGTGTCGCGGTCATGGCGCCGAACTGGATCGTGTCGTGGGCGGTGAGGTCTGCCGGCCGCTTCGGCTCGCCGCGACGCCTGAGATAGCCGGCCGACGCCACCACGATGCGGCGCATCCGGCCGACATGCCGCGCCACCAGCGTCGAATCCGGCAGGTGCCCGAGCCTGACCGCGAGGTCGACGCCGTCCTCGACCAGATTGATCCTGCGGTCCGACAGCCGCAGGTCGACGCCGACGCCGGGATAGCGCTTCAGATAGGCGCTCACCACCGGGCTGACATGGAGCCGCCCGAAGCCGAACGGTGCCGAGATCACGAGGCGCCCCTCGGGGCGGGTGCGCTCGTTCTCCACCGCGTCCTCGGCCTCCTCGACATCGGCGAGGATCCGGCGCGCCCGCTCCAGATAGCGCGAGCCGGCGTCGGTCAGCGTCACCTGCCGCGTGGTCCGCTGCAGCAGCCGAGCGCCGAGCCGCTCCTCCAGCGCCGCGATCAGCCGCGTGATGGCGGACGGCGACAGGCCGAGCTTGCGGGCGGCGGGGGCGAACCCCTCGAGGTCCGCCACCGCGACGAAGGCCTGCATGGCGTCGATCCGGTCCATGGCACTATTGCATAATCGGCAACAGTGAAGTGTCAATGCACAAGATTGCTTACGATCTGGGAATGTCCATCTTAAGCGGCGAGGACAACCACTCAGGCGCCCGTCATGGGAGGCTCCGATGTCAGATGGTCACAGCTCTGCGAGCGACGTCGCATTCAGTCCGGCGGTGAAGGCGATCCAGACCCGCAAGGGCTCACGCGCCACCTACGCCGAAGTCGAGGCACATGGCGGCTGGCGCAGCGAGATCGACGAGAACCTCGCCGGCTTCCTCGGCGAGGTGAACAGCTTCTATCTCGCGACCGCCTCGGCCGACGGCCAGCCCTACATCCAGCATCGCGGCGGACCGAAGGGCTTCATCAAGGTGCTCGACAAGCACACCATCGCGTTCGCCGACTACAGCGGCAACCGCCAGTTCATCACCCAGGGCAATCTCTCGGAGAATGCCAAGGCCTATATCTTCGTGATGGATTACGCGCACCGCCGCCGCGTCAAGCTGTGGGGCGAGGCGAAGGTGGTGGAGGACGATCCGGCGCTGACCCGCACGCTGATGCCGCGGGGCTACCGGGCGCGGCCCGAGCAGGTGATCCTGTTCAAGGTCACGGCGTGGGACACCAACTGCCCGCAGCACATTCCGCAAAAGTTCGACGCGGCCGATGTCGCGGCAGCGCTGGCCTCGCGCGACCAGCGCATCGCCGAGCTCGAGGCGGAGCTGGCCGCATTGAAGGGCCAGCCCGCCCCTGCCGCGCCGGCTTAGGCCGCCTGCTGCTGCAGCGGCGCCCAGGCGAATTCCGGATAATATTGCCGCATCATCCGGCCGACATAGGCGGTGAGATTGTCGAACTTCTCGGTGCGCTCGCGCAGCGGCGAATCGAAGAACGGGGTGAGGATTCCCGCCAGCGCGCCGAACGCGGTGGCATCGGTGCCGCACGGCGCATCGCCCATCAGATACGGCTTGTCGCCGAGATGCACCGACAGCGCGAACAGCGAACGGATCGCGAGATCGACGTCTTCGTCCGGTCCGTGACGGCCAAGCCCGCTCAGCAGATAGTTCTCGGCAACGCGGAACTGGGCGTCCTCGCGCATCTTGTCGCGCATATGGTCGGGCGCGCCGTCGAAGAAATGCGCGGGCCCCTTGGCGAAATTGGTGTCGTCGACCCAGCGCGCGCCGACCAGCGCCCAGTAGACGTGATGCTCGATCATGCGCTCGAAGGCCCACGCCTGGGCGCGCGCCTGCAGGCTGAGCGGCGCGTCGAAATCGAAGCCGTATTTGCCCTCGATATGGGCACGGATGAAGGTCGAATCGGCGATCGTCTCGCCGTCGTCGGCGATGAATGGCAGCTGGCCCTTGGGAGACGCCGGCGGCATCGCCTTCTCCTTGCGATAGTCGAGCCCGGCCATCTTGAGCTGGACCTCGGTTTTGGTCACGAAGGGGCTGATTTCCGGCAAGCCGAAGCCCGTGCCAAAGCCAAAAAGCGTAATCATATGAAGCTCCCGATCGCCTGTGGTCGTGAGTTGAAGCTAGCTGTCCCCTGCTGCCAGCATGGTGTCAGCAGTAGTGGCATTCACTGTCGAACGGGCCGACGGGTGCGAGGCGGCGAACCGCCTCGCGAACGCGCTTGACCAGGCGTGCCCGCCCGTAGGACCAGACCGTGCTGATCGACTGTGCGATCAGCGCGACCAGGGCCCAGCGCAGGTCGCCGGAAGTGGAGTAGACCGTGACCAGCTGTTCCAGCGCAAAGCCTTGCGCCTGCCGGAAACCGAGTTCGTCAAGATTCGTCATGGACAAATTCCCTTCACTTGAGGTGTTGTCCTGATATAGCCCCCACCTGCTGCCAACATGCTGTCAGCAGTAGCCGGACGGGGCCCAGAAAAGCCTGCGCACCGAGAGACGACGAGACCCGTCAAGACACTCGTCAAGACGGCTGCCAAAACAGCCACCGAGACACTCGACAAGACACGTGCCAAGAGAGCGATCGAGAGAGTTGCCATGAGACGCGCCGACCGGCTGTTTCAGATCATCCAGGTGCTCCGACGCACCCGTAAGCCTTTGACTGCCGATGCAATCGCAGCCGAGCTCGAGACATCGAAGCGGACGATCTATCGCGACATCGCCAGCCTGATCGAGCAGCGGGTGCCGATCCGCGGCGAGGCCGGCATGGGCTACATCCTGGAGAAGGGATTCGACCTGCCGCCCTTGATGCTGACACCCGACGAGATCGAGGCCTGCGTGCTCGGCGCACAATGGGTGGTCGGCCACGCCGATCCGGCGCTGGCCCGCGCGGCCGAGGACCTGATGGCCAAGATCGCCGAGACCGTGCCCGACCGACTGCGGCCGTTCGTGCTGGAGCCGGCAAGCCGGGCCCGCTCGGCCTGGAACCGGGAGCCCGACCGCATCGACATGGTCAGGACCCGCAGCCAGATCCATGAGGGCAAGAAGATCACGCTGAACTATCGCGACGAGCATGGCCGCGACTCTGAGCGCACGATCTGGCCGATCGCGGTCGGCTATCACGAGGCGGTGCGGCTGCTCGCCGCCTGGTGCGAGCTGCGCAAGGATTTCCGCAGCTTCCGCACCGACCGCGTGGTCACGGCGGTCTATCACGACGAGAAATATCCGGAGCGGCGCGACCTGCTCAGGGCGCGCTGGCGGCGCAGCCTGGTCTGGGAAGCGCCGAGGGACACCTGATGGCCGACAACGCGATCGACGCAGCCGACGCAAGCCCCTGCCAATCCTGCGGTGCCTGCTGCAGCTATTCGGAGAACTGGCCGCGCTTCACCATCGAGGACGACGCGCAGCTCGATCTGATCCCACCGCAATTCGTCAATGCGCGACAATCAGGCATGCGCTGCGAGGGCGACCGCTGCTCGGCGCTAGCGGGCCGGGTCGGAGAAGCAACCCGCTGCGAGGTCTATGCGGTGCGGCCGGAGGTATGCCGGACCTGCCAGCCGGGCGACGCGGAATGCGCGATGGCGCGGCGCCGGCACGGGCTGCCGCTCATCGCGAGCGCGCAGCCGATCTAACAGACGTTACGCCGAGACCTTGTCGCTGACGTCCTCGTCGTCGAGTTCGTCATCGACGATCGGCGCGAAGGTCGTCAACGGCTTGGTCGACAGCGTGATCGGCTTGCGGCCACCATGCGAAACGGTCGCGGCGCGGGCCGGCTCGCGCGACAGCGCGTAGAGCGTCGAGCCGACACGGCCGCCTGAATTCGCCAGCTCCCACTCGCTGCAGCTCGACGCGATCGCGACCGCGAGCGCGTGCAGATGGCTGCGGCGATAGCAGAACAGCGCGAGCCTCGCCCTGACATCGGGCGCGACATTAGCAACCAGCAACGAGAGCCCGTTCGGATTGGCGCGATACATCTGGCCGAGCAGGTCGTCGGCAACCGGGCAGGCATCGTTCTCGAAGGCGTCGCGGCTTGAAAACATTTGCAAATCCCCCTCGATCGGGAAGATGCCGCGTAATCCTCTAACGAAAGGTTAACCACGGCCTCCGGTCGCCTCCGGAGGGTCTTGCCCGTTGCGCGCGAATCACATCCGCCCGCCGCAGCCCGGCTGGATTCGTGGTCCAGGATGGAAGGAAAGGTGCGCGCGAGCCGTTCAGTTCGCGGCCATATAGATCGACAGCGCGAAGCCGGTGAGGTGGTGCAGCGCCTGGTCGACCCCGATCAGGGTCCAGAACCAAGGATGGCCGGATTCCAGCGTCACGCCGAAATGCGAGGCGCAGATGCCCTTGGCCCGATCGACGATGATGTGGATCAAGAAGTCGATGAAGGCGACGTACCAGAACCGCGGCGCCACCACCAGGATCAGCGCCAGGGCGACCGCGAGATGCACCAGGCAGTGCGCCAGCAGCGGCAGCGCCCAGCCGGTTTTCTGGTCCTTGCCGATCGCCATCCAGGCGTTCTGCAGCATGAAGTCGGCGATGATGTGCTTTGCGGTGAGAAGCAACATCCATCCCACCAGGGCACCAACCGACACCGACGATGACATGGAGGGAAACAACAAGCTGACGCCCTTTTACTTCGATGAATGTGATTGCAAGAAATCCGGGTCAGGCCGTCAGCACAATTCCGCAAACCGAAGCGTGTCTCATTTATGACATCTCCGGCGCCAGAATGCACCTGCGCCTCCTCGAAAATCACATCTCGGTCCGACCGTCGATAGTGGCAATGGTCATGTGGCATCGCGGCGCAGGCCGGCCGAGATTAAGGTTACGGCCGGCGGCCGGTTTGCATTCCCCCCGGGGAGGTATATCGTCGGCAACATAGGAAATTTTCTTTCTTTTATAGCCATTTACGGATTCACCGGGCAGCGCCGCGCCGATCGGGTTGCGGCAACGGGCCGTCCCGGACGGGTGATGAGCCAGGTAATCAGCCATGAGTGCCGAAGCCCCCTCGCCTGCGCCGATGCCGCCGCGCCCACCGGTCGCCAAACCGGTCGTCAAGACCAACCGCGCGCAGATCATCGTCTTCACCCTGCTGACGCTGCTCCTGAGCGCGATCACCGTGATCGGCGGCCGGCTCTGGCTGCGCAATTCCGAAACGCTGGTGTTCGCGGTCGGCGATGCCAAGGGTCCGGAGGCGAAATTCGCCGCCAAGCTCGCCACCGTGCTGAAGAACAATTCGTCGCGGCTGCGGCTGAAGATCGCGCCGAACCTCGACAACGCCAAGGCGCTGGCGCAATTCGATCGCCGCGACGCCTCGCTTGCCATCCTGCGCACCGACGCAAGGGTGCCGCCGCGTGCCCGCGCCATCGCGATCCTCGAGCATGACGTGGTGCTGGTGCTCAGCCCCGGCGGCAAGAAGATCAAATCGCTGAGCGAGCTCAAGAAGAAGCGGATCGCGGTCGTCGGCGACGGCGAAAACAGCGTCAATTTCGTCCGCAGCGCGCTCGAGATTGCCGACAGCCCCGACGCGGCGCAGCGGGTACAGCAGGCGCCGCCGAACACACCTTTCGACAAGCTGTTCGCCTCCGGCTTTGCTGCTGTGATCGCGATCGAGCATGCCTCGAAGATCGTGAAGGACAAGACCTACGAGCAATATGCCAAGCGCGCCGGCGGCTTCACGCTGAATGCGATCGACGCGGCCAAGGCACTGGCGCGCAAATACCCGGCGATTTCGGAGGAGACGGTCTCGACCGGCATGCTGTCGTCCTCGCCGGCGATCCCCGATGACGAGGTCGACACCATCGGGCTGGAATGGCTGCTGGTCGCGCAATCCTCGATGTCCACGACGACAGCCGCCGAGCTCGCCCGCATCATCTACGAGAACAAGTCGGAACTCGCGCTCGACGACGGCTTCGCCTCCAAGATCGAGCCGGCGGCGACCGACAAGGACGCCTTCATCGTCGCCCATCAGGGCGCCGCCGAATACATCAACGACGATACCAAGTCGTTCATGGATCGCTACAGCGACGTGATGTATCTCGCTGCCGCCGCGCTCAGCATCATCGGCTCGATCTTCGCCGCGATCTACACCAAGATCACCCGCGTCGCACCGGAGAAGGCCAGCGAGCTGGCGGGCAGGATCCTCGACATCGGCGAGCGCGTCGAGCACGCCACTTGCGCCGAACATCTCGACGAATTGCAGGATGAGCTCGAGGCAATCCTGCGCGGCGCGGTGACCGGCCTGCGCGACGGCACCGTTTCCGGCGACGGAATGGACACGTTCAAGCTCGGCTACGAATTGGTCCGCGACGAGATCGCACTGCGCCGCGATCACCTCAAGCGCCACCCGGCCGTGCCGGACGAGAACCTCGTGGTGGTGAAGGCGGCGAACGGGTGAAACCAAGCCGTTGGTTGCGCCACAGATACAACTGTCGTCCGTGCGATCACGCCACATGCACCACTGTCGTCCTGGCGAAAGCCAGGACCCATTACCACCGCTTTTGCTGATGAACGGGATCGCGGCCCCAGCATCGCGCAACAATTGAGACTTGGGGTAATGGGTCCTGGCTTTCGCCAGGACGACACCGCCTATGTTAAACGGCCGGTGAACCATACATCCGCACGCTCTCGACATGCACCGGAGCGCAGCGCTTACTACCCGACCGCCGCGTCCGTCGGCGTCGCAGCGGCGTCGAGCTGCCGTCCCTCGTGATCCATATGCAGGTAGTTCGGGTTGAACAGGCCGGCGTGCATCAGCCGCTCGAGATTGGGGACGACCAGGGTCTTTCCCTTGAGTACGATCAGGCCGCCGGCGCGCAATTCCTGCAGCGTTCGGTTGACGTGAACCTTGGAGAGCCCGGTGGCATCGGCGAGATCGCCCTGGGTCAGCGGGAAATCACAGCTGTCGCCCTGGGTCAGGCCGGCGGCACGCAGCCGGAGCCAGATCTCGCACAGCAGATGGGCCATCCGCTCCAGCGCCGTTCGCTGGCCGAGGCTCATGGTCCATTCGCGCTGGATCGCCGCGTTGACCAGGGTTTCCCACCAGAACGCGGTCACGATGCGCGGATGTCCGGCCGCGACCTTGTCGAAGAATTCGCGGGAGAGGTCGGCGATCGACACTGCCGTGACGGTACCGATCGAATGATCCATCTCGCGCAGGATGAAGACGTTCACGTCGCAAATGTCGCCGGGCAGAAAGAAGGCCACGATCTGACGCCGGCCGTCCTCGAGCTGCTTGTAGCGATAGGCCCAGCCGGACAGGATCAGATGGACGTCCTTCGGCTTCTCGCCCTCGCGGACGATGTCGACCCGCGGACCAAAATGGCGGACGCGCTCGGTAGACGCGCGATTGAGAAGGACCTGGTCTACCGGCGAAAGCCGTGCAAACTGCTCCAATTTCCGGATTAGCGACGCCAACGATTGGTCTCCCGCATGTTTAATCGGGCAACTGCAGGACCGACTTCAATTACGTATGTTACCTTGCACAGCTATTGACGTATGTTCACTAGTGTACAGACGTCCCAAGGATGCGACGGTTACATCCCGAGCATCAGGCACACCTCGGCTCCCGGTGGGTACCACCGGTGAAATACGGGTCCCCCGGCTCGGGGGGACGTCTAAGGGACGTTCAGACGAACGGCACGCCGTAGTAGTCGTTCACCGCGCGCGTGGTGCCGATATCGGACCAATTCCACTCGCGCTCGCTGCCGTATTTCGGCGCGCCGCGCAGCTGGCTCTCGGTGACGCCGGTGACATAGCCGCCCAGTCTCGTGTCGTATTTGAGCGACTGCCAGGGCAGCGGATAATGGTCGTTGCCGAGACCGAGAATGCCGCCGAAGCCGAGTACGGCGTAAGACACCCGCCCGCTCTTCTTGTCGATCATCACCCGTTCGATCGAGCCGATCTTGCGCTCGTCGGAGCCATAGACCGCGGTGCCCTCGACCTTGTCGCTGCCGATCAGGTTTCCGACCTCCTTCTCGTCCATCGCCATGACACTTCTCCATTGATCCCTCGACGCCAACGATCGGCCCGAGTCATCGTTCCTGCCGCATTGCCGCGATTGCTGCAGAGCGAAACGCCGTTCAGCCCGTTGGAGGATCGCCGCGGTCGTCTGATGTCATGCCGGATCCCGGCGTCTTGTCGGCATCGTTCAATTTCGGATCACGCGTCGCTTCGCGCGCATTCGACTTTCGCGGGTCGGTCTTTTGCGCGGTCTGCGCGCGCTGCTTGTCGGCCGGCTGCTCCTGCCCCTTGTTGTCTTTCACGATGCCCTGATTGGAATGTGCCACTGCTTATGTCCTTCTTGTTGCCTTGGCTGCCTTGCTTGAAGACATGCGGGCCCCGGCGATCAAATTCGCCGAGGCCCGTCACCGGAGTGGTCCACCGCCTTTCGGGGAGCAAAGCAGCGAACGCACGAGTGTTACGCAGAGCACCGAAGATCGTTCCTGCGATCTTCGCGATCCCAGGTCGCGATCTTGGATCGCAATTTCCGGCGCGCGTTTTTTTCAATTCGACCGATGTCATGGGTTAACGACGGCCTCCCGGGAACAAGCCTAGTATTGCTGGTTCCAGCTCGGAGACGGCATGATCAAGAAGAAGCGCAACAGATCGCGGCCTCCCGGATCGTTCGAAAACCGCTTGCAGAAATTCGCCGAAGATTCGCGCATTGCGGCGCGCAAGCTGCCGCCGGGACGGGAACGCGAAATGCTGATGAAGAAGGCCAGACAGACCGAGACTGTGATGGAAGTCAGCGAATGGCTGACGTTCCGCAAGTAGCCGCGAGTCGCAAAGGAGAGCTGCGATGATCGAGGAACGGTTTGACTCACGCACGCTCTTCGCCATGAACGCTGCGCTTGATCGCGTTTGCGCAGACGCAGCTCACGGCGAGGAACATGACACCCGCCGCCGCGTTGCCAGATACATCATCAAATGCGCCAAGAGCGGCAGGACGACGCTTTCCGAGCTGACCGAAGCCGGACGGCAGGCGCTGGCGAAGGCTACCGCCGCGGCGTGAAAGCCGGCGCAAGTGCCCTGTTGCCCTCGGCCCTCAGCAGAGGCAGCTACGCATGCGCATTGCAATCAGCATCGGCCTGCTGGCCTTTTTGGCCGCCGTCGGCGCCTACGCCTATGAAGGTCTGACTGTGGACGCTCCGGTGCCGACCTATGGCATCGTGGTGTTCACGATCTGCATTGCGCTTCTGGCCGCGGTCTGCATCGGCCTGATGGGCCTGTTGTTCTATTCCAGCCGCCGCGGCTACGACGAGCCACCGCACATGAAGCGGTAGATGGCTTCGGCAGATTCCCGCGTCATTGCGAGCGAAGCGAAGCAATCCACAGCGCCGCAAGCGGGGAACTGGATTGCTTCGCTTCGCTCGCAATGACGGCGAAGGTTCTTACGATACCGCCGGTGCCCGGGCGCGGATCTCCGCGATCTTGCGCTTCAGCGCTGCCTGCCGCGGATCTGGCATGGTGGCTGCGCGCGCTTCCGCAATGGCGCCGGCAAGGTCGGGGAGCACGAGCACGCCGTCGAAGGTCGGCTTGGCGAGCCCGTCGATGATCACGTGCCAGTCCGCGATGCCCTGGCGGTAGGGATCGCCGTAACCCTGGATCATGGTCGCGGTCTGCACGACCGCCGGGGCGGCGCCCGGCTGCTTGGTCAGGCTGCGGTCGATCATGTGCAGCCAGCGCTCGACCCAGACGCGCTCCCTCGCATAGCGTCCCGAGAACAGCCGCCAGCGCTTCAGGCCCGCCTCGATCCTGAGCCGGCGAACGCTGAAGCGGTTGTTGGCGCTGAAGCGAATCGAGACCCGGCGACGCCGCCAGCCGAACTGATCCAGCACGCCGAGCACCGGATCGGCGACCACGGCCGGCAGGGCGTCGATCAACTCGTCCAGGCGAAACTTCTTGACGTCGTCGGCCGAGCGCGCCGCAAGGCCGCCCGCCGCATTGACTTCGCCAAGCTTGAGCTGCGCGATGCGAATCGCGTCCTCATAGGCCATGCGCTCCGCCATCAGGCGGCCGATCTCGGCAAGCAGGGCGTCGTCGACGCCGCGGCGGCCGACGAAGCGCTTGAGCCGGTCGATATAGAGCTGGGCGTAGCTCGTGCTCTGATAGGCGATCAACAGATCGATGGCCTTGGTGACGGCCGGCCCGAGATGGTCCGGGCAGGCGTCGGGCAGCACCGGCGGCCCCTCGTCCTCATCGCCGATGATATCGGCAAAGAGGTAACGGAGCGAAGCCAGGAGACCGTCGTCATCCGCCACTGCGGCGCCTCCAGAACTCGTCACGGGGCTCATGCAGGTTTGGGCTCCGCGACCTGTGGGGTGGCGTGCTGCGCGAGCTGCTGCTCGAGCGTCGAGATATTCTGGAACAGGCGGGCGCTGGCGAGGCGCAGGAAGTAGAAGCCGAACGCCGGGTTCTGGACGTAGAGCTGCTCGACCTGGTCATAGGTCACCGACAGCACCATGCCGGTCTCGACGCACTCCAGCGTCTGGGTTCGCGTGTTCGACGGCGACAGCATGCCGAACTCGCCGACCAGGGCGCCGACCGGCAGCTCGATGCCGGATTCGACCAGGCGGAAGCGGCCACTGACAATGTAGAACATGCTGTCGGCCTTCTCGTCCTTGTAGAACAGGACTTCGCCCGCGGTGCATTTGCGTTCCGTCGTGAACGGCTTCAGCCATTCCATCGACAGATCGCTGTTGACCGATTTCTTCACGTTACGGACCAGTTGCAGCATCTGGTGCAGCCGATAGGTGTTCACCGGCAGCAGCACGGCATGCAGGATCAGCGTCGCGTAATTGTGGGTCGGGACGGCGGTCGCGATCAGGATGATGTTGGTCAGGATGGCGAAGACGCGCAACGGGATCATGGTCCGCATCGACAGCGTGGCAACCACGAAGATCGATGCGAAGAAACTGCCGGCGGCGCCTGCGTGCTCCGCGAGATGTGAGGTATCCATCGGAAACCAACCAATTTCTCAAGAAGTGAATAAGATCGCCTTATTAGTCGCTTCATTCCGGCCAAGGTCGCATCGGCGACCAGCATCCCTGATATACGGGGAAAAAGCGACGTTTTGTCCGATTTCTCACATTCGCGGGCGCAAAATCGGGCCAACATGGTTAGGCCTTTCGTCCAACTGATGGGTCTTTCACCGCGATCATCCCGCCACGGCCCGCGCGTTGACGGCCTCAACCGGGAGAGGCACGTTGTGATATCGGCTCTGGCGTTCGCAGGGCCTCAATTCCAGCAGTTCATCGACAGGCAAGCTCCGTTCCGATGTCCAAGCGGCTCGTCCTTCCGGCCTTGACGCGCTTCGTTTCCGCCACCGCCGGCCGCAACATGACCACGGCGGCCTATGTCGCGGTCGCGGCCGGTGTCGCCATGATGACGCTGCTGACGGTCGCGCCGGCCCATGACGCGGCGCCGCTCTGGGTCGATGCGCTGCTGTGGGCCTGCCTCGCCTATTTCGTATTCGAATGGCTGGTGCGGCTGCGCCACATGGGCCGGCAGGGCAAATTCTGGTTCTACGCGCTGTCCAGCGCCGGCGTGGTCGACGCGATCGGCGCGCTGGCCGTGCCGGTGGCCTTGCTGTCCGGCGTCGAGCCGAAGACCGCCTGGCTGCTCGGCGTGCTCTGGGTGCTCAAGGTGGTGCCGGGCATTCCCGGCCTGCGCCAGCTCCGGCGCGTGCTGGTGGTGGAATCCGGGCCGCTGCTCAGCGTGCTCGTGATCTTCCTGATGGTGGTGTTCCTGGCCTCCGTCGCGGAATATTTCCTGGAGCGGGACGTCCAGCCGCAGACCTTCGGCAGCGTGCCGGCAGCACTATGGTGGGCGGTGGTGACGCTGACCACGACCGGCTATGGCGACGTGGTGCCGATCACTCCACTCGGCCGCGTGGTGGCCGCCATGGTGATGATCTCGGGCCTCGGCGTGTTCGGGCTGTGGACCGGTATCCTGGCGACCGGCTTTGCCGCCGAAACCCGCCGCGACAATTTCTTGCGAACCTGGGAGACCGTCAGCAAGGTGCCGTTCTTCGCGCACCTCGGCCCGGCCGCGATCGCCGACGTCACTCAAATGCTGCGGACCATGGACCTGCCGCCGCGCACCATGATCATCCGCAAGGACACCAATGGCGACTGCATGTATTTCGTCGCCGCCGGCGAGGTCGAGGTCGACCTGCCCGGGCGCAAGGTGAAGCTTGGCGAAGGCGAGTTCTTCGGCGAGATGGCGTTGCTCGGCAACGCCAAGCGCGGCGCCAGCGTCTCGACCAGCAAGGTGACCAGGCTGTTGGTGCTTGACCTGGTCGATTTCCGCCTGTTGATGGCAAGGCATCCCGATCTCGCCGAGACCATCGACGCCGAGGCCAAGCGGCGCGAACGTGAGAATCAATAATGATGGAGACCAAGATGGCTGACGCGGCCGACACCGCCAGCGGACCCGTGCTCGAAATCGCGGGCGCACGCGCAACGATCCGCCTCAACCGGCCGAAACATCTCAACCGCCTGCAGGCCGAGGACCTCGGCGAGCTGCTGACATTGTTCGACCGGATCGAGGCCGATCCCGCGATCCGCGTGCTGGTGCTGACCGGAACCGGCCGCGCGTTCTCCGCCGGCTACGACCTCAACTCCGTCGCCGAGCGCGCGGTGAGCGCCAGCGAACAACAGAGCGCGGGTTCGGCGTTCGAGGTCGTGGTCAACCGGCTCGAGGATCTCAGCGTGCCGACGATCTGCCGGCTCAATGGCGGGGTCTATGGCGGCTCGACCGACCTCGCGCTCGCCTGCGACTTCCGCATCGGCGTCGATACCGCCGAGATGTTCATGCCGGCGGCGCGGCTCGGGCTGCACTATTACAAGAGCGGCATTCAGCGCTACGTCACGCGGCTCGGCGTCGACAACGCCAGGATGCTGTTCCTGACCGCGCAGAAGATATCGGCGCCGGAGATGCTGCGGATCGGCTACCTCACCGCGATGGTATCGCTCGACCTGCTCGACGAGGAAGTCGACAAGCTCGCGACGATTTTGGCGGGCAACGCGCCCAAGGCGATGGCCGGCATGAAGCGCGCAATCAACGAATTCGCCCGCGGCGCACTGGATGAAGCCGCCGCCGACGCCCGCCACCGCGACAGCATGCGCGGCGACGAGATCAAGGAAGGCATCAAGGCCTTCGCCGAGAAGCGGGCGCCGCGGTTTTAGGTCGGCGTCCCGGCTCCTTTATCCCGTCACCCTGAGGAGCCGCGTAGCGGCGTCTCGAAGGGTCGACGGCCCGGCTGGTGGCCGATTCATCCTTCGAGGCTCGCTCCGCTCGCACCTCCAGCGACAAAGGCGAAGCCTTTGCGCGGGGATGACGGTCCAATAGTCGTCGCGATCCTCGTTGGGACCCGCTACGCCCGCTTGCTCCGCATCGCGCGGACCTGCGCGATGTCAGGATCCGCGGCGAGCGCCTGGTAGCGCTTGCTGTCGACAGCGTAGAGCGCGATGCGGCCCTCGGCGTCGGCATGGACGCCCCAGCCGAAACGCTTGCCGAGCGGCGAGGCGCGCATGCAGGCCTGGCCGCGCGAGAAGAACGTCTCGCGGGCGAGGCTGCGCGCTTTCTTCGCCGCTTTCGCATCGAGCCCGCGGCCGGCCACCGACGTCGCGAACACGACGTCGTCGGAGGTGTACTTGTAGGGCGCGCCCGCGATCATCCGGTATTGCAGCACGGCAACCGTCGGTTGGCCACCGCGCAACTGCGGCTCCTCACCGCGCTGCGCCGGACAGTCCTCCGCGACGCGGATCAAGGTGTTGAAGCAGTTGGTGCTGTGCAGGACTTTCGCCATCGGCCCGATCCGTATCACACTCCGGCGACTGCTGCATGCTGCGCCGCCATCTCGTCATCGGCCTTCGATATCCGCTGGAAGGCCGGGCGTGCGGCGATGCGCTCGGCATAGCGGACGAACACGTCCCTTTTCGGCACGATGCCGAACATCATGGTCCAAGAGAGCGCGATGCCCCAGAGGATGTCAGCCGCCGTGATCTCTTCGCCGAGCAGATAGGGCCCCTTTGCCAGCTGCGATTCCAGTGCGCCCAGCATGGTGTCGTAATCGGCATAGGGCGACTGAGTGATCGGCGCAGGCTCGCGCTTCATGAAATGGTCGATCACGGCCGGCTCGAACGATGAACCGTAATAGGCGATCCAGCGCAGATACGGGCCGCGGCGCGGATCGTTCAGCGCCGGCGTCAGGCCGGCCTGCGGAAACAGATCGGCGAGATAGATGAAGATCGCGACCTGCTCGGTGACCAGCGCGTCACCGTGGCGGATCGCCGGCACCTTGCCGAGCGGATTGATGGCGAGATAGGCGTCCTTGCGCTGCTCGCCGGCCTTCATGTTCAGGACCTGCAGGTCATACGGCACGCCGAGTTCCTCCAGCAGCACGCGGGTGCCGGTGGCGCGGCTCTGCGGCGAATAATACAGCGTGACGCGGTCGGTGGTGGTGGTCATGGCGGGTCTCCTTGCGCCGTCGGGGGCATGGCCTCCTTATGTCCGCCTATACCTGACATCTTGTGTCAGGTATGATCCGGCCATGCGCGCGAGCCGGCTGTTTTCCATCCTCACCACCCTGCAGGCGCGGGGGCAGGTCACCGCGCCTGAGCTTGCGGAGGCCTGCGAGGTTTCGGTGCGCACGATCTACCGCGACATCGACGCGCTCGCCGCCGCCGGCGTTCCCGTCTATGCCGACCGCGGTGCCGAGGGCGGCTATCGGCTGCTCGACGGCTATCGCGTCCGGCTCAACGGCCTGTCGCAGGGCGAGGCTGAGGCGCTGTTCATGGCCGGTCTCCCGGGGCCCGCCGCCGCGCTCGGCCTTGATGCCGCGATGGTCGCGGCGCAGACCAAGCTGATGGCGGCGCTGCCGGAGAACCTGCGGCCCAACGCAAGAGGGATGCAGCAACGCTTCCATCTCGACGCACCCGGCTGGTTCGGCGAGACCGAGGAGCCGGAGCATCTGCGCGCCATCGCCGGCGCCGTGCTGCGCGAGACCATGCTCGAGATCCGCTACCAGAGCTGGAAGGCCGAGAAGCGGCGGCGCGTGGCGCCGCTCGGCCTCGTGCTGAAGGGCGGCAGCTGGTATCTCGCCGGCCTCGTCGACGGCAATGTGCGCACCTACCGCGTCGCTCGCGTGCTGGACTGCGCGACGCTGGAGACGCCGTTCGCGCGACCCGCGGAGTTCGACCTCGCCGCCTATTGGCGCGCCTCGATCGAGCGGCTGGAGGCCGAGCTGCATCCGAACGAGGCCACGGTGCGGCTGTCGCCGCTCGGGCTGAAACTGTTCGATGCGCTTGCGCACCCATACGTGAAGGCGCGGATGCGGCTCACTGATGCCACCGACGCCGACGGCTGGCGGCTCGCCACCATGCCGGTCGGCAAGACGGTGTGGCACGCGGCGACCGAATTGCTGCGGCTCGGCGCCGAGGCCGAAGTGATCGCGCCGGGGGAGTTGCGTGAGAAGATGGCCGAGCTGACCGGCGCGATGGCCGCCCGCTATGCCGAGGCGCCGCCGCGCCGCGCGGTGGCGGGCGCTAAAGCGCGATGAGATTGGGTGAATGGAGCCGCAGGAGCAGTGCGCTCCCTCGCCCCGTTCTTACGGGGAGCGGGTCGGGGTGAGGGGCTGTCTCCGCGCATACGGTGATAGTTGCGCTTGCTGAGACTCCCCCTCACCCGGAACGCATCTAACGATGCGTTCCGACCTCTCCCCGTGCGCAGGGCGAGGTGGAGCAGAGTCTGCGGTTCGCTGCTTGCTAGTAGCGGCTGTCGGAGCTGATGACGAAGCGGTCGAAAAAATTCACCGGCAGAATTTCGAACCGATCCAGCGTCAGCGTAATCCCGGTCACGAAGTCGACGCCCTTGATCGTGCCCTCAAGATCGATCCGGCGGCCGCGACGCAGGCCGCGCGTTTCCGGATGTTGCTCGATGTCGAGATAGGCATAGATCGGATTGTCGAGCCGCGAATGGCGATGCCAGCCGCGCTGCAGGAAGCTGAATTGCAGCACCGAGCCCGCGCCCCAGTCGATCGCGTCGAAGAAACGGGTCTTCCAGGCGACCTGCTGGCCGAAATAATGCGCGGCGATGAACGCGTCGCGCTCGAGCGCAGGCAAACGGTGCAGCTGCCAGCTGATCTCAGCCGGCGTCAGGGAGGCGTTATTCGCCATTTTTGTTCTTGTCGTTTCTTCGTAGCTTTTCTTGTCCTCGGCGGGGGGTGAACCGACCTTCCCGCCTTGAGGAAATTATACATCGACGAATGTGACAGTGTCTTCCACGGTCGCACGCGACGTGCGGTAGCTGTTCACCTTTTGCGCGTGATCGGCATAGCCGAACGAGATACCGCAGACAACCCGGCGATCGTCGGCCAGGTTGAAATGACGGCGGATCAGCCCGGAATGGCGCGCGATCGCCGCCTGCGGGATGGTGCCGAGCCCGAGCGCCTGCGCCGCCAGCATGAAATTCGAGACATAGCCGCCGCAGTCGATCGCACCATAGATGCCGAGCGGCTCATTGGTGTGGATCACGGCAATGTGCGGCGCACCGAAGAAATTGTAGTTCTCCAGCGCCTGTTTTGCGTAGGCTGCCTTGTCGCCGCGCGCGATGCCGAGCGTGTTGTAGAGCTGGAAGCCGCTTTCGCGGCGGCGCTCCAGGTAGACCCCGACATATTCGCGTGGTGGCGTGAAGTCGTAATCCTCGGCGAGGCCGCGCGAGGCCTCGGCATAGATCGCCTTGCGAAACCGCTCCTTGGCCTCGCCGGAGACGATGAGCACCTGCCAGGGCTGGCTGTTGCACCAGGACGCAGTGCGCTGCGCGGTCGACAGAATGTGCTCGATGACCTCGCGCGGCACTTCGCGCGGCTGGAACGCGCGCACCGAGTAGCGCTCGTTGAGCAATTCCTCGAGCGCACCGATGCGGTCCTCGGTCGCGTAACGCGGCTTGGTGGTGGCATCCATGCTCAGCGCCCCTTGGTCGGGATCTTGTTGTAGGGCACGTCCTTGTCGACACGGATGTCGCCGGGCAGGCCCAGCACGCGCTCGGCGATGATGTTGCGCAGGATCTCGTCCGTGCCGCCGGCGATGCGCATCGAGGGCGACGACAGCAGCATCTGCTGGAACTGGCCGTTGGCCTGCTCCTCATCGGCGCCGGTGAGGCTGCCCGCCGCGCCCTCGAGGTCCATCGCATAGGTCGCGATATCCTGCAGCATCAGGCCGGAGACGAGCTTGCCGATGGAGTTTTCCGGCCCCGGTCGCTCGCCCTTCGACAGCGCCGAAATGGCGCGGTAGCTGGTGTATTTCAGCCCGCTCGCCTTCACCGCCCAGCTCGCAAGCTTGGAGCGCACCGCCGGATCGTCGATCGCAAGACCGTCCTCCAGCATCAAATTGGAGCAGAACTCGAACATCTCGGGCACGCCGGTGGCGAGCCGCGCGCCGATCGACATGCGCTCGTTCATCAGCGTGGTCAGCGACACGCTCCAGCCCTCGCCGACCGCCCCCAGCCGCTGGCTGTCCGGGATCACGACGTCGGTGAAATAGACCTCGTTGAACTCCTGCATGCCGTTGGCCTGCTTGATCGGCCTGACCTCGACGCCGGGGCTCTTCATGTCGAGGAAGAACATCGTGAGGCCCTTGTGCTTGGGCACATTCGGATCGGTGCGCGCGATCAACAGGCCGTAGTCGGAGTAATGCGCGCCTGAGGTCCAGATCTTCTGGCCGTTGACGACCCAGTTGTCGCCCTTCTTCTCGGCGCGGGTGCGCAGCCCCGCGACGTCGGAGCCGGCCGACGGCTCGGAGAACAGCTGGCACCAGATCTCCTCGCCCGAAGCGAGCTTGGGCAGATAGCGGCGTTTTGCGTCTTCGCTGCCCCAGGCCATCACGGTCGGCCCGCACATGCCCTCGCCGATCTGGAACGGCTGGGTCAGCTTGCCGTAGACGCCCTCTTCCTGCTGCCAGATCACGCGCTCGATCGGGGTGGCGCCGCGACCGCCATATTCCTTCGGCCAGTGCAGGCAGGCCCAGCCGCCCTCTGCCTTCTTCTTCTGCCAGGCCTTGCCGACCTCGACCATGTCGTGCCTCGCAAGCCTGATGCGGCCGAGCGAGGACTTCGAGAGCTCCTCCTCGAACTCCTTCGGCGCGTTGGCCGCGATCCACTTGCGGGCGATGGCGCGGAACTCGGCTTCCTGCGGCGTGTCATCGAAATTCATGGCGAACCTCTTTTACGATCCTAGTGTCACTGTTTCCCCTCATGGTGAGGAGGCGCTTGCGCCGTCTCGAACCATGCAGCCCGACTGGGGCCTCATCCTTCGAGACGCCGCTGCGCGGCTCCTCAGGATGAGGTCATGAAGCTCTTCCCTTGGTCGGGATCTTGTTGAAGGGGACGTCCTTGTCGACCCTGATGTCGCCGGGCAGGCCCAGCACGCGTTCGGCGATGATGTTGCGCATGATCTCGTCGGTGCCACCCTCGACGCGGGTGCCCGGCGCGCGCAGCAGCATCGCCTGGAATTTGCCGGCGACCTCGGCATCCTCAATCCCGTTCAGCGCGCCGGCCGCGCCCTGCAGATCGAGCGCGTAGGTCGCGACGTCCTGGATCATCGAGCCGGCGACCAGCTTGCCGATCGAATTCTCCGGTCCCGGACGCTCGCCCTTCGACAGCGCCGAGATCGCGCGCATGCTGGTGTATTTCAGCCCGCTCGCCTTCACGGCCCAGTTGGCGAGCTTGGAGCGCACCGCGCGGTTCTCGATCACGGGGCCGTCCTCCAGCATCAGGCTGTTGCAGAAGTCGAACAGCTCGGGAAAGCCGGTGGCGACACCGGCGCCGATCGACATCCGCTCGTTCATCAGCGTGGTCAGCGACACGTTCCAGCCGTCATTGACATTGCCGAGCCGCTGCGAGTCCGGAATGCGCACGTCGGTGAAATAGACCTCGTTGAAGTCGGAGGCGCCGCTCGCCTGCTTGATCGGCCTGACCTCGACGCCAGGGCTCTTCATGTCCAGGAAGAACATGGTGAGGCCCTTGTGCTTGGGCACGGTCGGGTCGGTGCGGGTGAGCAAGATGCCGTAGTCGGAATAATGCGCGCCCGAGGTCCAGATCTTCTGGCCGTTGATCACCCACTCGTCGCCATGCTTCTCGGCGCGGGTGCGCAGGCCAGCGACGTCGGAGCCGCCGGCCGGCTCGGAGAACAGCTGGCACCAGATCTTCTCGCCGGAGGCAAGCGGCGGCAGATATTTGCGCTTCTGCTCCTCGCCGGCGAACGCCATCATGGTCGGGCCGCACATGCCGTGGCCGATGATGAACATCGAGCTAAGGCGGCCGAACGGGCCCTCCTCCTGCTGCCAGATCACGCGCTCGATCGGCGACGAGCCGCGGCCGCCATACTCCTTCGGCCAGTGCAGGCAGGCCCAGCCGGCATCGGCCTTCTTCTTCTGCCAGGCCTTCGCGACCTCGAGAATGTTGGCGCCCGTGAGCGCAACACGGCCGAGCGAGGCCTTGCGCAGCTCGTCCTCATGTTGCTTCGGTGCATTGGCCGCGATCCAGGCTTTCGCCTCGGCGCGGAATGCAGCCTCCTGCGGGGTATCGTCGAAATTCATGGTGGCTTTCTTTCCGTCATTCCGGGGCGATGCGCAGCATCGAACCCGGAATCTCGATTCCCAACCTCTGGATTCCGGGTTCGTGCTACGCGCGCCCCGGAATGACGAATCGTGTCCTTACGCCGCGTTCTTCTTGCGCATGCGGTCGATCAGCGCGTCTTCCCAATAGGACAGGCTGCCGAGGCCAAGCGCCACCGCATTGGCGCGGCGGTAGTACATGTGGCAGTCGAACTCCCAGGTGAAGCCCATGCCGCCATGAACCTGGATGTTGTTTTTGGCGCAGTGCTGGAACGCCTGCGTCGCGCTGATGCGCGCAGCGGCGGCGGCTTCCGGCAATTCGCCGGCATTGGTCGAGAGCGCCCAGGCGCCGTAGTAGCAATTCGAGCGCGCCAAGGTCGCCGACACATACATGTCGGCCAGCATGTGCTTGACCGCCTGGAACGAGCCGATCGGCCGGCCAAAGGCAATACGATCAAGCGCATAGTCGCGGCCCATCTCCAGCGCGCGGTCGGCGCCGCCGACCTGCTCGAACGCCGTCAACACGGCCGCGCGATCGAGCACCTGGGTGATCACGCTCCAGCCCTCGCCGGCCGCGCCGAGCGGCTCGGCCTTCGCATCCTTGAAGGTAAACTCGGCCTGGCCGCGGGTCAGGTCGATGTTGGTCAGCGACTTGATTTCGACGCCGCCGGCCTTGAGATCGACGATGAACAGGGAAATATCGGACTCGCGTCCGCTCGAGCCGGTGCGCGCGGCGACCACGGCGAAATCGGCGATCGCGCCATCCGGCACCGGCTTCTTGACGCCGTTGAGCACGCCGCCATTGGCCGTCACCTTGATCGCCTTCGGCGACGGGTTGCCCTTGCCCTCGAACAGCGCCAGCGTGCCGATGGCTTCGCCGGCGGCGATCTTCGGCAGCCACTTCTGCTTCTGCGCGTCACTGCCTGCGATCAGGATCGCTTCGGCGGCGAGATAGACGGTGGAGGAGAACGGCACCGGCGCCAGCGCGCGGCCCATTTCCTCCGCGATCACGCAGAGCTCGAGATGGCCGGCGCCCGCGCCACCGAACTGTTCTGGGATCGCGACGCCGAGGAAGCCCATCTCGGCGAGGCCCTTCCACAGCGCCTTGTCGTAAGGCGCCTTGCCGTCGAGCACCTCGCGCACGGCCTTCGGCGGGCACTGTTCGCTGAGGAACTTCCGCGCCTCGTCGCGCATCTGCTTCTGTTCGTCGGAGAAATCGAAATTCATGGCGCTTACCTTTTTCTTTCTGTCATTCCGGGGCGATGCGCAGCATCGAACCCGGAATCTCGACGTAAGGAACCTCTGGATTCCGAGTTCACGCTTCGCGTGCCCCGGAATGACGCGTTTGCTTTCGTAGGATCAGTTCAAGATGATCACGTCGTCGCCGGGCTTGCCGGCATACAGCTTCTCGACCAGTGCGGCGCGGCGTTCGAGGCCGGCGCGCTGGTTGATGTAGCCCTTGTCGGTGAGCTCGTTGCCGTCGATCGACGGCGGCTCGACCATCAGCATCGCACGCGCGATACGCATGCTGCTGCCGGTGGTGGACGCGTTGTGCGCCTGCAAGCCCTTCTTGAGGCAGGCAAGCACTTCGGGATGCCGGATCACGTCCTCGTAGCTGGCATCGGCATTGCCGACGAGCTGGCGGCAGGCGTGCAGGTTCGGCCAGCACAGCAGGCCGATGAACTCACGGTCCTGCCCCGCAACCAGCGCGTCATGCACGACCGGCGTCGCGGCTGATATCGCATCGGTGCGCAACGAGCCGACATGCACGAACGTGCCGGTGGTCAGCTTGAAATCTTCGACCACCCGGCCGGCAAAGATGATGCCCTGCAGCGGATCTTCGGGATCGACGAACACACCGGCATCGCCGATGCAGTAGAAGCCTTCCTCGTCGAACATCTTCGCCGCGAGGTCCGGCTGGCCGAAATAGCCTGGCGTGACGTTGACGCCGCGCAGCCGCAATTCATATTTCGAGCCGCACGGCACCATCTTCAGCTCGACGCCGGGGAACGGCAGGCCGATCAGGCCGACACGCTCGGTGTCCCAATAGGTGCCGGTCGAGGTCGGCGCGGTCTCGGTCGAGCCCCAGCCGGTGTAGAACACGATCCGCTCGCCCGTGGTCTTCACCGCCAGCGCCTGCATGCGGTCATAGAGATCGTCGGGCAGCCGCGCGCCGCCATAGGCCATGATCGAGAGGTTCTTGAAGAAGCTCGCGCACAGCGCCTCGTCCTTCTCCATCGCGGCGGCGAGCGCCGCATAGCCGGCCGGCACGTTGGCGTAATAGGTCGGCGACACCTCGCGCAGGTTCCTGATGGTCTCCTCGAGTTGGCCCGGCATCGGCCGGCCGTCGTCGATATAGAGCGTGCCGCCGTCGACCAGTACCGGATTGAACGCGGCGTTGCCGCCCATGGTGTGATTCCACGGCATCCAGTCGAGCACCGTCGGGATCGGTCCCTCCGCTTCACGCGGACGCACCTGCATCATCATCGCCGCGTTGGCGCACATCATCTCCTGGGTGTTGATGACGGCCTTGGGCATGCCGGTCGAGCCCGAGGTGAACAGCAGCTTGCCGACGGTCTTGGGCGTGATCTTCGCGATGGAGGCGCCGACCGCGGCCGTCACCGGCGTTGCCGCGAGGTCGGCAAAGGCCGTGCTCTTGATCCCCTCGCAGGGACGCAGGACGTGGACGACCGTGATGCCGGTGAGATCGATCGCCTTCAGCGCCTTCTCGAAGGTCGGGCCGTCCTGCACCATCACGACGGCCGGCTTGATCAGGTTGAACAGGTATTTGAGCTTGAGGTGATCCTGGCTCATCAGCGAGTAGGCCGGCGACACCGGCGCGGCCGGCAGCCGCGCCTGCATCGCGGCCTGCGTCATCAGCGCGTGCTCGATCGAATTGCCCGAGAGGATCGCGACGGGCCGGCCGTCGCCGACGCCGAGATCGAGCAGGCCTTGCGTCAGCGCATCGACGGTGCGCTTGGCTTCGCCATAGGAGACCTTGCGCCACTGCCGGTCGGGACCACCGCGTTGCGCGAGCCAGATCCGCTCCGGCGCCTGCGCCGCCCATTTGGCGAGATAAGCCGGAATATGCGTCTCGTAGGCCTGGAGCGGAATCCGCGACTTCAGGACGACGGTGCCGTCACCGCGCCGCTCGACCGCGACGTCACGTGCGAGCCAATCCACCTTGCGAAAGGCAGGTTTCGTCAGCATCGCCGCGTCTCCATCCATTTTGCGTCTCCCGGAATTCTTGTCCTTTAGAGGATCTGTTCTCAGCGCCTGATATAGACAGGCTTTCGTTTCTCGAGAAAGGCCCTGATGCCCTCCTGGAAATCTTCCGAGCGGCTGCACAGCACCTGATTGCGATCTTCCATCGCGATCACGGCCTCGATCGAGCCGGCATCGACGCTCATGTTGATGCATTCCTTCGAGAGGCGGAGACCGACCGGCGAGGCCGTCATCATCGCCTCGACATAAGGATTGGCCGCCGCATCAAGATCGGCGACCTCGACCACCTCGGACACCAGGCCGACGGCAAGCGCGCGGTCGGCATGGATGAAGCGCCCGGTGAGGATCAATTCGGACGCAACCGACACACCGACGAGGCGCGGCAGGAAATAGCTGGTGCCGATATCGCAGCCGCCGAGACCAAGCTTGATGAAGGCGCAATTCATCCGCGCGTTCTTCGCCGCGATGCGGATGTCGGCGGCAAGCGCCAGCGCGAAGCCGCCGCCGGCGGCCGCGCCCTGCACCAGCGCGATGATCGGCTGCGGAGCGCGCCGCATCAGCATCACGATGTCGGCGATGCGGCGCTGTGAGTCGAGCGACTCCGTCACGCCGGGCGGCTCGGTCTGTCCACCACGGCGCGCCATCGCGTGCTTGAGATCGAGCCCGGCGCAGAAATTCGCACCGGCGCCCTTCAGCACCACGACGCGGGTGTCGCGATTGCGCTGCAGGCCCTGGAAATAGACGTTGAGCGCGTCGATCAGCGAAGGATCGAGTGCGTTGAGGCTCTCGGGGCGATTGAGCGTGACCCAATCGACCCCGTCGTGATGTTCGATCAGCAGCGGCTGAGACACGCGCATGGTCCTCCCGACCGTTCAGCGAACGCGATGCTCGTTGCTGTGCCCTCTCCCCTTGTGGGAGAGGGCATGTTCGCTATTGCCTTGCATTCGGTTGGGTGAGGGGTCTGTCTCCGCGGAGAGAACCCCTCATCCGTCGCGGACTGCGTCCGCGCCACCTTCTCCCACAAGGGGAGAAGGGAAGTACGGCAGAGCCAGCGTTAGCGCGGCGCCATGCGGATGGCGCCGTCGAGGCGGATGGTCTCGCCGTTGAGCATCGGGTTCTCGACGATGTGGACCGCGAGATTGCCGTATTCCGAGGCATCGCCGAGGCGGGCCGGATGCGGCACCTGGGCGCCGAGGCTCTTACGCGCTTCCTCGTTCAGACCCATCAACAGCGGCGTCAGGAACAGGCCCGGCGCGATGGTGTTGACGCGGATCTTCAGGCTGGCGAGGTCGCGCGCGGCCGGCAGCGTGAGGCCGACGACGCCACCCTTCGAGGCGGAATAGGCGATCTGGCCGATCTGGCCTTCATAGGCCGCGACCGACGCGGTGTTGATCGCGACGCCGCGCTCCTCGCCGATCGGGGCTTCGGTCGCCAGCCGCTCGGCGAACAGGCGCAGCACGTTGAAGGTGCCGATCAAATTGACGTTGATGATGCGGACGAACTTTGCCAGCGGATAGACGCCGTCCTTGCCGACGATGCGCTGCGAACCGCCGATGCCGGCGCAGTTCATCAGCACGCGCGCGATGCCGTGCGCAGCCTCGGCCTTGGCGATCGCAGCCTTGATCGCGTCCTCGTCGGTGACGTCGGCATGCAGCGCGACGCCCTTCACCTCGGCGGCGACTTTCTCAGCGTTTTCCTTGTTCTGGTCGATCACGCCGATCTTGGCGCCCTTGGCGGCCATGGCGCGCGCGGTTGCGGCACCAAGGCCGGAGCCACCGCCGGTGATGAGAACGGCAACGTCTTTCAACTGCATGGATAAAACCTTTCCTTGGGCGTTTCTTCTCTAGACTCGAACTTTGTTATCCGGCGGCAACTACTGCCGTTTCCTTATCGGGATTGAGCACGCCGCCGAAGATCAAGGCTTCCATGTGCTTGATGTAATCGCGGCAGACCTCGTCGGTGACCGGACCGACGCCGACCGCGCGCGACATCGCGTGGCGGCCGAAGAACAGATGATCGCAGGCGCCGATCAGGCTGGTGTAGAACAGCACCGGATCGATCTTGCGGAATTCACCGGCCTTGATCCCTTCTGCGAGCAGCCGGCGGTGAAAATCCAACAGCGGCGCGACGAAGAATTTCGACACCTCGTTTGCGGCGGCAGGCGAACTCTCGTGCAGGAGATAATGGATCAGCCGGTTCATATAGGGGAACTGGTGATAGGCGCGGATGATGCCGCCGATATGCAGCCGCAATTTCGCGGACGGCGTGATCGGCTGGCTGATGAGATATTCGAGTTGCGATATCTCGGTGGCGGCGTCGCGCGCCAGCAGCGCCAGCAACAACCCGTCCTTGTTGCCGAAATGATATTTCACCAGCGCGGCGTTGACGCCCGACTTCTGCGCGATGTCGGACAACGAGACCTCGATCGAGGCGCGCTCGATCATCAGCTCACTGGCCGCAACCAAAAGCTTGTCGGCGGTGGCATTTTTGCCGGCCGGAAGTTTCGTCGGTACGCTGGTATTCAACTGCGCTCTGGTCCCGCTCTGTGTCAGGGGGTCGACGGTAAATCGAGGCCGCACATAAGCCCATGGCGGGGCCGCACTCAAGAGTTAATTGATTGATTGACTAAATGCTGAGCCACCCCTTAAATCCGGCCCAACTTTCAGACCGCCCAATCCGGAAACATCAGGGAGATCAGACATGGCCGAGGCATATATCGTCGCCGCCGCTCGCACCGCGGGCGGCCGCAAGGGAGGGCGTCTCGCCGGCTGGCATCCGGCCGATCTGGCCGCGACCGTGCTCGATGCGCTGGTCGAGCGCACCGGCGCCGACCCCGCGCAGGTCGAGGACGTGATCATGGGCTGCGTGATGCAGACCGGCGAGCAGTCCACCAACATCGCGCGCAACGCGGTGATGGCCTCGAAGCTGCCGGAGAGCGTGCCGGCGACCTCGATCGACCGCCAGTGCGGTTCCTCGCAGCAGGCGCTGCACTTCGCGGCGCAGGCGGTGATGTCTGGCACGATGGACTGCGTGATCGCCGCCGGCGTGGAATCGATGACCCGCGTGCCGATGGGCCTCACCTCCTCGCTGCCCGCCAAGAACGGCTTCGGCCACTACAAGAGCCCGGGCATCGAGGCGAAGTATCCCAACATCGTCTTCAGCCAGTTCACCGGCGCGGAAATGATGGCCGAGAAGTACGGCCTGTCGAAGGATGAGCTCGACGAATACTCCTATAACAGCCATCAGCGCGCGATCGCGGCCACGCAAGCCGGCCACTTCAAGGACGAGATCGTGCCGGTCATGATCACCCGCGCCGACGGCTCGACCGATACCCATCACATCGACGAAGGCATCCGCTTCGACGCCAGCCTCGACGGCATCAAGGGCGTCAAGCTGATCGCCGAGAACGGCAAGCTCACCGCGGCGAGCGCCAGCCAGATCTGCGACGGCGCCTCCGGCGTCATGGTCGTCAACGAGAAGGGCCTGAAGGCGCTCGGCGTCAAGCCGATGGCGCGCATCCATCACCTCACCATGATGGGCGGCGACCCCGTGATCATGCTGGAAGCGCCGCTGCCGGCAACCCAGCGCGCGCTGCAGAAGGCCGGCATGAAGATTGACGATATTGATCTCTTCGAGGTCAACGAGGCCTTCGCCTCGGTGCCGACCGCTTGGCTGAAGACCACCGGCGCCGATCCGGCCCGGCTCAACGTCAACGGCGGCGCGATCGCGCTCGGCCATCCGCTCGGCGGCAGCGGCACCAAGCTGATGACGACGCTGCTGCATGCCCTCAAGCAGCGCAACAAGCGCTACGGCCTGCAGACCATGTGCGAAGGCGGCGGCATGGCGAATGTGACGATTGTCGAGCGGCTGTAAGAAAAGTCCGCATCAGCGGCCACAACAATGATGTCGTCCCGGCGTAGGCCGGGACCCATAACCACAGCCGTTTGTGGTTAGGCGCGGCTGGGGCCACAACTCAGTCCAACAAGAAAAATTGGTGGTTATGGGTCCCCGCGTTCGCGGGGACGACCACTATTGATGCTCCGAGGAAACACAATGACCCATCCGTCGATCCACGCTCGCAGCCATCCGAACAAGATCGCCTACCAGATGGCGGGCAGCGGCAAGGCCATCACCTATCGCGAGCTCGACGAGCTTTCGAACCAAGGCGCGAATCTGTTCCGCTCGCTCGGCCTGAAGGCCGGCGACCACATCGCGCTGCTGATGGAAAACAGGCTCGCCTTCATGGAGATCTGCTGGGCCGCGCAGCGCTCGGGTCTCTATTACACGGCGATCAGCCGCTACCTGACGGAAGAAGAGATCGCCTACATCATCAAGGACTGCGGCGCGAAGGTGTTCATCACCACCCCGCAGTGCGCCGACAAGGTGAAAGGCCTGATCAAGGGCGAGGCGGGCGAGCCGCTGTTCTACATGATGGACGAGCCCGCACCGGGCTTCCGCTCCTACGACAAGGAAGCCGGCGCGCAGCCGACCACGCCGGTTGCCGACGAGGTCGCCGGCTACGACATGCTGTATTCCTCCGGCACCACCGGCCGGCCAAAGGGCATCAAGAAGCAGTTCGAAGGCAACCGGATCGACGTGCCGAACCCGTTCCTGCGGATTCTCACCGCAGACATGTGCGGCATGAATGCGGACAGCATCTATTTGTCGCCGGCGCCGCTCTATCACGCCGCCCCGCTACGCTTCAACATGATGGCCACCGTGCTCGGCGGCACCTCCGTCATCATGGAGCATTTCGACGCCGAGGAATTTTTGAAGCAGGTCGAGAAGCACAAGGTGACGCAGTCGCAGCTGGTGCCGACCATGTTCGTGCGCATGCTGAAGCTGCCCGACGAAGTGCGCACACGCTACAAAGTCTCGTCGCTGAAAGGCGCGATCCACGCCGCGGCGCCCTGCCCGGTCGACGTCAAGGCCAAGATGATCGAATGGTGGGGACCGATCCTGATCGAGTATTACGCCGGCTCCGAAGGCAATGGCGTCACGGTCTCGACCTCGCAGCAATGGCTGACCCACCGCGGCACGGTCGGCCGCGCGGTGGTCGGCAAGGTCAAGATCCTCGACGAGAACGACGAGGAAGCGCCGACCGGCCAGATCGGTCAGGTCTTTTTCGCCGACGCGCCGGCGTTCTCCTATCACAACGATCCGGAGAAGACGAAGAAGGCCTACAACACCAAGGGCTGGTCGACGCTCGGCGATGTCGGCTACCTCGACGAAGAGGGCTTCCTCTATCTGACCGACCGCAAGAGCTACATGATCATCTCCGGCGGCGTGAACATCTATCCGCAGGAGACCGAGGACGTCCTGATCACGCATCCGGCGGTGTCCGACGTCGCGGTGTTCGGCGTGCCGAACGAGGAGATGGGCGAAGAGGTCAAGGCCGTGGTGCAGCCGCACGACATCACCAGGGCCGGCAAGGAGCTCGAGGCCGAGCTGATCGCGTTCTGCCGGCAGCACTTGTCGCCGATCAAATGCCCCAAGAGCATCGACTTCGAGCAAGAGCTGCCGCGTACGCCGACCGGCAAACTGGTGAAGCGCCATCTGCGCGACCGCTATTGGCCGAAGGCTCCGGCGAAGGCGTGAAACTCTTACCCTCCCCTGAAAGGAGAGGGTCGGTTCGCATGCAGCGAAGCGAAATGCGAAACGGGGAGGGGTCAGGTCTCTCCACGAATACCTTTCGAGTGGAGAGACCCGACCCCTCCCCGCCGCTCATTTCATTCGCGTCGACCCTCCCCTTTCAGGGGAGGGTTAAGACACCACCGTATGTCAGAGACACGCTACGCTTCGTCATGTCGCGAATCTTATGCAAACCTACAAATCCTCCGCCGGTGCGCACGCGACCGATGCCACGGCACGCAAATGCAGCTGGCCGTGCTTGCCCGATGCCGTGGTGGTCCATTGCGCATCGATCTGCTGAAAATCTTCCGACAGCTTGCCGCGATGACTGCCGTCGGTTTCGAACGCCCCGTTGCCATCGGGCGAGCGTTCGAAGATCTCGACCTCGAGATCGGACAGCCGGACGAACATCTGCACGCCGATCTTGGTCAGTTGGCGACCGACCTCATATGAACCGCAGCCGCGCGCTTCCGCGTTCTGCTCGTTCAGGGCCTGCACTTTGTCGAAGGTAATGACGACGTTCTGCACCGTGTTGTCGCCGTCCCACAGGAATTCGCCGACATAGGCGCGTGGCAGTTTCTCGGTGAGCTGCCTGATGTCGGCGGCACGCACCGCCGACATCAGCACCAGGCTTGCCGCCACGATCATCACGCCGAGACGCGACATCCAGCCGGGCAGCTCTGCAATCCTCGCGTGGCGCATGCGGTATGCATCCCCTGGGCAAAATTGCTATCGTTCAATAATAGCCGCCAGCATACAGCCAAATGCGCTGGTTCTGCGGCGATGCCCAACAGGTGATCTGCACAATGGAAGCCCTCCCCGACGTCCCGCTCCCCTCAACCATCCGCTCGCGTTATGTCGACGGGATCAACGGCCTGCGCATGCATGTGCTGGAAGCGGGCTTTGAAACATCCGGCCGACCCTGCCTGTTGCTGCTGCACGGCTTTCCCGAGCTGGCGTTCTCCTGGCGCAAGGTGATGCCGAAGCTCGCCGCTGACGGCTACCACGTGATCGCGCCGGACCAGCGCGGCTATGGCCGCACCACCGGCTGGAGCGCGGAGTATGACGGCGATCTCGCGTCGTTCCGCCTGCCCAATCTGGTGCGCGATGCGCTCGGGCTGGTCGCAGCGTTCGGCTACAAGCAGGTCGATGCCGTGATCGGGCATGATTTCGGCTCGTCGGTTGCGGCGTGGTGCGCGCTGATCCGGCCCGACGTGTTCCGCGCGGTGGTGATGATGAGCGCGCCGTTTTCGGGGCCGCCGGCGCTGCCGTTCAACACCGCGAGCGCGCAGGCAAAGCCCGCGACCGAGGACCCCGTGCATCGTGAGCTCGCCGCGCTGCCGCGGCCGCGCAAGCACTACCAATGGTACTATTCGACGCGCCCGGCCAATGACGACATGCATCGCGCGCCGCAGGGCGTGCACGACTTCCTGCGCGCCTATTACCACCACAAGAGCGCGGACTGGAAAGACAACAAGCCATATCCGCTGCAATCCTGGTCGGCGGGCGAATTGGCGAAACTGCCGACCTATTACGTGATGGATTTCGCCAAGGACATGGCCGCCACCGTCGCCGAGGAGATGCCGTCGCGCGAGGCGATCGCCGCCAACACATGGCTGCCGGATAGCGAGCTCGCTTATTACAGCGCCGAGTATCAGCGGACCGGATTCCAGGGCGGGCTGCAATGGTATCGCTGCGGCACCTCGGGCGCGTTCACTCCGGAGTTGCAGATCTGGAGCGGCCGCACGATCGACCAGCCGTCCGCCTTCATCTCGGGCAAGCAGGATTGGGGCACCTATCAGCGGCCCGGCGTGTTCGATGCGATGCAGACGAAAGCCTGCACCAACATGATCGGCTGCCATCTGGTCGACGGCGCCGGCCACTGGGTGCAGCAGGAACAGCCGGATGAGGTGAGCCGGCTGCTGCTCACATTCCTGCGAGACGCCGGCGCACAGCGCTAGGCATCCGTTCGGCGGTCGCGTCGCATCCCGTTGATCTCAGGCGTTTTCTTCGCTCAACCCGCGCGGCTTGCCAGTGCTGCGGCAGCGAATCCGGGCCGATCCGGATTTGACCCGGCGCCAGTGCAACCCTATAGTTTAGAACTATTCTAATTCTAAACTCCGTGAACAAGGCGTTGCCGTGAAGAATTTTGCCGATCTGACCGAGCGCGAGGTGCTGGCGGTCGCGATCGCCTCCGAGGAGGAGGACAGCCGCATCTACATGACGTTCGCGGAGGATCTCGCCGGGCGCTATCCCGACACCGCCAAGATTTTCGAGGAGATGGCCGAGGAGGAGCGTGGCCATCGCCACCGGCTGCTCGAAACCTACGAGCAGCGCTTCGGGGCGCATCTGCCGCCGATCCGGCGCGAGGACGTCAAAGGCTTCCTGCGCCGCCGCCCGATCTGGCTCACCAAGAACCTGCCGCTCGACACCATTCGCAAGGAAGTCGAGACCATGGAATTGGAGGCCGAGCGCTTCTATGCCAAAGCCGCCGAGAAGGCCGAGGATGTCGGCGTGCGCCGCCTGCTCGGCGATCTCGCCGAGGAGGAGAAGGGCCACGAGAAGCTCGCGGTGAAGCTAACCGGCGAGATCCTCAAGCCCGACGTGCGCGCGGAGGAAGACCGCACCCGGCGGCGGATGTTCGTGCTGCAATATGTGCAGCCGGGCCTTGCCGGATTGATGGACGGCTCGGTCTCGACCCTGGCGCCGCTGTTCGCCGCCGCCTTTGCCACGCATCACAACTGGCAAACCTTCCTGGTCGGGCTTGCCGCCTCGATCGGCGCCGGCATCAGCATGGGCTTTGCCGAAGCGCTGTCCGACGACGGCTCGCTGACCGGCCGCGGCTCGCCCTGGCTGCGCGGCCTGACCTGCGGCTTGATGACGACGCTCGGCGGGCTCGGCCACACCATTCCCTATCTGGTGCCCGACGCCTGGCCGAACGCATTCTGGATCGCGACCGCGATTGCCGGCATCGTGGTGTTCTTCGAATTGTGGGTGATCGCCTTCATCCGCGCGCGCTACATGGACACGCCGTTCCTGCAGGCGGTATTCCAGATCGTGCTCGGCGGCGCGATCGTGCTCGCGGTCGGCATCCTGATCGGCGCGGCGTAGCAACGGTTGAATTCTCCCTCTCCCCGTTCTTACGGGGAGAGGGTTGGGGTGAGGGGCCATATCCACACGTGACGCAAGTGGACGTACCTGTACCCCCTCACCCGCCGCGCAAGCGCGCGGCGACCTCTCCCCGCAAGCGGGGCGAGGTAAAGCAGAGCAATTCCGATCAAACACGGCGACGACGTCACGGCTACAGCGCTTGCGGGCGGCAACCAAACTGCCCATCATCGCGCCAACAACAAACCAGGAGCACGCCGTGGCCAAATCGCAATACAGCTTCAAGACCGCCGTCGAATTGTCGGAGGCGCTGCGTAACAAAAAGGTCTCGGCGGTTGAACTCGCACAGGACGCGATCGGCCGCATCGAGCGCCACGACGGCAAGGTCAACGCGGTCTGTGTGCGCGATTTCGAGCGTGGCCTCGCCGCCGCCCGCGCCGCTGATGCCGCGATCGCGCGCGGCGAGCACAGGCCGCTGCTCGGCATCCCCATGACGGTGAAGGAATCCTACAACGTCGCCGGATTGCCGACGACCTGGGGCTTCCTGCCGCAAAAGGACTTCGTCCCGACCGAGGACGCGCTATCAATTCAGCGGGTGAAGGATGCCGGCGGCGTGATCCTCGGCAAGACCAACGTGCCGGTCGGGCTTGCCGACTGGCAGAGCTACAACGAGATCTACGGCACCACCAACAACCCCTACGACCTCGGCCGCACGCCGGGCGGCTCGTCCGGCGGATCGTCGGCGGCGCTCGCCGCGGGCTATGGCGCGCTGTCGCTCGGCTCCGACATCGGCGGCTCGCTGCGCGTGCCGGCGTTTCATTGCGGCGTCTATGCGCACAAGCCGACCTTCGCGCTGCTGCCGTCGCGCGGCCACACCGCGCCGCCGGCACCGCCCATCATCTATGAGCGCGACCTTGCGGTGACCGGCCCTATGGCGCGCGGCGCGGCCGACCTGTCGCTGCTGCTCGACGTGATGGCCGCTCCCGATCCGCTCGATGCCGGCAAGGCCTATCGCCTCGACCTGCCGGCGGCGCGCCACGCCAGCCTGAAGGATTTCCGCATCCTCGTGATCGACACCGATCCGGTGCTGCCGACCGACAAGGCGGTGCGCGGCAGCATCGACAAGCTCGCGAGCCACCTCGACAAGGCCGGCGTGAAGATATCGCGTTCGAGCCCGCTGCTGCCGGATTTCGCGACGTCCTCGCGGCTCTATATGCGGATGCTGCTGTCGTTCCTCGCCGCGACCTTCCCGCCGGAGGTCTATGCCGGCGCCTGCGCGGCGGCGGCCGCGCTGCCCGCCGGCGACAACAGCCTGCAGGCCGAACGGCTGCGCGGCATCGCGCTCAGCCACCGCGACTGGGTACAGGCGACAGTCGTCCGCTCGCGGCTGCGCGCGCAATGGCGCGAGCTGTTCAAATCGTTCGACGCGGTGATCTGCCCGATCATGCCGACGCCGGCCTATCCGCACGATCATGAGCCCGACCAGGAGCAGCGGCGGATATTGATCGACGGCGAGCCCTACATCTATACCGACCAGCTCGCCTGGCCCGGCATCGCGACCCTGCCCGGCCTGCCTTCGACCGCGATCCCGACCGGCTTTGCGCCCGACGGATTGCCGGTCGGCGTGCAGATCGTCGGCCCCTGGCTCGAGGACCGCACGCCGCTCAAGCTCGCCGAGCTGATCGAGCGCGAATTCGGTGGCTTCGTGCCGCCGAAGATGTTCGATGATTGATCAGCGGTCATTGCAGAGCGACGAAGGGCACCTAACTCTATCGCCGTCACCCTGAGGAGCGCGCCGTTGCGCGCGTCTCGAAGGGTCGACGGCCCGACTGCGGGCCGTGCATCCTTCGAGGCTCGCAAGAGCTCGCACCTCAGGATGACGGTATACAGCGCTCGCGCAGCAATGACGAACAACAGCAACCGGGAGGAAGACAATGAACAACGATCTCGAGGAGCTCACGAAGCTCAACAAGGACTACGTTGACTCCGTCCAGAACTGCGACGTCAAGCGCTTCGACGAAATTCTGGCGCAGGACTTCTACTGCACCAATCCCGACAAGAGCCTGGTCGACCGCGCGGCCTTCCTGAAGCAGACGGCGATCCCGGTGAAGATCAAGGGCCTGAAGGCCGAGGACGTCAGGATCCGCATCCTCGGCGATTTCGCCATCATCCATGCCCAGACCAGCTACACCAACGCGGACGGTGAGTCGGCGCACGGCCGCTACACCGATTGCTGGGCGCGGCAGAACGGAAAATGGCTCGCGGTATCCGCGCATGTCGCGCGTTAGTTCGAACCGTCATTGCCGGGCTTGACCCGGCAATCCATCGCCTTCGAAAGATTCATTAGAGGATGGATGCCCGGGTCAAGCCCGGGGCATGACGCGTAGCGCGGAATCAGCTGTCGAACATGATCACGCTGCGCAGCGTCTTGCCGGCTTTCATGTTGGCAAAGCCCTCGTTGATCTCGGAAAGCTTCAGCTTGGCTGAGATCCAGTCTTCCAGATGCAGCTTGCCGCGCATGTAGAAGTCGACGAGGCGCGGCATGTCGACGCGGAAGTGGTTGGAGCCCATCGACGAGCCCTGGATGCGGCGCTCGCGCAGGAAGTCAAAGCCGTGCAGCTCGATCTTCTGGCCGAACGGGATCATGCCGACGATGGTCGCGGTGCCGCCCGCCGCCAGCATGGCGAAGGCCTGCTCGGCGGTGTCCTTGCGGCCGAGCACCTCGAAGGAGTGCTGCACGCCGCCGCCGGTGAGCTCGCGCACCTGCTGGACCACGTCGCCGCGGGCCGGATCGACGATATCGGTGGCCCCGAGCTTGGTCGCAAGCTGCAGCTTCGCCGGATTGGTATCGATCGCGATGATGCGGCCGGCGCCGGCGATCTGCGCGCCGTTGATCGCCGCCATGCCGACGCCGCCGCAGCCGATCACAGCCACCGTCTCGCCAGCGGTCACCTTCGCGGTGTTCACCACCGCGCCATAACCGGTGATGACGCCGCAACCGATCAGCGCGGCGAGATCGAGCGGCATCTCCTTCTTGATCTTCACGATGGCGTTCTCGTGCACCAGCATCTGCTCGGCGAACGACGACAGATTGAGAAACTGATTCAGCTTCTCCTTCCTGCCCCACGACAGGCGGTTGGAGGCGCCGGGCAGCATCTTCACCGTGGTGTCGGTGCACAGCACGGTGCGGCCGGTGGTGCAATTGTCGCAGGTGCCGCAGAACACCGACAGACAGGTGACGACATGATCGCCGGGCTTCACGTAATTGACGTCGGAGCCGACCTTCTCAACCACGCCGGCCGATTCATGCCCAAGCACCGCCGGCAGCGGGTGCGGATAGAGGCCTTCCATGAAGTGCAGGTCGGAATGGCAGAGGCCCGCGACCGCGGTGCGGATCAGGACCTCGCGCGGCCCCGGATTGGGCACGCTGACATCCTCGATCACCAGCGGCTGATTGACTTCATGCAGGACGGCGGCCTTCATCGGGGTCTCCCTTGACGTTTTTGATTGTTTGAAAAGTTCGCTCGCGCAGCAGCCTACGCTGCGTCAAGCAATTCGCCAACCTCAGCCATGCCGACCGCGCGATCGCCGAGCAGATGCTCGGTCATCCTGCGCTGAACGGTATTTTCCGTTAGCCGGAACGGATCGCCCGGCAGCACGCGGTGATCGATCACCATCCGCGACAGCAACAGCCGACGCGCATCGCCGCGCATCTCGTGGATGCGTCCGCCCTCCCACGCCAGCGCGACCGCGCTTGCGACATGATAGAGCAGGCTGGTGGCGCGCCGCGCATCGCCCTCATTGTCGACGCGGCTCGCCACCTCGCGCGCAAACGCGACCGCACGGTCGCTGAGGTCCCGCAGCCGGTTGCGCCAGGCTTGCGGCACATTCGGACTGTCATCAAGCCGCGCATGCAGATCGGCGGCGAGCGCATTGTCGGCGCCATGGCGGCCGACCGCACGCTTCAACGCATCGATTGCGACGATGTTGCCGGTGCCCTCCCAGATCGAGCCGAGATGCGCGTCGCGCAGCAGCCGCGGCGTGACGAATTCCTCGATGTAGCCGATGCCGCCGCGCATCTCCATCGCGTCACCACAGACCTTGCGGGCGTCGCGGGTGGCGCGGAATTTCAGCGTCGGCGTCAGGATGCGGAGCAGCGCCGCGGCGTCCTGGCTGCCGGCCTCGGCGCGGTCGAGCGCGTCGGCGGTCAGAAAGCTCATCGACAGCGCCTGCTCGGTCGGCAGCATGATCTTCATCAGCTGCCGCCGCGCCAGCGGCAGGTCAATGATGCGCTGGCCGAACACCACGCGGCCCTTCGCCACGGTGATCGCGTCGTGCCAGGCGCGGCGCATCAGCGCGCTCGACTTCACGCCGTTGGAGAGCCGCGACGAGTTCACCATCTCCGCCATCTGCACGAAGCCGCGGTCGAGCTTGCCGACGGCGTAGGCGATCGCGCCGTCGAACTTGATCTCGCCCGAGGCCATCGAGCGGGTACCGAGCTTGTCCTTCAACCGCACGATCCGGTAATGGTTCTGCGAGCCGTCGTCGAGGAAGCGCGGCATCAGGAACAGGCCGACGCCGCGGGTGCCCGGCCCGGCGCCCTCGGGGCGCGCCAGCAGCATCACCACCTTGGCATCGGCATTCGAGCAGAACCACTTCTCGCCGTAGAGCCGCCAGTGGTCCCCCTCCTGCACGGCGCGCGTGGTCAGCGTGCCGACATCGGAGCCGCCCTCCTTCTCGGTCATGAACTGGCCGCCCTGCGTCAGCTTGCTCATGTCGGTCTGGGTCAGGCCGTCGAGATATTTCGCCTTCAACGCCTCGCTGCCGAAATTCGCCAGCAGCTTTGCACAACCGTCGGTGACGTTGATCGGGCAGCCCATGCCGAATTCGGTCTGGTTGAACAGGAAGGTGAACGCGTGCTTGGCCACGACAGGGTATTTGTCGGGCCAACCCATGATGCCCTTGCGGAGCGACAGCGCGTGAATGCCGAACTCGCCGAACGCGGCCTTCTCGATCTCGCGATAGGCCGGATGATACTCGATGTGCTGCACGTCGCGGCCGAACTTGTCGCGCTGATGCAACACCGGCGTATGCCGATCGGCAAGCCGCGCACATTCGTCGAGATAGCCTCCGGCCAATCCACCGAGGCGGTCGAGATGCGGCTCGATATGGCGGAACAATGCATCGGGCAAATGCATCTTCAGAAGATCGGTCAGCGCCGGATCGGCCCGGTAGAAATTCATTCCCGTCGTGTCGGGCGCCAGCAGGCCCGGCTGGCTGGTGGCGGCTGACGTTTTCGGATCCTGCTTGTGCGGCTGCATTGAATTCCCGGCTTCGGTGCTCATTTGTTTGGGCACAACTATCCTCCTCCGGCCGAGCAAAGGAAAGCCCAATGGATATTCCAAAGTACAAGATCGCGCTGATCGTCGGTGCCGGCGCGGGCCTCAGCGCCTCCTTGACGCGGCTATTTTCGCGAGAGGGAATTCGCGTGGCACTGGGCGCCCGCAGCATCGAGAAACTCGGCGCGCTCTGCACCGAAACCGGCGCACGCGCCTATGCCTGCGATACCACCAAGGCCGAGGATGTCGAACGGCTTTTTGGTCTAGTCGAGCGCGAGATCGGAACACCTGATCTCGTGGTCTACAACGCCAGCGGCCGCTCGCGCGGGCCGTTCGTTGAACTCGTGCCCTCAGAGGTCGAGCAGGCAATCGCGGTCTCGGCGTTCGGCGGATTCCTGGTAGCGCAGGAGGCGGCGAAGCGCATGCTGCCCAGCAAGAAAGGCGCGATCCTGTTCACCGGCGCCTCTGCCAGCGTGAAGGGCTATGCGCAGTCGGCGCCGTTCGCGATGGGCAAGTTCGCGTTGCGCGGCCTCGCGCAGAGCATGGCACGCGAATTGTCGCCGCAGGGCATCCACGTCGCGCATTTCGTGATCGACGGCGGCATCCGCAGCGCCGCCCGCACCGAGCCCGCCGACCGGCCGGACTCGATGCTCGATCCCGACGCGATTGCACTGAGCTACTGGAACGTGCTGCAGCAGCCGCGCAGCGCCTGGACCTGGGAGCTGGAATTGCGGCCCTGGGTTGAGAAGTTTTGAGATGACGGAGATCATGTAAGCAGCGTAGGCTGGACGAAACGCCAACGTGATCAAGATCGCGAGCAAGCTGTGAGGCGGTGCGCACGAGGCTTGGCGCCTTTTGCTCATCGCGTGAAGTAACTTTCACCGTCATTCCGGGATGGTGCGCTAGCACCAGACCCGGAATCTCGAGATTCCGGGCTCGATGCTTCGCATCGCCCCGGAATGACGAAACAAACAGACATAAACGAACAGACATGGGGAGCGACGACATGACCGCTGAAATCAAGATCGAGACCGGCACCGACGAACTGCTCTGCGTGATCCGCGATCGCGTCGCCGTCATCACGCTGAACCGCCCGGACGCCCGCAACTCGCTGTCGGACACGCTGACGCCGGCGTTGCGCACGATGATCAGGACCTGCGGCGAGAATCCCGAGGTCGGCGTGCTGCTCGTCACCGGCGCCGGCAAGGCGTTCTGCGCCGGCGGCAACGTCAAGGGCATGGGCGCGCATCGCGACAAAAAGAAGCTCGAAATGTCCTATGAGGACAAGGTCGCGGATTTGCAGGAGCGCCAGCGCCTGCTCACCGGCGCGCTCGCCTCGGTACGCAAGCCGACCATTGCCGCCCTTCCCGGTCCCGCGGTCGGCGCCGGCCTTGCGATCGCGATGGCCTGCGACATCCGGATCGCGGCGCAATCCGCCTTCATCTCGACCGGTTACCTGCGCGTGGCGCTGAGCGGCGATTACGGCATGGCCTGGCTGTTGACGCGGCTTGTCGGCACCTCGCGCGCCCGCGAGCTGATGTTCACTTCGGAGAAGGTCGACGCCGCGAGATGCGAGCAGATCGGCCTCGTCAACCGCGTGGTGCCGGACGAGTCGCTGCAGGACGAGGCCTTTGCGCTGGCGAAGTCGATCGCCGAAGGCCCGACGCTTGCGCTGCGCTACATGAAGGACAATCTCGACGAGGCGCTGCAGTTCGACTTCGCCACCGCGCGCGACCACGAGGCCGAGCGGCTGATCCGCCTCACCACGACGGCCGATCACAAGGAAGCGGTGCAGGCCTTCATCGAGAAGCGCAAGCCGGTGTTTCGGGGGAGTTGATCCCAGTTAAGTGTCCCGTCGTTGCCGGGCTTGACGCGGCAATCCATCGCAAAGGAACGCCTTTTTGTTTGATGGATGCGCGGGTCAAGCCCGCGCATGACGATCTCGTAGCCCGGATGCAGCGCAGCGTAATCCGCGATCGGTCTCACCGCGGACGCAGTCTCCCCGGATTGCGCTTCGCTTCATCCGGGCTACGGGCTGCCGCGCGCAAAATCGACGAACGCCCGCAACGCGGCCGGCAACTGGCGGCGGCTGGGGTAATAGAGGAAGAACCCGGGATAGGCCGGGCACCAGTCGGCCAGCACGCGCACCAGTTTTCTTTTGGCGATCAGCGCCTCGACCTGCGCCTCGAACACATAGGCCAGCCCTGCCCCCTCGAGCGCCGCATCGACCATCAGATCCTGATCGTTCAGCGTGAGCGGCCCCGCGACATCGATATCGACCTCGATGCCGCCGCGCTCGAACTCCCAGCGATAGATCGCCCCGCTGGTGAAGCGGTAGCGAATGCAGGGCAGGCCTTTCAGGTCGTGCGGCGTCACCGGTGGCTTGTGGGTCTTGAAATAGGCCGGCGAGCCGACCACGGCAAAGCGATGCCGCGGCCCGATCGGCACGGCGATCATGTCGGTAGCAATGGTCTCGCCGAACCGCACGCCGGCATCGAAACCCGCAGCGACCATATCGATCAGCGCGTCGTTGATCATGATCTCGACGTTGATATCAGGAAACGCCTTCAGGAAGCACGTGACGATCGGCAGCAGCACCAGTTGCGCCGACTGGCGCGCCGCGGTGAAGCGCAGGGTGCCCACCGGCCGTCCGCGAAAATTGTTGAGATCCTCCAGCGCATCGTCGATGTCGCGAAACGCCGGACTGATCCGTGCGAACAGAAGCTCCCCGGCCTCGGTCAACGCCACGCTGCGCGTGGTGCGGTTGATCAGGCGCAGATCAAGCCGCTCCTCGATGTTGCGCAGCGCATGCGACAGCGCCGAGGCGGACACGCCAAGCTCGGTCGCCGCCGCGCGAAAACTCTTGTGGCGTGCGATGGCGAGGAAGGTGGCGAGGTCGGACGGATCGATCCGCATTGATGAATTTTTCTCAGTAGCTTGAGGAATTCATAGCGGATTACCTCATCTATGGCGAGGCGATATCCCTTTTGCCCATCAGCCCGGCACCGCGCCGGGCCTTACAGGAAAGGGCAAGATCATGCGTGTCTGGTTCATCACAGGAGCTTCGAGGGGATTCGGTGCCCTGATCGCGGAAGCCGCACTCATGGCCGGCGATGCGGTGGTGGCCACCGCTCGCGATCCCGCGACCGTCACCGCTCGCCTCGGCCAGCATGAGCGGCTGCTGGCCACAAGGCTCGACGTCACCAGCGAGGCTGAGGCCCACGCCGCGGCCGGCGAGGCGGTCAAAAAGTTCGGCCGCATCGATATCCTGATCAACAATGCGGGCTACGGCCTGCTCGGCGCGATCGAGGAGGCCAGCGCCGCGGAGACCCAGCGGCTGTTCGGCACCAATGTGTTCGGCCTGCTCGGCGTCAGCCGCGCGGTGCTGCCGCATATGCGCCGGCAACGCTCGGGCCACGTCATCAACATCTCCTCGGTCGGCGGCTACACCGGCTATCCCGGCTGGGGTGTCTACGGCGCGACCAAGTTCGCGGTGGAAGGCATCAGCGAGGCGCTGGCCGCCGAGGTCGCGCCGCTCGGCATCAAGGTGACGGTGGTCGAGCCCGGCTTCTTCCGAACCGACTTCCTCGACGAGAGTTCGCTGTCGCGCACCGCGCAGCAGATCGAGGATTATCATGCGAGCGTCGGCAAGACCCGCACCGCCGCCGCCGATTTCAACCACGGCCAGCGCGGCGATCCGCGCAAGCTCGCCGGCGCGATCCTCAAGCTCGTCAACGCCGACAGCCCGCCGCTACGGCTGCCGCTCGGCAGCGACACCGTGGAGCGGATCGAGACCAAGAATGCGTTCGTCGCGAGGGAGCTCGCGGAATGGCGGACGGTGGCGACGTCGACGGATTTTACGGAGTGATTGTGACGCTTGCTCCTCTTCACCTCTCCCCTTGTGGGAGAGGTCGGAATTCAAGCATCAGCTTGAATTCCGGGTGAGGGGTTCAGGTCTATCCATGAGAGCGAATCTGCCGAGAGGCAGCACCCCTCACCCGCAGCGCATTCCGCTACGCTGCATGCGCTACGGCCTCTCCCACAAGGGGAGAGGCGGCAGCGGCGCAAGCAGAAAGTGAAGCTCGTAGCCCGGATGAAGCGAAGCGAAATCCGGGACAAGTCTCGCGCGGTAGAGCGACCCCGGATTGCGCTACGCTTCATCCGGGCTACGGGGGGCGGAGCATCAGAAAGAAAAGGGCCCGGTTCTGTAGGGGCCAGAACCGGGCCTAGTCAGTCAAACCGCAAGCGAGGACATCGCGGCCAAGCGGGAAGTGGCGGCAAGCCGCCAGCTGGCACAGGGAATGTCTTGCGGTTCGACGTGGATCTCTTTCACGAAGCGCACCAGCTTCCAGTCGCCGGGGCTCTGGGTGAAGGCGTAGCCCGACTTGCGGGCGAGGCCGATCATCGTCGCATTGGAACGCAGCGTGTCGCCGAAGATGCGTTCGGCTCCGAAGGACGCCGCACGGCATTCGAGATTCTTCAGCAACGCCTTGCCAATGCCGTGGCCCTGCCACCGGTCATCGATCGACAGGCCGAACTCGACGCTCGACGTATCGGCATGGAAGGCGTAGCGGGCTTCGCCGACGATGGTCTCAAAGCCATCGACCAGCATCGTCGCGACCACCGTGAACCGGTCAGCCTCGCCGACATGGATGAAACGCTCGAGCTCCGTCTTCGGCAGCTCGCTCAACGCGCCCAGGAAGCGGTTGTAACGGGACCCCGCGGAGAGCGAGCGGATGTAGCTCTGCAGCTCCTCGCGGTCGCGCGGCTCGACGAAGCGCACCTTGACCTCGCTGCCGTTCTTGGCGCGTAGCACGTCAGAGTATTGCTTGAGATCGTCGAGATGCAGCGCAACCATGACACGCTCCTCGGGTGAAGAAATTAGCCGGCGCCCCCGATCGAGGCGACGCCAGCAGTGGCGTCCTTCTCAGGCCCGCCAGAACGGCTTCTCGGTCTCGAACACGATGTCGCTGCGGGACATGCCGATGTCGTGCAGGTCGCGCTCGGTCCACTGCGACAGCTCGCGACGGCGCTCGTAGCGCTCCCACCAGACATGCAGCGTCTCGCCGACCTGGTTCAGCAATCCGGGGGTATGATGATTTGTCATCGATTCATGGGTGAAAATGGACATCTGCGGCTCCTGTCGGTAACCTGTTGGCGGAAATATCGGGGCTATTCGGCCCGCTCACAAACGACACTTTGTACCGTTTCGCATGAATTAAAGTCATGTATTTGGAGACGCCCCAGAGATGACCAGCCGCCTGCCTTCGCTGAATGGCCTGAGGGCGTTCGAGGCCGCCGCGCGGCATATGAGCTTCACGCTGGCGGCGTCCGAACTGAACGTGACGCAGACCGCGATCAGCCATCAGATCCGGCGGCTGGAGGAGGAGCTCGGCGTCCGCCTGTTCGTCCGCCAAAACCGCTCGCTGAGCCTGACGCCGGAGGCTGCCGAATACCTTCCCGGCGTCCGGGCCGCCTTCAACGACCTCAGGCTCGCCACCGATCGCCTGCTGCGCAGGGACGACGATCACGTGCTGACGGTCTCGACGCTGGCATCGCTTGCCGCCAAATGGCTACTGCCGCGGCTGTCGGCCTTCCAGGAGGCGCATTCCGGCATCGACGTTCGCATCACCACCTCGACCAGCCTGGTCGACTTCCAGCGCGACAAGGTCGATGCGGCGATCCGCTATGGCCGCGGCCAATGGGCGGGCCTGCGTGCCGATTGGTTGATGGCGGATGAGTTGTTTCCGGTGTGCAGCCCGTCGCTGCTGCAGGGAACCAGGCCGCTGAAATGCCCTGAAGACCTCAGGGATCACACGCTCCTGCACACCAGCAACGCCAACAGCGACGACTGGCGCCTGTGGCTGACCGCGGCGGGGCTGCCGACCGATATTTCCAAGCAGCCCGGCGTCACCTTCGACCTGCTGTTCGTGACGATCCAGGCCGCGATCGACGGCATCGGCATCGCGATGGGCCGCACCTCCTATGTACAGGACGACATCGCCAAGGGTCGCCTCGTGGTTCCCTTCAAGATTGCGCTGCCGGCCGACGCCGGCTTCTACCTGGTTTCGCCGCAGGGACGCGCCGATACGCCAAAGCTCTCCGCGTTCCGGAGCTGGCTCGGCACAACGGCGCACGCCGCGCCTTGATGCAGCGCACGCGCCGGCCGGAGCTTCGGTTCTGATTGGACCTGAGCCCAAGCGCCAGATCGTTGTTTTGACAAGGTTTCTTCGCGCGAAGCGGCATCCCCTTCGCTCGAGACGCTCCCTGCGGTTTCCACCTACGGCTTTTTTCCCATAGCCCCCCGCGTGATTTCGGGTTGGTCGCGCCGGACAGGCGTGCCAAATTGCCGCACATGGCAGTTAACTGCTTTGGCCGGCGAGACAATTTGCGCCGGCCGTTTCGTCACGGGGAGGAAAGGGCGTTATGTCGCAGTCGAGTTCATCGCAAGTCCCGCAGATCAAATCGCGTCTTGGCGCCATCCTGCGCGCGACCAGCGGCAATTTCCTCGAGCAGTTCGACTTCTTCCTGTTCGGCTTCTACGCCCAGGCGATTGCGAAGGCCTTCTTCCCCTCCGAGAACGAGACCGCGGCGCTGCTCAACGCGTTCGGCGTGTTCTGGCTCGGCGCCCTGATGCGCCCGGTCGGCGCCGTCGTGCTCGGCGCCTATATCGACCGCATCGGCCGCCGCAAGGGCCTGATCGTGACGCTGTCGATCATGGCTATCGGCACCGTGGTGATCGCGCTCTGCCCGAGCTATGCGACCATCGGCATTGCGGCGCCGATCATCGTGCTGATCGCGCGCCTGCTCCAGGGCTTCTCCGCCGGCGTAGAGCTCGGCGGCGTCTCGGTCTATCTCGCGGAGATCGCCACGCCCGGCAATCGCGGCTTCTACACCTCGTTCCAGTCGGCGAGCCAGCAGGTCGCGATCTTCGTCGCCTCGATCCTCGGCTTCGTCCTCAGCGAGAGCATGCCGGCCGCGACCGTCGCCTCCTGGGGCTGGCGCATCCCGTTCTTCGTCGGCTGCCTGATCATCCCGGTGATCTTCTTCCTGCGCCGGACGCTGGAGGAGACCCCGGCGTTCCTCGCGATGAAGAAGCATCCGACCGCAAGCGAGGTGTTCGCCTCGGCGATCGCGAACTGGCGCATCGTCGTGCTCGGCATGATGATCGCGGTGCTGACCACCACCACCTTCTACTTCGTCACCGTCTATACGCCGACCTTCGGCAAGACCGTGCTGAAGCTCTCGACCCAGGATGCGCTGCTGGTGACGCTGCTGGTTGCGGTGACCAATTTCATCTGGAATCCGGTCGGCGGCGCGGTGTCCGACCGGATCGGCCGCAAGCCGGTGCTGCTGGCGATCGCCGGCCTGTCCCTCATCACGGCCTATCCGGCGCTGCACTGGCTGGTGACCAATCCCTCGTTCGGCAAGATGCTGGCGGTCGAGATGATGTTCTCGTTCTATTTCGGCGTCTACAGCGGCACCATGCTGGGCTGCTTGGTCGAGATCGTGCCGGCGCACGTCCGCACCACCTGCTTCTCGCTGGCCTTTGCGCTGGCGGCCGGGCTGTTCGGCACCTTCACGCCGTTCGCCTCGACCTGGCTGATCCAGCAAACTGGCGACAAGGCTTCGCCCGGCTACTGGCTGATGTGCGCCGCAGCTCTCGGCATCGTCGCCGCGCTGATCGTCTATCGTGGCGGCCAGACCATCGAGCAGCGCGAGACGGTTGCGGCCTGATATTCCACTTCGCGGCCGGGCGGGCTCGCTGGGCATGACTTCTCCGGAAAATCGCGACACGCTTTTCCGGATCATGCTCATGCGCCCGGCCGTGTTGCTTTCCATGCCAACAACGATAACAAGAGCGCATGGTTGATCTGACGCGCAGGTTCGACGTGCTGGTGATCGGCGGCGGCAACGCCGCGCTGTGCGCTGCGATCAGCGCACGGCGCGCCGGCGCTTCCGTCCTGGTGCTGGAAGGCGCCCCGAAATTCTATCGCGGCGGCAACACCCGCCACACCCGCAACATGCGCTGCGCTCATGACGCGGCGACCGAGATCCTCACCGGTCCCTACACCGAGGAGGAGTTCTGGAAGGATTTGCTGCTGGTGACCGGCGGCCAGACCGACGAGGAACTGGCCCGCTTCATGATCCACGAGTCCAAGGACATCCTGAACTGGATCGTCGAGCAGGGCGTGCGCTGGCAGCCGTCGCTCGGCGGCACGCTGAGCCTTGGCCGCACCAACTCGTTCTTCCTCGGCGGCGGCCGCGCGATGCTGAACGCGCTCTATCGCACCGCCGAGGAACTCGGCGTCGACATCCTCTATGATGCCGAGGTCATCGACCTCGCGATCGAGGACGGCATGTTCCTTTCGGCGCAGCTGAAGCAGCCGGTCGGCGGCAAGACCGAAGTCCGCGCCTCGACCCTGGTCGCGGCCGCCGGCGGCTTCGAGGCCAACATCGAATGGCTGAAGGAATCCTGGGGCGACGCGGCCGACAATTTCCTGATCCGCGGCACGCCCTATAATCGCGGTGCGATCCTCAAAATGCTGCTCGCGAAGGGCGTGCAGGAGATCGGCGATCCGACGCAATGCCATGCGGTGGCGATCGACGCCCGCGCGCCGAAATTCGACGGCGGCATCATCACGCGTCACGACTCGGTGGTGTTCGGCATCGTCGTCAACAAGCATGCCGAGCGCTTCTACGACGAGGGCGAGGACATCTGGCCGAAGCGCTATGCGATCTGGGGCCGCCTGGTCGCCGCGCAGCCGGACCAGATCGCCTACATCATCTTCGACTCGACCGTGGTGACGAGCTTCATGCCGACGCTGTTTCCGCCGATCGCGGGCGCGACGATTGCCGAGCTCGCCGGCAAGCTCGAGCTCGACGCAGCCGCGCTGGAAAAGACCATCACCGAGTTCAACGCCGCAGTGCAGCCCGGCACCTTCGACCACACCATCCTCGACGACTGCGCTACCCAAGGCATCGCGCCGCCGAAGACGCATTGGGCGCGCCGGATCGAGACGCCGCCCTATCTCGCCTATCCGGTGCGGCCCGGCATCACCTTCACCTATCTCGGCACCCGCGTGAACAGAGAGGCGCGGATACTGATGAAGGACGGCAAGCCGTCCGCCAACATGTTCGCGGCCGGCGAGATCATGGCCGGCAACGTGCTCGGCAAGGGCTATGCCGCCGGCATCGGCATGACCATCGGCAGCGTGTTCGGTCGCGTCGCCGGCCGGGAAGCAGCCAAGAATGCGCGGAACTGAAGGCGAGACTGACGCGATGCACGGGACGAGGATCTTGCAGGAAGCCGACCGTCTGATGACGGTGTGCAATTCCTGCCGCTATTGCGAGGGCCTGTGCGCGGTGTTTCCCGCGATGGAGATGCGTCGCGCCTTCTCCGACGGCGATCTCAACTACCTCGCCAACCTTTGCCATAGCTGTGGCGCCTGCTACACCGACTGCCAGTTCTCGCCGCCGCACGAATTCAACGTCAATGTGCCGAAGACGCTGGCGGTCGCGCGCGCCGAATCCTATGCCGCCTATGCCTGGCCGCGCGCCTTTGCCGGCGCATTCGCGCGCAACGGCCTCGTCATCAGCCTGATCGCAGCGCTCAGCGTCGCCGCCTTCATCTTCGGCTTCGCCGCAGTCAATGATCGCGGCGTGCTCACCGGCATCCACACCGGTCCCGGCGCGTTCTACAAACTGATGCCGCACAATGCGATGGCGCTGCTGTTCGGCGCCGCCCTGCTCTACGCGATCCTGGCGCTGGTGATGGGCGTGCGCGCGTTCTGGCGCGACATCGGCGAGCCGGTCGGCATGACGACGGATGCGAAGGCGCTGTTGCAGGCGATCCGCGACGCCGGCGAGCTGCGCTATCTCGACGGCGGCGGTGTCGGCTGCTTCAACGAGGACTACCAGCCGACCGACCGCCGCAAGCTGTATCACCACTTCACCTTCTACGGCTTCATCCTGTGCTTCGCCGCGACCTGCGTCGGCACGCTGTATCATTACCTCTTGGCGCGCGAGGCGCCCTATGCGTGGTGGGACCTGCCCGTCGTGCTCGGCACGCTCGGCGGCATCGGGCTCGTGGTCGGTCCGCTCGGACTCCTGTCGGAGAAATGGAAGCGCGACCGCGTGCTGGTCGACGAGCAGCGCATGGGCATGGACACCGCATTCATCCTGATGCTGTTCCTGACCAGCATCACCGGCCTCGCCTTGCTGCTGTGGCGCGAGACCGCCGCGATGGGCCCGCTGCTGGCGCTGCATCTCGGCGTGGTGTTCGCGCTGTTCATCACCATGCCCTACGGCAAATTCGTGCACGGCATCTACCGCTTCGTCGCGTTGGTGCGTTATGCGCGCGAACGGCAGATGATGGCGGAATGAATGGTGGTGGGCAGCGCAGCGTAAGCCCGGCTTACGAAATCATTCTGCATCGGGCTTCGTCGCCAGGGCACAGAACCACTCATCCGTCTCAACAAGGTGACCCCTCGTGAAGCCGGCTGCTGCCAGCTTTTCAGCGACCCCTTCCTTGGGCTGTCCGGAGTAACGCGTAAAGCCGAGTGCGATCCCGCCGCCCGGCTTCATCACGCGCCGGACCTCCCGTAGCCCGGCAATGGCGTCCGGCCAGACTTGCATCGAGTTGATCGCCAGCACCTTGTCGAAGCTATCCGCATCGAATGGCATACGCTCCACGGGGCCAAGCCGAAGCTCGACACGACCATCCTCGATCGCGGCCGCGTTCCGGGCTCGAGCTTGCCCGACCATCTCCTGCGACGGATCGATGCCCGCGACGCGTCCCGCCGGCACCAATGTCGACAGGCGTTGAAGGACGACGCCCGGACCAAACCCGACTTCGAGCACGCTGTCGTCAGGTCCGACCTCGAGACGATCTGCGACCCACGCGCCGCAATCTGCATTGGTGCGCGCCATGATCATGCCGCCGAGCTTCCCCAGGAGGCCCCGAGGACGGCCAAACGCACGCAAGAGGATGCTTTGCATGACGCTCACCGATTACCATCTCCGGTGAACAGGATTTCGGGACGGTCGCGGCTACAAATCCACCACCACGTAGTCACTCTCCACCGCGACCTTGATGGTCTCGGCGACATACGGTCCCTTCACCACATTGGTGCCCGGCTCGACGCTGACCGGATAGGCGCGCACGCGGAAGCGGCGCGGGTCGCAATAGGACTGGCCGGTGCGGATGTCGAACTCCCAGCCGTGCCAGGGGCAGCGCAGGATCTCACCGAGCTTGGTGTATTCGATCTCGCCGGGATCGGACGATGAGGCGAGCCCGATCAGCGGCCCCTCGCACAGCGCCGCGCCCTGATGCGGGCAGCGGTTCAGCAGGCCGAAGAATTCGCCCTTAACGTTGAAGACGGCGATCGGCCGCCCATCGATCTCGAGGAATTTTCGCGAACCCGGCGGCAGCTCGTCCACTGGGGCTATCACGTGCCGCGCCATCAATCGTTCTCACGCATGATCTGATTCGAAAAACCGGTTCCAACTTTTTCGGATCATGCGATACCGTACAGCTGCCTGGCGTTGTCGAGATAAAACGCCTGGCGATTGGCATCGCTGACGCCGGCCGGCAGCACGCGCGACGGCTCGTCGTAATCCCAATGCGGGTAATCGGTCGCGAACAGCAGCCTGTCCCAGCCGATCCACTCGATGGTCTGGAACAGATGGTCGCGGCTCTCCGGATCCTCCATCGGCTGCGTCGTCCACCAGATGTGGTCGCGGATATATTCCGACGGCTTGCGCTTCAGATGCGGCACCTCGGCATGCAGCCGCGAAAACACCCTGTCGAGCCGCCAGGCCAGCGACGGCGCCCAACCGAAGCCAGCCTCGACCATCACCATCTTCAGTTTCGGGAAGCGCTCGAACACGCCCTCGAGCACGAGGCTCGCCAGCGCGGTCTGCTGGCACTGCGAATGCCCGACCATCTCCTCGATATAGTAGCTCGGCCACCCCGACGCGGTAATCGGGTTGCCGCCGAAGCCGAAGGCGTGCACACCGATCGGAAGGCCGGCTTCCTGTGCCGCCTCATAGATCGGCCAGTAACGGCGCTGGCCGAGCGGCTCGACATTGCGGCTGAGCAGCAGAACCTGGACGAAATTTGTGTCGCCCGCGCGCTTGCGGATTTCGGCGGCGGCCGACATGCCATCCTCATTGGCGACGACGACCGAGCCTTTCAGGCGGGAATCCTTGCTGGTCCATTTTTCGATCTGCCAGTCGTTGATTGCCGAACAGATCGCGCCGGCGAGATCCTGGTTGCGGATGCCCTGTCCGGTGTTGAGCGGGTTGAGCACGCCGAGCGCGACATTGTTGGGATCGAGGTGCTGCTTCTGCATGAAGGACAGCGACGAGCCCTGCGGGCCGCCTTCCGGCGGATAGGCATCGCGGCGCGACGCATTCGGCTGCGCCTTCGGATAGGGCGGGCCTCCTATCATGCCCTGATAGGCATGGACGCCGAAGGTCTCGAGATGCGCATGCCAGCGCTTTTCGAGATAAGGATACAATTCATCCTTGGTGGCGCGGGCCGGATGGATGTCGCAGTCGGCGATCGCGGTCTTGATGCTGGTCGGCGATGCGGTTTCGGGACGCTCGCGGAGCTGGATGTTCATGGCGTCATCTCCTTCACCTTGAGCCGGCCATAGGTCGCATGCGGATTATCGATCATGATCTTGCGTACCAGATCCTGCGACAACCCGTGCGGCAGCACCTCGTCACCGTCGAACTGCCAATGCGGATAATCTGACGAGAATAGGATCAATTCGTCCGACTGCATATGGTCGAACAGGCGGTTCAGCGTGTCTCCGTCCGGCGGCGCATCGACCGGCTGCAGCGAGAAGCGGATGTTGCTGCGCACAATCTCCAGCGGCGCGCGGTCGACCCACGGGGTCTCCATGCGCACGCCGCGCCAGAACTTTTGCAGCCGCCACAGGAATGGCGGCAGCCAGGTGAAGCCGGACTCCAGCATCACCATTTTCAGGTTCGGATGGCGCGCGAACACGCCCTCCACGATCAGGCTGGTGAGCTGGGTCTGGAACGCCTGCGCCTGCGCGACATAATCCTCGATGTGATAGGAGCCCCAGCCGACCGAGGTCGGCGGATTGTGATAGGCGCTGCCGGCATGGATGCCGACCGGCAGGCCGAGCCGTTCCGCCGCGGCGTAGATCGGCCAGTAGTGCCGCTTGCCAAGCGGCATGTCGCCCATCACCAGCATCAACACCTGCACGAAGCGCTTGTCCTGCGCACAGCGCTCGATCTCGGCGACCGCCTTTTCGATGCTCTGCACCGGGATCACGATCGAGCCGCGCAGGCGATCGTCCTTGTCGAGCCATTCCTTGACCAGCCAGTCGTTCAGCGCGCGGCAGAACGCATCGGCCATGTCCTCGGAGAACACCATCTGCACGCCATAGAGCGGATTGCAGATGCCGTAGGCCGTGCCGAACCTGTCGAGCGCCTGGCGCTGCATGTCCGCAAGGCTCGAGCCCGGCTTGCCTTGCGCCGGACGCCAGTCCGGCCGCGACGAGATCGGCGAATTGGTCGGATAGGATTGCGAGATCAGGTCGGTCATGCCGCGCGTCGTCACCTGGTCGCGCCAGTAGTCGTTCATGTACGGCAGCAGGCTGGTGAGGTGAGGTACGGCGGGATGCAGATCGCAATCCACGCCGCCCGCGATCGGCGACGTCATGATGTTTCCTCCGCGCACGCCCTCACGACAAGCTTGTCGGGCGGCGCTTGGTTCTTGTCTTGCATTCAATCAGGCCATGCCGCGGCCTGCAACTCGGCAAGGGCCTGCGTGCTGTGCTAGGAAGGCAGGACGCCCCACGGGATTTTCATGGCAAGCAAAGAAGGCCGATGAACGCGCTCACATCCATCGCCGAACAGGTCGCCGCAAAACTGATCGCGAACAAGCAGACGATTGCGGTAGCGGAATCCTCGACCGGCGGACTGATCTCCGCTTCGCTGCTCGCGGTTCCCGGCGCGTCGGCCTACTTCCTCGGCGGCGGCGTGATCTACACCCGCGACGCGCGGCGTGCGCTGATGGACATTCCCGACGACGCCATGCGCGGCATCCGCTCGGCATCGGAACCCTACGCGCAATTGCTGGCGCGGCAGATCCGCGAGCGCCTCGCGACCGATTGGGGATTGTCGGAGACCGGTGCTGCCGGCCCGACCGGCAACCGCTACGGCGATGCCGCCGGCCACAGCTGCATGGCGGTCGCAGGCCCCCGCCAGCAGGTGATCACGCTGGAGACCGCGAGCGGCGACCGGCAGGCGAACATGCAGGCATTTGCGAAGGCGGCGCTGGAGCTGCTGTTGAAGAATCTGGAACGGTGACTTCGTAGCCCGGATGAAGCGAAGCGCAATCCGGGACGACTTCATCCGCTGAGCGACTGTTCCCGGATTTCGCTGCGCTTCATCCGGGCTACAAGAGCAGCGCGCGGCTCACTTCTCGCGGAACGAGCGCATGAACTGGTCGCTCATCGGCTTCATCAGGTAGGACAGCATGGTGCGGTCGCCGGTCTGGACGAAGGCTTCCACCGGCATGCCCGGGATGATCTTCACCTCGCTGCCGAGGCGCGCCACTTCTTCCGGCGGCATCGAGACGCGGATGGTGTAATAGCTCTGCCCGGTGCGCTGGTCGGTGGTGACGTCGGCGGAGACGCGGGTGACGACGCCGTTCAGCTCCGGCGTGGTGCGCTGGTTGAAGGCGGAGAGCCGCAGAACGGTTTTCTGTCCGACCTGCAGCTTGTCGATGTCCTGCGGATTGACCTTGGCTTCGACCGACAGATCGTCGGCCTTCGGCACGATCATCATGATGGCGTCGCCCGCGGTGATGACGCCGCCGACGGTGTGCACGGTCGACTGCAGCACCACGCCGTCCTGCGGCGCGCGGATATCGATGCGGCGAAGCTGGTCCTCGGCGGTCACCTTACGCTCGACGAACTCGCCGATCTTGTCGTTGGTCTCGCGCAGGTCCTTCGAGACCTCTGCCAGCATATCCTTGTCGACCTGGATGATCTGCAGCTCGGTCTCGGTGATCTTGCCCTTGGCCTGCGCGCGCGAGGCGATGTACTGCGCGCGCTCGCCGGAGAGCCGCGCCGCGTCGCGCTCGAGCGTGGTCAGGCGCGTCAGTTGCACCAGATGCTGCTCATAGAGCTGGCGGACGCCGACCAACTCCTGCTGCACCAGCGCGATCTCCTTGTCCTTGGCGCTCTCCTGCGCCTGCAGGCCGGAGATCTCCTCGTTGAGCTGGGTAACGCGCTCGCGCAGCTGCGCCTTCTGGCCGGTGCGGCCGTTGACGCGGACCTCGAACAGCTTGGTTTCGCTGGCCATGATGTCGCGAACGTCCGGATCCTTGGCCTGCTCGAGGAGCTGCGGCGGGAAGGTGATCTTGTCGCGGCCCTGCTGCTCGGCCTCGAGCCGGGCCGCGCGCGCATAAAGACCGTTCAGCGTCTTGACCACGATCGCAAGGCTGGCCTTCACGACGGTCTCGTCGAGGCGCACGACGATGTCGCCCGCCTTGACCACGTCGCCGTCGCGCACCCGCACCTCGCCGACCACGCCGCCGGTCGGATGCTGCACCTTCTTGACGTTGGATTCGACCACCACCGAGCCCGGCGCGATCAGCGCACCCGAGATCGGCACCGTTGCGGCCCAGCCGCCGACGCCCCCGCCGAGAACCAGAACCACGGCGAGACCGACGATCAGATGCTTGCGGATCGAGCGATGGGCGTTGCGCGGTTGATCGGTCATGACTTGGCGGCTCCCGCATCCGCGACGATCTTGATCGGCGTCGGCACCGGCGGCGCGGCACGCTGCAGCACCTGCGCGAGCACGGCCTCCTTCGGCCCGAAGGTCTGCATGCGGCCGTCCTTCAGCACCAGCAGATGGTCGACGCCCTCGATGCCGATCGGCCGGTGCGCAACCACAATGACGACCGCGCCGCGCTCGCGGGCGCCGCGCACCGCGCGGGTCAGCGCCTCGTCGCCTTCGCTGTCGAGATTGGAGTTCGGCTCATCCAGCACGATCAGGAACGGATTGCCGTACAGCGCCCGCGCCAGCGCCACGCGCTGCGCCTGGCCGGCGGAGAGCGCGGTACCTTGCTCGCCGACCTGGGTGTCGTAGCCCTCGCGCATCTTGATGATCATCTCGTGCACGCCGGCCTCCTTGGCCGCCGCGATGATGCCGTCGGACTTGGCGTCGGGATCGAACCGGCAGATGTTCTGCGCGACCGTGCCGGCGAACAGTTCGACGTCCTGCGGCAAATAGCCGACGTGGCGCCCCAGTTGGTCGGACGACCATTGGTCGAGCGCGGCGCCGTCGAGCCGTACCTTGCCGCGCGCCGGCATCCAGACGCCGACCAGCGCCCGGATCAGCGACGACTTGCCGGAGCCGCTCGGGCCGATCACGCCGACGCCGCTGCCGGCTTCGACGGCGAAGGTGATGTCCTGCACGATGGCGCGCTGGTCGCCCGGCGCGACCATGGTCACGGCCTCGACCGAAAGCTTCTTCTCCGGCGCCTGCAACAGCGTCTGCTCGGGCCGCGCCGGAATTTGCTGCAGCAGGCGGTTGAGCCGCTGCCAGCTCTGCCGCGCGGCGACGAAGCCCTTCCAATGCGCGATCGCAAGATCGACCGGCGCCAGTGCCCGCGCGCTCAGGATCGAGCCGGCGATGATGATGCCGCCGGTGGCCTCCTGATGGATCACGAGATAGGCGCCGACCGCGAGCACGGCGGACTGCAGCATCATGCGCAGCACCTTGGCGACCGCGCCGAGCCCGCCGGTGACGTCGCTCGCACGCTGGTTGCCGGACAGATATTCCTCGTTGGCCTCGTTCCAGCGCCTGTTCATGCGGCCGGCCATGCCCATCGCCACCAGCACCTCGGCGTTGCGGCGGCTGGAGGCGGCAAGATCGTTGCGCCGCGCCGCGAGCGTCATCGCTTCCTTGGCCGGCGTGCGCGACAAGTATTCGGTGATCAGCGTCAGCGTCACCAGAATGACGGCGCCGATCAGCGCCGTGACGCCAAGCAGCCAATGGAAGGCAAAGCAGATCACCATGTAGAACGGCAGCCAGGGCAGATCGAAGAACGCGCCGGGACCCATGCTGCCGAGGAAGGAGCGCACATTGTCGAGGTCGCGCAGCGGCTGCAGGCCTTCGCTGCGATTGCCGGCCATCAGCGGCAGCCGCACGACCGTGTCGAACACCCGCGCATTGAGCGCTTCGTCGAGCGAGGTGCCGACGCGGCCGAGGATCCGTCCGCGCAGCAGGTCGAGCACGCCCTGAGCCATGTAGAGGACCGCGGCGATGACCACGAGGCCGACCAGGGTCGGAACGCTGCGGCTCGGCAGCACCCGGTCGTAGACTTGCAGCATGAACATCGAACCTGTCAGGTAGAGCAGGTTGATCATGCAACTGATAAGGCCGACGCCGATAAAGGCGCTGCGGCAAGCGCGCAGCGCCTCAGCCAGTTCGGAACGCCGGACAGCGGGCGCGGCTGCCATAAAAACTGATCTCTGCAAAACAAAAGAGTTACGTGATCACCACGTTGTATAGACGTTTGCGACCACCGTCCATTTAAGTCGCGTGAACCAAAGCATGGTTCGCGGCCTCATTTTGTGATCGCACCGACAGTTGACGGAATAAATTAGGGTTAACCGGCGGCGGAACCCTGGCCCTGCGCGGGCGCGCTTCCCGGAAGCGGCACGAGAATGACCGACATCGAGACCCGGCCGATCTCGCCATCCACATCGAGCAACACCCCGCTGCCGACGCCGAGCCCGGCCTCCGGGCGCCAGCGCGCATCGGCGCGAACGCCGATCCAGGCGCCTCGCGGTGGCCTGAACAGCTGCACCGCGAGGTTCGGATTGGGGTCGGCCACCACGTTCTGGACCGGGCGCGCGATGCCGTGGGTCCAATCAGCCGGGCCGAGCACCCGCGCCAGCGGGCCGGCGTCCGCAATGACGGCGTGATGCAAGCGAAACCAGGCGGTATCGCCGCCGGCACGGGCTTCCATCGCATCCATGAACCAGCTGCAGCCATGGACGGCGTGTAGGTTGCGCAACGGAAATGCCGTGGGATCCACCGGATCGGCTGCGCTCCCGTAAAACCCCGGGACCTCGACGGCACGCTCGCGCGACAGCGTCACGCGCACCGTCGCGCAGGGTTGCTCCTCGCCGGCCGGCCAGAGCGTGTTGTCGACGACGCTGACCCGGCCGCCTTCGGTCACCACGGTAACGTGCGTGCGCAGTTCCGCCATTGGCGTCGGCCGCAGGAACCAGGCCGCTGCCGAGATCGCGGTGCCCCAGTTGCGCAGGCCGGCCATGGCCTCGACCTCGCCGGTCAGCAGGCTTGCGACCGCCCCGCCCTGGAGACCTGTGAACGGCCCGGCCGCCAGCGCCGCGGGCTTCCAGTGATGGGGCGTGGCGAGCGGTTCGAAGATGGCCAAGGCGAATGATCCCTGAGATGAGCAGGATTGAGCGTTTGGCCAATCTGATCCAAGAATAGCGGCCATGACAAAAGGCCATTCATCACTTCAGGTGAGCAAGATTCACCCATTGGATGCCCCCGATCCGCGGGTGATACCGCCGCTGCCGGCGCTGCTCGCCTTCGAGCGCGCGGCCACCCAACTCAGCTTCCGGCGCGCCGCGCGAGACCTGTCGCTGAGCCCGTCGGCGATCAGCCACCAGATCCGCGGACTGGAAGAGCAGTTCGGCACCAAGCTGTTCGTCCGCGGCGCGCGCCAGGTGCGGTTGACCGACGACGGCGAGCGCTACCTTGCAAAAGTGTCGGCCGCGCTGGCGACACTGCAGGAGGCGAGCCGTGACATGCTGCGGCGACGCGGTGAGGCCGGCAGCGAGCTCTGGATCAGCTCATTGCCGTTCTTCACCAGTGCCGTGCTGCTGCCGGCGCTGCCGGAGTTCAAGCTGCGCCATCCGCAACTGACGCTACGGATCGAAGCCACCCACCAACATGCCGACTTCAACGGGTCGCGCGTCGATGTCGCGATCCGCTACGGGCGGGAACATGCCACCGGGTTGAAGGTCGAGCCGCTGGTACAGGTCAAAGGAATGCCGGTCTGCACGCCGGCACTGGTCAAGGCTGGTCTTCGGACCCCAGCGGACCTGTCGCGCGAGGTACTGATCCATGTCACGACGCAGCCGCGGGCGTGGCCGGCCTGGCTGAGGGAGGCCGGGCTGCCGAATCTCGCTCCGCGCGGACATCTGTGGCTCGACAGCGTGCCGGCGATGCTGGAGGCCGCCGAACACGGGCTCGGCGTCGCGATTGCGATCGCACCGCTGATCAAGGCGCGGCCGGGCTTCGGCAAGCGGCTGGTGGCGCCGTTTGCGTTCGAGGCGGCGCACAGTGAGACGATTTACCTGGTCTCCCGCACCGAGCAGGCGCGGGACCGCCGCATCGCTGCGGTGCGGCGCTGGATCACGGACGCGGTGGCGCGCGCGAGCTAAACCGTGGCGGACGCCGGCTCGGCCAGGATGCACCGTGCCAGGCGGCCGGGAGCGACCTGCACACTCGGTGGCAGGCTCTCGCTGCAGCGCGGCTCAGCGAACTTGCAGCGCGGTGCAAAGGAGCAACTGGCCGGCGCATGATCGAGCGAGGGCGGGGTGCCCGGAATGGTTTCCAGCCGCTGGCCGCGCATCGCGCCGTGAATGGTCGAGGCCAGCAGGCCCTTGGCATAGGGATGCACCGGCGAGCGCACGATGTCGCGCAAGGCGCCCTGCTCCACGATCTGGCCGGCATACATCACCGCGACCCGATCGCAGATCTCGATCGCGACACCAATGTCGTGGGTGACGAAGATGACCGACATGCCGAACTCGCGCTGCAGCTCGCGCAGCAGCAGCAGGATCTGAATCTGGACGGTGGCATCGAGCGCCGTGGTCGGCTCGTCGGCGAGCAGGATCTTCGGCTTGCAAGCCAGCGCCAGCGCGATCATCGCACGCTGGCGCATCCCGCCCGACATTTCGTGCGGATAGGAGTCCAGCCGCCGCTTCGCGGAGGGGATCCGCACCACCTCGAGCATTTCGAGCGCGCGGGCCGTGGCCTCGCGCTCGCTCTTGCCCTCGTGGCGCATCACCGTCTCCGCGATCTGGCGGCCGATGGTGTAGACCGGATCGAGCGCCAGCGCCGGCTCCTGGAAGATCATCGAGACGGTCTGGCCGCGGAACGCGGACAGCGCCTCATCGTCCATCGCCAGCACCTGCTGGCCCAGCACCTTGACGCTGCCGGAGATCTGCGTGCGTTTCTTCGGCAACAGCCGCATCAACGCGCGCAGCGTCACGCTCTTGCCCGAGCCGGACTCGCCGAGCAGCCCCAACACCTCGCCCTCGCCGAGCGACAGGCTGAGATCGTTCACGGCATGGACCGTGCGATCGCCGGTGAAGCGGATGTTGAGGTTGTTGATCTCGACGAGGTTGGTCATGCGAGCTTGGGCACCCTGGCGTGAAAATCGGTGGCGCGCTGGAACGCGGCGCCGATCCGGAGCAGAACCGCTTCCTCGAAGGAGCGACCAATCAGTTGCATGCCGACCGGTAGACCCGTCTTGGTGAAGCCGGAGGGAATCGAGAGCGACGGCAGACCGAGATAGTTGACCGGGCGGGTGAAGCGCGTCAGCCGCTGCAGCACCGCGTCGGCGCCCGGACCATTGCCGACATCACTCTCGGCAATCGTGGGCGCCGGCACCGGCGACGACGGCGCGATCACCGCATCGATCCCGTTGACCGCCGCGTTGTGCGCGGCGAGCGCGGGTCCGCGCCAGCGCATCGCCTCGAGATAGGTGACCGCCGGAATGGTCAGGCCGTTCTGCAGCCGCATCAAGACCTGCGCGCCGTAATCCTGCGGCCGCTCGATCATCCAGCGCTTGTGGAAGGCGGCAGCCTCGACCGCGAGCACCAGCTGCGATGCCGAGGAGAGCTGGCGCTGATCGGGCAGTTCGACCTTGACGATCTCGGCGCCCTCTTTCTTCAAGGTGGCGATAGTCTCGTCGAGGATACGCGCCACCTCAGGGTCGAGGTCGTCGACATAGAACGCCGTCGGGACGCCGATCTTCAGACCCTTCAGCGACTGCTTGGTCGCGGCCAAGTAGTCGGGCACCGGCTGCGTCGACGCTGTCAGGTCCTCCGGGTCCGCCCCGGCCATCAGGCCGAGCAGCAGCGCGCAGTCCTCCGCGGTCTGCGCCAGTGGGCCGACGGTATCGAGCGACTGCGACAGCGGCATCGCACCGGCGCGGCTGACGCGGCCGACCGTCGTCTTCAGGCCGGTGACGCCACAGAAATGCGCCGGCATGCGCACCGAGCCGCCGGTGTCGGAGCCGAGCGCGGCGAAGGTGAGCCGCGCGGCGACCGCCGAGCCCGAGCCCGACGACGAGCCGCCGGTGATGTGCTCGGTGTTCCAGGGATTGCGCACCGCGCCGTAATGCACGTTGTGGCCGGTCGGCCCATAGGCGAACTCGACCATTTGCAACGAGCCGAGGCGGACCTGTCCGGCATCCTTCAGCCGCTGCAGGGCGGTCGCGGTCGTCTTCGGCGCGAAGTCGCGGCGAATCAGCGAGCCGCAGGTCACGACCTTACCGGCGTCATAATACATGTCCTTGTGCGCCAGCGGCACGCCGTGCAGCGCGCCGCGACTATTGCCCCTGGCGAGCGCGGTATCTGCCTCGGTGGCGGCGGCCAGCGCCTGCTCGGATTCGACCGCCATATAGGCGTTGAGGCGCGGCTGCCATTCCGCAACGCGATGCAGCACGGCGCGCGTCACCTCATGCGAGGAAACTTTCTTGTCGGCAATCGCCTTGGCGACCGCGGTCAGTGTCATCAGGGCCGGTTCGCTGCTCATTTCGACACCTTTGCGATCTGCGCCAGCAGGAAGCTCGCGGGTTCAAGATCGAAGGGCAGCGTGCCGGAGATCGGTGCGAAGCCGTCGAATGCCGGCCCGATCGAATTGGCGATCCGGGTGGCGACTTCGTCGTCGGCGGGCACGTCGGCGACGTGCGCGATCACCTTGACATCTTTGGCCGTGGGTCTGGTCATGCCGTGTTTTCTCCTTTTGTTTTTGCCGGCGCGCGGCTGTGCCCCGAGCCAGGAATGGCCATGTAGCACGCCGCTTGATGGCCCATTGTATCGAGATCGCTGAGTTTTGGCGTGTCGTTTGCGCAGAGCGGCTCCGCAAATGGACAACGGGTGTGAAACCGGCAGCCCGATGGCGGATCGATCGGATTGGGCGGATCTCCCGAGATCGGCGGCACCTCGGTGCGCTTGTCGGGATCGGACGACGGCATCGCCGCCAGCAGCGCGCGGGTATAGGGATGCGCCGGCGCGTCCCAGACCGCATCGACCGGGCCGAGTTCGACAACCTCGCCGAGATACATCACCAGCACGCGGTCGGAGATGTAGCGGACGACGTTGAGATCGTGGCTGATGAACAGGTAGGTCAGGCCGAATTCCCGCTTCAGGTCGGCGAGCAGATTGAGCACCTGGGCCTCGACCGATTTATCGAGCGCGGACACCGCTTCATCGAGGATCACAAGCCGCGGCGACAGCGCCAGCGCACGCGCGATATTGACGCGCTGACGCTGGCCGCCGGACACCTCGTGAGGATAGCGGTTGGCGAAAATCTCCGGCCGCAAGCCGACCTTGCCGAGCAATTCGCGCGCCAGCGTCCGCGCCGTGTCGTCGGCCATGCCGTGGACCTTTGGCCCGAAGGCGATCGATTCCTCGATGGTGAGGCGCGGGTTGAGCGAGGCGTAGCTGTCCTGGAACACCATCTGCACGCCGCGCCGCAGATCGCGCAGCGAGAGCGACGGACCGACCTGCCGGCCGTCATAGATGATGTCGCCGGCATCGCGTGCCATCAGGTGCATCAACAACCGGGCCGTGGTCGATTTTCCGCAGCCGGATTCGCCCACAATCCCGACGGTCTCGCCCTTCATGACCGCGAAGGTGACGTCGTCGACGGCGCGCACGGTCTTGCGCGGGCTGAACAGCCCGCCGCGCACCGGAAAATGCTTGGTCAGTCCCTTGACCTGCAGCAGCGGCTGCGCGGCGCCGCCGAGGTCGGCGACCGGCTCCAGCATATCGACGGAGAGATTGGCGTCGCTCATGCTCTAATTCCTGATGTCCATGGCGCTGCGCATGCCGTCGCTCAGCAGATTGAAGCAGATCGAGACCGCGAAGATCATCGCGCCCGGCAGCGCCGCGACCCACGGATTGACGTAAATCGCAGTACGCAGCGTGTTCAGCATCAAGCCCCATTCCGGCTCCGGTGGCTTGGTGCCGAGCCCGAGGAACGACAGACCGGCCGCGAGGATCATCGACACCGAGATCAGGCCGGTGGCGTAGACGAAGATCGGGCCGAGCACATTGCCGAGCATGTGGACGCGCATGATGGTGAAGGGCCCGGCGCCGGACGCGCGCGCCGCCTCGACGAAATCCATGTTGCGCACGCCAGTGGTGACGCTTTCGGCGACGCGGGTGATCTGCGGCACGAACACAATGGTCAGCGACACGATCGAATTGGTGATGCCGGCGCCGAGCGCGCCCGAGATCGCGATCGCCAGCAGCACCGACGGGAAGGCGTAGAACACGTCGACGGTGCGCATGATCGCGGTGTTGAGCTTGCCGCCGACATAGCCGGCGACGAGGCCGAGCGAGGTGCCGATCACGAAGGCGAAGATCACCGGCAGGATGCCGATGACCAGCGACAGCCGCCCGCCATAGATCAGCCGCGCCAGCATGTCGCGGCCGAGCTCGTCGGTGCCGAGCGGATAGCCCGGCGTGCCGATATGGCGGAGGCGGCGGATCATCGAACCCTGATAGGGATCCGCAAGATGCAGCCACGGCGCCAGCAGCGCGGAGGCAAAGATCAGCACCAAAATGATGGCGCAGGCCATGCTGACCTTGTCGCGCCTGATGCGGCGGCCAACCGTCGCCCAATAGCCGCGCGCTTTGGTGGTCGGGGCAGCCTGCAACGCAGTATCGCTCATCGCGCTCATGCTCTAACTCCGCTTGATGCGCGGATCGATCGCGGCCTGCGCGATGTCGACCAGGAGGTTGAGCAGCACGAAGAACAGCGCCAGCACCAGGATGGTGCCCTGCAGCAGCGGCAGATCGCGCTGGAAGATCGCCGAGTTCAACAGCAGGCCCGAACCAGGCCAGGAGAACACGGTCTCGATCAGGATCGAGCCGCCCAGCATGTAGCCAAGCTGCAGGCCCATCACCGCGAGCGCGGTCGGCGCCGCATTCTTGATGACGTGACGAAACACCTCGGTCTCGCGCAAGCCTTTTGCGCGCAGCGCCTCGACGAAATCCTGGCTCAGGATGTCGCCGGTCAGCGCGCGCACCGTGCGGGTGACGATGCCCATCGGGATCACCGAGGTGGTGATCGCCGGCAGCACCAGATAGCGCAGATGCTCCCAGTCCCACGCCCAGGCGCCGGAGCCGCCGGGTCCTGCACCGACCGCGGGCAGCCAGTTGAGCTGCACCGAGAAGATGATGACCAGCACCATGCCGAGCCAGTAATGCGGCAGCGACACGCCGGCTATTGCCACCGAGGTCGCGACCTTGTCGACCCAGGTGTCGCGGAAATAGCCGGCGATCAGGCCGAACAGCAGGCCGAGCGTAAAGCCGATCATCGCGGCCGCGATCGCCAGCATCACGGTGTTGCCGACGGCGCGCATCACCTCGGTCAGGACGGGCCGCCCGGTCGCGATCGAATTGCCGAGATCGCCATGGATCGCGCGCCACAGCCACAGGCCGAATTGCACCGGCAACGGGCGATCGAAGCCGTAGGCCGTGCGCAATTGCGCGGCGAGCTCCTGCGAGGCATCGGCCGGCAGCACCGCGACCAGAGGGTCGCCGGGCGTGATGTGCACCAAGAGGAAGCACACCAGCGCCACGCTGAGCACGATCGGAATGACGTAGACGATCCGTCTGGACGTATAGGCGAACACGTTGCGTTCTTTCTTCCTTCTCCCCTTGTGGAAGAAGGTGGCGCGCCGAGCGCGCCGGATGAGGGGTTTCTATCCGCGGACAAGGTCATTTCGGATCGGAGAGGAGTGCCCGCGGAGACAACCCCTCACCCGGCTTCGCTTTCAGCGAATCCACCCTCTCCCACAAGGGGAGAGGGTGCACCTATTGCGCGGCTAGCGCCTCACGGCGCGACCATGACCGGCGAGAAGTCGACGAACCAGCTCTTCGGCTGCACAAAGCCCTTGATCTTCGGGCTCATCGCGCGCGGTGCGACGTCGTGGGCGACATAGAGGAAGGCCGCGTCGTCGACTGAGGCCGCATGCAGCTCGGCCAGCGCGGCGTCGCGCGCCGCCGGCTCGAAAGTCTGGCGGGCCTTCTTCACCAGTTCGTCGAACTTCGGGTTGTTGTTGAAACCCCAATTGTTCGACACCGGCGGCGCCATGCCCGACTGCAGGAAGCGCACCAGAGCGAAGAACGGATCCATCGCCGCATAGGTGACGTTGATGGCGTTCGAGCCGTTGGCGGTCGGATCCTTGGTGCCGCGCCGCCAATTGGTGAACAGCGTGTTCCACTCGATGACGTCGAGCTGCACATCGAAGTAGCATTCGGCCAACGCCTGTTGCAGATACTCGTTCATCGGCAGCGGCAGCATCTGGCCCGAGCCCGATGCCGAGGTCTGGATCTTGACCGTCAGCTTCTTGTTCGGACCGAAGCCCGCCTCCTGCATCAGCTTCTGCGCGGCCGGCTTGTCGTACTTGATCTGGAAGGTCGGGTTGCCGCGCCAGGGATGGCCGGGCTCGAACGTGCCGGTCGCCGGCACCATCAGGCCGGCAAGCAGGCCGTCACGCAGCCCTTCGCGATCGATGCAGAGATTGGCCGCCTTGCGGACGCGGATGTCATTCCACGGCGAGCCCTCGACGCGCGAGAACTGCCACGGCCAGACATGCGGCTCCTCGTTGGAATAGAGGTTGAAACCACGCTGCTTGATCTCGGGCAGCGCGTCCGGCGCCGGCGCCTCGATCCAGTTGACCTGCCCCGACAGCAGCGCCGCCGTCCGGGCATTGGCTTCCGGCATCGGCAACAGCACCATCTTATCAGCCTTGGGCACCCGCGACTTGTCCCAGTAGTTTTCGTTCTTCACCAACTCGAGCCGCTCACGCGGGGTGAAGCTCGACATCTTCCAGGGTCCGGTGCCCGACGCGTCCTTGGCGAACGCGGCCCACGCGGCCTGCGACTTCGCCTTGGCGTCGGCGCCTTCGGCCTTGTCGTAGAATTTCTGCCACTTGGCCGGGCTCGCCATGAACAAATTGGTGAGGTTGATCGGCAGGAAGCTGTCCGGCTCCTTGGTGGTCAGCTCCACCGTCATGTCGTCGATCTTGCGCGCCGAAACCAGCGTCGGCATGCGCGAGGCGGTGACGCCGACCTGGCTCGCATCGTATTGCGGCGCGTCCTGCTTCAAGACCTTGTCGACGTTCCAGACCACGGCGTCGGCATTGAACGGCGAGCCGTCATGAAAGGTGACGCCGGAGCGCAGCTTGAAAATCCACTTGGTCTTGTCGGCATCGTCGACCTTCCACTCGGTCGCAAGGCCGGGGATCATCGCGCTTGCCTTGTCCGACGACGACAGGTCCCACATCGTCAGCGCGTCATACATCGTCAGACCCGTGAAGCGATTGCCCTCAAAACCCTGGTCGGGCTGGCCGAGCGTGCGCGGAATATCGGCAGCGGTCATGCCAATGCGCAGCACAGTCTCGGCGCCGGCGATCGCCGGCACGCCTGTGGCTATCGCAAGCGCCAGCATGATCGCCGTCGCATTGGTTTTCCTGTTACGCATCTGAGCAGCCCCTTCGAGTCTGGTGACGTTTTGGTGATTATTTCTTGGGCAAGCGTATGCAATGCCTGTGCCAAGGGGAATAGTTCATCAGCAAATAACCGCCGGGCGCGTCATTTCTTCCCACCTCGGGCCCGAACGGAGCGAAGATGCCTATTCTGGCATCATGCTTGCAGGATTTGGCTCCAACGTCTTTCCAACGGAGCCTTCATATGCGTGCGCGCAATTCGATCCTGATGGCGGCAATGGCGCTTGCCTTGACCGCGGGCTGGCCGGCCATGTCGGCGCAAGCCGAGTCCATTGTGCGCTACGGCATTTCGATGGCCGACATTCCGCTGACCACCGGCCAGCCCGATCGCGGCGCGGGCGCCTATCAGTTCACCGCCTACACGATCTACGATCCGCTGGTTGCCTGGGAGATGGATGTTGCCGACCGGCCGGGCAAGCTGGTGCCCGGGCTTGCGACCGAATGGAAGGTCGACGACAACGACAAGACCAAATGGCGCTTCACGCTGCGCAAAGGCGTCAAATTCCACGACGGCAGCGATTTCAATGCCGACGCGGTGATCTGGAATCTCGACAAGGTGCTGAACGACAAGGCACCGCAGTTCGACAAGCGACAGAGCGCGCAGGTCAAGACCCGCCTGCCCTCGGTTGCGAGCTACGCCAAGGTCGACGATTTCACCATCGAGATCACCACCAAGACGGTCGACTCCTTCTTCCCCTATCAGATGCTCTGGTTCCTGGTCTCGAGCCCCGCGCAATATGAAAAGCTCGGCAAGGACTGGGACAAGTTCGCCAGTCAGCCCTCCGGCACCGGTCCGTTCAAGCTGACCAAGCTGGTACCGCGCGAACTCGCCGAACTGACGAAGAACCCGGACTATTGGGACAAGAAGCGGCTTGCGAAGGTCGACAAGATGATCCTGATCCCGATGCCGGAAGCGCTGACCCGCACCAACGCGCTGCTGGCCGGCCAGGTCGACCTGATCGAAACGCCGGCGCCCGACGCCGTGCCGCAGCTCAAGGCCGCCGGCATGAGGATCGTCGACAACGTGACGCCGCATGTCTGGAACTATCACTTGAGCGTGCTGCCGGGCTCGCCATGGACCGACATCCGCCTGCGCAAGGCGCTCAACCTCGCGATCGACCGCGACGCGGTGGTTGGCCTGATGAACGGCCTCGCCAAGCCCGCCAAGGGCCAGGTCGATCCGTCGAGCCCGTGGTTCGGTAAGCCGACGTTCGAACTGAAATACGATCTCGCGGCCGCCAGGAAGCTGGTGGAGGAAGTCGGCTATTCGAAGGACAAGCCGCTGAAGACGACTTTCATCATCGCCCAGGGCGGCACCGGGCAGATGCTGTCGCTGCCGATGAACGAGTTCCTGCAGCAGAGCTTCAAGGAGATCGGCATCGACATCGACTTCAAGGTGGTCGAGCTCGAGACATTATATACGCACTGGCGCAAGGGCGCGGCGGACGAGATGAATGCCGGCATCACCGCCAACAACATCGCCTATGTCACGTCGGATCCGCTCTACGCCATCGTGCGGTTCTTCCACTCCGGCCAGGTCGCGCCGGTCGGCGTCAACTGGGGCGGCTACAAGAACCCGAAGGTCGATGCGCTGATCGACGAGGCCAAGCAGACCTTCGATTCCGCCAAACAGGATGCGCTGCTGGCGCAGGCGCACGCGCTGATCGTCGACGATGCCGCGCTGGTGTGGGTGGTGCACGACACCAATCCGCACGCGCTGTCGCCGAAGGTGAAGACCTTCGTGCAGGCGCAGCACTGGTTCCAGGATCTGACCCAGATCGGGCTGGAATAGACATTCCATCGTCGTCCCGGCCTTGTGCGCAATTGCGCACGGGAGCCGGGACCCATAACCACGAAGGGTGGCGTTAGAAAGCCGTCTGGCCGCTTGCCCATTGCGCCGGCCGCGGCGTTATGGGTCCCGGCTTTCGCCGGGACGACATCGGGTTTGCGTCGGCTATTTCGTCGTCAACGCGAATGCGCCGTTCCAGTCGTCGGGCGGCGGCTCCTTCTGGAAGGCGTGGATGCGCGCCTCATAGAGGCGATAGAGATATTGCAGCGTCTGCGCGTCGTCGGTCTTGCGGCCGCGTTCGATCGCGGCGAGCGCGCCGTCCCAATCGCGGCCGCGGTAGCAGGCGAGCATCTCGATGGTCAGGTTGCGCAGGCGCTGGAAGCGGCCGGAGCTCGCGACATCCTCACGGCCGGCAATCGCGTAGATCACCTCGGGCTCCTTCTTGCCCTTGACCATGATGAAATCGAGTTCGAGGATCGCAAACTTCTCCTTCACCGCAAGCGCGGTCTTCGATCCCACGATGATCGGGAAGCCGTACTCCTTGGACTGCCCCTCGAGCCGCGAGGCCAGATTGACGCTGTCGCCGAACACCGAATAGTCGAAGCGCACATCGGAGCCCATATTGCCGACCACGCAGGAGCCGGTGTTGAGACCGACACCGATGTTGAGCGGCACATAGACGTGGCCGCCGTCCTTCGCCTCCTGCTCGCGCTCACGGTTGAGGTCGTCGACGCGCTCCAGCATGTCGAGCGCCGCATCGCAGGCGTTGAGCTGGTGCTGCTTGTCATCGAGCGGCGCGTTCCAGAACGCCATGATGGCGTCGCCCATATATTTGTCGATGGTGCCCTTGCGGGCGAGGATCGCGTTGGAAAGCGGAGTAAGGAAGCGGTTCATCAGCGCCGTAAGGCCCTGCGGATTGCTCTTGTAGGTTTCCGAGATCGAGGTGAAACCGCGCATGTCCGAGAACATGATGGTCATCTCGCGTTCCTCGCCGCCGAGCACCAGCCGCTCCGGCGACTGTGCCAGCTGCTCGACCAGCGCGGGCGACATGTACTGCACGAATTGCGACCTGATCTGTCGACGCTGCTGCTGCTCGCGCACGAAGGCGGAGAAGATCAGCGTGAGATAGATCGCCGTGGTCGACATCAGCGGATAGGTGAAGTCGATCAGCAGCCGGTGCTGGGAATAGAAATACCAGGAGGTGCCGATCAGCACCGAGGCAAACATTCCGCCGACGGCGACCAGCGTGATCGGACCAAACTTCGGCGCAAAGGCGATCACCAGAAGCCCCATGATCAGCGCGGCGAAGAATTCGATGCCGATGCCGTAATTCGGCTGCGAAACGACATCGCCGGTCAGCGCGCTCTCCAGCACCTGGGCGTGAACCTCGACACCAGGCATCGCCGGCGTCACCGGCGTCGTCTTGATGTCGTTCAGCCCGGTTGCTGAGGTGCCGATCACAATCAGCTTGCCGGCAATTCGGTCCGGTGAGACGCGCCCGTCCAGCACATCGACCGCCGAGACATAGATCGAGGGATCGCGGCGAGCGTAGTGGATCCAGAGTTGGCCGTGGAGATCGGTCGGGATCGCAAAGCCCTTGAGACCCAGGCTCTTGATACCGGCCTTGTCGGCCTTGATCAGGATCGTGCCCGAGCCGCTCGCCACCCGCAGCATCTCGAAGCTCAGCGACGGCATGGTGATGCCCTGCGCCACCATGATCATCGGCACGCGCCTGACGATGCCGTCGCGCTCCGGCCTGATCGTGAACAGGCCGCGCCCGGCAGCCGCCTCCTCGAGCAACGGCACGTTGCGCAGCAGCCCCGGGAACATGAACATGAAAGGCTGCGGCTCCTCGCCGAGCATCGCAAGTCCGGTGACCGGAAGCTTTTCGTTGAGGTCGGCGCGCACGTTGGGTCCGCCGGATTCGCCGAGCACCACGCGCGAGTTCTTGATGGCTTCGGCCATGATGCTGTCGTTGCTCGGCAGCTGCCGCAGCCTGGCGCGCATCTCCTCATCGAGGCTGCTGAACGTATCGGCGGCGATATCGGGGTTGAGACGATCCGGCTCGGAGAACACCGCATCGAACGCGATCACCACGGCGCCGAGCCGGGTGAGATTGGTGACGATGTCGGCGAGCCGGGTCCGCGGCCACGGCCACTGTCCGAGCCGGGGATCGGCGAGGCTCTTTTCGTCGATGTCGACGATGGTGACGGGCCGCGCGGTCTTCTGGCGCGGTTGCAGCGCCTGGAATGTGTCAAACGTCCTGACGCGAAGCTCCTGAACCGGAGCCGGATCCACGATCCGCAGCGCAGCAATGCCGATCAACAGCGCCACGCAGACCAGCCGCGCGTAGCCGAAGCGCCGTGCGAACCACCTACGTATCGCCTTCAGCCGTTTCATGCCATCTGGATATCACGCGCGCAGAATTGTTCCAATCGAGCAAGCATGCGCAGTGCACAATCAGCCGGACCAGCCCCCCGGCGGCACGGCCGGGCGTCCGTCACGTAAAATGAATAATGAAGTCGTTCTGGGACAGACTCGCCTTCGCGACATTGTGCAATGTGATCGTGTCTGCGCTGTCGATCGTGATCAGCGTGTCCGCTGCATTGGTCGGCGATGTCGCAACATGCTGATCGAACCAGGTGCTGAAGGTGCTTGCCGAGACGACCGTGGACAGGTCGATCTGGTCCTCGCCTGGCGTGAAGTTCAGGATCGTGTCGTGGTTGAAGTTCGGCGCAAACACGAACTTGTCCTGATAACCCGACCCGAAGAACACGTCCTTGTCGCTGGTCCCGGTCAGAATCACGGGCTCGGGCCGATCCTGTTGGACGTTGAAGATCAGGTTGACCGTATCGGTTGCGCCATGGCCATCGGTCACGGAGAGCGCGATCGTGTCGGTCGCTGGAGCTGTCTGGCCGGGGTTGTAAATGAGGCCCGGCGATCCAAGCGCGGTGTTGATGCCGGAGAGAAGCCCCTCCTGCGACGAAGGTGCAACGCTGCTGCCCGCACCGGGCGTCGTCGCCGCGGCCATGGTGAAAGTCTCGTCGGCCGTCGCATCGGCGTCCGTCACGGTCAGGCCGGAGATCGTCTCGGTCCCGTTGGGATGTTCGGTGATACTGACGTTGTCGGTGTGGATCACGGGCGCGTCGTTGGCGCCGATCACGTCGATCGTCAGCTTCGCGGTCCCGACGGCGCCATGCGCGTCGATCGTCTCCACATCGAACGTGTCGGCATAGGTGCCCTTGCCCAACGCGTTGATCGCGGCAGCATCGGGAACATAGCTGTAGGTGCCGTCCGGGTTGACGGTAAGCGAGCCGTAGAGGCCCGCGATCTGCGTGACCGCAGTGTGGTCCGAATTGAGCGCGGCATAAGTCAGCGTCGCGGTTTCGCCATGGTCGACGTCGTTGCCATGGAGCGTGCCGGTCAGCGTGCCGAACGTGTCGTTATCGGCGGTATCGGTGAGCGTGCCGGCATTGACGTCGGCGAGTATCGGCGCGTCGTTGGCGCCGTTGATCGTGATCGTCACAGGCTCGTTGATGATGCCGCCATGGTGGTCGTCGATCTGGATCGTGTAGGTCAGCGTCAGCGTCTCGCCGAGGGCGAGATAGTCGAAATTCTGGTCCGCGGCCGAGAACGTCCAGGTCGACGATCCGATTGAACCGCCGGTCCCGTCCGTCAACGTCCCCAGCGACAGCCAGTTCAGGATCGTGGCCTCGTCGGGCAGGCCCGTCGTCGCCCCGGATTCGGCGACGCCGGTGATGGTCATGGTGTGGGTGTCGCTGAGATCCACATCGGTGAAGGTCACGGTGCCGGATGCGCTGTCCAGCGTCGATGAACCGGTCGTATCGGGTTGTTCGGGGATGATGGCCGCCTGAGGCGCCGACGTGACGATCGGCGCGTCATTGCTGCCGGTAATCGTGATCGTCACCGGTTGGCTGATCACGCCGCCATGATGGTCATTGACCTCAACCGTATAGGTCAGCGTCAGTGTCTCACCGTCGGCAAGATAATCGAAATTGCGGTCGGCGGCCGAGAAGGTCCAGGCCTGGGATCCGGCGACCCCGCCGGTCGAATCGGTCAGCGTCCCCAGCGAGAGCCAGTTCAGGATCGTGGACTCGTCCTCAGGCAGGCCTGTGGTCGTTCCGGATTCCGCGACGGCGGTAATGGACACAATGTGGGTGTCGCTGAGATCGACGTCGGCAAATGTCACCGCGCCCTGGGCCACGTCGAGCTTGATCGATCCGGTCTCGCCGATCATCTCGGGGACCGTGGCGGTCGGCGGCTCCGACGTGAACGTCGGCACGTCGTTGGTGCCCGTGATGGTGATGGTGACGGGCTGCGTGACGACACCGCCGTGGTGGTCGTCGACCTGGATCAGGTAAGTCAGCGTCAACGTCTCGCCGGCAGCGAGATAGTCGAAATTCCTGTCGGCGGCCGAGAAGGTCCAGGCGCGCGATCCGGTTACACCGCCGGTCGAATCCGTCAGCGTGCCGAGCGACATCCAGCCCAGTATCGTCGCCTGATCGGGAAGCCCCGTGGTCACGCCCGTTTCGGTGACGCCAGCCACGGTGACGCTGTGGATGTCGCTGAGATCGACATCGACGAAGGTCACGGTACCGGATGCGGTATCCGGCACGACCGAACCGGTCGTCTCCTCGGCTTCAGTGATGGCGGCCGCCTGGGTCGGCGAGGTGATCACCGGCCTGTCGTCGGTGCCGACGATCGTGATGGTGACCGGCAGCGTGATGACGCCGCCCTGATGGTCGTCGATCTCGACCGTGTAGGTCAGTGTCAGCGTCTCGCCGGTGGCGAGATAGTCGAAGCTCCTGTCGGCGGCCGAGAACGTCCAGGAGCGCGATCCCGTCACGCCATCGGTCGAATCGGTCAGCGCGCCGAGCGACAGCCAGCTCAGCACGGTGGCATGGCTGGCAAGTCCGGTGGTGACGCCGGCCTCGGTGACGCCGGTGATGGTGACCGTATGCGTGTCGGTCAGATCCGCATCGGTAAATGTCAGCGTGCCGTGCGCCGTATCAGGCTGGGCGGAATTCGTCGTTGCTGGGAGTTCGGTGATCGAACCGGCCTGCGCCGAGGACGTCACCACCGGCGTGTCGTTGGTGCCGGTGATCGTGATCGTGAAGGTCTTGAACGTGGTCTCGTTGTTCGGCGCGAAATTGTTATCGACGCGCGCGACATAGGTCAGCGTCAGCGTTTCTCCGGCAGCGAGGAAGTCGAACGCGCTGTCGGCAAGGTTGTAGGTCCAGGTCGCCGAACCGGCATTCTTGTTGTTCGGATCGGGCTCGAGCAGCAACGGTATCTCGACGGTCTTGATGGCAGCAAGCTCCGCTGCCGTCAGCGATGAGGTCACGTCGCTGCCGTCGGCGTCCCGGTAGCTGAACGCGGAATAGTCGACCTTCGCACTCGGTATGTCACCGACATTGAGGTCCAGCCACTTGATCTGGCCCGTCGCGGTGTCGAACAGCCCGCTTTGGGTCAGCCCCGCCCGCTCGGTAAACGCCGCGTCCTGGGTCACGACCTGCGGCGGCCCCGGGATGTGGTCAATCCTGCTGTTGGGAATGCCACCGGCCTGAGGGCCGGTCGTGTTGACGAAGGTCAGCAGAATGATGATCGGCGCGCCACTGTCGCTGCTGGTGAGCTTGAAGCTGCTCGATACCGGGACGACGCTGTCCGTGAAGTTGGTGGTGAGCTTGGTGTTGGGATTGTTGTTGTCGGTGAACTTCAGCGCGAAGACGTCGGAGATCAGCTTCTGCGCATCGGTCGACAGTTGCGCCGACGAGACGAAGCTGACGCTGCCCTGGCCGTTGACGATGGTCTGGGTGCCGGCCTGATCGACGGTCGCGATCGGATTGAGCGTCGTCTTGTCGAACAGGATGTAGGAGCCGGTGCTGCCATCGGGCTCGACCAGCACCTGGAATTTGGCCGGCGGCACGCCGCCGGTGCCCTGCACGTCGAAATCGATCTCGACCAGCACCGCGGTGCCGCGGATGCCCATGGTCGCGACCGGCGTATCGACCTTCATGTCGCCGTGCTTGGCGGTCGCGCCGGCCACGAAGGAGATCGTGCCCGAGACCAGACTCATCAGCGACGTATTGCTCGACCCGTTCGGGTCGTAGATCATTTCGTTCAGCACCATCTTGGCGTTCGGTCCGAGACCGAACACGGTGCCGTCGATGAAGGTGATGCCGAGCGTAGAGTCGCCGCCGGACTGCACCACGTCACCCTTGTTGACGTTGTCGCCCTGGTTCAGGACGATCGCGACGCCGTTGCGGATTGCCGTGGCGTTCCCGGTCAGCTTGGTGACATGGCCGATGACCTTGGCCGGCTCCGCCGCGCCGCCGGCCTGGGCATATTGGGTGTAGCCGGTGAGTGCGTTGACGAGATCGCCGGTGAGATGCGCGCCGTCAGGCGACGCCAGCGGCGCGCGCTTCTCGCCCTTGAAATAGTCGTGCAGGACGAGTTCCCGATCGTCCTTCGCGATGACGAGGTCGAGCCCGGTCCGCTTGAAGTCGCCGGTGAACAGCAATTGCCCGTCGTCGACGATGATCGCGCCGGGCGGAGCATGCGTGGAAACGCTGTCGACGTGCACATATCCACGGGCATAAGCGTCCGTGCTCGGCAACAGGCCGTCGAATTTCTCGACAAAGTTCACTGCGGATCACCGCACGGGAGTTAATATTGTTAAAATATCCGAATGATTATGCCTGCATATCATCGGATAAAGCTTGGCGAAACCACTCTGTGCTTGCGCAAGGTGGCCCTGTTGTGCGGTTTGACTGGATGTGACTTGGCTCACGCTGTGAAGAGCCGTGTAGTTCGGATTCGCTTGACGGTACCATAAGGTGGGATTCAAGCCAAGATACGTACTGAGCCACGTATTCGTGGTATTGATTGGCATTTCTGTACTTGCCTTTATTTCCCCTTAGCCCAGAGCGGGCATTTGACCCCAATTTCCCGGCCAAAGCTGTGACTTAGCTTACAAATCACAGCAGTCCCGTGCGCGGACCGGCCGGGTTAACCAGAGGGCAAGGATGAGTTGCAAAGCAGTGGAAAAAGGTTCGCCGCTTCCTTTCACAAACCGGTAAAGTTTTCGGGACCCCAAGCAGGCGCCCTTTAGCCTCTTCCCCTGATTCCCCACATCTTAAGTCGATTCGAAGGGATCGTTCGCCATGCTGCCCGGCATGAAACGATCCGGTCGCGTGCGCGGTGCAATGTCCACCCGCCGAAGAGCGGACAGGGGGTGTCAGATGAGATTCTCGCTTCGCCCGCTTGCGCTGCGCGCCGTCATGCTGGGCTTCGGCCTGGCCCTGGCCGCGCCGGTTGCCGAGCTCAATGCCGCTTCGCTGCTTTCGCCCGGTCCGGCGACGCTGATCAGAAAATCGACCGAGCCGTTCGGCCTGACCACCAGCCTGCTTGCCGACGGCGGCCTGCACGACAAATGGCTCGGCGTGCAGCGTCAGCTCGCCGACGAATTGGAGCAACTGGCAGCCTGCGAGAGCGACCGCGCCGGCTGTGCGTCGCCGGCGGCGCTGCGATTCCTGGCGATCGTCGATGCCGGACGGGCGCGTCAGGGTCGCGCCCGGCTCGGCGAGATCAACCGCGCGATCAACCTTGCGATCCGTCCGGGCAGCGATCTCGTGGCCTATGGCGAGCCCGACGTCTGGGCGACGCCGCTCGCCACCTTCGCCCGCGGCAGCGGCGACTGCGAGGACTATGCGATCGCGAAATTGGTGGCGCTGCGCAAGGCCGGCGTGGCGCCGGAAGATCTGCGGATCGTCGTCCTGCATGAGCTGCTCGGCGGCGAAGACCATGCGGTGCTCGCCGCGCGGCTCGACGGCCGCTGGCTGACCCTCGACAACCGCCGCATGGCGATGATCGAGGACGGCGACATCAGGAGTTTTCGGCCGACCTTCGTGATCGACCAGCACGGCGTCAGCCGCTATGTCGATGCCCCGCTCGTCGCCGAGGCTGCGTGGCGGCCGGCGGCGCGGACGAACTAAGAGCCGGCCAGACATACCTTTCCGTCATTGCGAGCGAAGCGAAGCAATCCATCCCTCCGCGGAAAGATGGATTGCTTCGTCGCTTCGCTCCTCGCAATGACGAGTGAATCCAGATGAGCGACTGCCCGTCAGAACATCAGATTGTCCTTCACCAGCACCCAGCGGCCGCCCTTGACCTGCTGCACCTGGGTGATGGTGTTGGCGAGATGATCCGTCTTGGAGAACTTGGTCGGCGGCGAGCTGAAGATGTCGAGGAATTTGTCGCCTGACTCCAGTGAGTCCAGCATCTTCTGGCCGGAGAGATCCTTGCCCGCCTTCTGCGCGTAGAAGGCGAAGGTCATCACCGCGTTGTAGCCGATGATCGCCTGGGTGTTGGCGTCGGTGTTGAACATCTTCTTGTAGTTCACCAGCCAGTCCTTCACCTTGCCCTTGGCCGTGTCCTCGTAGGGAATCTCGAAGCCCGAGGCCGCATAGAGCCCTTCGACGGCTTCCTTGCCGAGCGCCGGCACTTCGAGCACGTTGGTCGGGGTGGCGCCGAGGAAGGTCACGTCCCAGCCGAGCTTCTTGGCCTCGTTCATCGCGCCGATGGTCTCGCGGATCACGGTGCCGAGCACGACGAGGTCGCAGCCGTCGGCCTTCATCTTGGCGACCTGCGCCGAGAAGTCGGAGGCGCCGCGCTTGTAGCTCGTGACCGAGGCCGGCTGCACCTTCATCGCGCCAAGCTGCTGGGTGAAGCCGTCGAGCACGTTTTTGCCGTACTCGTCATCCTGATGCATGATGCAGGGCTTCTTGAAGTTCTTCCACTCCATCATGTATTTGAGCGCGGCGCGCGTGCTCTCGACATAGGGCAGGAGGTTGTTGAACTTCAGCCGCTCCTGCGGCTTGGCGGGATCGAACTTGAAGGTGAATTCGGCGGCCGTCAGCGGGAACAGCTGCAACACGCCCGCATCGAACAGGACGTCCTGCGCGGCGAGCACGGTCGGCGAGCCCATCGGTCCGATCATCGCGAACACCTTGTCGCGCTCGACCATCTTCTGCGAGGCCAGCACCGCCTTCTTCGGATCGTAGCCGTTGTCCTCCAGGATCATCTTGATCTTGCGGCCGTTGATGCCGCCGCCGGCGTTGATCTCCTCAACCGCCATCTTCATGCCGTTGGACACCGGAACGCCCCAGACCTTGATCGGGCCGGACAAGTCCTGATGCGTTCCGATCACGATCTCGGTCGGCGAGATGCCTTCATTGGTGACCTTGGTCTGGGCTGCGGCCGGCAGACAGGTCAGCGCCAGCGCACTCACCGCAAGGCCCAGCGCCTTCAGCGATTTCGACATTGCAGTCTCCTCCTTACATGGCCCATGTTAAGCGAAGGGTCGGGCCTGCTCGCTCCTTCGCCAATTCGGTGTCGTCGAATCCCTTCTTTGAGTATGATTTCCGCGCAAGCGCTGCGCGCTTGTCGCGAGGGAAAACCGTTTCACACTTTTCCGGATCATGCTCTATGCCACCGCGCGTTCGCCATACATGGCGGCGATCTCGGCCGCGTAGCGCTTGTTCACGAAGCTGCGCTTCAGCTTCATGGTCGGCGTCAGCTCCTCGTCCTCGGGCGTGAGCTGGCGCTCGATCAGATAGAATTTCTTGACGGTCTCGACGCGCGCGAACTTCACGTTGACCGCCTCGACCTCGCGCTGGATCAGATCCTGGATCTCGCGGGCGCGGCACAGGCTTGCGTAATTGGTGAAGGGGATGTCGTGATCCTGGGCGTATTTCTCGACATTCTCCTGGTCGATCATGATCAGGCAGGTGAGATACGGCCGCTTGTCGCCGATCACGACCGCATCCGAGACATAGGGCGAGAATTTAAGCTGGTTCTCGATCTCGGACGGCGTGATGTTCTTGCCGCCGGAGGTGATGATGATGTCCTTCATCCGGTCGGTGATCTTGACATAGCCCTCATTGTCGATCGTGCCGACGTCGCCGGTGTGCAGCCAGCCTTTGGCGTCGATCGTCTCGGCAGTCCTCTCCGGCTGGTTGAGATAGCCCATGAACAGGAAGTCGCCCTTGATCAGGATCTCGCCCTTCGGGCAGATCATCACCTCGCCCCAGGGCGCGGCCTTGCCGACCGAGCCAAGCTTGATGCGATCCGCCGGCATCATGGTCGCGACGCCGCAATTCTCGGTCTGGCCGTAGACCTCGCGCATGTCGATGCCGAGCGCGAGATACCAGCGGATCAGATCCGGCGAGATCGGCGCGGCGCCGGTCAGCGCAATCCGGCAGCGGTCGAGCCCGAGCATGCGGCGGATGTTGCGGAACACCAGCCAATAGGCCGCGCGGTTGGCGAGCCGCAGCGACAGTGGCGGCGTCTCGCCCTGCAGCCGGCACTCGGTCATCCGGTTGCCGATCGCGAGCGCGCGGGCATACATCCAGTTCTGGAACGGGGTCGCATCCTTCAGCGCGATGGTGATGCCGGAATAGAACTTCTCCCAGATCCGGGGCACCGCGAGGAACGCGGTCGGCTGCACCTCGCGAAGATTGTCCGGCACCGTCTCCGGGCTCTCGGCGAAATTCATCACCGAACCCAGCGCGAGCGAGAGGTAATAGCCGCCGACCCGCTCGGCGACGTGACAGAGCGGCAGGAACACCAGCCGCTCCTCGCTGTCGGTCGAGGGGTAGAGATCGTTGGCGTGGCGCATCTGGTGCGTCACGCTGCGGTTGGAGTGCATCGCGCCCTTGGGCGGGCCCGTGGTGCCGGAGGTGTAAACCAGGATCGCGAGATCGGAGGCGGTGCGGCTGCCGGTCATCTCGTCCCACAGCGCCGGATTGCCCCAGGCATGATTGCGGCCGAGCGACGTGAATTCCGCGAGCGACAGCACCATCGGATCGGAGAAGCCGGAGAGGCCCTCCATGTCGAACACGACGATCTTCTCCAGCGTCGGACAGCGCGACCGGCAGGTCAGCACCTTGTCGAGCTGCTCCTCGTCCTCGACGAAGATCACCCGCGTGCGGGAATCATTGATGAGGTATTCGACCTGCGCCGCCGAATCGGTCGGATAGATGCCGGAGGAGACGCCGCCGGCGCACAGGATGCCCATGTCGGCATAGACCCATTCCGGCACCGCGTTGGCGATGATCGAGCCAACGTCGCCGGGACGGAAGCCTGTGGCATGCAGGCCGTAGGCGATGTCCTTGGAGATCTGCAGCCATTCGCGCCAGCTGGTCGGTTGCCAGATGCCGAACTTCTTCTCGCGGATCGCGGGCCTGTCGCCACGCGTTTGAGCCGCGAGCAGAAAGCTCCTCGCGATCGTGTCGGCAACCGTCAGCACCGCTGGTCCGGCCATGCGCGCTCCCTCCTCTGCCGCCCGTCTCACGCGCCGGCTTGTGTTGCCGGTCTTGTTGGCGAAACGGGCCTGAAATCTAGCTCCAACTCTCTTTCAATGCCAAACCTTCCTCGGCGCCATCGCCGGCGCCCAGTCCTTCTCAACGCCACGTCTTCTTCTTTTTCCAGCGCCGCTCGCCGCGCGCACCGGCTTCCTTGGCGCCGAGGTAGAACTCCTGGATATCGGGTGAATTCATCAGCCGCTCGCAGCTGTCGTTCATGACGACGCGGCCGATCTCCAGCACATAGCCGTAATGCGCCGTCTCCAGCGCGATCTTGGCATTCTGCTCGACCAGCAGGATCGACATGCCCTGCTCCTCATTGACGCGTCGGATGATGGTGAAGATCTCCTTCACCAGGATCGGCGACAGCCCGAGCGATGGCTCATCGAGCAGGAGCAGTGTCGGCCGGTTCATCAGCGCCCGCCCGATCGCCAGCATCTGCTGCTCGCCGCCCGAAAGCTGCCCGGCCGGCTGGCCGAGCCGCTCCCTCAGCCGTGGAAAATAGCCGTAGACGCGCTCGAGGTCCTGCGCCACACCGTCGCGGTCCTTGCGCAGATAGGCGCCCATCATCAGGTTTTCGCGCACCGACAGGAACGGAAACACCTCGCGCCCCTCCGGCACGTGGCTCAGCCCGAGCCGCACGATCCGGTCGGCCTCCATGCGCTGGATCGGCTTGCCGAGGAATTCGATCGAGCCCTTCTGCGGGTCGAGGATGCCGGAGATCGTCTTCAGGACCGTGGTCTTGCCGGCGCCGTTGGCGCCGAGCAGCGTCACGATCCGGCCGCGCGGCACCTCGAGGCTGATGCCGCGGATCGCCATGATCGGCCCGTAATAGCTTTCGATGTTGGAGAGCTTCAGGATGATGTCCGCTGCGCTCATGGCATCATCCTCATGCGCCGAGATACGCTGCGACGACGTCGGGATGGTGCTGCACCTCGGACGGCGAGCCCATCGCCAGCACGCGGCCGTAGTTCAGCGCGATGACGCGGTCGGAGACGCGGTTGACCAGCGTCATGTCGTGCTCGACCATCAGCACGGTGATGCCGAGCTCGCTCTTCATGTCACGGATCCAGAACGACATGTCGTCGGTCTCCTCGACATTGAGGCCGGAGGACGGTTCGTCGAGCAGGATCAGCTTCGGCTCCGAGCACAGCGCCCGCGCCAGCTCGATCACCTTGCGCACGCCGTAAGGCAGTCCCGAGATCAGCTTGTCGCGGTAGGGCTCGAGATCGAGGAACTCGATCACCTGCTCGACGCGGCGGCGATGCGCCTTCTCGCCGGCGCGAACGCTCGGCAGGAACAATAGCTCCTGCCACAGCCGGGTAGCGGAATGGCGATGGCGGCCGACCAGCAGATTGCTCAGTACGGTCGCGTTCTCGAACAGCTCGATGTTCTGGAAGGTGCGGGCGATGCCGAGTTTCGCGATGTCGTAGGCCGGCTCCTGGGTGATGTCCTGATCCTCGAAGAAGATCTTGCCGGAGGTCGGCGGATAGATCCGCGAGATCAGGTTGAAGATCGAGCTCTTGCCGGCGCCATTGGGCCCGATGATCGAGAGGATCTCGCCCTTCTCGACCGCGAAGCTGACCGCATCGACCGCCTTGAGGCCACCGAAATGCAGCGACAGGTTCTCGGCGCGGAAATAGCTCATCTGTTCCGCTCCGATTTCACATAGATCTTCTGCCGCTTGAAGGTGGCGCGCTTGTAGAGCGGGAACAGCTGGAAGAAGAGCTTGATCTTGAGCCAGCGGCCGTAGAGTCCGAGCGGTTCAAACAGCACGAACAGCACGATGATGATGCCGTAGATCGCGCCCTTCAGTCCGTTCGCGGAGGCGAAGGCTGCGACCGCGTCCCGAATGTGGCCCGCGCGCTCGGTGCCGGCACCAAGGGTCGCCGCCATGCCGCCGATCACGCCGGGCATATCGTCCTTCAGATAGGTCAGGAACGGATCGATCATGACCAGGAAGATCGCGCCCAGCACCGCGCCGTGCAGGCTGAACGTGCCGCCGATCAGGATCACGATGATGAACTCGATCGAAAGCTGCAGCGTGAACATCTCCGGCGAGATGAAGGAGAGCTTGTGCGCGAACAGCACGCCGGCAAAGCCGGTGATCGCCGCCGAGATCGCGAATGACTTCACCTTGTAGAGCGCAACATTGATGCCCATGCTGCGCGCCGCTGTCTCGCTGTCGCGAATCGCGACGAAAGCGCGCCCGGTCGGCGAGCGCAGCAGATTGAGCGTGCCGACGATGGTCAGCACCAGCACCGCAAGACAGAGGTAATAGAAGGTCGGGCCGTCGCGCGACACCGTGGTGCCGAGCAGCTGCATGGTCTTGACCCGCATGCCCTCATTGCCGTTGGTGACACTTTCCCAGCGCGCCAGGATCTCCTCGACGATGAACGCAAATGAGATCGTCGCGATCACCAGATAGATGCCCTGCAGCCGCAGCGCCGGAAACCCAACCAGCGCGCCGACCACGCCGGTCAACAGCCCCGCGGCGAGGAAGTAGACCGGGAACGGCACATTGAACTGCTGCAGATAGGCCGCGGTATAGGCGCCGATCGCAAGAAACGCGGCATGGCCGAGCGAGGCCTGTCCGGTAAAGCCGGTCAGGATCAAGAGCCCGACGCCGACGATCGCGTAGATGCAGACGAAGACGAGCTGGCTCATCAGATAGCTTGAGAGCACGTAGGGCGCGATCAGCAGCACCGCCAGCAACAGGCCGTAGGAATAGATGTAGCCCGAATGCCGGAACAGCTTGATGTCGTCTTCGTAATCGGTCTTGAAGAGAAACCGCATCCGTTGCTCCTCAGACTTTCTTCCGGACATGAAGGCCGAACAGGCCCTCGGGCTTGAGCAGCAGCACCGCGAGCAGCACGATGTAGGGCGCGACGTCCTTCCATCCCTGCGGCAGATAGAAGCCGGCCATGCTCTCGATCACGCCGATCAGGACGCCGCCGACCACGGCGCCCGGGATCGAGCCGAAGCCGCCGAGCACCGCGGCCGGAAACGCCTTCAACCCCAGCACCAGGCCGACATTGGAATGAATGAAGGTGATCGGCGCCAGCAGCACGCCGGCGCAGGTCGCGACCGCGGCCGAGATCGCCCAGACGATCGAGACCACCCGCTTGACCGGAATGCCCATGTAATAGGCAGCCAGCATGTTCTCGGAGCTGGCGCGCATCGCGGTGCCGAGCGTGGTCCGGTTGAAGAACAGATAGAGCAGCGCGCACAGGATGATGGTCGCCGCGATCACCGACAGCTTGTCGTAGGCGAGCACCAGGCTGCCGATCCGCAGGACGCCCTGGCTGAACGGCGTCTCGATCTTGAAGTCGTCGGTGCCCCAGATCATGCCGGAGATCGAGCGCAGGAAATAGCCGAGCCCGATCGTCGCCATGATGATGGAGAATTGCGGGTAGCCGAGGATCGGCCGCACCACGAGCCGCTCGGCCAGCATGCCGAACAGCGCCATGCAGATCACCGCGCCGGCGAACCCGACCCAGTAATTCAGCCCGAGCATGCCGATGAAGGTGAAGGCGAAAAAGCCGCCCAGCATCATCAAATCGCCTTGCGCGAAATTGACGACCTCGGTTGCCTTGTAGACCAGCACGAAGCCGAGCGCGATCAGGCCGTAAACGCAGCCGAGCGCGATGCCGCTGACGAGCTGCTGAACAAAGTCCAGCATCGTTCCCTCCCCGATGCCCGGCGATTCTTATCCGATCGCTCGTTGCATCCCGCCTTCACGCCCTTGTGTCTGGAGCGCCGAAAGCCGCCTATGTCCGCCCCGATTGAGCCAAAAGGCCCGATCCCTGTCAACAAACCGCTGTTGTCGCTGTATCATCACATTTGCGGAGATTTGCCGCAGCACGGACTAATACGGATATCGCGTTTGATTTGCCCCGTGCGATTCACTGCACCGAAACGGTTTTTGTCCAAGCTTTGCGCAACCGACGAGCGAAATTCCGGATCGCCACCACGCCATGACACCTGAACTGTCCGCACTCGCCGTGCGAGGGTTAACCAAGCGTTTTGACCGCCCGGCGGTCGACGCGCTCGATCTCACGATCCGTGTCGGCGAGTTCTATGCGCTGCTCGGACCGAACGGCGCCGGCAAGACCACGACGCTGCGCATGGTTGCGGGGCTATTGCGGCCCGATGCCGGCTCGGTGTCGATCCTCGGCATCGACGCGCTCGCCGATCCGGTCGCCGCCAAGCAGATCATGGCTTGGGTGTCCGACGAGCCGATGATTTACGACAAGCTGACGCCGCTGGAATATCTCGAATTCGTCGCCGGCCTGTGGGGCATCGATCCGCGCACCTCGGAGAGCTCGGCGCGCGATCTCCTGATGTCGCTCGGGCTCGAGCCGCATCTCAACGAGCGCTGCGAAGGCTTCTCCAAGGGCATGCGCCAGAAGGTGGCGCTGGCCGGCGCGCTGGTGCACGATCCCCGCCTGATCATTCTCGACGAACCGCTGACCGGCCTCGACGCGCTGTCGGCGCGCCACGTCAAGGGACTGCTGCAGGAGCGCGTCCGCGCCGGCTGCACCGTGATCATGACGACCCACATTCTCGAAGTCGCCGAGCGAATGGCCGACCGGATCGGCGTGATCGCGGCCGGCAGGCTGATCGCCGAGGGCACGCTGGCCGAGCTGCGCGCGCAGAACGGCCGCAACGACACCACGCTCGAGGACATGTTCATCGCGCTGGTCGATACCGAAGCGGCGGCCGCGTGAGCTCGGTCGCCCACCTCACCTGGTTCGCGCGGCACGAATTCCGCCTAGCGTGGCGCGAATGGCTGGCGATGATGACCGGCGGCCGTCGCCGGCGCAATCGCGCCGTGATCGGGCTCCTGATCTTCGCGGCGATCCTGCATCTGCCGGCTTATGCCGTGGTCAACCGCTATGCCGACCTGCGGTTTCCGCTCGACCCGTCCTCGCTGATCGTGCTGACCGCGACGATCTTCCTGGCCTGGGCGCTGATGCTCTCGCAGGCGATCGAGTCGGTGACGCGCGTGTTCTACGCCCGCGCCGATCTCGATCTGATCATGTCGTCGCCGGCAAAACTCACCAACATCTTCTCGATCCGGATCGCCGCGATCGCGCTGACGGTGAGCAGCATGGCGCTCTTGCTGTCGACGCCGTTCATCGACGTGCTGGTCTATCTCGGCGGCCCGCGCTGGCTCGCCGGCTTCGGCGTCGTCCTTGCGATCGGGCTGTCGGCGGCAGCCGCCGCGATCGCCGTCACCGCGTTCCTGTTCCGCCTGATCGGGCCGAGCCGGACGCGGCTGGTGGCGCAGGTCGTCTCCGCCGTGATCGGCGCCGGCTTCGTCATCGCGCTGCAGGTCGTGGCCGTGCTGTCCTACGGCACGCTGTCGCGCTTTGCCTTTCTGACCTCGGAAACCGCGGCGCGAATTGCCCCCGCCCCCGACAGCCTGCTCTGGTGGCCGGCACGGGCATCGCTCGGCGAGCTCGAAATCATGCTGCTGCTGCTCGCCGCGGCGCTGGTGATGCTCGGTGGCGTGATGGCGCTATTCGCACCGCGATTTGCCGATACGGTTGCCAGCGTCGCCGCCAATCCGGCTGCGGTGACGCGGGGACGCGCCCGCGCCTTCCGGGCCGGCTCGCGGCAGCAGGCGCTGCGGCGCAAGGAATTCTTGCTGCTGCGCCGCGATCCGTGGCTGCTTTCGCAGACCCTGATGCAGATGCTCTATCTGCTGCCGCCGGCGCTGATGCTGTGGCGCAGCTTCTCCGGTACGTCGACCGCGATCGTGCTGATTACGCCCGTCATCGTGATGGCCGCAGGCCAGCTCGCCGGCGGGCTCGCCTGGCTGACCATCTCCGGCGAGGACGCGCCCGATCTGGTGGCGACCGCGCCGCTGCCGCCGTCACGCGTCACCCGCGCCAAGGTCGAGGTGGTCCTGATCGCAATCGCCGTAATCTTCGCCCCGCTGGTGGCCGCGTTGGCGTTTGCCTCGCCGGGGCAGGCCGCGGTCACGGCGATCGCAATCCTCATCGCGACCGCATCCGCCGCCGCGGTCCAGCTCTGGTTCCGCGCGCAGGCCAAGCGCAGCCAATTCCGCCGGCGTCAGACCTCCTCCCGCATCGCCACCTTCGCGGAAGCCTTCTCCTCGATCGGCTGGGCCGCAACCGCGGCGTTGGCCCTGACAATCCCGACGGCCGCGCTGGTCAGCGGCATTCTGACGCTGCTGACGCTTGCCATCGCCTGGAAGATCAGCCCGCGGCGCTAGCGTTCATCACCTCGATCACCGCCGCGGCAAACGCCTCGGGCGCTTCCTGCGGCAGATTGTGGCCGGCATGCGGAATCAGGTGATGGGCCAGGCGGCCGGTGTACTTTGCCGCGGTGCGACTGCCGTCGGTCGCGAACGTCACGCCGTCGTCGGCGCCGTCGAGCGAGATGGCGGGGACCCTGATGACAGGCAATGTGTCGAGCCGCCGCTGCAAATCCGCATATTGCGGATCCCCATCGACAACGCCGTAGCGGTGGCGATAACTGTGGATCACGACGTCGACATAATCAGGATTGTCGAACGCGACCGCAGTCCGCTCGAAGCAGGCGTCGTCGAACGCCCAGTTCGGCGACCATTGCGACCACAGGATTTTGGCGATGCCGCGCCGGTTGGCGGCGAGCCCCGCCCGCCCCCGCTCGAGCTGGAAGTAGTACTGATACCACAGCGCCACCTCGCGATCCGGCAGCGCCGGCACCATTGCATGCGCGATGTCCTGGATCATGTAGCCGTTGGTGCAGACGAGTCCGATGCATCTTTCCGGCCACAGCGCCGCACCGATCGACGCGGCGCGGCCGCCCCAGTCATAGCCGGCGAACACCGCGCGCTCGATGCCGAGCGCGTCCATCAGCGCGATCATGTCGGCGCCGACCGCCGCCTGCTCGCCCGAGCGTGGCGTCGCCTTGTCGCGGAACGCCGTCGGTCCGTAGCCGCGCAGATAGGGCACGATGACCCGACAGCCTTGCGCCGCCAGCACAGGCGCGACGTCCACATAGGAGTGGATGTCGTAGGGGAAGCCATGCATCAGCAGCACGGCCGGCCCATCGGAAGGGCCCGCTTCGTAATAGGCGATGTTGAGCACACCGGCGTCGACATGGCGCAATGGCTCGAGCCGTTTGGTCGAAGGCGCGCGCTGCGAAGAGACGGTATCAGTCACGCAAAACTCCCTGATCTCGATCGTTTGCGCGGCATCCTAGCGTGTCCCGACGCAATAATCGCCCGGCTCGTGTTGCAGCCCGCGCCATGGAGCGATGCACGGGCCTCATCATGACGGCGCGCCAATTGCGCGCTACTCTTCCGTCCGCGGATGCCGCCGCAGACGGAACAGGTCATGCTGAGATTGCTCGCCGCGCTCGTCTTGCTGGGATCATTGACCGGTCACGCCTTCGCGCAGGACGCCCGGCGCAGCGAATGCCTGGCGATGGCAAATGCGCCGCCGCGCGCCGTTCCCGTGAGCTACCGCCGCGTCGCGGCCAAGACCGCGGACAAGACCGCGACCAAGTCCGACGAAGTCGCGATCACCTATGCCGGCCATTCGACCTACTATATCGACACGCCCGCCGGCATCCGGATCGCGACCGACTATAACGGCGTCTATCGGACCGGGCGGCTGCCCGACGTCGCGACCATGAACCGGGCCCACGCGACCCATTACACGCTGTTTCCCGATCCCAAGATTCCCCACGTGCTGCATGGTTGGGGCGAGAACGGCCAGGCCGCGCATTACGCCGAGCGCATCGGCGACGTCTATATCCGCAATGTCACCACCGACATCCGCCGCTACTGGGGCGAAGACTCCGGCGGCGAGATGATCAAGGACGGCAATTCGATCTTCATCTTCGAGGTCGCCGGCCTCTGCATCGGCCATCTCGGCCACCTCCACGTCAAGCTCGACGACAGCCATTTCGCCGCGATCGGCCGGCTCGACATCGTGATGGTGCCGATCGACGGCACCTATACGATGTCGCTCGACGGCATCTCCGAGATCACCAGGCGATTGCGCGCCGCCGTCGTGCTGCCGATGCACCGCTTCGCCACCCCGCTCGACGAGTTCATGCGCCTGATCGGCCAGCAGTTCGAGATCGATCGCCGCGGCGGCGAGCGCACCTTGCGGATTTCGCGCGACACCCTGCCGGCGACGCCGACGGTGATCATCCTGGATGGGGTGTGACGTCTCTGTTCAAGAAGAAGCAAAACCAAACGGGAGTGAAAATCGATGGCCAGCACTCTGCCCGCCTCCGCCAGCGGGCTCTATGCCAATCCGCGTGAAGACTGGCTCGCCCAATACACCGAGGAGATCATCGACCCGGCCCGGCCGATCGTCGATCCGCATCACCATCTCTGGGATCGCGGGGGCTTGCGCTATCTGATCGAGGACATGCGCGACGACATCGCGTCCGGCCACAACATCGTGGCGACCGTCTATGTCGATTGCCGGTCGATGTACCGCGCCGACGGCCCGGAGGCGTTCCGTCCGGTCGGCGAGGTCGAGTTCGCCAACGGCATCGCGGCGATGGCGGCGAGCGGCGGCTACGGCAAGGCGGCGATCTGCGCCGGCATCGTCAGCCACGTTAACCTTCTGATCGGCGATCAGGCCAAGGCGGTGCTGGAGGCGCAGATTGCCGCCGGCAACGGCCGGTTCCGCGGCATCCGCCACTCCTCGGCCTGGGACGAGGATCCCAACGTCGCGCATATGTACGCGAACCGGCCGAAGGGCATTCTGCTGGACTCCACCTTTCGTAGGGGGTTCGCCTGCCTGGCACCGCTCGGCCTCAGCTTCGATGCCTGGTTGTTCCACCCGCAGATCGGCGAGCTGACCGACCTCGCCCGCACCTTTCCCGATACCAGGATCGTGCTCGACCATTGCGGCGGCCCGGTCGGCACCGGACGCTTCGCCGGCAAGCGCGCGGAGATCTTTCCGGTCTGGAAGGCGTCGATCCAGGAGATCGCCAAATGCCCGAACGTCGTAGTCAAGCTCGGCGGGCTGGCGATGTGCCTGCTCGGCTACGACTTCCACCTCCGCCCCAGGCCGCCTTCGTCGGAGGAACTTGCCGCCGCCTGGCGGCCTTATGTCGAGACCTGCATCGAGGCGTTCGGTCCGAACCGTTGCATGTTCGAGAGCAACTTCCCACCTGATAAGGGGCAATGCAGCTACCAGATCATCTTCAACACCTTTAAACGGCTTGCATCACAATATAGCGAAGCCGAAAAGACGGCGTTGTTCTTGAAGACGGCAAAGGATGTCTATCGGCTCGATATCGGGTAAGCTCTCGACTCATGGATGACGGCATCACCATCCGGCCGCTTCGAGAGGCTGATGCGGAAGCGGTGGTCGAACTTTACGCAAAGGCAGCCGCGGTGGAACCGCGGCTAGGCCCTGTCACGCTGCCGCAATGGGACCAGTTCCTGAAGCTGCCGCAGAACCGCGGCGGGCGCGGCTTTCGTGTTGCTGAGCGCGATGGCGCACTCGTTGGCCTCGCCGAGTCCTCGTTGCGCGACCAGGGCGCGCATCACACCCGATTCCTCAAGATCGTCGTGGCGCCCGAGATGCGCCGCCGCCGGATTGGCCTCGCGCTGTTCGACGAGGTGCTTGCGATCGACGCCGATGCCGATCTCACCGTTCAGACGCTGGTGAGCAGCGACTGGCCGGCGGGAATGGCCTTCGTCGCGGCCTTCGGTTTTGTTCATGTCGAGTCCGAGATCGGGATGAAGTGCGTCGAGCCGCTGCAGCCGGCGCGCACGCTCGCGGCCGCGCGCGCCACCATCGAGCAGGTCAGCGACGTCACCGCCTGCGCGGGCGAGGTCGCGCGCATCCACAATGCCGCCTATGCCTCGGACGCCGCCTTCCGCCTGTACTCGCCGGAGGAGATGGCGCAGGTCCTGACCGAGAGCGAAGTCTGGATCGCGTCGGAGGATGGACAGATGTCGGGCTTCTGCTTGACCGAGCCGGAACGGAACTCGATGTGGATCGAGTCGGTCGCCGTCGATCCGGTGCGGCAGGGACGCGGGCTCGGCCAGTTATTGGTGTATCGCGTGCTGGCTGCACATGACGTATCGGTCGAGCACCCCTGCTGGCTCAACGTCTCGAGCCGCAACGCTCCCGCGCTGAAGATCTATCGCCGGCTCGGTTTCCGGCCGCAGCACGAGACCTGCCGCTTCAGCGCGCCACGCGGCGACCTGCTCGCCGCGCGGGGGCGGAGGTTTCAGTAGAGCGCGATGAGATTGGGTCGGTAGCGACGGCGACGGGATTGCGCTCCCTCGCCCCGTTCTTACGGGGAGAGGGTTGGGGTGAGGGGCCTCTCCACATATTCGGTGACAGCAGCATTCGCGGAGGCGCCCCCTCACCCGGATCGCATCTGAAGATGCGATCCGACCTCTCCCCGCACGCGGGGCGAGGTGAAGAGCGTCGGCCCCCTTACGCCCACTCGCCCTTGCGGAACACCGGCACGCTGCGACCGTCGGCATGGATGCCGTCGATGTCGGTGTGGGCGGAGCCGATCATCCAGTCGATATGGATCAGGCTCTTGTTGCCGCCCTGCTCGGCGATCTGCTGCGGCGTCAGCTTGTCGCCATTAACGAAGCATTTCGAGTAGCACTGGCCGAGCGCGATGTGCGAGGCGGCGTTCTCGTCGAACAGCGTGTTGAAGAACAGCAGCCCGCTCTTCGAAATCGGTGAGGAATGCGGCACCAGCGCGACCTCGCCGAGGCGGCGCGCGCCCTCGTCGGTGTCGAGCACCTTCTTCAGCACTTCCTCGCCGCGCGAGGCCTTGGCCTCGACGATGCGGCCTTCCTCGAACCTGACCGAAATATTGTCGATCAGCGTGCCCTGATAGGACAGCGGCTTGGAGCTGACGACGTGGCCGCTGACGCGGCGGCAGTGCGGGGTGGTGAAGACTTCCTCGGTCGGGATGTTGGCATTGCAGACGATGCCGTTCTTGGCGGTCGACGCTCCGCCCTCCCATTCATGACCGTCGGCGAGGCCAATCGTGAGGTCCATGCCGGGTCCGGAATATTTCAGCGCGTGAAAGCGCTGGCCGTTCAGCCATTCGGTGCGCTCGCGGAGCTTCGCATTGTGCTGTGCCCAGGCGGCGACGGCGCCATCCTGATCGACGCGGGAGGCAGAGAAGATCGCGTCCGCAAGCTTCGCCACCGCGACGTCCTCGGCATCGTCGGGGAACACCTGCTTGGCCCAGGACGTGCTCGGATAAGCGATGATGTTCCAGTTGGTGTCGAAATTGACGATCTTCTCCAGCGCCGGCTGGTAGGCGATCGAATTGGCCTTGCTGGCGCGCGCCACCTTGGCCGGGTCTTCGCCCGACAACAGCATCGGATTGTCGCCGACGATCGCAAGCCGCGCGGTGTTGGCGCCGAACGCCTTCGCCATGCCCTCATAGAGCCAGCTTGCGGCACGATCGAAACTCGCATCGTTGGCGTAACGGTAGCGCGCCAGCGTGAGCTCTTCGTCCGAGAAGAACGGGGTCACGAGACCAGCACCGGCCTTGTAGGCATGCTCCACCACCCGCCGCACCAGCGGCATCGCCGCGGCAGGCGCCGTCAGCAAGAGATCCTGCCCCGGCTGCAGCTGCAGGCCGACCTTGATCGCGACTTCGGCGAGCCGATCGAGCTTTACGGGATCGATCGAGGCGGAAAGGTTGCGTTGATGTGCGGTCATGAAGCGCCGTGTCGTTTGAGGAACTCTCGGGATTCGTAGTCCAATTCGATCCGCATCCGCAAGGTTCCCGGCCGCCGCGCTCGATCACGCGACGGCGAGCAATTGCCTCGAATTTTACCGCTTCACCGAGGCCAGCACCCGGTCGACCATCTCGGGCGCGAGGCCGAGATAGTTTTTCGGCGCGGTGAGGCGGTCGATCGTCGCCCGATCGATCCGGCTGGCGACGCGATCATCCGCCGCCAGCGCCTCGGCCAGCGTCAGGCCCTTGTCGTTGGCGCGGCGGCAGGCGTCATAGACCACGTCATGCGCCTCCTGCCGGCCGATCGAAGGCGCAAGGCCCATCATCACGGCTTCGGCCACGATCAGCCCGCGGCTGATGTCGAGATTGTCGGCCATCCGCTGCTCGTCGACGATCAGACCGCCAAGCGCGAACCTCGCCTGGTGCAGCGCGCCCGCGGTCAGCACGAAGCTTTCCGGGATCGCCATCCATTCGGCGTGCCACGGACCGGTGGCGCGCTCGAAATCCTGCACCATCGCATCCAGCATCAGGCCGGCATGCTGGCGCACCGCCTTGGCGGCGGCGAGCATCAGCTCCGACGAGATCGGGTTGCGCTTCTGCGGCATGGTCGAGGACGCGCCGCGCCCTTTGACGAACGGCTCGTAGACCTCGGCGAACTCGGTCGACGCCATGATCATGATGTCGAGTGCGATCTTGCCGAGCGTTCCCGTGACCAGCGCGAGGAAATTCACCGCTTCCGCCAGACCGTCGCGGGCGACATGCCAGGTCGAGACGGGTACGCCGAGGCCGAGTTCCTCGCACAGCGCCTGCTGGACCTCGAAACCCTTGTCGCCGAGCGAGGCCAGCGTGCCGGCGGCGCCGGCGAACTGGCCAACCAGCACGCGCGGCTTCAGCTCCGCAAGCCGCGCAGCGTGGCGATCGAACGCGGCGAGCCAGATCGCGGTCTTGTAGCCGAACGTCACCGGCAGCGCCTGCTGCAGATGGGTGCGGCCGGCCATCGGCGTGTCGCGGTATTTTTTCGAGAGATCGGCGAGGATGCCGCGCAGCGCGGCAATGTCATCTTCCACGATCTTGAGACCATCGCGCAGCTGCAGCACCACGGCGGTGTCCATGATGTCCTGCGTGGTCGCGCCCCAATGGACGTAGCGGCCGGCCTCGCCGCACTGCTTCGCCATCTGATGCACCAGCGGCAGGATCGGGTAACCGACGACGTCGGTCTCCTGCCGCAGCAGATCGAAATCGAGCGCGGCAACATCGGTCCGCTTTGCGATCTCCTCGGCGGCTTCGGCAGGAATCACGCCGCAGCGCGCTTCGGCCTTCGCCAGCGCCACCTCGGCTTCGGCGTAGCGCTCGATCAGCCGCAGGTCGGAAAACACCTCGCGCATCTCGCGCGTGCCGAAGGCATCGCGAAACAATACGGAATCGAGCACGGTGGTCGAGGTCGGGAAGGCGGACATGGGCAGATCCTGTTGCCGGTCGCAGACGGCAACGTCCCTATCACGGCGCCGGCCTGTGCCCTACCCCTCCGGGGACACCTCGCCGAACACCTCGGCAGCGATCTTGCTGGTCTCGATCGCGGCCGGAATGCCGCAATACATCGCGACCAGCAGCAGCACGTCCTGCACCTGCGCGGCGGTGCAGCCATTGGCCAGCGCGCCCTTGGCATGCACGCGGAACTCGGCGGGCTTGCTGCTCGCCGCGGTGATGCCGAGCATCACGAGGCTGCGGATCTGGTCGGACAGCCCGCTGCGCTCCCAGACGTCGCCGTAGACATAGGCATTGATGATGTTTTGCAGCGGCGTGCCGAAGTCGCCCGCAGCCGCCATCCGCTTGGCGACATCGCCCTCGCCGAACATCTTCTGGCGCCGGCGCAGTCCGCGCGCATGGAGATCGCTGATGTCCACCATCGTCGTCTGGCTCCCCTGAATGGGCTATTTATACGGATAAATATGACGCACCTCAACATTCTGGCAGGCCTAGCGCTTGCCTTTCTGACGTATTTGTCCGTATAAATCTGCAAAAGCAGACACGGGAGGGGACCGGGATGAAGTTACGGCTGGGGCTGCTCGTCGTCCTGCTTGCGACGCTTCCGGTCCTGCCGGCCTTCGCCGCCGACGATTTCCCGCAACGGCCGCTCAAGATCATCGTGCCCTTCCCGGCCGGCGCCGGTCCCGACAATGTCGCGCGGCTGGTCGGCCAGCATCTGCAGGACGCATTCGGCCAGACCGTGCTGATCGAGAACCGCGCCGGCGCGCTCGGCAGCATCGGCGCCCAGGAGGTCGCGCGCAGCGCGCCCGATGGCTACACGCTGCTGATGGGCACCAACACCACCCATGCCAGCAACGTCGCGACGCTGAAGAGCCTGCCCTACGACCCGGTGAAGGATTTCGCACCGGTCATCCGCACCACCACGACGGCGATGGTGCTGCTGGTCAATCCGAAGCTCGCGGCCAGGGACCTGCCGCAGTTCCTCAGCTACGCCAAGGCCAATCCCAACCTGACCGCGGGCTACGGTTCCGGCGCATCGCAGATCTCGATCGCCCAGCTGCAATCGCGCGGCGGCCTATCGCTGGTCGCGGCGTCCTATCGCGGCGTGCCGCAGGCGATGACCGACGTGATGGCGGGGGTGATCGATCTCACCTTCGGCGACTTCTCGGTCGCGATCCCGCAGATGCAGGGCGGCACCTTGCGCGGCATCGCCGTGACGTCGGCGACCCGCAACGAGCTGACGCCCGGCCTGCCCGCGCTCGCGGAAGCGATGCCGGGCTTCGAGGCCACGATCTGGTACGGCCTGTTCGCGCCGGCCGGCACGCCGGAACCCGTGGTCAGCAAACTCTACGCCGAGTGTGCGAAGTACCTCGCGATGCCGGAGACGAGGAAGAAGCTCGCCGATGTCGGCGTGATGGTGGCGCCGCTCGCGCCCGCCGAGTTCGGCGCCTTCGTCAGCAGCGAGGTCGTGCGCTGGTCGGCGGAGGTCAAGGCGGCCGGCATCCAGCCGCAATAAAGCGAGGCGGCGTCGCATCATGGCTTGCGAGACACCTGTTGGCATGATTGGCCTCGGGCTGATGGGATCAGCGCTCTCCGCGCGGCTGATCGACGCCGGCATCGGGGTGATCGGCTTCGACATCGACGCCGCGAAGACCGGTGGCCTGAGAGCCAGCGGCGCCGAGTTCGCGGCTTTTGCCGCCGACGTGGCGGCGCGCTGCCGGACCATCGTCATCGCGGTGTATGACGCGGCCCAGGTCAAGGGATTGCTGCCGGAGCTCGCCAACGCGACAGTGCCGCCGCGCGTCATCTGCACCACCACCTGCGCGCCGGGCGAGATCGTGGCAATCGCCGAATTCGCCTCCCGCTCGCGCCTCGCCTTCATCGAAGCGCCGATCTCGGGGACCAGCGCCGAGGTCCGGGCGGGCACGGCCACCGCGCTGGTCGCCGGCGATGCCGACATCATCGACGCCGCAGCGGCGACGCTCGATATCCTCTGCCCGCAGCGGGTCAATGTCGGCGCGATCGGCAATGCCAGCCGCACCAAGCTCGCCATCAACCTGATCCTGCAGAACAACCGCGCCGCGCTGGCCGAGGGCATCGCCTTTGCCGAAAGCCTCGGCCTCGACGGCGCGGCGTTCCTTGCGACCGCGCGGCAATCGGCGGCATATTCAAAGGTGATGGACAGCAAGGGGCCGAAGATGCTGGCGCGGGATTTCTCGCCGCAATCGCATATCGCGCAGACCTTGAAGGATGCCGAATTGATCCTGCAGGAGGCCGGTCGGCACGACCTGCCCTTGCCGCTGACCTCGGTGCAGGCCGAACTGCTGCGCGCGGCGATCGCCCTTCAAGGGCCGGACAACGACAGCGCCGCGGTCATCGAGGCGATCCGGGCCGGACGCGGCCACGGTGAGGGACAGTCATGATCAACTGTGCGATCGCGGGCCTCGGTCGATGGGGCCGCGCACTGGTCGGGGCCGCGCGCAACGAGCCGCGGCTCAGGATCGTCCGCGCGGTGGAACCGGACGCCAACGGCGCCGCCGGCTTTTGCGAGGCGCTCGGCCTCTCCGTCGCGGCGAGCCTGGACGATGTCCTCGCCGACCCTCGCATCGATGCCGTGCTGCTGGCGACGCCGCATTCGCTGCACAAGGACCAGGTGATCGCGGCAGCCGGCGCCGGTAAGCAGGTGTTTTGCGAGAAGCCGCTGGCGCTGCGGCGCGCCGATGCCGCAGAGATGTTCGCCGCCTGCCGCAGCGCCGGCGTGGTGCTCGCGGTCGGGCATAACCGCCGGTTCTGGCCGTCGATGCAGGCGCTGCGCACGATCACAGCCAGCGGCGAGCTCGGGACCATCCTGCATGTCGAGGGCCACAACAGCAACGAGAACTCGCAGGCCATCACGCAGGGCTGGCGGCTGTCGCCCGAGGAATCGCCGGGCGGCGGGCTGACCGGCGCGGGGCTGCATGTGCTCGACGGCTTCGTCAGCCTGCTTGGTCCCGCGCGCCAAGTCTATGCCCGGTTGAGTGCGCGCAAGGCGGGACCGCCGCCGCTCGACACTGCAACCTTGGCGATTGAATTTGTGAATGGCGTGAGCGCAACCCTTGCGACAATTCGCGCAACACCGTTCTATTGGCGCGTGCATGTGTTCGGAACGAAGGGATCCGCCGAGGTGCTCGACGAACAGACGATGGTGCTGCGGAAATCCGGCGAGGCGCCTGCGACGACGCGCTATCCGGCAATCGACACCCTCACCGCGGAACTATCGGCCTTTGCCGACGCCGTCGAAGGCAAGCAGCCGTTCCCGGTGCTCGAGGCAGACGTGCTGGCGACGCTCGCCGCGTTCGAGGCCGCGCTGCAGTCGATACTGTCGGGACATCCGGTCGTCTGCCATACGGCATACCAGTGATCCGCCATGTCTGAACAACCGGACCGAGCGCGATCGTCCCGCTACCGCGACATCGCCACCGGACTGCAGAAGGACATCCGGCTCGGCACCTACGCGGTCGGCAATCTGCTGCCGACCGAGACCGAGCTGATGGCGAGCTACCAGGCCAGCCGGCAGACCGTGCGCGAGGCGCTGCGCATCCTGATCGACCAGGGCCTGATCGTGCGCCGCGCCGGCCTCGGCTCGGTGGTGATCGCATCCGAGCCGCCGGTGCTGTTTACCCACAGCGTCAAGTCGCTCGGCGAATGGCTGCGCTATTCCAACGAAACCTACCGCGAGGTCGTGGCCAGCAGCGACATCGTCGCCGACCGCAAGCTGGCCGGGCTTTTGAAATGCGAGCCCGGCAAGAGCTGGTTCCTGATCGAGGCGGTGCGCCGCTCCGACCAGTTCGCCGCCCCGCTCGGCTGGGCCGAGATCTACGTGCTGCGCCGGTTCGCCGATGTCGTGACCCGGCCCGATCACGGCCGCACCCCGGTGCATGAGCAGATTGCCAGGATGTACGGCCAGGTCACCGAGCGCGCGCAGATGGAAATCTTCGTGCGGGGCATGCCGGCGCCGATCGCCAAGGCGCTCGGCGTCAAAACCGGCTCGCCGGCACTCACCGTGGTACGCCGCTACTACGGCCAGCGCGAGGAACTGTTCGAGGTTACCATCACCACGCACCCCGAGGGGCGCTACACCTACACGATGGATATGCAGCGCTCGCTGCGGCCGAAGCTCTAGCGCACCCGGGCCAGATGGGTGCTGGCAGAGGTATGTGCCGTCTGCGGGGTGCCGCTCACGCCCCAGATCGCGACCGCAATCAGCGCGGCCGCCCAGACATAAGGCACAGCATTCAACTTCTTCATTTCCGGGATCATCCCCAACGTCTCAGCAGGACCGACTGACCTTGCGACCCAGGTTGTGAATCTCACCACCGCGGTCCTCAGCGTCTCACCAGGCAACCGTCCTTCACAACGCTACTAAGGTTAGACCTTGTCGGTTTCAGGACGCCTTCGTGCGAATCCGGAAATGATTTCGTCGGAACCGGGCTCTCTCATCCGAATTGATGAGACCGCGGGCTGAAGGGTTCGGCTCCATTCGAGGCAACACTTAAGAGAATTTTCTGCCCAAATTTGAGTCAGACGCACACCAAACCTTCCAAAGATGCGCCCACTGAATTCTTTTTGATTGTCGCCCCGACTCCCGCCGTGCGATCAGGGCCTGTGACACTGTGATGACAAGGGCTTCTCCCGTGACTGCCGAACCGGCCAAACCGCAAGGCGACTCCCGTCGCCGCTCCAAGGAAACCCAGGACGAGGTGGCGCGGTCGCTGGAACGGGAATTGAAGCTGCTGACGGAAGAGCGCCAGGAGCGCGCGCTCCGGTTCGGCCTCGACATTGCGGGCAAGACGCCGAAGGTGGACCAATAAGGTCGCCGCCGCGCTGAGAGCCTCGGGCGCATAGTTTCCTTAGCATTGTCGATTCGCGCGGCCGTCTGCCATGGCCGGTGTGCGTGTTGGCGTACGCCGGTCGTGATTTCCTGCGGCCATGCCGGCGAGGTCGCTGCGCGGGCACGACGCCTTCTGCACTATTGCAACGACCAGTCCCAGCTACAACGTCCGCCGCGGCGTATGGGTCCCGGCCTTCGCCGGGACGACGCGAAGGAAGCCGAGCTTCACGTGCCCGAAATGGACAGGGACGCGGCCCGCGCTCGAGCTATTGCGCGCCCGGCGCTTCAGCGTCGGCCTTAACGTCGCGGCCGAAGCGATCCTTGCCGCTGAGCCGGGCCTTGCCGCCATCGAACGACAGCAGCCATCGGCGGTCGGTATCGCCGCCGACCAGACGCAGGTCGATCGCGAATGTCTGGTTGTCCTGCCACGTCCCTTTCAGCGCCATCACGCCGAGCGCCGTTGGTTGACCGAGACGGTAGGCACCGTCGAGCCCGATCGGTCCCGCCAGTGTCGTCACCGGCCTCGCCGGATCCGGCGTCGCCGTTTCGAGTTCGTAGTGCGCGGGCTGATCCGTCAGATGCAGCGTTAGTGCCCGCAAATTGAAGCCATTGGCCGGGAAGCGCCAGGTCTTGCCGGAGATGGCGGCGGCCGTCTCGGGCACGGCACCAACGGCCGACGGCTTTTCGGTTGCGATCTCGCGCAGCGCGCTCGCGAGCTGATTGCCGCCGACGGAGTTCACCGGCAGCGCCGTGTCGGATTTGACCGCGCCCGAAATCTCGTCGGCCATTCTGCCGAACGAGCAGTAGTCGCGCGCGGTCACGACGGTGACGATGTCGAGGGCGGGAAGCAGCATGACGAGCTGACAGCGGTCGCCGACCGCCATGACAACCTGCCGCTGCGGCATCACCCAGAAGAAACTGGCGTAGCGCAACGATGGGTCGAACGAGGTGTGCATCTCCGTCGCCGCGTGCCTGATACGATCGACCCAACCGGTCGGCAGCAAGCGCTGCCCGTCCCATTCACCGTCACGCAGATAGAGCAGGCCGATCCTGGCGGCGTCGCGCGGCGCGAGCTGAAGCCCGCCGCCGCCCTGCGTCAGTCCGGGACCGATGCTGTTCCAGTACGGCGCGGCTATCCCGAGCGGGCGAAACAGTTTCGTCACCGCGTAGTCCCGCGCGCTCATGCCGGTGAGCTTGTTGATTATGGCGGCCAACAGCTGCGCATTGCCGGTGTTGTAATCAAACGCCTCGCCCGGCGCCTTCGCCATCGGGCGGTCGAGGATGAACTGGATCGCATCAGGGCTGCGCCCCCACTCGATCAGCGAGTCCGGTCGGCCACCCTCAACGCCTTCGGTCCAGGCCATTCCCGAGGTCATGTCCAGCATGGTCTGGACCGTGATCGCCCGCTTGCGGTCGTCGAGATTGGCGATGCTGCGATCGCCGAAGAAATCCACCATGCGATGGTCGAGGCTGTCGAGCACGCCATCCCTGAGCAGCATCGCGACCAGCGTGCCGGTCACCGCCTTGGTGACGGAATTGAACAGATGCGGGATCTCCGGCGTGTAGGGCGCATAGTAAGCGTCGAGCACGATCCGGCCGTGCCGCGCGATCAGGAGACTATCGAGACTGTGGGCCGCACCGTCATTGACGAGCCGCGCCAGCGCAGCGGAATCCATCCCCTGCTCTTCCGGCGTCGAGGTCTGCCACTGCCAGTTCTGCCACTGCGAGGTCTGCCGCATCGGCTCGGCGGCGCCTTGCGCCCGGGCTGCGCCCGACAAAGCCGAAGCTGCAAGCACGAGCCCTGCAAGCATCGGCAGCGCCAAACGTTGAACTTGCATCGGCGTCTCATTGCGACACGGGGGAGAGCCGCACCATCCGCGATCCCTCGCATGCTTGTCAATCGCCGCCGCGACCGCGCGCCAATCAGGGGCAAGCCGTCTAGCGCTGCCGCTGCGCGAGATAGAATCCGGCCAACACGGCGGCCAATCCGGCCGCCTGCAGCGTAGTTGGTGGCTCGCCGATCAGGAGCCATCCCAACAGCAGGGTCAGCACCGGCACTGTCGCAGGAAATACGGCTGCGCGGGCAACGCCCAGGCGCTGGATCGAAACCGCGAACAGATACATTGCCGCGGGCCCGGCCAGGATGCCCTGGGCGATGGCCTGCAGCGTGTTTTCATGCAGGCCGATGGCCGCATCGCGAGCGAGCCCACCGGAAGCGGCATAGAGTGGAAACAGCGAGAGCGACAGCACGCTGATGACGCTGGCCACGGAGAACGCCGAGACACGCCAATGGCGCACCAGCGTGGCGAAGCCCGCGAACATCAAGCCGGTCGCAACGAAGATCAAGTCGCCCATCACGGCGCTCGGCCCCATATGGCCGATCGACTCGCTGCCGATCACGGCAAGTCCGACGACGATGACGACAGCGCCGGCTGCGCGCGAGAGCGAGACCGATTCCTTCAGCAAGACGACCGCGAGAAACAATCCGCCCAGCGTCGCGCAGGACGGCTGGATCACGCTGCCATGCCCCAGCGGCACGAACATGAAGCCGGCATAGCTGATCAGCGACATCACCGGCCCGCCGAGCAGCATCAGCGCCATGCCGCGCCCCCAGCCGATGCCGCAGAGATCGCGGAGGCCGGCGCGCACAACGAGCGGCAGGAAGACGATGCCCGACCACAGGAAGCGATGCATCAGCAGGTCGACGGGTGTGAAACCGACCCTCAGGCCGTGTCGGGTCGCCACGAAGCCGAGCGCCCAGCACAACGCCGCACCGAGGCCGCAGGCGACCCCGAGCAGGATGGCTTTCGTATCCGGAAGGGCTGCGGCCTTGGCGCCGGCCGTGCGTTCGCTCATCGCGAACGACTACGTTAGTGCCGGAAGCGGATCAACCCATCGATATGCACGGCTGGTTGGCGCAAGCCTGCCAGGGTCCGCTTGGGTCAAGCTTTGACGTCATTCCGCGCTGCCGCGATGTCCGCTTGCTGCAAAGGGCGAGCTCGAGGGCCGGTTCACCCCAAGGGAAGCTGGCCTTTCACCGACAAGACGTGGGACCGAGGCCCTTCGGAAGATCAGGCCGCGCTGTAGCCGCCGTCGACCACGTGCGATGCGCCGGTCATGAACGACGCCTTGTCCGAGCACATCCAGACCACGGCTTCGGCGATTTCCTCGGGCACGCCGAGGCGACGGACTGGGATCTTGGCGATGATCTCGTCGTAACGCTCGTCCATCGTCTCCTTGGTCATCGGCGTCTTGATGTATCCGGGATTGACGCAGTTCACGCGGATGCCGTCCTGGGCATATTCGATCGCGGCGGACTTGGTCAGCCCGACGACACCGTGCTTGGTCGCGACATAGTGGCCGGACGTGGCGAGGCCGACCAGGCCTGCGATCGAGGCCGTGTTGACGATGGCGCCGCCATCGCCTTGCTTGAGCATTTGCGCGACTTCGTATTTCAGGCACAGGAACACGCCCATCAGGTTCACCGAGAACATCTTGGCCACCGAGGCTTGCGTGAGTTCATGAATGCGCTGGCCGGGCGGCCCGACGGAGCGCCCGGCAACGCCGGCATTATTGAACGCACAATCGATGCGCCCGAACGCCGAAACCGTGCGGGCCACCATGTTCGCGACCTCGGCCTCGTCGGTGACGTCGCCCTGGATCGCGATCGACTGGCCGCCGGCGGCATTGATCAGCGCGACGGTCTCCTCGATGCCGTCCTTCGAGAGGTCGGACACCGCCACGCGCGCGCCTTCACGCGCCATGGCAATTGCCGTCGCCCGGCCGATGCCGGAGCCGCCGCCCGTCACCAATGCGGCCTTGCCGTCCAGAATGCCTGCCATGAGAAACTCCTCGAGCGCGATGAGAGTGCGATGAAATTGGGGTGAATCATCAGTGCGCATGAGCTCTTTGTTTGAGCATGATCTTGCCGGAAAACCGCTTCGCACTTTTCCGGATCATGCTCTAGCGCTTGCCTTCGATTGCGATCTCGACGAGGTACGGCCGCTGCGCCGCGACAGCCTTTGCGACCGCACCGGCAATGTCGTCGGCCTTCTCGACCCTGACCGCCTCGACGCCCATTCCGGCCGCGAGATGCACGAAGTCGAGCGCGGGGCCGGTGATATCCATGTTCTGATAGGGATGCTGGGTGCCGGCTTCGAAGTTCTGCCGCCAGACGTCCACGTTGTGCTTGAGGATGCGGTACTCGCGGTTCGCCAGCACCACGAACACGATCGCAAGCTTGTGGTGCGCGGCGGTCCACAGTGCCTGGATCGCGTACATAGCCGAGCCGTCGCCGGAGATGGCAACCACCGGACGGTCCGGCATCGCGACCTTGACGCCGATCGCCCCGGCGAGGCCTTGGCCGATGCCGCCGCCGCGGCCGCCGAAATAACCGCCGAAGCCGCGATAGTCGAAGGCGCGCGCGAGATCGAGGCTCGCGGTGATGCTTTCATCGACGATGACGACATCATCGGGCAGGCCGCGACGAAGCTCCGCGGTGACACGCGGCATCGCGGTCGGCTGCCGGTCCCAGCTTTTCTCGACGCGCGCGCGATAGGCCTCTTTCTCCTTCGCCTGCAATTCGGCCAGCGCGGCATTGCGGTTCTGCGCGGCCTGCCTGAAGTCCGCGCCCGCTTTTTCACGCACCGCTTCCGACAACGTACTGACGCTGACGGCGATGTCGCCGACGATGCCGGCATCGAGCCGGTTGTTGAGCGCGAGACGCTCGGCCGAGGCTTCGATCTGCAGCACGGACGCGCCGTCAGGGATGTGGCCACCAGGCGCAAACCAGATGTCCTCAAAGAACGGACCGCCGATCAGCAGCACGAGATCGGTATCGCCGAGCGCCTTGCGCACCTGCCTTGCGTCGCCCGGAAGCGACTGACGATAGCTCGGATGGCTGGTTGGGAACGGCGCGTGATGGCGGAGCCCCTCGAACCACACGGTGGCGCCGATCGCTTCCGTGAGCGCCACCAGCGCCTGCTCGCCGCCTGAACGTGCCACGTCGTCGCCGGCGATGATGGCCGGCTTCTTCGACTTCAGAAGCAGCGCGACAAGCGCTTCGATGCCGGCCGGATCGGGGCGCGTCGAGCGCCACAAATTCTCCGGCGCCAGAGCATCGACCGCGGTCTCCTGTTCCATGACGTCGATCGGCAGCGACACGAACACCGGTCCCTGCGGCGCATCGGTCGCCACCTTGAACGCGCGGCGCATGATCGGCGCGATCTCGTCGGCGCGCTCGATCTGCACGCTCCACTTGGTCACCGGCGCCGCCATCGCGACGAGGTCATGGCCGAGCAGCGGATTCTTCAGCCGCATTCGGGTATCCTGCTGGCCGGCCGTCACGACCACGGGCGAACCTGCCTTCAGCGCGCCGTACAGCGAGCCGATACCGTTGCCGAGGCCGGGAGCGACGTGCAGGTTGGCGACGGTGACGCGCCCCGACGCCTGCGCGTAGAAGCTGGCGGCGCTGACCGCAACACCTTCATGCAGCGCCATGATGTATTCGAGTTGGGGAAAGGCCGGCAGGCTATCGAGCAGCGGCGTTTCGGTCGTGCCGGGATTGCCGAAGATATGACGCACGCCGTGCGACACGAACGATTCCATCAGCACACGACGCCCGCGCATTCGCTCCCTCTCGATTGTTCTGATCCGTTTTGCGCATCATCGGCCGGGGAGCGCCCCGTGGCAACCGTGCGAGACGGCCGGCATCCGCGCGGCCGGCTGCGTCATCCGCATGGCTTCAAGGCGCGGCCGCGCCAGCGAGGCCGCAGCCCTGCCACTTCCGCGGCCAAAGCAGCCACGAATGAAAAGGGCCACCGTCTGGGTGGCCCTTTCGCTTATTTTTTGAGGTTTGCAGCAAAGAGCTTGGCGGCTTCGGCCTTGGATTCCTGATCGGCCTTGGCATCGTATCTGAGCGGCAAATTGAACTTCTTGCCGAGCTCGGTGGCTTCGGGGTTCGTGAACGCGTGCACCGCGCCTGGATATTCGACGATCCGGTAATCGGCCTTCGCGGCGTCGAAATCCTTCTTCAGCGCATCGTACTGCTCGCGCTTCACGAACGGGTCGTCCGCGCCGTTCAGGATCAGGATTTTCGCCTTGACCGTACCCGGCGCCGGTGCGGGCGTGTTGAGACCGAGCGATGCGTGAAAGCCGGCAACGGCGGCGAGATCAGCGCCGGCGCGCGCCATGTTCAGCACCACCGCGCCGCCGAAGCAGTAACCGACGGCGCCGATCCGCTGCGGATTGACCGAGGCCTGCTTGGCGAGTTGCTCGCGCGCGGCGTTGAAGCGCTGCTCCATCACCTTCGGGTTCTTCATCACCGAGCCCGAGAGCGCGCCGGCATCCTTCGGGTTGTCGGCAGTCTTGGCGTCGCCGTACATATCCGCGATGAAGGCCACGTAGCCCTGCTCCGCGAACTTCCGCGCCTCGTTATGGATATGCGGGGTGATGCCCCACCATTCGTGCACCATGACGATGCCGGGCCGCTTGCCCTGGGTCGCGTCGTCATAGACGACGAAGCCCTTCATCGTGGTCTCGCCGTCGCTGTAGGTGACCGGCTCTTCTTTTACCGCTGCGTGTGCGCTCGCGACCATCGCGATGGCGCAGAGTGCTCCCACCATGTTCGTTATGATCGTTCGCATATTGACCTCCTGCGGGTTTGGCACGAGGCGACATTGGCATACCAGCGAAACCCGCGCTAGGCTCGGAAAGCGGAGCCGCTTTGCTTCGCAAGCTGGCGCATCATCTCTCGAGCGCGCGGGCGCCCGGCCCGAGGCCGAGCGCACCGAACATTTCTGTCGGTTGCTGATCTATGAACGATGTTGCGCCACGGTCAGCGCGTCGCCGTTGCTGCGCTTGTCGCGCTATCGATGAACGCAACCGGCGTTCCCTTCGCGACACCGGCCGCGACCCGCTGCGCGTCCCAGTTGGTGAGCCGGACGCAGCCGTGGGACTCCGCCTTGGACACCTTGCCGGGATCGGGCGTGCCGTGAATGCCATAGCCTTCGCCCGAGAGGTTGATCCAGACCACACCGACCGGGTTGTTCGGACCGGGCCTGATCGTGAACGGCGTCTTCGATTTGACGCCCTTGAACGCGTATTTCGGATTGTAGCGATAGGTCGGGTTCTTGTTGATCGCCGTCACCTTGAGCGTTCCGCTCGGCGTCGGCTTATCCGCGCTGCCGACCGTCGCAGGATAGAAGCCGAGCCGCTTGCCTGCTGCATCGAACGTGCTGAGCGTCTGCCGCGTCTTGTCGACCTCCACGCGCGCGATCGGCGGCGGTTTTTCGGCGTTGACGACGTTGGCAACCGCAATGGTCTCGCCGGCCTTGTCGAACGTCTGTCCCGGATTGAGCGCCTGAAGCAGCGCCTCGCTCATGTGGAATTTTTCGGCGAGCGCTTCGCGTGGACCGGTGTAGCCCAGCGCCGGCAGGCGCTTCATGCTCTCCATCTTCGCGGGGATCCTCTTCGCGAACGGCCCCTTCACGTCGGCGTCGACGATCGTGTAGCTGACGATCGCAGGGCCGTCGCTGGCGGCTGTGAGCCCGCTCCAGAGCTCCGGCGTCACCGCCTTGTCGAAGGACAATCCATTCGCGTCGGCAAACGCCCGGAGCGCCTTCTGCGCGTTATCGCCCAGCTTGCCGTCGATCTCGCCGGGAGAAAAATGCGCACGGTCGAGCAGGATCTCGAGCCTGGCAACGAAAGCGTTGAGCTGACCACGGTCCGGCAATTTTGCGGGCGGCGCCGCCACGTCGTTGATCGCGGCCGCATCAAGACCGGCGGCCACCGCTGGCGCGGCCGACACGAGCAAAAGTGCAATCGCAAAACGTGCAACGGAAAACGGTCGGAACATCGTGTATCCCAACGTGGCTATCTTCCGTAAAGCTACGGAAAGCGTCGAAGTTCCAACGCGAATAGCGGCCAAGTTCCGCGGCGGAACGGCCGATTTCGCGGCTTCGCCGCAATCGACCCGCTAAAAAGTCGTGATCCGAAGTGCATTTGCGCGCAACCCACATCACAATTCAGGTCTCTGGAAGCAAATGCGATTTGTCATCGCGGCGCTTGCCGCGTTTCTTGTCTTGATGCTCGATTTCGATCGTTCGGCCGGCTCGATCAATGCCTCAACCCAAGCCCCGACATTCTCACGCGACGCGACATCCGACGCCATTCCGTTTGCCGCGCGCTTTATCGAAAGTGCTGATGCCAGCGAGGCGCCCGCTGCGACGGACGCGGACAAGACGCCCGCGCCTGCGGCGCAGCCGAGCGATGCCGCGGCCGAGCCGCAGATGTCCGCGATCGACAAATTCTGCCACAGCCTGAAGGACGCGGCGCAGGCGAGCGAAATTCCTGTCGCGTTCTTTGCGCGGCTGATCTGGCAGGAGAGCCGCTTTCGCTCGAACGAAATCAGCCATGCCGGTGCGCAGGGCGTTGCGCAGTTCATGCCGGAGACGGCGGCTGAAGTCGGGCTCGACGATCCCTTCGATCCGCTGCAAGCGTTGCCCGCATCCGCAAGGCTGCTGCGCAAGCTGCGCGACGATTTCGGCAATCTCGGCCTGGCGGCGGCCGCCTACAATGCCGGCAGCGGCCGCGTCCAGAAATGGCTCGCCAGGCAGAGCGAGCTGCCGCGCGAGACCCGCGACTATGTCCGGATCATCACCGGCACCAAGGCGGAGGACTGGGTCGAGCATGCCGAGACGCTCGCCATCCGCATCGACTTGCCGAACGAAGCGCCGTGCGAAGGCGTCGGCGGTCTCTCGAAGGCAAAGGATGTCGCCTTCGTCGCAGCGTCGCCGGCATCCGCGGTGACGACGATCATCCGCAAGGCCGAGGCCGCGCGAGAGGCGGCAAGGTCGGTCGCCGGCCGCGCGCGCAAGCGGCTCGCGCTGCTGCTCAGAAAGAGCTCGCCGGGCGCGGCCCGGCCCGGCAAGGCGCACCCGACCGTCGTCGCCGCCAAGACGAAATCCGGCAAGACCCGCGCCATTCACGTGGCCTCGCGCGCGCGTTCGTCGAGCTGAAGCCGCGTCACGACGCGTGCACCGCCGCAAGCGTGGGCTGGCGATATTTCCGCTCAGGAAACTGAGCGCACTGGTGTATGTTGCCGGTCGTTTTCAGATCGGCTTGCTTGCAATTCATTTCCCAGTGGGCGTTGTCATGACGTTGATCGATGGTTTGGGTTATCTGGCGTCGGCTCTGGTGTTGCTGACGTTCTGCATGAGTACGATGTTGAGCCTGCGCGCTGTCGCGATATTCAGCAATCTGGCATTCATCAGCTATGGATTGGGCGACCGGATCTACCCGGTGCTCATCCTGCATATCATTCTGCTGCCTCTGAACGTGGTGTTGCTGTTCCAGATGGTTCGGCTGCTTCGGAAAGCGAAGCGTGCTGCAGCGACGGACCTTTCTCCGAACTGGCTGCAGCCGTTCATGCAGCCGAAGCATCTCAAGGCGGGAGAAACGATCTTCCGGAAGGGCGACGACGCCGACCTGCTGTACATGGTCGTATCCGGCGAGGTCAGGTTTCCCGAGATCGATCGCGGGGTATCGGCGGGTGAACTGTTCGGCGAGATCGGGCTGTTTTCGCTCGAGCGCCGCCGCACGCAAACGGCTCAAGCCGCGACCGATGTCGATCTGCTCTGGATCAGCGACGGCGCGCTGCGGAAGCTGTGCGAGCGCAACCCGGGACTGTCGCTGTATTTCCTGCGCCTGACGGCGACAAGGATGACGGAAAACGCAGCTCGCGCAATCGGGGTCGGCGCGCCGGCGCCCAATCCGGCGTAGAGCGCGCCGCCTCGCTTGCCGGCGTTACGGCGCGGACGAAGCCGCAAGGCTCGGCAGCGGCGCAAACTGCATCTCGGCAACGGCCGAACCGGCATATGCACTGGCGATCAGGATCATGACTCGAATGGCGACGAACATGGTGCCTCCTCAGTCTTGTTGTTGGTCTTTCAATGCCAGAGACTTCTTTCCCGCCGGTGAGGAAAGCTGGTTGCCGCAACCTTGAAGGCATTGGTAAGCGGGCCGTTTACGCAAGCTTCTGTTCATGAGTTGGGAACCGTATCGGCCGATCGGCCTCGGCCCTAAACGCGCGGTTCACCGTCACCGGGCATTGTTCGCCTCAATCAAGAAGGCGCAAACGCAATGCCGATTTTCAGGACGATCCTTGTTGTCGTATCGATTTTTCTTGCCGGTTTGTACGTCTACGACAGCTGCCACAGTGATGGGTTCACCATGCCGGTTTCGGTAAACGAAATCCTTGCACGGCGCTGGCCGGAACCGGACGCGTTTCATCCGACGGCAGCCCCTGTTTCCGCGATCGCCGGCACCGTGACGCCGGCCGCGCGCGTTAGGGAAACGTTTGCGATGTTCATTCCCAAGGATGCGCGACGCCATCCGATGCAGCGCAGCCTTTAGCGGCCTCGAGTCAGCCCAGCGATGCGCCGGCCTTGGCGCGGCTTATTCCGAGCGTCACGATGCGCTGCAGGAGATCCGGATAGTTGAGCCCGTCATGCCCGGCGGCCGTCGCGAACTCCTGGCTCTTGGCGATCTCGGGATTGGGATTGGCCTCGATGAAATAGGGAACGCCATTGGTGGACAGGCGGAAGTCGATGCGCGCATAGCCGTCGAGCCCCAGCGTCCGGTAGATGCGCTTCGCCAGCCGTTGAATATGGGCGGATAGTTCCGGCGTGAGATCCTCGGCCGGGCCGTCGACAATCCCGACGCGCTCCTGATAGCTGGTATCGTGCTTGACCTTTTCGGTGGCGATCTGGCGCGCGGCAGGGCCGCCCATGCTGCCGAATTTCAATTCCCACACCGGCAGCACCCGCAGCCGATTGTTGCCGAGCACGCCGACATAGAGCTCGCGTCCCTCGATGAACTGCTCGGCGATCGCGGCCGTTCCGATCCGCTCATGGATGAAGGCGACGCGCTCGGCGAGCTTCTCGTCGGTATCGACGATCGACGCCTGCGAGATACCGAGCGATCCATCGCTGCTCAGGCTCTTGACGATCAGCGGCAGCTCGAGACGCGGCGGCCGCTTGACCTTGCGGCGCATCGGAAACACCGCGAAGGCCGGCACCGGGATCCGGCGATGGTGCACCAGCGTCTTGGACAGATCCTTGCCGCGCGCCAGGATCAGGCCGCGCGGATTGCACCCGGTATAGGCGATCTTCATCAGCTCGAGATAGCTCGCGATGTGCTGGTCGTACACGACGTCGTAGTGAAACTCCTCCAGCAACGTGAATACGACGTGCGGCTTGAAGCCCTCGATCTCGTCGCGCACCGGCTTGATTTCCTCCTGCACGCCGAGCGGACGAACTTCATGGCCGGCCGCGCGCAGGGTGCTGACGACGTCGTATTCCGTCTTCCACTCGTTGATCTCCCGCGCGCTGTATCCATCGCTGGAGTCGGGCGGCACACAGTCCGGGTGCATCAGCACCAGAATGCGAAGCTGTTTCATAGCGCGATCCATTTCCGGCGCGACGGGCCGAACAGCGCGTGCATGGTCTTGGCGGTCAGCAGAATGGTGAAGTTTGTCACGAGCTTCTGCTCGGGGCCGACGGCACGCAGATTGAGCTCGCGGCAGCGCGAGATCATATCATCGAGCACGGCATCGAGCGTCAACTGGTTCTCGCCCGTCCACCGCGCCACCAGCTGCCTGATCTGGGCGCGGTGCCGCCTGATGAAGGCCGCGGCCGGCGGACGCCGATAATGCCGCGGATCGGCGGAGAACAGCTTGGAGAGATCGCGGTCGTAGGTCTTCGGCGGCGTGAAGGCGTAGAATGCCTGCTTCTTCCTGTAGTGCTCGGCGAGCGTTTGCTTGAGCGTATGCAGCGGATCGACCCGCTCGCGCGTTGCGAGCTGCGGCCGCTTGCCGGCGATCTCGCCCATCAGCTCCTCGACATATTCGAGCTTCTTCAGCGCGGGCCAGCCGGCATAGCGCGTCCGCCAGTTCGAGCGCGGCCGCAGCCACACCGCGAAGGTCTCGGCGAAGTCCTCGTCCGGATGGCTCTGCGCGTACCAGAGCCGAAGGTGCTGGACATAATTGCGGCTGGCCGGATTGGGCCGGTAGTAGCGCGGGTAGTGCTGCGACGACGGGCCGAACAGCTGCTGCCAGCGCCGGCGGCGCTGCAGCTGGTAGCCGTGTTGCACGGCGTGCCCCGCCTCGTGGCGGAGAATGGCCATGCACTCGGACCACGAGGCGCCCTCGACGTCGAGCATCATCTTCTTCTCGAGCTTCATCAGGCGGGGATGGGCGAGGTAGAACGGGATCGCGATGCCGGGCACATCCGCCGGGCTGAACCATTCGCTCGAGATCCATGTGTGCGGCCGCAACCGGATGCCGCGCTCCTCGAGCTCCTCATAGAGCGTATTCACACAATCGGCGAGCCAGGTGCCCTCGACGGCAACCCTCAGACGGTTGAGCGGTTGCGCGAGCAACTGCTCGTCCGTCAGCTTTTCCCAGGCAAATTTGCGGCGCGGCATAGGCTTCCAAAGTCTAAAACAAATCCGACTCTGGATGGTGTCATAGGTTGCCGCCGGCAACAACCGCCGGGCCTTCGCGGCGTGCCTCCAGCCAATGCCGGCATCGGGCCGGCCCGAGTGTCCGCCTTGGGCGGCGGCGGGCAGCGCGCCGAGTCCGATTCGCCGGCTCAAGGCGACGCTCATCCGGCGTCCTAAGGCTTGACCCAGCGTTGCACGGCCGCGGCGGTGTCGGCCGGCCTGGTGTTGAAGCAGATGGCGGCATCGGGGGCGAGCCGGTGCATCAGATTGAGGATCGTCTCGAACAGCAAGAGCCGCTCCGGCGGCTCGCGCAGCCCGGCACCGATCACGACGCAGTCGTAGCGGCGCTCGTCGAGGGCGGCCGCCGTCACGGCCTCCGCCGTATCGCCGAGGTCGATCAGGCAGCTGTCGACGTCGTAGCCGAGCGTCCGCAGGCCGTCGATCTGCGCGTCGAGATAGCTGCGCACCAGTTCGGGCGTGAACTGCGGCATGACGGACAGATCGACGAAGGTCGGGTCGAGGCCGATCACCAGCACGGATGGCTTCGTCATGGGGGCAGTTCCCGGTCCAAAAGAATGTCGTCCGAGCATGCCGCAGGTTTGAGTCGAAATCGCGGACACGACGATCCGAGCAACCTTGTAGCCCGGGTGAGCGAAGCGACACCCGGGGTCGCTCGTGGCAAAGACCCGCATCTCGCTTCGCTCATGCGGGCTACATGGTTTCGCTCCGCCGAAATCGCGGAGCCGTCAGCGGCAGCCGTGATCCTGCGCGGCACGCGCGGCGATCGCGGCGCGCCGCTTGAGGAACTCACGCTCGCGCGAATTGCCGGCCAATGCGGCGGCGGCCTCGAACGCGGCATGCGCCTCCGCGAAACGGCAGAGCTTATGCAGCAGATCGCCGCGCACGCTCGGCAGCAGATGATAGGATTTCAGCGCCGGCTCATCTGCGAGACCGTCGACGATCGCGAGCGCGGCCAGCGGCCCCTCGGCCATGCCGATCGCAACCGCGCGGTTGAGCTCGATCACGGGTGAATCCAACAGCGCGGCGAGATCGCCGTACAGCGCGGCGATGCGGCGCCAGTCGGTTGCATCAGGCGTGCCGGCCTCGGCGTGGCAAGCGGCGATCGCGGCCTGCAGCACATAGAAGCCGCCGGCGCCGCCGAGCTCGCGGGCGCGCGCCAACGTGAGCTGCCCGCGGCGGATCTGCAGGCGGTCCCACCGCGCGCGGTTCTGGTCCATCAGCAGGATCGGCTCGCCGGACGCATCGGTGCGCGCCGCCATCCGCGAAGCGTTGAACTCCATCAGCGCCAGCAGGCCGTGCGCCTCCGGCTCCGATGGTGCGATCGAGGTCAGCACGCGGCCCATGCGCAGCGCCTCGTTGCAGAGCTGCGGCCGCAGCCATTCGTCGCCGCTTGCCGCGGTATAGCCCTCGTTGAAGATGAGGTAGACGACCTCGAGTACGGAGGCGAGCCGCTCGGACAGCTCCTCGCCGCGCGGCGTCTCGTAGGCAAGGCCTGACTCCGACAATGTGCGCTTGGCGCGCACGATGCGCTGGGCGATGGTCGCCTCCGCCTGCAGGAAGGCGCGCGCGATCTCCTCGGTGGTGAGGCCGCAGATCATCCTGAGCGCCAGCGCGGCGCGCGCCTCCCGCGACAGGCGCGGATGGCAGGCGGTGAAGATCAGCCGCAGCAATTCGTCACCGATATCGTCGTCGAGCGCGGCATCGAAGTCGGGCATGGTTTCCTGCTCCCGCGCCAGGTCGTGCGCGATCACGCCGTGCTTCTCGGCCAGCATGCGATTGCGGCGCAGATGGTCGAGCGCGCGGCGCTTGGCCGTCGCCATCAGCCAGGCACCGGGCTTTTCCGGCACGCCATCGGCCGGCCAATGCTCGAGCGCGGCGACCAGCGCTTCCTGGGTCAGGTCCTCGGCGAGCGGCACGTCGCGCAGCATCCGCGACAGGCTGGTGATCAGCCGCGGCTGCTCGATGCGCCACACCGCAAGGATCGTGGCCTGGATGTCGGCGGCCGTCATCGCCGCCGACCCGGATTCTCGGCTTGACGCGTTGTCTTCACGCGAACCGGCGTCCAATTCGCTTGCGAACGCCCTGTTCGCGCGGCGCATCAGGCGCAGGCGGACACATCGACCTGACAACCGCCGTCGGCGCCCGGGGTGGCGAACGGGCGAACCTCACAGGTTCCCTCCCAACCCGGCATATGCTCCTTGTGCAGCTGCATGAACTCCACGGCGGCGGCGACCGCCTCTTCCTTGTTGCGGAGCTCGAAGATCGCATAGCCGCCGATCATTTCCTTGGTCTCAACGAAGGGCCCGTCGACCACGTTGAGCTTGCCGTCGGTGATGCGGACCTGGGCGCCCATCGCGACCGGCAACAGCCCGCCGGTGTCGATCATGCGGCCCGCCTTGATTTCCCGCTCGGCAAGCCTGCCCATCGCCTCCATCAGAGCCGGCGTCGGCGGGCCCGGGGGCTGGGGCGAGGTGACGATATACATGAAGCGCATCGGAAAACTCCTGTTGGGCGAGACGCGGCGATGATCGCCGCAAGACCGGCTCGCTATGGGGAACGACGATCCGGGAGGGGGTGAATCGACATGGGAAAGGGAATTATTTTCGGGCAGAAGTAGATCGTACCGGCCCCATCGTCGTCCCTGCGAAAGCACGGACGACACGGAGCTTGTGGCAATCCCGTAGCCCGGGTGAGCGAAGCGATACCCGGGGAATGCACCGGCGAAATCCCGCATATCGCCTGCGCTCATGCGGGCTACGAAGCCAGCACCCGATCTACTGCTCCCGCAGCATGATCAGCGGATCGGCGCTGTCGGGGACGCGGCGCCACTGGGCGTTGTCGTCGGCCTCGAACTGCCAGGTCTGCCCCTTGGCCGACATCAGGATCATCTGGCCGTGATCGAGCCGCCACATGGTCGGGTTGAAGGAAGCGACCGCGGGATCGCATTTGCCTTTCAGGAACACCTGGAAATTGTCGTTGCCGGCGTCGGTGTTGGTCAGCACCAGCGTGCAGATCGCCTGGCCGTTGCCGCGCACCATCGACCAGTCGCCGATCATCTGGTCCATCGATTTGGCGAGCGAGCGCGCCGCGGCAAGGTTTTGCAGGATGTAGACGCCCTCATTGGTGCGCATCCCTTCGAAGATGCCGGTCTCGACCTCGGTGAAATCGATCACGGTCTCGCCGGCGGCATTGTGCAGCCGCACGATGTCGCCGAGGCCCTTGATGCTCCAGCCGGTGATGTCCTTGGTGAAGGGCAGCGCGGCGGCGCAGGCGGGCTCGAGCTCGAGCTTGAAGCCTTGCGGCGCCGTATCGCCCTTCAGCGTCACGACGCAGGTCTTGCTGCGCTCGGTGGTGGCGAGCTCCCACTGCCCGATCATGTCCTTCTTCAACGTCGTGACGTCCTGCGCCGCCGCCGGACCGCACGCGGCCAGCAGCAGACACAGCACGGCGTTGAAGCGGGACAACGACATCAGCGATCCTTGACGGGCGTTTCGGCAACCGGCGTCAGCGGCGGCTTGCCGGCGAACCAGTTCTTGATGTTGTCGACCACGAGCTGGTCCATCGCGTTGCGCGTCACCACCGAGGCCGAACCGATATGCGGCAGCAGCACGACGTTCTGCATCGCCTTCAATTCGTCGGGCACGTTCGGCTCGGCCGCGAACACGTCGAGACCGGCGGCCAGGATGGTGCCGGATTTCAGCGCCGCGACCAGCGCCGGCTCGTCAACCACCGAGCCGCGCGCGACATTGATCAGCACGCCGCGGGGACCGAGCGCCTTCAAGACGTCGGCATTGATCATCTTCGCGGTCGAGGCGCCGCCCGGCACGATGACGATCAAGGTGTCGACCGCCTTCGCCATCTCGATCAGATCGGGATAGTGCTTGTAGGAGACGTCCTTGGACGGATTGCGCGAGTGATAGGACACCGGCACCCGCGACGCATCGAGCCGGCGTCCGATCGCCTGGCCGATCCGGCCCATGCCGACGATGCCGATCTTGCGGTCGCGCAGCGAGCCGACGCTGAGCGGATAATTCTGGGTCTGCCACAGCCCGGAGCGCACGTAGCGGTCGGCCTTGACGAATTCGCGCAACGTCGCGATCAACAGGCCCATCGCGACATCGGCGACCTCCTCGGTCAGCACGTCGGGCGTATTGGTGACCACGATATTGTGATCGCGCGCATAGGCGGAATCGACGTGGTCGTAGCCGACGCCGAAGCTGCCGACGATCTCGAGCTTCGGAAACATCGCCAGCGCGGTCTTGTCGGTCGCCATCGTGTGATAGGTGACGGCGATGCCGCGGATCTTCGCCAGCGTATCGGGCGTCAGCCGCTCGAGGTCGCCGCGGCTCTCGGCACGGTGCAGCACGTATTGATCGGGAAAGCCGTTTTCGAGGATTGGCCGGATCGGTCCATAGATCAACAGATCGATCTTTTCGGAAGAAATCGGGGCCATCAACTGTCCTTTCCTAACGCGCTTTCATGCCAACGCCGCAACAACAAATGCGAAACTAGCGCCAGCAACCCATAAATGACAATCCCGGCCAGCGATAGCAGCAGAAGTGCTGCGAACATGCGGGGAATATTCAGCCGGTAGCCCGATTCAGCGATCCGGAAGGCGAGGCCCGAGCCGGCGCCGGCGCTACCCGCCGCGATCTCCGCGACCACGGCGCCGATCAGCGACAGCCCGCCGGCGATGCGCAGACCGCCGAGGATATAGGGCAGCGCCGCGGGCAGCTTCAGGAACAGCAGCGTCTGCAGCTGTGAGGCACCATAAAGTTGAAACAATCCGGCGAGGTTGCGATCCACCGAATTGAGGCCGAGCGTCGTGTTCGACAGCACCGGAAAGAACGCCACGATCCAGGCGCAGACGATCACCGCGGTCTGCTGCTGCAGATAGATCAGGAGCAGCGGCGCGATCGCGATAACGGGCGTAACCTGCAGCACCACGGCATAGGGAAACAGCGAATACTCCAGCCATTTCGACTGGTTGAACAATAGCGCCAGCACGATGCCGCCGACTGCCGCGGCAACGAAGCCTTCGAGCGTGGTCAGGAGCGTGACGCCGAGCGATTGCGACAGGATAGGCCAGTCCGCAACCAGCGTCTTCAGCACCAACAGCGGGCTCGGCAGCACGTAAGGTTGGATGCCATAGCCGCGGACGATGGCTTCCCAGAGCAGGAGGCCAGCGGCGAACACCGCAAGCGGCAGCAGAAAACGGACGAGGTCCTGCGGAGATTTCATGCGCCCGCCTGCCCTGCATAGGATGGCGCCAGCGCGCTGGAGACCTCGCGGCAGAACGCGGCGTATTCGGCCGAGGTGCGGAACTCCTCGCCGCGCGGTTCCGGCGAGGTGATGCGAAACTCGGCGCCGATCCGGCCCGGGCGCGCGGTCATCACGATCACGCGCTCGGACAGATAGACCGACTCGAACACCGAGTGCGTCACGAAGATGACGGTCTTGTGCAGGGTGCGCCACAGCGACAGCAGGTCGTTGTTGAGGCGAAACCGCGTGATCTCGTCGAGCGCCGCGAACGGCTCGTCCATCAAGAGGACATCCGGATCGGTGACCAGCGCGCGCGCCAGCGACACCCGCATCTTCATGCCACCGGACAGTTCGCGCGGATAAGCGTCGGCAAACTCCGCAAGCCCGACCTGATCCAGCGCCGCATCGATGCGCACATCGGCGCCGGTCGCAGGCGCACGGGCGAGCTTCAGCGGCAGGCGGACATTGTCGCGCACCGTAGCCCACGGCATCAGGGTTGGCTCCTGAAATACGAAGCCGATGCGGTGGCTGCCGCGCTGCTCCGCGCCATGATGCGAGACCTCGACCGTGCCGGCGCTTGGCGTGGCGAGACCTGCAATCAGCCGCAGCGCGGTGGACTTGCCGCAACCGGAGGGCCCGAGCAGCGAAACGAACTCGCCGCGCCTCACGTCGAGGTCGAGCGGCCCGAGCGCCCTCACGCCGCTGTCATAGGTCTTGCTGACGCCGCGCAGGCGCACAGCCGACGCTGCATCAGATCCAGACAACGCAGGCTCCGCCATCGCCCGTCCGCACCCGTCAGTTCTTCGGCCGGAGCTCGGCGCCGACCGCCTTGTTGACGAAGCGCAGCGTGTAGCCCTGGCGATAGTCGATGGCGCTCTTGACCACGCCGGCCCGCACCATCTTGTCGAAGAAGCTCGCCATCCGCTCGTCGGTCATGGCGCCGATGCCGTTCTTGATGGAATCGCCGGAATCGACGATGCCGTGCTCGCGCATCTTGGCGACGCAATAGGCGAGCAGCTCGTCGTTCATGTCGGGATTGAGCTTCTTGATCATCGCATTGCCGGCCGAGTTGTCGCCGTAGACGTAGTGGTACCAGCCGACGATCGAGGCATCGACGAAGCGCTGCACCAGGTCAGGCTTCTTGTCGACCAGGTCGCGGCGGGTCTCGATCAGCGTCGAGTAGGAGTTGAAGCCGTAATCGGCAAGCAGCAGCACGTTCGGCTTGAAGCCGGCGGCTTTCTCGACCGCGAAGGGCTCCGAGGTGACGTAGCCCTGCATCGCGGTCTGCTTGTTCACGATGAAAGGCTGCGGGTTGAAGGTGTAGGGCTTCACCTTGTTCTCATCGAAGCCATATTCGGACTTCAGCCACTGGAAGTAGCTGGTGATGCCCTCCTTCGAGATCAAAAGCGTGAGCGGCTTCAGATCCTCGATCTTCGTGGCCTTGACCTCGGGATGGGTCAGGAAGACCTGGGGGTCCTTCTGGAACATGGCAGCGACGGCGACCAGCGGCACGTTGTTGGTGACGGCGTCGAAGGTCTGCAGCGAGTTCGCGCTCATGAAGAAGTCGAGCTTGCCCGCGATCAGCAGCATGCGGTTGTTCTCGTTCGGACCGCCCGGCACGATGGTGACGTCGAGCCCGTATTTCTTGTAGGTGCCGTCGGCGAGCGCCTGGAAGAACCCGCCATGCTCGCCCTCGGCGACCCAATTGGTGCCGAACGAGACCTTGTCCAAGGTCTTGTCTGAGGTCTGCGCCCGCGCCGGGGCAAGCGCCGCGGCAACGCAAAGCGCGGCGGTCAGAAGGCTTGTGGTTAACGCTCGCAGCAAAAAGGCCGGGATCATGGTTGGACTCCGTCGATCATTATGGCCCATGATGGAAGGCGGGAAGACGTGGACCGCGCCCGGAGACGCGAACCCGTTATGATGTTAAACAAACTAGCCTGCAAATCCATCCCGTGAAACGCTTGTATTGAAACGACCGGCTTGATGACTTCTCAGCTTCCGCCCCGCGACTGGACCGCCATCCACTGGCCCGATATCGCCAAGGATACGGCCGCGCGCTGGATTGCGGTGCTGCCGCTGGCCGCGACCGAGCAGCACGGGCCGCATCTGCCGCTCGGAACCGACGTCATGATCAGCGAGGCCTATCTTTCGCGGGTGCGAGAGTTGCTGCCGGCGACCACTCCCGCCACGTTCCTGCCGTTGCAGCCGGTCGGCATCTCAACCGAGCACATCGATTTTCCGGGTACCTTGACCTTGCCGACCAACGTGGCGCTGAGGAGCTGGATGGCGCTCGGCGAGAGCGTGGCGCGCGCAGGCGTCAGGAAGCTCGTGATCGTGACCAGCCATGGCGGCAATTCCGCCGCGATGCAGCTGGTGGCGCAGGATCTGCGCGCGCACCATCAGATGCTGGTGGTGACCACGAGCTGGTCGCGCTTCGGCGCGCCCGACGGGCTGTTCGACGCTGGCGAACTGCGCCACGGCATCCATGGCGGCGCGGTCGAGACCTCGATCATGCTGGCGAAATATCCGCACGCCGTGCGCAAGGATGCGATCGCGGACTTCAAGCCGGCCAGCGTGCGGATCGAGAAGGATCATCGCTTTCTGTCGACGCAGCGGCCGGCGCCGTTCGCCTGGCAGGCGCAGGACCTCAATCCGAGCGGCGCGATCGGCGATGCGACCAAGGCCTCGGCCGAGAAGGGCGAGAAGCTGATCGAGCACGGCGCGCGCGCGTTCTGCGAGCTGCTCGCCGATGTCGACAGGTTCGATCCCAGCGTATTTCGCGGCAAATGACCGCGATTGCTTCGTCCTGACAAGCGCGACGAAACAATTCGCGAAACCATATTTCCGCCCCGGTCTTCGAACCGGAACCGGACAGCCTCCGTCCAACGGGCATGCGGACCACACCGGCGCCGCCCACACAGGATGGAGTATTCCATGTCGATCAAGACCAAGTTCGCCGCCCTCGCCCTCACCGCGCTCGCCGTGACCGGCACCATCGCGTCCACGACGTCGCAGGCTGAAGCGAAGCCCTATGGCTGGGGCTGGGGCGTTGGCGCAGGTCTCGTCGGCGCCGCCGTTGTCGGCAGCGCGATCGCGGCCAGCGACGGCTATTACTACGGCGGTGGCTATCGGCGCTGCGGCTGGGTGCGCCAGTTCGACGCCTACGGCAATTACATCGGCCGCGTGCGCAGCTGCTACTGATCGACTGGTTCTTTAGGACTGCGGATCCTGCGTTCGGCACGGGTCCTCATCCACCCCGTGTCGCAACCGACCCGTCCGGCGATCCCCCCGGGCGGGTCAATTCTTGAACGCGGCGATCACAGATACTTCGCGACCAGCCTGAAATCGCGCAGCACGGCTCGCCCTTTCGGCCCTGACGCCTTCAGCGTCTCCTCCAGGCTGTGACCGATGTGATCGTGGATCAGCGCCTTCTTGGCGCTCTCGATCGCGCTCTCCACCGCCTGCAATTGCTGGGCGATCTGCGCACAAGGCCGGCCCTGCTCGATCATCTCGACGATGGTGTCGAGATGGCCGTTGGCGCGCTTCAAGCGTTTGGCGATCGCAGCGTGCGGATGGTCGTCGGACATCTGGCTCTCCTATCCTCCCCGGAGGATAATCATGATCCTCCCCGGAGGATAGCGGAATCGGCTTGACAGGCCATTGTCGCGGGCGTAGTGCCCGATGATCGGAACGTTCGTTCCGCGCCGGGGGTTCTATCTCCGGAGACAAGTCGATCCACGAGCCAGCACAGAAGGCACATGGGCAGTAGCAACTCAGGCGACAGTAGACCGGCGATGCCGGGACTGGTGACGCCGCAACACAGCAAGACTGATCGCGCAGACCTCGCCTGCGTGGACGGGTGGTCGCGCCCAAGCTGACCACTGCTCCTCACCGGCCTGCCGCGACCAGCGGAAGTGGAGGTGAGCGATGTTCGAAAAGCTCGCAAAATTTCGGCAAGCAAACCCGCGGCGCGTAGTCGAGCCGCGGCGCATGCCGCCGCCGGCCGCCATTCATTGCAATGACAACCTGCCGGGCTTTCGCCGCCTGGCGGGCCGCCGCCGGCGTCCAACCCCGGCCTGTCATTGGGTCCTGATCGACGGCCGCCTGGAATGCCGTTGGATCGTCGACGACAGCGGCGGTGATCTCGATCAGCAGCGGCGCGCGGGCCGGCGTTTCGGCCCGCGCGCAACAGCCACGCGTCACGCCGCGGCAGAGCCGCGGCTGTGCGCCTAGGAGGCCGACATGGACGAAGGACCTAGTTGCCCCGTTGCGCGGCATTCAGGCGCGGCAACGGGATTCTCGATCTGCATCACATCTGGAAATGCCGCTGCTCACGGCAGCGGAGACGTGCGCGCCTGACGACGCCTGCGTCCCTCCCGCCGTGCCGAAAGGCGGCGAGGAGACGCGAAATGACCGAAAGCAAGACCACACCAACCGCCATTCTCGACAGCGCGCATGCCGGCGACATCCACGGCGCGCTCGGCAGCATCGCGCGCGACGACACCGCGCCGCGCGCGACCTTGCTGGCCCGGCTGAAGACGCTGCTGGCGATCGTCGGCCCCGGCCTGATCGTGATGGTCGGCGACAACGACGCCGGCGCGTTCGGCACCTACACCCAGGCCGGACAGAATTACGGCACCACGCTGCTGTGGACGCTTCTGCTGCTGATCCCGGTGCTCTACGTCAACCAGGAGATGGTGGTGCGGCTCGGCGCCGTCACCGGGGTCGGCCATGCGCGGCTGATTTTCGAGCGCTTCGGCAAGTTCTGGGGCGCCTTCAGCGTCATCGACCTCCTGGTATTGAACGCGCTAACCATCGTCACCGAGTTCATCGGCATCACGTTCGCACTTCATTTTCTCGGCGTCTCGCAGTTCTGGGGCGTGTTGGCCTCGGCTGTTATCGTGATGCTGGCGGTCTCGACCGGCGACTTCCGCCGCTTCGAACGCTTCGGAATCGTGCTGGTCGCCGGCAGCCTGCTGCTGGTACCCGTGATCCTGATGGTGCATCCGCCGGTCGGGCAGATCGCGGCGGACTTCTTCGTGCCGAAGATGCCGCAGGACGCCAAGCTCAGCGAGGTGATGCTGCTGATCGTTGCCATCGTCGGCACCACGGTGGCGCCGTGGCAATTGTTCTTCCAGCAGAGCTACATCGTCGACAAGCGGATCACGCCGCGTTTCATCCGCTATGAGCGGATGGATCTGTGCATCGGCATCGTGCTGGTGGTGGTCGGCGCGGTCGCGATGATCTCGTTCTGCGCGGCAGTGTTCGCAGGAAAGCCCGAATTCGGCAATTACACCGACGCGCTGGGGACCGCGGTCGGCCTCGAGACATATGCAGGCCGGCTGCCGGCGGTGCTGTTCGCCCTTGCGCTGCTCGATGCCTGCATCATCGGTGCTGCGGCAGTCTCCCTCGCGACCGCTTATGCGATCGGCGACGTGTTCGCGGTCAAGCACTCGCTGCACCGCAAGCCGTGGGACGCGAAGGGCTTCTACAGCGTCTATTGCGGCCTGATCGTGCTCGCGGCGGTGCTGGTGCTGACGCCGGGCACGCCGCTCGGACTATTGACCAACGCGGTGCAGACGCTGGCCGGCGTGCTGCTGCCGAGCGCGACCGTGTTCCTGCTGCTGCTGTGCAACGACCGCCACATCCTCGGTCCCTGGGTCAATTCGACCAAACTCAACGTGTTCACCGGCGCGGTGGTCGCGGGGCTGGTGATGCTGTCGGTGATCCTGACCGCGGCGGTGCTGTTCCCCGATCTCGGCGAGGCCTGGATCATCGGCATCCTCGTCGGAGGCAGCGTGCTTGCGCTCGGGGTGACGGCGGCCGTCAAGTTCTGCGAGATGTCGTCGCGACGCAACGCGTCGTTCCGCTTCAAGCGCAAGCCGCTGCGAGAGTCTTTTCATGTCGACCGCGACAGCTGGCGGATGCCGCCGCTCGACCGGCTGCCGCCGGCGCGGCTCAGCCCGCTGAGCCGGATCTGGATGATCGTGCTGCGCGGCTATCTCGTCGTCGCCGCCGGCCTCGTGCTGCTGCGCATCGTCCAGCTCGCCACGGTGGGAGCGTGACCGCGCTCAGTCGCGGACGGCGATGGGGCGCGCTCGTGCTGCTCAGGCTGGCGAGCGCCATCCTGCGCGGCGCGGCCGCGCTCCACCGGAAACGCACAATCTCAAACGCCGGGCTGCGGACGGCGCTGTCGATGGCGCGATGTGTCGAACGGGCCGGCGCGCGGGTCGTGATCGGCAGGGCATCGCAGCCGGCATTCATCAACACAAAGGACGAGGACAATGGTGGCATCGATTGAACGGTCGGGTCGCGACCGGTTTGCCACCGACACGCGGCTGATCGCCGCCGATGTGGCCTGCCGCCTCGCGCTGTTACGTGACTGTCACGGTGGCGTGCAAATCGGAACGGTATTGGGTGCGCCTCAGTTGCTATTGCGAATTATTTGCAATAAGCAACAGGGGATGCTAGGTGCTGATCTGGCTTTGATGGGACGACACAGATCGGACCGGGGACGGCGGGCGATGATTTCAAATCTCGGGTGGCAAGCGGTCACCAAATCTGCAGTGATGCCGGGCGAAACCGCCACTCGTTCGCGGAAAGCCGCGTCATGACCTGCGTCCGCCTCTTCCGGGTCCAGATCGCCGCCGGCGCAGCGCTCGGTGCGGCAACCTTCGGCGCGCCGGCGACCGCGGCCGATCTGGCGCTCAAATCCCCCGCCGCCAGGGCGGTCTACAGCTGGACCGGATTCTATGTCGGCGCCCATGTCGGTTATGGCGACGGCACGCTGGGCCCCGGCACCGATCCGATCCTGGAACAGGGCGTGTTCTTCCCGCCCACCATCACCGGCGGGATCGGCGGCTTCCAGGTCGGATACAACAAGGAATTCGCCAACCGCTTCGTTCTCGGCGTCGAGGCGGATGCGACCTTCACCGGCCCGACCGACCTGCCGCGGCGGGTGCTCGGCCCCTTCAATTCGTCGATCGACTATGTCGGCACGCTGCGCGGCCGCGCCGGCTACTCTTTCGGCACCTGGATGCCTTACGTGACCGGCGGCTTCGCCTGGGGCCACAGCCAGGTGCGGGTCAACGACGCCGCGGGCGAGGTGATCTCGGAGCCCGGCCAGTACCAGACCGGCTGGACCGTCGGCGCCGGCGCCGAATTCGCGGTGAGCGGCAATTGGACCGCCAAGGTCGAATACGACTACGTCGACCTGTCGCGCCGCACGCTCGGCCTCAATGATTTCGGCCTGCCCGGCGTCAGCATCGACCCGCGCATCCATTTGCTGAAATTCGGCCTCAACTATCAGCTTGGCGACTCGGCATGGTCGGCAACGCCGACGCGCACCGCGCTGCCCGAATCGAGCGACTGGAGCGTGCACGGCCAGACGACGCTGCTGCCGCAGACCTATCCGTCCTTCCGCTCGCCCTATGCCGGCACCAACAGCCTTCCCGGCGCGGGGCAGTTGCAGCAGACCTGGACCACGACGGCGTTTCTCGGCGTGCGGCTCTGGGAAGGCGGCGAGTTCTACTTCAACCCGGAAACCGCGCAGGGCTTTGGCCTCAACGGCACGCTCGGCCTTGCCGGCTTCTCGAACGGCGAAGCGCAGAAGGCCGGCGCGCCGTTCCCGAAAATCCGGCCGCAGCGCTACTACTTCAAGCAGACCTTCGGCTTCGGCGGTGAGCAGGAAGACGTCGCCGACGGCCCGAACCAGATCGCCGGCAAGCGCGATATCGACCGCCTCACGCTCGTGGTCGGGCGCTTTGCGGTCGGCGATTTCTTTGACGGCAATTCCTACGCCAAGGACCCGCGCGCCGATTTCATGAACTGGGCGATGTGGGCGTCCGCCGCTTACGACTTCCCGGCCGACCTGCCCGGTTACACCCGCGGCGCCGTGGTCGAGCTCAACCGCAAGGATTGGGCGGTGCGCGCCGGCGTGTTCCAGGTGCCGAACGCACCGAACAGCGACGTTCTGGTGTTCAACACCGGCGGCGCGGTGGTCGAGTTCGAGGGCCGCTATTCGATCTTCGATCAGCCCGGCAAGCTGCGCGTCGGCGTGTTCGGCAACCGCGGCAACACCGGCAATTACGCCCAGGCGCTCGCGATCGAGGACGCCAATCCGGGGCTCGACATCAACGACGTGATGGCCGGCATCCGCAAGGACAATCTGAAATACGGCTTCTATCTGAACGGCGAGCAGCAGATCGCAAAGGATGTCGGCCTGTTCGGCCGCCTCAGCTGGAACGACGGTCAGAACGAAATCCTGTCGTTCACCGATGTCGATCGCAGCGTGTCGGGCGGCCTGTCGATCAAGGGCAGCAGGTGGGGACGGGCGAACGACACGATCGGCATCGGCGGCGCGATCAACGGGCTGTCATCAGCGCATCGCGACTACCTTGCCGCCGGCGGCCTCGGTCTGCTGATCGGTGACGGCGCGCTGAACTACAGCCCGGAGCGGATCTTCGAGACCTACTACGCTTATCAGGTGAACAAGAACCTGACGCTGACCGCGGACTATCAGTTCATCACCAACCCCGCCTACAACGCCGACCGCGGCCCGGTGCACATCTTCTCCGGCCGCATCCACGGCGAGTTCTGAGGTTCACCACATCCCACGTCGTCCCGGGCAAGCGCAGCGCGACCCGGGACCCATAACCACCGCTGATTGTCGTTAGAGCGAGCCGAGGCGACAGCGAATCCAACCACACGATCCTGTGGTTATGGGTCCCGACTTTCGTCGGGACGACAGCGAGTTTGCATCGCCAGCGCGCGTAGCCCGGATGAAGCGCAGCGAAATCCGGGGGCGCTCCATCCGCGCGCGAAAAACCCGGATTGCGCTCCGCTCCATCCGGGCTACAGACTCTTCTGGCAATGGGCTGAATTGGTTCGATAGAGCAAACGCCCTCTCCCCACTCAGATATATGTAGACCCCCCGGGCTTGCCGCAAGCCCGGGGTCATCCCGTAGAACGCGCGCCCAATCGAACGGAGGAGTGCGGGATGCGGGAACATGCTGTGGTGATTGCCGGCGGAGGTCCGACCGGGCTGATGCTGGCGGGCGAGTTGGCGCTGGCGGGAATAGATGTTGCGATCGTCGAGCGGCGCGCGAGGGAGGACCTGATCGGCGCGCGGGCCGGCGGCCTGCACGCGCGCACCATCGAGGTGCTCGATCAGCGCGGCATCGGCGATCGCTTCGTCGCGCTAGGAACGCGCCATCCGGCGGTGCTATTCCATTCGCATCTGGTTCCGCTTGAGATCACCGACTTTCCGACCCGGCGCAATTTCACGCTGGGGCTCCGGCAGAACCATATCGAGCGCCTGCTCGGCGAATGGGTCGGCGAACTGGCGGTGCCGATTATCCGCGCGCGCGACGTGACCGGCTTCACGCAGGACGACGCCGGCGTCGATGTCGAACTGTCGGACGGCCAATCGCTCCGGGCACAATATCTCGTCGGCTGCGACGGCGGCCGGAGCCTCGTCCGCAAAGCGGCCGGCATCGAATTCGCCGGGTGGGATCCGACCACGAGCTGGCTGATTGCCGAGGCCGAAATGGTGGGCGAGCCGGAATGGGGCTTTCGCCAGCACGACACCGGCACCTCAGCGATCGGCAAGGCGGAGGATGGCGGGCGGGTGCGGCTGGTGCTGACCGAGCGGCAACTCGGCACCGACCGGGAGCCGACCTTGCGCGACGTCAGCGAGGCACTGGTCGCCGCGTACGGCACCGATTTCGGCATCCACAGTCCGGTCTGGATCTCGCGCTTCACCGACATGACCCGGCAGGCCGTGACCTACCGCAAACAGCGCGTGCTGCTGGCCGGCGATGCCGCCCATGTGCATCCGCCGATGGGCGGCCAAGGCCTCAATATCGGCGTGCAGGACGCGGTGAATCTGGGCTGGAAGCTCGCCCAGGTGGTCAAGCAGATCGCGCCGGACAGCCTGCTCGACACCTACGAAGCCGAACGGCATCCGGTGGCGGCCCGCGTGCTGCGCAACACCATGGCGCATGTCGCGCTCAACCGCACCGATCCGCGCACCAAGGCGCTGAACGAGATCGTCTCCGACCTGCTGCGCATGGACGAGCCGCGCAGATGCTTTGCCGCGATGATGTCCGGCCTCGGCCTTCACTACGATCTTGACGACAGCCATCCGCTGCTCGGACGCCGCATGCCCGATCTCGATCTGGTCACGGCCGACGGCCCGATGCATGTCTTCGCGCTGCTGCACCGGGCGCGGCCAGTGCTGCTGAATTTCGGCGCGCCCGACGGCATCGCCATCACGGGATGGACCGACCGGGTTCAGCTGGTCGATGCCGAGTATCGCGGCGCATGGGAGCTTCCCGCGCACGGCTCGGTTTCGGCGCCGACCGCGGTGCTGGTGCGGCCCGATGGCTACGTGGCGTGGGTCGGCGAGGGAACGCAGGCCGGCCTAACCGAGGCGCTGACCAAATGGTTCGGCGCGTCCGCTGGTACGTAATGAGCGTAGCCCCTACCCCGCCGGCTGGAACGAACCCGCGCGCGCCATCGCCCAGGCGTCGCGGAAGCGGCGGTCCTGGGTGCCTTCGAGCAGTTCGCCGGGGCGCAGCGTCGGATAGAGCTCGGCGAAGGAAGAGACCTCGGTGGTCGAAGACCGCTGCGAGAAGTGGATCGGGCGCAGCTCCTTGGTGTGCTCGAGTCCGGCAGCGGCAAGCAGCTCGGTCAGCGCGTGCAGGGTCGAGTGGTGGTAGTTGTACACGCGGTCGATCTTGTCGGGAACATAGAGCGCGCGGTTGCGGATCGGGTCCTGCGAGGTGACGCCGGTCGGACAGCGATCGGTGTGGCAGCTCAGGGACTGGATGCAGCCGAGCGCGAACATGAAGCCGCGCGCCGAATTGCACCAGTCGGCCCCGATCGCCATCGCGCGCGCCATGTCGAACGCGGTCGCGATCTTGCCGGAGGCACCGATCTTGATGCGATCGCGCGCGCCGATGCCGATCAGCGCGTTGTGGACGAAATTGACGCCCTCGCGCATCGGCATGCCGAGATGGTCCATGAATTCGAGCGGCGCGGCGCCGGTGCCGCCTTCATTGCCGTCGACCACGATGAAGTCGGGATAGAGCCCGCTCTCGTGCATCGCCTTGCAGATCGCCAGGAACTCCCAGGGATGGCCGATGCACATCTTGAAGCCGGCCGGCTTGCCACCGGACAGCTGGCGCATCTGGGCGACGAATTCCATCATCTGCAGCGGAGTCGAGAACGCCTTGTGATAGGCCGGCGAGATGCAGTCCTCGCCCATCGGCACGCCCCGGATCTTGGAAATCTCCTCGGAAACCTTCGCCGCCGGCAGCACGCCGCCATGGCCGGGCTTGGCACCCTGGCTGATCTTGAGCTCGACCATCTTGATCTGATCGTCACCCGCGACGCGTGCGAACTCGTCGGGATTGAAGGTGCCGTCGCGGTTGCGGCAGCCGAAATAGCCGGAGCCGATCTCCCAGATGATGTCGCCGCCCATCTCGCGATGATAGGGGCTGACGCCGCCCTCACCGGTGTCGTGGGCGAAGCCGCCCTTCTTGGCGCCGGCATTGAGCGCCCGCACCGCGTTCGGGCTGAGCGCGCCAAAGCTCATCGCCGAGATATTGAAGACCGAGGCCGAATACGGCCTGGTGCAGTCCGGGCCGCCGACGGTGATGCGGAATTTCTGGTCGGCCCTCGGCTTCGGCGCCACCGAGTGGTGCATCCACTCATAGCCCTCGCGATAGACGTCCTCCTGGGTGCCGAACGGCCGCTTGTCGAGCACCATCTTGGCACGCTGGTAAACCACCGCGCGGGTGTCGCGGGAGAACGGCATGCCGTCCTTCTCGCTCTCGAAGAAATATTGCCGCATCTCCGGGCGGATTTCCTCGAGCAGGAAGCGGACATGCGCCGAGATCGGGTAGTTGCGCAGCACCGCGTGGTTCTTCTGGGTGAGGTCGCGGATGCCGAGCAATGTCAGCGCGCCGAAGATGACCAGCGGGATCAGGACGATCTTGAAGACCTTGTGATCGAAAATTCCAACCAGCAGCAGGAGCGCGGTGACGACGGCGCAGATCGTCAGCACGATGAAGCGTGGCGAGAACGGAAGCAGCACTGTATCCATGAAATTCCTCCGGTCTGCCCAAATGACCTGTCGGCCGCGAGCCTAATCCAACTCGCGGAACAAGTGCACTACGGTTATACGGCCGAGCAGTCACAGATGTGACAACCGCCCGAATGGGCGGGTGCTGATACCGGTCAAATTGAAACGGTATCGCCTTTTGCACTGCAATGGAGCGCAGCGGATCGGATGCGATAACCTGCCGTCGCGGGCGCACTACCAAAATATCGAAAACAACCCCATGCAAAGGAGCCGGCTGCGGCCGGCGCTCGACACAGCGACTTGACACGTCGGGCAACTCACCGGCACAATTCCACTATTCCGAAATCGTGATGTGGGTCTGCGGCTCCTCCAACCCGTCGTCCCTGCCTAGTGCGCACTTGCGCACGGGAGCAGGGACCCATAACCACAAATGCCAATTGTTGGGCCACGCTGGAACGACGAGTCCCTTCAACAAGGTCCGCCGCGGCGTATGGGTCGCTGCTTTCGCAGGGACGACGATGGGGATGGTTCTCGATTCGAGGCGTCGCACCACGCGGTGTCATCACCCGCGCATGTGAGTGCGCTTGCAGAGGAGATGAGGAGAGAGCACCGTTCGCCTAGTGCTCGTGCGGCTGCAATTCATGCGGGATGTGCCCCGGCTTCAGGCCGTCGCCGTCGAGCCAGGCGTTGGTGGTGTCGAGTGCCCGGGTAATGTGATCGGCAGTCCGCGAGAAATCGTAGGGCGAGCCGACCAGCGGGCAGAGCGGCGGCACCACGAAGTACTCGACATCGGGCCCGATGTTCTCGAGCTCGTTGACGAGCTGCCGCGCGATCAGGAGCGTCAGCGCGTGCAGGGCATTGGCGAGCGCGCCGACCGGCGGCGCCTGGTTGGCGCAGGCATGCCCGGTCGGCAGCACGATCAGGCGTTTGGCACCGTGCCTGACCGCGACGCGGACCGGCGTGTTGCTGGAGATCGCGCCATCGGCCAGGAAACGATCGCGGTAATGCACCGGCGTGAACGCGCCGGGGATCGCGGTCGATGCGACGATCGCCTCGGCGGTCGAACCTTCCGACAGCACCACGCTGTCGCCGCTGATGATGTCTGTGGTGACGATGTGGATCGGGATCCGCGCGTCCTCGAGATTGCGGAACGGGATGTAGTCGTCGATCAGCTTGCGGACGCCGTCATGCGGGATCAGGAAGTCGCGCCGCCACAAGAAGCTCACCAGCGTCCGCCAGGTCACCGGAAACACGTCCTGCCGGTTGAGGCCGCGCCAGATCTCGGCCAGCCGCGCGACGCCCGAGACCGTCGGGTCGCCGGCGTAGAACGCGCCGTTCAGTGCGCCGACGCTGGAGCCGACCACCATGTCGGCGACCACGCCATGCGCGGCCAGCGCCTGCAGCATGCCGACCTGGATCGCGCCAAAGCTGCCGCCGCCGGCAAACACAAAGGCGGTCTTCGGTGCATCCGGATCGGTGATAGACAAGGTGCTGCTCCCAGATCGCCGCGTTCGGGAAATGGCCGCGCGGCGTTGGGGGCGTTATAGCAGCGGGGGAATGGTACAGGCCACTCATACGGTCGTCGTCCCGGCGAAGGCCGGGACCCATAACCACAAATGCAAAAGGCTGAGGCCTGATGGGGCCTCAGCCTTCGTCAAATGAACAACGGTGGTAATGGGTCCCGGCCTTCGCCGGGACGACAGCCTATTATGACTGATTAACGCTCGACGAACGCCTTTTCGATCACGAAGTGACCAGGGGTGTTGCCGCTGCCTTCCTTGAAGCCGCGCGTCTCGAACAGCTGCTTCAGCTCTTCCAGCATCGCCGGGCTGCCGCACATCATGATGCGATCGGTCTCGATGTCGAGCGGGCCCTGATGCAGGTCGCTGAACAGCTGGTTGGAGGTGATCAGATCGGTGATGCGGCCGCGGTTGCGGAACGGCTCGCGCGTCACGGTCGGGTAGTACGAGAGCTTCTCGGACAGCAGCGGCCCGAACAGTTCGTCGTCGCGCAGCTTGGCGACCAGCTCCTCGCCATAGGCGAGCTCGGAGACCTGGCGGCAGCCATGCACCAGCAGGATCTGATCGTAGCGATCATAGACCTCGGGGTCCTTGATCAGGCTGGCGAACGGGGCGAGGCCGGTGCCGGTCGACAGCAGCATCAGCCGCTTGCCGGGAATCAGGTTGTCGGTGATCAGCGTGCCGGTCGCCTTGCGGCCGACCAGGATGGTGTCGCCCTCGCGGATCTTCTGCAGCTTGGAGGTGAGCGGGCCGTCCTGCACCTTGATCGAGAAGAACTCGAGCTCTTCCTCGTGATTGGCGCTCGCCATCGAATAGGCGCGCAGCAGCGGCCTGCCGTCGACCTCGAGGCCGATCATGGCAAACTGCCCGTTCTGGAAGCGGAAACCGGAATCGCGGGTCGCCCGGAAGCTGAAAAGCGTATCGGTCCAGTGCTGAACGGAAAGAACTTTCTCTCGATAGAACGCGCTCATGGGTTTTCGTTTTCTCGACTGACCAGAATTAGAATAGTTTGATTTCTAGACGGCTCGCGACGGCGCGGAAGTGGCCGAAATCACTGAAGATCTCGGGTGTCCATTGCGCCAATGCAGGAGATAGTCAAGATCAACTGGCGTGCAATTGCGATCTCAGAATGGCAGTCGTTCGATTTCGCGCAGAGGTTCAGCGACGTCATCGTTAACACGTGGGACTGCACGTAATTTACTTGCTGAGATCGGCGTCGATCTGGCAATTAATTGCTACGAAAACCGCGGTGAAGGGAAAATGATCTCGTGGTCCTGATCAGCCAGCGAATCTTCCTGGAAACCATCAAAAAATATTGTTTGGCGCACGCGATTGCCGTCGAGGTGCGGTCCGGCGGCTGGCTGGTCACCATGACCAAGGACAACGCGCGGCGGCTCGCGATCGGCTACGACGTCGGGCTGAACAGCGCGGTCGCGCATCAGGTCGCCAATGACAAATCGGCCTGCGCGGACGTGCTGGCATCGGCCGGCGTCCCCGTCATTCCGCATACGCTGTTTTTGGGCGCGAAGCTCAGCAAGCACATCCCGGGATCGGACTCTCTGGACGCGATGCAGCGTCTGCTCGAGCAGCATCCGCAGGGGCTCGTCATCAAACCCAATGAGGGGACCTCCGGCGAGCTCGTGTTCCGCGTGACGACGCGGGCGCAGCTGGAGACCGCGGTCGCGCGCGTCCTTGCCGCGCATCCAAGTCTCGCCATCTCGCCCTATGTCGAGATCGCGGACGAGGTGCGCGTCGTGCTGCTCGATGCGCGCGCGCTGATCGTCTACGGCAAGGCGCGCCCGTCGGTGACCGGCGACGGCATAAGGTCGCTGCGCGCGCTGGCGCAGGCGAGCGCGACGGCCGAACAGCTGAAGGCCCTCTCCGAGGATTTCGATGCCGCCGCGCTCGACGCCGTTCCGCCCGCCGGCGAACAGCTCCTGCTCAACTGGCGGCACAACCTCGATGCCGGCGCGGAGCCCGTGCTGCTCGCCGATGACGCAATGCGCGAGGCCTGCGTCGCGCTCGCGATCAAGGCCGCGCAAGCCGTCGGCATCCGCTTCGCCTCGATCGACGTCGTGCGCACGGATGGCGCGTGGAAAATCCTCGAGGTGAACTCCGGGGTGAAGATGGAAGCGCTGGGGCGCCGGCATCCGGCGCTGGTCGAGGCGGCGTATTCGGCGGCGCTGGACGAAGTATTCGCGTAGGCAGCGTTTCCCCGCCCGACGACGCGGGCTCGCCGGCGCGATCCTGCACTGTGAGCGCCCGATCAGTCTTGCGGGTGCTCCTTTTCATAGGCGGCGACGATCAATTCCGATTGCTCGATCTGTGCCGTGAGACGATCGATCTCGGCTTGCGTCTCTGGAAACACGTCAGCCCCCGCCGTATTTCCGGATTCCAATTCCGCGATCAGTTCCCGGTTCTTCGCAATCTGCTCCCGGTGCCAATCGATTTCGGGATCGTCTTGCATGGGCCACCCATCGGCGAGATCTACGACGCCAGCTCTCGCAGCAGCATGGGTGGATAAACCGGCTTCTCGAAAAACTTGACGCCCTCAGGCAGCGCGCTGTCCGGGGGCCGGCCCGAGATGACCATAACGCGCACGCCCGGATCGCAATCGACGGCCAAGCGTGCAAGCTCGACGCCATCCATTTTGCCCATGAGCTTGATGTCCGTGACCACCAGCGACGGATGACGCATCTTGATGGCCAGCGCTGCCGTCTCGGCGTCTTCGCACTGGATGACGTCGAAATGGCCTTCTTCCAACAACAGCGCAATCATGTCGCGCTGGATCGTGTCGTCTTCGACCACAATTGCTATTTGACGAATTGGTCTCGCGTAAGCCATGGCGACCTCCGAACGATTAACCAGAGTTAACGAATGAGGATGCTGATGGTTCTGGTTCCCGCTTCATGAGGGACTGTTCCGGCAGACCTTTGCAAGTTCCGTGCGGAACAAGTTTGGAGGTTTCAGCGTCATTGATGGGCGACGAGCCGGACGAGCCGAATGGTTCGGGCCTGAGCAAGTGAATTCTTGCGAGATAGTGCCAGGAGGCAGAGCTCATGAAGAACGTTGTGCAGTCGGATCAGGATTCTTGCGAGCCCTACGGCGCTGACGTGACGGCTGGCGCGACAGGCTATGCGTCCTCTCGACGATGGATCGAGGATCAGGCGCTTAAACGACCCGCGCTCACCAAGCAGCCCAGGATGCGGCACGAGACGACCGATCCGCATCGCGCTCGCCTGCCGCACGACGTCATTTCCGAAATGGAAGCAGAGCTGAAGCAACAGGTCGATCGACTTGTCGCCGAACGACATTAGCTGGTGAAGCGACGAGTTCGCAGACTTCAACAGCCGAATCTTGCCTGCCGATGATGCTCCAGAGATCGCGGCGCGTGGACACTCGAAGGAAGATCCCGCCGGATCGACGGAGCTTTGATGGGAGCGATTCTTGGGCGCGCGGTTTTCCAGGTCATGGTTGTTTTGACAGCGGTCGGCATCGTTGCCCTCGCATGCATGGCGGTTCGCGGCGGCTGACGCGGGGGCGGCGGTGCAGCCGGCACCGACGTTCCGGCCGTCATTTTGATCGATTCAGCGCCTTGCTCATCCTGCGCAAGGGAGTACGCTTCCGTGCATTGATTGATCCGGAAACAGATTATGCGCAAACTTCTTTTGAGCTTCGTCGCACTTGCGGCGTTCGCCGCCGCCTTCAATCCTCCGGCCGCCAACGCGGTGTTTTGGCGCGGCGTCACGGCCCCGACGAATATCGACATCCACGGCTACCCAATCATCAAGGAGCCGCCTCCGAGCACTTGCCAGTTGATCCATGTGAACGGATACTGGGTCCGGCAGTGCCTGGATTTGTCGCGCCGCTATTGGCGGTGAGCGAAGTCGCGCCGGAATTCAGACCTCTCCCGCGAGGGGAGAGGCCGAAATTCGCGGCTAGTTCGACCCGCCCGGAGAATCGTCGAGCGCCTTGAAGGCCTCTTCGAGCTGCGGTGACAGCGCGACGTTCAGCTTCTCGCCGGTCGGCAGCCGGGCGACGAACCATTTGTTGTAGAGCGGGACGATGTCGCGGTTCGAGGCCAGCCTGCGGAACGCACGCTCGACCACGTCCTTCATCTGCGGCTCGCCCTTGCGGTACATGATGCCGTAGGGATCGTAGGACAGGTAGTCACCGGTGACGCGGAATTTGTCCTGCGACTTGTGCCGCGCGATCAGGCCGTAGAGCAGGATGTCGTCGGTCGCGAACGCATCCGCCTTGCCGTCCACCAGCATCTGGTAGGACTGCTCGTGGTCGGGTGCGGTGACGATGTTGAGGCCGAGCTTTTGCTTGGCGTCGACATTGTGCATCGCCTGCTCGTTGGTGGTGCCCTTGGTCACCACCACCGTCTTGCCCTTGAGGTCGGCGACCTGGGTGACGCCGGAGGCCTTCGGCACCATCAGCTTGGTGCCGGCCACGAACATCAGCGGCGAGAACGCGACCAGCTTGCCGCGCTCGGCATTTGCCGTGGTCGATCCGCATTCGAGGTCGATCTTCTTGTCGACGACCGCCGGAATGCGGTCGTCGGAGGTGACCTTGACGTAGTCGACCTTGAGATTGGCGTCGTCGACCTCGGTCCCGATCTCCTCGACGATCGCATCGCACAGCTCGAGGCTGTAGCCGATCGGCCGGTTGGAGTGATCGAGGAACGAGAACGGCGGCGAGCTTTCGCGATAGCCGATCCGCACCGTGTGCGTAGCCTTGATGTTGGCGAGCGTGGGGCTGAGCCCCTCGCCCGCCGGCTGTGCGGACGCCGGTGCGGCGAGCAGGCCCGCCGCCAGCAGACACGCTGACAGCAGGCATGTCGACAGCAAAGGCGCCTCAGCCCGTATCGGCCTCCAGCGGGCGCGATGCATGCGTCCCTCCCGTCAATGGCCGGCCATCACGGCGCCGGGCACCGCATCCTGCGGCACCGCGTCGTCTGGCCCAAGCTCGTGCTCGGCCTTCAGCTCGCCCTCCCACTTCGCGACCACGGCGGTCGCCAGCGAGTTGCCGATCACGTTGGTGGCGCTGCGGCCCATGTCGAGGAAGGTGTCGATGCCCATGATCATCAGCAGGCCCGCCTCGGGGATGTTGAACTGCGCCAGCGTCGAGGCGATCACCACCAGCGACGCGCGCGGCACGCCGGCGACGCCCTTCGAGGTGATCATCAGCGTCGCCAGCATCGCGAGCTGCGTGCCGACCGACATCTCGATGTGGTAAGTCTGCGCGATGAAGATGCTCGCGAAGGTGCAGTACATCATCGTGCCGTCGAGGTTGAAGGAATAGCCGAGCGGCAGCACGAAGGCCGAGATGCGCGAGGAGGCGCCGAACCTGTTCAGCCCCTCCAGCGTCTTCGGATAGGCCGCCTCCGACGAGGCGGTCGAGAACGCGATCATCAGCGGCTCGCGGATCAGCCGCAAGAGATGGCTGTAGCGTGGCCCGATCACGATAAACCCGACGACGACCAGGATGCCCCACAGGATCAGGAGCGAGAGATAGAAGCCGCCCATGAAGACGATGAGCTTCCAGAGCACGCCGAGGCCGTTCTTCGAGACGGTCGCCATGATCGCGGCCCACACCGCGAGCGGCGCGAACAGCATCACATAGCCGGTGACCTTGAGCATGATGTGCGCGAGGTCGTCGATCAGGCTCATGATCGGCTTGGCCCGTTCAGGCATCGCACCGAGCGCAACCGCGAAGAACACCGCGAACACGACGATCTGCAGAATCTCGTTCTGCGCCATTGCGTCCGCGATCGAGGTCGGGATCAGATGGGTGAGGAATTTTTCGATCGAGAACGCCGACACCGGCAGCCCGGTCGATTGCGCCTTGTCGGGCAGCGTGCCGGGGAAGTTGGCGCCGGGCTGCAGCAGGTTGACCATCACGAGGCCGAGCAGCAGCGAGACGAAGGAGGCGGAGACGAACCAGCCCATGGTCTTGGCAAAGATGCGGCCGAGCTTGGCGCCGCTTCCCATATGGGCGATGCCGCCGACGAGGGTCGCGAAAACCAGCGGCGCGATGATCATCTTGATCAGGCGCAGGAACAGCATCGCGATCAGGTTGACGTCTGCTGCGATCTCGGCACGGCTGTCAGGAAAGTAGTTGAAGACAATCGTCCCCATCGCGATGCCAAGGACCATCGCAATCAGGATATACTGCGTAAACCTGCTGGACATTCTCTTACCCCCGTCAGTTCCCGGCGGAGGGCAAGTGTGGCAGATTTACGCAGCTACGCAACACGCTTCGCGTCCAACGCGACTTTGCCGAAACGTTCCCGTTGTGGAATGCCAGCGCGCGGACTAGCGTTCATGCAGCGCACAATCTGTGCAAGGCGCTGCGCGCGTCGCAGTCAATTGCATGCGAAACGACCAACGCCAAGGGAAGGCAAAGCGAAGGCAAAGGGGGAGACACCGCCAATGAACGACACCGTCAATCGCCAGATCCTGCTTGTCGAAAAGCCGACCGGCAAGCTTGGCCCCGAGCATTTTCGTCTGACCACGGGGACGATCCCCACGCCGAAGGACGGCGAGGCGCTGGTGCGGACGCGCTACATCTCGCTCGATGCCGCCAACCGCGCCTGGATGCACGGCGCCACTTACCGCGCTGCAGTGGAAGCCAACACCGTGATGGCCGGCGGCAGCATCGCCGAGGTGATCTCGTCGAAGGATCCCGGCCTGAAGCCCGGCGACATCGTGTTCGGCGACACCGGCTGGCAGGATTATGCCGCAGTACCCGCCAAGCATCTGGCGAAGATGCCGAAGCTCGAGCCGATGACGCATCTGCTCAGCGTCTACGGCGTTGCCGGCCTGACCGCCTATTTCGGCCTGCTCCACGTCGGCAAGCCCAGGGAAGGCGAGACCGTGGTGGTGTCGGCGGCCGCGGGCTCGGTCGGCTCGATCGTCGGCCAGATCGCCGGAATCAAGGGCTGCCGTGTCGTCGGCATCGCCGGCGGCAAGGACAAGTGCCATTGGCTGACCAGCGAGCTCGGCTTCGACGCCGCGGTCGACTACAAGGACGGCGCCACCTACAAGGCGCTGCGCGCGGCGGCGCCCAAGGGCATCGACGTCTATTTCGACAATGTCGGCGGCGACATTCTGGAAGCCTGCCTGGCGCAGATGAACAATCGCGGCCGGATCGCCTGCTGCGGCGCGATCTCGCAATATGACGGCGTCCCCTCCGCGCACGGCCCGCGCGGCGTGCCCGGCCTGATCGTGGTGAAGCGGCTGATCATGCAGGGCTTCATCGTGATGGACTACATGGACCAGCGCGACGCCGCACTCGCCGACCTGCAGTCCTGGGTCGCCTCGGGCAAGCTCAAGGTGCAGGAGGACGTCATCAACGGGATAGAGAACACGCCGCAGGCGCTGATCGGCCTGCTCGCCGGCGAAAACCGCGGCAAGCGCATGGTGAAGGTGTAGCTGGGGAACATCTCCGAACCCGTCATCCCCGCGCAAGGCTTCGCCTTTGCGCGGGGGTGACGGTGTGAGAGTTGTAGCGAGTGGCCTCCCAACGTCGTCCTGGCGAAAGCCAGGACCCATAACCACCGAATTCGATTGAGAGTGCAATAGTGGCCCCAGCGTCACACAACAACAAGCGGTTGGGGTAATGGGTCCTGGCTTTCGCCAGGACGACGGTGAATACATTCACATTCTCTCAGGGTGACGGGGAGAGATCTGAATGCACTCGGCGCAGACCTAATGCACCGTGCCCGACGCCTGCGGTGCGGCTTGCGGCGCCGTCTTGCCCTTCTTCGCCTTGCGCCAGTTCTCAAAACTCTGCACCACGACGAAGAACGCCGGCACGAACAGCACGGCGAGGCAGGTCGAGGCGATCATGCCGGAGAACACGGTGATGCCGATCGACTTGCGGGCGTTGGCGCCGGCGCCGGTCGCGATCACCAGCGGCAGCACGCCGAGGATGAAGGCGAACGACGTCATCAGGATCGGCCGGAATCTCGCGCGTGCCGCGTCGATCGCCGCATCCAGCACCGACCGTCCGTCGCGCAGATGGCGTTCCAGTGCGACCTCGACGATCAGGATTGCGTTCTTGGCCGACAGCGCGATCAGCAGGATGGTGCCGATCTGGGTGTAGAGGTTGTTCTCGATATTCAGGCTCAGCAGCACCAGCGTCGGGCCGAGCAGCGACAGCGGCACGGCGAGGATCACCGAGATCGGCGCGTACCAGCTCTCATATTGCCCGGCGAGCACCAGATAGACCAGGAGCAGCGCCAGCGCGAACACGTAGTAGATCTGGCTGCCGACCTCCTTCTCCTGGTACGACATCGCCGTCCACTCGAAGCCCGAGCCGGGCGGCAGCGTCTTTGCCGCGATCTCCTCCATCAGCGCCATCGACTGGCCGGACGAGTAACCCTGCGCCGGCAGCCCGATGATGGAGGCGGACGGATAGAGGTTGTAGAGGCTGATCAGCGACGGTCCGATCGAGGGCGTGATCTTGGCGACCGTGCCGAGCGGGATCATGTCGCCGTTGCTGTTGCGCACCATCATGTTCTCGATGTCGCGCAGGCTCAGGCGGTACTGTGCCTCGGCCTGGGTATAGACCTGGAAGGTGCGGCCGAACTTGGTGAACTGGTTGACGTAGCTGGCGCCGAGATAGGACGACAGCGCCGCGAAGATCTGGTCGGGGGTGACGTGCAGGGTCTGCGTCTTGATGCGATCGACGTCGACGTCGAACTGCGGCACCATCGAGCGGAACGACGACTGGACCCGCTGCAGCGCGCTCTGGGTCTGCGCATTGGCCACGATCGCGCCGGTGACCGCCTGCAGCTTGCCGTAATCGGCATTGCCGTCGCGCAGCTCGACCTGCATGGCAAAGCCGGCGGCGTTGCCGATGCCCTGGATCGGCGGCGGCGGGATCACCAGGATGCGCGCCTCCGGAATCACCGCGAGCTTGTCGTTGAGCCCGTAGACCAGCGAGCGCAGGTCCTCGCCCGGCCCGCGCGCGCTCCAGTCTTTCAGGATCAGATAGGCGACGCCGGCATTGGCGAGGCTCGAGGAATTGTCCAGCGCCGAGATGCCGGCGATGCTGATCACCTGGTCGACGCCGGGGGTCTTGCCGGCGATCGTGGTGACCTCGTCGAGCACGTGCTGGGTGCGGTCGAGGGCCGCGCCGTCGGGCAATTGCACCGCGGCGAGCAGATAGCCCTGGTCCTCGATCGGAATGAAGCCGGTCGGCACCCGCGACAGGCCGTAGCCGGCAAGCCCGATGATGACAAGCGCAACGGCGACCGAGGTCTTGGCATGCCCGGCGATGCCGCTGACCAGCCGTGTGTAACCGCGCTCCAGCCGGTCATAGACCGCGTTGAAGCCGCGATAGAAGAAATTGCGCTGCTCGGGCGGCGCGGGAGGACGCAGCCATAGCGCGCACTGTGTCGGCTTCAGCGTCGCGGCGTTGACGGCGCTGAGCAGCGCGGTGGCGGCGATCACCAGCGCGAATTGCGCGTACATCCGCCCGGTCAACCCTGGCAGGAACGCCGCCGGCAGGAACACCGAGATCAAGACCAGCGTGATGCCGACGATCGGCGCGAACAATTCGTCCATCGCCTTGATCGCGGCGTCGTGGCCCGACATGCCGCGCTCGATATTGTGCGCCGCGCCCTCGACCACGACGATGGCGTCGTCGACCACGATGCCGATCGCCAGCACGATCGCAAACAGCGTCGACAGGTTGATGGTGAAGCCGAGCGCCGCCATGGCCGCGAACGCGCCGATGATCGTGACCGGCACGGTGGTCGCCGGCACCAGCATCGCCCGCCAGTCCTGCAGGAAAACCAGGATCACGACCAGCACCAGGAGGCCGGCCTCGAACAGGGTCTTGTAGACCTCCTCGATCGAGGCGTTGACGAATTTGGTGGTGTCGAACGGCGTGTCGTATTTGATGTCCTGCGGGAACTGCCTGGCGAGTTCCGCCATCTTCTTCTCGACGGCCTTTTCGACCTGCAAGGCATTGGCGCCCGGCGACTGGAACACGCCGATGCCGGTCGCGGGCTTCTGGTTCAGCGAGAAGATCTGGCTGTAGGTCTGCGCGCCGAGTTCGACCCAGCCGACGTCGCGGACCCGGGTGACGTCGCCGACATTGCCTGTCTTGACGATGATGTCCTCGAACTGGCTCTTGTCGTCGAGCCGGCCGTTGACGTTCAGCGTGTACTGGAACGCCTGGCCCGCCGGCGTCGGCGGCGCGCCGACCTGGCCGGCGGTGACCTGCTGACTCTGCTGCTGGATCGCCTGGATGACGTCCTGCGGCACCAGCCCGCGCACCTGCAGCTTGTTCGGATCGAGCCAGACCCGCATCGAATATTGCCCGGCGCCGAACACCGTGACGTTGCCGACGCCCGGCAGGCGCGACAGTTCGTCCCGGATGTTGATGGTGGCGTAGTTCGACAGGAACAGGCTGTCATAGGTCTTGTTCGGCGAGGTCAGCGTCACGAACAGCAGGATCGAGGTCGACCGCTTCTGGACCGTGACGCCCTGGTTCTGCACCGAAGTCGGCAGCTGTGACAGCGCGCTGGAGACACGGTTCTGCACCAGCACCTGCGCGAAATTGAGATCGGTGCCGATCTTGAAGGTCACCGTCAGCGTATAGGTGCCGTCGGCGCCGCTGTAGGACTGCATGTACAGCATGTCCTCGACGCCGTTGACCTGCTGCTCGATCGGCAGCGCCACGGTGTCGACCACCGTCTTGGCCGAGGCGCCGGGATAGCGCGTCGTCACCTGCACCGTCGGCGGCACCACGTCGGGATATTGCGCGACCGCGAGATTATACAGCGCCACGCCGCCGATCAGGATCATCAGGATCGCGATGACGTTGGAAAGGACCGGGCGCTCGATGAAGAATTTCGAGATCATGGCGCGTGCGTCCTATTTGGCGGCAGTGGGCGCCGCGTCGGCCTTCTGTACCTGCGGATCGACCTTCTGCCCGGGGATCGCGCGCAGCAATCCGGCGGTCACGATGCGGTCATCCGGCTTCAGGCCGCTCTCGATGACGCGCAGCCCCTCATCGAGCGGACCGGTCGTCACCTTGCGCTGCTCGACCACGTTCTCGGCATTGACGACCAGCACGTAGCGGCCGGCCTGGTCGCTGCCGATCGCGACGTCGGGCACCAGCAGCGCCTTGTCCTGCTTGTCGAACGGCACGCGAACGCGGACGTAGAAGCCGGGCAGCAAGGTCCGATCCGGATTTGGGAACACGCCGCGGACCGCGAGCGTGCCGGTCGACTGATTGAGGGTCGGCGAGATGTAATCAAGCTTGCCCTTGTGCGGAAAGCCGGTCTCGGTCTGCAGGCCGACCTCGACCGGCAACTGCCTGAGCTCGTTGACCGTCAGACCACGACGGCGCGCTTCATCCCGCACGCGCTGCACGTCCTGTTCGTTGACGTTGAAATTCACATAGATCGGATCGAGCTGCACGATGGTGGCAAGCTGCGTCGGCGACGTCACGCCGACCAGCTCGCCGATCGAGACCAGGTGATTGCTGACGATGCCGTCGAACGGCGCGGCCACGTTGGTGTAGCCGTAGTTGACCGCCGCGATCCTGGTGTTGACCTGGGCCTGCTGCAGGCTGGCCTGGGCGTTGTCCCGGGTAGACGTCGAGGTATCAAGGGTCGCCTGCGAGACCGCCTGCCGCTGCACCAGATCGGTCTGCCGCTTGAAGTCGAGCTCGGCCTGCTTCAGCGTCGCTTGCGCGCCGACCTCTGCGGCCTGCGCCTGTTCCAGCTTCAGCTTGTAGGTCTCCGGCTCGATCGTGAACAGCGTGGTCCCCGCCTTCACGAAGGAGCCGTCCTGATAGTTGATCGCCTGCAGGAAGCCCTGCACGCGCGCGACCAGATCGACGGTCTGGATCGGCGCGGTGTTTCCGGTGGCGTCCAGATAACGTGTGATGGCGCGCTGCACCGGCGGCGCAACCTCGACCTTGGGCGGCGGCGGCGCAACAAAACTGTTTTGCTCGCAGGCACTTAAACTGACGAAGGCCGATACGACGAACGCGATGCGCGCAAGCGGTACATTTCGCAGCCGCACAAAACTGCTCCCACCGAAATGTGCCGACGCGAGCGCATGCCTCATGTCCGAGCCTCGATTCAAATGACTAAATTTAAAGATCTCGTGACGGGCAAAAAATCCGCCTGCTTCATCCATAGCAACAATCCGCTTGCAGCGGAACTCGAAAGCGAAAATGATGCCGCTCGCCGAGGTTGCTACAATAAGACTTTTTCAGAACTCAGTTCAGTTGAGCCGGAGGCATCCGGCGCGACCAGAGGATTTATTCAGATGATCAATGCGTTGACACGAGCAACGAAGCTGTCCGCATGGCTTGCGCTTGCAGCATTCATGAGCACTGCACCGGCCTTGTCGCAGGCGCCGACCCAAGCGCAGCGCGACGCCATCAAGTCGCAATGCCGCAACGACTACATCGCCTATTGCTCAAGCGTACCGCCGGGCGGCGAAGCCTCGCTGCAATGTCTGCAGAAGAACATGGCAAGCCTCGGACCGGGCTGCGCCAGCGCGGTGAAGGCCGTCGAAACTCCGGCTGCCGCACCGAAGGCAGACTCCGCGCCCGCGGCGGCCAAGACCGAGGCTGCTCCCGCGGCAACGGCCAAGCCCGCCACCGAAGCCGCCGCACCGAAGGCGGCCGGGACGCCGTCCAACACGCAGATCTCCGCAATCCGCAGCGCATGCCGCTCCGACTATCCCAAGGTCTGCGCGGGCGTGCCGACCGGCGGCGCGGCGGCGCTGCAGTGCCTCGAAAAAAACAAGGGCAAGCTTTCGCCGGCCTGCGAGAAGGCCGTCGCCGCCGCTGGCGGCGGCGCCGCCGCGACGGCAGCACCAGCCGCGGCCCCGGCGGCTGCGCCTGCCGTGATCGCGTTGCGGCCACTGCGACCGCGCGAAGAGCTGTTCGTGCTGCGCTCGGCCTGCGGCACCGACGTCCGCTCGATCTGTGGCGGCGTCCAGCCGGGCGGCGGGCGGATCGTGCAGTGCCTTGCGACCAATGCCGGCTCGCTGTCGCCGGCGTGCCGCGACGTGCTGGCGCCGTTCGCGGCGCGATAATCCTGCTGTCACGCGACTGACCGGAGAAGGGAGCGAACAATGCTGCGTATTGCCTGACCGCCGCGCTGCTCTGCGGCGCAACCGCTGTCTACGCCCAGGAGCTGACCACCGCGCAACGCGACGCCTGCACAGGCGACTACGAGAAGTTTTGCAAAAGCGTGACGCCCGGCGGCGGCCGCATCATCGCCTGTCTTGCCAAGCAGAGCGACAAGCTGGCGCCCGCCTGCAAGAAGGTGCTGGCGGAAGCGGAAAAGAAATAGCCGCGCCGGCGGTGAGACGACAGGTGCCCGGCGATCGCCGGGGCACGGAACCGTAGCACCTTGTTGTCACCTACAGGCCAAGCATACCTCACCCGGGAGAAGGAATTTCATGCGTTCAATATTGCTGATCGCCGCAGCCCTGCTGTCCTTTGCCGCGACGATGACCTTCGAGTCCTCCGACGCCAACGCGGTCGTTTGCGCGCGCGGCGTCTATCGCGCCGGCTGCGCCGGTCCCAACGGCGCGGTCGTCGCCCGCAAACCCGTCGCCGCCGGCTGCCGCTGGGTGTGGGTCGACGGGGTCAAGGTCCGCCGCTGCTACTGAACCCTTCGGCTCCAAGCGGCTAGTCGCCGCACGCATTTTCCCTCTGGCGTTCCCGCCGGAGGGCGATTAGTCTGGACCCAAATTGTAAGTACACTGTCAATCTGGGAGGCAGACGTTGCGGATCGCCGTGATCGGCGGAGGGCCCGGCGGGCTCTATTTCGCCTATCTCTGGAAGAAGCGTCATCCCGACGCCGAGATCGACCTGTTCGAGCAGAACGCGGCCGGCGCCACCTGGGGCTTCGGCGTGGTGTTCTCCGAACAGGCGCTGGACTTCCTGCGCGCCGACGACCCCGAGACGGTCGACACCATCGCCCCGCTTATGGAGAGCTGGAAGAACATCACCCTCAATCTGCGCGGCGAGAGCGTCGAGATCGACGGCGTCGGGTTCTCCTCGATCGGCCGGCTGGCGCTGCTGACGATCCTGCAGGAGCGCGTCCGCAGCACGGGTGTCACGCCGCGCTTCGACACCGTGGTGCAATCGGTCGACGAGCTCAGGGATTACGACCTGATCGTTGCCGCCGACGGGCTGAACTCGATGGTCCGCCGCGACTTCGAGGCCGCGTTCGGCGCGTCGGTCTCGCATTCCTCAAACAAGTTCGCCTGGTACGGCACCACGAAAACCTTCGCAACGCTGTCGCAAAGCTTTGTGGCAACCGAGCGCGGCAGCTTCAACGCCCATCACTATCGCTATGCGAAGGACATGAGCACCTTCCTGGTCGAGTGCGATGCGGCGACCTGGGCCGCCTACGGCTTCGCCGACAAGAGCATCGAGCAATCGCAGGCGATTTGCGAAGACGTATTCGCCGCGACGCTGGACGGCCACCGGCTGATCTCGAACAAATCGGTGTGGCGCAATTTCCCGTGGATCTGGAACGAGCGCTGGTCGCACGGCAACATGGTGCTGATCGGCGATGCGCTGCATTCCGCGCATTTCTCGATCGGCTCGGGCACGCGGCTTGCGATCGAGGATGCGATCGCGCTGACCAAGGCGCTGGAGACCGAGAGCGACATTGGCGCCGCGCTGGCCCGCTACGAGAGCGAGCGCAAGCCGATCGTGAAGAAGCTCGTCACCGCGGCGCGGACCAGCGCCGACTGGTATGAGCATTTTCCCGCGCACATGAAGCTCGACCTGATGGATTTCGCCTACAGCTACATCACCCGCTCCGGCCGGATCGACGACGCGCGGCTGCGCGCGATGTCGCCCGTCTTCATGGCCCGCTACGCAGCCGCAAAGGGACAATCATGACCGGGATCGCCGACCAGGTTCCGCTGGACAATCCCGGTGCGCGCGAGATCGGCTTTACGATCCCCGAGCGCTACAATGCGAGCCGCATCCTGTTCGACAATCTCGGTAACGGGAATGCCGAGCGCATGGCGCTGACCGGCCCGGCCGGCACGCGGACCTATCGCGAGCTCTGCACTGAGGCCGCACGCTGGGGCCACGCCTTCCGATCGCTCGGACTGCAGCGCGGCGACCGCGTCCTGCTGTTCCTCGACGACACCCCGGCCTATCCGGCGGCATTCTTCGGCGCGGTGCGCGCCGGCTTCGTGCCACTGCTCATCAACACGCTGACGACGCCCGAGCTGCTGCAATTCTACCTGTCCGACGCCGGCGCGCAGGTCGCGGTCACCGATGCGGAATTCTGTGCGCGCTTCAACGCGGAAGCCTGCAAGGACACGCCGCTGCGTACGCTGGTCGTGGTCAACGGCGCCGCCGGCGATCACGCGGCTGCCGAAACGCGCAACGCCGCCGACTGGCTGCAAGGATTTCCGATCGAGCTCGACGCGGCCGACACGCACCGCAACGAGATGGCGTTCTGGATGTATTCGTCGGGCTCGACCGGCCGTCCCAAGGGCATCGTGCATCTGCAGCACGACATGGCCTATAGCGAGCGCGCCTTTGCCCGCAATGTGCTGAACCTAAAGCCCGGCGACATCTGCTTCTCGGTGCCGAAGATCTTCTTCGCCTATGGCTTCGGCAATTCGATCACGTTTCCCTTCTCGGTCGGCGCCGCGACGCTGCTGCTGCCGGGCCAGCCGAAGCCGGCCGCGATCTTCGCGGCCATCGGACAATATCGCCCGACCGTGTTCTTCGGCCTGCCGACGCTCTACATCTCGCTGACCAAGGCCGAGGGCGCCGAGCAAACCGATTTCTCCTCGCTGCGGATGGCGGTCTCGGCCGCCGAGGTGCTCTCGGCCGACGTGTTCAACGGCTGGAAGCGGCTCACAGGGCTCGAGATCATCGAAGGCCTCGGCTCGACCGAGGTGCTGCACGTCTATCTCAGCAACCGCGCGGAGCGAAAGAAGCTCGGCGCCGCCGGCCTGCGCGTGCCCGGCTACGAGATCATGCTGCGCGACAGCGACGGCAGCGAGGTCGGCGACAATGAGGAAGGCATCTTGTGGGTGCGCGGCGATTCCGCGACCCCGCTGTACTGGAACCGGCCGGACAAGACCGCCGAGACCGTGCGCGAGGACGGCTGGATCTACACCGGCGACCGCTTCATGCGCGACAGCGACGGCTTCCACTTCTTCCGCGGCCGCGCCGACGATCTGATCAAGATCTCCGGCCAGTGGGTCTATCCGCTGGAGGTCGAGCTCTGCCTCGCCGATCACCCCGACGTCCGCGAATGCGCCGTCTACGCCGCCGAATTGCCGGACCGGCGCATGACGCTGCGCGCCGTGGTGGTCATGAACAAGGCCGGCTTCGACACAGCCGAAGCGACGCGGCGGCTGCAGGACTACGTCAAGACAAGGCTGTTGCCGTACAAATATCCGCGCGAGGTCAAATTCATCGACGAGCTGCCGAAGACCGGCACCGGCAAGATCGACCGGCAGGCGGTGATGCGGATGTAGGGCGCCATACTTGCTGTCGTCCCTGCGAAAGCAGGGACCCATAACCACAAATGCTTGCGGCGCGAAGGCTGGGGCCCCAGCCTGCCATAGCAACAGCCTTCGGTGGTTATGGGTCCCGGATCGCGCTCGCTACGCTCGCTTGTCCGGGACGACGAGCATTAGCTGCCCCGCCATCCAGCCTCACATTCGATGTCGTCCCGGCGAAGGCCGGGACCCATAACCACAATGCTTGCGGCGCGAAGGCTGGGGCCCCAGCCTGCCATCACAACAGCCTTCGGTGGTTATGGGTCCCGGATCGCGCTCACTTCGCTCGCTTGTCCGGGACGACGAGCATTAGCTGCCCGCCATCCAGCCAAACATTCGATGTCGTCCCGGCGAAGGCCGGGACCCATAACCACAAATGCTTGCGGCGCGAAGGCTGGGGCCCCAGCCTGCCATAACAATAGCCTTCGGTGGTTATGGGTCCCGGATCGCGCTCGCTCCGCTCGCTTGTCCGGGACGACGAGTAATTAGCTGCCCAGCCCCGTGCCGCCATACAGCCAGGCGATGTCATCGCACCATTGATCCTGCGATTTCGCGCTCATGATCGCGTTGCGGATGCGGGCGTGCTCGCCTGAGGGATGGTAGACGTGTTCGCCGATCGCGCGTGACATCAGCTGCACGCGCGCGGTGCGCGGGAAGCGTTGCGCGCTGTAGGCCGCCAGCGCCGCTGCCTGGTCGTCGTGACTGGCCAGCATGTGCGACAGGCAGACCGCGTCCTCCATCGCCTGGCAGGCGCCCTGCGCAAAATATTGCAACATCGGATGCGCGGCGTCGCCGAGCAGCACCACGCGGCCGTCGATCCACTGCTCGTTCGGATCGCGGTCGCACAGCACCCAGAGCTTCCAGTTGGTGCCGTGGCGGATGATGTTCTGCGCCCGCTCATGGACGTGGGTAAAACCCTTCATCACCTCGGCCTCGGACACCGGCTTGCCGGCAACCGGCTCCGGCGCATTGTTGTGATAGGTGACGACGAGGTTGAACACTTTCCAGCCCGACAGCGGATAATGCACGATGTGGCATTTCGGCCCGGCCCACAGCGTCGCCGCGTTCCAGCGCAGGTCCTCCGGCATCTGCTCGGTCGGGATCACCGAGCGATAGGTGGTGTGGCCGGAGACGCGCGGCGGACCATCCGCCGTGACTTGCTTGCGGATGTTCGACCACAAGCCATCGGCGCCGATCAGGAGACGGCCGCCGATGCGCTCCCCACTCGCGAGCGTAGCGGTCACCGACGAACCATCCTGCTCGTAGCCTGTCACCTCGCTGGACACGCGCAGCTCGATCAGCTCGTGATTCTGGCAGGCGCGCAGGAACACACCGTGCAGATCGCCGCGATGCACCACGGCATAGGGATTGCCGAACCGCGCGCGAAAGGCATCGCCGAGATCGATATGGGTGATCTCGTCGGCGGTCAGCGCATCCATCAGCCTGAGTTGATCGATATAGACGGCCATGTTGCGCGCGGCCTCGCCGACGCCGAGATAGTCGAAGGCGTGGAACGCGTTCGGGCCGAGCTGGATGCCGGCGCCGATCTCGCCGAGCGCGGCGGCCTTCTCCAGCAGGATCGAGCGGATGCCTTTTTGCGCAAGGCCCAGCGCCACGGCGAGGCCGCCGATGCCGCCGCCCGCGATCAGGACAGGTCTCGTCTCCGCCATCAGCCTGACCTCCCGAGATGTTCGAGCGCATCCTCGGCGCGCAGCGGCACCCGCGACGCCTCGTTGTTGAGGTCGACGAGCTGGGTCAACAGCGCCAGCAACGTCTTGCGGTCGGCCGGCTTCAGCGGCTGCAGCATCCGCGCCTGCGCCTTGTCGACCGAGGGCATGATGTCGCTCAGCACCGCCGCGCCGGCCTTGGTAAGATAGAGCAGCTTGACCCGCTTGTCCTCGGGCGCCGGCTTGCGCACGATGAACTCCTTGGCCTGCAGCCGTTCGATCACATTGCCGAGCGTGGAACGGTCGAACGCGATCACCGCCGAGAGCCTCGTGGCATCGATGCCGGGATGGGTCGAGATCGTGACCAGCGCGGCATATTGCACCGGCGTCAGGTCGAACGCCCTGCACTCCTCGATGAACAGCGCGACCGCGATCTGCTGCATCCGCCGGAACAGATAGCCGGGCGCGGTATAGACCGCGTCCATGGTGACGGGCGCTGGTTTGTTATTCGGCATCGGGTTGCTTGTCCGGGGCGGCGTCGGCGAACGCCTTGATTTGCTTTGCCGCGGCCTCGGCCTCGAGCAGGCGCGGATAGGCCGAGACGTCGACACCGAAGCGCCGCGCATTGGCGAGCTGCGGCACCAGGCAGAGATCGGCCAGCGTCGGCGCATCGCCAAAGCAGAACGGGCCGGACTCCGCCGCGATCAGGGTCTCGCAGGCCGACAGTCCCTCGCGATTGGCCCAGGCCGCCCATTCCGTCACCTGCTCCTCGGGCAGGGCGAGCTGACGCAGCCGCGCCAGCACCTTCAAATTCTGCACCGGATGCGTGTCACAGGCGATCGCCTGCGCAAACGCCCGCACCTTTGCGCGCCGCAGCGGATCTTTCGGCAAGAGCGGCGGGTTGGGATTGGTCTCGTCGAGCCATTCGATGATCGCGAGCGACTGGGTGAGGATCGCGCCGGCATCGCTTTCCAGGGTCGGCACCAGCCCCTGCGGATTGATCGCGAGATAGGCTGGCGCGCACTGCTCGCCCTTACGCAGATGATGCGGCAGATGCTCCGAGGTGAGCCCCTTCAGGTTGAGGGCGATCCGGACCCGGTAGGACGCGCTGCTCCGGAAATAGCCATGCAGCTTCATCGGAACCTCCCTTGCATTATTCTGGTTTGACGCGTTTTCTTTGCGCGAACCGGTATCCGCTTCGCTCGAAAACGCCATGGCTTGCTTCATTGACGCTAGCCATATTGTCAGTATACTGTCAATTAAATTGCACCGACAAGAATGATGGGAGGCTTGCCATGGAAGCCGTGCAGAAGACCCCGGAGCGCGAGGCATTCTACAAGAAGATCGACGGCCAGAACCTCTCGGCGCTGTGGAACGTGATGAACGACCTGATCACGCCGGAGCCGAAAAGCGCCTGCCGTCCTCACTTGTGGAAGTTCGACCAGATCCGCGACTACATGAACGAGGCCGGCAAGCTGATCACGGCCAAGGAAGCCGAGCGCCGCGTGCTGGTGCTGGAAAATCCCGGCCTGCGCGGCCAGTCCAAGATCACGACCTCGCTGTTCGCCGGCGTGCAGATGGTGGTGCCGGGCGACATCGCTCCCGCCCATCGCCATGCCCAATCGGCGCTGCGCTTCGTGCTCGAGGGCAAGGGCGCGTTCACCGCCGTCGACGGCGAGCGCACCGCGATGTCGCCGGGCGATTTCGTCATCACCCCGTCGATGACCTGGCACGACCATTCCAACGAAACCAACGAGCCGATGTTCTGGCTCGACGGGCTCGACATCCCGATGGTGCAGTTCTTCGACTGCTCGTTTGCCGAAGGCGCCAAGGAAGATCAGCAGTCGATCTCCAAGCCGGCCGGCGCCAGCTTCGCGCGCTACGGACACAATCTGCTGCCGATCGACCAGAAGCGAACCTCGAAAACCTCGCCGATCTTCAACTATCCCTATGAATACACCCGCGAGGCGCTGGAGAAGGCCAAGGTCAGCGACGAGTGGGACGCCTGCCACGGGCTGAAGCTGAAATTCTCGAACCCCGAGACCGGCGATTTCGCGATGCCGACCATCGGCACCTTCATCCAGCTGCTGCCGAAGGGTTTCAAGACCGCGCGCTATCGCGCAACCGATGCGACCGTGTTCGCCGCGATCGAGGGCAAGGGCCGCACAAGGATCGGCGACCAGACCTTCGAGTGGGGACCGCGCGACCTGTTCGTGGTGCCGAGCTGGCACTGGGTCACCCACGAGGCCGATGCCGATTCCGTGCTGTTCTCGTTCTCGGATCGTCCGGTGCAGCAGAAGCTCGACCTGTTCCGCGAGGACAGGGGCAACGCGTAACAGGCGCGGCAAAGTGTAATGCTGTCGTCCCGGGCAAGCGAAGCGCGACCCGTTTCGCGGGGACAGGGGGAAGTCTCGTCGTCCCGGCGAAAGCCGGGACCCATAACCACCGCCCTCGGTGGTTAAGACGCTGCGGCCCCAGCCTGTTCTAACGACCACGCCCCGTGGTTATGGGTCCCTGCTTTCGCAGGGACGACAGCAGGGGTTGTGGCCAGCGGGGGTTGCGGCGGCAGCGTGCCCTCACCGCCAGTGCAGCAACCGCGTCTCCAGCAAATTGATCAGCTTCCCCACCGCAAGCCCGAACAGCGACAGGATCACGACGCCGGCGAGCAGCTGATCGGTCTGCATCAGATTGCCGGCCTGCAGCACGAAGGCGCCGATGCCGTATTGCGCGCCGATCATCTCGGCGCTGACGACGAGCAGCAGTGCCACTGACGCGGTGATGCGGAAGCCGGCGAGGATCGAGGGCAGCGCGCCCGGCCAGATCACGCGGCGCACGATGGCGTGGAACGGCACGTTGAAGCTTTGCGCCATCCGGATCAGGTTGCGCGGCACCGCATCGACACCGCTATAGACCGAGATCGCGGTCGAGAAGAACACGCCAAGCGCAATGGTCGCGATCTTCGGCTCCTCGCCGATCCCGAGCCACAGAATGAGCAACGGCAGCAGCGCGATCTTCGGAACTGGAAACAGCGCCGAGATGAAAGTGATGCCGACGCCGCGCGCCATCGTCGACAGCCCGATCGCGAAGCCGACCACGACGCCGGCGGCCGTGCCGATGATCCAACCGGTGCCGATCCGCATGATCGACCACGACAAGTGCTGCCACAGCGCGCCCGACATCGCGAGCTTATAGATCGCGACCGCGATCGCCGACGGCGCCGGCAGGAACAGCGGATTGACCCACCCTGCGCTGCCGGCGAGCTGCCAGACCGCGATCACAAGCGCGAGCGCGATCCAGCCGGCATGGCGGCTGCCGCCAGACGTGAAGCCGGCGCCGCGAAACGCGACCGGGCGCGTCGCTTCCGCCGATTGGTCTTTCGCTTCCTGCGGCGCGCGGTCAAGCATGCTGGACCTCGCGTTCGGCATCGATCGCTTCTTTCCGGATCAGCGACCACAGCTCACCCTGTAGCGCGGCCATCGGCCCGCGCGCATCCGTCGTGCCGCGCTCGGCGCGGGTCATCGGGATGGTCACGATTTCCCGGATGCGGCCAGGGCGGCGCGACAGCACCACGACGCGGTCGGCGAGCCGCACCGCTTCCTCGAGATTATGCGTGACATAGACCGCGCCCATCGCGCCGTCGGCGAGCAGACGCACGAAATCCTCCATCAGGAGCTCGCGGGTCTGCGAATCCAGCGCCGACAGCGGCTCGTCCATCAGCAGAATCGCGGGGCGAACCGCGAGTGCGCGCGCAATGCCGACGCGCTGGCGCATGCCGCCGGACAGTTGCTTCGGATAGGCCGCGCGAAAATCCGACAGCCCGGTGCGGCGCAGCGCATCGTCGATCACGGCGCGGCGCTCGCCGGCACTCAAGCCCGTATGCAGCAGCGGAAACGCGACATTATCCTCGACCGTGTTCCACGGCAGCAGCGCAAAATCCTGGAACACGAAGGTCAGCGGATTGAGGCTATCAGCCGGCGCCGCGCCGCGCAGTTCGGCCGCGCCTCCAGCCGGCCGCAGCAGGCCGCCGAGGATCGACAGCAGCGTGCTCTTGCCGCAGCCGGACGGACCGACGATCGCGACGATCTCGCCGGCGCGGACCGTGAAGGAGACATCGTCGAGCACGTCGAGTGCGCCGAAGCGATGGCTGATATGGTCGGCGATCAGGTCCATGGCGTCATGAACTCACTGCCAGACCCGTCACCCTGAGGAGCCGCGCAGCGGCGTCTCGAAGGGTCGACGGCCCGGATGTAGCAGTTCGGCCGTCGACCCTTCGAGACGCGCGCAAGTGCGCGCTCCTCAGGGTGACGGGGATAGAGTTGTGCACGCGGTCCCACATCAATCCGCCTTCACATAATCCTTGGCGATGATCGCGTTGGCATCGAAGCCCTTGTCCACGAAACCCTGCCCCTGCAGCCATTTGATCTGGTTGTCGAGGTTCTTCACGTCGAGCTTGCCGTCGGGATCGATATAGGCGCAATTGCCGACCACCTGCGCGACTGGCAGGTTGGTGTATTTGGCGATGATCTCGAGCAGCGGCCTGGTCTTGTCGTTGATCGGCGCCACGCCGTCCTTGATCGCAGTCAGGATCACGTCGTGATATTCGTGGTCGGCACGGGTGAGCGCGGTGAGCAGCCTGGTCACCAGCGGTGCGTTGGTCAGCGCCTTCGGCGACGCGAAGATGGCACCCAGCTGCCACGGCGTCTCGTCGCCGACCCAGCCCAAAAGTTTCGCGCCGTTGGAATCCATCAGCGTCCGCGCGGTCGAGACCGGCAGCAGCGCGGCGTCGACGGTTTCACCCTTCAGCGCCGCGGCCGCGTTCGACAGCGACTGCAGCGGCACCACCTTCACGTCGGACAGCTTGAAGCCGTATTTGTCGGCAAGCAGGCCGAGCGAATAATGGAAGCTGGAGCCGACCTGGGTCACCGCGACGCGCTTGCCGGCAAGATCCTTCGGCGTCTTGAGGCCGGCGGCGTAGGCGTTGTTGCTGGCGAAGTAGCCGATCAGGGGATAGCCGGCCTTCTCGCGGCTCATGCCGCCGATCACCTTCAGCGTGCCCTTGCCGGCGAGATTGTAGAGGCCGGCGGTGACGGCGGTGATGCCGAAATCGACATCGCCCGACGCGGTCGCGACCGCGATCGGCTGCGCCGCGTCGAAGAATTTGAGCTCGACGTCGAGCCCGGCGTCGCGGAAGTAGCCCTTGTCCTGCGCGATGAACACCGGCGCCGAGGACGACAGCCGCAAGACGCCGATCTTCGCCTTCAGGAGATCATCGGCCCGCGCGAGACCGCTCGCGGCCCACACCAGGAGACCCGCGACTGCGAGCCGCGCCCAACCCTTCATTCCGTCCTCCGCCTAGATTCCTTCGGGCACGGCCTGATCGCGGCCGATGAACGCGCCCTGTGTGCCGAGCTGTTGTTGCAACTTTTCGACGGAAATGTCGCGCGGAATCGTATTGCCCGACAGCGCCAGCGCGGCTGCGGTTCCCGCCGCCTCGCCCATCACAAAGCAGGCACCGGAGACGCGCGCCGCCGATTGCCCCTCATGGGTCATCGAGGCGCAGCGGCCCGCGACCAGGAGATTGTCGACGCCCTCCGGTACCAGCATGCGGTACGGCAACTCGTTATAGCCGCGGCTCTCCGGGATCGGCGGAAACTCGAAGATCACATCACCCGGCACATGGGATTCCTTCGGCCAACCATTGACGCCGATCGAATCCTCGAACGAGGCGCAGCCCAGCACGTCCTCGCCTGACAGCATGTAGCCGCCGATCACGCGCCGCGTCTCGCGGATGCCGAGCTGCGGCGGCAGATCGACGATGTAGGAATTCTCGAAGCCCGGCACCGTGCGCAGGAACTTGAACGCTTCGACCGCCTGGCGGCGGCCCTCGATCTCGCCGCGCGTCATGTCATCAGGATCAATACCGGAAATGGCGCCGCCATCGCTTCGCGTCACCTGGGTGAAATTCACCCGCCATTCGATCTGCGATTTCTGCGGCCGCACGATCGCCGACTTGCGCGGGAATCTGTGGGTGCCGGCGGCCTCGGCCTCAGCCATCAGCGCCGGGATGGTGCGCCAGGCATCGCCGGCCTTCGCCGGATCGATGCCGTTGAGGCGGAACATCATCGAGGGGTAGAGCATGCCGCCCTGGTTGTCGCCGACCTCATGGGGCGCCCCCGCCCACACCGCGAGATCGCCGTCACCGGAGCAATCGATGAAGATGCTGGCGCGCACCGCCTGACGCCCGGCCTTGGTTTCGACCATCAGCGCACAAATTTGCGCGCCATCCATGACGACGCCGGCGCCGAGCGCGTGGAACAGGATATCGACCTTGTGATGCGCGAGCAGATCGTCGGCTGCGATCTTGTAGGCTGCGGTGTCGTAGGCCTGCGCGAGGATCTTGCCGAGGATCAGATGCGGCGCGTTCAGCCCGCCGAGCCGGTCGATCCGCGCCAGGAGGTCGGAGGCGATGCCCTGCACCACGCGGTGCATCTCGCCGAAGATGTTGGCGTGCAGCCCGCAGAAGTTGGTCACGCCGGCCGCGGTGCCCATGCCGCCGAGAAATCCGTAACGCTCGATCAGGAGCGTCCGCCGTCCGGCACGTGCCGCGCCGACCGCTGCCGCGATGCCGGCCGGTCCGCCGCCAAGCACCACCACGTCATATTCGCCATAGACCGGGACCTGCCGCGCAGGTTCTTCGATCGTGCTCGCTCGCATCATTTCCGCCCTGAACAAAGTTGATTGGGCCAACTATGAATTGATGCAGATTACAGTACAATCCACCAAATTATGTAATCAGCTTTCGCGAATCGAGAAAGGCGAGCAAGGCAGATGGATACGCTGGTCAATCTCGAAGCCTTCCTTGCCACCGCCGATGCCGGCGGCTTCTCCGCCGCTGCGCGCAAGCTCAATGTGGCGACTTCCGTCGTCGCCAAGCGCGTCACCCAGCTCGAGGAGCGGATAGGCACCGCGCTGTTCCACCGCTCGACCCGCCAGTTGCGGCTGACCGAGGCCGGGCAGCAATATGTGCATCGCGCCCGCGGCGTGGTTGCCGATGTCGGCGATCTCTTGTCGCGGATGGGCGAGAAGCAGCGCGACCTCTCCGATCATCTGCGCGTCAAGGCGCCGACCTCGCTGACCGTGGCGCGGCTCGCCGATGCCTTCACGATCTTCCAGAAGCAGAACACAAGCGTGAAGCTCGAGATCGTGATGATCGATCGTCCGGTCGATCCGGTGACCGAAGGTTTCGACATCGCGATCGGCGCCTTCCCGCACTCCTTTGGCGGCGTGGTCGACGAGCCCTTGTGCCGGCTGCCGCGCCTCGTGTGCGCCTCACCGGCCTATCTGAAGAAGCACGGCATGCCGAAGCATCCGCGCGACCTGGTCGATCATCGCTGCCTCAGCTTCCTGCCGACCGGACCGGAATGGCCGTTCGAGGGACCGCGCGGCCGCATCAATATCCAGGTCCGCCCGATTCTCTCTTCGAACGAAGGCCGCGTGCTGACGCAAAGCGCGATCGCCGGCAACGGCATCGCGCTGCTCTCGCATTATCTGGTCGCGGACGCGCTGCGCGCCGGCGCGTTGCAACCGGTACTCACCGACTTTCCGATCCCCGAATTGTGGGTCAAGGCCGCCGTTCCCGAGCGCCGCATCGATGCCGCCGCGGTGCAGGCGCTGCTGAAGACATTGAAGAAATCGCTGTCGCAGCCGCTGTGATGCGACGCCGGCCTTGCCGTTGGCATGCCGAGCTGAGACAAGGACGCGAAAGGATCGCCCGCTTGAAACGCCTGATCTCGATGTCGTTTGGTCTCATCATCGTCGCGACGCCCGCGGCGGCGATCGAGACCTGCCGCTTCATTGAGGCCAAGGCGGAGCGCGAGGCCTGCTACCATCGGCAAGAGCAGGAGCTCGCGGCCAAGCGCAAGCCCGAGCCGACGGCGACGCGGTCGAGCGAATCGAAGACGTTCGATCAGCTGCAGCAGATGCGCCGCGACGACGAAGAGGTCTATCGCAGCATGCGCGGCATCTGCCGCGGCTGCTGAGCTTACGCGCCGCCGCCCCACCGGCCGGCGCGCTTCTCGGCGAAGGATGCAAGCCCCTCGGCTGCCTCCGCGGTCTGGCGCTTGGCCGAATGCAGATGAACGAGGCGTTTGTAGGCGTCATCGTCCACGCCCATGCCGCCGAACGAGCTTTCCATCGCGAGCTTCTTGGTCTCGGCCATCGCGTCCGGCGCGTTGCCGAGCAGCTGCTCGACGACCTTGGCGCCGGCGCTGTCGAGATCGGCAAGCGGCACCACCTCATGGACGAGGCCGATGCGGCGGGCATCCTCGGCGCCGAACCGTTCGCCGGTCAGCGCATAGCGGCGCACCTGGCGGACGCCGATCGCGTCGCAGAGCTGCGGGATGATGATCGCCGCGGTCAGGCCCCAGCGCACCTCGGTGATCGAGAACAGCGCATTGTCGGCCGCGATCACGATATCGCAGGCCGAGATCACGCCGGTGCCGCCGCCGAAGCAGCCGCCCTGCACCAGCGCAACGGTCGGGACCGGTAGCGTGTTGAGGCGCTGCACCGCCTCGAAGGTGGCGCGCGATGCCGCCTCGTTCTCCTCGAACGATTTCGGCCGCACGCCGTTGATCCATTTCAAATCGGCGCCGGCCTGGAAATGCTTGCCGTTGCCGTTCAGCACGACGACGCGCACCGGCTTGGTCGAGAGATCGTCGATCGCGGCCAGCACGCCCGCAATCAGCGCGCCGTCATAGGCATTGTTGACCTCGGGACGATTCAGCGTGACGGTCGCGACACCCCGCGCATCGAGGCTCCACAGGACTGGGCTGGCCGACATGACGTTGCTCCCTCGTTCGGCATTGCTGTTATCTTGTACTGGCCTTGCACTATGGCGAGAGCGGATGCCTTGATCCATCACTTTCGAGCGCGCGCGACCGCGCCACGCGCATGACGGGTTGCGCGATGCCCCGCGCTTGTGGAAACTGACGGGGCACGTTGCGGAGAATTGTTCCACTCATGCGTATTTGCATTTTCGGCGCGGGCGCCGTCGGCAGCCACTTCGCGGTCCGGCTCGCGCGCGCCGGCCACGATGTGGCCTGCGTGATGCGCGGGCCACATCTCGACGCGGTCAGGACCAGCGGACTGACGCTGAAGGTCGGCGATAGCAGCATCACCGCGAAGGTGAAGGCCTCAGCCGATCCTGCCGATCTGGGGCCGCAAGACATCGTCATCAGCACACTGAAGGCGACCGGCATCGGCGCGCTCGCAGCCGGGCTCCCGCCGCTGCTTCAGCGCGACACATCAATCGTGTTCGCGCAGAACGGCATTCCCTGGTGGTACGATCTCGGCCTGCCGCCGCAGCATCCCGCGATCCCGGATCTCGGCTTCCTCGATCCCGGCGGGCATTTGCGCAGCGCCGTCCCGAAGCAGCGGATCATCGGCGGTGTGATCTTTTCCTCCAACGAGGTGGTCGCGCCCGGGGTCGTCGCGAACCTGTCGCCGGACCGCAACCGCCTCTTGATCGGCGAATGCGACGACCGCCAGAGCGAGCGCATCGCCCGCCTGCGCGCGGCGCTCAACGACGCCGCGATCGAATCGCCCGAGGTCAAGCAGATTCGCGAGACGATCTGGTCGAAGCTGTTGACCAACATGTCGATGTCGGTGCTCTGCCTGCTGACCGGGCTGACCGCGCGCGGCGTCCGCGACGATCCTGACATGCAGGACGTGATCCCGCGCCTGCTCGACGAGGCCAATGCGGTGGCGACACACTATATTCCCGAGGTCAAGCGCGTCACCCGCTCAGGGCCGGCGCCGGACCACAAGCCGTCGATCCTGCAGGACTACGAACTCGGGCGCGCCATGGAGATCGACGTGCTGGTGCGCGCACCGGCGGCATTTGCCCGCGCAGCGGACATTTCGACCCCGATGCTCGACCTGATGGCCGCGCTCGCGATCCAGAAGGCGCGTGACAAGGGCCTGTATCAGGGCTGACAATCCGACCCACCACGATAACAAGCAGGGACATCGAACCATGCAAGTCAAGGACAAGGTCTGCGTCGTCACCGGCGGCGCGAGCGGGATCGGCGAGGCGGTGGCGCGGGCCTATGCGGACGCCGGTGCTCGCGGCGTCGTGGTCGCCGATCTCAAGACCTCGCGCGACCGGCTCGCCAGCGTCGCCGGCGATATCGACGGACTCGCGGTCACCGCCGACGTCGGGCTCGAGGAGGACATCAAGGCGTTGATCGCCGCCGCCGAGGACAAATATGGTCCGGTCGACGTGTTCTTCTCCAATGCCGGGCTCTCGCGCAAGGGACAAGAGACCGCGTCCGATGCCGACTGGGACGTGAGTTGGCGCGTGCATGTGATGAGCCACGTGTACGCGGCGCGCGCGCTGGTGCCCGGCATGCTCGCGCGCGGCTCCGGCTATCTCATCAACACCGCATCCGCCGCGGGGCTGCTGGCCTCGCTGAACTCGATGCCTTACGGCGTGACCAAGAACGCCGCGGTCGCGCTCGCCGAGCATCTCGCCATCCAGTATGGCGATCGCGGCATCCGCGTCTCCGTGCTCTGTCCGCAATCGGTGCAGACGGGCATGACGACGCCGGGTCCGAGTGCCGCGCGCGTCGACGGCGTGCTGCAGCCGGGCGAGGTCGCGCGCATGGTGATCGAGGCGATGGCCGAAGAACGCTTCCTGATTCTCTCGCATCCGCAGGTGCAGGAATACATGCAGCGCAAGGCCACCAACCGCGAGCGCTGGCTGTCCGGCATGCGCCGCCTGCGCGACCGGATCTATGGCGGGGTAGCGTCATAAAAACTTCGTCCGTCATTGCGAGGAGCGATAGCGACGAAGCAATCCATTTCTCGGCATGCGGCACCATGGATTGCTTCGCTTCGCTCGCAATGACGAAACTTAGTCTTCTGGAGCCGGCGCGAATCCTTCGAGCAAACCCGTGTATCTTTTCGCCCCAGGTGAGGCATAGGCACCGCGGCGCGACGTCGTCAGCTTGAGGCCGGCAAGCGCTTCCGCCTGCTTCACCGCGGCGGCCACGCCGTCGACCACGGGCACGCCGAATTGCACCGACAGCTCATGGGCAAGATCGGCCATGCCGGCGCAGCCGAGCACGATGGCGTCCGCGCCCTTGTCCAGCGCGCGGGCGATCTCCGCCTCCAGCTTGGCCTTAGCGCCCGAGCCCGGCTTCTCGAGATCGAGCACCGCGACGTCGCAGGCGGTGACCATCGCGCGGTCGGCAAAGCCGTAACGGCGCACCAGTTCCTCCAGCGGCACGATCGAGCGCGGCAGCGTGGTGACGATGCCGATGCGCTTGGCGACCTGCCCGGCGGTGACCAAGGCCGCTTCGCAGATGCCGACCACCGGATAGCGCGCCGCCGACCGCGCGGCATCCAGCCCGGTGTCGTCGAAACATGCGACGATGCCGGCATCGGCATCGGGCGTCTTCAGCAGCGCCTCGATCAGCCCGGGCACGGCGAAGGCCTCGTCATAAAAGCCTTCGATCGAGGCCGGTCCCATCGCAGATGTGACGGCGACGATCTCGGTGCTAGGTGCGGCCACCGCTTGCGCCGCGGCCGCGATGGTCGCGGTCATCGACGCGGTGGTGTTGGGATTGACGATCAGGATTCTGGTCATGGGTGGAGATTAGTAGCCCGGATGGAGCGAAGCGCAATCCGGGACGGTGTCACAGGGCGGAAGGGCCTGTCCCGGATTTCGCTTCGCTCATCCGGGCTACGCACCTACGCGTGTTTCGCTACCCATGCCGCGAAGGCATCGAGCACCTCGGCCATCACCTCGCGGTCGTTGCGGCCGGAGCGCTTGAGGACATGGAAGGAGTGGTCGGCCTCCTGCACCAGATGCAGCGTCGCCCGCGCGCCCAACCCCTTCACCACGGGCTCGAGCAGGTCGAGCTCGGCCAGCGCATCGCGCGTGCCCTGCAGGAACAGCATCGGGACCTCGACCTCGGCGAGATGCTTGGCGCGCTCGCTCGACGGCTTGCCGGCGGGATGCAGCGGAAAGCCGAGAAACACCAGCCCGCGCACGCCGGCGAGCGACGCCTTGGCCTGTGCCTGCGAGGTCATGCGTCCGCCGAACGACTTGCCGCCGGCGAACAGCGGCAGTTCGCCGCAATGACGCGCGGCCTCCCCCACCGCGGCACGCACCGTTGCCTGCGCGACGGCGGGCGGATCGGGCCGCTTGCTGCCCTTCTCCATGTAGGGAAACTGATAGCGCAATGTCGCGATGCCGCGCTCCGCCAGGCCCTCCGCGATCACGGCCATCGACGGATGCGTCATGCCAGCGCCGGCGCCGTGGGCAAACACATAGGCGCTACGGGCCTGCGCCGGCCGCAGCAGCAGCGCGGACACCGTGCTATCGTCCGAGACGGTGATCGAAAGCGGTTGTGCAGCTGACGCGTTCAAGATGACATCTCGAAGAATTGTTGCGCCGTTGTTTCTAGCCGCAGGCTTCGATGCGCGCAAATGCCGCCGCGGAGGGAACGCCGCAAGTGAACTGGCTCACAGCCAATCAACATTTCCGTTGTTAGACCAAGCGCCGCCACTGTAGGATGGCGCACATAGCATCACACGCTTAACGCGAACTCGTTTTTCGGCGAATTTTAACATCTCATCCATATCACGCGCGGGTACCGCGAACTGGGGGAACGGGGCATGCCTCGCAAGACGATATTCGTCATCGGACTGTTGATTGTCGCCGGCGTGCTCTATTTCAAGGACGACATCGAGACGGTGGCGAGCGGTTTCCGCGTCAAGGTCGTCGACTACCAGCCGCCGGCAAAGACCGTGTGGCTGGATCAGAATGTCAGCGCCGAGCGGCTGCGCTGGTTCTATCACGCCGACCAGGGCACACGGACCTTCGGCATTCCCCATGAATGGTTCATGGCGCTGGAGCAGCCGACGGTCTGGCCGCTGTTCACCGCGGCGCCGCGACTCAGCGAGACCAATTATCTCGGCCGTTTCGGCTTTATTCCGGACACGGTGATTCCGGGCAAACCCGATGCGCTGCCGATCGGCTTCGCGCAGGGCGGCCCGATGGCCGATGCCAACGGCGCGCCCTGGCGCAATCCGCACAGCAAGGCCGACATGACCGGGGTCGGCCTGACCTGCGCCGCCTGCCACACCGGCAGCTTCAGCTACCGCGGCACCGAGATCGTGATCGACGGCGGACCGGCCAACACCAATCTGTTCGAATTCCAGAAGGGCGTCGGCGTCTCGCTGCTGCTGACGCGCTTCTGGCCGGGGCGCTTCTCGCGCTTTGCCGACGAGATCCTCGGCAAGGATGCCAGCCTCGACGAGCGCATGGCGCTGCGCGGCCAGCTCGACCTCGTGCTGAAGCAATACGCCAACATCAATTCGCTGGAGAACAAGGTCGCCGCCAACAGCGTCGAGGAAGGCTATGCGCGCCTCGACGCGCTGAACCGGATCGGCAACCAGGTGTTCTCGATCGACCTGAACAATCCGAACAACTATGCCTCGCATTCGGCGCCGGTGCATTTCCCGCGGATCTGGAACGCACCGTGGTTCAGCTGGGTGCAATATGACGGCTCGATCATGCAGCCGATGGTGCGCAACGCCGGCGAGGCGCTCGGCGTCAGCGCCGAGCTCAACCTGCTCGACGAATCCAAGGGGCTTTACAAGTCGAGCGCGCGGATCGACGTGCTGCACGAGATGGAGCGGATGATCGCCGGCGAGCCGCCCAGCGAGGACAGGGGTTTTGGCGGACTTGCGTCGCCGAAATGGCCGGAGAACATCCTGCCGCCAATCAACATGGATCTCGCGAAGAAGGGCGGCGAGCTCTACAAGACGCATTGCCAGGGCTGCCACGGCCCGGCGATCGACAGCAAGGCGCTGCCCGCGAGCGAAGCCTTTGCGCTGTTCAAGGACAAGAAGCGCTGGACCAGGAACGAGGCCGGCCAGCCGCTGCTCGATGTCGAGATGATTCCGATCAGCCATATCGGCACCGACAGCGCGCAAGCCGAGGGCCTCGCGCACCGCACCGTCGAGACGCCGGCCAATCTGAACATCAAGGACGGCAGTTTCGGTCCGGCGCTCGGCGATCTCGTCGAGAAGACCGTCGACTATTGGTACGACCAGAACAAGACCCCGCCGGAAGATCGCAAGCGCATCAACGGCTACCGGCCGAACGAGATCCAGGCGCCGCTCGCCTACAAGGTCCGGCCGCTCAACGGCATCTGGGCGACCCCGCCCTATCTGCACAACGGCTCGGTCCCGACCATCTACGCACTGCTGTCGCCGGTGAAGGATCGTCCCGCAACCTTCTATCTCGGCAGCCGGGAGTATGATCCGAAGGATCTCGGCTACGTCTGGAAGGACAAGATCAAGAACGCCTTCATGCTCGACACCACCAAGCGCGGCAACGGCAATTCCGGCCACGAATTCTCCAACGAGAAGCGCACCGGCGTGATCGGGCCGGAGCTGAAGGAAGACGAACGCCGCGCCCTGATCGAGTTCATCAAGACGCTGTAGGCCCTGAAGGGACTGCGCCCCCTCTCCCGCTTGCGGGCAGGACTATCGCATATGTCCCCTGGCGACCGGGCTAGTGTTTGGCCTCGTGGTTCGAGACGCGCCGCAAGCGGCGCTCCTCACCATGAGGGTCTACTATTGTGCCGCAAAACAAGACCTCATCCTGAGGGCCCGCCGAAGGCGGGCGTCTCGAAGGATGGCCACGAGGGCACCGCCACGAAATGCGATAGCCCTGCGCTTGCGGGAGAGGGAGCGCAATTGCTGCACCTCGCCCTCAACTCCTCGGCACCGGCTGCCGGCGCGCCGGGCGGGTCATGGCCTCGAGCTCGAGCAGCTGGTTGAGCTGCGCCTCGGTCAGCAGCTTTTCCTCCAGCACGATGTCGGCGACCGAGCGGTTCTCCTTGAGCGCACGGCGCGCCACGCGCGATGAAGCTTCGTAGCCGAGCGACGGCGCCAGCGCCGTGATCAGGCCGATCGAGCCCTGCACCAGGCTGCGGCAACGCTCGCGATCGGCCTCGATGCCGTCGACACAGCGCTTGGTCAGCGTATCGACCGCCGCCGTCAACATGCGCAACGAGCTCAAGACGCAATAGCCGATGGTCGGCTCGAACGCGTTGAGCTGCAACTGGCCGCCTTCGGCGCACATCGTGACCGTGAGGTCGTGCCCGATCACCAGGAATGCCACCTGGTTGACCACCTCGGGAATGACAGGATTGACCTTGCCGGGCATGATCGACGAGCCGGCCTGCACGGCGGGCAGGCGGATTTCGCCAATGCCGGTGCGCGGCCCCGACGACAGCAGCCGCAGGTCGTTGCAGATCTTGGACAGCTTGACCGCAACGCGCTTGAGCACGCCGGAGAACAGCACGAAGGCGCCGAGATCGGACGTCGCCTCGATCAGGTTGGAGGCAAGCACCATCGGCTGGCCGGACAGCCGCGACAATTCCTCGACCGCGAGCGCCGCATAGCGCGGATCGGCATTGATGCCGGTGCCGATCGCGGTGGCGCCGAGATTGACCTCGCGGAACAGCGCGGAAATCTCGTTCAGGCGCGCGACGTCCTCCTTCACGGTCACGTGGAAGGCGTCGAATTCCTGGCCGAGCGTCATCGGCACCGCATCCTGAAGCTGGGTCCGCCCCATCTTCAACACGTCGGCGAACTCCACCGCCTTGCCCTTGAGGGAGTAGGCGAGATCGTCCAGTGCGCGCACCAGCGGCTGGGTGGCGAAGATCACCGCGAGCCGCAGCGCGGTCGGATAGGCGTCGTTGGTCGACTGCGCCATGTTGACGTCGTCGTTCGGATGCAGCGCGTGATAGTCACCCGGCTTGCGCCCCATCAGCCGCAGCGCGACGTTGGCGATCACCTCATTGGCGTTCATGTTGGTCGACGTGCCGGCACCGCCCTGGATCGCGTCGACGACGAAGGATTCGGCATAGACCTTTTCGGTCGCAATCTGGGTGCAGGCCGCCTCGATCGCATCCGCCTTCTCGGGTGCGAGATAGCCGAGCCGCTTGTTGGCGCGCGCGGCGGCTTGCTTCACCAGCGCCAGCGCGCGGACGAATTCCGGGAAGTGCCCGACCGGCACGCCGGTGATCGGAAAGTTCATCACCGCGCGCTTGGTGTGAATGCCCCACAGCGCATTGGCCGGCACGTCGTCCTCGCCGAGCAGATCGTGCTCGGTGCGGGACTGCGCCTGCTCGATCGGCACGGTGCGGACGGTCGCGACCGCGAGCTCGCTGGGGCCGCCACTCTCGCCGGAGGCGGACGCGGCAGCTTCAGTGTTGGCGGTCTCAACCTTCGATTCGGCCATGGTACCTCCGTTACCTCTCGCAGATCTTGTCGTCAGCGACGCCGACGATGATGCGCCCGGCGGGCGTCGAAAGCCAATGCCTATCGGCAGAGTCTTGCACACCGGTGAGCGGCAAGACGCGGAAAACCGGCATTGGCGCGCGCCGAACCGGGAGATTGAGGGCTTTGCCTTATCCGTCATGATAACAACAACTTATAGCTCGATATCGTGGCTCGCTTCGCGACCGATGCGGCTGCTTTCTCCGCCCCGTCGTCGCGTGCTAGACGAGCATCGACTGGCGCAAGGGCGCCGCCGACACTGAACGAACCAAGGACCAAAGCCGTGTCCAACAACAACGAAGCGATCACCATCAAATTCCGCTGCCCGGCGGAACTCGAGGGCAAGATTCCGCCGCCGATGCCTGCGTCGTTGGGGCTGCCCGGATGGCTCAAGGCGATGCCGACGCAGGCCTTCAATACGATGAGCAATCGCGAAGAGGATACCGTCAAGCGCTGCCCGCCATTCGTCGATGCGATGACATCGGGTTTCCTTTTGCCGCTGATCTGCGATCTCAAGGTCGAGAATGGCGCGATCACCTGGGACAACGACCTTCCGGCCGGCGGCGCGCTCGAATTCCCGCGCTCGCCGGTCGGCTTCCACGACGAAAGCCAGGTGGTCGGCTCGCCGCTGTTCGAGCCCGACCGCTTCGTCATCAAGTTCGTCAATCTGTGGACCATCGAGGCGCCGCCGGGCTACTCGCTGTTCTTCACCCATCCGGTCAACCGGTTCGACCTGCCGTTCACCACGCTGACCGGCATGGTCGATTGCGATCTGTTTCACGACAGCTGGGTTCATTTCCCGGCACGCTGGCACGACACCAGTTTCAATGGCGTATTGCCCAAGGGCACGCCGGTTGCGCAATGCTTCCCGGTGAAGCGCGAAAACTGGGTCGCGCAGACCGCGGCGATGACGCCGGATGAAACATCGCGCGCCCAGGAACTGACCAACAGGATGGCCCGCGAGTCCGGACTCTATCGGCGCCAATTCCGGACGTAGAGCGGGCGCGCGAAGCTCCGCTGCGGCCTCCTCCATCATTGCGAACCACCCGATGGGAGGCTCGGCATCCACCGCCGTCGTCCTGGCGAAAGCCAGGACCCATAGCCACCGTCTTCGGTGATGAGCGGGATCGCGGCCCGGTGTCGCTCAACAATTGAGATTTGGGGTAATGGGTCCTGGCTTTCGCCAGGACGACACCGAATATGTGGCGCGATCCTGAGCCCGTTCGGTGTCATCACCGGCGCATGCGGGCGATCCAGTATTCCGAGACGCTTGTGCTTGAGCGCAGAGGCCGCGGCTTGTCTCGGCTGTCGTCCCTGCGAAAGCAGGGATCCATACGCCGCAGCGGGTGTTGTGAGCCCGACTCATCGTTCCAACGCCGCGGAACAAGCAGTATTTGAAAACGCCCTAGCTCAGAAATTCCGCAAAGGCGCTGCGGCGGAAGAAGAAGCGGCCGTGCGATGACATGATGAGCGCGGCGGTCGTGCGGCCGATCATTTGCGGCCGGCCGCGCAACGCGAGACGCAGATTGGCCTCGCCGGCCGCGCGGTCACCCATTTCCAGAAGACTGGCGGAGAAGCTGAGACGCGTCAGCGGGTCGTCGGGGCGCTGCGCCACCACCTGGCGGTAGAGATCCGCCGCGGCGGCATATTCGCCATCGAGCAGCAGCACACGCGCGAGCGCGCCCAGAACATCGGGATGTCCCGGTGCCGCGTTGCGCAGCTTCTCCAGAATCTCGCGCGCCCGGCCACGCTCATTGCGCTGGGGCAGCAGCTGCGCCAGCAGGAGCTGGAACTCGAGGCTCCCCGGCGCGAGAACGAGCGCACTTTCAATGACGGCAACCGCCTCGTCGATGCGACCGGCCGAGTGCAATTGCCCTGCCAGCGCCTGGAATGCGGGCAGGTACGGCGGCCGCCGCGCGGTGGTTCGCCGCAGCACATCGATCGCCTCGCTGCCGCGACCAGCGCCGCCGAGCGCTGCGCCAAGCAGGGTCTCGAGGCCGGGATCCTCGACGCGGCGTACGGCTCGCTCGAGCGGTGCGATCGCTTCCTCGTTGCGGTTCTGGATCATCAGCGCCCGTGCCAGGATCGAGGCCGCGCCAACATCGGTCCGGTTTGCCTTCAAGACCTCCGCCGCCAGCCGCTCGGCTTCGACGACCTGTCCCATCTGCAATGCGACCACGGCGCGTTGCAGTACCGGGGATGGGCTGGGCCCGCGATTGGAAGGAGGCGGCGGTTTCGGCATGCGGTCCGTCGTGAGATGGTTCTTGTCAGCCGTTATCACTGCCGCCGACGGAGCGTCCAGCGAAAGTCGCATCCGGACACCGAGATACCGTCCGGTTCCAGCCTCCACCGACCGATTTCATACATCCCTGCGGCTGTCAGGCGACAGGGGATCCACCCTCTCCCTGCAATTTTTCGACTGCTTAACCTATTCAATCTAGCTTGGGTTGCCATAACAGGGCCCGGCCTGATGCTCGCAACAACGCTCGAAACAATTCAGTCGACGGACTCGAAGCGCGCCAACTACACACGCGGAATCCTCGTGATGCTGGTCGCCGCCCTCCTGTTCAAGGTTGTGTGGTTCTCCCAGCTGGGGCTGGGGCACGGCCGCGAACTGGTCGACTTCGCCGCCTTCTACATCACCGCAAAGCTGGTGTGGCTCGGCGACCTCGACCAGGCCTATCAATTCGCGAAGCTCGCGATCATCGAGAAGCAGGCGTCGGGCGGGCACGACGGCTTCATGCCATGGACCTATCCGCCGCAATTCAACCTGCTGCTGGCTCCGTTCGCGCTGGTCCCGTTCGGAATGGCCTATCTGTTGTTCATGGCCTCGACGCTGGCTCTTTATCTCGCCGTGCTGCGGCGTATTGCCGGAAATCGGTTCGTGCTCGTGCTGATCGTTTTCTTTCCAACGATCGGGGTCACGCTGGCATGCGGTCAGAACAGCTTCCTTACCGCCGCACTGATCGGACTGGTGTGCCTGTACTTCGAAGAGCGCCCGATGCTCGCGGGCGTGGCCCTTGGTCTCATGATCATCAAGCCGCATTTCGCCGTTGCCTTCGCACTCTATGCCATCCTGCGGCGCTCGTGGATCGTCGTGATGACGGCGGGCGCCGTCGTGCTGATCAGCTCGGCGATCTGCACAGTGCTGTTCGGCATGCAGATCTGGGCCGTGATGCTGCAGAGCGTGCATGATTCGTCGGTATTCCTGCGGGAAGCCTATTATCCGCTGTATCGAATGGTCTCGACCTATGCCGCGCTGCGAACCACGGGGTTCTCCGCATCGGCAGCGTTTATCGGCCAGGGCATCGTCGCCGTCCTTGCGCTCGGCGTGGTGCTGGTCGCGGTCTACCGCAAGATGCCGGTGCGCGAGAGTCTCGGCCTGACCGCGATCGTATCGGTCTGCATCAGCCCCTATGCGTATGATTATGACTTCCTGATCTTCAGTGTCGGAATGGCGCTGCTGTTGCCGGCGCTTCAGGCCAAGGCCCGCGAGTGGGAACGTGCGATCATCTATGCCGCGCCGATACCGATCGGAGCCTTCGGCTACATGCACACGGTCCATAACAACACGCCCCGCACAGACGTCCATTGGGTCGACGTGCTTTCGATCGGAGGCTTCGGGATCGCGGCGCTGATCACGCTGATCGTCGCAATCCTGCTGCTGCGCGAGTCAAGCAGCGGCTCTCCCGTTCCGGCGCAGGGGCCTCTTGCGAGGATTTGAGCACCCGGCGCGCCCCCACGATCACGCAACGCTCACGGCGCCACCATTTCGAGACGATCGCGCGCCGGCAGGGTCGAAGCGAAGGCCTTCAGCGCGCCGGCAACGAGTTGTGGCTCCGCGGCCGGCGTGACGTAGAAGCTTACGTCACCCCGCGCGCCGGTCACCGGAATCGTGTGCAAGATCGCGACCTTCCTCCAGCTCGCCGGCACGCCCTGCGCAAACCAGCTGTCGTAGATCATGGCGACGCCGACATGATGCCCGTCGGCGAGCGCGGCCATCTCGGCCGGGCCGTAGCGGCCGGCGCGCTTCGCCTTGCGCACGCGCTCCGAACCGAGCCCCCACAGATCCAGGACAAAGTTCGGATTTCCCCAGGCAACGAGCCCAAGATCGTTCACGGCAACCGGCCGCCGGTAGAGCTGCTGGGCGAAGCGCCCCAACTGATAATGCTGCTCGTAGACACCGCGCGAGGCAAACGGCGTCTCCAGGGCGGCGCTGACATAGCCCACGCTGGCAAAACCGGCCAGCCCGACGGTGGCGAGCGTTGCGGCGCTCCATTGCGGGACGCTCAGGACCGCTCGCGCGCGTGCAACCGCGTAGAGCAGCGCCAGCACCGCAAGCGCAACGATGTAAACCTCATACCGGTAGAACCAGCCATATTGGCCAAAGCCGAGATGCGCAGCGATCGCGGCGAGCACCGTCGCACAGACGATCAGCGCGCCCCGGTCGGCGCGCAGCAACGCCATCGCGCCGGCGAGCGCAAGACCGAGCAGCATCAGCCTGAAGCCGGCGGGATCAGCGAAGCTGTCGCCGAGATTGCGGAGGATGGAGGCGAACACGCCGGTTCCTTCATAGCCGGATTCGGCGATGCGCGATTTGAGCAATACCGAGCTCGGCAACAGCGGGAGACCGAGCGAGGCCATTCGCGCGAAATACGCGGCGAACGCGCAGAGCGTGACGGCAGCGGCCGCGGCCGCAAAACGGCGCTGACCGAGCAGAGCAAAACCGACCATCGCCGCGAGGGCAAACGCGATTCCCTCGAAGCGAATCAGCGGCAGCAGCACCAGCGCCGCGAAATGCATGGCGGTCGGCGACCGTCCGCGCGCGGCTTCGGTCAGGCCGCCGAAGGTCGCGACCGTGGCCCAAACGTGAAGACTGTGCTCCATGCCGGTCATCGGCAGGGCGATCGCGCTTGACGAAAAAATGGCGAGCAACGCGACGAAAAACAGCAGCGACTTCTCCCGGCCGGGGTCGAGCAGTTCAGCCGATTCAAGGATGCGCAGGAAAGCCACGACGGTCGCTGCCGCGGCCGCGGCATTGATCAGGAGCGGACCGAATGCGCCAAGATGCAGCATCTCCGTCACGGCCAGCAGATAGGGCCAGATGATCGACGAGCTTGGCGACGAGACCTCGGACGCATTGACGCCGTAGCCGCCGGACCGGATGTGATCGGCGACGGCGAGGTGGATGTAGGGATCGTCGAGGGTGAAGATCAACCGGCCGTCGCAGAGCGTGACGCTGAAGATCAGCGTCGCCGCGAACAGCATGAGCCACAGCGATGCCGTCACAAGCGGGACGCTCTGCCGGATCGCGCTGGATCGCGGGAACGACGCGTGGTTGGCGGCGACGCCGGGCATCAGACACGCATCCGTTTGAAGATCGTCTCCGGCAGCGCGCAGATGATCGCCATCACCAGGCGGAAGCGGCGCGCCACATAGATCACGTCACGCGGCCTCGTCACATCGGCCCGGAAGATATCCTCCGCGACCCGATCCGGCTGCACCGTCAAGGGAGCCGGCAGCTTCATATGCGCCGTCATCCTGGTCCGCACGAATCCCGGCTTGACGGTGACGACACGGACCTTGCCCGCAAGCGCCAGGCGATTGCGCAAGCCGGACAGGAATTGCGAGAAGCCGGCCTTGGCCGCGCCGTAATAATAGTTCGAGGCCCGGCCGCGATCGCCAGCGACCGAGCTCACGCCGACGATGGTTCCCGAGCCGCGCGTCGCGAAGGCTTGCGCGAACAGTTCGAGCAGCAGGCTGGGCGCCTCGAAATTGGTGCGCACGATCTTCGTCGCAAGCTCGGAATCGGTCTCGGCACGCGATTGATCGCCGAGCTCTCCGACAACGCATACGACGGTGTCGGGAAGTGGCGAAAGACCGGCGACGAAGCCGGCAAGCTGCCCGGTCTGCAGCACGTCGAGCGCGACAACCGAGGTGTCGGTACCGCTTCGCGTCTTGATGTCGCCCGCATTGCGCTGTGCCGCGCCGATATCGCGGGCGGCAAGCATCACGCGCCATCCCTCCCTCGCATAGCGCAGCGCGATCGCGTGCCCGATGTCCGAACTGCCGCCAATCACCAGAATTGATTTTGTGCCTGTCATCAAATTCCAAGCCGTGCTGAAAGATGGGACACGAGGCGGCTGTTCGCCCCGGTCTGCTGGCGGATGTCACGCAAGGCCGCAAGGCCGGGATATCCGGATTCGAATGTCGCGCGGGACTGCCGCGCGTCCTTGGCGAGATAGAGCCGGCCGCCGGCATCGACCACCAGCGCGTCGAGTTGGTCAAGAAACCCGAACAGCGCGTCGCTGACGGGAAAATCCATCGTCAGCGTGTAGCCGCGGAGCGGAAACGACATCGGCCCGCTGCCTTCGCCAAGCTGCTTGAGCACCGCAAGAAACGACGCATCGCCGCGCCGTGACACACGATCGAGAATTTCGGCGAGAACGCGGCGCGCGCGGTCGAGCGGGATCACGCATTGATATTGCACGAAGCCGCACCGGCCGTAGATCCTGTTCCAGTCGGCGATCGCATCGAGCGGAAAGAAATACGGGTCCCAATGGACCAGCCGCGGCTTGCCCGGATGCGCGGCGCCGCGGCGGAAGTACAGCTCGTTGAACACCCGCATCGATGCGCGATTGAGCAGCCATCCCGGAAACAGCTCCGGGACCGCGAGCCGCGACGTGCGAAGCCTGGGGAACGTCTCGAGGCCGGGCCCCAGCATATCCTTGTCGCGCCGCGTGGCGTGCTCGGCGAGATAGACCAGCGACCGGCCGAGCGCCGCGCCGCGCGCAAGGCAATCGATCCAGGCCACCGAATAGGTGGTCGATGCGCTGCTTTCCAGCTGATCGATCGCCGCGTCGAGATTGCCGGCGACGCGAGTGTCCTGCCGCAGCCAGGCGGTCTCGATCGGCAGCAGTTGCAGCGTCGCGTCGAGGATCATGCCCGTCAGGCCCATGCCTCCCAGTGTCGCCGCGAACAGCGCGGCGTTTTCCGATCGCGAGCAGGTGACGATCTCGCCGCCCGGCAGCGCGAGACGGAACGAATCGACGATGGTGCCGAAGCCGCCATCGCGATGATGGTTCTTGCCGTGAACGTCGGCCGCGATCGCGCCGCCGACCGTCACGAATTTGGTGCCGGGCACGACTTTGAGGAAGAAGCCGCGCGGCTCGAAAACGGCAAGGATGTCGGCGATGGTCACGCCGGCTTCGACCGTCAATCGCGCGGTTGCGGCATCGAAGCTCCGCATCCGGTTCAGGCCGCGCGACGAAATCGTAGATTGCGTTCCGATCGCGGCATCGCCGTAGGCCCGCCCGGCCCCGCGCGCGACGACGCCGGACCGCGCAAGCAGGTGGTCCCGCGCGCCCGCGGGCGTCTGCGGCGCCAGCAGTTCGGACGACGCCTTTGGATAGTTGCCCCAGCCGGACAGGCCAATGCCGCCCGGACTGGAGGTCGACATCACAGCTCCTGGTAACGCAGCCGCCGGCATCGCTAGATGGCGGCGAGCATGATGGCGCCGATCGCGCCGAGCGCGACCCAGCTGACGCGATCCCTCAGCGCAAAGATGACCGGATCGTCGTCGATCAATCCGCGCTGCGCGAACAACATCACGCGGCCGATCCAGTACATCAAGATCGGGCAACCGACCCAGAGCAGTTGCGGATGGCTGTAAAGCGCGCGCACCGTATCGGACGAGATGTAGAGCGTGAAGATCACGACGGCGTTGAAGCCTGACGCGGCGGCGAGGATCGCGATCATCGATTTGTCGTCGACCTGGTAACCGCGCGCCGCCAGCACGGCGCCGTCCGGCTGGCCGGCGAGCTCGATATAGCGCTTCACCAGCGCCAGCGACATGAAGATGAACAGCGAGAAAGCGAGCAGCCATTCCGACATCGGCACGCTGATCGCGACGGCGCCGCCGATCACGCGGACGGTGTAAAGCGTGGCGAGCACGACGACGTCGACGGTCGCGATGCGCTTGAGCCAGAACGAATAGGAGGTGGTCAGCGCGAAATAGCCGAGCAGGACGCCGCCGAACTCGATCGATATCGACAAGGCGATCGCAAATGCGGCGACCAGCGCCAGGGCTATCGCGCCAACGGCCCGCGATGCCAGGATGGCGCCGCTTGCGATCGGGCGGTTGCGCTTGGTCGGATGCGCGCGGTCGGCCTCGACGTCGAGAAGATCGTTCAGGACGTAGGCGCCCGACGCGCAGAGCGAGAATGCAATCACCGCAAATAGCGACGTCGCCGCCGATCCCAATGCGAATTTGTGCGCGGTCAGCAGCGGCACCAGCACGAGAGCGTTCTTGGCGTATTGATGCACCCTGAACAGCTTCAGCCAGCTGTGCATACTGACGCGCATACTGACCCGCGCGGGCGTGGGCGCCTCGGATCGAGCGGGGCGCGCGAGGCGCGATGCGGAATCGGGCAACGCGACCGCCGCGCTGCCGATATAGTCAAAGCCCTGGCGAAGCACGGGCGGCAGCTCTTCGCGCTGCGCCGCCGGCAATTGACCTCCCGGCGCGGCGGCCCAGGCGGTGAAGACGCCAAGATGCTGGGCAACCGCGCTGACGAACGGCTCGGGATAGGTTTCCGAGCAAAGGTAGACCGGGCGGCCTTCGCCCAGCACCTGTAGCAGGAACCTCACCGCGTCGTGGTCAAATTGCGCCCGGGATAGATCGAACCCCGATGGATCTGCACCATGCGCTGATCGCGGTTGCGACCCGAAGGAAGCGGTGATCGCCGCGGCGAAAGCGCGAAGGCGGCGGATCAGATCGGATGCGATATCGGCCGGGACGGAGCTTCCCCGCACCATGACCTCGTCGACATCGACGACGAGCGGCCGGCCCTTCGAACGCAGCGGATCGCGAAGGGCATCGCCGCCCCCCTGCTCAACCCGTTCTGGAACGCTAGCTCGCATACGCGCGGTCTTCCGGTGCCCCCTCCCCATTGTCCCGGGCTTTCCCTAATTTGGGGTGAACTTGATCTCGGGTGAACTTGGGGGAGCGAACGCCGGGCAGATGGCGCCGAAATGCGTGTTGAAAAGCCTCGCCGACGGCGAGCGGCGAGCGGCGAGCGGCGAGCGAAAAATGGCGATCCCGGGAAGACTCGAACTTCCGACCTACGGTTTAGGAAACCGTCGCTCTATCCGGCTGAGCTACGGGACCGCACGGCCCGCAGCGAAAGCATGCGGGCGTCGCCATCCCATAGCAGAGCTGCCGGGTGATCGCCAGCCCGCGCCACATCGGGCGCGCGCGAAGTTGCGCAGCGGTTGGCGCGTCGCGCGTTACGCCACCTGCCGGGCCGGATTCGAGGCGGCATCCGCGCTCGCCCGACTTGCCGGGAGAAATTCGATGGCCTCATCCTTCAGCGAGCCGAAGCGCAGCGTCACGATATCGAGTGCATAATTCTGGTAGAGCCGCCACGGCCGGCGCGAGCCCTGCTTGGGGAACCTGGCGGCGGCGCGCTGGATATAGCCCGATGAGAAATCCACCCAGGGCAGTTCGGCGACATCAGGATCGTTCCGCCGCGGCGTGACCTGCGCGTAGCCGTTCGCCTTCATGTGGTTGAGCATGCGGCAGACATATTCGCAGGTCAGGTCGCATTTCAGCGTCCATGACGCATTGGTGTAGCCGAAGGCGGCGGCGAGGTTCGGCACGCCCGAGTACATCAGCCCCTTGTAGTTCATGGTCTTCGACAGATCGACTCGCGCGCCGTCGACATTGATCTCGAGTCCGCCGAGCACCTGCAGATCGAGGCCGGTCGCGGTCACCACGATGTCGGCGTCGAGCACATTGCCGCTCTTGAGCTTGATGCCCCCACGCGTGAAGGTCTCGATCTGATCGGTGACGACGGACGATCTGCCGTTGCGCAGCGATTGGAAGAGATCGCCGTTCGGCACCAGGCAAAGCCGCTGGTCCCACGGATTGTAGCGCGGCGTGAAATGGGTGGCGATGTCGTAGTCGGGGCCGAGCGCGTGACGCACGCCGCCGAGGATCAGCTTCTTCACGCGCTCCGGATCGCGCTTGCAGAGCCGGTAGAAATACATGCCGAACAGCACGTTCTTCCAGCGGGTGAGGCCGTAGGCGAGTTTCGCGGGCAGCCGCGCGCGCAGCCAGTTGGCGACCTTGTCCTCGTCCGGACGCGCCACGACATAGGTCGGCGAACGCTGCAGCATCGTGACATGGGCGGCGGTCTTGGCCATTTCCGGCACCAGCGTCACCGCGGTCGCGCCGCTGCCGATCACCACCACCTTCTTGGCCGTATAGTCGATGTCGTCGGTCCATTTCTGCGGATGGACGACGCGGCCGGCGAAGTCGGCGATGCCGGGGAAGTCGGGCGTGTAGCCGTGTTCATATTTGTAGTAGCCGCTGCACATGAACAGGAAGCTGCAGGTGAAGCGCTCGATCGTCTTCTCCGGCCCGCGCTCGACCTCGACCGTCCATTGCGAGTCGGCGGACGACCAGTCGGCGCGCACGACGCGATGGTTGAAGCGGATGTTCTTGTCGATGCCGTAGACGCGCGCGGTCTCGCGCACATAGTTCAGGATCGACGGGCCATCGGCGATCGCCTTCGGCTCGGTCCACGGCCGGAACGAATAGCCGAGCGTGTACATGTCGGAGTCGGAGCGGATGCCGGGATAGCGGAACAGGTCCCAGGTGCCGCCGATGCAGTCGCGGCCTTCAAGAATGGCGTAGCTGCGGTCCGGGCAGTTGGCCTGCAAATGATAGCCGGCGCCGATGCCCGACAGTCCCGCGCCCACGATCAACACGTCGAAATGAACGGACACGCCCTGACCCTCCCGTGGCAGCATTGACAATACATATTGTCAGATAACTTGACATCTGACAATGCCTCGTGTCAATACACTTTCATGGCAAGCAGCCGGAAAGCCCGCCTCTATGGCGGTATGGACGCCGAGGAACGCCGCGCCGAGCGGCGGTTGAAGCTGATCGATGCGGCGATCGAGGTCTATGGCGAGGTCGGCTATCGCGGCGCCACCGTGAAGGCGATCTGCGAGGCGGCCGAGCTGACCGAGCGCTATTTCTACGAGTCCTTTGCGAACAGCGAGGCTCTGCTGATCGCCGCCTACGGCCATGTCGTCGGCCACCTGCACGAGGAAATGACCGCGGCCGCTGCAGCCGCAGGCGACGATGCCGAGATGAGGCTGCGCGCGGCGCTGACGCTCTATTTCACGCGGCTGAAGGAGCACCCGAAGCCCGCCCGGGTCTTTCTGCTGGAAATTTCAGGCATCAGTCCGGCGGTCGATGCCGTCAAGCTCGACGCCTTGCGCGTCTTCAGCGACATCCTGGTGCCGCCGGCGCTCGACCCGAAGCGCAGCGGCAAGGGCGCGGCCGCCTCGCTGCTCTCGGTCGGCATGGTGGGCGCCGTCATCTCGATCGCGCTGCGCTGGGTGTCGAAGCAATATCCGCAGGCCGTGGAAGAGGTCGTCGCGATCGCCGCCAGCTTCTGCCGCGTGGCGCTGACCGAGGCCGGCCACCGTGAGGATGGTCACTTATCGTAGCGGCCGGATCGCACCGGCCAGCGGGACCCGCCGATTTTCGATCATGTTTCGCCAGCGCTTGCGGACCCGGCCCCTAGCCTGTCGCTGATTTAACTTGCATATCGGGCCCCTGGGTTTTCTTATGCCCGGTACCGGGCGCAACGAGGCGCAGCCTGTTTCGCCTGACAAAACAACGCTGTTTGCATCGGCGGAGCTGAATTTTGGTCGATCTGCACAGGCTTGACGATGTGACCGCGCGCCTCGGCGATGTGGTTCTCGATCCCTCGACCTGGCCGTCCTTCATGGACGAGGTCTGCGCCGCCGTCGGCGCGACCGGCGCTGCGATGCTTCAGAGCGATATCCGCACTGAAGACATTCCGCGCACGGACTCGATCACCGAGTATTTCACCAAGACCTACTTCCCGCACAATCTTCACCTCACCGACATCCGCGCGGCCCGCGGCGTGCCGCTGATGCATGCTGGCGTCGATGTCATCACCGATGCGGATCTGTTCGAATCCGAAACCGAGATGCTGCGCGATCCGCTCTACGCCACGCTCGGCGAGTTCGGACTGAAATGGTTCGCGGCGATCGGCTTCCACTCCGGCCCGGCGTTGTGGGCACTGACGATCCAGCGTTCGCCCAGGGAAGGCTTGTTCGACGCCGACGAGATCAAGGCGCTGCAAAGGGTGTCGGCGCCGCTCACGGAAGCCGCGACGCTCTCCGCCGTCGTCGGCCGCTCCGCGCTCTCGGGCATCACCGGCGCGCTCGATCTGATCCAGGTCGCTGCGATTGCCGTCGGCCGCTTCGGCACCATCATCGGCATGAACAGCCAGGCGGAACGCTGCCTCGGCTACGACCTTGCGATCCGCAACAATCGCCTCACCCTGCTCGACCGACAGGCCAATGCCGATCTGAGCAGGCTGATCGATCAGTTGGCCCACAGCTCGGACCTGCACCCATTGCCGTCGTCGCCGATCGTGGTGCGCAGGATCGACAAGCGGCCGATCGTGATCCAGATCCAACCGGTGCCTCCGGCGGCGCGCTCGCCGTTCCTCGGGGCACGCGCGATCCTGTTGATCCGCGATCTCGAAGGCAGCGCCGCGTTCGATCAGGCGCTGCTGGCGGCGACGTTCGAGCTGACGCCGGCGCAGGCACGCCTCGCCGCGCGGCTTGCGCGCGGCGATTCAGTCGAAGCGGCCGCGCAGGCGGCCGGCGTTGCCCTTGCCACCGCGCGCAATCAGCTCAAGACGATCTTCCAGAAGACCGGCACCCACCGGCAGGCGGAACTGGTTGCGTTGCTGCACAGGGTGAAGTGAACGATTAAAGGCGAATTGTTCTGATCTCCGGCCCGTTCGATGAGATTCTTCAATTATTCCAATCACGAAGGCTGTGTTCCATCAGCCGCGGCAACATTCCACAGGTCAGGAAAATCGTCGGGTTCCCGGGTGACAAGTGTCACTAAAATGGCGACAATCTGCTCACTCTGTGTCGTTCGAGTTTGGTCTCAATGTCCGTGATGCCGTCACGATCATCGACGTTGGCTGTTGCCGCTTTCGCCATCGCTTGCGTGCTGGCGCCGATGAGCGCGCACGCGCAATGGTGGCGCGGCGGCCCGAAGGACTTCGAGGACTGCGCCGACCTCGCCGAGAAGGCGAAGACCAGGGAAGACAAGACCGCGCAACTCGCCGATTGCAACGCCAAGTTCGCCGGCCGTCGCAAGCCTGGCGGTGGCTACACCTATTACGACTTCATGCAGGACCGCAGCTTCGACATCGCCGGTCCCAATCCGACGCCGGACGAGCAGAAGAAGATCGACCAGGAATATACCGGCTATCTCGAGCAGCAGCGCCGCTCGCGTATCGTCGCGGCGTTCAATGCGAAACAGCTCGAGCGACAGGAGACACAGCCGGTGCGTCCGCCGCAGGTCCAGCAGGCGTCGTTGCACAATGAGCCGGTGCGCAGTGAGACTGCGAAGGTCCCCGTCCCTGCTGCAAGGCCGGTCAAGCCGCGGGGCGCTGCCGTCCCCATTCCTGAGCCGCGGCCGCGGGCAAGCAACTGCGTGAAGGGTACGTTCTCCTGCGAATGGCCGCGGCTTTCCGAGGGATTGGACGGCCTGAAGAAGCTGTTCACGCCGACACCGCCGCCACCGACCAAGGTTGCGAAGCGAAACTGACGGTTCGCTTAGTTATTCCGGGGCTCGCGCAAGCGAGAACCCGGAATCTCTCTGCCATTTCCGTCGAGATTCCGGGTTCGTCGCTTCGCTCCGCCCCGGAATGACACCGCAGGCTCAATCGGTAATCACCATCGCCCAGAACCTGCGATACGGCGACTTCGGATTGTCGACGAAGGCGACGCCGACGCGCTTGGCGCCCGGCATCAGCAGGTTCTCGCGATGGCCCGGCGAATTCTCCCACTGCTTCAGCATCTCGGCGAAGGCGATGAAGCCGGCGCCGATATTCTCGGCGGCGCGCTGCTTCTTGAGCGGCGCGATGCGCGTGAAGAAGCTGCCGCCCGCGGAGTGGCTGACCGATCCGGTCGCCGACATCGCCTGGGCCTGCTTCAGCGCCATCGCGTTCAGCTTCGCGTCGAGCTTCACGGCGGGCATGCGATTGGCACGCCGGTAGGCACTGATCGAGCCGGCATAGTCGGCGGCGCCTGCGGCCGTGATGAAGCCAAACACGAAGGTGAGCGCGAGGAACAGCAGCTTCATCTGAGGTCGTCTCTGTGATGGATCAGTGCGCGCGGGTGCGCTTGTGGTGTCGGGGTGCGACCGATTTGTGCGCAGGCGTGGCCGCTCGGCTGGCCGCCGCAGCCGCCGCGCGTTGCTCCTGCAAGCGCGCATCATAGCCAGGCGACGGTGTCACGGTCGGCGGCGCCGCACGGACCGGGCCGGCCGCAAGCGCAACAAGCGTGAGCAACATGATGCTGGACCGTTTCATGAAGTCACCTCCTCTGTTGTTCGATCGACGTGGTGGATGATCATCGGCGTTCATGGTCACTGCCGTCGCGGATCTGTTCGGGCGTCAGCCCCGGCGAGCCCTTGCCGTCCGCCTCCGCCTTTCGGATCAGCGCGATGACGCGGCGCGACAATGGCGCCTCGAGCCCGCGGCGATCCGCGATCGCGGTGATCACGCCCTGCAAATAGTCGATCTCGGTGCGGCGGCCGCGCTGCAGATCCTCCCACATCGAGGAGCGCGCCTCGGGATCGATCTTCATGGTGCGGCCGAGCAGCATGTCGAACAGCGCATCGGGCAGCCGCAGCAAAGGCGGCATCCAGCTCGACGGCAGCGGCGTCGGCGACACCGGCGCAATGCCTTCGGCCCGCACCGCGGCCAGGCCCTCGGCCATCTGATCGGCAAGCAGTCGTCGCCAGCCGCGCTGCGCGAGCTGTTGCCGCAGCGGAATATTGGACAGCGCATTGAGCGCATTGTTGAGATTGACGATCAGCTTGCCCCACTGCACGCCGTCGATATCGCCGGTGGGCTTGATCGCAAGGCCCGGCACCGACAGCCGCGCCGCGGTGCCCGCGTCATCCTGCGCGATCACGATGTCGCCGGAGGTCGAGCGATGGAAGCGGCCGTCGCCGAGCGCGACCACGTTGAACGGCACCATGCCGCCGAGCACCCTGCGGCCCGGCAAACGGTCGCGCAGCAAGGGCACATTGCCGACGCCATTCTGCAGGCTGATCACCGCGGCATCGTCAGGCGCGTGGCGCGCGATCACGTCGGCCATCGCAGCGGTGTCGGCGCTCTTCACCGTCACCAGCACGGTCTGGACGTCAGACAAGATCGACGGATCGTCGGACACAATGAGCCGGTCCGCAGATACCGTCCGCTCGGAGCCGTCAAAGCTGCTGACCCGCAAGCCGCTGCCTGCGATCTCCTGGATCAGCCGCGGCCGCGCCAGCAGCACGACACGGCGCCCCGCAGCCGCGAGCGTGCCGCCGACGAAGCAGCCGATGCTTCCCGCGCCCGCAATGCCGATCGGCCGGTCCTCGTTCATGTGGCCAAACGTCCATTCATCATTGGCTCGATAGCAGACCTTGGGTTGCCTGCCTATTTCGACGCACCGCGGGCCGGGTGGCCCGCCTTGTAACCGTCATGGGCGGAAGCTATGTTTCCCGCTCGGGGCACGGTTGCGGCAGGAGACGATCATGGGTTTACTCGACGTACTCAACGGCATGCAGAACGGCCCGCGCGGTCCGAGCGCGCCAAGCACATCATCCGACAGCTCCAGCGGCGGCGGAATGTCGCCGATGACGATGGCTATCCTCGCGCTGCTCGCCTGGAAGGCGGTCAAGCATTTCTCCGGCGGCCAGGCGGACGCGAGCGCCCCTGAGCCGAAGCCGGCGCAGGCGCCGCCGCTTCCTCCCGGCAACGTCACCGCAGGCCTGCCCGGCGGCGCCGGTGGCGGCGGGCTCAGCGATCTGCTGAAGGGCGGCCTCGGCGGCCTGCTCGCCGGCGGCGCAGCCGGCACCGTGCTCAGCGGCGGCCTCGGCGATCTGCTCAATCAATTGCAGCAGAAGGGCCATGGCGACGCGGCCAATTCCTGGGTCAGCAACGGTCCCAACAAGCAGATCGCGCCCGGCGATCTCGCCAACGCGCTCGGCGCCGACCAGATCAACTCGCTGGCATCGCAGAGCGGCTTGTCGCGCGACGAACTGCTGCAGGGCCTCAGCCAGTATCTGCCCGACGCGATCAATCATCTGACGCCGGACGGCCGGCTGCCGAGCGGCGACGAGCTGCACCGCAGGCTCTGACGGCAGCGTTGATTCCATCTGAGGAGGACGACAGTCATGGGCGGCATCATCTGGGTCATCATCGTCGGCTTTGTCGCGGGGATCATCGCGCGATTCCTGTCGCCGGGACCGAACAATCCAAGCGGCTTTATTCTCACCACCGTGCTCGGCATCGCCGGCGCGTTTCTTGCGACTTTCATCGGCCAGGCGATCGGCCATTACGGTCCCGAACAAGGTGCCGGCTTCATCACCGCCACGATCGGCGCTCTGGTGGTGCTGTTCATCTGGAATCGGCTGGTCGCGGCGCGCGTGATCCCGGATATCGGAAACAGGTGACGCCGTAGGCGTCATCCCGGAGCGATGCGAAGCATCGAATCCGGGATCTCGAGATTCCGGGTTCGATGCTAACGCATCGCCCCGGAATGACGGAACAACGACAGGTTCAAAATCAAAATGCCCGGCCAGGCCTGGGCATTTTTCATTTGTGCAACGGCGCTCCGTCACTGAATCAGATGCATGCCGGCGTCCATGCGGACGAACTCACCGGTCATGTTGCTCGACGCCGGGCTCGCCAGGAAGCAGACCAGGTTGGCGATGTCTTCGGCCGTCGAGGCGACCTTCAGCGGCACGCGCGCCACCACGGCATCGCGCACCTGCTTGGCGCCGGCCTCGCCGCGGCCCTTGGTGAACCAGGGCGTATCTATATAGCCCGGACACACCGTGTTGACGCGGATCAACGGTGCCAACGCGCGCGCCAGCGACTGCGTCATGGTGTTGAGCGCGCCCTTGCTCGCGGCATAGGCGACCGACGAACCACCGCCGGAAATGCCGGCGACCGAGGAGACGTTCACTACCGCCGACGGACGGCTAGATGCCTTCGCGCCGGCTTCGAGCAGCGCGCGCGCGGCACGAACCATCTGGAACGGGCCGATGGTGTTGACGGCATAGATGCGCTGGAAATCTTCCGCGGTCAGGCCGTCGAGATCGTGATGCGGCACGTGCTTGGTGGTGCCCGCATTGTTGACGAGCACGTCGAGGCGGCCCCAGCCCTGCGCGGCGGCTGCGATCTTCTTGCAGTCCTCATCGCGCGAGACGTCGCCCTGCACCACCAGCACCTCGGCGCCCTGCTTGCGGCAGACTTCCGCGGTCGCCTCGGCTTCCGCCCTGCTGTTGGAATAATTGATGACGAGGCGCGCGCCCTGCGTGGCGAGGATTTGCGCGGTGGCGGCGCCGAGTCCCGATGCCGATCCCGTCACGATCGCGCACAAACCATCCTTGGACATCTGCATTTTCCTTGTTGTTGTGAGCCAGATGAACTCCGGCGGCGGCACACCATATCGCGTGGAACGACATCTGCAAGCCGCGCCAAATCCTCACGTATACGCGTTCGGCCCCTTTTGCAGGCTGGCCCACTGCGCCTCGTCATGGCCGCAGATGACCTTGACGCCGGACGCCTCGAGCCTGGCGATCTCGTCGAGCGACTTCAGGAACTGGTCGACGTCGAGGCTGTTCCTCGGCGAGGTCCGCTGGTCGAGATTGGCGCGCACACTGAGCGCGTCGGAGGCGAGCAGGAATTCGCCGCTGTTGTCGAGCTTGACCAGCGCGCCGGTCGTTCCCTTCGAGTGTCCGGGCAGCGGGACCAGCGTCAGCTGGCCGTCGCCGAACACATCCATCTGCTTATCGAAGATCTCCATCTTCAGCGGATGATCCCAATCCGCCTTGATGTATCCGCGATCGAACGCGTTATCGGCATTCGCGGCCTCGATCTCGAGTGCGTGGACGAAGATCGTCGCCTTCTTGAAGAAGGCGTTGCAGCCGCAATGGTCGGTGTGCAGGTGGGAGCAGATCACCACGTCGATGTCGTCAGGGCCGAGGCCAACGGCCTTCAGGCTCGTCAGCACATGATCATCCGCCGGCATGATCGGGCGCATGTATTTGGCCAGCGTGCCGAGCCGCCCTTCAGGATCGGTCGCGACATCGGGATGGCATCCGGTATCGAACAGCACGTTGCCCTGCGCATGCCGCAACAGCACGCAGGCGACCGGCAGATCGATCATCTCGCCGCGCGCCGCGTCAGGCAGATAGGTCCGCTTCGACATCTGGAGACGGCCACCCGACAACATATGCATCTTCATCTCGTTACCTCCGCTTTTGGCTTCAAACCACATATGAGTTTTATGGAAACTCATAATGGATTTGACAGCATATTATTCGTCCTTATAGCTTCCGCGCAACGTCGCGATCGCATGACAAATGCGCTCAACGAAGCACCCGGCTCCTTCGGATCGGCATCGTTGGCATCGATCAGCGGCCGTCAGAGGGAAGTTTCGCCACGATGTACACCGTGTTCAGCACGTTCGCTGCGACATCCGATGCGGCAGCGTTCAAGCCCTTTCTCTGCATTCCCGCGCGTGCCGACCGCGCATACTTTCCCGATGGCGCCGAACTGTCCTATGGCGACATTGCGCGGCAGGTCTGCGCATTGCGCGATCAGTACCGCGCAGCAGGCTTCGGCCACGGACACCGCGCCTGCCTGCTGCTGGAGAACCGCCCCGATTTCATCGTGCACTGGCTGGCGCTCAACGGCATCGGCGTCTCGATCGTTCCGATCAACCCGGCCTATCGCGCGGCGGAAATCGCGTACCTGATCGCGCATGCCGAGCCCGACCTGATCGTCACGCTGGCCGACCAGAAGGAATTGCAGAAGGCGCTGACCGGCGACGTTCCGCTGCTCATCGTCTCCGGTGACGATCTCGGCGCCGGCGTCGAGAAAGTCCCGCCGGCCAAGCGGCCACCACCCCGCGCCGGCGAGCCGGGAAGCGAGACCGAGGCTGCGCTGCTCTACACGTCAGGCACAACGGCGCGCCCGAAGGGATGCATCCTGACCAATGAATACGTGGTCTCGACCGGCCGCTGGTACGTAAGCCACGGCGGCGATGCGACGTATCATGCCGGAACGGAGCGCCTGTACAGCCCGCTGCCGCTGTTTCACATGGCCGGCCTGACGCTGACCCCGATCGCGATGATGCTGACCGGCGGCTGTCTGATCCTGCCGGAACGCTTCAACGCGAAACATGCCTGGCGCGACATCGTCGCGTGCCGGGCAACCGTGCTGCACTATCTCGGCGTGATCGTCGCGGCCCTGCTGGCGCAGCCGGAGACGCCGGACGAGAAGGCCCATGCGCTGCGCTTCTCGATGGGCGTCGGCGCCAATCCCGAGCAGCGCGCGCGAGCCCGCGAACGCTTCGGCATCCCCTTCGTCGAAGGCTGGGGCATGACGGAGACCGGACGCAGCCCGTTCAACACGGTCGAGCCGCGCCATCTCGAGACCAACACAATCGGCCGCAGCGTCCCCGGCCTCGAAATGATCATCCTCGATGCCGACGGCAATGCGCTGCCACCGGGCTCGGTCGGCGAACTCTGCGTGCGCCATTCGGAAGCGACGCCGCGGCGCGGCTTGTTCTCCGGCTATCTGAAGGACCCCGAGGCCACCGAGCAGGCCTGGCGCGGCGGCTGGTTTCACACCGGCGACAGCGGTTGGCAGCACGAGGACGGCGCCTTCGTGTTCGTCGACCGGCTGAAGCATCTGGTCCGGCGCGCCGGCGAAAACATCTCGGCGGCGGAGGTCGAGGCCGTGCTGACGACGTCGCCTCTGGTCAAGCAAGCCGCAGTCGTCGCCGCGCGCGATCCGATCCGCGACGAGGAAGTTGCGGCCTTCATCGTGATCAACGACGGCACCGATGCTTCACGCGAGCTCGCCCAGGACATCTTCCACTTCTGCCGCGAACGCCTGGCGGCGTTCAAGCTGCCGGCGTGGATCGCTTTCGTCGCCGAGTTGCCGCTGACCTCGACCAACAAGATCCAGAAGCACGTGCTGCTCGGCGCGGACAGGGATCCGCAGTCGCATCCGGGCATGATCGACCTGCGGCAAGACAAGACCAACGCCATAAGGCAATCGAACTAGAGGAAACCAAGGACAATGACATCGAGATACGGATGGATCGCCGCGAGCGCTGCAATCCTCTCAGTCGCCTTCGCCGCGCCATCCCACGCGCAGATCTCCGACGACGCGGTGAAGATCGGCGTGCTGACCGATCAGGCCGGCCTCTACGCCGACGCCGCCGGCCCCGGAGCGGTCGAAGCGGTCCGGATGGCGATCGCGGATTTCGGCGGCAAGGTGCTGGGCAAGCCGATCGCGATGGTCGATGCCGACCATCAGAACAAGGCGGACATCGGCGCCGGCATCGCGCGGCGCTGGTATGAGCAGGAGAATGTCGACGTCATCGTCGATTTCGCCAATTCCGCCGTCGCCTTCGCCGTGCTCGAGCTCACCAAGCAGAAGAACAAGGCGATGCTGGTGTCGTCGGCCGGCTCCTCCGATCTGACCGGAAAGGGCTGCTCGGCGAATTCGGTGCAGTGGACCTACAACACCTATGCGCTCGCCAACAGCACGGTTCGGGCGCTGGCCAAGTCGGGCGCGAAGAGCTGGTACTTCGTCACGGTCGACTACGCCTTCGGCCACGCCCTGCGCAACGACGCGGCCAGGACCGTGGAGAAGGTCGGCGGCAGCATCGCCGGCGAGGTGCGGCATCCGCTCAACAGCATGGACTTCTCGTCCTATCTGCTGCAGGCCCAAAGCTCGAAGGCTGACGTGATCGCCTTTGCCAACACCGGCGGCGATCTCGCCAACTCGATTCGGCAGGCGCAGGAATTCGGGATGGCACACACGCAGAAGCTCGCGGCCTTCCTGATGCAGACCAGCGACATCCACGCGATCGGTTTGCAGGCCGCCCAGGGGCTGCAGCTCGCGACCGCCTTTTATTGGGATCTCGACGACAAGACCCGCGACTTTGCCGCGCGCTTCATGGCCAGGACCAAGAAGCGGCCGACCATGGTGCAGGCCGGCCTCTACTCCGCGGTCATGAACTATCTCAAGGCGGTCGAGAAGTCGGGCACCGACGACGGCCCCAAGGTGATCGCGCAGATGAAGGACATGCCGATCGACGATTTCTTTGCCCGCAACGCATTCCTGCGCGAGGACGGCCAGCTCATCCACGATATGTATCTCGTGCAGGTGAAATCGCCGGCCGAATCGAAGGGCGCCTGGGATTACGAGAAGCTGGTTCAGGTGATTCCGGGCAAGGAGGCGTTTGCGACGCCGGAGGAGAGCGCCTGTCCGCTGCTGAAGAAATGACTGCGCGCACGAATCCACACACCACAGGCAAGAAACCACAGGCAAGGCTGGACATCCCATGACTGAGCTGCCGCTGCTGTTCACCCCGCTGCAACTGCGCGACCTCGAACTGAAGAACCGGATCATGGTCTCGCCGATGGCGACCTATTCGGCGCAGGAGGGGCGCGCCACCGATTGGCACACCGCGCATATCGGCAAGCTCGCCGCCGGCGGCGCCGGCCTCGTGTTCGTCGAGCAGAGCTCAGTGAACACCCAGGGGCGCATCACCCATGGATGCCTCGGCATCTGGGACGATGCACACATCGCGGACCACGCCGCCCTCGCCGCGCTGATCCACAGCTTCAACGCCAAGGCCGCGATCCAGATCGCCCATGGCGGCCGGAAAGGCTCCTCGCAGCGGCCGTGGGAAGGCGGCAACCCGCTCGGCGAAGCCGACATCAAGGCGCGCGGCGAAGGCCCGTGGCAGATCGCGGCCTCAAGCGGCATTCCCTTCGACGACGGCTGGCCGGCACCGCAGATGATGACGTCAGAGCAGATCGATGCTCTGGTGGACGACTATCGCCAGGCGTTTCGCCGTGCCAGGGCCGCCGGCTACGACGTCATCGAGCTGCACTGCGCGCACGGCTATCTGATGCACTCGTTCCTGTCGCCGCTGGCGAACAACCGCAACGACGAGTATGGCGGGTCGCGCGAGAACCGCATGCGCCTGCCGCTGCGGATCGCGGCGATCATGCGCGAGGAGTGGCCCAGCCATCTGCCGGCCTTCGTCCGCATCTCGTCGGTCGACGGCGTCGACATCGGCTGGTCGATCGAGGACTCGATCGCGTTTGCGACCGAGCTGAAGGCGATCGGGATCGATATGGTGGACTGCTCGTCCGGCGGCATGAAGCTGCCGCGCGGCAATTCGCTGGTGTCGCGCACCCCGGGCTTCCAGGTGCCGTTCGCCGAACGTATCCAGAAGGAGGCCGGCATGCCGACGGTGGCAGTCGGGCTGATCCGCGAGCCGGACTACGCGGAGGCCATTTTGCGTGATGGCAAGGCGACGCTTATTGCGCTCGGCCGCGAACTGCTGTGGAATCCGAACTGGCCCGCGCAGACGGCGCTTGCGCTCGGATGCGATCCGGAGTGGACGAGTTGGCCGGAGCAATATGGCTGGTGGCTGAAGCGGCGGGTGGCGCAGCAGGGACGATAGCGATGCCGGTGGCGAAGAAGGATGTAGCGAAGGCCGGCACGGCTGCCGGCGCGCGGACTTTCGACCGCCCCGATTTCCCCGGCGACACCTCGCGCGACCTGCCGAAGATGGACAATGCAGTCAAGTCGGCGCGGCGCGTGTTCGACGTGCTCGAATTCTTCGAGGAGCACCAGCGCGCCGCCTCCGCCATCGAGGTCGCGGCCGCGCTCAAGTTCCCGCAATCCAGCACCTCGGCGTTGATGCGGACGATGACGGCGTTCGGCTATCTCCACTATGACACCAGCCGCCGCACCTATATCCCGACGCCGCGGATCTCGATGCTGGGGCACTGGCTGAGCCCGGCGTTGTTCACGAAGGGACGCCTGGTCAATCTGATGGAAGAGCTCTCCGCGCGGACCGGAGAGACCATCATGCTCGCGGTGCGCAACGGGCTCAGCGCGCAGTATGTCCATATCATTCAGGCCAAGCTGCCGATGCGGCTGTATGTCAAGGCCGGAACGCTGCGGCCGCTGGCGCGATCCGCGTCGGGTTACGCGCTGCTGTCGGCCTATCCGGACAAGGAGGTGCGCCGCCTGGTGCGCCTGATCAACGCCAACGAGAGCCGGCCCGATCGTCAGGTCGACATCAAGGCGCTGCTGCTTGAGCTGAAGAAGGTCCGCGCCAAGGGGCACGCCTTCTCGCTCGGCCTGGTCACGCCGGGCGCGGGCGCCGTCGCCATGAACCTGCCGCCGATTGCGGAATCGAACGAACCGCTGGTGCTGTGCGTGGCCGGATTGAACGACGCGCTGGTCACCCAGGAGACCGAGTTCGCCGACCTGATGCGGAAGGCGATCGAGTTTCATCTGGCGGACTGAACTTATGTCGGCGGCCGGTTTGCGCGAGTGCGTGGCATACAAACGGGGACAATCGAAAGTTCACTATGCGGAATTCATGCGCCGCGTCGGGCTTCATGCCGTCCGCGCAAGTGGCCCTGCGGGCAGCGCTTGTCACGGCTATGGCTTTTCCGCATCATTGAGCGCAAGACAACATCGCAAGCAGGGCATGGCCGAACAGCCAGCCCGAGCCAATCAACACGAGGAACGCTGTGGCGGAGAGTGAAAACATCGTCGCCGAGACCGCGGAAAAGATTTTCGCCGATCTCGCGGATGCCCAAACCATCAATCACGACAAGCAGGGCGCGTGGAAGGCGCCGCTGTGGCAGGCGCTGACCGAAGCCGGCCTGCCGCTGTCCTGGGTGCCCGACGATCTCGGCGGCTCCGGCGCCAGCCTCGCCGAAGGATTCAGCGTCCTCAACGTCGCCGGGCGGCATGCGATCGCTGTTCCGCTGGCCGAAACAATGTTGGCCGGCTGGCTGCTGACGCAAGCCAGGATCAACTCCCCGGACGGCGAGATGACCGTGCTCCCCGCAAGCCCGAAGGACCGCGTGACGCTCAACGCCGATGGCTCGCTCTCCGGCCGTGCCCGCGGTGTGCCGTTTGCCAAGGACGCAAAACATTTCGCGGTGCTGGCAAGCGGCAATGGCGGCGTGTCGGTCGCGCTGGTCGATGCCGCGAAGTGCCGGATCGAATCCGGCGTCGGGCTCGGCGGCGATCACAACGACATTGTCACGCTCGACAAGGTGCAGCCGGTCACCACCAGGCCGGCGCCGAAGGGCTTTGACCAGACCACGCTGATGCTGATGGGCGGCGTGGTGCGGTCACTCCAGATCGCCGGCGCGCTGGAAGCGATGCTCGACATTTCGGTGCGCTATTCCAACGAGCGTGTCGCCTTCGAGAAGAAGATCTCGAAATTCCAGGCGGTGCAGCACAACCTCGCCCGGCTCGCCGGCGAAAACGCCGCGGCACTCGCCGCCGCGACCTCGGCGGCGGACACGATCGTGAACGCCAGGTCGCTGGACACTGATGCGGTGTTCCTGGAAGCCGCAGCGGCCAAGGTCCGCTGCTCGGAAGCGGCAGAGAAGGGCAGCGGCATCGCGCATCAGGTGCATGGCGCGATCGGCTTCACCATCGAGCACATCCTGCACCGCTATTCGCTGCGGGCGCTGGCCTGGCGCGACGATTTCGGCTCGGAGAGCTACTGGGCGGTCGAGCTCGGCAAGCTCGTCGCGAATCGTGGCGCCGATGAATTGTGGCCGCTGGTGGCTTCGCGCTGAGATCAGGCAGATAGATCAGGACTGGACATCATGACTGCAGCCCTTCGTTTCGATCCGATCCGCCTGCCGGAAAAGTGCGAGCAGCTCCGCAAGGAAGTGCGCGCCTTCCTCGCCGAGGAAATCGCCGCCGGCACCTTCGATCCCCACGCGCCGAACCGCGAGGACAATGACGCGCCGGAATTCTCCCGCCGCGTCGGCGCCAAGGGCTGGCTCGGCATGACCTGGCCGAAGAAATATGGCGGCCAGGAACGCTCGTTCCTCGAGCGCTACGTGGTGACCGAGGAGATGCGGGTGGCGAACGCGCCGACCCGGCGCTTCTTCGTCGCCGACCGCCAGAGCGGGCCGGTGCTGCTGAAATACGCGCCCGAGCACATCAAGATGGATATCCTGCCGCGCATCTGCCGCGGCGAGGTCTGCTTCGCCATCGGCATGAGCGAGCCGAACTCCGGGTCCGACCTGTTCGCGGCGAAGACCCGCGCGACCAAGACCGACGGCGGCTACCTGATCAACGGCACCAAGATCTGGACCTCGTCGGCGCACATCGCCGACTACATGATCGCGATCTTCCGCACCTCGCCGCCGACCAAGGAAAACCGCCGCCACGGCCTGACCCAGTTCCTGGTCAAGATGAAGCAGCCGGGCATCCAGGTGAATCCGATCGGCCAGATCACCGGGCAGTTCGAGTTCAACGAGGTCGTGTTCACCGACTACTTCGTGCCCGACGATCACGTGCTGGGCGAGGTCGACGGCGCCTGGAAGCAGGCAACGTCGGAGCTCGCCTATGAGCGAAGTGGTCCCGAGCGGTTTCTCGAGACTTATTACGTGCTCACCGAGCTCGTACGCGCGGTCGGCAAGAACCCGGACACCCGCAGCGCCGAGGGCATCGGACGCCTGGTGGCGCAGGTGCACACCATGCGCCGCATGTCGGTGTCGGTCGCCGGCATGCTGCAGGCCGGCAAGGAGCCGGTGGTGGAGGCGTCGATCGTCAAGGACATCGGTACGGTGTGGGAGCAGCAGCTGCCGCATCGCGTGCGCGATCTCGCCGCGTTCGTCGAGGAGACCGCGACCAACCGCGAGACGCTGGAAAAGCAGCTCGATTTCGCCATCAAGACCGCGCCCAAGCTGACGATCCAGGGCGGCACCACCGAAGTGCTGCGCGGCATCATCGCCCGCGGACTTGGTCTGCGCTAGCCGCGCGGGCTCGCCTGCGCTAATTCAACGAGGACAGATCATGACCAAGTACACTGATATCGGCGTCGAAACCCACGGCCATGTCGGCCTGATCGAAATTCGCAAGCCGCCGCTGAATTTCTTCGACGTCGCACTGATCAACCAGATCGCCGACGCGCTGGAGGAGTTCGACAACAATATCGAGATCCGCGCCTCGGTGCTCGCAGCCCAGGGCAAGGCGTTCTGCGCCGGTGCCAATTTCGGCGATCCGGCCCGCCAGGAGCAGGAGGAGCGCGCCAAGAGCGATCCGGCTTCCAACCTGCCGATCAACCATCTCTACGTTCAGGCGGTGCGCATCTTCCGCAACAAGAAGCCGATCGTCGCGGCGATCCATGGCGCCGCGATCGGCGGCGGCCTCGGCCTTGCCGTCTCGGCCGACTTCCGCGTCGCCTGTCCCGAGGCGCGCTTCTCGGCCAATTTCACCAAGCTCGGCTTCCATCCGGGCTTCGGCCTCACCGCAACGCTGCCGGAGCTGATCGGCAAGAACAATGCCGAGCTGATGTTCTACACCAGCCGCCGCGTCACCGGCGAAGAAGCCTATCGCTGGGGCCTCGCCAATGTGCTGGTGCCGCAGGATCAGGTACGGGCGGAAGCGATGAAGCTCGCGCAGGAGATCGCCGAGTGCTCGCCGCTCGGCCTGGTCTCGACCCGCGCCACCATGCGCGCCGGCCTTGCCGACCGCGTGCTCGCCGCAACCAACCATGAGCTCGCCGAGCAGACCAAGCTGCGCGCGACCGAAGACTTCAAGGAAGGCGTCAAGGCCACCGCCGAGCGTCGCGTCGCCAACTTCAAGGGGCGGTAGCCGCAAGCGCCGCTCTCTCCACGGGTCGTCCCGGCGAAAGCCGGGACCCATCCGCCGCGGCCCATGGAAGGGGCACAAGCGGCGTCGGCTTCTCTTACAACTCACTTCGGTGGTTATGGGTCCCGGCCTTCGCCGGGACGACACCGGGGAGATATCTAGCTAACCCCTCGGCACCACCAGCGCATCGACGATCGTGACGCCCTGCCCCTCGGGGTGCACCAGCACCGGATTGACCTCGATCTCGGCGATCTCGCCTCGGTGCTGCGCCGCCAGCACTGAAATCTGCGAGATCAATCGGGCGAGTGCCGCGACATCCGCCTTCGGCGTGCCGCGGAAGCCGTGCAGCAGCGGCGCGGCTTTCAGCGTCTCAAGCATCGTGCTCGCTTCAGCCACGCTCACCGGCGCGGGGCGATAGACCACGTCCTTGAACAGTTCGGTGGTGATGCCGCCGAGCCCCACCATCACCATCGGCCCGAAGGTCGCGTCCAGCATGGTGCCGATGATGATCTCGACGCCCTTCTTCGCCATCGGCCCGACCAGCACGCCCTGGATTTCAGCGCCCGGCCGCTGCTTTTGCGCCGTCTCCAGCATGTCGCGATAGGCCGTGAATGCCGCGCCCTTGGCGGCGATGTTGACGCGGACGCCGCCGACCTCGCTCTTGTGCGCGATCGCGGGCGACTGGATCTTCATGACCAGTGGAAATCCGGCGCGCTCGATCGCAGCGTCGAGCCCGTCGCGGTCGGTCACCAGCACCTCATCCGGCAGCGCAATGCCGGCCGCGCGCAGCAGCGATTTGCTGTCATATTCCGACAACGTCTTCGACGTGAGATGCATGGAGAGATCGTGCGCCGGCGACGCTGATGCCGAGATCTCCGGCGCAGGCTCGAAGGCGGCATAGTCCGCCAGCCGCCGCATTGCGACGCCGACATGGGTCAGTCCCAAGAGCACCACCACGCCCGACTTCGCCAGCTCCTGCCGCGCGAATTGCGACGGCAGCGTGTAGGAATAGAACACCAGCGGCTTGTTCTGCGCCGCGATCACCGGCTTCAGCTCGGCTTCCTTGAACGGCATCCGCGTCTCGCTCGACAGCGACAGCACGACCAGCGTCGCGTCCACTTCATCAGACGTGTCGAACAGCTCGATGCTCTTCTGCAGTCCGCCGGATGACACGCCCTGCGCGGTCACGTCGACCGGATTGCCCGCCGCTCCGTAGGACGGCATCCATTGCTTGATCTGGCTCTGGATCGCGGCTGAAAGCTCCGGCACGCGCAGGCCCTGCATCGAGACGGTATCGGCGCCCCAGATGCCGGCGCCACCTGACACCGTCAGCACCGCGACGCGATCGCCCTTCGGCAGCGGATTGGTGGTCAGAACCGCGGCAATGGTCACGGCCTCGTCGAGGTCGTTGGAGACGATGAAGCCGTATTTCGCGAACACCGCGTCATAGGCCGCCGACCAGCCGGCCATGCTCGCGGTGTGCGAGGCCGCCGCGCGCTCGCCGGCGCCGGAGCGGCCCACTTTAGTTACGATGACAGGCTTTTTGAGCTCTGCCGCGCGCTTCGCCGCCGCCAGGAACTTGTCGACGTCGCGGACACCCTCGATGAACAGCAGGATCACGTCGGTCGAGGCATCCTGCACCATGTAGTCGAGGAACTCGCCGGCGCCGAGATCGCTCTCATTGCCGGCGCTGACGACATAGCTGAGCGCAACCCCGAGCGCCTTGGCGCGATGATAGATCGCAAAGCCGATGCCGCCGCTCTGCGCGACGATGCCGATCCGCCGCTTGCCGGCGACCAGATCGGGGGCGTCCGGCTTGACGTCGACGGTCGGGCTGAAGGTCGCGGCGACCTTCTGCGCCTGGCTGTAAAACCCTTCGGCGTTCGGCCCACTGATCCGCATCCCGGTCCGCTTCGCCAGCGCGACGATCGCGTCCTGCATGTCAGCGCTGTCGCCACCTTCCTCGGCAAAGCCGGACGAGATGATGACCGCGTTCTTCACACCGGCCGCCGCGCATTGCTCCAGCGCCGGCAGCACCGCACGGGCGGGAATGACGATAACGGCAAGATCGATCGGCGCGCCGATCTCGGCGACCGATTTGAAGCATTTCAGCCCGTCAATCTCGTCATAGTTCGGATTGATCGGATAGAGCGCGCCGGGATAGCCGTTCTTGCGCAACATCGCGAGCAGCCGCCCGGGAATCTTCTCGTGATCGCGCGAGGCGCCGATCAGCGCGATGCTCTTTGGTGCGAAGAAGGTATCGAGCGGATGCGGCATGGGGGCGTGTTCCCGATTGTTGTTGTTGCGCGCCACGATATTGGATCGCTACAGCGAGCTCAATCATTCGCCCGTCATCCTGAGGAGGCCGCGCAGCGGCCGTCTCGAAGGATGAACGGCCACCAGCCGGGCCGTGCATCCTTCGAGACGCGCGTTCCGCGCTCCTCAGGACGACGGGAGAAAGATGCGTAGCCCGGATGCAGCGCAGCGCAATCCGGGAACGGTCTATCCGCGAAGAGCGCGGTCGCGGATTTCGCTTCGCTGCATCCGGGCTACGACGTCACGCCGTCAGCTTGAACGTCACGCCGCAGAGCTGGAACTCATCGCCCTTCACCGCACAGCCTTTGGCTTTCGCGGCCTCCAGCACCTTCGCCTTGTCGGCGACCTTGAACGTCAAGCCGCTCATGATCTCGCTGTCGCCCTTGACGAAGCGGAAGGTGCTGTTCGGCAGCTTCACCACGGTACCATCGGCGGGAATGCCGATGATCCTGCCCCAATGCGCCGCCAACGCCTCAGGCTCGGGGCTCTGCATCACGACCTCGGTCAACGACAGCGTCGTGTCCTTGCGGATCGACTTCTGCCAGTCCGGGCCGGCCGGCGGGTACGGTCCCAGGATGTCGTCGCTGCCGTCGGTGTGGTTGAACTCGATGAAGGCGGCGCGGCAGTCGCGCGGGTGCAGTTGCACGCCGTGATACGGCGCGTGCGTGATCACGTTGGCGGTGCGCACGCCCATCGCGTTGGCCTTGGCGCCGCGCGCGTCGGGATCCTCGCAAGTGAAGATCGCCATATAGCCGCCGCGGCCGCCGGTCTTCTCGATGAAGCGGCCGGCCGCCGTGCCCGGCCCCGGCTGGAACGGAGCGACGACCTCGAGCAGGATGGTATCGACCGGCAGCAGCGCGTTCTCGAGGCCGTATTTCGCGACATTGCCGTCGCGATAGCAGACGTCGAGGCCCATGATCGCGGAGATATCAGCGATGACGGGCGCAAGCTGCGGCGCCACCAGGCAGATCTGCCGCAGCCGCATGTACTCGGCCATGGTCTACTGCCCCTGGAAGGTGGGCTTGCGCTTCTCGACGAAGGCCTTGGCCGCCTCCTTGTGGTCGGTGGTCTCGCCGGCACGCGTGTGGTGGATCGCCTCGCCGTCGAAGCAGGCTTCCAGCGTCATGGTCTCGGCATTGTTGATGTTGCGCTTGATGTAGCCGAGCGCCACCGACGGGCCCTGCGCCAGCGAGCGCGCCAGTTCCAGCGTCTCGGCCTCGACATCGGCATCGGGCACCACCTTGGAAACCATGCCGAGGTTGTAGGCTTCCTGCGCCGACAGCACCGGCGACATCATGTAGAGCTCGCGCGCTTTGGCGCTGCCGAGCATCTTGGTCAGGAAATAGGTGCCGCCGTAGTCGCCGGAGAAGCCGACCTTGGCGAAGGCGGTGGTGACCTTGCAGGAGGCGCTGGCAATGCGGAGATCGCAGGACAGCGCGATCGAAAGCCCGGCGCCGGCCGCCGCGCCGTCGAGCTGCGCCACCACCGGCTTCGGCATCTGGTGCAGGATGCGCGAGACCTCCATGCCGCGGCGCAGATTGGCCATCTTGGCCTCGAACGGCAGCGGTGCGCGGCCTTCCGCCATCGACTTGACGTCGCCGCCGACGCAGAAGGTGCCGCCGGCGCCCCGGATCAGCACGGCACGCACCTCGGTATCGTCCTGCGCGCGCCGCGCCGCCTCGACGAGGCCGCGCGTCATGTCGGGATTGAGCGCGTTGCGCCGATCGGGACGGTTCATGGTGATGGTGAGCAGGCCCTTGTCGAGAGATTGGAGGACCATCTGATTATCGCTCATGGCGTTTTGCCTTTCGTTGTTGTTGGTTGTCGCAGCGTTATTTCTTCACCAGTGGGCAGCGCGACTCCGACAGCGGCTGGAAGGCCTGGTCGCCCGGCACGGTCGCCACCAGCTTGTAGTCGTCCCAGCGGCCCTTCGATTCCGACGGCTTCTTGACCTCGAACAAATACATGTCGTGCACCATACGGCCGTCCTCGCGGATCTTGCCGTTCTTGGTGAACATGTCGTTGATCGGGGTCTCCTTCATCACCTTCATGACGGCGGCCGCATCGGTGGTGCCGGCGGCCTTCACCGCCTTGAGATAGTGCGTCACCGAGGAATAGACGCCGGCCTGTGCCGAAGTCGGCACCCGCTTGGTGCGTTCCATGAAGCGCTTCGTGAAGGCGCGGCTGTCGTCGTTGAGATCCCAGTAGAAGGCTTCCGCCAGCAACAGGCCTTGCGCGGTATCGAGCCCGACGCTGTCGATGTCGGTGACGAAGGCCAATAGCGGCGACAGTTTCTGGCCGCTCTTGGTGAGGCCGAATTCCGCCGCCTGCTTGATCGCGTTGATGGTGTCGCCGCCGGCATTGGCAAGGCCGATCACCTTGGCCTTCGAGGCCTGCGCCTGCAGCAGGAAGGACGAGAAATCCGAGGTATTGATCGGATGCCGCACGCTGCCGAGCACCTTGCCGCCCGACTTTACCACGACATTGCTGGTATCCTTTTCCAGGTCCTGGCCGAACGCGTAGTCCGCGGTGAGGAAGAACCAAGTATCAAGACCGGATTTCACCGCGGCAAGGCCGGTCACGTTGGCCTGCGCGAAGGTGTCGAACACGTAGTGCACGGTATAGGGGCCGCAGGCCTCGTTGGAGAGGCGGATCGAGCCCGGACCGTTGAACATGATGATCTTGTTGCGCGCCTTGGCGATCTCGGCAGCCGCGAGCGCGGTCGCGGATGCTGCGACGTCGAAGATCATCTCGACGCCCTGGTTGTCGATCATGTCGCGGGCGATGTTGGCGGAGAGGTCGGCCTTGTTGAGATGGTCGCCGACCACGATCTCGACCTTGCGGCCGAGCACCTCGCCGCCGAAATCCTCCACCGCCATCTTGGCGGCGGTTTCACTGCCCGAGCCGGTGATGTCGGCATAGAGGCTCGACATATCGAGGATGCCGCCGAGCTTCAGCGGAGGCTTGTCCTGCGCCAGCGACGCATTCGCCGAGATCGCAAACGCACAGGCCAACACGCCGGCCAAAACTCGTCTCATTCCAATCCTCCCTTGCAGCGCGGACCTCGTTCCATCAGGTCCGTTTCGAGGGCCGGATCATGCCGCATGGCCTGCACTGCAGCAAGCCGCAGCGGCAGCAATCTGTTTTCCGCTAAGCGGAATGAAGCGCCGCGCCGGAGCTTCCGGCCGCGCTGCGATCAGAGATGAAAGTCGGGAACGGTCTGATGGGGCGTTCCCGCCGGCAAGCCGAGGAACAGGTACTGCATGCCATAATGTCCGGCGAATGCCGATGCCGTTGCATCCATGATGATGCGACCGCCCAGATCCAGATGCAATTCCGGCCGGGTAATGGCCCCGAGTGTGTAGGCCGGCACGATGGTCTCGTTGATATGCAGGGCGTCGAAGACGGCGGACACCGCCGAAAGCGAGGCCGCATTGCCGGCCAGGTCGACGACATCGGCGCCATTGGCGGCGAAGCTGGTCACCGCCAGCGAGCCGGCGCGATCGGTCGACGACACGATGTGATCGAACACCAGCTTCGAGGAATCGCCGAGCAGCACCGTTGCCGCGGCGTCGTAGATTGCGGTGCCGCCATCGTTCAGCGTCAGGCTCGGCGTGCCGCCATTGACGTGGACCGCCTCGTTGAAGCCTACCGTCAGCTGGACCAGCGAACCCGGCGTCGCGACGCCACCGGAGGGCGTCGCCGTGATTCCGGTGAGATGAGGCGCCGTGGTGTCGAGGGTGAAGGTCAGGTTGGAGGATGCGCTGACATTGCCGGCGGCGTCGACCTCCTGCACCGTGACGGAGTGCATACCATCAGTCGTAAAGACCGGCGCCGCCGTGGAGAAGCCCGACGCGCCGTCGGCCTTGTAGCGCAGCGTGTCGGCCGCATCGAACTTGGTGTAATCGATCAGCGGATTGCTGGTGATGTGGTCGGCGCTGGAGACGCCGGTGTCGCGGTGCAGTGCCAGCGTCGGCGCCGATGGCGCCTTGGTGTCGCCGGTGAAGCTGACCGCGTTGCTTGCTCCGCCGGCGTTGCCGGCGATGTCGGTGTAGCTAGCCCCTGCAACCGAAAGATTGGCCGACAGATGGTCGGTGACATCGGCCGTAAAGGTCGCGGTGTAGATATCGTGGCCCGCGCCGTTGATGCCGACATGGACGAGGCTGCCCAGCAGGCCGCCATGGACGCTGACGTCGCCGAGTCCGAAACCTGCGACCGCCTCGGAGAAGGTGAACGTCATCAGCGCGGCGTCGCCGGCGTGCAGCAGGGTGTGATCGGCCACCACCGATACCGTCGGCGGATGCGTGTCGCCGGCGATCGTCGCGGTATTGCTCGCCGCGCCGATATTGCCTGATACGTCGGCATAGCTTGCGGCGGTGACCCGGATCGAGCCCGCCACGACGTCGTTGATATCGGGCGTGAAGGTCGCGGTGTAGACGTCCTGGCCCGACACGTTGAGCCCGACATGGACCAGATTGCTGAGCGCACCACCGGCGACCGCCGTGTCGCCGAGCGCAAAGCCCGCGACCTGCTCGGAGAAGGTGAAGGTGACGGCCGAAGTCTGGCCGGAAAGCACCGTGCTCGGACTCGCGGCAACCGACACCGTCGGCGCCCTGGTATCGCCAGTGAAGCTGATGGTGCCGCTCGCCGCACCGGTATTGCCGGCAGTATCCATATAGCTCGCGGCGATGACCTGCACCGAACCGGCTGCAGTGTTGCTTTCGTCCGGCGTGAAAATTGCCGTGTAGATGTCCTGGCCCGATGCGTTGACGCCGACATGGACCAGATTGCCCAACGCCCCGCCATGCACCGTGACGTCACCGAGCGCGAAGCTCGCGATTTGCTCGGAGAACGTGAACGTCACCAGCGCGGTCTGGCCCGCCAGCAGCGCGTTACGGTCAGCCGAGATCGACACCGTCGGCGCCAGCGTATCGCCGCCGACCGTGGCGGTGTTGCTTGCCGCGCCGGCATTGCCGGCCACATCGCTGTAACCGGACGCATTCACCTTCACCGAGCCGGTCTCGGTGTCGCTGACATCGGGCGTGAAGGTCGCGGTGTAGACGTCCTGCCCAGCGCCGTTGAGCCCGACATGCACGAGATTGCTCAGCGCGCCGCCATGGACGGTGATGTCGCCAAGGGCGAAGCCCGACACCGCCTCCGAAAAGGTGAAGGTCGCGACGGAGAGGTCGCCGGCCAGCACCGTGTCGGGACTGAGCGTGACGGAGACCGTCGGCGCCAGCGTGTCACCGGTGAAGTTGATGGCGTTGCTGGCGGCGCCGGCGTTGCCGGCCGTATCGCTATAGCTCGATGCATTGACCTGCACCGAGCCTGCCTCGGCGTTGGTGACGTCGGGCGTGAAGGTCGCGGTGTAGATGTCCTGGCCGGCGCCGTTGACGCCGACATGGACAAGGCTGCCCAGCGCGCCGCCGCTGACGCTGACATCGCCGAGCCCAAAGCCCGCGACGGCCTCGGAGAAGGTGAAGGTCACGACCGCGGTCTGACCGGCGAGCAGCGTACCATGGTCAGCTGAAACCGACACGGTCGGCGCCTTGGTGTCGCCGGTGAAGTTGATCGTGTTGCTCGACGAGCCGGAATTGCCGGCCGTATCGCTATAGCTCGATGCATTGACCTGCACCGAGCCAGCCTCGGCATTGGTCACGTCGGGCGTGAAGGTCGCGGTGTAGACGTCGTGGCCGGCGCCATCGATGCCGACATGGGTGAGGTTGCCCAGCGAACCGCCCTGGACCGTGACATCATCCAATCCAAAGCCGCTGACGGCCTCGGAGAAGGTGAACGTGACAACCGCACTATCGCCGGCAACCAGCGTGGTGTGATCGACGGAGACCGCCACCGTCGGCGCCTTGGTATCACCGGTGAAGCTGATCGCGCTGCTTGCCGCGCCGGCGTTTCCGGCGCTGTCGGTATAGCTTGACGCGTTGACCTGCACCGAGCCCGCCTCGGCGTTGGTCACGTCGGGTGTGAAGGTTGCCGTGTATATGTCCTGGTGCGCGGCGTTGACGCCGACATGCACGAGGTTGCTCAGCGCGCCGCCGCTCACCGTCGTGTCCGTCAACGCGAAGCCGGTGACCGCCTCGGAGAAGGTGAAGGTGACGGTCGAGGTCTGCCCGGCCAGCAGCGCGGTCGAACTCGCCGCAACCGACACGGTCGGCGCGATCGCGTCGATCACGAGATGCAAATCGGTCGCCGCATGGGTCACGTCGGCGTCCTGGCCGCCGGGATCCCTGATCGTGCCGCCGTTGAGCGAGAGGCTCTGCACCTGCAAATCAGACGTGCTGTCGCCGTCCTGCACCGTGTAGCTGAACACCAGCGCCTGCGAGCCGCTGCCGCTGAGATAGGTCGCGGCCTTGCCGTCGCTGAGCAGCAGCTCGGGCGTGCCGGTCACGCTCACCGTGTTGCTGAAGTTGACGGTGATGGTCACGACCTTGCCGGCATTCAGGATCGTGAGGTGATCGGTGGTGTCGGCCGTGACCGAGGCGATGCTTGCATGCGACCGGATTTCCAGATGCGGAGAGGCCGAGCCGTCGGACGCCAGCATCAGCGAGCCGGCCGAGGCGCCGGCGCCAAAACTCAGGTTCAGCGAGGCGAGCGTCGTGCCGCTACCGCTCTTCACCAAGAGCACGCCGTTCGCATAGGACAGCGTCGCCGATGCGTCGTAGGCGATGTTGCCGAAGTCGATGGTGTCGCCGCCGGAAAGGCCGGTGATCGACGTGCCAAACGAGGTGCCGGAGAATGCCGCAGCATCGAGCACGAGTTTTTCGGTGCTGCCGTCGGTGAAGGCGATCGCGCCGGTTCCCGCCGCACCGCTCGCCGCCAGTTCGAGGATCGAGCCCTTGATGACGGTGCCGCCGGAATAGGTGTTGTGCGCCGACAGCACAAGCCGCCCGCCGCCGGTCACCTCGACATCACCAGGCGTCGCGCCGTCGGAGATCACGCCGCTCTGGGTAACGGTCTCGCCCGCGGCGACGTTGAAGACCGGATCGCCCGCGACGGTGATGTTGCGGGTCTGCGTGAAGCCGTCGGTGAAGCTGATGCCGGTGCCGTCGCCCAGCTTCAGCACGTTGGTGACCGCGCCGAGATTGACGTTGGCTGAGATCGACACCCTTGTGCCGGCGCCGCTGACGGTGGTGTTGCCGGTGTAGGTGTTGTTGCCGCCGAGGATGACGGTGCCGCCGCCGCTGATGGCGAGGCCGCCGATGCCCGCATTGGCACCGGTGCCGCCATTGCCGCTCTGGTCCGCGATGTCGTTGGCGACAGTCAGCGTCTGGCCGCTGCCGGGCGCGAAGCTGAGATCGTTGTTGCCCTGGATGAAAATGCCGGAGCCGAAACCCGAGCCGCTGGCCTGGCCGATGCCGTTGGTGCCGCCCTTGACGGCGCTGAAGCCGGAATCGTTCGACAGCGAGCCGCTCTTGATGGTCAGCGAACCGCCTTGCTGGACGAAAACGTCGCCGCCCGCGCCAAGGCCGCCACCGCCGCCGGGTGCGCCGTTGCCGCCGCCGAAACCGCCAACACCGCCGATGCCGCCGCCGCCACCGAACCCGCCATCGCCATTGTAGCCGCCGCCACCGCCGAAGCCGCCATTGCCACCATCGCCGCCGCCACCACCGAAGCCGCCATTGCCGCCATCAGCCCCGTTGCCGCCGCCGACACCGCCGCCCGGGCCATAGGGTGCGCGGACGCCGCTGCCGATCCACCCCGCCGCGCCGCCGCCACCGCCATTGGCGCCGCCTGCTCCGCCATACCAGTAAAGCTCGGTCCCGCCGCCGATCGAGATCAGGTAACCGTCGCTCCCTTTGCCGCCCCCAGCGCTGTTGGGGACAATGCCGGGCGAACCGCTTCTAAAGAGATCACTGTCCGCGCCCTGAGCGCCGAGGCCGATACCGCCACCGCCGCTGCTTCCGCCGCGTCCGCCCATCCCGCCGCCACCGCCGTAGCCGTAGCCGGAGCTGATACTGCCAGTGCCGCCGGCACCGCCGTTGCCGCCGATCGCGGCGCTGTTGTGGAAGGTGACGTTGTCGATGGTGGCGCTGCCGTTCGACGAGACGAACAGCGCGCCGCCGAGCCCGGCGCCACCGCCGCCACCGCCGCGGACGACGCCGCCGCCGGCGGCCACCGTGTTCTGGATGGTCAGGTTCTCGAGATTGACGCTACCCGCATAGACGAAGAAGCCGCGCTGCGCGTTGAGGCCGTCGATCGTATAGGTGCCGCCATGACCGTCGCTGCCGTTGATCGTGACGCTCGATCCGCTCAAGAGATTGAGCGCGTACAGCTCCGACGTCAGGCTGAAGTTCGCCGTAATGTTGATCGTGTAGTTGGCATTCAGCGCGGCGTTCTGCCCGCCGGAATCCATCTGCAGGATCGCCGCGTTGAGCTCGGCGACGTTGGAGACGTTGAAGACGCGCGTCGAGACGATCTGCACGATCGTCCCGCCGTTGGCGTCCTGCGAGAGCTGGAAACTGGCCCCGGCGCCGACGCCGGCAAGGGTCAGCGTATCGGTCGTGGTGCCGTTCGAGATCGAGAGCGTGTTGCCGGACAGGCTGACCGTGTTGAGAGACGGATTCTGGGTGTTGTACTGCAGCCCGGTCAGATCGATGAACTGGCCGGGATTGAAGTTCGCGATCGTGTTGGTGAACGCATTGCCGCTCAGCGCGGCATTGTCGATCTTCAGCGTGCCGGCGATGCCGGTCGTGAACGAGATGTTGCCGGCTCCGGCGGCGCCGGCCGCGGTGAGCCACACCGTGCCCGAATAGATCGTCGTGCTTCCGTAGGTGTTGGCGGCATGGCCAAGCACGAGCGTACCGCCGCCGTCGACGCCGAGATTGCCGCTGCCGGTAACGAGGGCCGTGTCGGAGACGGTCTTGCCGTTCGCGATCGACAGGATCGAATTGCCGCTGACCGAGAGCGTGTCGTCGAAAGTGCCGCTCGATGTCAGCGACAGATGCGCGCTGCTCAGACCGAACGTCCCGGTCAGCCCGGCGAGCTGCCCCATCCCGAACTGCAACGTGCCGGCGCCGGACAGCATGAACGTACCGGAGCCGCTGATCGAGCCGGTGTCGGCGATGGTGCCGGACGAGATGTCGAAGATGCCGCCATTGCTGGTGAGCTGAATATCGTGCGTGAAGGTGTAGCCGCCGGTCGTGGTCAGTGTGCCGCCGTTGAGGATCAGCGCGCCGGCCGAGCCGCCGATGTTGTTGTCGGCCGTGATCGAGACGATGTTGCCGCCGTCGATCTGGGTGCCGCCGACGTAAGTGCTGGCGCCAGTCAGCGTCAGCGTGCCGCCGCCGGAGACGACCAGCTTGCCGGTCGTGCCGCTGCCGCTGATGCCACGTTCGTCGGCGATCGTGTCAGCTATCGTGAGCGTCGTCGATATCGTCGGCCCACCTGCGAAGGGGGAGGAGATGGCGTGCGTCGGCGTGACCACCATCGTGCCCTGGATGAAGATGTCGCCATAGGCGGAGCCGTTGCCCGCACCATTGGCGCCGGTGCCGCCGATCTCGGTCGCATCCATCAAGGTGCCGCCGATGACGGTCAGCGTGCCGCCTTGTTGAACGAAGATGTCACCGCCGGCGCCAAGGCCGCCGCCACCGCCGCCGGCGAGCGAGCCGCTGCCCGCGCCGAAGCCGCCGGTGCCGGGTGTGCCGTTCGAACCGCCGCCGCCACCGCCGAAGCCGCCATTGCCGCCGGTATGCGCGTATCCGCTGCCGTTGCCGGAGCCGCCGCCACCGCCGGCGAAACCACCATTGCCGCCGCCATAAATGCCGCCGCCGCCACCGCCGCCCATGCCGCCGGCGCCGCCGAAGCCGATCAGGGTGCCCGAGGGGCCGCCGCCGACCGAGTTGGCGCCGCCGATGCCGCCGCCGCCACCACCGACACCGCCGCCACCACCGCCGCCACTCGCGCCACCGCCGGCATGTGCGCCGTAGCCTGAGCCGCCGTAATTGTCGGCGCCCTGTCCGCCGCCCGCCGCACCTTCGATCGTCGCCGGCGTGCCGCCCGCGGTCTGCGCCCCGGTCGAGGGATGCTGGCTGTCGGAGCCCGCCTCGCTGTAACCGTTGCCGCCGGTGCCGTGATAGCCGTAATAGTCCTGGCCACCGAAGCCGCCGCCACCACCGCCACCACCATTGCCGCTGCCGCCATCGGCACCGATGCCGCCGCCACCACCGCCACCGCCGGCCGGATCGACCGCGCCGCCATTGCCGCCTTTCGCGGTGTTGCTGCCGAAATTGACATTGTTCAGCGTGACGTTGGCGTTCTGTCCGACGAACAGGCCGCCGCCGAGACCCGCGCCGCCGCCGCCACCGCCGACCCCGCCATTGCCGCCGCTCGCAACCGCGTTGACGATTGTGAGGTTCTTGAACGTCACCGTGCCTGAGGTGACGACGAAGCCTTGGTAGCCGCGCGCGTCGATGACGTCGCTATAGTCCTGTCCGCCGAGCTGATTGTTGTAGTCGGAGTTGCCGTCGAAGGTCAGCGTTGAGCCGTTCATCAGATTGATGGCCGGCAGATCGTCCAGCAATTGCAGCGTGCGCGCGCCGGACGAGAGCGAGAAGTTGATGACGTAATCGGTGTTGGCCGCAGCCAGACCACCGCCGACGCTGATCGCCGAGATCGCGTTGTAGAGCTGGAGATAATCGTGGAGCGGATCGCTGGTCGTCAGCGTCAGAACAACGGGATTCGACACAAGGACCTCGGCAATATGCGTGAGCGACCGCAATCGGTCGCCTTTCAAAAAATCGCCGAATAGTTACCTTGCGCCGCAAATCATTGGCAACAATAACGAATTCTCATTCCGCGCACGGAGTTGAGATCATGAATGGGTAAGGTTGACGCGTGTGAGAGCCGCCCGGCGCACGATCGGACGGCAATTTTCGTCACGGCAAGGGCCGCCGAAGACGAGTTCGTCTCGCGACAAGCACGCATTGATGTGAAACACCAACTTCGCCTGTGCACGCGATGAGAAGCGCCGCAGAAAAATTGACCACCGAATCAACGATGGCATCCCTCGATGCGATTTCGCTTCGCTTGCGGTGGCTCTGAAGCGATCTTTCCGTCAGACTGTCCTTGTTGGCGACCACGATCCGAGCGGAGCGCGCCGAAGTGACGAGTGCCGCATGACACCTCCACGCGATAGAGCATGGCGTCGCCGTCCCCGGGGGGTGATGACAGCATGCGTCCTCGCGATCGGCGCGTGCATCGGACGCGCCGAAGCGGCTGGCTGCAATTTCGAGACTCAGGGCGAGGGTCGCGTCGCCGCCATCGTCGATGCGCGCAGCCTGCGGCTCGACGACGGCCGTGAGGTCAAGCTCGCCGGTATCGAGGTGGCCGACAAGGCGAAGACCATCGCTGCACTGACGGCGCTGCTGGTCGGCCGCGAGGTGACGCTGCGCGGACAGGACGACACGCCGGACCGCTATGGCCGGCAGCCGGCCTACGCATTCCTCGAAGGCAGTGAGAAGCCCGTGCAAAGCGAGCTGCTGCGCCAGGGCCTCGCTGTGGCGTCATCCGAGGTCGCCGACAAGGACTGTGCGGCGGCGCTGATGGCGGCCGAGGCCGAGGCCAGGGCCGCCCGATCGGGAACCTGGGCCGAGGCCACCGTCATAAAAAACGCCGAAAGTTCCGCCGATATTTTGACCGGGATCGGGCGTTTTACAGTGGTCGAGGGCAGGGTTTTGTCCGTGCGTCAGGCGGGCGCGACGACCTACCTGAATTTCGGTCGAAACTGGACTCAGGACTTTGCTGCGACTATTTCAAGGCGCATAGTCCCTGCGTTCGAGGCGGCCGGGCTTGCGCCCAAGTCTCTGGAAAATCGTAAGATTCGTGTACGAGGCTGGGTGGAAGCACGACGTGGGCCGCGAATCGAACTGCTCCGGGTGGGGCAGCTTGAAGTGCTCGGCGGGAACTAGAGGCCCAGGGGACTCAAGAAACCCAGGGGCCCTGCCCCGGTCTTTTTACGGGACAATTTGTGAGTTTTTGACGTGATTGAGCGCGCAGGACGGCGTGAAGAGGGGACTGGCCGCCGCCTTTTGGCTGCGCCGGCGCTCGTCTGCGCCGCCCTGACGCTGTCGGCCTGCGGCAATGTCGGCCGGTTCGAGCAGGCCGCGCCCACGGCAGCGGCGGCGCCGGTAAAGCCGAACCGCGTGGTGTCGCAGACGCCCACGAGCGAACGCGAGCATGAGCGCATCCTGTCGTCCTATGGCGGCGCCTATGACGACCCGAAGCTCGAGGCCCTGATCAGCAAGACCGTCGAGCGGCTGGTCGCCGCCTCCGAACGGCCCGACCAGGCCTACAAGGTCACGATCCTCAATTCCGGCGCGGTCAACGCCTTCGCGCTGCCGACCGGCCAGCTCTACGTCACGCGCGGCCTGATTGCGCTCGCCAGCGACACCTCCGAGCTCTCCTCGGTGCTGAGCCACGAGATGGCGCATGTGCTGGCCAAGCACGCGGCGATGCGCGAGGACCAGGCCCGCCAGGCGGCGGTGGTGACGCGCGTCGTCACCGACATGAGCACCGATCCCGATCTCACCGCGCTGGCGCTCGCCAAGACCAAACTGACGATGGCGAGCTTCTCGCGCCAGCAGGAGTTCGAGGCCGACGGCATCGGCGTCGGGATCGCCGCTCGCGCGCATTTCGATCCCTACGGCGCGGCGCGCTTCCTGACCGCGATGGAGCGCAATGCCGCGCTCAAGATCGGCAAGACCGCGCTCGATCCGCGCGCGCAGGACTTCACCTCGTCGCATCCGGCGACGCCCGAGCGCATCAACAACGCGCAGACCACCGCACGGCAATACTCATCGCCCGAGAGCAACGAGCGCGACCGCGAGACCTATCTCGCCGCGATCGACAACATCGTCTATGGCGAGGATCCCAGCGAAGGCTTCGTGCGCGGCCGCCGCTTCCTGCATCCCAAGCTCGGCTTCACCTTCACCGCACCCGATAATTTCACGCTCGACAACACCGCGCAGGCGGTGATCGGCGTGCGCGAGGGCGGCAGCCAGGCGATGCGCTTCGACGTGGTGCGGGTGCCGGCCGAACAGTCGCTCGGCGATTACCTGAATTCGGGCTGGATGGAAGGCGTCGAGAAGTCCTCGACCGAGGACCTCAACATCAACGGCTTTCCAGCGGCCTCGGCCACCGCCCATGGCGACCAGTGGCAGTTCAAGGTCTATGCGTTGCGCTTCGGCAGCGACGTCTACCGCTTCATCTTCGCCGCCAAGCAGAAGTCCACCGAGAGCGAGCGTAACGCGCGCGAGACCGTCAATTCGTTCCGCCGCCTGACGCTCGACGAAATCCAGGCCGCGCGCCCGCTGCGCATCAAGGTTATCAACGTGCAGCCCGGCGACACCGTGGAATCGCTGTCGCACCGCATGTCCGGCGTCGACCACCCGTCCGAGCGCTTCCGCGTGCTCAACGGCCTCGACGCCCATGCCCAGGTGAAGCCGCGCGACCGCGTCAAGATCGTGGTGGATTGAGACAGAAAGAAAACGTGACCCGTAGCCCGGATGAAGCGAAGCGCAATCCGGGACGTGTATCCGTGGAAGGAAAGTCCCGGATTACGCTGCGCTCCATCCGGGCTACTAGGAATACTACTTCGCCTTCTCCTTGAGGAAGGCAATGATGTCGGCGCGATCCTTCGGATCCTGAACCTCGTAGAACATCTTGGTTCCCGGAACCATCGTGTCCGGACCGGTGAGCCATTTGTCGAGATTCTCCTCGGTCCACACGATCTTCGAGTTCTTCAGCGCCGGCGAGTAGTCGTAGCCTGCGACGGAGCCGGCGAGGCGGCCGACGACACCCTTGTGCATCGGGCCGACGTCGTTCTTCTCGATCGAGTGGCAATCGCCGCAGCCCTGGTACAGCGTGGCGCCGCGCGCCGCATCTCCCGCGGCACGGGCGCTGTTCAGGGCGAGCAGAATCGCGATGGCCGCCATCGCGGCAATTTTGGCTTGCCGCGGCGCCAGCACGCCTGCGATCGAACGAATGGTCATTCCCGGGGCTCTCCTGTTTGCCACCACAACGGGAGCAGCCATGCCGCGATTCTATTCCCTGAAATGTCGCGCGCTCGCACCGCCGACGACTGACGAAGATTTTTGAGCCAACCGGGAATTTCCCCGCGCGCCGCCGATCTCTATCGAAAGCTGCCACCTCCGCAGCGGCGCCGGGCTATTGGAGCATCCCCAGTGTTTCAGAATCGGTTCGGCGCCGTCGCTCGACTTGCCGAACTCGGGTGCGTGCTTGCTGCGCTCACACTCGCAGCAGCCACCGCCGCGCGCGCGGACGGCTGTCCCAAGCCGGGCGACGAAATCGCGACCGACCGGCCCGACGTCACCAATTCGAGTATCGTCGTGCCGGTCGGGAGCTTGCAGAACGAGAACGGCATCAACCTGACCGGCCGCAGCAGTGGTCGCAGTATCGACGGCAGCAACAGCCGCTGGCGGCTCGGGATTGCGCCTTGCCTCGAAGTGCTGGTCGACCTGCCGAGCTATGTCGGCTCTGTGAAGTCGCCCGGCGTCTCGGGCTTTTCCGACGTCGCGCCGGGGATCAAATGGCAGATCAGTCCGCTGCCGGGGAAGCTCGACCTCTCGATCACGGCCGGCGTCGCGCTGCCGACGGGCGCTGCCGAGATCGCCGGGCGCGGCGCGCAGCCCTATCTCCAACTGCCATGGTCATGGGCGCTGCATGACGGCTGGGGCGTCAGCGGCATGTTCACGGAATTCTTCCGCCCTGCCGAGCTGACCGGCCGGCACATGTCGGAAGCGACCTTCGTGATCGAGAAGAAGCTGACCGAGCGGATCAGCGTGTTCACCGAATATGTCGGCGACTATCCCGACGGCACGCGGCCGACCCAGCTCATCAACTCCGGCGGCCTGTACCAGATCACGCCGACCCAGCAGGTCGACTTCCATGTGGCGTTCGGGCTCAACCGCAATTCGCCGAACTACATCGTAGGCGTGGGGTATTCGTTCCGCGTCGACGGGCTGTTTCGCTAGCCCAGGATTCGTAGCCCGGATGTAGCGCAGCGCAATCCGGGGCAGAACTATCCGCGGTAGAGTCGCCCCGGATTTCGCTTCGCTACATCCGGGCTACAGGATCAACCCTCGGCTTCGCGCAATCCGCTCAGCCACAGCGCCAGCAGCGTCCACACCGCGCCCGACAACAGGTAGGCGCCGGCCGAGATCAGGCCGAAATGCGTCGCCAGCAGCAGCGCCGCGAGCGGCGCAAAGCCGGCACCGAACAGCCAGGCTAAATCCGAGGTCAGTGCCGAGGCCGTGTAGCGATAGTTGCGCGCGAAGCTCGAGGCGATCGCGCCCGACGACTGGCCGAACGACAGGCCGAGCAGTACGAAGCCGAGCACCATGTACACCGTTTCGCCGAACGCGCCGGCATCGAGCAGCTGCGGGGCAAAGCCGCTATAGACCGCGATCGCGACCGCAGACCCGAGCAGCAGCGGCTTGCGGCCGACGCGGTCGGCGATCATGCCGGAGGCGATGATCGCGACGACGCCGACCATGGCGCCGATCATCTCGATGATCAGGAAGCGCACCGGGCTTTCCTTGGTGAACAGGAACACCCAGGACAGCGGAAACACCGTGACCATGTGGAACAGCGCAAAGCTCGCCAGCGGCGCGAAGGCGCCGAGCAGGATGTTGCGGCCCTCCTGCGCGATGGTCTCGCCGACCCGCGCCGGCTCCAGATCGCGGCTTTCGAACAGCTCGGAATATTCATCCGTCGCCACCATGCGCAGCCGCGCGAACAGCGCCACCACGTTGATCGCGAAGGCGACGAAGAACGGATAGCGCCAGCCCCAGTCGAAGAAATCATCCGCCGAGAGGTTGCCGGCGAAGAAGGCGAACAGCGCGCTCGCCACGATCAGCCCGAGCGGCGCGCCGAGCTGCGGCACCATCGCGTACCAGCCGCGGCGGTTTGCCGGCGAATTCATCGCCAGCAGCGAGGCAAGGCCGTCCCAGGCGCCGCCCCAGGCGATGCCCTGCAGCACGCGCGCGGCGGCCAACAGCCAGATCGCCGCGACGCCGATCGTGTCGTAGCCGGGCAGGAACGCGAGCGCCACCGTGGCGGTGCCGAGCAGGAACAGCGCGATGACGAGCTTGGCGCCCTTGCCGTGGCGGCGGTCGACCGCCATGAAGATCACGGTGCCGAGCGGCCGCGCGGCGAACGCCAGCGCAAAAATGCCGAAAGAATAGAGCGTGCCGGTCAGTTCATTGACGAACGGAAACACCAGCTTCGGGAACACGATGACCGAGGCGATCGCATAGACGAAGAAGTCGAAGAATTCCGACGTGCGTCCGATGATGACGCCGATGGCGATTTCGCCGGGTTTCGCCTGCCCGTGACCTGATGCGGTCGGGGTGCCGTGAGCCATTGCTGGGGCTTGTGCCATCGCCGGAGAACCGTCCTTTTCAGCATGATCCAACCGGTTTTCCGAATAGACCGTGCTCAAACAAGAAGTGAGGCCACGGGCAGATTGCCACGCGGTCCACCTCACCTTCTGACCCTCCATCCCGCAGTGCAACATTGGACAAATTGTCCAATGTGAACTTTGCTGCATCGCAGCTACCCCTTGGCGGAACTCATAAAATTCAAGTGGGGTGAGCCGTGCGCGCCTTGAAATTATTGGCCTTATTGCCGTTCGCGGCGCTCCTTGGCGGGTGCGATTTCGTCGTCCTGGCGCCTGCCGGCGACATCGCCGTCCAGCAGCGCGACCTCGTCGTCATCTCGACCGTGCTGATGCTCATCATCGTGCTTCCGGTGATGGCGCTGACCGTGTTCTTCGCCTGGCGCTACCGCCAGTCCAACACCGCGGCCCCCTATGAGCCGGAGTGGGATCACTCCACCCAGCTCGAGCTCGTGATCTGGTCGGCGCCGCTGCTGATCATCATTTGCCTCGGCGCGCTGACCTGGATGGGCACCCATCTGCTCGATCCCTACCGCTCGCTCGGCCGCATCGCCGCCGACAAGCCGATCGAGAGCAAGGACGCCCCGCTCAATGTCGAGGTGGTCGCGCTCGACTGGAAGTGGCTGTTCATCTACCCGGACTACGGCGTCGCTGCCGTCAACGAGCTCGCAGCTCCGGTCGACCGCCCGATCCGCTTCCGCATCACGGCGTCCTCCGTGATGAACTCGTTCTATATCCCCGCGCTTGCCGGCCAGATCTACGCCATGCCCGGCATGGAGACCAAGCTGCACGCGGTCGCCAACAAGGAAGGCACCTATCGCGGCTTCTCCGCCAACTACAGCGGCGCCGGCTTCTCCGGCATGCACTTCGACTTTAAGAGCCTGTCTGGCGCCGATTTCGACAAGTGGATCGCCACCGCCAAGACCAGCGCCAATATGCTCGGCCGCACCGACTATCTGCAGCTCGAGCGTCCGAGCCAGAACGATCCGGTCCGGCTCTACCGCTCGGTCGACCGCGATCTCTACAAGGCGGTCCTCAACATGTGCGTCGAGCCCGGCAAGATGTGCATGAGCGAGATGATGGCGATCGACGCCAAGGGCGGCCTGGGCCGCGAAGGCTTCAACAACACGCTGCCGCTGACCTACGACAAATACGCCCGACGCGGCGCGCCGCTCAGCTCTGAGCCGACCTTCGTCGCCGGCATCTGCTCGATGGACGAGATCAAGGACGCGCCGTCGCACGAGATCACCGCGCCGCTCGACCTGACGCCGCTGCGCGGCTTCGGGCTGAAGCGCCCGCCGTTCTCGCCCGCGCATCCCTCGTCGACATCCTTGCTGCTCGGTCAGCGTCCGAAATCAGAGTCCTGAGGAGGACCGCATGAATCCCGATCTCGTCAAGATGATCTTCGGCCGCCTCAATCTGGAGGCGCTGCCGATCCATGAGCCGATCCTGGTCGGCACGTTTGCGGTGGTGGCGACCGGCGGCCTCGCGCTGTTTGCGATCGTCACCTACTTCCGGCTCTGGACCTATCTGTGGCGCGAGTGGTTCACCACCGTGGACCACAAGCGCATCGGCATCATGTACATGATCCTCGGCATCGTGATGCTGCTGCGCGGCTTCGCGGACGCGCTGATGATGCGGCTGCAGCAGGCGATCGCCTTTGGCGGCTCCGACGGTTATCTGCCGGCCCATCACTACGACCAGATCTTCACCGCGCACGGCGTGATCATGATCTTCTTCGTGGCGATGCCGCTGGTCACCGGCCTAATGAACTATGTGGTGCCGCTGCAGATCGGCGCCCGCGACGTCTCCTTCCCGTTCCTCAACAATTTCAGCTTCTGGATGACGGTCGGCGGCGCCGTGCTGGTGATGATGTCGCTGTTCGTCGGCGAATTCGCCCGCACCGGCTGGCTCGCCTACCCGCCGCTGTCGAACATCGGCTACAGTCCCGATGTCGGCGTCGACTATTACATATGGGGACTACAGGTCGCCGGCGTCGGCACGACGCTATCGGGCATCAACCTGATCTGCACCATCGTCAAGCTGCGCGCGCCGGGCATGACGATGATGAAGATGCCGGTGTTCACCTGGACCTCGCTCTGCACCAACGTCCTGATCGTCGCCTCCTTCCCGGTACTGACGGCGGTGCTGGCGCTGCTGTCGCTCGACCGTTACGTCGGCACCAACTTCTTCACGAACGACTTCGGCGGCAACCCGATGATGTACGTGAACCTGATCTGGATCTGGGGCCACCCCGAGGTCTATATCCTGGTGCTGCCGGCGTTCGGCATCTTCTCCGAGGTGACCGCGACATTCTCCGGCAAGCGGCTGTTCGGCTACACCTCGATGGTCTACGCCACCGTCGTCATCACCATCCTGTCTTACCTGGTCTGGCTGCACCACTTCTTCACGATGGGCTCCGGCGCCAGCGTGAACTCGTTCTTCGGCATCACCACCATGATCATCTCGATCCCGACGGGCGCGAAGATGTTCAACTGGCTGTTCACGATGTATCGCGGCCGCATCCGCTTCGAGCTGCCGATGATGTGGACGGTGGCATTCATGCTGACCTTCGTGATCGGCGGCATGACCGGCGTGCTGCTGGCGGTGCCGCCGGCCGATTTCGTGCTGCATAACAGCCTGTTCCTGATCGCGCATTTCCACAACGTGATCATCGGCGGCGTGCTGTTCGGCCTGTTCGCCGGCATCAACTACTGGTTCCCGAAGGCGTTCGGCTTCAGGCTCGATCCGTTCTGGGGCAAGCTGTCGTTCTGGTTCTGGGTCTCGGGCTTCTACTTCGCCTTCATGCCGCTCTACGTGCTCGGCCTGATGGGCGTGACCCGAAGGCTCCGCGTGTTCGACGATCCCTCTTTGCAGATCTGGTTCATCATCGCGGGCTTCGGCGCGTTCCTGATCCTGCTCGGCATCGTCGCGATGCTGGTGCAGTTCGCGGTCAGCATTCTGCGCCGCGAGCAACTGAAGGACACCACCGGCGATCCCTGGAACGCGCGGACGCTGGAATGGGCGACCTCGTCGCCGCCGCCGGACTACAACTTCGCCTTCACGCCCGTGGTCTACGACAACGACGCCTGGTGGGACATGAAGCGCCGCGGCTACAGGCGCCCGCTGACCGGCTTCAAGCCGATCCACATGCCGTCCAACACCGGCACCGGCATCATCCTCGCCGGCCTCGCGACGGTAATGGGGTTCGGCCTGATCTGGTACATCTGGTGGCTCGCCGCCGTCAGCTTCATTGCGCTGCTCGCGGTCGCGATCGGCCACACCTTCAACTATCACCGCGACTTCCACATCCAGACGGATGAGGTGGTGCGGACTGAAGACGCGCGAACACGCGTGCTCGCCGCGGGAGCCCAGACATGAGCGTAGCAACAACCGTCTCCACCCAGGACTCCGAGCCGATCTTTCACGTTGTGGACGAGCACGATCATCCGGAAGGCGCCAGCACCATGCTGGGCTTCTGGATCTACCTGATGAGCGATTGCCTCATCTTCGCGATGCTGTTCGCGACCTATGGCGTGCTCGGCGGCAATTATGCCGCCGGTCCATCGCCGAAGGACTTGTTCGACCTCAAGCTGGTCGCGCTCAACACCACGATGCTGCTGCTCTCCTCGATCACCTATGGCTTCGCCATGCTGACGATGGAGAAATCGAGGATCGGCGCGACGCAAGCCTGGCTCGCCATCACCGGGCTGTTCGGCCTCGCCTTCCTCGGCATCGAGCTCACCGAGTTCGCGCATATGATCCACGAGGGCGCGACGCCCCAGCGCAGCGCCTTCCTGTCGTCATTCTTCACCCTGGTCGGCACCCACGGCCTGCACGTCACCTTCGGCCTGATCTGGCTGGTGACGCTGATGGTGCAGACCGCCCGCTTCGGCCTCACCGAAGCCAACCGGCGCCGGCTGATGTGCCTCTCGATGTTCTGGCACTTCCTCGACGTGGTCTGGATCGGCGTCTTCACCTTCGTCTATCTCCTGGGAATGCTGCGATGACAACAAAAGCTCACGCCAAAGCTCATACGCTCGAAGCCAATGCCAGCCACGGACATGGCGATCACGGCGGCGCGGCTCACGGCTCGCTGCAGAGCTATCTGATCGGCTTCGGTCTCTCCGTCGTCCTCACCGCGGTGCCGTTCTGGCTGGTGATGACCGGCGCCATCGCCGACAAGCAGGTCACCGCGCTGATCGTGCTGGTGCTCGCCGCGGTGCAGATCGTCGTGCACATGGTGTACTTCCTGCACATGAACACGCGGTCCGAGAACGGCTGGACCATGATGGCGATGATCTTCACCGTGGTCATGGTGGTGATCGCGCTGACCGGCTCGCTGTGGGTCATGCATCATCTCAACATCAACATGATGCCGCTGCACGACATGAGCCAGATGCCGTGACGATGCGGTCTGCCAGACCCTCGCTGTTGCTGCTCACGCTCGGCATGCTGGGCGTGGTGCTGCTGAGCGCGCTCGGTATCTGGCAGATCGAACGCCGGACCTGGAAGCTGGCGCTGATCGAGCGGGTCGAGCAGCGCATGCATGCCGCGCCGGTCGCGCCACCGCCCCCATCGTCATGGCCGGCGGTCACGGCCGCGAGCGATGAATACCGCCGCGTCACCCTACGCGGCACGTTCCTCAACGCCGACGAAACGCTGGTGCAGGCCGTCACGGCCGAAGGTCCCGGCTTCTGGGTACTGACCCCGCTGCAAGCCGCCGACGGAACCACCGTGCTGGTCAACCGCGGCTTTGTTCCCGCTGATAAACGCGATCCCGCGACACGGCGCGATGGCGAGCCGCAGGGCGCCGTCAGCGTCACCGGACTGCTGCGGATGTCGGAGCCGAAGGGCGGCTTCCTGCGCAGCAACGATGCTTCGACCGGCCGCTGGTATTCCCGCGACGTCGCCGCCATCGCCGCCGCGCACGGACTGTCGCATGTAGCCCCCTTCTTCATCGACGCCGATGCGACGCCAAATCCGGGCGGCGCCCCGATCGGCGGGCTCACGATCGTGCGGTTTCCGAACAACCACCTGATTTACGCGCTGACATGGTTCGCACTGGCCCTTATGCTGGCGGGCGCGCTCCTGCGCGTCATCAGCGGCAGGAGCCGCGCCGGCGCCTCCGATCCAAGGTGGGGTTCACGGCGCGCCGCCGTGCGCCGCTTGATCGGCGCAGCCCGCAATCTGTCTCGCGACACAGGCCCAGATGCTCGAGCGCACATCGGATCTGCATGACGACAAGGCCGCGACCGGCGCGGCGGTGATGCCGTCCGCCGCGGGCGCGGCTGCTGGCATGCCGTTCGATCTCGCCGCGCCCGCCGACATCGCGACCAATCGCAAGAACATGGCCCTCCTGGTCCAGCTACGCTGGATCGCCGTGATCGGCCAGATCGCCACCATCAGCTTCGTGCAGTTCTGGATGGGCGTCGCGCTGCCGCTGCTGCCCTTGGCGGCCGTAATCTCCGGGCTGGTGGCGCTCAATGTCGTCAGCCTGCTGTGGCTGCGCTACCGCGCCGACATCAACAACCGCGAGCTGCTGGTCGCGCTAGCGCTCGACGTCGCGGCGCTGACTGCCCTGCTCTATCTCAGCGGCGGCGCCACCAACCCGTTCACCTCGCTCTATCTGCTGCAGGTGACGCTTGGCGCGGTGCTGCTCGATGCGCCCTCGACCTGGTCGCTGGTGGCGCTGGTCTGCATGAACTTCGCCTGGCTGACCAGCTATTACCGGCCGCTGGAGCTGCCGCAGCAAGGCTTCGCCGATGCCTTCAACCTCTATATCGCCGGCACCTTCATTGGCCTCGTGCTCGACGCCGTGCTGCTCGTGGTGTTCATGACCCGGATCAACCGCAATCTGCGCGATCGCGACCTGCGCCTCGCGGCGCTGCGCCAGCACGCCGCCGAGCAGGATCACATCGTCCGGATCGGCCTCCTGGCCTCCGGCGCCGCGCATGAGCTCGGCACGCCGCTCGCCTCGCTCTCGGTCATCCTCGGCGACTGGCGCCGGATGCCCGCGCTCGCCTCCGACCCTGAAATGTCGCAGGACCTCGGCGAGATGGAGATCTCGGTGCAGCGCTGCAAGTCGATCGTGACGGGCATCCTGCTCTCGGCGGGCGAGGCCCGCGGCGAAGGCTCCTCGCCGACCACGGTCGCGGCGTTCCTGACGGCATTGGTGGAGGAATGGCGGACGACGCGGCCCTCGGCCACGCTGTATTTCCGCAACGCCTTCGGCGCTGATCTCGCGATCGTGTCCGACATCGCGCTCAAGCAGGCGATCTTCAACGTGCTCGACAACGCCGCCGAGGTGTCGCGCGACTGGATCGAGCTGACCGCCGAGCGCAATGCCGACACGCTGGTGCTGTCGGTGACCGATCGCGGCCCGGGCTTCTCGCGCGAGATGCTGGCGCATATCGGCAAGCCGTATCAATCGACCAAGGGCAGCCCCGGCAGCGGCCTCGGCCTGTTCCTGGTGGTCAACGTGGTGCGCAAGCTGGGCGGCGTGGTGACGGCGCGCAACCGGCCGGACATCGGCGCCGCGGTCAGGCTCGAGCTGCCGCTCTCGACGCTCGCGATCGGAGACCATCTTGACGGATGAACGCCAGCTCCTGATCGTCGAGGACGATGCGGGTTTCGCCCGCACGCTGAAGCGCTCGTTTGAGCGCCGCGGCTATGATGTGGCGGTGTCGGCCTCGCTCGACGAGGTCCGCCAGCTGCTCGAGCAGCAATCGCCCGGCTATGCGGTCGTCGACCTGAAGCTCGCCGGCGGTGCATCGGGCCTTGCCTGCGTCGAGGCGTTGCACGCGCATGACCCTGAGATGCTGATCGTCGTGCTGACCGGCTTTGCCAGCATCGCGACCGCGGTCGAGGCGATCAAGCTCGGCGCTTGCCACTATCTGGCCAAGCCGTCGAACACCGATGACATCGAGGCCGCGTTCCAGAAGGCCGCCGGCAACGCCGCCATTGAGGTCGGCGCGCGGCCGACCTCGATCAAGACGCTGGAATGGGAGCGCATCCACCAGACCCTGATGGAGACCGACTTCAACATCTCCGAAGCCGCCCGCCGACTCGGCATGCATCGCCGGACATTGGCGCGCAAGCTGGAGAAGCAACGGGTGAAGTAGCACAGGCTAGCGTAGCCCGGATCGAGCTGCGTAGCCCGGATGGAGCGAAGCGCAATCCGGGATCGAACCATCCGCGGTCAAAGTGCCCCCGGATTTCGCTGCGCTTCATCCGGGCTACGGATCCGCGACGCCGTTGCCGTTCGCTTCGCCGCGGATGTATAGCAGCGGCATGAGCAGTGCCGACAACCTCTTCCAGCCCAGCACGGATGACGCCGACGACGCGGCCACGATCGCGGCGGCGATCCGCTGCATCGACGAATTCACCGACCACTTCAACGCCCGCGATCTCGCCGGCATGGATGCGCTGCTGCACTTCCCGCACGTCATCCTCTCCGGCGAGCAGCTCGTAATCTGGGACGGCCCGGGTCAGCTGCCAGCGTCGTTCTTCGAGGATCTGGCGCGCACCACGGGATGGGCAAGGAGCACCTATCAGCGCAAGGAGGCGGTGCTGGTCAGTCCGCGCAAGGTGCACCTGCTGGTCGAATACAGCCGCGACCGCGCCGACGGATCGATTGCCAGCCGTCACCGCAATCTGTGGATCGTGACGTCCGAGAACCACCGCTGGGGCATCAAGCAGCGCTCGTATTGAGCACACGGCGCGGCAGCAATGGCAGCGTCGCCAGCAGAAGCTGCCCGCTCGGCGCCAAAGCAAAAAGCCCGGTCTTGCGACCGGGCTTTTGTTTTCAATCCGTCGAACCCTTTCAGGCGGCTTCGTCCTCGACGGCGGTATCGTCGCCATCGGTATCGGCATCCTCGCCGTCGGCATCACCCTCGCCTTCACCCTCGGCTTCTGCCTTGGCGCCGCGGCGCGGGCTCTTGGCGAGCTGGCCTTCGATCTCCTTGATCGCCTCGGTCTCGGTCGAGTGCTGCACGACCGCGATCTCGCGCGACAGGCGGTCGAGCGCCGCTTCATAGAGCTGGCGTTCGCTATAGGACTGCTCGGGCTGCGATTCCGAACGATAGAGGTCGCGGACCACCTCGGCGATCGCGACGATGTCGCCCGAGTTGATCTTCGCTTCGTATTCCTGGGCGCGGCGCGACCACATGGTGCGCTTGACGCGGGCGCGGCCCTTCAGCGTCTCCAGCGCCTTCTTGACCAGCGCCGGCTCCGACAGCTTGCGCATGCCGACATTGGCGACCTTCGCCGTCGGGACGCGCAGCGTCATCTTGTCCTTCATGAAATTGATCACGAACAGCTCGAGCTTGGCGCCCGCGATCTCCTGCTCCTCGATCGCCAGGATCTGGCCGACGCCGTGAGCGGGATAGACCACGAATTCATTGGCCTTGAAGCCCTGACGCTGCGTCACGACCTTCTTCGGCTCCTCGACGCGCGGCGCGGCGGCCGGCTTGGCGGCAGCCTTCGGAGCAGCGGCGGGGACGGCAGCCTTCGGGGCGGCCGGCTTCGGCGCAGCAGCCGTCTTGGTCGCGGCAGGCTTGGGGGCGACCTTGGCAGCAACGGGCTTCGCAGCTGCCGCTTTCGCGGCAGTCTTGGCAGTCTTTTCTGGCATCACGCTTCTTTTGTTCTTTGAGGACTTTGCAGCCGCCGCCTTCTTGGCCCCCTTCACGGACGCCTTGGCACGGCCCTTGGTTGCGCTGCGAGCAACGACAGCGGCTTTTTTCGTCGTCTTTGAAGCACTCTTTTTACGCGTTTTCTGTGACACAGCCTGCGCGCGGAAACTGCCACGCCCCTGTTCGAGTTTGCGGGAACCTCGAAGCCACAAGGTACGCATGGCAGGGGGTTCTTGGCCTGTAATGTGTCAGATATAGCACATTTTCCGCAAAAATCAATGGTTTACGCCCGATTCCGGGCATAACAGGGGCCGTTCAGGTCATATGTCCGTCATTAGGGTTAAATCGGCGGCCGAACGGAGGGCCGCGGCGGAGCAGAGCCCGACCTTACCACAGTATTCTCTGGCGAATCAGTCGCCGCTGCCGGGATTCGGAGAAAAATATTTCTCGAACTTGCCTTCCTTGCCTTCCCACTCCTTGGCGTCTTCCGGCGAGTCCTTCTTCTGGGTGATGTTCGGCCAGCTCTTGGCGTAGTCGCGGTTGACCTCGAGCCACTTTTCCAAGCCCGGCTCGGTGTCCGGCTTGATGGCGTCCGCCGGGCATTCCGGCTCGCACACGCCGCAATCGATGCATTCGTCGGGATGGATGACCAGCATGTTCTCGCCCTCGTAGAAGCAATCGACGGGGCAGACCTCGACGCAGTCGGTATATTTGCACTTGATGCAGGCTTCAGTGACGACGTAGGTCATCCAAAACTCCGGAACGATCGATTTTTCTGGGGTTGCGTAGCGCAGGAATACCGGGGCCGCAAGGGAAGCGGCCCTCGAAAAACGCCAGTATTCTCACGCTCCTGCCACCCAAATTGAGATAGCAAGCGCTAGATAACTACTCCCTACCGGCCTGCAAATTGCCGGCCTGCAAATCCTCGTACAGCACCCGCGCCGAGCTGGCATCGCCGCGCCGCTCGGCAAAGCCGATCACCTTGAGCACGCGGACGCTGTTGTCGAGCGCGACGGTGACGACGTCGCCCGCCTTCACCGCATGGCCCGGCGATTTCTCGCGCGCGCCGTTGATCCGGACATGCCCCGATACGACGAGTTCAGCGGCACTGGTGCGGGCCTTCACCAGGCGCGCATGCCACAGCCATTTGTCGAGGCGCTGTCGATCCAAACTAGACCAAGCGTTAAACCAAGGGTTGGACTATTCCTTCCGGCCGGCGAGCTGCTCTTTCAGGGCAGCGAGCTTGGCGAATGGCGAATTCGGATCGATCGGCCGGTCGCGCTCGCGCGGCGCGCTCGAGGCGTAGGGCCGATGCGACGGGCCGCCCTCGCGCTTGTCGCGGCCGCCCTTGCCGAAATCGCGGCCGCCGCGATCACGATCGCCGCGCTCGCCCTTGCGGTCGCCGCCGAACTTGTTGTCGCGGCGACGCTCATTGTCGCGATCGCGACCCTTGCCTTCGAAGCGCTCGCGACGCTGGCCCTTGTCGTCCCTGTTGTCGCGGGCCTGCGCGCCCTCGGCGGGCGCCGCAGCCGGATCCGCGGGCGCGCCTGGACGCGGCGCGCGGAAATCCTGATGACGGCGCGGACGGCGATGCTGTTCGCGCTTGCTGTCGCCCTCGCCGCCGCCTTCAGCGGCCTGCGCGCCCTCGGCGGGCTTGCCCTGGTGACGGCCGCGGTTGCGATCGTGGCCGCGATGATGCGGACGGCGCTCGTCGGAGCGGCCACCGGGACGCCAGACTTCGACCAGTTGCGGCTCGGCCGGCGTCTCCGCGGCGGCGACAGCGGCTTCAGCCGGTGCTGCCTCAGCACTCGCGGTCTCCGCGGGGGCCTCGGTGGCGGTCTCGGAGGGTGTCTCTGCAGTGGCTTCCACGGCAGGCGCGGGCTCGGATACCGCTTCCGAAGCGGGCGCCTCAGCAGCGGGCTCTTCGGCGACAGCGGCGGGCTCCGCGGCAACTTCTGCCACGGGTTCGGGCTTGGTCTCGACGACGACCGGCGTCGCCTCGCTGGACACCACCTCGGCAAAGCCCACATCGGGCAGCAGCGCGGCCGACGGTGCGGGATCGCCGGACACCGGCTGATCCGTGGCAGCCTCCGGCGCTTCGGCCACAACCTCGGCGGTGGCACCGACCGGCGCATCCACGGCGGCGTCAGAGGTCGCCTCGACCGGCAGCGTCTCGGCGGCGACCGTCTCGGTGGTCTCGGCTACGGCCTCCGTGGCCTCGGCTACGGCCTCCGTGGTCTCGGCGACGGCCTCCGTGGTCTCGGCCGGCGCGACCTCGACGGGCTTCGGCGGCAGCGGCGGACGGCGGTCCATGCGGTAGCCGAGCGCGCGCAGGATCGAGGCAAAATCCTCGCCCGCGGAGCCGGTCAGCGAGGTCATCGCCTGCGTCACGACAAAGCCGCGGCCGTCGAACGCACCCGCAGGCTTCTCGCCCGGCGAGGTCTCGCGCCAGGCCAAAGCGGGGCGGATCAGGTCGGCGAGCCGCTCCAGGATGTCGACGCGCACCGCGCGCTCGCCGCACTGGCGATAGCCGAGCACGCGATAGGCATCGCGCGGCAACGCCTTGTCGACCGGGAACGACGTGCGGCCGCTGGAGGCGAGGTGCTGCACATTCGACAATGCCGCCATATCGGCATTGCTCTGCTTCTCGGCCCACAGCAGCGAGGCCAGCGAGCGCGCCGCGGGCTTCAAGAGCTGCGGGAAATAGATGTGGTAGGCGCCGAACCGCACGCCGTATTTGCGCAGGGCCGCGCGCGAGGGCTGGTCGAGATCCTTCATCTCGGCCGCGATCTTCGCGCGTTCGAGCACGCCGAGCGCCTCGACCAGCTGGAAGGCGATGCCGCGGGCGATGCCCTGCAGATCCTCGGCCTTGGACAGTTCGAACAGCGGCCCGAGCAGCTTTTCGATATGCGTCTTGAGCCAGAGATCGAGCCGGGTCTGCACCGCTTCCCGCGAGGCGCCGGTCAGCCGCTCGTCGGAGATGATGCGCAGCCGCGGATGCAGCGCGTCCTCGGCGGCCACCAGCTTGGCAACCGCATCGCCGGTCCAGCGGATGGTGCCGTCGGAGGTCAGCACGAACTGCTCGTCGGGGGCTGCGCCCAGCTTCTCGGCGCGCGCATCGATCTCGCGCGCCAGCACCTGCTGGGCGGCGGCTTGCAGCGCCTTGGCGTCGCTGCCGGCCTCGGCCGCATCAGGTGCGAAGGTGAAACCATCGAGCCGGCCGATCACGTGGCCTTCCACGATCACTTCACCGGTCTTGCCAATTTCCGTATTCAAAACTGAGTTCTCCCGCAGGCGGCGCATCAATACACTGGTCCGCCTGTCAACGAAACGCTCCGTGAGCCGTTCATGCAGCGCATCGGATAATTTATTTTCGAGCTCGCGCGTGATCCCCTGCCAGTGGTCCGGGTCGTAGAGCCAGTCCGGCCGGTTGGCAACAAAGGTCCAGGTCCTGATCTGCGCGATCCGGCCCGATAGCGTGTCGATATCGCCGTCGGTCCGGTTGGCCTGGTCGACCTGGGCGGCAAACCATGCGTCAGGGATACGCCCCTTTTGCATCAGGAAGCCATACAGCGTGGTCACGAGTTCGGCATGGGCGGCCGGCGACAGCTTCCGGTAGTCTGGAACCTGGCAGGCCTCCCACAGACGCTCCACCGCGGCCGCCCCATGCGCGAGATTGCGCACCTCGGCGTCGCGCGCGACATGCTCGAGCACGCGCAGGTCCTCGGCCACCGGGGCCCGCGTCAGTGCCTCATGATTGGGCGATAGCGCCAGCGACACCTGCAACGCGCCGAGCGAGGCGAAGTCCAACTTCGCGTTGCGCCATTGCAGCACCTTGACGGCATCGAAGGTGTGGTTCTGCAGCGCGTTGACGAGCTCCGGCTCGAACGGCGCGCAGCGGCCGGTGGTGCCGAAGGTGCCGTTGCGCGTCGCGCGGCCGGCGCGGCCGGCTATCTGCGCGAATTCGGCCGGCGTCAGGCGGCGGAACTGGTAGCCGTCATACTTGCGGTCGGAAGCGAAGGCGACATGATCGACGTCGAGATTAAGCCCCATGCCGACCGCATCGGTGGCGACGAGGTAATCGACGTCGCCGTTCTGGAACATCGCGACCTGCGCATTGCGCGTGCGTGGCGAGAGCGAGCCCAGCACCACGGCCGCGCCGCCATGCTGGCGGCGGATCAATTCGGCGATCGCGTAGACTTCGTCGGCGGAGAACGCGACGATTGCCGTTCTGCGCGGCTGCCGCGTGATCTTGCGGTCGCCGGCGAATTCGAGTTGCGACAGGCGCGGCCGCGTGATGATCGAGGCACCCGGCAACAGCCGCTCGATCATCGGCCGCATCGTCGCCGCACCCAGCAGCAGCGTCTCGTCGCGGCCGCGGCGGTTGAGGATGCGATCGGTGAACACATGCCCGCGCTCGAGATCGGCCGCGATCTGGATCTCGTCGACCGCGAGAAACGATACATCGAGATCGCGCGGCATCGCCTCGACGGTCGAGACCCAGAAGCGCGGCGCCTTCGGCTTGATCTTCTCCTCGCCCGTGACCAGCGCGACGTTGTCGACGCCGGCGCGGTCCGCGATCTTGTTGTAGACCTCGCGCGCCAAGAGCCGCAGCGGCAGCCCGATCAAGCCGGACGAATGCGCCAGCATGCGCTCGATGGCCAGATGCGTCTTGCCGGTGTTGGTCGGCCCGAGCACCGCGGTGACGCCTGCACCGGGCACGCGGTCATTTCCGAACGAAGTTGAGAAAGCCATATTTTGCAGGTGTTTCTTGAATTTGTTGGGGCGCTCTCTGATCCGTCATCCCAGGTACAACGGCGAATTCGCCGTTGTACCTGCGAGGAGCGCGTCAGCGCGTCTCGAAGGATGCACGGCCGAGATCGACCCGTTTGCGGCGATCTTGATGAGACAGCAGGGCCGTCGCCCTTCGAGACGGCCGCTGCGCGGCCTCCTCAGGGTGACGGTGAGGGATTGACGCTCTGGTCTTCACTCCTTCACGCGTCCTTTCACAAAATCTGTCTCACAATGCGACGCTTTCCGCGCCTACCTTAAGCTCTGGAACGAGTCTAGAACGAATCGCGGCCGAATCGCTGACTCGATTTGGGACCTGAAACGTTCACCGCAACATCTCGGGTAGGCTGACGGCGGCGGCACTAGATCAAGTTTGAGAGGGCTCCACAAGCACAGGATATGCGGACTGAATTCCTTAAGTTCCAGGGGCGTCCGAGTCGAATCAGAAGCGGACAAGAGTCAACTGGATTCCGGTGGCGTTCGTTGCATTCCGCGCGCCGCATAGCGCCTCCGAAGTAACCTCTCCCCTTGTGGGAGAGGTTGGCGCCGCAGGCGCCGGGTGAGGGGTCTGTCTCCGCGGAGCGAACCCCTCATCCCTCCTTCTCCCACAAGGGGAGAAGGTGAAGAACCGCCCTACTCGTCATGCCCGGGCTTGACCCGGGCATCCATCAACCAAGAAAGACCTCTCGAAACGGATGGATTGCCGGGTCAAGCCCGGCAATGACGAGGTTGCGTTGTCTGTTACTGCGTCTTCGCCACGCGCGGCGGCGCGGCTGTGGTGACGAACGAGGTGGCTTCCAGCATGGCCTGGCCGAGCGGGGTCGGGATCGTCATGCGGAACGGCACCAGAAAGCGGGTGCCGGCGATCGGCACGAAGGCGATCTCGATGTTGCGCTGGGCGGCGAGATATTTGATCACCGGGCGATCCGGGATGTAGCCCGAGATCGGCACGAAATAGAGCGCACAGACCAGCGCCGGGCCGTGATAGCCGCGCTCGGCCTTGACGATCTCGACCCGCTTGAAATCGAGCTTGAGGTCGTAGCGCATGCGGCCGTCGAAGATGCCGGCGCCGCTGCGGCAAATATCCGGGCTCATCAGTTCGGCATTGCCGGGCGCGCGCAAGAACGAGCCGGTCATCGGATCGAACACGTTCTTCTTCTGCGCATCCGTCACCGGCAGACGGTCGGGATCCACCGGCGGCTCCGGCTCGATCGCGGATTCCTTGATACCGCCATTGGCGAGCACCATCCGGATCGTCTCCGACTTCTTCGAGGTGGTGGTGGTCGCGGTGTAGGAGGAGGCCGCCAGCGCCCCGTTGACGACGCGGCCCTGCGAGGCGCCCGCGCCGGAGCCGCCGGAAAACGCCTTCAAGAGGCCCGCGGTGCCGCCCTGGGCCGAGGCCGAGAAGGTATCGTCGCCGATTTCGATGGTCCAGCTGCCCTTGCCGACCGGGATACCGGCCAGGGTCGCCTCATACTGGGCGTCGAGCCGCCCCTGCGCGCTGGCGCGCTCGGCGCAGAACAGCAGCAATGCGCCCGCGCACAGGCCAAGCAGCCGGCCGAGCGGGGGCAAAATGGCAATGGCGGTGGTCACTTAACCTACCTGACGGTCCTGCTATCGGCGCTCTATCCGTTGTCCATTTCGGCGTTCAATTCGGCCGGACAACAAGGCGCATCTTGTATGGAACCTAGACTTGCAGCCGAATACGCCCTTTATATGGTTGCCATATCCGCCGTTAAGTGGCTGGAAGACCTTATGAACCGGCAATTCCGGTGCCCCGCATGCGGCGATATAATCTTGACGCTCGGGTATTCTCCCCCTATACACCCGCGGTTCCTGGAAAATGGACGCGAATTCAAAACCCCCGCGCGGGCCGTGTGATTGCACGCCCTTCGAGCGGCGGGGATGCAATAAGGATTTTGTAAGATGTCCCGGCGCTGCGAACTGACGGCCAAGGGCCCCCAGACGGGCCACAAGGTGAGCCACTCGAACATCAAGACCAAGCGGCGCTTCCTGCCGAACCTGGCCAACATCACCTTCATCTCCGAAGCGCTCGGCCGCAACGTGCGCCTGCGCGTCTCGACCAATGCGCTGAAGAGCGTCGACCACAATGGCGGCCTCGACGCCTACCTGCTCAAGGCCAAGGCCGACGTGCTCTCGCCCCGCGCCCTCGAACTGAAGCGCGCGATCGAGAAGAAGGTCGGCAAGCCCGCGCCGGTGAAGAAGGCGAGCTGAGCGAAGCCGCACACGCGGAATTCGCGGAGAGAGTTTTGAACGGCCGGGTCGGATGACCCGGCCGTTTTTGTTTTGGCCAACAAACTGGCTACCGAGATGGTCGCTCTGGTTGCATGCGTCGCACATTCATGCGTGAACGCTGGACCAATTTCGGAAAGCGACACGCGGGCTCTCGCGTCAAGCGACGCGTCAGTGCATTTCATCGACTTGGTATCAAAGCAATAGAATTGAAATGAGACCGCGATCGAGGCGCGATGGCGAAGTGGAATCTTCTTTGCGCAATGACGAACAAAGTAAAATCATCCATTGCTCTGCGTAAGGAGAGATGGATTGCTTCGTCGCTTCGCCAAGGCCTCCACCTTTGCTAAAGCGTCGCAATGACGGCGCCACCACGGTTGCGACAGTTCGCTGACAGCTGCTGCCAATGACAGCGGTGTCATCTCTTCCATCACGCGCACATCACACGAATCTTCTGCCTGATCGATCGAGAGCGCGTGAAGAAACGCTTAACGCGCGCGCCCCGACCCACAAAGAAAGCCTATAAATAAAGGCAAAAGCGGCTTCTCGCGTGGGCTTGTCGCGCCGCAGCCTTGGCGAAGGCGGACGTTAATCACAACCTCACGCGATCGATCACGAGCGCATGAGGCGCATGCAAAACGCCACGATCTCTTCCAACTATTAGTGTGCAAACAAGCCGTCCGACACGAATGCGATTCGACGCGGTACGCCGCATCGTCTCGAAGACCGTGAGGGACATCACGGCCAGCACAACTGATTGTGAGGCATGTGCGCCGCACTCTTGGGAAGAAGCCTGGCCGTTCCTATGTCACGTCCAAAGAACGACCCCGATAAAGGAATTGCTCGATGCAAGTTCGCGCAGCCGATCCGCGCGGAAGACTGGTGCCTGCGATTGCAACCGCCGCCGTGGCGGTGCTCGCCACGGCCGCCCTCGTCATCCTCGAATTCAACCCGCCCCGCAATGTGCAGGCCGCGGCCGAGCCCGGTATGATCACCTCCGCCGCCGCCAGCAGAGCCGGCGCCACCGTGCTGCCGACCGATCCGGTCACGACCGGCAGCGTGCGGGTGCGCTAAAAGTTATTCCCTCGCCCGCTCTTGCGGGGAGAGGGTTAGGGTGAGGGGCTTCTCTCCACACGTTAGGTCGCCGTTAGACCTGTACCCCCTCACCCGGATCGCATTGCGCTACGCTACATGCGATCCGACCTCTCCCCGCAAGCGGGGCGAGGTTAAGGAAGCGGCATTCCGCTCCACGGCAGGCCACCGCACATTGGCCGATTTGGCCACCCCACCGCATTTTCGCATCCCTGCCCCGGCGTCTCACCACAAGCCCAACGTGCGGCCGCTCACGTAAGCTCTCCCTCGCGAACAAAACAAAAAAGCCACAGGGAGGCTCACGATGATCTGGAAGGCCGTCACGGCAGCCGTCGCGCTTGCGCTCGCGACACAGACGCACGCCGCCGAGAAGAAATATGGCACGGGCGCCAGCGACACCGAGATCAAGCTCGGACAGACCTCGCCATTCTCCGGCGCGGCGTCGGCCTACAGCGTGATCGCGAAGACGCAGGCCGCCTACTTCAAAATGATCAACGACCAGGGCGGCGTGAACGGGCGCAAGATCAACCTGATCACGCTCGACGACGGCTACTCGCCGCCGAAGACGGTGGAGCAGACCCGCAAGCTGGTGGAGCAGGAGGAGGTCGCCGCGATCCTCAATCCGCTGGGCACGCCGACGGGCCTTGCCGTGCGCAAATATCTCAACGACAAGAAAGTGCCGCAGCTGTTCGTCGGCGCCGGCGCCACGCTGTGGGGCGACTACGCGCATTATCCGTGGACGATCGGCTTCCAGCCGTCCTACCAGGCCGAGACCGCGGTCTACGCCAAGTATGTGCTGACCAACAAGCCGGACGCCAAGATCGCGCTGTTCTACCAGAACGACGACGCCGGCAAGGATTACGGCAACGGCTTCAAGAAGGGGCTCGGGCCGGAGAACACCGCGAAGATGGTGGTGGCGGAGACGACCTATGAATCGACCGATCCGACGGTCGACAGCCAGATCGTGAAGCTGAAATCATCCGGCGCCAACGTGCTGTTCATGCACGCGATCCCCAAACAGGCGGCGCAGGCGATCAAGAAGATCGGCGAGATCGGCTGGAAGCCGGACTTGTTCTTCCTCGCGGCGACCTCGACCTCGGTATCCTCGGTGCTGAAGCCGGCCGGCTTCGAATATTCCAGGGACATCATCTCGTCCTACTCGCTGAAGGATCCGAACGATCCGCAATGGAAAGCGGACCCGGACGTGATCGCCTGGCAGGACTTCATGAAGAAGTATTTTCCGGACGGCAATCTGCAGGACCAGCTGATCGTCTACGGCTATGTGGTGGCGGAGGCGACGGTGCAGGTGCTGAAGCAATGCGGCGACGACCTCACGCATGAGAACATCATGAAGCAGGCTGCGAGCCTCGACGTCGCGCTTCCGATGTTCCTGCCCGGCATCAAGGTGAAGACCTCGCCGACCGACTACTTCCCGGTCGAAGCGATGCGGCTGCAGAAGTTCAACGGCGAGACCTGGCAGCTGTTCGGCGACACGATCGGGAATGATTGAGGGGGTTAAACGCAAATCCATCCACATCGTCGTCCCGGCGAAGGCCGGGACCCATTACCCCGGCTGGATGGCGTGGCGCGACGCTGGGGCCGCAGCCCGCTGCAATAACAGGCTGCGGTGGTTATGGGTCCCGGCCTCCGCCGGGACGACGAGGAGGTTAGAGTCCGTTCGCCAACAAAGGCCGGACGACGCGGAGATTAGACGCCCCGCTCCAGCAACACCCGAAAATCCGCCCGCGCGCGCTGCGCTTCGGCGTGTGCGGCCTCTGACGCATCGCCGAGACCAAAGTAGCCGTGAATCAGGCCCTCGCCGGAATGATAGGTCACAGGCACGCCGGCCGCCTGCAACGCCTCGGCATAAGCGTGCCCCTCGTCGCGCAGCGGGTCGAACCAGGCTGTGGTGACGACCGCCGGTGCCACGCCCGCGAGGCTCTTCGCGCGCAGCGGCGAGACGCGCCAGTCGGCGCCCTCAGCCTTGTCGGCGAGATAGTGCCCGCAGAACCACTGCATCGTCGCCCGCGTCAGGAAGTAGCCGTCCGCATTCTCGGCGCGCGACGGAAATTTGGCGTTCTCGGCCGCGTCGGCAAAATTGCCGACCACATCGGTGACGGGATAGACCAGCAATTGCCCGGCGAGCCTGATGCCGGCGTCGCGGCAGGCGAGCGCGGTGGTAGCGGCGAGATTGCCGCCGGCGGAATCGCCGGCAACGCCGACGCGGGAAGGATCGCCGCCGAATTCGTCGATGCGCGCGACCACGTCGCGGATCGCGGCGAACGCATCCTCGAACGCGCCGGGAAAGCGGGTTTCCGGCGGGCGGCGGTAATCGACCGAGATCACGACAGCGCCGGTGTCGATCACAAGGTTGCGGGCCTGGCGATCATGCGTCTCGAGATCGCCGGCGACCCAGCCGCCGCCGTGGAAGAAGATCACGGTCGGCGCCGTGCCGCGGCCGTTGCGATAGAGCCGCGCGCCGAGCTTGCCGGCGGCGCCAGCGACCTCGATATCGCGTGCCACGTCGACCGGCGGCGGCGGCACCGCCTTGCGCGCCTCCGCCAGCGCCCGGAGCGAATCGCGACAGCTCTGCGGCGTCATGGTTTCGGGATCGCGCAGCGGCAGCAGCGGGATGATCTTCTCAATGACGGGATCGAGCGGAAGCGGCATGGGAGTCCTTCAGTGCGAGTGCGTGGAGTTCAGGTGAGTTGCTTGGAAAGCGTGCCGGCCTCGATCGCTGCGATCTGCAGCGCGATGAAGCGGCTGTAGATGCGGGCCTGCGAGAACGCGCCACCGGCGAACCAGAGGCCGGGCTGCGGCGTGCGCGTCCACATGTTGCGCAGCTCCTGGGTCGCATCGTCAAAACCCCAGACGCGGCCGACGCGCTCGGCGACGTCCTCGCCGAACAGTTTGGCGAGCAGGTGATCGTGGCCCTTGTAGCCGGTGGCGAGCACGAACAGTTCGGCGCCGAGCGACGTGCCGTCCTTCAGCGCAAGGCCGGCGGCGGTGATATCAGCGATGTCGGCGGCCTGGATCAGGCGGATCTTGCCGTCGGCGATCAGCTCGGAGCAGCCGACATTGAAGTAGTAGCCGCCGCCGCGGGAGCGGAATTTCAGCGGCCAGCCGGTGCCGTTCTCGCCGAACTCGAGCCGGAAGCCGGCGCGCTCCAGCCGCGACAGCAAGGGCGCATCGAGCCGCTTCACCTCGTCGGTGATGATCTTGTGCGCGATCTTCATCACCGGCAGCGGCACGCCGGAATTGAGGATGTCGCGCACCTCGATCGGCGGGCCGTCGCCGAGATAGGTCTTGTCGTAGAGCTGCGCCGGCTCGACATTGACCACCATGGTCGGGCTGCGCTGCACCATGGTGACGTCGGCGCTCGCGGCGTGCAGCTCCTGGCAGATGTCATGCGCGCTGGTGCCGGTGCCGAACACGACGACCGAACGCCCGGCCCATTCGCGCCCGGCCGCGAACGCGCTGGAGTGCAGCACCTTCCCTTCGAAATTCTCGATGCCGTCGATCCGGGGAATGTTCGGCGTGCCGCTGACGCTGGTCGCAAGCACGACGTGCTTCGGATGCAGCGTGCGCGAGCCATCGCTCCGCTGCAGCGTCACCGTCCAGCTTTGCGTCATATCGTCATAGCGCGCGCCCTCGAACGAGGTCTCAGTCCAGAAGTCGAGCTCCATGATGTCGACATAGCTTTCCAGCCAGTTCGCGATCTTGTCCTTCGGGATGTAGTCCGGAAAGCTCGGCGGGAACGGCAGGTAGCGAAACAGATTGACCGGCGTCTTGTTGTGCAGCTTGAGCCCGCGATAGCGCAGCCGCCAATTGTCGCCGATACGCCGCTCGCGATCGACGATCAGGGCATCGAGCCCGATCCGCTTGCACTCGACCGCGGCCGCAATGCCGGCATGGCCGCCGCCGACAATCAGTACGTCGGGCTCGCGGTCGGCATAGGCGCGCGAGGCCTGCCGCTGCTCCAGCCAGTCGGGTGCGGCGAAATCGCGCGCGTGGGATTGCTCGGCGGCGCGATCGGTGCGCGCCTCGCAGATGCGGTTGAAGTCGAGCATCGTGGAGAACGTCCACGCCGCGGAATTTCCGTCAGCATCGTGGAGCAGCCGCACCGCGCCGCTGCCGGGGCCGTTCGACGTGTCGAAGGTGAAGACGGCCTCAATCACCTCGCGTCCGGCCACCACGGCCCGCCGCGGTATCAAGGCACGGTCATCGAGACGAAATCCGCTCGCGCCGACCGCTTCAGCGCGCGTCAGCAGTTCGGCAACGACGCGCTGTCGTCCGCTGAAGGTCGCAAACCGCCAGGAGATGCCGAAGATATTGCGCCAGTGGCTCTCGGGCGCAAACAGCGCGGCGAGTGCCTCGGCGGAGCGGCTCGCGAACGCCGCATCCAGCGCGCCGATCCATTGCTCGGCCAGGAGTTCAGGCGCGTCCTCGGTAGCCGGGTTCAGTTTGTCCAGCATGATCGTGCTTTCTCGGGAGCAGTTGCCGTCTATCTGACAACATGCTCCCGAAAAGCACAACCATCATGCCAAGCCTCATGCAACGTGTTGCGCCAGCTGCGCGGGCTCGGCCTCGCCCTCATCGCCGGCCGGCTCGACCTGCGGCGCAGGTGCCGCGGCGAGTTCCGCTGCTATTTCCTTGGCCAGCGCAGTGGCGCCGACATAGTCGGTCTTGCCGGTGCCGAGCAGCGGCACCTTGTCGACGATGCGGATATCGGCCGGCACCGCGAGGTCGGAGGCGCCGACGCTCTTGGCCTGGCGCTGCATCGCGGCGCGGTCGGCGTCCTTCTGCGTGGTGAGCAGCACGATGCGTTCGCCCTTGCGCTGATCGGGCAGCGTGACCGCAACCGACATTGCCTGCGGCCAGATCGCAGCCGCGATCGCCTCCACCGCCGACAGCGAAACCATCTCGCCGGCGATCTTGGCAAAGCGCTTGGCACGGCCCTTGATCGCGATGAAGCCCTGCGCGTCGACCGTGACGATGTCGCCGGTGTCGTGCCAGCCATCGGGCAGCGGCTCGAGCACGCCGGGATTTTCGGCGCGGAGGTAACCGATCATCACGTTCGGGCCCTTCACCGACAGCCGGCCGCCGTCCTCGATGCCGGGAACCGGATCGAGACGGTACTGCATCAGCGGCGAGATGCGGCCGACGGTGCCCTGGCGATTGGCCATCGGCGTGTTCATCGCCAGCACCGGCGCGGTCTCGGTGACGCCATAGCCCTCGAGGATGCGGATGCCGTAGCGCTCCATGTAGATCTGCCGCGTGCGCTCCTTCACCGCCTCTGCACCCGCGATGACGAGCCGTAGCGTGCGGAAGTCATAGGCATGCGCCGAGCGGGCGTAGCCGGTGAGGAAGGTGTCGGTGCCGAACAGGATCGTCGCGCCGGTCTGGTAGATCAGCTCGGGCACGATCCGGTAGTGCAGCGGCGACGGATACATGAAGATCGGGATGCCGCCGAGGATCGGCATCATCATGCCGCCGGTCAAACCGAACGAGTGGAACACCGGCAGCACGTTGAACACCTTGTCGTTGGCATTGGCATCGACCCGTGCCAGCGCCTGCGCCGCGTTGGCGAGGATGTTGCGATGGGACAGCACGACGCCCTTCGGTGTGCCTTCCGAGCCCGAGGTAAACAGGATGACCGCGGGATCGTTGGCCTTGCGGGCGACGCGCGGCGCGATGCCGGCGCGGAAGCCCGCGATCTTGTCGGCGAGGCCGATGCCGGCCCTGACATCCTCGAGATAGACGACGCGCGCCTGGCCGGCGAGCGCCGCGATCAGCTTGTCGAGCTTGCCCTTCTCGATGAAGGCCTGCGAGGTCAGCACGGTCTTCACCTGCGCCGCCTTCATCGCCGCCAGCACATTGACTGGACCTGCCGAGAAGTTGAGCATCGCCGGCACCCGGCCGATGGTCTGCAGCGCCATGAACACGACGGCAACGCCGGCCGAGTTCGGCAGCAGCACCCCGACATTCTCGCCGACCGCGGTGCCCTGCTCGAGCTTGCGGCTCAGCACCTGGGCGCCGAGGATCAGCTTGCGGTAGGTCAGCTTGGTGCCGAGCGCGTCCTCGATGATCGGCTTGCCGGTGTCGCGGTCGCGATAGGCGTGGCCGAGGCCCTCGAACAGCGTGTGGTCGAGCATCGCGTTCTGAACCATGGCGTTGATCATCACGTCCTGCAGCGCGGCGCCGGCGGCATTGCGGCGCGCCTTGCCCTTCAGCGATTCGTCGACCGGCAGCTTCACCGGCGGCAGGATCGAGATCGTCACCTTGGGGAACCAGGAGCGCTTGATCTCGCCATTCTTGAGATAGCTGAGATGCGAACGCTGCGCGCCCTCGATGCGGACCGGGACGACGACCGCATCGGCCTTGTCGGCGATCATCGCGGTGCCGTCATAGACCTTCATCAGCGAACCCGAGACCGTGATGCGCCCTTCCGGGAAGATCACCACCGGCTCGCCGGCGGCGACCAGCTTGATCAGGTCGCGCGCGGCCAGCGGCTTCGACGGGTCCATCGTGTAGTGCTTGATCATCTTCAGGAACGGCTTGGCCCACCACGCCTTGGAGATGCCGGTGTCGACCGCGAAGCTCGCATCGATCGGCAAGGTGGCGTGCAGCAGCGGGCCGTCGACCAGGCTGACATGGTTGGGCGCGATCAGCATCCGCGTACCCGATGGCGGCAGATTCTCCATGCCGCGCACCTCGACGCGGAACAGCGCCCGGAACAGCAGCGCGCCGAAGTCGCGCACGCCCTCCTTGCCCCACTTGCTCAGCACGAACCAGACGGTGCCGAAGCTCGCGACGGCGAGGCCGAAGAAAATCCAGGCGATCGGCAGGCCGATATATTGCAGGGCGCCGACGAACACCGCGCCGGCGACCATGAAGCCGGCCTGCAGGATATTGCCGGCGGCGATGATGCGAGCGCGCTCGGACGGCGCGGTCCAGGCCTGCACGGCGGCAAACGACGGCACCACGAACAGGCCGCCGCCGAAGGCGAACAGGAAGAAGTCGGCCAGCATGCGGAAGCCGCCGAACGAGGTCGCGAACGCAACCGCGGTGACATCCTTGCCGAGCGAGGTGGTGGCGATCGCCCAGGCGAGGTCGAGGCCGACCACGCCCATCACGATGGCGCCGATCGGCACCAGCGCGAGGTTCGGGCGGACATGGCTCAGCTGCGCCGCGAACAGCGAGCCGGCGGCGATGCCGATCGCGAACACGGCGAGGCACAGCGTGACCACGCCCTCGGTGCCGCCGACGCCTTCCTTGATCAGCGCGGGCAGCAGCGACAGCACGATCGCGCCGACCATCCAGAACCAGGACACGATCACCATGCCGTCCCACAGCCGCGGCTCGGCATAGAGTGACTTCAACAGGCGCACGGTCGAGGTCCAGGGATTCTTGGTGATCGGCAGATCGGGCGCCGACGGCTGCGTCACCGGAATCCGTGACGCAAAGCCCCAGGACAGCACCGACAGGCCGACCACGGCGGCGCAGATCCAGCCCATGTGGCTGGCGCCGGCGACGAACATGCCGCCCGCGATGGTGCCGATCAGGATCGCCATGAAGGTTGCGCCCTCGACCAGCGCATTGCCGGTCGCGAGTTCGGACACCGACAGCTGGTCGGGCAGAACGGCATATTTCACCGGGCCGAACAGCGCCGCGACGATGCCGAACAGCGCCAGCGCGATGAACAGCAGCGGAATCGAATGGGTGAAGAAGCCGGCGGCGGCAAAGGCCGCGGCGAAGATCTCGAAGAACTTCAGCCGGCGGGCGACGACGGACTTGATGTAGCGGTCGGCAAGCTCGCCGCCGAGCGCCGACAGCACGAAGAACGGAGCGATGAACACCGCCCCCGCGAGCTGAACCAGCGCCGGCCCCTGCTCGTTGGCGACGCCATACAGCAGCATGATGACGAGCGCGTTCTTCAGCACGTTGTCGTTCAACGCCGAGCAGAACTGCGACCAGAACAGCGGCGCGAAGCGGCGGGACGTCATCAATTCCTTGATCATGACCGGTTCCTTGGGTTAGCGCGCACGGCGCTGGCAGGTCTGCGAATTCGGTTGGCGGAGAATGGTGAGCGTGGAGAAAATGACGGGGATGCCGCAGCCTTTAGTCTTTTCCGCAACGTATCGGTTCGAAGGCGCGCAAAATCGGGCGCACCGGGACGTCGCGACATTGCCCGCCAGAGATGTACGAGACCTTATCCAGACCTGGGGTTGATCGACGCCGGACCGGCTCGCAGAGGACATGGTGAGCGCTTTGTTGAGGTTTCGCCGACAATTGCGGGCCGCGCACTTCAGGTCAGTTCACTCAAGCCGCCGAACGGCGACCATCGGCAGTTGCGCGGCTTGCAGCGGCGTCCGCTCGCAGCCGCCTGGCGCGGCGCGCGCCGATCCGCGCGCCGCTGCTCCAGGACGCTTGCGACGTCGCAGGCGCGGGCGATCCGCTCGATCGGCGCGGTCGCCAGAGTGAGGACGGCGCGGCCGAAGCCCTTCACGAGCTCGATCGCGTCATCGACAAGGGTGGTGGTCAATTGAAGTGCTAGGGTCTGCATCTGAGTGGCCTCCTATGCCAACTTGAGCAACGCTCAAATTAGTAGTATGAAAATGAACATTGTTCAAGAAGAATCGCGACGAGACCGAAAAAAACTTCAGCGGCGAGCCTTGCTGATCAAGATCGCGCGCCGGTCAATCGCCACTAAGGGATTGAGATCACTCAAGGTTCGTGATGTCGCCGAGGCCGCCGGCTGCTCCATCGGCAGTGTCTATAATGAGTTCGGCGACTTCGACGGGTTGATCCTGACGGTGAACCGGGAGACCGTTCACGCGCTGACCACGCGGCTCAAGGCGGTCCCGGCCGACGATCCCCTGCACCAGCTGCATGGACTTGCCGACGCCTATCTCGGCTTCGCCACCGAGCACGCCAATCTGCTGCGCTCGCTGTTCGAGCACCGGATGGAGGACGACCGGCCGTTTCCGGAAGATATCCTCACGATGGTGATGGATGCGTTTGCGCTGATGCATGCGCCGCTGCTCCGGCTGCTGCCCGATCGCGATCCCGGCGACGTCGCGCTGCTGTCGCGGATGATGTTCTCCGCGGTCCACGGCATCATCTCGCTCGGCCTCGAGGAGCGCATGGTCGCGGTCCCGCCCGAGATGCTGCGCGAGCGGCTCGCGCAGTTCGTCGACACGCATCTGGCGGGGCTCGGTGTTTCGCGGCGCACGTAATCACATCGGGTGCGCCTCGATCAGGTTTGACTGCGTGCAATGCGGCCTGGATGGGCAAGGGTCCAGAGCGGTTCGAGGAACACGACACCCGTACCTCCCTCGCGGAAGACGAGCTTGAACTCGATCCGTCCATCCGCGGTGATGGAGGCGGAATGCAGTCCGGTATTGCCGTCATAGCGCAAGACGTCGTCGAGGACATATCCGGTGAAGCCACCGGAAAAGCCGGGCCCGGGTACGCGGCTGTGCGGCATCGCCGGCCCGTTCACGAGATAGCCGGTCGCGACACCGTCCCGATCGACATTGGTGACGATCATCATGAATTGGCGATGCGAATTGATCCATCCCTGGTCGCTCACCCACACGCCGAGAAAGCGGCGGACATTGTCCGGCACGTCGCTTGCCGGCGCGCGAACGCGATAGGCGGGAAGCGGCAGCTGCTTCTCGGCGGCCAGCGCGGTGATCCGCTCGACATCCTGCTCCGGCACGATGCCGTGATCCTGCGGCACAAGCCAGTGCGCCAATTCGGCCAGAGGATGCCACATCCCGTTGGCGAGCGGCGGCACGGATGCGAATGATGCGAAGGCGATCACCGACAGGCCGGCGATCAGCAACCATCGGGGAAGCGCGGCCAAGCGTGCCGCGATGCCGCGGGGAGCGGACGTTCGGCGCGAGACGTTCTGCGATCCATGATCGTGCGGCGGCGGCACCGGCCTGGCGTCGAGGCGATAGCCGCGGCGAGACACCGTCTTGATGATGCGGTGGTCATCATCGCGCAGCTTCAGGCGCAGCTCGCGGATGCACTGGACGAGCGAGTCGTCCGAAACCGCGACGTTACCCCAGACCGCCTCGTGCAGATCCTGCTTGGATGCCAGCCGCCCGGCATTGCCGGCGAGATAGCCGAGCACCGCGAATGATTTCGGCCTGAGATCGAGATCGACGCCATCCACGCGGGCTACGCCGCGGGCGAGATCAAGCTCAAAGGAATCAAATATCAAAACGGAATCAGTCGCCGGGTCCATAGAGGTCACTCCATGCCCACAGACGGCACCAATCGGGAAAATTTAGCAGTAAATTCGCCGTTCTGTCACTTCTTCATCAGGACTTCCCCGGCGCGAAGCCGATAGTCGCGAACCGGCCCGGCATCATCTCCGGGCTCGCGGGAGGTTGGCCATGTCGAGCACCCGGTTTGCCATGTTGGTCGGGGCCGTTCTGGCGCTTGCGGCGGTGCGACCGGGACCCACCCAGGCGCAGGACGTCGTAAGGGTCGGGCTGGTGATGCCATTGACCGGCGTCCTGGGGCCGGTCGGCAAGCAGGCGGTCGGCGGGGCGCGGCTCTACATGGCGCAGCACGGCGACATGGTCGCCGGCCGCAAGATCGAATTGATCGTCCGGGACGATGCCAGCCTGCCCGACAATGCCAAGCGCATTGCGCAGGAGCTGATCGTCAACGACGAGGTCGCGATCCTCGGCGGCGGACTGACGCCGAGCGTGCTGGCGCTCGCGCCGCTGGCCAATGAAAGCAAGACGGCGACCGTTGTCATGGTATCGGGCACCTCGATCGTGACCGAACGGTCACCTTACTTCGTGCGCACCAGCTGGACGCACGCCCAGCAGGCCAGCGTGCTGGCGGATTGGGCGGCGAGGAACGGATCGAAACGGGCCACCATCATCGCGTCCGACTGGGCACCTGGGCGCGAAGCCGCCGGCGTATTTTCGGCGAGCTTCATCGCGGCAGGTGGAACGATCGTCGAAGCGCTGAAAGTGCCGCTGGTGAACCCCGATTTCGCGCCGTTCCTGCAGCGCGCGCGAGATGGCAATCCCGACACCCTGTTCATTTTTGTCCCGACAAGCCAGGCCGGCATCCTGGCCAAGCAGTTTGTCGAGCGCGGGCTCGACAAGAGCGGGATCCAGCTGATCGGCCCCGGCGACATCGCCGACGACGAGGACCTGCCGGGTATGAGCGATGCGATGATCGGCATGATCACGGCGGGGTTCTACTCCGCCGCGCATCCATCCGACCTGAACCGCGACTATGTCGCGGCGTTTCGCAAGGCCAACGCGAATGTTCGACCGAACTTCATCAGCGTCAGCGCCTATGACGGCATGCATCTGATCTACGAGGCGCTGAAGGTGACCGGCGGCAAGACCAATGGCGATGCGCTGGTCGAAGCCATGAAGGGCATGGCCTGGGAAAGCCCGCGCGGCCCGATGTCGATCGACCCGAAGACGCGCGAAGTCGTCCACGACATCTACATTCGCAGGGTCGAGAAGGTCGGCGGCGAGCTCTACAGCGTCGAGCAGGAGACGTTCAAGGCGGTCAAGGACCCCGCCAAGGTCGCGAACCGATGAGGGAGGCGGAGTAGCAGCTGATCCGGCTTGGCGTAGGCCTTTGCGGTGTCCCGGCGTAGCGGGTGACGGCCGACACAGGACTTGCGTTCAGACCATCCCCCCTGCAACACGACCGATCCCGAGCCAGGAAACCAGCCTCGTCCAACGCCACTCCGACGCTTCAAGCACGCGCGCGCGCGATCGTGCCGCCGACGATCTGCATGGCAACGCCGAGCACCCAGCCCACCATGATGGCCGCGGTCCAGCCGATGTCCGGCTCGCTGCGCAGCACGACGACGCCAACCGAGAAGAACGCAACCATCGTCGCGAGGAAAGTCCCGATCGCGCCGAGCAGCTCCGCCGCGTCGATCTTGCGCATCGACGCCGAATCCTTCGGATGGAACAGCTTGGGCGGCGTATCGATGCCGAGATAGAAGCCGATCGCGCCGCCCAGCATCATGACGAGCAGGAACGCCTGCGAGGTCAGCGCCGAGACGCTCGAGCCGACATGGATGGCGACGAACAGACCGCTTGCGGCTCCCGCCAAAGCAAGGCCAAAGCGCTCAAGGACGTGGGCAAATTTTCTGACGTGGCTGCGCATGGCTGTGCCTCATCAATGAATTGCGCCGCTATCAGGCTAGGCCTTTTCGCAGCAGCGCGAAAGCGGTCACCTCTCACATGGCCGCGACCACGTGACGCTTTGTGCGCCAGTTCACACCTATCGCGGCATGGAATGTTTAAAGAACGATCAAAGGTAGCAATCGATCCGGTCCCTGCTACGCTACGCCATCCGCTTCATTCGTTTCAGCGAGCATCTTTCAATGCCGAGTCCGAAGATCATTATTCTGTCCGACGGCACCGGCAATGCCGCTTCCAGCGTCTGGCGCACCAATGTCTGGCGGATCTTCCAGTCGCTGGATCTGCAGGGTAATACGCAGGCCGCCAAGTATGATGACGGCGTCGGCACGTCGAAATTCATTCCGCTGGCCATCCTCGGCGGCGCCTTCGGCTACGGTCTCAAGCGCAACATCCTCGACGCCTACAAGTTCATCTGCCGCAACTACGACCACGCAAACGATTCGAAGATCTACCTGTTCGGATTCAGCCGCGGCGCATTCACCGTCCGCACGCTTGCCGCGCTCATCCTCGATCAGGGCCTGATCGTCGCGGACACCGAATCCGAGTTGCACGACGGCGCGGTGAAGGCCTATCGCGCATACCGGGCCGAGGGCTACCACTCGATCTGGCGCATCGAGGTGCTGTTCCGCGCGTTGCGCGACTATGTTCTTGTGCCGCTGTGGGATCGCCTTCGAGGCAACAAGCCGTATGCAAGGATCGCGCGGAAGCCGGTGCCAGCGATCGAGTTCATCGGCATCTGGGACACCGTCGCGGCCTATGGCCTGCCGATCGACGAGATGACGCGCGGCATCTCCAACTGGGTGTGGCCGCTCGAACTGCCGAACCGGATTCTCAGCCCGAAGGTCAAGTGCGCGCGACACGCGCTGGCGCTCGACGACGAGCGCACGACCTTTCATCCAGTGCTCTGGACCGAGCAAGAGCCGGGGCAGCCCGCACCGGCGGTGCCGGCCAGCATCGATGGCGAGCGCCTCGTCCAGGTCTGGTTCGTCGGAATGCATGCCAATGTCGGCGGCGGCTATCCGGACGACGCCGTCGCGTTCGTGCCGCTGGCCTGGCTGGTCGACGAAGCCGTCAAGCGCGGCCTCGCATTCAAGAGCGCGCCGATCGCCGACCCTGACGCGATCAAGTCAATCAAGTCCTCCGAGGACAAGGATGGCCGCCTCTACGATTCGCGGGCGGGCCTCGGCGCGTACTACCGTTACGGTCCGCGCAAGGTCGCCGACCTCTGCAACGATCCCTATGCCGGCGTCAGCGTGCCGATGCCGAAGATCCACGAGAGCGTGTTCGAGCGGATCGACAGCGGCGCCAATGCCTATGCCCCGATCGGACTTCCGCCGAACTACGTGGTCGTCTCGCGCAGCGGCCAGGTCACCCCGCTCGGCGCCAATACGTTTGAGACGCCCGCGGGCGCACCGGCGCGCTATGCCGCGCAGGAGAAGCTGTGGAACTACGTCTGGATGCGGCGGATCGCCTACTTCGCCACGCTGGCGGCGTCGCTGCATCTGGCCGCGTTCTGGCTGTTCCACAACCAGCACAAGGAGCACGAATTCAGCTCACCTGTCAGGATGATTTCGGAGCTGGTGCGCTTCGTTCAATCGTTCCTGCCCGATTCCTTTCATTGGTGGACCGATTGGTACGCCGGCAACCCGGAATGGTTCGCGGGCGGCATCCTCGCTGTCATCGTGCTGATGGGTGCAGGCAGTTCGCTCAGCGCGACGATCAGCGACAGGATGCGGATCATCTGGCGTGACCGCGCGAAGCCGACGCCACTCTCCGGGTTCATGCACGATGCGATCTATCGATTCCGTACCAGCGCGGTCTATCAGTGGATCCTCAATGTCGGAAAGCGGCATGTCGTCCCTTTCCTGCTCACGGCCCTGCTGGTCTGGTTCAGCGCGACGCTGGTCAGCCACTTCCTGTTCAATCTCGCCGATTCGACCGGGGCATTCTGCAAGGGCACTGCAACGGACAAGCTTGTCGCCGTCGACAAGGGCATCCCGCAGGATGCCGCCGACTTCGACACCGGCGCGATCTGCGCGCCGACCGGCCTCAAGGTCCGCACCGGGTTCAAATACGAGATCGCGATCGCGATGTCGGAGCCCTGGGAGGACGCCGGACGCGCGGTGACGCCGATCGGATACCGGACCTCGACCATCGCAGGCACAAAGCAGTTGCGCGGTTACTTCGCGATCTTCCTGCGGCGGATCCTGTTCCGGCCATGGTTCAGGCTGATCGCACGGGTCGGAGAGACCGGGGTCGACGAGTATTTCCTCGACCCCCTGCCGGTGTCGAACACCGACCCGCAGGTCTACAGAGCGAGGTTCACCGCTGATCGCAGCGGCGAGATCTTCCTCTACGTCAACCAGGCCGTCATCAGCCTGCCCTGGGTCTGCGGATGGTTCTACGGCGACCATAAGGGCAAGGCGAAGGTCACGGTGCGGCTGCTGTAGGGAGCCGCGATCGGGCCCACGGCATCGCGGCCCAACGGGTGCGCACGACGTGACCGATCTGTGATCCTGCCGACAGACCAGGTTGTAGATTGTCTGGCATACTCTCCTTGCTAGATCAGCTGCCCCAACGCCCGGAACGATCCGACGCGACTTCAGGGATCGCCGGGCGACGTTGACGCGCCAGGTTCATGTCGACCGGCTATTTCTCATCAGGGATTTGGAGCATCACCATGATTTCCACAATTCAGGCGTTCCCGACCACCGACGGCATCTTCGTGGTCTGGGAGGTCGCGGCAATGATCCCGGACTGCCTCGGCTTTGCGCTGTATCGTCAGCAGCAGGGCAAAAGTGCAACCGTGGTCGACACCTGGGTCGGGTTCGAGGACGAGGCGCAGAATCACAAGCCGGGCGAACATCGGCCGAGCACCGAATGGCCGGTGCAGAAGACGAACTGGACCGATTTCCTGGCGCCGACCGACGCGCCGGTCCGCTACGGCGTCGTTCCGGTTCTCAAGGACGGCGCCGCCAAGGTGAAGCCCGCCTACAGTGCGCCAGCGACATGGACCGAATACGTCTCCGCCATGCCGTCGGGCCCGCTCAAGCCGTGGTTCAACCGCGGCACGATCTCGGCGCAATGGCTGTCGCGCGCGATCGGCAAGGACAAGAAGCCGGCGCAAACCCTGGAGAAGGCGATCTCGACCAAGGGCAACAAGATCCGCGACTTCCTCAAGGGCCAGCTCGGCGCCCGCCTGCTGGCGCTGTTGGCCGATGCAAAGAAGAGCAAGCGCGGCGTCTATCTCGCGCTCTACGAGCTCAACGACCCTGAGCTGATCGCCGCGCTGACCGCGATGAAGGGCAAGGCGCACGTCGTGCTCGGCAACAGCACAGGCAAGTCCGACGCCACCGCCAAGGACACCGAAAAGAACGCCGGCGTGCTGAAGAAGGCCGGCGTCGACATCGTTCGCCGCAAGATCGCGCCGAGCCGTTACGCTCACAACAAATTCGCGGTGTTCTGCGACGGTGCGCAGAAGCCGCAGGTGGTCTGGACCGGCAGCACCAACTGGACCCGGACCGGACTGTGCACCCAGAACAACAACGGGCTCGAGATCACCGACGACAAGGTCGCGGCGGCCTATCATGACCATTGGAAAGCGATCTACGCCGACGGCAGCAAGTCGCCGAAGGCGCTGGCCGTGGCCGGCGATCACGAATGGCCCTTCACCATCGGCAAGTCGAGGCTCAGCGTCTGGTTCACGCCCACCACCAGGAGCGGCGACCTCAAGGAAGCCACCAGGATGATCGAGGACACCGAGCATGGCGCGGTGTGCCTGATGCTCAATCCCGGCAACAAGGGCCTGCTCGGCCCGATTCTGGAGAAGGCGCAGGACAAGAAGCTTTATGTGCGCGGGGTGCTCAACAATTTCCCGGCGCAGGGCAAGGACAGCCCGAAGGATCAGCTGCAGCTCCTGGCCGGCGACGGACAGCAACAGGTCTTCAAGGGCAAGCAGATCGCCGACGTGATCCGGCCCGCCGGCATCGACAAGACCGCGGACTGGTGGGAGCACGAGATCAAGAACACCGGCAAATTCATGATCGCCGTGCACAGCAAGGTGATCGTGCTGGATCCGGCCGGCAAGAACCCGGTGGTCATGACCGGCTCGCACAATTTCTCCGACCGCGCCAGCACCAAGAACGACGACAACCTCGTCATCATCAGGGGCGATTCGCAGCTGGCGCTGACCTATGCCGCGCGCATCGTCAGCATCTACGGCCAGTATCGCTGGCAGGCCTGGCGCAACACGCCGGAAGGCCAGAAGGACAAGGGTCTGAAGCGCAGCGACACCTGGCTGAGCAACCGCATCGGCAAGGGCTGGGCGGAAACCGAAACGCGGTTCTGGCTCGGCACCACCTGACGCCGGCGATCCGTCATGAACACGGGGCAGCGTTGCCGCTGCCCCTTGTTATCCTCACCGCCAAACCTACGCCGCGCGGCCGACCGAGGCGTCGAGATGCTTCAGCCGCGGCAGCACCTCCTGCTTCAGGAGCCGCAGCGAATTGTGCCAGGCTTCCGGCTTGTGCTTGTAGTCGAAGCCGAACACCAGGAGCACGCCGAAGCCGCCGACCTCCTGGTAGATCTGCTCGATCTTCTCGGTGACCGTCGCGGGCGAGCCGACGATCCAGTTGTTGCGCGCGCAATATTCGACCGTGACGTCGCTGTCCGGCACGTCGGGCGAGGCCTTCAGGTAATCCTTGAAACCGAAGTGGCCGAGCAGCGGCAGGAAGTACTCGCCCATCATCCGGCCCATCATGTCGCCGGTCGACAGCTTCCATGCTTCTTGATCGGTGTCGGCGACGAATACCTCGCGCACCATTCGCCAATCCTTGCGGCTCGGCGTGCGGCCGGTCTTGGCCGCGCCCGCCTCCACCGAGTCCCAGTGGCTGCCGACATAGGCGGGGTTGAGGTTGAGGCTCATCGGAATGAAGCCCCGCTCGCCGGCGAGCTTCAGCGTGTCCGAATTCTTGGAGAGCCCCGCGACGCCGATCGGCGGATGCGGCGCTTGCTGAGGCTTGATGTGCGGCTTGAGGAAATCGAACATCGTGTCCGGCTTGGTCACGGTCCAGAACTTGCCCTTGTGGGTCCAGGGAGCCGGCTCGGTCCACATCTTCAGGATGATCTCGAGCGCCTCGCGGGTCATGTCGCGGTTCTGTCCTGACATGCCGTCGACATTGAACATGGCCCAGTCGCTCGGCAGGCCGGAGGCCGCGACGCCGAAGTTGAGCCGCCCGTTCGAGAGGTGATCGAGCATCGCGACGCGGTTGGCGAGCTCGGCCGGGTGATGATACGGCAGCAGGAAGCCGCCGGGCCCGATGCGGATATTCCTGGTCTGCAGCAGCGCCTGCGCGATCAACAGATCAGGCGACGGATGCGGCTCCCAGGGCGCGGTGTGGTGCTCGCCGATCCAGGCTTCCTGATAGCCGAGCTCGTCGAGCCAGCGCAGCACCTGCAGGTCCCAGTCGTGGCCCTCCTTCAATCCGCACTCCGGCGGATGCGACGGCATCGCGAAGTATCCGAGTTCCATGGGTTTCCTCTCTTTGTTCGATGCGTGTCTTCCGCACGCGCTTCGAGAGTAGCTGCCCCGGCTACGGCAGAACAATGGCCTTGTCGCATCCGGCTCGGCCTGGATTCATGCGTAGGGCGTATCCTTCAGCATGATCGCGATACCGGAAAAGCTTCGCTCCATGATCCGCAGGAAGGTCTCGCGTGACGACGCAGCCGACCTGCGGGCCTTGTGCTCGCGAAGCCCTTCCGCATAGGCGACCGTCAGCGCCGTGACCACCATCGACGCGGCGAGCCGGGCGTCGGCATCGGCAATCGGGCGCTTGATGGCTGCCGCCAATACCCTTGCGAGATCATCGACCAGTTCGTCACGCATCTCGCGCGCCCGCGCCGAGAGCGCCGGGCTTTCGGCGACGGTGCGCCAGAATTTCGCCGTTGCGTCGGTGAATTTCGCGAACGGATGCACGCGATCCGCCAGGCCGTGCACCAGCTTGCGGAGGGTCGCGATCGGCGCCTCGCCGGCCGGCCGCCCGGCAAAGGCGGCCCGCAGCATCTGCTGGCTTTCCTCCTCACGGTCGAAGAACAGGTCTTCCTTGCGTGGAAAGTAATTGAACACCGTCATCCGGGAGACCTCGGCGGCCTCGGCGACTTCGGCCACCGAAACATTGTCGAAGCCGCGTTCCAGGAACAGCTCGGTGGCGACATCCGAGATCGCCTGGCGCGTCGCCTCCTTCTTCCGCTCCCGCAATCCGCCCTGATTTGACATGGGGGAATTTGTACCATAGTAAATATTATACTGAGTATAATTTTATGGTGACGGCGTGACGCGTGAACGAACCGATGTGGTTGTGATCGGTGCCGGGCCGACCGGCCTGCTGCTGGCGATCGAACTGACCCTGGGCGGCGCCGACGTGATCGTGATCGAGCGGCTGACCGAGCCCGACCAGACCATCAAGGCCGGCGCGATCGGCGCGCTGGCAGGCGAGGCTCTGGAGCGCCGCGGCCTCGGCGACGCGATGAATGCGGTCGAACGCAGCATGGCGGACAGCATGTCCAGGCTCATGAAGGGCGCGGGCGATGCGAGCGACCTGCCGTTCAAGAAATTCGGCGGTCACTTCTCGGGCATTTTCCTGATCGACCAGACGCGTCAGCGCGAGCCGGACCGGCGGTTGCGCGGGGTGAACCAGCAAGCCCTGGAAAGCATGCTTGCCGAGCGCGCCCACGCGCTCGGCATCGAGATCAGGCGCGGCTGCGAGTTGATCGATTTCGAGGATAGCGGCGACGGCGTCGTGGCGCAAACTAAGGACGCGTCCGGCGATGCCACGCTGCACGCGGCCTATCTGGTCGGCTGCGACGGCGGACGCAGCGCCGTGCGCAAGCGCGCGGGCTTCGCATTCCCCGGCACCGAACCGACCCTCACGGGACACCAGGCCATCGTCGATCTCGATCATCCGGATCGGCTTCTGCCGGTCGGCTGGCGGCGAACGCCGATCGGCATGATGGCCTATGGACCGATTCCCGGCCGGGTGTTCCTGGCCGAGTTCGATGGACCGCCGGCCGATCGCAGCGCGCCGGTGACGCGCGAGGAGGTCGAGACCACGCTGCGCCGGATCAGCGGCGTCGACGTTCGCGTCACCGCCGTCAAGACCGCGACGCGCTTCACCGACAATGCGCGGCAGGTCGACAGCTATCGCAGGGGCCGCGTCCTCTTGGCGGGCGATGCGGCGCACGTCCACTCGCCGTTCGGCGGACAGGGCCTCAATCTCGGCCTGCTCGATGCGGTCAATCTCGGCTGGAAACTTGCGGCGGTCGTGTGCGATCGCATGCCCGAAAGGCTGCTCGACACCTACACCGAGGAGCGGCATCCGATCGCGGCAAGGGTGCTCGCCAACACCCGCGCCCAGGTCGCCTTGATGCGGCCCGATGTCATGACGGACGCCTTGCGCGAGATCGTCGCGGACCTGATGAGCCTCGACGAGGGCACCCGCTACTTCGGCGAAATGATCAGCGGCGTCAGGATCCTTTACGATCTCGGCAGCGACCATCCATCGGTCGGTCGGCTCTCCGGGAATTTTGCTCTCGGCGACGGCGGCGCGGAGACAACCCTGTTCGATCAGATGGAGGACGGCAGGGCCGTGCTGGTCGATGCGACTGATGGAGCTGCGTCAGCGATCGCGGCGCGCTGGGACATCTTCGTGCGATGCGTGCCAAGACGTGATCTGTCAGGACACGCTGGCCCTTCGCTGCTGATCCGTCCGGATGCCTGCATTGCATGGGCGGCGGACGGCGCAGACTTGGCGGGCCTCGACGCCGCGCTGACGCGCTGGTTCGGGCCCGCTGGAATTAGCGAGAGCCGTAGCCCGGATGAAGCGAAGCGCAATCCGGGAACAGTCTGACCGCATTTCGCGCATCGCTTCCCGGATTTCGCGGAGCCTGTCATCGGGCGCGCGTTCGCGCGACCCGTTGGCTACATCCGGGCTACAGGCCGGTGCAAGGCACTAGCGCGTCCCGAACGTGGTCTTGCCGAACAGCGCCTTCTGCGTCGAGGGCTGCGAGCGCCAGTATTGCGGCGGCGCGCTCACCTCGCCGCCGAGCTCGGCGGCAGCGTGCCAGCCCCAGCGCGGGTCGTAGAGCATGCCGCGGGCGAGCGCGACCATATCGGCCTTGCCGGACGAGACGATCTCCTCCGCCTGCTTCGCTTCCGTGATCAGGCCGACCGCCATCGTGGTAACGCCGGTCGCCTCCTTGACCGCCAGCGCCGCCGGCACCTGATAGCCCGGCCCGAGCGAGATCTTCTGCAACGGCGAGACGCCGCCGGACGAGACATCCATCCAGTCGACGCCGCGCTTCTTCAGCTCCCTGGCAAACTCGATGGTCTGCGCAAGGTCCCAGGCGCCCTCGACCCAATCGGTCGCCGACACCCGCATGCCGATCGGCTTGTGATCCGGGAATACGGCGCGCACGGCGTCGAACACTTCCAGCGGAAAGCGCATGCGGTTTTCCAGCGAGCCGCCATAGCGGTCGGTCCGCTTGTTGGCGATCGGCGACAGGAACTGGTGCAGCAGATAGCCGTGCGCGCCGTGCAGCTCGAGCGCATCGATGCCGAGCCGGTCGGCGCGCTTTGCCGACGCGACAAAGGCCTCGCGGATGCGCGTCAGGCCGGCGTCGTCGAGCGCCACCGGCGCGGCCTCGCCTTCCTTGTGCGGGACGTCAGATGGTCCGACCGTCTGCCAGCCGCCTTCGGCAATCGGGATCAACTGCCCGCCCTCCCAGGGGCGCTGGCTCGACGCCTTGCGGCCGGCATGGGCGAGCTGCATGGCGACCGCCGCTTTCGAATGCTTGCGCACCGAGGCCAGGATCGGCTTCAGCGCCGCCTCGTTGGCGTCGTTGTAAAGGCCGAGGCAGCCCGGCGTGATCCGCCCGATATCCTCGACATGGGTGGCCTCGATGCAGAACATCGCCGCGCCGGACAGCGCCAGCATGTTGATGTGGGTGAAGTGCCAGTCGTTGGCGGAGCCGTCGATGGCCGAATACTGGCACATCGGCGAGACCATGATGCGATTGGAGAGCTTCAGGTCGCGCAGTTCGATCGGGGAAAACAGGGTGCTCATGCGGCGGATATCCGGGATCGGGGAAAGGGCCCGGTTAAGATAGAGGCAGCACGGCCGATCACCAACCGCCCGGAAGGCCGCGCAGGCCGGGGCGCAGATCAGCAATGTCCTGACGGGGTCCCTCCGGGCCGGCGCCCTCAGTCCACCAGCGTGAACTGCAGCAGCAGATTGCGCTGGATCAGGGAGAAATTGTCGTCGGAGACCATGGTCAGCACGGTCTCGCCCTCCTCCGTGACATGGGCGTCGATGCCTTCCATATTGTCGATCTCGTTGCCGAGATCGGCATTGAAGATCGCGGGGCCGTCGACCACGGCGCCGGGCGCGATCTCGTACAGCGCGAGACGACGGATGCGGATGCCGACGCCGCCGAACCAGGAGAATTTCCTCTCCAGAATCAACAGACCGCCCGATGGCAGCAGGACCGCGTCGCTGATGTCGAAATTCTCAGTGCGGCGGACGCTGAACTGGCCCGGCGTCTTGCCGCCGACCAGGAAGGCGACCAAATTGCCGCTCGCATCGAGCCCGCGTTCCGAGAATGCGATCAGCGTACCGGCGAGCGACTGGCCCATGGCCTTGGGCACGAAGACGAGGCCCTCCAGCCCCTTGTTGTTCGGAAGCTTGCGTGCCGCCGGCGGCAGCGCAATCACCTCGCCGCGCGAGCGGGTAAAGCCCTTGGCGAAATCGAAGCGCAGCACCTGGTTGACCCGCTCGAGCCCGACATAGGCGAACGAGCCGTCGAGCGCGAGCGATTCCGAATCATACCAGCCGCGGGTCGCGGTGATCGGCCTGCCGTCGGCGCCGAGCAGCGGTGCCGCTTCGACATCCTCGAGCCCGACCATCTCCCGGCCACGATAGACGATACGGCCGGTGAACCAGCTACCCTGGTCGCTGACCGCGATGAAGCGTTCGCCGTTGGGATCGAGCCGTAGCGCGGAGAGGCCGCCGAAGCCGGAGAACGACGAGGTCAGGATCAGGCCGCTGCGATATTCCAGCGCGCCGAACCGCGTGCGCGCGCGGTCGCGGATATCGAACGACGGCAGCGGCCGCGCGTTGACGTCGATCGAAACCGGTTCGTTGACCCGATAGGGGCTCGGCCTCGCAGCCGGCCTCGGCGTTGCCGGCGGCTGGGTCGCGCTCTGGGCCTGCGCAAGACGCGGCAATGCGGCGGCCGACAGCCCCGCCGCCATACCCTGGAGGAAACGGCGGCGGCTAGGGGGTGAGCGCATGTCTCACGAGTGGAGGCGGCGCCGGATGCCCGGCGCGGGCGCCGAGCCGTGGGTCTCGCTGAACAGCTCGGCGAGCTTTTCGGTGATGGCGCCGCCGAGCTCTTCGGCGTCCACGATGGTCACGGCACGGCGATAGTAGCGCGTCACGTCGTGACCGATGCCGATCGCGATCAGCTCGACCGGCGAGCGGGTCTCGATCTCGTCGATGATGTGACGCAGATGCCGCTCGAGATAGTTGCCGGGATTGACCGACAGCGTGGAGTCGTCGACCGGCGCGCCGTCGGAGATCATCATCAGGATGCGGCGCTGCTCGGGGCGCGCGAGCAGGCGCTTGTGCGCCCAGTCGAGCGCCTCGCCGTCGATGTTCTCCTTGAGCAGGCCTTCGCGCATCATCAGCCCGAGATTTTTCCGCGCGCGACGCCAGGGTGCGTCCGCCGACTTGTAGATGATGTGCCTGAGATCGTTGAGGCGACCCGGATTGGCCGGCTTGCCGGCCGCGAGCCACGCCTCGCGCGACTGCCCGCCCTTCCAGGCGCGCGTGGTGAAGCCGAGGATCTCGACCTTGACGCCGCACCGCTCCAGCGTGCGCGCCAGAATGTCGGCGCAGGTGGCGGCGACCGTGATCGGGCGGCCGCGCATCGAGCCGGAGTTATCCAGCAGCAGCGTCACCACGGTGTCGCGGAAGGTCGCCTCCTTCTCATGCATGAAGGACAGCGGATGATAGGGATCGGTGACGACGCGCGACAGCCGCGCCGGATCGAGGATGCCCTCCTCGAGATCGAAATCCCAGGCGCGGTTCTGCTGCGCCATCAGCCGGCGCTGCAAGCGGTTGGCGAGCCGCGCCACGATGCCCTGCAGATGCGCGAGCTGCTTGTCGAGATAGGAGCGCAGCCGCTCCAGCTCGTCGTGATCGCAAAGGTCTTCGGCGGCGATCACCTCGTCGAACTTCGGCGCGAAGGCGTGATATTCCGGACCGCGCGGCTCGTTCTGTCCGCGCGCATTCGGCCGCGTCGCCTCGCCCGGCGTCTCGTCGTCGCCGAGCTCGCCGTCGTCGAACGTGTCCGACGTGGAGGCCTGCGCGCTCTCCATCGCGCTTTCGCTCATCTCTTCCGCTGACGTCTGCGCCTGGTCGGCGCTCATCTCCTGCGCGGCGTCGGAGTCGGGCGAGCCCTCGGCGCCGGACTGATCGCTCTCGCCGTCCTGGTTCTCGTCCTGGTCGTCGTCATCGTCGGAATCCATGTTGCGGTCGTCGCCGAGATCGAGCGCCGACAGCAGATCATGGACGAGGTCGCCGAACCTCGCCTGGTCCTCGGTGAAACGGCTGAGCTTGTCGAGCCGCGAGCCGATCTTGTCCTCCAGGGTCGGGCGCCAGAGATCGACCATCTTCTTGGCGGCCGCGGGCGGCGCCATGCCGGTGAGACGTTCGCGCACCAGCATCGCCAGCGCATCCGACAGCGGCGCGTCGGCGCGATCGGTGATCTCGTCATACTTGCCGCGGTGAAAATGATCGTCGAGCATCGCGGTGAGGTTCTTCGCAACGCCCGCCATCCGCCGCGAACCGATCGCCTCGACGCGCGCCTGCTCGACCGCCTCGAACACGCCGCGCGCCTGCGGATTACCCGGCATCAGCTTGCGATGCACCTTGGGATCGTGACAGGCGATCTTGAGCGCGATCGAATCGGCGTGGCCGCGCACGATCGCCGCATCGCGCTTGGTCATCTTGCGCGCCGGCTCCGGCAGCCGCGCCTTGCCAGGCGCGAGCCCAGGGCGCTCGGCGGCGAAGGAGACTTCGAGCTCCGGCTTCTTGGCGATCGCCTTCAGGCACGCCGATACCGAGCGCTTGAACGGCTCGGTCGGCGCTTCCTTGGATCCGGGACGGAATTTGATGTTGGAGGTTGTCATAGCGATTTCGTAAACCAATGGCGCGTTACGCCGCCGGGATACCCCTCAATCGAACCGAACTCTTTATATCCGTTGGCGCGGTAGAAGCCCGGCGCCTGGAAGCTCATCGTATCCAGATAGGATCGCGTCGCTCCGAAGCGCCGCGCCTCGTCCTCGATCGCCTTGATCAGCTTCGCGCCAAAGCCCTTGTTGCGAAACTTCTGCTCCATCCAGAACAACTGGATGAACAACACCGCGGTCCAGACCTCGCCGACGATGCCGCCGACAATCTCATCGCCTTGCCGCAGCGAGATGGCGAAGCGCTTGTACTTCTGCTTCCCCATCTTCTCGTTGTTGTAGTGGAGCAATCCGCCGAGCACCGCCCTCTTCGTCTGTGTGACTGTGCGCTCGACGGAGATTTTCGGCATGGACTAGCTGAGCGCCACGTTGACCGAGGATTCCGGCAGCTCGACGTTGAAGCAGCGCTGGTAGAACTCGGCGACCAGCGGCCGTTCCAGCTCGTCACACTTGTTGAGGAAGGTGACGCGGAACGCGAAGCCGATGTCGCTGAAGATGTCGGCGTTTTCGGCCCAGGTGATCACCGTACGCGGACTCATCACCGTCGACAGGTCGCCATTGGCGAACGCGTTGCGGGTCAGATCCGCAAGCCGCACCATCTTGTTGACGATGTCGCGGCCTTCCTGCGTGCGGTAGTGCTTCGCCTTCGCCAGCACGATCTCCACTTCCTCGTCATGGGCGAGGTAGTTCAGCGTGGTGACGATCGACCAGCGGTCCATCTGGCCCTGGTTGATCTGCTGGGTGCCGTGATAGAGGCCCGAGGTGTCGCCGAGGCCGACCGTGTTGGCGGTCGAGAACAGGCGGAACGCCGGATGCGGCTTGATCACCTTGTTCTGGTCGAGCAGCGTCAGGCGGCCGGAGACTTCCAGCACGCGCTGAATCACGAACATCACGTCCGGGCGGCCGGCGTCGTATTCGTCGAACACCAGCGCGATATTGTGCTGCAGCGCCCAGGGCAGGATGCCGTCGCGGAATTCGGTGACCTGCTTGCCTTCCTTGACCACGATCGCGTCCTTGCCGACGAGGTCGATACGGCTGATGTGGCTGTCGAGGTTGACGCGCACGCAGGGCCAGTTGAGGCGGGCCGCAACCTGCTCGATGTGGGTGGACTTGCCGGTGCCGTGATAGCCGGTGACCATCACGCGGCGGTTCTTGGCAAAGCCCGCGAGGATCGCGAGCGTGGTGGCGCGGTCGAAGCGGTAGTCGCTGTCGACTTCCGGCACATGCGGATCGACTTCGGAATAGGCGGGAACTTCCAGGTCGCTATCGATCCCGAAGACCTGCCGGACCGACACCTTCATGTCGGGCAAGCCGACGGGTTCCTGAGCTTTGGTCTGGACGGCGGTCGTCATTCATCCTCCGAGGTCCCGGGCGTTCCCGAAACCAGATTAATCGTTTGGCTGCGGATGGGGTGCTTCGCATAAGCCTAGCAGAGAGCAACGGTTGGCAGAAGCCCGCGAGCAAATCAAAGTTCCGTTGTTCTATCATAAAGATAGGAGCGAAACTCGGTTTTTGGAAGGCTGCCCTGCAAATCCCGCCGTACTTTTGCCGCAGCGCCACGACGGCCGGCCCGGGCCGGGCACTTTTCAGGCCGGCGGAGAGTTGTTAGCTCTCAAATCGATAACACCGCCACATGGGAATTTTGTGACTTCATTCCTTGACCCTTTGATCGCGTTCGTTTCGGCCCATGCCTGGCTTGCCTATCTGACGCTGTTTCTGGCCGCCCTGCTGGAGGCGGTGCCGGTGGTCGGCTCCCTGGTGCCGGGCTCGACCATCATCCTGGCGTTGAGCGCGCTGGTGCCGGGTGGGGAACTGAAGCTGCTCCCGGTGCTCGCCGCAGCCGCCGCCGGCGCGATGCTCGGCGACGGCACCGCCTACCTGATCGGCCACCGCAGCCAGCGCGAGATCCTGTCGGCCTGGCCGCTTTCCAACTACCCGCGCGTGGTCGCGCAGAGTGAGGCCTTCTTCCACCGCTGGGGCGTGCTCGCGGTGTTCTTCGCCCGCTTCGTGCCGCCGATCCGCGCCTTCGTGCCGATCACGGCCGGCGCGCTCGACATGCCGCCGGTGCGCTTCTACGCGGTCAACATCCCCGCGATCCTGCTCTGGGCGCCGGCGCATGTGCTGCCCGGCGTGCTCGCCGTCACCGCGCTGCACGACTATGCCGGCCTGCCGCACCACGGCCATGTCGGCAAGCATCTGTGGATGTTTGCGGTCGCGGGCGGCGCCGTGATCCTGGCACTGGCCGTCTGGACCATCCGCCGCCGGCACGGCGGCAGCCTGATCGAACCGGCCAAGCCGGCCAAATAGCTAGATGCTGTTGGTCGTTCCCGCCCGCCCGGGCGCCGGCCCGACATAGCGCGCGCGGGGCCTGATCAACTTGCCGAGCTGAAGCTGCTCGCTGGCATGCGCGATCCAGCCGACGCTGCGCGCCATCGCAAACAGCGCGAGTTCGCTGCCCGCTGGCATCCGCAGCGCATGCACCAGCACCGCCAGCGCGTAATCGATATTGACGAATTCGCCGGTCGCCTCCGCGATCCGCTCCGGCACTTCCCTGGTGAATTTGCGCGGCGCGCCGGCCCGCGTCAGCGCCTCGAGCAGCGAGATCGCGCGCGGATCGCCCTTCTTGTAGACGCCGTGCCCAAAGCCGGCGAAACGCTCGCCAAGCGCGACGCGCTCGCGAACCACCGGCGCAACGTCATTGTCGAGCATCGTCTTGACGAGGCGCGAGGCGAGCACGCCGGCACCGCCGTGCATCGGTCCCTTCAACGCGACGAGACCCGCGATCACGGCGTCGTACAGATTGAGCCCGGTCGATGCCGCGCAGCGCGCGGTGAAGGTCGACGCGTTCAATTCATGATCGGCGAGCAGTACCAGCGCGCGGCGGATCAGGTCGGGCGCGTGCTTGTTGTCAGGCGTCCAGACCCGCGCCACTTGCTTGTGCAGCGGCTCGTTCGATGGCGCAGCGTTCAGCATGGTCGCGACCAGCAGCCGCAGGATGCGGCCGCCGACCATGGCGCGGCCGTCCGGCGCGCGCGTGAAGGCGCCGGGATCGGCGCTTGCCGCCAGCGCCAGCACCGCGACCGTGCGGTCGATCGGCTGGGCGCGGCGCGCGGCTTCGGCGATCGCGCGCATTTCGTCCGAGACCTGCGGGCGATTGTCCGGTGCGAACGGATCGACGCCGGTGACGTCCCACAGCAACGTCGCGGTGTGCTCCAGCGTGTCGCGCTCGGCGAGATCGACGCAGTTGACGCCGCGATAGATCGGACCCTGCTCGGTGATGGTCGCGATCGCCGAATCCATCACCGGCAGATCGGCGTCGAAATTACGGAAGCCGCGCGGCTCCGGCGACGGCACGCGGCGCTCCTTCAACCCCCTGATGTCCTCGGCGCGGTAGCGGTGGCTGCGCGAATCCGGCGACGGCTCGGAGCGGATCAGCCCGCGGCTGACATAGGCGTAGAGCGTCGCCGGCGAGATCGCGAGCTCGGCGGCGGCTTCGCGCGCGGAGAGGTAAAGCTCGGCGGATTTTTTCATATTGATTTATATAATCAAGATTGATCAACTCGTCGAGAGGCCTGACCTTGAAGGGGTGAAGTAAGGAGATCAGGCCATGAATATGCACCTCACCAAGAGCCAGATCGGTCTGGACGGCGTTCCCGCCGCTGAGACCGTGTTGAGCCACGTCGACGGCGAGCGCGGCGAGTTGATCATCGCCGGCGAGCACGTCGCCGACCTCGCGGGCAAGTCGAGCTTCGAGGGCGTCGCGGCGCGGCTGTGGAACGGCGCCACCGGCAAGGCGCTGAGTGAAGCCAATGTCCGCGCCAGCCTCGGCGCTGCCCGCGAACGCGCCTTCGCCCGCCTGCCGGACCTGCTGCCGGCGACGCGCGGCATGTCGATCGTCGACGGCTTCCGGGCCGCGATCGCGGGCCTGCGCGGCGAGAACGGGCTGGAGCACGAGGCGACCATCGTCGGCGCCTTCCCGGTGATCGCGGGCGCCCTGGTCCGGCGCGCCAGGGGCAGCGATCCGATCCCGCCGGACCCGAATGCCGGCCACGCCGCCGACACGCTGCGGATGCTGCTGGGCCGCAAGGTCGAGCCGCGCGAGGTCGCAGCGCTCGACGCCTATCTCGTCACGGTCTGCGACCACGGGATGAATGCGTCGACCTTCACCACGCGGGTGATCGCTTCGACGCAGGCCGATCTGTTCGCGGCGATCACCGGCGGCTATTGCGCGCTGACCGGCCCGCTGCATGGCGGCGCACCTGAGCCGGTGCTCGAAATGCTGGACGCGATCGGCACACGCGAGCGCATCAAGCCCTGGGTCGACGGCGCGCTGGCGCACGGCGAACGGCTGATGGGATTTGGTCACCGCGTCTATCGCGTGCGCGACCCGCGCGCCGACGTGCTGAAGGTCGCGATCGAGCGCCTCGAGGCCAGTGGTGCCGACCTGCCATTTGCCGGCGAGGTCGAGGCCTATATCCGCGAGGCGCTGCGGAAGAAGAATCCGGAGCGGCCGCTCGAGACCAATGTCGAGTTCTTCACCGCGATCCTGCTCGATGGGCTGGAAATCCCGCGCCAGGCGTTCACGCCGATCTTCGCCACCGCGCGCGCCGCCGGCTGGACCGCGCACGCCCTGGAGCAGCGGCGCACCGGGCGCCTGATCCGGCCGAGTTCGTCCTATGTCGGGGCAGTGCCGAAGGGGTGAGAGCTAGGCCGTTTCAACGCTTGCGACGGCGGAGCCACACACTCCGCCGTCGTCCCGGCGAAGGCCGGGACCCATACGCCGCGGCCCATCGATGGGGCAATCGGGCAGACATCTTGTGCAAACGATAACGGCCGGTGGTTATGGGCCCCTGCTCCCGTGCGCAACTGCGCACTAGGCAGGGGCGACGAGACTTCAGGCCTCGCGCACCACGGTCTTCAGATAATTGTACGCCTTGATGATTTCGATCAGGCGATCCTCGGTGGAGCGGTCGCCGCCATTGGCGTCGGGATGGTGCTGCTTGACCAGCGCCTTGTACTTCGACTTGACGTCTTCGAGCGTCGCCTCGGCCCCTAGCCCCATCACCTGCAGCGCCTTGCGCTCGGCGTTCATGACCTTGCGGGTCTCGGGCTTGGGCTCCGCGCCGCCCGGTCCGGGGCGCCAGCGGCCGCGGCCGTTGAGCTCGGAGAACACGTGGAACGGATCGGAGGCGGCATCGAGACCGCTCTCGCCCTTCTTGCCGTTGTTGGCGCCCATCTTCCAGGTCGGACGGTGGCCGGTCAGCGCGTCCTTCTGGTAGCGCGCGACGTCGTCAGGATTCATGCCCTGGAAGAAATTGTAGGACTGGTTGTATTCGCGGACGTGGTCGAGACAGAAGTGCCAATACTCGCGCGAATTCTCGCGGCCTTTCGGGGCGCGATGCGCGCCCTTGTTCTGGCAACCCGCCCACTCGCAGGTCACGGCCTGCTCGCCGGCCTGCGCCTGGCGCTTCGCACTGACCTTGGTCGGCTTGATGCGAATGGAGTCGAAGAATTTTGATGAATCGATCGGCATGTTCTCTTTGACTACGCAATGCACAAATCTTCAAGTCTTGACATTGCGCGGACCTCGTTTCCCGCTTGCACCATTGACGAAAAGCTGTCGCGAACCTAACTCCGCCGCCATGAGCACCAAAGACGCTATCATAAACAAGTTGCGTGAAGCTTTCTTGCCGGAAAGCCTCGACGTCGTCGACGAGTCACATCTGCATGAGGGCCACGCCGGCCACAGGCCAGGCGGGGAGACGCACTTTCGGGTATATATTGTGTCTCCGGCCTTCGAAGGGAAGAGCCGGATCGAACGCCATCGCATGATAAATGCGACGCTGGCGCAGGAACTCGCCGGCTCGGTGCACGCGCTGGCGATCCACGCCCACGGCCCCGGGGAAAAGCCGCGCTAGTTCGCGCTTGCCTCAAGACGAAGCAGTGGTTTTCCTCTATGAGAACAGGATGGACCTGCTCCCTGCGTGAGCAGGTGAAACTACGGATTGCACCGCCACGCATGATATGGGGCCATTGATGATCCCTTGCTGGCCACGTTTCCGGTCGATCGTCACCGCCGCCGGCCTGCTCCTGATCTGCGCGATGCGCCCGGCCTCGGCGCTGGACATGCCGAGCCCGTTCGTCCAGGAGGTGCTGATCAAGAGCATCCTGGTCTCGCTCAACGATGCGGTGGCCGCGAACAATTTCACCGTGTTCCACGCCAAGATCTCAAAGCCGTTCCGCGACCAGTTTCCGCCCGACAAGCTCAAGACCATCTTCAAGGATCTGGTCGACAAGCACGCGGTGTTCGACGCCGTGGTCGCCAAGCCGATCGTGCTCGACGAGGACGCCAAGATCGACGACAAGGGCGTGCTGCGACTGAAGGGACATTTCGACACCACGCCCAAGCAGGTGAAGTATCAGCTCGGCTTCATCCCCTCCGACGGCGCGTGGAAGCTGTCGGGTATCTCGATTGATATCGAGTAGCATTCGGAACGATCGCCAGACCCGTCATCCTGAGGTGCGAGCCCTTGCGAGCCTCGAAGGATGCACGGCCCGGCCGGTGGCCGTCGACCCTTCGAGACGCGCTACGCGCTCCTCAGGGTGACGGTGATAGGGTCGAGTTGCGCGCAGCGCCAGACTAGAACGCCGTCCCCGCCCGCTTCGGCTTCTTCTCCTCCAGCTCCGTCTCGCGCGGGACGGCGACGATGCGCAGCGCGGTGATGCGGTTGCGCTCGCGGCGGAGCACGCGGAAGCGGAAGCCGTGGAAGGTGAAGCTCTGGCCGCGCTCCGGGATCGAGCGCGCCTCGTGGATCACGAGGCCGGCGACCGTGGTCGCCTCCTCGTCCGGCAGGCGCCAGTCCATCGCACGGTTGAGATCGCGGATCGGCACCGAGCCGTCGACTACGACCGAGCCATCCGGCTGCGCCCGCACGCCGGCGACGACGACGTCGTGCTCGTCGGAGATGTCGCCGACGATCTCCTCCAGGATGTCCTCCAGCGTCACCATGCCTTCGACCTCGCCATACTCGTCGACCACGAGGGCGAAGTGGGTCTTGCGGCGGCGGAACGCCTTCAGCTGTTCGGAGACCGGGCGCATCTCCGGCACGAACCAGGGCGGCAGCGCGATCGCGGAGGCATCGATCGCCGACATGTCACCCTCGTTGGCGCGCATCGCGCGCAGCAGGTCCTTGGCGTGGAGCACGCCGACGATGTTCTCCGGCTTCTCCCGCCACAGCGGGATGCGGGTGTATTCGCTCGCCAGCACCTCGCGCACCAGTTCCTCGGGCGGCAGGTCGGCGTTGACCATGGTCATCTCGGTGCGATGGACCATGACGTCGGAGACCTGCAGTTCGCTGAGATCCAGCAAGCCGCCGAGCATGTCGCGGTCCTGCTTCTCGACCTTGCCCTCGTGATGCAACAGATCGACCGCACCGCGCAGACGTTCGGTCGGCGACAGCACCGCCTGGTGCGCCCCGACCTTGATGCCGAGCAGCTTCATCAGCGCCAGCACGATGGTCTCGATGATGGTGAGCAGCGGCCCCAGCACGAAGATCGTCAGCCGCATCGGCCGCGCGACCAAAAGCGAGATGCGGTCGGGCGCGTTGATCGCGATGGTCTTGGGCAGCACCTCGGCGAACACCACGACCATCACGGTCATGACCGCGGTAGCGTAGAGCACGCCGACGTCGCCGAACCAGGCGGTGAACACGCCGGTCGCCAGCGCCGAGGCGCCGATATTGGCGATGTTGTTGCCGAGCAGCAGCGCGCCGATCATGCGCTCGCGCATGTTGACCAGCTTGGAGACCACGCCGGCATCGGTGTTGCCCTGCTTCGACAGCCGCAGCATGCTGGCGCGCGAGGCGCCGGTCAGAGCCGTCTCACTCGCCGCGAAGAACGCCGAGATGAACAGGCAGAGCAGCACGATCGAGAAGGTGAACCATCCCACTGAACTGATCCGTGGCTAGAGCATGATCCGGAAAAGTGTGTAGCGGTTTTCCGAAAGGATCATGCTCAAATCAAAAAGATAGAGCGGGATGACGATCCGAAGGAGAGACATCCCGGTCTAGGCCTTCAGCTTGGCTTGCAGGAAGTCGCGCACCGGCTGCGGCTCGACATTGTTGGCGATCACGGCGCGGCCGACGGCCTCCAGCAGGATGAAGGTGAGCTTGCCGCGCTTGACCTTCTTGTCCTGCGCCATCAGCGCCAGCAGCGCGTCGGCATCGGCAAGGCCTTCCTGCGCGAAGCCTGCGATATCCTGCAGGCGCGTCGGCAATCCGACCGCGGACAGATGACGCGCGATGCGCCCCGCATCGTCGGACGAAATCATGCCGAGCTGCGCCGAGAATTCCGCCGCCAGCACCATGCCGACCGCGACGCCCTCGCCGTGGAACAGCCGGTCGGAGAAGCCGGTTGCGGCTTCCAGCGCATGGCCGAAGGTATGGCCGAGATTGAGCAGCGCCCGCTCACCGGTCTCGCGCTCGTCGCGCGAGACGACGCCCGCCTTGGCGCGGCAGGAGGTTGCGATCGCGTGCTCGCGCCCGGCGCCGCCGGCGAAGATGTCGGTGTGGTTCTTCTCGAGCCAGGCGAAGAAGGCCTCGTCGCCGAGGATGCCGTATTTCGCGACCTCGGCGTAGCCGGCGCGGAACTGGCGCGGCGACAGCGTGTCGAGCACCGAGGTGTCGGCGATGACCAGCACCGGCTGGTGGAATGCGCCGATCAGATTCTTGCCCTGCGGCGAGTTGATGCCGGTCTTGCCGCCGACGGAGGAATCGACCTGCGCCAGCAGCGAGGTCGGCACCTGCACGAAATCGACGCCGCGGCGCAGGATCGCGGCCGCGAAGCCGGCGAGATCGCCGACCACGCCGCCGCCGAGCGCGATCACGAGGTCATTGCGCTCGATCTTCGCCGCGATCAGCGCTTCGCTGACCTCGGTCAGCGTGGCATAGCTCTTCGAGCCCTCGCCCTCCTCGACGACGATCCGCGACGTCGGCACGCCAGCGGCGGCAAGCGACGCCTCGGTCGGCTCCAGCCAGTGCTTGGCGACGGTGTGGTCGGTGACGATGGCGGTGCGCACGCCGGGCCGCAGCGCTGCGACACGTTCGCCGAGTGACTGCAGCACGTCGCGGCCGATCACGATGTCATAGGCGCGGTCGCCGAGCGCGACGTCGACGGTAACGGAGGCGGAATGTTTCAAGGGCGCAGTCATGAGGTCGCGTTCAATCCATCACAGGTGGTTGCTCGTCGGCCGGACGCGCACCGCACAGATGCGCATGCAGGGCCTCGAGGCATTCGTCGACGATGCGGTCGTGCGGCACGTCGCGCGAGGCAATCGTCAAATCGGCGGTGCCGTAGACCGGCTCGCGCTCGCTGAGCAGGCGGTTGACGGTCGCTTCGGGGTCGGGGGTGTGCAACAGCGGACGATCGGCGCGGCGGCGCACCCGGCGCATGATGATATCACTGTCGGCCTTGAGCCAGATCGAGATCGCGCGGTCGCGGATCCGGTTGCGGGTCTCCTCGCGCATGAAGGCGCCGCCGCCGGTCGCCAGCACGACCGGGCCATTGCCGAGGATGCGGGCGATCACGCGCGCCTCACCGTCGCGGAAATACGGCTCGCCCTTGCTCTCGAAGATCTCCGGGATCGTCATGTCCGCCGCCGCCTCGATCTCGGTGTCGGCATCGGTGAACGGCAGCCTGAGTCGCGCTGCCACCCGCCGGCCGATGGTCGACTTGCCGGCCCCCATCATGCCGACCAGCACAATCGACCTCGTCCCCAGTGCGGCCGCGATGTCGGCCTCCAGGGTCGGGTGGGTGGGCGCCGGGACGGCTGCGTCGGACATCAAAAAGCTCGGATATTGGGACGAATTGTTCAGAATTCGAGCCACCTATACTACCCCCGGCGACACCCTTACCAGCGACTCTTGCAACCGCGCGGGGAACATGTTGGATGATTTCATTGGTTAATTCGCCGCCCGAGTCGCTTCCATGCCCAGCCTGTTCCGCTTCCTGACGGTCGTCGCCGTGATTTTCGGGATCGGCTACGGCATCGTCTTCGCGCTGGCCAATTTCGTGCACCCGAAACCGCGGGAAATGACGGTGACCATCCCACCGGATAAGTTCCTCAAGAAATAGACGCTATGATTCCGGCATGCCCGCTGCTGCCAAAAATCCCGCCAAGACCCTCGCCAAGTCCTCCGACGCCAAACTGACCGCGTTGTTCCTCGACATGCTCGCCGCGGAACAGGGCGCTGGCGCCAACACGCTCGACGCCTACCGGCGCGACCTCACCGATTTCTCCGATTTCCTCGCCCATGCCGGCGCCGATTTCACCAGCGCCGACACCGAGACGCTGCGCGGCTACCTCGCCGACCTCGATGTCAGAGGCTTCAAGTCGACCAGCGTGGCGCGGCGGCTGTCGGCGATGCGGCATCTCTACCGTTTCCTGCTCAACGAGCGGGTCCGCACCGACGATCCGGCCGCGATCCTGTCCGGCCCGAAGCGCGGCCGCGGCCTGCCCAAGGTGCTGTCGATCGCCGACGTCGACCGCATGCTGACCCGGGCCAAGGAGCTGACCCAGACCGACGTCTCGCCGGCGCAGCGGCTGCGCGCGCTGCGGCTGTATTGCCTGCTTGAGGTGCTCTACGCCACCGGCCTGCGCGTCTCCGAGTTGGTGTCGCTGCCGGTCTCGGCGGCACGGCGCGATGCGCGGATGATCGTGGTGCGCGGCAAGGGCAACAAGGAACGGCTGGTGCCGCTGAACGACGCCTCGCGCCAGGCGATGGCGGACTACCTCGCCGCGCTGGAGGTGATGCGGCCGAAGGCGAAGAAAGCCGCGCCGTCGAAATGGCTGTTTCCGTCCTCCGGCGAAAGCGGCCATCTGACCCGGCAGCATTTCGCCCGCGATCTGAAGGAGCTTGCGAGCGCCTCCGGCCTTGCGCCGCGGCTGGTCTCCCCGCACGTGCTACGTCATGCGTTTGCCAGCCATCTGCTGCACAATGGCGCGGACCTGCGCATCGTGCAGACCCTGCTCGGCCACACCGACATCTCGACCACCCAGATCTACACCCATGTGGTCGAGGAGCGGCTGAAGAGCCTGGTCCGCGACCTGCACCCGCTGGCGGAGAAGTCCTAGGGATCCGTAGCCCGGATGAAGCGCAGCGAAATCCGGGATCGGTCTCACCGCGGACGCAGTCTCCCCGGATTACGCTTCGCTTCATCCGGGCTACGCGCGTGGAGACCTTGATACCTTCATCTGATCCGCCTTGACTTCCGCTTCGTCTCCGCAGAAAGAGCGTCACCTGCTTGCGATCCCGAAGCGTGCATTCCACCCGGATGCGCGTTAACCGTTTGAAGTTACAAAGCTTCTCTTTCCGACGCCGAAACCGCTTCGCCCCTCGCACCGATCTTCCCTATATTGAGTTGATGCCCGACCCGATGCGCAGCTATCTCGACTTCGAAAAACCCGTCGCCGAGCTTGAATCCAAGATCGACGAGTTGCGCACGCTTGCCGCGAGCGGCAGCGACATCGGCGACGAGGTCGCGCGGATCGAGGACAAGGCGGCGCAGGCACTCACCGAGCTCTATTCCAATCTGACGCCGTGGCAGAAGACGCTGGTGGCGCGGCATCCGCAGCGGCCGCACTTCACCGATTTCATCGGCGGCCTGATCACCGAATTCACGCCGATGGCCGGCGACCGCAAATTCGCCGACGACGAGGCCCTGGTCGGCGGCTTCGGCCGCTTCCGCGGCGAGAGCATCTGCGTGGTCGGCCAGGAGAAGGGCGCCACCACCGAGAGCCGCATCAAGCACAATTTCGGCATGGCGCGCCCCGAAGGCTACCGCAAGGCGGTGCGCCTGATGGAAATGGCCGACCGGTTCGGCATCCCGGTGCTGTCGATCGTCGATTCCGCCGGCGCCTATCCCGGCATCGGCGCCGAGGAACGCGGCCAGGCCGAGGCGATCGCGCGCTCGACCGACGCCTGCCTGTCGCTCGGTGTGCCCAATGTCGCGATCGTCACCGGCGAAGGCATGTCGGGCGGCGCCATCGCCATCACCACGGCGAACCGCGTCCTGATGATGGAGCACGCGATCTACAGCGTGATCTCGCCGGAGGCGGCATCCTCGATCCTGTGGCGCGACGGCACCAAGGCGCAGGAAGCCGCCAACAGCATGAAGATCACCGCCCAGGACATGCTGCGCTTCGGCGTGATCGACCAGATCCTGAAGGAGCCCTCGGGCGGCGCTCATCGCGACCCGGGCGCGATGATCGCGACCACGGGCGATGCCATCGCCCAGGCGCTCAACGACCTACGAAATCTTGATCCGGACGCGATTCGCAAACAGCGGCGCCAGAAGTTTCTCGATATCGGCCGCAAGCTCGGCTGAGGCGCCCAAACCGCCCGATTTTTCGTCCAAATCGGGCGATTTTGCCGTAATTGGGCCCTGAGCCGGGTCTTTAACATTCCTTGAACCATGCCTGCTACCGTGAGGGCTGTCCGCCCCGGTTCAGGTTGCGAGCAGGGGTTGTCGAAGGCTAATATTTTAGACAATGGCTTCAGGGCATATTCGCCGTGTTGGGGTCGCGAAAATCGCCCGGTGGGTGTGGAGCTCGGACTTGACTCATCGCACGCTCGTACGCGCGCTTCTGACCTCGGCGGTCCTCGCCGCAGGCGTCATGCTCGCCGGTTGTGACAGCGACCAGATCTCGCTCGCGCAGAACGCCAAGGCCAACCAGCCGGTCCCGCCAAAGCTCGTCGCTGCCATGACCGAAAAGGACATGGACATGCAGTCGCCGATCCTGGTGCGGCTGTTCAAGCAGGAGGCCGAGCTCGAGGTCTGGAAGCAAAACCGCTCCGGCCAGTTCGCGCTGCTCAAGACCTATCCGATCTGCCGCTGGTCGGGCGACCTCGGTCCGAAGGTCCGCGAAGGCGACCGCCAGGCGCCCGAGGGGTTCTATTCGATCAACCCGAGCCAGATGAACCCGCAATCGGCCTATTACCTGTCGTTCAACACCGGCTATCCCAACGCCTTCGACAAGGCGCTCGGCCGCACCGGCTCGCAGCTGATGGTGCACGGCGATTGCTCCTCGCGCGGCTGCTACGCGATGACGGACGAGCAGATCGCCGAAATCTACTCGCTCGGTCGCGAATCCTTCTTCGGCGGCCAGAAGGCATTCCAGCTGCAGGCCTATCCGTTCCGGATGACGCCGGTGAACATGGCCAAGCACCGCAACAATCCGAACATGCCGTTCTGGAAGATGATCAAGGAAGGCTATGATCATTTCGAGGTGACGAAGCAGGAGCCGAGGGTCGACTTCTGCGAAAAGAAGTACGTGTTCGACGCGGTGAAGGCGCCGGGCGCGACACGCGATCCGGTGTTCGACGCCTCTGCGAAGTGCCCGGCCTATGTGATCCCCGAGGAGATCGCGAGCGCCGTGCACGAGAAGGAACAGAAGGACGCCGCCGAGACCGCCAAGCTGGTGTCCAAGGGCACGCCCGTTGCGCGCCTCAACACCGGCATCGACGGCGGCATGAACGCGATCTTCGCCTCGAAGATTCCGGAAGGAAACACCGGGCTCTCCGAAGGCGGCGACAGCCAGGCGCTGGCGTCGATGTCGCTGGCGCGCGCGCCCGGCACGATCCCCGGTACGGTCAATCCGCCGAAGCCCAATCTTGCGGTCCAGCAGGAGGAGCCGGTCGTGGCGACAACGTCGTCCACCCCATCGTCGGCCAGCACCCGCGTTGCCTCGGCGAACGCGTCCGACAAATCCACCTCTGACAAATCCACCTCTGACAAGTCCGAAGGCTTCTTCTCCAGCTTCGCCCGCAAGGTCGGCATCGGCGGCACCGCCGACGCCAGCAAGACAACCGCGCCGCCGGCTCCGGCCGCTGCTGCCCCGGCCAAGCCGAAGGTCGCCGAGGCCAAGCCGCAATCGGTGGTTCGCGTCGCCCCCAAGGCTGAGCCGAAGCAGGCCGCCAAGCCCGCACCGAAGCCGGCAGTGACCACCGCCGCAGCCGCCGCACCGGCCTCGACGTCGTCGACCCAACTCGCCGGCTCCGCGCCTGTGGTGCAGACCAACTCGTTCGACACCCGCTTCTCGGCGGTGAAGTAGGCGCAGCGCGTCTGCGCGAAGACAGCTCGCTGCCGCTCGTCGCAATGCTGCTGTAGCGCAAACTATTTCCAGCCGTCGTCCCTGCGAAAGCAGGGACCCATAACCACAGAATTGAGTTGGTGAGGAAAGCTGGGGGCCCAGCGTCGCGCAACGATTGGCATTTGGGGTAATGGGTCCTGGCTTTCGCCAGGACGACATTGAGTGTGTGGCGCGGTCTGTGAGTCACACCACAACGTTCTCGCGACATGATTTGTCCGAGCTTTGCTCTTCGTTCTGCCCTCTCCGTTGGCAGAGCGCGCAGGGAACGCCGGGCGCCGATCGCACCCAAAGCGTCAGGCCTGCACGATTTCGCCGTCCGCGTTGCGTGCTTTCGTCAGCACCGCGCAGACGCCTCGTCGCCGCCGCACCGCCACGCTCGCAGGTTCGAACACCACGCTCCGTCACCGTCGCATGCGCGTTGACCGTTACATTCCGTGGCTTTCGAAAACCTTCTTGCAGCTTCGGCTCAGGCTGGCCCGCTTCATCTGGAGACAGTTCTGCACGGCCCCGTCATTGCCGAGGTCCTTCCGGCAGAAGCGCTGTGCATCGCGCGTGCACGCGCTCTGTTCCGATGGCGTACCGGAATGCTGCGCCAACGCGGCACCGCTGCTCATCACGGCCGCCGCAACAAGAGCTGCAATCGAAATATAGCGCATTGTGACTTCCTCCCGCGGCCTAACGGGCAGCCGGGGGCCTTCGTTCCTTTGGGAACCCGGATTCCGCCCTACTTCGGCCGCGGGTCCTCAAGCCCCTTGCCGGGATCTTCCAGATGCCCGGTGCGCGCGAGGTCGACGGCGGCGCCGAGCGCCAGCGCGACATTGCGCACCTGTTCCTGGAAGGCCCTGTCTTCGTCGAGCTCGCGATGCGACATCGCGTAGGGCTTCATGTAGCCGACATAGCCATCGATCTCGGCCCTGCCGCCGGCCGAGATTAGCTCCATGTCGGTGAGCCAATCCGCAAGAAAGCGGCGGCATGTTTCCGCACCGACGCTGTCGCCGTGGACCACGATGCCGAAATGCCGGCCGCGCAAATGCTTGGGGTATGGCCAGCCCTTGAGTTCGAGCGCCTTGGCTTCGCTCGCGGTCTTGCCGTGGGTTGAGGTCGGATCGGGATTGCCGCCATCGGCGCAGACCAGGCGATCGATCATCGCCTTGAGTCCGGTCGGCGTCTGGTACCAGTTGACCGGCGAGATGATCATGATGCCGTGCGCGCGCACCCACAGCGGATAGATCTCGTTCATCCAGTCGTCGGTTTGCCCGAGCGAGTGGTTTGGATAGCAGCTGCACGGCCAGTGGCAGAGCGCCATCGAGGTCGACACGCAGGACTTGCAGGGGTGAATCTCCCTGCCGAACTCGGACGTCAGCCGCGACAGATCGAGCACATCGACCGCGAGGCCCATCTCGCGGAAGGCGGCCTCGGCGATCTCGACCATGCGCCAGCTTTTGGACATCTCGCCGGGACACGTATGTTCGCTGCGCGAGGAGCCGTTGATCAGCAGGATATGCGGCGCTTCGTTTGGATCGTCGTGCCTGCGTTGCGCTTCATTGATGGCATCGCGCGCGGACAGCCAATCGACCGCGAGATCATAGTCGGGATCGGCAAAACCGGGGCCGGCCTTGCGGGTAACCGGCGCCTTGCGCGAATGACGATAGGCGTCCCAGGCGCCGGCGATGATCGTCGCAAGCTCCGTCTGCATGGATTGAAAGACCGGATCGGCAAATCGCTTGCGGTAGCGCCGTTCGAATTCATCGCGCGAAAGCTTGACCGGCGGCATCCCCTTGCGAACGTCCGGCTCCGTCATCGACACCTCTCCCTGCCTACAATCCATCGCCCGCCGTGCATCCCGGTTGGCGCGCGAAACCTCGGGATGAGACCTTGGGATCAAGTCGAGACGGGCAGAGGCTAAAGACCATCGATCTGCATTTGGTTCCTCCGGGCGATGCCTCGCACGCCGGTTAGGACCCATGCCGCGGCTGGCGCGTTGGATGGGAACCTGATCATGCATACGACAGCCCGAGTTCGCGCACGCCGCCATCGAGGCGCCCCCTTCCCGATCACCATTCGCCCGACCACGGCGGACGCCATGATCGCGCGTGCGATCGCCCGCAACACCGCACCTGCGCCGGAAGAGATCGCCCGCGGACTGACCTGGGGCGCTGACGAAAAGGTCCTGCTTGTGCTCGCCGCCGCAGGCTGGCTCGCCTCACGCGGGCGCGGCGCCTCGCTCGAGCGCGCCGGCAATCACGCGCTGCTGGTGACGGTCGCAGCATCGCTGCTGCCGCATGGCCTGAAGTTGCTGTTCAACCAGACCCGCCCGGATCGCCTGACCGTGGCCGGCCATGCCAACGGCATCCCGATCTCAGGCAAGCGCGACGATGCCTTCCCATCCGGCCACGCGCTGCATATGGGCGCGCTGGCGTCGGCGGCCGCGACATTGCCCGCCGGCGCGCGCCGCCCAATCCAGGCACTCGCGGTCGGCCTTTCGCTGACGCGCATTATGGTTCTCGCACACTGGACGAGCGACGTGATCGCGGGATTCGGGCTCGGAGCACTTCTCGAGCGGCTGCTGCGATTGTGGACCGGCTATCCCGGTGACGATCCGCCGCGGGGCAAGGCGCGATGAGCGAATATGTCATCCGCTTTCTCGTGGGCGGGGCCGTGGTGTCGGCCTTCGCGATGCTGGGTGACGTGCTGCGTCCGAAGAGCTTCGCCGGGCTGTTCGGCGCGGCGCCGTCGGTTGCGCTCGCCACTCTCGGCATCGCCGTGTACCAGCACGGCGCCGACTATGCCGGTCTGCAGAGCCGCGCGATGATGGCCGGCGCCGTTGCGCTGGCCGTCTATAGCTTCGCGGTCTGCCAACTGCTGATTCGCGCGAGGCTCCGCGCCGCCGCCGCCACCTTGCTGGCGCTTGTCGTCTGGCTCGCGATCGTCTTCGGCTTGCTGGGCGTTGCCGGAGGACAGGCATGACACCGGTCCGCGTCTCACTGTCCTCGCTCAGGGAAAGCCGCTGGACCGAATATCTGATCCGCTTCGTGCTCGGTGGCGGCGCCACCGTCCTGACCGGACTGATCAGCAGCACTTGCGGCGCCTATGTCGGCGGCGCCTTTCTTGCACTCCCCGCCATCTTCTGCGCCAGCGCGACCTTGATCGAGAAGCATGAAATCCGCCGCAAGCGGAACGCCGGTCTCGACGGCACATGGCGCGGGCAGCAGGCCGCGGCACTCGATGCCGCGGGCGCAGCGCTCGGCGCGGTCGGCATGCTGGCATTTGCCATCGTCTTCGCGCTGACGGTCGATCGCAACGTGCCGGCCGCCTTCATCGCCGCATCGCTGGCCTGGCTGATCTGCTCGGTCGCGGCCTGGTATGTGCGTCGCGAGATGCGATCGGTACGGCGGACGCGGACGCCCGGCGACGGCGTGATCGGCCGCAAGGCCGACCGCCTTCCGCATTGAAGCCGGCTACGGCGCCAGATAGCGCAGCAGTTCCGGATCGCTCCGCACCTCGCTCGCGCCGCCCTGCAGCGCGACGCGGCCGCGGTCCAGCACATAGGCGTAGTCGGCGACGCGCAGCGCGAGGTCGAGATGCTGCTCGACGATCACGACCGAGATGCTTTTGGCGAGCTCGATCAGCCGCTCGGTGATCTCCTCGATCACGCCGATCCAGACGCCTTCGGTCGGCTCGTCCAAGAGCAGCAGCTTTGGATTGCCGAGCATGGCGCGACCGATCGCCAGCATCTTGCGCTCGCCGCCGGACAGCGTACCGGCCGGCTGGTCGAGCCGCTGGCCGAGTTTCGGAAAGATGGCCAGCACGCGATCGACGGCGCTGGCATCGGAATTGAACAGCGAGCCGACCGCGAGGTTGTCGCGCACCGACAGGCGGGCGAACACCGAATGCTCCTGCGGCACATAGCCGATGCCGGAGCGCACCCGCTCCTCGGTGCGCCGCCGCGTGATGTCGCGGCCGTCGAAGAACAACTCGCCCTGCGAGCTCGTGAGCTCGCCGACGATGGTCTTCATCAGCGTGGTCTTGCCGGCGCCGTTGCGGCCGAGCACGGCGACGCCGCCGCGCCAGGGAATGCCGATGTTGACATCGAACAGGACCTGGCTGCGGCCATAACCGGCGTCGAGATGCCGGATATCGAGGAAGGTTTGCTCAGGCACGGCGAAGATAGATCTCCTGGACGCTTTTGTTGGCCTGGATTTCCGCGACCGTTCCCGAGGCCAGCACCTTGCCCTGGTCGAGCACGGTGAGGCGGTCGCAGATGTCGCGGATGAAATCGAGGTCGTGTTCGACGATGACGAGCGAGCAATGCTGCTTGATCGGCTGCAACAGCTCGCCGGTGACGCGGCGCTCCTCGAGACTCATGCCGCCGGTCGGCTCGTCCAGCAGCAACAGCCGTGGCTTGCCGGCGAGCGCCATCGCGATCTCGAGCCATTGCTGCTGGCCGTGCGACAGGGCCGCGGCGGCATCATGCGCGCGATCGGCGAGCCGGAACTGGGTCAGCATCGTCATCGCCTGATCGTGCAGCTTCTTGCGGGTGCGCGACAGCACGAGGTCGAACAGCGAGCAGTGCGCCTGCAGCGCCAGCAGGATGTTGTCGTACAGCGTCAGCGTCGGCAGCACCGAGGTGATCTGGAACTTCAGGCTCATGCCGGCGCGCGCACGCTCGGTGGGCGTGAACGCGGTGATGTCGGTGTTGACGAAGGAGACCTTACCGGTGGTCGGCACCTCGGCGCCGGCTACGCATTTCATCAGCGTGCTCTTGCCCGAGCCGTTCGGGCCGATCAGGCCGTGGAACTCGTTCTCGCCGACGGTCAGCGCCGCGCCGTCGAGCGCGGTGAGCTTGCCGAACACCTTGCTGATCCCTTGCGCCTCAAGGAGCGGCATTGCCGGTCTCCTTCGGGGCTTTGCCGAAACTGCCGACCCGCTCGCGCTCGCCGAGCACGAAGGAGATCAGCCCGAGCGGGCGGAACATGATGACGAGCAGCAGCAGCACGCCGAGGATGATCGGCCAGACGTCGCGGTAATTGTCCGACAGCCAGAAGCTGACACCCTCGATGATCACGGTGCCGATCACGGCGCCGATCAGCGTGCCGGAGCCGCCGAACAGCACATAGAGCACGACCTGGGTCGAGAACACGACGCCCAGCATGTTGGGCCAGACGAAGCCCTCGTGGAAGGCATAGAGGCTGCCGGCGAGACCGGCGATGGTGCCGCCGACCGCGAAGATGATCGCCTTCAAATGCTGCGCCTTGTAGCCGAAGAAGGCGATGCGCTGCTCGTTCTCGCGCAGGCCGGCGAGCGCCAGCCCGAATTGCGAGCGGACCAGGAAGCGGCAGAGCAGATAAACGACCACGAGGATGCCGAGCACCATGTAGTAGTAGATCGGCCCCTCCTCGAACTCGTAGCTGCCGAGGGTGAGCGGCGGGATCGACGGGATGCCGTTCTGGCCGCCGAGATAGTACCAGCCGCGCGCCAGCCGGTCCGCGGCATAGGAGCCGGTGAGGGTGCCGAGCGAGACGAAGATCACGCTCGAGGGATAACGCCCGAGCAGCAGGAAGCCGCCGAGCAGCAGCGACGCGGTGAGCCCGATCAGCGTGCCGGCAGGCAGGATCAAGAGGATCGAGGTGACATTGAGATCGCGCGCCAAGAGCGCCACGCCGTAGCCGGCGGCGCCGAAGAACAGCGCCTGGCCGAAGCTCATGATGCCGGCATAGCCCCACACCAGGTCGAACGACAGGGCGAACAACGCGAGGATCACCACGCGGGTGGCGAACACCGTGAGATAATCCTGCAGCACCCATGGCAGGACCAGTGCGATCAACAGCACCAGCCCTTCCACGATCGGCAGGACCTTCCATCCTGCCGATACTCGTCCCGCCGGCGCGCTTGCGGCCGGTGCACCCTCGCCCGTCACGACATCTGGTTCCTCACCGACGCGTGCGACAGCCTCTCTTGCTCCAACCATTGATCGCTCAGCATTCCTTGGGATCAACGAGACCGTCGCTGCGCGCCACGATCTCATAGTTCCCGCCCTTGGCAACAGCGGTGTACATCTTCATCTTGCAGTGACGCTTGCCCGGCACCATCTCCGCCGGTCCGCCCGGCCCTTCGGCGATCTTGGCGTGGTCGAGCGCGGCCGCAACGGAGTCGCGGTCGACCTTGCCGGCCTCCTTGACCGCCGCCTCCCACAGCTTGAGGCCGCGATAGGTGCCGGTGGCGGCGCTGCCGGCCGCGAACAGGAAGTTGCCGGGGAAATCCTTCTCATAGGCCGCCTGGAGCTTGGCGTCGAACGGATCCTCCTTGGTCAGCACCTTGAAATAGTCGAGGCAGCTCGCAAGGCCCTCGATCTCGTTGGCCTGATTGATGTTGAGCGTGTTCTCGTCATAGTAGACGCAGGCGAGCCGCCCGCCGTTCTTGAGGAAGCCGGCTTCATAGAGCTGCTTGAAGAACGGGCCGACGCCGGGCGGGATCACGGTGTTGAAGACGACGTCGACCTTGTTGGAAATGACGCGATTGACGGTGGCCGAGAAGTCGACCTGGTCGAGCGGGTAGTATTCCTCGAACACCACCTCGCCGCCGTTCGACTCGATCACCTTGCGGGCGTAGACGTTGAGCGTGTGCGGCCAGACGTAGTTGGCGCTCGGCAGCGCGAACTTCTTGCCGCCGTTCTTGATCAGCCAGGGAATGAAGGTGTCGCACTGCTGCGCCGGGGTCGGGCCGGTGCAGAACAGATAGGGCGTGCACTCCTTGCCCTCGTAGAGCTGCGGATAGATGTAGAGCGTCTTGCCGCGCGCCACGATCGGATCCTTGATCGCGTTGCGCATCGACGAGGTGATGCCGCCGAGCACCATGTCGACCTTGTCGCGCTGGATCAGCTTGCGGACATTGCCGACCGCGACCGATTCGTTCGAGGCGGTGTCCTCGATATAGAGCTCGAGCGGCCGGCCGAGCAGGCCGCCGGCGGCGTTGATCTCCTTGATCACCATCTTGGCGACGTTGGCGTCGGCGTTGCCGGCATAGGCGATCGGGCCGGTCAGGTCGGTCGCGATGCCGACCTTGATCGGTCCCTCGGCGGCGTTGGCCCAGTCGGGCCTGACCACCCAGCTGCCGACCCCGGTCGCGAGCGCGCCGGTCGCGAATGCGAAATTGCTCATGAAGCGGCGGCGCGTGAGATTGGTGCGATCGAACATCTGACTAAACCCCTTTTCCCGATATGAGGCCCTGCGGGCGGAATTTGATGAAGGCAATTGCGAGCACGAAGACCAGGACGTCGGCGACGACAGGAGACATCACCCAAGGCAGCGCCGCGCTGAGCGTGCCGATCACACCGGCGCCGGCGACCGGACCGATGAAGGAGCCGACCCCGCCGACCATCACGGCGACGAAGCCCTGGATCAGGAAGCGGATGCCGAGGTCGGCGAACAGGCTGAACACCGGCACGATCAGCGCCCCGGCAAGCCCGGCCAGCGCCGCGCCGAACGCGAAGGTCGCCCCGTAGATCAGGGGCGTCGAGATGCCCGACGCGCGCGCCAGCGCCGGATTCTCCAGCGTGGCGCGGACCCGAAGCCCGAACGAGGTGCGCGCCAGCAAGAGATAGCAGCCACCCATCACCAGCAGCGTGATCACGATGATGGTGAAGCGCCAGGCCGAGATGTGGACCGAGCCGAGGTCGATCGAGCCGCCGATCGGCTCCGGCACCGTGAGATAGAAGCCGCCGATCAGGCCGCGCACGCTCTCGCGGATGATCAGCCCGAGCGCATAGGTGCCGAGCATCGCCACGATCGGCGCAGCGTAGAACCGCCTGATGATCAGCGCCTCCAATACGAAGCCGATCGCGCCGACCACGAAGGGCGCCGCGACCATGCCGGCCCAGACCGGCGCGCCGTGGGCGTAGGCCAGATAGGTCACATAGGCCCCGAGCAGGACGAACTCGCCCTGCGCGAAGTTGAAGATGCCCATCATGCTGGCAATGATGCCGAGCCCGAGCACCACCAGCACGATGATCGCACCGAAGCTCACGATCTCGAACGCCGCGGCAAAAGTGCTAGCCATGGCGTTCGATCCATCCAACCTGCGTCTGCAACAAGCGGCGCCTCACATCTTCTTCCAGTCGCCGGCCTGCTCGAAGGCGTGCGCGGCGCGGTAGATGGTGGATTCCTCGAACATCCGGCCGACCAGCATCAACCCGACCGGCAGGCCGTCGACCATGCCGCAGGGCAGCGACATCGCCGGGTGGTGGGTGATGTCGAACGGCGCGGTGTTGGTGATCATCTCGAGTGCGCGGGCGACATAGTCCTCGCGGCTGGCATTGGCCGCCGGCAGCGCCGGCGCCTTCATCGGCGTGGTCGGCAGCAGCAGCAGGTCGTAATCCTTGAACGCCTTGTCATAGGCCGCTGTGAGGCGGCGGGAGATGTTGAGCGCCTTGCCGTAAAAGCGCGGACCGAAATTGTTGTTGATGTAAGTGCCGAGCATCATGAACAGCTTGGTGGTCTCCGACAGCGAGTCCGCCTGGCGGCGCCAGCCGCGATGGAAATCCATCAGCGAGGTCGAATAGAGGTCGGGGCGGCTGAGGCCGTAGCCGTCGCCGAACATCATGGTCTGGGTCAGGCCTTCGGTGCCGATCGGGGTCCAGATCGCGGGGCCGACCATGTGCATCGGGATCGAGACATTCTCGACCGACGCGCCGAGATCCTTGAAGCGCTTGGCTGCCTCGCGCACGCTTTCATTGACCGCGGCTTCCGCGGTCGGCTGCTCGAAGCCTTCCTTGAGGATGCCTATCTTCATGCCCTTGACGCCCTTGCCCAGCGCCTTGGTGTAATCCTCGACCTTGGGCGCCTTGATGCGCGGATCGTAGCCGTCGTCACCGGCGATCACCTCGAGCAGCAGCGCATTGTCCTCCACCGTCGCGGTCATCGGTCCGGTGTGGTCGACGAAAATCTCGATCGGCATGATGCCGGTATAGGGCACGAGGCCCCAGGTCGGCTTCATGCCGTAGGTGCCGCAGAACGAGGACGGCATGCGGATCGAGCCGCCCTGGTCGCCACCGATCGCCATGTCGACCTCGCCGAGCGCGACCACGACGCCGGAGCCCGACGACGAGCCGCCGGCCGAGTAGCCCATCTTGTGCGGATTGTGCACCGCTCCGTAGGAGTTGGTGTGGCTGCCGCCGGACAGGCAGAAGTGCTCGCAATGGGTCTTGCCGGCGATCTCGGCGCCGGCATCGAGCATGCGCATGACGATGGTGGCGTCGAAATCGGGGATATAGCCTTCCAGCGTCGACGAGCCGTTCGTCATCGGCACGCCGGCCAGCATGATGTTGTCCTTCAGCGCCACCGTCTTGCCCTTGAGCTTGCCGGACGCTGCGCCCTTCACGGTCGACTTGTAGTACCAGGCGTTGCGCGGGTTTTCCTCCGCCGACGGGCGATAGCCCGGCGTGCGCGGATATTTCACCTTGGGCAGCTCGTCCGGCATCGCGGCGATGACGTTGTAGGCGTCGATCGAGCCCTGCATCAGGCCGCGGAACGAAGCCACATCCTCATCGGTCAGTGACAGGCCGCACTGCTCGGCGACGGCACGAAGTTGCGTTGGCGTGGGAAGGACGACGGTCACGGCGCTCTCCTGAAGCTTTTGATCTTTGGATTTGATCCCTCGAGCAGGGTGCAGCGGCGCGTTGCCCGCGCGAACCGCTCACCCCGTTGCTGTATTGAAAACGGAAATATTTTCCTTTTCAAGTATTATTTCGCAAGGCTCCCTCTCCCGCTTGCGGGGGAGGGTTGGGGTGGGGGTGCCACCGCGAGTCATATCGTGGAGAGAACCCCCACCCGCATTGCATCTTCGATGCAATACGACCTAAGAGCCAACTCCGCTGGTCTCGACCCCGCAAGCGGGAGAGGTGAAGAAAGACTCAGATCGGCTTGATCACCCTGAAGTCGAGTCCGTCGGCTTCGGCAAGATACATCGGCATCCTGGCATGGCCGCTGCGCACCGTGACCGGACCGCGCGGGCCGCGATAGACGAGGTTGTCCGCCGCCGCGAGCAGCGGCCGCATGTCCAGCGTGCCGGCGCGCTTGGCGGCGGCCTCGAGCAGGCAGAAGCCTTCATAGGCGGACTCGCTGCACGACCCGACCGGCGGCGCGAAGGCACCGAACATCGCGCGATAGCGGTCCCTGAAATCGTCGCCTTCGCGTGAGCCGACGGAGGGGAAATAGCCGGAGGCGCAGTAAAGGTTCTCGGTCTTGTCGGCGCCGATGCCGAGCAGCGCCGTCTCGTCGAAACAGCCGGCAAAGCGCAGCGTGGTGGCGGCAAGGCCGGCATCGGCGAAGGCGCGGTTGAAGGTCACGCTGTCGGTACCGATCAGCGAGATCAGCACCACATCGGGTTTCGCGGCGCGGATGCGCTCCAGCTGCGCCTCGTGATTGTCCTCGCCGACCGGCACGAACTCCTCGCCGACCACGAGACCGCCGGTCTCCTTGATGTAGCGCTTCACCGCGCGGTGCGACTGCCATGGCCAGACATAGTCGCTGCCGATCAGATACCAGCGCGAGGCGCGCTTTGCCTCGGCCAGCCAGTGGATCGACGGCCGGTTCTGCCAGCGCGGCGTCTCGCCGATCGCGATGACGCCGGGCGTCCGCTCGCCGCCCTCATAGACCGGCGTGTAGATGTAGGGGATCTTGCTGCGGGTGATCAGGCCACGCAGCGCGACGCGCACCGCGCTGGTGTGCATGCCCATGATGAGATCGACGTCGTCGGACGCGATCGCCTGCTCGGCGCGGTCGAGCACCTCCTCGATCGGCCCGCCGGCGTCATAAACCGAGAACTCGATCTCGCGGCCGAGGATGCCGCCGCGCCGGTTGATGTCGGCGACCGCGAGCTGCGCGCTCGAGGTCGCGGCCGGCCCCCACATCCCGGGCGAACCGGTACAGCAGACGAAGCCGGCGATCCGCAGCCGGCTGCGCGCACCGCGCGGACCGAAACCGTCCCGATCCATCGGGGAAAATACCCGATCGGACCGCGCCGACGTCAGGTTCCGGAACAGCAGGGAAGGCGGGCATGGAAGGCCGCCATACCTGCTGCTCGAGGTTCGGGCCATGACGTAGGGCGTCGAATGCACACCTGCTCCTGTCTGGTACCGGCAAGCCGCGCGGCAAGCGCGGCATCGCCCGGTCCATCTAGATCGTCCTGATCACATTGAAGTCGAGACCGTCGGCCTCGGCAAGATAGATCGGCATCTCGGCGCGGCCGTCGCGAAGGGTGACGGTGCCGCGGGCGCCGCTGTAGACGAGGTTGTGCGCTGCGGCGGACAATGGTCCGATCGACAGCGAGCGCGCCTGGTTGGCCGCCGCCTCGAGAAAGCGCATCCCCTCATAGTTCGACTGCCCGACCGAGCCGATCGGCGGCGCATGCGCCCCGAACATCGCGCGGTAGCTGGTCCGGAAGTCGTCATTGGCGCGCGAATCGATGCAGCCGAAATAGCCGGAGGCGCAGAACAGGTTTTGGGTCGAGTCCGGGCCGATGCCGAGCATCACGGTCTCGTCCATCGCGCCGGCGTAACGTAGCGTGGTCGCGGCAAGCCCGGCCTCGGCGAAGGCACGGTTGAAGGTGATGCTGTCGGTGCCGATCAGGGTGATCAGCACGACATCGGGCCGTGCCGCGCGAATCCGCGCCAGATGCGGCTCGTGATTGTCCTCGCCGAGCGGGACGAATTCCTCGCCGACGACGTGGCCGCCGGCCTCCTTGATGTAGCGCTTCACCGCGCGATGCGACTGCCAGGGCCAGACATAGTCGCTGCCGATCAGATACCAGCGCTGGGCCTTCTTGACCTCGGTCAGCCAGTGGATCGCCGGCCGGCTCTCGGCGCGCGGTGTCTCGCCGATCGCCATCACGCCGGGCGTCCTCTCGCCGCCCTCATAGACCGGCGTGTAGACATAGGGGATGCGGCCGGCCGTGACCTTGCGCAGCGCGAGGCGCACCGCCGAGATATGCGAGCCCATGATCACGTCGATCTCATCGAACGCGATCGCACGCTCGGCGCGGCGCACGACCTCCTCGATCGGCCCGCCGGCGTCGTACATCGACAATTCCACCTCGCGGCCGCGGATGCCGCCGCGGCGGTTGATCTCGGCGACCGCGAGCATGACGCTGTTGGCGGAGATCGGCCCCCAGATCCCGGGCGCGCCGGAGAAGGTGATAAAATTGCCAATTCTGAGCTTGCTGTCGGTGCCACCACGGCGCGACTTGCCGGGCTTGAGGGTCAAAGCGAGATCGGCCGCGCAGGACGACGGATTTCGAAACAGCAGCGGCGGCGGGACGGGCATGCCGCCATACGCCTGGAAAGAGACCGTCGAGAGCACGCCAACTCCTGTCTGGGAAGCAGTACGCAACGCAGCCAGCGGGCGGTCGCGGCATCCGCCCCTTGGTTGGGGGAATATCCTAGGTGAAAATATTGAATATTCAACAATTGAAGTGCATATAGAAACGGCATGAGTTGCCGGACATTCATTCACCGGGTCAGGAACCAGGTCTCACGCCGTGGCTAAACCGCCGAAAGAAAATTCCCCGATCACCGAACATCTCGCCTACCTGCTGGCGCAAGCCAACCGGGAGATCAACCGGCAGTTGGAGACGCGGCTCGCCAAGGAAGGCGTGCCGGTCGAGCAGTGGCGCATCCTGAAGGTGCTGTCCGACGGCAATGGCCACTCGATGGGCGAGCTTGCGGATGCTGTGCTGCTCAACCATCCGACGCTGACCAAGATGATCGACCGCATGGTGTCGGACGCGCTGGTCTATCGCGTCCAGGATCCCAAGGATCGCCGCAAGGTGCTGATGTTCGTCTCCGACCGCGGCAAGGCGCTGTGCCGGCGGCTCAACTCGCTCGCGGTGAGCCAGGAGGAGCACATCGTCGAGAGCTATGGCGACAAGTCGACCACCGAGCTCAAGCGCCTGCTGGAAAGCCTGATCGGCAGCGCGAACTGAGGCCTACGGTCCGCGAACGTCGATCTCCTCGCCAAGTTTCACGACCTGAAATTGCTTAGCGTAGATTCGTATTTCGCTGGATGTTGAAGACGTCTGTAGCCGGTAACAGCGCAACATATCCAGCTGTACGCCGAGCGGTTTCCAGCGATCTCGAATCGCGATCAAACCCGGATCATCTTCGATCACCGAAGCGCCGTCGATGTGCTCTGTCGCGATGACGCCGAAGTTCATCTCGGCTTTCATGCCATAACAGTCGCGAAATATCAGAGCGGCTCGACCATCGTCAGGCCAGACTACTCGAAGGCAAACCTCATCCCGCGCCCCAGGACTGCGCCGGTCTATCGACAGTTCCTGCAACTCGGCATCGTGCCATGGCAGGGAGTTGAATTCGTCAATCATGATCTAGGTCCGCATCCTTTCGCTTCGCCTCGATGCGCGCTCGCTCTGAGAAAATGATCCTATTAGCGAGACTTACTCGATATGGAGAGCGATTGCACCCACGTTAAACGTGGACACTGCCGCTATCGAAAACCATCAAAAAAGGTCGGCGGAGAATGTCGGGCCCGGGGCGTATGGCACGTCCTTGGGGCGCGCCCTGCGGCGCAGCCTTCGCGCTTGGCCGCGCTGGTCCACCCGATTACTCGTTAGTGAGGATTTCCCGTCATGACTTCGATCACGCCGTTCCTTTGGCTCGACAACAACGTCCGCGACGCGGTCGCCTTCTACCAATCGGTGTTTCCGAACGCCAAGATCGAGACCGTCAGCGATTTCATGGCGACCTTCGAGCTCGAGGGGCAGCGGTTCCACGCGCTCAATGGCGGGCCGCAGCACAAGTTCAACGAGGCGGTGTCGTTCTTCCTGAGCGTCGAGACCCAGGAGCAGGTGGACTACTTCTGGGAGAGGCTCACCGACGGCGGCCAGGAATCGCGCTGCGGCTGGCTCAAGGACCGCTTCGGCCTGTCGTGGCAGGTGATCCCGACCGCGCTCGGCCGCTATCTCAGCGCCCCCGATCGCAAGGCAGCCGACCGCGCGATGCAGGCGATGCTGAAGATGCAGAAGATCGTGATCGCCGATCTCGACAAGGCCTTCGCCGGGTGACGGCGACGCGGCCAGACGGGCGGGCCAATCGCCCGCCGCGTCACCGCGCGTGGCGGCTTACGCGTACCGGCCGTGGCAGTGCTTGTACTTCTTGCCTGACCCGCAGGGGCAGTCCTCGTTGCGGCCGACCTTGCCCCAGCTCGCCGGATCGTTCGGATCGCGGTCGGTGGCAATCATCCCGGGCGCCAGCGAGGCCTGGGCGTAGGTCGCCTCGGTCAGGCGGGCCTGCGCGAACTCGTCCTCGCCGGTGTTGGGATCGAGCTTGTGCGCTTCCATCAGCGGCAGCGGCTGCGGCGGCTCCTCCGGCGGCACGATCTCGACCCGCATCAGCTGCGCGGTGACGGCCTCGCGCAGATGCGCGCTCATCTCCTGGAACAGGTTGAAGGCCTCGGTCTTGTACTCCTGCAACGGATCGCGCTGGCCATAGCCGCGCAGGCCGATCACCTGTCGCAGATGGTCGAGCATGATCAGGTGCTCGCGCCAGAGATGGTCCAGCGTCTGCAGCAGGATGGTCTTCTCGACGTAACGCATCACGTCGGGACCCCATTGCGCGACCTTGGCGGCCATGCGCTCGTCGACATGAGTCTCGATGCGCGTCAGCAACTCCTCGTCGGCGATGCCCTCTTCCTTGGCCCATTCGTCGACCGGCAGATCGACATCGAGCACGCGCTTCAATTCGTCCTTGAGGCCGGCGGTGTCCCACTGCTCGGCATAAGCGTGCTCGGGAATGTATTTGGCGACCACGTCCTCGACGAAGGCATGGCGCATGTCGGTCACGGTCTCGACGACGCTGTCGTCCTTCATCAGGTCGACGCGCTGGTCGAAGATCACCTTGCGCTGGTCGTTCTGGACGTTGTCGAACTTCAAGAGGTTCTTGCGGATGTCGAAGTTGCGCGCCTCGACCTTCTGCTGCGCCTTCTCGAGCGCCTTGTTGATCCAGGGGTGGATGATCGCTTCGCCTTCCTGCAGGCCGAGCCGCTGCAGCATGCTGTCGAGCCGGTCGGAGCCGAAGATGCGCATCAGATCGTCTTCCAGCGACAGGAAGAACTTCGAGCGGCCGGGATCGCCCTGACGGCCGGAACGGCCGCGCAGCTGGTTGTCGATGCGGCGGGATTCGTGACGCTCGGAGCCGATGATGTAGAGGCCGCCCGGCTTCTTCACGGTCTTCGCGGGCTTGTTGCCCTTGGCGGGCTCGACCTCGAAATCTTCTTCCGCCTTCAGCACGATCTCGCGGAAGCGCTCGATGTCGGCCTTAATCTGCTCGATCTTCTTGGCCTTCTCGGCTTCATCGGTGATCCCGGCGGTCTCCTGCTGGATCCGCATCTCGAGCGAGCCGCCGAGCTTGATGTCGGTGCCGCGGCCGGCCATGTTGGTCGCGATCGTGATCGCGCCCGGCACGCCGGCTTCCGCGACGATATAGGCTTCCTGCTCGTGGAAGCGCGCGTTCAGCACCGCGAACAGCCTTGCCGGCTTGCCGGCGCGCGCCGCGGCATAGAGCTTCTCCATGCCGGATTCGGACGTGAAGTCGATCTGCTTGTAGCCGTGCTTCTTCAGGTACTCGGCCAGCACTTCCGACTTCTCGATCGAGGCCGTGCCGACCAGCACCGGCTGCAGCCGCTTGTTGGCGCGCTCGATCTCGGCAAGGATCGCGGCATATTTCTCGTTCTGGGTGCGGTAGACCTCGTCGTCCTCGTCGAGGCGCGCCACCGGCAGGTTGGTCGGGATCTCAACGACCTCGAGCTTGTAGATGTCGAACAGTTCGTCGGCTTCGGTCAGCGCCGTGCCGGTCATGCCGGACAGCTTCTGGTACATCCGGAAATAGTTCTGGAAGGTGATCGAGGCCAGCGTCTGGTTCTCGGGCTGGACCGTGACGTGCTCCTTGGCTTCAAGCGCCTGGTGCAGGCCTTCCGAATAGCGGCGGCCCTGCATCATGCGGCCGGTGAACTCGTCGATGATGACGACCTCGTCGTCGCGGACGATGTAGTCCTTGTCGCGCGTGAACAGCGTGTGCGCGCGCAGCGCCTGATTGACGTGATGCACGACTGAGACGTTCTCGACGTCGTATAGCGAGTCGCCCTTGAGCTGGCCGGCGTCGCGCAGCAGGTTCTCCAGCTTCTCCATGCCGCCTTCGGTCAGCGTCACCGTGCGCTGCTTCTCGTCGACCTCGTAATCGTCCTTCTTGGCGAGATTCGGCATGAAGGTGTCGATGGTGTTGTAGAAATCCGAGCGGTCGTCGAGCGGGCCGGAGATGATCAGCGGCGTGCGCGCCTCGTCGATCAGGATCGAGTCCACTTCGTCGACGATCGCGTAATAGTGCTCGCGCTGGACCATGTCCTCCAGGCGGTACTTCATGTTGTCGCGCAGATAGTCGAAGCCGTATTCGTTGTTGGTGCCGTAGGTGATGTCGCAGGCATAGGCGGCCTTGCGCTCGGCGTCGTCGAGGCCGTGCACGATCACGCCGGTGGTCAGCCCCAGGAAGGCGTAGATCTGGCCCATCCAGCCGGAGTCGCGGCGGGCGAGGTAGTCGTTGACGGTGACGACGTGGACGCCCTTGCCAGCGAGCGCGTTGAGGTAGACCGCAAGCGTCGCGACCAGCGTCTTGCCTTCGCCGGTCTTCATCTCGGCGATGTCGCCCTCGTGCAGCACCATGCCGCCGATCAGCTGAACGTCGAAATGGCGCTGGCCGAGCGTCCGCTTGGCGGCCTCGCGCACCGTGGCGAAGGCCGGAACCAGGATGTCGTCCAGCGTCTTGCCGCTGGCGAGCTGCTGCTTGAATTCGGCGGTGCGGGCCTTGAGCTGATCGTCCGTCAGTTTGACGAGCTCGGGCTCCAGCGCGTTGATGGCGTTGACGCGGGACTGATACCCCTTGACCCGACGGTCGTTGGCGGAGCCGAAAAACTTGCGGGCGAGCGCGCCGATCATGCGAAATTCCTGTTCTTCGGTCTCGAGTTCGGTCTTCGTTCAGTGTTGGAATTCAACTTGGAATTCACTCTTGGATTACAGCCTGAGATGGTCCGCCGGATCGCCTATCAACTCACCGTGACGCGCTACGGTTCGAGCCCCGGCCCGGGGGCTCCTCCGCCAATTGAGTGGGAAACAGGCCATCCTGGGTTCAACGGCGAAAAACGCAGCAAAATAAGCGCTCTCGCCGCTGACGCGGTTGGCCAGAGATATGGCCCGGTCGGGGGGTTGTCAACGCTGGCAAGATGTCAAGGAATTCATCATTTTGACAAGACTTTCGCGTTGCCAATGTAACACGATTGGGCGAGTGTCCGCCCCGCTCGAGCTTCCCCCCTTTGAGACAAGGATTTTGCATGACCACCTCGCCCCCGGAAACCAAAACCGGCCTGCGCCTCGGCCTCGCCACCCTGGCCGCGACGGGCTGTCTTGTCGCAGTGCTGGCTGCCGGCCTCCCGGTCCGGGCCGCGGAATCCGATCCGGTGCTCGCGAAGGTCAACGGCTCGGAGATCCACGCCAGCGACGTGGCGCTCGCCGAGGAGGAACTCGGCCCGAGCCTGCAGCAGATGGACCCCTCGACCCGCAAGGACAACGTGCTGTCCTTCCTGATCGACATGAAGATCGTGTCCAAGGCCGCCGAGGACAAGAAGATCGAGAACAATGACGACTTCAAGAAGCGGCTCGCCTTCACCCGCAACCGCCTGTTGATGGACAGCCTGCTTGCCAGCGAGGGCAAGGCCGCGACCACCGACGACGCCATGAAGAAGGTCTATGAGGAGGCCGCCAAGCAGATCACCGGCGAGCAGGAGGTGCGCGCCCGCCACATCCTGGTCGAGACCGAGGACGAGGCCAAGGCGATCAAGGCCGAGCTCGACAAGGGCGCCGATTTCGGCGAGCTCGCCAAGAAGAAGTCCAAGGACCCCGGCGCCTCCGACGGCGGCGACCTCGGCTTCTTCACCAAGGAGCAGATGGTGCCGGAATTCTCCGCGGTCGCCTTCTCGCTCGAGCCGGGCAAGATCTCCGATCCGGTCAAGTCGCAGTTCGGCTGGCACATCATCAAGGTCGAGGAAAAGCGCAACCGCAAGGCGCCCGACTTCGAGCAGGTGAAAGCCCAGATCGAGACCTATGTGACCCGCAAGGCCCAGGCCGACTATGTCGCCAAGCTGCGCGAGGCCGCAAAGGTCGAGCGCATGGACAAGCCGGCCGACGCCGCCGCGCCGGCGGATGCCGCCAAGGACGCGCCGAAGCCGGCCGACAACAAGATGGCGCCGGCGAAGAAGTAAGCTTCGCGACGTCAATAGCTTCACTGCGCGATGGCCGGGCTCGTCCCGGCCATTTTGCTTTTTACAGCCTCCTCGTAGCCCGGATGAAGCGCAGCGAAATCCGGGGTCTGTTGCCGCGGAGGGACCTGTCCCGGATTGCGCTGCGCTCCATCCGGGCTACGCATTCGGCGCGCTGCTGCTTCCTTGAACGATTCATGACAGCGCGTTCGCATCGCAGCCCTCTCCCGCTTCTTGCGGCGAGATGTTATGGAGCGCTTCCCTCCCCGTAGCCGGAAGCTTGCCGATGTCCACCGCCGTCTCCCCCCTCGCCCCGCCCGACGTTCCCGAGATGCCCGTGATCGCGGGTGTGCGGCTTGCGACCGCTGCCGCCGGCATCCGCTACAAGGGGCGCACCGACGTGCTGCTTGCGCTGCTCGACAAGGGCACCGCGGTGGCCGGCGTCTTCACCAAGTCGAAGTGCCCGTCGGCGCCGGTCGAATGGTGCCGCGCCAAGCTGAAGGGCGGCGCCGCGCGCGCGCTGGTGGTCAATTCCGGCAATGCCAACGCCTTCACCGGCAAGACCGGCAAGGCGTCGACCGCGCTGACCGCGCAGATCGCGGCGAAGGCGGTCGGCTGCTCGACATCGGACGTGTTCCTCGCCTCCACCGGCGTGATCGGCGAGCCGCTCGACGCCACCAAGTTCGACGGCGTGCTGGCGCAGCTCGCCGAGACCGCGACCCCCGATCGCTGGATGGACGCAGCGAAGGCGATCATGACCACCGACACCTTTCCGAAGGTCGCCACCGCGACCGTCAAGCTCGGCAAGGCCAAGGTGACGATCAACGGCATGGCCAAGGGCGCCGGCATGATCATGCCCGACATGGCGACCATGCTGTCGTTCGTCTTCACCGACGCGCCGCTGTCGGCCTCGGTGCTGCAATCGCTGCTCAAGGCCGGCGTCGAGGACACCTTCAATGCGCTGACCATCGACGGCGACACCTCGACCTCGGACACGCTGCTCGCCTTCGCGACCGGCGCCGCCGCTGCCAACGGCGCGCCGAAGATCTCGCGCGCCGGCGACCCGCGGCTGAAGGCCTTCACCAAAGCGTTCCAGCAGATCCTCGCTGATCTGTCCGAGCAGGTGGCGCGCGACGGCGAAGGCGCCCGCAAGCTGGTCGAGGTCGTGGTCGAGGGCGCCACCACCAAACCGTCGGCGCGCAGAATCGCGATGTCGATCGCCAATTCGCCGCTGGTGAAGACTGCGATCGCCGGCGAGGACGCCAATTGGGGCCGCGTGGTGATGGCGGTCGGCAAGGCCGGCGAGCCCGCCAACCGCGACAAGCTCTCGATCTCCTTCAACGGCATCCGCGTCGCCAAGAGCGGCGCGCGCGATCCGTCCTACAACGAGAAAGAGGTGTCGGAGGCGATGAAGGCGCCGAAGATCCAGATCAAGGTCGCGCTCGGCCTCGGCAAGGCCAAAGACCGCGTGCTGACCTGCGACCTCACCAAGGACTACGTCGCGATCAACGGCGACTACCGGTCGTAATCGCACACCTTCCTACCCGTCATCCTGAGGAGCGCGTAGCGCGTCTCGAAGGATGCACGGCCACGAGAGCGCCGCATAGAGAAACCCTGGCCGTCGCCCCTTCGAGACGGCCGCTTTGCGGCCTCCTCAGGGTGACGGTGATAGAGCGTGTGCGCTTCGCTAGCTGCTGATCCGCGCGTCGGCGACGGCCTTCTTGAACAGCGCGTTCATCGCGTCGGCAATGCCTTGCGTCGGGCTGACCTCGAAATAGAAGCCCGGCGACGCGCAGGCCTGCATGTTCTGCGCGATCTGGCTGTTCGGCGACGGGCCGAACGGGCCCTGATTGAACGGATCGATCCAGGTCATGTACCAGCTGTTGGTCGGCAGCTGCAGGTAAGTCGTGTAGAGCACCGCGATCTTGACGCCGCGGTTCTTGATCGCCGTGCACAGCGCCGGATTGATCGGCGACTGGCAGCGATTGCCGCCGCTGATCGGCTTCAGGCAGCTTGAATTCGGCTCGTCGGCCACGCCGTCGGACACGAAGAACAGATATTTCATCGGCGCGGCCGCCGTGCCCGTGCCCGGCGCGCTGATCGCGTTGCTGATGGCCGGAAGCACCGTCGAGAACTGGCTGTCCTTGTCGGCGGTGTAGGAATCGTTGTTGCCGTAGACGCCCATCAGGTCGATGTTGCCGGCCGCGGTCTTGGCGCTCGACAGGCTGGTCGACAGCGAGAACAGCGCGCGCAGGCCGATCGTCTTCGACGAGGCGCCGAAATCGTAGATCGCCATCCGGTACTGGCTGGCATAGGTCGCGGTGTTCGCGGCCGTGTCCATCAACTGCTGGGTCGCGCTGCGCAGCACGTCGATCCGCGTCGTGACGCCGAGCGTCTTGGCGAGATTGTAATAGTTGTTGGCGTCGTTGTAGTCGTGACAGGCGAAGGCGCACTTGTCGGACGTGTTGTTGACCATCTTGGTCACGTCAGCGGGCGTCGCCGCAACCCCCATCGACGGCGAGTTGTCGAGCAGGAGATAGAAATCGATATAGAGCGGCATGTTCGCGGTCGAGGTCGACGCGCCGGTCACCGTCATCTTGCTTTGCCCGATGACGCCGAGGAACATGGTCGGGACATCGGCGGTGAACTTGACCGTCGAGGTGATGACGCCGCCGGTCTTGGTCATGGTCGGCGTCACGCTGGTCAGCGTGAAGCCGTTCTGGTTGAAGATGTTGCCGTTGAAGATCTTGGTCGCATCGGCTTCGCCCGCCTGGATCTCACCGTCCGAGGTCATGGCGCCGGCGGCAACGAAGCCGGGCGATGCCTTGGCGATCGATCCGACGCTCGCGGCGTCGGCGGCCGATATCAGCTTGCTGCGGATCTGGTTGGCGCGCGAATAGTCGACCGCGCATCCGACCGCGACGACGAGCGGCAGCACAGCGAGGCCGAAGGTCATTGCGATGTTGCCGGAGCGATCGCGACGGAAACGGCTGATGGTCCGGATCAAGGTGCTCATGGGTTATGTCGGCAAAGAATATGATGGGCAGATAAATGAGAACCTTCACCCTGCCGGATACGAATTAAGGCCGGCTTATCGCGATCGCGGAAAGCCGCGCGGGCATAAATCGTTTGGCTGACAGCGCGTTGCTGGTTAATGAAAGCTTGCAGACTGGAAGGAATCCCCCGCCGCATGGCTGACATCAAGCTGACCCTCGTCGTCGCCTGCGCGCTTGTCGATGCCGACAAGCGCGTGCTGCTGGCGCAGCGCCCCGAGGGCAAGGCGCTGGCCGGCCTGTGGGAATTCCCCGGCGGCAAGATCGAGCCCGGCGAGCGGCCGGAGCAGACCCTGATCCGCGAGCTGCATGAGGAGATCGGCATCACCGTGAGCGAGCCGTGCCTCGCGCCGCTGACCTTCGCCAGCCATGCCTACGAGACCTTCCACCTGCTGATGCCGCTCTACATCTGCCGGCGCTGGGAGGGCATCGCGGTGGCGCGCGAGGGCCAGAACCTCACCTGGGTCCGCGCAAGCAAGCTGCGCGACTACCCGATGCCGCCCGCGGACATCCCGCTGCTGCCGCATCTGATCGATCTGCTGCTGTGATCCTCTTCGCCTCTTCCGCTTGCGAGGGAGGCGCGCTGCCAAAATATCGAAAACAACCCCATGCAAAGCAGGTGGCGGTGGCCGGCGTTCGACCAGGCGACTTGACACGTCGGGCAACTCACCGGCATAATTCCATTATTCCGAAATCGCGTAAGCGCCCCCTCGGCCTTTCCCCGCAAGGGCAGGGCAATCGCATATGAATGCGACTTATCCGCTGGCTCGGTCGGCCTCTCCCGCTTTTGCGGGGGAGGCCGGATCGCATCGCAGATGCGATCCGAGTGGGGGCTATTTCCGCGATACGACTCGTGGAGAGACCCTCACCCCAGCCCTCCCCCGCAAGCGGGAGAGGGAGCCCTTGCATCGTGCGTCCCTAGCGCTTCGTCCCCTTCACCGCCGCCTCAAGGCTCGCCTTCGCCGACCCTGGCTTGAGCGGCTTCGGCTGGCTTTCATGCGGCGCCCAGCCGGAGAGCCAAACGATGTCGAAGGTGGCGCGGATGCGGCCGTCTGGATCGGCGAAGCGTTCGCCGTAGATCTGCGCCATCCGCAGCATGGTGGCGCGGCGGGTTAAGGTGTGACGTCGCTCGCGCAGCACATTGGTGGCGCCCATGCGCCGCAGGTCAGCCATCAGCGCGAACGCGCTGGCATAACGCACCACGACGCGGTCGACGTCAGTCACCGGCAGCGCGAATCCCGCGCGCTGCAACAGCGCGCCGATGTCGCGCAGATCGGCGAACGGCGCGACGCGCGGCGAGGCCCCGCCCTCGCACTCGGCCTCCGCCGCGGCAAAGCTCTGCCGCAGCTCGGTCAGCGTATCGCCGCCGAGCATCGCCGCGAGCAATAGCCCGTCCGGCTTCAGCCCCCGGCGGATCTGCGCCAGCACGCCCGGCAGGTCGTTGACGAACTGGAAGGCGAGCGCGGAGACCACTAGATCGCGCGACTCCGGCGCCAGTCCGAGTGATTCCACCTCACTGAATCCGATCGCATCGACCGCGGCGACACGCCCATGCAGGGCGTCCGCGAGCCCGTTGCCCGGCGTCCAGACATCGGCAGCCGCGGAAAAGCTGCGTGACACCGCCAGCAGCCGATCCGTCATGTCTTCGCTAGCGCGATCGAGCAGGAACGTCGCCGCCCCCTCGCGCCGCGCACGCGCCAGCCGCGCACCGAGCAAGGCGCGATCGAACAGGATGGGGGCTGAGGGCGGGTTCGGTGTCATGCCGGCTGGTTACGCCGGACCGCCGCCGCAGGCAATGCGCCTTGAGCCGGCGTTGCTCAAACGCTAGCCTCGCCGTCATGGACGCCGAGGCATCACCGACACGCTCCATTACCGGTCACGTCCACCGCGCGCTTGGCGCGATCGGGGGCGCGTGGCTGCGCACGGCGCGGCTGGCGCTCGATATCGCGCTGCCGACGCTATGCGTTTCGTGCCGTGAGCCGGTCGATGGCGAGGGGGTGTGCGCGGCCTGCTGGGCCAGATTGTCGTTCATCGCGCCGCCGTTTTGCCCGCGGCTCGGGATTCCCTTCGTCTACGATCCGGGGCCCGAGTTGCTGTCGATGGAGGCGATCGCAAATCCGCCGGCCTACCAGCGTGCCCGCGCCGCGGTGCGCTATGACGACGTCGCGCGCACGCTGGTGCACGCATTGAAATACCAGGATCGCACCGATCTGGCGCCAACAATGGGTCGCTGGATGGCGCGGGCGGGGAAGGAATTGCTCGCCGACGCCGATCTGCTGGTTCCGGTTCCTCTGCATTGGCGGCGCGGCTGGAGCCGGCGCTACAACCAGTCCGGGGCGCTCGCCAAGGTGATCGCGCGCCAGAGCGGCGTCAAAATGGCTGCCGAAGCGCTGCGGCGCATCCGCGCCACCGAGCAGCAGATCGGGCTGTCACGCAAGGATCGCGCCAGCAATGTCCAGGGCGCATTCGGGGTCGCCGATGAACGCAAGGCTGACGTCCAGGGCCGCCGCGTGATCCTGGTCGACGACGTCCTGACCTCGGGCGCGACAGTCGATGCCTGCGCGCGGGCGCTGCTGCGCGCCAAAGCCGCGCAGGTCGACGTGCTGGTGTTTGCCCGGGTTGTCGATACCCACCGCGCTCCCATATAATCTGACATTCTGGTTCAACCGAGCGCACCATGACCGCTGCCATTGAAATCTACACCCGCCCGGGCTGCGGTTATTGCAGCGCGGCCAAATCGCTTTTGACGCGCAAGAACGCCGCGTTCACCGAATTGAGCGTCGCCAGCAACCCGGCCTATCGCGACGAGATGTATGGCCGCGCCGGTGCCGGCTCGACCTTCCCGCAGATCTTCATCGGCAAGACCCATGTCGGCGGCTGCGACGAGCTCTACGCGCTCGACCGCGAGGGCAAGCTCGACGGCCTGCTCAGCAACGGAGGCGGCGCCTGATGACGGAGAACATTTTCACCGCCGCCATGGTGCAGATGCGCACCGGATTGCTGCCGGAGCCGAGCCTCGAGCAGGGCACGCGGCTGATCCGCGAGGCGGCGGCGCAGGGTGCCAAGTACGTGCTGACCCCCGAGGTCAGCAACATGATGCAGCTCAACCGCAAGGCGCTGTTCGAGCATTTGGCGAGCGAAGAGGACGACCAGTCGCTGAAGGCGTATCGCGCGCTGGCCGCCGAACTGAAGATCCACCTGCATATCGGCTCGCTGGCGCTGCGCTACTCGCCGGAGAAGGCGGTCAACCGCTCGTTCCTGATCGGGCCCGAGGGCAATCTGCTCGCGAGCTACGACAAGATCCATATGTTCGATATCGATCTGCCGGGCGGCGAAAGCTATCGCGAATCGGCCAATTATCAGCCCGGCGAGACGGCCGTGATCTCCGACCTGCCCTGGGGCCGGATCGGGCTCACGATCTGCTACGACGTGCGCTTCCCGGCGCTGTACCGCGCGCTGGCCGAAGCCGGCGCATCGTTCCTCACCGTGCCGTCCGCCTTCACCCGCAAGACCGGCGAAGCGCATTGGCACGCGCTGCTGCGCGCCCGCGCCATCGAGACCGGCTGCTTCGTGTTCGCAGCGGCGCAGGCCGGCCTGCATGAGAACAAGCGCGAGACCTTCGGGCATTCGCTGATCATCGACCCCTGGGGCGAGATCCTCGCCGAGGGCGGCGTCGAGCCGGGCGTGTTCCTGGCCGAGATCGACCCCGCCAAGGTCGAGACCGCGCGCAAGACCATTCCCTCGTTGCAGCATGGCAGGCGTTTCGGCATTGCCGACCCCAAGGCCGGCCCGGAGCATCTGCACCTCGTCCGGGGTTCGGCATGATCCGCTACACGCTGCGCTGCGAGCGCGGCCACCAGTTCGAGAGCTGGTTCCAGAGCTCCGCGGCCTATGAATCGCAGGAGCGGCGTCACTTGATCGATTGCCCGTCGTGCGGCTCGAGCAAGATCGAGCGCGCGATCATGGCGCCGCAGGTCGTCAGCAAGAAGGGCCGCGAACCGGCCCAGCCGGCGCCGGCCGCGCCCGTCGAGGCGGCGGCGAGCGAGTCGACGTCGCTGATGATGGCGCAGGAGCGCGAGCTGCGCAGCAAGCTGAAGGAGCTGCGCGACCACATCGTGAAGAACGCCGACAATGTCGGCGACCGCTTTCCGAACGAAGCGCGCAAGATGCATTACGGCGATATCGAGCACCGGCCGATCTATGGCGAGGCCTCGCCCGAAGAGGCCCGCGCGCTGATCGACGAAGGCGTCGAGGTCTCGCCCCTGCCGACGCTGCCGGAAGACCGGAATTGACGCGCAGCGTCATTCCGGGGCACGCGAAGCGTGAACCCGGAATCTCGCGCCGCACCTCGAGATTCCGGGTTCGGTGCTGCGCACCGCCCCGGAATGACAATCTGGGACGAGCATGACCCCCGAAACCTTCTCCTCCTGGCAGGTCTGGGCGTTTCTTTCCGCCGTCTTCGCCGCGCTGACCGCGATCTTCGCCAAGGTCGGCGTCGAGGGCATCAACTCCGATCTCGCGACCCTGATCCGCACCGTGATCGTCTTGATCACGCTGTCGGCCATCCTGTTCGCGACCGGACAGTTCACCCAGTCCGGGCCGATCTCGGGCAAGAGCTGGCTGTTCCTGCTGCTGTCCGGACTCGGCACCGGCGCGTCATGGATCTGCTATTTCCGCGCGCTCAAGCTCGGACCCGCAACGCTGGTCGCGCCGATCGACAAGCTCAGCGTGGTGCTGGTGGCGCTGTTCGGCGCCACCTTCCTCGGCGAACGCCCCTCGGCCTATGGCTGGCTCGGGATCGCGCTGATCTCCGCGGGCGCGGTGCTGATCGCGGTGAAAGGGTAATTACGCGGCGACCAAGAGCGCGACGCCGATCACGATCAGGACGATGCCGAACACCTCGCGCAGCGAGAACGGCTGCTTGAGCGAGAAATAGGCCACGCCCTGCGCGAACAGCACCTCGATCAGCGCCAGCGTGCGCACATTGGCGGCGGCGGTGAGCGCGAACGCCAGGAACCAGAATTGCGATGAGAACGCGCCCATGAAGCCCGCGAACATCGAGGGCCGCCACAGCTTGAGGATCGACCTCAGCACGTCGGGCGCGCGCAGCAACAGATAGACCGACAGGATCAGCGTCTGCACGAGGAGGCTCCACATCAGCGTGTAGGAGGCCGCCGTGACAAATGAGACTGAGGGCACCGCGATGATCGCGCCGCGAAAGCTCACCGCCGAGATCGCGAACACCGCGGCGGCACCGAGGCCGAGCACGGTCGGGCGCAGGTCAGCGAAGCTCTTCTGCCCGCCGGGCCGCAGCGCGGTGATGACGACGCCGATGGTCGCGATCACGATCGCGATCACCTTGGCCGAGGTGAGATGGTCGCCGAGGAAGATGAAGCCGAAGATCGCGGTCTGGATCGCCTCGGTCTTCATGTAGGCCGTGGTGACGACGAACGAGCGGTCGTTCATCGCCAGCAGCATGAAGCCGGTGCCGACGATCTGGCTGAGCGCGCCGGTTACCAGCCACGGCCAGAACGCGGCCGCCGGCCACGGCACGCGATCGCCGGTCAGCAGCACCGCCAGCGCGAAGAACACCACCGAGAACGGCAGGCCGAACAGGAAACGGATATTGGTCGCGCCCCAGGTCCCGAGCGGCCCGGTCAGATGCCGCTGCATCGCATTGCGCGCCACCTGCCCGAACGCGGCGACGATGGTGAAGGGAATCCAGAGCGAGGCGATCGTGAACATGGGGGATAAGGAAAGCATGCCGGCGGGAGTACACGCCCAGCGTGCCGATTGCCGCTGACGCGGTCAACCGAGTGGGCGCATGACAGGCCTGCGCGATGTCCACAAACTTCCGTCGCCCGGATGAAGCGAAGCGCAATCCGGGGCCAGCTCATCCGCGGACGAAGCAGTCCCGGATTACGCTACGCTCCATCCGGGCTACGCATTCTGCTTTCGCAGGGACGACACCTGTTGTGTGGCCGAGACCGTGGTATCTAACTCACACCTCTTCCGCCACCACCATGTAGTTCACGTCCATGTCGGTCGACACGGTCCATTTGTCGGCGAGCGGGTTGTAGACCACGCCGGCCTGCTCGGTGACGGTGAGGTTGACGTCGCCGAGATAGCGCTCGAGCTCGGCGGGAGTGACGAACTTGCTCCACTCATGGGTGCCGCGCGGCAGCCAGCGCAGCACGTATTCGGCGCCGACGATCGCCAGCGCAAAACTCTTCCAGTTGCGGTTCAGGGTCGAGACCACCATCAGCCCGCCGGGCTTGAGCATGACCGCGCAGCGCTTGATGAAGGCGCCGACGTCGTTGACGTGCTCGACCACCTCCATCGCCAGCACGATGTCGAAGCGCTCGCGGGCGTCCATCTCCTCCACCGTGGTGCAGCGGTAGTCGATCGACAGATGGCCCTTGTCGGCGTGCAGCTTCGCTGCGGCAATATTGGTGGCGGAGGGATCGATCCCGATCACCTGGGCCCCTAACCGCGTGAACGGCTCGCACAACAGGCCGGCGCCGCAGCCGATGTCGAGCAGGCGCAGGCCGGACAGGCAGTTGAGGCTCTTGGCGTTGCGCTCGAACTTGCGGCAGGCGGCATCGCGGATATAGGTCAGGCGTAGCGGGTTGATCTTGTGCAGCGGCGCCATCTTGCCGCGCGGATCCCACCATTCATCGGATAGTTTCGAGAATTTCGCGACCTCGGCCGGATCGACCGAGCTGGCGGAGGCGTTGGCGGAGAAACTGGCGGAGGAACCGGAAAGCGTTGATTGCGTGGCCATGATTGCGCGCGCCCCTATCGCGCGGTGATCGAATTGCGGAACGACAGCGGCGCGGCGATGGTCCTGATGGTCTCGATGCCCTCGCCGACGCCGCGGATGGTGACGTCGCCATAATTGAGCAGGCGCCCCATGATGCTCTGGTTGACGTCGACGCTCTCGACCTTGTCGAGGCTCATCTCGAAGGTGCGCCGCTTGATGAAGCCGCTCTTGTGCACCACGCGGAAATTGGTGACGTCGGTTTCGGTGGTCCAGCGGTGGAACCAGGCCGCGGCGGTCCAGTACAGCGCCGCGACCGCGACCACGGCGGCGGCCGCAAAGCAGGCCATCACGAGGCCGTCGACCGTCGTCATCCGCGACAGGATCAAGAGCGCCAGCACCACGATCCAGGCCCCGATCGCCGGCAGATAGAACATCCAGTGCGCATTGGTCGAATACAGCACCTTCTCGCCAGGCTGCAGGATCTCGTCGATATAACGTCCCATCCAATCTGCCTTCGAGTTGCCCCGTGTTACCCGTGCGCCACAACCCGCCCGCAACCGGTCAAAACACCCCCAAAAGACACTCGAGGGCCCCCTACCTACCGGCTTGCCCCCGGGCGCGGCGCTATGTATACGCGCGTTTCGGTCCCCGCGCTTGCGGTTTTCGGCGTGGGTTAACCTACTTATCCTCTTAAAGGAATAGACGCGTCGTCATGGGCCGCCTCGTGATGAAATTCGGCGGTACATCCGTCGCCAATATCGATCGTATCCGCAACGTCGCGCAGCATGTGAAGCGCGAGGTCGACGCGGGCCACGAGGTCGCCGTCGTCGTCTCAGCGATGTCCGGCAAGACCAATGAGCTGGTGGCCTGGTGCACCGATGCCTCGCCGATGCACGACGCGCGCGAATATGACGCGGTGGTCGCCTCCGGCGAACAGGTCACTTCGGGCCTGCTCGCGATCGTTCTGCAGGGCATCGGCATCCAGGCGCGCTCCTGGCAGGGCTGGCAGATCCCGATCAAGACCTCGGAGGCGCATGCCTCGGCGCGCATCCTCGATATCGACGGCACCGAGATCATCACCCGCTTCAAGGAGCGCAAGGAAGTCGCCGTGATCGCCGGCTTCCAGGGCATCAATCCCGATACCGGCCGCATCACCACGCTCGGCCGCGGCGGCTCGGACACCTCGGCGGTGGCGATCGCCGCCGCGCTGCGCGCCGACCGCTGCGACATCTACACCGACGTCGACGGCGTCTACACCACCGATCCGCGCGTGGTGCCGAAGGCGCGCCGGCTCGACAAGATCGCCTTCGAGGACATGCTGGAACTGGCCTCGCAGGGCGCCAAGGTGCTGCAGGTTCGCTCGGTGGAACTCGGCATGGTGCACAACATGCCGATCTTCGTGCGCTCCAGCTTCGACAAGCCAGAGGATATCGACCCGCACGCCAACCAGCCGCCGGGCACGCTGATCTGCAGCGAGGAGGAAATCATGGAAATGCACGTCGTCACCGGCATCGCCTTCTCCAAGGACGAAGCCCAGATTTCCGTGCGCCAGATCGAGGACAAGCCCGGCGTCGCCGCCGCGATCTTCGGGCCGCTCGCGGATGCCAATATCAATGTCGACATGATCGTGCAGAACGTGTCCGAGGACGGCAAGACCACCGACCTCACCTTCACCGTTCCGGCCGGCGACTATAACCGCGCCAAGGACACGATTACCGCCGCCAAGGCCAAGATCGGCTACGCCCGCCTCGACACCGCGACCGACGTCGCCAAGGTCTCGGTGATCGGCAGCGGCATGCGCAGCCATGCCGGCGTCGCGGCCAAGGGGTTCAAGGCGCTGGCCGACCGCAACATCAACATCCGCGCCATCACCACCTCCGAGATCAAGTTCTCGGTCCTGATCGACGCCGCCTATACCGAGCTCGCGGTCCGCACGCTGCACACGCTGTACGGCCTCGACCAGGCGTAGGTCTTTGGGAGCCCTCTCCCCTTGTGGGAGAGGGTGGGTTCGATGCGGGAGCATTGAAACCGGGTGAGGGGTCTGTCTCCGCGGATGGAGACCCCTCATCCGTCGCGGACTTCGCATAGGCGATGCGCAGCATCGGCGTCTTCCAGGGACGGCGGCCTGTGGGCGCCTACGGACACCTTCTCCCACAAGGGGGAGAAGGGAAGAGGGTCCCCCAGCCGCGCCCCGGAGTTAGAATTTCTCTTAGCGGGCGCAGCATTAGGCTGACGCAGACGTTATTTGCTACTGGCAGGCGTTTTGCTTGGCAAAGCAAGCCTCGATTGGCTATACGGCCAGTCAGGTAGGCTGTCGCAAACTGTGGCACAGTTTCGGTGATCGCGAATCGGCGGGAACTGGCGAGCGGCGACGCCGAATGACTAAAATTGTTGTTTTTGACGAGTTTTGCGCCAGCGGCCGGCCGCACCGGTGCGCTGGCTTCGCGGGGAGGGACTGAAACACATGCGGAGCGCGTCGGGAGGCCCCCGCATCCTGTTGAGACGGCTCCGCGAGACCATGGCGGAGCAAGTCTCCGCCCAGGAGCGGCTCGACAAGATCGTGGTGCTGATCGCGGCCAACATGGTGGCCGAGGTCTGCTCCTGCTACGTGCTGCGCATCGACAACACCCTCGAACTCTACGCCACCGAAGGTCTGAACCGCGACGCCGTCCACCGCACCGTGATGAGCGCGCATGAAGGCCTGGTCGGCCTCGTCGCCAGCGAGGCGACGCCGCTCAATCTGTCCGACGCGCAAAGCCATCCCGCCTTCGCCTACCGCCCGGAGACCGGCGAAGAGGCCTACCACTCGTTCCTCGGCGTGCCGATCCTGCGCGCCGGCAACACGCTCGGCGTGCTCGTGGTGCAGAACCGCGCCAAGCGCACCTATGTCGAGGAAGAAGTCGAGGCGCTGCAGACCACCGCCATGGTGCTGGCGGAGATGATCGCCTCCGGCGAGCTTGCCGCGCTGGCGCAGCCCGGCGCCGAGCCCGCCGCGCGGCACTCGCTGCACAAGACCGGCGCGGTGCTCTCCGACGGCATCGCGCTCGGCCACGTCGTGCTGCACGAGCCGCGCGTCGTCATCACCAACTACATCGCCGAGGATCTGCCGAAGGAGATCAAGCGGCTCGACACTGCGCTCGCCAATTTGCGCGCCGATCTCGACCGCATGCTGGAGCGCGGCGACGTCGCCGACGGCGGCGAGCACCGCGAGGTGCTAGAAGCCTACCGCATGTTCGCCAACGACCAGGGCTGGTCGCACAAGCTGCATGAGGCGGTCGCCACCGGCCTCACCGCGGAAGCCGCCGTCGAACGCGTGCAGTCCGACACCCGCGCGCGCATGCTGCGCTCGACCGATCCCTATCTGCGCGACCGCCTGCACGACCTCGAGGATCTCGGCCATCGCCTGATGCGGCAGCTGGTCGGCCAGGACCATGCGCCCTCGCGCGAGCAGCTGCCCGACAACGCCATCCTGATCGCCCGCGCGATGGGTCCCGCGGCATTGCTCGACTATGACCGCAAGCGGCTGCGCGGCCTGGTGCTGGAGGAAGGCACCGCGAATTCCCACGTCTCGATCGTGGCGCGCGCGCTCGGCATTCCCGCGGTCGGCGAGGTGCCGAACGCGCCCGGCATCGCCGATCCGGGCGACGCCATCATCGTCGACGGCATTTCCGGCGAGATCTATGTCCGCCCCTCGACCGAGATCGAATCCGCCTACGCCGAGCGCGTCCGGTTCCGGGCGCGCCGGCAGGCGCAATATTCGGCGCTGCGCGACAAGGCCTGCGTGACCAAGGACGGCCAGCCGATCGAGCTTCTGATCAATGCCGGCCTGACCATCGACCTGCCGCATATCGACGACACCGGCAGCGCCGGCATCGGCCTGTTCCGCACCGAATTACAGTTCATGGTGAGCCCGAACCTGCCGCGCTCGAGCGACCAGCTCGCGCTGTACCGCACCGTGCTCGACGCCGCGGGCAGCAAGCCCGTCACCTTCCGCACGCTCGACATCGGCGGCGACAAGGCGCTGCCCTATATGGAGACCGTGATCGAGGAAAATCCCGCGCTCGGCTGGCGCGCCATCCGGCTCGGCCTCGACCGTCCCGGCCTGCTACGCGGCCAGATCCGCGCGCTGCTGCGTGCCGGCGGCGGCCGCGCGCTGAAGATCATGTTCCCGATGATCTCCGACATCGCCGAGTTCGATCAGGCCAAGGCGATCGTCGAGCGCGAGTTGACCTATCTGCGCCAGCACGGCCATTCGCTGCCCGAGCGGATCGATATCGGCACCATGGTCGAGGTGCCGGCGCTGCTCTACCAGCTCGACGAGCTCCTGAAGAAGGTCGACTTCGTCTCGGTCGGCTCCAACGACCTGTTCCAGTTCCTGTTTGCGGTCGACCGCGGCAATGCCAAGGTCTCCGAACGCTTCGACATTTTGTCGGCGCCGATCCTGCGCGCGCTGCGCGACATCGTGCGCAAGGCCAAGACGGCGAAGAAGGCCGCCTCGCTGTGCGGCGAGATGGCGTCGAAGCCGATCGGCGCGCTGGCGCTGATCGCAATCGGCTACCGTTCGCTTTCATTGTCGGCAACCGCGCACGGCCCGGTCAAGGCGCTGATCCTCGACCTCGATGCCAAGAAGGCCGAGGCGATGATCAATCCGCTGCTGGACGCGCCGGTCGGCAGCGTCTCGATCCGCGCGGCGCTGACGAAGTTTGCGGAAACCGAGGGGCTGGCCTTGTAGCGACGCTGCCGTCGCCGCTGCCGCCCTTCCGGACCTTCCGCAATTCGAGATACCGCCATGCTACCCGAAGCCAAACTCGACGTCCTGCTCGCCCATCATGCCTCGCTCGAGGCCGAGCTGCTCGGCGAGGTCAAGTCCGAGCGCTATGTGCAGATCACGCGCGAGCTCGCCGAGCTCAACCCGCTGATCGATGCGGTGAAGCTCTACCGTTCCGCGCGTAGCGAACTTGCCGACACCGAGGCGATGCTGGCGGATGCCGGGACCGACGCCGAAATGCGCAGCATGGCGGAAGCCGAGCTGGAAACGCTGCAGGCGCGGCTCGGCGAGCTCGAGCAGGAGATCCGGATCGCGCTGTTGCCGAAAGACGCGATGGACGACCGCAACGTGATGCTGGAAATCCGCGCCGGCACCGGCGGCGACGAGGCCTCGCTGTTCGCCGGCGACCTGTTCCGGATGTATGAGCGCTTCGCGTCCTTGCAGGGCTGGAAGGTCGAGGTGATCTCGGCGAGCGAAGGCACCGTCGGCGGCTACAAGGAAATCATCGCCGAGGTGCAGGGCTGCGGCGCGTTCGCCAAGCTGAAATTCGAATCCGGCGTGCACCGCGTGCAGCGCGTGCCCGACACCGAGACGCAGGGCCGCATCCACACCTCGGCCGCCACGGTCGCCGTGCTGCCGGAGGTCGAGGACGTCGACGTCGATATCAAGGACACCGACTTGAGGATCGAGACCATGCGCGCGGGCGGCGCCGGCGGTCAGCACGTCAACAAGACCGAATCGGCGATCCGCATCACCCATCTGCCGACCGGCATCGTCGTGATGATGCAGGACAGTCGCTCGCAGCACAAGAACCGGGCGTCGGCGATGAACATCCTGCGCTCGCGCATCTACGATGCCGAGCGCCAGCGCGTCGATGCGGCGCGCTCCGCCGACCGCAAGGAGAAGGTCGGCTCCGGCGATCGCTCCGAGCGCATCCGCACCTACAATTTCCCGCAAGGGCGAGTCACCGACCACCGCATCAACCTGACGCTCTACAAGCTGCCGCAGGTGATCGCGGGCGAAGCGCTCGGCGAATTGATCGACGCGCTGACCACCGAGCACCAGGCGGCACAGCTCGCCGCGCAGGGCGCCGCGGCCTGACGCGCGCCGCCGCTTGCGCCGGCGAATGCTGCGCTCAGTCCTCTCCGGAAGACGGCGAGGACTTCAGCAGGCGCCGCAACGCCGGGCTCGCGACGCGGCGCAGCTCCTCGATGTTCTTCTTCGAAACCGCCTGGAGCTTCTGTTCTCCCTTTGCCGTCAGCTTGAGCTGAACCCGCCTCGCGTCGTCGGGATCGGCAAGGCGGCTGACCAGTCCGAGCTTTGCCATGCGGTTCATCAGTTCGACGGCGGAGTGATGCCGTATCAGCAGGAACCGCGCGATGTCACCGACGGTCGGCGGACCGGGGTCGACGAAACCCTTGATGCCGAGCAGCGCCTGGTGCTGTCGCGGCGTCATTCCGGCCTTCCGGGCGCCCTCCTCGCTGAATGCAAGAAACCGGCGCAGCTCGTAGCGAAACTGCGCCAGCGCCCGGTAGTCCACCGTCGCGGCCGCCGCCTTGCGTTTGGTTGCTCCGGCTGGTGCTCGTCGTTGCTTTGGTTGCGGCATTCAGTCGTCCTGCTGCTGGCTCGCTCCGCCGGACGGCAGACGCCATGCAACGCTATCAAGCCCGCGCCGGACGCACCATACTACCGGCCGCCCCCACTCATGTTTTCAACGGTTTGACGGTCGAGCGGCGGCGCCGGGCAAGCTCAGGGCTGCGGCCAGTGATCGTAGGTCGAGCTCAATATCTTCAGCAGCACGATCTGGAAGGCGACCGGGATCCGCGGGCTCCTGCGGCGAATGGATTTCTCCAGCGCCTCGGTGATCTCGCTCTTGGTGAGATGCCCGGCCGAGGCGCGCGCGACCAGATCGCCCCAGACCTCCGACAACGACTTGCCGGTGTGATGTGGAGACGGGATCGTTATTCCGCGCGTCTCGGCCCAAGCGATGATCTCGCGCATGGTTTGCCGTCCGCAATTTCGCGCCGTCGCGAGATGGCGCGCGGTGAGCAGGCGCAGCAGATCGTCCGGCGGCGTCCAGCCCACCTTCGGCGGCACTTCGTCGAGCAGCTCGACCGCCAGCTCCTTCAGGACGTTGATCGCGCGGATGCTCAGGCTGCCCGATTGCTCGGCGCCACCGTGCTCGGTCACGGCGTGCTCTCCGGCATTTCCGGTGCGACTTGAAGGCTCATGGATCATCGCTCCCTCACTTACAGGACCCGCACCCGGTCGGTAAACCCTCGATACATCGTAGAGCGATATTAATTCTATCGTAGGCCGATATGATTCGACGAAAGGTGACATTGACTAAATATGCCGGTGGGGAATTGTAGCTGTGACAGGCTGCTCGATTGCAGCCGGCGCATCGTGCCGCCGATCGATCCGATCAGGCGACGAGTGAGCATGCGCGCCAACAATCAATATAATTGGAGGATACTGAGCGATGAGCACCAAGGATTTTCGGCCGGGCAGCGCCCCGAACGTTTCGCGCCGCACTTTGCTGCAAGCCGGCGCGGGCCTGATCGGCGGCACCGTGCTGCCGGCCTCGATCGCGTCGCGGGCACTCGCCGAGGACCATCCGGCGATCGGAACCTATCCCGCGGGCACGTCCGGCTCTTCGGCGTTCATCGGCATCTCGGTGCCGCGCACCGGCACCTATGCGGTGCAGGGCGAGGATGAGCTCAAGGGCTACCAGCTCGCGATCGAGCACATCAACAGCGGCCACGAACTGATCAAGAAGATCTCGCCGAAGACCAGCAAGGGCGTGCTCGGCAAGGAGCTGAAGTTCGGCGTCGCGGATTCCGCGGCGAAGCCGAACGAGGCCGTGCAGGCGCAGCAGCGCTTCATCTCCGAGAACAAGGCGGTGATGATCACCGGCGGCACGTCGAGCGCGGTCGCGGTGGCGCTGAACAAGCTGGCGCAGCGCGAGAAGGTGATCTTCGTCTGCGGCATTTCCGGCTCCAACGACACCACCGGCAAGGATTGCGTGCGCTACGGCTTCCGCCAGAACTTCTTCGGCCAGACCGCCGCGGCGGCGATCGCGCCGGTGCTGATCAAGCAGTTCGGCAAGAACAAGAAGGCCGCCTACCTGACGCCGGACTACACCTACGGCCACACCGTCACCAAGTCGATGCAGGACTACCTCGCCCAGGCGGGCTGGACCACCGTCACCAACCAGGTCTCGCCGCTCGGCGCGCCGGACTATTCGTCCTATCTGCTCAACGTCGCGAATTCCGGCGCCGACGTGCTGATCAACGTCAACTGGGGTCACGATGCCGTGCTGTCGACGCAGCAGGCCAAGCAGTTCGGCGTGCTCGACAAGATGAAGCTCGTGGTGCCCTACCAGGTGCCGTTCATCGCCCGCGAAACCGGCGGCCTGATGCAGGGCGTCTACGCCGCGACCGACTATTGGTGGACCATCGAGGACAAATATCCGCTGGCCAAGATGTTCAACGAGGCCTTCGAGAAGAAGTACGGCTACAAGCCGGAATGGGGCGCCGAGAACGCCTATGTCAGCTTCGCGCACTGGGCCCGCATGGTCGAGGAAGCCGGCAGCTTCTATCCGCCCGACGTCATCAAGGCCTATGAGAAGGGCGAGACGCTGCCTTCGCTGGTCGGCGACGTCCACTATCGCCCCGAGGATCACCAGTGCGTCCGCCCCGTCGTCATCGTCCGCGGCAAGATGGAAAAGGAGATGAAGAACAAGGAGGACTATTACGAGGTGGTCGAGATCGTCCCCGGCGACGGTCTGATGCAAAAGCCGGATGCGTTCGGCTGCCATCTCGGCGACTACACCTGATTAACGTGGGAAGACTCGGCGCCGTGGGCGGGGCGACCCGGCCCGCGGCGCCGCTTTTCTCGGAACGCATCCTCCATCGACCGGGCCAGGTATACGGCTGAGTGAACGCGCGCCATGATCAACTGGCCAAATTTCGTCTCGCAACTTTTCAACGGACTGGCGCTCGGCGCGCTGCTGGCGCTGATCAGCTCCGGATTGACGATCATCTACGGCACGCTCGGAGTGCTCAACCTCGCCCACGGCGCCATGTTCATGATCGGCGGCTACGCCGGATATGTGGCCTATTCCTACACCGGCTCGTTCATCCTCGCCGTGATCGCGGGCTCGCTGTTCGTGATGGCGCTCGGCGTGGCGATGGAGCGGATCATCATCCGCCATTTCTACCATCGCCCGCATGAGGACCAGCTGCTGGTCACGTTCGGCCTCGGCATCTGCTTCGTCGAGATCGTGCGGCTGATCTTCACCAGCCAGTCGCAGGTGGTGCCGCCGCCGGCGATGCTGCAGGGCATCACCTCGCTCGGCTTCCTGTTCTACCCGACCTATCGGCTTGCGGTGGTCGGCATCGTCGCGGTCGCGCTCGGCGCGCTGTTCCTGATCCTGTACCGCACGCGGCTCGGCATGATCGTGCGCGCCGGCATCGAGGATTCGGTGATGGTCGATTCGCTCGGCATCAACGTCTACCGCGTCTTCATGATCGTGTTCGGCATCGGCGCGATGGCCGCAGGCTTCGCCGGCATCATCAACGCGCCGGTGGTGTCGCTGACGCCGGGTGTCGGCGACGACATCCTGGTCGAGACCTTCGTGGTGGTGGTGATCGGCGGCGTCGGTTCGTTTCCCGGCGCCATCCTCGGCGGGCTGATCGCCGGCGAGATCATCAGCATCACCTCGATGTTCAACCCCGGTTACGCCTACGTCATGCTGTTCGCGGCGATGACGCTCGTGCTGGTGCTCAGACCGCATGGCCTGCTCGGCACGCAGGGCCGCGAATGACGACGGACAATTTAGATGCTTAAACAGCGCCCATACCTGATCGAATTCCTGACCGCCGCCGGACTGATCGTCGCGCCCTTCGTGCTGCCGTGGCTCGGCTTCGCGCCCAACACGGTGAACCGGATCCTGGTCTGGGGTCTGTTCGGCCTCGGCTTCGACATCCTGTTCGGCTTCACCGGCCTGCTGTCGTTCGGCCAGTCGGCCTTCTACGGCACCGGCGGCTTCGTCGCCGCCTATCTGCTGACGCGCGCCGGCTTCCCGTACGTCGTGCTCGCGCTCGTCATCGGCATGATCGCGGCCGCCGCCACCGGCTATCTGATCGGCCTGATCGCGCTGCGCCGCACCGGCATCTATTTCGCGATGATCACGGTGGCGATCGCCGAGGTGTTCTTCTTTGTCGAGTTCAATCCGCTGTCGGACTTCACCGGCGGCGAGAACGGGCTGCCGGGCGTGCCGACCCCGAGCTTCAATCTCGGCTTCACCACACTGCACTTCACCACCGGCTGGTCGCTCTATCAGTTCCTGGCGCTGTGCTACTTCATCGGCGTCGTGATCGCGCTGCGCATCGTGCGCTCGCCGGTCGGCGCCGTGTTCAGCGCGATCCGCGACAATCCGCTGCGCGCGACCGCGGTCGGCCACAACATCCACGGCTACAAGCTGACCGCCTTCGTGATCGCCGCCGCCTATGCCGGCTTTGCCGGCGGGCTGCTCGGCGTGCTGCAGGCCTTCATGCCGCCCGACGCGTTCACCTTCGACACCTCGGGGCAGCTCGTGATGCAGACCGCGATCGGCGGCCGCGGCACGCTGTTCGGGCCGCTGGTCGGCGCCGCGGTGTGGCTGTCGCTGCAGGACTTCCTGCAGGCGGCGCTCGGGCTCGGCGCGGCCTGGAAGCTGGTGCTCGGCATCGTGTTCGTGCTGCTGGTGTGCTTCCTGCGCCGCGGCATCATCGGCGGCCTCGCCGATCTGTACCGTCTCCTGACCGGACAGCGCGGCGCCAAGGAGCCGGAGGAGAGTGCACCCGAGGTCGTCGTCGTGGCCAGCGAGCGGCACGCTGCAGCGCCCGTCGCACCGAAGCCGGTGGCGGCTCGCGCCGGCGGCAATCCGTCCGGCCCGATCCTCCAGGCCCGCGGCCTGACCAAGCGCTATGGCGGCCTGCTCGCCAACAGCGACATCGACTTCACCGTCAATCACGGTGAGCTGCGCGGCATCATCGGCCCGAACGGCGCCGGCAAGTCGACCTTCTTCAAGATGCTGACCTGCGAGGTGCATCCGACTTCGGGCACTATCCTGTTCGAGGGCCGCGACATCACCGGCATGAACGTCACCGACGTCTGTCAGCTCGGCCTGACCAAGAGCTACCAGGTCAACCAGCTGTTCGCCGGGTTGACGGTGCGCGAGAATTTGGTGATCGCGGCGCTGTCGGCGCTGCGCGGCAAGTTCAAGCTCGACCTGTTCCGCAGCATCGACAGCATCCCCGGCCTGTCCGAGCGCGTGCAGCAGACGCTCGAGCTGGTCAATCTGACCTCGAGGCCGGACACGCCGGTGTCCGAGCTTGCCTATGGCGAGAAGCGGCGGCTGGAGATCGGGCTGGCGCTGGCGACGTCGCCGAGCCTGTTGCTGCTCGACGAGCCGCTGGCCGGCATGAGCCCGCGCGAGCGCGTCGAGACCGTCAAGCTATTGAAGTCGATCAGTCAGGGCCGCACCATGATCATCATCGATCATGACATGGATGCGCTGTTCGAGCTCGCCGAGCGCGTCACCGTGCTGCAGGAGGGCCGCGTGCTGGTCGAGGGAACGCCGGAAGAGATCAAGACCAATTCGACCGTCCAGGAGGCCTATCTTGGCGGCGTGCATGGAGTGCTCGCCGCATGAGCTTGCTCGAGGTCAACGGACTGAACAGCTACTACGGGGATTCTCACATCCTGTTCGACGTCTCGATGCGCGTCGAGCGCAACGAGGTGGTGGCGCTGCTCGGGCGTAACGGCGCCGGCAAGAGCACGACGCTGAAGAGCCTGATGGGCGTCGTCACCCCGCGCCGCGGCTCGGTGATGTTCGACGGCGTCGAGATCTCGGGCAGGAAGAGCCACAAGATCGCGCAGGCCGGCATGCAGCTGGTCCATGAGGAGCGCCGTATCTTCGGCAGCCTGAGCGTCGAGGAGAACCTCGTGATCGCCGGCCTGACCGCCTCGCAGCGCTGGCCGCTCGAGCGCATCTACGAGATGTTCCCGCGGCTCCGCGAGCGGCGGAGCAACCGCGGCACCGACCTGTCGGGCGGCGAGCAGCAGATGCTGGCGATCGCGCGCGCCCTGGTGCGCGATCCCAAGATCATCCTGCTCGACGAGCCGTTCGAGGGACTGGCACCGGTGATCGTGCGCGACCTGATGAAGGCGTGCCGCGATCTGGCCGAGGCCGGACAGACCATCGTGCTGGTTGAGCAGAACCTCGCCGCGACGCTGGCGCTGGCGCAGCGCATCTACATCATCAACAACGGGCACATCGTCCATGAAGGGCCGGCGCAGGAGATCAAGGCGCAGCCCGAGGTCCTGCAGCGCTATCTCGGGGTTTAGGGCGCGTCACTTTCTCCGCCGTCATTGCGAGCCAACGGGTCGCGCGAACGCGCGCCCGATGACAGGCTCCGCGAAGCAATCCATCGGTCCGCATGCGCGGATGGATGGATTGCTTCGTCGCTACAGCGCAAAATTGCTTTGCAAATTTTGTCGCGAGTTCCTCGCAATGACGAACTCGATATTGCGCATGGCCTCTCGGGATAGGGATTACGGCATTCCCGCGTCGGACCGGGCCACCCGCTCACCCACCCAGCGCCGCGATCATCCGCCTGGCGTGATCGGCGAGCACATCCATCTCCGCCTTGACGGTCTGCGCCGGCAGCAGTGCGATGCCGGCCTTCACCGGCATCACATGCATGTGCAGGTGAAACACCACCTGGCCGCTGGCGGGCTCGCTGAACTGCTGGATGATGATGCCGTCGGCGGCAAACGCCTTCATCGCGGCGACGGCGATGCGCTTGGCCGACCGCGCCACCGCGGCGAGGTCGGCTTCGGCGATGTCGAGGATGCCGCGCGCGGGCGCCTTCGGAATCACCAGGGTATGTCCCGGCGATCGCGGCATGATGTCGAGAAAGGCAAAGGTCCGGTCGGTCTCGTAGACCTTGAAGCTCGGGACCTCGCCGCGCAGAATCCTGGCGAAGATGTTCTGGTCGTCATAGCCCGTCATGGTCGCGCGTCCCGGATCGCTAGGTTGAGATTTCGACCGTGCGCGCCGGCCGCACGGGGCGCAAGTGATATCGACGCCGCATCGGCCATCGGCTAACAACGCGCGATGAGCGAACCCGCAGGACATGGCCAGACCGTCGAGCGTATCAGGCGCAGCCTCGCCGCCCGCCTCAAGGCAGCCGGCAACGACGCCGCCGAGCTCGATGCGCGACTGCTGGTCGGCGCCGCGCTGGGGCTCGATCTGACCGGCATGGTCACCGGCGCGAAGCGTGCGCTGACGAAGGATGAAGCCGATCGCCTCGAGCGCCTCGCGCAGCGCCGCCTCGACGGCGAACCGGTCGCGCGCATCCTCGGCGTCAAGGAGTTCTGGGGACTGCCGCTGCATCTGTCCGCCGCGACGCTGGTGCCGCGCCCGGACACCGAGACGGTGGTCGAGCGCGCACTCGAACTGCTGCGCGCCGACGGGGTGGCCGAGCGCGCCTTGCGGATCGCCGATCTCGGCACCGGTTCTGGCGCGATCCTGCTGGCGCTGCTCTCGGAACTGCCGAACGCGCATGGCTTCGCCACCGACATCTCGACGGAGGCGCTGCAGACCGCAAGCCGCAACGCCGCCGCGCTTGGACTTAGCCAGCGCACGACATGGATCGAATGCGACTACGGCAGCGGGCTCGTCGGCGCGTTCGAGCTGATCGTGTCCAACCCGCCCTACATCCCCTCGGCCGACATCGCCGGGCTCGACATCGAGGTGCGTGCGCACGATCCGCGCGCGGCGCTCGACGGCGGTGCCGACGGGCTCGACGCCTACCGCGCGCTGATTTCGCAATCTGCGGGTCTTTTGACATCAGGAGGATTTCTGGTTGTGGAGGTCGGACAGGGTCAGGGCGGCGACGTTAAAGCGCTGATGACGGCATCGGGGTTATCCCCAACGGGGCCGCCAAAAGCCGATCTGGGGGGCGTCCCGAGGGCCGTTTCCGCCCGCCGGCTGCCCCGATAAAGTCCTATTGGAACGAAAAAAAACCTCTTGGATTATCCCCCGGGAACGACTACGTTCCGGGCACAACATCGGTGCTGGCCCCGTAATCCGTTACGGGTGATGACCAGGGTTCAGCAGAGCCCGCCGATCGAAAGGTTCCAGGAACGCAGGTCATATAGAGCGCAATAGCCGACGCTGTGCTGCTCTCGACCGCCAAGCGAACGAAAGCCTGTTATTGCGCTTGAAGACTTACGCACGAGAACTGAGCCTGTCTCAACGGGCGGAATGATTTGGTCGCTGGCGCGATTGCCGGCGGTTGGGGAACGCGTCTTTGCTGCACGCGACTTTGCTGAACGAGATGGTCGGCGACATCGAAACCACTTCGAACGGTATTGCGATTCCGTGTGCCTAGGCGCGCGCCGAATCGGACTCTGGGAATCGGACTTCTGAGAAATCGGACTGCTGAGAAATCGGACTGTGGACTGCAATAACTTCAGGGCTGGAATAAAAGGCGACAGATGAGAAACGGTCAGAACAACAAGCGGATGCGCAACCGGAATAACAACAACAATAACAACAACAATAACCGGCGCGGCCAGAATCCCCTGACACGGGTGTACGAATCGAACGGACCTGACATCAAGATCCGCGGCACGGCCTCCCACGTGGCCGAGAAATACGTTCAGCTTGCGCGCGATGCGCGCTCCTCCGGCGATCCGGTGGCAGCTGAGAACTATTACCAGCACGCCGAGCACTACTACCGGATCATCGCGGCCGCGCAGGAGCAGTTCCGGCAGAATCAGCAGCCGCCGCGCCCCGACGCCGAGGTCACCCCGACCGAAGACGGCGACGACGACGGCGACGGCTATTCGAGCTTCGGCCAGGAGCCGGGCTTCGTGCCGCAGCAGCAGCAACCTTTCATGCGCGACAACGGCCAGCAGCCGTACCAGCGCGAGCAGCAGCAGCCGCGCGAGCATCGCGAGCGCGAGCATCGTCCGCAGCCGCAATATCAGCCGCAACCGCAGAACCAGCCGCAGCCCGCGATGGCCGATGCCGGCGGCGTCGATCGCCTGCCGTCGTTCATCACCGGCGGCGCGCAGCCGCAGGTCAACGGCGCCTATGAAGGCAATAATGGCGGCGCAGAACGCGGCGAACGGAGCGAGCGCTTTCCGCGCCGCCGCCGCCGTCCGCACGGCCCGCGCCCCGACATGGCGACGCAGCCCGCGCCGAGCGACGACTTCAATCCGGGCAACGAGTAATCCTGAAAATCTGTCACCCTCCCTTCACGGGGAGGGTGAATTGTCCGCGTCACGCCTCGGGTCGTGTTACGACTCTGCGTGAGTCGATTTGCGCGTCGCCGTCGAGGACGGCACCAGCACCGGACGCAATGACGGGATCAGCTGCGTGCGCTCGCGGCGCGCGGGAATCGCCCGATAGACCTGCTTGGTCGCCTCCACGATATGCACGCCGGCGAACGGCATCGACAGCGCCGCGCCGACCCGCTCCCACGCCATCGCCGAGCGCAGGAACCAGCTGCCCTGCACCGGCGGCATGAACAACGCCTCGCCCCACGACGACGGCGTGAACCAGGTCTGCCGCAACAGCTGCGTGATCTGCGCCCGCGAATAGGGCCGGCCATGGCCGAACGGCGTGGCGTCGGTACGCGTCCAGACGCCGCGCCGATTCGGGATGATCGCGATCAGCCGCCCCGAGGGCGAGAGCACCCGCCACACCTCGCGCAGCAGCCGCTCCGGGTCATCGGACATCTCCAGCGCGTGCACCAGCAGCACGCGGTCGACCGCGGCATCCGGCAGCGGCATCGAGAATTCGTCGATCAGGGTGGCCAGCGCCGGCCGGCCGGTCGGCCATTTCAGCACGCCTTGGGCCGCCGGCATGAAGGCAATGCAGCGCTCGCAGGACTCACGGAACAGGCCGAGATAGGGGGTCGGATAGCCGAGGCCGAGCACGCGCTGGCCTTCCGCGTTCGGCCACCGCGCGCGGATACCCCGGTTGATCAGCTGCCGCGCCACGATGCCGAGGCGCTGCGAATAGAAGTCGCGCAGGTCGATGACGTCCATGGTGTTTAGCCTAACACGCCCCCTGCTGCCCAGGTGCGCCGAAAATTGCATTGCCGCCGGAGCGTTAACGCCATATTTCACCCCTATATTGGGCGCGTTAAAAGCATGACCCGGGAAAGTCGATACCGGTCTTTCGAATACACCATGCTTTGAAATGTCCGTCCCGTTTGTTCGTGGAGATATCATGACCGCCGAAATTCGCACTTTCAGCTGCCTCACCGACAATTTCGGGTATTTGATCCACGATCCCGCGACCAAGGCGACCGCGTCGATCGACGCGCCGGAAGCCGGCCCGATCATCAAGGCGCTGGAGCGCGAAGGATGGACTCTGACGGATATCCTGATCACCCATCACCATGGCGACCATGTCGGCGGCGTCGCCGAGCTGAAGCAGAAATACGCCTGCCGCGTCGTCGCCCCGCACGACCAGTCGGCAAAGATCGCCAATGTCGATCTGCGCGCCGCCAATGCCGATGTCATCAAGGTCGGCAGCCTGCTCGCACGCGTGGTCGAGACGCCCGGCCATACGCTCGATCACATCTCCTATGTGTTCGACGGCGAGAAGGCGGTGTTCGCCGCCGACACGCTGTTCTCGATCGGCTGCGGCCGGGTGTTCGAGGGCACCTATCCGATGATGTGGGATTCGCTGCTGAAGCTGCGCTCGCTGCCGGACGATTTTCGTCTCTATTGCGGCCACGAATACACTGCGGCGAATGTGAAATTCGCGCTCACTATCGAGCCCGACAATGCGGTCCTGCAGAAGCGGGCCGAAGAGGTCACAAAACTGCGCGCCGAGAACAAGCCGACGATCCCGGTGCTGCTCGGCGACGAGAAGAAGGCCAACGTGTTCCTGCGCGCCGACGAGCCTGTGGTCGCGGCCAAGCTGCACATGAAGGGCGCCGATCCGGCGCTGGTGTTCGGCGAGCTCCGCGAGCGCAAGAACAAGTCGTGATGGCAGACCTCTCGGCGGCCGATATCATCGCGCAGCTTGCGCTGAAGCCGCATCCCGAAGGCGGACATTATCGCGAGACGTTTCGCGACGAGCGCGGCGACGCCAATGGCCGCGCGCATTCGACCGCGATCTATTTCCTGCTGGCGCGCGGCGAGCGCTCGCATTGGCACCGCATCGACGCCGTCGAGATGTGGCACTATTACGCCGGCGCGCCGCTGACATTGCGGATCGCGCAGGACGGCGGCCCACATGCGATCACGCTCGGGCCGGATGTGGCGCGCGGCGAGCAGCCGCAGGCGATCGTGCCGGCAGACGCATGGCAGGCCGCCGAAAGCAACGGCGACTGGACGCTGGTCGGCTGCACGGTCGCGCCGGGATTCGAATTTGCGAAGTTCGAGCTCGCGCCAAAGGGCTGGGAGTCGGCGTCGTAAGAGCTTTTTCCCGTCATCCCTGCGCAAAGACACCGCCTTTGTCGCTGGAGGTGCGAGCCTTGCGGCGCAATTGCGCCGCTGGGCGAGCCTCGAAGGATGAATCGGCCACAGACGGGGCCGTCGACCCTTCGAGACGGCCGCGTTGCGGCCTCCTCAGGGTGACGGTGAAACAGTAGCAACAACCCTCTTTGTAGGATGGGTAGAGCGCAGCGAAACCCATCAATTCCTATCTACTCTGCGGGATGATGGGTTTCGCTGCGCTCTACCCATCCTACGTTCTTTTTCTCAGCACCATGTCTTTGGCCGCGATCAACCCGCCGCCGGCGATCAGGATTGCGGCGATGGCGATGTTGGCGCTCGGCCTAGCGAAGCCCGCCAGGATCAGGAACGCGGTCGAGAGCAGCGGCGTGGCATAGGAGGCGGCGCCGAGCACGCGGATGTCGCCGCGCTTCATGCCGATGTCCCAGGCGAAGAACGCGGCCCCCACCGGGCCGATGCCGAGCGCGACGACGGCGAGCCATTGCAGCGGCGTCGCAGGCCACACCGTCGTCTCCACCGTCATGTGCACCAGCGCCGCAAGCACGGCGGTTGCGAGGCAGAAGCCGGCCACCGCATCGGTCGGCACCGCCTTGAGCCGGCGCGACATCACCGAATAGGACGCCCAGACGAACGCCGCGACGAAGGCGGCCGCGAAGCCTGGAATCTGCTCTTTTGTGAAGGCGCCGGTGTTGCCGGCGAACAGCAGCACGGTGCCGGCGAGGCCAAGCAGCGCGCCGACGATGTGATGCACCGCAAGCCGCTCGCCCGGCAGCAGCGACGAGAACAATACGATCAGCAGCGGCCAGAGATAGTTGAGCAGGCCGGCCTCAGCCGGCGGGGCGAAGCGCAGCGCCAGGAAATACAGCGCGTGATAGCCGAACAGCCCGCCGACGCCGACGACCCAGGCGACCAGCGGTTGCTTCAACGCGCCGAAGGCTGATGGGCGCAACAGGAAGCTCGCGAACGCGAACGCGGCGCCGATCGCAAAGGTCATGGCCGCGAGCTGGAACGCCGGGATAGTCCCGGTCGCGACCGTCATGACCGACAGCAGCGACCACATCAGGATGGCCGTCAGTCCGACAAGGGTGGCAGTTCGGGTCGTCATCTCAATTCAATCCGTCGTGGCCGGGCATGACTGTCCAAAGGATGGCCGTCTGCAGCCGCTCGCCGATGTCCCGGCCGGCCACGTCTTCCTTCGCGTGTGGCGCGTTGTAAAGACGAAAATGCCCGGCACAAGGCCGGGCATTCGCTACTTGATTGTGCGCGCCTGCGACGCGACGACGCTGCTCGCGTCAGGCGTGATACTGGCCGCCGTTCACGGTCAGCGTCGAGCCGGTGATGAAACCGGCATCGTCTGCGGCGAGGAAGACCACGGCCCGCGCGATCTCTTCGGGTTCGCCGAGCCGGGCGACCGGAATCTGCGGGATCACGTTCTTCTCGAGCACGTCCTTCGGTACCGCCTGCACCATCTCGGTGTTGATGTAGCCGGGGCAGATCACGTTCACGGTGATGCCGCCCTTGGCGTTCTCCAGCGCCAAGGCCTTGGTGAAGCCGATGTCGCCGGCTTTGGCCGCCGAGTAGTTGACCTGGCCGAACTGGCCCTTCTGGCCGTTGATGGAGGAGATCGAGATGACGCGGCCGAACTTGCGGGCGCGCATGCCCTCGATCACCTGGCGCGTCATGTTGAACAGCGAGCCGAGGTTGGTGTTGATCACGGCATTCCACTGCTCGACCGTCATCTTGTGGAACGCGGTATCCTTGGTGATGCCGGCATTGTTGACGAGCACGTCGACCGGGCCGAGATCGGCCTCGACCTGCTTGACGCCGGCCGCGCAGGCGTCGAACGACGCGACGTCCCACTTGTAGACCGGAATCCCGCTCTCCGCCTTGAACTTCTCCGCCGCGGCGTCATTGCCGGCGTAGCTCGCCGCCACCTTGTAGCCCGCCGCTTTCAGCGCCTTGCTGATCGCAGCTCCAATACCGCGCGTTCCGCCCGTCACCAATGCAACACGTGCCATGTCCGTTTCCTCCTTGGCCGTCTTTTATAACCGGATAACTCCGGCCTACGCACTCACAACCCCTCGAAACAAAAATGCCCGGCGCAAAGCCGGGCATCTTATTTATCAGCTCGCTTCGCGGTTGACAGATGATCTTTTCATCACCTAACCGGCCTCGCTGCCTTTTGTTCAGTCGCGTGCAACGCACATAGCGATGCCCATGCCGCCGCCGATGCACAGCGTCGCGAGGCCCTTCTTGGCATCGCGCTTCTGCATCTCATGCAGCAGCGTCACCAGCACGCGCGCACCCGACGCGCCGACCGGATGGCCGATCGCGATCGCGCCGCCATTGACGTTGACCTTGGCCGGATCCCAGCCGAGGTCCTTGTTCACCGCGCAGGCCTGCGCGGCGAACGCCTCGTTGGCCTCGATCAGATCGAGGTCGGCGATGTTCCAGCCGGCCCTCTTCAGCGCGGCGCGCGAGGCAGGGATCGGGCCGGTGCCCATGATCTTGGGGTCGACGCCGGCCTGGCCCCACGACACGATGCGGGCCAGCACCTTCTTGCCCTGCTTGGCGGCTTCCTTGGCGGTCATCAGCACGACGGCGGCGGCGCCGTCATTGATGCCCGAGGCGTTGCCGGCGGTCACGGTGCCGTCCTTCTCGAAGGCCGCGCGGAGCTTGGCCATCGCGTCGAGCGTGGCGCCATGGCGCGGATACTCGTCGGTGTCGACCACGATATCGCCCTTGCGGGACTTGATGGTGACCGGGACGATCTCGTCCTTGAACTTGCCGGCCTTCTGCGCCGCCTCGGCCTTGTTCTGCGAACCGACCGCGAACTCGTCCTGCTGCGACCGGGTGATCTGGTACTGCTTGGCGACGTTCTCGGCGGTGTTGCCCATGTGGTAGCCGTTGAAGGCATCCCACAGCCCGTCCTTGATCATGGTGTCGATCAGCTCGAGCCCGCCCATCTTGACGCCGCCACGCAGATATTGGGCGTGCGGGGCCATGCTCATGGATTCCTGGCCGCCGGCGACGACGATCGAGGAATCGCCGTTGAGCAGCGCCTGGTAGCCGAGCGCCACCGTGCGCAGGCCCGAGCCGCAGAGCTGGTTGACGCCCCAGGCCGGGCTTTCCACCGGGATGCCGGCCGCGATCGAGGCCTGGCGGGCCGGGTTCTGGCCCTGCGCGGCGGTGAGGATCTGGCCCATGATGACTTCGGAGACCTGACCACCCTCGACGCCGGCACGCTCCAGCGCTGCCTTGATGGCGATCGCGCCGAGGTCATGGGCCGGCGTGGTGGCGAAAGCGCCGTTGAAGCTACCGACGGGGGTGCGGGCGGCGCTGACGATGACGACATCGTCTGACATGGACATCTCCTATGGGTTGTAGCTGGGTTTCTCGACGGCGGGCGGCCGATTTGGCGGGCCTGTCTCTTGACGGCTATCCTGTAAACCTCGTTGAGACATGTCAATCGCACTGTCGGGCAAATCGCGCCGCGACGCACTCAAAATGACGCCCTTGGCACTTTCCTGAGCAAATCCTATGCTTTGGAATTAACCGCACAGCACAAAACTGTAGCCGAACCGCTTTGAAAATGCTTACCTTTGCTGCGATGCGTTGCATTTTGCCCTGCGGCGATGCCGTAGGGTTCCAGGTTCTTCGGTGTTGAAGTGAGAGCCCATGGCAAAATCTGAACAACCGACCACGATCAAGAAATACGCGAACCGGCGGCTCTATAATACCGGGACGAGCACCTACGTGACGCTCGAGGATCTCGCGGCGATGGTGAAGGAAGGCGAGGATTTCCTCGTCTATGACGCCAAGACCGGCGACGACATTACCCGCTCCGTGCTCGCGCAAATCATCTTCGAGCAGGAAAACAAGGCCGGGCAGAACCTGCTGCCGACCACTTTCCTGCGCCAGCTGATCCGCTTCTACGGCGACAGCATGCAGATGGTGGTGCCGAAATATCTCGAACAGTCGATCGAGACGCTGACCAAGGAACAGGAAAAATTCCGCAAGCAGATCGCGGGCGCGCTGAGCGGCACACCGTTTGCGCCGCTGGAAGAACAGGTCCGCCGCAACATGGAGCTGTTCCAGCAGACCTTCTCGATGTTCAAGCCGTTCGTGCCGCAACGCGGGGGCGGCGAGGCCGAGAAGGCGCCGGAGCCGACGCCCGATGACGGCAACATCGACGATCTTCGGCGCCAGATGAAGGACATGCAGGAACGCCTCGAGCGCATGTCGCAGCCGACGAAGAAGGACGAGTAGGTCCTTAGCGCCGATCGGCCGGACCTCCGGCCGCCATCGCTTCTGAAGTCCTGACGGCGGCTCTCGCCGACGTCGGGCGGTCGCCGTCTGATCGAGCATACCCTCGCGGGCGCGTCTATGCAGGCCGACGGCAGACGAGATCGATTTCGATCAACGCATCATAGGCGAGACCGGTGACGCCGACGCAGGTGCGGGCCGGCAGGCGGTCGGACGGGAAATAGCTGCGATAGGTCTCGTTCATCGCCGCATAATCTTCCTTGAAGCGCGTCAGATAGATGCGCGACATCACGATATGCTCGAGGCCGAGATCGAGGCCCGCAAGCACCACGCGCAGATTCTCCATCACTGCGCGGGTCTGCGCCACGATGCCCTCGGGCAATAGGCCGGGTGCGGCCGGCGTATCCGGCATCTGGCCGGTGACGAAGACGAAGCCGTCCGTCTCGACCGCATGGCTGAACGGCGCGACCGGCTTCGGGCCGCCGGATATCATGTGAAACTGCAACGACGTCTCCTCGCCTGCTCTTTGATGGATCATGATGCTCGTCTACGGAATCGCATCATGATCTCATGTCTTTGTTCGAGCATGATCTTTCATGCTCTAGTTTTGCGGCGCGTGATCGAAGACGCGCTTGCTGAGAATGGCATGGACGCCCCAATTGCCGTCCACCACCTGCGTCACGCCGAAATCCACCGCCACCGACATCAGCGCGATCGCCTCGTCCTCGGTAAGGCCTTTGATGTTCATCAGGAAGCGCCGCATCTTGCGGAACGCATCCTTCATCGCGAGATCGAGCGACGAGGTCGCGTAGACCTCGCTCTGCCCCTTGGCGCCGAATTCGGCGAGATAGTTGGGATGACTGAAGCCCATCAGCACCCAGTCGGCTTCAGTCTCGATCAGCGGATAGGTAAGATCGGCGAAGGGCTGATTGGTAAGCTCGTTCTTCTTGTGCAGGATGACCTGGAACGTGCCGGTCATCGAACATTCGATGGCGGTGCCACCGAGCTCGCCGTCGCCCTGCGCAGCATGGGGATCGCCGACCGACAATAGCGCGCCCGGCACCGACACCGGCAGATAGACCGTCGAGCCCTTGCCGAGCCGCCAGTTGTCGAGATTGCCGCCGAAATATGCGGGCGGGACGGAATCGACAAGCTCGGCCTCGCGCGGCGCAAGCGCGATGACCCCGAAATGCGGGCGCAGCGGAATGCGGATGCCGTCGAGCACGTCGTGGCGGCGCCGCACCGATGACGGCGGGATCGGAATGCCCGGATAGTCGTAAGTCTTGTGCAGCGTCCCGAACGGATCGGTCTGTGGCTCCCAGCGATAGGAATACAGCGCACGGGCATGCGGCGCGTCATCGTCGTCGACGATCTCGTAGATCGTCACCGCCTCATGGGCGTTCTGCTCGGCAAGGAACTCCTTGTAGTGATAGCCCCACCAGGCCGCGACGCTGCTGCCGAACACGCGGCCCTCGAAGTCCGGATTGCGGCTCGCGCGCGGCGCGATGTCGAGGATGCGGATTTCCAGTACGTCCCCTGGCTCCGCGTCCTTCACGGCCACCGGCCCGGTGCAAATGTGAACGCCGAATCCCTCGCCGGCGCCGCGGCCGTAGATCGAGGCATCGAGCGGGCCGGCGCCGCGGCGATCGACGTTCTTCCGATCGCGCGTCCAGTGGAACACGCTCTCCGCGCCTGGATCACCCTTGATCATGCGCTCGGGATCGTCGGAGGCGTGCTGGGTCAGCGTCTCAATGGTGATGGTGTCGCCGGAGCCGATCTCGACCTGCGGCGGCAACGAATGGCTGAAATAGCCCCAATGCACGCGCGAGGCATCCGCGGCGAGATGGTGATGGCGCGGCGCGTCCGCGATCTCCACGTCGTGCGCGTTGAACGGCGCAGCCGTCCTGCGCGCCAGCGCTGCGCGCCGGCTGCACAGCTGCGCCAGCGCCTGTTGAGGCCAGCCGCGTTGCACCGTGGCCGCGGATGCAGTCTGCCGCTCGGCTTCATGCTGGCGGAATTCGCGCGGCGACAGACCGAAGCGCTGGCGAAACGCGCGGCTGAAATGGGCAGAGTCGTTGAAGCCGACACGGAACGCGATCTCGGAAATCGAACGATGCGCCTCGGCGGGATTCGACAGATCGGCCCAGGTACGCTGCAGCCGCCGTTCGCGCAGGTAATGCGTGAAACTGGTGCCGGCCCCCTCGAACAGCTTTTGCAGATAGCGTTCAGAAATGCCCTCGGCACTGGCGATTTTGACCGGCGTCAGATCGGGTTCCTCGAGGCTGCGTTCGACGGTCTGGCACAGGCGATGCAGCGTCGCTGCCTTGGAAGCGCCGCCGCCGCCGCGATCGCCCGCCGTCTCGCCGTGCTGACGCATGAAGGTCGGCAGCAGATCGGCGAGACTTCGCGCCAGCGCCGTCCATTCGACATCGGACAGCGCGTCGAGATCGCGCGCGGCGAGCTCCATCATCTGCGCGAATACGCTGCCAAAGCCGCCGGGCTGGAGCACCCGCACCTCGCCGCCTTGCAACGTGGCGCGATGGCGATGTGCCGGTTCGGACGTCACCGACAGCACTACCGCGCGCATCTCGCGCTGGAACGACACGCTCCAGTCCCCGGCGCGTGGCAGCAAGAGAAGATGCCGCGCAGCAACGATCTGATAACCGGTGGTCGTCTTCAGCGCCACCCCGTCTTCGAGCGGCAGCAGCACCAGCGGATGATCGGCCACCGCATCCGTGCGCGGCGATACCGATTGTGGTCCTGCCGAAAGCCTGGCCAGCGTCACGCCCTGAAAGCTGCGCCGCACCGCGATGGCATGGCCGGCATGGGTGCTCGTGGCGACCGTGGGCTGCAAGCCGACCGACGCCAGGACGTCCCGCCACGCCTCGGGGCGGTCGCCTTCGGAGTAGGATTCACTCGTGAACGGACGCAACCTCATGCATCGACCTTTATGGCCGAAGCGAAGCAATCTCCGTGCCATCCCCGAGGATGACACGTCCTGCTCAGCGGCCGGCGCGTGATCAGTCACACCGGAACACGTTCTTGCGGATGGTCCCGTGCACGCCCCAATTGGCGTCGACCACTTGCGTCACGCCAAAATCTGCCCCCACCGACATCAGCGAGATCGCCTCGTCCTCGCTGAGCTTGTGCACCGTCATCAGGAAGCGCCGCATCTTGCGAAAGGCGTCGCGCATGGCGCGGTCGAGGCTGGAACGATTGGCGATTTCGAGCTGCGCATTGGCGCCGAGCTCGGCGAGATAGTTCGGGTAGGTGAAGCCGTAGACCGACCAGGCGTCGGGGGTTTCCAGCATCGGATGCATCAGTCCTTCGAGCTGTGTGCCGCCGAGATCGCGATGCTTGTGCAGGATGAATTCGAAATCGCCGGTGAGCGAGGTCTCGATCGCCGTGCCGCCGAGCTCGCTGTCGCCCTGTGCGGCATGCGGATCACCGACCGAAAAGAACGCACCGGGCACCGCAACCGGATAGAACATCTTGGCACCCTTGCCGACGCGCCAGTCGTCGATGTTGCCGCCAGTATAGCTCGGCGGGATCGAAGAGACGAAATCCTGCTCCGACGGCGCGAGGCCCATGGTGCCAAAATGCAGCCGCGCGGGCACACGGACATTGCTCAGAACATTCTCGCGCTTGACGACGGTGGCGTGATCGACGCGGACGCCGGGATAGTCGATGGTCGGGTGCACGATGCCATCAGGATCGGTCTGCGGCGTCCAGACATAATTGTAGACCGCTTTGGCGGAAGGCTCACCCGACGCGTCGAGCTCGAAGATCGTCACCACTTCGCGCGGCTTCGGCTCTTCGATCAGGTCGTGATAGTGAAAGCCCCAATTGGCCGCGACGTTGGAGCCGAAGCATTTGCCGGCATGGCAGGCCTTGCAGGCCGGCCTCGGTCGCACGTCAAGAATGCGAACCTCCAGCACGTCGCCCGGCTCGGCGCCTTCGATCGCCACCGGACCGGTGAGCAGGTGCACGCCGACGCCTTCGCCGGAGCCGCGGATGAACGGCGCTTCGATGGGCCCCGAACCGCGCCGCACCACCGCCTTGTGCTCGCGCGTCCATTTGAACACGCTCTCGGCACCCGGATCGCCCTCGATCATGCGCTCGTAATCGTCATTGGCGTGATGCGTCAGCGTCTCGATGGTCGCGCGGTCGCCGGACTTCAGCGTCAATGCCGGCGCCACGACCTTGCTGAAATAGCCCCAATGCACAGTCTTCGCAGATACCGGCAGCAGATGATGTTTCACGCAGGGGTCCTCACGCGGATGGAAACGGAACGGGTTCTATTCATGCGACCTCGGCCTCCATGGCATTGAGGAAACGCTGCGCGACCGGATTGCGCGGATTGCTCAGCACCTCGTCGGCCGGGCCCTCCTCGACGATCGCGCCATCCGCCAGCAGCACCACGCGATCAGCGACTTCACTGGCGAAGCGCAGTTGATGGGTTGAGATGATCATGGTAAGGCCGTCTTCCACCGCGAGGCGGCGGATCACTTCAAGCACCTCATTGACGAGTTCGGGATCGAGCGCGGAGGTCGGCTCATCCAGCAACAGCACGCTGGGATTCGGCGCGATCGCACGGGCGATGGCGACGCGCTGCTGCTGGCCACCGGAGAGATGCCGCGGCAGCGCATCGGCGCGGTGGCTGAGGCCGACGCGCCCGAGCAGTTCGGTCGCCCGGCGATCCGCATCGATGCGCGACACGCCATGCACCCAGCGCAGCGGCCCGGCGATGTTCTCCTTCGCGGTGAGGTGACCGAACAGGTTGAACTGCTGGAACACCATACCGACACCGACCTCGGCGCGCGCCTGCGCCAACAGTCGCGGCGACAGCGCCTTGCCGCTATCGCTGAAGCCGAGCCGGCGACCGCCGACCTTGATGCTGCCGTCGTTCCAGAGTTCGAGATTGTTGATACAGCGGAGCAGCGTGCTCTTGCCGGAGCCGGACGGCCCGAGCAGCGCGACCACCTCGCCGATCCGCACCGTGAGATCGACGCCGGCGAGCACCATTTGCTTGTCATAGCTTTTGCGCAATGCGGCAACATCGACCGCCGCATTGTTCCGCTTCAGGATCTCGTTGCGTTTGGCGCGATCGACACGCTCGGTCTGCGCCCGCGGCGGCGGCAATTCGGCGACACCGGCATCGGGCAAGATCTCGGGCGGCGCGTCCTCGGCCGCAATCAACGGATCATCGAGTCCCTGCGCGCGATACCACGGCATCATCCGCATCAGTTTGATCTGCTTCGATGCGCGGTCGAGATCGAACAGCCATTCGAGGAACAGCTGAATGCCGGCGATCGCCGCGGTAAGGAACAGATAGATCAGGCCCGAGGCGAAGAAGATCGAGAAGAAATCGAAAGTTGCCGACGCCATCTGGGTCGAACGCAACGTCAGCTCCTGCACGGCGATCACCGACGCCAGCGAGGAATTCTTCAGCGCGCTGACGGTCTCGTTGCCGAAAGCGGGGATCATCGAGCGGATCGCCTGCGGGGCGATGATCCGGCGCATCAGGACGCCGGGCGTCATGCCGAGCGCCTGCCCGGCCAGCACCTGGCCGCGATCGACGCCGAGCACGCCGGAGCGCAGCATCTCGGCGATGAACGGAGCTTCGTTGCAGGCCAGCGCGAGGCCGGCGGCGAGAATGGCCGGTAGCTTGATGCCGATCTGCGGCAGGGCATTATAGGCGAACACCATCTGCAGGATCAGCGGCGTGCCGCGAAAGATCACGGTGTAGACCCGGGCGAAGGACGCCAGCGCCTTGAAGCGGCTGAGTTGCATCCACGCCAGGATCACACCGAGGATCAGGCCGCCGAGCAGACCGAGGGCGGTGACCTGCAAGGTCGCCTGAATGCCCTCGATCATATACGGCATGGTCAAATAGTGGAGGAACAGCTCCATGGAGCATGTCGTCCTTTTTGCCGGTGCTGGGGCCTACTTGACCGTCAGCAGACCGGGCTCGATCAGGTTCTCCGGATCGAGATTCCACTTCTTCAGCAACGCGAGCTGATCGCCCGATTTGTAAATCTCGGTCAGCGCCGCCTTCACGGCATCGCGGAAGGCCGGCTTGTCCTTGGGCACGCCGATGCCGACCTTGTACGGGATCGTCACCGCGATAGCTTTTTCGAGCTTGTCCGGATAGGCCTTCACCGCATTGTCGACGGTGTTGACGTCGTTGACATAGGTGTCGGCGCGTCCGGCCAGGATAGCCTGGATGCAGTTGGCGTTGTTGTCGTAGAGCTGAATGGTCGGCTCAGGCTTGCCCTCCTTCTTGCACTCCGGCACGAGCGCCTGGATCAGCGGAACTTCAACGTAGCCTGTGTTCTCGGCCGCTGCCGCGCCGCACATCGAGGTGTTGATGCCGGAGATCTTCTTCGGATTGCCCTTGGCGACCAATACGCCGTCGAACACCTTCGAATAGGTGATGAAGTCGGCCGCCTTGGCACGCTCTTCCGTGGCGTAGATGTCGGAGATCACAATGTCGGCCTGACCACTGGACAGCGTGGTCAGGAGTGCGGCGAAGGTCACCGCCTTGTAGGTCAGCTTGAAGCCGAGGCATTCGCCGATCTGCTCGCCGAGATCGATATCGAAGCCGACATATTTGCTCGGATCCTTCGGATCGATCGACTCGTAGCCCGGCGTATGCGGATTGATTGCGTTGACGAGGGTCTTGCCCTTCCAGTCCGGATACTTTGCCTGCAGCTCCGCACAGGCGGCCGGCGCAGCTGCCCTGGCGTCGGTTGGAGCACCGACGCCCACAACGAGCAATGCCCCTAACGCTGCGATGTGCATGAGTTTGTACGCGCGCGGAAAAGATAACGTGACCATTCGATCCTCTTTCGACGTTGTCATGGCGCAAGCCACGGTCCAAACCTCGAAGAAGTAAACGGCGGTCTCCGGCGGAAAACTTGTCTGGGGACGCACAATTAATTGGATGAACTCCCGCCAAACCTTGGGCAGGACGCGCTCATATTTTGAGCAATCCCTTTCGCGGGTATCACGACCGATATTGTGAAACGGCCTATGGCCGCTTCAGCCCGTGGCGGGCACGGGCTTCTCCGCCGGCGCGTTCCACGGGCGGTCCGGCGAGGCGAGGCCGATCAGGCGGCCCTGGATGAAGTCGCAGCCCCATTCGCGCAGCATCACGGCGGCTTCCTCGTCCTGCACCCATTCGGCGACCGTCTTGATCTCGAGGCGGCGCGCGAGATCGATCAGCGTCTGCACGAAGGCGCGGTCGTCGGCCGAACGCACGATGTTCTGCACGAAGGCGCCGTCGATCTTCACGATGTCGACGCCGAGCTTGCGCAGATTGCGGAACGAGGTGTAGCCGGCGCCGAAATCGTCGATCGCGATCCGGCTGCCGAAGTTCTTCAGGCGCGTGACAAAGCCGCGGACGTCGTCGATGTCCTGGATCGCGACCGTTTCGGTGATCTCGACGATCAGCCGCTCGCCGACGCCGGGATGCGCGCGCATCAGGGATTCGATGGTGGCCCACCAGTCCGGATCCATCGTGGTGTCGGGCGAGATGTTGAGGCTGAGCTGTACACCGGGCGCGGCGGCGAGCTCGGCGATGGCGAGCTCCAGCACGCGGTGGTCGACCAGCCGGATCAGGCCGAGCCGCTCGGCGACCGGCACGATATCGGGCGCGAGCAGCGCGCGGCCGTCGTCCTGCTCCATCCGGACCAGGCACTCGTAGAACGCCGGCTGCCGCAGGCGCGCATCGACCACGGGCTCGAAGCCGATCACGATGCGGCGCTCGTTCAGCGCGGTGACGATCTCGTCGGTGACGCGGATGTTGACGCGGCGCTGGGCGTCGCGCTCGACATTCGGCTTCCACAGCGCGAACGATCCGGCGCGGCGGCTCTTGGCCGCGTCCAGCGTCTCCTGGGCGCGATTGACCGCCTCCTCCGCCGACCGCGCATGGCGCGGAATGGTGACCGCGCCGATCGACACCGTTACCGACACCGGGCCGGACTTGGTCGGCACCACCTCGTCGCGCACCGCGGCCAGGAAGCGCTCGGCCGCGACATTGGTGTCGTCGACGGTGCAGTTGCGCAGGATCAGGCCGAACTTGTTGCCGGAGAAGCGGCCGAGCATGTCGCCGCTGCGCAGCCGCGCGCGAATCCGCTTCGCGACCTCGGCAATGACGGCGTCGGCGACATCGAAACCGAACGCATCGTTGACGCGCGCGAGGTGATCGATGCCGATCAGCATGAAGGCGCAGGAGCTGCGGAAGCGCGCGCACTCCTCCATCGTCTCGGCGAGCGAGGCGATCAGATGGGTGCGGTTGAGCTCGTTGGTCAGCGGATCGTGCCGCGACAGCTTCAACAGCTGCTCGTCGCGGGCATGCCGCTCATTGTTGATGCGGACGACGCCCTGCACGCGCGCCGGCCTGCCGTCGGCGCCGGCAAACCAGCAGCCGGTCTCCTCGATCCAGATCACCGGCGCTGAGGTGACGGCCCGCACGCCATATTCGATCCGGTAGGGTATGCCCTCGCCGCTCCGCACCGGCGCCGGCGCGCCGAGCGCATCGGATCGCACAGAGCGCGATGGCTCGATCAGCTTTGCAAGCTCGGCGCCGCTCGCCAGCGCCGCGACCGGGATATCCGGGAAGACTGCCGCCACATCGTCGCTCCAGGCAATCGCATCGGTCGCCAGGTCCCAGGCGAATGTCGCTTGGCCGAGCGAGGCGAGGATGCTGGCAGCTGGCGGGACAGGGGGCATCGAACATGTCTCGATTTGGGACGGCGCCCGGTGATTCTACACGCTCTCAAGATAGTGGTTCCGGCGAATCCAACGCTAGGTGAAGTTGATAAATAATCTGGAAACCACGTTTTCGACTGTCCGGGAACGAACTGGGGACGGCGGGCATGACCCTTGCCACGGGGGTGTTGCGGAGGGACGCGACGTCCCAAACTATGACGCTCCAACGGGTCGCAGACGATGCCGGATATCGATCAATCGGAAATCCTCGACGGTAAGTGCACCGGCGATGCCGCGGCGGCCAGCACGGCGCTGGTGCCGCTGGCCGCGACCACCCATTGGGCGCCCAAGATCCCGCTGCCGCATGCCGATCCGTCGTTTGTGGCTCATCTGATCGCAACCGCCGCACACGAACCGCAGACGCGCGGGCAGCGGCGTGGGTCATTGGCCGACGCGCAGAGCGCTTACGGCCCGCATGTCGACGAACGCCGCAGCGTGGCGCGGCGGACCCGGCAGATCATCTAGAAAATATCAGCGCTGCGGCGCGTCCGACGGCGGATGGCCGCCCGGCTGCAAATCCGGCGAGGTCACCGTCGGCTTTGGCGCGGACTGATCGAGCAGCACGGATTCCGCAACCGACGTCGCCGAGGGAACCGGTGCGGCCGGCGGCGGCGCGGCAGGCGCCGGTGCTGCGACGGGCGCGGGCTCAGGCCGGGGTGCCGGCTCCGCTACGGGTGCAGGCTGCGGTGCCTCAGCTGCCGCAGGGTGCGCTCTGCCGGCGCTGGGCGCCGGTGCGACCACCGCACGGCGGCGGGTGCGCAGCGCAATTCCGGAAATGAAATCGACCAGCGCCAGCAGCGTGAGCAGGCCATAGGTCGAGTTGCCGAATTTCGGCCAGAGCACGAATTCGGCGGCGGCGGCGCCGAACACGATCAGCGACAGCAGATGGTCGGTGAGATATTTCGCGCCGGGGCGCGCGCCCTTGATGACCTCGAGCAGCAACAGCAGCACGGCGGCGGCGAGCAGCATGTCGCTGAGCGTGATCTGCCACTGCTCGCCCGACAGCAATGTCAGCCTGATCAGCGGGTCCGTGAACGACACGCCGGGCATCAGGAAAGCGATGATGTTGTAGACCGCGAGCGGAACGAGCAGCAGCGGAAAACCGACCATCGGGGCTTGCGCCTTATTCAGGGAGAACCAGCAATGCGGCGATGCTCATTGGCCTCGCCGCGGACGCGCCCGTCTTGGCCGCACTCGTTGACCGAATTCAGGCGCCGCGCCGCATGGCTGCGGCGCGTAGGCCGAATGTCCGATCAGGACTCTTTCTTGGCCTTCAGGACCTGGCGGCCCTTGTACATGCCGGTCTTCAGGTCGAGGTGGTGCGGACGGCGCAGTTCGCCGGAGTCCTTGTCCTCGACATAGGTCGGGGTCTTGATCGCATCGGCCGAACGGCGCATGCCACGGCGCGACGGCGAGGTTTTTCTTCTGGGAACGGCCATGACGGTGTCCTCTAGGGGTGTTGCGGAGGCATCGTCCGAAATGGGGACGAGCGCACAGCGCTTCAAAGCGCCAGCTGCGATGCCGGTAAGGCCGCGCTTATAGAGGAAGGCACTGCGTAAAGCTAGGGCCGGAGACAGCAAAAAGCGTCCGAAATCGGCCTCAGGAGCTGCGATTTTCGCGCCAGCAGCGCGTCACGGAGTTGGCCCGGACCATATAGGTGGCGGACAGCCTGCGGACCCCCGGACCGGGGTTCCGAGCGCTCCTCTTGACCGGATTCGGCAGGATCGCGGCCAAAAGCGCGGCCTCACGGGCTGACAGCCCAGCGGCGGACCGGCCGAAGGCATATTGGGCGCCGGCTTCGGCGCCGAACTGGCCGGACGGGCCCATTTCCGCGATATTGAGGTAGATTTCCAGGATCCGCTGCTTGGGCAGCACGAGATCGATCCAGAGCGCCAGCGGCAGTTCCAGCCCCTTGCGGATCACGCTGCGGCCGGACCACAGGAACAGGTTCTTGGCGACCTGCTGGGTGATGGTCGAGCCGCCGCGGGCCACCTCGCCATCCTCGGCGTCGTCGAGCACCTCGCGCAGCGCGCCCCAGTCGATGCCCCGATGCTTGCAGAAATGGGCATCCTCCGAGCCGACCACGGACCGCGCCAGGTAGGGCGACATCGCGCCGAAATCGATCCAGTGCCGCGTCACCGGGGCCCCGCGCAGGGTCCGCCACGCCATCAGCGCCGAAACCGGATGGCCGGTGCGGTAGAACGGCGCCACCAGATACGGCAGCAACAGCAGGGCCAGCAAAAGCAGCAATAAAATTCGGACGATGCGCAAAACAGGGGTTTCCGGGGAGGACCATTCCAGGAAGGATTTGGGACCCGCCCGCCAGAACACGGCCGGCGCCGTCGACGTCTGCGGGATAATTCACGGTTTTTCCAGCACTTTTAAGGCGCATTCCGTCGCAGGGCGGGAATTGACGAAGCCGATGCCATCAACGATTGTCCGGCCGAAAATCGATCTGGAGCAATTCTTAATGACGACCGGTACTGCAGAGTTTTCCAAGCGGCTGGACCAGACCGCGGAGGATACCGAAGCCCTGCTCGCCAAACTGCTGTCCGACGCGACCGAAAGCGACGAAATCGTGCGCCCGAAGCGGCTGATCGAGGCGATGCGCTATTCGAGCCTCGGCGGCGGCAAGCGGCTGCGGCCGTTCCTCGCGGTCGAGAGCGCGGCGGTGTTCGGCATCCCGCGCGAATCCGCGCTGCTGGTCGGCGCCGCGCTGGAATGCATCCACTGCTACTCGCTGATCCACGACGATCTGCCGGCGATGGACAATTCCGATCTGCGCCGCGGCCGCCCGACCCTGCACAAGGCCTATGACGACGCCACCGCGATCCTCGCCGGCGACGCGCTGCTCACCATCGCCTTCGACATCATCACCCGCGATGCGATCCACAAGGACGCCCAGGTCCGCCTGCTGTTGACCCGCGCGCTGGCGCGCGCCTCCGGCGTCGGCGGCATGGCCGGCGGCCAGATCCTCGACCTTGCCGGCGAAGGCCGCTTCGGCGACCGCGAGCCGGTCGACGTCGCGCGCCTGCAGCAGATGAAGACCGGCGCGCTGCTCCGTTTCGGCTGCATCGCCGGCGCGATCCTCGGCCAGTCCTCGCAAAAGGAGTACCAGGCGCTCGACGATTACGGCAAAGCGCTCGGTGAAGCCTTCCAGATCGCCGACGATTTGCTCGACGTCGAGGGCGATGCTGCCGCGCTCGGCAAGCCGGCCGGCGCTGACGCCGCGCTCGGCAAGACCACCTTCGTCACCCAGCTCGGCATCGATGGCGCCAAGCAGCGCGTCCGCGATCTCCTCGCGCGCGCCGATGCCGCGCTGTCGGTGTTCGGCGACCGAGGCGACGTACTGCGCGCGGCCGCCCGCTTCGTCGCCGAGCGCAAGAACTAGCCGAAAGCGGCGCGAAATGAACAAGGAGATCGACGACCGCCTTGTTCGCTTCCGCAAGCTGCCGCTGCCGGTCCGCGTCGTCGTGGGCCGGCCGCGCACGTTCAGCTCGATCGCTTTCGGCATCCTGGCTGCGCTGCTGGTGCCGGGAGCACCGCGCATCGTCACGCGCCTGCTCGCGGGCTGGGATGCCTTCGCCGCGCTGTATCTCGTGCTTGCCTATGTGATGATGCTGCGCTGTGGCGTCGCCCATATCAAGCGAAGCGCCATCCTGCAGGACGACGGACGTTTCCTGATCCTGCTGCTGACCGCGTTCGGCGCGCTGGCGAGCCTCGCAGCCATCGTGTTCGAGCTCGGCGCATCGAAGGGCAGCCCGGCCGGACTGGCGCTGGCAATCGTCACCATCACGCTGTCATGGGCCGTGGTGCACACCGCGTTCGCGCTGCACTACGCCCACGAGTATTACCGCGGCAAGACGCCCGGCGGCCTGCAGTTTCCGAACGGCGAGGAACATGTCGACGCCGATTACTGGGACTTCGTCTATTTCTCGTTCGTGATCGGCATGACGGCGCAGGTCTCAGACGTCGGCATCACCGACAAGATCATCCGCCGCACCGCGACCGTGCACGGCATCATCTCGTTCGTGTTCAACACCGCGCTGCTCGCCCTGATGGTGAACATCGCCGCGAGCGCGATCTAGTCGTGCCGCCTGATGAGATGCCGTCCGCAAGGCGGTCGGCAAGGACGACAAGCAGCACGCCGATGACGTCGCGCGGATTTATTCCCCGCCTTGCGTCACGTGCTCCTGATATTGCGGCAGATCGTCCGTTATCGCGTACCACGGCGCCTTGGAGCCGACGAAGATGTGGGCGGTCGGCCGGATCGCCGGCGCATCGCGCAGCGTGCCCATCGCGACATGGACATAGGCGCCGCCGCGGACCTGCGAATAGAGCAGCGAGCCGCAGCGGCCGCAATGCGCGTCGTGGGTGAGCTCATCGCCATAAATCAGGAGCCCATCAGCGCCGCTGACCACGGTGAATTTGTCGCGCGCGATTCCCGCGAATGGCTTGAACGCCGATCCCGTGGTGCGCCGGCAGTTCGAGCAGTGACAATTGAGCGCATAGGCAAACGCGTCGGCCACCTCGTAGCGCACGTCGCGGCAGAAGCATTCGCCGGTCAGGATATGTTCGTTCGAATTTGCAGATGCGGTCACAACTCGTCCCTCACGCAGAATTTTGTCGCCGGCCATGGCGCAATCTAGCGGTTCATGGCTAAATCCTGGAGCCCTTTCCGTTCCGATTGAATCGGAACGGGGGCTCTAGATTCGAGCCTGACGCGTTTTCTCCACGCGAACCGGCACCCGCTTCGCTCGAAAACGCTCCAGCCGATCCAATCCTGCCGGGAGGACCAACCAATGAGCCAAGATCGATCCAGCGTCGAAAGCGTCGTGCAAACCTATTTCGACGGTCTCTACGAGAGCAATGCCGACAAGCTCGCCGAGGCTTTTCATCCGAGCGCCGATTTGCGCTGGGTGGAGAAGGGCGAGCTGAAGGTCCTCACCGTGCCGGACTGGCTTGCCTTGGTGCGCAAGCGCACCTCGGCGAAGGCCGAAGGCAAGCCGCGCGAGGATTTTATCGTCACCATCGACCGCTCCGACGACAACACCGCCTTCATCAAGGTGCGCTGCCAGCTGCCGCCGCGCTATTTCACCGACTATCTGGTGGCGATGAGGCTCGCCGACGGCTGGCAGATCGTCTCGAAGTCCTACCGCTACGACCTCAGGGATTGATCGACCGGGCGCGGCGCGCCCGCGACGGCTTTGTGACACGCCCTCCGCGGTCCGGCTCCGGCCGGACCGCATTGACTGGCACCGGTTTCCGGGCGAATTGAGCCCGTTATGGAAGCCAAATTTCAGATTTTTCTCACTTTGCTCGGCGTGCTGGCGGGAACCGCCCTGGTGGCGCGGCGGACCGATATCGCGCCCGCGATCCTGCTGCTGCTGGTCGGCATCGTGCTCGCCTTCGTGCCGGGCATGCCGTCGCTGGAACTGCCGCCTGAGCTCGTGCTGCTGGTGGTGCTGCCGCCGCTGATCTATTCGGCGAGCGTCGCGATGAGCTGGCGCGAGTTCAAGGCCAACCTGCGGCCGATCATCCTGCTGTCGGTCGGCTGCGTGATCTTCACCGCCTTCATGGTCGCAACCGCGACCCATTATCTGATCGGCCTGCCCTGGAGCATCGGCTTCCTGCTCGGCGCTATCGTCGCGCCGCCGGACGTGGTCGCTCCGCTGGCGATCGCCCGCAGGCTCGGCATGCCCCGCCGCATCCTGGTGGTGCTCGAGGGCGAAGGGCTCGCCAATGACGCGACCGCGCTGATCCTCTACCGCTTCGCGCTCGCCGCGATCACCACCGGGCTGTTCTCGCTGCCGAAGGCGACCGGCACCTTCCTCGTCATCGTCGCCGGCGAGATCGCGTTCGGCACCGCGGTCGGCTGGCTCAGCCTGCGCGCCCGCCGCCGCGCCAGGGATCCGCAGGTCGAGATCACGCTGTCGCTGATCACGCCCTATCTCGCCTACTGGATCCCCGAGCATTTCGGCGGCAGCGGCGTGATCGCGACCGTCGCCTGCGGCCTCTACATGAGCTGGAACGGGCCGCTGCTGATCTCGGCCGCGACGCGCCTGCAGGGCATCTTCTTCTGGGATCTGATCATCTATCTGATCGAGGGCCTGCTGTTCCTCTTGACCGGCTTCCAGATGCGCTCGCTGTACGAGAAGTCGAAGTCGTTCCCGCTGCACGACATCCTCACCGCGACCGTGCTGGTCGCCGTCATCGTGATCGTCGCGCGCTTCGTCTGGGTGTTTCCCGGCACCTATCTGCCGCGCTGGATCAGCGCCCGCGTGAGCGAGCGCGATCCGCTGCCGTCGTGGCGGGCGGTGTTCGTGGTGGCCTTCACCGGCGTGCGCGGCGCGGTCTCGCTCGCCGCAGCGCTGGCGCTGCCGCTGACATTGCCGAGCGGAGACGCCTTCCCGTATCGCGACCTGATCCTGTTCGTCGCCTTCGGCGTGATCTTCGTGACGCTGGTCGGGCTCGGCCTCACCTTGCCGCCGGTGGTGCGCTGGCTCGGCCTCGCTAGGGACGGGCGCAGCGAGCACATCGCCGAGCACGAGCAGGAGATCGCGGCGCGGCGCGAGGCGCTGAACGCCGCGCTGAAGTCGCTCGATGCCATCACCGACGACCGCGAGCTTTCCGACGAGGTCATCAAGCTGTTGCGCTCACGGCACGAGATCCGGATCAACCAGCTGCCCGACTCGCTCAATCCCGACACGCACGACGTTTCCGCCACCGGCACCGAGCTGACGCGGGAGCTGATCGCCTCCGAGCGCAAGTTCATCCATATGCTGCTGCGCGACGGCAAGATCACCGACGAGACCAGGCGGCGGATCGAGCGCGACCTCGACCTCGAGGAAGCGAGCCTCGCCAACCGCGAGTATCGCAGGATGCCGTTGTAGCGCGTGTAGCGCGCGGTATCCCTCCCCACGTCGTCCCGGCGCAGGCCGGGACCCATAACCACCGTCGCTGGTTTGGCGAAGGTTGGGGCCACAGCGCATCTCAATAATATCCAACGGTGGTTATGGGTCCCTGCTTTCGCAGGGACGACGGTGCCCTACTCCGCGGCGGCGTTCTGGCCGGGACCGCCGACGAAGCCGGAGGGATCGCCGAACCGCTCGATCATCACGGCGGTGAGGTCCTTGGTCTTGCTGGTGACGCAGGCGCCGGAGCGCACGGTGTAGCGGTCCTGATGCTGAGCATGCGGCGGCGCCTCGCCCTTCTGCAGCGCGCGGGCCGCCTCCATCATGAGCTTGCGGAAATGCATGATGCCGAGATCGGTCGGGCCGAGATGCTCGCGGGTGCGGTCGGCGATCGGGCCCTGGCTGTCCTGCACCGCGGCGTCCTGCTCGGAAACGCCCTTGATGCCGGTGTAGCTCTTGGTCCGCTGCAGCTTGCGGTCGATCAGATAGTCGTTTGCCTTGTTGCGCAGCGGCACGTAGTTCTCGTCGACGACAGCCATCACGCCATTGCCGTTGGCGTAGCCTTCGCGCTCGGCGTCGGTCAGCGGGCGGTGCGGATTCCACGCATAGGTGTAGATCCAGCAATTGGTGTCGGTGACCGGCACGAAGGTCTGGCCGAACATGTTCTCGCCCGGCATCGAGCTCGGCGCGTAGCTGTGGAACGGCATCAGGAACTGGGCGATGCGCCAATAGATGTTGTCGCTGCCGGTGAGCCGTCCGCCCGCCACCGTGAGGCCGGCCTCATGCGGATTGATCTTGATCACCGGGCGCGGGTCCTCGGCGATCCAGCGCATGTGATCGGTCGCGACCCGGGTCAGCGGGTTCACGAAATGCTTCTTGATGTCGAGGATCTCGTTCTCCTCCTTCTCGAAGGAGAGATGCGCGAAGGTGAAATGCGCGGTGTCGATCGAGCCTTCCACCGCCTGCACCCAGTTGCAGTCCTGCCACTTCTTGGTGACGAAGCGGTGCGAGGCCGGCAGCAGCGCCATTTCCAGCGCCGGCAGTTCGGGCATCACATCGGCCGGGCCCATATAGGCCCAGATCATGTCGCCCCATTCACGCACCGGATAGGACTTGATCCGGATCAGGTCCTTTGCGTTGAGGTCCGGATACGACGTCGGCATGTCGACGCAGCGGCCGTCGGTGTCGAACTTCCAGCCGTGATAGACGCAGCGGATGCCGCATTCCTCGTTGCGGCCGAGCCAGAGATTTGCGCCGCGATGCGGGCAGTATTGGTCGATGACGCCGACCACGCCTCTCGTGTCGCGGAAGGCGAGCAGGTCCTCGCCCATGACAACGATCTTCTTCGGGTCGCTGTCCGGTTCCGGGAGTTCTTCGGACAGCAGCACCGGAATCCAGAACCGCCGCAGCAACTCGCCCATGCCGGTCCCCTCACCGGATTCGGTGAGGAATTTGTTGTCCTCCGCGCGAAGCATGGGCGGTCTCCCGATGGCATTTTTTTCAGTTCGTAGTTCGTAGGATGGGTGGAGCCAACGGGGCCGCGCGTTGTGCGGACCCGTTGGCTCTACCCATCCTACGCAGCACGCAATTCCTCACACCGGCCGCTCTCCCTTCACGGTGACGCGGGTGCCGGAGCGGGTGTGCGGCCAGTAATCCCACATCGCGCGATGCTGGGCGCAGCGGTTGTCCCAGAACGCGATCGCGTTCTCGGTCCAGCGGAAGCGGCACTGGAACAGCGGGTTCTCGGCGTGCTGGTAGAGATAGGCCAGCATCGCGTCGCTCTCGTCGCGCGGGATGCCGACGATGAAGCGGGTGAAGCCGCGATTGACATAGAGCGACTTCTTGCCGGTCACCGGATGGGTGCGGACCACCGGATGCTCGGCGCGGGGATATTCCCGTTTGTCGGCGACGCCGTAGTTGGCATACAGGCCACGATAGGTCTGCTCGCCGTCATGCAGCGCGGTCAGCCCGTCGAGATAGGCCTTCATGCGGTCCGACAGGGCCTCATAGGCGGCGTACATGTTGGCGAACAGCGTGTCGCCGCCGCGCGGCGGGCACTGCTTGATGTAGAGGATCGAGCCCATCGGCGGCTCGAGGTCGCAGGACACGTCGGTGTGCCAGCCTTCGCCATTGGCGCGCGGGGAATCCTTGTCGGCGTAGATCTTCATCAGCGCCGGATCGCCCTCATTGGGCGCGGCGGGATGCACATGCAGCTCGCCGAACTTGCGGCCGAAGGCGAGATGCTGGTCGGGGCTGATGTGCTGGTCGCGGAAGAAGATGACGAGGTTTTCGGCGAGCGCGCGATGGATCTCGTCCATCTGGCGGTTGGAGCGCGCATCGTCGCCGACCAGCTTGCCGATATCGACGCCGGAGATCTCCGCGCCGATGATCGGCGTCAGCTTCTCGACGCCGATGGTCTCATAGGGCTCGGATTGGTCGGCGAGGTGGCGGTAGCGCGGGCCTTGCTTGCCGGACAGCGAGCTCATGGGCGTTCTCCCGATCATTCTTGATTGGGAGCATGGTAACGCGCATCGACGGAAGCGCAATCTGCGCCTCAAACATATCTGTCGTCCCGGACAAGCGCAGCGAAGCGGAGCGCAGATCCGGGACCCATAACCGCAGGATCGGGTTTTGCGGAGGCTGGTAACCCAGATCTCGCGCCACAACCACCGTCTGTGGTTATGGGTCCCGGCCTTCGCCGGGACGACGGTTGAGTGTGGGTCACGCGCGGAGTGAAACTACTCCGCGGCGCCGGCCTGCTCCGGCAGCTTGGCGCCGTTGCCGTAGCGCTGGTCGATATAGTCGATCACCAGTGCCTTGAAGTCGGCGGCGATGCCCGGACCGCGCAGGGTGCGGAACTTCTTGCCGTCGACGAACACCGGCGCGGCCGGCGCTTCGCCGGTGCCGGGCAGCGAGATGCCGATATTGGCGTGCTTGGATTCGCCGGGGCCGTTGACGATGCAGCCCATCACCGCGACGTTGAGCTGCTCGACGCCCGGATACTTGGTCTTCCAGGCCGGCATCTCGTCGCGGATGAAATCCTGGATCGAGCGCGCCAGCTCCTGGAACGTGGTCGAGGTGGTGCGGCCGCAGCCCGGGCAGGCCGCAACCAGCGGCACGAAGGTGCGGAAGCCCATGGTCTGCAGCAATTCCTGCGCGACCTGCACTTCCAGCGTGCGGTCGCCGCCGGGCTCCGGCGTCAGCGAGATCCGGATGGTATCGCCGATGCCCTGCTGCAGCAGGATGCCGAGCGCGGCCGAGGAGGCCACGATGCCCTTCGAGCCCATGCCGGCCTCGGTGAGGCCGAGATGGATCGCATAATCCGAGCGGCGCACCACTTCCTGATAAACCGCGATCAGATCCTGCACGGCGGAGACCTTCGCCGACAGGATGATCCGGTTCTTCGGCATGCCGAGCTCTTGCGCGCGCGCCGCCGACAGCAGCGCCGACTGCACCATCGCCTCGCGGGTCACCGCGCGGGCATCGCGCGGATTCGCAGACGCAGTGTTCTCGTCCATCAGCTTGGTGAGCAGCTCCTGATCGAGCGAGCCCCAATTGGCGCCGATGCGCACCGGCTTGTTGTTCTTGTTAGCGATCTCGATGATGTCGGCGAACTGGGTGTCGCGCTTGTTCTTGAAGCCGACATTGCCGGGATTGATACGGTACTTGTCGAGCGCCTCGGCGCAGGCCGGATATTCGGCGAGCAGCTTGTGGCCGATATAGTGGAAGTCGCCGATCAGGGGCGTGGTGATGCCGCGCTTGCGCAGGCCGTCACGGATGTGCGGCACGGCAGCGGCGGCTTCCTCGCGGTCGACGGTGATGCGGACCATCTCGGACCCGGCGCGGGAGAGCGCGGTTACTTGGGCGATGGTGCCGTCGACATCGGCGGTGTCGGTGTTGGTCATCGACTGCACGACGATCGGCGCGCCGCCGCCGACGGCGACGTTGCCGACCATGACCTGCGTGGTTTGGTGCCGCGGCGCGGGGCCGGCGACGTCGTCTTGCGGCAAAATCTCGGGCTTGTTCATGGCGTCTCGAATATCAGGTTTTGGTGACATTCACCAAGGGGGCGATGGGCCTCGCGCGCGGCGGGCCAAACGATCGTGTTTCGGAGTGAATTCAACAGCTTATGGCGCCGATTGAGGCCAAACGCAAGCCATGCAGCGGCGTCCTGCATGCCCCGCTATATTGGACCGGATTGGGGTGAATCAAAGGGCAAGTGACAGCTTTTCATGTGATCCGGAGCATCCTAGCATTGTCTTAAGATCATTCCGGGAGGGCGCGAAATGGCCGGCCACAGCGAGCTGATCACCACGGCGGAACTTGCCGAGATCCTGACCCGGCCGGACCTTCGCCTGTTCGACTGCACCACTTATCTGGAGCCGGCCCCCGCCGGCAGCAACGTTCCCTATATTGTCGTCTCGGGCCGCCAGACGTTCGAGGCCGGCCACATCCCGGGCGCCAATTTCCTGGATTTGCAGGCCGAATTCTCCGAGGCCCATACCCATCTGCGTTTCATGATGCCGCCGACAGCGCAGCTCGAAGCCGCGTTCGGCCGCCACGGCATCTCGGCGGGCAGCCGCGTCGTGCTCTATTCGATCGGCACCGCAATGTGGGCGACGCGGTTCTGGTGGATGCTGCGCTCGCTCGGCTTCGAGGGTGCTGCGGTGCTCGACGGCGGCATCGACAAATGGACCGCCGAAGGACGCGACATCGAGACCGGACTTGCCGGCGGCTATCCGCCGGCGACGTTTCCGGCGCGGCCGAAGGACGGCATGTTCGTCGACAAGCATGACGTGCTCGCCGCGACCGCGGAGGACGACACCGTCATCGTCAACGCGCTCGGCCCGCAATTCTACAAGGGACTGGAGCCGAGCCGTTACGGCCGGCCCGGCCGCATCCCCGGCAGCGTCAGCGTGCCGGCGGCGACCTTGATCGATCCGAAGCACAAGACGTTCGTGCCGCTTGAGGAGGCCGAAGCAACCTTCGCTGCGCAAGGCATCACCAGGGACAAGCGCGTCGTCGCCTATTGCGGCGGCGGCATCTCCGCGACCATCGACCTGTTTCAGCTGCATCGGCTCGGCTACGACAATCTCACGCTCTATGACGGCTCGATGGGCGAATGGGCGAAGGATGAGTCCCTGCCAATCGAGAGGGGTTAGTGGGGAAGCGCGATGTCTCCTCCGTCGTCCTGGCGAAGGCCAGGACCCATAACCACCGAATTTGCTTGTGAACGGGAAAGCGGCCCCCAGCGTCGCGCGACAACCGACAGTTGGGGTAATGGGTCCTGGCCTTCGCCAGGACGACGCTGAATGTTTGGCGCGCCGATGAGGCATACATCCGCATTCTCGCGACATGAATCGTCGGAGTCTTGAGGCGATCAAGCCGGCTTCTTGACGATCTCAAGGCCTCGGGCCGCCAATTCCTTCAAGATGCTCCGTGCGAGGTGGGAGCACTCATCCGGCTTGATCCAGCACGCGCTCCGCCAGTCCGGATCATCCTCCTTGGAGTATGCGGTGAACGCGGAGCGAATACCGGCTTCAATTGCATCGGTGGCATCGATTGGCATCGGCGCGCCTCCAACGGCATCCCTCGCATGGGAGCCTTCGTGGAGGCGATGTTGACGTAAATCGATACCGTCCGCAATTGCGCCTGAAGGCCACAATTGTCCGCTCAGCAATAGGGAAACGTAAATCTTCGCCGCTAGAGTGCTGCCGTCTGCCGGAGATGGTCGTGCATCCCACCGCGTCGATCGCCACCTGTTTCAGGAAGTTCGCTGATTTCACCGGACGGGCTTCGCGCGCCGAGTTCTGGTGGTTCTTCGGCTTTTGTCTGCTGCTCCTGCTCGCAGCCCATCAGCTCGACAAGACGGTCTACGCCGCCGTCGCAATAGCGCTGCCGCTGTTTGCCGTGACGGCCCGGCGCTTCCACGACAGTGGCCTGACCACCGGCCTTGCGGTGTTCTTCGCCATTGCGCCGTTTGTCATCTTCTACTTCTTTTCCGCTGTCCAGGATCGCATCGAGGCATGGTTTGGCGTGCACGTGCCGTATGGATTGATCGCCGCGATCCCGGCGACCTGCGCCTTTGCTTTCTCTGCCTTCTGCTTCCTCGCCGCACTCGGCCGCCGAAGCCTGCAGACCGCTTCGACGGTACGGTCGAGGTCCGACGTCGATTCATCGGAACCAAATCCGGCCGTGCTCGCCAGGCAAGAGGCGGAACGCAAGGTCTCCGGTTTTTCCAAAGCCGTCATGGCCGTATTCGCGATCCCGGCGGATGGCGGGACGTCGGCCGTCGCCGACAAGACCGACCCCGGCGTCACCGCCGCGTGCGGGATCGTCGTCGATCTCTGCGCGCGTTACGGACACGGCATCACCTCACCGCCATTCAACGCGCTGTTTTCCGGATCAGGGGCGCGACTTGAGGCCGCCGGCTGGCACGCCCTACCGGACGGCGGCGCGGAGATCGACCTGAACCATCGCGCAAGCACCAGCATCGTGCGCAATTGCGCAGTTGAACTGCGCAAGGACGCGGGACAGACCGACATTGCCGGCCTGCTGCGCAAGGAGAAAGAGCAGTTGCAGGCGGCCGAGACGGCGACGCCGGAACAGGATCGGACGACGGCCTATTACGCGCTCGACGGAGTGGGCGCAGCCGGATTCATTGCGATCGAGAAGCTGCGTCAAAGCTACAACACCTATTTCCGAATCCGCATCTACCTTGCCGAAGGGCATGGGCGCGCCGCGATGGAGACCCTGCGATCGTCGACGCTCTACCAGGCATTCCGCCACGCGTTCTCCGATGGCGCGCCGCCCTATCCCGCGTTCGGCCAGAGAATCATCAAGGGCTATCAGCCGATCCTCTACCGGGACGGGCTCGGCATCTCACTCGAGGTCACCGAACTCGGAGCCGGGAGCGCAAAAATGCTTGCCGACCGCGGGCTGCATCTTCCGCAGGTCTACGTCGATTTCGAGATGCATGAGCGGATGATGTAACGGGACTGCGCTCCGGTTGTCTGCGGCATTCCGCTCCTCTTTGCTCGTCATCCTGAGGCGCGAGCTCTTGCGAGCCTCGAAGGATGAACGGCCCGGCTGCCGGCTGGGCCGTCGTGCTTCGAGACGCGCGTTCCGCGCTCCTCAGCATGACGGGGAGAGAGTTGAGCGCACGGCACCCAGGATAACCTCACGCCGGCACGTTGGGATCCGGCGTCACCTTCGGGTCGGGCTTGTTGACGAGATAGAGGCCGGCGATCACCAGCAGCGCGGCGACGCCGAACACCGCCGTCAGGGTGTCGTGCATGATGAAATAGGCCGCAACCACGCCGAACAGCGGCGTGACGAAGGTGAATGCGGACAGCTTGCTCGCGGAGTAGGTTTTCACCATCGCGAACCAAATGACAAACGTGCAGCCCACCACCCAGACCGCCTGATAGGCGAGCAGCGAGATCGACAGCGCGCTCGGCACATGCTCGATGCGCTCGCCCGCAATCCAGGCGGCGAGGCCGAGGATCGGAATCGAGATCGCGACCTGGTAGCCGAGCGCCTTTTCCGGCGCCGCCTTGCGCAGGTTTGTGCCCTTGGCGACCAGCGTGGTTGCCGCCCACAGCGCGCCGCCGCCGACCACCATGAGGTCGCCGAGCAGCACCTTGGCATCGACGTTCGGCTGCGGCACGCCGATCGCGAGCGCGACGCCGGCAAAGCTCAACGCAAGCCCGCTCCACTGCACGGTCGAGAGACGCTCGCCGAGGAACTGGTGCGAGCCGAGCGCGACGAAGAACGGCGCGGTGTAGAGGAACACCGAGGCACGCGACGCCGAGGTGAAGACGAGGCCGGTGAAGATCAGCACGAACTCGCAGCCGAACATCAGCCCGGCGATGATGCCGGGCACGAGCGTGCCGTCGCGCTCGAAGAATTTGACGCCGCGCAGGTGGCCGACGATCAGCATCACCGGCAGCGCGCCGGCGGAGCGGATCATCGCCTGCAGCATCGGCGGCACGTCGGGCAGCGCGAGTTTCACCGCGAGCTGGTTGAAGCCCCAGCTCACGCACAGCATCAGCATCACTGCGATGGCGCCGGGCGGCAGCCCGTGCCCGACGCTGACGGGCCTCGTGACGCTGGCGGAGATCGCTTGGGTCGACATGTTTCCTCGCGGGCCGGCTTGGTGCCGTGTTGTTAATTGCCGGTTGGGCTCCCTCGCCCCGCTCTTGCGGGGAGAGGGTTGGGGTGAGGGGCCGTCGCCGCAAATTCGATAGAGGCGAGCGTGCGGAGAGTCTCCCTCACCCGAAATTCGCTACCGCGAATTTCGGCCTCTCCCCGCAAGCGGGGCGAGGTAGCTCGAAAGCAGTGCGAGTTAGCTGAAACCATCGCGCCATCACGTCTTCTGGCAATGCGCGCAGGTGCCGGCGATCTCGACGACGGAGAGTTTCGGGATGAACCCCGAGGCCCGCGCCGCCGCGGTCAGGCTTTGCGCGACGGGGGCGGCCGGGATCTCGCCGACCGAGCCGCAATGGTCGCAGATCAGGAACGCCACCATCGAGGTCTCGTCATGGTCATGCGCGCAGGCGAGGAAGGCGTTGCGGCTCTCGATGCGGTGCACGAGGCCGTTCTCCATCAGGAAGTCGAGCGCGCGGTAGACGGTAATCGGTGCCGGCCGCGGCATCGTCTTGGCCAGCTCGTCGATCACCTCATAGGCGCCGAGCGGGCGATGGCTCGACAGCAGCGCCTGCAGCACCTGTCGGCGGATCGGGGTGAATTTCTGGCCGCGGCGCGCACACACCTGCTCGGCATGCGCCATCGCGTCCGCGGCGCAGCGGCCGTGATCGTGGTCGGGGGCAGGAAATGTCGGCTTGGCCAGGCTCATTGCCTCGATATGTAGCATTTGCGCGGCCGTTCCCAAAGCCCGGCCCGCCAACCCCGGTCGGCCGCCGCGTTGCAGCCATGCCCGCAATGCGGGGCAGCCTCGCGTTAACCCGGCATGCAGAAATCATAAGCAAGCTTATTATATCCCAAGCTTATGGAGACAGGATCGATGCGCGGTTCCGTGGATACGGATTTCTTGTTTACGCTGGGCGAAGTGTTCCGGCTGATCCGCGTCTATGCGGACAAGGAGGCCGCACGCTACGGCATCACTCGCGCACAATGGGCCGTGCTGTCCAAGGTGGAACGCCAGGAAGGGTTGAAACAGACCGAGCTCGCCGAGCTGCTCGAGGTGCAGCCGATCACGCTGACGCGGCTGATCGACAAGCTCTGCGACAATGGCTGGATCGAGCGCCGCAGCGACGAGAACGACCGCCGCGTGAACCGCCTCTACCTGAAGAAGGCCGCGCGCCCGCTGCTCGGCAAGCTCGCCGGCCTCCGCTCCGAACTCACCGCGACCGCGCTCGAGGGCATCAGCCCGACTGACGCGCATCGCCTGCTCACCCAATTGGAATCGATCAAGGAAAACGTTCGCAATGCCGTCCAAACCCCAGCCGGCGAACCCTCCCGAAAGGAACAGCGCTATGGCTGAACCCGTCCTCAAACTGGCCCCCGAGCAGAAGAGCAATCCGGGCGAGCCCAGCCCGTCGGGCAAGGCCAGCCGCGCGCCGCGCCGTCGCCTGATGGCGGGCCTGCGGCGCTATCGCCGCACGCTGCTGCTGGTCGTGCTGCCGACGCTCGCTGCGATCGGCGGCATCGTGTTCTATCTCAATGGCGGCCGCTATGTCGGCACCGACGACGCCTATGTCGGCGCGCAGAAGGTGCTGATCACGCCGGAAATCTCCGGCAAGATCGACAAGATCGTCGTGAAGGAAGGCCAGCACGTCAAGAAGGGCGACGAGCTGTTCGAGATCGACCCGGTGCCGTTCCGCCTCGCGGTGGCGCAGGCCAAGGCCGCGCTCGACCAGACCAGGACCACCTATGACAACCTGGTCGACAACATCAAGATCAACAGCAGGATGCTGGAATTCGCCCAGCAGAGCATCGAATTGAAGAAGCGCGACGTCGATCGCAAGTCGACGCTGGCCAAGCAGAATTTCGGCTCGCAGCTCGACCTCGACAACGCGGCGAACGCGCAAGTGACGGCCGAGAGTCTGGCGCAATACATCAGGCAGCAGATCTCCAAGGACAAGACGCAGCTGCTCGGCGACGTCGACCTGCCGATCGAGCAATTCCCACCCTACGCGCAGGCCAAGGCCAAGCTCGACGACGCCCAGCGCAATCTCGATCACACCGTGCTGCGCGCGCCGATGGACGGCGTCGCGACCCAAGTCGACCAGATCCAGCTCGGCCGCTTCGTCGCCGCCGGCTCGCCGGTGTTCTCGATCATCGATGTCGACCATCCCTGGGTCGACGCCAATCCGAAGGAAAGCGACTTCACCTATGTCGCGGTCGGCCAGCCGGTTGAGCTCGACGTCGACGCGTTCCCGAACCATCGGTTCAAGGGCAAGGTCAGCTCGCTGTCGCCCGGCACCGGCGCGCAGTTCGCGATCCTGCCGCCGCAGAACGCGACCGGCAACTTCGTCAAGGTGGTGCAGCGCGTGCCGGTGCGGATCTATTTCGACGACAACGATCCGTTCGTGAAGAAGCTGAAAGCCGGCATGAGCGTCTACGCGACGATCGACACCAACCACCGCCGCACGCTGGCCGGCCTGCTCGGGCTGGCGCCGGCCTCGGCGCACCCGGACCACGAGTAGAGAGAAGAAGCGGTCGATCATCGACCGCAGAGACAGTGCGCCCCCTCTCCCGCTTGCGGGGGAGGGGGTTTCCAACGCTCGAACAGGACCGACCTGAATGAATGCACCGTCACCATCCGCCGTACCCGGCATGCGCCGGAACATGGTGACGATCTGCGCGATGACCGCGACGATCATGCAGGCGCTCGACACCACGATCGCCAACGTCGCGCTGCCCTATATGCAGGGCTCGCTGTCGGCCTCGCAGGACCAGATCAACTGGGTGCTGACCTCCTACATCGTCGCGGCCGCGATCATGACCGCGCCGGTGGGCTGGATCGCCAACCGCTATGGCCGCAAGCGCATCTTCATCATCTGCTCGGCCGGCTTCACCGTCGCCTCGGTGTTCTGCGGCCTGGCGCAGGACATCAACCAGATGGTGCTGTTCCGCCTGCTGCAGGGCGTGTTCGGCGCGGCGCTGGTGCCGCTGTCGCAGGCGGTGATGCTCGACTCCTACGCGCTGCATGAGCGCGCGAAGGCGATGTCGATCTGGGGCATGGGCGTGATGATGGGCCCGATCATGGGACCATCACTGGGCGCCTGGCTGACCGAGACCTATTCCTGGCACTGGGTGTTCTTCGTCAACCTGCCATTCGGCGCCATCACCGTGCTTGGGCTGGCGATCTTCATGGACGAGACCAAGCAGGACCTCAATCTGCGCTTCGACTGGTTCGGGTTCGGCGCGCTCGCGGTCGCGATCGGTTCGCTGCAACTCGCGCTCGACCGCGGCGAGCAGCTCGGCTGGCTGGAATCCAACGAAATCATGATCGAATTCATCGTCTCCGCGGTCGGCTTCTACTATTTCTTCGCCCATTCGCTGACGACCAGCCGGCCCTTCATCCAGTTCGCGCTGTTCAAAGACAAGAACTTCCTCGGCGGCTGCGTGTTTATGACTGTGATGGGCCTCGTGCTATATTCGACGATGGCGCTGTCCTCGCCCTATCTGCAGAACGTGGTCGGCTACCCGATCATCACCGCGGGCCTGTTGTTGGCGACCCGCGGCGCCGGCACCTTCGTCGCGATGATGCTGGTCGGCCGCATGATGCGCTATATCGAGGCGCGCACGCTGATCATCTCCGGCCTGGCGCTGACCGCGGCCTCGCTGTTCCAGATGACCGGCTGGACCGACATGACGCAGGCCAACGAGATCATCGTCGTCAGCGTGGTCCAGGGCTTTGGCTTCGGCCTCGTGTTCGTGCCGCTGTCGACGGTGGCGTTCATGTCGCTGCCCAACCATCTGCGCACCGACGGCACCTCGATGCTGACGCTGCTGCGCAACGTCGCGAGTTCGGTCGGCATCTCGATCGTGATCGCGCAGCTGACGGAAGGCGGACGGCGGATCTACGCAAAGCTGTCGGAGCAGATCAATCCGTTCAACCACGCGCTGCAGATGCCCGACGTATCGGGCATGATCAACCTCAACACCGATGCCGGCCGCGCGATGGCCGACAAGATGGTGGCAGCGCAGTCGCAGATCATCGCGTTCTCGCACGACTACCAGCTGGTGATGCTGTTCATCCTGGTCTCGATCCCGCTCGCGCTGATGATCGGCTCGACCAAAGCCGCGCTGCGCGCGCAGTCGGCGCCGTCGGACCATGCCGCGGTGATGGAGTAGGTTTTCGCCCTACGTTCTCCGATTGTCGGGGCGATTGGTCACACCGTCATCCTGAGGCGCGAGCATTTGCGAGCCTCGAAGGATGCACGGCCCCGTTGGTGGCCGTCGACCCTTCGAGACGCGCTACGCGCTCCTCAGGGTGACGGTGAAAGAGTGAGGACGCCCCCTCCGAAAGCGCAAGACGCCGCAGCCGCAAGCCGCGTTGACTTTCCGACCTCGCCTCCCAATACTCCGCGAAAACAAGCAGACCCGTCATACAACTGACGGTTTCAGGGGAGGACGCGATGCCGACTTCACGCAGGACGCTGCTGAAGACTTCAGCGGCTGCCGCCGCTGCTTTCAGCTTGGATTGGACACGGGCGCAGGCCCAGGCCGAGACGGTCCGGATCGGCGTGATCTACGACCTGACCGGCCCATTCGCCGCCGGCGGCTCGGTCGCCTCCTCGATCGGCACCCAGATCGCGATCGACCTCGTCAACGAGAAGGGCGGCATCGGTGGCAAGTACAAGATCGCGCCGGTCAACGTCGATTCCCAGAGCAAGCCCGATGTCGCGATCAACGAGGCCAATCGCCTGATCGACCAGGAGAAGGTCGACATCCTCAACGGCGTGTTCGCAAGCTCCCACGCGGTGCCGCTCGCCGCCAAGGTCGAGCAGCAGAAGCGGATCCTGTGGATCACGACCGCGGTCTCGACCGCCGTGTTCAAGGACAAGAACCTGCAATACGTGTTCCGCGCGCAGATCCATTCCGACCAGTACGGCCAGGCGTTCGCGAGCTTCATCAACGAGCACGCCAAGGCCAAGCTCGGCATGGAGCCGAAGGACGTCAAGGTGGCGCTGATCCATGAAGACGGGCCCTATGGCGTCGGTGTCGCCGCCGCGGACGAGGCCTTCGCCAAGGAGGTCGGGCTGCAGGTCGCGCTGAAGGAGGGCTATTCCGCCTCCGCGCCCGATCTCTCGGTGCTGGTGACCAAGCTGAAGCGCGCCAAGGCCGACGTGATCTCGCATGCCGGCTACAATCCCGACATCACGCTGTTCCTGCGCCAGGCACGCGAGAGCGGGCTGAAGTTCAAGATGCTGTTCGGTGCCGGCGCCGGCTACAGCCAGCTCGACAAGCTGCGCGCGACCTTCGGCGCCGACATCGACAATTTCTGCAACATCGACCCCGTGCCGGCGCAGCTGCTCGATCCGGCCAAGCTCGCACCCGGAATCGGCGACCTCACCAAGACCATGGTCGCGCGCTACCGCGAGAAGACCAATGCGACCGAAGTGCCGCCGCACTGCTCGATGGGCTTCAACCAGACCTGGATCCTGCTCAACAATGTGCTGCCCGTCGCCAAGGAGAAGTACGGCGGCTTCGATCCCGAGGCGATCCGCAAGGCGGCGCTCGACGTCGACATCCCCGCAGGCGGCACCATCCAGGGCTATGGCGTGAAGTTCTATCCGCCGGGCACGCCGCTGTCCGGCCAGAACGAGCGCTCGACGCCGGTCGTGATGCAGAACGCCGGCGAGCGTATCACCGTGGTGTGGCCGACCAATATCCGCACGCAGGATCCGGTGTTCCCGCTGCCGAAGGGCTCGGTCTACGCGGCGTAGGGACGATCGTTTGCTGTGCGGCTCGCCGGAGAATTATCCCCGTCATCCCCGCGCAAAGGCTTCGCCTTTGTCGCTGGAGGAGCCCGCACTTGCGGGCGTCTCGAAGGATCGACGGCCACCGGCCGGGCCGTGCATCCTTCGAGACGCGCTACTCGCTCCTCAGGATGACGGGTCTGGCGTGAGTATACGCGCGTAATCTCGTCGTTCCCGCCACCCTACAGCACCACCCGCCTGCCCTCATCCGCCGCCCAGTAGCCGGCGTAGTTCACCCTGGTCGTCTCATACGCCAGCGCGAGATCGGCGAGCGGCTGCCGCCCGGTCGCCACGCACTCCATGAAATCCTGGATCTCCTGCAGGTAGCCGCGGGTCCATTCTTCCTCGAGGCAGACATATTGCCAGCCGGTTTTGCGATCGACCTTTTCGGTGATGTAGACCGAGGCGAGCTTCTCCTCGGAGGTCTGGTAGCTGGTCAGATGCGTGTTCGGGGTGATGTTGGCAAACAGTGAGCCGCCGCTCGTATAGGTCTCGATCAGGTTGCGCACGCCGCCCATGATCATGTCGCCCGAAAACACCGTCGCCTTGGTTCCGTCGGAGAAGGTTGCGGTCAGCGTGCCCCAATCCTCGACGTCGACCGGCTTGGCCTTGATGTAGGCGCGCTCCTCGGATTTAAGGCCGGCGGTGACATTGCCGACGTCGCAGGTGACGCTGGCGACCGTGATGGTCTCGCCGCGCGCCTTGGCCTCGACCTGCTTGAGATAGAGCACCGCCGACAGGGGATGACAGCCCATCCGGATCAGCGAGCCGCCACCGGTCATCGCCCACTCGGCGGCATGCGCCGCATGCGAGCCGGAATGGCTCTCCTCGCCCTTCATGAACAGGATCTTGTCGCCTGTCGCGCGGATGATCTCCGCGGTCTTGGTCACCGCCGGCGCGTAGATCCAGTCCTCGGCATACATGAAGAGTTTTCCGCTTCGCTCGATCGCGGCGCGGGTCACCTCCATCTCCTCCATCACCCGCTGGTACATCAGCGCTTTCGGCACGTGCCTGCCGATCGGCGCCTTGTCGCCGTCGCGGCCGAAATAACCGCTGAACGGCTTCTCGCAGATCACGTGCTTGCCCGCCTGCATCGCCTCTACGATCATCCCGGCATGCAGATTGGGCGGCGTGCAGATGTCGATGACGTCAAGCTCGCGGTCGGCGATCAGCTCGGCGAAGCTGCGATAGGCGTTCGGGATTGCGTGCTTGCGCGCGAACGCATTGACATGATCGCCGCGCGCCGCGACCGCCCTCACCTCGACGTCGACGCCATAGACGCGCCGGTAGGCAACCATATGCAGCTCCGACACGAAGCCGCAGCCGGCCAGCCCGATCCTGATCTTTGTCATTTTGTGTCTCCGCCCCTCAGGCCGGCGCAGCGTAGCGTGCGGCCATCACCGCGTCGAACGCATTTGCCATCACGGCGTGCGGCGGCGTCAACCCCGTGAACAGCTCGAACGCATCGGCCGACGCATTGATCGCGAGGTCGCGTCCGGTCAGAACATCTGCGCCCCTTTCCTTCGCCATGGTCAGCAGCGGCGTCCAGAGCGGCGTGTAGACCGCATCGGCGACCCACATCGAGCGATGCAGCAACGCATCCGGCACCGGCGTGTCGCGGCTCGGCAGCATGCCGACCGGCGTTGCGTTGACGAGACCGACGGCGCCGTCCACCGCGGTCACGACGCCAGTGGCGTGGACCACATGGCGATCCGCCAATTGAGCGGCAAGCTGCGCTGCCCTGACGTCATCGGCGTCGAAGATGCGGAGCTCACCGACGCCAAGGCCGGCGAGCGCGAAGGCGATCGCCTTGCCGACGCCGCCGGCACCGATCAGCGCGATCGGGCCGCGCGGCGCTGATGCAAGCAGCGGCGCGATCGCGCGCGCAAAGCCGGTCGCATCGGTGTTGTGCCCGACCAGTCGCGCACCATCGGCGACGATGGCGTTGACCGCGCCGATCGCGCGCGCATTGGGTGCGAGGTCGTCGAGCAGCTCGACCACCGCCTCCTTGTAGGGAAAGGTGACATTGACGCCGGCAAAGCCGAGCCGCCGGATGCCTTCCAGCATCGCGCGCAGCTCGTCGCGGCCGGCGCCGTTGACCTCGATGAGCTGGTAGTGACAGCGAACGCCGAGCGCAGCTGCGGCCGCTTCGTGCATCGCAGGCGCCGCCGAATGCGCGATCGGATAGCCAATCAGACCGGTCAGGAAGCGGTCGCGCATTGTCCCTCACGTCAGTCGCGTTCAGCTCATGCGGTCGAGCCGAGCATAGCTGTCTTCCATGCCGTGCTCCATGCCGGTCGCGAGCATCGCCGCGCGCGTCTCGGCATTCGGCAGCGTCATCCGCATCGTCATCAAGGTGCCGTCGCCGTCGGGCGCGAAGCGCGTCTCGACATGATTGTCCGGCGTCGGATCCGGCAGATGCATGCGCTCGACATGCACGATGCGGCTGAACGGTTCGAGCGCGAGATATTCGCCGGTCAAATGAAAGCCGCCGCCCTTGCCGTCGGTCCATTCGTAGCGGATCCGGCCGCCGGGCTTCGCCTCGCTGATGCAGACCGGCATGGTCCAGCCGTCGGGACCGAGCAGCCATTTCTGCAACAGCTCCGGCTCGGTATGCGCGCGATACACCGCCTCCGGGGGCGCGACGAAGCGTCTGGTCACGACGACATGGCGGTCGCCTTCGGTCTTCAGCGTCAACTTGCTCATGGGGATACCCTTCACTGCTCAGGCTTCATTGTGGCCAGCACGTCGTCCAGCCGGTCGTAATTGGTTTCCAGCGCGCGGCGCAGCATGCCGAGCCATTGATCGATCTCGGCAACCGCCGATGGCGCCAGCCGGCACGGCCGCTTGGTGCCTTCGATGCGCCGCACGATCAGGCCGGCGCCCTCGAGCACCTTGAGATGGCGGGAGATCGCGGGCTGGGTCATGTCGAACGGCTCGACCAGTTCCATGACAGTCGCCTCGCCCAGCGCGAGGCGCGCCAGGATCGCCCGGCGGGTCGGGTCGGCGAGCGCGGAAAAGGCGGCATCGAGGTTGGCCATGCTTGATCTCGCATCGGTTATATAACAATATTTTTATATAATCGATGACGCATGGTCAAGCGAACCCGCTGCGGCGAACGCGCGCAGGGGATTTCGCTTGTCCCTTCAATGCTGGATTTTCGCGTGCGGCTCGCGGCGCGCAGCTAGACGTCGAAGAACACCGTCTCGTTGTCGCCCTGCAGATGGACGTCGAACGTGTAGGCGTTGCCCGCGCCGGCCTTGCGCCTTGCGATCAGCGTCGCGCGTCGCTCGGCCGGCACCAGCGCGAGCGTGGAGTCGCCGGCGTTGCCGGCTTCGTCGTCGAAATAGATCCGGGTGTAGAGGTGCAGCAGCATGCCGCGCGCGAACACCGCGAGCCCGATATGCGGCGCCTGCGGCTTGCCGTCGGCATCCGGCACCACGCCCGGCTTGATGGTGTCGAAGGCGTAGCCACCGCTCTTGTCGGTGCCGCAGCGGCCAAAGCCCTTGAAGGAGGAATTGGGCAGCGCGCGCGCATCCTGCGGATCGGAGAAGCGCCCTTGTGCGTCGGCCTGCCAGATCTCCAGCATGCAATCCGGGATCACGGCGCCGTCGCCGTCATAGACCTTGCCCTCGACGCGGATGCGCTCGCCGGACACATCGGGCGTCAGCAAATTGCTGGTGAAGGCATCGTTCCATTCGTACTCGCCGTTCGGCGTCAGGCCATACTTGAAATAGGGGCCGACGGTCTGCGAAGGCGTGATGCCATCAGGACGCGGGTTCGACACTTACCTGGTCTCCATCGGCGTGGCACTCTGCCCGCGCAGCACGATATCGAAGCGGTAGCACAGCGCCCATTCCGGTTTGGTGTTCTCGAGATCGAAGGACGAGATCATCCGCGCCCGCGCCTTCTCGTCGGTCACCGAGTTGAAGATCGGATCGAACGGAAACAAGGGATCGCCGGGGAAATACATCTGGGTCACCAGCCGCGAGACGAACGAGTGGCCGAACACCGAGAAGTGGATGTGCGCGGGCCGCCAGGCATTGTGGTGATTGCCCCAGGGATAGGCGCCGGGCTTGATGGTGATGAACTTGTAATAGCCCTTGGCATCGGATTGCGTCCGGCCTGCGCCCGTAAAATTCGGGTCGAGCGGCGCCGGGTGCTGATCGACGACATGGATGTAGCGGCCGCAGGCATTGGCTTGCCACAGCTCGACCAGCGTGTTGGGCACGCCGCGGCCGTCCTCGTCGAGCACATAGCCGTGCACGATGATGCGCTCGCCGAGCGGCTCGCCCTTGGCCTGGATGGTGAGGTCGTTGTCGTGCGCGCGCACGGTCTCATGACCATAGACCGGCCCGGTCAGTTCCGAGAGCGTGTGCCGCATCGGGATCAGCGGCTTTTGCGGCGAACGCTTGATCGCGCTCCGGTACGCAGGCGACAGGCGCGCGGGATGGACGCTGTTCGAAGCGACAGGATAGATCAACGTCATGAGCTTTCTCCAGACCGGATTGCCGCCCGCGCCGGATATCAGGCCGGCGCCTTGAAATCGTAGGAGATGCGCCCAGCCGGCAGATAGAACAGTGCGATGACCGCGCCGCCCCTGACCTCCGGATAGTGCCGGCTGCCGGGATCCGGCGCGGTCCAGCCCGGACCTTGCCAGCCCTGCAGCCCCTTCAACTGCGCGCCCTTGTCGAGCGGAACGACGAGGTTGAGCTCGCCATAGGGATGGCCGTGATATTGCCCGCGCAGCACGTCGTGATCGTCCTCGTCCTTGAAGCGGCGCGGATCGGTGCTGTTCATGTAGACCGCGGTGATGCTGAACTGGAACGTCTCTGGGACCGGCTCAAGGATGCGGCTGCGCCGATAGTTCGGACCTTCCACCTCCTGGTTCGCGGCCCAGCCCTCCTCGACTCCCATTTTGATCAGGCGGGCCAGATCCTGGTACAGCGCGCTGTCCTCTCCATAGGTCTCGTTGAGCCATCGCTCCATCGCCGCGCCCGGCGTCATGTCCTTGACCTCGCGCAGAAACGGAATGCTGCGTTCGATAAGCTGTTCCCGGCTTCCCATGACTTTCTCCTGGTTTAATCCTCGAAACCCTTGAAGGAGGCGAATGCCTCCAGTTCCGCGCGCGGCATCAGCCGCGTGCGCGACCGCTCCCTGGGGTGGCCCATCGAGATCCCGCAGGCCACCATCTGCTCGGCGGGGATCGACAGCAGCGGACGCAAGATCCGATGGAATCTGGCGAAGGTCTCCTGCGGACAGGATTGCAGCCCGCGTCCGACCGCCGCCAGCATCACGTTCTGGATGAACATGCCGAGATCGAGCCAGCTTCCCATCGCCAGGCGCCGATCGATGGTGACGATCAACCCAACCGGCGCGCCGAAGAACATGAAGTTCTTTGCGGTCTGCCGGCTCCTCGCCGCAGCGTCGCTTTGCGCGATCCCGAGCGAGTCATAGAACAATCGCCCGAACTCCTGACGACGGCCGAGATACGGCTCGGGGAAAGCGCTGGCGTAGTATTGATATTCGGAGACGTGCTCGTTCGGCTCGTTCTCATACGCATCCAGCAGCGCAGCCGACACCTCGGTCTTGGCGGCGCCGGCGAGCACGAAGACGTGCCAGGGCTGGATGTTCGCGCCGCTCGGCGCGAACCGCGCCACGCGCAGGATCTGCTCGATGGTCGATCGGGAGACCGGACTGCCGGAGAACTCGCGGCACGACAGCCGGCCGGCGATCACCTCGTCGATTGGATTGCGTGCGGCTCCGCACGCCACACCCCGGTCGATCACGACTTCTTCACGAGCGAGCATCCGCCGTCCTCCATCGGTCTGAAGGCCTCTTCACCCGGGATCGTGGCCAGCAGCTGGTAGTAGTCGAACTGGTATTTCGACTCTGCCGGCGACTTGACGCGGAACAGATACATGTCGCGGACCAGCCGGCCGTCGGGACGGATCCTGCCGTTGCGGGTCATGAAATCATTGACCGGCAATTCGCGCATCTTGGCCGCGACCGTCGGCCCATCAAGCGTGCCGGCGGCTTCGACCGCCTTGAGGTAGTGCATGACAGCACCATAGGTGCCGGCGTGGATCATGGTGGGCACCTTCTTCGTCTTCTCGATGAAGCGCTTCGACCACGCCCGCGTCTCGTCGTTGAGGTCCCAGTAGAACGCCGAGCTCAGCATCAGGCCTTGCGCACTCTGCAGCCCAAGGCTGTGAATGTCGGCGATGAAGACGATCAGGCCGGCAAGCTTCTGCCCGCGCGTCACCCCGAACTCGCCGGCCTGCTTCACGGCGTTGATGAAGTCGCCGCCGGCGTCGGCGAGCGCGATCACGTCGGCCCTGGAGGCCTGCGCCTGCAGCAGGAAGGACGAGAAATCGGGCGTGTTGATCGGGTGTTTCACGGCGCCGACCACCTTGCCGCCGGTCGTGTCGATCACCTTGCGGCTGTCGGCCTCGAGCTGCGCACCGAGCGAGTAGTCGGCCGAAAGAAAGAACCAGGACCTGGCGCCGAGGCGCGAAATCGCCCTCGTCGTCCCCTGCGACAGCGCATAGGTATCGTAGGTCCAGTGGATGCCGGTCGGCGAGCACTCGTCGCCGGTCAGCCGGGACGTTGCCGCGCCGGTGGCGAGAAACAGCTTCTTCTTGTCGCGCGTGATGCCCTGCACCGCCAGCGCGACCGCAGAATTCGGGACATCGAGAATGGCCTCGACATTGTCGTTCTCCAGCCAGCGCCGGGCAATCGCCGAGCCGATATCCGCCTTGTTCTGATGATCGCCGGCAACGATCTCGATCGGGCGGCCGAGCACGTTGCCCTTGAAATCGTCCACCGCCATTTGCGCCGCGACCACCGAGCCCTGGCCGCCATTGTCAGCGTACAGCGACGACATGTCGGTCAGCACGCCGAGCCTGACCGGCCCGTTCTGTGCAATCGCCGACGTCGCCGTCGCCACCAGCATCAACGCCAGTCCGATTGATTTATGCGCGCCACTTTGGGCCAACATCACCCAGGCCTTCATCGCTTTTCTCCTCCCAACCCGGTGCCGGCAATCTTGGCCAGAACGCCGCGTTGCGGAAGTGAAAGTCTTGCAGAGTGATCCTGAACCGGCTTCAGATGGCAGGTGGTGACGACACGGCTATACGCTCGTGGAGAATCCGCTCGGTTGCATCCGCCAGACGCCTGGCCTTAACTGCCGTCGATCGCGGAATTTTGCCGAGGCGAGCGATCTGCCATAGACGGGGACTCTCAACGTGTCCGTTTCCTTCAAGACCCTGGATCTGAATCTGCTCAAGGTATTCGACGCCGTCATGGAGGAGCGCAGCGTGCTGCGGGCCAGCCAGAAGGTCGCGCTGAGCCAATCCGCTGTCAGCCACTCTCTGGCGCGGCTGCGCGAGATGCTGGATGACGACCTGTTCGTGCGCACGGCCACCGGCATGCAGCCGACCGCGCGCGCGTTGACGATGGCGCCGCAGGTTCGCCAGGCGCTGCGATCGCTGGAGGCCGCGGTCGAGCTGCCGACCTTCGCTCCAGCAGCCTCCACCAAGCCGTTCACGCTGGCCGCCAACGACTTCACGACGATGGTGCTGGCGCCGCCGCTCCTGAAGATCCTGGGCCGGGAAGCTCCTGCGATCGACCTCACCATCAAGCCGGTGACGCGGATCGATCTTGCCGAGCAGATCGACCTCGGCCGCATCGACGTCGCGATCGGCGTGTTCTCGTCGCCGCCGAGCCGTTTCCGCACGGCGCTGCTGTTCGAATATAATGATGTGCTGATCGTCGGCAAAAGGCGCAAGCTTGGCCGGCTCGACAAGGCAAAGCTCGCGACCTTGCCGTTGGTCGTGGTGTCCTTTGGCGGCGAGCAGGAAGGCGCGATTGGCGGCTTCATCTCCGAGCGCGGACTCGCCAGGCGTTCGGAGATGTACGATCGCCCCGCGCTCGAACGGGCGCTGTCCGACAGCGACCGGCCGCCGCGGATCGCGGTCTCGCTGCCGCACTTCCTTGCCCTGCCCGCACTGCTGATCGATTCCGAGTTGGCTGCGATCGTCCCGCGGCCGCTGGCGCGTGCACTCGAGCAGGCACATGCGATCACGACCTATGAACTGCCTTACACCACGACGCCCGTGGAGGTTCGGCTGCTCTGGCACGAACGCGTCGAGGACGAGCCTTCGCACGAATGGCTTCACGAGGTGCTCCGGCGCGCCACCGAAGAGCTGCGGCGCGACGGCTAGCGGCCGGGCTAGACGTCGAAGAACACCGTCTCGTTGTCGCCCTGCAGATGGACGTCGAACGTGTAGACGCTGCCCGCGCCGGCCTTGCGCCTTGCGATCAGCGTCGCGCGTCGCTCGGCCGGCACCAGCGCGAGCGTAGAATCAGCGGCGTTGCTGGCCTCGTCCTCGAAATAGATCCTTGTGTAGAGGTGCAGCAGCATGCCGCGCGCGAACACCGCGAGCAGGATGTGCGGCGCCTGCGGCTTGCCGTCGGCATCCGGCACCACGCCGGGCTTGATGGTGTCGAAGGCGTAGCCACCGCTCTTGTCGGTGCCGCAGCGGCCAAAGCCCTTGAAGCTCGAATTGGGCAGCGCGCGCGCATCCTGCGGATCGGAGAAGCGGCCCTGCGCGTCGGCCTGCCAGATCTCCAGCATGCAGTCCGGGATCACGGCGCCGTCGCCGTCATAGACCTTGCCCTCGACGCGGATGCGCTCGCCGGACACATCGGGCGTCAGCAAATTGCTGGTGAAGGCGTCGTTCCATTCGTATTCGCCGTTCGGCGTCAGGCCGTACTTGAAATAGGGGCCGACGGTCTGCGAAGGCGTGATGCCATCAGGACGCGGGTTCGACACTTACCTGGTCTCCATCGGCGTGGCACTCTGCCCGCGCAGCACGATATCGAAGCGGTAGCACAGCGCCCATTCCGGTTGGGTGTTCTCGAGATCGAATGACGAGATCATCCGCGCCCGCGCCTTCGCATCGGTCACCGAGTTGAAGATCGGATCGAACGGGAACAGCGGATCGCCCGGGAAGTACATCTGGGTCACCAGCCGCGAGACGAACGAGTGGCCGAACACCGAGAAGTGGATATGCGCGGGCCGCCAGGCGTTATGGTGATTACCCCACGGATAGGCGCCGGGCTTGATGGTGATGAACTTGTAATAGCCCTTGGCATCGGACTGGGTGCGGCCGGCGCCGGTGAAGTTGGGATCGAGCGGCGCCGGGTGCTGGTCGACGACATGGATGTAGCGGCCGCAGGCGTTGGCTTGCCACAGCTCGACCAGCGTGTTGGGCACGCCGCGGCCGTCCTCGTCGAGCACATAACCATGCACGATGATGCGCTCGCCGAGCGGCTCGCCCTTGGCCTGGATGGTGAGATCATTGTCGTGCGCGCGCACGGTCTCATGACCATAGACTGGCCCGGTCAGCTCCGAGAGCGTGTGCCGCAGCGGGATCAGCGGCTTCTGCGGCGAACGCTTCACGGTGGAGCGATAGTCCGGCGACAGCCGCGCCGGATGGGCCGCAAGCGATTGCAGCGGGTACAACAAGGTCATGGCGAATTCCTCCGCGGCCCACGCGCCCGGTGAGCTCACGTCAGATCATTATAATGCATAACCAAATTGGGGAAGGGCTGTTTTCAGCCCCTCCAAGCCATTGGCTTAATTCAGCTTTTCGATCGCGACCGCGACGCCTTGGCCGACCCCGACGCACATAGTTGCCAAGGCAAGCTTCCCGCCCCGCTTCTCCATGCCGTGCACGGCGGTCAAGACCAGCCGCGCGCCGCTCATGCCGAGCGGGTGGCCGAGTGCGATCGCGCCGCCATGCGGATTGACGAAATCGGCGTCTTCCTTGACGCCGAGCTGGCGCAGGCAGGCGATGCCCTGCGAGGCGAAGGCCTCGTTGAGCTCGATCAGGTCGAAGTCCGACACCTTGATGCCGAGACGCTCGACCAACTTCTTCGTTGCCGGCACCGGACCGATGCCCATGATGCGCGGCGGCACCGCGGCCGAGGCAAGGCCGAGGATTTTTGCGCGCGGCGTCAGGCCGTGCTTCTTAACCGCGGCTTCGGAAGCGAGGATCATCGCGGCGGCGCCGTCATTGACGCCGGATGCGTTGCCCGCGGTCACCGTGCCCGGATTGCGCACGATCGGCTTCAGCTTGGCGAGGCCTTCGAGCGTGGTCTCCGGACGCGGATGTTCGTCCTTGTCGACGGTGATCGGGCCGGCCTTGCCGCCGGGCACCTGGACCGGAATGATCTCCTCGGCGAAATAGCCCGACGCGATCGCCGCGCCCGCACGCTGCTGCGAGCGGATCGCCATCGCATCCTGATCGGCGCGCGACACCTGGAATTCCTCGGCGACGTTCTCGCCGGTCTCCGGCATCGCATCGACGCCGTACTGCGCCTTCATCAGCGGATTGATGAAGCGCCAGCCGATCGTGGTGTCGTAGATATCGGACGAACGCGAGAAGGCTTCCGCGGCCTTGCCCATCACGAACGGCGCGCGCGTCATCGATTCGACGCCGCCCGCGATCGCGAAATCGATCTCGCCGGCGCGGATGGCGCGGCCCGCGGCGCCGACCGCGTCGAGGCCGGAGGCGCAGAGCCGGTTCAGGGTCTGGCCGGGAACCGACTCCGGCATGCCTGCGAGCAACAGCGCCATGCGCGCAACGTTGCGGTTGTCTTCGCCGGCCTGGTTGGCGCAGCCGAAATAGACCTCGTCAACCTCGTTCCAATTGAGCGTCGGGTGCTTGGCCATCAGCGCCTTGATCGGGGCCGCGGCGAGATCGTCGGCGCGCACCTTGGCGAGCGAGCCGCCGAAACGGCCGATCGGGGTCCGGACGGCATCGCAAATGAACACATCACGCATTGAATCTCTCCCTGAATGCCGCGACTTAGCGCTGGATCGGCTGGAACTTGAGATCGGTTTTAGGAGCGTGCCCGCGGCAGGTCAATTGACGCGGCTGCGGGCCCCGCACGCATTGCCGTGAGGGCTGACATAATTGGTACCGTGGACAGGGTGGAAAACCCCGACCTCGCGGATAGGACCGCGCGACGAAATTTTGTAGTTTCCGCCCCCTCATGACAGTCCAGCAGCCCATCCCCGTTCCGCCCGAGCCACCTCCCGCCGCCGAGGCGCCGTCGCGCGTCACGCCGATGATGGAACAGTATCTGGAAATCAAGGCCGCCCACCCCGGCCTGCTGCTGTTCTACCGGATGGGCGATTTCTACGAGCTGTTCTTCGAGGACGCCGAGATCGCCTCCCGGACGCTCGGCATCGTGCTGACCAAGCGCGGCAAGCATCAGGGCATGGACATCCCGATGTGCGGCGTTCCGGTCGAACGCTCCGAGGATTATCTGCATCGCCTGATCGGCGCCGGCCACCGTGTCGCGGTGTGCGAGCAGACCGAAAACCCCGCGGAAGCCAGAGCCCGTGGCAACAAGAGCGTGGTCCGCCGCGGCGTGGTGCGGCTGGTGACGCCGGGCACGCTGACCGAAGACACCCTGCTCGACGCCCGCACCAACAATTATTTGATCGCGATCGCGCGCGCCCGTGGCTCGGCCGGCGCGGATCGTCTTGGCCTTGCCTGGATCGACATCTCGACCTCCGAATTCATGGTGACGGAGTGTTCGACCGCGGAGCTCGCGGCCACGCTGGCGCGCATCAATCCGAACGAGGCCATCGTCACCGATGCGCTCTACAGCGACAGCGAGCTGGCGCCGACCTTGCGCGAACTGCCGTCGGTGACGCCGCTGACCCGCGACGTGTTCGACAGCGCCACCGCCGAGCGGCGGCTGTGCGACTATTTCGCGGTCGCGACCATGGACGGCCTGTCGGCGATGTCGCGGCTGGAGGCGACCGCCGCAGCCGCGGCCGTCACCTATATCGACCGCACCCAGGTCGGCAAGCGTCCGCCGCTGTCGCCGCCGGCGCGCGAGGCCGCCGGCACCACGATGGCGATCGATCCGGCCACCCGCGCCAACCTCGAACTGACGCGCACGCTGGCCGGCGAACGCCGCGGCTCGCTGCTCGATGCGATCGACTGCACCGTCACCGCGGCCGGCTCGCGCCTCCTGGCGCAGCGTCTTGCCGCGCCGCTCACCGATGTCGCCGTGATCGCGCGGCGGCTCGATGCCGTCTCCGCGTTCGTCGCGGATTCCGCGGCGCGCGAGGACATCAGGACCGTGCTGCGCGCGGCGCCCGACATGTCGCGCGCGCTGGCGCGGCTCTCGGTCGGCCGCGGCGGCCCGCGCGATCTCGCCAGCCTGCGCGACGGCATCCTCGCCGCCGACCAGGCGCTGGAGTTGCTGGCGCAGCTTGCCAATCCGCCGGCCGAGGTTTCGACCGTGATGGCGGCGCTACAGCGCCCCTCGCGCGATCTGGCGCAGGAATTCTCCCGCGCACTCTCCGAGCAGCTTCCGCTGATCAAGCGCGATGGCGGTTTCGTCCGCGAGGGTTATGAGGCCGCGCTCGACGAAAGCCGCAATTTGCGCGATGCCTCGCGCCTCGTCGTCGCCGCGATGCAGGCGCGCTACGCCGAGGATACCGGCATCAAGACGCTGAAGATCCGGCACAACAACGTGCTCGGCTATTTCGTCGAGGTCACCGCGCAGCACGGCGACAAGCTGTTCGCGCCGCCGCTGAATGCAACCTTCATCCATCGCCAGACGCTGGCCGGACAGGTCCGCTTCACCACCGCAGAGCTCGGCGAGACCGAGGCCAAGATCGCCAATGCCGGCGAGCGCGCGCTCAATCTCGAGCTCGAGATCTTCGAACGCCTGAGCGCGATGGCGCTCGCGGCGAGCGATGATCTCCGCAATGCCGCGCATGCCTTTGCGATGCTCGACGTCGCGACGTCATTGGCCAAGCTTGCGATCGACGACAATTACGTGCGGCCTGATGTCGACGGCTCGCTCGGTTTTGCGATCGAGGGCGGCCGGCATCCGGTGGTCGAGCAGGCGCTGAAACGCGATGGCCAGCCGTTCATCGCCAATGCCTGCGACCTGTCGCCGGCGCCGGGCCAGAAATCCGGTCAGCTCTGGCTGATCACAGGTCCGAACATGGCCGGCAAGTCGACCTTCCTGCGCCAGAACGCGCTGATCGCGCTCTTGGCGCAGATCGGCTCTTACGTGCCGGCGTCGCGCGCGCGGCTCGGCATCGTCGACCGGCTGTTCTCACGCGTCGGCGCCGCCGACGACCTGGCGCGGGGACGCTCGACCTTCATGGTCGAGATGGTTGAGACCGCGGTGATCCTGAACCAGGCGAGCGAACGGTCGCTGGTGATCCTCGACGAGATCGGCCGCGGCACGGCAACGTTCGACGGGCTGTCGATCGCCTGGGCCGCGATCGAGCATCTGCATGAGAACAACCGCTGCCGCACGCTGTTCGCGACGCATTATCACGAGCTGACCGCGCTCTCGGCGAAACTGCCGCGGATGTTCAACGCCACGGTGCGGGTCAAGGAGTGGCAGGGCGACGTCGTGTTCCTGCACGAGGTGCTGCCGGGCTCGGCCGACCGCTCCTACGGCATCCAGGTCGCAAAACTCGCCGGCCTGCCGCCGGCCGTGATCACGCGCGCCAAATCGGTGTTGGCAAAACTGGAAGCCCAGGACCGCGGCCAGACCGCGCGTGCCTTGGTCGACGATCTGCCGCTGTTCGCCGTCCCCTCCCGCGCCGCCAGCGAGGACAAACCGCCGAGCGAAGCCGATCTGCTGGTCGAGGCGGTGAAGGCGCTGCATCCCGACGAGATGTCGCCGCGCGAGGCACTGGATGCGCTGTATGCGTTGAGGGCGAAGCTGCCGAAGGGGTAGCTCCTGTCGTCATTCCGGGATGGTCCGAAGGACCAGACCCGGAATCTCGAGATTCCGGGTTCGATGCTTCGCATCGCCCCGGAATGACGGCGTCAACGTTTTACTTTCCTCCGTCCGATCTGCCACAGCACCAGATTCCAGACGATGCAGGTGACGAGCGCGCAGCTGAGGCCGATTGGCGAGCCGAATTGCAGCACCGCGACGTGCAGCACCGCAACGCCGAGGCCAAAGCCCATCAGGCCCCAGGCGCTGTTGGCGAGCACGGCGGCGGTGGCGGGGCCGCCGATGCGCGGATGCAGGATCAGCATCATCGAGGAGAACACGATCGGAAACAACGCCATCACGCCGGTGACGCGCGGGCCGACCCAGCCTGACGCCGTGACCACGGTGCCGACCAGGCTTGCGACCAGCGCGGCGCGCAGCGGAATGTCGTACCAGCGCCGCGCGATCAGCGGCATTTTCGCGACGTGCCGATAGGGCCGGAGCAGCGGGATGCAGATCGCAAAGGTGATGGCGTTGACGATCAGCCCGGCGGAAAGCGACCACTCGAACTGGCGGATGATGGTGGCGAGCACCAGCCACACCGCGATCGCGCTGGCCGCGCTGATCCACATGCTGAAGCGCTGCGCCAGCACGGCGTAGGTCAGGCCCATATAGATCGTGGCGGCGTTGACCGGCAGGCTCGCCAGCGCCCCCTCGGCGATGAAGGCGGCGTCATGGTCAAGCGCGAGGAAGGTGTAGGACGGCCCGGCCGAGATCGGCAGGGTTGCGATCAGCGCGCCGATCACCGGTCCCGAACGCTCCGTGATGATGGACGCGCTGACCACGAATGCGGCCGCAACCGCCATGCGCAGCACGAGGATCAGGACGAAGTGGAGTTCGGGGGACATTTGTTCCGTCGTCCCGGCGAGGGCCGGGATCCATAACCACGACTGTTCGTGGGGAGCGAAAGCCGTCGGGCAGCGGGGCTTGAATCGAGAAGACACGGCGTATGGGTCCCGGCTCCGTGCGCAATCGCGCACTAGGCCGGGACGACATCCGGCTAAACCCGCTGCATCGTCACCGACACCTTCGGGCCGTTCTTGATGGTCTGATAGACCACACAATAGCGCTCGGTGAGTTTCAGCAAAAGGTCGAGCTTGTCCTGCGGCGCGTCGGTGCCGATCTCGAAGCGGAGGCGGATCTCGCGGAAGCCGACCGGGGTCTCCTTGTCGACGCCGAGCGTGCCGCGGAAATCAAGATCGCCCTCGGCGAAGACATTGCCGGGCTTCAGCGGCACGTCGATCGCGGTGGCGACCGATTTCAGCGTGACGCCGGCGCAGGCGACCAGCGCTTCCAGCAGCATGTCGCCGGAGCAAAGCTCGAGCCCGGAGCCGCCGGTAGCGGGGTGGAGGCCGGCGATCGCGAGCGCACGGCCGGTCTCGACCTTGCACGAAATGCCTTCGCTCTCGGTGGAGCCCTTGGCCTTCAGCGTGATCACGGCGGTCTGGGGATCGGTCTTGTAGCGCTCCTTGATCGGAGCCTGCATTGCGCGGAGTTCGGAGGCGTCCATGGTCTTATCTCCCGGCTATTCTTCTTTATGCCGATGTAAGGCCTTAACGAGCGGATGTCACCACCACATCGCCTCGCCGGCGCTCGATTTGTCCGTGACGTCCCGCACCGTGCGGTCCAGCGAGCGGTCGAGCGCGGTCAGCACGCGGCGCTTGAAGGTGTCGAACAGCTCCGATTTACGGTCGCGCGGCCGCGCCAGGTTGATGGTAATCTCCTCGAACAGCCGGCCCGGCCGCGGCCGCATCACCAGCACGCGGTCGGCGAGCACCACGGCCTCGTCCACGTCATGGGTGACCAGGATCAGGGTCGGCCGCGTGTCGGCCCACAGATCGAGCAGATGATCCTGCAGATCGCGCCGCGTGAACGCATCGAGCGCCGAGAACGGCTCGTCGAGCAGCAGCACTTCGGGCTGCGGCACCAGCGCGCGGGCGATCGCGACCCGCTGCGCCTGGCCGCCGGACAGTTCGCGCGGCCAGGCCGCGGCCTTGTCGGCAAGGCCGACGCGGGCGAGCGCCGCCGCGACGCGCGCGCGCCTCGCCTCGGCCGGAAGGTCGGCGAGGCCGAAGCCGATATTGTCGGCGACGCTGAGCCAGGGCAGCAGCCGCGGCTCCTGGAAGATGATCCCGATCTTGGCGTGCGGCGAGGTGATCTCCGCATTGTCGAGCGTCACGCTGCCCGTGCTGGCGCGATCGAGGCCGGCGATGGCGCGCAGCAGCGTCGACTTGCCGCAACCGGAGCCGCCGATGATCGCGATGATCTCGCCGGGTGCAATCTCGGCCGAGAACCGCTCCAGCGCGTGGACGCCGTTCGGATAGGTCTTGCCGACTGCTTTGAGCGCGAGCATTACTGCCCTCCCCGCGCGCCGAACGCGTCCTGCCAGCGCAGCAGCGGTGCGGCGGCGACCTCGATCAGCCAGTCGGTGAGCTTGCCGAGAATCGCGAAGATCACGATCGCGGCGAGGATCTGCGCCGGCTTGCCGAGCTGCTGGCCGTCGAGCAGCAGATAGCCGAGGCCTTCGGACGCGCCGATCAATTCGGCCGCGACCACGAACATCCACCCCAAACCGAGCCCGACCCGCAGCGCCACCACATAGGCCGGCAGCACGGCGGGCAACAGGATGCGACGGATCATGGCGGGTCCGGACAGGCGGAATACGCGGCCGACCTCGACGACCTTGCGATCGACCGACAGAATTGCGCCCATCACGCCGAGATAGATCGGAAAGAACACGCCGACCGCGATCAGCGCGACCTTCGAGGTCTCGAAAATGCCGAGCCAGAGCACGAACAGCGGCACCCAGGCGAGCGAGGGGATCGCGCGCAGCGCCTGCACCGTCGGATCGAGCAGCCGCTTGGCGAAATCCCAGTAGCCGGAGATCGCGCCCATGATGGTCCCGGCGACGACGCCAAGCGCAAAGCCCGCGCCGACGCGCCACAGCGTCGCGAGGATATGGCGCGACAGCTCGCCGCTCTTGGCGAGCTCGACGATGGTCTCGAACACCTTTGACGGCGGCGGCACCAGGCGGCCGTTGGAATAGCCGAGAGAGACGACGAGTTCCCAGCCCAGCGCCAGCGCAACCGGCAGCACGAGCCCGAGCACCGGGCGCGCATAGCGCGACCACCGCGCAGGTGCACCGGGCGGGCCCGTCTGTTCCAGCGCGGGCAGGTCAACGGTCATGGCCATAGCAAGAACTATTCTTCCGGCGGGATTGCAAGGTGGAGCCAACTCCATCCACGTCGTCCCGGCGAAGGCCGGGACCCATCACCACAGGGCGTGGTAATCAAGCGAGCTGGGGCCACAGCCTTGTTCAACAATAAAGCCCTGTGGTTATGGTCCCGGGTCGCGCTTCGCTTGCCCGGGACGACGGAGGTTAGTTTAACGACAGCGGTTAGTTGGTGGGCAGCGGGACCTGATCGTCGATCAACGAATCCAGCGCGGCCTTGACGTCGGTCTTGGCGTCGATCACGCCCGCCTGCTGCAAGGCGAGGCTGGCGGCGAGGATCGATTCGCGCTGGGCACTGCCGATCCGGCTGTGGGTCAGCTCGGTGCGCTCCTTGAGTTGCTTGTCGACCACGGCATCCGGCAGCTTGGTGACCGCGATGAAGGTCTTCTTCAGTTCGTCATAGTTGGCCAGCGAATATTTCCGCGCTTCCTCATACGTCGCGAGCACGCGGCGAACGATATCCGGATGCGCCTTCAGGAACTCCTCGCGCACATTGAGGATGCCCCAGGTGTTGGCGTCCGCCTTGCGGTAGAACAGCTTTGCGCCGTCCTCGACCTCCGCCTGCGCCATCATCGGATCGAGACCGGCCCAGGCGTCGACGTCGCCGCGGATCAGCGCGGTCTTGCCGTCGGCGTGCTGCAACAGCACAGGCGTGATGTCCTTTTCGGTGAGGCCGGCGCCGAGCAGCGCACGAACCAGGAAGATGTGCGGGTCGGTGCCACGCGTCACCGCGACGCGTTTGCCCTTGAGGTCGGCGACGGACGCGACCCTGGAGTCCTTGGTCGTGACCAAGGCGGTCCACTCGGGGCGCGAATAGACATAGATCGACTTGATCGGGTTGCCGTTGATCTTCGCAACCAGCGCGGCCGAGCCCGCGGTCGAGCCGAGATCGATCGAACCGGCGTTGAGGAATTCGAGCGCCTTGTTGGAGCCGGCCGACTGCACCCAGACGATGCTGATGCCGTCCTTGGCGAACTCCTTCTCCAGCAGGCCCTTCTGCTTCAGGACCATCGACACCGGATTGTAGGTCGCCCAGTCGATCCGGATCTCCTTCAGCGCGTCGGCGGCGCGCGCCGCGCCGGGCAGCAAGGTCGAGACCGCGAGCAGCGCAGCGAACGTACGCCGGGAAAATTTTTGCATTCGTCGACCCCCCGATCAGATGTAAGAAACAATCTTTTATTTCAATGAGTTAGCCTTGCGGTCAACGAGAAAATCTCTACCCTTTACGAGATGGCGCGAGAACGATCTTGCTCGAAGCGCCGCCATGAAAGCATGGAGCTGCTGTCGTTATACTTTGGTCAGTGACAGCAACGGCTCCGTCCGATATCGGATGAACCTATGGACAGCGTCGTAGCCGAGGCCCGCCCTGAAGCGGATGATCGTTTCGAGACCGAGCGGATCACCGCGGCGGTGAATGCGCTTGCCGAACGGCATGCCGGCCGCGAGGACCAGTTCCGCGCCGCGATGGCGCAGCTGCTCAAGGCCGAGCTGATCGCGGCGCGCGCTACGGCGCAGGCGCTGCTGCTCAAGGACCGTCACGGCCGCCGCTGCGCCGAACGGCTCTGCTTCGTGCAGGACGAAATCATCCGCATCCTCTACGCGGCGGCGACCCGCCACCTCTATCACTCGCCGATCCCCTCGGGCGCCGAACGCATGGCCGTGGTCGCGACCGGCGGCTATGGCCGCGGGCTGATGGCGCCGGAATCCGACATCGATCTGTTGTTCATCCTGCCCTACAAGCAGACCGCCTGGGGCGAGCAGGTCGCCGAAGCCATCCTTTATTGCCTCTGGGACATGGGGCTGAAGGTCGGCCACGCCACCCGTTCGGTCGATGAATCGATCCGTCAGGCGCGCGGCGACATGACGATCCGCACCGCGATCCTGGAGACCAGGTTCCTGACCGGCGACCAGCCGCTCTATGACGAGTTGGTCGAGCGCTTCGACAAGGAAGTGGTGCAGGGCACCGCGTCGGAATTCGTCACCGCCAAGCTTGCCGAGCGCGAGGAGCGGCATCGCCGCGCCGGCCAGTCGCGCTATCTGGTCGAGCCCAACGTCAAGGACGGCAAGGGCGGGCTGCGCGACCTGCACACGCTGTTCTGGATCGCCAAATACGTCTACCGCGTGCGCGAGACCGACGAGCTGCTGGAACGCGGCGTGTTCGACGCGCAGGAATACCGCACCTTCCGCCGCTGCGCTGACTTCCTGTGGTCGGTGCGCTGCAATCTGCACTTCTTCGCCGGACGCGCCGAGGAGCGGCTGTCGTTCGACATGCAGCGCGAGATCGCGGTCCGCCTCGGCTACACCTCGCATCCCGGCATGCAGGACGTCGAGCGCTTCATGAAGCACTACTTCCTGATCGCGAAAGACGTCGGCGACCTCACCGCCATCCTGTGCGCCAAGCTCGAGGAAGAGCACAACAAGCCGGCGCCGGTGCTGAGCCGGATGGTGGCGCGGCTGCGGCCCGGCACCAAGCGGCGGCGGGTTAACGGCAGCGACGACTTCATCGTCGACAACAACCGCATCAACCTCGCCGCGCCCGACGTGTTCAAGCACGATCCGGTCAATCTGATCCGGATCTTCCGCCTCGCGCAGCAGAACAACCTTGCCTTCCATCCCGATGCGATGCGCACGGTGACGCGCTCGCTGAAGCTGATCAACACCCAGCTACGCGAGAACGACGAAGCCAACCGCTTGTTCATGGAGATCCTGACCTCCGACAATGCGGAGATCGTGCTGCGGCGGATGAACGAGACCGGCGTGCTCGGCCACTTCATCCGCGCCTTCGGCAAGATCGTGTCGATGATGCAGTTCAACATGTACCACCACTACACGGTGGACGAGCATCTGCTCCGCTGCATCGGCTACCTGCAGGACATCGAACGCGGCGGCAACGAGGAGTTCACGGTCGCCAGCGACCTGTTTCGCAAGATCCGCCCCGAGCACCGCCCGGTGATCTATATCGCGACGCTGCTGCACGACATCGCCAAGGGCCGGCCGGAAGACCATTCGATCGCCGGCGCCAAGGTGGCGCGGCGGCTGTGCCCGCGGCTCGGCTTCTCGGCGGCCGACACCGAACTGGTGGCGTGGCTGATCGAGGAGCATTTGACGATGTCGACGGTGGCGCAATCGCGCGACCTGTCGGACCGCAAGACCATCGAGAATTTCGCCGCCGTGGTGCAGTCGGTCGAGCAGATGAAGCTGCTCACGATCCTGACCACCGCCGACATCCGCGGCGTCGGCCCGGGCGTGTGGAACGGCTGGAAGGCACAGCTGTTGCGCACGCTGTATTACGAGACCGAGCCGGTGCTGACCGGCGGCTTCTCCGAGGTCAACCGCGCCCAGCGCATCGCGGTGGCGCAAGCCGAATTCCGCCGCGCCTTCACCGAATGGCCGGAGGCGGAGCTCAACGCCTACATCGGCCGGCACTATCCGGCCTACTGGCTCAAGGTCGAGCTGGCGCGCAAGATCCGCCAGGCCCGCTTCATCCGCGCCAGCGAGCAGGCCGGCCACAAGCTTGCGATCAATGTCGGCTTCGACGAGGTCCGCGCCGTCACCGAACTGACGATCCTGGCAACCGACCATCCCTGGCTGCTGTCGATCATCGCCGGCGCCTGCGCATCTGCCGGCGCCAACATCGTCGACGCCCAGATCTACACCACGACCGACGGCCGCGCGCTCGACACCATCTCGATCTCGCGCGAATACGACCGCGACGAGGACGAGGGCCGCCGCGCCACCAGAATTGGCGAGATGATCGAGCACGTGCTGGAAGGCAAGCTGCGGCTGCCCGAGGCGGTGGCGAAGCGGGCGGTGCGCAGCAAGGCGCGGCCGTTCATCGTCGAGCCCGAGGTGACCATCAACAACCAGTGGTCCGACCGCTACACCGTGATCGAGGTCTCCGGCCTCGACCGGCCCGGCCTGCTCTACCAGCTCACCACCGCGATCTCGAAGCTCAACCTCAACATCGCCTCGGCCCATGTCGCGACCTTCGGCGAACGTGCCCGCGACGTGTTCTATGTCACCGACCTGCTCGGCGCCCAGATCACGGCGCCGACCCGGCAGGCCGCGATCAAGAGCGCGCTGCTGCATCTGCTGGCGAGCGAGGACCAGGCAGCAAAGCCGGCGGCGTAGATCGAATCGTAAGAAGCGTACACGCCTGTCCCGTCATCCTGAGGAGGCCGCGCAGCGGCCGTCTCGAAGGATCGACGGCCACGTTCCTTCCCCAAGAGAGTGGAAGTATGCGGAAGCGGCCGGGCCGTCGATCCTTCGAGACGCGCGTTCCGCGCTCCTCCAGCGACAAAGGCGAAGCCTTTGCGCGGGGATGACGGGATCGAAAGCCGTTTCCACCGAAGGAGCGAAGCCCCAATCCCGTGGCGTATCAACCGAACAGCCGCATCAGCAGAGCCTTGCCGACCGGCGCCGCGCGCACACCGTGGAAGGCGCGGACATATTCGCCAGCATAGAATGCGCGCACGACATTGACCCGTGTCGCCATAGCATCCTCGAAGCGGACGCCGAAGCCGTCGCGGGTGCGGCGGACCACGGTCGCGGCGACGTTCTGTCCGTAGACATTGCATTTGATCAAGGAACCGATGGCGGGCGGGACGGGATCGATGAAGCGCGCACCCGAGATCGAGATATCGGCCATCCGGATCAAGCGCATCTCGCTGTCCTGATGGATGAGGATCGGCTCGTCGCGTTCGAACCGCTCGGCCTTGCGGCGCCGCGGCTGCTCGATGCAGATGAAGCACACGATCGCGAGCACGACGCAATTGTAGAGGCTCCAGGCCAGCGCCAGCCCGCCATAGGCTATGCTGTCGCCGCGCAGATGCAGGATGAAGGCATAGGCGATCGCCAGCAGCGTGATCAGCAGGGCGGCGCCGTAGAGCCGCAGCAGCGGCCATTCGATGAAGCGGCGGTTGCGGTCGCCGCCCTTGGCCGTCACCTTGAATTTGTGGCCCTGCGGCCTGGCGAGGCCGGTCACCACCGCCTTCAACACCGCGGGCGCCGCGATGTATTGCGACACGTCGGTCATGATCGCGAGCGAGCGGCCGCGCGATATCCAGGCCATCGTGAAGGCGTGCCAGACATAGAACGGCAGGAAATATTTCAGCAGCTCGAACAGGTCGGCATGGACCGCCTTGACCCCGAACAGCAGATAAAGCCACGGCACGACCAGGCCGAAAACCTTGGTGCCGTAGACCGCCGCCCAGCTCATGAAGGCGTCGACCAGCGACAGCCGGTCCATGAATGCGAGCTTCGATTGCCGCGAGAATGGCCCGCTGCGGCCCCGGAAGATCTGCATGAAGCCGAGACACCAGCGCCCGCGCTGCGTGATGTATTCCTTCAGCCCCTCCGGCGCGAGGCCGATGGTCAGGCGCTCGTTCAGATAGACCGTGCGCAGTCCCTTCTCCTTCAGGCGCAGTGTGACGAGGTAATCCTCCGTCACCGAATCGGTCGGGAAGCCGCCGATCTGCATCAGGCCGGAGAAGCGGATCAGCGACGAGGTGCCGCAGCAGAATGCCGTGTCCCAGGCATCCTTGGCCGGCATCAGGATATCGAAGAAGAAGCGCTGCTCGTCGGGCCACACATCGGTCGCCGCAAGATTGGTCTGGATCGGATCCGGGTTGATGAAGTGCTGCGGCGTCTGCACGACGCCGACGCTGCCGTCCTGCATCAGGCTCATCGCCCGGGTCAGGAAATCCGGCATCGGGACAAAATCCGCATCGAGGATCGAGATGAACTCCGGCCGCTCAGCCAGCCCGGAAACGTGCTGGAGCGCATGATTGATGTTGCCGGCCTTGGCGTGGCGGTTGTCCGGGCGGGCCAGATAGTTGCAGCCGAGTTCCTGGGTGAGCCGGCGCAGCCAGAGCCGCCGCCCGTCGTCGAGCACCCAGACGCGGTAGTTCGGATAGTTCAGCCCGGTCGCGCCGATGATGGTGCGCTCCAGGATCGCCTTCTCCTCGTTGTAGGTGCAGATGAAGACGTCGACGAGCGGCGCGTTTGCGGGCAACCTCGATCGGCGCAGGATCGCATTGACCTCAGGCGAACGGTCGATCGTGCGGCTGAGAAACAGCAGCGACAGGCACACCGCGATCATCGAGGCCGCCTCGGCCAGCATGAAGGGATAGCCGACCAGCGTGTCGGCGGTGAGGCCCGGAGGCGGCAGGGTGTGGGTCACCCGCCACGCGAAATAGTGGACCAGCAGGACGAACGACATGCCGGTCATCATGACGCGGGCCAGGGTCTGCTCACGGTGGAGCAGTGGCAGGATTGCAAGGCAGGCGCCGAATGCGACCAGCCCGGGCGCAAATGCCGCCATCATGACTTTGCCGCGTCCGCGTTGAACACCACGCGCCCGGTGCGGCCGACCGCGCAATCCTTGCCCGTGGTGTCGAGCGCCGGCATCGACACCGTCACCCGATACGGCTCCTTGTTCAGCGCATCCGGATTGATCGCAAGGTTCGCGGGCGCGCCCGACGCGCCGGTGAGATTGACGATCTCGCCCTGCAGCGCGGCGCTGCCGTCATTCGGCTCGAAGCTCGCCTGCTCGCCCAGTTTCAGACCGTTGTAGACGCTCTCGGTGACGTTCGCCGTGACCACTGCGCCGCTGCAGTCGAGCAGCTTGAGCAAGGGCTGCCCGGCCCTGACGTCCTCGCCGGGCGACGTCATCATCTCCCAGATGCGCCCCCCGACCGGCGCCTTGATGTCGGCTTCCGCCCGGTTGACGTAGTGCAGCTGCTCGGCGGCGATCTCGTGGGTCAGCCAGTCGATCTCGGCATCGGCATGTGCCAGATCGGCGCGCAGATCGCTGACGCGCTGGCGCATCTCCTCCTCGCGCTGCACGGAGCTCGGCCGGTCGTTGTAGCTGTCGCCGAGATAGGTGCCATTTCTTGCGGCGGTGAGCTCGACCTTGGCGGCGTCGAGACGCCGTCGAGCGCCGATTTCGGTCTGCTGGGCGATCGCCTGCTCGCGCGTCAGGCGAGCCATTTCGACCGTCGACACGCTGCCCGATTTGATCAGCGACGACGCCCGCTCGACGGCGGCCACGGCCTCCTCCCGCCGCGCGGCGGCGGCCTCGATCGCAGTCTGGATTTCGGCGATCCGGGCCTCGAGCTGGAGGATGCGGCCGTCACGGAACTGGCCGGCCTGGCGGGCAAGGTCCTGTTGCGCCGTCTCGGCAGCCGCAAGCTTGGCCGCCAGACTCGGGCGCTCATTTTCCAACCGCGACATCTGCCGCCGGAGATCATCGAGCCGGGCGCGATCGCCGCGCGCGTTGACGACGTGAAGGATCGCATCGCCCTCGCGCACCACGCTGAGCTGCGTGGATTTCTGCGGCTTCGCGCTCACGGTGCCGTCGATCGGCGAGCGCAAGGTCACGATCCTGGCGTTGACCACGGCCTCCACGCTCGAGGTCTGCAACACAGCCCTGAGCGGCAGCCATCCGAAGACGGCCACGATGGCAAGGCCAATGCCGACCTTGAGCAGGCGGCGAACCATCCGGCCTGATCCGGCAGGCGCTTCGGGATGGGGAGCGCTATCGCTGACCGGCTCGTCGTGCTCCGGCTGCAGCCGTTCCTGCAGATCGCGCTGCAATCCTCGCGCGCCCTCCGCTTCATCCCTGGTGACGGAACTATTGTCTTCGGGAAACGGCTTGTGCTGCTGCGCCTGATTCATGATGACCGGCCCCTGATCTGTCAGTGCGCGAACCAACGCACAGCTCTGCAGAGCGATGCCGTTGCCGGACAGATCCAATAATCAGGTGCTTCAAAAGCGGCTAAAGCGAACCGGGCATCTTTCGAAAAAATTGCTGCAATTTGCCTCCGTCGGGAGCCTGGCGCGGGAGCCGCGCCGTCGACCTGCTCCGCCCATCATTCCGGTGCGCCATTGCGCAGCCGAGGGCGTCTGCAGAACTGAGCCCGGAATCCATCAGGGCCGGGGCTAGGCGGGGAATGGATTCCGGGCTCTCACGGAGGCTGTGATCGGACCCGTCTTGCGCGACCCAGGCGTGAGCAGCCAGCGCTTCGGTCCCGGCAGCCTGCCGGACTTGGAATTCAGGGCCGGCTACCCTGAATCTGGCACGTCGAATTGCGGCTGCAGCGCCGCCAGGCTGGCTCCCAGCAAGGCCAGGTAGCTGGCCTGACAGACCACCACGCCGAGATCGAATGCGTCCAGCAGATCGATCCACGGGTTGTCGGCCGACGTGCTTGCTGTTTGCTTGCCACCATCGATAACGGAAGGCTGGAAGCTGCGATCGCGTCTCTGAGGCCTTGCCTCGTGGTCGACGTCGTCGGAGCAAACGATCAGATGCAGGCGTGCGCTGGGCATTTCAATCTCCGTCACTGATTGGCGATTGCTGAACCCCGGAAATCTCTACCGTCATCGAGTTACCCAATAAGCGTAGTCACCGGGATGGAACGGGCCATTGAACGGAGGTTGATCCGACCGTTACATTCGGTGGGGACGACTCATACTTGAGTTTAGGTCGCAACCTGGACCTGAGCGCGCTCAATGGCTTCGCTTTCTGCGCGATCTCACGGGTTTGGACCACCAAAAAGGCCGGCGTCATCCCGCCCGGGCGGCAAGAAAGCTGCTAACATACAGTCTATTGGGAGGGCGACGTTGTCGCCGCTGATGGTAGCAGTCACCTAGCGACGCAGCGCGGCCCATGATGATGGCCAAGTGCTGGGCTGCCGATGATCCGCGACCCGACCACGAAGTCTTGGTCGGCCGAGCAATGGCTGCTCGGCGGCATGGTGCTGGCCTTGGCGGCAACCTGCATCGGGCTGTTGCTAGGTCCGCAGCCGGCAGCTTCCGCCCATCTGGTTGCCCTGGCGCTGCTCGTCGCGTCGCTGACCGCCGCATTGCTGATGATCCGCCTGGTTGGCCGTTCGCAAAGGCGGATGGAAGCCATGTTGCGCGGCCGAGCCAGCAGCGAGGAGCGCGCGATGGAGGCGCTGCGCAACAGCGAAGCGCAATGGAAGGAGGTATTCGAGCACAACCCGGTCATGTACTTCATGGTCGACGCAACGGGCCTCGTGCTGTCGGTCAACACGTTCGGCGCGGCACAGCTCGGCTACACCGTCGACGAGCTGCTCGGACAATCGGTGCTGCGGGTCTTTGCCGCCGAAGACCGGGATATGGTCCAACGCAACGTCGCGGCATGCCTCGACAACATCGGCCAGACCCACAATTGGGAAATCCGGAAGGTCCGGAAGGACGGTTCAAGGATTTGGGTTCGTGAAAACGCCAAGGCGGTGCGGCGGCTGGGCGATCAGCTGATCGTGCTGATCGCATGCGAGGACATCACCGAGCGCAAGCACGCCGAAAATGCGCTGCAGCAGAGTGAAATGTACCTGACCGAAGCCCAGCGATTGAGCCACACCGGCAGCTTCGGCTGGCACGTCGCCAGCGGCGAGATCATCTGGTCGGAAGAGACGTTCAGGATCTTCGAATTCGACAGAGCTCCTTCCATCACGCATGCCACGGTCCTGCAGCGCGTCCATCCGGACGATCGCGCCCGCGTGCAACGGACCATCGACCGCGCCTCGCTCGACGGCAAGGACTTCGAGCACGGCTACCGATTGCTGATGCCCAATGGGGCGATCAAATTTGTTCACGCCAGGGCGCATACGGTGACGAACCTTTCGGGCGACACCGAATTCATCGGAGCGGTCACCGACGTGACCGCCCGCAAGCGAGCCGAGGCGGAGTTGCACGAAGCGCAGACCAACCTCGCGCACGTCACGCGCGTGACGGCGCTCGGCGAGCTCGCCGCGTCGATCGCCCATGAAGTGAACCAGCCGCTTGCCGCCGTGGTCACCAATGCCGCGGCATGCCTGCGGTGGCTCAACCGGGCGGCCCCCGATTTGAACGAGGCTCGCGGCGCGGTCAGGTCGATCATCAGCGACGGCAACCGGGCGGGCGAGGTCATCCAGCGCGTCCGCGCGATGGTGAACAAGACCACCGGTCAGAAGGCGCCGCTCGACGTCAATGAAGTCATCAACCAGGTGATCGGGCTGGTGCAGCATGAACTGCAGCGTCACCTGGTATCCTTGCAGCTCGACCTCGCTCCCGCGCTCCCGTCTGTCGTCGCCGACCGTATCCAGCTGCAGCAAGTCATCCTCAACCTGGTCCTCAATGGTATCGAGGCCATGCAGCCGGTCACGGACCGGCCGCGGGAGCTCGTGATCCGGACACGCCATGACGAGGCCGGGCAGATCGTGGTCACGGTCACCGACTGTGGCGTCGGAATCGCGACCGAGAATGCCGAACGGCTGTTCGACGCGTTCTACACCACCAAGGCCAGCGGCATGGGGATGGGGCTGTCGATCTGCCGATCGATCATCGAAGCTCACCGAGGCCGCCTGTCCGTGGCCGGAAACATCGGCCCCGGCGCGACGTTCCAGTTCACCTTGCCACTGCACGAAGAGGATCATGCATGGTGACCGGGCGCGCGGCATCGCCTTCTGGTCTGGCAAACGCCGAGGATCCCATCGTCTTCGTCGTCGACGACGACGTATCCGTGCGGGACGCCCTGAGCAATCTGTTCCGGTCGGTCGGCTTGCGGACCGCAGCATTCGGCTCGGCCCATGAATTTCTACAGCGCAAGCCCCCGGATGTCCCGAGCTGCCTGATCCTCGACATCAGGTTACCGCGGGTGAGCGGGCTGGACTTTCAGGGGGAGCTGGCGAAGGCGGGCATCGATATTCCGATCATCTTCATGACCGGCCACGGCGATATCCCGATGACGGTCAGGGCCATGAAGGCCGGCGCTGTGGACTTCCTGACCAAGCCATTCCGCGATCAGGACATGCTGGATGCCGTCACGACGGCGATCGAGCGCGACAGGAATCGTCGCGATGAGGCCAAGGTTCTTGCCAACCTGCGCGCCGCCTTCGCGACCCTGACGCCGCGTGAACGCCAGGTGATGACGCTCGTCACGGCGGGGTTGATGAACAAGCAGGTCGCCGCCGAAATCGGTGTGGCCGAGATCACAGTGAAGATACACCGCGGGCACATCATGCGGAAAATGGCGGCAAAGTCGTTACCCGATCTGGTCAGGATGGCACAGATGCTCCAGATCGGACCGGCAGCCGGCGGGGCGCAAACCTAAGTATGATTCTCCGGCCCCGATTGGCGACGCACTGTGGTCCCCACATGATGCACACGCCAGAGGCCCTTCCGGCCCGGGAAAACCTCCTTGCCCAACCCGCCAGTGATATCAATCATCGACGATGACATGTCGGTTCGCACCGCGACCGACAATCTCGTCAGGTCGCTAGGCTACGCGGTCGAGACCTACGCGTCGGCCGAGGAATTTTTGCACTCGCCCCGCCTGAATGACACATCCTGTGTGATCGCGGATGTCAGGATGCCGGCCATGAGCGGGCTCGACCTGCAGAGCCACCTCATTGCCAGCGGACACCGCTTTCCGTTCATTTTCGTCACGGCGTTCTCGGTCGAAGGCGATCGCGTCCGGGCGCTGAAGGCTGGAGCGATCTGCTTTCTGAGCAAGCCCTGCGACGGGGACGTCCTGATCAAATGCCTCGATACCGCCCTCAGGCAGCACAGCGCGGCGCCGGGCGCGTGAAGTTGGATCAGCCGTGACCAGGCCGGCTATACGCAAGGATGATGCCACAAAACATCTGGACAAGTTGCGCATGGACGGCGGCGGCGCGAGATTTCGCATCGTCGTCCTTCGGGAAGATCGACGGCAAGGACAGCACCAGACATTTTGATTGGCAAATGGCAATTCCTCGGAGGGAGGTCGCCATGCGTGCGGAACCGCGCTGCGCCCAGTGTGACAGCGAAGACCCCAAGATCATCTGTTTGCGAAATCCGGCGGGCGAACGCTACTGCGGACGCCTCTGCCTCTACAAAGGCCAGGAGGATTTCATCCGCTGGCTTTGGCGCGCGAATGCGGAGGCAGCGTCATGACAGCTCGTTGCGGAAATCCGGCCTGCAAGCGGCCTTTCGGCCTGATCCGGCACAATTGGTACTTTGAGCAGTTTTGCTCGACGAAGTGCCGCGAGATCCACAAGCGGCAGCTGGAGCGCAACAAGGCCTATTGGAAGTGGCTGTATCCCTTCCCCAGAACCGGCGCCCCATCGAAAAAGCCGATCTGACGACGTCGGCCAATAGCGCGCAAGGAGTCTCACATGACGACGGTCGATGCGATGCTGGTGGGAGCGATACTCGCGTGGGTACCTTCGCTCGTCGTGTTCCTCTATATCGTGCGCGATCTGCGCAACATGCCCAGCGAAGATCTCGATTGATCGCCGCACCGGCGGCCGAAGCGGATTGCTGGATCGTTGTCTTGACGCGCTTCTTCACGCGAACCGGTTCCCACTCGAAAACGCTCTAGACCTCCACGCCCTCGTGGCGCAGCAGCCAGCGCTTGCGCTCCAGCCCGCCGCCATATTTGACCAGCGAGCCGTTGGCGCCGATCAGGCGATGACAGGGCACGACGACGCTGATCGGGTTGGAGCCGTTGGCATGGCCGACCGCGCGCATCGCATTCGGCGCGTTCAGTTTCGCCGCCAGCGCGCCGTAGCTCATGGTGGTACCGTGCGGAATGTTCGGCAGCGCGTGCCAGACCTTCTGCTGGAACGGCGTGCCGGCGACGCGCCATTCGACATCGGTGAGCCGATCGAGATCGCCCTTGAAGTAATCGCCGAGCGCCTTGCGCATCGCAGTCGGCGCGTGGCCGTCCCGCAGCGTCACGGCGCCATAATGCAGCCGCAGCAGGTCGAGCATGCGCCCTTCATAGTCGTCCCAGTCGAGCGCGCGCAGCACGCCGTCGTCATCGGTCACCAGCAGCGCGGTGCCGATCGGGGTCTTGAGGCGGTCGAGGTTGAAGGTCTGTGCAGTCCTGCGGTCGGCCATTGTCATATCTCGGGCAAGCAGATCGGTCGGCATACAATTCACCGCCCGCATGCTAGCGTCCACCCGAATTCCGGTTAAAGCGTTTTCAAGCGAAGTGGACACCGGTTCGCGTGAAGAAAACGCGTCAAAACAACAATCTTGAGCTTTGATTCTGATTCAATCAGAACCGAAGCTCTGGGGGACCGCAATATGCTGCTTGCCAATGTTCTGGTCGCGGTGGTGGCCATGCTGCACGTCTATTTCCTTGTGCTCGAGATGTTTCTCTGGACCAAGCCGCTCGGGCTGAAGACGTTTCGCAACTCGATCGAGAAGGCAAACGATTCTGCGGTGCTCGCCGCCAATCAGGGGCTCTATAACGGCTTCCTCGCCGCCGGACTGATCTGGGGCCTCGTACATGGCAATCCGGCCTTCGCGTTCCAGATCAAGACATTTTTCCTGCTCTGCGTGATCGTCGCCGGTGCCTATGGCGCCGCCACTGTCAGCCGCCGCATTCTTTATGTGCAGGCGGCTCCCGCTGCGTTGGCGCTGATCCAGCTCTGGCTGGCCTAACGCGCGGGCGCGCTTTTGTTTTCTTGAGCATGATCCGCTCGGAAACCGCTTCACAGTTTTCCGGATCATGCTCAAACGCGACATCGCGCGCAGGGTGCATCGTCTTGCAATGGCCCAGCCGTTCCTCCATCATCCCGTGCAACGGTGACATCCGCCGGCCTGAGCTTGCGGACAAGATCACCGGCAACAGGGAGGTCACGGACATGAGAAGCGTGCAATTGCTCGCTGCGACGGCGCTTGCGATCGCGTTGTCGGTTACATCGGCCACCGCGCAGAAGAAATACGACATCGGCGCGACCGACACCGAGATCAAGATCGGCCAGACCGTGCCGTTCTCCGGCCCCGCATCCGCCTATGCCGGCATCGGCAAGACCCAGGCGGCGTACATGAAGATGATCAACGATCAGGGCGGCATCAACGGCCGCAAGCTGAACCTGATCCAGTACGACGACGCCTATTCGCCGCCGAAAGCGGTCGAGCAGGTACGCAAGCTCGTCGAGGGCGACGAGGTGCTGTTCACGTTCCAGATCATCGGCACGCCGTCGAATGCGGCCGTGCAGAAATATCTGAATGTCAAGAAGGTGCCGCAGCTGCTCGCCTCCACCGGCGCCTCGCGCTTCTCCGACCCGCAGAACGCGCCGTGGACGATCGCGTTCAACCCGAACTACCAGTCCGAGGGACGCATCTACGCCAAATACATCCTGGCCAATCACCCCAACGCCAAGATCGGCATCTTCTACCAGAACGACGATCTCGGCCGCGACTACATCACCGGCCTGAAGAGCGGGCTCGGCGACAAGGCCGCCAGCATGATCGTCACCGAGGTGTCCTACGAGCTGACCGACCCGACGGTCGATTCCCAGATCGTGAAGCTGAAGGCCGCCGGGGTCGATTTGGTCTATGACGCCTCGACACCAAAATTCGCCGCGCAGGCGATCCGCAAGATCGCCGATCTCAACTGGAACCCGGTGCACATCCTCGACATCAATGCGAGCCCGGTGTCGGCGACGCTGAAGCCGGCCGGTCTCGACATCTCCAAGGGCATCATCTCGACCAATTACGGCAAGGATCCCGCCGACCCGCAATGGAAGGACGATCCCGGCGTGAAGGCCTATTTCGCCTTCATGGACAAGTATTATCCGGAAGGCGACAAGCTCAACACCGTCAACACCTACGGCTACTCGACGGCCGAGCTCCTGATCCAGGTGCTCAAGCAGTGCGGCGACGACCTCACCCGCGAGAATCTGATGAAGCAGGTGACCAGCCTGAAGAAGTTCGTGCCGAGCCTCGCGCTGCCGGGCATGTCGATCACGACGGGGCCGAACGACTATCGCATCAACAAGCAGATGCAGATGATGAAGTTCAACGGCGAGCGCTGGGAGCTGTTCGGCCCGATCATCGAGGACACCGGACCGGCGGGCTAGCCGCGGTCGGGACGAGACTCCACTCCCTCTCCCCGTTCTTACGGGGAGAGGGTCGGGGTGAGGGGCTGCTTCCGCGCATCGCTGCATTAGCTGCGCCCGCGGAGACTCCCCTCACCCGCAGGCGGGGCGAGGTAAAGCGGGCCCCAACCTTCGCGCCGCTCCACCCACCTTTTCGCACCGCCCCCTACTTTGGTTGACTGAAATCGCTCACCTTTTCGGCAGCGCTCGTCTTGCGTTGCAACAACGGTTCCTCCAGTATCCCGGCCCAGCGATGGCGACCGCGGGACCTTGAGCCCGCGGACAAGATCATCGGCCAACCATCAGTCACGTGAGGGAAACAGCACTATGAGGAACGGGATTTTCCACCTGGTCACGGGAACGGCGCTCGCGATCGCGCTGTCTGCAACGTCGGCCTTTGCGCAGAAGAAGTACGATCCGGGCGCGAGCGACACCGAGATCAAGATCGGCCAGACCGTCCCCTTCTCCGGACCGGCCTCCGCCTATGCCTCGATCGGCAAGACCCAGGCAGCCTACTTCAAGATGATCAACGATCAGGGCGGCATCAACGGCCGCAAGATCAACCTGATCCAGTATGACGACGCGTATTCGCCGCCCAAGGCCGTCGAGCAGGTGCGCAAGCTCGTCGAGAGCGACGAGGTGCTCTTGACCTTCCAGATCGTCGGCACGCCGTCGAACGCCGCCGTGCAGAAATATCTCAACGCCAAGAAGGTGCCGCAGCTGTTTGCCGCCACCGGCGCCTCGAAGTTCACCGACCCGAAGAACTTCCCCTGGACGCTCGGCTTCAACCCGAACTACTTCGTCGAAGGCCGCATCTACGGCCAGTACATCCTGAAGGAGCATCCCAACGCCAAGATCGGCGTGCTCTATCAGAACGACGACCTCGGCAAGGATTATCTGAACGGCATCAAGGCCGGCCTCGGCGACAAGGCCGCCAAGATGATCGTGGCCGAAGCCTCCTATGAGGTCTCCGACCCGACCATCGATTCCCAGGTGATCAAGATCAAGGACGCCGGCGCCGACCTGTTCTTCTCGGCCTCGACGCCGAAGCAGGCGGCGCAGGCGATCAAGAAGATCGCCGAGCTCGGCTGGCACCCGATCCACATCGTCGACATCAACGCGACCTCGGTCGGCGCCGTGCTGCAGCCGGCGGGCCTGGAAGCCTCCAAGGGCCTGATCAGCACCAATTACGGCAAGGATCCCGCCGATCCGCAGTGGAAGGACGATCCGGGCATGAAGCGCTATTTCGACTTCATGGCCAAGTACTATCCCGACGGCGACAAGAACTCGAACTTCAACACCTATGGCTACTCGACCGCCCAGTTGATGGTGCATGTGTTGAAGCAGTGCGGCGACGACCTGACCCGCGACAACGTGCTGAAGCAGGCGACCAACCTGAAGAATGTCGAGCTCGACATGGCGCTGCCCGGCATCAAAGGCAACACCGCGCCGAACGACTATCGCGTCAACAAGCAGCTGCAGATGATGCGCTTCAACGGCGAGCGCTGGGAGCTGTTCGGCCCGATCCTCGAGGACGCCGGCCCGGCCGGCTAGCCGGTTCGCGCAGGTTTGAAATGCAATCGGCGGCCTCCACCAGGCCGCCGATTTGTTTGCGGGGATGTCCTATCACCGTCACCCTGAGGAGCGCGAAGCGCGTCTCGAAGGGTCGACGGCCACCAGCGGGGCCGTGCATGCTTCGAGGCTCGCTCCGCTCGCACCTCAGCATGACGGGGATGGAGATCGCCGCGACCCATCGATTTTTACGCGCCTACTCCGGAATCTCGCCGAAATTCTTCCCCACCGGCAGCACGGCATGGCGGATCAGGCGGGAATCGTCCACCGCGGCCTGGCGGTGTTTCACGGCCTCGCGATAGACGGGATCGCGGATCATCTCGACGAAGGCGGCGACGCTTGGATATTCCGCGATGAAGCAGTGATCCCAGCGCTCCTGCTGCGGACCGATCAGCATCAGCTCGAAGCGGCCTTGCCAGACGATGCGGCCGCCGAGCCGCTCGAACACCGGCCCGCTCTCGCGGCCATAGGCCGCATAAGCCTCCGCGCCGGTGGCCCTGCGGCCATCGGGATAGGCGGCCCATTCGCGCAAGCGTACCAGGTTGAGCATGTGGATCGGGCCCGGCCGGTTGTTGTCCCGGAATTGCGCGAAAACGTCCTTGGTCGGATCGATATGGCCCATGCGGCGCTCCTTCGTTTCTTGTTCCCTAGCGCGATCGCTCGATCGCGCTCTTCCATCCTGTTTGAGCATGATCTCGGCGCAAACGCTCCGCGTTTGTCGCGAGGGAAAACCGGTGCCCACTTTTCCTGATCATGCTCTTTATGTAGCACGCGCTGCCTCACCTCCTAATGCCCCGTTAAGCTTTGCGTAACCGCCCCTTAAACCGGGAACGCTAGCGTGCGTCCCTGTCAGGGTGTGAGCGTTGCGGATGGCGTGGGGACGGAAAAAAGGCGGTGCGCGCAAGGAGCCGCTGTTCGGGCTTCCGGCCGCGCTTGCCGACCTTCGGCTGTCGCCGTCCGACCGCATTCCCGGCGGCGGCGACGACAAGCCCGCCAAATCCAAACCCAAGAGCAGCGACAAGGTCAGCGATTCCGGCAGCGAGAAACCGCGCCCGTCGCGCAGCGGCAGCAAGCGGCGCAGCAAGTCGCGGGGCTTCGGCATCGGCCGCCTGTTCTATTGGACCGCGGTGCTCGGCCTGTGGGCCGGCATTGCGGTGATCGGTGTCGTGGTGTGGGTCGGCGCGCATCTGCCGCCGATCCAGTCGCTGGAGATTCCCAAGCGTCCGCCGACGATCCAGATCGTCGGCATCGACGGCAGCGTGCTGGCGCAGCGCGGCGAAATGGCCGGCGCCAATATCGCGTTGAAGGATCTGCCGCCCTATCTGCCGAAGGCCTTCATCGCGATCGAGGACCGCCGCTTCTATTCGCATTACGGCGTCGACCCGGTCGGCATCCTGCGCGCGGCGGTGACCAACCTCCTGCATCGCGGCGTCTCGCAGGGCGGCTCGACGCTGACCCAGCAGCTCGCCAAGAACCTGTTTCTGACCCAGGAGCGCACCATGCAGCGCAAGCTGCAGGAGGCCGAGCTCGCGCTCTGGCTGGAGCGCAAGCATTCCAAGAACGAGATCCTCGAGCTCTATCTCAACCGGGTCTATTTCGGTTCCGGCGCCTATGGCGTCGAGGCCGCCGCCCAGCGCTATTTCGGCAAGTCGGCGAAGAACGTCACGCTGCCGGAAGCCGCGATGCTGGCCGGCCTCGTCAAGTCGCCGTCGCGGCTGGCGCCAAACCGCAACCCTGAAGGCGCCGAGCAGCGCGCGCAGGTCGTGCTGGCGGCGATGGCCGACGCCAAGTTCATCACCGAGGCGCAGGCCAAGGCCTCGATCGGCCAGCCCTCGATTGCGGTGAAGCCGGCCGGCGCCGGCACCGTGAACTATGTCGCCGACTGGATCGGCGAAGTGCTCGACGATCTGGTCGGCCAGATCGACCAGGACATCGTGGTGCAGACCACGATCGATCCGAAGCTGCAGAACGTCGCCGAAGCCGCCATCATCGATGAGCTCGCCGCCAAGAGCGTGAAGTTCAATGTCAGCCAGGGCGCGCTGGTGGCGATGACGCCGGACGGCGCAGTGCGCGCCATGGTCGGCGGCCGGAACTACTCGGAGAGCCAGTACAATCGCGCGGTCACCGCGAAGCGGCAGCCGGGCTCGGCGTTCAAGCCGTTCGTCTATCTCACCGCGGTCGAGGCAGGGCTGACGCCGGACACCATCCGCACCGACGCGCCGCTCGACATCAAGGGCTGGAAGCCGGAGAACTACACCCACGAATATTTCGGCTCGGTGACATTGACCCAGGCGCTGGCGATGTCGCTGAACACCGTCGCGGTGCGGCTCGGCGTCGAGGTCGGCGCCAAGAACGTGGTGCGTACCGCGCACCGGCTCGGCATCTCCTCCAAGCTGGAGCCCAACGTCTCGATCGCGCTCGGCACCTCGGAAGTCTCCGTGATCGAGCTGGTCGGCGCCTATGCGCCGTTCGCCAATGGCGGCTACGTGGTGTCGCCGCATGTGGTGACCAAGATCAAGACCAGTTCGGGCAAGCTGCTCTATGACCGTCCGACCGATCCGCCCAACCAGGTGATCGAGCCGCGCTACGATTCGATGATGAACAGCATGATGCGCGAGACGCTGATCTCGGGCACCGCGCGCAAGGCGGAGATCCCGGGCTGGACCGCCGCCGGCAAGACCGGCACCAGCCAGGATTATCGCGACGCCTGGTTCATCGGCTACACCGCCAAGCTCGTCACCGGCGTCTGGCTCGGCAACGACGACAATTCACCGACCAAGAAGGCGACCGGCGGCGGCTTGCCGGTGGAAGTATGGACCCGCTTCATGAGGGCGGCGCATCAGGGCGTGCCGGTCGCCGCGATCCCGAACTCGCAAGGCAGTTGGGGGCCGGCGAACCTGGTGCAGATCTCGTCGCAGGTCACCGCGCCGTCAGCACCGGCGGGGCCGATGCAGATTCAGCCACCGACGCAGGCATCGCAACCGCCGGCGCCGGTACCATCCGGCGGTTACTATCGCCCGCCACCGCCGACGCCGGCCCGCGCCTCGGCGCCACCCAACCCGAACGCGCGGCCCGAGGCTGCGGCTGGACTGGACGGCTGGCTGGCCGATCGGTTGTTTCGGTAGGCGGTCGATAGCTGGTGCGTGGGATGGGTAGAGCGCAGCGAAACCCATCAGCTTCGTACCGCGACATCAATTGATGGGTTTCGCTTCGCTCTACCCATCCTACAAGAGCCAACTGCCGTCATTGCCGGGCTTGACCCGGCAATCCATCCAGAAAGAGCTTCTTTGTTCGCTGGATGCGCGGGTCGAGCCCGCGCATGACAAGTTGAGGAGCCGGCGCTGCTACGCCCTACTCCTGAATCCCGTAGCGGTGCAGGTCGTTGCCGTAGGTATCGAGCCAGTTCTTGGCGCGCGCCACCGACGCGCAGACCTTGTCGACCACCCGCCAGAACCGCGCCGAGTGGTTCATCTCGACGAGATGGGCGACCTCATGCGCGGCGAGGTAATCGAGCACGAAGGGCGGCGCCAGGATCAGCCGCCATGAGAACGACAGCGAACCCGCCGAGGTGCACGAGCCCCAGCGGCTCGACTGATCACGGATCGAGATCCGGCGTACCCGCACGCCGAGTTCCGCGGCGTGAAGCTGCGCCGCCTTCTGCAGGTCCTTGCGCGCCTCGCGCTTGAGGAAGTCGTGCACGCGGCGATCCATGTACTCGACGCCGCCGGCGACGCAAATGATCCTCTCGCCGCTGTCGCGCGTCTCGGTCCACACCGTGCCGCGCTCGCCCGAGCGGTGCACCAGGCGATGCGGCACGCCGCGCAACGGCACCACGGTGCCGGGCTGGAACGGCGCGGCCTTCGGCAAGCGGCCGAGACGGGCGGCGATCCAGCCGCCATGGAGATTGGCGAACTCCTTGGCTTCCGGAATCGTGCCGCGCGGCGGCATCGTCAGGATCGCTTCACGATCGGTTGGATGTATCCTGAGTGTGTAGCGGCGCGCGCGCCTGTGCCGGCGCAACCTGACGGTGAAGAACTGGGAGCCGTGTCTGACCAATACGGTCGCGGGTTCGGCAGGCCGCCGATAGAGGAGCGCGCGAGTAGCCATTTCTGAGAGTCCGGGGAGCAGGAGTTCGCCCGAACTTTGCCATATCCGCCGCCAGGGAAAGCGCTCGGCGCAAAAACAAATCATTTGCCCAATATACAGGGGTCGGACGTTAATTGACCTCTACCGGCAGGGGCTGGAACCGGAATTTTTCCGATGAATCAAGGTTACGAAAAAAGCCCAAAGAATGAAATTATACTCATCCCTTGAACCCTGCCCGATTTGAGATTCTTTTAGTTAAATCAGTGGCTTGCGCGACCGCGAAAATCGCGGCCGGGGCGATACCTATTCGGCGGCGGCGACCAGGGAAAGCCGCGTATTGGCCGCCGAAACCATGAAATCGGAGATCCGCGGCACGATTTCGGACCGGAAACGCGAGCCGTTGAACACGCCATAGTGCCCGACGCCCTTCTGCACGTAATGCACGCGGCGATGGTTCGGGATCGCGGTGCAGAGTGCGTGCGTCGCCTCGGTTTGGCCAAGACCTGAGATGTCGTCCTTCTCGCCTTCGACCGTCATCAGCGCGACGCGGCGGATCTTCGACGGATCGACCGGCTTGCCGCGATGGGTCATCTCGCCCTTCGGCAGCGCGTGCTTGACGAAGACGAGGTCGACGGTCTGCAGGTAATATTCGGCGGTGAGATCCATCACCGCGAGATACTCGTCATAGAATTCGCGGTGCTTGTCGACGAGATCGCCGTCACCCTTGACCAGATTGGCGAACAGCGCCTTGTGCGCGTCCATGTGCCGGTCGAGGTTCATGCTGATGAAGCCGTTGAGCTGCAGGAAGCCCGGATAGACGTCACGCATCACGCCCGGATGCGGGAACGGCACCTTGGTGATGACATTGTTGCGGAACCACTCGATGCCGCGCTCTTCCGCGAGGTTGTTGACCGCGGTCGGATTGCGCCTGGTGTCGATCGGCCCGCCCATCAGCGTCATCGACAGCGGCACGAACGGGTCGTTGTTGGCTTCCATCACCGAAACCGCTGCGACGACAGGCACCGAAGGCTGGCACACCGCGATGACATGCATATTGCCGCCGAGCGCGTGCAGCATCTCGATCAGGTAGTCGACATAGTCCTCGAGATCGAACCGGCCGGCCGCGAGCGGCACCATGCGCGCATCGGCCCAGTCGGTGATGTAAACCTCATGCGTCGGCAGGAACGCCTCGACCGTGCCGCGGAGCAGCGTCGCATAGTGGCCCGACATCGGCGCCACGATCAGCACGCGCGGCTGCGGCGAACGCAGCGGGCGCGTCAGCTTGCGATCGAAATGCAGCAGGCGGCAGAACGGCTTTTCCCAGATCGAACGGACCTCGACCGGGGTGCGGATGCCGTTGACCTCGGTCGTCGGCAGGTTCCATTCCGGCTTGCCGTAGCGGCGCGTGGTGCGCTCGAACAGCTCGCAGCCGGCGGCGATCGACTTGCCGAACTCGGTGTGGGTCCACGGATTGAGCGGGTTCTGAAACAGGATCTTGGTGGCGTCGGTCACCGCGCGCACCGGATTGAGCGACGCATGCGCCATCTCGTACATCCAGTACAACGGCGTCGTGAGTGCCGGGCTGCCTTCCGCCGCTAGTGGCGGGGCACCGCCAAATTCACCGATGGGCATAGTATTTTCAGACCCCTGTTTTGCGCCGCAGCATACTGACCAATGCGTAACAATGCGTCAATGCGCCGCGAGCCGAATCTGGGGGCGATATCGGGCTAAAAGGCCGAGAATCCACGAGAAAGTGACATTTATTCACCACCGCCGAGCAGCGAGCCGTTGCGCTTGGCGCTCTGCAAAAGGGCAAGGAAGATCGCAAAAGAGGCAGCGAACAGGACCGCGTTGATGACCAGCGCCCACGCCATCAGGTCGGCGCGGAAGACGTGATCGATCAACAGCGAGCGCATGCCTTCGAACACATAGGTCGGCGGCAACGTCCAGGCGACAACTTGCAGCCACGCCGGCAGCACCTCGACCGGATAGTAGATGCAGGCGAGCGGCATCACGGCGAACATCAATGTCCAGACGATGCTTTCCGCCCCTAACCCGTTGCGCAGCACGAGGCCCGAGGCGAACACGCCGACCGACCAGCTCGTGAAGATCAGATTGCAGAAGAACGCGATCAGCGGCAGCCCGATGGCGTAGAAGTTGAAGCCGAAAAAGAACAGCGCCAGCAGCGTCATCGGGATCACGCCGATGGCGAGTCGGATCAGGCTCATGATCATCAGCGAGAGCAGGAATTCGATCGGCTTCAGCGGGCTCATCATCAGGTTGCCGAGGTTGCGCGCCCACATCTCCTCCAGGAACGAGATCGAGAAGCCGAGCTGCCCTCGGAACAGGATGTCCCACAGGATCACGGCGCCGATCAGTGTGCCGCCCGCCTTGGCGAAGAAGCCGGATGCCTGCGAGATGTAATTCTGCAGGAAGCCCCAGGTGATGATCTGCAGTGCCGGCCAGTAGACCAGCTCCAAAAGCCGCGGCCACGACGACATCAGGAGATACCAATAGCGCAGCACCATCGCGTTGATGCGTTGCAGTGAAATGGCGTGCTGGTGCTGGCTGACGAGTTCGCTCATGGTGTGCCCTCAGGCGCGCCCTCCCGCAGGCGGCCGCGCGCCACGTCGAGAAACACCTCTTCCAGCGTGTCGCGGTTGTAGCGCGCCATGATCCGCTCGGGGCTGTCGTCGTCCTCGATCTTGCCGCGCTTCATGATGATGACGCGGTCGCAGAGGCGCTCGACCTCCAGCATGTTGTGTGACGCCAGCAGGATGGTCGCGTTATGGGTCTTGCTATAGGTCTCGAGATGCTGCCGCACCCAGTCGGCGGTATCCGGGTCGAGCGAGGCGGTCGGCTCGTCGAGCAGCAAGAGGTCCGGTTCGTTGATCAGCGCCTTCGCCAGCGCGACGCGGGTCTTCTGCCCGGCGGAGAGCTTCCCGTTGGAGCGGTCGAGGAATTCCTTCAGATCGAGATCGTCGGCGAGCTGGTCGATCCGCTCACGCAAATGCTGCACGGCATAGAGGCGGCCGAAAATGGTCAGGTTCTGCCGCACCGTGAGCCGCATCGGCATGTCGACATAGGGGCTTTCGAAGTTCATCCGGCCGAGCACGTCGTAGCGCTGCTCGGGGATTCGTGCACCGAGCACCTCGACGCTGCCCGAGGTCGGCAGCACCAGGCCCATGATCATCGCGATCGTCGTGGTCTTGCCGGCACCGTTGCCGCCGAGCAGGCCGGTGATGCTGCCGCGCGCGATGCGGAACGAGATGTCGTCGACCGCGCGGGTGGTCTTGTAGACCTTGACCAGATGCGCGACGTCGATCGCGGCCGACTCGCCTTGTTCAGCCGCCGGAGCTTGCCTCTGACCTGTCCCGACCTGTTGCATATGGCCGTCATTGAGCCATTGCGACAATAAGCGCAAGGCTTGGCGGTAATTAAAGGCTCGCCCTGCATCGTTGCGCTAAGTCGCGAATTTGTGCGCCGCCCACGGCACAGCTAAGGTCCCGGCATGACCGACGTCGCCTCCGATTTCCGCCAACCCCGCCGCTACGTCCGCCTGGATACGATCCTGCGGCTGCGCTGGCTCGCCGCGCTCGGCCAGCTCGTCGCCATCTTCATCGTGGCGCAGGGACTGGAATTCGACGTTCCGATCGTCCCCTGCGTCACCATCGTGACGTTCTCGGCGCTGCTCAATCTGGCGCTGCAGATCGCCTTCAACCCGATGCAGCGGCTGGAGCCGGCCTATGCCGCGGCCCTGCTCGCGTTCAACATCGTCGAGCTCGGCGGCCTCCTGTACTTCACCGGCGGATTGCAGAACCCGTTCTCGTTCCTGTTCCTGGCGCCGGTCCTGATCTCGGCCACCGTGCTGCCGATCCGGCTGACGATCGCGCTCGGCTGCCTTGCGGTCGCCTGCGCCTCGGCGCTGTTCTTCTACCATCTGCCGCTGCCCTGGGATGCCGACGATCCCTTGGTACTGCCGCCGATCTATCTGATCGGCGTCTGGCTTTCGATTCTGCTCGCGATCGGTGTCACCAGCCTTTACGCATTCCAGGTGACCGAGGAAGCGCGCCAGCTCTCCGACGCGCTCGCGGCGACCGAACTGGTGCTGACGCGCGAGCAGCATCTGACCCAGCTCGACGGCCTCGCGGCCGCCGCCGCGCACGAGCTCGGCACGCCGCTGTCGACGATCTTCCTGATCTCGCGTGAACTCGAGAAGACGGTGCATGACCAGGCGATCGCCGGCGACCTCAAGACCCTGCGCGAGCAGGCGCAGCGCTGCCGCGACATCCTGAGCAAGATCGCGCAATTGTCATCGAGCGGCGCGCCGTTCGACACCATGAAGCTGTCGACCTTGATCGAGGAGGCGGTGGCGCCGCATCGCGATTTCGGCATCAACATCAAGGTGCGGCTAGCTGTCGCAGCAACGCCTGAACCGGTCGCCGCGCGCAATCCGGCGATCCTCTATGGCGTCGGAAACATTCTCGAAAATGCGGTCGATTTTGCGCACCAGACCGTCGAGGTGAACGCGTGGTGGAACGCCGAGACCGTTGAGGTCGTCGTCTCCGACGACGGTCCGGGCATCGCGCCCGACATGCTGAAGCGGATCGGCGAGCCGTATCTGTCGCGTCGCCGAGGTGCGGATGAGGCCCAAAACCCACGTGGGGGCCTCGGTCTGGGCGTTTTCATCGCAAGGACGCTGCTGGAACGCACTGGCGCCAAGGTGTCGTTTACCAATCGCACCTTTCCCGATCACGGCGCCGTGGTGCAGATCGTCTGGCCGCGCGAGCGCTTTGAGGAATCCGCGCCGGGCGACGAAACCGAATCCTAAGAACGATTCTTAATCGCAACCCTGGCATTACGGATGCATTGCTCTTTCCAGACGAGCACGCGACTTTCGGCTGCCTTGGCAGCGCCGCAGTAGGACCCCATATAATAGGGGTCTGCCACAGGGAAAAATGGATCGTGAACGCCATCACTGAACTGAATGACCATGCCGACCGCTCGCTCCTCATCGTCGAGGACGACAAGCCGTTCCTGGAACGCCTGTCGCGCGCGATGGAGACGCGGGGTTTCGCGGTGAAGTCATGCGACACGGTATCTGATGGTCTCGCCGAGATCGGCCGCGCCGCGCCCGCTTTCGCGGTCGTCGACCTCCGCCTCGGCGACGGCAACGGCCTCGACGTCGTTTCTGCGTTGAAGCGCAAGCGCCCCGAGGCGCGCGCGATCGTGCTGACCGGCTACGGCAACATCGCCACCGCCGTCACCGCGGTGAAGATGGGCGCCGTCGATTATCTCTCGAAGCCCGCCGACGCCGATGACGTCGTCGCCGCGCTGCTCGCGACCGGCACCGAGAAGTCCGAGCTGCCGGCCAATCCGATGTCGGCGGACCGCGTGCGCTGGGAGCACATCCAGCGCATCTACGAGATGTGCAACCGGAACGTCTCGGAGACCGCGCGCCGCCTCAACATGCACCGCCGCACCTTGCAGCGCATCCTCGCCAAGCGCGCACCGCGTTAAGCGATCGGTTCATTTGTTTTCGCGATGGCCGGGCTCGTCCCGGCCATTTGCTTTTGTAGGGTGGGCAACTTCGTAGCGTGGGTAGAGCGAAGCGAAACCCACCAACTTCACGCCGCGGCGACAAATGATGGGTTTCGCTTCGCTCTACGCATCCTACGCCTCTATGTCCGTCACCCTGAGGAGCGCGCCCTTGCGCGCGTCTCGAAGGGTCGACGGCCACCAGCCCGGCCGAACCATCCTTCGAGGCTCGCTCCGCTCGCGCCTCCGGCGACAAAGGCGAGGCCTTTGCGCGGGGATGACGAGGCAACAGCAATGTTCTTCGCTAAAACTCGTGCCCCTCCGGATCGACCAAGCGGTTGATGCGCTGCGCCGCGGCCATGGCAAAGCGCACCGTCATCGCCTTGCGGGTTGCCGCCGGCAGGCGATGCTCCGGCGCCTCGCAATGCAGATGCGCGCCATAGGCGTCGGCGATGATCAAACCGGTGTCCTCCGGGAAGATCTCGCACGGCAAATCCTGCGTGAAGGCGAAGAACAGCCGGTCGCAATGCATCCGGTAGTCCTGCCATTTCTGGTCGGCGCGCAGATCCTCGACCGATGACTTGATCTCAACGATCCAGATCTCGCCGCGCTCGTTCAGCGCGACCAGATCGGCTCTTCGGCCGGACGGCAGCGGCAATTCGCTGATGCAAGAAAATCCCAGCGATCTCAGAAGCCTCGCCGTGCCGCGCGCGATCGCAAGCGCGGTCTCCGACTGGCGTCGGTCGGGCGCGGGCACAAGCGCGATCTGGCGGGCGGATGAGTCCATTGCGCGAAGATTAGCCGATTCCACGAGAGCATGATCCGGAAAAGTGGAAGCCGGTTTTCCGTGGAGATCATGCTCCAACCGATGGAGCGCGGCAGCGTCGGCCGGCGCGGAGCGTCGTCCGGCTCCGTTGCGGGACGGCGCTCCGCAGGAACCCGTCGCCGCCTCACCGCTTATCCTCCCGGCCGCCGCCACGGGTGGGACTGGAGAGGATTGCCTGGTGATCGACGACCTCTGGTACAAGAACGGAGTGATCTACTGCCTGTCGGTTGGCACCTACATGGATGCCAACGGCGATGGCATCGGTGATTTCAGCGGTCTGCTCCGGCGCCTGGACTATTTGCACGGGCTCGGCATCACCGCGATCTGGCTGATGCCGTTTCAGCCTTCGCCCAACAGGGACGACGGCTACGACATCTCGGATTATTACGACGTCGATCCGCGCTACGGCACGCTGGGCGATTTCGTTGAATTTACCCATGGCTGCCAGCAGCGCGGCATCCGCGTCATCATCGACCTCGTCGTCAATCACACCTCGGATCAGCACGACTGGTTTCGATCGGCGCGCAGCTCGAAGGACTCGCCGTACCGCGATTGGTATGTCTGGTCGGACAGGAAGCCCGCCAATGCCAACACCGGCATGGTGTTTCCCGGCGTTCAGAAATCGACCTGGACGCGCGACAAGCAAGCCGGCGCCTGGTACTTTCATCGCTTCTACGATTTCCAGCCGGACCTCAACACATCGAACCCGCATGTGCAGGCCGAGATCCTCAAGATCATGGGGTTCTGGATTCAGCTCGGCGTCTCGGGCTTCCGCATGGACGCCGTGCCCTTCGTGATCGCGACCAAGGGCGCCTCCAGGCGCAAGCCGGTCGAGCAGTACGACATGCTGCGATCGTTTCGGGAATTCCTGCAATGGCGCCAGGGCAACGCGATCATCCTCGCTGAAGCCAACGTATTGCCCGAGACGGACATGGAATATTTCGGGCGTGACGGCGACCGGATGCACATGATGTTCAACTTCCATGTCAATCAGCATCTGTTCTACGCGCTGGCGTCGGCGGATACGAAGCCGTTGGCGAAGGCACTGACGGCGACCAAGCCACGGCCCGCGACCGCACAATGGGGCTTGTTCCTGCGCAATCATGATGAACTCGACCTCGGCCGCCTGTCGAAGCCGCAGCGCGAGACGGTGTTCGAGGCATTCGGTGCCGACAAGAGCATGCAGCTCTACGACCGGGGCATCCGGCGACGGCTTGCGCCCATGCTGGGCGGCGACCGCCGACGCATCGAGCTCGCTTACAGCGTGATGTGCACGCTTCCCGGCACGCCCGTGATCCGCTACGGCGATGAGCTCGGCATGGGCGACAATCTCGACCTGCCCGAACGCGGTTGCGCGCGCACACCGATGCAATGGTCGACCGAGCCACACGCCGGCTTCACCGAGAGCGATCGGCCATGTGTGCCCGTCATCGACAATGGACCGTATGGCTATGAGCACGTCAACGCGGCCAAGCAACGGCGCGACCCCAATTCGATGCTGAACTGGACCGAGCGCATCGTCCGTATGCGCAAGGAAGTCCCCGAGGTCGGCTGGGGAGATTTCAAGGTTATCGCAAGCCGAAACCCCGCCATCCTGATCATCCGGTACGACTGGCGTAACAACTCGGTGCTGTTCGTGCACAACTTCGCGGAAAAGCCGCTCGAGATATCGTTCAACGTCGGGCTGCCCGACGACGCCGGCAAACTCCTCGTCAATCTCCTGACCGAGGACCACAGCCGCGCCGACGAGGCCGGTCGCCACAAGCTTCTGATCGAGGCCTACGGCTATCGCTGGTATCGGGTCGGTGGGCTCGACTATCTGCTCAAGCGCAGCGACATCGATACCATGGAGCCCCGCACCCGGCGTCAATCGTCCTGATGCGGCCCAAGGATCACGCCCTCATTGGCGCGCAGATCGAGCACGCCTTCGACCTTCTCGCCCTGCCGGTCCATCGAGGTCGACAGCAGGACTTCATTGCTGAAGCCGATCGCGCTCGAGGAGACCGACGCGGCGGCCGCGCCGAAGTTCAGCGCGATCACGGCCACGCCCTCAGTGCTGCGCCGCCGGTAGAGCAGCACATCACCGTGCGCCGCCACCGGCTCATAGCTGCCATGGACGAGCTGCGGCAACCTTCGCCGCAGCGTGATCAGCGCCTTGTAGAGATTGAGGATCGACGCACGCTCCGCCTCGAGACTTGCGACATTGTCGCTGGCAAAATCCTGCGCCAGCGGTAGCCACGGCGGCGCCGTCGAAAAGCCGGCATGGCGCTCGGCGCTCCATTGCATCGGCGTGCGGCAGCCGTCGCGACCGACGCCGATATCCGGCACGTTCTTCTCGAAGGGATCGCGCACCTGATCCGGCGCAATTGCAACCTGGCGCATACCGATCTCGTCGCCATAATAGAGCGTCGGCGTGCCGCGCAGCGTCAGCAGCAGCATCGCGGCGACCGGCGCCTGCGCCGGCCCCACCCGGCTCGCCACCCGCGGCCGGTCGTGATTGCCGAGCACCCAGTTCGGCCACGCCCCCGGCGGCAGCGCCTTTTCGTAGTCGGCGATGATCATCTCGACCGCGCGTGCGCTCCACAAGGTCGACAGCAGCGCAAAATTGAACGGCATCTGCGCGCCGCGCAGATCGTTGCCGTAATAGGCGACCAGCCGGTGCAGCGGCAGATAAATCTCGCCGATCAGCACGCGGTTGTCGAATTCCTCGGTGACGCCGCGCATCTCGGTGATGACGGTGTGCACCTCGAGCTGATCGGTCGAATATTGCGTCAGCAGCTTCTCGTGCGGCGGTCGGTCCTCGCGATAGTGCGGGTTTGTCGGGTTATCGCGGAAGTCGGCATCCTTGATCAGGTGCCAGATCACGTCGACGCGAAAACCGTCGACACCCTTGCGCAGCCAGAAGCGCATCACGTCGTAGATCGCGTCCCTGACCTCGCGATTGCGCCAGTTGAGATCGGGCTGCTGCGCGAGGAAGGCGTGATAATAGTATTGGCCTGAGGCCTCGTCATACGCCCAGGCGCTGCCGCCGAACTCCGACAGCCAGTTGTTGGGCGGGCCGCCGTCCGGCGCCGGATCGCGCCAGATGTACCAGTCGCGCTTAGGGTTATCGCGCGAGCTCTTCGCCTCGATGAACCATTGATGCTGGTCGGATGTGTGGTTCGGCACCAGATCGAGGATCAGCTTGAGGCCGGAATCGTGCGCGGCCGCGACCAGCGCGTCGAAATCTTCCATCGTCCCGAACAGCGGATCGATGCCGGTGTAATCGGAGATATCGTAACCGAAATCGGCCATCGGCGACGGGAAGATCGGCGACAGCCACACCGCGTCGACGCCGAGCCGCGTCAGATAGGGCAGCCGCGTGATGATCCCCTTGAGATCGCCGACGCCGTCACCGTCGCTATCCGCGAACGAGCGGGGATAGACCTGATAGAAAATCCCGCGTCGCCACCAGTCCCTGCTGTCCTGATCCATCCCGTCCCCCCAAGCTCGCAGCCCGGCCCAGGCGGCTCCGCGCCCGGAGCGGCCGATCGGTTCAGGGATGACGCACAATTCGGGACGGAAAGATGGCGCCGTAGCCCGTAGCCCGGATGGAGCAAAGCGTAATCCGGGACCACTGGCACAATTGGCGAGATTCCCGGATTTCGCTTCGCTCCATCCGGGCTACGGGTAGACTTAGTGCCGAGCCATCGCCAGCTGATAGATGGTGATCAGCACCTCGAACAGGATCAGGAAGACGATGATCAGCTCCAGCCGCAGCGAGCGGCTGGTGTCGATGATGTCGGTCAGCACCTGCGCGGTTTCGGCGACGACTGCGAGCTTGCGGTTAAGCGACTCCGCACGCTCCTTCAATTCATACTCGTCCTCGAGCCTGGCGTAGAGGCGCTCGAGCTGCGGCTTGTCCCAGAGGATGTCCGGCTTCTCCGATACCTCGACCGGTCCGGCCACGCGATGCCGCACCAGCAGCGCGTTGCCGATGTGCTTGAGGATCGCAACGCGGCCGCGATGGACGCGGCCGCCCTTGGCGAGCTCACGCGCAAGCGGCTCGGTCGTGTCGAAGACTGCCCGGACCTCGCGCTCGTGCCGCGCCAGCACCACGCTTTTCGCCAACGCCTCGCCGACCAGTATCAGCCGCTCCGGCGAGAGGCCTTGCAGATAGATCGGGCCGCCCGGCGGAATCTGATCCTCCTTCTCGGCGGCAAGCTCGATGATCGCGATCTCCTCCTCGCGCCGCGTGAACAGGCCGGTCATGCGCGACTGCAGGCTGCGCAGGAATTCATCCTCCTCCAGCGCATTGAGGCCGATCAGAACGACGACGCCGTAGCGGAACAGGATCGCCACGCCGTTTTCATTGACGCGAAACGCCAGCGGCGTCGTGGCCAGCACGTCGCCGCGCTCAAGGCCCGACGTGTTGATGCGGTCCGCGACGAAGAAGGCGCGCGCGGTGGTCCGGGGTCCGCCGAGCGGTGATTTGGGGGCCTGGGTCATGAAGTTCCGGACTGCGAGGACTTGAATCATGATCGAGAGCAGCCGCGTACCGGCCTGCTCACGAACTTGTTCTGCTGGAGGTGACCTTATCACGGTCCGTTTTGGGATCACACGCCGGGGCAGCTGCATTTCCGGTGCGTGTTGACGACGTTTCCCGGAAGCCTATGGTGCCCCCATGAACGAGACAACCGACACCAAACCGAAGGCCGGCGCGATCATCGTGCCGGTGACGCTGTTCGAGCAGAACTGCACCATCATCTGGCACGAGCCCACCAAGAAGGCCGTGGTGATCGACCCGGGCGGCGACGTGCCGAAGATCCAGGCCGCGATCAAGCAGACCGGCGTGACGGTCGACAAGATCTGGCTGACCCACGGTCATATCGACCATGTCGGCGGCGCCGCCGAACTGCGCGACGCGCTGCAGGTCAAGATCGAGGGCCCGCACATCGCCGACAAATATCTGCTCGACAATGTCGTCTCGAGCGGCGCGCGCTTTGGCATGACCGGGGTACGCAATTTCGGGCCAGACCGCTGGCTCGATGAGGGCGATCAGGTCTCGATCGGCGATCTCACCTTCGACATCCTGCACTGCCCCGGCCACTCACCGGGCAGCGTGGTGTTCTTCAACAAGGAGCTGCGCTTCGCCCATGTCGGCGACGTGCTGTTCGCCGGCTCGGTCGGACGCACCGATTTGCCCGGGGGCAGCCATCCGACGCTGATCCAGTCGATCAAGGACAAGCTGCTGCCGCTCGGCGACGATGTCGGCTTCATCTGCGGCCATGGCGCCGGATCGAGCATCGGCCAGGAGCGGATGACGAATCCGTTCCTGACCGGCGAGATGTAGCTACTTCATCAGCCCCGCGGCGGTGAGCGCCCGCGTGATGACGCCGCCGACATCGACACCCTTGCTCCGTCGCTTGCGCGGCCGATCGCTCTTGCGGCCGGATGCCACCTCCGGCTCGGCCGCGGGCACCGGTACCGTCATCGAGACCGTGTCGGCGCGCTCGCGCGGAATTCCGGTCGGCGCGATATGCGGCTGACGGACCTTGTCGGTCAGGCCGAAGAAGCTCGCGATGTGATAGGACGAGGAGATCCCGGCCTCGATCAGGAACGCGCCCTCCACGCCATAGCGCTCGTCATTGTCGGCAAGCCCGAGCGGCGTGCCATGCGCCATGTCGGCGATGGTGTAGGACTCGACCAGCGTTTCGCCGTCGGCGTTCCACCACACCTCGCGCGGATGGCCGTCGACATCCGCCTTCGACATCGCGGCAAGCGGCAGGCCGTGCACGTCGAGCCACTGCCGCACGATTGCATCGGCATTGCCGGGATGCACTGTGCGGTCGGCACTGCCGTGCCACACCGAAATCTTCGGCCATGCGTCGCCATGCGTCGACGCGTTGCGCACCAGACCGCCGAGTTCGGGCGCGGACAGCGCACTGCCATGCATCATCGCGTGCAGCGCTTCGCGCAGATCGGTGGCGACGCCGAACGGCAGGCCGGCGATGATGGCGCCGGCAGCGAACACATCCGGATAGGCCGCGAGCATGACCGAGGCCATCGCGCCGCCGGCGGACAGACCCGTCACATAGATGCGGTGCGGGTCGATCTCATGCGTGCCGACCAGATGCGCGATCATCTGCCTGATCGACGCGGCCTCGCCCTGCCCGCGCGCGATGTCTTGCGGGTTGAACCAGTTGAAGCAGGTGTTGCCGTTGTTCAACGCCTGCTGCTCCGGCATCAGCAGTGCGAAGCCGTAGTGCGCCGCAAGCGCCGACCAGCCGGCGCCGTGATCGTAGGACGCGGCAGTCTGGCCGCAGCCATGCAGCACCACGACGAGCGCGGGCGACCGCGCCAGCTGCGCGGGCACGAACGAGAACATCTTCAGATCGCCGGGGTTGACGCCGAATTCGGTCGTCTCGACGAGCGGCGTCGGCACGGCCGGCGCGAGTGCGCCAAGGCCGCTGAACGCGTTCATCTTCGGCAGATGACGCAGAAATTCGACGTTGTTGATCAGGGACAACAGCAACTCCTGAGGTGATTTAGTCTTCTGTGTCACCCGATCAGATAATTGCTGCACTGCAAAATGAAAAGGCCGTGTGCTGTCTTTCCCTGCGGAATTGTGAGAATCGGCGTTAATGCGTGATCGTGCTGCGAGCCGGCCGAAATAGTTGCCGTAGCACCTTGTTTGAGCATCAACTTTTCAGGAATGCGCGCCACGTGCTGCCGGATTCACGCCGTAGCGCGGCGCATCCATGACAGAAATGCGGCTGAAATGGCGATCGACAGCACAAACAATGCGCATGCCGCAAACAGCGCCAGACGTGCCGACATCGTACTCTCGATTGCGAAGAAGACTGCGCCGATCGCGGCGACGCCGGCCGCGTTGCCGATCTGCGTCGTCGTGCCGTACATGCCGGAGCCGGCACCGGCGCTGGCGGGCTGCACGCTCGCGAGCACCGCGCTCGACAATGGCGCCATGACGAGCCCTTGGCCGTAGCCGAAGATCATCAGCACCACCGCGAGCAGCAGTGCCGACGGTGCCGCGACCACCTCAATTGTCGCGACGAGCATGGCGAGACCGACGATCTGCAGCGCACAGCCCTCGATCAGCACCAGCGTGCCGCGATGCCGGGCGCGCACGCCGCTGTGACGCGAGGCGATCACGAAGGTCAGCGCCAGCGGCACGAACACCAGCCCGGCCTGAAGCGGCGGAATCTGCAGGCCCTTCTGGATGAACATGGTCATGATCAGGTAGAACGACAGGTTGGCGAAGAAGAAGAAAAACACCGCGACCAGGCCGCGCATGAAGGCGCGATCCGACAGCAGCGACAGATCGATCAGCGGCATGCCGCCGCGGCGCGCGACGGACCGCTCGAGCCGCACGAAGGCCGCGATCACAGCGATGCCCACGGCCATCACCAGCCACACCCATGCCGTCCAGTTGAGATCATGGCCGAACAGCAGCGGACCGATCAGGCACAGCAGGCCCGCGAACAGCACGATCGCGCCCGGGATATCGAGCCGCGTGCCGGCCCGGCGCGGCACCGTCGGCATGATCTTAAATGCCGCCGCGATGATGACGAAGCCGCACGGCACGTTGACGAAAAACACCGCGCGCCAGCCGAGCCCGGCGAGATCGAGCGTCACCAGCACGCCGCCGAGCATGAAGCCGGCAGCTCCCGCGAGCCCCAGCACGATGCCGTAGATGCCGAACGCCCGCGCGCGGCTGGCGTCTGAGAACAGCAGATGCAGCGTCGCCAGCACCTGCGGCACCATCAGCGCCGCGGTTGCACCCTGCGCGAGCCGCGCGACGATGAGCTCGGGCCCGGACTGCGCGAGACCGCACCACAGCGAGGTCACCGAGAACCCGGCGACGCCGGCGATGAACACGTTCCTGGTGCCATGGATGTCGCCAAGCCGGCCGCCGGTGACCACCAGCGTGGCATAGGCGATCAGGTAGATCGCGATCACGGCCTCGATCTCTGCCGGCGTCGCGTGCAGTTCCGCCGCGATCGTCGGGATCGCGACGTTGACGATGAAGGCATCGACCCCGAACATGAATTGCGCCGACACTACGATCGCCAGCACCCACCAGCGGCGGGACGTGTCCGCTCGCGTCGAAACAATCTGGTGCATGTCCTGTCCTGCCCGAAATGACGTTACAGCGGACATCAGCAGATTCCGGTCATCGCTTCGATTACCTGCGAGGTAAGCCCGGGATCACAGACGCTCGAGCCCCGGCTGCCAATTTGCGTTGACGCGCTGGGAAACATTCCGGACGGCGGCAATCGCCGCCGATTTGCGCAACAACCATGCGACCGCCGCAACCCCCGAGCATTGCCTTGCCCCGGGCCACCCCGTAGGTTGGCGGAAAGCCCCCGATAACAATAGTCCGGAGAGAACGACCCATGGCGCGCCTCAAGTTCGGAGCCTTCCTCGCCCCGCATCACCCGATCGGCGAGCATCCGATGCTGCAATTCCGCCGCGACCTCGATTTCGTCGAGCAGCTCGACGCGCTCGGTTACGACGAATTCTGGTGCGGTGAGCACCACTCCTCGGGCTGGGAGACCATCGCTTCGCCGGAAATGTTCCTGGCCGCCGCCGGCGAGCGCACCAAGCGCATCAAGCTCGGCACCGGCGTGATCTCGCTGCCCTATCACCACCCCTTCAACGTCGCGCAGCGCATGGTGCAGCTCGACCACATGACCGGCGGCCGTGCCATCTTCGGCTCCGGTCCCGGTGCGCTCGCCTCCGATGCCCACACGCTCGGCATCGACCCGATGACCCAGCGCGACCGCCAGGACGAGGCGATCGCGGTGATTCGCCGCCTGTTCAACGGCGAGCGCGTCACCGCCAAGACCGACTGGTTCGAGATGCACGACGCCGCGTTGCAGATCCTGCCGCTGCAGGAGGACATGCCGTTCGTGGTGGCCTCGCAGATCTCGCCGTCGGGCATGACGCTCGCCGGCAAATACGGCATCGGCATCATCTCGCTGGGCTCGATGTCGACCCAGGGCCTGATGGCGCTGCCGCAGCAATGGCAGTTCGCCGAGGACGCCGCCAAGAAGGCCGGCACCACGGTGAGCCGTTCCAACTGGCGCGTGCTGCTGTCCTGGCACATCGCCGAGACGCGCGAGCAGGCGCGGCGCGAGGCCGGCGCCGGGCTGATGCGCTGGCACAACGAATATAACGTCGGCACCCTGATGCGGCCGGGCCTGACCGCATTCTCCTCGCCGGACGAGGCCGTCGACAAGACCGCCTTCGTCGAAGGCGCCGCGTCCACCATCGGCACGCCGGATGATCTGATCAAGATGATCAAGAACCTGGTCGATGTGTCAGGCGGCGTCGGCTCGATCATCGGCTTCGCTCACGACTGGGCCAATCCGGAAAACACCCGCCGCAGCTGGGACATGGTCGCGCGCTATGTCGTGCCCGAGATCAATGGCTATATCGACGGCCTGCGCAAGTCGCGCCAGTTCCTGATCGACAACCGCGCCGTGTTCGAACGCGCCGGTCAGGCTGTGATGGCCAAGATCATGCAGAACGACAAGGCCGCTGCCGCGCTTCAACAAACCGGCCCCGGCCGCGTCGCGATCCCCGCGGTGAATGCGCCGGATCTTGCGAAGGAAGCGGCCAAGCAGAAGGCGTGATTTGCGACCCTTCCTGGAGGAAGAAAGAACGCCAGCTCGCGCCACATCCACCGCCGTCGTCCCGGCGAAGGCCGGGACCCATACGCCGCGGCGGGTGTTGTGAAAGGGGCTCGTCGTTCCAGCGTCGCTCAACAATGACCATTCGGGGTAATGGGTCCCGGCCTTCGCCGGGACGACGGCGGGGATGGTTTGCGCTTCAAGACGCCAAACAATGCGGCGTCATCACCCGCACATGCCGCGTGCGAGTGAGACCATTCGGGTGTGTCAAGGTCGTAAGCCTGATGACCTCGCGCAACCAACTCTTCGATCGCGGACGATTTCTCCGTTCCAGACATGGCCGTGATCAAGACACGCTTCATACATTTTCCTCGCCCTGAAGGAATCGGCAGTGCACGATGGATTGCTTCCGCCTTCGCCAAGGCTTCGGCGGACAAGTCGCTCCGCTCGCAATGACGGATACTGCTACCCCGCGCCCTGATCGAACGCCTTGCGCAGCGCGACGTAGCCCGCCTGCTGCTGGCTCCAGTTGCGGCCGCCGGTGATGGCGCCGTCGATGACGAGGTCATGGCCGTTGATGAAACTCGATTCGTCGCTCGCCAGGAACACCGCGGCATGCGCGATGTCGTCGGGCAGGCCGGCGCGCGGGATCGGCTGCGCCGCCTTGTAGACCTCGCGCATCACGGCCGCGGTCTTCTCCGCCGCTTCCGTCGACAGCCCGAGCGCCTTGCCGAAAATGCCGGTGGCGATCGCGCCGGGCGAGATCGAGTTGACGCGGATGCCGGACTCGCCGAGCTCCATCGCCACGCATTTGGTGAAATGAATGACCGCGGCCTTCGCGGCGCCATAGACCATCGACGAGGAGAAGCCGGCGAGCCGTCCGGCGATGCTGCCATTGTTGATGATGCTGCCGGAGCCCTGTTTGCGCATGTAGGGCGCGGCATGCTTCATGCCGAGCATGACGCTGCGCACCAGCGTCGCCATCGCGGCATCGAACCGCTCGACGTCGAGGCCTTCGATGCCCCCGGTCTGCGCCGGGCCGCCGGCATTGTTGAACAGGCAGTCGATCCGGCCGAACCTCTCAACCGCAAGCGCGATCAGCGCCTGCATCTGTTCCTCGACCGTGACGTCGGTCTGACGGAACACGCAGGTCTCGCCGAGCTGTTGCGCCAGTGCCTCGCCCTCCGGCGCACGACGCCCGGCAATCACCACCTTCGCGCCCTCCGCGACAAAGATCTCCGCCGTGCGCAGCCCGATGCCGCTGGTCGCCCCTGTGATCACCGCGACCTTGCCGTCCAGCCGTCCCATGTCGGTCCCCTCAACTTACGTATGATGTTGCGGATATTCCCCAGCTCCTGCTGTCAATACAAGCACTTGCAAGCCGCCACGCCCGCAAGGTCCGCCTGTGGCCAGAAGGCCACAACTGCGGTTTTTCGGTCGCAGTGGCCTTATTTTGGGTCGCCTGTTCACGTGAACTGGAACGACCGATGGCGAAGTGGATCGACGATTTCAGGGCGTGTTGGCGGGGCGATGCCCAGCCGTCGGTGCGGCTTGCGATTGCCTTCGCGGTGCTTTGTCTCGTTTTGGCCACGGCCGCGCGCTTCGGGCTCGCCCAGATCCGGCCGGATGTGTTCTTCACGCCCTATTTCCCGGCGGTGTTCTTTGCCACCGCCCTTGGCGGTTTCCGGATCGGGATCGCGACCGCGCTGGCGAGCGGCCTGCTCGGCGTCGTGCTCAATTTCAGCGGCGCGCACGCCGATCCTGCGCGCTTTGCGCTGCTGATGATCTTCTGGGTTGTGTGCGGCATCGCGATCTGGGGCGTCGAGCATTACCGTTCCCTGGTCGCACAGCAGCGCGAAGTTTCCAAACGGCTGATCGAGGAAGAGCAGTACCGCAAGGTGGTGGTCGACGAATTGCAGCACCGGCTGAAGAACAAGTCCTCGACCATTCACGCCGTGCTGCATCAGGCGCTGCAGGACCGGCCCGATGTCTGGCAGCGCATCGACCATCGCATCCGCGCGCTCTCGGCGACCGACGATCTGATCGCGCGGGTCGACGGCTATGGCTGCGATATCAAGGATTTGCTGCGCTCGGAACTCGGGCCCTACGGCCACGTGCGGTTCAATCTCAATGGCGAGCAGCTGTTCCTGCCCGCCAAGCTCGCCGTCTCGCTGGCGCTCATCTTCCACGAACTCGCAACCAACGCCGGAAAATACGGCGCCTTCTCCTCGCCGCGCGGATTTTTACAAGTGTCATGGACGGTCGACGACGGACGTCTCAACGTTATCTGGGACGAGACTGAAGGACCGGAGGTCGAGGCGATCGGCGAAGCCGGCTTCGGCACCAAGCTGCTCAAGTCGGCGCTGCGGCCGTTCGACGGCAAGACCGAGATCAGTTACCTGAAGACCGGTGTTCACTGCACCATGCAGTGCAAGCTTCCGAGCTGTTGATAAGTCAGCTTTCCGGCACACGCGCATGTGTTGATGCAACCGCGCGCAGCGCAATCGCTTTCACCAGCGGTCGCAGCCGACATTGATACTCTGTTAATGACAATTGCCGCGACGGCTTGCGAAAGCTGCCGCGGTCTCATTCTGTCACGGCATTTCGCAGGTCCGCTTAACCAAAACTACAACGGACTTTGCCAAGGTCGGCGCATGCATAGTCTCACCAGACACGATTTTCAGGCGGGCGCGGCAGTGCCCGGCCAAGACGATATTTCCGGCAATGAATTGCGTATCCTGCGCGACCTTCTCCAACTCCTTCCGGCGGGAGTGACCGTCCAAGACGAGCAGGGCCAGATCATCCTGGTGAATGAAGCAGCCGCGAGCCAGCTGCAGCTGGCCGCCAGCGCGAGCCAGCCGTCCCCGGTCGACGAGCGCCACGCCGCCAACCTGGATCTGCTGCGCAGCGGCCATCCGGTGGTGCTCGAGGAAACGCTCTCCTGCGGCGCATCCAAATACGTGTTCCTGACCTCGCACCGGCCCGTCCGGATCGCCGGTCGCAATCTCCTGATTTCGACCTCGACCGACATCAGCGAGCAGAAGGCGTTCGAGGACCAGCTGTTCCGCTCGGCCTATTACGACGAGCTGACCGGCCTGCCGACCCGCCGGGTGATCGAGCACCGCGTCAACGGCCTGATCCGCGACGATTCGCAAGGCCATTTCGCGCTCGCCTTCCTCGACGTCGACAACTTCAAGCACATCAACGACTATTACGGCCACGCGATCGGCGATGCGCTGCTCGTTGAACTGTCGAAGCGACTCGGCCACGCGCTGCGCGACACCGATATCCTGTCGCGCATCTCCGGCGACGAATTCCTGCTGCTGCTCAACCCGATCAGCGGCAATGACGAGGTCGCCGAATTCATCCATGTCATGCAGGAGCGGCTGAAGGCGCCGTTCTTCATCGAGGACTCCGAAATCTTCGCCTCGACCTCGATCGGCGTCAGCCTCTATCCGATGCATGGCCGGAGCTACGAGGCGCTGCGCCAGAACGCCGACATCGCGATGTACCGCGTCAAGAACAACGGCAAGGGCTCGACCGCGTTCTTCGACAACAGCATGGAGCGCGAGGCGCTGGCGCGGATGAAGATCGAGCAGTCGCTGCGGCTTGCGATCCTGGAAAAGCGCTTCTGCTGTGCATTCCAGGCCAAGGTCGATATCCGCACCCAGGAGGTGAAGGGCATCGAGGCGCTGGTGCGGCTGCGCGACGACGAGGGCGTGATCCAGGCGCCGGGCACCTTCATTGATCTCGCGGTCGAGCTCGGCCTGATCGACGAGCTGACGTTCCTGGTGCTGGCGGAGATCGTCAAGTCGATCGACCTGATCAACGACACGTTCGGTCCGACGGCGACGATCAGCATCAATGTCGCCGCCAAGCAGGCCTCCAACCTCGAATTCATGCGCCGGTTCGCTCGCGCGCTCGAGGAGACCGGCTTCCCCAAGCGCTTCATGATCGAGGTGACCGAGGACGCGTTCGTGACGCGGTCGCATTTCCAGGACCAGATCCTGCCGATCCTGCGCGGCATCGGCGTCGGCATCTCGATCGACGATTTCGGCATCGGCTATTCGTCGCTGTCGGCGCTCGCCGATATCACCGCCGACGAGATCAAGATCGATCGCTCCTTCATCACCGACATCCATCAGCGGCCGCGCAGCCAGGGCATTTTGCGCGCAATCGAATCGCTGAGCGAGGCGCTCGGCATGACCGTGATCGCCGAGGGCATCGAGTCCTACGAGGAGCTCACCTATCTGCAAGCCGCGACCAAGATCCGCTATGCCCAGGGCTATTACTTCGCCAAGCCGATCTTCCTCGAGGATTTGAAGCCGGCGACGCCGGTCGCCAGCGAAACGCGCGCCAGCATGGCCGCGCGCCCTGCCCAGGAAGGCCGCCAGGGCTATTCGCGCGCCAGCGGTTTCCGGCGGTAAGGGCGCGATGTGACTGCGCTCGCTCCCTCTCCCGCTTGCGGGCAGGGGAATCGCATATGGAATGAACCGACTCTTCCGCGCCGTCATGGCCGGGCTTGTCCCAGCTATGACGAGTTTGTGGGAACTCCGATCGCCTCAAACGGCCATATGCGATAGCCCTGCGCTTGCGGGGAGGGTTGGGGTGGGGGTTTCACCACGAGCCATACTGGGGAGAGAGCCCCCACCCGCCCCGCGCTGCGCGCACGTCGACCTCCCCGCAGGCGGGAGAGGTAAGAACGCGAGACCGCTGCAGACGCCCTACTTCTCCAGCACCGCCAACGGCTGCACGCCGTTATTTGCGGGGCCGGCCTGCATCGTGATCAGCATCATCGAGACCATGTCGTAATAGCCCATGATGGCGATGATATCCGTGATGCCGCGCTCGCCGAATTTATCCAGCGCCGCCGTGTAGACAGCGTCGCTGACTTTCTTGTCGCGATAGAGTGCGATGCCGAGATCGTACAGCGCGGCCTCGTCGTCCTTCATGCTCTCGGGCCGCGTGCCCTTGGCGATCGCGTCCGCGATTTTCGGATCGAGCCCGCCCTTGATCGCCAGCGGATGGTGCGCGGACCATTCATATTGCGCGGTCCAGTGCCGCGCCGTGATCAGGATCGCCATTTCGCTGAGCCGCGCCGGCAGCGAGGTATTCCAGCGCAGATACTCCGACAGGTTCGACAGCTTTGGTGCCAGATCGGGATTGCGGATATAGGCGCGGTAGGGCGGCGCGGTGAATTTGGCATTGCGCGGCGGCGCGCTGATCATGTCGGCCCAGGCCTTTTGCGCCGGCGACAGTTCCTCCGCCTTCAGCGGCGCGAAGCGCACGGCGTCCTCAGCCCGCACGGCCGACACCGACAATGCCAGCGCCGCCAAGATCCCTGCTCCGAATATTGTTCTCATTGTTGTTCTCCCTTTTCGGTGCAGGCGTCTTTGCGCCCTGCCCGGTCGCGCGAGATTAATTGCCGTCGCGATGGATGCAATGAGGTGCCAGCTGTCGTTCGGTGCCGGCCGCCGGTGAAGCGCCTCGTCACGGCAGGCGCGCGGTTAGGCCACACCTACCGCAGCGCCGGGCAGCGGCGTATATAAAGTGCAGTCCCAAGCGGCGCGAAGGTGTTAGCCATGCAGCCTGTATCTATCCTCCTGAACATCCTCTGGATCCTGATCGGCGGCGCGTGGATGGCGTTCGGCTGGCTGATCGCCGCCGTGATCATGGCTGTGACCATTATCGGGCTGCCCTGGGCGCGCGCCGCCTTCAACATCGCCGTCTACACGCTGCTGCCGTTCGGCTCGCGTGCGGTGCGCCGCGATGAGGTGACCGGCACGTCCGACATCGGCACCGGACCGCTCGGGGTGATCGGCAATCTGATCTGGTTCATCCTGGCCGGCTGGTGGCTCGCGATCGGCCATGTGATCACCGCGATCCTGCTGGCGGTGACCATCATCGGCATCCCGTTCGCCTGGGCGCATCTCAAGCTTGCCGGCATCGCGCTGTGGCCGATCGGCAAGGTGATCGTGCCGGCGTGACGCTGGCCAGGCCGTCGACGGCTAGTGTCCCGAATCCGAAGTTCGCATCATTTGCCGCACCTTCGGAGCGAACTTCGGATTCGATAAGGACACTAGCAAACTTATGATTCTAGTGTGCTTTATGAATGCGAAGTTCGTGAAAGTGGCTGCCGCGAAATCGCACGAACTTCGCATTCAGCACACTAGAGCCAATCCTTCGTGGTCTGGCTGCAAGCCTGGTAGTCGCGCCGCCAGACGAAGCCAGCGCCACCACACGGCGGGCGCGGGCGCGAGGTGGCGGGACACTCATTCCTGACCCGCGCGGCGGTGCCCCAGCCGTCGATCACGCAGGCACCTCGTGAGGTCCTGTGGCAACCGTCACCGCATCCCTCTGCGGCGTTGGCCGGGGTCAAGCCGAGGAAGGCACCGGCTGTCAGAAGCGTGATCAAACCTGCTCTCATGATGTTCTCCATCGAGCTGTCGGTCGTGCTGCTCCATTCGCGGCACAAGCGTAGGCGATCTCTGTGCCGCTTGCCACCGAATCTTCCGGTGTGTGGGCTTAGCGCGCCGCCTCGCAGCCGGGGATGTCGAACACGGCGGTCAGGCCGCAGGGCGAATTGAGCATCTTGCCGCCGGCGTGGCCGACGCCGGGCACGTCCCACACGCTGTGGTTCGGCGCGCCGCCGTCGCGGGCCTGCATCACGGCGGCATAGGAATGCCCGCGCGCGTAACGGTACGGCCCCTCGGCCTCCGCCATGCAGGATTTGTCGAGCGCGGGATGATTGGGGTTGGTGTCGAGCGTTCCGAGCAAATAGATCACGCGGCGCGCGACATAGGCCTGCTCCGCGCGGCCGGCGAAGGCTCGGCAAGATAGGGCGGGCGGTTGTCCATGCCGAATTTCCAGCTGTTGTAGCCATGGCAGCTCGCCGCTATCGCGGGCTCCGGCCGCTCCTTGGTGAAATAGGCATAGGAGGACGGATTGGCGACCACATAGCGCACGCCGATGCCCTCGCGCAGCAGGACCTGGTCGCCCTTCACCGCGATCGCATAGCGCTGCACCACTTGGCCGCCGCCGGAATGGCCGAACACGACGACCTGCTGCAGGTTGGGAAACAGCTTGCGGTCGCCGAGTTTCGCCAGGATGGTGTCGAGCGCCTCGAACGAGCTCGCCGGGCTCGGCGCGAGCGCAGGCTCGCCGCCCTGCCAACCATAGAGACTCCAGCGCAGCGTCTCCGCCGGCAGCTTGAAGGCGTCGACGTCGGACTCGATCAGGAATTGCGGCGCGATCATCAGCGCATGCTCGCCGGCATCGCCGGCAGCGGCCTGCGCGCTCAGCGCCGCGCGAAAATAGTCGTCGGCATTGCGCAGCACGCCGTGCAGCACGAGGACGGCGCGCGTAACGTCCGGCAGCGGATTGGACCAGTCGGCCGAGAGGTAGAGCGGAAAGCTCGCTTTGCCGACGGCAATCCGCGCATTGGCGATCTCCTTGACCGGCTTCAGGTCGCGCTCGGTCTGTGCCTGCGTCGCGGACGCCGTGGGTACGTGCGCCGCCGCCACGACGAGCAATGCCGCGGCCGCAAGCCAGGCCCGGTGATGCATGGTTCGACTCCGTTGCTGCCGCGAGCTCGGCTGGATCATGGCGCGTCAGGCGCAGATTCACCCGTGAATTTTCGGAAAGCTTCAGCACCCGCGCCTCAGGCGACGAGCCGCCCGCGATTGTTGGCGGCGAGGATCGGGCGGATCAGGCGACCGAACCGCTCGGCCTCCTCGTCATGCAGATAGCCGGACAGGCAGAAGGAGTGGCAACCGGCATCGATGAACTGCTGCAAGGTCGCGGCGCATTGCGCGGGATTGCCGACCACCGCGATGCCGGCGCCGGGCCGCACCTTGGTGATGCCGGTCCACAGATGCGGCATCAGGAGATCGCCGTAGTCGCGCGCGAGCTGCTGCACGCGCTGGTTGGCCTCCGAGCGATTGTAGAGCGTCTTCATCTCCTGCTTCTGCCGCTCGGTGGCGTGGCGCACCAGCTGGTCGGCCGCCTCCCAGGCATCCGTCTCGTTCTCGCGGCAGATCACCTGCAGCCGCATGCCGAAGCCGATCGCATCCTCGCGGTCATGCGCCCGCGCCATCCGCCGGATCTCGGCGATATTCTCCGCGATGCGCTCCGGCAGGTCGCCCCAGAACAGATGGACGTCGGAATGCTTCGCCGACACCTCCCAGGCCTGCCGCGAGCCGCCGCCGAGATAGAATTTCGGAAACGGCTGCTGCAACGGACGCGGCCTGATATGCGCGCCGGAGATGGTGTGAAACCTGCCCTCGAAATGCACCGGGCCGCGCGTCGTCCACAGCGCCTTGAGGATCGAGACCTCCTCCTCCATCAGCGCGTAGCGCTCTTCCTTGGGCTGACGCACGCCCTCGGCCTCGACCTCGCTCTCGTTCTGGCCGGCGATCAGATTGATGCAGATCCGCCCGCCCGACATCTGGTCGAAGGTCGAGATCATCTTTGCCATCAGCACCGGGTTGATATAGCCGGGCCGCGCCGCAATCAGCGGCTTGATCCGGCGAGAGCGCGCCGCCATGAAGGCGCCCGTGATCCAGGCCTCCCAGCACACCGAGCCTACCGGGATCAGCAGATACTCGAAGCCGGCGTCCTCAGCGGCCGCGACCACGCGCTCGCAGAGTTCCGGCGAACCGGCGATCTGGGCTTCCATCAGCCCATAGGCCGTGGTGTCGCCATGCGTGGGCAGATACCAGCCGAATTCCAGCGGACGCATGGGCAAACTCCCTCGAAAGACGGCCCTTTTGGATGGCCTGTCATATTGTCGGGAGGCAGTTTACAGCCCCTGACCAGTTGGACAACGCCGTTGCCGACGCGGAGCCAATCAGCTAAATGAACCCCTGCACGCACCCGTAGCTCAGCTGGATAGAGCGTTGCCCTCCGAAGGCAAAGGTCACACGTTCGAATCGTGTCGGGTGCGCCAAGACGCGACAGAGCATCCACTCGTCCGTCGTCATGCCGGTGAAGCACGACATATCCGCTGTTCCCGAACTCACGAGTGCCTTACCATCACTCGAATCTTCCAACTTTCGGTCGAACGTCGACGGATGTACCCGACCGGCAGCCTCGGTGCCGCATGAAACGACCCTCGATGGCTCTCTTCGTGGCCATTTTGGCCTTGTTCGGCTGCCGTGGATCCGATTCGGCGGCTCAAGGTATGTCCGCGACCCCCGATCCACTTGCGTCCGCGCGCGAAGGCCTGCTGCTGTGTATCCGACCCAAGATCGACAAGAGGGAATGCAACACGCTCACGAGATACGTTTTCGACAGCGCAAGCGCGATTGAGGCGCACGCCGACGTGACGATGTCGGCGGAGGTGGTCATGTCGTTGAAATTTGTCACGACGATCCAATCGGGGGCGGTCTGCAGCGCATTCCGCGAGGAAGACACACGGTCAGCAACGTTCACGATGGCCGGCCGCCCAGCGTCTGCACAAGAAACAAGCTTCCTCCGCGATCAGGTTGCGAGCAACATGCGAATCCGACCGACCGGCGTGACTTGTTGGAATTTTCTGAACAGCCCACAAGGCTTGGTGGCACAGGTCATTCTTGACGGGGTGCGACACCCCGAAATGGATGAACCGGTGATTTGGACTTCTCCGGACCAGGGATACATCGCCCATCCGTGAGGCCCTGGCTCCCGCGTATTCCAGCGCGCTCTTGAGCGCCGCTGCGCGGCCCCTCACGGATCATCATAGCGCCACAGCGAAGCAGTAGTGCCCATCTTCGTCGCGCGTGGTGCGCCATTTTTGCTTCATTTGCCGCCGACCAATCGTGGCCCTTGCTGCGCTTACGGGATTCTTGCCACAACGTTGGGCCGGTTTTTCTCGAGCCAGGCGACGGCCTCGGGTCCATCGACGACACACTCGAAGGTTTCCCAGGTTGGGTCCTCCAGAGATTCCAGTTGCAGTCGCTTCGTCGCATACTCAACGAGGTCGTGGAGGCGTTCGTATCCTTCTCTGTGCTCGAGGGAATCTGCAATCGCAGTGCTGGTCCATCCTCGTTGGGCCAAATCGATAATGCTCGGAGCGTCAGCCTCGCTGAACCACGGTGTGGCATCGAACTCGATGCAGCGAACATTGTCGGCGGTATGGCAGGTGGCGTGGATCATTGGATTCCTCCGTTTGCCGGCTAACGACCTGCGCCAGCATCGCGCTTCTCACATCGCTGCCTCACACGCCGTCAGGCCTTGACCAAGTCCCCCAGCAGGTTCGCCGCCACCGTCAGCTTGGCGAGGGTCAGGCCGCTGGCAGCGATCTCCTCGACCGAGCGGCGGATACGCGTCGCCTCGGGGTGAGCCGCGAGCCAGGTCTCGACGGCCTGCTGGCCAGACTGGCCGGTTGCCAGCATATCGGCGGCCAGTCTCCTTTCGGCGCCGGCGATCTGCTCGACGGCGCGATCGATGGCCATGCGTTCGAAATAATCATTGGCCGGCACACTGCGTGCGGCGGCGATGATGCGGTCGAGACGGAAATTCGCCTCGGCGGCGTAGAAGGTCGCGGCGGCATCGCCGATGGGGCGCCCGGTGCGCTCGGCAACCGTCACGATGTCGGGAGCCGAGACCAAAGCGTCAAGATCGGCGAGCTCGCCGGCGAGGCCGGCCGGGACACCGGCGTCGGCGAGTTCCTGCCGCCGCTTGACGCGCGCCGCTTGCAAGTCCGGCGGCAAGGCAGTGTCGAGCCCGGCGACGATCTGGCGGATCGCCGGGCCGAAGCGCGCGACGACGGCCTCCAGCCCGTCCTTGAAATCGACATTGCGCACGTACCAGACCATGCGGGAGAGCAGGAGGTCCTGCACCGAAGCGTAGAGGGACAGCTGCAGCTGCCCGTCGATGCAGGCGTCGAGCGCGTCGATCGCGTCATTGAGCCACTTCAGGCCGAAGCATTCATCGACCGCCACATAGGCCATGACGATGGTCGGGATATCGGCGTCGGTCTCGTCGATCAGTCGCACGACGCAGGCCGGGCCGCCGCGATTGATCACCGCATTGGCGAGGCTGGTCGCGATTATCTCCCGCCGCAGTCGATGCAATCCGGCCGCGGTCGGGAATTTGTCCTGAACCTCGCGCGGAAAATACTGGGATAGTTCGCGGGCAAGATAGGGGTCATCGGGCACGCTGGTGACGAGCAGGTCATCGTAGAGGGTCAGCTTGGCGTAGGCGAGCAACACGGCAAGCTCGGGCCGCGCGAGGGACTGGCCGCGCCGTGTGCGCTCGGTAAGCGCCGCGTCGTCGGGCAAGAACTCAACAGCGCGGCTAAGCAAGCCGCGCTGTTCGAGCGATTGCATCAGACGGGTGAGGAAGCCGGTCTCGGCCACACCCTTGCGCTCGGCCAGCGACAGCGCCAGCGTCTGCAGATAGTTGTTGCGCAGCACCAGCGCGCCGACCTCGTCGGTCATCGCGGCAAGCAGGCTGTTGCGGTCAGTGGGACTGAGGCGTCCCTCGCGCTCGGGGCGCGCCAACGCGATCTTGATGTTGACCTCGACGTCGGACGTGTTCACGCCGGCCGAATTGTCGATGGCGTCGGTGTTGAGCTTGACGCCCTTCTGCGCCGCTTCGATGCGGCCGCGCTGGGTAACGCCGAGGTTGGCCCCTTCGCCGATCACCCGGGCACGCACGTCGCCACCCGCGATGCGGATCGGATCGTTGGCGCGATCCCCGACCTGGTCGTCGCTTTCCCCGGAGGAGCGGACATAGGTGCCGATGCCGCCAAACCACAACAGGTCCGCGCGAGCCTTCAGGATCGCCGTCATCACCTCGAAAGGCGTGGCTTGCGGCTTGTCGAGATCGAGCAGCGTGCGCACCTCCGGCGCAAGCGGGATCGCCTTGAGCGAGCGCGAGAACACGCCGCCGCCCTGCGAGATCAGCGACTTGTTGTAGTCCTGCCAGCTCGATCGCGGCAGATCGAACAAGCGCTTGCGCTCGGCGAAGCTGGTCGATGGATCGGGCGAAGGATCGATGAAGATGTCGCGATGATCGAAAGCCGCCACAAGCCTTGTCGCCGGCGAGAGCAGCATGCCATTGCCGAAAACGTCGCCCGACATGTCGCCGACGCCGACCGCGGTGAACGGCATGGTCTGAATGTCGGTGCTGAGCTCGCGGAAGTGGCGCTTGACCGCCGTCCAGGCGCCGCGCGCCGTGATCCCCATCTTCTTGTGGTCGTAACCCTGGCTGCCGCCAGATGCGAAGGCATCGCCGAGCCAATGGTTCTTCTCGGCCGAGATCGCGTTGGCGACGTCGGAGAAGGTGGCGGTGCCCTTGTCGGCGGCAACGACGAGGTAGGGGTCGTCGCCGTCGTGGCGCACGGTGGATTCGGGCGGCACGACGATGTCGCCGTCGAGATTATCGGTGAGTTCGAGCAGCGAGCGAACGAAGATGCGATAGCTTTCGGTGCCCTCCGCGAGCCAGGCGTCGCGCTTGGAAGGCGGCGGCAGGCGCTTGGGCACGAAGCCGCCCTTGGCCCCGACCGGTACGATCACGGCGTTCTTGACCTGCTGCGCTTTCACCAGGCCGAGGATCTCGGTGCGGAAATCCTGCGGCCGGTCGGACCAGCGCAAGCCACCGCGCGCAACCTTGCCGAAGCGCAGGTGGATACCTTCGACACGAGGGGAATAGACGAAGATCTCGTAGAGCGGTCGTGGAGCGGGCAAGTCGTCGATCCGGCGCGCCTCGAACTTGAAGGAGATCACCGGACGCGGGTGTCCATCCTCGCCGATTTGCCACAGATTGGTGCGAACGGTAGCCTGCACCAGATTGGTGAAGCGGCGCAGGATGCGGTCTTCATCGAGCGAGGCGACGGATTTGAGCTGTTCCTCGACCTCGGCAAGCAAAGCCGTCTCGCGCGCCGCGCGCTCGGCGTCCGTCAAGGCGAGGCGCGGATCGAGGCGGGTCTGGAACATCGCGACCAGGCTGGCCGTGATCGCGGCGTTCTTGCGCAAGGTCTCCCACATGTAATCCTGAGTGAACGGAGCGCGGATCTGGTGCAAATAACGCGACAGCGCCCGAATGGTCGAGACTTCCCGCCAACTTAGGGCGGTGCGCAGGATCAGGCCGTTATATCCGTCGGATTCGGCGCGATCGGTCACCACCGCCATGATCGAGGCTTCCAGGCGATGGCTGAATTCCGGGTTGATCTCGATGGGCTGGCCGTCGCTGGTCTCGATCGTCATGTCGTGTAGCCATACCGGCGCAGGCCTGGTACCGGGCACGACCTGATAGGTGCGTTCGTTGACCACGCGCAGGCCGTGATTTTCGATCACCGGCACGCGGTAGGACAACGACAGCGGTACGGCGTCCGAAAACACCTTCAGGCCGAAGCGCCTCGGATCGTCGCCTTCGATGCGGTAAACCGAAATCGTCACCGGGCGCGCCGGCGTCAGCTTTTCGACGGTCGTGATATCGGCGATCGCCTGTTCCGCGCTGAACACCTCGGTATAGCCGCCGCTGAAGGCCTGGGCATATCGGTTGGTGAGCATGCGCGCCCGCATGCCATCGGTCGACGCGGTTAGCGCGGCCTTCAGCTTGTCGGCCCAGGTCGCGGCAATGGCGCTGATCCCGGCTTCGAGCAGGGCGCGGTCGACGACGGGCGTTTTGCCTTCATAGCGTCCGATGATGAAGTGGACCCGCGCAAGCGCCCCTTCCGGGAACGATACGTAGGAGGCGGACAGCTTCCCTTTGTAGGCCTGCGCCAAAAAGGCTCCGACGCGCGTGCGGACGTCGGTGTCGTATTTGTCGCGCGGAATGAAGGTGAGGATGGAGACAAAGCGATCGAACTTGTCGACCCGCGGCAGCGCCCGGACGCGCGGACGCTCGTAGAGGATCAGTATCTCGATGACGAAGTTGTAGAGCGTGTCGACGTCGATCTGGAACAGCTCGTCGCGCGGATAATCTTCGAGAATATGCATCAGCGCCTTGCCGGAATGGCCGTTCGGGTCGAAGCCCGCGCGCTGCAGCACCCGCGAAACCTTGTGGCGGACATAAGGGATCTGCCGTACCGAGCGAGTATAGGCGCCCGAGGTGAAAAGGCCGACGACGCGCAACTCGCCTTCGAGCCGACCGTCGGGCGAGTAGAGTTTGATGCCTACATAATCCATCCGGGTGCGGCGATGGACGCGGCTGGAGACATTGGCCTTGATGACGATCAGCAGGGTCGGCTCGTGCATGAACTCGCGGATTTCCGGCGTCATCACCACCATTTCGCTGCCGCGGCGCAGGACCTTCACGTCCGGATCGCGCAGGATGCCGAGGCCTTCGCCGGTTGTAATGTCGTCCGACGCGTCGCTGTCGGGCGAGAAGCGATATTTGCGCACGCCGAGGAAAGTGAAATTGTCCGCGCAGAGCCATTGCAGGAACTGATTGGCTTCGGCGAGTTCGTCGATCGGCAGCGGCGGCGGATTGGAAGAGAACGTCTTGATCGCTTCCTCGACACTGTCACGCATGACGCGCCAGTCGGCAACGCAGGCGCGGACATTGTTCAACGTCCTGGTCAGGCCGTCGATCAGCTTCTGGCGATCGGAATCCGCGTCCAGGCGGGTGATGTGGAGATGAATCAGGCTTTCGCGCGCGCCCTTTGCTCCGTCCGGCAGTGCTTCCCCGTAGAATCGCAGCAGCTTGCCCCCTTCATCGCGCTCCACGGCGATGATCGGGTGAGCGACCAGAGTGACCTCGAGGCCCTGCTCGGCGAGCTCCGCCATGGTGGAATCGAACAGGAAAGGCATATTGTCGTTGAGAATTTCGAGCACGGAAATCTCGCGCCCATTCGGCAACGTCGGATTGACGACGCGGATATCGGCGCTGCCGGCCGTGCGCCGCTGCACGTGCTCCCAGGCCTGCTCCGCCAGTTGGGCAAGCGAGGCGGCATCGTAATTGGCGAGATCCTCGATATTGGTGTAGCCGAACAAGGGCTCGGCAAAGGCCCTGGGGCTCTTGCCCGCTGGCACGCTGCCCGCTGCATCGCGGATCAGGGCTGCCCGGGCCTTGTCGTCACGCCACGCCATAATGTCCTCCATTTGCCGTGCCGTCCGATCGCAGCCGCGACCATCCGCTTGATTCTGGAGTGCATCTCTTCGTGCGTCGCGATCGAATGCTACGCGAAATCCTAGCTTCGACGGCTGCCGACGACAATACTACGATCCCGCAGCGAACGGCGCACGCTGTCGTGAGGCGTGCTGAATTTCGCTTGTGACAGCGGCTGGGCCGAAGGCGGTGGCGGCCGAACGCCTGGGGCAGGAAAAATCACATGCAATTTCAATTATGTATGGGTTCGCGCCACCGTTCGGCAGGGATGTGGTATCTGACGGGCGGTCAGCGACGGCGGGCAACGACCGCACTCAGGTCAGGTCTTTCGGCATCGTGATGCCGAAGCGGACAATCTGGCGATGGATGGTCGAGCGATCGACGCCGCGTTCGCGCGCCACCTGCGAGACATTCCAGCGATTGTTGCGCAACGCCGCAAGTAGCGCATCGGCTTGCCGCGATGTCGCCGCTCTGCCACGTGCCGGCTTTCCGGAGATATCCACACCCAGGGGATCAGCGATCCGGTCCGGCAAATCGGCAAGATCGATCGTGCCGTCGTTCGACAGCGCGCAGCCATGATCGAGCGCGTTGATCAGCTCGCGGATGTTGCCAGGCCATTGGTACTTGAGCAGCGCGCTGCGCGCGCTTGCCGTCAGCGCATAGTTGGCCTTGTGCTCCGTCGAAAGCCGATGCAGGGATTGATCGATCAGCCACTCGATATCGGTGCGCTGACGCAGCGGAGGCAGCGCAAGCACCGCGCCGTTGAGGCGGAAATAGAGATCCTCGCGGAACTGCCCCGCCTTCACCAGCGCGACGAGGTCGCGATGGGTGGCAGCGATGACGCGGACATTGAGCGGGACCGGCCGGGTACGGCCGACCGGTGTCACCTCGCGCTCGGCGAGCACGCGCAACAGGCGCGTCTGCGACGAGATCGGCATGTCGCCGATCTCGTCAAGGAACAGGGTGCCGCCGTCGGCTTCGAGCACGAGACCCTTCTTGCCCTTGGCCGCCGCTCCGGTGAAGGCGCCTGCCTCGTGGCCGAACAGTTCGCTCTCGATCAGGCTTTCCGGCAGCGCGGCGCAGTTGACCGCGACGAAGGGCCTGCCTGCCCGCGCACTGACCGAATGCAGCGCCTTCGTCAGGTGCTCCTTGCCGGTGCCGGTTTCGCCGGTGATGAGCAAGCCCATCTGGGTGTTGATGAGCTTGGCGGCGCGCGTCACCACGTGATGCATGGCGGGATCGCCGCGGAACAGGTTGCGTAGCGGCGCCGGAAGCGCCGACTCGCTGCGGGAGGAGGCCGGCGCCGCCAGCTTGTTCGGGGGCGGCAGGGTCTGCGCGAACAACGTCGCGCCGCTGTTGGCTAGCCGCAGCGTACGTTGGCCGGTGGGGCGCGAATGGGCGAAGCGCGGCAGATCGTCGATGGTGCATTCGAAGATGTCGGACACGCCGAAGCCGTCGGCCCGCAGGCGAAGGTCCGGACGCTTGGCCAGTTCGCGGGCGAGCAGCTGCCTTGCGCGATTGTTGAAGCCGATGATGTGGCCGCTGCTATCGACGGCCATCACATAGTCCGGATCGACATCGGCGAATTCCGCGGAGCCGGACAACTTGATGATCCATTCCTGCCGGAAACGGTTCAGCAGGTTCGCATTCTCGATCTTGTGGGCGAACGACTTGACCAGTTGCAGCGCAAGGAACTGGCTGGCCTTCGGTTCCGGCGAGCGCAGCGCGGAGATATCCAGCACAGCAGCGAGCTTGCCGCTGGGATCGAAGACCGGCGCGGCCGTGCAGGTCAGCGGAATATGGGTGGCGTCGAAATGGTCGGATTGATGCACCGTCAGGGCTTCTTCGGTCGCGATGCAGGTGCCGACCGCGCAAGTGCCGGCATGCGGCTCGTTCCAGTCGGCGCCGAGATAGAGGCCGGCCCTGCGAAGCGTGTTGTTGAATGTCGGATCGCCGATGAAATCCACCGTGATGCCCCTGGCATCGGTGAGCAGCAGCACGTAGCCGAGTCCGGCGATCTGACGATACAGCATCTCGACGCCGAAGCGCGCCGTGTGGAGGAACTCGTCCATGGCGTCGCGATGCTCGCGCAGCCGCCCGGATGTCACGATATGAGCGTCGCGCAGCTCCAACGGATCGAGCTTGTGTTCGGAGACGCATCGTACCCACGACTGATGGATGATTGCGTCACGCGCGCTGGTCTGGCCGTCCGCAACGCGAACCAGCTCGTCGATGTGCGCAGCCCGCTCCGTCGTCACGGCTGATGCTCCTGGATGTTTCCCCGCACGTTGTTGCTTCAAGTGTCACTCGGATTGTGCCGCCGATCAAGTTTGTTGCGTGCAACACCTGTTGCATGGCGCAACAAGTGAGGCGGCCTCGCCTTGGCTGTTAACGCGAGGAAATGCCGAGCGTTTTCGAGATTCGCCGCGGTGGCATGAGGCTTGCTGACATGGTGGTCGAGGCAAGATTCGACCTCGCTAACAAACGCGCCGGACCCACGACGCAAAGGCGATCGACGCCGGCATATGGGAGAATGAAACCATGCTCACGAAGGCCCCGGACGGGAAGATCACCGCGCTGCTCGACGAGTTCAACGTCGCATTGTCGTCGGGTGACATCGAACGCGCGATCGCGCTGTTCCAGACCAATTGCTACTGGCGCGATCTGGTCACCTTCACCTGGAACATCAAGACCATGGAAGGCAAGGATCAGATCCGCGACATGCTGAAAGCGCGGCTTGCGGACAGCAAACCGTCGGGATGGCGCATCGCCGATGGCGAAGCCGCGAGCGAGGCCGGCGGCATCATCGAGAGCTGGATCGAATTCGAGACCGATGTCGCGCGCGGCTATGGTCACCTGCGCATGAAGGATGGACGCATCTGGACCTTGCTCACCACCATGGCCGAGCTCAAGGGACATGAGGAGAAGTCCGGCTTCACCCGTCCGCTCGGCGCCAAGCACGGTCATGGCAAGGACCGTAAGAGCTGGCGCGAGGAACGCGACCAGGAAATCACCGAACTGGGTCATGCAAAACAACCCTATGCGCTGATCATCGGCGGTGGGCAGGGCGGAATCGCGCTTGGCGCGCGGCTGCGGCAACTGAACGTGCCGACCATCATCATCGAGAAAAACGAACGCGCCGGCGATTCCTGGCGCAAGCGATACAAGTCGCTCTGCCTGCACGATCCGGTCTGGTACGACCATCTGCCTTATATCGACTTCCCGAAAAACTGGCCGGTGTTCGCGCCGAAGGACAGGATCGGCGACTGGCTGGAGATGTACACGAAGGTGATGGAGCTCAACTACTGGAGCTCGACCACGGCGAAGTCAGCCAAGTATGACGAGAAGGCCGGGGAATGGACCGTCGTGGTCGAGCGCGACGGCAAGGAGATCACGCTCAAGCCGAAGCAGCTCGTGCTGGCGACCGGCATGTCGGGCAAGGCGAACTGGCCCACCTACAAGGGGCAGGACATCTTCAAGGGTGAGCAGCAGCATTCCTCGACCCACCCGGGGCCGGAGAAATATCGCGGCAAGAAGGTGGTGGTGATCGGCTCCAACAACTCCGCCCACGATATTTGCGCGGCGCTATGGGAAGGTGGCGCCGACGTCACCATGGTGCAGCGCTCGTCCACGCATATCGTGAAATCCGACACGCTGATGGATATCGGACTCGGCGCGCTCTATTCGGAGCAGGCGGTGGCGAGCGGGATGACCACGCGCAAGGCCGATTTGATCTTCGCCTCGTTGCCCTACAAGATCATGCATGAATTCCAGATCCCGCTCTACGAGCAGATGCGCGAGCGCGACAAGGATTTCTACGCCGCGCTGGAGAAAGTCGGCTTCATGCATGATTGGGGCGACGACGGCTCCGGCCTGTTCATGAAGTACCTGCGCCGCGGCTCGGGCTATTACATCGACGTCGGCGCCTGCGATCTCGTGATCGACGGTTCGATCAAGCTCAAGAGCGGCAAGGGCGCTGCGGTGCGGGAACTGACCGAAACCGGCGTCAGGTTCGTGGACGGCAGCGAACTCCCCGCCGATCTCGTCGTCTATGCCACCGGCTATGGCTCGATGAACGGTTGGGCCGCCGACCTGATCTCGAAGGACGTCGCCGACAAGGTCGGCAAGGTCTGGGGTCTTGGATCCGAGACCACCAAGGACCCCGGCCCGTGGGAGGGCGAGCAGCGCAACATGTGGAAGCCGACCCAGCAGGAGGCGCTTTGGTTCCACGGCGGCAATCTGCACCAGTCGCGGCATTACTCCCAGTATCTGGCGCTGCAACTAAAGGCGCGGATGGAGGGCATCCCGACCCCGGTCTACGGCTTGCAGAAGGTTCATCACCTGGGCTGATTGACCAGGCGATATCGCGACGGCGGGCGGATCGTGGTGCGATCCGCCCCTCGACAGATCGGATGGAGATCGAACGGTGCCGATAGCCGTCCAGCTTCGGGACGATGCCTGTGAGACAGCCGGCACGGGTTGCCTTCCCGGTTGATCATGATACTGGCCGGTCTGCCGGATTCCCGCAGACCGGCCTCGCCTCAATGATGAGCCGACACGCTCTTCATGCATTGGGACACGAGATCGGCACCGGCAAAGTGGCCCACATCGCCCAGACTGATCATGCCAACCATCCGCTTGCTCTTGTTGATCACAGGCAGTCTGCGGATCTTCAGCGTTTCCATGTGATGTATAGCTTTCGTCAGATCGTCGTCTTCCCGGCAGCAGTGGATGCCTTCAGTCATCACATCCCGCGCCGTGGTACGCGCAGGGTTGAAGTCCTTGCTCGCAAGACCTTTGCAGACGAGGTCGCGATCCGTCACCATCCCGATCAGACGATCGTCTTGCCCGATCGGAATGCAGCCGATGTCGTGCCCTTGCATCAATTTCGCGATTTCGGTGATTGGCGTGTCGGGGCTCACCCAATCGACGCCCTTGTGCATCACGTCCTTGACTTTCATGGAGGACCTCCCGTCCAAGGCAGCACCCCCTCGCTCGCAATTATACAACAGAGCTGGCGCGACTGCATGCGTGCTGCGCCTTAAGGCACGATGAAACCGGGTCGAAGCGTCATCGCGCTCGAGCCCCTTGCTTGAGCATGATCTCCGCGCAAGCGCGTTCCTCCCTTGTCTCGGGGAAGAGCCGCTTCGCACCCCTCCGGATCATGTTCCAGTCGGGGCGCACAGATAGATGGTCCCGCTGTCACGCCGCCTCAGTCATGCGCACTGAAGCTGCCATGCAGGGAACCGGCGGTCAGGCGTGCGAATTGCGCACGACCGAGATGAAGCAACGTCTCATGATCGCCGGCTTCGATATAGATCTCGGGCTGCATCCGGATGCTGTCATCAACGATAACGTCGAGCCCGTAGCAGCTACCGGCGGCGGGAACCGCCCCGTGCGCACAGTCCGTGAACAGCCGATCGATCTCGCCTTCAGCGGCCATGGCGATATCGTCACCGAATCTCGCCCTGAGATCCGCCAGCCTGAGGTGATGCGATGCCGGCAGCACGGCGAGCAGGTACCCGTCGTTGCGGCGCAGCACAATGGCCTTGGCCAAGCGATCGCCCGAGACGTGACAAGCCTGGGCGGTAAGGGCTGACGACATCGTCAGTACGTGCGGGATTTCGTCGTACTCGATGTTTTCTGCAGCGAGATAATTGTGCAGTTTGGGAGAAATGGTCATGGCGTCACCTCCGGTGCGACATGCAACCATCCACCGTGGTCCTGCCCGCCGCACGATGAGCGGCTGCGTGGTTCTCAAGACAGAACATAGGTCTTGTCGCAGGACACTGCAATTCGATCCCTAACGGGGGCGCCGCGCCAAGTTCAAGTTCCGGGCCTTGTCCAGATTGCGGGCCTCGGCCAGCGCCGCCGCGCTCGGCAAGAGGGCCGACGCAAGGTCGGCCTCGGTGAAATCTGCGCCGGCGACATTGGCGTCGGATAGGTCGGCTCCCGCAAGGTCAGCTCTATGGAGGCTGCAGTTCGCCAAATTGGCATTCTGCAGTTGCGCGAATTCGAGATCGGCGCGCGAAAGATTGGCGCCGCTTAGATCCGCATTCCGCAGATCGGCGGATTTGAGCACGCCACGCATCAGGCCCATCGATTGGTTGCGCATATCAGCGCTGAGATCGGCGCCCGCAAGCCTGGCCCCGATCAGGCTGGCACCGGAAAGATCGGCGGTTATCCGAGCGCCGCTCAAATCGGCGCCGCCAAGCTTGGCGCGTTGCATCTGCGTGCCGAGCAGCGATGCCTTGACGAGGGACGCCCCTGACAAATCTGCGTCGATCAGCCAGGCCTGGTTCAAGATAGCCCGATCGAAGCGGGCGCCTTTCAGATTGGTCCGGTTGAGCTTTACGAGATGAAGGTTGCCGCCGGAGAAGTCGAGGCCCGAGAGATCGAGGTGCGACAGTCGCTTTCCATCCAAATCTGCAGTGCGTCCGTCCCCTTGAGGGACCGACTTGAGGAGCGCGTCGACCTCGGCGCGCGTCATCTCCGACGCCGTCATTTCCGGACTGTTGAGGTCGACACTCCGCAGCATGTCCTGCGACACGGCGTCAGTCGGATCAACCAGCAGCGCCGCTATCGACACAAAGGCAAATGCGAGACGAAACGACATCGCCGTCTCTCCGCCGCTCAGAAACCCGGTATTGTCTCTTGTATTCTCCGGGTTGGCCGCGCCGTCAGGTTAGCTGGCCGGCTCCGGCCTATGCCAGAGTATGAAACCGGATATCGATCCTGGCAATGCCAGTGACCCGTCTCAGCCGGAGCAGCACCAGGCGGAGCAAGCCAGGCGCGGAATATGGTCGGGCACCTTCATGCCGCCGGAGGAATGGCGCCGGCTCAACCCGAGGCCTGATCCCGATTGACAGGACGCCGCCAACACCTCGCGATGCGCCACCGAGCCGGTTAACGCAAGGTCAGCCGGCCGCGCTCGTCAACAAGCGCCGGAAAATGAGCCGCGAGAGTGGCGGTGAGCGGCGCGTCCTGCTCGACCACTTGAAACGTCATTCTGCCGAGCCGGTAGCCCGCCCCGAAGGCGGCGGCGAGATTGTCGGGCGAGACCACGACAACGGATTTAGGCTTGCTCGTGTCGGTGAACGTCACCAGCGTCGGATAATCCTTCGGACGCAAGACGCCGGATGGCTTGGCTTTGACGGCCGCGCTCATGGTTCTCGCGTTGTCGCCGGACGGAAGTGGCGGCGCCAGTTCGCGATAACCGAGAACCTGGACGACGATATGCGTCATGCTGCTCAGATAGCTGTAATTTCGATCGTAGTTCGTCGCGAACAGAACCTTTCCGTCGCCAAGATCCACAAATGGGGCTTCGCCGTGCACGGTGAAGCCACCACCCCAGTCGGAACCACCAGCGCCCGGCATCGGGATCAGGAATTCCCGCTCAAGGCGCAATTCCATGACTGAAGAGCCGGACCTCATTCCGCCGGGGGTTTCGACCTCGATGGTCATCCGGTAGCGCAGAGATGCCTGCGGCGTACTGCATCGAACCAACAGCCACGCCAATGCAATGGCCATGACGGCAAGAATGACAGGCCGTTTCAAAAGGACACCTTTGCGCAGCCAGCAATCGGATATTGGCCGTCTTTCGCTTCGCTGATCATTCGGCTGCCACCGGCAACCGCCTTTGCGGCGGATCTGTCAATTCGATACATCCACCCGCACATGTCTGAAGTCGTGCCGTGCAAGATCGGAGCGGGAGATCGAGACGACGAGGTCGCTGACATCGCCGCATCTGAAATGCGTGAGATTGTTGCTCGGAAATTGCAGCAGCATGACCGAGTTCGGCTTGTTTTCGATAAAGTCCGCGCACCAGCCGCGCGGGGCGCCGCCGATCTGGAGCGTGGCTTGCTCGGCGTCGAACACCCAGTCGGTCTCAAGGGGATGCCGGGCGGCCGTGATCACTGCATCGGGATCGTCGGCGTAAAGCTGCTTGGCGATTTCGGAGCGCAACACCCTGTACCCCGTCGACCAGAACTCCGGCAGCGCTTGATCGGCCGCCCGCTCATCGAGCAGCCGATACAGCGCGGTCCACTCGTCAGGCACGAACGCGGCCTCGCTCCGGCGATCGCGAATCTTGTGCATAACCGTCTCCAGCTCTGCGACGAGCGCCTCGGCCTTCTGCTGCCTGTTCCGTGCGATGGCAGGCCTCTGGCCCTCGCTTGCCTCGGCCGTTCCGAACCTGCGCAATTGCTCATGCGCCCAGTCGCGCTCGCTCACCGCGCGCCCGCGGGCGTCTGCCCAGCTGTCGGGCGGCGGCAGCCCGCGACCATGCGCCATCGTCGGCTCGAGCGCCGCGGCGTTGTCGATCCAGAACGCATAATACGGCCTGCGAACCTGGCGAACCCGCGCCGCATAGGCTTCCCAGTCCTGCGGAAACTTCTCCCTGTATTCCAGCCAGCCGACGAGATCGGCTGAAACGCCCCTGTCGGGCGACGGCATCCGCACGTCGGCCTGAAGATCCCGTTCAAGGTCCTGAATGAGCCGAACCAGCCCGGCATATCTGCGCCCTTGCTCGGTGTCGGGCGGAAACAGAGGCGCTTTCGATTTCACCCAGATCGGCGCCAGAAAACCCTCGCCATTGGCGAGCTCGATTTCCGACTTGTCGAGCGCCGCGACGAAGCTGCTGCCACGCTGCAAGGTGATCTCGTCGTGCAGCTCCCTGATGCGCAAGACCAGTTCGGCGTGGGACAGCCAGCCTTGCAACGAGAATGGCTGCTCCGCTTCGGAACGTACCAATGCCTCGCGCAGCCGTTCCGCTGTTTCAGCGAGTTGCTCGAACGCAGTCACCAGTTCCTTGCGCGGCGGCTTGAGCCGCGCTTCCTGCTGCCGCGCCGCGTCGGTCAGACGCGCCGCCCACGCCCTCGATTGGGCAAGCGCCTCCTGCACGAGCAGTTCGAGCGTTCTCCAATCGATCGGCTGAAGCTCCCACGATGCGATGGCGAAAACTGCATCGGCAGAAGGATTGCGCCGCAGCCGGTTTGGAACGCAGCTTTCGCCGTCGACGGGATGCACGAAGTCGAGCGGCCATTTGGGCGGCGGTGCCAGCAGCCCGTCATACTTGTCATCGACCCAATACAGACCCGTGGCGCTCTTCTGCCAGGCGCGTTCGTTGCGACGTTGCGGTCCGAGCGTCGGTTGATGGATCACCTTCACGTCGATACGGCCGGACACGGCTGCGAAAAATGCCAGCCATCCCGTCCTCGGACCGACGCCGCCCCACAGGCTGGGCGGCAAGTATGCGCAATTGATCTGGCAAAGAAACTGATACGGCTGGCCGTCCCTGCTGGGCCATTGGAAGGGATCGGGAAGCTTTGGATTGCCGCCGATCCAGCCGATCTCGGCTGCCGCCGGACGAGCCGGAATCGCAGCGCGCAGCCAGACTGCATTCCGGTCATGCGCGGCCGGATCCTCATCCGAGGCCTTGGCAAGCATTTCCAGATTGTACGTTAGGAACTTGGCAATAAAGTCCTTCATCGCGCGCCGATCCTCAACCTGGGCCAGACTATCGGCGTCGATTCAGGATTGCGCCATCCAAATTCTGTATCTTGGAAAGCGAGTTCTTAATTCCCGCGAACGGGCGCGCTTGATCTGGTAAAGGCCAGTACTGTGCTACGCGCCATTTCGCCGCACGTTGGGCGGCGCGCCGCTCACATCGACGATCGCACGAACGTCCGTCCAAAGTCGCCGAACGCGCCCTCGGCGGCGAATCTCCCGAGCCGATCGTCGCTCCAGCCGAGCCATTCCGCAAACACCTCGCTTGTGTGTTCGCCGAGCATCGGCGGCGGCGTGGACGGCGCCGGCGGTTCGTCGCCGAATCGCGTCGGCCTCGCGATGAACTTCACATCTCCCGCCGCCGGATGGCTGATGGTCTGGACCATTCCGCGCTGCGTGAGTTGAGGCGTTTCGCAGACCTCGCCGACCGACTTGATCGCGCCGCACGGAATGCCTGCCACCCCGAGCACCTGCAGCCAGTCGGCGCGGCTTCGCCGGGCAAAGATCGGCGAAAGGATCGCGACGAGCTCGTTGCGGCTCGCCGCGCGCTTGGGAGCGGTTGCGAAGCGGACGTCTTCGCGCAGCTCCGGACGGCCGACGACGCCGCAAAACGCCGCCCAGAACTTGTCGTTCGCGACCCCGACATTGATCCAGCCGTCACTCGCCTCGAACGGTTCATACGGGCTGATGGTCGGATGGACATTGCCGCGGCGCTTCGGGCTTTGTCCCGAGGCGAAGTACATGCCGGCGTTGAACGTCAGCAGCGATGCCATGGCGTCGAGCATGGAGACGTCGACGCGGCCGCCCTCGCCGGTGCGGTTCTTCCGCATCAGGGCGGCCAGCACCGAATGCGACGCATAGAGGCCCGTGACGAGGTCGGCGATCGACGTTCCGACCTTGGTCGGCGGTCCGTCCGGATCGCCGGTGATGTCCATCACGCCGGATTCGCCCTGTAGGATCAGATCATAGCCGGGGCGCGCGGCGTCGGCGCCGGTGCGACCGAATCCCGAGATGCTGCACAGGATGATGTCGCCCTTGCGGGCCCTCAGCGCGTCGAAGCCGAGCCCCCATTTGTCCAGGGTACCCGGGCGGAAGTTCTCGATGACGACATCTGCGACGGATGCAAGATCGAGCACCGCGTCGCGCCCGGCCGGCGACTTCAGATCGATGGCGCAACTTCGCTTGTTGCGGTTCACCGACAGGAAGTACGCACTCTCGCCGCCGATGAACGGCGGCCCGTAACGGCGGCTCTCGTCGCCCTGTCGCGGATCCTCGATCTTGACGATGTCGGCGCCGAGATCGCCGAGCTGCATCGTGGCAAACGGGCCGGACACCACCCGGCAGAGGTCGAGGACCCTGATGCCCGACAGCGGCTCGCGATCAGACGATCGCATCGGCGAGGTCCTTCATCGACGGCACCAGGATGTCGGGCTGATGCGGCGTGATGCCGAACGGGCGGCTGCGCCGATCGATGAAGGCCGTCCGCATGCCGGCGGACTTGGCGCCGATGCAGTCGAAGGCATGATTAGCCACGAACAGCACCTGCGCGGGCTTCACGCCCATGATCTCGGCCGCTCTCGTATAGGTCGCGACATGCGGCTTGAACGAATTGGCCTCGGCCACCGAGATCACGCGATCGAACGGGACCTTGTGGTACTGCTTCGCGGTCTCGAGCATGTCCGGATCGCCGTTCGAGAGCACGACGAGCTTATACTTGCGTTGCAGCCGCGCGAGCGCGTCCGGCACCTCCGGAAACGGCACCAGCTTCTCGATCTCGCCCACGAGGTAGCGCACATCGTCCATCGTGTAGTCGATCTTCGCGCGGTCCATGACGTGGGCAACCGCGCGGTGCCCGATCTCGCGATAGGGCGTGTGCTCGCGATGCAGCAGCGCATCGATCATCGAGTTCTCGAAATGGGTGCGACGCCACCACGTGACGAACGAATTCGGATCGCCCTTCCAGCCTTTCTTCTCGAGGAACGGCGCCGCGATCCTGGTCAGGCCGCCCTGCATGTCGACGACCGTGCCGTACTGGTCGAACATGCAGATCTTCACGTCGCGCTTGATCATCTCAAAGCTCATTGATGCCTCCTTGGTCCTGATCGATTGATACGCGCTGCACCATCATGGATGAAATGGATTTGTTATCTCTCGTCATTCACGATATGAATGATAGATGAACCTTCGATCCATCGACCTCAATCTGCTCGTCGCGCTGGACGCACTGCTGGCCGAGCGTCACGTCACCAAGGCGGCAGACCGCGTCGGCCTCAGCCAACCGGCGATGAGCAATGCGCTCAACCGGTTGCGCGCGATGTTCAAGGACGAGCTCCTGGTGCGGACCACGACCGGGATGAAGCCGACGCCCCGCGCCACCGAACTGGCGGAGCCGCTGCGCCAGGTTCTGCGTCAGGTCGAGCGCGTGATGGCGAGCGACGCCGGCTTCGATCCAGACCGGACCGAACGCACCTTCACTATTAGGATGTCGGACATTCTCGCATGCCTGCTGCTGCCGCGGCTCGCCGCAACGCGGCCGCCGGAGGGCCGAATTTCCTACAACACGATCCATCTGCCGCCCGCCCTGACGATCGATGCGCTGGAGCGGGACGAGATCGACGTCGCGGTGAGCATGGGGCTCGAGCATTCCGCATCGATCCGTTCCGAGACGCTGCTGCGCGACCGCATGGTCTGCCTGATGCGACGCGGACACCAGATCAGGCGCGCACGGCTGACCTTCGAGCGCTTCATCGCGCAGGAGCACATGAAGGTCTCGATGAGCCCGACCGATCTTCGCTTCGTCGACGACGTGCTCGCCGAACGCGGCCACCGAAGACGCATCGCCCTGAACGTGCCGCATTGGCTGGTCGTGCCTCACGTCTTGAAGAAGACCGATCTGCTCGCGGTGATGCCGAGGCACCTCGCGACCGTGCTGATGGACGATGATCTGAGGATGGAGGAACTGCCGTTCGAATCCGCGCCGTTCGACTGGATGTTATACTGGCACCGCAGATACGATCAGAGCAATGCGAACGGCTGGCTCCGCGACCGGATCAGGGCGGCGTGCTCCGATCTGAACTAGACGCCGAGGTCCGCCGGCCTCCGCGCCATCGACGAGCGCTCTCCCGCCTCGGCGTCCGTGACCGCCGACGCGTCCTCCAGAGATCGTCCCTTGGTCTCGAAACCGAACATGAGGAAGACCACGGCCTGGAAGACGAGGATGCCGGCCAGGGTCGTCAGCACGCCGGTTAGCCCCTGCCAGGCAAAGATCGCAACCACGACGTATTGAACCAGCGCGGTCGCGATGCGTCCGGACGTGGCGCAGATCGCCGTGCCGCGAAGCCGATACCGCGTCGGGAACAGTTCGGGGACGTGCATCGCGAACCCGGTCGCCAGCATGACGTAGATTGCGGTGATGAGCAGGAAGCCCACGCCCGCGAGCGCAACACCGTCCGGCATGTATGGATAGGCGATACCGAGCGCCGCTGCCGCAATCGACGAGCAGACGATCGACAGCCTGCGTCCGAGCCGGTCCGCCAGCACGAGCCCGATCAGCGATCCGACCGGGCCGCCCAGCGCCATCACCGTGGTGTAGCCCAGCGACGAAACCACGCTGTGGCCGCCCTTGACCATGAAGGTCGGCAGCCAGCCGATGAACCCGTAGAGGCTGAAGCCGACGACGATGTGCAACAGGCTGCCGAGCAGCGTGCGCGCGAGATAGGGCGGCTGGAACAGACGCCAGACCGCGCCCGGAGACTCCTGCACCGGCGCGCGGGCAGCGACAGCAGGCAATATCGCCTTGCGCGCGGCCTCGGCTTCGATCGCCGACAGGATCTTCTCGGCTTCATCGGCGCGTCCGTTGGCGGCGAGCCAGCGCGGCGATTCCGGCATCGACTTGCGCAGAATCCAGACGACCATCGCAAGACAACCGACAAGGCCGAACATGTAGCGCCATCCAAGCGTCGGGATCACCCACAGGCCGACCATCGACGAGACGAACAACGAGAAATTGGTGATCACGGCCAGCAGCCCGATCCAGCGCCCACGCGAGGAAGCCGGCACGAATTCCGTCAAGGTCGCGTAGCCGACCACGATCTCCGCGCCGAGGCCAATGCCGATGATAAAACGCAGGCCGATCAGTACGATCATGTTCGGCGCGAAGGCCGCGGCGATCGAGGCGAGGCCAAAGATCGCGAGGTTCATCTGGTAGGAGAAGCGGCGGCCGAAGCGGTCGCCGAGGATACCGGAGAACCACGCGCCGATCGTCATCCCGACAAAAGTCGCGGAGACGAATGCGGCGTTGAGCTCGAGCGTCGACCATCCTTCCTTGAGCACGGCGCCCAGCACGCCGCCGGCCAGATAGATATCGAACGCATCGAGGAACATGCCGGCGCCGATCAGGGCCAGGATGCGCCAGTGGAATCCGCAGATCGGTAGCCTGTCGAGGCGCGCGCCCGCGTTGATGTCGATGTCGGCGGATCGCGCCATGCCAAACCTCCCTGCCCGGCCTTTGGCAGCCGGATGCTCCGGGCACCGATTGATGACGCGCAGGGGGTCGTCGTCCAATTCAAATCGAAAATTCGACTATTTGGCGCAATGATGAAGCTGACGAGACCGCATGATTGCGTTCCATCCTGACACCGAGCTGACTTGCATTCGCGGTCGTTAACGATCCCGCCGTCGCGCGATCTCGAAATCACGGTGTCAGCACAAACATTCACAACGGGTTCATGTCGCCGCCACTATTCGACTCCAACGCTGGGGGAAGAAGATTGGAGTATGTGCCATGCGCCGCATCGCCGGACTGCCTTTCGCCCTGGCTCTCAGCCTCTGCTGTCTTTCACCACCACACGCTGCGCGCGCGCAGCTTGCCATCGGCATCACCGTCAATGCGGCGCCGCCGCCATTGCCGGTCTATGTTCAGCCGCCGATCCCCGCACCCGGCTACATCTGGACTCCGGGCTATTGGGCATGGAGCGACGACACCGGTTACTACTGGGTGCCCGGCACATGGGTGCTTCCGCCGGCGCCTGAATTGCTGTGGACACCCGGCTATTGGGGCTGGAGCGACGGCGCCTACGCCTTCCACGCCGGATATTGGGGCGCGACCGTCGGCTTCTACGGCGGCATCTCTTATGGCTTCGGCTACACCGGCGTCGGCTATGAGGGCGGCTACTGGCGCGGCGGCAGCTTCTTCTACAACAGCTCCGTCAACAACATCTCGAACGTCTCGGTCACCAACGTCTACAACAAGACCGTCGTCAACAACACGACCAACGTCAGCTACAACGGCGGCACCGGCGGCACCACGGTGAAGCCGACGCCGCAGCAGCTCGCGGTCCAGGGCGCGCACCACGTGGCCGCGACCGGCGAGCAGGCGCGACACGCGGAAGCGGCGATGAAGAATCCGGCGCTGACGCTCGCCAACAACCATGGTCATCCGGCGGTCGCCGCGACCGCGCACGCAGCACGGTTCAGCGGTGCCGGCGTGGTGGCCGCGCGCCCAGGCAAGCCGATCGCGGCGCCGCCGCCCCGACATGCGCAACCCACGGCCGCACACGCCTTGCCAACGGGACATGCACGCCCGACGGGGAATGCTCCGCCGCCAGGACACGCCCTGCCGACAGCAAGCGCTTCGCCGGCCGGACACGCTCTACCGACGGGGAACGCTTTGCCGCCGGCACACGCCTTGCCGCCGGGACACGCCTTGCCGACTGCGCATGCTCTCCCCGGCGCCGGCGCACATCCCGCACCCGCGCCGCACGTCGCTCCGCCGGCGTCAAGACCGCAGCTCGTGCAGCATGCACCGCCGCAGCCACGCGCGGCCGCGCATCCACCGGCACCGCGCGTCGCGCAAGCGGTTGTGCATCGGCCCGCGCCATCGCATGTGTCACGACCGGCGCCACGGCCGCATCCTGCTGCGAGGCCGCGTCCGGCGCCACACCAACACTCTTGATCGGGTTCATCGGCGTGCCTGCAAGGGCACGCCGATGTCGTATGAGACCCCATCGCGGGCACCACGGCCCGCGATGCAATCATCAATCCCTGACTTTTGGACACGAAGCGCGTCGTCAAACCAGCGCGTCAGCCGCGCACCTGATCCCGTCGTAGATCTCCTCGAGATCCGCCTCCGTGACGCAGTAGGGCGGCATGACGTATATCGTGTTGCCGAGCGGCCGCAGCAGCAGGTTGCGGCGTTCGAAGAAGGCCTGAAGCTTTGGGCCGATGCCGGCGAGATAGCCCGCATCGCTTGCCTTCAGATCAAGTGCGGTGATGGTCCCGGTGCGGCGGACGTTCTCGAAGCGCGCGTCGGCGCGGAACGGTGCGATCAGCCGCTCCTGCATCGCAGCCACCGCGGCTGTGCGCGCGCCCGCGCCGTGTTGCCAGAGCTCGAGGTTTGCTTTTGCAGCGGCGCAGGCGATCGGATTCGCCGTGTAGGAGCTAGAGTGGAAGAAGGTGCGCGAACGATCGCTGGAATAATGCGCGTCGTAGATCTCCGCCCGGCACAGCGTCACCGCGAGCGGCAGCGAACCGCCGGTGAGGCCCTTCGAATAGCAAGCGATGTCCGGCGCGATGTCGGCCTGCTCGCACGCGAACAATGTGCCGGTGCGGCCCCAGCCGGTCATGACCTCGTCGGCGATGAACAACACGCCAGCGGCTTCGCAGATCCGCTTCATTTCCTTCAGCACCCAGGGCGGATACATCAGCATGCCGCCCGCGCCCAGGATCAGCGGTTCGACAATGAACGCTGCCGCGGATTCCTTCCTGCACGCGGCTTCGAGCGCGTCGAGCGTCGTCTGTTCATAGCCAGGCGCCGGAAACGGGATCGACGCGACGTCGAACAGCAGCGGCTCGTAAGCCCTGTTGAAGACGCCGCGCGCGCCGACCGACATCGTCCCGACCGTGTCGCCATGGTAGGAATTTTCCATCACGATGATCTGCGTGCGCGTCGCGCCGATATTGTGCCAGTAGCCGAGCGCCATCTTCAGCGCCACCTCGACGCTGGTCGAGCCAGAGTCGGAGAAGAACACGTAATCGAGCCCGTCGGGCGCCAGCTTCAACAGCTGCGCGGCGACCTGCTCGGCCGGATCGTGGGTATGGCCCGCGAAGATGATCTGGTTGAGCTGCTCCGCCTGGTCCTGGATCGCGCGCACGATGTGCGGATGGCAATGGCCGTGGGTCACGACCCACCAGGATGCGATCGCATCGATGATGCGGCGATCATCAGCGGTGTAGAGATAGGCGCCCTCCCCACGCACGATCCTCGTCATCTCGCCGTGCAGCGCGTGCTGGGTGAACGGGTGCCAGATCGGCGACTTCCGAGCGGATGTCATGGATTGAAATCTTCCCGCCGGAACGACGCCTTGAACGCTGCCTGCAGCGTGTCTGCCGCAAGCGGAGCAAGCCAGGGCAACCGGCCTAGCCGGCGCACCTGCCCGATCTCGCAGATCGCGCGCTCGCTCTCGGGATTGCTCTCGCCGATGAATGCGATCCCGTGAATGTCGATCCCGCGCGTGCGCAGCGCCTCGACCGACAACAGCGAGTGATTGATGGTGCCGAGCGCGGTGCGGGCGCACAGCACGACCGGAAGGTGCCATCGCGCGAAGATATCGATATAGAGCGTGTTGCCGTCGAGCGGCACCATCAGCCCGCCGGCGCCCTCGATCACCAGCGGACGGTCCCCGGCATCGGGCACGCCGAGCGCGGCAGCGTCGATGCGCACGCCGTCGAGTGCGGCAGACTGATGCGGCGAAGCCGGCGTTCGAAGCCGGTAACGCTCCTGCACGATGCGATCCGCCGGGAGCCCGCCAAGCCGTGCGACCAGTTGCGCATCGGTTTCCTCCTCGAGGCCGGCCTGAACCGGTTTCCAGTAGCGCGCGCCGAGGAAACCGGCGAGGCCCGCGGCGAACACCGTCTTCCCGATCCCGGTATCGGTGCCGGTGACAACGATGCGGCTCGTCATCGCGACCAGCCTTTCGTCTCCTCGACCAGCGCATCGAGCAGCGCGCGCACGTCGTCCTCGTCGACATTAAGGGTCAACGCAATCCGCAACCGGGCAGAGCCTGCCGGCACGGTCGGCGGCCTGATGCCTCTGATATCGAAGCCGCGCGCCTGCAGCGCAGACGCCAGCTGCATCGCACGCGCATTGTCGCCGACGATATAGGGCACGATCTGCGAGCGCGACGAGCTGCGCCAACCGCGCAGGTCGAGCTCGCGATGCGTGAACGCGACCAGTTTTGCCAGGCGCTGCTGATGCCCGGGCTCCTGCTGCAGGATCAGCAGCGCCTCGCGCACGGCAACGGCCACAAGCGGCGACGGCGCGGTGGCGAAGATGAACGGGCGGCAACGATTGACCATGAAGTCGCGCAGCACGGTCGAAGCCGTGACCAGCGCGCCGGCGGCGCCCAGCGCCTTGCCGCAGGTATGAACGATCACGAGGTTCTCGCGCCCCTCATAGGACGCCGTCAGCCCGCGCCCCTGCTCGCCATAGACGCCGGTGCCGTGCGCCTCGTCCACCATCAGGAACGCGTCGTGCTGGTCCGCGATGGCGACGAGGTCGTCGAGCGGTGCGACGTCGCCATCCATGCTGTAGACGCTTTCGACCACGATCCAGACCCGGCCCGTGCCGCCCTCCGCGCGCCAGCCGCGAATGGTGTCTTCGACCGACCCGGAATCATTGTGTGCGCTGATCCGGAATTCGGCCCGTCCGGCGCGCGCGCCTTCATGGATGCTGGCGTGCACGAGAGAATCGAGCACCAGGAGGTCGCCGCGCTGCGGTAGCGTCGTCAGCACGGCGAAATTGGCGACATAGCCGCCACCGAAGAACAACGCCGTCTCGGCTCCAAAGAACGCGGCGGCTTCGGCCTCTAGCCGTTCGTGCTCCTCGCAATTACCGCGCAGCAGCCGCGACCCACCGGCGCCGATCGGTGTGCCGGCCTCGAGCGCGGCCGAGACCGCATTCTTGATGCGCGGCGCGTTCGCGAGCGCCAGATAGTCGTTCGAGACGAAATCGATGCCCGCGCGCGGCTTGAGACCGCGCAGCCGATCGTCCTTGCTCAGGGCGTGCAAGGCCGCGGCGTAATCGGCGACCTTGGTCGCATGGATTGCGCTCATGCTTCTCTCTCAGATTTGTAGTTGGTCGCGCGGCGAATCCTGCCGCGCGCGTGCCGGAGGTGCGCTCAGGCGAGGGCGGAATTGATACCGAGCCGGTCCAGCAAATCGGCGTCGCGATCGCGCTGCGGGTTCCTGGTGGTCAGCAGCACATCGCCGATGAAGATCGAATTCGCGCCGGCAAGGAAGCACATCGCCTGCAGCTCGTCGGTCATGTATTGCCGTCCGGCCGACAGCCGCACCACGCTCTTCGGCATCATGATCCGCGCGGCGGCGACCAGACGCACCAGCGCGATCGGATCGGGCCGTTCCGCGGTGTCGTTGACCGGCACGCCCTTGACCTCGTTCCACAGATTGATCGGCACGCTCTCCGGATGGCTGGGGAGATTGGCAAGCAGCATCAGCATGCCGAGCCGATCATCGACCTGTTCACCCATGCCGATAATGCCGCCGCAGCAGACCTTGATGCCGGCGTCGCGCACATGCGCGAGCGTATCGATGCGATCCTGCAGGGTGCGGGTAGTGATGATCTTGTCGTAGAACTCGGGCGAGGTGTCGACGTTGTGGTTGTAGAAATCGAGCCCGGCGTCGGAGAGACGCTCGGCCTGCTTTGGCGTCAGCATGCCGAGCGTGACGCAGGTTTCCATGCCGAGGCCCTTCACCGCGCTGACCATGTCGCAGACCTGATCGAGATCGCGGTCCTTCGGGCTGCGCCAGGCCGCGGCCATGCAGAAGCGGGTTGCGCCGGCGTCCTTGGCACGCTGCGCGACCGCGACCACTTCGTCCCGAGGCATCAGGCGGGTGGCTTTCAGGCCGGTGTCGTAATGCGCGCTCTGCGAGCAGTAGCCGCAGTCTTCCGGGCAGCCGCCGGTCTTGATGCTGAGCAGGCTCGCGGTTTCGACGTGGTTCGGATTGAAGTTGGCGCGATGCACGCCTTGCGCCTGAAACATCAGGTCCGCGAACGGCAGGTTATAGAGTGCTTCAGCCTCGGCACGCTCCCAGGTCTTGCGGGGCGCTGCGCTGGTGCGGCTGTCGGTCCGTTCGATCTCCACGACATCAACCATAGAGCTTGCCTTCTCGTTTGCTATGGATCATAGATAATCTGACATATTATCTATGATAGTTGGACTTAGAACGATGCTAGCCGAGCCTGGACGAACGCGCACCCGTTTTTACGATAGATAATCTATGGCGAACGAAGGTGAGAACACGACCACCGCGGGGCGCATCGCCGAGGCGATCGGCGAGCGCATCATCAGCGGCGAGTTGCTGCCGGACGCGCCGCTGCGACAGGACCATGTCGCGCGCGAATTCCACTCGAGCCACGTCCCGGTGCGCGAGGCCTTCAGGCAATTGGAGGCGCAGCACCTCGTCGTTGCGGTGCCCCGTCGCGGGGTGCGGGTCGCGCCGCTCGACACCAGATCGGTGAAGGAGATCGCCGAGATGCGCGCCGCGCTCGAAGTGGTCGCGTTGCGCAACGCCGCCCCCCGGCTCACATCGGCCCATCTGGCACGGATCGAACTCGCCATGATCGAAGGCGACAATGCCGAGACGGTGCAGGATTTCGAGATGGCCAATCGCGCCTTTCATCATGCGCTGGTGGCGCCGTGCGCGATGCCGCGGCTGCTTGCCAGCCTCGACGGCCTACAGCTTGCGAATTCGCGACTGGTGTTCGCGATGGCGCGCAACGCCGGCTGGCGGCCGCGGCCGAGCCAGGATCATCGCGTGATCCTGCAGGCGCTGCGCGCACGCAACATCGAACAGGCCTGCAGCCTGCTGGCGCGGCATATTCAGACCATCGAGCGGCTTGCCCTGCCGGCGGCGTGATCAAGCGCGATTGGCTTCAGCGGAATCGGTCCAGAGGAGGATTTGCTGCACCTCTCCCGCTTGCGGGGGAGGTCGCATCGCATTGAAAATGCGATGCGGGTGGGGGCTCTCTCCACGATACGACTCGCGGAGAGAGCCCCCACCCCAGCCCTCCCCCGCAAGCGGGAGAGGGAGCAGGCCGTCTTTGCGGCCGATATCTAATCCCATCGCTCTCTAAGCGATCGCGACGATCTCCAGCTCCTGATCGCCCGAGCCCGCGACGTCGCCCAGGGCTTTGCCCATAAGCGACCTCGCCACCGGCGAGACAAAGGAAATCGAGCCTGCCTTTGGATCGGCTTCGTCCTCGCCGACAATGCGATAGGTGTGCACCCGCCCATCGGCGCGGCTAAACGTCACCGTGCTGCCGAAGGCAACGGTTTCGGTGGAAGCAGGGTCAGGCACGACCTGCGCGGTGCGGAGCCGCTCCGTGAGATAGCGCACGTCGCGCAACGGAACCGCCGACTGCCGCCGCCGTTCGTTGACGTCGTCCAGCTGTTGCGCGGCCTCAAAGGCCTCGCGCGCCGCCTGGAACTCACGCTCCAGCGCCTTGCGTCCTGCTTCGGTCACCAGGTTGGGATGCGGCGAAATGGGACGATCCGGCAATAGCGTTTCAGACGCGGTCTCAGCACTTTCTTCCTTGGTGAAGGCAACGCTCAATCCAGAACTCCATCGATGAGCCAGCAGCATAGACCCGCCCCACGCGCCTCCCTAATGCGCGAAGGGATTAGGCAGGATCTAATGCGAGGCAGGCTGTTCCGCCTTGCTCCGTCTGCCGAAGCGGTTCTTTACACCCTCGCGCCAGCCCTGGAAGGTGACGAACAGCATTGGCACCAGGAAGATGCCGACCGAGCTTGCGGCGAGCATACCACCGAACACCGCGGTGCCGACCGCACGGCGGCTGATTTCCGCGGCACCGGTCGCGACCACCAGCGGCACCAGGCCGAGGATGAAGGCAATTGATGTCATCATGACGGCGCGGAAGCGCATTTGCGCGCCCATCGTCGCGGCCTCCGCGATCGGCTTGCCGGCCTCGCGCTGCTCCTTGGCGAACTCGACGATCAGGATGCCGTTCTTGGCGGCGAGCGCGATCAGCACCACGAGGCCGATCTGACCGTAGAGATCGAGGTTGAGGCCCGCGAGCTTGATCGCAAGATAGGAACCGAACACGCCGACCGTGACCGATAGCAGCACGGGAATCGGGATCGTCCAGCTCTCATACAGCGCGACCAGGAACAGATAGGCGAACAGCACCGCGAGGCCGAGGATGATGCCGGTCTGGCCGGAGGCCGCCTGCTCCTGATAGGCGGTGCCGGTCCATTCATAGGAATAGCCGGAAGGCAGCGTCGTCTTGGAGAGCTCGGCCATCGTCGCGATCGCGGTGCCCGAGGACACGCCCGCCGCCGGGCTGCCGTTCACGGTGACCGAACGATAATTGTTGTAGCGCGTGATCACCTGCGGGCCGGTCACGATCCGCAAGGACGCGATCGAGCGGATCGGCACCATCTCGCCGCCGCTGTTGCGCACATAGATCTGCCATATGTCGGGGATGTCGCGGCGGTTGGCCGCGTCGCCCTGCACATTGACCTGCCAGGTGCGGCCGAACAGGTTGAAATTGTTGACGTAGATGCCGCCGAGCGTGGCCTGCAGCGCGGTGAAGACGTCGGCCATGTTGAGGCCGAGCGCCTGCGCCTTGGCGCGATCGATATCGAGAAAGACCGACGGGTTGGTCGCGGTGAAGGTCGAGAACACGCGGGCCAGATTTGGATTTCGGTTCGCCGCGCCGATCAGCCCGCCCATCACGCTGCTGAGCGAAGCCGGATCCTGCCCTTCCAGCGCCTCGAGCTGATATTCGAAGCCGCCGGAGGTCGAAAGCCCGATGATCGGCGGCAGGTTGAACGGCAGCACCGAGGCCTGGCGGATCTGCGATCCCCCGACGAAGGTCTGCCCGATCGCCGCCTGCACCGAGTCGGTGACGGCCTTGCGATCGGCGAACGCCTTCATGCGCGCCACCATGAAGGCCGAATTCGGCTCGCTGGCACCGTCGAGCAGCGAGAAGCCGATGATCGACAGCACATGGTCGATCGCCGGGTTCTTCTTCAACAGCGCCTCGACCTGCTTGGTGACCTCGCTGGTGCGCGCCACCGATGCGCCGTCGGGCAATTGCACCGCGATGAAGAAGGCGCCCTGGTCCTCCTCGGGCAGGAAGCCGGTCGGCGTGATCTTCGACACGCCGAACACCGCGCCGGCAAACACCAGCACCGCGACCAGCGACAGCACCGCCACACGAACCAGCCGTTGCACCACGCCGGCGTAGCGGTCGCGCACCCAGTCGATGCTGCCGAGCACCCGCCCCATGATGCCGCGGCGCGGTCCGCCATGGCGCAGGAACACGGCGCATAGTGCCGGCGACAAGGTCAGCGCATTCAGCGCCGAGATCACCATCGCGGCGCTGATCGTCACCGCGAACTGGCGGAACAGCGTGCCGGAAATGCCCGGGATGAACGCGATCGGCACGAACACCGAGAGCAGCACCAGCGAGATCGCGATGATCGGCGCGGTGATCTGCGCCATCGCCTTCTTGGTGGCGTCGGCCGGCGACAGCTCCGGCTCCTCCTCCATGACCCGCTCGACGTTCTCGACCACGACGATGGCGTCGTCGACCACGATGCCGATCGCCAGCACCATCGCCAGCAGCGAAACCGTATTGGCGGAATAGCCGAGCGCCAGCAGCACCGCGAAGGCGCCGATCAGGCTGACCGGAACCGCGACCGCCGGGATCACCGTGGCGCGCAGATTGCCGAGGAACAGGAACACCACGATCACGACGAGCACGAAGGCTTCGCCGAGCGTCTTCATCACCTCCTTGATTGTATCGGACACGAAGGTGGTGGAGTCGTATTGCACGAGATAGGTCAGCCCCGGCGGAAACCGCTCCGACAACCGCGCAAGCGTGGCCTGCACCGCCTTGGCCGTGGTCACCGCATTGGCGCCAGGCGCGAGATAGATGCCCATCGGCACGCCGGGATTGCCGTCGATCCGCGACTCCGAATCCGAGTTCTGCGCGCCGATCTCGACGGTTGCGACGTCCCTGATCCGCAGCACCGATCCGTCCGGATTGGCCCGCAGCACGATGTCGCCGAACTGCTTGGATGTCGTCAGGCGGCCCTGCGTCTGCACGTTGAACTGGAACTGCTGGTCATTGCTGATCGGACGCGCGCCGATGCGGCCGACCGGCGCCTGCACGCTTTGGGCCCGGATCGCGGCGATCACGTCCGACGGCGCCAGATTGAGGCTGGTCAGGCGCTGGGTGTCGAACCAGATCCGCATCGAATAGTTCAGCTTCGCGAACAGCGAGGCCTGTCCGACACCAGGCGTGCGCGAGATCGCGTCCAGCACGTTGATGATGGCGTAGTTGGTGATGAACAGCGGATCCTGATCGCCGCTCTTGCTGTACAGCACGATGAATTGCAGCACCGCCGAGGATTTCTTCTGCACGGTCAGGCCCTGCGCCTGCACCTCGGTCGGCAATTGCGCGAGCGCGCTCTGCACGCGGTTGTTGACGTTGACGGTGTTGATATCGGGATCGGTGCCGAGCGCGAACGAGACCGTCAGCGTGTAGCTGCCGTCATTGCCACTGGTCGACTTCATGTAGAGCATCTTGTCGACGCCCACGACCTGCGCTTCCAGCGGCTGGGCGACGCTCGATTCCACCACTTCGGCCGATGCGCCGGGGAACACGGCGGAGACCGTGACCTGCGGCGGCACGATGTCCGGGAACTGCGCGACCGGAATCTGCATCAGCGCCAGCGCGCCCGCGATCGTGATCACGAACGCGATGACGATCGCAAGCCGCGGACGATCAACGAAGACGGCAGAAATCATGGGTTATTGCCCGTCGATTTCGGCGCGTTGCTCGCGCCGCTGTCCGCCGAAACCTTCATGCTCGACTGGATCAGCGCGCTGACGGGCCCCGGCGCCACCACCTCGCCCGGCTTGACCTTCTGCAATCCCTCGACGACGACCTTGTCGCCGAGCGAGATGCCGCTCGTCACCGCCGCAATCGTTGCGGTCGATTGCCCAAGCTGGATCCGCCTTTGCTCGGCCTTGTTGTCCGCGCCGACGACATAGACATATTCGCCTTGCTGGTCCGACAGCACCGCCGAACGCGGGATCGCGAGCACCTCGACCGGCTGCACGCCTTCGAGGAGAACGGTCACGAACTCATTGTCGGTCAGCTCGCGGACCGAGCCGCCGGCTGCGACGGACGTGTACGTTGACGGGTTGGGGATGACGCCGCGCAGGGAGATGGTGTCGGTATTCTGCGCGATCGTGTTGTTGACGAAGTTCAGCTCACCCGTCTTCTCGTAGAGCCGGCCGTCCGTCAGGCGCAAACGGATGATGACGGCCTTGAAGCCGCCGCGCGTCGCATAACGGTCGCGCAGATCGAGCGCCTCGCGCACCGGCACGGGGAAAGTAACATACATCGGGTCCTGGCTGACGATGGTCGTCAAGGTTCCCGAGCTCGGCGTCACGACGTTGCCTTCGGTGACCGCCGTGCGTCCGATCCTGCCGTCGATCGGCGAGTGGATCATGGTGTAGTCGAGATTGATCTGGGACAGGTCGACCTGCGCCTGCGCGGCCTGCACCTGTGCCTCGAGGCTCTGCTGGTTGGCGACCGCCGCATCAACATTGGATTGCTGGCCGGCCGGGCCGCCCATCAGGGCCTTGGCGCGATCGGTGGTCAGCTTGGCGTTGACCAGCGTCGCCTGCAGTTGGGCGACTTGTGCTTTCTTCGACGCGAGATCGGCCTCGAACGGGCCGCGCTCGAGTTGATACAGGAGATCACCGGCCTTGACCTCCGAGCCCTCGACAAAGTTCCGCTTGTCCAGGAACGCGGTCACACGCGCCACCACGTTGACGCGGTTGGGGGCCTCGATGCGTCCGAGAAATTCATTGGTTTCGGTGATCGGCCGCTTCACCGCCTCGAACACGCCCACGGCAGGAGGCCCGGGCGGCCCCGCCTGGGCATGGGCCGCCGATACTCCCGCCGCCATTAGTCCCGCCGATACGAGAAGCCCTGCCAAGCCACCGAGCATGCGTTCCGTACCACTCATGCAGTCCAACCCTTCGGCTACCAACAGACGCTACGAGACGGATATGACGTCGAGTTCCCTCAGACCCGAAGGTCAGGATGGGCAGGTGCGTTGCAGCAGATCATAACGCGGCCAATCCGACAATGCTGTAACTCGGCCGCGATCGTTGCGCCGATCCCGACGACAGCCAGCTTTCAAGAGCGCTGCAATGCCACCATGACACAGCCATTGCTGCCGCGCGGACCGGCTCAGTGCATGCCGCCGGCGCCGAAAGCTCCCGTCAATGTGATCCACACGAGCGCACCCTCGGTACCCTCGAGGTCAGGCTGCGCTCACAACGCGATGGCGTTCTTCAAGCGAGAGGTGTCTTGATAGGCTGGCGACGCTAGACGTTCGGATAGCCACGGCCGCGCGCACTTGCCGCTGACCTCGTGCACACCGTCGAAGATGTCCATGTCGATCAAATGCGGATGGCCTGACGATGCGTAGATCGACTGCATTTGAGAAAACTTTTCATCCCGCCCAAGCTCCAGCGCGTTTGCACCGTCACGGCTCCCGATCTCGACGAACAGCGGACACGGGCAGAGCAAGTACGCCAGCTCCGCGCCGGCGTACTTGGCGCGGCCGTTGCTGAAATGAATGTAAGCCGCAAGTTCGACACCGAGATTCCTGGTGATCACGGATGACATCAGGAACTTCTTCTCGTCGCGCATATATCCGGACACGACAGTCGGCCGCATCTGCCCCGTCGCGGCTTCCAGATGCAGCGCGAGAAAGGCGCCCCAGGACACCCCGTAGACGCCGACATTCAAACCCGACGCGCCGGTGAGCTTCCTGCAAACGATTTCGCCGGCGTCGAGCGATGCGCATGACACGTTGTGGGCGGAGACACCGTGCGATGCCAGCATCGCGGCGATGTTGTTCTGGCTCTCCTGATTTCCGATTTGGATGATGTAAGGACACCAGACGACGTAGCCGTCCCGACATAGCTGTTTGCCGAGCGCGTTCATGTAGTCCTTGTCGGCATCGTCGAAGCAGCGCTCCGGCGTGCTCGCCATGCCGTGGCCGAGCAGGATCAACCCCTTGAATTCTCCGTCGGGAATTCCAAGACATCCGCGCACCGGCACACCGCATTCCAGATCGAACTCGACCTTCACGACCGAGAAGCCATCCGCGGGCGCGCGCCAGAGCACCCGGATCTCGTCCTGCGACGGCCGATAAAGCCGCCGCGCCCGGAACAGAGATCGCATCTCTCCGCGAATCTCCGAACCGGTTGCGACCGCATGCAGCCTGCCGCTTGCCGCGATATCGAACAACGACCGGCAGAACTGATCGTAGCCAAGGGTCGGCAAGTCGACATTCGCGCATGATCCCTGGCAATGGCCCAACGCCAGCCCCTCGTTGCCGGGCCGCGACGAGGGGCCGACCAGCGTCATCAACAATCCGGAAAGCGCCCTGCGGCTGATCATCGGCCCTCCCCGAGCCGACGATGGCTCGCATGAATGTCAGAGGTGGCTGCGCAAAGCGCGATGAGACCTGGTTTGAATCGTCATCGCGCTTTAGGCCGCCCCTTAGACATGATCTTTTTCGGAAAACCGCCTCGCACTTTTCCAGATCATGCCCTAGCTGGCGCCACGGATTGCGCGGATACAAATTAAAGGATGTTCATGCTCGAACGATCGCGTGCAGCGTTGCAAATGTGTGACGCCGACGAGGCTGGCGCAGCGCCTGTCACGCCAATTAGGTTTCGAGATGCTTCGGAATGTTTCCACCTGTCACGCAGCTTCGATTTTGCGACACGCGGCGATGATCGTCGGGCCCTGATTATCGGGTCTTCATCAAGTCTCTATCGAGTCTCTATCAAGTCTTGAGCCTGCCCCCGCCGACCTGGCATCGGCCTTGGAATTCGTCGTCCGGGCGCCGGCGGCCGCGTGCCGGGTCGCAGCCGAGCGAGCGAGACCCCGGCCACCGCGCGAAAATCGCGAAGAAGAGGCGGCGAAAACGTCGGAATTCCCCCTGATGCGCGTGAACGCGCACCGGAATAACCCGGACTCGTGGCTCGGGCTGAATTGCTTTACGCAATATTTCCGGGGTCGCCGGGTTTATCTATTGGGCAACAACGGTTTTTGGGATGACCGATGGCGAACGACCTGCACGAGCATCTGATTGAACTGGCCTATGAGGCCGCGGTCATCCCCGAATTGTGGCCGAATGTCCTGCATCAGGTCGGTGCGATCGCGCGTGCGCGCGGTATCGTGCTGCTGACGGCGGCCCCACACGACGTCCGCTGGGTCGCGTCGCCCGACATGCACGACGACACGGTGGCCTATGTCGAGGGCGGCTGGCACGAGCGCAACGGGCGATTGCCGCGCCTGCTCGCGGCCAACCATGCCGGCTTCCTGCGCGACATCGACGTGTTCGATACGCCCGAGGAGGTGCAGCAGGACTTCCAGATCCGCGAATTCTTCCGCCCGCGCGGGCTCGGATGGGGCGCCGGTACTGCGATCCCGGTGCCGAGCGGCGATGTGCTGATTTACAGCGTCGAGCGCGAGTACCAGCACGGGCCGATCGAGCGGGAAGCAATCGAGCAGCTCGACGCGCTGCGGCCGCATCTGGCGCGTGCGGCGCTGCTGTCGGCGCGGCTCGGGATGGAACGCGCCAGGGCGGCAACCGAATCGCTGGCGATGCTCGGCCTGCCCGCGGCAGTGCTGCGGCGCGGCGGCCGCCTGATGGCAGCCAACACGCTGTTCGACCGCCTGGTGCCCGACGTGATGCAGGATCGCGGCGAGCGCCTGACGCTGGCGGCGACCACTGCCGATGCGCTGTTCGCACAGGCGTTGGCCGCGCTTGATCAGGGACTGATCAGCGTGGAGGTGCGCTCGGTGCCGATCGCGGCGCAGGAGGATCGGCCGCCGCTGATCGTGCATCTGGTCCCGATCCACGGCGCGGCACGTGACCTGTTCGACCGCGCGGCGGCGATCGTGATCGTGACGCCAGTGGTGCCGGCCGAGGTGCCGACCGCGGAGGTGCTGCAGGGTCTGTTCGACCTGACGCCGGCGGAGGCGCGCGTTGCGCGCGGCATTGGCGAAGGACGCACCGTCGAGGCAATCGCCGGCGCATTCGGCATATCCCGCGAAACGGTGCGCAACCAGCTCAAGGCGGTGTTGGCCAAGACCGGACTGGGCCGGCAGGTGGAGCTGGCCAGACTGCTCGCCGGCGCGAAGGTGCCACCGGGGTCGTCAGGAGACTAGCGCACGCCGCGCAAGCCTCGGCACAGGGGTCGGGGCGATCCTCCGGGAATTCGCAAAACGATCGCATGTTCAAACGGTACCGGTTACGCTAGGGGTAGCTCCCCTCCGGGCGCCCCGCCCGGCGCATGTCCAGTCAATGAGTGCAACTGAATGGCCGAAGCCGACCTCGACGCCGTCATCCGGCAAACCGCAAAAGCGCAGACCAAGGCCGTGATGGCGGCTGCCAAGAAGCGCCAGGCCGTCTGGGTCACGCGCGCGGCCAAGGCCAAGGACAAGGAGACCAAGGCGCGCTTCCGCTTCCTGGCCAAGAGCACGATGATGAACGCAACCGCGACCGCCAAGCGGTTGCAGAATTCGGCCGAGAACGCCGCCGACGCCTACGCGCGCGCTATGAAGAAAGCGATGGAAGAGCCACCACCGGCAAAGAAGCCTGCGAAGAAGAAAGCCGACGGCTAGTCGATGCCGCGTTACGTCGCCCTGCTGCGCGCGGTCAACGTCGGCGGCACCGGCAAGCTGCCGATGACCGAGTTGAAGGCGATGTGCGTCGACGAGGGATTTGCCGACGCGCAGACCTATATCGCCAGCGGCAATGTCGTGTTCTCCTCGAAGCTCGGCCCGGCCAAGGTCAAAGCCGCGTTGGAGCGACGGCTGCAGGCCTATGCCGGCAAGCCGGTCAGCGTCGTCGTCCGCAGCGCGGACGAGATCGCCGCGGTGCTGAGGGCCAATCCGTTTCCGAAAGCGTCGCCGAACTATACTGTCGCGATCTTCCTCGACGAGCCGCCGCCGAAGGACGCCTTGAAGGACATCAAGGGCCAGCAGGACGAAGAGGTGCGGCTCGGCAAGCGCGAGATCTATGTCGCCTATGGCAGCGGCATGGGCCGCTCGAAGCTGAAGATCCCCGCCGCCGCCAAGGGCACCGCGCGCAACATCAACACCATCGCGAAGCTCGCCGAGCTCGCGGCGGGGGACTAAGCAATCTGTCCGGCGAATCTATGAACCGTCATCCTGAGGAGCGCGCACTTGCGCGCGTCTCGAAGGATCGACGGCCCGGCCGGTGGCCGATTCATCCTTCGAGACGGCCGCGTTGCGGCCTCCTCAGGATGACGGATCAGGTGCTTCGACTCGCTGATGGGACCGCGTTGCTAACTCTCCCGCACCGCGAATCCTTCGGCGCTGAGCCTTGCCAGCACGTCCTCCAGATGGGCGCGGTCGCGGGTTTCGATCACGAGCTCGAGCAGCGTCGCCTTCGCCGGAAGATCGGAGAAGGTGCGCTGATGCGAGACCTCGATGATATTGGCGCCGGCGTCGGCAAGCAGGATCGACACCGCCGCGAGCTGTCCGGGCCGATCAACGATGTCGAGCGCCAGTTGCGTCAGTCGTCCCTCGCGCGCGAGCTCGCGGGTCAGGACCGAGGCAATCAGCCTGGTGTCGATATTGCCGCCGGTCAGCACCAGGCCGACTGAGCTGCCCGCAAAGCGCTCGGGAGCTGCGAGCACCGCCGCGAGACCGGCGGCGCCGGCGCCTTCGACCACCGTCTTTTCGATCGAGATCAGGGTCGCGACCGCGCGCTCGATCTGGTCCTCGCTGACCAGGATGATGTCGTCGACGAGCTGGCGGACGATTTTCGTGGTGATCTGCCCGGGCGCCTTGACCGCAATGCCCTCGGCGAGGGTGTCGCCGCGCATCGGCAGCTGCTCGCCTTTGACCGCATTGTACATTGACGGATAGAGCTGGGCCTGCACACCGACGACCTGGATCGACGGCTTCAGCGCCTTCGCGGCCGTGGCGATGCCCGAGATCAGCCCGCCGCCGCCGATCGGCACCACCAGGATATCGAGCTCCGGCACCGTCGCGAGCATTTCAAGTCCGATGGTGCCTTGTCCTGCAATGATCAGCGGATCGTCATAGGGATGGATCAGGATCAAGCCCTTCTGCGCGGCATGCGAGCCGACGAACGCGAAGCATTCTTCCAGCGTCTGCCCGGTGATGATGACCTCGGCGCCGTGCCGCCTGGTGTTCTCGATCTTCACCATCGGCGTGCCGATCGGCATCACGATGGTGGCGGGGATGCCGAGCCGCTTGGCGTGATAGGCCACGCCCTGGGCGTGATTGCCGGCCGACATCGCGATCACGCCGCGCTTGCGCTCCCCGGGCGACAGCGCCTGCAGGCGATTCAGCGCGCCACGCTCCTTGAAGGTCGCGGTGAACTGCAGGTTCTCGAATTTGAGGAACAGGCGGCAGCCGCAGATCTCGCCCAGCGTGCGGCTCTCGTTGCAGGCCGTGACCATGACCGCATCCCGGATCACATCCGCGGCACGGCGTATGTCGGCAAGCGTGATGGCGGCGGTATGGGCAGGCTGCGGCATCGGGTTTCGCTTTGGTCCGTTTCGTCAGACGGAACCTAGCGGGTTTCGGCGCCGAAAACGACCGTGCTATCGTGCGGCTAACACCCGTTCCTCCGGCCTCGCCGGCCCGGTCAGTTGAACCTCATCACATTTCGGGCATACCAGCGCGGTGCGGAAATGCTTGTCGAGCACAATGGTTCGCGTCCTGCCGCACTGGCAGCGCATCGGCTTATCCATGGAAGACCGGCCCGGGTTAGAGATGCAAGGAAAGCGTGCGCCGGGCTACCTCGGTCCAGTTAACCCAATATGACTTGAGGCCGGATAATTTGTCGCGCGGCTAAAAGAGACCAACGCTGAGATCGAGGCCGTAGCTTGCCCTGAGCGCCGCGACGAACAGGACCGCGGAGGCAAGCAGCAGGACATGCCGGGCGATGCTGCTCCGAAGCGAATTGGTCGGAAACGCGCGTGCGATCGATTGAGCCAAAGCAGTCATTTGCGACCTCCGAACCCACGTCCCGAAGGTAGGTCGCGGGCAGCGCAGTGAGGTTCAATGCGGCTCGCGGATCGGCCGGCGGCGCGCCAACGTGCTCTGTTCGGGATCACGCTGTGGCCGCACCCGGCTTTTGAAGCGGTGACCGACCACGATCAGCTTGCCCTCGGCGCGGATCGCGGCCTCGGCCGCGGGCGCGGACGGCAGATTGTCTTGCGTTACCGCTTCCAGCGCGCGCAGCAACTCACGACCGGACGATGTGATCTCCCAGCCTTCGACGTCACGGAGCACATAGCGATTGCTAAAGATGTCGAGTTCGGGAACCCGCGACGCCAGACGTTTGATCCGCGCATGCCAATCGTCGCCGCTGGATGAGAGGATTGCGAGGTCGTGCTTGAGTGAATTGAGGGTGGCTCTGCCGCCGACGTGACTGGCCAATATTTTTAAGATCGCAACCTGTATGCTCAACTCGACGCCTCGACCGCCACGGTTCTTTTTGTTCTGCGCAGCCGACCAGGAAATTATCGCGCTGATGACTGAGGCGTCCAGTCATCAGCGCCAGTTATCCAGAACCCGACAAGACGGTATCGACTTGCGCCGCGCCTGATGTGCCGACGCGGCGCTCGGGCCGGTGCGACGACATCGATTCCTCCTCCATATCCTGCGGCGCGCCCCAAAATTCCTGCACGGTCGGCCCGTTCTTCAACCTCTTGTCGCGCAGGAAGCCGAGGATTTCATGCGGCCAGACCCGGCGGCCCATCTGCGTGTACCAGCGCATCGCGTGACGAAGTCCGGCGTCGCGGTGAAGCAGCACGCGGAGCAGCGCCTTCGGGCGGCATTGCAGCACCATCTCGGTGAACTTGAACCAGAGCAGCACGCGCCATGGTGGCATGTGCCGGGTCGCCAGCACCTGATGCTTGTAGTCCCAGAGCCTGCGATCGGTCTGGATGACGCGCCGCTCCGCCGCGAGCCGGAAATACGGCGTCCAGCGATGCGGCGTGACGTAGAGCATCTGGATCTGGTCGGGATCATAGGACAACAGCTGCCTGAGACCGCGCCAATGATCGCGGTCGGTCTCCTCCTCGAAGCCGACCACCCAGGTCGCCATCGACAGGATGCCGTGCTGGCGCATCAAACGGATGGCTTCGCGATCAATCGTGGTGGTCGCGCCCTTGCGGATCAGCTCCAGCGTCTTCTCGTCGGTGTTCTCCATGCCGAGCAGGAAGCGCTGCCAGCCCGCTTTCTTGTAGAGATGCAGGATATCGGCGTCGCGCACGATGTCGTCGGCGCGGGTCGAGCCGACCAGGATCAGATCGACATCCTCCGCGATCAGGGCCTCGAGAAAGGCCCGCCACGCCTTCTTCGAGACGGTCGGATTCTCGTCGGCGAAATTGATCACCTTGACGCCGTGCTCGCGATGGAGCCGCGCCAGCTCCTTCGCAAAGCGCACGGGATCGCGGTGCCGCCACCGCGTCCAGAAGCCGCGCTGGCCGCAGTAATTGCACAGATGCGGACAGCCGCGCGAGAACTGCACGACGACGGCGCACAGGCCGCCCCAATAGCTGTAGCGCGCGTGATCGATCAATTCCCAGCCGACGCGATAGGCATCGAGATCACGGATGACAGGCGCAGGCGGAGTCACGCGCGGCCCGTAATCGTCGCGAAATGCGATGCCGTTGATGATGCGGAGATCCTCGCCGGCCTCCAGCGCCCGCATCAGACGCCGCGCTGTCTCTTCGCCCTCGCCGCGCACGATCGCGGTGACGTAGCGCTCCTCGCGCAGGATGTCGCGCCAGTGATAGGTCGGAAACACGCCGCCATAGACGATCCGCACACCGGGCACGGCCTTGACGATCGCCTGCGCCACCTCGGCGATGACAGGATGGCCCGACGTCGAGCCGGAATGGCCGAACAGCACCGCATCCGGTGCAAATCTCGATGCCTCCGCCACGATGGCTTGGACCGGCATCGGCCCGAACTCGGCATCGATAAGATCGACGTCGTGGCCGTCATCGATCAGGGGGCCGCCGATCGACAACAGGCCAAGTGGCGGCAGATGGTCGTCGGGGATCCGGCTGCCGATCGCCGGGTGCGGCACGTTGATGAGAAGAATGCGCATGGATGATCGCTCCCGCTTTGGTTGGCGTGATCGTTCGTCCCCGCATCTTGTGAGAGAGAGCCCAACCCCCCGGCCGGGCTTTAGGAAGAGAGCAGTTGGCGCGGCTTGACGCGTTAGAGGTTCGGCACCTCCGCCGGCGCGATCGCGGTCAGTCCGCCGAAGCGGCGCTCGCGGCGATGGAAGGAGCCGAGTGCGTCGGCGAGATCGTCGGCATCGAATTCGGGCCACATCCGCTCGGTGAAATGCAGCTCGGCATAGGCGCCCTCCCAGAGCAGGAAGTCCGACAGCCGCTTCTCGCCCGAGGTGCGGATGATCAGGTCGACGTCGCGCAGCCCGGCCTCGCCGGTGATGAGATCGGAGAACGTCTCGCGGCTGAGCTCGCCGGCACCGGCCGCGCGCGCGGCGGCGTTCAGGATGGCGTCGCGCGCCGAATAGTCGATCGCGATGCGCAGATGCAGCGTGGTGCCGCCGGCGGTCTCGGCCTCGGCGCGCCTGATCGCGGCGGCGATGCCGTCGGGCAGCCGGTCGCGGCGGCCGATCACGGTGAGGCGAACGCCGTTGCGCACGAGCGCAGCGATCTCGTTGGCGAGATAGAAGCGCAGCAGCCCCATCAGTGCCGCGACCTCGGCCTTCGGACGGCGCCAATTGTCGCTCGAGAAGGCGTAGAGCGTCAGCGTGCCGACACCCTGGTCCGGCGCGGCCTCGACGATGCGGCGGATCGCCTCGACGCCGGCCTCGTGTCCGCGCAGCCGTGACAGGCCGCGCCGCGTCGCCCAGCGGCCATTGCCGTCCATGATGATGCCGACATGGAGCCTGATGGCGGCTTCCGGCTTGAGCGCGACGTTACTTTGCATCACAAAGTCTCCGGACAAAATGAGATGGTTCAAACCGGCTGGATACCGAGGCGGCCGGCCGCGCCGTCGTCCTTGCCGACGGTCTTCTCAGCCTTGCCGGCAGCCTTTTCTGCCGTGCCGGCAGCCTTGGCCGCGTCACGCACCAGCTGCTCGAGCACGGCGAGATAGTCGAGGAAGCGGCGGCGACCGCTCTTGGTCAGGCGGCAGGTGGTGTGCGGACGATTGCCTTCATAGCCCTTGATGACGTCGACGAGACCGGCCTCCTGCAGCACTTGGAGGTGCCGGCTGAGGTTGCCGTCGGTCAGGCCGCAGAGCTGCTTGAGATCGGCAAAGGCGAGCCCCTTCGGATGCGCCATCAGCGAGGTCAGCAGGCCGAGCCGCGCCTTCTCGTGGATGACGCGGTCGAGGCCGTCATAGGCGAACGGCGCGGTGGTCAGGTCAGTCTTCGGCATCATGGCCTCCGGAAGCGAAATAGAGCAGCGCTGCGAGCAGCAACTGGCCGATCGCGAATGGCAGTCCCATGGTCCAGGGCGACAGCGCGTGGCTCTGGCTTGCGATCAAGAGCACCGTGAAGCCCGACAGGAAATACCAGGCGCCGCCGAGCGCGATCGTGCGCGGCAGCAGGCGGACCGAGGCGAACACGCCGAGGCTGACCAGCACCTGCCACAGGCCGGGCAGCATCCACAACGTCTCGGGCGCGAACTTCCATTGCAGGATCGCGAGCAGCACGCCGGCGATCGCCGCGGGAACGAACTGCTCGATCGCCTGCTGGACCATCGCGTCCGCAAGGCCGGAATGATGCCGCCGCGAGCGCGCCTGCATCTCGATCCAGATCAGCACGGCGGAGACCAACGCGGCCGCCGCCCAGCCTGCGAGGAACGCGATCGGATGAGCGGTGGGATCGGCGAGCCAGAGATATTGCGCAAGCGCCGTGACCAGCGCGATGCCGCTGGTGGCGGCGACGGTTGCCGGACCGTAGCCGCGGAACGCCGTTCCGGCCGCAATCTGGCTGCGGATGGCGAGGATATCGGCCAACGCCTTGTCGAGGTCACGCATGATTCGCCCGAACTTTGTATTGCAAAGTATACGGGATCACCAAGTAAACGCAAGCGGCATCGCGCGGCTTGCCGAGCGTGATGTTTAACAGCCGGTTACTGCGCGGATTGCGGCGAAACCGTGCCGCGTCAGACCTTCACCAGGCTGGCGAAGCCGCCATAGATCATCCGCTTGCCGTCGAACGGCACGTCACCCATGCTCATCGATGCCAGGCGCGGATCGGCCATCACCTTGGCGTTGATCCGATCGCGCTGGGCGCGCGACTTGTAGGTGATCCAGGCAAACACGACGGTTTCGCCGGCCTTCAGTTTCACGCTCTGCGGAAATGAGGTCAGCTTGCCTGGCTTGACGTCGTCGGCGACCCATTCGCGATAATCCAGTGCGCCATACTCGCGCCAGACCTTGCCAGCCTTCTTCGAGAGTTGCGCATAGGCTTTGAGTTTCTTCTTCGGCACGGCGACGATGAATCCATCGACGTAAGGCATTGGGCGGTTTCCTGCTGTTTGGGCTCCCTGTCATTGCGAGCGCCAGCGAAGCAATCCATCTCTCCAAACGCTGAAGATGGATTGCTTCGTCGCTTCCACGCAAAATTGCCCTGCAATTTTGTCGCGAGCCCCTCGCAATGACGATCAGCTGTGACAGCAGGATGCCTGAACCGGCGCCGGTTGGTACTGGTCACGTAGCCGCACCCAATCCATCGGATAGGGCAATCCTTCCTCGTGGCGGCCGAGCGGCGTCAGGTCGAGATAGTGATAGGCGGCATTCATCATGTCGAGGCCGCGCGCGAAGGTCGAGTAAGTGTGGAACACGCTCCCTGTCTCATCGCGGAAGAACACGCTGATGCCGGGCAGTTCGGGACCATAGAGCGGCGTCGTTCCATAATTGTATTTCGCGTCCCCCGCATCGATCTGCCCTTGCGTGAACGACACGCCGTAATCGTAGTTGAAGTCGCTCTCTCCCGAGGAGACCCAATCGAAGGTCCAGCCCATCCGCGCCTTGAATGCGTCGAGCTTGACGAGCGGCGCCCGCGAGATCGCGATCATCGTGGTGTCGCGCGCAGCCAGATGCGGAACCATTCGCTCGAAGCCGTCGACCCAGAACGAGCAGCTCTTGCACGCTGCGTCCCACTCCGGCGCGAACATCACATGCTGCACCACGAGTTGCGGCCTGCCCTTGAAGAGATCGCCGAGCGTCATTTTGCCGCCCGGCCCGTCGAACACATAGTCCTTGTCGACCTTGACCCAGGGCAGTTCGCGGCGCTGCCGGCTGAGCGCTTCGCGGGCCTGGGTCAGCTCCTTCTCACCGGCCATCAATGCCTTGCGGGCTGCGATCCATTCTTCGCGCGAGACGATCATGTGCTGTTGCATGGGATGCTCCTTTGCAGGTCAGGCGTCGACGAAGCTTTCCAGATTGCCAAGGAATGCGGTCCAGCCGCGCTGGTGGTTGTCGCGGGCGGTCTCATCGACGAACTGCGCGTGATGGAAGGTGAGCAACGTACCGCCGGCATCGGGCTTGATCGATATCGTCACCTCGGATTCGCGTTCGGGCGTCGAATGCCAGGCCCAGCTGAACACCAGCTTCTCGTTCGGCACCACCTCACGATAGACGCCGCCAACCTCGTGATATTCGCCGTTGGTGCCGATGAATCCGATGCGATAGCGTCCGCCGACGCGGACATCGAGCTCCGCACGCGTCGTGGCCGGCTTGACCCCACCCGGTCCGAACCACTGCGCTAGATTTTCCGGCTCGGTCCACGCGGCGTAGACTTTTTCCGGCCGCGCGCGGAGGCGCCGCGTGAGGGTGAGGCTTGGGCGCGCGGCGAGGCCGGCGTCGGCGGCGACTGCGGATTGGTTTGCCATGGTTCTTCCTCCACAAAGGCGGCAAGGCGGTCGAGATTGTCGGACCAGAATTGCGCATAGCCATTGAGCCAGTTCATCGCCTGCTCCATCGGCCGTGCGGTGAGCCGGCACGCCACCGTGCGGCCGGTCTTTTCGCGCGCGACGAGACCTGCATCGGTGAGCACGTCGAGATGCTTCATGATCGCCGGCAGCGACATCGCGAATGGCTGCGCCAGTTCGCTCACCGACAGGCTTTCCTGGTCGCCGAGCCGCGCCAGCAGCGCGCGACGGGTGGGATCGGAAAGCGCCGCAAAGGTGCGGTCCAGCGTCTCGTCCGGATACTTAACCATGTGGTTTAGTATAGGCACAAACGGCGCGACGTCAAGTGCGCGGCTTCACGATCGCGTCAGGATGGACCCGGCGCAAGGGACGAACGTCAGGAACGGTGGCGACAGGCTGCCTTGCGGTGATGCCGCAACGCTAGTCGGGATATACGGTCCGGTGCCGACGCTGATAGCGGCCCGGCGGTGGCGGCGGCGGTTCGCTGAACAGGAAGCGCGGATTCTCGCCGCAATAGAGATAGCGGCCGGACACGCTCGCGAGGCATTGCTGGTAGGTCCGGTAAGCGCATTCGCCGGGATAACCCAGGCTCGGGCCCTGCGCGCACCATGGGTAGTCATAAGGATCGGCGGAAGCGGGCGTGATACTCGCCGCGCCTGCGAGCGTCATCGTTCCCAGAACAAGCATTGCCAATCCCGATGCGCGCATGATCCGGCTCCTCGGACGCCGCAGTTAGCCAGGTGCGGCATCTTTGATAAGGTTCCTGAACGTCATTTTATTCCGGGTCAAGGCCGACGAATTCGGCTTCGGCCAGGGACCGGCTGTACCACGCGGGCCACGTTTGTCCCGCGCGATCCAGCATCGCGACTCTTGCGAGGCCTACTCGACCTTGAGGCCGGCGAACTCGACCACCTTCTTCCACTTGTCGGTCTCGGCCTTGATGTCGTTGCCGAAGGCTTCCGGCGTCTGGATCAGCGGATCGCCGCCGAGCTCGACCAGACGCTTCTTCATGTCGGGTTCGGCGAGCACGGCGTTGATCTCGGTGTTGAGCTTGGCGACAACTTCCTTCGGCATGTTCTTCGGCGCGCCCATGCCAAACAGCGCGCTCGCCTCGTAGCCCTTCACGGTTTCGGCGACCGACGGAACATCGGGCAGTTGCGAGGATCGCTCCGTTGACGTCACAGCCAGCGCGCGCAACGCGCCGGAGCGGATGTGCTGGATGATCGAGGGCATGTTGTCGAAGATCACCTGCACCTGGCCGCCGAGCATGTCGGTGATCGCGGGCGCGGCGCCGCGATACGGCACGTGCTGCATCTTGCAGCCGGTCATCGCCATGAACATCTCGCCGGAGAGATGCACCGAGGTGCCGTTGCCGGAAGAGGCCATGTTCACCTTGCCGGGATTGGCCTTCACATATTCGATGAACTCGGCGACGGTCTTGGCCGGCACGTCCTTGTTGACGGTCATCACGTTCGGCACGCGATTGAACGAAGCAACCGGCGCGACGTCGCGCACGAAGTTGAACTTCAGATTGGCGTAAAGCGAGGCATTGATGTAATTGGCCGGATTGACCAGCAGCACGGTGTAGCCGTCCGGCTCGGCATTGATCGCCGCCTCGGTGCCGATATTGTTGCCGGCGCCCGGCTTGTTCTCGATCACGAATTGCTGCCCGAGCCTCTCCGACAGCCGCTGCCCGACCAGGCGCGCGATGATGTCGGTGGCGCCGCCCGGCGGATAACCCACGATCCAGCGCACCGGCCGCGCCGGATAGTCGGCAGCGGAAGCGCGGCCGATCGCGAATGTCGAAATCCCCGACCCGATCAGGCCCAGCGCGGTACGGCGTGAAATCATGAAGCTTCTCCCAATCCAGCAGGGTTTGGCGCCCTGCCCGTTTCTGTTGCGTTGCGTGCGGCGCGGTTTTAACAAACAATGCCTGAAGCGACCAGTGCGACACGTGCGCCGCCGACCGCGACGAAAGACTAAGCTTCGGCACTGATCGCACCAGAACCGGCGACCACATCGCTCGAAAGCACTCTGGACCGAAGAGGATCGATCATGTCCGTCAAGGTGAATGGCCTCGACCATCTCGTGATCAACGTCACCGATGTCGTGCGCTCGGTTGCCTGGTACAGCAGGATCCTCGGCATGGAGGTGAAGGTGTTCGACCCGGGCAAGGGCAAGACACCGCGCACCTCGCTGGTGTTCGGCAACCAGAAGATCAATGTGCGGCCGCGCGATGCCGACAAGGTGGACTGGTTCACCGCCGATCACGAGGCGGCCGGCAGCGACGATCTCTGCTTCCTCACTTCGAGCACGCCCGAGGAAGTGGTCGCACATCTGAAGGCCAATGGCGTCAGAATCGAGGAAGGCCCGGTGGCCAAGCAGGGCGCGCGCGGCACGCTGCGCTCGGTCTATTGCCGCGACCCCGACGGCAGCCTGATCGAGATCTCGTCATACGAGAAGAACGCGACGTAGCTTTCGTTCGTCCTTGCGAGCCGACGCGGCGTGCGAATGCGCGCCCGATGACGGCTGCCGCGAATAAATCGATCTCTTCCGTGCGGCGGAACAGATTGCTTCAGCGCAAAACCGCTTTGCAAATCCCGATTTGCTCTCGGCACACGCCGATGGCAGAACTGCTCCCAACCAAGATCAATGGCGGCCGGCAAGGCCGCGCGGGAGGACATATGAGCAATTCAAAAGCAGTGCCGGGCATCGTGGGACCGTTTGCGGGACTCGACGTGCCATGGCTGCTGCGGATGCGCGCCGAGGTGCGGCGCGACCATCCATTCCTGATCTGGGCGCCATTCGACGCGCCGGCACGGCGCTGGAGCTACGGCGAATTCCATGAGCGGGTCGGCGCGCTCGCTGCGGGCCTTGCGAAGCGCGGCATCCGGCAGGGCGACTATGTCCTGGTCCATCTCGACAATTGCGTCGAAGCGATCATGTCGTGGTTCGCCTGCGTCGAGCTCGGCGCCATCGCCGTCACCACCAACACCCGCTCGGCCGCCGCCGAGATCGAATATTTTGCCGGCCATTGCGGCGCGGTCGCCGCGATCACCCAGCCGGCCTATGCCGGGCTGATATCAGCCAACTGCAAGGGCCTGCGCTGGATCGCGGTGACCTCGCACGACGCCGGGCAAGCGCCGGCACAACCGCCCGCGCGCGGCGACAGTTTTGACGCGCTGTTTGCCGACGGTGCCGACCGGCCACGTCGCCCAACCGATCCGCTCGCCCCCTGCAGTGTACAATACACCTCCGGCACCACGTCGCGGCCGAAGGCGGTGCTGTGGACCCACGCCAACGCGCTGTGGGGCGCCAAGATCAACGCCGCGCATCAGGACCTGCACGCCTTTGACGTGCATCAGACCTATCTGCCGCTGTTTCACACCAACGCGCTGGCCTATTCGATGCTGGCGAGCCTGTGGGTCGGGGGCACCTGCGTGATCCAGCCGCGCTTCTCGGCGAGCCGCTTCTGGCCGGTGGCGCTCGAGCACGGCTCGACCTGGACCTCGACGATCCCGTTCTGCATGAAGGCGCTGCTGGAGCACGAGGTGCCGAAGAATCACAAGTTCCGGCTCTGGGGCACCGCCGTGAACGAGCCGCCGGCGTTCAGCGTGTTCGGCATCAAGATCATCGGCTGGTGGGGCATGACGGAGACCATCACCCACGGCATCATCGGCGAGGTCGATCAGCCCAACACGCCGATGTCGATCGGCCGCGCCGCCCCCGAATACGAAATCCGCATCGTCAATGACGACGGCGCGCCGACCGGCGTCGGTGAGACCGGCAATCTCCTGATCAAGGGCATTCCCGGCCTGTCGCTGTTCGCCGAATATCTGCACAACGAGACGGCCACGCGCGAGAGTTTTGACGAGCACGGCTACTTCATCACCGGTGACCGCGTCACGATGCTGGAGCGCGGCTACATCAAGTTCGGCGACCGCTCCAAGGACATGCTGAAGGTCGGCGGCGAGAATGTCGCGGCCTCCGAGATCGAACAGGTGATCGCGGTGGTGCCGGGCGTACGCGAAGCCGCCGTGGTGGCGAAGAAGCATCCGATGCTGGACGAGGTGCCCGTCGTCTTCATCATCCCGCAAGCCGGCGTCGCCGCGTTGCCCGTCGACCTCCACGACAACATCATGGCCGCTTGCCGTGCAGGCCTCGCCGACTTCAAGGTGCCGCGCGAAATCCGCTTCGTCGACGAGATGCCGCGCTCGACGCTGGAGAAGGTCGCGAAGGCGGAGCTTAGGAAGATGGTGGAGTAAGGTTTTTCTCCGTCATTGCGAGGAGCGGAGCGACGAAGCAATCCATGTTTCCGCGTGTGCGGCGCTATGGATTGCTTCGCTTCGCTCGCAATGACGGACGGACTTCAATTCACCTCGAACCGGATCGGCAGCTTCTTCGGGCCGTTGACGAAATAGGCTTGGGTCATCTTCACCTCGCCGTCGAGCGACAGCGACTTCAGGTGGGGAAGCAGCTCCTCGAACAGGATGCGCATCTCGAGCTTGGCGAGGTACTGACCGAGGCAGAGATGCGCGCCATAGCCGAACGCGACATGGCGGTTGGGCTTGCGATCACTGCGGAAGCGATCGGGGTCCTCGAACACCTCCTCATCGCGATTGCCCGAGGCGTAGCACAGCATCAGCCAATCGCCCTTGGCGATCTTGCGGCCGCCGAGCTCGGTATCCGCGGTGGCCGAGCGCATGAAATGCTTGACCGGCGTCATCCAGCGGATCGACTCGTCGACCAGGCCCGGGATCAGTTCCGGATTGGCCTTCACCTTGGCGAATTCCGCGGGGTCCCTGGCCAGCGCCCAGATCGCGCCCGCGGTCGAGGATGAGGTGGTGTCGTGGCCCGCGGTCGCGACGATCATGTAATAGCTGGTCTGATCGTGCTCCGGCATGTAGTCGCCGCCGATCTTCGCGTTGGCGATGACGGTGGCGAGATCGTCGCGCGGGTTCCGGCGGCGATCCTCGGTAATCTTGCGGAAGTAGGCGGAGAAGTCGGCGATGATCGCCTGCAACATCGCGGAGACCTGCTCCGCACTGAGCGCGTCGCGGACGCGTGCGGTGTCGGGATCCTGCGGCCCGAATAGCTCCTGGGTCAGCTTGAGCATGCGCGGCTCGTCCGCCTCGGGCACGCCGAGGATCTCCATAATGACGTGCAGCGGATAGCCGAGCGCGACGTCCTCGACGAAGTCGCAGGCGCCGCCCCTCGCGAGCATGCGCTGCACCGTGGCGCGCGCGATCTCGCGGACGCGGGCCTCGAACTTGCCGAGATTGGCCGGCATGAACCAGCCTTGCGTCAGCGCGCGATATTTCGGGTGATCGGGCGCGTCCATCTGGACCAGCGAGCGCACCAAATTGGGCCCGCCCGTGATCTTGCGAACGCGCTCCTCGAGCGCCTGCGTCGTCAGCGTGGTCGGCCGATCGGCGTTGTGGAACAGCTCGTTCTGCCGGCTGATTGCCTGGATATGCGCGTGCTTGGTCACCACCCAGAACGGATCGAACTTCTCGGGCCGCGCGATGCCGAGCGGATTGTTGGCGCGCAGCCAGCGATAGCTGTCGTGGATGCGGTCGTCCGCATAGGCGACGGGATCGACGAGGGTTGCCGCGATGTCGGCGGGGATGTCGAAATCCCCGGTCGTTGCCGTATCCATGATCGTCCTCACCCGTCGGAGCATCGGTCTTGCCGATGATCACCGGAATCTAGGCGGAGGTAAGGAGGACGACTTGCGTTGATTGGCTAGGATCCCCGCCAAAGGCGTCATTGCGAGGAGCCAACGGGTCGCGCGAACGCGCGCCCGACGACAGGCTCCGCGACGAAGCAATCCATCGGCCCGCACACGCGGAGCGATGGATTGCTTCGCTTCGCTCGCAATGACGACAAAAACCGTTGGAGTTCAATAATGCCCGAACGCCACCGGGCGGAACGCCTGCAGCAATTGCTGGTCGAGCTTGCCGCCCATCTCCTCCATCATGGAGAATGCCTTGGCGTGGGTGAACTGCAGCCGGTAGGCGCGCTTCTCGACCAATGCAGAATAGACGTCGACGATCGTGGTGACGCGGACGATGTCGCTGATCTGGTTGCCGCTGAGGCCGTTCGGATAGCCGGTACCATCGAGGAATTCGTGGTGATGCAGGATCACGTCGAGCATTTCCGGCGGGAAGCCGCCCTGCGCGGACAGCGCCTCGTAGCCGCGGCGCGGATGCTCGCGCATCTCGGCCATTTCCTCCACCGTCAGCGCGCCGGGCTTGTCGAGCAGCGCGACCGGAACGAAGGCCTTGCCGACGTCGTGCAGCAGCGCGGCGCGGGCGAGCCGGCGCTGATCGTCGTCGCGCATGCCGAGATGCTGCGCGAAGGCGACCGCGAAACCGGTCACGAACAGGCAGTGGCGATAGGTCTCCTGGTGATGGCAGCCGACCGTGGTCAGCCATTCGCGCAGCGAGTTGTGCTTGATCGCCTTGAGGATCTTGTTCTCGGCGGCGACGATGTCCTCGAACTTGAGCGGCTCGCCGGCGCGCATCCGCTCGAACATCTTGACCATCACGCCGTGCGCGGCTTCGACGCCGCGGTTGAGCGCCTTGCCGCGATCGGTCTCGTCATAACCGCTGTCGTCGGGGAATGCAGCGCGGATGCGCTGCAAGATGCCGCGCGCATCGAACGGCCGCGAGATCGTGTCGGTGGCGCCGAGCGCCCAGGCCTGCATCGAGGCGTGATGCAAGGCATCCGCCAGCACGAACAACCGCGGCATCTCGCGATAGGCGTCGGCCTGCAGCTTGGCGCGGACGAGTTGCACGGCTTCGGGCGAGCGCAGGTTGATGTCGACGACGATGCCGGAGAGATCGCGGGCCGGCTGCTCGGGAATGTCAGAGGTCGGAACGGTATCGACCTCGCCCACCGAGCGCAGGATGTTGGCGAGCTCGTTGCTCTGATCGCTTCGATCTGACGCCAGCAGGAGGCGGCGCTTCGAAGTCTGGTTGTTGGCTAAGGCTGTCATGAAATCCCCGTCGCGGTAACGACCGACGTCGGGACGCTACCTGACGATGCGTTCCCTCCGACTTAATGGGGATGCTGAACGGCGCTTAAGCGCAATGGATACAATTTGAGGGATCGCCGAATCCGCCAGCAAAATCAGGCCGGCCGGAAATCGATGCAGTTGCGCAGATCGGCAGCGAATCATGAATTTTTGCCGCGTCGAAGTTGATGCCGTCATCGCCCGGCCGACGCGCGAAGCAAAGAAAAACGCCGGAGAGCTCGTGCTCTCCGGCGTTCTTGTTCGTTCAGGCCGTTACGCCTTCATCGCAGCCTTGACGGCTTCCGCGGTGATCGGCAGGCCGCGAACGCGGGCACCGACCGCGTTGAAGACGGCGTTGCCGATCGCCGGCGCCACCACCGTCACCGCGGGCTCGCCGACGCCCGTCGCCTTCTCGCCATTGGCGATGACGTTGACCGCGACTTCCGGCAGCTGGCTCATCCGAAGCGGCGTGTAGCTGTCGAAGTTGGTCTGCTCGATGCCGCCGTCCTTCAACGTCGCCTTCTCGAACAGCGCCAGCGACATGCCCCACAGTGCCGCGCCCTCGACCTGGGCGCGGATGCCGTCGGGATTCACCTGCGTACCAACGTCGGTCGCAACCGTCAGCTTCTTCACCGTCACCTCGCCCGACGGGGCGACCGCGACATGGGCGACGCAGGCGGTCCAGCTCGCCGTGGCGCGCTCCTGCGACGACACGCAGGCGACCCCCATGCCTTCGCCCTTGGGCAACTGCTTGGTGCCGTAGCCGGCAAGCCCCATCGCAGCGAGCAAGGTGTTGCGGAGACGCTGCGCGCCGCCGTCATTCTTGCCCTTGCCGTCGAGCAACGAGATGCGCAGCTGCGCCGGGTCCTTGCCGGTCGCATGCGCGATCTCGTCGATCATGCTTTCGACCGCCCAGAACGTCCAGCCAGGCGCCACCGAGCGGAGCTGACCCGACGGGGTGGCGTTGTGCGCCATCTCGTTCTTGATCGCCCGCACATAGTGGTTGGGCACGGTATAGAAGAAGTCCGCTCCGTTCACGGTGAAGGAGTCGAGCGGACCCTTCTTGTCGACCGACGGTGTCAGGAAATCGGGGATTCCCCAACGCGCGGTCGGCCAGGCCGAGACCACGTCGTGGCTCATCGCGACGATCTTGCCGTCGCCGTCCATGCCGGCTTTCACCTTCTGGTAGGTCAGCGGACGCGAGAAATCCATCGTCATGTCGTTTTCGCGCGTGTAGATGACCTTGACCGGCTTGCCGACGGCCTTCGCCGCCTGCACCGCGGGCACCATCATGTCGGCGTCGAGACGCCGGCCGAAGCCGCCGCCCAGCCACATCTGGTGCATCACCACGAACTTCGGATCGATCCCGGCGGCGCCGGCCGCAATCGCGCCGGAGCGCGTCGCGAACTGGTTGCCGGAATAGATGTGCAGGATGTCGCCCTTGAACTCCGCGGTGGCGTTCATCGGCTCCATCGGAGCGTGGATGTTGATGTTGGTGGTGTATTCCGCCTCCAACACCTTGGCTGCCGAGCCGAAGGCCGCCTTGGGATCACCGTCCTTGACGAAGAACTGGCCGGAATCGTCCAGTCCCTGAAGCCGCTTGGCTTCCGTGAGCAGCGATTCGCTCGACAATTTTGCGTTCGGGCCGCCGTCATAGCTGATCTTCAGCGCAGCCGCGGCCTTCTTCGCCTGCGCATAGGTGTTGGCGACCGCGACGACCCAGCCGGTCGTGGTTGTGGTCTTGTCGTCGAGGGTGACGGCCTTGATGAAGCCGGGCAGCTTCTTGGCCGCGCTATCGTCGACCGACTTCACGGTGGCGCCGTAACGCACCGGTGGGGTAACCAGCGCGCCGTAGACCATGCCCGGCACCATCACGTCGATGCCGTACTTGGCCGTGCCGTTGGTCTTCGACGGGATGTCGAGTTGCGGCACCGAGACGCCGATCATGGTGTACTGGTCGGGCGTCTTCAGCTTGATCGCCTTCAGGTCATCCGCCGTGAAGGTCTTGGTCGCCTTGCCGCTCTTCACCACTTCGGCGAACGACATCGACTTCTTCGACTTCGCATGGCTGATCCTGGAGTCGCGCACCACCAGCTCGCCGGCCGGCACGCCCATGGAGGCCGCCGCCGCCTCGGTCAATGCGATGCGGCCGGCTGCGCCGGCGCGGCTCATGGCATCGAAGTTCATCATCGTCGACCAGCTGCCGCCGGTGATCTGCGCGCCGAGCACGGGATCGTTGAACTTCGGATCGTTGGAGGCGAGCTGAACCCGCATGTCCTTCCAGTTCGCGCCGAGCTCTTCGGCCACGATCTGCGCCATGGTCGAGGCGACGTGCTGGCCCATGTCGGCCTTGCCGCAGGTCACGGTGACGAGACCGTCGGGCGCGATCGAATACCAGACGCTCGGCTCGAAGTTGGCGGGCGCGGGTGCCGCGAGCGCCTGATCGATGCCGGACCCGGCGTAGCCGAGCACGAGGCCGGTTGCAGCGGTGCCGACCAGGAAGGAACGGCGGCTGAGATCGGTCGTCTCTGGCGCGAGGTTTTTCACGTGCTTGTTCATGTGGCCCTCCGCTCGGATCCGGTGGCCGATGCGGTGCGCATGTCGGACGCAGCGCGCATGATCGCCTTCTGGATTCGTGAATAGGTCATGCAACGGCAGAGGTTGCCGTCCATATGCGCGACCACTTCTTCCTTGGTCGGGTTGGTGTTCTTCGACAGCAGCGCCGCCGCCTGCATGATCTGGCCGGACTGGCAGTAGCCGCATTGCGGCACCTGCTCGGCGACCCAGGCCTTCTGCAAGGGATGATCGCCCTTGGCGGAGAGGCCTTCGATGGTGGTGATCTTCTTGCCGACGGCGTCGGCGACCGAGGTCTGGCAGGACCGCACCGCTTCGCCGTTGACGTGAACCGTGCAGGCGCCACACAGACCGGCGCCGCAACCGAATTTGGTGCCCGTCATCTGCAATTGCTCGCGGATGACCCAAAGCAGCGGCGTGTCATTGGCCGCCTCGACGGACATATTCCGTCCGTTGATATTGAGATTTGGCATCTCTCTCCCCTTCCGGTGTAGGAAGCCGCTTACGGCGGCAACTCACTGTTGGGTCTTGGCCGGCGCCCACCGGGTAAGCGACAGTTGCCGAAACAATGATCCGGTTCCCGGCTGGAGGCAATCCAATTTGGAATTGCTCGAAAAGAATAAATTTCCGAAGATGACTGTTGTGCGATGCGGCAACGGCATGACGCTTTTTGGAATGGCAGCGTTGGTGTCTAATCGCCAGGCGCTTGCTCAAAGCGTCGGCAGCAAGCGCCGGCAACGCCGTCCGATGACAGCGGCGAGAGAAACACAAGGAGCCCGTCAATGGCCAAGCTCAACCGCAACGGCGTCGAGATCTACTACGAGGTTCACGGCAGTGGCCCGCCGCTGATCCTGACCCACGGCTATTCCTCGACCTCGGCGATGTGGCAGGGCCAGATCGAGGCGCTGTCGCAGCGGCACAAGCTGATCCTGTGGGACATGCGCGGGCACGGCCAGTCCGACTATCCCGACGATCCCGATGCCTATAGCGAAGCGCTGACGGTCGGCGACATCGCCGCTCTGCTCGACGCCGCCGGCGCCGACAAGGCGATCGTCGGCGGGCTGTCGCTCGGCGGCTACATGTCGCTTGCCTTTCATCGCGCCTATCCGGAACGGGTGCGGGCGCTGCTGATCATCGACACCGGCCCGGGCTTCAAGAAGGACGACGCCCGCGAGGTCTGGAACAAGCGCGCCCGCGAGACCGGCGACCGCTTCGACCGCGAAGGGCTCGAGGTGCTGAGATCGTTGAGCGCCGAGCGCGCGTCGGTCACCCATCGCAACGCCAGGGGCCTCGCGCTCGCCGCGCGCGGCATGCTGGCCCAGCGCGATGCTCGGGTGATCGAATCGCTGCCCGGGATCCAGGCGCCATCGCTGGTTGTGGTCGGCGCCGACGACACGCCGTTCCTGGCGGCGTCCGATTACATGGCGGCGAAGATCCCCGGTGCACAGAAGGCGGTGATTCCGAACGCCGGCCATGCCGTCAACATCGACCAGCCGCAGGCCTTCATCACCGCGGTGCTGCCGTTCCTGGATGGGCTTGAGGCCGGCGCGCCGGGAAAGACCGCGCCATGAAGTCAGTCGCCGTTGCCTTGTTGCTGACTGCGGCCACGACAGGGGCGAGCGCGCAGAAGCTGCCGTTCGTCACAGCCCCGTCCACTTTCACGACGACGTTGTCGAACACCACGCCGCTGGCGTTCGGCATGGGCGTTGCGGACGCGCAGCGCGCGCTCGGCACGCCCCTCACCTATGTCAGCGGACGGCCCGGCAACGAGATCTTCCTGACCTTCCGCGACCTCGGCGGCAGCGGGCTGTTTCCGCACCACGACCGCCTCTTCCTGCAATTCCGCAAACACCGGCTGACCGGCTGGAAGGCCGACTGGGGCGAGAACTGGATGTGGCGCTAGAGCATGGTCCGGAAAAGTGCGAAGCGGTTTTCCGAAAAGGCCATGTTCAAACGAAGAGCCAAAGCGCGACGACGATGTCATCGCGCCTCATCATCGAGAGCTTCATGCAACCCCCAAACTGACAAGGATGGACCATGGGACAAGACATCAAACTCAAAGCTTCGGACGGATTTGAACTCGGCGCCTACCGCGCCGATCCTGCCGGCGCGCCGAAGGGCGCGGTCGTCGTGATCCAGGAGATTTTTGGCGTCAATCACCACATCCGCTCGGTCTGCGACCGGCTGGCGAAGGAAGGCTTTGTTGCGGCTGCACCTTCGATCTTCGATCGCATCACGCCGAACTTCCAGAGCGGCTATTCCCCCGACGAGATCGCCGAGGCGCGGAAGTTCGTCGCCAATCCCGACTGGGCCGCGATGCTGCGCGACAGCCAGGCGGCGATCGACGCTGTGAAGCCGGTCGGGCCGGTCGGCATCATCGGCTTCTGCCTCGGCGGCAGCGTCGCCTATGCGGCCGCCACCAAGCTGGCCGGGCTGTCAGCCGCGGTCGGCTATTACGGCGGCGCGGTCGTACGCTTCGCCGACGACAAGCCGGCGGTGCCGACGCAGCTGCATTTCGGCGAGAAGGATGCCGGCATTCCCTTGGGCGATGTCGAGACCATCAAGTCGAAGCGGCCCGAGGTCGAGGTCTTCATCTATCCCGGCGCGCAGCACGGCTTCCATTGCGACGAGCGCGCCAGCTACGACAAGGCAAGCGCCGACATCGCCTGGCCGCGCAGCATGGAATTTTTCGCGAAGCATCTGCGCTGATAGGGCGAACCCGGAATGACGAAGGACGCTGTCCTTCTTCAGAACCAGCGCTCGCCGACGAACACCGTATCGCCCGGGCTCATCGGCGTGCCCAGCGGCACCACGAAGCGCCCGGAGCCGGACGCATCGGTGTGGGTCAGCGTCACGCTGTCGCGGCGGGCACGCGGCGAGAAGCCGCCGGCAATCGCGACCGCGCTCTCGACCGTCATGTTCGGCACGTAGGGATATTGGCCGGGGGCCTGGACTTCGCCGAGGATGAAGAACGGACGATAGGACTCGATCTCGACCGCCACCGAAGGCTCGCGGATATAGCCGTTGCGCAGCCGTGCCGAGATTTCGCCGGCAAGCCCGGCCGGCGTGCGGCCGCGTGCCGGCACCGAGCCGATCAGCGGCATGGTGATCGCGCCCGCGGCGTCGATCGCATAGGAATTGGTCAGGCCTTCCTGGCCGTAGACCACGACGCGGAGCTTGTCGCCGGGGCCAAGGTGATAGCCGTTGTCGTAACCGGCGGGGGGTCCACCCGGGGAGGCGGCGGCATAGACGACCGGGGCGGCGGCCGGGACGGCATAGCCATAACCAGGGGACGTGCTGGCGAAGGCTGAACGCAATGCGCTGATTGCACCGCCGCCGCCTGCATCGGCAACCGGAGCGGGTGCGTAGGCCGGGCCGTAGGTGACGGCATCGACGCCTTGCGGGCCGACGGCGACGGGACCGGACGTGCTCATGCAGCCAGACAGCGCGAGCGCAGCCACAACGGCAGTGATCGGCAATCGTAACGCGCGTGCAACCGGCACCGGACCTATCCCTCAACGGCGAGACAGGCCCAGTCTTGCACCACTTATGGTTAACAAAGGGTTTTCGAGGATCGAGCGGGAGGCCGGAAAAGCCGGCCTCCCATTGGCTTGGAGCCGTACCCGGGAAGAGCGCAAACCGGTTTTCCGGAGCGAGCTCTTTCTCAACAAGACCTCAGCAAGGCGGTCAGGCGGTGACGCCGACGCCGATCGGGCAGGACACGCCGGTGCCGCCGAGCCCGCAATAGCCCGCCGGATTCTTGGCGAGGTATTGCTGGTGGTAGTCCTCGGCGAAGTAGAATTCACCGGCCGGCGCGATCTCGGTGGTGATGGCGCCGAGGCCCTTGGCGGCAAGCGCCTTCTGATACATCGCCTGCGACTCATCGGCGGCTTTGCGCTGCGCGTCGCTGAACGTGTAGATCGCGGAGCGATATTGCGTGCCGATGTCGTTGCCCTGGCGCATGCCCTGCGTCGGGTTGTGGTTCTCCCAGAACGTCTTCAGCAGCTTCTCGTAGGAGATCTTCTTCGGGTCGAACACGACCAGCACCACTTCGGTGTGGCCGGTGCGCCCCGAGCATACTTCCTCATAGGTCGGGTTCGGGGTGTGGCCGCCGGCATAGCCGACCGCAGTGGTGTAGATCCCCTCGCCGAGTTCCCAGAATTTGCGCTCCGCGCCCCAGAAGCAGCCGAGCCCGAACACCGCCTGCTCGAGGCCTTGCGGATAAGGCGGCTGCAACTTGCTGCCATTGACGAAATGGGTGATCGCGGTCGGGATCGGCGTCGCGCGGCCCGGCAACGCCTCGGCGGCGCTTGGCAACGCAGTGGTCTTGCGCATGAACAACATGGACACCTCCAGGCGGGACATCGGCCGACGCGGCAACGGCCTGCGGGCCGGCTGTCACCTATATATGTCCTTACGCGGATGATGGCAGCCCCGTTACGGGGCGCTGCAGCCAAGGAGGGCCGCCGACAAGTCAGTCGCGCGCGTAGCCGATCAGGGGCTTGCGCGGCCGGAACAGGATCATCAGCAGGATGCCGGCAATACCGAGCACTGCGAATACCGGCTGCTCCAGAAGCAGGCGGATCACGTCATTCCAGAGCCAGGGGGCGAAGCGATCCACCCAGGCATGGAATGCCTGCTGGCTCGACTGGTGGATGTCGTTCCAGAACTGGCCGAATTGGGTGAACCGCAGGCTCTGGTCGGCGACGTAGCGGGCCCCGTCATAGACCATGAAGATGAAGCTGCCGGCCAGCAGCAGAAGGCCGATCAGACGGAAAAAGCCGCGGATCATGCGTCACCCTAACTCCCAGTCGCGCCCCACGCGTCGTCAGGCCTTACCGGGCGCCCCCCGGAAATTCAACCTCTTCAGCGGCTTATCCGGCCCCCGCAGGGACGATTTCGGGCCCTTTTTGGGTCCCGAAAGCGTTGACGCTTAAGCCCGCGCCATCTATAAGACCGACCGATGGCGGCGGGCGCAATCCTGCCGCCGCTGTTCTTTGGACAGTGCCGCATGCGGAGGCAGCATTTTGCGCTCTTCGCATGGCCGCCTCAAGGACACCCAAGAAAACCACCTTGGACAAATACATCAGAGTTGAGATTTGAACCGGCCGGTGCGCGCAAGCCCGACCACCGAGCGATCACCGCCGAAGGACAGTTAGAGAACCATGGCCAACACCACCTCCGCCAAGAAGGCGACCCGCAAGATTGCCCGCCGCACCATCGTCAACAAGTCGCGCCGCACGCAGATGCGTGGCGCGGTGCGCACCGTCGAGGAAGCGATCAAGAGCGGCGACCGCGAGGCGGCACTGAAGGCGATGAGCCGCGCCGAGCCCGAGCTGATGAAGGCAGCGCAGCGCAACATCATTCACAAGAACCTCGCGAGCCGTAAGGTGTCGCGCCTCACGCAGAGCATCGCCAAGCTCGCGAAGTAACGGCTCGCCGCGCGAGCTGACTGGAAAACACATTTGTCACGAAGCCCGGCTCGCGCCGGGCTTTTTGTTTTTGTCTCGACTTTTGTCGTGGAAGTTTCATAGCGCGAGAACACTTCGCGTTGCCGCGCAACGAACTGCGTGTCATGTTTCGTTTCGTCGCGTCCGTAGTTCTACCGGCTCGACATGCTTAACGCGCCGCACTCGCCCACAGATTGCTCTTCGCTAAGCTAGATAGATGGAATAGTGCGCGAGCATTTCGCGGACGAAACTTGCGAAGCGGGGTTACCCTGCAAAAGTAATCGAGAAAAATGACGTCTCGCGAATTACTTATGCACATAGCGTTGGACAGCGATTGGAAAAATGACCGGCGCGAGACCAAATGTAAATTTTCTATGAAAAATTTTTGGTATTGCACCGTCGTTTGTGACACGCGTGAATCTGTGCGCTGATTCAAAAACTTGCTTTCGCAACTCAGCATCGGCAACGCCGCAACAGTCGCGAAGAGTCGCGATCCCCGTCGAATCCACGGATTGTCAGAAAATCAGCTTGGTGTATTTATTTCTTGTTCGCGACGCCCACGGCTCTCCAGATCAGCGCGGTTTGAGACCCAGGGGCGGACGCACAAATCGGCGGCGGTGTGTGCGTTAGCGACGCTTTCCAAGCGAAGCTGAATTGACGGCTCATAGCGATATGAGGACGGTCGACCTGTGTCAAAATTTCTCCGGCGATGTCCCCGGCAATTTGGGGGATCGAACAAGAGAGACCAGGACGTCAGTCGGAATTTGGCAGCGGGAACGCGGAGCGAGTGAACGGGTTGACAACGACACGGCGGCGGCGAAGCGCCGGGCATTTCGGTGTTCGGTAGCAGCAGTTCGAATTTGAAGACACGAGCAAGCTGACAACTTGCCGCGATACGTCGCGGCGGGAGGGGGAGGTCTTATGGCTTACGGTATCATCACTGCAGTCGAACCAACGACAGCCGAAGCGCAAATTTCCAGTGGTGCCGTAATCAACCCCTCGGACGTCAGCTCCCACCCGAAGCGTCCGTCGAGTACGCGCTGACCTCGCGGGGCGCATCTTCTCCAAACAGCTGATCTGTCGGGTGGCGCATGGACGCCACACGGGAGAGCTTTGTCCGGAGCAGACGGCGCCCGCTAGAGGTCGCGCCGCGGCAGGAAACCTGCACGGCGCTTTCGCAACGATTATCTCTCAGACTTGGAAGTACGAAGGCA